>NZ_CP025261.1:4800000-6897567 GCF_002843625.1 Pseudomonas sp. 09C 129 | reverse complement strand
GCAAGCCGCCGAGCTGTTGGTGGCCGAGTTGGCACACAGCAGCGAGCCAGCTGAAGCCCAGGCGCAGATTGAAGAAGAGGATGTGCCACAACCGGTGATCGCGGCTTTCGTGAAGCCCGAACCTGTACCAGAACCGGAGCCTGCCCCGGTTGTCGTTGCTCCAGTTGCTCCAGTTGCTCCAGTTGCTCCAGTTGCGGCGGTCGAAGCGCCCGCTGTCGCTGAGCCGCCCCGTGCCGAGGAAAACAAGGTCGGCTTCTTCGCCCGCCTCAAGCAGGGCCTGTCCAAGACCAGCGCCAGCATCGGCGAAGGCATGGCCAGCCTGTTCCTGGGCAAGAAGACCATCGACGACGAACTGCTGGAAGATATCGAAACCCGCCTGCTGACCGCCGACGTGGGCGTGGAAGCCACCGCGGTGATCATTCAGAACCTGACCCAGAAGGTCGCGCGCAAACAACTGACCGACGTCGATGCGCTGTACAAGTCGCTGCAGGCCGAACTGGCGAGCATGCTCAAGCCGGTGGAGCAGCCGCTGCGGATCGCTTCGCAAACCAAGCCGTTCGTGATTCTGGTGGTGGGCGTCAACGGCGCCGGCAAGACCACCACCATCGGCAAGCTGGCCAAGAAGCTGCAGCTCGAAGGCAAGAAGGTCATGCTCCGCGGGCGATACCTTCCGCGCCGCGGCGGTGGAACAGCTGCAGGTCTGGGGCGAGCGCAACAAGATCCCGGTCATCGCCCAGCACACTGGCGCCGATTCGGCTTCGGTGATCTTCGACGCCGTGCAGGCTGCCAAGGCTCGTGGCATCGATGTGCTGATCGCCGACACGGCTGGTCGCCTGCACACCAAAGACAACCTGATGGAAGAGCTGAAGAAGGTTCGCCGGGTAATCGGCAAGCTGGACGCCGACGCGCCGCACGAAGTGCTGCTGGTTGCTCGACGCCGGTACTGGCCAGAACGCCATCAACCAGGCCAAGCAGTTCAACCAGACGGTCGAGCTGACCGGCCTGGCCTGACCAAGCTCGATGGCACCGCCAAGGGCGGGGTGATCTTCGCCCTGGCCAAGCAGTTCGGCCTGCCGATCCGCTACATCGGCGTCGGTGAGGGCATCGACGACCTGCGTACCTTTGAAGCCGAACCCTTTGTCCAGGCACTGTTTGCCGAGCGGGAGCGTTCATGATTCGTTTCGAACAGGTCGGTAAGCGTTACTCGAATGGCCATGTCGGCCTGCACGAGCTGAGTTTCCGGGTTCGTCGCGGCGAGTTTCTGTTCGTCACCGGCCACTCCGGCGCCGGCAAGTCCACGCTGCTGCGGTTGCTGCTGGCCATGGAGCGCCCAACCAGCGGCAAGCTGCTGTTGGCCGGTCAGGACCTGAGCACCATCAGCAATGCGCAGATTCCGTTCCTGCGGCGGCAGATCGGCGTGGTGTTCCAGAACCACCAACTGCTGTTCGATCGCACCGTTTTCAACAACGTCGCCTTGCCGCTGCAGATCCTCGGCCTGTCCAAGGCTGAAATCGCCAAGCGCGTGGACTCGGCCCTGGAGCGCGTGGCGCTCTCGGACAAGACCGATCTCTACCCGGGCGACCTGTCCACCGGTCAGCAGCAGCGCGTCGGCATTGCCCGCGCCATCGTGCACCGCCCGGCCTTGCTGCTGGCGGACGAACCCACAGGTAACCTCGACCCGCGTCTGGCGGCGGAAATCATGGGCGTATTCGAAGATATCAACCGTCTGGGCACAGCGTGCTGATCGCCAGTCACGACCTGGCGCTGATCGCGCGCATGCGTCACCGCATGTTGACCCTGCAACGCGGCGATTGATCGGCGACGGGAGGCTGGCGTATGAGTGCGACCCGCAGCCCCAAAGTGGCCGAACGCGTGGCTCCGAAAGCCTCGACCAGCCGCCGCAGAAGAAAAAGCGCGACGAAGACGACGGTCCGGATTTCGGCACCCTGCTGCACGCCTGGATCGAAAGTCATCGCGCCAGCCTGCTGGACAGCCTGCGTCGCCTGGGCAAGCAACCGATCGGCAGCTTCTTCACCTGCCTGGTGATGGCCGTGGCCCTGAGCCTGCCGATGGGCTTGTCGTTGTTGCTCAACAACGTCGAGCGCCTGGGCGGTTCCTGGCAGCGCGCGGCGCAGATTTCCCTGTACCTGGAGCTCGACGCCAGCGCCACCGAGGGCGAAAGCCTGAGTGAGCAGATCAAGGCCATGCCGGGCGTGGCGGATGCCGAGTTCATCAGCAAGGACAAGGCCCTGGACGAGTTCCAGCAGCAGTCCGGGCTGGGCGAGGCGCTCAAGGAGTTGCCGCAGAACCCGCTGCCGGGCGTGGTTCTGGTCACGCCGAACGAAGTGGACAAGGCAACCCTGGAAGCTTGCGTCAGCGCCTGGCAGAAATGCCCAAGGTGCAACAGGCGCAACTGGACCTGTGTGGGTCGAGCGGCTGGCGGCGATCCTCAAGCTGGGCGACCGGTTTGTCTTCGGTCTGACGGTGTTGCTGGTTTCTGCATTACTTTTGGTGATAGGCAATACCATTCGTCTTCATATTGAAAACCGCCGCACCGAGATAGAAGTGATTAAACTCGTCGGCGGCACGGACAGTTATGTGCGGCGTCCCTTCCTTTATATGGGCGCCCTGTATGGCTTCGGTGCGGGGATTCTGTCCTGGGGTGTTCTGGCGTTCGGCCTCGACTGGCTGAACGACGCGGTGGTGGGGCTGGCCGGTTTGTACGGCAGTGATTTTGCCTTGGCTGGCGTGCCGGTCGCCGATGGTCTATCACTCTTGCTTGGCGCGGTGTTGTTGGGGTATATCGGTGCGTGGATTGCGGTCGCCCGCCACTTGCGGGAGCTGGCGCCGAAATAGTGTCTTTTTGCTTGTATTGACCTTTTAGAATTTTTGGGAACTTGTTTTGCGGTTTCCGGTCAATTTTCAGCAGTGCTGAATAAGCACGAGTTATGTGAGTCGGAGGTTTTTTCGTATGACCACTTCTTTGCAACCTGCTTATGCCTTGGTCCCGGGTGCGAACCTGGAGGCCTATGTGCACACGGTGAACAGCATTCCATTGCTGACGCCCGAGCAGGAGCGTGAACTGGCCGAGAGTCTCTACTATGAGCAGGATCTTGAGGCGGCTCGGCAGATGGTGCTCGCCCACCTGCGTTTTGTCGTACATATCGCCCGTAGCTATTCCGGCTACGGTCTGGCCCAGGCCGACCTGATTCAGGAAGGCAATGTCGGGCTGATGAAGGCTGTAAAACGCTTCAACCCGGAAATGGGTGTGCGTCTGGTTTCGTTCGCCGTGCACTGGATCAAGGCGGAAATCCACGAGTTCATCCTGCGCAACTGGCGCATCGTGAAAGTCGCGACCACCAAGGCCCAGCGCAAGCTGTTCTTCAACCTGCGCAGCCAGAAGAAGCGTCTGGCCTGGTTGAACAACGAAGAAGTCCATCGTGTGGCGGAAAGCCTCGGTGTGGAGCCGCGCGAAGTGCGCGAGATGGAAAGCCGCCTGACCGGCCATGACATGGCCTTCGACCCAGCCGCCGAAGCGGATGACGACAGCGCCTTCCAATCGCCGGCCAACTACCTGGAAGACCACCGGTACGATCCGGCCCGTCAGCTGGAAGACGCCGACTGGACCGACAACTCCACCAGCAACCTGCACGAGGCGCTGGAAGTGCTGGACGACCGCAGCCGCGACATCCTCTACCAGCGCTGGCTGGCGGAAGAGAAAGCCACGCTGCACGACCTGGCGCAGAAGTACAACGTGTCGGCCGAGCGTATCCGTCAGCTCGAGAAGAGCGCGATGAACAAGCTCAAGCTATCGATTGCCGCGTAATACACCACGCAATAAAAAACGCCCCGATTCGATCGGGGCGTTTTTGTTTGTGGCGTTGGCGCGGTGGTGTCTGTGGGGACGTTATCGCGAGCAAGCTTCGCTCCTACAGAGGAAGACGCGGGCCTGTGGCGCGATCAGATCCTGGGCGTCACTGCGCCCACAGCGCCTTGCGCGAATCGTTCAGGCCCAGCAGGTAGCTGTCGCCACCCAACTGGCTCATCTGTCGGCGGATCCAACCGGCCCGTTGTGCCACGTAGCCGCTCGGATGGCTGGCGCTCCATACCCGAGGGTTGGGCAGGACCGCAGCCAGCAGGCTGGCCTGTTGCCGCGACAGCGAGCCCGCGCTGACACCGAAGTGGTGCCGCGCCGCGGCCTCGGCGCCAAATACGCCTTCGTCCCACTCGACGCTGTTGAGGTAGACCTCGAGAATCCGTTGCTTGGGCCAGAAGATCTCGATCAGCCCGGTGAACCAGGCTTCCAGCCCTTTGCGCAGCCAACTGCGCCCGGACCACAGGAACAGGTTCTTCGCCACCTGCTGGCTCAGGGTGCTGGCGCCGCGAATCGAGCCGCCGCGCTCGTTGTGGGCGAAGGCGGCCTGGATCGCGCCAATGTCGAACCCCCAGTGTTCAGGGAACTTCTGGTCTTCGCCGGCGATCACCGCCACCTTCAGGTCGTCGGAGATTTCGTCCAGGGTTTCCAGCTGCGTTGCAGGTCGATGGGCTCACCATCGATCCAGGATTCGATCTTGCGTTCGACCATCAAGGCCGTGCCCGGAGGCGGCACGACGCGGAACACCAGCACCAGCAAAACGCTGCCGACGGCGAACCAGAACAGGGCTTTAGATAAACGACGGAAAAATAAACGCAGCATAGAGATGGCTTGGCCGAACCCGTTGAGCGCGCCATTATACAGGCCCGACCGACGATTCTGACTGGAGTTCCTCATGCTGCGTGGCTTCCTGATGCTGGCCGCCTTTTTCGGCTTTACCGGCGTTGCCCTGGGCGCATTTGCCGCCCACGGCCTGAAAAATCGCCTGAGCGCGGAATACCTGGCGATTTTCCATACCGGCGTCACCTACCAGCTGGTGCACACTCTGGCGCTGCTGGGGTGGCGCTGCTGGCCACGCAGATTCCCGGCCGCCTGGCGACCTGGGCCGGCGCTTCGTTCGCCATCGGCATCCTGCTGTTTTCCGGCAGCCTCTACCTGCTGACCCTGACCGGTTTCAGCAAGCTGGGCATAGTCACTCCCTTCGGTGGTCTGGCCTTCCTGGTCGGATGGTTGTGCCTGGGTCTTGCCGCCTGGCGGTTGAGCTGACCGGCAGGTCCATTTCGAGACGAATGGCTTGGGTCGGCCAGACTGATCGGGCTAGAATGCTGGCCCCTAAAAATGATGGCGGCATTCGGCATGCGCATTCAGTTGAACGGCGAATCCTTTGAACTGCCCGACGGCGAAACCGTTGCGGCCCTGCTGACCCGTCTGGACCTGACCGGACGCCGGATCGCGGTCGAACTCAACCTGGATATCGTCCCGCGCAGCCAGCACGCCGAGACCACCCTCAACGAGGGCGATCAGGTCGAAGTGGTACACGCCATCGGCGGCGGCTAGCCACCCGGGCCAGGGCTGGCCCCACCCACGCATTCTGCAAGAACCTCACCCCAACAGAGGATTTCCGATGAGCAACGTTCGTAGCGACAAGCCTTTCGTCCTGGCCGGTCGTACTTACCAGTCGCGTTTGCTGGTAGGCACCGGCAAGTACCGTGACATGGAAGAAACCCGCCTGGCCATCGAAGCCTCGGGGGCCGAGATCGTCACCGTCGCCGTGCGCCGGACCAATATCGGGCAGAACCCGGGCGAACCGAACCTGCTGGATATCCTGCCGCCGGATCGCTACACCATCCTGCCGAACACCGCTGGCTGCTATGACGCGGTCGAGGCCGTGCGCACCTGCCGCCTGGCCCGTGAGCTGCTCGACGGTCACAATCTGGTGAAGCTGGAAGTGCTGGCCGACCAGAAAACCCTGTTTCCCAACGTGCTGGAAACCCTCAAGGCCGCCGAAGTGCTGGTCAAGGAAGGTTTCGACGTGATGGTGTACACCAGCGATGACCCGATCATCGCTCGCCAACTGGCGGAAATGGGCTGCATCGCGGTCATGCCGCTGGCCGGCCTGATCGGTACCGGCCTGGGGATCTGCAACCCGTACAACCTGCAGATCATCCTCGAAGAAGCCAAGGTCCCGGTGCTGGTGGATGCCGGTGTCGGCACTGCCTCCGACGCTACCATCGCCATGGAACTGGGTTGCGAAGCGGTGCTGATGAACTCGGCCATCGCCCATGCGCAACAACCGGTGCTGATGGCCGAAGCCATGAAGCACGCCATTGTGGCAGGCCGCCTGGCGTACCTCGCCGGCCGCATGCCGAAGAAACTCTATGCCAGCGCCTCCTCGCCGCTGGATGGTCTGATCAAGTAAGAGCCATTGATGACTGAATCAAACGACACGCCAATCCAGCCGGAAGCCGGCGACGAGCGCCAACACCGCCGCATCAAGAGTTTCGTGATGCGCGCCGGGCGCATGACCGAAGGCCAGCAGCGCGGCCTGGAGCAGGGCGCGCCGCTGTATGTGCTGCCGCTGGCCGACGCGCCGGTGGATTTCGATCAGGTGTTTGGCCGCTCGGCGCCACGCTCCCTGGAAATCGGCTTCGGCATGGGCCACTCGCTGCTGGAAATGGCCGCGGCCGCGCCGGAGCAGGATTTCATTGGTGTGGAAGTGCACCGTCCGGGTGTCGGCGCGTTGCTCAACGGCGTACTGACCCAGGGCCTGACCAACCTGCGGGTCTACGATTGCGATGCGATCGAGGTGCTCAACCGCTGCATCGCCGATAACAGCCTGGATCGCCTGATGCTGTTTTTCCCCGATCCGTGGCACAAGAGCCGTCACCACAAGCGGCGTATCGTCCAGGCGTCCTTCGCCGAGCTGGTGCGCAGCAAGCTGAAGGTCGGCGGCATCCTGCATATGGCCACCGACTGGGAGCCTTACGCCGAGTACATGCTGGAAGTGATGAATGTCGCACCGGGTTACCGCAACCTGGCCGAAGACGGCAAGTGCGTGCCACGCCCGGCCGAACGCCCGATCACCAAGTTCGAGCGCCGCGGCGAGCGCCTGGGCCATGGGGTGTGGGATCTGAAGTTCGAAAAGCTGGCGTAAGCCCTGCTGTGTAGGAGCATCCGTTCGATGCTCGATTGCTCGCAATCAGCTGCCAGGCTGAAAGATAGCGGCGCTGCGAAGTCCGCTATCGCGAGCAAGCTTCGCTCCTACGGGGCGTGGTTTATCGGCGGTCGGCGACGACGCCGATCAACACCAGCACCACCAGCAGCACCGGCGCCAGGCTGTAGTTGTTGAACTGGCTCAGGCCGCGGACGATCCATGGCGTGGCGTAGATCAGCGCGGCACCGCTGCCGATCATGCACAGCAGCGCCATCATCGGTACGCGCAGGGCGCCGGCGAGGCCGCCCAGGCGTGCTTCGACCCAGCCCTTGATATCGGCGCCGAACAGCACCAACAGGCAGCCGACGAGGGCCAGGGAGATTTCTGAAAGGTTGCTGCGACTCCAGCGGGACACGGTAGCGAGCAGGTCGAGTATCAAATCCATTCGTTTTCCCTTAGGGCTGAAATCAGCTCAGAAATTTCTGCAGCAAGTCATTGAGGAACAGCTGGCCGCGCGGGGTGGCGGCCAGGCGTGACGGTTCGACCTGTAACAGGCCGCTTTGTTCGGCGTCGCGGCGACCTTCGGCGAGGCTTTCCAGGGGCAGCCCGGTACGCTCCGGATACAGCCGCGCCTCGACGCCTTCGGTCAGGCGCAGGGCGTTCATCAGGAACTCGAACGGCAGCTCTTCGTTGCTCAGGTCCTTTTCGCCGGCCTTGAAGTGTTTCGCCGGGTTGAGGTAGTCCTTGGGCAGGCGGGTCTTCCAGGTGCGCACGATGCGCCCGTCCGGATGGCTGAGCTTGCCGTGTGCCCCGGCGCCGATGCCGATGAAGTCGCCGAAGCTCCAGTAATTGAGGTTGTGCCGGGCCGCCCGACCGGGCTGGGCATAGGCCGAGACTTCGTACTGGGCGTAGCCGTGCTCGGCCAAAAGCGCCTGACCGGCTTCCTGGATGTCCCACAGGGTGTCGTCTTCCGGCAGCGTCGGCGGCTGGTTCCAGAACACCGTATTGGGTTCCAGGGTCAACTGGTACCAGGACAGGTGGGTCGGCTTCATGGCGATGGCCTGGCGCAGGTCGCCCAGGGCGTCGTCCAGGGACTGGTCGGGCAGGCCGTGCATCAGGTCCAGGTTGAAGTTGTCGAACCCGGCCTGGCGCGCCATGCCGGCGGCGCGCACGGCTTCGTCGCCATTGTGGATGCGGCCCAGGGCCTTGAGCTTGTCTTCCTGGAAACTCTGGATGCCGATCGACAGGCGATTGATGCCCAGGGCGCGATAGGCGGTGAACTTCTCCTGTTCGAAGGTCCCGGGGTTGGCTTCCAGAGTGATCTCGATGTCGCGGGCGAACGGGATGCGTTGCTCCACGCCTTTGAGCAACCGGCCCAGGACCTGGGCGCTGAACAGGCTCGGTGTACCGCCGCCGAAGAAGATCGAACTCAGCTCGCGGCCGTAGACGGCGGCCAGGTCCTGGTCGAGGTCGGCCAGCAGGGCGTCGACGTACTCTTCTTCCGGCAGCACCGGGCTGGCGGCGTGGGAGTTGAAGTCGCAGTAAGGGCATTTGCGTACACACCACGGGATGTGGATGTACAGCGCCAGGGGCGGCAGCTGGGGCAGGGCCGCCCGGGGCGTTTGCGCACCGCCGAGAATCAGCGGTGGCGCGGACGAATCAATGGTCATTGCAGGCTCAGGCGTTGCCGCAGAATGGCCATGGCGCGGGCGCGATGGCTGAGTTGGTTCTTTTGGATCGGGTCCAGCTCGGCGCTGGAGCAGTTGCGCTCCGGCACCCAGAACAGCGGGTCGTAGCCGAAACCGTGTTCGCCGCTGGCGGCCGTGAGGATGCGCCCGTGCCACAGGCCTTCGCAGAGGATCGGCAGCGGATCCTCGGCATGTCGCACCAGCGCCAGGACGCAGACGAACTGCGCGCCGCGCTCGGCCTCGGGAACGTCCTTCAGGGCGTCCAGCAGCTTGGCGTTGTTCGCCGCGTCGCCCTGGCCGTCGGCGTAGCGCGCCGAGTAGATGCCCGGCGCGCCGCCGAGGAAGTCCACCGCCAGGCCGGAATCGTCCGCCAGCGCCGGCAGGCCGGAAATGCGCGAAGCGTTGCGGGCCTTGAGGATGGCGTTCTCGATGAACGACAGGCCGGTTTCTTCCGGTTCGACGCTGCTGAACTCGCCGATCGAGCGCAGGTGCACCGAGTCGCCGAGCATGGCCTGGAGTTCCTTGAGCTTGCCGGCGTTATGGCTGGCCAGTACGAGTTGGGTAAAAGTCATCATTCGCCGGGGAAAAGCTCTTGGTTGAAGTTGATGGTGTTGATCGCGTCACCGGTCTGCACCTTGATTTCGAAGGTGCGGGTTTCCTGCTGTTCCACCGGGTACTGGGCGATGTAGTAGATCGCGCCCTGTTCGGTGACCTGCTTGAATTTCAGCGGCACCGACTGGCTGGTCAGGTCCTTGACAGTCCCGGTGACCTGGGCGACCAGCGGTTTGCCGGCCTTGAGCACGGAAACGTTGATCACGCCCTGGTTCTTGCTGCGCACCAGCTCCGCAGCCTTGGCGATATCCGGTTGCAGGAAGGTGGAGTTGAAGGTGTTGTAGTGCACGGTCACGTCACCGAACACTTCCTGGCGCTCGCCCTTGATGGGCTCGGCGGCCATCGCCGATGCGCTCAGGCACGCTGCCAATAGAAAAGTAACCAAGCGACCCATGATCGTTCTCCTTTTGAACCTGGTTTATACCGCGATCTGGTGATCCTGCAGGCCGGGGCTGCTGACGCGGTAGATGCCGATCTCACCTAACAGATTAGGCCATAGCTTACTGGCCCACCCGTGCCGGTGCTGTTGATCCACCGCAAGGCGATCGATGACCTTGGCTTCACGTTCGCGGCAAAGCTCTTCAAAGTCCTCGAACGTGCAGAAGTGGATGTTCGGCGTGTTGTACCAGGTGTACGGCAGGAATTCGGAGACCGGCATCCGTCCCTTGCTGGCCAGGTACCAGCGGCAGCGCCAGTGGCCGAAGTTGGGGAAGGTGATGATGCACTGGCGGCCGACCCGCAGCATTTCGTCGAGGATCCGATCCGGGTAGTGCACGGCCTGCAGGGCCTGGGTCATGACCACGATATCGAAGCTGTTGCTGGCGAAGTTGCCCAGGCCCTTGTCCAGGTCCTGCTCGATGACGTTGATGCCCTTGGCCACGCACTCGGCGATGTTGTCCGGGTCGTTTTCCAGGCCATAGCCGGTGACTTGCTTGTGATCGCGCAGCCAGCTCAGCAGTTCGCCATTGCCGCAACCGAGGTCGAGCACGCGGCTGCCGGCGGGGATCCATTCTTGGATGATTTCCAGATCGGCTCTCATGGCGTCCTCACAGCGTTATACGGTTCATGTAGTTGCCGAACGCCTGCAGGTAACGCGGGATCGGAATCAGAAAGGCGTCGTGGCCCTGTGGGGCATCGATTTCCAGGTAGCTGACGTCCTTGCGCGCGGCCATCAGGGCATCCACCAGCTCCCGCGAGCGGGCCGGGGAGAAGCGCCAGTCGGTGGTGAAGGACATCACGCAGAACTTGGCCTTGGCGCCTTCGAAGGTTTTCGCCAGGTTATCGTCGAAGTTCGCCGCCGGATCGAAGTAATCCAGGGCCTTGGTCATCAGCAGGTAGGTGTTGGCGTCGAACCGCCCGGAGAACTCCTCGCCCTGATAACGCAGATAGCTTTCGACCTGGAACTCGACGCTGTGGAAGTCGTAGTTGAGCTTTTCGCTCTTCAGGCCACGGCCGAATTTCTCGCCCATGGAGTCGTCGGACAGGTAGGTGATGTGCCCGACCATCCGCGCCAGCATCAGCCCGCGCTTGGGGATCACGCCCTGTTCCTGGAACGAACCGCCGTGGAATTCGGGGTCGGTGAGGATGGCCTGGCGCGCCACTTCGTTGAAGGCGATGTTCTGCGCCGACAGCTTGGGTGCCGAGGCGATGGCCAGGCAATGGCGCACACGGTCCGGGTAGGTGATGGTCCATTGCAGGGCCTGCATGCCGCCCAGGCTGCCGCCGATCACGGCGGCCCACTGGTGGATGCCGATGCGGTCGGCCAGGCGCGCCTGGCTGTGCACCCAGTCTTCCACGGTCAGCACCGGGAAATCGGCGCCGAACGGCTTGCCGGTGTCCGGATTGACGCTACTTGGGCCGGTGGAACCGTTGCAGCCGCCGAGGTTGTTCAGGCTGACGACGAAGAACTTGTTGGTGTCGATCGGCTTGCCCGGGCCGATGCAGCTGTCCCACCAGCCCGGCTTGCGGTCGTCGGGGCTGTGGTAGCCAGCGGCGTGGTGATGGCCGGACAGGGCGTGGCAGATCAGCACGGCATTGCTCGCCGTGGCGTTCAGCTGGCCGTAGGTCTCGTAGATCAGATCATAGGCTGGCAGGGAGCGGCCGCAGGCCAGGGCCAGGGGCTCGCTGAAATGCGCCACTTGCGGCGTCACCAGACCAACGGAATCGGCGGGAAAGGCAGTTGGCATCGACCCTGCTCTCGTTTAAATGAGGCGTAAGTCTAAAGACCGCTGCCCCCAGCGGCAAGCAAAGGCCGGGGCTGATTCTCCCGCGACCTGTGACGAACCTTGTAGCCGCTGCCGCAGGCTGCGATCGGCTCCGCAGGAGACGTGCTCTTGAGGGCCTCGAAGGGCCTTCGGCCCTTATCGCAGCCTACGGCAGTGGCTACAGAGAGTGATCAGGATGGACGCTGTAATTCCGGCAGGTCCGGGAGTTTTTTCGGTGCGTTGATCCGCACCCGTTTCTGCCGGTTCAGCTCGCCGCTGATCAGGCTGACCTGGCTCTTGGACACGCCGAAGGCCTTGGCCAGGAACGCCATCAAATAAGCGTTGGCCTTGCCCTCCACCGGTGGCGCGGTGAGGCGGATCTTCAGGCGCTCACCATGTAGCCCGGCGAAATCATCGCTACGGGCCGCAGGTTGCAGGTGGCACTCCAGGATCAGGTCGTCGCCGTCCCAGCGAAAGTAACTCATCACAGAGGCCGGGTCAGATCAGCAGACGCAGGATTTCCGGCATCATGGTCATGGCCGCCAGGTTGTTGATCACCAGCATGTCGATCAGCTTGAGCACCATGAACGCCAGGATTGGCGAGATATCCAGGCCGCCCATGCTCGGCAGGATGCGGCGGAACGGCGCCAGGGCCGGCTCGCAGATCTGGTTGACCAACTCGGCGCCCGGGTTATGGCTGCCCGGGGCGACCCAGGAAAGGATCACGCTGATGATCAGGGCGAAGAAGAAAATCTTCATGAACAGCGCGGTCACGCCAATGATCGACCAGATCAGCAGTTGCAGCGGGTTGCCGGTGGTGCCGTAGGTCAGCAGCAGGGTCAGGGCCATCAGCAGCAGTTGCACGACGATCGCCAGGATCAGCGACGACATGTCCAGGCCGAACAGGCTCGGGATGACCCGGCGCATCGGCTTGAGCAGCGGCTGGGTGGCGCGCACGGCGAACTGGCACAGCGGGTTGTAGAAGTCGGCGCGTACCAGTTGCAGCACGAAGCGCAGCAGCACGATCAGCAGGTACAGGCTGCCCAGGGTTTGCAGCACGTACACCGCCGCAGTGTTCAATCCAATCATCATTGCCTCCTTATTGGCCCAGTTGTTCGGCCATCTCGGCCGAGCGGTGCGCGGCGGCACCCAATGCTTTTTCCACCAGGGCTTCGAAGCCACTGGCCTGGAACGACTTGATCGCGGCTTCCGTGGTCCCGGCCGGCGAGGTCACGCGGCGGCGCAGTTCAGCCGCGTCCACGTCGCTGGAGGCCGCCATGTGCGCCGCGCCCAGCGCGGTCTGCAGGGTCAGTTGGCGGGCGGTTTCCCGTGGCAGGCCGAGTTTCTCGCCGGCGGCGGTCATGGCTTCGATCAGCAGGAAGAAATACGCCGGACCGCTGCCGGACACGGCGGTCACCGCGTCCAGTTGCTGCTCCTGTTCCAGCCACAGGACGATGCCCACGGCCGACAGCAGTTCTTCGGCCTGCTGGCGTTGCGCCGCGCTCACCGCAGCGGTGGCGTACAGGCCGCTGGCACCCTGGCGCAGCAGGGCCGGGGTATTGGGCATGCAACGCACGATCGGCTGCTCGCCGAGCCACTTGTTCATGCTGGCGCAGGTGATGCCGGCGGCGATGGACACGATCAACTGGTGCGGTTTCAGGCTGGGGCGCAGGGCTTCGCACACGGCCTTCATGGCCTGTGGCTTGACCGCCAGCACCACCACGTCGACGCCGGCGATAGCCTCGGCATTGTCGGCGAACAGTTCAATGCCGTGCTCGGCCTGGACCTTGGCGCGGGTTTCGGCGCCCGGGTCGCTGGCGCGGATCTGGCTGGCGTCCAGGCCCTTGGCGCGCAGGCCGCCGATCAAGCTGGCAGCCATGTTGCCGGCGCCGATAAAGGCGATACGAGTCTTGCTCATGACAGGTCCTTATTCAGAGGTGAGGCCGCCACAGTCATGGCTGGCCATAATCGCGTGCGCCAAACAAAGCGGTACCGATACGTACCCAGGTGGCGCCCTGGGCAATGGCCGCTTCGAGGTCGTGGCTCATGCCCATGGAAAGTGTGTCGGTTGGCAGGTCCAGGCTTTCGCGCAGGTTGTCGTTCAGGCTGCGCACGGCCGCGAAGGCGGCGTCCTGGGCGGCACGATCTTCGGTCGGCTCGGGAATCGCCATCAGCCCGCGCAGTTGCAGGCGCGGCAAGGCGCTGATGGCGCTGGCCAGGGCCGGCAGGTCGGCCGGTGTGCAGCCAGATTTGCTGGCCTCGCCACTGACATTGACCTGAATGCAGATGTTCAGCGGCGGCAAGTCGGCCGGGCGTTGCTCGGACAGGCGTTGAGCGATTTTCAAGCGATCCACGGAATGCACCCAGGCGAAGTTCTCGGCGATAGCTCGCGTCTTGTTCGACTGAATGGGGCCGATGAAGTGCCAACTCAAGGGCAGGTCGCCAAGTTCCGCCTGTTTGCCCAGGGCTTCTTGCAGGTAGTTCTCGCCGAAGTCGCGCAGACCGGCCGCGTAGGCTTCACGCAGCGCCGCGGCGGGCTTGGTCTTGCTCACGGCCAGCAGATGGATGCTGCTTTCGTCACGTTGCGAGGCCTGCGCCGCGGCACGGATCCGTGCGCTAACCAGGGCGATGTTGTCTGCTATCGTGGACATTCGATGTACGCCAGCGGGTCTTGGGTTCGCGGCATTCTACTGGAATTGGGGAACGCTATGGATATCACTGAGTTGCTGGCCTTCAGCGTCAAACAGGGCGCTTCGGACCTGCACCTCTCGGCCGGTTTGCCGCCGATGATTCGCATCGACGGCGATATTCGCCGGATAAACCTGCCGGTGCTGGAGGCGCAACAGGTGCATGAGCTGATCCTGGCCAGCATGACTGATCCGCAACGGGCCGAGTTCAAGGCCGCGCTGGAAATCGACTTTTCCTTCGCGGTGCCGGGCCTGGCGCGCTTTCGGGTCAATGCCTTCAACCATCAGCGCGGCGGTGGCGCGGTCTTTCGCAGCATTGCGGCCAAGGTGCCGGGCCTGGACGAACTGGGCATGGGTGAGGTCTTTCGCCGCATCAGCGAAGTGCCCCGCGGCCTGGTGCTGGTGACCGGGCCGACCGGCTCGGGCAAGTCGACCACCCTGGCGGCGATGATCGATCACCTGAATCAGCACCGGCACCAGCACATCCTCACCATCGAGGACCCCATCGAGTTCATCCACGAATCGAAGAAGTGCCTGATCAACCAGCGCGAGGTGCATCGCGACACCCGCAGCTTCTCCACGGCCTTGCGCTCGGCCTTGCGCGAAGACCCGGATGTGATTCTGGTAGGGGAAATGCGCGATCTGGAAACCATTCGCCTGGCGCTGACCGCCGCGGAGACCGGGCATCTGGTGTTCGGCACCCTGCACACCACGTCGGCGGCGAAAACCGTGGATCGGGTGGTGGACGTGTTCCCGGCCGAGGAGAAGGCGATGGTTCGCTCCATGCTCTCGGAATCGCTGCAGGCGGTGATTTCCCAGACGCTGGTGAAGCGTATCGGTGGAGGCCGGGTAGCGGCTCACGAGATCATGCTGGGCAGCGCGGCGATCCGTAACCTGATCCGCGAGGACAAGGTGGCGCAGATGTACTCGGCGATCCAGACCGGCGGGGCGCTGGGGATGCAGACCCTGGACATGAGCCTGAAGGCACTGGTGGATGCGGGGCTGGTCAGCCGGGAGCACGCCCGGGAAAAGGCGCGGGCGCCGGACAGTATTTGAAGAGGTATCGGGGCGGCCAATGCAATCGCGAGCCATCGAGCGTGGTGGCTCGATGATTCGCGATCAGGGAGGGCGATCAGCGCTGAACGATGCGCAGGGTGTTCTGCTCTTTTGGCAGGACCCGCTTGGCCACTACGTAGTTCTTGTCCCAGTACGGCTTCTTCAGGGTATCGATGGTCACCGACTTGCCGCGACGCGGCGCGTGGATGAAGCGATCGTTGCCCAGGTAGATGGCGACGTGGTTGACCCGACGGCTCTTGAGGTTGAAGAACAGCAGGTCGCCAGGCTTGAGGTCCTTGCGCTCGACTTTCTGCCCGTGACCGCTGGCCATGGCGTTCGAGGTGCGCGGCAGATCGACGGCGGCGACGTCGTTGAAGGCGTATTTCACCAGGCCGCTGCAGTCGAAGCCTTTACTTGGGCTGCTGCCGCCCCAACGGTAAGGAGTACCCAGTACGTTGACGGCACGGCTGAGCACGGTGCTGCTCTGCTTGGCCGCCATCTGCGGTACCGGCTTGCTGCTGACGCTGCTCAGGTGAGTCGGGCGTTTGACCGACAGCTTGTTCTTGGAGCTGTTCTTGCTGATTTGGGTGACGTGGGCTTTTGGAGTGAAGCCGTTCACGTTGGGAAGACGTTGCTCACGATTGGTGGCGTGGGCAGCCAGTGGCATCAATAGGCAAATGGTTAGCCATGTCTTGAAAAATGGACGCATTAGGCAAGGCTCATATGGGTTAGCGCGCAACTTTATAACAGCTTTTTTGTCACTTCTCAGGCCGTTGGTCGATTCAACCTGGAGGTCAAATTCGCTGAAGAGGCGGCAAATTGACGCAATTGTCCGACAGAAGTCAGGCAGTACAAGGGTTTCATGGCAGCGACCTTAACATTTGCCACACGTCGGCTGCCTGTAAAAAAGTCACAAAGAATTAAAGAAAATTTATCTATTGCGTGGAACGAGGTACTCAATGAACACCTATCGCCCGGACGGTTCGACCCATGACACCCACAGCAAGGTGATCGGTTACCTGTTGTGGATTTTCGGTTTTACCGGCTCCCACCGCTTCTATTACGGCAAGCCGGTTACCGGAACCATCTGGTTTTTCACCCTGGGCTTGCTGGGCATCGGCTGGCTGATCGACCTGTTCCTGATCCCGGCCATGGACCGCGAGGCCGACCTGCGTTTTACCCCGGGACCCATCGAATACAGCGTCGCCTGGATCCTCCTGACCTTTCTCGGGATCTTCGGTGTGCACCGCATGTATCAGGGCAAATGGATCAGCGGCCTGCTGTACCTGCTGACTGGCGGGGTGTTCTTTCTGGGGGTCTTGTATGACTTCTGGACGCTGAACGACCAGGTGTCGTTGCGTAACGCGCAGCGGCGTTGAATACAGGAGCGCCATCGCGAGCAAGCTCGCTCCTACCGAAGAAGTGCGGCGCCAATGGGGTCTGCGCCGTACCTGTAGGAGCGAGCTTGCTCGCGATCATGGCCGTCAGCCCTTGTGGCTGATCCGTCCATCCACCAGGGTGTAGCGCACCACGCCCGGCAGGCTATGGCCGAGGAACGGGCAGTTCTCGCCTTTCGACAACCAGTGTTCGCCAGCCACCGTGGACGTGCTCGGGTCGAACAGCACCAGGTCCGCCGGAGCGCCCACCGCCAGCTTGCCGGCTGGCAGGCGCAGGGCGTCGGCCGGGCCGCTGCTCAGGCGGGCCAGCAGGGTCGGCAAGTCGAGCAGACCGTCTTCCACCAGGGTCATGGCCAGTGGCAGCAGCAGCTCGACGCTGCTGATGCCCGGCTCGGTGGCGCCGAAAGGCGCCAGCTTGGCGTCGCGTTCGTGGGGCTGGTGATGGCTGGAGATGGCCTGGACCACCCCGGACTTCACGGCCTCGCGCAGGCCTTCGCGGTCGGCGCGCGAGCGCAGCGGCGGCTGGACGTGATAGAGGCTGGAGAAGTCGATCAGCGCGTCGTCGGTGAGGATCAGCTGGTACAGCGCCACGTCGGCGGTCACCGGCAGGCCGCGGGCCTGGGCCTGGGCGATCAGGGCCACGCCCCGGGCGCTGGTCAGCTGGCTGAAGTGGGCGCGCACGCCGCTTTGCTCCACCAGCAGCAGGTCACGGGCCAGGGCCACGGTTTCCGCGGTTTCCGGAATGCCCGGCAGGCCGAGGAAGCTGGCGGTGGCGCCTTCGTGGGCCAGGCCGCCTTCGGCCAGGTCGCGGTCCTGGGAGTGGAAAATCACCGTCAGGTCGAAGGTCGCCGCGTATTCCAGCGCCCGGCACAGGGTGCGGGTGCTGCGAAAGCCCTCCAGGCCGTTGCCGAAGGCCACGCAACCGGCGTCGCGCAGGGCGATCAACTCGGCCAGCTGTTCGCCGTCCAGGCCTTTGCTCAGGGCGCCGATTGGGAACACCTTGGTGTTGCCGGCCTCGCGGGCGCGATCGAGGATCAGCTCGGCCACCGCCGAGGTGTCCAGCACCGGCTTGGTGCGCGGCGGGCAGCACAGGCTGGTGACGCCACCGGCCGCGGCGGCGCGGGTTTCGCTGGCGATGGTGCCTTTGCGGCTGTAGCCCGGCTCGCGCAGGGAGACGTTCAGGTCCACCAGCCCGGGCGCGGCCACCAGGCCCTTGGCGTCGAGGCTTTCAACCGCGCTGAAACCGGCGGGCGCGGCGCCGATGGCGACGATCTTGCCGGCTTCCAGATGGATATCGCTGACTTGATCCAGGCCGCTGCTTGGATCGATGACACGGGCGCCGAGAATGCTGAGCTTCACTGGGCGTTCTCCTGCTCGAATTGTCGCTGGGCGGTCTGCCCGCTCATGGCCATGGACAGTACGGCCATGCGTACCGCGATGCCGTAGGTCACCTGGTTGAGGATCACCGAGTGCGGACCGTCGGCCACCGCCGATTCGATCTCCACGCCGCGGTTGATCGGGCCCGGGTGCATGACGATGGCGTCCGGCTTGGCGCCGGCCAGGCGCGCGGTGGTCAGGCCGAACAGGCGGTAGAACTCGCCCTCGCTCGGCAGCAGGCCGCCCTGCATGCGCTCGCGCTGCAGGCGCAGCATGATCACCACGTCGACATCTTTCAGACCTTCGGCCATGTCGGTGTAGACCTTCACCCCGTATTGCTCGATGCCGATCGGCAGCAGGGTCTTGGGCGCGATCACGCGGATGTCCGGGCAACCCAGGGTTTTCAGGGCCAGCATGTTCGAGCGCGCCACCCGTGAGTGCAGGATGTCGCCGACGATGGCCACCGAGAGGTTTTCGAAACCGCCCTTGTGCCGACGGATGGTGAGCATGTCGAGCATGCCCTGGGTCGGGTGGGCGTGGCGGCCGTCGCCGCCGTTGATGATCGCCACCTGCGGGCACACATGCTCGGCGATGAAGTGCGCGGCGCCGGAGTCGCCGTGGCGCACGACGAACATGTCGGCGGCCATGGCTTCGAGGTTGCGCAGGGTGTCGAGCAGGGTTTCACCCTTGCTGGCCGAGGAGGTGGACACGTTGAGCGTGATCACGTCCGCCGACAGGCGCTGGGCCGCCAGTTCGAAGGTGGTGCGGGTACGGGTGGAGTTCTCGAAGAACACGTTGCACACGGTCTTGCCGCGCAGCAAAGGGACTTTCTTCACCGCCCGGGCGCCGACTTCGAGGAAGGAGTCGGCGGTGTCGAGGATTTCCGTCAGCAGCTCGCGACGCAGACCGTCGAGCGAGAGGAAGTGGCGCAGCTGGCCCTGATCGTTGAGCTGCAGCGGGCGCTTGGCGTCTAGAGGCGTCATCGCAATGGACTCTTTAGAGGGGCGAATTAAAGGGCGAGGTCTTGAAGCTCGAGTTGAAGCGGCGCAGGACCGGACAATTTTACCCGCTCGTGGGCGGCCAGCGACAGGGTGGCGCCGACCACGTTCGGACGAATCGGCAGCTCGGCGGCGTCCAGGTCCAGCAGGCAGACCAGGGTCACGCTGGCCGGGCGGCCGTAGTCGAACAGCTCGTTGAGGGCAGCGCGGATGGTACGGCCGCTCATCAGCACGTCGTCGATCAGGATCAGGTGCTGGCCCTCGATCTCGAACGGCAGCTCGGAAGGGCGCACTTGCGGATGCAGGCCGTTCTGGCTGAAGTCGTCGCGGTAGAAGGACACATCCAGAGTGCCCAGCGGCGCGTCGCTGCCCAGTTCGGCGAGCAGGGCCTGGGCGACCCAGACGCCGCCGGTACGGATGCCGATATAGCGGGGCTCGCTGATGGCGCGTTGTTCCAGGTGGGCGGTGAGACGCACGGCCATCTGGCTGATCAGTTCGGCGGGATTGGGCAGGCTCATGATTGCTCCTTCGTGGGCCCGCGCCTGGTTGCATGCAGCAAGGCGCAGGGTCTTACGGCTGGTGTTGTGGCCAGGAGGCGCGTGGCCGGGGGGGTGACCACGCATCTTCAGGATTCGGCGTTTCAGTTGTTCAACAGCGCTGCGTTTTCGTCGAGCCAGCCTTGCAGCAGCAGGGCGGCAGCGATGGCGTCGACCGGGTTGTCGCGGTAACTGCCTTTCTGGCCGCCGCGGGCCAGGCGTTCGCCCTTGGCCTCGAAGGTGGTCAGGCGTTCGTCATGGGTATAGAAGGGCAGGTTGTAGCGGCCATTGAGGCGCCGGGCGAACTTCTCGGCGCGCACGCACATCTCGCTCGGGGTGCCGTCCATGTTCAATGGCAGGCCGACCACCACCGCATCCGGCTTCCATTCCTTGATCAGGGCTTCGACCTGATTCCAGTCCGGCACGCCGTTCTGCGCCTTAAGGGTGCACAACTCGCGGGCCTGGCCGGTGATGGCCTGGCCGACCGCCACGCCGATCTGCTTGGTGCCGTAGTCGAACCCGAGGATCAGTCGCAGGGCCATCAGGCGTGGCCCGCCTGGCTGGTCAGCAGGGCGAGGTTGATGCCCAGGTGCCTGGCCGCTGCTTCCAGGCGCAGTTCGCTGCTGGTGTTGAACAGGATGTCGGCGTCGAACGGGCAGGTCAGCCAGGCGTTGTCCGCCAGCTCGGCTTCCAGCTGCCCGGCTTCCCAGCCGGCATAACCGAGGGCGATCAGGCTTTTGGCCGGGCCGACGCCATCGGCGATGGCGAACAGCACGTCCTGGGACGTCGACAGCGACAGGCCGTCCAGCTCGACCGTGGCCTGGAAGGTCGGGCCGCTGGGGTGCAGGACAAAACCGCGATCGGTCTGCACCGGGCCGCCGATGAAGATCGGCACATGCTGGCAGAGCGCTGGCGGGTCGATCTCGGGGCGCAATTGCTCGAGGATATCGGCGAGGTTCAGGTCCTGCGGACGGTTGACCACCAACCCCATGGCGCCATTGGCATTGTGCTCGACGATGTAGGTCAAGGTGTGCGCAAAGTTCGGGTCGGCCATGTGCGGCATGGCGATCAGGAAGTGATGCTTGAGGTAGCTGGGGCTGACGTTTTTCATGAGCGCTAGTGTGGCGGTGGAGGGGCGAACTGACAAGCTGGGGATGCTCTCATTCCCCACGAATCCTGTAGCCGCTGCCGAGCCTGCGAGGCTGCGTACGACTGCGCGGCAGGCGCAAATCTGCCTGCACGTTTTGCCTGGCACACCGCATGGACATTTTTTGCGGCCGCTACGCGCCCGTACGCAGCCTCGCAGGCTCGGCAGCGGCTACAAGAGGCAGGGAATCAGTTGCTGGACAGCCGGTCGCCGCGGGCGAACTTCCAGGTGCGGATGATCTCCAGGCGGTCGATATCCGACAGGTCGCCGGTAAAGGGCGCGAACGGTGCCGCCAGGCGTACGATGCGTTGCGCCGCCTGGTCCAGCAGCGGCTGGCCGGAGGACTCCAGCACCAGCACCTCGTACAGAGAACCGTCGCGGTTGATCGAGACCATCAGCCGCAGGTTGCCGTAGATCTGCTTGCGCCGGGCTTCTTCCGGGTAGTTGAGGTTGCCGATGCGCTCGACCTTCTTGCGCCACTCATCCTTGTACCAGGCGCCCTTGTCGCGCATGGTCGAGGCCGCGCTCAGGCGGTGGATGCGCGGGCGCTTGGCGTACAGCTGCTGCTCCTGGGCCAGTTCGGCCTCCAGGCTGGCGATGTCGCTGGACAGCTGCTCGCTGTCGAACGTCGGCACGGGAACCTTGGGTTTGGCCTCGGTCTTGACCTCTTCACGCTTGGTGACGGTCTTTTTCGGCTTCGGCGCGGTAGTGGCGACCGCGGCCTTGGGCGCGGCTTCCTTGACCTCGGTCTTCGCCGGAGGCGGCGGGGTGACCTTATTGACCTTGTTTTCCTGGAACGGCGCCACTTCGGTGGTCTTCGGGATCGCTTTCTTGTCCAGGGTGCCACTGCCTTGCTGGTTTTCCTGGGCGAGGAAATCGGCCTTCTTCGGCTTGGTCTCGCTCTTGAAGGTGGCCAGGGTGATTTCCAGGGTCTTGCTGATCTGCTTGGGTTCGGCGAAGGAGAAACCCAGGCCGAGAATCAGCGCGATATGCAGCAGGGCAGCCAGGAACAGGGTAAACCCCAGGCGATCGGCCGGGCGCACGCCGCTGTGAGCCAGCTCGGGGGGCAGATCGGAAGGGAGAGCCATCAGCGGTTTACAAAAGTCATCAGCGGTTTACAAAAGTCATCAGCGGTTCACAAAAGTCATCAGCGGTTCAACATCACAAAAAGCATCACAAGACCAACATCGCGCGTTTCACAGGCGGCGCATGATAGCGCAATGTTGGTTTCAAGCCGTAAGCCTCAAGCTTCAAGCGACAAGCTGCATGTGACGCCGATCAAGCTTGTGGCTTGCGGCTTGCGGCTTGCAGCTTCTTCTCGATGGCATCCATCAGCATTGCGCCGATGTTGGTGCCAAAGGCGTTGTCGATCTCGCGGATGCAGGTCGGGCTGGTGACGTTGATTTCGGTCAGGTGCTCGCCGATCACGTCGAGCCCCACGAACAGCAGGCCTTTCTCGCGCAGGGTCGGGCCGACCTGTGCGGCGATCCAGCGATCTTTCTCGGTCAGCGGCCGGGCTTCGCCACGGCCACCGGCGGCGAGGTTGCCACGGGTTTCACCTTGGGCGGGAATCCGTGCCAGGCAGTAATCCACAGGTTCGCCGTCGATCATCAGGATGCGTTTGTCGCCATCGACGATGGCCGGCAGGTACTCCTGGATCATGATCTGCTGCTTGCCGTGCTGGGTCAGGGTTTCGAGGATCACCGAGAGGTTCGGGTGGCCGGCGGTGTGGCGGAAGATCGACGAGCCGCCCATGCCGTCCAGCGGTTTGAGGATCACGTCGCCGTGATGGTCGGCGAATTCGCGCAACACGTCCGGACGACGGCTGACGATGGTCGGCGGCGTGCACTGCGGGAACAGGGTGGCGAACAGCTTTTCATTGCAGTCACGCAGGCTCTGCGGCTTGTTGACCACCAGCACGCCGTCGCGCTCGGCCTGCTCCAGCAGGTAGGTGGAGTAGACGAACTCCATGTCGAACGGTGGGTCCTTGCGCATCAGGATCACGTCCAGCTCGCTCAGGGCGCTGTCGGTCTCGGCTTCCAGTTCGAACCACTTGTGCGGGTCGGCGAACACCTTCAGCGGGCGCATCCGCGCCCGGGCCACGCCACCGGTCGCCTGGTACAGGTCGCGCTGTTCCATATAGAACAGGGTCCAGCCGCGCTCCTGGGCGGCCAGCAGCATGGCCAGCGAGCTGTCCTTCTTATAGGAGATGCTGGCGATAGGGTCCATGACAATCCCGACGCGAACGCTCATGGGCGGTTTCCTCGAAAATTAGTGGGCGCAATGGCTTGCAAAATTGGCGTCAGAGTGGCGTCCGGGCGGTTCCCGGTCAAGGAAAAACCACCGCGCCGGTCGGCCGATAGATTGCATGGGGAGAGTATGCTAAAAAGGCTCGCATGCCGTGCTCAGGCCTTGAACATCAAGGGCTTGAGGCATTGGCCACCAGTACGGGCAGAAAATCGATTCGCTGTGGCGATGGTAGAGCAGATATGGAACAGCAATCCAGCGCCCTCAAGGTGATGGTGATCGATGATTCGAAGACGATTCGCCGCACGGCCGAAACGCTGCTGAAGAATGTGGGCTGTGAAGTCATCACCGCGGTCGACGGTTTCGAGGCCCTGGCCAAGATCGCCGACAACCACCCGGGCATCATTTTCGTCGACATCATGATGCCGCGGCTCGATGGCTATCAGACCTGCGCGTTGATCAAGAACAACAGCGCGTTCAAGTCCACGCCGGTGATTATGCTGTCCTCCAAGGACGGTCTGTTCGACAAGGCCAAGGGTCGCATCGTCGGCTCTGACCAGTTTTTGACCAAGCCTTTCAGCAAGGAAGAGCTGCTGAGCGCGATCAAGGCCCATGTGCCGGGGTTCGCCGCAGTAGAACAAGCACATTGAGGTTCGGCCGGCGGGCCGCACGCCTATTCGTATGGGGAAGACCATGGCTCGTATTCTGATCGTCGATGACTCGCCGACTGAAATGTACAAACTGACTGGCATGCTGGAAAAGCATGGCCATGAAGTCCTGAAGGCCGAAAACGGCGCCGACGGCGTGGCCCTGGCGCGCCAGGAAAAGCCCGACGCGGTCCTGATGGACATCGTCATGCCCGGCCTCAATGGTTTCCAGGCGACCCGTCAGTTGACCAAGGACGCGGAAACCAGCCATATCCCGGTGATCATCATCACCACCAAGGATCAGGAAACCGACAAGGTCTGGGGTACTCGCCAGGGTGCCAAGGATTACCTGACCAAGCCGGTCGACGAAGACACCCTGATCAAGACCCTGAACAGCGTCCTGGCCGGCTGACCGCCTGCGCCATGGCCGAGTCGCAAACCGCCTTCGAACTGCTGCTCGAGATCGACCAGCGCTGCCGCCTGCTGGCAGCCGACCTGCCTTCCCAGGAAACCCGCCAGCACGGCTGGAGCGGTATCGGCTTTCGCATCGGCGAGCATTGGTATGTGGCGCCGATGGGCGAAGTCAGCGAAGTCCTGCACGAGCCCCGTTACACCCTGCTGCCCGGGGTCAAGCCCTGGGTGAAAGGCGTGGCCAACCTGCGCGGACGGCTGCTGCCGATCATGGACCTGTGCGGGTTCTTCGGCCATGAGCTGTCGGCCCTGCGCAAGCAGCGGCGGGTGCTGGTGGTCGAGCACAAAGAGGTGTTCGCCGGCTTGATGGTGGACGAGGTGGCCGGCATGCAGCACTTCGAGCAGAGCAGCCTGGAAACCGCGGCCAGCGCTAGCGGACAGGGCGCCATCACGCCGTACCTGCGGGGGTATTTCCCGTGTGAGCAGGTCTGGTGGGTATTCAGTCCCTTCGCCCTGGCGCAGTCGCCGGGGTTCCTGGATGTGGCGCTGTAGGCGCGAGACCTGCTCGCGATGAATATTGCGCGATGAACCTGCAGGACCGCGCCGTCCATGGCGCGGGCAACAGAACAACCGGAGTTCAGGTGTGCAGATGCTAAAAGCCAACCCAGGCAAGCCAATGGAAGGATCGCGCAGCCGCTCGCAGATCATCGTGCTGTTCATCGCCCTGATCGTGTTCATCATGCTGCTGTTCGCCAACTTCGCTTATCTCAACACCCAGGCCACGTACGACAAGCAGTACATCGGCCACGCCGGCGAGTTGCGGGTGCTGTCCCAGCGCATCGCCAAGAACGCCACGGAAGCCGCGGCGGGCAAGGCCGCGGCATTCAAGCTGCTGGGCGATGCGCGCAACGATTTCGCCCAGCGCTGGGGCTACCTGAAAAAAGGCGACCCGGCCACCGGGCTGCCCGCCGCGCCGGTGGCGGTGCGTCAGGAAATGCGCGCGGTGCAGCAGGACTGGGACAAGCTGCTGCACAACGCCGACGCGATCCTGGCCAGCGAACAGACCGTATTGTCCCTGCATCAGGTGGCCGCGACCCTGGCGGAAACCGTGCCGCAGTTGCAGGTCGAGTATGAAAAGGTCGTGGAAATCCTCCTGCAGCGCGGCGCTCCGGCGGCCCAGGTGGCCATGGCGCAACGCCAGTCGTTGCTCGCCGAGCGCATTCTCGGCGCGGTGAATACTGTGCTGGCCGGCGACGAAAACGCGGTGCAGGCCGCGGATGTCTTCGGCCGTGACGCGGCGCGTTTCGGCCAGGTGCTCAGCGGCATGCTCCAGGGCAACCCGACCCTGAAGATCAGCCAGGTCGAGGACCGCGATGCGCGGGCGCGCCTGACCGAGATCAGCGAGCTGTTCCAGTTCGTCTCCGGCTCAGTGGACGAAATTCTCGAAACCTCCCCTGAGCTGTTCCAGGTTCGCGAATCGGCGAGCAATATCTTCAGCCTGTCGCAGACCCTGCTCGACGAGGCCTCGCACCTGGCCATCGGCTTCGAGAACCTGGCCGGCGGGCGTTCGCTGGACACCATCGGCGGTTATGTCCTGGGCCTGGCTGCGCTGGCCTCGATCATCCTCATTGGCCTGGTGATGGTCCGTGAAACCAATCGCCAGTTGCACGAGACTGCGGAGAAGAACGAGCGCAACCAGAACGCGATCATGCGTTTGCTGGACGAGATCGAAGACCTGGCCGACGGCGACCTCACCGTGACCGCCTCGGTGACCGAGGACTTCACCGGCACCATCGCCGACTCGATCAACTATTCCGTGGACCAGCTGCGCGACCTGGTGGCGACCATCAACCTCACCGCCGGCCAGGTCGCCGGCGCGGTGCAGGAAACCCAGGCCACCGCGATGCAACTGGCCGAAGCCTCGGAGCATCAGGCCCAGCAGATTTCCGAAGCCTCCACCGCGATCAACGAAATGGCCCAGTCGATCGATCAGGTGTCGGCCAACGCCGCCGAGTCCTCGGCGGTAGCCGAGCGTTCGGTGGAGATCGCCAACAAGGGCAACGAGGTGGTGCACAACACCATCCACGGCATGGACAACATCCGCGAGCAGATCCAGGACACTGCCAAGCGCATCAAGCGCCTGGGCGAGTCGTCCCAGGAAATTGGCGACATTGTCAGCCTGATCGATGACATTGCCGACCAGACCAATATCCTCGCCCTCAACGCGGCGATCCAGGCCTCCATGGCCGGGGATGCCGGGCGCGGCTTCGCGGTGGTGGCCGATGAGGTGCAGCGCCTGGCGGAACGTTCTTCGGCGGCGACCCGGCAGATCGAGACCCTGGTGCGGGCGATCCAGACCGACACCAACGAGGCGGTGATCTCCATGGAGCAGACCACCTCGGAAGTGGTGCGCGGCGCTCGGCTGGCGCAGGATGCCGGGGTGGCCCTGGAAGAAATCGAAGGCGTCTCCAAGACCCTGGCGGCGCTGATCCAGAGCATCTCCAACGCCGCCCAGCAGCAGACGTCGTCGGCCGGACAGATATCCTTGACCATGAACGTGATCCAGCAGATCACTTCACAGACTTCGTCCGGCTCGACCGCGACGGCCGAGAGCATCGGCAACCTGGCGAAAATGGCCAGCCAGCTGCGGCGCTCGGTGTCCGGTTTCACCTTGCCGGCCGGTCGCGAGCAGACGCCGCGGGACAACCGCTGAGGCCGGAGCACGACTTTGATGGGAATGGTAATGGGTGATCGGCACGACTATGTGGCCCTGGAATGGGTCAAGGGCGAAATTGCCGAAACGCTGAAGCAGGCCCACCAGGCGCTCGATCATCTGGTCGACGAGCCGCAGGCGGTGGAAGCGCTCGAGCAGTGCCTGGACTGCATCCATCAGGTCCACGGCAGCCTGCAGATGGTCGAGTTCTATGGTGCGGCGCTGCTCGCCGAAGAAATGGAAGCCCTGACCCTGGCCCTGCGCGAGTACCGCGTGGCCCAGCGGGACGAGGCGATCTATCTGCTGCGCCAAGCCATCAGCCAGTTGCCGCAGTACCTCGACCGGGTGCAAAGCGCGCGCCGCGACCTGCCGTTGGTGGTGTTGCCGCTGCTCAACGACCTGCGCAGCGCCCGGGGCGAAGGCTTGCTGAGCGAAACCAGCCTGTTCAGCCCGCAGCTGCCGGACCTGCCGGCGCTGGACCAGGCGGCACTGGACCGCCTGGCGCCCCCCGACCTGACCATCCTGCTGCGCAAGTTGCGGCACATGCTGCAAACCGCGCTGGTCGACCTGCTGCGCGAACAGGATGTGAAAAACAGCCTGGGCTACATGGCCAAGGTTTTCGAACGCCTCCAGGTGTTGTGCCAGAACGCCCCGCTGGGGCCCTTGTGGCAGATCGCCCTGGCCCTGGTGGAAGGCATGGGCAGCGGGGCGATCGCCAATAGCCCGGCGGTGCGCAGCCTGCTCAAGGATGCCGACCGCGAACTCAAGCGTCTCTATGAACAAGGCATCGCCGGGGTCAACCAGGCGGCCCCCGACGAACTGCTGAAAAGCCTGCTGTTTTACATCGCCAAGGCCCGCTACCCCACCGCGCAGATGCAGACCATGAAAGACACCTACGGACTCGATGACGCTTTGCCCGACAATGCGCTGGTCGACCAGGAGCGGGCGCGCATGGCCGGTCCCGACCGCGACGCCATGCGCTCGGTGCTGGCGGCCTTGTGCGAGGAATTGGTGCGGGTCAAGGAACGCCTGGACCTGTTCGTGCGCAGCGACCGCCAGCATGCGTCGGACCTGGACAGCCTGCTGGCGCCCCTGCGACAGATCGCCGACACCCTGGCGGTGCTGGGCTTCGGCCAGCCGCGCAAGGTCATCATCGACCAGCTGGCGGTGGTGCTGAGCCTGGCCCAGGGCCAGCGCGAACCGAATGACGCGGTGCTGATGGATGTGGCCGGGGCCCTGCTGTATGTCGAGGCGACCCTGGCCGGCATGGTCGGCCCGGCCGAACCCGAGAGCCGCGAAGAAAGCCGCCTGCCGACCACCGACCTGACCCAGATCCACCAACTGGTGATCAAGGAGGCGCGGATCTGCCTGCAACAGGCCAAGGACCTGATCGTCGACTACATCGACGCCGGTTGGGACCGCGAACACTTGCAGGCGCTGCCGGAGCTGCTGACCCAGGTGCGCGGCGCCCTGGCGATGGTTCCCCTGGGCCGTGCGGCGGGCCTGCTGCAAGCCTGCATCGGCTTCGTGCGCGAACACCTGCTGCTGGACCCGCGCCAGCCCGGCTGGCAGCAGCTGGACAATCTGGCCGACGTGATCACCAGCATCGAGTATTACCTGGAGCGCCTGAGCGACGATCCCCTGGCGCCGGGGGAAAAGATTCTCGACGTGGCCGAGCAGGGCCTGGCCGCGCTGGGCTATGCGCCACAAAAGCGGGCGCCGGACGAGTGGCTGCCGAACGAACAGGTGCCGCTGCTCAGCGATGTGCTCAGCCCCAACGAAGCCCTGGTGATGCAGGACCTGCAGGAACTGGACAGCCCGGAAGTGGCGCAGTCCCTGGCCGATGTACTGGCCAGCCCGGTCTCGGCGCTCAACCCGCCAGCGCTGGACACGCCGGGCAGCCTGTTGCCGCCGCCGGGCGATGAAGCGCCGGTGGACGACGAACTGCGCGAAGTCTTCCTCGAAGAGACCGACGAAGTGCTCGACGTGCTGCGCGAGCACCTGCCGCGCTGGGTCGCCGAGCCCCACGGCAAGGCAGCGCTGGGCGAACTGCGCCGGGCCTTCCACACCCTCAAGGGCAGCGGGCGGATGGTGCGCGCGCTGGTGCTGGGCGAGCTGGCCTGGGCCGTGGAGAACCTGCTCAACCGGGTCCTGGAACACAGCGTGGAACCGGGGCCGCAGGTGCGGCAATTGCTTGAAGAGGTCGTGCAGTTGCTGCCGGAGCTGGTCGCCGAGTTCGCCGCCCAGGCCCAGCGCCAGCGCGACGATGTCGACCGCCTGGCTGCCCGGGCGCATGCCCTGGCCAAGGGCGACACGGCGTTGCTAGACGGCTTGGCAGACGAGCTCGACCCGCAGTTGCTGGAGATCTTCCGCAACGAGGCCGAAACCCATCTGGAGAGCATCAAGCGCTTTCTCGAGCAGGCTGCCGAGCACCTGCCGCTGCAGGCCAGCGACGAATTGCAGCGCGCCTTGCACACCCTCAAGGGCAGCGCCTACATGGCCGGCGTGCTGCCGATCGCCGAGCTGGCGGCGCCGCTGGACCTGCTGGCCCGGGAATATCGCGCGCACCTGATGGCCCTGGACCTGGACGAGGTCGAGCTGCTGCTGGAGGCCGAAGGCCTGTTTCGCCGCAGCCTGCAACAGCTGGGCAGCGATCCGCTGGCGCCCATCGAAGGCGCCGCCGACCTGATCGAACGGGTCAAGGCACTGACCGCCGAGCGCCTGGAAGCCCTGCTCAACGCGCCCAATACCGGGCTGCGGGTCAAGCGCGATGCGCAATTGATCAGCAGCTTCCTGGCCCAGGGCATGGACATCCTGCTGGATGCCGAAACCCTGCTGCGCCGCTGGCAACAGCACCCCGGCGAGCGCCAGGAGCTCAGCGCGCTGCTGGACGAGTTGACCACCCTTGGCGAAGGCGCGCACCTGGCGGACCTGCAGCCGATGGATGAGCTGTGCGAAGCGCTGCTGGACCTGTACGGCGCCGTGGAAGAAAGCAGCCTGGCGGTGGGCGAACGGTTTTTCCATGAGGCGGAAAACGCCCACGAAGCCCTGATCAACATGCTCGACGAACTGGCCGCCGGCCAGGAAGTCAGCCCGCAACCGGCCATGGTCCGGGCCTTGCGCGAACTGCTCGAGGAAAGCCTCGACCCGTCGGCCATGGGCCTGATCCGCAGCGACGGCAGCCGCACCCTGAGCATCACCGACCTGGCCAGTGCCACCGCCGAGATGGAGCAGGAGGCGCAGATCGAGGTGGAGGGGCCGGACGATGAAATCGTGGCGATCTTCCTCGAAGAGGCGATGGATATTCTCGAAAGCGCCGGCCAGGCCTTGCAGCGCTGGCTGGCCGACCCGGACAACGGCGCGCCGCTGTCTTCCCTGCAGCGCGACCTGCACACCCTCAAGGGCGGCGCGCGCATGGCCGAAGTCGGCCCGGTGGGCGACCTGGCCCAGGAACTGGAAAACCTCTACGAAGGCCTGGTGGATCGCCGTTACCAGCATGGCGAGGCCCTGGTCGACCTGCTGCAACGCAGCCATGCGCAACTGGCGCTGCTGTTGCAGCAATTGCAGGCACAGCAAGCGCTGAGCGATCCCAAGGCGCTGATCGAAGCGATCCGCGGTTTTCGCCAGCGCAGCGGGGTCACCAGCGAGGTGTCCGAGGCCGCGGTGACCGACGATTCGGCGGCCCACGATCCGGAGCTGCTGGAGATCTTCCTCGAAGAAGGCTTCGACATTCTCGACAGTTCGGGGGCGGCGCTGACGCGCTGGCAGGCCGAGCCGGCCAGCCGCCAGGAAGTGGAAACCCTGTTGCGTGACCTGCACACCCTCAAGGGCGGTGCGCGCATGGTGGAGATCGTGCCGATCGGCGACCTGGTCCATGAACTGGAGTTTCTCTATGAAGGCTTGTCCGCGGGCTTGCTGCAACCGACCCCGGCGCTGTTCGGCCTGTTGCAGAAAAGCCAGGACCGCCTGGCGCAGATGCTCGACGCCGCCCGCGCCGAACAACCGATCAAGCCGGCCGACAGCCTGATCGAGGCGATTCGCGGCTTTACTCATCCGGCCCAGGCCGAAGCGCCGCCTCTGTTGCTGCCCGACCTTAGCCCGCCGAGCAAACCCGAACCGCCGGTGGCGCAGGCGGAAGTCGCGGTGGCCGGGGATATGGTCAAGGTCTCGGCCGAGTTGCTGGACGACCTGGTCAACCTGGCCGGGGAAACCTCGATCTTCCGTGGGCGCATCGAGCAACAGGTCAACGATGCGCGGGTGGCCCTGAGCGAAATGGAAACCACCATCGAGCGTATCCGTGACCAGTTGCGCCGCCTGGACACCGAAACCCAGGGGCGGATTCTCAGCCGCCAGCAGGTCGAGGCCGAGCGCCTGGGCTACGAGGAATTCGATCCGCTGGAGATGGACCGCCATTCGCAGTTGCAGCAACTGTCGCGGGCCCTGTTCGAGTCGGCGTCCGACCTGCTCGACCTCAAGGAAACCCTGGACCGGCGCAACCAGGACGCGGAAAACCTGTTGCAGCAGCAAGGGCGGGTCAATACCGAATTGCAGGAAGGCCTGATGCGCACGCGCATGGTGCCGTTCGAGCGTCTGGTGCCGCGCCTCAAGCGCATCGTCCGCCAGGTGGCCGAGGAGTTGGGCAAGGATGTCTCGTTCAGCGTCGGCAACGCCGAGGGCGAGATGGACCGCAACGTGCTGGAGCGCATGGTTGCGCCCCTGGAGCACATGCTGCGCAACGCCGTCGACCATGGCCTGGAGTCCGCCGAGGTGCGCCGCGCCTCGGGCAAGCCGGAGCAGGGGCGGATCACCCTGGACCTGTCCCACGAAGGTGGCGATATCGTTTTCGACATGCGCGACGACGGCGCCGGGGTGCCGCTGGAGGCGGTGCGGCGCAAGGCGATCAAGCGTGGCCTGCTCGCCCCCAATGCCGAGATCAGCGACCGTGACGTGCTGCAATTCATCATGCAGCCGGGGTTTTCCACGGCGGAGAAAATCACCCAGATTTCCGGGCGCGGGGTGGGCATGGACGTGGTCCATGAAGAGGTGCGCCAGCTCGGCGGCTCGATGACCATCGACTCGATCCCGGGGCAGGGCGTGCATTTCCGTATCCGCCTGCCGTTCACCCTGTCGGTCAACCGCGCGCTGATGGTGCAGTGCCTGGAGGAGCAGTACGCGATCCCGCTGAACACCATCGAAGGCATCGTGCGGGTGCTGCCCAACGAACTGGAAAGCCATTACCAGCTCGACCCGCCCCATTACGTATACGCCGGCCAGCGCTATGAGCTGTGCTACCTCGGCGAGCTGCTGCACACCGTGGCCCGGCCGAAGCTGCTGGGGCAGAGCCTGCCGCTGCCAGTGCTGCTGGTGCATTACAACGAGCACCGGATCGCCGTGCAGGTGGATGCCATGGCCGGCACCCGGGAGATTGTGGTCAAGAGCCTGGGGCCGCAGTTCGCGGCGGTGCAGGGGCTGTCTGGCGCGACCATCCTCGGCGATGGCCGGGTGGTGCTGATCCTCGATCTGCTGGCGCATATCCGCGCCCTGCAAACGCGCTTGCCGGTGCCGCGCATGGCGGCCGGCGACGAAGTGATTGCCGAGGTCGAACCGCTGCGGCCGAGGCTGGTGCTGGTGGTCGACGATTCGGTGACGGTGCGCAAGGTCACCAGCCGCCTGCTGGAACGCCACGGCATGAACGTGCTGACCGCCAAGGACGGGGTCGACGCCATGGCGCTGTTGCAGGAGCACACCCCGGACCTGATGCTGCTGGACATCGAAATGCCGCGCATGGACGGCTTCGAGGTGGCGATGCAGGTGCGCGCCGACCCGCGCCTGCACCAGCTGCCGATCATCATGATCACTTCGCGCACCGGCCAGAAGCACCGCGACCGGGCCATGGCCATCGGCGTCAACGACTACCTCGGCAAGCCTTATCAGGAGTCGGTGCTGCTGGAGAGCATCGCCCAGTGGAGCAGACCCCATGCATGACTACCGCGCCAGCTTCCTCACCGGACTGCTGCTGCCCCTGGCCGACCGCACCCTGATCCTGCCCAACGTCGCGGTGGCCGAATTGATCGACTATCAACGCGGCGAGCCGGCCAGCGACGCGCCGCCCTGGTACCTGCGTTCTGTTGCCTGGCGCGACCGCCAGCTGCCGCTGATCAGCTTCGAGGCCGCTTGCGGCCAGCCCCTGGCCATCGGCGAGCGCGCGCGCATCGTCGTGCTCAATACCCTGGGCGGTCGCGAGCGCCTGAAGTTCATTGCCTTGGTGATCCAGGGCATCCCGCGCTCCTGCCGGCTCGACAGCCAGCTGAGCTACGTCGACGTGCCGCTGTGCCGGCTGGAGAAGGCCGCGGTACAGGTGGGGGAGCAGGTGGCGAAGATTCCGGATCTGTTGGGGTTGGAGGAGATGCTAGTGAAGGCGGGGTTGTCCTAGGCCCTGTCGAGCGGCTTGATCGTTCCCAGAAAGGGACCTATCGGTCCCTATTTGGGACTGATGGGGGCAACTATGTTGGGCGACGTAGCCTCTGGTTTTTGGTGTGACATCGGACCTGTAGGAGCGAGCTTGCTCGCGATGGCGCCCATCCTGGCGCTGCATTTTTTGGACGGGGTGCATATCCATTCCTGCGGTAACGGCGGCTGGCGGTTTCGCCCTTACGGCGAGTCACTTTTTTTCAAACGCCGGAATGCCGGCCCAGCAAAAAGTAACCAAAAAACGCTTGCCCCTGCGTACGGCCTTCGCTGCGCTCAGGTTCCCTCGCTCCGGCGTTCATCAGGGGGCATCGACTCCGGTCGGCTTCGCTTCGACCTCCATACGATGTCCTCGACTGCGTCGAGGGGCGCTGCGCGCCTGTCCCCTGATGAACGCCTCCACTCGGCCTCCCGATGGGGCGGGTAGATCAAGATCAAAAGCTGGCGCTGGCGCGACCTACCGGTCGGCGCAAACCCTGTAGCCGCTGCCGAGCCTGCGAGGCTGCGTACGAGGACGTAGTCCTCGCCAAACCTGGCGACGCGGTCTATCGGGAGAAATGAGGTGTCTGCTTTTGCGCCCGCTTCGCGGTCGTGCGCAGCCTCGCAGGCTCGGCAGCGGCTACATGCAGTGTCCGGAGGTGTTAGCGGGCATTTCAGCCGTAGAGAGTGGCAACAGTTTGCCGGTTGCTGGGGCGGATATCAGGCTCCATAGTCCGGGCTGTCGCCGACGCATCGGCGACCGATCTTAGCCGGTCGAAACAAGTTAATGGATGCATCAGTGCCCCGTATAATACCGAGCGCTTGTCGCTTGGCATTTGCTATGGCGGCTGTGCGCGGGACACCTTCGGGTGTGTCGGGCTTCCATTCTTGTCCCGGCCGGCTAACCCGCGCCCAGCTGCCACCTATTTTGTTTAGCCGCAAAGGGTGGTTGCTCTACACAAGATGGAGAAACACCCATGACTGAGTTCATCCCGCTGCAAAGCAATCTCACCTCCACCCCAGTGCTCTACCTCAACCCCAAGGCCTCGGCGGCCGACCTGCACGGCTGCGCTGTGCAGCGCATCAAAGCCACCCGCGATCTGATGCACAGCCTCAACTGCCTGAGCCTCAAAGGCGTCCACGACCAGGACTTGCAGCACATCGTCAATGCGGCCCATCTGCTGCTGCAGGATGGCTGCGATGCGCTGGATGCGTTGCAGTGGCGGATCGAGGCTTAAGCGCAAGGTTGTCTATGGGGCGTAGGCGTGATGGCCTGCGCCCTTGATCATTACCCTCACCGTAACGATCCACCACTCTGCTTGATTGATGCCATGCCTCCTGCGCTCCTAAGGTAGCGGCCACGACAGCGAACCCGTGGAGTGAGCATGACAACAACAATATCCCCCGACTCGCGCTGGACGCGGCGACGCGCTGAAAAGCAGCGGCGTCTCGAGCAGGTGCGGGGTCTCGCCGATGGCGCCGTGTTGCCCACCGACAAGATAGTCGCGGCGCTGGAGGCGTTGATTCTGCCCGGCGACCGCGTGGTGCTGGAGGGCAACAACCAGAAGCAGGCGGACTTCCTGTCGCGCTCCCTGGTCAAGGCCGACCCGGGCCGCCTGCACGACCTGCACATGATCATGCCCAGCGTCGGCCGCTCGGAGCACCTGGACCTGTTCGAACGCGGCATCGCCCGCAAGCTCGACTTCTCCTTCGCCGGCACCCAGAGCCTGCGCATTAGCCAGTTGCTGGAAGACGGCCTGCTGGAAATCGGCGCCATCCACACCTACATCGAGCTCTATGCGCGGCTGGTGGTGGACCTGATCCCCAACGTGGTGCTCTCGGCCGGGTTCATGGCCGACCGCGCGGGCAATATCTATACCGGGCCGAGCACCGAGGACACCCCGGCGCTGATCGAGCCGGCGGCGTTCAGTGATGGCATCGTCATCGTCCAGGTCAACCAGCTGGTGGACGACGTCAGCGAGTTGCCGCGGGTGGATATCCCGGCGTCCTGGGTCGACTTCGTGGTGGTGGCCGACAAGCCGTTCTACATCGAACCGCTGTTCACCCGTGACCCGCGCCACATCAAGCCGGTGCATGTGCTGATGGCGATGATGGCGATCCGCGGCATCTATGAAAAACACAAGGTCCAGTCGCTCAACCACGGCATCGGCTTCAACACCGCGGCCATCGAGCTGATCCTGCCGACCTACGGCGAATCCCTGGGCCTGAAAGGCAAGATCTGCCGCAACTGGACCCTCAACCCCCACCCGACCCTGATCCCGGCCATCGAAAGCGGCTGGGTGGAAAGCGTGCATTGCTTTGGCACCGAGCTGGGCATGGAAAACTACATCGCCGCGCGGCCGGATGTGTTCTTCACCGGGCGCGACGGTTCGTTGCGTTCCAACCGGATGTTCTGCCAGCTGGCCGGGCAGTACGCGGTGGACCTGTTTATCGGCGCGACCCTGCAGGTCGATGGCGACGGCCATTCCTCCACCGTGACCCGTGGCCGCCTGGCCGGCTTCGGCGGTGCGCCGAACATGGGCCACGACCCCCGTGGCCGGCGCCACGGCACCCCGGCCTGGCTGGATATGCGCCACGACGACGCGCAACAACCGATGCTGGAGCGAGGCAAGAAGCTGGTGGTGCAGATGGTCGAGACCTTCCAGGAAGGCGGCAAACCGACCTTCGTCGAAACCCTCGACGCCGTGGAAGTGGCGAAGAAAAGCGGTATGCCCCTGGCGCCGATCATGATCTATGGCGACGACGTCACCCACCTGCTGACCGAAGAGGGCATCGCCTACCTGTACAAGGCGCGTTCCCTGGAAGAGCGCCAGGCGATGATCGCGGCGGTGGCCGGGGTGACCGCCATCGGCCTGCGCCACAACCCGAAAGACACCGCGCGCATGCGCCGCGAAGGCCTGATCGCCTTGCCCGAAGACCTCGGTATCCGCCGTACCGACGCCAGCCGCGAGCTGCTGGCGGCGAAAAGCGTCGCCGACCTGGTGGAGTGGTCGGGTGGCCTGTACAACCCGCCCGCCAAGTTCAGGAGCTGGTAAATGCACGCCTTCAACCTGCAAAGCAAACCCCTGAGCCTGGCCGAGCGCCTGGCGGACCTGGCGGTGGACGCGCTGATCGACGAGGCCGACCTGTCGCCGAAACCGGCCCTGGTCGACCGTCGCGGCAACGGCGCCCATAGCGATCTGCACCTGGGGCTGATGCACGCCTCGGCGCTGTCGCTGTGGCCGGCCTTCAAGGAAATGGCCGACGCCGCCAGCGTGTTCGGCGCGGTCGGCCTACCCCTGCGCGAAGCCCTGGGCCGCATCGGCCGTGAAGGCGAAGCGGCGATGCTCGCTACGACTAACGGGGTGAACACTCATCGTGGCGCGATCTGGGCCCTGGGCCTGTTGGTGGCCGCCGCCGCGCTGGAACCTCAGGCCAACAGCGTCGGCGCCCTGTGCCTGCGGGCCGCGCGCCTGGCGCTGCTGGACGACCGTTACGCGCCGCGACCCCTCAGCCACGGCGCGCAAGTGGCGTTGCGCTATGGCGTGCGCGGCGCCCGCGAAGAAGCCCAGCTGGGTTTTCCAGCGGTGCTGCAACGGGGCCTGCCGCAACTCGAACGCAGCCGTGCCCAGGGGCATGGCGAACAGAACGCCCGGCTCGATGCGCTGCTGGCGATCATGACCAGCCTGGCCGACACCTGCGTGCTCTATCGCGCTGGCGAGGCGGGCCTGCGGGCCATGCAACAGGGTGCCCAGGCGGTGCTCGACGCCGGCGGCAGCGCCAGCCTGGCCGGGCGTCGCCGCCTGCATGAGCTGGACCAGTGCCTGCTGGCCTTGAACGCCTCGCCCGGTGGCGCCGCGGACTTGCTCGCGGCCTGCCTGCTGATCGACCGGATCGCCTCCGGCGCCGCCTTTATCCAGGGAGCAGTGTGATGGAAACCTTGTCTTTCGAATTTCCCGCCGGGCAACCCGCCCGGGGCCGGGCGCTGGTGGGCTGTGTCGGCTCGGGCGACCTGGAGGTGCTGCTCAAGCCCGGGCAGCCCGGCAAGCTGAGCATTCAGGTGCAGACCTCGGTCAACGGCAGTGCGTCGCGCTGGCAGCATCTGTTCGAGCGCATGTTCGACGGCCAGACGCCGCCGGCCCTGAGCATCGACATCCATGATTTCGGCGCCACCCCGGGCGTGGTACGCCTGCGCCTGGAGCAGGGCTTCGAGGAGATCGGCCATGACTGACAGCGCCCGGTTGCTCAACAAACACAGCTTCGTCGAACTCAGTGCCCGGCAGCGGGCCAAGGCCCTGCTCGACGCCGGCAGCTTTCGCGAGTTGCTTGATCCGTTCCAGCGCGTCATGTCGCCGTGGCTGGCGCGCCAGGGCGTGGTGCCCCAGGCCGATGACGGGGTGGTGATCGCCAAGGGCCGCATCGACGGCCTGCCGGTGGTGATCGCCGCCATCGAAGGCGCGTTCCAGGGCGGCAGCCTCGGCGAGGTCGGCGGGGCGAAGATTGCCGGCGCCCTGGAGCTGGCGGCCGAAGACAACCGCAAGGGCATTGCTACCCGCGCCGTACTGCTGCTGGAAACCGGTGGCGTGCGCCTGCAGGAAGCCAATCTCGGGCTGGCGGCGATTGCCGACATTCACGCAGCCATCGTCGACCTGCGCCAGTACCAGCCGGTGATAGGCGTGGTGGCCGGCAGCGTCGGCTGTTTTGGCGGCATGTCGATTGCCGCCGGGCTGTGCAGCTACCTGCTGGTGACCCAGGAGGCGCGCCTGGGCCTCAACGGTCCGCAGGTGATCGAGCAGGAAGCCGGCCTCGAGGAATACGACTCCCGCGACCGACCCTTTATCTGGAGCCTGACCGGCGGCGAGCAGCGTTTCGCCAGCGGCCTGGCGGACCGCTATGTGGCCGACGACGTGGCGCAGATCCGCCAACAGGTCGGCGAACTGTTGGCCCAGGGCCTGCCCAGCGCGCAACGCAGCCGGCAGGCCGAGCTGTACCTGCAACGCCTGGCCCGGCTGGACAGCCACCCACAGATCGACCCGGCGACGGTTCGCCAGCTGTATCGAGGAGACCGCTCATGAGTGCTTATTCCCTGCGGGGCCTGCATTGGTTCACGGCCCTGAGCGCGGGCGCCGCCCCGGTAGCGGGTTTGCCGGCCTCGTTGAAGGTGGCGGACGCCACGCTGGAGCAACAACCGGTACGGTTTATCGCCGTGGTCGCCGACCCGGCCAACCCTTTTGTGCGGGCGCGCAATGGTGAGGTCGGCCTGCTGGAAGGCTGGGGCCTGGCCAAGGCGGTGGACGACGCGATCGAGGCCGACCGTGAGCAGAGCGTCAAGCGCGCGCTGATCGCCATAGTCGACGTGCCGAGCCAGGCCTATGGGCGTCGCGAAGAGGCCCTGGGCATCCATCAGGCCCTGGCCGCGGCCGCCGACAGCTATGCCCGGGCCCGGCTGGCCGGGCATCCGGTGATCGGCCTGCTGGTGGGCAAGGCCATGTCCGGGGCCTTCCTGGCCCACGGTTACCAGGCCAACCGCCTGATCGCCCTGCGCGATCCGGGGGTGATGGTGCACGCCATGGGCAAGGTCTCGGCGGCGCGGGTCACCTTGCGCAGCGTCGAGGAACTGGAGGCCCTGGCCGCCAGCGTGCCGCCCATGGCGTACGACATCGACAGCTATGCCAGCCTCGGTCTGCTCTGGGAGACCTTGTCGGTCAGCCAGATCGAACAGCCGACCGTCGACGACCTGACCCTGGTACGGCAATGCCTGGGTCAGGCGATTGCCGATGCGCGGGCCCATGGCCGCGATCTGTCGGGACGCCTGGGCGCCAGCAACCGTGGCGCTTCCAGCCGGGTCCGCCAGCTGTTGCGCGAGCAATGGTGAGCGCCATGACCAGCGCCTTGCTGCCCCATGACCTGCTGTGGGGCCTGTCCCCTCGGCAGTTGCCCGCCGATGCCCCGGCCTGGGCGGTGGCGGCCATGGCCGCCGGGCAACCGGTGGTGGTGCGCCGCGCCTTGACCGCGCCCGGGCAGGTGGCGGTGGGCGTGCGTGGGCGGCTGCGCGAGCAACGCTACGGGACGCTGATGGCGGTGGCGGCCATCGAGCGCCGGGTGCGCCCGGAAGAGCTGTGTTATGCCGAGTCGGATCGGGACTGGCCAGCGCTCCAGACGCTGGCTCGGTTGCGTGAACCTTTGGACGCCCTTGGCCTGGCCTGGGGTGTCAGCGGCAGCGCCGGTTTTGAACTGGCCAGCGGCGTGCCGGCGCTGCATCGACACAGCGACCTGGACCTGATCCTGCGCACTGCGCAGCCCATGGACCGGGCCGAGGCCCGGGCGTTGCTGGCGCTGCTCGACGCCGCTGTCTGCCCGGTGGACCTGCAATTGCAGACACCCAACGGCGCCGTGGCCCTGCGCGAGTGGGCCGGGACATCGGCGCGGGTGCTGCTGAAAAGCGCCAGCGGCGCGCGGCTGGTCGGCGATCCGTGGCAGGCCCTGGAGCAGGTGGCGTGAGCAGCCTGCTGGTGTTTCCGGGCCAGGGCGCGCAGCAGCCGGGGATGTTGCATCGGCTGCCGCCCAGCGCCCTGGCCGAGTCCTGCCTGCAACAGGCGAGCGAGGTCCTGGGCGAGGATGCCCTGGCCCTGGATTCGCCCCAGGCCCTGGCGAGCACCCGGGCGGTGCAGTTGTGCCTGCTGATCGCCGGCGTGGCCCATGCCCGGGTGTTGCTGGAAAACGGGCCGGGCGCGGATTACGTGGCGGGCCTGTCGATTGGCGCCTACCCCGCCGCGGTGGTGGCCGGGGTGCTGGATTTCGGCGATGCGCTGCGTCTGGTCAGCCTGCGCGGCGAGCTGATGCAGCAGGCCTATCCGCAGGGTTATGGCATGACCGCGATCATCGGCCTGCAACTGGCGACGGTGGAGGCTTTGCTGGCCTGGGTGCACAGCCCGGCCAGCCCGGTGTACCTGGCCAATATCAACGCCGACAGCCAGGTGGTGATCGCCGGCAGCGATGCCGCCATGGCCCAGGTCGCCGAGCTGGCCCGGGGCTGCGGGGTCGGCGTGGCCAAGCGCCTGGCGGTCAGTGTGCCGTCCCATTGCCCGCTGCTGGAGCCGCCGGCCCAGGCCCTGGCCGAGGCGTTCGCCAGGGTGGCGTTGCAGCCGCCGCGCCTGGGTTACCTGAGCGGCAGCCGCGCGCGGCCGCTGCGTACGCCGGAGCAGTTGCGCGACGACCTGGCGTTCAACATGTGCCGGGTGGTGGATTGGCGCGGCACCGTGCAAAGCGCCTACGAGCGCGGCGTGCGGCTGCAGATCGAACTGCCGCCCGGCGCGGTGTTGACCGCTCTGGCGCGCCGGGTGTTCGAGCAGGGCACCGTGATGGCCTGCGACGGGGCCCGGCTCGACACCCTGCAAGCGCTGTTGCGTGAGGAGGGAAACCGCCAACCCTAGACACCGACTCAAGCTGGCGAAGCACAAGAACAACAACTTCGACGATGCACTTTGAGGACTACAACAATGATTATTTACGGTGTGGCGCTGCTGGCGATCTGTACGCTGGCAGGGGTGATTATCGGTGACATGCTCGGCGTCCTGCTGGGGGTGAAATCCAACGTCGGCGGTGTCGGCATCGCGATGATCCTGCTGATCTGCGCGCGGCTGTGGATGCACAGGCACGGCGGCATGACCAAGGACTGCGAGATGGGCGTCGGCTTCTGGGGCGCCATGTACATCCCGGTGGTGGTGGCCATGGCCGCGCAACAGAACGTGGTCACCGCCCTGCACGGCGGCCCGGTGGCGGTGCTGGCGGCCATTGGTTCGGTGGTGCTCTGTGGTTGCACCATCGCCCTGATCAGCCGCACCAACAAAGGCGAACCGTTGCCGGACGAACCGGACGCTGTCGCCCCTGGTGCCGCTCCGGCAGGGGGACGCTGATATGTGGGATCTGATCGAGAAAGGCCTGGAACACAACGGCCTGGTCACCGCTTTCGCCTTCGTCGGCGTGATCATGTGGGTCTCGGTGCTGCTGTCCAAGCGCCTGACGTTCGGCCGGGTGCACGGCTCGGCCATCGCCATCGTCATCGGCCTGGTGCTGGCCTGGGTTGGTGGCACTGTCACCGGTGGGCAAAAGGGCCTGGCGGACCTGGCGCTGTTCTCCGGCATCGGCCTGATGGGCGGTGCCATGCTGCGCGACTTCGCGATTGTCGCCACGGCCTTCGAGGTCCAGGCCACCGAGGCGCGCAAGGCCGGGATGATCGGCGCCATCGCGCTGTTTCTCGGCACGGTGCTGCCGTTCATTGTCGGGGCGAGCATCGCCTGGGCCTTCGGCTATCGCGATGCGGTGAGCATGACCACCATCGGCGCCGGCGCGGTGACCTACATTGTCGGTCCGGTGACCGGGGCGGCGATCGGCGCCAGCTCCGATGTGGTGGCGCTGTCCATCGCTACAGGGTTGATCAAGGCGATCCTGGTGATGGTCGGCACGCCCATGGCGGCGCGCTGGATGGGCCTGGACAACCCGCGTTCGGCGATGGTCTTCGGCGGCCTGGCCGGCACCGTCAGCGGGGTGACCGCGGGCCTGGCGGCGACCGACCGGCGCCTGGTGCCCTATGGCGCGCTGACCGCGACCTTCCATACCGGGCTGGGTTGCCTGCTCGGGCCTTCGTTGCTGTATTTCATCGTGCGCGGGTTGGTGGGGTAGGGCGGCTGGCTTCATCGCGAGCAAGCTCGCTCCTACAGAGGTATACGGTCTCTGCAGGAGCGAGCCTGCTCGCGATAGCGCTCGTGTAAACACCGCGCTTTATGTGTCTTGCCGGTTGGCATACATCCGGCACTCGGCCAGCAGCGCCAGCAGGTTCGGGTCGCGCTCCTTGGCCTTGAGGAACACCACGCCGATATGCTGTTGCAGCCGGTAGCGCGCCTGCAGCGGAATCAACTTCACGCGGTTTTCGTACACCGCGGCAATCCTTCCCGGCAGCAGGGCATAGCCCACCCCCGAGCTGACCATGCTCAGCAGGGTGAAGATGTCGTTGACCTGCATCGCCACCTTCGGCTCGAACCCCGCCTGCTTGAACACCCGCACCCCGTCCTGATGGGTGGCGAAGCCCTGGGTCAGGGTGATGAAGGTCGCGTCGCGCACATCGCTGAGATCGACTTCCGCCTGCCGGGCGAACGGCGAGTCGGCCGGCGTGGCGAGGAAGATATCGTCGGAAAACAGCGGGATCTGCTCGCAGTCCGGGTCGCTGACGCTGTCGTCCAGTGATACCAGGATCGCGTCGACCTCCATGTTCTTCAGCTTGTACAGCAGGTCGATGTTGGAGCCCAGGATCAGGTCGATATTCAGCTCGCTACGGCGCAGCTTCAGGCCCATGATCAGCTGCGGCACGGTCTTCACCGTCAATGAATACAACGAGCCGAGCTTGAAGCGTTCCGCCGAGAACCCGGCGGCTTCGCGGGTCAGGCGCACGCTTTCGACCACGTCCTGGATCAGCTTCTGCGCCCGTTCTTCGAGGACGAAGGCGCTTTCCAGCGGTGTCAGGTTGCGTCCTTCATGCTTGAACAGTGGGCAGCGCAGGGCGCTTTCCAGGGAGTGAATGGCCCGGTGCACGCTGACATTGCTGGTCTGCAACTCGGCGGCGGCGCGCGCCAGGTTGCCGGTGCGCATGAATGCCAGAAACACTTCGAGCTTTTTCAGGGTCAACTCTTCATCGATCAGCATGATGGGCGCTCTTATTCGAATGCTCCGATTGTGCCTGCCGGGTCATGACTTGGCTGGAGGTTTTTTCGTCCATGGCTTTATTTGGAAACATTGCGTTTTCAGGCTACAGGCCTGAGCCTTGCGCAGATTTTCGCCTTGGGAGGTGAGTGGCACATGTATCACGGGGAAAGACTCAACGCCTGGACGCATCTGGTGGGCGCGATTGCGGCACTGGTCGGGGGGATCTGGCTGCTGGTGCTGGCCAGTCTCGACGGCAGCCCTTGGAAAATCGTCAGCGTGGCGATCTACGGCTTCACCTTGCTGGTGCTGTACAGCGCCTCGACCCTGTACCACAGCGTGCGCGGGCGGGCGAAAAACATCATGCAGAAGGTCGATCACTTCTCCATCTACCTGCTGATCGCCGGCAGCTATACGCCGTTCTGCCTGGTGACCCTGCGCGGGCCCTGGGGCTGGACGCTGTTCGGGATCGTCTGGGGGCTGGCGCTGATCGGCATCCTGCAGGAGATCAAGCCGCGCTCCGAGGCGCGCATCCTGTCCATCGTGATCTATGCGGTGATGGGCTGGATCGTGCTGGTGGCGGTCAAGCCGCTGCTGGCGGCCCTGGGCCCCGCCGGCTTTGCCTGGCTGGCCTCGGGCGGGGTGCTCTACACCGTGGGCATCATCTTCTTCGCCCTCGACAGCCGTTTGCGCCACGCCCACGGGATCTGGCACCTGTTCGTGATCGCCGGCAGCCTGCTGCACTTCGTGGCGATCTTGTTCTACGTGCTCTGATCGGCGACAGCGTTATCGTTCATCGCGAGCAAGCTTCAATCCCCGGTCATCAACCGATCCAGCTGCTCCTGCGCCCGGCCGCCGAAGATCTCCAGCAGGCTGCTCAAGGTGTGTGGCAGCGCCTCCGCCGCGCGGGTCACGGCATACAGGGTGATCGGCAGCGCCGGGGTCAGCGGGCGAATCGCGGTGCTGGCGGGCGAGGCGCCGAGGGCGGTGAAGGGGTCGATCACCGCCAGCCCGGCCCCGGATTCGACCATGGCCCGGGCCAGGGAGTAGGTCTGCACAGCGATGCTGACCCGCGGCGCCGGTTCCACGGCTTTCAGGTAACCGTCGAGTTTCGCCGCCAGTGGGTCGGCGCTGGACAGGCCGATCAAGGGCGCCCCCGCCAGCTCCATCAACGGCAGCGGCGTGCCCCTGGCCGCCTGGGGCCAGTAATCCAGCGGCGCCAGCGCCACCAGCACCCCGCTGGCCAGGGCCTGGGCGGTCAGTCCCGGATGATCCGGGCGTTGCAGGGTCAGGGCCACATCGATCTCGCGCATCAGCAGGTTCTGCACCAGCTCGCGGCTGTGGGCGCTGGACAGCTCGCAGACGATGTCCGGGTAGCGCCGGGTCCACTGGTTGATGGCCGGCGGCAACAAGGACAAGGCCAGCGCCGGCGTGGCGCCGATCCGCAGGCTGTGGCCCGGCTCGCGACGCAGGCTCTGGGCCAGGCGCCGCACCCCTTGCAGGCTTTCGCTGACCTTGTCGACCTCGCGCTCCAGCTCCAGGGCTTCCGGGGTGGCCTGCAACTTGCCCTTGACCCGCAGGAACAGCGGGAAGCCCAGCTGCTGCTCGGCGTGCTGCAAGACCTTGGTCACCGCCGGCTGGGAGACGTGCAGCAGTTGCGCCGCGCCGCTGATCGAGCCGGTCTGGCGGATGGCCTGGAAAATCTCGATATGGCGCAGTCGCATGATGAGTCCATAACCTTTGTTTATGGGTGGTCCATCTTTATTCATTGTCCCGGGCCTGTCACCTGGTCCTAACCTGAAGCCCGCTCAACAAGGCTTTAAGGACTGACATGGCACAGCGGGCTTGCATCATCGGCGGCGGGGTCATTGGCCTGGCCAGCGCCTACGCCCTGGTTCGCGAGGGGTTCGACGTCAGCCTGGTGGAGGCGCGCGAGGCCTTCGCCAGCCAGACCAGCTTCGCCAACGGCGGCCAACTGTCGTACCGCTACGTGGCGCCGCTGGCCGATGCCGGCGTGCCCTGGCAGGCCCTGGGCTGGATGCTGCGTGGCGACTCGCCGCTGAAGCTGCGCCTGCGCCTGGACCCGGCGCAGTGGCGCTGGATGGCCGGGTTCCTGGCGGCCTGCCGTGGCTCGGTCAACCGTCGCAACGGTGCCCATCTGCTGCGCCTGGCGCTGCTGAGCCAGGCCACCTTGCAGAGCTGGCGCGAGGAGGACCGGCTCGACGGTTTCCACTGGCGGCGCAACGGCAAGCTGGTGACCTTTCGCGAAACCACGAGCTTCGAGCACGCCCGCCACGGCCTGGCCGATCCGCGCCAGCAGCAGGTGCTGTCCGCTGACGAATGCACGGAACTGGAGCCGACCCTTGGCGGCGCGCCCTTTGTCGGCGGCATCTTCACTCCGGACGAAGAAGTGGCCGACTGCCACGCCTTCTGCCAGCAACTGGTGGCGCGGTTGCAGGCGTCCGGCCGCTGCCAGCTGCTGACGGGGCGCCAGGTCACCGCTATTCGCCAGGCGGGCGGCCAGGTGCAGGCCATCGAGTTGGGCGACGAGGTGTTGGCGGTGGACCAACTGATACTCGCCGCCGGTCATCGCAGTGGCGAACTGGCGTTGCCCGGGCTGAAGCTGCCGCTGTACCCGCTCAAGGGCTACAGCCTCAGCGTGCCGATCGGCGCGGGGCACCGGGCGCCGGAAATCAGCATCACCGACTACAACCGCAAGATCGTCTATGCGCGGATCGGCCAGCAGCTGCGGGTGGCGGCCATGGTCGATATCGTCGGTTTCGACCCGGCCCTGGACCCCAAGCGCCTGGCCCTGATGCAGCGCCAGGCCCGGGAAACCTTCGCCAATGCCGGCGACTACGATGCCGCCATCGAGTGGGCCGGCATGCGCCCGGCGACCCCCAGCGGCGTACCGCTGATCGGCGCCACCGGCTACCGCAACCTGTGGCTCAACCTCGGCCACGGCGCCCTGGGTTTCACTCTGGCCTGTGGCAGCGGGCGCCTGCTGGCCGAGCTGATCGGCCAGCGCCGCACTTCCATCGACATGCAGGGGCTCGCGCCCCATGCCGCCTGATTTCTTTCGCGTACAAGGAGCTGTCCCATGACCATCCAGCGTCTCCACAGCAATGACCGCCTTAGCGCTGTCGTGGGTTTTGCCGATCTGCTGTTCCTGTCCGGCCAGGTGCCGGGCCCGGCCACCGATGCCGCCGGCCAGACCCGCGAAGTGCTGGCGAAGATCGACGCCTTGCTGGCCGAGGCCGGCAGCGACAAGGATCATCTGCTCAGTGCGACCCTCTACCTGAAAAACATCCAACAGGACTTTGCCGCGATGAACGAGGTCTGGTCGGCCTGGCTGTCCCCGGGCCAGGCGCCAAGCCGCACCACGGTGCAGGCCGCCCTGGCGCGCCCGGACATCCTGGTGGAAATCACTGTCATCGCGGTTCGCCGCTAACGCCTTCACCCACAACGGAGAATAACAATGCAAAAAATCACGTTGCTCGGCTGCACCCTGGGCCTGTTGCTCGGCTCCCCGCTGTACGCCAGCGAGGCGCCGCTGACCGGCACCCTGGGCAAGATCGCCACCGCCGGCAGTATTACCCTGGGTTATCGCGATGCCTCGGTGCCGTTTTCCTACGTGGGTGACAACAGTGGCAAACCCATGGGCTATTCGGTGGACCTGGCGAGCAAGGTCGTCGAGCGCATCCGCGACAAGCTGGCGCTGCCGCAACTGGCGGTGAAGTACAACCTGGTGACGTCGCAGACGCGCATTCCGTTGGTGCAGAACGGCACCGTGGACCTGGAATGCGGCTCCACCGGGGTGACCGCCGAACGGCAGAAGCAGGTGGCGTTTTCCTACGGCTTCATCTATGTCAAAGGCCAGTTGCTGACGGCCAGGGACAGTGGGATCAAGAGTTTTGCCGACCTGCGCGGCAAGAACGTGGTGACCACCGCCGGCACCACCAACGAGCGCTTCCTCAAGAGCTACAACGTCGAGCACAAGATCGACATGTTCGTGATCAGCGCCAAGGACCACGGCGAAGCCTTCCAGATGCTGCAATCGGGTCGCGCCGCGGCGTTCTACATGGATGACGCGCTGCTCTACGGCGAACGGGCCAAGGCCCGCGATCCACACAACTGGGTGGTGGTCGGCGAGGAGCAGTCGCGGGAAATCTACAGCTGCATGGTGCGCAAGGACGATCCGCAGTTCCTGGAACTGGTGAACGCCACCCTGGCGGACCTGTACCGCTCAGGGGAAATCAACGGCATCTACCAGCGCTGGTTCGAACAGCCGATTCCGCCCAAGGGCCTGAACCTGGAATTCCCGATGACCAGCGAGCTGAAGGCGATCATCGCCAAACCGGTGAGCGATCCGGTGGAGTAAACACCGGTCCGCTTTTGCTTCTGTAGGAGCCAGGCTTGCCGGCGAAGGGTGTGTCAGGTGAAACGCTTCGCGGGCAATCGAGCGTCGACCGGCCGCTCCTACAGAGGCCAGAGGCGGGGGCGGGTTAGAAGTCGCCCCACAGTTGCTGTGCCACGGCCAGCGCCACTACTGGCGCGGTTTCGGTGCGCAGCACCCGCGGCCCGAGGCGCGCCGGCAGGAAGCCCGCACCCTGGGCCTGGTCCACTTCGGCATCGGACAGACCGCCTTCCGGACCGATCAGGAATGCCAGGGTCGCAGGCTTGGCGTGGCTCACCAGCGGCTCGGCCACCGGGTGCAGCACCAGCTTGAGGTCGGCCTGGGTCTGCTTGATCCAGTCGGCCAGCAGCACCGGCGGATGAATCACCGGCACCCGCGAGCGCCCGCATTGTTCGCAGGCGCTGACGGCCACCTGGCGCCAGTGGGCCAGGCGCTTGTCGGCGCGCTCGTCCTTGAGCCGCACCTCGCAGCGCTCGCTGAAGATCGGGGTGATTTCATTCACCCCCAGCTCGGTGGCCTTCTGAATCGCCCAATCCATGCGCTCACCCCGGGACAGGCCCTGGCCGAGGTGGATCTGCAGCGGCGACTCGACCTGCCCGGCGAAGCTTTCATCGAGCCGGACCACCACGCGCTTCTTGCCGACTTCCAGCAGCGTGCCGCGAAATTCGTTGCCCGAACCGTCGAACAGCTGCAGCGCGTCGCCCTCGGCCATGCGCAGTACGCGCCCGATGTAGTGGGCCTGGGCTTCCGGCAGCTCGTGCTCGCCGAGGCTCAGGGGGGCGTCGATAAAGAAGCGGGACAGTCTCATGGTGGTTCTCTGGGGAAAATTCGGTTCGAGGTGGGTCAATGGATCTTTGCGTCGGCAAGCCCGCTTCTGCAAAACGGCGGGCTTGCCGGCGAGGGGCTCAACCCGGATCGCGGAAGCCTGGGTGGAAGTCCTTGGGCACCGCCACGCTGACCTTGTCGTTGGTAGCAATGTCGATGCCTTCGCTGGCAACGATGGCGAGGAAGTCGATCTGATCCGGGGTGATCACGTAGGGCGGCAGGAAATACACCACGCTGCCCAGCGGACGCAGCAGGGCGCCACGCTCCAGGGCGTGCTGGAAGACCTTCAGGCCACGGCGTTCCTGCCACGGGTAGGCGGTCTTGCTGGCCTTGTCCTGGACCATCTCGATGGCCAGCACCATGCCGGTCTGGCGTACTTCGGCAACGTGCGGGTGATCCGCCAGGTGCGCGGTCGAGCTGGCCATGCGCTGGGCCAGCGCCCGGTTGTTCTCGATGACGTTGTCCTGCTCGAAGATATCCAGGGTCGCCAGCGCCGCCGCACAGGCCAGCGGGTTGCCGGTGTAGCTGTGGGAATGGAGGAAGGCGCGCAGGGTCGGGTAGTCGTCGTAGAAGGCGCTGTAGACTTCGTCGGTGGTCAGGCACGCGGCCAGCGGCAGGTAGCCGCCGGTCAGGGCCTTGGACAGGCAGAGGAAGTCCGGGCGGATGCCGGCCTGTTCGCAAGCGAACATCGTGCCGGTACGACCGAATCCGACGGCGATCTCATCATGGATCAGGTGCACGCCGTAGCGGTCGCAGGCCTCGCGCAGCAGCTTGAGGTACACCGGGTGGTACATGCGCATGCCACCGGCGCCCTGGATCAGCGGTTCGACTATCACCGCGGCAACGCTGTCGTGGTGTTCCGCCAGGGTCTGCTCCATGGCCGCGAACATGTTGCGCGAGTGTTCTTCCCAGCTCATGCCTTCGGGGCGCAGGTAGCAGTCCGGGCTCGGCACCTTGAGGGTGTCCAGCAGCAGGGCCTTGTAGGTCTCGGTGAACAGCGGCACGTCGCCCACCGACATCGCGGCGATGGTTTCGCCGTGGTAGCTGTTGGTCAGGGTGACGAAGCGCTTCTTGTCTTTCTGGCCGCGGTTGAACCAGTAGTGGAAGCTCATCTTCATCGCCACTTCGATGCACGACGAACCGTTGTCGGCATAGAAGCAGCGGGTCAGGCCTTCCGGGGTGATCTGCACCAGGCGCTCGGACAGCTCGATCACCGGCTGATGGCTGAAGCCGGCGAGAATCACGTGCTCCAGTTGATCGACCTGATCCTTGATGCGCTGGTTGATGCGCGGGTTGGCGTGGCCGAACACGTTGACCCACCAGGAGCTGACCGCGTCGAGGTAGCGCTTGCCTTCGAAGTCCTCCAGCCACACACCTTCGCCGCGCTTGATCGGGATCAGCGGCAGCTGCTCGTGGTCTTTCATCTGGGTGCAGGGATGCCATAACACCGCGAGATCGCGTTGCATCCACTGGTTGTTGAGGCCCATGTTCAGTCTCCTGGAGGCGGCTCGAAGTACGCGAGCAAACAATCGCGCAAGCCTATGCAATGCCAGGCCGTGTCACAACCCATTGCATGCCTGGAAGGGCGAATTGGTCGCGGTCGCAGGACGGTCTGTCACGTTTTTCCCCCGTAGACCTTAATGCCTGGTTAATTTAGTGTTCGTAGGATCAACATCGTATTTCTCGATATTTCAAAGCGAAAATTTCCGCTTTAATTCGATAGTTAAATCGATAGTCTTGGGCAGCAGTTCTTACAGGATTCAAGTGATGCAGCTAGGTAACTCTTCTTCCCGCTACGGCTGGGTAAGCATTTTTCTGCACTGGAGCGTGGCGCTGGCAGTCTTTGGATTGTTCGCCCTGGGCCTGTGGATGGTCGGCCTGGATTACTACAGTGCCTGGCGCAAAGATGCGCCGGACCTGCACAAGAGCATTGGCTTGACGCTGTTCGCGATCATGTTGCTGCGGGTGCTGTGGCGCCTTGTCAGCCCGCCGCCACCGGCACCGGCCAACCACGGTCGCCTGACGCGCCTGGGCGCCACCTTCGGCCATGCCTTCCTTTATCTCAGTCTGTTCGCTGTGATGATTGCCGGTTACCTGATTTCCACCGCAGACGGTGTCGGGATTCCGGTGTTTGGCCTGTTTGAAATTCCTGCCCTGGTTTCCGGACTGCCGGACCAGGCAGATGTGGCCGGCGAGGTGCATCTGTACCTGGCCTGGGCCCTGGTGATCTTCGCCGGAGTGCATGCTCTGGCTGCCTTGAAACACCACTTTATCGATCGTGACGCGACCCTGGCTCGTATGCTGGGGCGCAAAGCCTGATGCTCAACCTCGACTCAAAAGGAATAGAAAGCATGTTGAAAAAGACTCTCGCCGCTCTGGCAATCGGTTCTGCTCTGTTGTCTGCCGGTCAGGCGATGGCCGCGGACTACGTGATCGACAAGGAAGGCCAGCACGCCTTCGTCGACTTCAAGATCAGCCACCTGGGCTACAGCTTCATCACCGGTACCTTCAAGGACCTGGACGGCAAGTTCAGCTTCGACGCGGCCAAGCCTGAAGACGCCAAGATCGAAGTCAACGTGCGCACCGCCAGCGTGTTCACCAACCACGCCGAGCGTGACAAGCACGTCAACAGCAAGGACTTCCTGGAGTCGGGCAAATTCCCTGACGCGAAGTTCGTTTCCACCAGCGTCAAGCCAACCGGCAAGAATGCTGATGGCAAGCAGACCGCCGATGTGGCTGGCGACCTGACTTTCCACGGTGTGACCAAGCCTATCGTGGTCAAGGCCACCTTCCTGGGTGAAGGCAAGGATCCATGGGGCGGCTACCGTGCCGGTTTTGAAGGTACCACCAGCATTAGCCGTAAAGAGTTCAACAAGGACGGGATGGATGTTGGCCCGCAGTCCGACACCGTTCAGCTGTACATCACCTTCGAAGGTGTGAAAGCGAAGTAATGCTTCGCCTGTAACCGCAGCCTCGCAGGCTCGGCAGCGGCTACAGAGAACATAAAAAAACGCCCCTGATCGCGAGATCAGGGGCGTTTTTTATTGTCGCGAAAACTTCAGCGATTGCGGGTCAGCAAGGCTGGCTTCTCGCCACGTGGACGGCTTGGCAGTTGATCGAGCTGCTCGGGTGTCGGGAAGCGGTCGGCTTTCGACTCCTTGTGCATGATCTTCGGCTGGTTGCCGCGCGGGTTCTGCACCGCCGGCTCCTGACGCGCCTGGTCGTCACGGGCCGGACGACGATTGCGCGACTCTTCGCGACGGGCCTGGCCGTCACGTGGAGCGCCGCTGCGTGGGCCGTTGCGCTTGGCAGGCGGGGTGCCGGTGCTGGCACCGTTGCTGGTGCGCGGACCGCCGGAGCGACCCTGGCCGCCGCTGCGTGGCGCGTTGCTGCTGGTTGTACCCTGGGCTGGCGCGCCAGGACGACGGCCGCGGCCCTGGTTGTTCTTGTTCTGGTACGGGCTGACGTAGTCGGCGCGATTGCCGAAGTTGTCCACGTCATCGTCCAGGAACTCATCCGGGGCGCGGTCGGCGCGTGGCGTCGGCTGGCGCTGCTCGCGGGCCGGGGTGCCCTCGCGAGGCTTCTGCTCACGGGCCGGGCGGTCGCCGCGAGCGGCCGGTTTGTCCTTGCCCTTGTCCTTGCCTTTGTCTTTACGACCGCCGCCGCCACCGCCGCCATTCGGACCGTCGCCACGCGGGCCACGGGAGTTGCGTGGGTTACGCACGTCCGGACGCTCGCGCACTTCCGGTTTCTCGGCTTCCACGGCGCTGGCATCGAAGCCCATCAGATCGCCGTCGGGGATCTTCTGCTTGGTCATGCGCTCGATGCTCTTGAGCAGCTTCTCTTCGTCCGGCGCGACCAGCGAGATCGCTTCGCCCGAACGACCGGCGCGGCCGGTACGGCCGATACGGTGCACGTAGTCTTCGTCGACGTTCGGCAGCTCGAAGTTGACCACGTGTGGCAACTGGTCGATGTCCAGGCCACGGGCGGCGATATCGGTGGCGACCAGGATCCGCACTTCACCGGCCTTGAAGTCGGCCAGGGCCTTGGTGCGGGCGTTCTGGCTCTTGTTGCCGTGGATGGCGACGGCGGTCAGGCCGTGCTTGTCCAGGTACTCGGCCAGGCGGTTGGCGCCGTGCTTGGTGCGGGTGAAGACCAGCACCTGTTCCCAGGCGCCGGCGGTGATCAGGTGGGCCAGCAAGGCGCGCTTGTGGCTGGCGGCCAGGCGGAACACCCGTTGCTCGATACGCTCGACCGTGGTGTTCGGCGGCGTGACTTCGATGCGCTCGGGGTTGTGCAGCAGTTTGCCGGCCAGGTCCGTGATGTCCTTGGAGAAGGTCGCGGAAAACAGCAGGTTCTGGCGCTTGGCGGGCAGGCGCGCGAGGACTTTCTTCACGTCATGGACAAAGCCCATGTCGAGCATGCGGTCGGCTTCGTCGAGCACGAGGATTTCCACGTGGGACAGGTCGACACTGCCTTGGCCGGCCAGGTCGAGCAGGCGGCCGGGGCAGGCCACCAGCACGTCGACGCCACGGGCCATGGCCTGAACCTGTGGGTTCATGCCGACACCGCCGAAGATGCAGGCACTGACGAACTTCAGGTCGCGGGCATAGACCTTGAAGCTCTCGTGCACTTGCGCGGCCAGTTCGCGGGTCGGGGTCAGGACCAGTACGCGCGGTTGGCGCGGGCCGTGACGCTGGGATTTGTCCGGGTGACCGTTGGGAAACAACCGTTCCAGGATCGGAAGGGCGAAACCGCCGGTTTTACCAGTACCTGTCTGTGCCGCGACCATCAGGTCGCGACCTTGCAACACGGCGGGAATGGCCCGCTGTTGCACCGGAGTAGGCTGGGTGTAGCCGGCGGCTTCGATGGCGCCGACTAAAGCCTCGGAGAGACCGAGGGAAGCAAAGGACATGAGTAATCCTGTTTTAGTGAGGGCTTGGCCCAGAGGGATAGTCTTGCCTGGCGCGAATGGCGTTTAAGAGGACGCAATCCCGTCCGGTCCTGCTGGCTCCTGAAGGCTCATCGGCGAGGGCTCGCGCGGGCCTTGTGGCTGCGCTGTAGCGGTATCGAGATGCCTTGAACAGGATCGAGCGTCCGGGCGTGAGCCTGGCGGGAAGGCCGGAGTATAACAGAGCAATCAGCGTGCGCTGCTTTCCTGCTGCTCAACGGTTTTCAGTGGTGTGCCGGGCGGCATTGCGCTTGAGTCGGCGATGGCCGGCGCCGCGCCATAGCGGGCGCTCAGTTCGGCGTAGGCCGGCTCGCGCTTGAAGCGCTTGAGTTCGGCGCCGAAACGCTGCACCAGCAAGTCCATGCCGGCATTGCGCCGCACCGCGAGAAACTGGCTCTGGCGGCTGATGACCACCGGGTTCTCGGTGATCTGCTGGCGAATGTTCAGTTGGTCGAGCAGATGCTGGCCGACCCGCCGATCGGTGATCAGCAGGTCGATACGGCCGCGCAGCAGCTTGCCGAAGTTGGCTTCGTGGGTCGGCGCCGGTTCGTGCTTGAACAGGGTGGATTCCCTGAAGTCCTGGCTGTACAGGTAGCCGGGGGAGGTACCCACGGTCAGCCCGCGCAAGTCTTCCAGGGTACGGAACGGAAAGGGCCGGGCATTGGCATAGAACATCACGAACTCGACGTCCGACAGCGGCTCGCTGGGGTAGAGCAGGCTGCTTTCGCGTTCGTTGCTGTGAAAGATGTCCAGGGCACCGTCGGCCTGGCCTTGTTCGAGCATGGCCAGGCAACGTCTCCAGGGCAGGAACTGCCATTCGACTTCGATCCCCAGGCGCTGGAAGACGATGGCCGTGGTTTCGTAATCCAGGCCCTGGGCCTTGCCCTGTTCCTCATAGACATAAGGGGCCCAGGGCTCGGTGACAATGCGCAGCTTCTCGCCATGGGCGGTGAGGCTCAGGCAAGCGCAGATAAAGGCTGTCAGCAGCTGGGCAATGACGGGCATCGCTGGAGATTACGACGGGAGGTCGTCCAATGCTAGAGGCCGTCTAGCTCAAGCCTCAGTCAGCCTTTGTCTCGATCAGATGCAGGTAGATGGCCTTGCGCCGCTGGCCCAGTACCAGGCGAATCACCGGGTGATTGAACCAGCGCTCGAGTTGATGGCTGTTGAGCGGCTTTTTCAGGCGGCCTTCGGCGTTTTCCCGGGCTTTCTCCCACCAGACCGGGGCGCAGGCCTGGTCGAATTCGTTGGTGTGGCGGTAGCAGCCGTAGAGGATTTCGCGCATGAACTGCCGCTGGTGCCCGGGCAGGGCCAGGGTCACGATCTTGTAGGCCAGGCGTTGCAACGCCGGCGGGCGTGGCAGGGTCGCGGTGACCAGGCGGGTTTCGTCCAGGGCGACGCTGCTGGTGGGTGCTGCGCCGTGCTTGTCCAGCCAGGCCTTGATCTTGGCGCGAAACAGCTGCTTGCGGCTCCAGTAATGGTGGATCAGGTCGGGGCATTCGCGAACCTGCTTGGTGCGGTAGGCCGCCACCGACAGGCAGAACTCTTCGAGGGTGTAGGCGCCATTGGCCAGCGGGTACAGCTCGTCCATCAGGGCGATGGAGCGGTCCAGCACATCGGCGTCCGCGCGGTGCAGGCCGATCACGCCGGAGTTCAGCAATGGCATCTGGTCGTCGGCGAGTTTGCGTTCCCGCAGCAAGCCGGCCAGGGACTGGTAGAGGCCGGACTCCTTGTTGGCGCCGTAGCACATGCCGAATGCGTTACACAGCAGGGTGCCGGGCTGGATGCGGCGAAACAGCTCCAGCGGCGAGCAGTGGAAAAAGGTATCGGTGTCGATCAGCAGCGCCAGTTCGGACTCTTGCAGCACCTGCTGCATCACCACGTGCTTGGCGCGAAAGTGGTAGCCGTGTGGGGCGATCCAGGCCTGGCGGGTGTTTTCGTCCAAGGGGCGCACGCGCACAGGCAGGTCGCGGTAAGGCGCGGGATTGTCGGTGAAGACCTGGATATCGAGGGCTTCGCCCGGTGTTTCGCGCAGCCCGGCCAGGGCGCTGGCAATACTGAACGCGGCTTCCTGGTGATAGGTCGCGGCGCCGTAAACCAGATAGATCAATTGTGGGCGTGCTGCGGTGCTGCCTGTGGACATCTACGGCGATCCTTCGGATGTATGGAGGTTAAAAAAAAGGCCCTGGATTTCGCCAAGGCCTTTTTCCGATGCTGTCGGGCGGTTAACGCGGCAGCTTCAGGTTGTTCCAGACGGCCAGGCTTGGCTCGGCTTGGTTCAGAGTATAGAAGTGCAATCCTGGCGCACCGCCTTGCAACAAACGCTCACACATTTCGGTGATGACCTGTTCGCCGAACGCCTGAATGCTTTGGCTGTCGTCGCCGTAGGCTTCCAGTTGCTTGCGGATCCAGCGCGGGATTTCCGCACCGCAGGCGTCGGAGAAACGCGCCAGCTTGCTGTAGTTGGTGATCGGCATGATGCCGGGCACGATCGGGATGTTCACACCCATTTGTTGCACACGTTCGACGAAGTAGAAATAACTGTCGGCGTTGAAGAAATACTGGGTGATCGCACTGTTGGCGCCGGCGTTGGCCTTGCGCACGAAGTTGTTGAGGTCGTCTTCGAAATTGCGCGCCTGTGGGTGCATTTCCGGGTACGCCGCCACTTCGATGTGGAAGTGATCGCCAGTCTCTTCACGAATGAAGCTCACCAGGTCGTTGGCGTGACGCAACTCGCCGCTGGCCATGCCCATGCCCGAAGGCAGGTCGCCGCGCAGGGCGACGATACGGTTGATGCCGGCGGCCTTGTACTGGGTCAACAGGCCACGCAGGTCGGCCTTGCTGTCACCCACGCAAGACAGGTGCGGTGCGGCGGGGATCTTCACTTCGCTTTCGAGCTGCAGCACGGTGTTCATCGTGCGGTCGCGGGTCGAGCCACCGGCACCGTAGGTGCAGGAGAAGAAGTCGGGGTTGTAGCTGGCCAGCTGGCGGGCAGTGGCGAGCAGTTTTTCATGCCCAGCATCGGTCTTGGTCGGGAAGAACTCGAAGCTGTAGCGACGGTCTTGGGACATGGAGGAAACCTCCAGCTACAAGCTGCAAGCCACAAGCTGCAAGAGTAGCGGAGGTGCGCTCAGCTCTTGTGCCTGGAACGGGCTGCTTGAAACTGTTTAAGCAAATAGGGACGAAGCCGAAAGCTTCGAGCGGCAAGCACGGCTTGTGGCCTTTGCTTGCCGCTTGAAGCTCAAGGCTTGCAACTGCTCTTAGTACCGGTAAGCGTGCGGCTTGAACGGGCCTTCGACGGTGACGCCGATGTAGTCAGCCTGCTGCTTGGTCAGTTGGGTGACCACGCCACCGAAGCCGCGGACCATTTCCAGGGCCACTTCTTCGTCGAGTTTCTTGGGCAGTACTTCAACGGTCAGGCGCTCGGCTTTCTGGGCTGGCGACAGGTCGGCGTACTTCTGGCCGAACAGGAAGATCTGCGCCAGAACCTGGTTGGCGAACGAACCGTCCATGATGCGGCTTGGGTGACCGGTGGCGTTGCCCAGGTTCACCAGGCGGCCTTCGGCCAGCAGGATCAGGTAGTCGTCGTTCTGGGCGTCGAAAGCGCCTGGGCCGGTGCGGTGAACCTTGTGCACCTGCGGCTTCACTTCTTCCCATGCCCAGTTCTTGCGCATGAAAGCGGTGTCGATTTCGTTGTCGAAGTGACCGATGTTGCAGACAACGGCGCGCTTCTTCAGGGCCTTGAGCATGTTTGCGTCGCAAACATTGACGTTACCGGTGGTGGTCACGATGAGGTCGATCTTGCCCAGCAGGGCCTTGTCGATGCTCGCTTCGGTGCCGGTGTTGATGCCGTCGATGAACGGCGAAACCAGTTCGAAACCGTCCATGCAGGCTTGCATGGCGCAGATCGGGTCGACTTCGGAAACCTTGACGATCATGCCTTCCTGGCGCAGGGACTGGGCCGAGCCCTTGCCCACGTCACCGTAGCCGATGACCAGCGCTTGCTTGCCGGACAGAAGGTGGTCGGTACCGCGCTTGATCGCATCGTTCAGGCTGTGACGGCAGCCGTACTTGTTGTCGTTCTTGCTCTTGGTCACCGAGTCGTTGACGTTGATGGCCGGGATCTTCAGCTCGCCCTTGGCCAGCATGTCCAGCAGGCGGTGCACGCCGGTGGTGGTTTCTTCGGTCACGCCGTGGACGCGATCCAGCACCTGCGGGTACTTCTTGTGCAGCAGCTCGGTCAGGTCGCCGCCGTCGTCGAGGATCATGTTGGCGTCCCAAGGCTTGCCGTCCTTGAGGATGGTCTGCTCCAGGCACCACTCGTACTCTTGCTCGGTCTCGCCTTTCCAGGCGAATACCGGGATACCGGCGGCAGCGATGGAGGCAGCGGCCTGGTCCTGGGTCGAGAAGATGTTGCAGGACGACCAGCGTACTTCGGCACCCAGGGCAACCAGGGTTTCGATCAGCACGGCAGTCTGGATGGTCATGTGGATGCAGCCGAGAATCTTCGCGCCCTTGAGCGGTTGTTCAGCGGCGTACTTGCGACGCAGACCCATCAGGGCCGGCATCTCCGATTCGGCGATGATGGTTTCGCGACGGCCCCAGGCGGCCAGGGACATGTCGGCGACTTTGTAGTCGGTAAAATCTGCAGGCGTGATGACAGCGCTCATGAAGAGCCTCCATTCGTAAGTATGCGAATGGGCGCCGTTGTGCGTTTAGTGACTGACCGAACCATCACGGCCAGACAACGCCCCATCCGAGCCTGACAGGTCGAACCTGCTGCAGCGCCCCTCGGACAGGTGGCGGGAAAACGGTATCAGGTGATCGTTACCGTTTTGAAACGGAGGCGATTATAGCCGTCTGCCAGCGACTTCCCAAGGATTTCTGTCGGACGATGATCGAACGGTTATCGCGACCATAGTAGAAGCTCAATAGAGCTCTGCGCCGGGGTCTGCCATGATGCCGGCATCAATCGGCAAGACGGTCAGGAGTGAGTATGAATTTCCACACCCGCAAATGGGTAAAACCCGAAGACCTCAACCCCAACGGCACGCTGTTCGGCGGCAGCCTGTTGCGCTGGATCGACGAAGAAGCGGCGATCTACGCCATCGTCCAGCTGGGCAACCAGCGCGTGGTCACCAAGTACATTTCCGAAATCAACTTCGTCAGCGCCTCGCGCCAGGGCGACATCATCGAGCTGGGCATCACCGCCACCGAGTTCGGCAGGACCTCGATCACCCTGACCTGTGAAGTGCGCAACAAGATCACCCGCAAGAGCATCCTCACCGTCGAGAAGATGGTCTTCGTCAACCTGGGCGAGGACGGCTTGCCGGCTCCTCACGGTCGTACCGAGATCCGGTACGTGAAAGACCAGTTCAAGGACGACGAGCCCATCGCCTGACCGCTGTGGGTGTGAGTCTGCCTGCTCCTGCATGAGGGCACTGAACGAGCCCTGAACCCTGGATGTCGTACCTGACAAGGTACCCACAGGTTCAGGAGCCATTAACGTGCAGACAGACGGCAAGACCCCGGGCCTTTCTCCCGAAGAGCAGCACGACGTAGACAAGAACCAGCCGCCCCGCGCGGCGGTCTTGCACGAGATCATCCGTACCCAGGGCGACAAGGAGCTGGAGCGCAGCGTCGCAGCGCTCTGGTGGTCGGCCCTGGCCGCCGGCCTGACCATGGGCCTGTCGCTGATGGGCATGGGCCTGCTCGACTCGCGCCTGCCCGACGGCGAAGGGTTCAAGGTGATTGCCAGTTTCGGTTACTGCGCGGGGTTCCTGGCGGTGATCCTGGCGCGCCAGCAACTGTTCACCGAAAACACCCTGACGGCCGTGCTGCCGATCATGAGCAAACCCACCCTGGGCAATTTCGCGCGCCTGTGCCGCTTGTGGGGCGTGGTCCTGGTGGGCAACCTGTGCGGCACGCTGCTGGTGGCCTATGTGATGCTGCACCTGCCGATTTTCGACGCCAGGACCGACCTGGCCTTCCTCGATATCGGGCGCAAGGTCATGGAGAACGATGCCGGGCAGATGTTCGCCAAGGGCATCGTCTCCGGCTGGATGATCGCCACCATGGTCTGGATGATCCCGTCCATGGAGAGCGCCAAGATGTGGATCATCATCCTGATCACCTACCTGATGGCCCTGGGGGACTTCACCCATATCGTGGTCGGTTCGGTGGAGGTCTCGTACCTGGTGTTCGCCGGCGAGTTGCCGTGGCGGGATTTCTGGTGGGTGTTCGCCGGGCCGACGCTGGCGGGGAACATCATCGGCGGCAGCTTCATCTTCGCCCTGATCAGCCATGCCCAGGTGCGCAGTGAAAGTGGCCTGCCAAAAACGACTGCGGACCCTGGGCGGGTCCGCGATCGATCAAAAAGCGATCAGTGAGCGTCCTGGGTGACCGCCGGTGCATCCTGGGTGACATGGCGCACCAGTTTGCCGATGGTCAGGCCCTGCAGGAGGATCGACGACAGCACCACGATGTAGGTGATGCTCAGCACCAGGTCGCGCTCCGGGCCCAATGGCAGGGCCAGGGCCAGCGCCACCGAAACCCCGCCGCGCAGGCCACCCCAGGTCAGCACCCGGATAGTGCCGCGCGGCACGCTGCGCCAGCGGCGTAGCAGGACGATGGCTGGAGCCACGGTGAGCAGGCGCGACAGCACGATCGCCACCGCCAGCAGACTCGCGGCCAGCAGGTGCAGCCAGTTGAACGGCAGCAGCAACAGCTCCATGCCGATCAGGGCGAACAGCAGGGCGTTGAGCATGTCGTCGAGCAGTTCCCAGAAACCGTCCAGGTAACGCCGGGTCATGTCGTTCATCGCCAGGTTGCGCCCCAGGTTGCCGATGATCAGGCCCGCCACCACCATCGCGATCGGTGCCGAGACGTGCAGTTCGCTGGCCATCGCCGAGCCGCCGATCACCAGGGCCAGGGTCAGCATCACCTCGATCTGGTGTTGCTCGATGCTCTTGATCATCAGGTACACCAGGTAGCCGATCAGCCCGCCGAACACCACGCCGCCGATGGCTTCATGGGCAAACAGCAGGGCGGTGGCGCCGACGGTCGGGGTTTCGCCGAGCTGGGCGATTCCCAGCAGCACGGTGAACACCACCACCGCGGTGCCGTCGTTGAACAGCGACTCGCCGACGATGGTGGTTTTCAGCGGCTTGGAGGCGTTGGCGGTACGCAGCACGCCAAGCACCGCGATCGGGTCGGTCGGCGAGATCAGGGCGCCGAACAACAGGCAATAGAGGAAGCTCACGTGCCAGCCGAACAGGCCGAAGATCCAGTAGGCCAGGCTGCCGATGACGAACGTGGCGATCAGCACGCCGACCGTGGCCAAAAGGCCGATGGGCCAGCGATAGCTGCGCAGGTCGTTGAGGTTGACGTGCAGGGCGCCGGCGAACAGCAGGAACGACAGCATCCAGTTCATCAGCAGGTCGCCGAAGTCGATCTGGCCGATCAGCTGTTGCACATGCTCTTCCAGGCCGGGATAGCCGAGGACGCTCAAGCCTTGCAGCAGCAGGGAAAACAGCAGGGCGGTGACCATCACCCCGATGGTCGGCGGCAGGCCGATGAAGCGGAAGTTGACGTAGGTGAGCAGGGTGGTCAGGCAGATGAAGGCGGCAACGAGTTCAAGCATCCGGAGTCCCTTGGATAGAAACGTGAAAAGAAAGCCCGAAAGCCATCGGGCAAGGGTTTGATGGGCCGCTGGCGGCCCGGGGCACACCGACAAGGAAAGTTCAGATTCTTCTGTCGGTGAGCCGGTCGGACAGTGCGCGGTTCTGCAGGCGACCGTGGGTCAGTCGCACGCTCGTCGAGGCTCAGCCGGATACATTGATCGCGGCCGCCTGGCGACGTTGCAGGTGAATGAACAGCAGCGCGGTCAGCACCGTCAGTCCGCCGACCAGTGCGCCGGTCCACGGCAGGTCGGCCAGGTCGGCGCCGCTGGCGACGACCAGGCCGCCGATCCAGGCGCCGGCGGCGTTACCCAGGTTGAAGGCGCTCTGGTTCAGGGTCGAGCCCAGGTTGGGAGCCTCATGGGCCTGGTCGATGATCAGCAATTGCAGGATCGGGCACAGGGCGAAGGCGAAAATCCCCCACAGCAGCAACGTGATCGCCGCCGGGATCAGCAGGTGGCTGGTCTGGCTGAACGCGGCCAGCACCAGCACCACGGCCAGCGCCATGGCCACCAGCGATGGCAGCAGGCGGCTGTCGGCCAGGCGGCCGCCGAGCATGCTGCCGGCCGTCAGGCCGACGCCGAACAGCAGCAACATGATGGTCACGCCATGGGGGCTGACGCCGGTGACGTCCTGCAGGATCGGCGCGATATAGGTGAAGACGCTGAACAGGCTGGTGGAGGCCAGCACGCTCATGCCCAGGGCCAGCAGCACGTTGGTCTTGCCCAGGACCTTGAACTCGCTGGCCAGGTTGGCTTTGTCCATGGCGATGTGCCGGGGCAGCCAGAACCACTGGGCAATGGCGGCGAGCACCCCGATCACCGACACCGCCCAGAAGGTCGAGCGCCAGCCGGCGTATTGCCCCAGTGCCGTGCCCAGCGGCACGCCGAGCACATTGGCCAGGGTCAGGCCGGTGAACATCATGGCGATCGCCTGGGCGCGTTTGTTCGGCGCCACCAGGCTGGCGGCGACCACCGAGCCGATGCCGAAAAACGCGCCGTGGCACAGCGCGGTGATCACCCGCGCGGCCATCAGCGTGGCGTAGTTCGGCGCCAGCGCGCAGAGCACGTTGCCGAGGATGAACATCAGGGTCATGCCCAGCAGCGTGGCCTTGCGCGGCATGTTGGCGGTGCCGACGGCGAGGATCGGCGCGCCGAACACCACGCCCAGGGCGTAACCGGTAATCAGCAGGCCGGCATGGGGAATGCTGACGGACAGGTCGCGGGCGACATCGGGCAGCAGGCCCATGATGACGAATTCAGTGGTACCGATGCCGAAGGCGGCAACAGCCAGTGCGAGCAAGGCGAGTGGCATGCGAGGATTCTCTGTCTGTAGTCTTGACGCCCTGATCAGGCATACGCATGCCGGCATTGCTCCTCCATCGGATCAGGTCCGGCGGATCGGGCAGCGGCAGGAGTTATGGGAATAGATATGCGCAACTGAGTGCGGCGTGGTCGGCGTCAGTATAGACAGCCGAGGCCCTTAGGTGAATCGATTCTCTTATCGCAAACAGGGAGTGTGAGGTGCTGGCGACAACTCTGGTTCTGGTGGCGGCGCTGCTGCATGCGGCGTGGAATACCCTGATCAAATTCAGTGGCGAACGGTTATTGGTGGTGGCCTGCATGGACAGCGTCGCCTTGTTGTTCGTGGCATTGATGTTGGGGGTCGTCGAGTGGCCGCCGCTGCAGATCTGGCCGTGGATCCTGGCGTCGGCGGTTTTCGAGTTGCTCTACCGCTACCTGCTGATCCAGGCCTATCGAGTCGGCGACCTGGGTCTGGTCTACCCATTGATGCGCGGTCTTTCGCCCCTGGTGGTGCTGGCCCTGACCCTGATCTTCGCGGGCGAGGTGCTCAGCCCCCAGCAGATCCTCGGCATCCTGTTGATCCCTTTCGGCATGCTGTGCCTGCTGTGGCAGGGCGGTGGCGGCGACCGCCTGCCATGGTCGATGTTGCCGGTGGTGGCGCTGATCGGCCTGTGCATCGGTTGCTACACCTTTATCGACGGCCAGGCATTGCGCCGCTGGTCCCATCCGCTGGATTACCTGGTGTGGGTGACGCTGCTCAGCGCCTGGCCCTTTCCGTTGCTGGCGCTGCTGCGCAAGCGTGCGGCCTTCAGCCTGTTCTGGCGCGAACAATGGAGGCTGGGGTTGAGCGTCGGATTCTGCGTATTGTTCAGCTACGCTCTGGTGCTGTGGGCCATGCAGCTGGGATCGATCGCCGAGGCGGCGGCGCTGCGGGAAATCAGCGTGATCCTGGTGGTGTTGTTCGGTATGCGTTACCTGAAAGAACCTTTCGGCCGCCCTCGGCTCTTAGCTTGTGGGCTGGTGCTGATCGGCATGCTGGTGATGAAGTTCTGACCCCGCTCCCCTCATGACTTTAAAAAGGACTCTGCCATGACCGTCGCTTTCTGGTGTGTATTGATCGCCATCTTCCTGCCGTACCTGTGCAACAGCATCGCCAAGTTCAGCGGGGGTAACTTTGGCCTGCGGCAGAACCATGACCCGCGGGCCTACCTCGAAACCCTCGAGGGTTTCGCCCGGCGGGCGCAAGCGGCGCAGCTCAACAGTTTTGAAGTGACCCCGGCCTTTGCCGCGGGGGTGATCATTGCCCACATCGCCAACGTCGCCGAACTGGTGACCATCGATGTGCTGGCGGTGTTGTTCATCACCAGCCGCCTGCTGTACATCATCTGCTACCTGGCGGACTGGGCGATCCTGCGGTCGCTGGTGTGGTTCGTTGGTGTCGCGCTGATTGCCAGCTTCTTCTTCGTTTCGATCTGACCTTCGTCACTGCCGCCGCCTCTCGACGAGGCGGCAGCGGCGCCAGGGCTATTTGCTGTCGGTGACTTCAGGCACTTTCGGCAGCGTGGCGCCCTTGGGCCAGAGCATCCAGATCTGGCCCTGTTGTTTCATGTCTCCCGCCAGTTGCCCGGCCGCGTCGCCGGTGCCCCAGAACAGGTCGGCGCGAACTTCGCCGGCGATCGCGCCACCGGTATCTTGCGCCGCCACCGGGCGGATCAGGCTGCTGCCATCGGGCCGGGTGGTGGAAAGCCACAACAGGCTGCCCAGCGGAATCACCTTGCGGTCCACCGCCACGCTGTAGCCGGACGTCAGCGGTACGTTCAGCGAGCCGCGCGGGCCTTCGTTGCTGTCCGGGTTGCGGTTGAAGAACACGTAGCTGGGGTTGCTGCCCAGCAGTTCCGGGATGCGATTGGGGTTGGCCTTGGCCCAGGCCGCGATGGTGCCCATGGTCACGTCTTCTTTCTTCAGTTCGCCCTGATCCACCAGCCAGCGGCCGATGGGACGGTACGGGTGGCCGTTCTGGTCGGCATAACCGATGCGCAACTGGCGCCCGTCTTCCAGCTGGATACGACCCGAGCCCTGGATCTGCAGGAATTGCAGGTTCATCGGGTCGGTCAGCCAGGCGATTACCGGCGCCTTGACCCCCTTGGTCTCGATGGTCGCGGCATCGTCGTAGGGTTTCAGCACCCGGCCTTCGAGGCGGCCGCGCAGGCGCTTGCCCTTGAGTTCGGGATAAATGCTGTCGAGGGCGACGATGATCATGTCTTCCGGCACGCCATAGACCGGTACTGACGCGGCCTGGGTCTGGGTCAGGCTGCCCGGATAGACAGGCTCGTAGTAGCCGGTGATCAGGCCGTTGCTGCTGCCGCTGGCCGAGCGCAGGCCGTAGACGTCCAGGTGCTGCTTGAGGAAGCTGCGGACATCGAGGGCGGTGAGCGGCACATTGGCCGCCGTCGCGCAGGTCGGGCCCCACACCGGGTCGGCTTTCAGCCGGGTGCAGGCACTGCGCCAGGAACCGAAGCCGGCCAGCAGGTCGTCGTCGGACACAGTGGGCAAGGTTTCCCAGCTGGCGCTGGTATAGGTGGCGATGGCGTGAGGCTGGGGTGGCTTGCCGACTTCGCCGCCATTGCATCCGGCCAGCAGGATCGCGGTCGGCAAGGCCCAGGCCAGGTGTCGACGCCACAGCTTGAAACGGGTGTTCATTGGGTACTTCCTTTGTGGCTTGCCTGGGCGCATGGCAACGTCAGGCAATCCATATTGTTAATAGGGCTATTGGTCTTTGCCGGACAGGCGAGGATACTGGCGGCCGTTTCCCGTGACCCGAAGCCACCATGACGCTTAAAAGACTCTCTGTTGTATTGCTGGCCTGCCTGACGTTGTCCGCTTGCGGCGGTGTCGATCCGAACTCCCCGCTGGGTCAGCGCAAGGCGATCTTCAAACAGATGCTCAAGACCGGTGAAGACCTGGGCGGCATGCTCCGTGGGCGTATCCCGTTCGACGGCCCACGCTTTACCGAAGGCGCGATCAAGCTGGACAACCTGTCCCACGAACCCTGGAAGCACTTCCCGCAGGTCAAGGAACAGGAGCACAGCAGCGCGACTGACGATGTCTGGCAGAAGCAGGCACGTTTCCAGGAACTGGCCCGCACCCTCGAGGCGGCCACCGGTGAACTGGTCATCGCCAGCAAGGTCCAGCCGTACAAGGCCAGCAACCTGGGGCCGGCGGTACAGAAAGTCGAAGATGCCTGCAGCGCCTGCCATAAAGAGTTTCGCGATCACTGATCCTGTCGCCTGAGGTGTCTGCGGCGGGCACATCTGCCGCAGCGGCTCGAACTTACTTGTCCAGTTCGTCGAGGGCTTCCTGCAATTCCTTGCGGGACTCGGCCAGCTTGTCCTTGCGCTTGTTGATCTTCTCGGCGTCGCCTTTTTTCATGGCCTTGTCCAGGTCGGTCTGGCGCCGGCTGACTTCATGCTTGGCGTCCAGCACCTTGTTTTCGCGTTCCTTTTTCAGCGAGGCGTCGGTGCAGTTCGCGGTGGCTTCGCTCAGGGCTTTTTCCAGGCCGGCCTGTTGTTCGCTGTTGCCGTGGGCCTTGGCCTGTTCGAGCTGGGTGCTGATGGCCTGGCGCTTGGCGGCGCAGCCGGTGAGTTCCGGGGCCTGCTCGGCGGCCATCAGGGCTGGGGTTGTCAGGGCGAATGCGGCGAAGAGGGTGAGCGGTGCAAGAAATTTCATAAAGGCTCCATGTGAAAAGATGAATAGCAGGAGTGGGGCGACGGGCTGTTTGAGCCATCTGCGTCCCCGGGGTTCAACGCCGCCGGCTGTAAAAGCCTCAGAAGCCTTCGATTCCGGCGGCACGTAATTCTTCACTCACGGCCAGGACCTGCGGATCGCGGAAAAAGGCGCTCAACTGAGCGGCGCGTCCCGGGCCGATAGCGCTTTGGGCCTGCCATTGTTCGGTGGTTCTGGCCGCCAGCGCCGCCCAGCCATCTTCGAGCCTGGCGTCGCCGGTCGGTGGCAGTCCAAGGGCTTTGAGCCAGCGATGAAACGGCTGTCGGCGGGCGCTGTGCAGGCTGCTCAGCAAACGCGCGATGCTGCGTTCGCCAAGGCCGGTAATGTTAGCAAGCTCTGCAGGTTCAAGGGTCAACCAATCGACCAAGCCGTTGATCAGTCCGGCGTCCACCAGCTTCTCCCAGGTGCCGGCGCCGACATGGGGCAGGTCCAGCCCGGATTTTCCGCTCAGCCAGGTCAAGCGTGCGAGGAACTGGCTCTCACAGCCGGGCAGGGGGTGCCAGCAACTGAGCGCATGGAAGGCCGAGGCATCCGGAACCTGCAGCGGAACACGCTGGGGCGTGCGCAGTATCACCGCGTTCAGGCGCGGGATGGTCAGGCCGGCGAGGCTGATCGACACCTGGTCGCCAGGGCGGATATCCAGCTTTTGCCAGCGCGGCAGCGAGCCGACGCTGACCCGCCTGATCTGCCGGTCGTCGAGCAGGACCGGCTCCAGTTCGAGCATCGGGGTGATCCGGCCGGTGCGGCCGATCTTGAAGTCGACCTTGCGCACCCTGGCCAGGGCCTGGGCGAACGGGTATTTCCATGCGGCGATCCAGTAGGGCGCCTTGGCCTGCCAGCGTTGCGCCTCTGGGCGTCGGCTCTGGCGCAGGACGATGCCATCGCTGGCGAAGGGCAGGGCCGAGCGATACCAGTGCTCTCGCCAGTGCCGGACCTCGGCGAACGTACTGACGCGCTGGCTGTACTCGCTGCTGTGGGCAAACCCCAGGGCCTTGAGGCCGGCCAGGCGCTGCGCCAGGGTGCTCGGGCCTTGGGGCCAGTCCCAGACGAACAGGCCGATCCGGCTGGCTTGCCGAGGCTCCAGCTGGTTGCGCGCCAAGAGGCCGGCGACCTGGCCGCGGGCATTCAGGCTGCCGGCCTTGGCCTGTATGTGATCGTTCTGGCGCCAATAGAGCTCGCCCTGTAGCAGCAGGTCCCGCGGTTCGGGCAGGCGTTTGGGGATGGCGCTTATCAGTTGCGCGGGCCCGGTCCAGTCCTGGCCCTGAAGGCCATCCCCGCGGCTGATGGCTTGCTGGAAGCGTCCCTGGCGATAGACCAGGGTCACGGCCACGCCGTCGATCTTGGGCTGGACCCAGACCTCCTCGCGGCCGGCGAGCCACTGGCGTACGGCACTTTCATCGGCCAGTTTCTCCACGCCGGTATGGGGAATGGGGTGCGGGACAGTACCGCGTGCGGTGCGTAGCGGGTTGGCGCGGTCTGCGCTGACGGTGGGGAAACAGCTTTGCCAATGTTCGAGCCGGGCGCGGGACTGGTCGTAGAGCTCGTCAGTCACCGGCGACAGGCCTTCACGGTGGTAGCTGTCGTCCCAGCGATTGATTTGCTGTTGCAGGGTGGCCGTTTCGGTTTGCGCCTGGGCAGGTGCCCAGTCGGGGCACGAGCTGGCGACGCTTGGCAGGGCGATGGCGCTCAGGAGGATTGCGGCCAATAGCGTGGCTCTGTAGGGCATGGGGAGCATCCTTGCTCGGGGGAGTCAGGCTGCAGGCTAGAGGGGTGGGCGGGAGGGAGAAAGGGCGTATGGATTGCCGGGTATTTCGCGGGCTGGTTGGACGATGCGCCGGTTTTTTCGCGAGCCGGCTGATACCCCTGGGAATCAGGCTGACCCCGTAGGAGCGCCCTGCAAATCATGAAACCTTCAGCTACAAAAAAGCCCCGCAAGGCGAACCGTGCGGGGCTTGGGTAAGTGCTGCCGGGATTACAGGTTGGCAGCGGCGCGCAGGGTTTCGGCGCGGTCGGTCTTTTCCCAGGTGAAGGTGGTGAAGGTGTCATCACCCACGGTCTTGGTTTGCGGGGTACGGCCGAAGTGGCCGTAGGCCGCGGTTTCGCGGTACATCGGGTGCAGCAGGTCGAGCATGGTGGTGATCGCGTACGGACGCAGGTCGAACACTTCGCGCACCAGCTTGATGATCTTGTCGTCGCTGATCTTGCCGGTGCCGAAGGTGTTCAGCGAGATCGAAGTCGGTTGCGCCACGCCGATGGCGTAGGACACCTGGATCTCGCAGCGCTCGGCCAGGCCGGCGGCGACGATGTTCTTGGCCACGTAACGACCGGCATAGGCGGCCGAACGGTCGACCTTCGATGGGTCCTTGCCGGAGAACGCGCCGCCGCCGTGACGGGCCATGCCGCCGTAGCTGTCGACGATGATCTTGCGACCGGTCAGGCCGCAGTCGCCGACCGGGCCGCCGATGATGAACTGGCCAGTCGGGTTGATGTGGAACTGGGTGTCCTTGGACAGCAGTTCGGCCGGCAGCACGTGCTTGACGATCAGTTCCATCACGCCTTCGCGCAGGTCTTTGTACGACACGTCAGGGTTGTGCTGGGTCGACAGGACCACGGCGTCGATGCCGACCACCTTGCCGCCTTCGTAGCGGCAGGTGACCTGGGACTTGGCATCCGGACGCAGCCACGGCAGCAGGCCGGACTTGCGGGCTTCGGCCTGGCGCTGCACCAGTTGGTGCGAGAAGGTGATCGGGGCCGGCATCAGCACGTCGGTTTCGTTGCTGGCGTAGCCGAACATCAGGCCCTGGTCGCCGGCGCCCTGGTCTTCAGGCTTGGCGCGGTCGACACCCTGGTTGATGTCGGGGGACTGCTTGCCGATGATGTTCATCACGCCGCAGGTCGCGCCGTCGAAACCGACGTCGGAGCTGGTGTAGCCGATGTCGGTGATGACGTCACGAACGATCTGCTCCAGGTCAACCCAGGCCGAGGTGGTGACTTCGCCGGCGACGATGGCCACACCGGTCTTGACCAGGGTTTCCACCGCTACGCGGGCGTGCTTGTCCTGGGCAATGATGGCGTCCAGCACCGCATCGGAAATCTGGTCGGCGATTTTGTCCGGATGCCCTTCAGACACGGACTCGGAGGTGAAAAGGGAGTATTCGCTCATCTCGACGGTTTCCTAAAATTTACCGATGGTGAGTGTCGCCAGCCGGTCGCTGAAAGTGGCGGACCTGGATCTGGAAACCATTACGTAAACCTACATACAGACTTTCTCCGGGAACCAGTCCCGCAGCGGTGGCCCAGCGGGCCAGATCATCCTGGTCAAACCCCAGCCAGAGATCACCGCAGGCCTCCCTGGCCCAACTCTGGTTGTGGCTGCACAACTCTGTCACTAACAGGCTGCCGCCCGGTTGCAGCAAGCCGGCCAGGCGCTTGAGCGCATCGGCCGGCGCGGCGAAATGGTGCAGGACCATGTTCAGCACCACGCAATCGGCCGCCAGGCTCACGCCATTCAGTGCATCGGCCAATTGCAGGCTGACGTTAGCCAGCGTTTCGCGTTCACAGACCTGGCGTGCCAGTTCGAGCATGGCCGGGCTGTTGTCCAACGCGGTCACCCGGGCGAAACGACGGGCCAGTTCCGGCAGGAAACTGCCATCCCCGGGGCCGACTTCGATGGCCGTGGCGGTGTCCGTGAAGTTCAGTTTGTCGAGCAGTGCCAGCACGCTTTCGCGGTACTGGGGCAGTCCTGCGATCAGGTCCTGCTGGGCGCGAAACTTCTCCGCGACCCGTGAGAAAAAGTCCTGGCTGGCGGCCGCCCGCTGGCGGTGCACCAGGCCGATACGCGATTGCACTTCGCCGGGCAGCGTCAGGTTGTCCACTTCATCCAGCAGGGCGGCGTGCAGCCTGCCGCCCAGCAGTTCGGTGTGGGGCAGGGCGCGCCGGTAGAAGATCGCGTTGCCTTCGCGGCGGGTTGCCACCAGGTCGGCCTGGGCCAGGACCTTCAGGTGGTGGCTCATGCCGGATTGGCCGATGGCGAAGATCTGTGCCAGTTCCAGTACGCCGAACGAGTCGTTGGCCAGCGCGCGCAATACATTCAGCCGCAGCGGGTCGCCGCCGGCCTTGCACAGGGCTGCCAGCTCGTCGCAGTCGTCATGGTTCATGGAGGGCGCGCGTAAATTCATAAGGCCAGCAGTCTAGTGACGCACCCCCAACCTCGCAAGACCAATATCAAAAAGTTTTGATATTGGTCGATAGATGGCACTTAACGCAGGTCCCTGTGTTCTACAAACGAACTGCGGAATGGTTTCATCAGGCGATTGCCCCTTTATCGACCGGAAAAACGCGCCAGAGTCATTATCTGTCATTGCCCCCGCCTACCGGCTGAGGGAAAATGCACGCCTTTTTCCGATTCGTTTTTATTCAACCCGACTTAGATAACCCCCAGGAGATCAGCGATGCCAAGCCGTCGTGAGCGTGCCAACGCCATTCGTGCCCTCAGCATGGATGCCGTGCAAAAAGCCAACAGCGGCCATCCCGGCGCCCCTATGGGGATGGCTGATATCGCCGAAGTACTTTGGCGTGACTATCTGAAGCACAACCCGAGCAATCCATCCTTCGCCGACCGTGACCGCTTCGTCCTGTCCAACGGCCACGGCTCGATGCTGATCTACTCGCTGCTGCACCTGACCGGCTACGACGTCACCATCGACGACCTGAAGAGCTTCCGCCAGCTGCACAGCCGCACCCCGGGCCACCCGGAATTCGGCTATACCCCGGGCGTCGAGACCACCACCGGCCCGCTGGGCCAAGGCCTGGCCAATGCTGTGGGCTTTGCCCTGGCGGAAAAGGTCCTGGCGGCGCAGTTCAACCGTCCTGGCCACAACGTCGTCGACCACCACACCTACGTGTTCCTGGGCGATGGCTGCATGATGGAAGGCATCTCCCATGAAGTCGCTTCCCTGGCCGGCACCCTGGGCCTGGGCAAGCTGATTGCCTTCTACGATGACAACGGCATTTCCATCGACGGCGAAGTCGAAGGCTGGTTCACCGACGACACGCCAAAGCGTTTCGAAGCCTACAACTGGCAGGTGATCCGCAACGTCGACGGTCACGACCCGGAAGAGATCAAGACCGCGATCGACACCGCGCGCAAAAGCGAGCAGCCGACCCTGATCTGCTGCAAGACCACCATCGGCTTCGGTTCGCCGAACAAGCAAGGCAAGGAAGACTGCCACGGCGCGCCACTGGGTGCCGAGGAAATCGCCCTGACCCGCGCCGCGCTGAAGTGGAACCACGGCCCGTTCGAAATCCCGGCCGACATCTATGCCGAATGGGATGCCAAGGAAGCCGGTCGCGCCGTCGAAGCCGAGTGGGACCAGCGTTTCTCCGCCTACTCCGCCGAGTTCCCCGAGCTGGCCAACGAGCTGGTGCGTCGCCTGAGCGGCGACCTGCCGGCTGACTTCTCCGAGAAGGCCGATGCCTACATCGCCGAAGTCGCGGCCAAGGGCGAAACCATCGCCAGCCGTAAGGCCAGCCAGAACGCCCTGAACGCGTTTGGCCCGCTGCTGCCGGAATTCCTCGGCGGTTCGGCCGACCTGGCCGGTTCCAACCTGACCCTGTGGAAAGGCTGCAAGGGTGTCAGCGCCGAAGACGCCAGCGGCAACTACATGTACTACGGCGTTCGCGAGTTCGGCATGACCGCCATCATGAACGGCGTGGCCCTGCACGGCGGCCTGGTGCCTTACGGCGCGACCTTCCTGATGTTCATGGAATACGCGCGCAACGCGGTACGCATGTCGGCCCTGATGAAGCAGCGCGTGATCCATGTCTACACCCACGACTCCATCGGTCTGGGCGAAGACGGCCCGACGCACCAGCCGATCGAGCAGATCGCCAGCCTGCGCTGCACCCCGAACCTCGACACCTGGCGTCCAGCCGATGCCGTGGAATCGGCGGTGGCCTGGAAAAACGCGATCGAGCGCAAGGACGGTCCTTCTGCGCTGATCTTCTCCCGCCAGAACCTGCAGCATCAGACCCGCAATGCCGTGCAGATCGCCGAAATCAGCCGCGGCGGCTACGTGCTCAAGGACTGCGCTGGCGAGCCTGAGCTGATCCTGATCGCCACCGGTTCCGAAGTCGGCCTGGCGGTGCAGGCTTTCGACAAACTGACCGAGCAGGGCCGCAAGGTGCGCGTGGTGTCCATGCCATGCACCAGCGTGTTCGATGCCCAGGACGCCGGCTACAAGCAGTCGGTCCTGCCGCTGCAGGTCAGCGCGCGTATCGCCATCGAGGCCGCGCACGCGGACTACTGGTACAAGTACGTCGGCCTGGAAGGTCGCGTCATCGGCATGACCACTTACGGCGAGTCGGCGCCTGCGCCGGCCTTGTTCGAAGAGTTCGGTTTCACCCTGGAAAACATCCTGGGTCAGGCCGAAGAGCTGCTGGAAGACTAAAAAAGCGCGAATGCGGCGGCCTCTGGTCGCCGCATCACTTTGTAGGAGCGAGCTTGCTCGCGATGGTCGTCAACGATAACGCTGGCTATCTGGATAACCGCGTCGTCCTGAAGCCCATCGCGAGCAAGCTCGCTCCTACAATGGTTTTGTATCGCTCATGAAGTTGTCGGCTAACGAGAACCCCATGCCTCAACCGCGTCCCTATAAAGTTGCACTCAACGGCTACGGCCGGATCGGTCGTTGTGTCTTGCGTGCCCTGTTCGAACGGGGGGCTGCGGCCGGGTTCGAGATTGTCGCGATCAACGATCTGGCCGACATGGCCAGCGTGGAATACCTGACACGCTTCGACTCCACCCATGGCCGGTTTCCCGGCGAAGTGAAGGTCGACGGCGACTGTCTGCATATCAATGGCAACTGCGTGAAGGTCCTGCGCAGTGCCACCCCCGAAGGCATCGATTGGGCGTCCCTGGGCGTCGATCTGGTGCTCGAATGCTCCGGCGCCTATCACACCCGTGAAGACGGCCAGCGTTTCCTCGACGCCGGTGCGCCGCGGGTGCTGTTTTCCCAGCCGATGGCCAGCGAGGCGGATGTCGACGCCACCATCGTCTACGGCGTCAACCAGGACTGCCTGACCGGTGACGAGCTGCTGGTGTCCAATGCGTCCTGCACCACCAACTGCGGCGTGCCGCTGTTGCGCCTGCTGGACCAGGCCATCGGTCTGGAATATGTGTCGATCACCACCATCCACTCGGCGATGAACGACCAGCCGGTGATCGACGCCTATCACCATGAAGACCTGCGCCGCACCCGTTCGGCGTTCCAGTCGGTGATCCCGGTGTCCACTGGTCTGGCGCGCGGTATCGAACGGCTGCTGCCGGAACTTGCCGGGCGAATTCAGGCCAAAGCTGTGCGCGTGCCGACCGTCAACGTGTCCTGCCTCGACATCACGATGCAGACCGTGAGCGATACCGACACCGGCGAAGTCAACCGGATCCTGCGCGAGGCCGCCACCAGCGGTCCGCTCAAGGGCCTGTTGGCCTATACCGAGTTGCCGCACGCCAGTTGTGATTTCAACCATGATCCGCATTCGGCGATCGTCGATGCCAGCCAGACCCGTGTTTCCGGCCCGCGGCTGGTGAACATCCTGGCCTGGTTCGACAACGAATGGGGTTTTGCCAACCGAATGCTGGACGTTGCAGGACACTATCTGCAAACAGCCGCACCCAAAGCTGTCTCTTAACTTCCCGTTTCCAAAAAAACAGTAACCCAGGAATTGCGACCCATGACCGTGTTGAAGATGTCCGACCTCGATCTGCAAGGTAAGCGCGTACTGATCCGCGAAGACCTCAACGTCCCAGTCAAGGACGGTGTTGTCACCAGCGATGCGCGTATCCTGGCTTCGCTGCCGACCATCAAGCTGGCCCTGGAAAAAGGCGCGGCCGTGATGGTCTGCTCGCACCTCGGCCGTCCGACCGAAGGCGAGTTCTCCGCCGAGAACAGCCTCAAGCCAGTGGCCGACTACCTGAGCCGTGCCCTGGGTCGTGAAGTGCCGCTGGTGGCTGACTACCTGGGCGGCGTCGACGTCAAGTCCGGCGACATCGTGCTGTTCGAGAACGTGCGCTTCAACAAGGGCGAGAAAAAGAACGCCGACGAACTGGCCCGGCAATACGCCGCCCTGTGCGACGTGTTCGTGATGGACGCCTTCGGCACCGCGCACCGCGCCGAGGGTTCGACCCACGGCGTGGCCAAGTTCGCCAAGGTCGCCGCTGCCGGCCCGCTGCTGGCTGCCGAGCTGGACGCGCTGGGCAAGGCCCTGGGCGCCCCGGCCAAGCCGATGGCGGCCATCGTCGCCGGCTCCAAGGTGTCGACCAAGCTCGACGTGCTCAACAGCCTGAGCCAGATCTGCGACCAACTGATCGTTGGCGGCGGCATCGCCAACACCTTCCTCGCCGCTGCCGGCCACCCGGTCGGCAAGTCGCTGTACGAGCCGGACCTGCTGGATACCGCGCGCGCCATTGCCGCCAAGGTCAGCGTGCCGCTGCCGGTGGACGTGGTGGTGGCCAAGGAATTCGCCGAAAGCGCCACCGCTACCGTCAAGCTGATTGCCGAGGTGGCGGCCGACGACATGATCCTGGACATCGGCCCGCAAACCGCGGCGAACTTCGCCGAGCTGCTGAAGTCGTCGAAGACCATCCTGTGGAACGGTCCGGTCGGCGTGTTCGAGTTCGACCAGTTCGGTAACGGCACCAAGGTGCTGGCCCAGGCCATCGCGGAGAGCGCGGCGTTCTCCATCGCCGGCGGCGGCGACACCCTGGCGGCCATCGATAAATATGGCGTGGCCGAGCAAATCTCCTACATTTCTACCGGTGGTGGCGCTTTCCTCGAATTCGTCGAGGGCAAGGTACTGCCGGCGGTCGAAGTCCTGGAAAGCCGGGCCAAGGCCTGAAGCCCCAATGGCCAGGCAAGGGAGTGTTCATATGGTCAAGACGTTACCGCTGTTGATCGTCGCGGGCTTGCTGGCCGGTTGCGGTAGTCAGCCTGCCCAGTCGGAGCCCGAGTCGGGAGAGCCTGAGAGAGGTTGCTATCAGGCCGACTGGCAGGCCGAGACTGCGCCGGTGATCAACAAGCGCATGGGACCCGATGGTCTGGACAAGTACGAGACTCCAGCCAAGGCCAAGGAACATGGTTGCCCTTGACGGGTCTGATTCGATAACGCGTTGTGCTGGCGGCCGTGGGCCGTCAGCCGAGGAACACCGATGAAAGGCTTTATCGCCGTGGCTGCGCTGGGATTGCTGGCAGGTTGCGCCAACTTCGACCTGTTCAAGCCGGCCGAGACGGACAACTGGACGACCTGGGTGTGCGACAGCCAGGCGCAAGTGGTCTGGCGCTACACCGACAGCGGCCGCAAGGAAGTCGATGTGCGGTTGGGCGGGGCCGATCAGGTCTATCGCCTGAAGCTGGAGCCGAGCGGTTCCGGTTCGCTGTACAGCAACGACATGCTGGCGTTTCACGAAAAAGGTGACGAAGGCCTGGTTTACTGGGTCGCCACCAACGATTTGATCGGCCGCGGCTGTAAAGCGCCGTAGGCCGGGAGCCGATGCTGAACCCGTAGGAGCGAAGCTTGCTCGCGATAGCGATCCAACCGTCAACAGGAATGTTGAATGCGATGACCCTGATCGCGAGCAAGCTTCGCTCCTACAGAGATAGGCGCGGCTCGCAAGATTGATGCAGTAACGAATCGGCAGGCCGGGCTGACCCCCGATCTGCAATCACTTGAATAGCAGCCGCCGCTACGGCAGGCTTGCACGATTAACGACCCTCGACCGGGAGAGATACACACAATGGCACTCATCAGCATGCGCCAGATGCTGGACCACGCAGCCGAATTCGGCTACGGCGTTCCAGCCTTCAACGTCAACAACCTTGAACAGATGCGCGCCATCATGGAAGCAGCTGACAAGACTGACTCTCCGGTGATCGTCCAGGCTTCGGCCGGTGCCCGCAAATACGCCGGCGCACCTTTCCTGCGTCACCTGATCCTGGCGGCGATCGAAGAATTCCCGCATATCCCGGTGTGCATGCACCAGGACCACGGCACCAGCCCTGACGTCTGCCAGCGTTCGATCCAGCTGGGCTTCTCCTCGGTCATGATGGACGGCTCCCTCGGCGAAGACGGCAAGACCCCGACCGACTACGAGTACAACGTTCGCGTGACCCAGCAGACCGTGGCCATGGCTCACGCCTGCGGCGTTTCGGTGGAAGGCGAACTGGGCTGCCTGGGTTCCCTGGAAACCGGCATGGCCGGTGAAGAAGACGGCATCGGCGCCGAAGGCGTGCTGGACCACAGCCAGATGCTGACCGACCCGGAAGAAGCCGCGGACTTCGTCAAGAAGACCCAGGTCGACGCCCTGGCCATCGCCATCGGTACCAGCCACGGTGCCTACAAGTTCACCAAGCCGCCTACCGGCGACGTACTGGCTATCGACCGCATCAAAGAGATCCACAAGCGCATCCCCAACACCCACCTGGTGATGCACGGTTCGTCTTCGGTTCCGCAAGAGTGGCTGGCGATCATCAACCAGTACGGCGGCGACATCAAAGAAACCTACGGCGTGCCGGTTGAAGAAATCGTCGAAGGCATCAAGTACGGCGTGCGCAAGGTCAACATCGACACCGACCTGCGCCTGGCGTCCACCGGGGCGATGCGTCGCCTGATGGCCACCAACCCGAGCGAGTTCGACCCGCGCAAGTTCTTCGGCGCCACCGTGACCGCCATGCGCGACGTGTGCATCGCCCGTTACGAAGCCTTCGGCACCGCTGGCAACGCCTCGAAGATCAAGCCGATCTCCCTGGAAGCGATGTTCCAGCGTTACCTCAAAGGTGAGCTGAACGCCAAGGTCAACTAAGCCTTTGTGTTGAACGAAAAAGCCCGCAGCGATGCGGGCTTTTTTGTGCCTGTGGCAAACACCTCATCGTGCAGGAGCGAGGCTTGCCCGCGACGAGGGCCTGACATTCGCCATGGATGTCGCCAGGCAGACCGCTATCGCGGGCAAGCTTCGCTCCTACAGAAGATCAGGTTTCGTTGTGATCGATATCCAGCTTGTAGAAGGTCACCTTGCCGCCTTCGGTGGTGTAGCCGGTGTTGTCCTGCACGTACACCCCGGCCTTGAAGTACAGCGGCTTGTCGCGCCAGGTGCTGCTGAGCTGGGTGTCCCATTGATAGCCTGCGGCGCTGACGCCCAGGGCACCGCCCGGGCTCAGGTGGATCAGGTAGGAGAACTCGCGGTCCAGCGGCACGTTTTCGGCGACGATGATCACCCGGCTATCGGTATCGTCCGGATGCATGCGGACCTTGGCGACTATGTTGCCGCTCTGGGTGGTGGTCTTGTACTGGTACTCGACCTTCACCAGGGGCTTGGTGCTGTTGTAGGCGTGGATCTGGCCGATGACGATCTTGCCCGTGGACGGCACCTGGTTCACCGCCAGGGTGGCGTAGAGCAGGTTGTCGGCTTCCGGGTAGGTCCAGTTCTTCAGGGTGCCGTTGGAGTAGGTTTCCCGCAGCTCGCTGCGCGGGTAGATGGCGTTGGCGGTGCGGGAACCGGTGACGGGCGACCAGAAGAACAGGGTGCCGGTGTCGGAATGGAAATATTGATCCTTGAAGCCATCCACCAGTCGGGGGGTGTCGATAGTCGCCGGTGGACTGCCTTCGGGAATGCTCAGATTCCAGGTTGCGAGGTCGATCATAGTCAAAGCTTCCCGATTTGATGCCGGATAAAAAAGCCGACAAAGGCTTTAGCCTGCGCTTTTGAAGGCGATCTTTATAAGCGTAGAAGGGACTTTTGTTAATGCCCGTCCGGCGGATAATTGGCGTCAACCATCTGTCAAAAAAACACCTCCACCGGTTTCAGCAGCTATGGGGCTGACCGTTAGTCGGGTGCCTCGGGCTTTGGCTAAATGATGGCGCTGTGACAGCTTCTGCTTTATTGGATCCAGGTCTAGAGTGAAGTCTCAGTATTTGTCCGGCCTTGTTCGCAGGCCGACCCTACACAGACAAGAGAAGCAGCATGGAATGCGCGCAAACTCGGCCAGGTGAAGCCCGCTCGGTCTTACTGATTGTTGATGATTACCCTGAAAATCTGCTCAGCATGCGTGCACTCCTGCAGCGCCACGACTGGCAGGTCATGACCGCCGCCTCGGGTGTCGAGGCCCTGGGGCTGTTACTGGAACACGACATCGATCTGGTGTTGCTGGATGTACAGATGCCGGAAATGGACGGTTTCGAAGTCGCCCGCCTGATGCGCGGCAGCCAGCGAACCCGGCTGACCCCGATCATTTTCCTCACCGCCAACGAGCAGTCCAAGGACGCGGTGATCAAGGGCTACGCCAGCGGCGCGGTGGATTATCTGTTCAAGCCGTTCGATCCGCAGATCCTCAAGCCCAAGGTGCAGGCGCTATTGGAGCAGCAGCGCAATCGCCGCGCACTGCAGCGCCTGAGCCATGACCTGGAGAGTGCCAGGGCCTTCAATGCCTCGGTGCTGGAGAACGCCGCGGAGGGGATTCTGGTAGTGGATGAGGGCGGAGTCATCCGCTTTGCCAATCCGGCGATTTCCCGCTTGCTCAACGCTCCGGTGAATGAGCTGGAGGGGGCGTGGCTGCTCGACTATCTGCAAAAGCCCCATGTGCCGCAGTGGGCCGAATCCGAGCTGTATGCCAGCTATCGCAAGGGTGAGACCTACCGCCTGCACGACGCCACGTTGCGTACGGCTCCGGGCCAGCAGGTGTCGGTGGCGTTGTCCTGCGCGCCACTGCCGAGCGAGCAGAAGGCGATGGTGGTGACCTTGCTCGACATGTCGGAAGTCCGTCATCTGCACCAGCAACTGGAATACCAGGCAGTGACCGACCCGCTGACCGGCCTGCTCAACCGTCGTGGCTTCTACCAGACCGTGGAAAGCCTGTTGTTGCGCAGCGAGCGCTCCGACAAGTCGGTGGTGCTGCTGTACCTGGACCTGGACGGATTCAAGCGGGTCAACGATTCCCTGGGGCATGACGCCGGGGACCGGGTGCTGCGCTGGGTGTCCGAACAGATAAAGGCCTGCCTGCGTTCCTTCGACATCCTGGCGCGCATAGGCGGCGATGAGTTCACCGCTTTGCTGGAGCTGGAGTTTCCGGAACAGGCGGCGAAGATTTCCGAGAAGCTCATCGAGCGCATATCGATCTGTCAGCAGTTCGATGGCCTTGAGGTCGCGCTGGGGGCCAGTATCGGTATCGCCATCTACCCCGATTGCGGTTCCAATCTGGATGGCCTGATGCGCGCGGCGGACATCGCCATGTACGAGTCCAAGCGTGCCGGGCGCCAGCAGTATCGTTATTACGACCACGAAATGAACGGCCGTGCCCGCTCGCGGCTGATGCTCGAGGAAAGCGTGCGCAGCGCGGTCGAGCACAAGGAGTTCAACCTGGTGTACCAGCCCCAGGTGGCGATTGCCGATGGGCGCCTGCGCGGTTTCGAAGCCCTGTTGCGCTGGCGGCATCCGAGTGTCGGCGATGTGCCGCCGGGGTTGTTTCTGCCGCTGCTGGAGGAGGCGCGGCTGATCAGCCGCCTGGGGAGCTGGATCTATCAGCAGAGTGCGAGCCAGCGGGCGTCCTGGAAAACACTGTTCGCCGAGCAGACCGTGCTGGGCGTGAGCTTGAGCGGCACCCAGTTCGCCATGCCGAACCTCGCCACCGAACTGCGCCAGGTCCTGGAACGCCATGGCCTGGAACCTCGGCAGTTGGAGGTCGAGATCACCGAAGACGCCCTGACCCAGAACCTCGACGAGTCGCGCAAGCAGCTGCGCCTGTTGCGCAGTCTCGGGGTGCGGGTGGCGCTGGATGACTTCGGTTCGGGCGCCTGTTCGCTGGCCCACCTGCGGGATCTGCAGCTCGATACCCTCAAGCTCGACCGTCACCTGATCGCCAGGTTGCCGGATTCGGCACGGGATGCGGCGCTGGCGCGCTGCGTGATCGACCTGTGCAAGGCGTTCGGCGTGCTGGTGATCGCCGAGGGCGTGGAGACCCTGGAGCAGTACCGCTGGCTGCAGGCCAACGGCTGCGAGTACGTGCAGGGCTTCCTGGTGGCCCGGCCGTTGATCGCCGCGGATGCCGAGCGCTTTGCCGAGCCTTTCGACTGGAGCGCGTTGCCGGGTTGAATTCGCTACACTGGCGGCCTTTCGTGATTGCATTGGCGCCCCATGACCGCGTTGAAATACCTCCAGGCCTATCCCGCCACCCTGCAAGAGCAAGTGCGCCAGCTGATTGCGCAAGGGCGGCTGGGCGATTACCTGAGCCAGCGGTACCCCGGCAAGCACGGGGTGCAGAGCGACAAGGCGCTGTACGGCTATGCCCTGGAGTTGAAGCAGGAGTACCTGCGCAACGCCCCGGCCATCGACAAGGTGCTGTTCGACAACCGCCTGGACCTGACGCACCGCGCCCTGGGCCTGCACACCACGATCTCGCGGGTCCAGGGCGGCAAGCTCAAGGCCAAGAAGGAAATCCGCATCGCTTCGCTGTTCAAGGAGGCGGCGCCGGAGTTCCTGCGCATGATCGTTGTCCACGAGCTGGCGCACTTCAAGGAAAGCGAGCACAACAAGGCGTTCTACAAGCTCTGCGAGCACATGCTGCCGGGCTATCACCAACTGGAATTCGACCTGCGGGTCTACCTGACCTGGCGCGACCTGCACGCCAGGGCAGGTGGTTCCGAGTAACCCTGTACAAGGAACGGGCGATGGACGTGAGCAAGACCAAGAGCAGCTTTTACCGCCGGCTGTATGTGGCGTACCTGATCGACAGCGGCCTGGCCAGCAATGTCCCGGCCCTGACCGAGGCCACCGGCATGCCGCGGCGCACGGCGCAGGACACCATCGCCGCCCTGGCGGATCTGGATATCGTCTGTGAGTTCGAGCAGCAGGACGGCGCGCGCAATCATGCCGGCAGCTATCGGATCAAAAGCTGGGGCGCGATCGACAAGGGCTGGATCGAGGCGAACCTGTCGCGGATCAAGACGGTGTTGGAGTATCCCTGAGGGAACTCGGCAGCCGGTCGATGCGAAGGCGAACCTGCTGGCGCCAGCAGGTTCGCGATGACGCTATCAGCTTCGGCGCATGCCGATATGCGGAATATCGTCTTCCAGGTACTCCTCGCCCACGACGTTGAAGCCGTAGCGCCCGTAATACCCCTGCAAATGCGCCTGGGCCGACAGATAGATCGGCATCTGCGGCCAGCGTTTCTGCGCCTGTTTCAGGGCGTGCTCCATCAGTTCATGGCCCAGTCCCTTGCCCCGCGCTTGCGGGGCGATCACCACGCGGCCGATGACCACGTCTCCGCCCTGGGAGGTCGGGTCGAGCAGGCGCAGATAAGCCACCAGCTGGTCATCATCCCAGGCCATCAGGTGGCAGGTGTCGCCTTCCAGGTCCTGGCCATCGACTTCCTGGTAGGCGCATTTCTGCTCGACCACGAAGACTTCGGTACGCAACTGCAGGATCGCGTACAACTGCTCCTTGCCCAGATCGGTGTGGTGTTTGCAGACCCATTCGATTGTCATCGTTTCATCCTTTGGAAAGCGGTGCCCGGATGTTAAGCGCCTGGCGGGTGGCTTGTCTTGTCTGGTGCTGGAGTGGCGTTTCTGTGAGGTAGGTCAAAATGCCATCATCGCATTGGTTCGTGGCGGTCTTCTTTGTGTAATCTGCGCTGAAGCGCTGTGCAGTGGCACCCATAAGCTACTGTTAGGAGCTGGGTCGTGGCCGTCCGCCGGCCGGAGAACCTCGAGTCTGGGCAAAAAAACACGCAGGGCTGTCCGCCCGCTAAGGATCTTTTAGCATGCCGCGATTGCATCGAGCTTTTGCTTTGATCGGATTGCTGTTGCTGGGCCAGAGCGCTTATGCGGAAAAATTGCGATTGGTCGCCGACGTCTGGCCGCCCTTCACGGATGCGACGCTGGTCAACGGCGGGCTGGCCACCGACATCGTCAGCACCGCGCTGGCCCGGGCCGGTTATGCCAGCGAGTTCGAACAGGTGCCCTGGGCGCGGGCCTTGCTTGGCGTCGGCGAGGGGCGTTACGACGTGCTGGTGAATGCCTGGTTCAATGAGGCCCGCACCCAGCTGGGGCAATTCTCCTCGGAGTATCTGGTCAATCGGGTGCGTTTCATCCGGCGCAAGGATGCCCCCATCGAATACACCAACCTCAAGCAACTGCACCAGTACCCCATCGCGGTGGTGCGCGGTTATGCCTACTCCCCCGATTTCGACAGCGATCCAGAACTGCAGAAGGTCCTGGTGCACAACTTCGCGATGGCGGTGCGCATGCTGGCAGCCGACCGGGTCAAGCTGACCCTGGAGGACGAGTACGTTGCCCGCTATTACCTGGCGCGGGAGTCGCCGCGGGTGCGTAACGCGGTGGAGTTCCTGCCCAATTCCCTGAGCGAGAACGGCCTGCATATCCTGGTCAGCCTGAAGAACCCCGCACATGCGCAGATCGTGGCGGGGTTCGATCGAGAGATCGAGGCGATGAAAGCCGACGGCAGCTACGACCGCTTGCTGCGCCAGCACGGGATGTAAGGGGGGCAGCGGCAAGCTACAAGCTACAAGCTACAAGCTACAAGCAAGGCAGTCCGCACCCGTCTTGCAGCTTGAAGCTCGAAGCTTGCAGCTGCTCTTAGGCCGCCTTGATCAGATGCGCCGCCAGGGTCCGCAAGGGGCCCAGTTGGCGGCAGATCAGCGCCAGTTGGGTCTGCACCAGCCGCTGGCCTTCATCGATCTCGTCCGGCATCTGCTCCAGCTCATTGGCCAGGGCCTCTTCGGCATCGCTCTGGATCGCCACCGGCTGCTTGCTCGCCAGGCCCTGGGCGATTTCATCGATGCTGCTGGCCAGGCTGACCCCGGCCCCGCCGATCAGGTGCTCGCGGACTTCCGCCGGCAGCTGGGTTTCCCGATGCGCGCCGAGGCCGGAGAGGTAACTGAGCAGGGTGTGCGAGAGCACCAGGAAGCGAAAGCCCACGTCCGCTTCCTTACGGAAATGCCCAGGCTCCATCAGCATGTTGGCCAGGGTGGTGGACAGCGCCGCGTCGGCGTTGTGGGCGTTGCGCCGGGCCAGGCGGTAAGCCAGGTCGTCGCTCTTGCCGGCCGCGTACTGCTGCATGATCTGCCGCAGGTAGATGCTGTTGCAGGTCAGGGTATTGGCCAGCACCTTGTTCAGGCGTCGGCCCTGCCAGTCCGGCAGGAACAGGAACACCGCCAGGCCGGCGATCAGGCTGCCCAGCAGGGTATCGAACAGGCGCGGCAGCAACAGCCCGTAGCCGTCGCCCACCTGGTTGAAGCAGAACAGCACCATGATGGTGATGGCGCCGGTGGCCAGGGTGTAGCGGGTGGTGCGGTTGGTAAAGAACACCACCCCGGCGGCAATCGCGAACAGCGACTGCACCAGCGGGCTGGGGAACAGGTCGAACAGCGCCCAGGCGACCACCAGGCCGATGGCGGTGCCGATGATTCGCTGGCCCAGCTTGCGCCGCGTGGCGCCATAGTTCGGCTGGCAGACGAACAGGGTGGTGAGGATGATCCAGTAACCCTGGGAGGGGTGGATCAGGTGCACCATGCCGTAGCCGATGCTCAGGGCCAGGGGCAGGCGCAGGGCGTGGCGAAACAGCAGCGACGTCGGGGTCAGCTGGGTGCGCAGGCGGGTCCAGACGTCCTTGAGGTTGCGCGGCGAACGGTCCAGCAGGCTGCTGTCGGTGGCGTCGGCGAGGGCGTCGGGGTTGCTGGCGTCACTGAGCAGGCGGTCGAGGGTGCCGAGGTTGGCGGCCAGCGCCCGCAGCGAACGCAGCAGGCCGCGCCAGGCCGGGTTGCTCTGGATGCGCAGGTGTTCCAGGGAGGCGTGCAGGTCGCTCAGGGCTTCGGCGAAGCTGGCGTCGTAGACGAAGGGCTGGCGCAACTGGATGGATTCGCCCAGGGCCCGGCAAGCCTTGCCCTGCTGGCGCAGCAGGCGTTGGCAGCGGAACAGTACGTCGCTGTGGAAGAACGCATCGGCCAGGGCGTTGTAGGGGTAGTGGGACGAGCTGGCGCGTTCGTGGATGTCCTGGGCGAGGAAGTACAGCTTCAGGTAGCGGCTGACTTTGGAGCCCGGCCGGCCGTTGCCGACCCGGTGCAGGATGATTTCCTTGGCGGCGTTCAGGGCCGCCACTACCCGGCCGTTCTGCTGCGCCAGTTCCAGCCGGCGTGCTTCCACGTCCAGCTGGCGGATCGGCTCGAACAGCGACGACTTGAGCTTGAGGTAATAGCCCAGCTCGCGGAACAGGCGCGCCAGGCTCTGCTGCACCGGTTGGTTGGAAAACATCGCCTGCCAGAGTACCGACAGCAGGCCGTACCAGGCGGCACCGGCCACCAACAGCAGCGGTTCGTGCCAGAAGTCGGTGACGGCGCCGCCGCGCTGGTCCACGCCGATCATGGTGTAGACCGACAGGATCAGGGTCGCCGAGGCAATCGCCCCGTAACGTTCGCCCAGGGCGCCGAGCATGGTCAGGCCAAAGCTGGCCAGCGCCAGGGCGATGACGAAGATCCAGGGGTAGGGGAACAACAGTTCGACGGAAAGGGCAGCGACGCTGAAACACACCAGGGTCACGGCCAGGGCATTGATCCGGCCTTGCCAGCTGTCGTCGGTCTCGGCCAGGGCGCTGGCGATAATCCCCAGGAACAAGGGAATCAGCAAGGCCATTTCGTCCTGGTACCAGCACAGCGCCATGCTCCCGGTCAGAGCGATGAACACCCGCACGCTGTAGCTGAATTTATCCAGCGCCCAAAGGCGCCGCAGTGACTGACGAAAGCTGGTCGATGACATGAAGTGAGAAAGCCTTCCGGGGCGATGCCGCTAAATTGAGCCAGTATTGACGACCGTGCAATGGGGTCGTCACATCCGACAGCAAATTCTGTTCCCGCTGATGTTCATCGGAACCTTTAGCCGCTGCCGAAGGCTGCGATCGACCCGAAGGGGCGCAGCGATCTGGCGCCCCGAGGTCCTGCGGACCTATCGCAGCCTGCGGCAGCGGCTACAGGATACGGGGAAGCCTTGTAGCCGCTGCCGAGCCCTGCGAGGCTGCGATCGGGCGCGCAGCGGCCGCATAACAGGCGACCGTGTTCGGCCTGTCCCACCGCAGTGGCCGGTTCTGCGGCTCCTGGGGCAGCGGCTACAGGCCAGGTGAACGGCGGATCAGACGTACTGCGCGGCCGCGTAGCCGGAGGCCCAGGCCCACTGGAAGTTGAAGCCGCCCAGGTGGCCGGTGACGTCCAGCACCTCGCCGATGAAATACAGCCCCGGGCTCTTCAGCGACTCCATGGTCTTGGACGACACCTCGCGAGTGTCGACGCCGCCCAGGGTCACTTCGGCGGTGCGATAACCCTCGGTGCCGGCCGGGACCACTTTCCAGCACGCCAGTTGCTCGGCGATCTGCGCCAGTTCGGCGTGGGTGTACTGCTTCATCGGTTTGGAGACGAACCAGTTGTCCGCCAGCAGGCCGGCCATCTTCTTGGTGAAGATCTCGCCAAGCAGGGTCTTCAGCTCGCTGTTCGGGCGTTCGGCCTGTTGCTGTTGCAGCCAGCTTGCGGCGTCGTGGTCTGGCAGCAGGTTGATCTCCACCGTGTCGCCGGATTCCCAGAACGAGGAAATCTGCAGGATCGCCGGACCGCTCAGGCCACGGTGGGTGAACAGGATGTTCTCGCGAAAGCTCATGTCGTTGCAGCTCACCAGGCAGTCCACCGAGGTACCGGACAGCTCGCCGCACAGCTCCTTGAGCTGGTCGGTGATGGTGAACGGCACCAGGCCCGCGCGGGTCGGCAGCAGCTCGTGGCCGAACTGCCTGGCCACCTGATAGCCGAAGCCGGTGGCGCCCAGGGTCGGAATCGACAGGCCGCCGGTGGCGATCACCAGGGATTGGCACTGGAGCTGGCCGAGGGTGGTTTCCAGCAGGTAGCCGCTGTCGAGCTTCTCGATCTGCTGGATCGAGGTGTCCAGGTGCAGCTGGACGCCGACCTGGTCGCACTCGTCGAGCAGCATGCCGAGGATGTCGCTGGACTTGTTGTCGCAGAACAGCTGGCCGAGTTTTTTCTCGTGGTACGGCACGCCGTGCTTGGCCACCAGGCCGATGAAATCCCACTGGGTGTAGCGGGCCAGGGCCGACTTGCAGAAATGCGGGTTGTGCGAGAGGAAATTGCCCGGCTCGGTGTACATATTGGTGAAGTTGCAGCGCCCACCGCCGGACATGAGGATCTTCTTGCCGGCCTTGTTGGCGTGGTCCAGCAGCAGCACCTGGCGGCCACGGCCGGCCGCGGTCAGCGCGCACATCAACCCTGCGGCGCCAGCGCCAATGATCACGACTTCGGTAGAGCGCAAAACGGTGTCCTCACACAAGTGTCGAGGCAACCCCGTTCCCGTAGGAGCGAGGCTTGCCCGCGATAAACGATGATGCGGTTGTACCTGGCAGACCGCGGTGCCTTGATCGCGGGCAAGCCTCGCTCCTACGGGAGAGCAGGCATTGGCCGCGGTGGTATTACAGGATGCGCACGCGCAGCGAACGGCCCTTGATCTTGCCGCTGTTCAGGCGTTGCAGGGCCTGCTTGGCAATGCCGCGGTCCACGGCGACATAGGCCTGGAAGTCGAAGATCGCGATCTTGCCGACCTGGGTGCCGGGGATGCCGGCTTCACCGGTCAGGGCGCCGAGGATGTCGCCCGGACGCACTTTGTCCTTGCGCCCGGCGCCGATGCACAGGGTGCTCATGGCCGGCAGCAGCGGGCCGCCGCCCTGGGATTTCAGGCTGTCGATCTGTTCCCAGTTCAAGGGCGACTTCTGCAATTGCTCGATGGCCTGGGCGCGGTGCGCCTCGGACGGCGCCACCAGGCTGACCGCCAGGCCCTTCTCGCCGGCGCGGCCGGTGCGGCCGACGCGGTGGATGTGGATCTCCGAATCCCGCGCCAGCTCGACGTTGATCACCATGTCCAGGGCATCGATGTCCAGGCCGCGGGCGGCCACATCGGTGGCCACCAGCACCGAGGTGCTGCGGTTGGCGAACATCGCCAATACCTGGTCGCGGTCGCGCTGTTCCAGGTCGCCGTGCAGGCCCACCGCGGACATGCCCTTGGCGGTCAGGTGGTCGACGGTTTCCTGGACCTGCTGCTTGGTGAAGCAGAAGGCCACGCAGGACTCTGGACGGAAGTGGTTCAGCACCTTGACCACCGCGTCGATGCGTTCTTCCGGCGAGATCTCGTAGAAACGCTGTTCGATCTGGCTGTCGGCGTGCAGGGCTTCGGCCTTCACCTGCTGCGGGTCGCGCATGAACTTCGAGGCCAACTGCTTGATGCCCACCGGGTAGGTGGCGGAGAACAGCAGGGTCTGCCGGCGCTCGGGGGTGTAGGCGATGATTTCTTCGATCGGGTCGTAGAAGCCCATGTCCAGCATGCGGTCGGCTTCGTCGAGGACCAGGGTGTTGAGGCCGTCGAGTTTCAGCGAGCCCTTGCGCAGGTGCTGGGACAGGCGGCCCGGGGTGCCGACGATGATGTGCGCGCCGTGTTCCAGCGAGGCGATCTGCGGGCCGAAGGACACGCCGCCGCACAGGGTCAGGACCTTGATGTTGTCTTCGGCGCGGGCCAGGCGGCGGATTTCCTTGGCCACCTGGTCGGCCAGCTCGCGGGTCGGGCAGATCACCAGGGCCTGGCAACCGAAGTAGCGCGGATTGATCGGGTTCAGCAGGCCGATGCCGAACGCGGCGGTCTTGCCGCTGCCGGTCTTGGCCTGGGCGATCAGGTCCATCCCCTTGAGGATCACCGGCAAGCTTTGCGCCTGGACCGGCGTCATCTGGGCATAACCGAGTGAGTCGAGGTTAGCCAGCATGGCGGCGGACAGCGGCAAAGTATTAAAAGCGGTGGCAATGGTGGTCACGGGACGGGCCTGCAAAACAAAATGTCGCGCAGTGTATCAGTCCCGCTCCCTTTACCTGCAATTTCTGGACGAGCGAGCCATCGCTCGCTCCTGTAGCCGCTGCCGAAGGCTGCGATCGGCGGCGCAGCCGACGTCAATCGAGCTGCATGTTTTATCCGATGCGCCTCAGTGCTCGATATGCTCCTGGACCTTCTTCGCCCGTCGGCCGTCCCTGGGCGACAGCTGCAGGAAGATCGCCGCCGCCAGCATCGCCATGATCCCCACCGTGAGGAAGGTCAGCTGGAAGGCGCCGAGCACGGTGTTCACGCCATCGTTGCCGACTTCGGCGGTGAAGCCGCCGAGCAGCGCGCCGGCGCAGGCCACCCCCAGGCTCAGGGACAGTTGCGCCACCACCGATAGCAGGCTGTTGCCGCTGCTGGCGGAAGCGTCGTCGAGGTCGATCAGGGTCACGGTGTTCATCGCAGTGAACTGCAGCGAGTTGATCGCCCCCAGCACCGCCAGCATGCCCAGCAGTAGCGGGTAGGGCGTCTGTTCCGTCACTAGACCCATGCTGGCGAGCATGATCCCCAGCGCCAGGGTGTTGCCGGTGAGGACGATGCGGTAGCCCAGGCGTTCGATCAGCGGACGGGCGATGGACTTGGCGAGCATCGCCGCGGCGGCCAGCGGCAGCATGCTCATCCCGGCCTGGGACGGTGAATAACCGAGGGCCACTTGCAGCAGCAAGGGCACCAGGAACGGCAGGGCGCCGCTGCCGAGGCGGGCGAACAGATTGCCGAGGATGCCTACGGCAAAGGTCCGCACCTTGAACAGCGAAGGCGCGAACAGCGGGTTGTCGATATGCCCGGCCCGCAGCCAGTAGGCCGCGAGGCAGGCCAGGCCGCCGAACAGCAGCAACATCACCCGCAGGTGCGGCAGGTGCAGTTCGCCCAGGCCCTCCATAGCGATGGTGATCAGCACCATCGCCGCGCCGAACAGCAAAAAGCCCAGGCCGTCGAAACGCGTGCGCTCGCTGCCGCGCAGGTCGGGAATGAAGCGCCAGACGGCATAACAGCCGATCGCGCCCACCGGCAGGTTGATCAGGAAGATCCAGTGCCAGGTCAGGTACTGCACCATCCAGCCGCCCATGGTCGGGCCGATCAGCGGGCCGAGCAGCCCGGGAATGGTGATGAAACCCATGATCCGCACCAGTTCCGAGCGCGGGTAGGCGCGCAGCACCACCAGCCGGCCGACGGGCAGCATCAGGGCGCCTCCCAGGCCCTGGATCACCCGGGCGCCGACCAGCATGCTCAGGGAGTTGGACAGGGCACAGAGCAATGAGCCGATGCTGAACAGCAGGATGGCGCCGAAGAAGATTTTCTTGGTGCCGAAACGGTCGGCGATCCAGCCCGAGGCCGGGATCAGCAGCGCCACGGTGAGCATGTAGGCGATGACCACGCCCTGCATGCGCAACGGATCTTCCGCCAGGTCGCGGGCCATGGCCGGCAGGGCGGTATTGAGGATGGTACCGTCGAGGGATTGCATGAAAAAGGCGATGGCCACCACCCACGGCAGCCAGCGGGCGGTGGTGGCGTCAAGTTCGGCACGGTTGGGCATGGGACCTCTTTCTTGTTGTGAACACCTATCCCCCCTGCAACCGCATCGCGGGCAAGCCTCGCTCCTACAGACACGCTCCCGTAGGAGCGAGATTTGCGTGCGACAGCGGTTACAAGGTCAACGTCAGCCGGCTCACCAGTGCGCCCGGCAATTGCGCCGAGGCGGTCTGGCGCTGACTGTAGGTACTGGCCGACAGCAGCAGCTCGCGCTCCCGGGTCAGGCCTTCCAGGTGCGAACCCAGCAGGCTGTAGACGCTGTCATCGAAACGCATGGTGCTGACCGGAGCCTGGATCTCGCCGTTCTCCACCCAGAAGGTAGCGAAGCGGGTCATGCCGGTCAGGCGCGCCGCCGGCTGGTCCGAGTAGTTCAGGTACCACAGGTTGCTGATGTACAGGCCGGTGCCCAGTTGCTTGAGAATCTCCTGCTGCGACAACTGCCCGGGCGCCATGTTCAACGCGCTGGGGTATTCGCCGCTGCCGGCACCGTTGGTGGCCAGGCTGTATTCGGCGGCGCTGCGCGAGTTGATCAGTTGCCCTTGGGCGACGCCGCCGGCGATCAGCGACAGGTCGCTGCGCGGGTAGCCTTCGTCGGAAAACGCCGGGCTCAACGAGTCGCTGACCTGCTCGTCCAGCGACACCAGGGGACTCAGGCTGGCATCGCCGGCATAGAGCTTTTGCAGCGGGCTGTGCTTGCTGGCGATGGACTGTGCGGAAAACCCGCCCCAGCTCAGCATGCCCATGATTTCTTCCAGGGCCGCCGGCGCCAGGTAGGCGCGATACTGCCCGGGCGCCAGGGTGCGCAACGGTCGTCCGAGAAACGCCAGCTGTTCCCGGGCCTGCTGGAAGCGCTGGGCGAAGCCCTGGCTGCTCCATTCGTGCCCGGCGTAGCTGGCTTTGACGGCCTGGCCATTTTCGTGGAACAGGCTGAAATCGAAGTTGAAGCTGTTGGCCTGGTGCCAGCCAAAGGCTCCCGAGGAACTGGCAAAACCACGGCTGATGGGACCTGCCGCATAGAACCCCACCAGGTCCAACCCGGCGGCGGCCTGGCCGATTTCGGCCACCACCTGCTCGCTGCTGGGCAGCGGGTGTTCCTGCACATTGTGGGTGTTCCAGGCATCGGGGTTGAGCAGCAGGTACGGGTCCCGGGGCAGCAGCGGCAGGGTCTCGCGCAACTGTTGCAGGCCTTCGGCCAGGCGCTGGACATCGACCTGCGGGTCGCCGGCGAGGGTGATTTCGAGGTCGGCATGGCGCCCGTCGTCGATCAGCTTGAAGCCGAGGCTGGCCTGCTGCACTTGCCCGGCCTGGCGCACCTTGGCGTGGTTGAAACGGATGAACTGCGAAGACTCGGCGGCGTAGCTCAGGGTGAACTGCTCGGGCCCGCGCACGGCATCGCGCAGCCAGCCCACCAAAGCCTTGAACTGCTCGGCCTGATTCAGGGACGTACTCATCAGGCGTCTCCTCCAAATACATCGACATGGCTGAACACGCAGGCCGGCGAGGCATGGCCGACGCGGATCACCTGGTTCGGTTCGCCCTTGCCGCAGTTCGGCGTGCCCAGGACCTTGAAGGTGCTGGCGTCGCCGACGGCGCTGAGGTTTTTCCAGAACTGCGCGGAAATCGCCCGGTAGTTGGGGTTTTTCACCACGCCCTTGAGTTCGCCGTTCTCGATCAACTGGCCCCATTCACAGCCGAACTGGAACTTGTTGCGCGCATCGTCGATGGACCAGGAACGGTTGGTGGACATCAGGATGCCGTTCTCGATACCGCCGATCAGCTGCGCCAGCGGCTGGTCGCCGGGTTCGATATTGAGGTTGGCCATGCGGTCGATGGGCGGGCGGTTCCAGCTGCAGGCGCGGCTGTTGGCCACGCCGTCGAGGCCGGCGCGAAATTGCGAGAGCGCGCCGCCCAGCGGGCGCAGCAGCAGGCCCTGCTTGATCAGAAACTGCTTGCTGGCGGGCGTGCCGTCGTCGTCATGGCCGTAGCTGGCCAACTGCTCGGGAATGTCCGGGTCGAAGGTCACGTTGAGCAGGCTGGAGCCATATTGCAGGCTGCCGAAGTCGCTGCTTTTCACGAAGCTGGTGCCAGCGTAGTTGCGCTCGTCGCCGAGGATACGGTCCAGCTCCAGCGGGTGGCCGATGGATTCGTGGATCTGCAGCATCATCTGGTCCGGCATCAGCAACAGGTCGCGCGGGCCCTGGGGCGTATTGGGCGCCAGCAGCAATTGCAGCGCCTGGTCGGCGACCTGGGCCCCGGCGCCGATCAGCCCGCAGCGGCTGATCACGTCGGCGCCGCCTTGCTGGCCGAAGTTCTCGCGGCCCAGGCTGCGGGTCTGGCTGTCGCTGCCGTCGTAGGCGGTGACGTCCATGCCCGGGTAGACGAAGCGCTGGGCCTGGCGCAGTTCGGCGCCGGCGCTGTTGAGGTAGATCTGCTCGACCTGGGTGAGGCCGAGGCTGACCTGCCAGTTCACCAGGCGCTCGTCCCTGGGCACGGCCGCGGACTCGTCGCCAAGCAACTGGTAGCAGTCGCTCAGGGAGGGAAAGGGCTGGTCGAGGTTGGGCGAGAAGTAGTCGCCGCGGTCGCTGGACACCGCCTGTTCGCGCAGGTCGAGCAGGGCGTGGGCGGCGATCAGCCGGGCCTGTTGCTCGGCGCGTTGCAGCGCGGCCTGCAGGCCGCTTTGCGACAGGTCGTTGGTGGCGGCGTAAGCCTCGACGCCATTGACCCGCACGGTGAGCATCGCGCCTTCGTCGCGGCTCAGGCTCGGCGGCTCCGCGACGTTCTTGCGCACCGACAGGTACTGGCCGGATTCGCGCACGTAGCGCAGGGAAAAGAATTCGGCGCCCGTGCGCAAGGCAGCGAAGCGCTGCTTGAGCTGGGGGTGGAAATCGAACATCTGAGGAACCTCCATGTGAACAGTCTGGCTGTTGCAGGCCTTATCGAGAGCAAGCGGGCGTCGGGCCAGGGTTTTTCTGTAGGAGCAGCCGGTCGACGCTCGATTGCTCGCGATAAAGCCCGAAGGGCTTGGAAGCCAGGTCGGAAAAGGTGCTGGGGAATGCTGCGAGCGCCTAGATTAGGCCCGTGCGGGGCGCGGTATCAAGCAGGGAGGCGCAGGGAAATGTTGGAGAACTGTAGTCGTGGCCAAGGGCTGTGATTCGGCAATCGGGTTCTGCCTGGTGAATCGTGGTGGCTGGTTTACGTCGGCTGCGCCGCCGATCGCAGCCTGCGGCAGCGGCTACAGGCCGGATACAGCAAAAAGGCGCCGATCGTTGCGATCGGCGCCGTTCGAAGTTACTGCGCGGTAGCGCTCACTTCACGTACCGGCTTGCCACGTACCGGGGCATCGCCCGCCACGTAGTAGGCGGCCTTGCTGCGCGGTAGTGGCTGGCGGCCACGGATCTTGTCGGCGATTTTCTCGGCCATCATGATCGTCGGCGCGTTCAGGTTGCCGGTGGTGATGATCGGCATGATCGAGGCATCGACCACGCGCAGACCCTGCATGCCATGCACGCGACCCTGGCCATCGACCACGGCCATTTCGTCGGTGCCCATCTTGCACGAGCAGGATGGGTGGAACGCGGTTTCGGCGTGCTCGCGGATGAATTTATCCAGTTGCTCGTCGGTCTGCACTTCGATGCCCGGGCTGATTTCGCGGCCGCGGAAGGCGTCCAGCGCCGGCTGTTGCATGATTTCCCGGGTCAGGCGGATGCCGTCGCGGAATTCCTGCCAGTCCTGCTCGGTGGCCATGTAGTTGAAGAGGATGCTCGGGTAGTCGCGCGGGTTCTTCGACTTGAGCTGGATCCGGCCGCGGCTTGGCGAGCGCATGGAACCCATGTGCGCCTGGAAGCCGTGTTCTTTCACACCGTTGCTGCCGTTGTAGTTAATCGCCACCGGCAGGAAGTGGTACTGGATGTTCGGCCATTCGAACTCTTCGCGAGTGCGGATGAAGCCGCCGGCTTCGAACTGGTTGCTGGCGCCGATACCGGTGCCGTTGAACAGCCACTCGGCACCGATGGCTGGCTGGTTGTACCAGAGCAGCGATGGGTACAGCGAGACCGGCTGGGTGCAGGCGTACTGCAGGTACAGTTCCAGGTGGTCTTGCAGGTTTTCACCAACGCCCGGCAGGTCGTGGACCACCGGGATGTCCAGGCTTTCCAGGAGCTTGGCCGGGCCGACGCCGGAACGTTGCAGGATCTGTGGCGAGGCGATGGCGCCGGAGCACAGCAGCACTTCCTTGCGGGCACGGGCTTCGACGCGCTCTTCGGCGGAGCCGACCAGGTAACGCACGCCAACGGCACGCTTGCCTTCGAACAGGATCTTGTCGGTCAGGGCGTGGGTGACGATGCTCAGGGTCGAACGCTTTTTCGCCACGTCGAGGTAACCGCGGGCGGTACTGGCGCGACGGCCTTTAGGCGTCACGGTACGGTCCATCGGGCCGAAACCCTCCTGCTGGTAGCCGTTGAGGTCTTCGGTACGCGGGTAACCGGCCTGCACGCCGGCTTCGACCATGGCGTGGAACAGCGGGTTGTTGCCGGCTTTCGGCGTGGTCACGCTGACCGGGCCGTCGCCGCCGTGGTAGTCGTTCGGGCCGATGTCGCGGGTTTCGGCTTTACGGAAGTACGGCAGGCAGTCCAGGTACGTCCAGTCTTCCAGGCCTGGCAGTTTTGCCCAGCCGTCGTAGTCCATGGCGTTGCCGCGGATGTAGCACATGCCGTTGATCAGCGAGGAACCGCCCAGGCCCTTGCCGCGGCCGCATTCCATCCGGCGACCGTTCATGTGTGGCTCCGGGTCGGTTTCGTAGGCCCAGTTGTAGCGACGGCCTTGCAGCGGGAACGCCAGGGCGGCCGGCATCTGTGTGCGGAAGTCGAAACGGTAGTCCGGGCCGCCGGCTTCGAGCAGCAGCACGGTGACGCCTTCGTCTTCAGTCAGACGGGTCGCCAGGGTGTTACCGGCGGAGCCGGCACCGATGATGATGTAATCGTATTCTTGGGACATTGAATGCACCCTCTTTGAGATGGGTCGGATCGGACGATCAATAAACCTGTAGCCGCTGCCGAAGGCTGCGATCGGCCCGGAGCTATCGAAGGCCCTACGGGCCTTGTCGCAGCCTCGCAAGCGGGGCAGCGGCTACAGGGTTTGTCGTTCAGGCTGGGTGTCTTAGAACACCGAGGCGTAGTCGCCCAGCTCGACCTGTACCGATTTGATGCGGGTGAAGTTGTTCAGCGAGCTGATCCCGTTCTCACGGCCAACACCCGACTGCTTGTAGCCGCCGACCGGCATCTTGGCGTCGGATTCGCCCCAGGCGTTGATCCAGCAGATACCGGCTTCGAGCTGATGAATCACGCGGTGCGCGCGGTTCAGGTCACGGGTTACCACACCGGCGGCCAGGCCGAAGTCGGTGTCGTTGGCGCGACGGATCACTTCTTCTTCGGTTTCGTAGGTCAGGATGCTCATCACCGGGCCGAAGATTTCTTCGCGAACGATGGTCATCTCGTCGGTGCAGTCGGTGAACACGGTCGGCGCCACGAAAGCACCTTTGGCGAATGCGCCGTCGGTCAGGCGTTCGCCGCCGCACAGCAGGCGGGCGCCTTCTTCCTTGCCCTTGGCGATGTAGCCCAGCACGCTTTCCATGTGGGCGAAGCTGACCAGCGGGCCGAAGTTGGTGTTTTCATCTTCCGGGTTGCCAACGCGAATGCGCGCGACGCGCTCGACGATCTTGGCTTCGAAAGCGGCTTTCAGGTGGCTCGGTACGAAGACGCGGGTACCGTTGGTGCAGACCTGGCCGGAGCTGTAGAAGTTGGCCATCATCGCGGTGTCGGCGGCGCGATCCAGGTCGGCGTCGTCGAAGATGATCAGCGGCGACTTGCCGCCCAGTTCCATGGTCACGTCTTTCAGCGAGGAGCTGGAAGCGCTGGCCATGACCTTCTTGCCGGTGTCGGTGCCGCCGGTGAAGGAGACTTTCTCGATGCGCGGGTGTTCGGTCAGCCAGGTGCCGACTTCGCGGCCGCTACCGGTCAGGACGTTGAACACGCCAGCCGGAACGCCGGCTTCGGTGTAGATCTCGGCCAGTTTCAGAGTGGTCAGCGAAGTGACTTCGCTTGGCTTGAAGATCATCGCGTTACCGGCCGCCAGGGCTGGCGCGGATTTCCACAGGGCGATCTGGATCGGGTAGTTCCACGCGCCGATACCGGCCACGACGCCCAGCGGCTCGCGACGGGTGTAGACGAACGAAGTGGTGCGCAGCGGGATCTGCTCGCCTTCGATGGCCGGTACCAGGCCCGCGTAGTATTCCAGCACGTCGGCGCCGGTGACGATGTCGACATACTTGGTTTCGGAGTAGGCCTTGCCGGTGTCCAGGGTTTCCAGGGCAGCCAGTTCATCGTTGCGCTCGCGCAGGATGTCCACGGCGCGACGCAGGATGCGCGAACGCTCCATGGCGGTCATCGCGGCCCAGATCTTCTGGCCTTTCTCGGCGCTGACGACAGCGCGCTCGACGTCTTCTTTAGTCGCACGTTGCACTTGAGCGAGGACTTCACCGTTGGCCGGGTTGATGGCGTCGAAGGTGGCGTCGCTGCCGGCGTCGGTGTAGCCGCCGTCAATGTAGAGTTTTTGCAGTTCGAAACGGGCCATGTTGATAGTCCTCGCAAGTGCATGAGTGGTTGGCGTTGACCACTGGGCGCGCCGTGTAGCCTGGGCGCGCTGGTCAGTGGCGGTTCAGGGGGCCGAGCGTCTTGTAATGTGCTCTAGCGCTCCTGCTTAGCCAGTTGGAAATCCATGTATTCGTAAGCGATCCGGTGCGCCTGCTCGGTGTCGAAAGCGTCTCCCGACAGCGCGCCGCGCAACCACAAACCGTCGATCAGGGCTGCCAGGCCTCGCGCCGCGCTGCGTGCATCATCCAGCGGCAGGACGCGGCGGAACTGGCAGCACAGGTTGGAATACAGGCGGTGATCGTTGATCCGCTGCAACCTGTGCAAAGACGGGTGGTGCATGCTGGTGGCCCAGAAGGCCAGCCAGGTTTTCATTGCCGGGCCATTGACCTGGCTGGCGTCGAAGTTGCCTTCGATGATCACCTGGAGGTGCGCCCGCGGGCTGCTGTCCTCCAGCGCCTGACGGCGCGCGGTGACGTTCTCGCTGAGGACACTCATCAGATACTGCGCCGTGGCGGCGATCAGGCCGTTCTTGTCCTGAAAGTAGTGACTGATGATGCCGTTCGAGACACCGGCCAAACGGGCGATCAGCGCAATGCTGGCGTCCCCCATCCCGACCTGATCGACCGCCAGCAACGTGGCTTCGATCAACTGCTGGCGGCGTATGGGTTGCATACCGACCTTGGGCATCTTGCACATCTCCTTAGGCCTGCTGGCAGTCGTGAAACGGCTACCGGCGTGAGGGCCAGTCTATTTTGTTTTGATTGAACGTTCAATCAACAAAGAATAAGATCTGCGACAAATCGTCGCTGCCTCCAGGTCCTTCCTGCGTGTAGATGGCGGAAAAGCGACCTCCGAAAAAGTCTGAAACCCAAGCAGGGCATAGCGTGAGCCAGCGAGGACGGATGTGTTGAATGGGCAAGACGCTTAAGGCCAGGTGACGAACTGCACGTTTGCACAAGGCCTTCGACGCTGGTTCTCAACGCAACCCCTGCGGGTTCGGGCTTTTTTCGGGGTGTCTTTATATCACCCGTCGGTCGGCTGCCAACTAACCGATTGGTCGGGTGCCGTGTTGCCTTGTGTTCTTCTCTCGCACTGCCTGGAGCATCTGTGCCATGAGTTCTGCCTCTCTTATAAAGACCCCACCGGAAAAGGTGCGGGTCAACGGTTGGGTGTTCTACACCTCCACCGCGCTGATCCTGCTGCTGACCGCCATTCTGATCATCGCCCCGCAAGAGGCCGGCAGACTGCTCGGCATTGCCCAGGCCTGGTTGTCCCGCAGCTTCGGCTGGTACTACATGGTGGTGATCGCCGCCTACCTGGTCTTCGTCGTCGGCCTGGCGTTTTCCTCCTACGGCAAGCTCAAGCTGGGGACCAAGCAAGACACTCCGGATTTCAGCTATGGCGCCTGGGCCGGCATGCTGTTCTCGTCCGGTATCGGCATTTCGCTGCTGTACTTCGGTGCTTCCGAACCGCTGGACCACTACTTCAATCCGCCTGAAGGCGTACCGGGCAGCAACCAGGCCGCGCGTTCGGCGCTGCAACTGACGTTCCTGCACTGGGGCCTGCACGGCTGGGCGATCTACGCCCTGGTCGGCCTGGCCGTGGCCTACTTTGCCTACCGCCACAACCAGCCACTGGCGCTGCGTTCGGCGTTGTACCCGCTGGTGGGCGAGCGCTGGGTCAAGGGCGCGGCCGGCCACGCGGTGGACGGTTTCGGCATGTTCGTGACCCTGCTGGGCCTGGTGACCAACCTGGGCATCGGCTCGATGCAGGTGTCTTCCGGCCTGGAAAACCTGTTCGGCATGGAACACAGCAACACCAACCTGCTGATCGTGATCATCGTCATGAGTACCGTGGCCACCATCGCCGCGGTATCCGGTGTGGAAAACGGCATTCGCCGCCTGTCCAACCTGAACATCGTACTGTTCAGCGGCCTGCTGATCTTCGTGCTGCTGTTTGGTCCGACCCTGCACCTGCTCAACGGTTTCGTGCAAAACGTCGGCGATTACCTCAACGGTGTGGTGCTCAAGACCTTCGACCTCTATGTGTACGAAGGCGACAGCGCCAAGTCCGACCGCTGGCTGGGCCTGTGGACCCTGTTCTACTGGGCCTGGTGGATTTCCTGGGCGCCATTCGTCGGCATGTTCATCGCGCGTATTTCCCGCGGCCGTACCGTGCGCGAACTGGTGGCGGGCGTGCTGCTGATTCCGCTGGGCTTCACCCTGGCCTGGCTGTCGGTGTTCGGTAACTCGGCCCTGGACCTGGTGATGAACCATGGCGCGGTGGAGCTCGGCAAGACGGCGCTGGAACAGCCGTCCATGGCGATCTACCAACTGCTGGATCATTACCCGGCGTCGAAGATTGTCATCGGCGTGTCGATTTTCGTCGGCTTCGTGCTGTTCCTGACCCCGGCCGACTCCGGCGCGGTGATGATGGCCAACTTGTCCTGCAAGGGCGGCAACGTCGACGAAGACGCCCCGCACTGGCTGCGGATCTTCTGGTCGGTGGTGATCACCCTGGTGACCGTCGGCCTGCTGTTCGCCGGTAACTTCGAAGCCATGCAGACCATGGTGGTGCTGGCTGGCCTGCCGTTCTCGGTGGTGCTGGTGTGCTTCATGTTCGGCCTGCACAAGGCCATGCGCCAGGACACGCAGATCGAACAGGAACAGGCGGAACTGGCGGCCCGTGGTCGTCGTGGTTTCAGCGAGCGCCTGACCCAGCTGGACCTGCAGCCGACCCAGGCGGTGGTCCAGCGTTTCATGGACAAGCACGTGACGCCGGCACTGGAAGAAGCCGCGACCCAGCTGCGCAACCAGGGCCTGGATGTGCAAACCCTGCTGGGCAAGTCCAAGCGTTGCATGGGCGTGCGGATCGAGATGGAAGAGGGCAACCCTTTTGTCTATGAAGTGAGCCTGGACGGCTACTTGGCTGCGCCGAGCGAATCGGCCGATGCGCCCGAAGAGCGTGCACGCTACTACCGCGCCGAGGTCTACCTGCACAACGGCAGCCAGGAATACGACTTGATGGGCTTCACGCAGGAGCAGATCACCCGTGACGTGCTCGATCAGTTCGAAAGCCATCGGCAGCTCCTTGGCCGGGTCTACAGCTAAGACGTGAGGGACGCGGTGTAGCCCTGTTACGCCGCGTCCCCTGTATCGCGAGCAAGCTCGCTCCTACAAGGATTGGATTTGACCTGTAGGAGCGAGCTTGCTCGCGAAGCGCCATCCCTGACCCAGCGCAACACCCGCTCCCGCAACAGGGAGCAAACCTGCACCCTTTATTCCCGATAAAACAAAAACGCCGCGATCGATGTCGCGGCGTTTTTGTCTGCGTGTCGCTGTTACCCCAGGTTCTTGCCGAGCAGCGCGTGGTAGAGCTCGCTGTCGCCGAGGATCCCCACCACCTTGTTGTTGTCATGCAGCACCAGCTTGTTGCCGGTCTGGTAGCGGATCTGCAGCGCGTCGCGCATGCCGATGTTGGAGTCCACCAGGGTCGGCTTGCGGCCCAGGCCTTCCACCGCCTGGCCCGGGATCCAGTTCTGCAGGTCGAGGCTGGCGCCGTTCTGGCGTGCGCCCTTGATGGTGTTGCCCTCGGCCAGGTCGAGCCAGGAGTCGCCACCCGGGTCCAGGCACACCGAGCCGTTGATGCGTTTGCAGTTGTCCAGGGTGCGCATCAGGCTGCGGCCGCAGAGCACGTTGAGCGGGTTGGTATGGGCGACGAAGGTGCGCACATAGTCGTCCGCCGGGTTCAGCACGATTTCTTCCGGCTTGCTGTACTGGATGATCCGCCCGTCTTTCATGATGGCGATGCGGCTGCCCAGTTTCAGGGCCTCGTCGAGGTCATGGCTGACGAACACGATGGTCTTGCTCAGCTTGCGTTGCAGCTCCAGCAGTTCGTCCTGCAGGCCCTGGCGGATCAGCGGGTCGAGGGCGGAGAAGGGTTCGTCCATCAGCAGGATGTCGGCGTCCATCGCCAGGGCGCGGGCCAGGCCGACACGTTGCTGCATACCGCCGGACAGTTCGTCGGGCTTCTTGTTGCGCCACTGGGTCAGGCCCACCAGCTCGAGTTTCTCGTCCACCAGCTTGCGCCGTTCCTTTTCCGGCCGGCCCTGCATTTCCAGGCCGAAGCTGATGTTCTCGCGAACGGTCAGCCAGGGCATCAGGGCGAACTTCTGGAACACCATGGCGATGCGCTTGGTGCGCATCATCTTCAGTTCCGCCGGGGTACAGGAAGCGATGTCGATCTGCTTGCCCTCATGCTCGACGAACAGCTTGCCGCGGCTCACGGTGTTGAGGCCGTTGATGCAGCGCAGCAGGCTCGACTTGCCGGAACCGGAGAGGCCCATCAGCACGCAGATTTCGCCTTTCTCGATGTCCAGGCTGGCCTTTTCCACACCGACGATCAGGCCGGTCTTTTTCAGGATCTCGTTGCGGGTCATGCCCTGATCCAGCAGCTTGAGCGCCTCGCGTGGATCCTTGGAGAAGATAACGTCGACGTTATCGAAGCGGATTATGCTCATGCGTCACCCCCTACTTTGGCTTCGGGTTGTTTGCAGATACGGTCGAGCATGATCGCCAGCAGTACGATTGCCAGGCCCGCTTCGAAGCCCAGGGCGATATCGGCGGTGTTCAGTGCGTTGACCACGGGTTTGCCCAGGCCATCGGCGCCCACCAGGGCCGCGATCACCACCATCGACAACGACAGCATGATGCACTGGGTGATGCCGGCGGCGATGCTCGGCATGGCATGGGGCAGCTCGATACGCGACAACAGTTGACGGCGGGAGCAGCCAAAGGCCTTGCCGGCGTCCATCAACTCTTGTGGTACATCGCGGATGCCCAGGTAGGTCAGGCGGATCGGCGCGGCAATGGCGAACACCACCGTGGAAATCAGGCCTGGTACCACGCCCAGACCGAACAGGGTCAGGGTAGGAATGAGGTAAACGAAGGTCGGTACGGTCTGCATCAGATCGAGCACCGGACGCATCATGGTGTAGAACATCGGCTTATGCGCGGCGACGATGCCCAACGGCACGCCAATGAGCACGCAGACCAGGGTGGCGAACAGCACCTGGGCCAGGGTTTCCATGGTTTCCTGCCAGTAACCCAGATTGAGGATCAGCAGGAAGGACAGCACGACGAAGGCGGTCAGGCCCCATTTGCGTTGAATGATATGCGCCAGCAAGGCAATCAGGCCGATCAAGGCCAGTGGGTTGAACCAGGTCAGCGCAAACGTCACGCCGTGGATCATCGTTTCCAGGGTCGATGCGATCGCATCGAATGTGTTGGCGCCGTGTTGCGTCAACCATTCGACGAAGGCAGCGATGTACTGGCCTAAAGGGATTTTCTGATCAATGAGCATGGTATTGAACGTCCGCATGCAAGGAATAAACAGCCCGGGCGGGCGACCCCGCCCGGCATAAGCGACTTACTGTGCAAGCTTGGCTTTCACGGCCTCCAGGCCAGGTTTTCCGTCAATGGTGGTCACGCCAGCGAGCCAGGTATCGAGTACCTCGGGGTTTTTCTTCAGCCAGGCCTTGGCGGCCGCCTCGGGCTTCATCTTGTCGTCCAGGACGTTACCCATCAGGGTGCTTTCCATGTTCAGGGTGAACGACAGATTCTTCAGCAACTGACCGACGTTGCTGCATTCCTCGGCGTAGCCCTTGCGGGTATTGGTGTAGATGGTCGCCTGGCCGTAGTTGGGGCCGAAGAACTCGTCGCCGCCGGTCAGGTACTTCATCTTGAAACGGGTGTTCATCGGGTGCGGTTCCCAGCCCAGGAACACCACCGCGGTGCTGCGCCGTTGCGCGCGCTCGACCTGGGACAGCATGCCCGCCTCGCTGGACTCGACCACCTTGAAGCCGGCGTCCTTGAGGCCGAAGGCGTTCTTGTCGATCATGCTCTGGATCATGCGGTTGCCGTCGTTGCCCGGCTCGATGCCGTAGATCTTGCCGTCCAGTTCTTTCTTGAACTTGGCGATGTCGGCGAAATCCTTCAGGCCCTTGTTGTACAGCTCTTCCGGGACCGCCAGGGTGTACTTGGCGTTCTCCAGGTTGGCGCGGATGGTTTCCACGGTGCCGGCATCGCGGTAGGGCTTGATGTCGTTTTCCATGGTCGGCATCCAGTTGCCGAGGAACACGTCCATGTTCTTGCCGTCGGCCAGGGACTTGTAGGTCACCGGTACGGAAATCATCGTGGTCTTGGTCTTGTAGCCAAGGGCATCGAGCACGACGCTGGTGGTCGCGGTGGTGACGGTGATGTCGGTCCAGCCGACATCGGAGAAGTTTACGGTGCTGCATTGCGCCGGTTCTGCGGCGTGCGCCAGAAGCGGCAGACTCAGCATGGCGGCCAACAACAACGACGGGGAACCTTTCATGGGGTGGACTCCTGGGTGTTTTCTGGCGGTGTGTCTGACCGCACTTATAAGTGTTGCGGTTGGGGCGAGTGGGACAGCTCTACCACAGTGCCTTGCAATCGAGTCGAGACTGATCATGTACCAGTGAAAATCTGACGCCTACAGGGTGCGTCGTATCCAGTACAGGGAGGGTCGCATCCAGTGTCGGTGAGGTCGCTTACAGCTTTTTTCAGCACTTTTTGCCCATCTGAACCGCAAAAAAACGGCCAGAACCGCAGGTCCGCGGACCACGGCGTTGGTGGGCATGAGTGAGTCGGTGTGAGACGTCGAACGACACTGCAAAAGCCTGATGATGCGCGTATCTCGGCGGATTACTGCTTGAGCGTAGCAGCTTCGCCACCGGGCGTTTTGGCGCCCGGCGTGTGCTCATCGAGGAGTTTCGCAGTCATGGCTATCAGTGTTTTCGACCTGTTCAAAATCGGCATCGGCCCCTCCAGTTCCCACACCGTCGGGCCCATGCGCGCCGCGGCGCTGTTCGTCCAGGCCCTGCGCGAGAAAGACCTGCTGGGCCAGGTGCGCCGCGTCGAGGTAAGGCTCTACGGTTCGCTGTCGGCCACCGGCATCGGCCACGGCAGCGACAACGCGGTGATCATGGGGCTGATGGGCGAATGGCCGGATGCGATCGATCCGTCGCAGATCGGCTGTCGCATCGAGACCCTGCGCGAAACCAATACCCTGCTGCTCGACAACCGCCTGCCGATTCCCTTCGTCTGGGCGCGCGACATGCTGCTGATCGACGAAAACCTGCCGTTCCATCCCAACGCCATGACCCTGGTGGCCGAAGGCGACTCCGGGGAACTGCACCGCGATACCTATTATTCCGTGGGCGGCGGTTTTGTCGTCGACCAGGCCCAGGCCAGCAGCGGCGTGGTGGACCTGGATCGCACCGAATTGCCTTATGACTTCTCCAGCGCCGTGGAGCTGCTGAGCCTGTGCCAGAAGCACAACCTGCGGGTGGCCGAACTGATGATGGCCAACGAGAAGGTCTGGCGTTCGGAGGAGGAGATCCGCGCCGGCCTGATGAAGCTCTGGCAGGCCATGCAGGATTGCGTCGAGCAGGGCCTGAAACACGAAGGCATTCTGCCCGGCGGGCTCAATGTGCGGCGCCGCGCGGCCAAGCTGCATCGCAGCCTGCAGGAACTGAACAAACCCAATGTGATCGGCTCGACCCTGAGCGCCATGGAGTGGGTCAACCTGTTCGCCCTGGCGGTGAACGAGGAAAACGCCGCCGGCGGACGCATGGTGACGGCGCCGACCAACGGCGCGGCGGGGATCATCCCGGCGGTGCTGCATTACTTCATGCGCTTCAGCGAGGACGTCACCGACGCCAACGTGGTGGACTTTTTCCTCGGTGCGGCGGCGGTGGGCATCCTCTGCAAGAAAAACGCCTCGATCTCCGGCGCCGAAGTCGGCTGCCAGGGCGAGGTGGGTTCTGCCTGCGCGATGGCCGCCGCCGGCCTGGCGGAGATTCTCGGGGCGTCGCCGGAGCAGCTGTGCAATGCCGCGGAAATCGGCCTGGAGCATAACCTCGGCCTGACCTGCGACCCGGTCGGCGGCCTGGTGCAGGTGCCGTGCATCGAGCGCAACGCGATTGCCGCGGTGAAGGCCATCAACGCCGCGCAAATGGCCCTGCGCGGCGACGGCCAGCACTTCATTTCCCTGGACCGGGTGATCCGCACCATGCGCGATACCGGCGCCGACATGCACGACAAATACAAGGAGACATCCCGCGGCGGCTTGGCGGTCAGCGCTGTGGAGTGTTGATGCTTTAACAGCGGGACTGCTGCGCAGTCCATCGCAGGCAAGTCGGATCGCCGCCCGCTTGCTCCTACAGAAAACGCATTCCGTAGGAGCGAGGCTTGCCCGCGATGACGCCGGATCATCCACCGCCTGTTTCCAATCCATTGCTCATAAATTGAACACCCCGCGGCGCCCTCGCCACCTTTTGGAGCGTCGCAAACAGGTAAGTCCCAAGGCTCATCGGTCAGGTTTTTCGCTGACCTCGGCTGAGCGCCCACCTGTGCTTGCGGTGACACTCTTTTCCCGGGACGTTTCTCGCCGTTCCCACAAGTGCTACCGATTTGCTCACAGCCACCGGGCCAGGGCCCTTCCAGGCCGATTCGACACTGATAACCCGCACATTGCGCACGGCTTATATAGACGCATCGCGACGTCGTTTTCAGGAGTTATTGAATGGCCATTCAATTTTAGGCATGGCAATTGCTCTGTCCTCACAAAGCCCGTCTCCCACGTGAGAACGATGGCAATAACAAGAGCCTCCGCCTGAGGCCATCACCTGCTTTGTGTGAGGAGATACCGCGATGACGTCGTTCAACTCCGGGGCTCAACCCCAGAACCGTGCGCCTCAATCCATCGGCTTTTTGCTGCTGGACAATTTCACGCTGATTTCCCTGGCGTCCGCGGTCGAGCCGCTGCGCATGGCCAACCAGTTGTCCGGTCGCGAGCTGTATCGCTGGACCACCCTCAGCGTCGACGGCGGCCAGGTCTGGGCCAGTGATGGCCTGCAGATCACCCCCGACGCCTCCATGCACAAAGCCCCGGCCCTGGACACCGTGATCGTCTGCGGCGGCATCGGCATCCAGCGCACCGTGACCCGCGAACATGTGTCGTGGCTACAAAGCCAGGCGCGCCAGTCCCGCCGCCTCGGCGCGGTCTGCACCGGCAGCTGGGCCCTGGCCTGCGCCGGCCTGCTCGACGGTTTCGATTGCAGCGTGCACTGGGAATGCCTGGCCTCGATGCAGGAAGCCTTCCCGCGGGTGGCCATGAGCACCCGCCTGTTCACCCTCGACCGCAACCGCTTCACCAGTTCCGGCGGCACCGCGCCGCTGGACATGATGCTGCACTTGATCAGCCGCGATCACGGCCGTGAACTGTCGGCGGCGATCTCGGAAATGTTCGTCTACGAACGTATCCGTAACGAGCAGGATCACCAGCGCGTGCCGCTCAAGCACATGCTCGGCACCAACCAGCCGAAACTGCAGGAAATCGTCGCGCTGATGGAAGCCAACCTGGAAGAGCCGATCGACCTCGACGAACTGGCGGTCTACGTTTCGGTATCCCGTCGCCAGCTGGAGCGGCTGTTCCAGAAATACCTGCACTGCTCGCCATCGCGTTACTACCTGAAGCTGCGGCTGATCCGCGCCCGGCAACTGCTCAAGCAGACGCCGATGTCGATCATCGAAGTGGCTTCGGTCTGCGGTTTTGTCTCCACGCCGCACTTCTCCAAGTGCTACCGCGAGTACTTCGGCATTCCACCGCGTGACGAACGCGTGGGCTCCAACACCGCCCAACAGGTGGCGATGATGCCGATTCCGCAGGCGCTGGTGCTGGCCGGCCCGATGTCCTCGCTGAGCCAGGCGCGCAACGAATCGACCTTCGCCAGCGTCAGGCTGTAATCACAGGCTTTTCCTGAAGTACACGACGCGCTCGGTTTCCTCGAAACCGAGCGCCTTGTGCACGGTCTGGCTCACCAGGTTTTCCAGGCCGGTATCCGAAGCCATTTCCACGCAGCCCTGATCCCGCCCCCATTGGGCGACGGCATCGATCAGCCGTTCGGCAATGCCCTGGCGCCGCTGTTCGGCGCTGACGTACAAACCCTCCAGAAACACCACCGGCGAATGCTCGGTGCCGTTCACGTAGTCGTGGCGTAACGAAGCCTCGGCCAACCCTACTGGCCGCCCATCGGCGGTATAAGCGAGCAGGTTGATATAGCGCTGCGGGTCGTCCAGCAAACTGGCGATTTCGTCCCGGTGTTCCTCGGCCGGACAGTCGGGCCACAGCGCCTGGCGCAACGGCAGCCAGTCCGCTTGATGGGCTGGCTGGCAGGGTTCGATTCGAATCATGGGGGCGGCTCCTTGGTGTGCAGGCACCGCACTCTACTCCGCGATCCGCTCCCGGCGAAGGCTCAGGCGCGGCTGTTCTGGAATTGGGCCAGGGCCGGCAACAGTTGTTTGTCGATGGCCTGGCGCACGGCCGGCAGGATGGTGGCATTGCCGGTGAGCATCTGCTCGACCATGCCCTTGAGGGCCTTGGCCCGGGCATCGCTCAAGCCGCGCACCGCACACTCGCAGGCCTGGTCGGCCGTGGCGCCGGCCGGCATTTCAAAACCCAGGGCCCTCAGTTGGCCGAGCAGGTCGTCCTGGTCAATCAGATCCGCGTGCATCATGACTCTTATCCTTGTTCAGGGAGTGTGGTCGTGAGCCGATTCTGGTAGCCACCCGGACAGTCGGCAAGGGCGAATTGTCGCAATGGCCGGGATGCCTATGAACAGGTCGTTTTCGGCTAACTTGGCTTGAAGGCGACTGGGCACACTGGATTCCAGCTCGGTCATCGAAGGTTTGGTCACCCTCGTGTCGGCTCCTCAGAAAACCTCCTCTGCCCCGATCCTGTCACGGCTTGATCGGGGATTTTTTTGCCTGGAGAAAGGTGGTGTCTGGGCCATTTTTTCGCGAGCAAGCTCGCTCCTACAGGTTCGCGTCGTAGCACGATGCTGGGTACGACATCGCCTCTGTAGGAGCGAGCTTGCTCGCGATTGACGCGACGCGGTCTAACGCTGCAACACCAGGATCCGCGACAGCAACTCGTCGCGGTCGATGTAGCAACCCTGGAAATGCCGCGCGCCGGTGGCGGGGTCGAAGGCGTTGCGGGCGTGCAGGGTGCGGCGGTTGTCGAAGCACCACAGCTCGCCCGGGTTGAGGCGCTGGATCAGGCGAAAGCGCGGCTCGCGGGTTATGGCGATAAAGCGTCGATAAGCGCGGTAGAGCCGGGGCATGTCATCCACCGAGGCCTCGAACGGCCCGCGCAGGAAGTTGGCCATGCGGATCTCCGTGACCTCACCCAGCGCATCCAGGGCGATCACCGGCGCCAGGCAGCGGTAGTCGCTGTGGCGGTCCTTGTTGCGAAACTCCACGGGGATCTCGCACAGCGCGTGAAACGCCTCGGGGTCTTCGCGGCGCAAGGCGTCGGCGATGGCAAAACCGTCGACAAAGATGCTTTCGCCGCCTTCGGCGTCGTTCACCAGGCAATGCAGGAACTGCAGGCCCGGTTGCAGCTCGCGGGTTGGCAGGTCGGTGTGCAGCGGCAGGTTGAAAGCGGTGTAGGCGTTGCTGTCGGCGTCGGCCTTGGATTGCACGTTGAACAACACGCCGAAATTGCTCTCGCGGATAAAGGCGATGCGCTTGGCGACCTGGGCCAGCGACCCCGGTTCGGTGGGCACGCCGCGGACCTGCGTCAGGCCGATATCGCGCACCGCCAGCAGCCATTGCAACAGCGCCTGCGGGTCCTCCATCAGCACCTGGTACTCGAACACCGGCAGTTGCAGCCGGCTGTCCCACAACTGGCTGTGTGGCCGACGGGCGCGGCGCTCGGCGCGGCTTTCATCGTCGTAGGCGTGGGCCCGCAGCCAACCCGGATCGAAGCGGCTGAGGTGGCCGTCCTGCCAGTCGATGCTCAGGCAGCCCTGGGCGTCGATCCGGCTGACGGCCGGGGCCAGGTCTTCGGCGACGTCGACGATCTCCAGCACCTGCTCGCGGGTCACGCTGTAGACGCAGTGCGCGCAGGGGCAGTTGTCGCGCAGCCACTGATGATGAAAGGGGCTCGAGCGACCGTCGGCCCACTGCACCTGAACACGGTCCGCCTGGGCTTGTACGGCGGTCAACGCGCTGATCAACGGGTAACTGCGGAAGTCGGCAAAAGCGGTGGAGGTATTCACGGTGCGCTCCTGTTTATGGGCGGTTATTTTTCCGGCGGCAGGGCAATCACCCGACCGATCCAGGCGGGGGCGGGGAGGTTGGCCTGCTCGGCGGCGATGGCTCGCAGTCTGTTCAGCACCGGCTCGCTGAACGGCGCCGAGCGCGGGCCGGCGAGGTCGACGTGGAGCAGCATCTGCTCGTTGCCGGCCAGTTCCAGGTCGTCACCGACCTTGTGCAGGCTGTGGTACAGGTGCAGGCGCTTGCGGTCGTGGCCGATGATTTGGGTGTGTACTTCGACCTCGGTATCGAGCTTCACTTCATGCAGGTAATTGAGGTGCAGCTCCAGGGTGAATAGCGAGTTGCCGCTGGCTTCGCGGTGGTTGCTGTCCATGCCCAGCCGGTCCATCAGGGCGTCGGTGGCGTAGCTGAAAATCAGCAGGTAGAAAGCGTCCCGCAGGTGGCCGTTGTAATCGACCCAGTCGGGGCTGATGCGGGTGGTGTAGGTGGTGAGTGCGGGCATGTCATGGGCTCACGAAAATGGCGGGCTGAACCTGTAGCCGCTGCCGCAGGCTGCGATCGGCTCCGCAGGAGACGCGCTCTTGCGGCCCCTGGAAGGCTCTTCGAGCCTTATCGCAGCCTGCGGCAGCGGCTACAGGGGGCGTCAGGGTTACTCGCTGAAGCTCATGCCGTGTTTGGCCTTGGTGGTTTTAACCGCTTCGAGCACGGCGAGCAGGCAGTCATCACGATAGCGCTCCAGCGCCGAAATGCTGTGGGTGCCGAGCTGCTCGGCGGTGCCTTCGACCACGTCGTCGATCAGCTTGTCGGTCAGTTCCGGGGCCGGCAGGTAGGTCCACGGCAGCTGCAGGGCCGGGCCGAACTGGGCCATGAAGTGGCGCATGCCGGCATCGCCCCCGGCCAGGGTGTAGGTCAGGAAAGTGCCCATGAACGACCAGCGCAGGCCGGCGCCGAAGCGGATCGCGTCGTCGATCTCGCCGGTGGTGGCGACGCCGTCGTTGACCAGGTGCAGGGCCTCGCGCCACAGCGCCTCCAAAAGACGGTCGGCGATAAAGCCCGGGACTTCCTTGCGCACATGCAGCGGGCGCATGCCGAGGGATTCATAGACCTTGATCGCGGCCTGCACGGCTTCTGGCGCGGTGTTCTTGCCGCCGACCACTTCCACCAGCGGCAGCAGGTACACCGGATTGAACGGGTGGCCGACCACGCAGCGTTCCGGGTGGGTGGAGCTCTCGTAGAACTCGCTCGGCAGCAGGCCGGAGGTGCTGGAGCCGATCAACGCATTGGGCTTGGCCGCGGCGCTGATCCTGGCGTGCAGCTCGAGTTTCAGTTCCAGGCGTTCCGGGGCGCTTTCCTGGATGAAGTCGGCGTCTTTCACGCACTCCTCGATGGTCGCGACAAAGCGCAGGCGATCCTGCGCAGCGCCCGGTGCCAGGCCCTGTTTCTCCAGGGCGCCCCAGGCATTGGCCACGCGCTTGCGCAGGGCCGCCTCGGCGCCGGGCGCCGGGTCCCAGGCCACCACGTCCAGGCCGTGGGCGAGGGCGCGCGATACCCAGCCGCTGCCGATGACACCGCTGCCCAGGGCGGCGAAGGTTTTGATTTCGGTGATAAAGCTCATGGTCATTTCCTGAAAGTCAAAAGTGAACATATCTGTAGCCGCTGCCGAGCAACGCGAGGCCGCGTACGGCTGCGCAGCAGTCGTAAGGCCAGACGGCGCGGTAAATCAGGTCATTCGTGGTGACCCTTGTGGCGGCTGCGTTGCAGCCGTGCGCGGCCTCACGGGCTCGGCAGCGGCTACAGGTAATCGCCTTCCGGGTCAGCCGCGCTTGCGCAGGCCCATCCTGGCCCGGCCCTCGGCCGGGGTCAGGACGCGGGCGCCGAGGCGGCTGAGGATCTCGCCGGCGCGCTCCACCAACTGGCCGTTGGTCGCCAGTACGCCCTTGTCCAGCCACAGGTTGTCTTCCAGGCCGACCCGCACGTTGCCGCCCAGCAGCACCGCCTGCGCGGCCATCGGCATCTGCATGCGGCCGATACCGAAGCCGGCCCAGACCGCGCCGGCCGGCAGGTTGTCGACCATGGCCTTCATGGTGGTGGTGTCGGCCGGCGCGCCCCAGGGAATGCCCAGGCACAGCTGGAACAGCGGGTCGTCCAGCAGGCCTTCCTTGATCATCTGTTTGGCGAACCACAGGTGGCCGGTGTCGAAGATTTCCAGCTCGGCCTTCACCCCCAGTTCCTGGATGCGCTTGGCGCCGGCGCGCAGTTGCGCCGGGGTGGACACGTAAATGGTGTCGCCGTCGCCGAAGTTCAGGGTGCCGCAGTCCAGGGTGCAGATTTCCGGCAGCAGTTCCTCGACGTGGGCCAGGCGGGTCAACGGGCCGACCAGGTCGGTATTGGGGCCGAACTCCATCGGGTTTTCGCCGGCGCCGATCTCCAGGTCGCCGCCCATCCCGGCGGTGAGGTTGACGATGATGTCGACGTCCGCCTCGCGGATACGCTCCATCACTTCGCGGTACAGCGCGACATCGCGGCTGAACTTGCCGGTTTGCGGGTTGCGCACGTGGCAGTGGACCACGGTGGCGCCGGCCTTGGCCGCTTCCACCGCGGCGGCGGCAATCTGTTTCGGGGTGACCGGCACGTGGGGGCTTTTGGCGGTCGTGTCGCCAGCACCGGTGAGTGCGCAGGTGATGATGACGTCGTGGTTCATGGTGCGGGTTCCTTACAGGCGTGGTGGGTCGCTGCGCAGGCGTTTGGCGCTGCGCAGAGGGAGTTCGGGGTGGTTATTGGCTGGTCAGTTTCAGGTTGTCGGCAGCGGGTTTGCCGTCGAAGGTGGTGACCCCTTCGAGCCAGCGCGCCTTGTCCTGCGGATGCTCGGCCAGCCATTGCCTGGCCGATTCCAGGGCGTCCTTGTGGTCGAGCAGCGGTTGCATCATGCGGCTCTCGTCCTCGGCGCTGAAGGTCAGGTTGCTCAGCAGCCGGCTGACATTCGGGCACTGCTCGGCGTAGGTTGGCGCGGTGACGGTCCACACCGTGGCCATGCCTTCGTTCGGGCCCAGGGCGTCATCGCTGCCGGTGAGGTAGGTCATCTGCACATTGACGTTCATCGGGTGCGGCGCCCAGCCGAAGAACACCACGGCTTCCTTGCGTCGCACGGCGCGATCCACCGCCGCGAGCATGCCGGCCTCGCTGGATTCGACCAGCTGGAATTTGCCCAGGCCGAACTGGTTCTTGGTGATCATCGCCTTGATCTGGGTATTGGCGCCCGAGCCGGGCTCGATGCCGTAGATCTTGCCGCCCAGTTCCTTCTCGAATTTGGCGATGTCGGCGAAGGTTTTCAGGCCCTTGTCCGCCAGGTAGGTGGGCACGGCGAGGGTGGCGCGGGCGTCCTTGAGGCTGGGCTCGGCCAGCACCTTGACCTGCTTGGCGTCGACGAAGGGGGTGATGGTCTGGGTCATCAGCGGGTTCCAGTAGCCGAGGAACAGGTCCAGGCGCTGGTCGCGGATGCCGGCGAAAATAATCTGCTGCGAGGCGCTGGTCTGCTTGGTCTTGTAGCCGAGGCCGTCGAGCAGCACCTGGGCCATGGCGCTGGTGGCGATCACGTCGGTCCAGTTGACCACGCCGAGGCGCACGTTCTGGCAGCTGGCGGCGTCGGCGGCCATGGCGCCGGAGCTGAGAAAGACGGTACCGCTGAGTGCAAGGACGCAACTGCTGATCAGTCGTTTCATGAAGGTTTCCTCGGCAGGTCGTTATTGTCGGTTCCGGCGTCTATGTGCGCCGGTGATGCCACGTTACGCAGCTGGCGGGCGCTGAAAACGCACAGCGGCGACCGGCTCTTGCACTGCAGCGACCTTCGTCTTGAACCCGGCGTGGAAACGGCGTATCACAGTGGCCACGCTGCCCGTCATCCGAGTGCGTTCCATGTCCCAGGATTTCTATTTCTTGCTGATGCCGGGCTTCTCGGCCATCGGGTTCATCTCGGCCATCGAGCCGCTGCGCGTGGCCAATCGCTTTCGCGGCGAGCTGTATCGCTGGCATGTGCTGAGCGCCGATGGCGGCGCGGTATTGGCGAGCAATGGCATGTCGGTCAACGCCGACGCGGCGCTGGAGCCGTTGAAGAAGGGCGCGACCCTGCTGGTGGTGGCCGGCTTCGAACCGTTGAAGTTCGTCACCCCGGCGCTGGTGCACTGGTTGCGCCGCCTGGATGTGGAGGGCGTGACCCTGGGCGGCATCGACACCGGCAGCGTGGTCCTGGCGCAGGCCGGGCTGCTCGAAGGCCACCGCGTGACCCTGCACTGGGAAGCGATCGAGGCGTTCAAGGAGTCCTATCCCCAGATCAGCGTGACCCAGGAGCTGTTCGAGATCGACCGGCGGCGCATCACCTCGGCTGGCGGCACCGCGTCCATCGACATGATGCTCGACCTGATCGGCCAGGCCCACGGCCCGGAGCTGGCGATCCAGGTCAGCGAACAGTTCGTGCTCGGGCGCATCCGCCCGCGCAAGGACCACCAGCGCATGGAAGTCGCCACCCGCTACGGCATCCGCAACAAGAAGCTGGTGCAGGTGATCGGCGAGATGGAACAGCACAGCGAGCCGCCCCTGAGCACCCTGCAACTGGCCGAGTCGATCAAGGTCACCCGGCGCCAGCTCGAACGCCTGTTCCGCCTGCACCTGAACGACACCCCGAGCAACTTCTACCTGGGGCTGCGCCTGGAAAAGGCCCGGCAACTGCTGCGCCAGACCGACATGAGCGTGCTGGAAGTCAGCATCGCCTGCGGCTTCGAATCACCCTCGTATTTCACCCGCAGCTATCGCGCCCGGTTTGCCCAGTGCCCGCGGGAAGACCGGCGCCAAAGCCTGAAGGTCTGAGCTGCTGATTCTGTAGGAGCGAGGCTTGCCCGCGATGGCGGTCTGCCTGACCCAGCGCGTTGCCTGCGTCGCGAGCAAGAGAGACAGGATTACTTTTTCAGCAACGCCGCACAGGCGGTCTTGTACGCCTCATGCTGATACTTGTTCAGCGTCGCCGGCAGGTCGACGTTGTGCTTCTTGTTCTGCGCGTTGATGGTCTGCGGCGACAGCAGGGTCACCTCGCAGTTGTCCAGCAGCTGGAACACGCCTTCGATCTTGAAGGTGGTCGGGCCGCCGGCGAATTCGCCTTTTTTGCTGCGCTTCTTGATGGCGATGCGGCTGATGCCGTTGTCGCGGACGAAGGCGGCCACCTGGGCCGCGAAGGCTTTGACGTTGGCGGCTTCGTCATCGTCGTCCAGGGCGATTTTCTTGCAGGCGTTGGCCAGGTGTTGCGCCGTGCCGTCTTGCAGGGTGGCCAGGGCGAAGATGGCTTCGCTGCCTTTGATTTCGATGCCGCAGATGCTCATGGGAAAACCTTTTCTCGATGAATGGCGTGCAGCTTACAGTTCCAGCTGGTCGGCGCGAATGCCGAAGGCCGCGGCGATCTTCTCGCGGGTGGCGCGCCGAGGCTTGGCGACGCTTTCCTGCTGGGCGAAGGCCGGCTGGGAAATGCCCAGGCGCCTGGCGACCTCGTCCTGGGTCAGGTGCAGGTGCTCGCGCCAGGCGCGGATCGGCGTGGCGCCGTCAACGATGCGGCTGACCACGTCATGGGGGATCAGGTCCGGCTCTTGGCGTTGCGCCACATAGTCCGCATAAGGGATCACCACGAACGCCGGCTTGCCGTCCGTGCCGTTGATGATCTGGATGTCAGTAGGTGCGTTCGTCACGTTTCTTGACCTCTTGAATACTGACCACTCTGATAGCGCCATCCCAGTCGAACAGGATTCGATAGTTGCCCACTCGCAGGCGATAGGCATAGGCGTGACCGCTGAGCGCCTTGACGTTGCCGGTGTCGGGCATGTCGCCGAGCAAGGTCACCGCGTCACGGATCTGTAGCTGATGGGCGCTGTGCAATCGCAGCAGTTGTTTGACGGCCTTACGGGTCCACAGGATGCTGTTCATGAACGAATATAAGCCTTTTATAAGATTAATCAATCTTTGCTTATATTCGCTCGCGGGCCAAGGCGAGAACCTTGTCCGGGTATTGCTCATGCTTCTGTAGGAGCAGGGGGGACGCCCAGTCCTTGCCCGCGATTGCGGTATTCCTGTTGTAGAAAAACTTGCGGCCGACTCGTTACTCCTGCCCGATCGACTCAAGAAATTCCGACCGTTCATCGCTCATGCGCGCCAGGCAGTCGGCCTGGGCAACGGCGTAGGCCTTGCTGCCGGGTTTGGCGGGGAAGGTATCGACGGCGCAGTCGGCGTCGCGCTGTTTCTGCCACAGCTGCTGGGCGTTCTGCACCTTGGCGGTGATGTCGGCCAGCTGCGCCTTGTCGCTGCCGTATTGCGTGCCCAGGCGTTCGAGCAGGCCCTGCAGGTTGTCGCTCAGCAGTTGCTCGGCGGTGGTTTTGTTGAAGGTGGCGCATTCCAGAGTCTGTTGATCCTGTTCGACGCTGTCGCACGGGGAGTTGTCGGCTTCTTCAGCCGCCTGTGCGCCCGTCGCCAGCAGTGCCAAAGCCAGGAAGATCGATTTCATTGCGTCGCAGCCCCCTCTAATCCAGTGATGCGGCGGATTCTGGCCCATGCGCATGACAAAGAACAGATGGGGCAAGGGACGCCCGGCAGACCCTTTGTCGCGGATTGACGCTTTCGGCAATTCCCCTGTCGTTTTTGCACCCGGCTGCCCGGGCACCGAGGCATATGCTGACCCCAAAGCGCCGGCAGACGATTCGGCGCATGAATTGCCAATAAGGGGACTGCCTGATGAGCCCAGCCGAATTGCACGCCGACAGCATCGTTATCGACGGGCTGATCATTGCCAAGTGGAACCGTGAGCTGTTCGAAGACATGCGTAAAGGCGGCCTGACCGCGGCCAACTGCACCGTGTCGGTGTGGGAGGGCTTCCAGGCCACGGTCAACAACATCGCCTCCAGCCAGAAGCTGATCCGCGAGAACAGCGACCTGGTGATGCCGGTGCGCACCACCGCCGACATCCGCAAGGCCAAGGAACTGGGCAAGACCGGCATCCTGTTCGGCTTCCAGAATGCCCACGCCTACGAGGACCAGATCGGCTACGTCGAGGTGTTCAAGCAGCTGGGCGTGGGTATCGTGCAGATGTGCTACAACACCCAGAACCTGGTGGGCACCGGCTGCTACGAGCGCGATGGCGGCCTGTCGGGCTTCGGTCGCGAGATCGTCGCCGAGATGAACCGCGTCGGTGTCATGTGCGACCTGTCCCATGTCGGCTCCAAGACCTCCGAGGAAGTCATCCTCGAATCGAAAAAGCCGGTCTGCTACTCCCACTGCCTGCCGTCGGGCCTCAAGGAACACCCGCGCAACAAGTCCGATGAAGAGCTGAAGTTCATCGCCGACCACGGCGGTTTCGTCGGCGTGACCATGTTTGCGCCGTTCCTGGCCAAGGGCATCGATTCGACCATCGACGACTACGCCGAGGCCATCGAATACACCATGAACATCGTCGGCGAAGACGCCATCGGCATCGGCACCGACTTCACCCAGGGCCATGGCCAGGACTTCTTCGAATACCTGACCCACGACAAGGGCTACGCCCGTCGCCTGACCAACTTCGGCAAGATCATCAACCCGCTGGGCATCCGCACCGTGGGCGAGTTCCCCAATCTCACCGAGACCCTGCTCAAGCGCGGTCACTCCGAGCGTGTGGTGCGCAAGATCATGGGCGAGAACTGGGTCAACGTCCTCAAGGACGTCTGGGGCGAATAACGCCAACCCTCCACAGCACACACCTGTAGTCGCTGCCGAAGGCTGCGATCGGCTCCGAAGGAGACGCGCTCCTGCGGCCCTCGGAAGGCTCTTCGAGCCTTATCGCAGCCTTCGGCAGCGGCTACGGATGCACCAATCCAAAAGAATTCCGGAGTTTTGAAACATGGCCAAGATCGCCCCACAACTGCCTATCGAAGTCGACAGCGAAACCGGTGTCTGGACCTCCGACGCCCTGCCGATGCTGTACGTGCCGCGTCACTTCTTCGTCAACAACCACATGGGCATCGAGGAAGTACTGGGCGCCGACGCCTACGCCGAGATCCTCTACAAGGCCGGCTACAAGTCCGCCTGGCACTGGTGTGAAAAAGAAGCCGAATGCCACGGCCTGGAAGGCGTCGCGGTGTTCGAGCACTACATGAAGCGCCTGTCGCAGCGCGGCTGGGGCCTGTTCAAGATCCAGGACATCGACCTCGACAAGGGCACCGCCAGCGTCAAGCTCGAACACTCGGCCTTCGTCTATGTGTACGGCAAGGTCGGACGCAAGGTCGACTACATGTTCACCGGCTGGTTCGCCGGCGCCATGGACCAGATTCTGGCCGCCCGCGGTAGCAAGATCCGCACCGTCGCCGAACAGGTCTACGGCGGTTCCGAAGAAGGCCACGACGATGGCCTGTTCACCGTCAAGCCGTTGTAAGCGGAGTTAAGAAAAATGGCTTTCGAAGCGATGTTCCAGCCGATCCAGATCGGCAAACTGACCATCCGCAACCGGGTGCTCAGCACCGCGCACGCCGAGGTCTACGCCACCGATGGCGGCATGACCACCGACCGCTACGTGAAGTATTACGAAGAGAAAGCCAAGGGCGGTATCGGCCTGGCGATCTGTGGCGGTTCGTCCGTGGTGGCCATCGACAGCCCGCAGGAATGGTGGAGCTCGGTGAACCTGTCCACCGACCGCATCATTCCGCACTTCCAGAACCTGGCCGACGCCATGCACAAGCACGGCGCCAAGATCATGATCCAGATTACCCACATGGGCCGCCGCTCGCGCTGGGACGGTTTCAACTGGCCGACCCTGATGTCGCCGTCGGGCATCCGCGAACCGGTGCACCGCGCCACCTGCAAGACCATCGAGCCGGAGGAGATCTGGCGGGTGATCGGCAACTACGCGCAAGCTGCCCGTCGCGCAAAGGCCGGCGGCCTGGACGGCGTCGAGCTGTCCGCCGTGCACCAGCACATGATCGACCAGTTCTGGAGCCCGCGGGTCAACAAGCGGACCGACGAATGGGGCGGCAGCTTCGAAGGCCGGATGAAGTTCGGCCTGGAAGTGCTCAAGGCGGTGCGCGCCGAAGTCGGCGACGATTTCTGCGTGGGCATGCGTATCTGCGGTGACGAGTTCCACCCGGACGGCCTGTCCCACGAGGACATGAAGCAGATCGCCAAGTATTACGACGACACCGGCATGCTCGATTTCATCGGCGTCGTGGGTTCGGGTTGCGATACCCACAACACCCTGGCCAACGTGATTCCGAACATGAGTTATCCACCGGAGCCGTTCCTGCACCTGGCCGCCGGGATCAAGGAAGTGGTCAAGGTTCCGGTACTGCACGCGCAGAACATCAAGGATCCGAACCAGGCCACCCGCATCCTCGAGGGTGGTTACGTCGACATGGTCGGCATGACCCGGGCGCACATCGCCGACCCGCACCTGATCGCCAAGATCAAGATGGGCCAGGTCGACCAGATCAAGCAGTGCGTGGGCGCCAACTACTGCATCGACCGCCAGTACCAGGGCCTGGATGTGCTGTGCATCCAGAACGCCGCGACCTCCCGTGAATACATGGGCGTGCCGCACATCATCGAGAAGTCCACCGGGCCGAAACGCAAGGTGGTGGTGGTCGGCGCCGGCCCGGCCGGCATGGAATCGGCGCGGGTGGCGGCCGAACGTGGCCACGACGTGACCCTGTTCGAGAAGAAAGAGGCCATCGGCGGGCAGATCACCACTGCGTCGAAAGCGCCGCAGCGCGACCAGATCGCCGGCATCACCCGCTGGTATCAGCTGGAGCTGGCACGGCTGAAGGTCGACCTGCGCCTGGGCACCGCGGCCGATGCCGAGACCATCCTCGACCTGCGTCCGGACATCGTGGTGCTGGCCGTCGGCGGGCATCCGTTCCTTGAGCAGAACGAGCACTGGGGCGCCGCCGAAGGGCTGGTGGTCAGCAGCTGGGACGTGCTCGACGGCAAGGTCGCGCCGGGCAAGAACGTGCTGGTCTACGACACTATCTGCGAGTTTACCGGCATGTCGGTGGCCGACTTCCTCGCCGACAAGGGCAGCCAGGTCGAGATCGTCACCGACGACATCAAGCCGGGCGTGGCCATCGGCGGTACGTCGTTCCCGACCTACTACCGCAGCATGTACCCCAAGGAAGTGATCATGACCGGCGACATGATGCTGGAAAAGGTCTACCGCGAAGGCGACAAGCTGGTGGCGGTGCTGGAGAACGAATACACCGGCGCCAAAGAGGAGCGGGTGGTCGACCAGGTGGTGGTGGAGAACGGCGTGCGGCCCGACGAAGCGATCTACTACGCGCTCAAGGAAGGCTCGCGCAACAAGGGCCAGGTCGACGTCGAAGCGCTGTTCGCGATCAAGCCGCAGCCTTCGTTGAGCCAGGCGGGCGACGGTTATCTGCTGTTCCGCATCGGTGACTGCGTGGCGCAGCGCAACACCCACGCGGCCATCTATGACGCCCTGCGGATCTGCAAGGATTTCTAAGCCATACCTGTAGCCGCTGCCGAAGGCTGCGATCGACTGCGAAGCAGTCGTGCTCTTGAGTTCGCAGGGAAGTCCTGCGGACTTCATCGCAGCCTGCGGCAGCGGCTACAACGACCGAGCTGGTCTTTGGGAGCTCCACCATGTTGAACACCCTTCTTCCCATCCTGCTGTTCGCAGCCATCGGCCTGGCTGTCCTGGGCGCGTTGCGGCGGGTGGCCATGTGGCGCCGGGGCCGTGCGTCCAAGGTCGACCTGATCGGCGGCCTGCTGGCCATGCCCAAGCGCTACATGGTCGACCTGCACCATGTGGTGGCGCGGGACAAATACATCGCCAACACCCACGTGGCCACGGCCGGTGGCGCCGTGGCGTCCATCGTGCTGGCGATCCTGGTGCACGGTTTCGGCCTGCATAACCGCATCCTCGGCTACGCCTTGCTGCTGATGTCGGCGGTGATGTTCGTCGGCGCGATCTTCGTTTACCTGCGCCGTCGCAACCCGCCGGCGCGCCTGTCGAAAGGCCCGTGGATGCGCCTGCCGAAAAGCCTGCTGGCGTTCTCGGCGTCGTTCTTCCTGGTGACCCTGCCGGTGGCCGGGATCCTCCCGGAAAACTTCGGTGGCTGGGTACTGGCCGCGATCCTCGGTATCGGTGTGTTGTGGGGCGTGTCCGAGCTGTTCTTCGGCATGACCTGGGGCGGCCCGATGAAGCACGCCTTCGCTGGTGCCCTGCACCTGGCCTGGCACCGCCGTGCCGAACGCTTCGGTGGCGGCCGCTCCACCGGCCTCAAGCCGCTGGACCTGGAAGACCCGAACGCGCCGCTGGGCGTGGAAAAACCCAAGGATTTCACCTGGAACCAGTTGCTTGGCTTCGACGCCTGCGTGCAGTGCGGTAAATGCGAAGCCGCGTGCCCGGCCTTTGCCGCCGGCCAGCCGCTGAACCCGAAAAAGCTGATCCAGGACATGGTCGTCGGCCTGGCTGGCGGTACCGATGCCAAGTTCGCTGGCAGCCCGTATCCCGGCAAAGCCATCGGCGAACACAGCGGCAATCCGCACCAGCCGATCGTCAACGGCCTGGTGGACGCCGAGACCCTGTGGTCCTGCACCACCTGCCGCGCTTGTGTCGAGGAATGCCCGATGATGATCGAGCACGTCGATGCCATCGTCGACATGCGCCGTCACCTGACCCTGGAAAAGGGCGCCACCCCGAACAAGGGCGCCGAAGTCCTGGAAAACCTGATCGCCACCGACAACCCGGGCGGTTTCGCCCCGGGCGGGCGGATGAACTGGGCGGCGGACCTCAACCTGGCGCTGCTCGGCGAGAAGAAAACCACCGACGTGCTGTTCTGGGTCGGCGACGGTGCCTTTGACATGCGCAACCAGCGCACCCTGCGCGCCTTCGTCAAAGTGCTGAAAGCGGCCAAGGTCGACTTCGCGGTGCTGGGCCTGGAAGAACGCGACAGCGGCGACGTGGCCCGGCGCCTGGGCGACGAGGCGACCTTCCAGCTGCTGGCCAAGCGCAATATCCAGACCCTGGCCAAGTACAGCTTCAAGCGCATCGTCACCTGCGACCCCCACAGTTTCCATGTGCTGAAAAACGAATACGGCGCCCTCGGCGGCGAGTACGTGGTGCAGCACCACAGCACCTACATGGCCGAGCTGATTGCCGGCGGCGCCTTGAATCTGGGCCAGCACAAAGGCAACAGCGTGACCTATCACGACCCGTGCTACCTGGGCCGCTACAACGGCGAGTACGAGGCGCCGCGCGAGGTCCTGCGCGCCCTGGGGATCGAGGTCAAGGAAATGCAACGCTCCGGTTTCCGCTCGCGCTGCTGCGGCGGCGGTGGCGGCGCGCCGATCACCGACATCCCGGGCAAGCAGCGGATCCCCGACATGCGCATGGACGACATCCGCGAAACCGGCGCCGAGCTGGTGGCCGTGGGTTGTCCACAATGCACCGCGATGCTCGAAGGCGTGGTCGAACCACGACCACTGATCAAGGACATCGCCGAACTGGTGGCCGACGCCTTGCTGGAAGACGCCGCGCCTGGCAAGCCGGTGACCCCGGCCAAACGTGAACCTGCGGAGGCCCACTGATGAGCGACATTATCCGCCGCGACCCGCGGGCCGAATGGATCGCCCGTAACCGCCTGCACCCGCTGCACGCGGCCATGCAGCCGGCGCAGCACAGCTGGATGGGGCCCAACGGCATCCTCCGCAAGAACCCCCACGGGATCGGTTTCATCGGCCCCAACGGCATCAAGCGTATCGACCGCAGCGGCGCCCAGCAGGGCGGGGCGGTCAAGCGCAGCGCCGCGGTCGAAGTCCAGCTGCCGCTGCATCAGGTGGCGCAGCCGGCGTTCTACATCAGCGTGGTGCCGGACATGGTCGGCGGCCGCCTGAGCAGTCACGACCGCGACCTGCTGGGCCTGGCCCACCAGTTGGCCGGCAAGGACGGCGCGGTGCTGGCGGTGGTGTTCGGCGAGCATAAGGAAAACGCCTTCGCCACGGCCGGCGTCGACCGCCTGCTGGTGCTCGAGGGCAACGAATTCAGCGGTTATGCACCGGAACAACGGGTCCAGGGCCTGCGGGCTGTGGATAACCAGTTCAGCCCACGCCACTGGTTGCTGCCCGACAGCCGTACCGGTGGCGGCGAACTGGGCCGGCGTTTTGCCGCGGCCCTGGGCGAACGCCCGGCCACACGGGTCTGGCAGGTCAAGGACGAGCAGTGCATCGGCCGCGCCGGTGCCGGCTTGCAGGACCTGGCTCGACCGCTGGCGCGCTTGATCCTGGCCGCTGCCGAATGCGCGGAGCCGGTCAGTGAAACCCGCCACGAAGCCCTGCCGGTGGAGTTATCCACAACGGTGGCGCGCAGCCTGGCGCGAATCGAGGACCTGGGCGCGGTGGCGGTGGACCCGGCGGCGATTCCCATGGCCGAGGCCGAATTCATTTTCTCCGGCGGCAACGGGGTCAAGGACTGGGAGCTGTTCCACAAAACCGCCGCGGCCCTGGGCGCCACCGAAGGCGCGTCGCGGGTGGCGGTGGACGATGGCTTCATGGCCCGCGACCGTCAGGTCGGCGCCTCGGGCACTTGGGTCACAGCCCGGGTGTACGTGGCGGTGGGGATTTCCGGGGCGATCCAGCACCTGCAGGGCATCGGTGCCTGCGACAAGGTGGTGGCGATCAACCTCGATCCGGGCTGCGACATGATCAAACGCGCCGACCTGTCGGTGATTGGCGAAAGCGCCGAGCTGCTTCAAGCCTTGATCGCGGCGGTAGAGGCCTACCGCAACGGCGCCAAGCGCGATGCGGCTTAAGGGAAGGACAGAGCTTATGAGTACCAATGTGATCAGCCTGGTGTCCATCGGCGCCCACCCGACTTCCGGCCGGCCCCGGCGCGCCGAGCAGGATGCGCGGGCGGTCGAGCTGGGGCTGCAACTGGCCGGGGACAGGCTGCAGGTGCTGCACGCCGGCGATATCGCCGAGCCGGCCCTGCGCGCGTACCTGGGCATGGGCCTGGAACAGATGCACGTGCTGGAGCAGTCGGCCGGTGCCGATGCGCTGCCGGCGCTGACCGATTATCTGCGCGATGCCGGGGCGCAAGTGGTGCTCACCGGCAGCCAGGCGGAAACCGGCGAAGGCTCGGGCATGCTGCCGTTCCTGCTGGCGGAAAACCTCGGTTGGCCGCTGGTGGTGGGCCTGGCCCAGGTGGAATCCATCGACGGCGGCGTGGCCCTGGTGCTGCAAGCCCTGCCGCGCGGCCAGCGCCGTCGGCTGAAGGTGCGCCTGCCGTTCCTCGCCACTGTGGATAACGCCGCGCCCAAGCCGCGGCAGAGCGCCTACGGCCCGGCCCGGCGTGGGCTGCTGCAGGCGCGGCAGGTGGAAGTGCTCGACGATGAGTTATTCACCAGCGCCACCCTGCAACCGGCCAAACCGCGGCCCAAGCGCCTGAAAGTGATCAAGGCCAAGAGCGGCGCCGACCGCATGAAAGCCGCGACCGCCAAGGCCAGCGGCGGTGGCGGCCAGGTGCTCAAGGGTGTCAGCGCCGAAGCCGGGGCCGAGGCCATCCTCAAGCTGCTGATCGAAGAAGGCGTGGTCCGCTAGGGTCTGGCCTGTCGCACTATCGTTATCGCGAGCAAGCTTCGCTCCTACAGGGGCGCGGCTTGCCAGCCACTGATTTCCCTCCTGTATCCACGGTTACCCACAATCCCTGTGCGCGCCTCTGTGGATAAGATGTTCGTCCCTCTCTGCAAGCCTCGCCAATCAAGCGCTACAGCGCGTTGTACGAAAAACGATCAAGCTAAGTCGAGGTTTTTCCGAAGGTTTTTTCTGTGGATAAGGAGCTCCCTCGATCCTCCGCCGCTGCCAAGTTGCCCCCAAAGTCTGTTGGCCTCTTTGTGGATAAGATGTTCGCTGTCCGTTGAGAGCCTTATAAACAGCGGCTTCCATAGGGTTGATCAAAAAACAGTCAGTTCCGGGGTTTTGCCCTGCCGGCAGCACTGAAACCTCGATATTTCGCGCTATTCGGCGGTTTTCCACAGCTCGCTGCCCTTGGCCGCAAAGTTGCCCCCAAAGTCTGTTGGCGCTTCTGTGGATAAGGTGTTCGCCTTCATCTGCGGGCCTTTAAAAACGTGGCTTACAGAGCGCTGTTCAAAAAATGAACAAAGTCTTGTGGAAAAGGCCTTTCCGGATAAGTCACGGATTTTCTTCAGGTTCTGCCAGTGAATCCGCCGGCTGAAAGCCGAGTTGCCCACATTTGCTGTGGGTGGAGGTGTGGATAACTTGTTCGCGGTCTTCTGTAAGCCTTGGCGGGTGGTATCTCGACGGGGGCGATCATTTTTTATACAGCTTGGGGGTGACCCTCTCGTTTGTTTCGGGCTCGGATAAAACCTGAGTGAGGTTTGGTTTATATATTCAGCCTGCATAAATGCAGTTTCCTATGGGTATAAGTGGCTGTTTGACGCCTGATGGGCACGCGGCTTTACTCTTTCAAACAAAAGGAGTGGGGCGGATTTTCAAGGGCAATAGTCGAGTTCTTCGGCTGCACTTCAAGATAATCCATGACAGGAGTCAAACATGAAAAGCATGTTTTTGTTTCTGCACTTCCCTAATAGCTGATACCGAGTCTGGTTGATCGGTGAAAGTGCTATCTCCAACGTCCTTCCGGTTGATGAAGTCCACGATTGATTTTTGGAATTAATAAAGGCTGATTCTGAATGATGGACTCGGGAGAATTGCGGGCGTTATGAACGTTACCGTTCCCGCGAGTGAAAGGCACAAGAGTGCCGGTTGTTTAAATTACAAGGAGTTATTGAAATGTCCGAAGCATCCAAAGCAAAAACCAAGGCCAAGCCTGTTGCTGCACAAGGCAAGGAAGCCTATGTCGAGTTACTCAACGAAATGCGTGTGCATGCGAAAAGACGATTGTCGGGCGAGGCCAGGGGCCTGCTGATGGCTTCGCCGCACCTGCAGCAGATTCACCTGCGCAGTCTCTACGTCACCAAGAGTTCCAATGATCCTGCGGTGCGGAACCTCGAGCCTCAGGCCCGGGAAGTGGGGGAAAGCCAAGCTGATCAGTCGGAGTCCGAGCTGGTCAAGGCTACGGAAAGTTTTCAGAACTCGGGTTCGACCGACACCACGGACTACAAGAAAAAGCTCGAAGAGTTGCGTAAGCGGGACAAGGAATCAGCAGATAAACGCATCGACAAGATGTATGACGCGGCGATCGAGCAGTTGGACCAATACCCCCAAAGCGCTGATGCGGTGGTTGGGTTCATGGAAACTTTCGGTGGCCTGTTCAATACCGTGCTGGACAAGGTCAGCGAGTTTTTCACCGAGATTGGCAAGAATATCCTCAATTGGTTGAAGAACGTCTGGGAGAAAATCACTAATACATTCAACTCGATCGTCAGTTGGGTCACTGGCTGGTTCTCTTGACCAGCTGAAATAGTGAGGTGGCTATGAACAAACCTGTCGGTCCACCGCCTTTTATTGATAATCATCAGCCTGAGTGGGACAGGGCTTTTTATATCGAGGAAGGTAGAGCGCTGGCTGCTAACAAGGCCCGGCTCGATGTACTTCGGCAGCACGATAAAAAGAAAACCCAGGAAAGAATTGACGGCTTGTATGACGATTTGCAACGACGTATCGATCCGAATTACAAGCGTGCGCCCAATATCGAAGACTTGGGAAATATCTTTGATACAGCGCAGGACATCATTCACGCCTGGAACTGGTAGTAGCCACTTCACGTCATAAAAAACCGCGAGCATGCTCGCGGTTTTTTATGGCCGGGACAGCGCGTTTAGCCGTGAACCGGCACGCCCTTGAGGTACGGAGCCGGTTCGGCGCCGAGGTTGCTCAGCATGCGTTCGCTGTACCAGTCCACGAAGTTGACCACGCCGAACTCGTAGGTCTTGGAGTACGGGCCTGGCTGGTAGGCGGTGGAGTTGATGCCGCGCTGGTTTTCTTCGGCCAGGCGACGGTCCTGGTCGTTGGTGGCGTCCCACACCTGGCGCATGCGCGCGACGTCGTAGTCCACGCCTTCGACCGCGTCCTTGTGCACCAGCCACTTGGTGGTGACCATGGTTTCCTGGGCGCTGATCGGCCACACGGTGAACACGATGATGTGGTCGCCCATGCAGTGGTTCCACGAGTGCGGCAGGTGCAGGATGCGCATCGAGCCCAGGTCGGGGTTCTTGATCCGGCCCATCAGCTTGGCGCAGCCCTGCTTGCCGTCCATGGTCATGGACACGGTGCCCTTGAGCAGCGGCATGCGCACGATGCGGTTGCGCAGGCCGAAGCTGGCGTGGGCGTAGGGGATCTTCTCGGCATCCCAGGCGGCGGCCGAAGCGGCCACGTGGTCCTTGAACGCCTGGTCGGCGCGCGGGTCGGTGACGTCGTCCCACTCCAGCAGGGTCTTCAGCAGTTCCGGGTGCGCACCGCCGCAGTGGTAGCACTCGCGGTTGTTTTCCAGCACCAGCTTCCAGTTGGCCTTTTCCATCAAGGTGGTCTGCACCGCCACCTTGGTGTTCTCCATGTCGTAGGGTTCCATGTAGTGCGTCAGGGTCGCCAGGAAGTCATCGATGGCCGGCGGGTTCTCGGCCAGCGAGATGAAGATGTAGCCACCGGCGGTCTTCACGTTCACTGGCTTGAGGCCGTACTGCTTCATGTCGAAGTCGGCGCCCATCTCGGTGCCGGCGAACAGCAGGCGACCGTCCAGCTCGTAGGTCCACTGGTGGTAGTGGCAGACCAGCTTGGCGACCTTGCCCTTGTCGCTGGTGCACAGGCGCGAACCGCGGTGGCGGCAGACGTTGTGGAAGGCATGGACCACGCCGTCGGCGCCACGGATCACGATGATCGGATTCTTGCCGACCTGCAGGGTCATGTAGTTGCCCTTGGTCGGAATCTCGCAGGTCATGCCGGCGATCAGCCATTCCTTCTGGAAGATCTCCTGCATGTCGATATCGAACAGGCGCTCGTCGCAGTAGAACGGCTGCGGCAGGGAAAAGGTCCGCTCGCGTTCTTGGAGCATTTGCGCGGTGGCCTTGCGTGCGGGTTCCAGCGGATCGCCCAGGCTCAGGGTTGCGGTGACGTCCATCGTTTTGGTCCTCATGGCCATCTGTGTGGCCGGCGAAAGTGGCTACGGTTGGTGCGACGCAAGGCTGAAAAATCAGCGGTTATCAGTTGAGGCGAGTGTGGGGCCGGCGCGGCCCGGAACCTTATCCATGGGCGACATGGCCCAATCTGTTCCCGACGCGCAAGCCCCGGTGGTTGGGGGCTGGTCGCGATAAGTATGTGAATGTCGCAGATAGGTAAATGGGTGTTCATGGGCCTGCGCACAATCGCCACCATAAAGGCCGGCAGTCGGCCGTGGAGATCAGCATGTCCAACAACTTCCTGAACCCGGTAACCACCCAGACCTGGGCCAATGGCCGACACATCGTCCGTTGCGTCAAAGTCATCCAGGAAACCTGGGACGTGCGCACCTTCTGTTTCATGGCCGACCAGCCGATCATGTTCTTCTTCAAACCGGGGCAGTTCGTCACCCTGGAGCTGGAGATCGAAGGCCAGCCGATCATGCGTTCCTACACCATTTCCAGCTCGCCCTCGGTGCCGTACAGCTTCTCGGTGACCATCAAGCGCGTCCCGGGCGGCAAGGTCTCCAACTGGCTGCACGACACCCTGCACGAAGGCCAGGAACTGGCGGTGCACGGGCCGGTGGGGCTGTTCAACGCTATCGACTTCCCGAGCCCGAAAGTCCTCTACCTCAGCGGCGGCGTCGGCATCACCCCGGTGATGTCCATGGCGCGCTGGTTCTACGACACCAACGGCAATGTCGACATGGTGTTTATCCACAGCGCCCGTTCGCCGAAGGACATCATCTATCACCGCGAGCTGGAGCACATGGCGTCGCGGATCGACAACTTCAGCCTGCACCTGATCTGCGAGAAACACGGCCTGGGCGAGCCCTGGGCCGGTTATCGCGGCTACCTGAACCACAAGATGCTGGAGCTGATGGCTCCGGACTTCCTCGAACGCGAAGTGTTCTGCTGCGGCCCGACGCCGTACATGAACGCGGTCAAGCGCCTGCTCGAAGCCAGCGGCTTCGACATGTCGCGCTACCACGAGGAATCCTTCGGCGCGACGCCGGCGGAAGCCCGTGCCGACGCCGTGGAACAGGCCGAGCAGGCCGCCGAGGCGCCGGAAATCGACATCGCCGACCTGCACCAGGTGGAGTTCACCGCTTCGGGCAAGAGCATCCGCGTGGCGCCGGGCGAGACCGTCCACGCCGCCGCGGCCAAGCTCGGCCTGATGATCCCCAAGGCCTGCGGCATGGGGATCTGCGGCACCTGCAAGGTGCTCAAGCTGGGCGGTGAAGTGGAGATGGACCACAACGGTGGGATCACCGAGGAAGACGAAGCCGAAGGCTACATCCTGTCCTGCTGCAGCGTGCCGAAGGGGGATGTGCGGGTCGAGTATTGAGTGACGGACCGGTAGCCCGTAGCCGCCGCCGAAGAATGAGGCTGCGATCGGTTGCGTAGCAACCGTGAACCCGGAGCTCTCGGTGCTTCTGACCTATCGAGGGGCTGGGTTTGCGACTGCTTTGCAGTCGATCGCAGCCTCGTACCTCGGCAGCGGCTACAGATTGATCCGCTCGCTCAATCGATAAACAGATCCGTCATCAGCGTTTCGCTGCTGTCGGGATCGAAGCGGTAATGGGCGAAGTCGCTCACCCCCTGTTCGCGCAGTATGTCTTCGTCTATCAGCAAGCGCCCGGTGATGCGGCGCTGGCTGCTGGAGAGGATCGCGTGGGCCGCGTCGGCCATGATTGCAGGCGTGCGCGCATGCTTGAACGACTCGCGCGAACCCAGCTGGAACTCGATGGCGGCCGTGGCGATCATGGTCTGCGGCCACAGCGAGTTGACGCTGATGCCGTAGTTGCTGAATTCCTCGCTCATGCCCAGGGTCAGCATGCTCATGCCGTACTTGGTCACGGTGTAGGGGCTGTACTGGGCGAACCATTTACTCGCCAGGTTCAGCGGCGGCGACAGGTTGAGGATGTGCCCACCGCTGGTTTTCAGGTAGGGCAGGGCCGCCTGGCTGCACAGCAGTACGGCGCGGGTGTTGATCTGGTGCATCAGGTCGAAGCGCTTGAGCTCGATGTGCTGCACCCCGGTCAGCTTGATCGCCCCGGCATTGTTGACCAGCGCATCGATGCCGCCGAACTGCTCGGCGGCCTTGGCCAGGGCCTGGCGCACCGTCTCTTCGTCACGCACGTCCACCTGCAACGCCAGGGCCTTGCCGCCCGCCGCCTCGACCTCGCGGGCCACACTGAAGATGGTGCCGGGCAGCTTGGGATGGGGGTCGGCGCTTTTGGCCGCGATCACGATATTGGCCCCGTCCCGCGCCGCCCGCAGGGCGATTTCACGGCCGATGCCACGACTGGCGCCGGTGATGAACAGGGTCTTGCCTTGTAAGGACATGGATGCGCTCCCGATTATTGTCGTTATCCGAGCGGGTACAGCGGCTCGCCAGACAATCTAGTTCATGTCTGGCGGCGCGCGCGGATCAGGGGCGAAAAGGCGAAGGGCCGCGAGTGTTGCCCGCGGCCGGGGAGGGCTCAGTACAGCGCCGGGCGGCGGTCCAGGTGCACGTGGTTATGGGCGCTGATGTGCTTGTGCCGGGCGTCCGCCAGGGGCAGCTCCGCCAGCAGCAGTTGCTGCTGGGGCTGACGGGCGCTGCCGGCCAGCGGATATCCGTCGGCGTCGACGATCAGCGAGCCGCCGACCCAGGCCACGCCACGCTCGTCGCCGCAGCGGTCGCAGGCGGCGATGAACATGCGGTTGACCGCCGCGTTGGCCTGGACCCGGACCATTTCCGCCGGGCGTTCGCCCGGCGGACGCGGCCCGTCCGGCCAGTTGACCGGGGCGCAGAGCAGGGCGGCGCCGGCCAGCGCGGGCAGGCGCACCCATTCCGGGAATTCCAGGTCGTAGCAGATCAGCATCGCGATCGCGCCAAAGCGGGTTTCCACCACCGGCGGCGGTTGGTCGCCAACAGTGAACACCAGCTTTTCCCGGTCCCACAGATGGGCCTTGCGGTACACCGTCACCCGCCCCTCGGGCTCGACCAGCGCGGCGCTGTTGGCCACTTGCCCGGCATTCAGGCGCTCGCAGAAACCGCCGACGATCACCAACTGCAGCTCTGCGGCCAGGGCCTTCCACAGGGTCAGCGTCGGCCCATCGAGGGCCTCGGACAGCGCCAGCGCTTCCTGCCGATCGGTGAACACATAACCGCTCTGCACCAGTTCCGGCAGCACCACCACCTGGGCGCCCTGGGCAGCGGCCTCGCGGATGGCCCGCTGGCCCAGTTCGCGGTTGTAGTCGAGCTCGCCCACCCGTGGGGCGATCTGCTGGCAGGCGACTTTCAGGGTGGGCAATCCAGTCATTGGCCGGCTCCTTCCAGTTGGCGTTCGCTGGCCTGGATCGCCAGGCGCTCGGCGTCCAGGTCCAGGCCCCGGGTCAGCGCCCAGTAGGCCACGCCGGCCACGGCCAGGCCGATGACAAAGGCGATGTCCGCGCCCTCCAGCGCCCGGGCCACCGGGCCCTGGTAGAAACTCAGGGACATGAACGGAATCATTGCGACCAGGCCGAGGAAATAGGCGATGAGCCCGGGCATGGCCCAGCGGCCATAGATGCCGGCCGGGTTGAAGATGTCGCTGATGGCGTAGTGACCTTTGCGCACCACGTAGAAGTCCGCCAGGTTGACCGCGGTCCAGGGCACCAGGAAATACAGCATCAGCAGCACGAAGGTGTTGAAGCTCGCCAGGTAGCTGTCGGGAATGTTCATGGCGATCAGGAAAATCACCACCGCCACCAGGGCGATACCCACCACCCGGCTCTTGAGGTTCGGCTGGATCTGCAGGAAACCGTCGATGGCGCTGATGCCGGTGAGCATCGCGCCGTAGCAGTTGACCGCCATGATGCCGACCAGGGCGGGCACGGCGATCAGCACGGTAAAGGTGCCGAAGCCCGGGATCATCTGGTTGCCGACTTCGCGGACACTGCCGATGGCGTCGGGGGACGGCAGGGCGGAGGCGAGGAAGGCACCCAGGGACATCAGCCACAGCGCCGAGCCCGCGGCGCCCAGGTAGGTCCAGAAAATCACCTGGCGCGACGAGGTCTTGTGCGGCAGGTAGCGCGAATAGTCCGAGACATACACCGAGTAGCTGATCTGGTAGCCGGCGGCCGCCGACAGCTGGATCAGGAACGCCGACCAGGAGAAGTGCGCGTCGGCCACGGCGGCGTCGGCCTGCAGGGTCATCAGCGCGCTGATGGTCAGCACGGTGAACACGCTGATCATGATGTAGGTCAGCCAGCGCTGCACGGCGTGCAGCAGGTCATGCCCGACCACGGCGATGATCACCGCGAGGATGATCATCAGGCTGTACCAGGGCGCCCGCGCGCCGGGCACCACGGTGTTGATGGCGTCGGTGGCGAGGATCACGTTGAACACGTTGAAGCCGATGTAGACGAAGACCACCGCGGTGAAGGGCACGATGGCCCCGCGCAGGCCGAATTGCGCCCGCGACTGGATCATCTGCGGCAGGCCCATGCGTGGCCCCTGGTTGGCGTGGAAGGCCATGCAGAAGGTGCCCAGACAGACGCCGAGGACGATGGCCAGGATCGAGTAGTGCAGGCTCAGGCCGAGGGCGGCGCCGGTGAAGCCGGTGACCATGGTGGTCAGGACGAAGTTGCCGGTGAACCAGAACGGACCCTGGTGCCAGACCTTGCCGTGGCGCTCGTGGCGCGGCACGTAGTCGATGGAGCGGGTTTCGATCTTGAGGCTGGGGGACGGGGCTTTTTCCGTTGCCGCGGGCAGGCTGGTCATGGGGCTGTGCCTTGTTTTTATAAATTGACCCCGGAGTCTCGGATATACGCCTGTGATGTTGAATCAGTGGAGGGAAATAATCAGTTCAGGAATTTGTGAACTGATGTCATGCAGCGCCGGCCCACCGCACCCGATCTCGACAGGAGGCGGCAGGCCGGCGAGGGCATTCAGCCGGCCATGACCTGGCGAATGTCCGCGGCCAGTTCGCGGACCCGCGCTTCTTCGGTGTCCCACGAGCACATGAAGCGCGCGCCGCCTTTACCGATGAAGGTGTAGAAGCGCCAGCCCTTGGCGGTCAGCGCGGCGATGGCCGGTTCCGACAGTTGCAGGAACACGCCGTTGGCCTGCACCGGGAACATCAGCTCCACCCCTGGAATGTCCGCCACCAGCTCGGCCAGCAATTGCGCGCAATGGTTGGCGTGGCGGGCGTATTTGAGCCAGGCGTCGTTTTCCAGCAGGCCGACCCAGGGCGCGGACAAAAAACGCATCTTCGAGGCCAGCTGGCCGGCCTGCTTGCAGCGGTAGTCGAAGTCTTCGGCCAGCTTGTGGTTGAAGAACAGGATCGCCTCGCCCACCGCCATGCCGTTTTTCGTGCCGCCGAAGCACAGTACGTCGACCCCGGCTTTCCAGGTCAGGTCGGCGGGCGAGCAACCAAGGAAGGCGCAGGCGTTGGAGAAGCGCGCGCCGTCCATGTGCAGGTTCAGCCCCAGCTCCTTGCAGGTGGCGCTGATGGCGCGGATTTCTTCCGGGGTATAGACGCTGCCGACCTCGGTGGCCTGGGTCAGAGTCACCACCCGTGGCTTGGGGTAGTGGATGTCCTGGCGCTTGAGGGCGATGTCGCGGATCGAGTCCGGGGTCAGCTTGCCGTTCTCGGTGCCGGCGATCAGCAGCTTGGAGCCGTTGGAGAAGAATTCCGGCGCGCCGCATTCGTCGGTTTCGACGTGGGCGGTTTCCGAGCAGATGACGCTGTGGTAACTCTGGCACAGCGACGACAGGGCCAGGGAGTTGGCGGCGGTGCCGTTGAAGGCGAAGAACACCTCGCAGTCGGTCTCGAACAGCTTGCGGAAATAATCGGCGGCGCGCGCGGTCCACTGGTCGTCGCCATAGGCGCGTTCGTGGCCGCGGTTGGCCTGGTCCATGGCCGCCCAGGCCTCGGGGCAAATGCCGGAATAGTTGTCGCTGGCGAATTGTTGGCTCTTGTCGGTCATGGCCGTCTTCCGTGCTAAGGGTCCGAGAGGGGAGTCCTTCGATAAAGGGCTCCGGATAAGGCGCTCCTGGGTAAGGAGCCCTTGGGTAAAGCGTCCGCAACGAGGTCTGGGCCGGCAGGACAGCGCAGGCCCCGCAGAGATCGGTGGAGCGCCACTTTACCCAAGATTGAGGGGGGAGCACACGCTCTGTTTATGGGTGAAAAATGCACAGGCCATGAGGATATATGCCAGACTCGCTGCTGACCCCGCTGGCCGCCCGGCGCGATGGCGCCCTGGACCTGCTCAAGTGGCTGGCGCTGCTTTGCATGGTGCTCGATCACCTGCGCTACGTCGGCTGGAGCCTCGATCTGCTGTATGTGCCCGGGCGCCTGGCGTTTCCCTGGTTCTGCCTGGCGCTGGCGGCCAATGTGGCGCGGGCCGGCGCGGTGGGTCGCGAGGGCGCGGGGCAATGGCGTTACCTGGGCTGGCTGCTGTTGTTCAGCTTGCTCAGCGAGGTGCCGTACCGGCTGTACATTCCCGACCCCGACACCCTGAATGTGCTGCCGACCCTGGCCCTGGGCCTGTTGGTGGCCCGCGCCTGGCAGCGTCGCGGTGGGCTGGCGCTGTGGCTGGGGATCGGCGCGGCCTTGCTCGGCGGGCTGTTCGACCGGTACCTGATGTTCGGCCTGTTCGGCGTCTTGCTGCCGCTGGCGATGTTGCTGGTGCTGCAGCGCCGCTGGTACTGGGCGCTGCTGCCGGGGTTGCTGTGCCTGGCGGCCAACCAGTGGCAAAGCCTGCTGCCGGCGGCGCGCCTGGGTAATCAGGTGGCCGCCTGGGCGCTGTTCGCCTGCGTGCTGGCGCCGTGGCTGGGGCTGGCGATCCTGCGCCGGATGCGCGGTTTTTCGCCGCCACCGATGCGGCGCTGGGCCTATCTGCTGTATCCCGGGCATTTCCTCCTGCTGCTGATGCTGCGCAACCTGCTGGCCTGACGGCGAACCGTTGTCGCTACGAACGCCCTGTAGCCGCTGCCGAGCTGGCGAGGCTGCGCTCGGCCGCGAAGCGGTCGTAAAACCAGGCAACCTGTTCTTCCAGGCATATCGCGTGCTGAGGTTTTGCGAGGACTGCGTCCTCGAGCGCAGCCTCGCAGGCTCGGCAGCGGCTACAGATGCGACACACCAACCCGAAAGCTGTGGCGCCACTGGTCGGTGGCGGGGGCTGGCGGTCGCGGGCAAGCCACCGATATAGAGCCTTCGGCGCGTGGCGCCCGCAAGCAATTGTCTCTCTGCGCCAGGCCATGTCGTAAACGCACCTTTGCGTGGCGTCCATAGGCATTTGGCCGGTCAGCGCCGGTCATACCATCGCATCCAAAGGGCACTACCGCAGGGTACGTGCCTCACCGAGACGAAAGGCGCACCGCCGCCGCTGGGAGAGACGCGATGTTCAGCAAGCAAGACCAAATCCAGGGTTATGACGATGCACTGCTGGCGGCCATGAATGCCGAGGAGCAACGTCAGGAAGATCACATCGAGCTGATCGCGTCGGAGAACTACACCAGCAAGCGCGTGATGCAAGCGCAAGGCAGCGGCCTGACCAACAAGTACGCCGAAGGTTATCCGGGCAAGCGCTACTACGGCGGCTGCGAGCACGTGGACAAGGTCGAGGCCCTGGCCATCGAACGCGCCAAGCAACTGTTCGGCGCCGACTACGCCAACGTCCAGCCGCACTCCGGTTCCTCGGCCAACAGCGCCGTGTACCTGGCCCTGCTGCAAGCCGGCGACACCATCCTGGGCATGAGCCTGGCCCACGGCGGCCACCTGACCCACGGCGCCAAGGTGTCGTCCTCGGGCAAGCTGTACAACGCCGTGCAGTACGGCATCGACACCAACACCGGGCTGATCGACTACGACGAAGTCGAGCGCCTGGCCGTCGAGTGCAAGCCGAAGATGATCGTCGCCGGCTTCTCGGCCTACTCCAAGACCCTCGACTTCCCACGCTTCCGCCAGATCGCCGATAAGGTCGGCGCGCTGCTGTTCGTCGACATGGCCCACGTCGCCGGCCTGGTCGCCGCTGGCCTGTACCCGAACCCGCTGCCTTACGCCGACGTGGTCACCACCACTACCCACAAGACCCTGCGCGGTCCGCGGGGCGGCCTGATCCTGGCCAAGGCCAACGAAGAAATCGAGAAGAAGCTCAACGCCGCGGTCTTCCCGGGCGCCCAGGGCGGCCCGCTGATGCACGTGATCGCCGGCAAGGCGGTGTGCTTCAAGGAAGCGCTGGAGCCTGGCTTCAAGGCCTACCAGCAGCAAGTGATCGACAACGCCCAGGCCATGGCCGGCGTCTTTATCAAACGCGGCTACGATGTAGTGTCCGGCGGCACCGACAACCACCTGTTCCTGGTCAGCCTGATCCGTCAGGGCCTCACCGGCAAGGAGGCGGACGCCGCCCTGGGGCGCGCCCACATCACCGTGAACAAGAACGCCGTGCCGAACGATCCACAGTCGCCGTTCGTGACCTCCGGCCTGCGTATCGGCACCCCGGCGGTGACCACCCGCGGCTTCAAGGTTACCCAGTGCGTGGAGCTGGCCGGCTGGATCTGCGACATCCTCGACCACCTCGGCGATGCCGATGTCGAGGCCAATGTCGCTCGTCAGGTATCGGCCCTGTGCGCGGACTTCCCGGTTTATCGCTGAGTGCGGTTTTGGAGTAAATGACTATGCAACGCTACTCGGGCTTCGGCCTCTTCAAGCACTCCCTCAGCCACCATGAAAACTGGCAGCGCATGTGGCGCACGCCGACCCCGAAAAAGGTCTACGACGTGGTCATCGTCGGCGGTGGCGGGCATGGCCTGGCGACCGCCTACTACCTGGCCAAGGAGCACGGCATCACCAACGTCGCCGTGGTCGAGAAAGGCTGGCTGGGCGGCGGTAACACCGCGCGCAACACCACCATCGTGCGTTCCAACTACCTGTGGGACGAGTCGGCGCACCTGTACGAACACGCGATGAAACTGTGGGAAGGCCTGTCCCAAGACCTCAACTACAACGTGATGTTCTCCCAGCGCGGCGTCTACAACCTGTGCCACACCCTGCAGGACATCCGTGATTCCGAGCGTCGGGTCAGCGCCAACCGCCTCAACGGCGTGGACGGCGAGCTGCTCAACGCCAAGCAGGTGGCGGACGAGATTCCGTACCTGGACTGCTCGAAAAACACCCGCTACCCGGTGCTGGGCGCCACCGTCCAGCGCCGTGGCGGCGTGGCCCGTCACGACGCCGTGGCCTGGGGCTTCGCCCGCGCCGCCGACGCCCTGGGCGTGGACCTGATCCAGCAGACCGAAGTGATCGGCTTCCGCAAGGAAAACGGTGTGTGCATCGGCGTGGAAACCAACAAGGGCTTCATCGGCGCCAAGCGCGTCGGCGTGGTCACCGCCGGTAACTCCGGGCACATGGCCAAGCTCGCCGGCTTTCGCCTGCCGATCGAATCGCACCCGCTGCAAGCGTTGGTGTCCGAGCCGATCAAGCCGATCATCGACAGCGTGATCATGTCCAACGCGGTGCACGGTTACATCAGCCAGTCCGACAAGGGCGACCTGGTGATCGGCGCCGGTATCGACGGCTGGGTCGGCTACGGCCAGCGCGGTTCGTACCCGGTGATCGAGCACACCATCCAGGCCATCGTCGAGATGTTCCCGATCCTTTCGCGGGTGCGCATGAACCGCCAATGGGGCGGCATCGTCGACACCACCCCGGACGCCTGCCCGATCATCTCCAAGACCCCGGTGCCGAACATGTTCTTCAACTGCGGTTGGGGTACCGGTGGCTTCAAGGCAACACCTGGCTCGGGCAACGTATTCGCCGCGAGCCTGGCCAAGGGTGAAATGCACCCGCTGGCCGCACCTTTCTCCATCGACCGTTTCCACAACGGTGCGCTGATCGACGAACACGGCGCTGCAGCTGTCGCCCACTAACAGGAGAAATCCCTATGTTGCACATCTTCTGTCCTCACTGCGGCGAACTGCGCTCCGAAGAGGAATTCCATTCGTCCGGCCAGGCGCATATCCCGCGTCCACTGGACCCGAACAACTGCACCGACGAGGAGTGGGGCGACTACATGTTCTTCCGCGACAACCCTCGCGGCCTGCACCACGAGCTGTGGATCCATGCCGCCGGCTGCCGTCAGTACTTCAACGCCACCCGCGACACCGTGACCTACGAGATTCTCGAAACCTACAAGATCGGTACCAAGCCGCAATTCACCGACAAGACCGATAGCCCGAAAGCGGCCACGCAGGCTCTGGGAGAGAAGGTATGAGCCAGTCCAATCGCCTGTCCAACGGCGGACGCATCGACCGCAACAAAGTCCTCAGCTTCACCTTCAACGGCCAGACCTACAAAGGCTTCGAAGGCGACACCCTGGCCGCCGCCCTGCTGGCCAACGGCGTGGACATCATCGGTCGCAGCTTCAAGTATTCCCGGCCGCGCGGGATCTTCGCCGCCGGTGCCGAAGAGCCGAACGCGGTGCTGCAGATCGGCGCCACCGAAGCCACCCAGATCCCCAACGTGCGCGCCACCCAACAGGCGCTGTACCAGGGCCTGGTCGCCACCAGCACCAACGGCTGGCCGAGCGTCAACAACGACATGATGGGGATTCTCGGCAAGGTCGGCGGCAAGCTGATGCCGCCGGGCTTCTACTACAAAACCTTCATGTACCCGCAATCGTTCTGGATGACCTACGAGAAGTACATCCGCAAGGCCGCGGGCCTGGGTCGCTCGCCGACCGAGAACGATCCGGACACCTACGACTACATGAACCAGCACTGTGACGTGCTGATCGTCGGTGCCGGCCCCGCCGGCCTGGCCGCGGCCCTGGCGGCTGCGCGCAGCGGTGCGCGGGTGATTCTCGCCGACGAGCAGGAAGAATTCGGCGGCAGCCTGCTGGACAGCCGCGAAAGCCTGGACGGCAAGCCGGCGGCCGAGTGGATCGCCACCGTGGTCGCCGAGCTGAAGTCGCTGCCGGACGTGACCCTGCTGCCACGGGCTACCGTGAACGGCTACCACGACCATAACTTCCTGACCATTCACGAGCGCCTGACCGACCACCTCGGCGACCGCGCACCAATCGGCCAGGTGCGCCAGCGCATCCACCGGGTGCGCGCCAAGCGCGTGGTACTGGCCACCGGCGCCTGTGAGCGTCCGCTGGTCTACGGCAACAACGACGTGCCGGGCAACATGCTGGCCGGCGCGGTCTCGGTCTACGTGCGCCGCTACGGCGTGGCACCGGGCAAGAAGCTGGTGCTGAGCACCAACAACGACCACGCTTACCGTGTGGCCCTGGACTGGCTCGATGCCAGCCTGCAAGTGGTGGCCATCGCCGATGCCCGTCACAACCCACGCGGCGCGCTGGTGGAAGAAGCCCGCGCCAAGGGCATTCGCATCCTCACTTCCAGTGCGGTGATCGAAGCCCGTGGCAGCAAGCATGTGACCGGCGCCCGCGTCGCGGCGATCGACGTCAAGGCTCACAAGGTCACAAGCCCGGGCGAGTGGCTGGACTGCGACCTGATTGCCAGCTCCGGCGGCTACAGCCCGGTGGTGCACCTGGCGTCGCACCTGGGCGGCAAGCCGATCTGGCGTGAAGACATCCTCGGTTTCGTACCGGGCGAAGCACCGCAGAAACGCGTGTGTGTCGGCGGCATCAACGGCGTCTATGGCCTCGGCGATTCCCTGGCCGACGGTTTCGAAGGTGGCGTGCGTGCCGCCAGCGAAGCGGGTTTCAAGGCCGTGGAAGCGATACTGCCCAAGGCCCTCAGCCGTGTGGAAGAGCCGACCCTGGCGCTGTTCCAGGTGCCCCATGAGAAAGGCACCGCGCGGGCACCCAAGCAGTTCGTCGACCTGCAGAACGACGTCACCGCCGCCGCCATCGAACTGGCGACCCGCGAGGGCTTCGAGTCGGTCGAGCACGTCAAACGCTACACCGCCCTGGGCTTCGGTACCGACCAGGGCAAGCTCGGCAACGTCAACGGCCTGGCCATCGCGGCCCGTTCGCTGAACGTGAGCATCCCGCAGATGGGCACCACCATGTTCCGTCCGAACTACACGCCGGTGACTTTCGGTGCGGTGGCCGGTCGTCACTGCGGGCACATCTTCGAGCCGGTGCGTTTCACCGCGCTGCATGCGTGGCACGTGAAGAACGGCGCCGAGTTCGAGGACGTCGGCCAGTGGAAGCGCCCCTGGTACTTCCCGAAGAATGGCGAAGACCTGCACGCCGCGGTCAAGCGCGAGTGCAAGGCGGTGCGCGACAGCGTCGGCCTGCTCGACGCCTCGACCCTGGGCAAGATCGATATCCAGGGCCCGGACGCCCGTGAGTTCCTCAACCGCATCTACACCAACGCCTGGACCAAGCTCGACGTGGGCAAGGCGCGCTACGGCCTGATGTGCAAGGAAGACGGCATGGTCTTCGACGACGGCGTGACCGCCTGCGTCGGCGAAAACCACTTCATCATGACCACCACCACGGGCGGCGCGGCGCGCGTCCTGCAATGGCTGGAGATCTATCAGCAGACCGAATGGCCGGACCTCAAGGTGTACTTCACCTCGGTCACCGACCACTGGGCGACCATGACCTTGTCCGGGCCGAACAGCCGCAAGCTGCTCAGCGAAGTCACCGACATCGACCTGGACAAGGACGGCTTCCCGTTCATGACCTGGAAAGAAGGTCTGGTGGGCGGTGTGCCGGCGCGGGTGTTCCGCATTTCCTTCACCGGCGAGCTGTCGTACGAAGTCAACGTCCAGGCCGATTACGCCATGGGCGTACTGGAGCAGATCGTCGAGGCCGGCAAGAAGTACAACCTGACCCCGTACGGCACCGAAACCATGCACGTACTGCGGGCCGAGAAGGGCTTCATCATCGTCGGCCAGGACACCGACGGCTCGATGACCCCGGACGACCTGAACATGGGCTGGTGTGTCGGTCGCACCAAACCGTTCTCGTGGATCGGCTGGCGTGGCATGAACCGCGAAGACTGCGTGCGCGACCAGCGCAAGCAACTGGTGGGCCTGAAACCGATCGACCCGAACCAGTGGCTGCCGGAAGGCGCGCAACTGGTGTTCAACACCAAGCAGGCGATCCCGATGAGCATGGTCGGTCACGTGACCTCCAGCTATGCCCATAACTCCCTGGGTTATTCGTTTGCCATGGGTGTGGTCAAGGGCGGCCTGAAGCGGATGGGCGAGCGGGTGTTCGCGCCATTGGCCGACGGCACGGTGATCGAGGCGGAAATCGTTTCTTCGGTGTTCTTCGATCCGAAAGGCGATCGCCAGAACGTTTAACAAAGGTCCTGTAGCCGCTGCCGAAGGCTGCGATAAGGTTCGAAGAACCTTCCGGCGCCATCAAGAGCGGCGCCTGCTTCGCAGTCGTTCGCAGCCTGCGGCAGCGGCTACAGGATCGGTGGTTTTCGCACAACAGAATTTCAAGACAGGTGCTCTATGACCGCAGTCAACGTTTACCAACAGCGCCCGACCACTGGCGCCAAAGCCGAGTCGTCGCTGCACCATGCCGACCTCGCCAGCCTGGTGGGCAAGGGCCGCAAGAACGCAGGCGTGACCCTGCGCGAGAAGAAACTCCTCGGCCACCTGACCCTCCGTGGCGATGCTCATGACCCGGCCTTCGCTGCCGGCGTGCACAAGGCCCTGGGCCTGGAGCTGCCAGTGGCCCTGACCGTGGTCGCCAAGGGCGAGACCAGCCTGCAGTGGATGGGCCCGGACGAATGGCTGCTGGTGGTGCCGAGCGGCGAAGAATTCGCCGCCGAGAAAAAACTGCGCGAAGCGCTGGGCGACCTGCACATCCAGATCGTCAACGTCAGTGGCGGCCAGCAGATTCTCGAACTGTCCGGCCCGAACGTGCGCCAAGTGCTGATGAAGTCCACCAGCTACGACGTGCACCCCAACAATTTTCCGGTGGGCAAGGCCGTCGGCACTGTGTTCGCCAAGTCGCAACTGGTGATCCGCCGCATGGGCGAAGACACCTGGGAACTGGTGATCCGCCGCAGCTTCTCCGATTACTGGTGGTTGTGGCTGCAGGATGCCGCCGCCGAATACGGCCTCAGCGTCCAGGCGTAACACAAATCCCTGTAGCCGCTGCCGAAGGCTGCGATCGACCCCGCAGGGGGCGTCGCTCTTGAGGGCGCTGGAAGGTCCTTCGACCAACGTGGCCCGGACTTATCGCAGCCTGCGGCAGCGGCTACAGAAGTGTACTTACGAACAGGAGTCACCCCGCATGAGCCGCGCACCCGATACCTGGATTCTCACCGCCGACTGCCCCAGCGTGCTCGGCACGGTGGACGCGGTGACCCGCTTTCTGTTCGAGCAGGGCTGCTACGTCACCGAGCACCACTCCTTCGATGACCGGCTTTCGGCGCGTTTTTTCATTCGCGTGGAATTCCGCCAGCCCGAGAATTTCAACGAGCAGGGCCTGCGCGACGGTCTGGCCGAGCGCGCCCGGGCTTTCGACATGAACGTCGAGCTGACCCCGCCGCAGCATCGGCCGAAAGTGGTGATCATGGTCTCCAAGGCCGATCACTGCCTCAACGACCTGCTCTACCGCCAGCGCATCGGCCAGCTGGCGATGGACGTGGTGGCGGTGGTGTCCAACCACCCGGACCTCAAGCCCCTGGCCGACTGGCACCAGATCCCGTATTACCACTTCCCCTTGGACCCCAACGACAAGCCGTCCCAGGAGCGCCAGGTGTGGCAGGTGATCGAGGACTCCGGCGCCGAACTGGTGATCCTTGCGCGCTACATGCAAGTGCTGTCGCCGGAGCTGTGCCGCAAGCTCGATGGCAAGGCGATCAACATCCACCACTCCCTGCTGCCCGGTTTCAAGGGCGCCAAGCCTTATCACCAGGCCTACAACAAGGGCGTGAAACTGGTGGGCGCTACCGCGCACTACATCAACAACGACCTGGACGAGGGCCCGATCATCGCCCAGGGCGTGGAAGTGGTGGACCACAGTCATTACCCCGAGGACCTGATCGCCAAGGGGCGCGATATCGAAGGCCTGACCTTGGCGCGGGCCGTGGGTTATCACATCGAACGGCGGGTGTTCCTCAACGCCAACCGGACGGTGGTGCTTTAGCGGCAGCTGCAAGTTTCGAGCTTCAAGCCGCAAGAAAGAGCGGTAGATGTCAGACGTAGCAACGGTTTCACGCTTCAAACTTGCGGCTTATGGCTTGACGCTTGTAGCTGCTCTAATAACAACAGCGAGGTGAAAGCATGTCTGGTAATCGTGGTGTCGTGTATCTCGGCAATGGCAAGGTCGAAGTACAGAAAATCGACTATCCAAAAATGCAGGACCCGCGCGGCAGGAAGATTGAGCACGGCGTCATCCTGCGCGTGGTATCCACCAATATCTGCGGCTCAGACCAGCACATGGTGCGCGGCCGTACCACTGCCCAGGTCGGCCTGGTCCTGGGTCACGAAATCACTGGCGAGGTGGTGGAGAAGGGCAGCGACGTCGAGAACCTGAAGCTCGGCGACCTGGTCTCGGTGCCGTTCAACGTGGCTTGCGGGCGCTGCCGTTCCTGCAAGGAGCAACACACCGGGGTCTGCCTGACCGTCAACCCGGCCCGCGCCGGCGGTGCCTACGGCTACGTCGACATGGGCGACTGGACCGGCGGCCAGGCCGAATACGTGCTGGTGCCGTACGCCGACTTCAACCTGCTGAAACTGCCGGACCGCGACAAGGCGATGGAGAAGATCCGCGACCTGACTTGCCTGTCCGACATCCTGCCGACCGGCTATCACGGTGCGGTAACGGCTGGCGTCGGCCCGGGCAGCAGCGTCTACATCGCCGGTGCCGGCCCGGTAGGCCTGGCCGCGGCTGCGTCCGCCCGTCTGCTGGGCGCGGCGGTGGTGATCGTTGGCGACGTCAACCCGGTGCGCCTGGCCCACGCCAAGGCCCAGGGTTTTGAAATCGCCGACCTGTCCAAGGACACCCCGCTGCACGAACAGATCGCCGCGCTGCTCGGCGAGCCGGAAGTGGATTGCGCGGTCGACGCGGTGGGCTTCGAGGCTCGCGGCCATGGCCATGCCGGTGCCCAGCACGAAGCGCCGGCCACGGTGCTCAACTCGTTGATGGGCGTGGTGCGGGTTGCCGGCAAGATCGGTATTCCCGGCCTCTACGTCACCGAAGACCCGGGCGCTGTGGATGCGGCGGCCAAGATGGGCAGTCTGAGCATCCGCTTCGGCCTCGGCTGGGCCAAGTCCCACAGCTTCCACACCGGCCAGACCCCGGTGATGAAGTACAACCGCCAACTGATGCAAGCCATCATGTGGGACCGCATCAACATCGCCGAAGTGGTCGGCGTGCAGGTCATCAGCCTGGACGACGCTCCGCGTGGCTACGGCGAATTCGATGCCGGCGTGCCGAAGAAATTCGTCATCGACCCGCACAAGCTGTTCAGCGCGGCCTAAGGCTTTGACGCAGTAAAAAGGGCGACCCTCGGGTCGCCCTTTTTTATGTCTGTTTTCGATGTTCAGAAACCTGCGCCCGGATAGTGGAGCCAGTACTTTCCGGACAGTATTTCTGCAATATCGGGTGGAGGGAACACAGACGGCGCATCTCGGTTGAAGCGGGAGCGCCATTGCGGAAGCCACCAATAGTTGAGTGCGGTTCCTCTGGGTTTAAGGACAAACCCCAGCACTGTGTCATCGATCCGCCCCTCTTTATAAAACCTGTGGCTGTGATCCATGAGGTTCAGGTAATGGTTGATGGGCAGCTTCAGCATCAGGATCGAGGTATAGACCTTCTCCGACTGTGTGCGTGTCGGACTTTCAAGCAGACCGAGCGCTTCGCAGTAATACGCTTGCGGCTGCTGGGTGATGCTGCTGGCCGTGGGTTCGGCGAGGATATCGAAGACGTTGGTGTCTTCTTGCCAGGCTCTTTCATTACCTTGCTTGAAGTAGTCGGTAACGAAACGGGTCAGCGGGCCGTTGGCTACGGTTTGGCCTGCACAGGCCAAATCATCGACCGGTGACCAGACGCGCCAGGCCACGATGGAGATGAGTGCAATGGCCAAGAGTGGATACAGGATTTTTTTCATTGTGGTTTGCTGTGTTTGTAGCGACGGAAAACAGTAAAGTCATGATCACCCCTGGAGGCGGTGCCATTGAAGTTTCGGAAACCTGCATCATTGACCTCAACCTTTAACCAGCCCGCAGATACACAAACCCCCTTGGCAACGACAAAACCAACGTGACCACTCGCGTCTGAATAATTGGCGGTGTAAGCACCAATATCGCCAGGTAGCGGTTGTGTCTCGACTTTCCAGCTATTGAGTAACTTGTCAGGATTACCCCACTCGGCAGCCAAGGGCGGACTCAGGCTACCATTGCCTGGAAGCCATGTCAGTCGACCATGTTCAATAAGCGCCACGGAAATACCGACAGAAGTGAGAACGTCGTAAACGAACAAGTTGCATTTGTTAGTGTTTTTCTTGAATGAGGTGGTTTTCTCTAGAGTTGGATGAGGTAGCGATTCCTTTTCTTTTGGTCCTGCCCAATCGGTCGAACCACGATGGGAAAGTGCTTTCATCAATATTTTTCTAGGTATGTCATGAACGGCGATTTTTACCGTTCTGATTTCATTGTTATTATTCTTTACTCCGTACTCTACTGAGTAGAAGTTATCATTCGATGGCGTGTCCTGAGTCGATAGCTGGATTTTTGTCCATGGAGATACCGCAACCAGATTTAACCGATTTCCTACGGTTAGCGTGGCTTTTCCTATGGCTTTCTTATTGCCGGCGGCACTAACGATAAGCAAGGAAACTTCATATTTCGGCTTGCTTTCAATGGTAGTCAAAACTGCATTGTCAGGCCCCCTGACAATCGTCTCGAGTTTACGGGCGGTCAGAGTGTAGGTAATCGTTGATTCTTGTTTTTTGGTGATTTTTTTATCGATGGGTTTGTTATCTATAAGAAGCTCGAAATGCACGCCATCTGGCGTATCCATCAGGAAGTCTTTAAAGACCAATATGATTTCTGATTTCATTGAGGCACCTTATTCAATAGGTTCTTCGTAGGAGAAAAACTCCCAAGTCGAGTCATCACCCACAAAAACAGTATCGCAGGAGGAATAGTCTTCGACGGGGTGTTCTTTTCCCTCTCCGGTTGTTTGGCAAGTACCGTCGTTGAATAAGGTAAGTTGGTCTTTATTCTTTATCTTGTAGGCCAGCCCAGGTTTCTCTATATCATCCTGGCGCTCGATGATGACTTGTAGGCTTTTTGGAAGGCCTGCGCTAGAAAGCAAAGCTATCCCGCTACCCACTGGAGCAGAGTGATCTACACCAGCAAGTCCGCTGTGTTGTTGTGTGAGTAGGGTATTGGTGAAGGGTGGACAGCCACAGGCGACATAGTCTCCTTCCCGTGCGGCGGGACCCGCCGGTAGGTAGACCGTCCTTTCCCCTACGGCAACAATAGGGCCCTTTCCAATAGCACAAACCGGGCAACTGGCTAGTTGGCCAACCGAACTGATAATTCGGCCCTCTATGTATATACCGTCGTTTCCCTCAAGAATGACACCGCCAGTAGAGGTAGGACCTCCCTTGGACGCTAGCTTTCGTGGATCAGCTGATGACATGGGCTCCCTCCCATTTAACGAGCCCGAATCTCACACTTCGCTTAATCCAATTTCAAGGCCGGTTTTGTATCTATACGTGACAAATATTCGAGATCGGTGGTTACGCGAGTGAAAATCGCACCATTCCAAAAAGCAGTATTCGCTCCAGTTTCAAAAGCGTGAGCTGGTGATGATGTACGCTCAATTGCAGTCCGGGGCACTGCATTTTTCACTTCGTTATAGTTACTCGGGGATTTACTCGTGACCGGGAACATTCCTATTGGCCATCAGTCAAATGGCTGCTTTTTCCCACCCAATCTCGGGTGGTTTTCATGCTCAAGAGGTTGTCTCGATGAAAATTTCCCGCAGTGTTGCACTGGCTACGTTGCTGACCCTGGGAGCCAGCCCGGTCTTTGCCGCAGGCTTCAGCCTGAGCGATGCCGCCAATGCGGTGTCCAGCATGCAGGGTGGCGACAAGGCCGCCGCTGCCGCTCCAACCTCGCAGACCGCCAATCTGCTCAGTGCACTCTCGCAACTGGATGTCACGCCGGAGCAGGCCATCGGCGGTACCGGCGCGATGCTGGGCCTGGCGAAGAACCAGCTGAGCAGCACCGACTACTCGCAACTGAGCAAAAGCGTTCCGGGGCTGGACAAGCTCTCGGGCGGCAACGCGCTGGGCAGCCTGGGCGCCTTGAGCGGCCTGCTGGGGCAGAGCGGTGGCAACAAGACCGCCGGCCTGGAGAGTGCGTTGGGTAACGTGCAGAACACCAATGACCTGAACAGCGCGTTCAGCGCCCTGGGCATGGACAGTGGCATGATCGGCCAGTTCGCCCCGGTGCTCCTGCAATACCTGGGTCAGCAGGGCGTGGGTGGTTCGCTGCTCAACAGCCTGGGCGGGATCTGGGGCGTAGGCAGCGGTAGCTGATCAACGGCGCTCGGCGCGCAAGGCGTCGATGCGCTGGTCCTTTTCGGTCCAGAGCTGGTTGACCCAGTTCTGGACGGTCTGGCGAAACGCCGGATCGTTTTCGTAATCCCCCTGCCACAACGCCGGGTCCAGCTCACGGGTCTGGATATCGACGATCACCCGCGGCACGTTGCCGCTGATCAGGTCCCAGAAACCGGGAATCTTCTGCTGCGGATAGACCACCGTCACATCGAGGATGGCGTCGAGCTGTTCGCCCATGGCCGCCAGCACGAAGGCCACGCCGCCGGCCTTCGGCTTGAGCAGCTGCTTGAAAGGGGATTGCTGCTGCTCACGCTTGGCCGGCGTGAAGCGGGTGCCTTCCAGGTAGTTGACCACCGTGACCGGCTGGCGTTTGAACAGCTCGCAGGCGGCCTTGGTGATTTCCAGGTCCTTGCCTTGCAGCTCCGGGTTCCTGGCCAGGAACGCCTTGCTGTAGCGCTTCATGAAGGGGTAATCCAGGGCCCACCAGGCGAGGCCGAGGAAGGGCACCCAGATCAGCTCTTTTTTCAGGAAGAACTTGAAGAAGGGGGTACGGCGGTTGAGGGTCTGGATCAGCGCCGGGATGTCGACCCAGGACTGGTGGTTGCTGATCACCAGATAAGAAGTGTCGCCCCGCAGCTCGTCACCGCCGCGGATATCCCACTGGGTGGGAATGCACAGGGCGAAGATCAGCTTGTCGATTTCGGCCCAGGTTTCGGCAATCCACATCACCGCCTTCGACGCATGGTCGCGCAGGCGCCCTGGCAGGACCAGCTTGAGCAGGGCGAACACCATCAGCGGCCCGAACAGGACCAGGGTGTTGAGCAACAGCAGCAGGGTGACGAAACAGCCGGTGAGCAGGCGGCGCATAAGGAACTCTTGAAAGCCTTTGGGCGCGCCATGATAAGCACCTTCGCCGGGCAGGCCAAATCCTGATGTGCTGACGAATGTTTCACGTATACCGGGATATGCTGGCGGTCAATTTCGCCGATCGTGGCGGCTGCGGGTTTTCTCGCGGGCCGAACCAATTGCCCGGCCACGGTCTAAAATCCTGCTGCCCACTTTCCAAGGAACCTGCTCACGTGAAATCCGTCCTTGCACTCCTGTCCCTGCTGGCGCTGCCGGTCATGGCCGCCGAGCCGACCCTCTACGGGCGCTACGAATACATTCAACTGCCGGAAATCGGCGAAACCCTCAAGGCCAAGATGGACACCGGCGCCCTGACCGCCTCGCTGTCGGCCAAGGACATCGAGACCTTCACCCGCGATGGCGAGGAGTGGGTGCGTTTCCGCCTGGCGACCAAGGACGCCGACGGCAAGGTCTACGAACACAAGGTGGCGCGGATCAGCAAGATCAAGAGCCGCGCCGATGAAGACGAAGACAAGGAAGAGGCCCAGGTGGCCAAGCGTCCGGTGGTCGACCTGGAAATGTGCCTGGGTAACGTCAAGCGCACCGTCGAGGTCAACCTGACCGACCGCAGCAGCTTCAACTACCCGCTGCTGATCGGCGCCAAGGCCCTGCGCGAGTTCGGCGCCGCCGTGAACCCGGCCCGGCGTTACACCGCGGACAAGCCCGACTGCTGATTGACGGCGCATGAGGCATCCGGCACCGTTCTGGCACTTACCTCCCGTGCTTGGATGCCATGCCTCATATCCTGATTGTCGAAGACGAAGCGGCGATTGCCGATACGCTGATTTTTGCCCTGCAGGGTGAAGGTTTCAGCACCACCTGGCTGAATCTCGGGCAGGCGGCGCTGGACTATCAGCGCCATACACCGGCGGACCTGCTGATTCTCGACATTGGCCTGCCGGACATCAGCGGCTTCGAAACCTGCAAGCAACTGCGGCGCTTCAGCGAGGTGCCGGTGATGTTCCTCAGTGCCCGGGACGGTGAAATCGACCGGGTGGTGGGCCTGGAAATCGGCGCCGACGATTACGTGGTCAAGCCCTTCAGCCCGCGCGAGGTCGCCGCGAGGGTCAAGGCCATCCTCAAGCGCATGGCGCCGCGAGCGGTGGTCGAGGCGCCGGCCTCGCCGTTCCAGGTCGATACCGACAAGTTCCAGATCAGCTACCGCGGCCAGCTGCTAAGCCTGACCCGCCATGAATTCCGCCTGCTGCATTGCCTGCTGGAGCAACCCGAGCGGGTGTTCAGCCGCGAGCAGTTGCTCGATGCCCTGGGCGTGGCGGCGGATGCCGGCTACGAGCGCAGCATCGACAGCCATATCAAGAGCCTGCGGGCCAAGCTGCGACTGGTGACGGCCGATGCCGAGCCGATCCAGACCCATCGCGGCCTGGGCTACAGCTACAGCCCGGGGCACAGCTGATGCCGTTGGGAATCCGGATTTTCCTGGTCTACGTCCTGTTCGTCGGCCTGACCGGTTATTTCGTGCTCAGCACCGTGATGGAGGAGATCCGCCCGGGCGTGCGCCAGTCCACCGAGGAAACCCTGGTGGACACCGCCAACCTGCTGGCGGAAATCCTGCGCGATGACTTCAAGGCCGGCACCCTCAGCGAGAACCGCTGGCCGCAGCTGCTCAAGGCCTATGGCGAGCGGCAGCCGGCGGCGACCATCTGGGGCCTGCCGAAGAACCAGGTCAACCACCGCATCTACGTCACCGACGCCCAGGGCAAAGTGGTGCTGGACTCCAGCGGCCTGGCGGTCGGCCAGGACTATTCGCGCTGGAACGACGTGTACCTGACCCTGCGTGGCCAATACGGCGCGCGCTCCTCGCGCAGCGTGGCCGATGACCCGAACTCCTCGGTGATGCATGTCGGCGCGCCGATTCGCGACAACGGCCGGATCATCGGCGTGGTCACCGTGGCCAAGCCCAACAGTTCCCTGCAACCCTACGTCGACCGCACCGAGCGCCGCCTGCTGTGGTACGGCGCCGGCCTGATCGGCCTGGGCCTGCTGTTCGGCGCCTTGCTGTCCTGGTGGCTGAGCGCTGCCCTGCGCCGCCTGACCGGTTATGCCCAGGCGGTCAGCGAAGGCCGTCGCGCCGAGCTGCCGCACTATCGCGGCGGCGAGCTGGAACAGCTGGCCACGGCGGTGGAGGACATGCGCACCCAGCTGGAGGGCAAGGCCTATGTCGAGCGTTATGTGCACACCCTGACCCACGAACTGAAAAGCCCGCTGGCGGCGATTCGCGGGGCGGCGGAGCTGCTGCAGAGCGAGATGCCCGGCGAACAGCGCGCACGTTTCGTCAGCAACATCGACAGCGAAAGCGCGCGCATGCAGCACTTGATCGAGCGTTTGCTGAACCTGGCGCAGGTCGAGCAGCGCCATGGCTTGGAAGAGCGGGAGGCGGTGCCGCTGGCGGACCTGGCGAACCAGGTGCTGGACAGCCAGAAGGCACGGATCGAGGGCAAGGGCCTGCAGGTCGAGCAGCGCATCGACCCGGGGCTGAAGCTGTCGGGAGAAGCGTTCCTGTTGCGCCAGGCCCTGGGCAACCTGCTGGAAAACGCCCTGGACTTCACCCCCGCCGGTGGCGTGCTGCGCTTGAGCGCCAGCCGGGCGGGCGACCAGCTGCGGTTGAGCCTGTTCAACCAGGCCGAGCCCATCCCGGACTACGCCCTGGCGCGCCTGACCGAACGTTTCTACTCCCTGCCACGGCCTGATAGTGGGCGCAAAAGCACCGGCCTGGGGCTGAACTTTGTCGAAGAAGTGGTGCAGCTGCATGGCGGCCAGATGCGGATCGGCAACGTGGCCGGGGGCGTTGAAGTGACCTTGCAGTTCCCGGCCTGATTCCCTGCGTGTACCGTTTTGCGGCTGCTTCGCAGACCGATCGCAGCCTTCGGCAGCGGCTGCACAGACTCCGTGCATCCTGTAGCCGCTGGCGCAGCCTGCGATCGGGCGCGAAGCGGCCGCCAGATCTGCCAGCCACCCCATCTCTATGGGGCCACCGATAGACGCTCCTGCAAAGGGCGAGGGGCAATCTCCACACAGTCTCCACACAGCCCCCATAAAACCCCCACATGGGCTGCCCAGACTCTCCCTCATTCGAACAGGGAGAGAACCCATGAATCGCAATCTGACCATAAAGCTGGGGGCTATCGCCCTTTTGATCCTGGGGCTGCTGGTCCCGCTGTTGATGATCGACGGGCTGATCCAGGAGCGCCAGGAACTGCGCGACGGTGTGCTGACCGATATCGCCCGCAGCTCCAGCTACAGCCAGCAACTGAGCGGCCCGCTGCTGGTGGTGCCTTATCGCAAGGTGGTGCGCACCTGGAAAACCAACGAGAAGACCAACACGCGTTACCAGGAGCTGGGAGAAGAGCGCGGGCAGCTGTATTTCCTGCCGGAGCATTTCGAACTCGATGGCCAGGTACGGACCGAATTGCGCGCCCGGGGGATCTACCAGGCCCGGCTGTTCCATGCCAACAACCGCATCAGCGGCCAGTTTGCGCTGCCCGAGCAATTGGGGATCAAGGAAGACTTCGTCGACTACAAATTCGAGCAGCCGTTTCTCGCCGTGGGCATCAGCGACATTCGCGGCATCGAACAGGCGCTGGCCCTCGAACTGAACGGGCAGAACCTGCCTTTCGCGCCCGGCAGCCGGATTGACTGGCTTGGGGAGGGGGTACACGTCAATCTGCCGCTGCTGGACGGCAAGCGCAGCACCGACCTGGACTTCGCCTTCGATCTGCAATTGCAAGGCACCGGCCAGTTGCAGGTGCTGCCGGTGGGCAAGACCAGCAAGGTGCGCCTGCGTGCCGACTGGCCTCATCCGAGCTTTATCGGCAACTACCTGCCGGCCCAGCGTGAGATTTCCGACCTGGGTTTCGCCGCCAACTGGCAGACCTCGTTCTTCTCCACCAACCTGGAAAGCGCGTTGATCAATTGCCTGGCCAGCGGGCAGTGCAAGGAGTTCAAGAACCGCTCCTTCGGCGTGAGCTTCATCGATCCGGTGGACCAGTACCTCAAGAGCGACCGTGCGATCAAATACGCGCTGTTGTTCATCGCCCTGACCTTTGCCGGCTTCTTCCTCTTCGAGGTGCTCAAGAGCCTGGCGGTGCACCCGGTGCAATACGCCCTGGTGGGCGTGGCCCTGGCGTTCTTCTATCTGTTGCTGCTGTCGCTGTCGGAGCACATCGGCTTCGCCCTGGCCTACCTGCTGTCGGCCGGTGCCTGTGTGGCGCTGATCGGCTTCTACGTCAGCCATGTGTTGCGCAGCCTGGGCCACGGCCTGAGTTTCGCCGCCGGCCTGGCCGCTTTGTATGGCCTGTTGTACGGCTTGCTCAGCGCCGAGGATTACGCGCTGCTGATGGGCTCGCTGCTGCTGTTCGGCCTGCTGGGTGTGTTCATGGTGCTGACCCGCAAACTCGACTGGTACGGCGTAGGCCAGGCCAAACCGGCCCAGCCGCTGACGTTCGAGGCGCAGGTGGCCCATGAGTAGGTCGTTGGGGTTGCGCGAGGACCAGCAGGCAGCGGAAGCCTTGCTGGCATGGATAGTCGGGTTGCTGCCTGAAGCACCGTGGGGCGGCCATCGCGAGCAAGCTCGCTCCTACAGGTTTCGCGGTGTCCCATGTAGCGAGCTTGCTCGCGATAGGGCCGGCCCGGCCACCACCGCACTTCAGGTGATGACCGCGCCCGGGGCCTTCAAACCGGCGGCTGGGTCGCCAGCATCGAAGGGCGTCGACTGACCTCGGCGTACCAGGCCGCCAGTTGGGGCTGGGCGTCGCGCCACCGCAGGTCGGGGTGGCGGAAATCGAGGTAACCCAGGGCACAGGCGACGCCGATGGAAGCGACGTCGAAGTGGCTGGCCAGTTCGGCGATCGCATCGGCCTCGAGCACGGCCAGGGCGCGGCGGATCTTGTCGCGCTGGCCATCGAGCCACTGCTCCCAGTGTTTCTCGGGGGTGCGCAGGGCCAGTTCGTAACGGATCAGCACCGAGGCATCGAGGATCCCGTCGGCCAGGGCCGCCAGGGTCAGGCGCCGCCAGCGGGCCGAGCCTTCGCGGGGGATCAGCGGGTTGCCTACATGCTGCTGGTCGAGGTAGTCGAGGATCACCCGGCTGTCGTACAGCACGTTGCCGTCGGCCAGGCGCAGGGCGGGAATCTTGCCCAGCGGGTTGTCCTGGTTGAGGGCGGTGTCCGGGTTCACCGGGGTCAACTGGCTGGCTTGCAGGGCCACGCGGTCCAGCTGGCCGGTCTCGTGCAGCAGCACCATGACTTTGCGCACATAAGGTGATGCCGGGTTGTGGAACAGCGTCATGCTGGGGGTGGACATGAATATTCCTCGAAGGTGGAAGTGGAGCGCAGGCTCGCTGCCCCGGGGATCTTAACGCAGCCTCTGGCCCCGGCCACAGGGGCGGCATGCAGGACAGACAAGGAGTGATGAATGCGCAGGTGTTATTTTCGACACGGGTTGTACAGCCTGGTCCTGACGCTGTCGGGCGCGCTGGCGGTGTACCTGGCCTTGCAGTACGAGTTTCGTCGCCACGGCGAGGGTGAGCCGGAGTTGATCATGGCGTTCGCCTACATGGCCTGGTACTGGGCGCTGCCGGCGCTGGCCCTGCCGGCCCTGGGTTGTGCCCTGCTGAGCCTGCGGGGCCCCGGCCCGGTGACCCGGCCCTGGCGCTGGAGCCTGGCGGCGAGCTATGTACCGCTGCTGGGGCTGGCGCTGTTCTGCGTACTGGTGGCCGCCGAGGCGCAGCAGGAAAATCGCGTATTCATCCCGGTGCTGCCGATCGGCCTGGGGCTGGCGCTGTACCTGTGGCGCGGTTTTCCCGCCGCCGGGGTCAGGCCGGGGGCGGGTGGTTGAACAGACCCCGCAATGCGATCAGGGCCGGGGCGCCCAGGCCGAGCCAGCTCAGGGCGTCCCAGATGCCGTCGCCGAGCAGCGCGGAGAACAGCCCCGCGGCACAGAGCACGGCAATGAACAGCGGCGCGCCGAAGACCTTCCAGAAATTCGATTGCCGCGGCCTCATGGCGCCACCGCGGCGGGTTCGCCCAAGGCCGGCCGGGCCGCGCGGCGCCGCACCAGCCACAGGTACACGCCGCTGCCCAGGACAATGATGGTCAGCACATCCAGGGTCGCCCAGAGGATCTTCATCGGCAGGCCTCCGTAGTCGCCGAAGTGCAGCGGTTGCGACATGCCCATGGCGTCCATGTACCAGGGACGTTCGGCCACCGCGGTGACCTCCAGGGTGCTGGCGTCGATCAGCACCGGGGTCAGCAGGTGCGAGGTCAGGTGGGTGTTGCCTTTCATGAACACCGCGTAGTGATGCTCGCTGGAAAAACGTGTGCCGGGGAAGGCGATGAAGTCCGGCTGCATGCCCGGCGCCACCTCCTTGGCGATCTCCAGCAGGCGGCTGGCCGGGGCCGGTCGGGTCAGTGGCGGGGCCTCGCGGTAAGGCTCGATCATCGCGCTGAGGCTGTCGTTGCGCCAGGCCGCGATCAGCAGGTCGGCGCAGGCGCTGATCACCCCGGTGACGCCAACCACCAGGGCCCAGGTCAGGGTCACCACGCCGATCAGGTTATGCAGGTCCAGCCAGCGCAGGCGGGTGGACTTGTCCTGGCGCACCGTGGCGAATTCCAGCCGGCGCATGAACGGCAGGTACAGCACCACGCCAGAGACGATCGCCAGCACGAACAGCAGCCCCATGAAGGCCAGCAGCAGCTTGCCCGGCAGGCCGGCGAACATATCCACGTGCATGCGCAGGAAGAACATCATCAGCCCGCCGTTGGCCGAGGGCGTCTCCACGGCTTCGCCGGTGCGCGCGTCGAGCATGAAGGTGTGGGACGAGTTGGGCTCGGTGCCGGCGGTCCTGGCCATGATGGTGAGCACGCCGTTGGGGTCTTCCTCGTCCCAGCCGAAGTACTGCATGACCTCGCCCGGCCGATGGGCCTCGGCGGCGCGCACCAGCTGCTGCAGGTCCAGCTGCGGGGTGTCGGCGGGCATTTCCCGCAACTGCGGAGCGTCACCCAGCAGGTGATCGATCTCGTGGTGAAAGATCAGCGGCAGGCCGGTCAGGGCCAGCATCAGCAGGAATACCGTGCAGATCAGGCTGGTCCAGGTGTGGATAAAGGACCAGCGGCGGATGGTTTTGCTTTTCATTTCTTAGCCTTCAGACACAGCAAAGCCGTCCTTGCAGGACGGCCTGGTTGTTAACTCAGCCGATTACCACTGATAGGTGGCACTGGCGACCACGCTACGCTGATCGCCGAAATAGCAGTAGGAACCATCGCAGGTGGACAGGTAGTCCTTGTCGAACAGGTTGGTGGCGTTGAGTTTCAGCGACGCGCCTTTGAGGCTGTTGTCCAGGCGGCCCAGGTCGTAATGCACGGCAGCATCGAACACCGTGTAGGCATTGGCCTTGCCCAGCCAGGTATTGGCCTGGTCGCCGTAGGTGTTGCCGGTATAGCGGGCACCGGCGCCAATGCCGAAACCGTCGAGCACGCCGCTGTGCCAGGTGTAGTCGGTCCACAGGGAGGCTTGCTGGTTGGGCATCAGTTGCAGGCGGTTGCCTTTGTAGATGCCTTTTTGCACCTCGGACTTGGCCAGGGTGTAGGCGGCGATGACCTTGAGGTTGTCGGTCACGTCGGACACGGCTTCCAGTTCCAGGCCTTTGACCTTCACTTCGCCGGTCTGGTTGGTGACCGACTCGCCACCGGCACCGATGCTGGTTACCAGCACGTTTTTCTGGGTCAGGTCGTAGACCGCCGCACTCAGCAGGGTGTTGGAGCCCGGCGGCTGGTACTTGATGCCCAGCTCCCATTGCTTGCCTTCCGTGGGCTTATACGACTCGGTCGGGGAGACGCTGGCGTTGCTGGCGGGCTGGAAGGATTCGGCGTAGGACAGGTACGGCACCAGGCCCGAGTCGAACACATAGCTCAGCGCCGCGTTGCCACTGAAGTTCTTGCTGCGGTCGGTGTTGGTCACGTCGTTCTTGTTGAAGTACGTGGTGCCCTGGTGCACCCAGTCTTCACGCCCGCCCAGGGTCAGGCGCCATTTGTCCAGGGCCATCTGGTCCTGCACGTAGAGGCCGGTCTGCACGGTTTTCTGGTTGTAGTCGTAGTAAGCGCTGGAGCGCGCCGGGCGCACGATCGGCTGGCCATAAACCGGATTGAAGATGTTGGTGGTCCCGCCGTCGCCGTAAATCGACAGGTAGGAAGTGTCGGTCCGTTGGTGATCCAGACCGATCAGCACGGTGTGGGTGATGTCGCCGGTGGCGAAGTCGGCCTGGAAGTTGTTGTCGACCGCGAACTGGCTGATGTCCTCGTCCACGTTGGTCGAGGTACGGCTGATATTGCCTGCCGCGTCAGCCGGGGAGTAGGCGTAGGAACCCACGGTCAGTTGCTGGAAGGACAGCTCCGATTTGGTGTAGCGCAGGTTCTGGCGGAACTGCCAGACATCGTTGAAACGGTGTTCGAAGGCATAGCCCAGGGCGTAGTAGGTACGGTCGTAGAACTCGTAGTCCGGGTCGCCGAGGTTCTTGTGATGGGAGACGTCGCCCAGTGGCGATTTGATCTTGGTGCCCTGGATCGGCATGAACTGGCTGGTCGCCCCGGTGTCGTCGCGGGTGAACTGCGAGAGCAGGGTCAGCTTGGTATCGGTATCGATGTTCCAGGTCAGGCTGGGGGCGATGTTGTAGCGCTTGTTGTCGATGTGATCGACCTGCGTACCGGCATCCCGCACCACGCCGCTGAGGCCGTAGAGGAACTGGCCTTCATCGTCGATCTTGCCGGTGCTGGCGAAGTTGATCTGGCGGTAGTTGTCGCTGCCGTACTGCAGCTGAATGGCATGGCTCGATTCCGCGCTGGGACGCCGGCTGACCATGTCCAGCAGGCCGCCCGGAGGGGTCTGGCCGTAGACGGAGGAAGCCGGGCCGCGCAGCAGGGCCAGGCGGTCGAGGTTCCAGGTCTCCGCTTTCGGGTTGGCATACACACCGCGGGGCAGCGGCAGGCCGTCGAGGAATTGGGTGGGCTCGAAGCCGCGCACGCGCATCCAGTCATAACGGGTGTCGCTGCCGTAGCTGGCGGAAACGATACCGGGCATGTAACGCACGGCATCGTCCAGATTCTGCACGTTGCGGTCTTCCATCTGCTGGCGGGTCGCGACGGAAATCGAACGCGGCGCTTCGACCAGCGAGGTGTCGGTCTTGGTGCCGGCGGCGGTGCGCGTGGCGAGGTAACCGTCCACCGGCCCCCAGGCACTCTCATAAGCCTGCTGGCCGGTGATGCTGGTTTCCGGCAGGGCCACCACACCGTCGGGAATCGCCACCAGGCTGTAGGTGCCGGCACTGCTTTGTTCCAGTTGCAGGCCGGTGCCGCGCAGGGCCTCGCGCAGGGCGCCGGCGGCGTCGAACTGGCCCTTGACCGGGGCCGAGGTCTTGCCGGCGGCCAGGCTCGGGTTGAGGCTCAGGGCCAGGCCGGCCTGGCTGGCGATCTGGTTCAGGGTGCTGGCCAGGGGCGCGGCCGGCAGGTTGTAGGCGCGCACGCTGGACGCCTGTTCGGCGGCGATCAGCGGGGTGCTGGCCAGCGGGGCGCAAAGGGCAATCGCCACGGCCAACAGGCTGGGGCGCAACAGGGTGTCTAGCGAGCGGGACATACAGCGGCTCCTGGATGGAAACATTTCTCAATTGCCTATGTGCCGGACGAGATTCAAAAAGTGATAGGGCGGACTGAAAATAATTTCGATTCACGAAAGCAAGAGGGGTATTTCAGGTTGGGGCAGGCGGCGTCAGTTGGGAATTTTCGCGAGCTTGCTCGCGATAAAAATCGTGCCGCCTAGGGCTTGGCCTTGCTCTCGGCCCGCGCCACCAACGTCACCCACCAGGGCGTATGCCGCTCGATTGCCACGGGCAGCGTCGGCAGCAGCGCGCTCAGGGCCAGGTCGGTGTCGTGCAGCGGGAAGCTGCCGGTGATGCGCAGGTCGGCCACCTCGTCGGCCACCCCCAGATGGCCGCGGCGGTAGCGCCCCAGTTCGCTGACCAGGTCCGCCAGGCGCGCGTTGTCCACCACCAGCATGCCGCGGGTCCAGGCGTCGGCGCCGGGGTTCAGGGCCAGCAGCGGGCCGAGGCCGTCGCGGCGTATCAGCACCTGCTGGCCTTCCTTGAGGATCTGCTCGTCCTGGCTGGATTCCGGCCGCGCGGCCACGGCCGATTGCAGCACGCTCAGGCGCGTGCCCTGTTCCTCGCGCTTGACCAGGAAGCGCGTGCCCAGCGCGCGCATATGGCCTTCGCGGGTTTCGACGATAAAGGGGCGGGCGTCGTTGTGGCCGGTCTCGACCAGGATCTCGCCTTCCTGCAACACGATGCGTCGCTGCTTTTCGTCGAAACGCACATCCACGGCGCTGTGGGTATTGAGGTTGATCACGGTGCCGTCGGCCAGGCGCAGGGTGCGCTGCTCCCCGGTGGCGGTGCGCTGGTCGGCGAGCCAGTAATCCAGCTGGCCGTAACGGTCGCCGGCGAACAGGGCCAGGCCCAGCAGCAGGGCGACGCTGGCCAGCCCGCTGCCGAGCTTGCGCACGCGCCGCCGGATGCCGTCCCGCGATTGCAGCAGGGCGCTGCGGGCCGGGCCGCTGGCGACGCTGAAACGCTGGTCGAGCATGCCCAGCTGGCGCCAGGCGCGGGCGTGTTCTTCATCAGCGGCGTGCCATTTGGCGAATTCTTCGCGGGCCATTGGGTTGCCTTCGCCGGAATCCAGCGACAACTGCCAGGCAATCGCCGCGTCCAGCACCCGGGCGGACACCGGTTTGGCGTTGAGCGGGCTCATGCCGGCTCACCGTACAGGGCGACGTAGCACTGGCGAATGCCCTGGGCCAGGTACTGCCTGACCCGCGGCACGGACACCCCGAGGCGTTCGGCGATTTCGGCGTGGCCGAGGCCGTCGAGGCGGTTATAGAGGAAGGCGGCGCGGGCCTTGCTCGACAGCTTGCCCAGCAGGCGGTCGATGGCCTTGAGGTCTTCGAGGATCGATTGCTGTTCTTCCGGGGAGGGGTGTTCCTCTTCCGGGATCAGCATCAGTTCGGTGAGGTAGGCCTGCTCCAGCGCGGCGCGGCGGAAGTAGTCGAACAGCAGGCCCTTGGCGATGGCCACCAGGAACGCCCGCGGCTCGCGCGGGGCTTTCAGTTCGTCGCGGCCCAGCAGGCGGACGAAGGTGTCCTGGCTCAGGTCCTCGGCCCGTTGCGGGCAGGCCACGTTGCGCCGCAGCCAGGCCAGCAGCCAGCCGCGATGGTCGCGATACAACGCACCAACGAGGTCACTGTGGGGGCTTTGGGCTGACGGCACCTGGGTATCCCAATCGAGAAGTTGAAACTAACGAGAATTATTCGCGATTGTGGCAGGGCGCAAAGAGCCGCGCAATGGGCGCCGGTCGGCGGGGTGGATAGCCAATGTTTCGGGCCGATACCTGTAGCCGCTGCCGAGCAACGCGAGGCTGCGACCGGCAACGCAGTTGCCGTAAAGCCTGGGCTTGCAGTGTGTCAGGCAGAACGCGCTGCCCCCGGCCGGCGACCGCTATGCGCTCGATCGCAGCCTTGCGTTGCTCGGCAGCGGCTACAGGGTCAGAAGGAGTGGCTCTGCTGCCGGCGTTTCCATTGGCTGAGCCGTTGTTGCAGGTTCAGCGGGCTGTGGATCTGCTGCTGGCGGGCGCGGCTGAACAGGATCAGCGCCAGCTCGGCGGTGGCCAGGGCGTCGGCGGCGGCATGGTGGCGTTCGCCGGCGTGCAGCTTGAAGTAGCCCATCCAGTCATCCAGCCCGGCTTCGCGGATATGCGCCTGGGGGTAGAGCAGCGGGGCCATTTCGGCGACGTCGAGGAACGGATGCTGCAGGCGATAACCCAGGCTGTCCTTCAGCGCCCGGCCGAGCATGTGCTGGTCGAATGGCGCATGGAAGGCCAGCAGCGGGCTGTCGCCGACGAACGCCATGAAATCCAGCAAGGCTTCCACCGGGTCGCTGCCGGCGGCGATCGCGCTAGGGCCGAGACCGTGAATCAGCACGCTGGGGCTGAGCTTGTGATCGGTACGCTGCAAGGTGCGCTCGAATTGCTGGCTGAAGTCGATGGCGCCGTCTTCTATCACCACCGCGCCAATGGACAGCACCTGGTCGCGATTGAGGTTGAGCCCGCTGGTTTCCAGGTCCAGCACCACCCAGCGCTGTTCGCGCAGGCTGCATTCACCCAACGCCGGGGCGACGGGCAGGCCCTCGCGGCGTTGTTGCTGTTCGGCGCTGAGTACCGCGCTGGCCGGGCGCAACCAGGCGAACAGGCTCATAGCTGATACCTCAGCGCCAGGCTGCTTTGCAGGCGCTGGGCCTGGCGCATCGACTCGCGCAGGATCCGCCGGTCCAGGTGATTGAGGCTGTCCGGGTCGACGCGGTTGGAGTAGGGCAGGTTCTGCCGGGTCTGCAATTGGTGCTGTTGCATGCGGGTCTGCTGGATGAAGTGATAAGCCTCTTCATACGCGGCGCCGTCAAGGGTTTCGATGACTTCCCTGGCCACCAGCTGGCGCAGGCGCTCCAGGGTGTTGTTGGCATCGATGCCATTGGCCAGGGCCAGCAGGCGCGCACCGTCGACGAAGGGGGTGAGGCCCTGGACCTTGAGGTCGAGGGTGGCTTTTTCGCCATTTTTCCTGGCCAGGACGAACTCGCGAAAACGCCCCACCGGCGGGCGCTGGCGCAGCGCGTTCTCGGCCATCATGCGCTGGAACAGGCGGTTGTCGCCGACCTGGTCGAGGATGCCGAGGCGCAGTTGCGCGCAGCCCTGCTCGTCGCCCCAGACCACCCGCAGGTCGAAATAGATGCTCGAACCTAGCAGGTTCTCCGGCGTGGCCTCACGGATGAAGGCGGCGAAGCGCCGTGCCCACTCGGCGCGGGACAGGCACAGCTCGGGGTTGCCGGCCATGATGTTGCCCTTGCACAGGGTGAAGCCGCACAGCGCCAGGCTCTGGTTGATCTGCTGCGCCAGGGGCAGCAGCTTGCCGCGAATCTCTGCCGCATGAGCCGCGTCGCGCGCTTCGAACAGGATGCCGTTGTCCTGGTCTGTGTGCAGGGTCTGCTCGCGCCGGCCTTCGCTGCCGAAACACAGCCAGCTGAACGGCACGCCGGGGTCGCCCTTGTCGGCCAGGGTCAGCTCGATGACCCGGCACACGGTGTGGTCGTTGAGCAGGGTGATGATGTGGGTGATCTGGGTCGAGGACGCGCCGTGGGCGAGCATGCGCTCCACCAGCTGGCCGATCTCGCCGCGAATCGCCACCAGGTTGTCGATCCGTGGCGCGTTGCGGATGGTCCGCGCGAGGTGCACCAGGTCGACCCGTTGCAGGGAAAACAGGTCGCGCTCGGAAACCACGCCGCACAGGCGCTGCTCTTTGACCAGGCAGACGTGGGCGATGTGCCGTTCGGTCATGGCGATGGCGGCGTCGAATGCGCTGTGGTCCGGCGAGAGGGCGAACGGCGCCTGGGTCATGTGCCGTTCGATACCCTGGTTGAAGTCGCTGGTGCCGTCGGCCACCACCTGGCGCAGGTCGCGCAGGGTGAAGATGCCGAGCGGCGCCTTGTGTTCATCCACCACCACGATGCTGCCGACCTGCTGGTCGTGCATCAGGCTCACGGCTTCGCGCAGTGGGGTGGACGGGCTGCAGGTCACTGGGTGGCGCATCGCCAGTTCGCCCAGCCGGGTGTTGAGGGAGTATTGGGTGCCGAGGGTTTCCACGGCTTTTTGCTGGACCTGCTGGTTGACCTGGTCCAGCAGGCTGCTGACGCCGCGCAAGGCGAAATCGCGAAACACCGCGCAAAGGGCGAACAGCTTGATGAAGGCCGGCTTGTTCAGTTGCAGGCAGAAGGTGTCCTCGGCCGCCAGGTGTTCGGTGCGGGTGGCGCGCTCGCCCAGCAGCGCGGCGAGGGGGAAACACTCGCCTGCGGTGATCTCGAAGGTGGTTTCGGTACCGCCCTTGAGGGCGTGCTGGCGCTCGCCGACCACCCGGCCCTGCTTGACGATATAGAAGTGTTCGACCGGTCCGTCGGCGGGTTTGATGATGCTTTCGCCGGGGCCGTAGAAACGCAGTTGGCATTGCTCGACCAGATACGCCAGGTGAGCGTTTTCCATCTGATTGAAGGGGGGGAACCGCTGGAGAAACTGCATCGTGCCGTGGATGTTCTGCAACACCGCGGTTTTCCCTGCCTGGGTGAAGGCATCCGCTTTACTCATAACCATTACCGCAGTCTTTTTGGATTTGTCGTGGTCGGGTCTTGGGTCATGGTCGGTCCCACGCTGCCAGGTGCCCATTGGACGTAAGTCTAGGTAGCGGCTCTGCACCTGTTAATTCGCTTCAAGCAGGTGTCAAAACTGTGAAAAAAGTACTTATCCGGCCTCTTGGAAAAAAATCCGACGAAGTGCACATTGGAGGCCTGCTTAGCGATGTCTGACCACTGTGCTAGGGGATCGATTTGAATATGTAGAGAAAGCCATGTCCGACCACGATATTTTGAGTGATGCCGAGCGCGAGGCGTTGAACGCCGTGATGCTCGAGCCCGATCTGCCGCCCCAGCGCGTGTTGATCGCCGATGATGACAAGGATGCCCGTGAGTTGCTGTCGGAGATTCTCGGACTGGATGGCATTCGCTGCATGACCGCAGCCAGTGGCAAGGCAGCACTGGAACTGTTGAACTCGAACAAATCGATCGGACTGCTGATCACCGACCTGCGCATGGCCCCCTGCAACGGCCTGGATCTGATACGCCAGGTGCGCGAATCGGAGCGGGCGGCGTTGCCGATCATTATCATTTCCGGGGATGCCGATGTGCGTGACGCCATCGCGGCCATGCACCTGAGCGTGGTGGACTTCCTGCTCAAGCCGATCGACACCGGCAAGCTGCTGGCGCTGGTCAAGCATGAGCTGGGAGTGGTGCGCTAGGAGCAGGGTGTCCCCTGTAGGAGCGAGCTTGCTCGCGATAAGATTCCCCGGCAGAAACACAAAAGCCCTGGTCTCGCGACCAGGGCTTTTTCTTTACCGCGTCAACGCAGGATCACAGGCCGTTGTGGGCCTTGAACTCGCGACGACGACGGTGCAGCACCGGCTCGGTGTAGCCGTTGGGCTGCTTGGTGCCTTCGATCACCAGTTCGACCGCCGCCTGGAAGGCGATGTTGCTGTCGAAGTTCGGTGCCAGAGGACGGTACAGGGTGTCGCCGGCGTTCTGCCGGTCCACCACGGGCGCCATGCGCTTGAGGCTTTCCATGACCTGGGCTTGGGTGACGACGCCATGGCGCAGCCAGTTGGCGATGTGCTGGCTGGAAATACGCAGGGTGGCGCGGTCTTCCATCAGGCCGACATCGTTGATGTCCGGCACCTTGGAACAGCCGACGCCCTGGTCGATCCAGCGCACCACGTAACCGAGAATGCCCTGGGCGTTGTTGTCCAGTTCGTTCTTGATCTCTTCGGCCGACCAGTTGGTGTTGCTGGCCAGCGGGATGGTCAGGATGTCGTCCACCGAGGCGCGGGCGCGCTTGGCCAGCTCGGCCTGGCGGGCGAACACATCGACCTTGTGGTAGTGCAGGGCGTGCAGGGCCGCGGCGGTGGGCGAGGGTACCCAGGCGGTGTTGGCGCCGGCCAGCGGGTGGGCGATTTTCTGTTCGAGCATGGCGGCCATCAGGTCCGGCATGGCCCACATGCCTTTACCGATCTGCGCGCGGCCTTGCAGGCCGGTGCTCAGGCCGATATCGACGTTCCAGTTCTCGTAGGCGCCGATCCACTTGGCGGCCTTCATCTCGGCCTTGCGCACCACGGCGCCGGCTTCCATGGAGGTGTGGATTTCGTCGCCGGTACGGTCGAGGAAGCCGGTGTTGATGAACACTACGCGCTCGCTGGCGGCCTTGATGCAGGCCTTGAGGTTGACCGTGGTGCGGCGCTCCTCGTCCATGATCCCGACTTTCAGGGTATTGCGCGGCAGTTCCAGCACGTCTTCGATGCGCCCGAACAACTCGTTGGTGAAGGCGGCTTCTTCCGGGCCGTGCATCTTCGGCTTCACGATGTACACCGAGCCGGTGCGGCTGTTGGTGCGCGAGGTGTTGCCGTTGAGGTTGTGGATCGCCGCGAGGCTGGTGACCAGGCCATCGAGGATGCCTTCCGGCACTTCGTTGCCTTGGCTGTCGAGGATCGCGTCGATGGTCATCAGGTGACCCACGTTGCGCACGAACAACAGCGAACGGCCGTGCAGCTTCACACTGCCGCCGTTGGGCGCCGTGTATTCGCGGTCGGCGTTCATGGTGCGGGTGAAGGTCTTGCCGCCCTTGGCCACTTCTTCGGCCAGGTCGCCCTTCATCAGGCCGAGCCAGTTGCGGTAGATCACCACCTTGTCGTCGGCGTCGACGGCGGCGACCGAGTCTTCGCAGTCCATGATGGTGGTCAGGGCGGCTTCCATCAGCACGTCCTTGACGCCGGCGGCGTCGGTCTGGCCAACCGGGCTGCTGGCGTCGATCTGGATTTCGAAATGCAGGCCGTTGTGTTTCAGCAGGACCGCGGTCGGTGCTGCGGCATCGCCGTGGTAGCCGATCAGTTGGGCGTCGTCGCGCAGGCCGCTGTTGCTGCCACCCTTGAGGGCGACCACCAGCTTGCCGTCGACAATCTTGTAGCCGGTGGAGTCGACATGGGAGCCGGCGGCCAATGGCGCGGCTTCGTCGAGGAAGGCGCGGGCGAAGGCGATGACTTTGTCGCCGCGCACCTTGTTGTAGCCTTTGCCTTTTTCCGCGCCATCGGCTTCGCTGATGGCGTCGGTGCCATAGAGCGCGTCGTACAGCGAGCCCCAGCGGGCGTTGGAGGCGTTGAGGGCGAAGCGGGCATTCATCACCGGGACCACCAGCTGCGGACCGGCCATGCGGGCGATCTCGTCATCGACGTTTTGCGTCGTGGCCTGGAAGTCCGCCGCTTCTGGCAGCAGGTAACCGATGTCTTGCAGGAAGGCTTTGTAGGCGATCGGGTCGTGGGCCTGGGCTTTCTCAGGAGCTCTACGGGCTTGGTGCCAGGCATCGATACGCGCCTGGAAATCGTCGCGTTTGGCGAGTAGGGCTTTGTTCTTCGGTGCCAGGTCGTGGATGACCTTGTCGGCGCCGGCCCAGAACGTGTCGGCGGTGAGGCCGGTACCGGGAATGGCTTCGTTGTTCACGAAGTCGAACAGGACTTTGGCGACCTGCAGGCCACCGACTTGAACGTGTTCAGTCATTGCTTGCCTCACTCTGCTCAGCTATTTCGCTTTTCAGCTCTTCAAATTGACAATGAAGCCTCTGGCCATTTAAACCACAAACCCCTCTACCAGTACATGCCATCGCGGGCGGCTGGGATGGTTCCAATCAACGGCTCGGAGCCTTGCTGACAGGGCTTTCAGGGTTGCGACTGCGCCTTGGCAGACATCGATCCAACGTTATGTAGTGCACGCTGCGGCATACTACATGATGAGTTGCGGTTGTGAAAATTAGACTAAATACGTCGTTCCGCGACTCAAGTTCGCGGCACGGTCACGCTGGGGAACGGGATGTTCTCAAAAAACTTGCGGATTGTTCCATAGAATTCTAAAAACATGTACACGATTTGTCTCAAGCCCCTTTTTTCCTTGTAGGAGCGAAGCTTGCTTGCGATGGCATCCTGACAGTCCCAACGATGCCGGCCGGGTGATTCTTGTCGCAAGCAGGCGTCGCTCCTGCCGGGCCGCGGCGACCCTGCGGCTTGCCTATACTTGACCTTCTACAACAAAAGTCCTGACAGAGGGTTGCGCCATGGACCACCTCGTACTCACCGTATTCGCCCCGGACAAGCCCGGACAGGTCGAGCGCATCGCCCAATGCATCGCCGCGCACGGCGGCAACTGGCTGGAGAGCCGCATGTCGCGGATGGCCGGGCAGTTCGCCGGCATTCTGCGGGTCGGCGTGCCGGCCGAAGCCTATGACGAGCTGGTGGACGCGCTGCAAGGCTTGGCGGCCCAGGGCATTCGGGTGCTGATCGCCGAAAGCGGCATCGAACAATCCTGCACCTGGAAGCCGATCGCCATGGAACTGGTGGGCAACGACCGGCCGGGCATCGTGCGCGACATCACCCGCCTGTTGAGCGAGCAGGGGGTGAACCTGGAGCGGCTGGTGACCGAAGTGCGCCCGGCCCCCATGAGCAGCGAGCCGCTGTTCCACGCCGAAGCGATCCTGGCGGTGCCGCTGACCTTGTCCCTCGATGTCCTGCAGTCGCGCCTGGAAACCCTGGCGGATGACCTGATGGTGGAGTTGGTGCTGCGCAGCGAGGTGTGAACCTGAAAGGGCGGGTTATCCAGTTTTAGCGTGCATGCGCCTGTGGATAACCTGTAGAGACCTGGCGCCAGCCCAAGCCGGTCAAGGCTTTGCGGAATCTGATCAAAAAACCAGCAGTTTCAAGGGCTTGTGCACAAACGGCGGGGATCACGCTGTGGATAACCTTGGGAAGGATAGATGCAGGCCACGCCAACCGTGGCCTGCAGCGCTTTGTACGTTTAATGATCAGTTGCGTTTGCGCAGGCTCAACCAGGCATCCACGCTGTACACCGCCAGGCCGGCCCAGATAAACATGAATGCCACCAGGGTGCTCGACGACAGGTGTTCGCCGAACAGCAGTACCGCCTGCAGCAGCACCAGGGTCGGCGCCAGGTACTGCAAGAAGCCCAGGGTGGTGTAGGGCAGGTGACGGGCGGCGGCATTGAAGCACACCAGCGGCACCAGGGTGACCGGGCCCGCCGCCACCAGCCACCAGGCCTCGGAGCTGGTCCAGAAGGCCGCCTGGGCACTGGTGGCGGTGGGGTTGAACAAGAGCCAGGCGAGGGCGATCGGCACCAGCATCCAGGTTTCCACCACCAGCCCCGGTAGCGCCTTGACCGGTGCCTGCTTGCGGATCAGTCCGTAGAAACCGAAGGTCAGCGCCAGCACCAGGGAAACCCAGGGCAGGCTGCCGACCTGCCACACCTGCTGCGCCACGCCCACCGCCGCCAGGCCCACTGCGAGCCACTGCATGCGCCGCAGCCGCTCACCGAGGATCAGCATGCCCAGCAGCACGTTCACCAGCGGGTTGATGTAGTAACCCAGGCTGGCTTCGAGCATGCGCCCGTTGTTCACCGACCAGACATAGGTCAGCCAGTTGGCCGCGATCAGGGTGCCGCTCAGGGCCAGGATCGCCAGGCGCCTGGGGTTGTCCCGCAACTCGCGCCACCAGCCGGGATGCTTCCAGACCATCAGCAGCAGCGCGCCGAACAGCGCGGACCAGAGCACCCGGTGGATGATGATTTCCACGGCGGGCACGTTGGCGATGGCTTTGAAGTAGATCGGGAACAGGCCCCAGATGATGTAGGCGCTCAGGCCCAGGATGTACCCGCGACGCGGGTTGGCGGCTTGCATGCAGAATCCTTGCTTAGGCAGCTAACAAAGAGAGGGATTGTAAGGAGGTTTGTCAGGCCGTGTCTTTCTCGGCGTCATTCCGGTGACCCCGCTGTTGTGATCGATCCGGCTTCTGCAGGAGCGAGGCTTGCCCGCGATCAAGACGCCGCGGTGCATCAGACTCATCGAGGCGAGGCTATCGCGGGCCAGCCTCGCTTCTACAGGTCGGATCAGGGCTTGGGGTCAGAACAGCTTCAGCGGTTCTTCGTTGAGCGCCGAGAGTTGCTCGCGCAACGCCAGCACCTGGTCGCCCCAATAACGCTCGCTGCCGAACCAGGGGAAGCTGCGTGGGAACGCCGGGTCGTCCCAGCGCCGGGCCAGCCAGGCGCTGTAGTGCATCAGGCGCAGGGCGCGCAGTGGTTCGATCAATGCCAGTTCGCGCGGGTCGAAGTCGTGGAACTCGCTGTAGCCATCCATCAGTTCCGACAGCTGCCCCAGGCATTCCTGGCGATCGCCGGCGAGCATCATCCACAGGTCCTGCACCGCCGGGCCCATGCGGCAGTCGTCGAGGTCGACGATATGGAACACCTCGTCGCGGCACATCATGTTGCCGGGATGGCAGTCGCCGTGCATGCGGATGTTCTGGTGCGGCGTGGCCTGGTAGACCTCTTCCACCCGCTTGAGCAGGTCGCGGGCCACCGACTCATAGGCCGGTAGCAGGCTCTTGGGCACGAAGTCGCCTTCCAGCAGGGTGGTCAGCGAATCGTGGCCGAAGTTCTTCACCCCCAGCGCTTCGCGATGCTCGAACGGGCGTGTGGCGCCGACCGCATGCAGGCGGCCGAGCAATTGCCCCAGGCGATACAGCTGGTCGAGGTTGCCGGGTTCCGGCGCCCGGCCGCCACGGCGTGGGAACAGAGTAAAGCGGAAGCCTTCATGCTCGAACAGGCTTTCGCCCTGGTGAATCAGAGGCGCCACCACCGGCACTTCGCACTCGGCGAGTTCGAAGGTGAAGCGGTGTTCTTCGAGGATCGCCTCGTTGGTCCAGCGCTGCGGGCGGTAGAACTTGGCGATCAGCGGCTCGCTGTCTTCGATGCCGACCTGGTAGACACGGTTTTCGTAACTGTTGAGTGCCAGGACACGGGCGTCGCTGAGAAAACCGATGCTTTCGACGGCATTGAGGACTAGATCAGGGGTAAGGGTTTCGAACGGGTGAGACATGCTGGCTCCTGCGCGCAGCAGGCTGCTGCGTCCGGCCAAGCATGGTAGCGCACGAAGGATGACAGGTGGTGACTGCGAGGGCGCTATCGCGGGCAAGCTCGCCCCTACACGGATCTGTAGGAGCAAGGCTTGCCCGCGAAGCGGTCTATCAGGCGCCGACGATACCGCCGTCTTCCCGGGTGATCACCATCACCGAGGAACGCGGCTTGCCGTTGGGCAGGTGCTCGGGGAAGGTCGAACCGCCGTTCTCGCCCGGGTGCTGGATGCCCACGAACAGGCTCCGCTGATCCGGCGAGAAGGTGATGCCAGTGACTTCGCAGCCCACCGGCCCGACCATGAAGCGACGGATTTCACCGGAGTCCGGGTCAGCGCAGAGCATCTGGTTGTTGCCCATGCCGGCGAAGTCGCCGGTGTTGCTGGAGTCGCCGTCGGTGAGGATCCACAACCGGCCGGCCTTGTCGAAACCCAGGCCGTCGGGGCTGTTGAACATGTTCTGCGGGGTGATGTTCGACGAGCCGCCTTTGGGCTGGCCGGCATGCACGGCCGGGTTGCCGGCGACCACGAACAGGTCCCAGGTGAAGTCCATAGAACCGTGGTCGCCACGGGCGGTCTGCCAGCGCAGGATCTGCCCGTAGACGTTTTTCTCCCGCGGGTTCGGGCCGCCCACTGGCTGGCCGTCTTCGCCACGTTTGGAGTTGTTGGTCAGGGTGCAGTAGACCTGGCCGTCCTTCGGGCTGACCACGATCCATTCCGGGCGGTCCATGCGTGTGGCCTTGACCACGCTGGCCGCGAGGCGGGCGTGGATCAGCACTTCGGCCTGGTCGGCGAAACCGCTGCTGGCGTCGATGCCGTTCTTGCCATGGCTCAGCTCGACCCATTTGCCCTTGCCTTTCGGGTGGTCCGGGTTGCCGTCGCCGTTGTCGAAGATCGCCACGTACAGGGTGCCGTGGTCCAGCAGGTCGCGGTTGGCCTTGGGGTTGCGGTGGTTGATGCGGTCGCGGCTGACGAACTTGTAGATGAACTCGCCACGCTCGTCGTCGCCCATGTAGACCACGGCGCGTCCGTCGCGGGTTTCGGCCAGGGCGGCGTTTTCATGCTTGAAGCGGCCCAGGGCGGTGCGCTTGATCGGCTTGGACTGCGGGTCGAATGGGTCGATCTCCACGACCCAGCCGTGACGGTTGAGTTCGTTGGGGTTTTTCGCCAGGTCGAAGCGCGGGTCGAACTGATGCCAGTTGATGTCGCGGCTGCTCGCCGAGGCGCCATAGCGTTTCTGCGCGGCATCGAAGGTCTGCTGGGCGTTGCTGCTGCCGAAGCAGTCGGTGAAGTTCTCTTCACAGGTCAGGTAGGTGCCCCATGGCGTCTTGCCGTTGGCGCAGTTCTGGAAGGTGCCGAGGACTTTGCGGCCGCTCTTGTCGGCGCTGGTTTTCATCAGCGCGTGGCCAGCGGCAGGGCCGCTCAGGCGAATCGGCGCGTTGCCGTGGATGCGCCGGTTGTAGCGCGAGCCCTGGACGAACTGCCATTGGCCGCTGCGGCGCTGTACTTCGATCACCGACACGCCTTCGCTGGCCAGGGCCTTGCGCACGTCTTCCGCCGACTGCGGCATGCCGCCGTGGGGGTAGAGGTAGCGGTAGTTGGTGTATTCGTTGTTGATCGCCATCAGTGCGCGATTCTTGTCGTCCGGGAAGGCGAACAGGCTCATGCCGTCGTTGTTGTCACCGAACTGGACCTCCTGGGCCGCGGCGGTGCCATTGCCACTCGGGTCGAACGCCGGGCCGTTCTTCTGCAGGGGCTGGCCCCAGCTGATCAGCACCGAAGACTTGTAGCCCGGCGGCAGGGTGATGGTGTCGCTGGTGGCGGCGGCAATGCCTTCAAAGCCCAGCAGCTTGCTGGAACCGGCGCTGACGCTGGCGGCCAGCACGCTGCGGCTCAGCAGGTTGCCACCGAGGAACATGGCCGCGCCGCACAGGGCACCGGCGCTGATGAAACCACGGCGGCTGAGGCCGACCATCTTTTCGAGGTCGGTAGGTTGGTCTTCTTCTAATAGGCTCATCACAGGCTTCCTGCAGGATTTTGCAGCCACCTTAATCAGCGTCGATGACGAACATGTTGCAGCGCCGCAAGCATTGCGCGGCGATAGAAACCTAGAGCGGCGTGCCGAGCAGCACGTTGGACGGCGAGAACTGCACCCTTACCGGCTGGCCGGCGCTCAAGCCAAGGTGTCGCAGGTGCAGCGGTTCGGCCAGGGCACAGAGCGTCTGGCCGCTGGGCAGGGCGATTCTGATTTCGCTGGGGCCGTCTTCGGCGTCGAGGATCGCTTCCAGGGTGCCCAGCAGACAATTGTGTCCGGGTGTTGCGGGCTGATCGATAGCCAGCAATTCCAGCCAGCCGGCCTTGATCAACGCCACGACGCCTGTGCCGGGCTCCAATTCCAGGTGCAGGGTGCTGTCATGGGTGATCTGCGCCTGGATCGCCAGGTCTTCTGCGAGCGCCAGTCGTATCAGATCGTTGCGCCCCTGCGCTTCGATCGCCAGCACCGTGCCGTGCAACTGGTTGCGGGCGCTGGTGCGGAGCATCAGGCGCCCCAGCAGATCGAGGTCGGCGGCGTCTTCGGCGGCTTCCAGCACCTGGGCCTGCAAGACCTGCAGGCGCTGGTAGAGGCGCAGCACCCGTTCGCCTTCGACGGAGAGCCTGGCGCCACCGCCGCCTTTGCCGCCGACACTGCGTTCGACCAGGGGCTTTTGCGCCAGGTTGTTCAACTCGTCGATGGCGTCCCAGGCCGCCTTGTAACTCAGGCCGGCGCTTTTCGCGGCACGGGTGATCGAGCCCTGTTCGGCGATGTGCTGCAGCAGGGCAATGCGCTGCGGGCGACGGGCGATGTGCTGGGTCAACAAGGTGGGCAAGGGCATGGCTGAACGCTTTGAACGCTGGGAATGGAAAGGGAGTTTGCGGCTTGAGGGGCGAGAGTCAAGTTCAGTCGGGCTCGCCGGGTTTTGGCGTGCGTGCCAGGCAATAGACGTCTACCCGCCGCGCCCCGGCCTTGAGCAGCAGCCGCGCCAGGGCGTGGGCGGTCGCGCCGGTGGTGAGCACATCGTCCACCAGCGCCAGGTGCCGGCCATGGACCACCGCCTCGGGCAGCAGGGCGAAGGCGTGGTGCAGGTTGCGGTGCCGCGCCCTGGCATCCAGGCCCTGCTGCGATGGCGTGTCCTGGGTGCGCTGCAACGAGGTTTCGTCACAGGGGATTTGCAGGATCTCGCCCAGCCAGCGCGCGAGCATCGCCGCCTGGTTATAGCCGCGTTGGCGCAGGCGCTTGCGGGCCAGGGGCACCGGCAGCAGGGCGTCGGGTTGCGCCAGGTCCTCGGCAAAGCGATGTTGCAGCGATTGCGCGAGAAGTTCGGCCAAAAGACGGCCAAAGGGCCATTTGCCGTTGTGCTTGAAACGGCTGACCAGGCTGTCGACCGGAAAGCCATAACGCCAGGGCGCCACCACCTGGGCGAAGGCGGGCGGTCGCTTGAGGCACTGGCCGCAGGTCAGGCCGGCCGCGGGCAAGGGCAGGGCGCACACCTGGCAATGATCGCCGAGCCACGGCAGTTCGGTTTCGCAGGCGGTGCAAATGGCTTGGGGGGTGTCGGTCGGCTCGTCGCAGAGTAAACAGGTTTGTTTGTTTTTTAACCAGATGTAAACCGGTCCTTGGTAATGTGGTTGACACTGCATGGCGCTTCCTTAAATATGCCCAACATCCGTGTCGCGGCTGTGGGTATTGCCTTCCCGCAGCCGCTTGCCAAGCATAATCAAGGAATCGCCCATGAGCGCCAGCACCACCGCCAATCTGCGTCATGACTGGACTTTGGCTGAAGTCAAAGCCCTCTTCGTCCAGCCGTTCAATGACTTGCTGTTCCAGGCGCAGACGGTGCACCGCGCGCATTTCGACGCCAACCGCGTCCAGGTTTCTACCCTGTTGTCGATCAAGACCGGCGCCTGCCCGGAAGATTGCAAATATTGTCCGCAGTCCGGTCACTACAACACCGGCCTGGAAAAAGAAAAACTGATGGAAGTGCAGAAGGTCCTCGAAGAGGCCGCGCGCGCCAAGGCCATAGGTTCGACCCGTTTCTGCATGGGCGCGGCCTGGAAACACCCGTCGGCCAAAGACATGCCGTACGTGCTGGAAATGGTCAAGGGCGTGAAGGCCATGGGCCTGGAAACCTGCATGACCCTCGGTCGCCTGGACCAGGACCAGACCGAAGCGCTGGCCAAGGCCGGCCTGGACTACTACAACCACAACCTCGATACCTCGCCGGAGTTCTACGGCAGCATCATCACCACCCGCACCTACAGTGAACGCCTGCAAACCCTGGCCTACGTGCGCGATGCCGGGATGAAGATCTGCTCCGGCGGCATCCTCGGCATGGGCGAGTCCCTCGATGACCGCGCCGGCCTGCTGATCCAGTTGGCCAACCTGCCGGAGCACCCGGAGTCGGTGCCGATCAACATGCTGGTGAAAGTGGCCGGCACGCCGCTGGAAAACTCCGAGGACGTCGACCCGTTCGACTTCATCCGCATGCTTGCCGTGGCTCGTATCCTGATGCCGAAATCCCATGTGCGCCTGTCCGCCGGCCGCGAAGCGATGAACGAGCAGATGCAGGCCCTGGCGTTCTTCGCCGGTGCCAACTCGATTTTCTACGGCGAGAAACTGCTGACCACCGCCAACCCGCAGGCCGACAAGGACATGCAACTGTTCGCGCGCCTGGGCATCCAGCCGGAAGCCCGCGAAGAGCATGCCGACGAGGTGCACCAGGCCGCCATCGAGCAGGCGCTGGTGGAGCAGAAGAGCAGCGAGCAGTTCTACAACGCCGCCGTCTGATCTGCTGCCTCTGTAGGAGCGAGGCTTGCCCGCGAATGGTTCACCGCGTGAGCCCAGGGACACAGAGGTGTCTGGATCGCGGGCAAGCCCCGCTCCTACAAGGATGATGTTTCTTTTCTTGCCTGCGAGGCCTGCATGTCTTTCGATCTCCGCGCGCGTCTCGCTGCCCGTCGTGCCGAAAATCTCTATCGTCAGCGCCCACTGCTGGAAAGCCCGCAAGGGCCACAAGTAGTGGTCGACGGCCAGCCGTTGCTGGCGTTCTGCAACAACGATTACCTGGGCCTGGCCAATCACCCGCAAGTGATCGAAGCCTGGCGCGCCGGTGCGTCCCGCTGGGGCGTGGGCGGTGGCGCCTCGCACCTGGTGATTGGCCACAGCACGCCCCACCATCAATTGGAAGAAGCCCTGGCCGAGTTCACCGGCCGCCCGCGGGCATTGCTGTTCACCACCGGTTACATGGCCAATCTCGGCGCGGTCACCGCGCTGGTGGGGCAGGGCGACACGGTGCTGGAAGACCGCCTCAACCACGCGTCATTGCTGGATGCCGGCCTGCTGTCCGGTGCGCGCTTCAACCGTTACCTGCACAACGATGCCGAGAGCCTGGCCAAGCGCCTGGAGAAAGCCACCGGCAATACCCTGGTGGTCACCGATGGTGTGTTCAGCATGGACGGCGACCTGGCCGACCTGCCGGCGCTGGCTCGCGAAACCCGGGCCAAGGGCGCCTGGCTGATGGTCGACGACGCCCATGGCTTCGGGCCGCTGGGGGCCAACGGCGCAGGGATCGTCGAGCACTTCGGCTTGAGCCAGGAAGAGGTGCCGGTCTTGGTGGGCACCCTCGGCAAGGCGTTCGGCACCGCTGGCGCCTTTGTCGCGGGCAGCGAGGAACTGATCGAAAGCCTGATCCAGTTCGCCCGTCCCTACATCTATACCACCAGCCAGCCGCCGGCCCTGGCCTGCGCCACCCTGAAAAGCCTGGAGTTGCTGCGCAGCGAGCACTGGCGGCGTGAACACCTGAATACCCTGATCCGCCAGTTCCGCCAGGGCGCCGAGCATATCGGGCTGACCCTGATGGACAGCTTTACGCCGATCCAGCCGATCCTGATCGGCGACAGTGCGCGGGCGATTCGCCTGTCGCAGATGCTGCGCGAGCGCGGCCTGATGGTCACCGCGATTCGTCCGCCTACCGTGCCCACGGGGAGCGCCCGCTTGCGGGTGACCCTGTCCGCCGCCCATAGTGAGGCTCAGGTCCAGCTATTGTTGAATGCACTGGCGGATTGTTTTAGCGAACCGGGACCGGAGCCAAGCCATGCGTGATCGACTGATTCTGCTGCCTGGTTGGGGCCTTGGCGTATCGCCGCTGGAGCCCTTGGCGGCGGCTCTGCAGGGGCTGGACGAACACCTGCGGGTCGAGATCGAGCCGTTGCCGGAGCTGGAGTCCAGCGACCTGAATGAGTGGCTCGACGAACTGGACGCCAGTGTGCCGGACAACGCCTGGCTCGGTGGCTGGTCGCTGGGCGGCATGCTGGCTTCCGAGCTGGCGGCGCGTCGTGGCGAGCGCTGCTGCGGTCTGCTGACCCTGGCCAGCAACCCCAGTTTCGTGGCGCATGCCGAGTGGGCAAGCGCAATGCCGGGGGAGACCTTCGACGGGTTTCTGGCCGGCTGTAACGCCGACCCACGCACCACCCTCAAGCGCTTCAGCCTGTTGTGTGCCCAGGGCGCCGAAGATCCGCGCGGCCTGTCGCGCTTGCTGTCGGGCGGTGCGCCGCATACCTCGGGTGCGGTGTTGATGGCCGGCCTGGAGTTGCTGGCGCAGCTGGATACCCGCCATGCCTTGCAGGCGTTTCGTGGACCGCAGTTGCATCTGTTCGCCGGGCTCGACGGCCTGGTGCCGGCTGAAGCCGCGGGCGAGCTGCTGGCGTTGTTGCCCGATGTCGAAGTTGGTCTGATTGAGCAGGCCAGCCACGCGTTTCTTCTGGAGGATCCCCACGGTGTGGCGGGGGCGATCCAGGCTTTTTTGCATGAGTCCGGTGATGACTGATCTGTCCCTTCCCAAGCCCCCCGGCAGCTTGCCCGACAAGCGCCAGGTGGCGGCTTCCTTTTCCCGCGCGGCGTCCAGTTACGACAGCGTGGCGCAACTGCAGCGCGACGTCGGTAACGAGTTGCTGGGCCGTCTGCCGCAAGACCGCGAGCCTGGCCGCTGGCTGGACATGGGCTGTGGCACCGGTTATTTCAGCCGCCTGTTGGGCGAGCGTTTCCAGGCCAGCGAAGGGCTGGCGCTGGACATCGCCGAAGGCATGCTCGAGCACGCCCGGCCGCTGGGCGGGGCGCAGTATTTCATTGCTGGCGATGCCGAGCGTTTGCCGTTGCAGGGGCAGAGCTGCGAACTGATTTTCTCCAGCCTGGCGGTGCAGTGGTGCGCGGATTTCCGTTCGGTTCTCAGCGAGGCGCATCGGGTGCTGAAGCCGGGCGGCGTGCTGGCCTTTGCCAGCCTGTGCGTCGGTACGCTGTACGAATTGCGCAACAGTTGGCGTCAGGTCGACGGCATGGTGCATGTCAATCGCTTTCGTGAGTTCAGCACGTATCAACAGCTGTGTGCGGCGAGCGGCTTGCGGGTGCTGAGCCTGGAAACCCGTCCGCATGTGCTGCACTACCCGGATGTGCGCAGTCTGACCCATGAGTTGAAGGCCCTGGGGGCGCACAACCTCAACCCTGGACGGCCCGGCGGGCTGACAGGGCGGGCGCGGATCAAGGGCCTGATCGACGCCTACGAACAGTTCCGTCAAGCGCAGGGATTGCCCGCGACCTACCAGGTGGTCTACGCCGTATTGGAGAAGCCGCTATGAGCCGAGCCTATTTCGTTACCGGAACAGACACCGATGTTGGCAAGACCACCGTCGCCGCTGGCTTGCTGCATGCCGCGCGGCTCTCGGGACTGAGCACCGCGGCCGGGAAACCTGTAGCTTCGGGCTGCGAGCTGACCCCCGCGGGGTTGCGTAACGCCGATGCCTTGGCTCTGTTGGCTGAATGTTCATTGCCGCTGACCTACGACGAGGTCAATCCACTGGCTTTCGAACCAGCCATCGCTCCCCATCTGGCGGCCCGCGAGGCTGGCATGGCGCTGACTGTTCAGGCCTTGCTGGCGCCCATGCGCCAGGTGCTGGCCAAGGGCGCGGATTTCACCCTGATCGAAGGAGCCGGCGGCTGGCGTGTGCCGCTGGCCGATCAGGACAACCTGTCCGACCTGGCCATGGCCCTGGATCTGCCGGTGATCCTGGTGGTGGGCGTGCGCCTGGGCTGTATCAACCATGCGCTGCTGACGGCCGAGGCGATTGCCCAGGACGGATTACAGCTGGCCGGTTGGGTGGCCAATATCATCGAGCCGAAGACTTCGCGGCTCGAGGAGAACCTCGCCGCGCTGGCGGAGCGCCTGCCCGCACCTTGTCTGGGGCGGGTCCCAAGATTGAAGGCGATCAGCGCCGAAGCGGTGGCCGAGTATCTGCAACTGGACCTGCTTGACTAGATTTTGCCTATGGTGAGGCACTGTGCCATTAGTGTTTTTGACGGGTCTTTTTCTGACGCGTCTGGTTCAATAGCCGCTGTTCATTCCTTGCAGGGTCGAATTCTCCCATGGAAATTTCCGGGAATACCGCTTTCTACGCCGGCCTGAGTACCGTGCAGACCGGGCAGAATCGTGTCGATCAGGCGGCCAGCCAGATCGCCAATACGACCATCGAACGTTCTGTCGCCAGCCAATCCTCTGAGGTACAAGTCGAGCGCCTGCGATCTGTCGATCGCAGCCAGCAATCGGACCTGGCCAGCAACATGGTCGAGATGGCCATGGGCAAGGTTCAGGCGGAGCTGGGTGTGAAAGTCGCCAAGGCCGCCGATGAAGTGCTCGGTACGCTGATCGACACCTACGCTTGACCCTCCTTCGGTAGCCCTGCCCATTTTTGCGGGCAGGGTGACCCGCGCAAGAACTCTCTGCAAAGCCCCATCTTCCGTCTTGCTGGCCTGCCAGCTCCTACACTCTATTCAGCTTCCGAATATTTCACGGCATTCGCTGTGGGCCTTTGCGTGCAAGGCCTGCAGAGGATCGATGACGAACGGTGTTTGCGTGGCGCTTGACAAGGTTTGGGCGTAAACGTATGTTTCAAACAACTGTTTGACCGCCACAATAAATCAACGCGGTCGTTCATTCCCGGTTACATCAGCAGAGGTTTATCGCTATGCCTGACTACAAGGCCCCCTTGCGTGATATTCGCTTCGTTCGTGACGAGCTGCTCGGCTATGAAGCGCACTATCAGAGCCTGCCGGCTTGCCAGGACGCTACTCCAGACATGGTTGACGCCATCCTCGAGGAAGGTGCGAAGTTTTGTGAGCAGGTACTGGCCCCTCTGAACCGTGTGGGTGACCTGGAAGGCTGCACCTGGAGCGAGTCCGGCGTTAAGACCCCGACTGGCTTCAAAGAGGCCTACAAGCAATTCGTCGAAGGCGGCTGGCCAAGCCTGGCTCATGATGTCGAGCATGGCGGTCAAGGCCTGCCGGAGTCCCTGGGCCTGGCTGTCAGCGAAATGGTCGGCGAAGCCAACTGGTCGTGGGGCATGTACCCAGGCCTGTCCCATGGCGCGATGAACACCATTTCCGAACACGGCACGCCTGAGCAGCAAGAGGCTTACCTGACCAAGCTGGTATCCGGCGAGTGGACCGGCACCATGTGCCTGACCGAACCGCACTGCGGCACCGACCTGGGCATGCTGCGCACCAAGGCCGAACCTCAGGCCGACGGCTCCTACAAAGTCACCGGCACCAAGATCTTCATCTCGGCCGGTGAACACGACATGGCCGACAACATCGTCCATATCGTTCTGGCCCGCCTGCCGGATGCACCGGCTGGCACCAAAGGCATCTCGCTGTTCATCGTGCCGAAGTTCCTGCCGAACGCCGATGGCACTGTTGGCCAGCGCAATGCCGTGAGCTGCGGTTCCCTGGAACACAAGATGGGGATCCACGGTAACGCCACTTGCGTGATGAACTTCGACGCGGCCACCGGTTTCCTGATCGGCCCGGCGAACAAAGGCCTGAACTGCATGTTCACCTTCATGAACACCGCTCGCCTGGGTACCGCGCTGCAAGGCCTGGCCCACGCCGAGATCGGTTTCCAGGGCGGCCTGAAATACGCTCGCGATCGTCTGCAAATGCGTTCCCTGACTGGCCCGAAAGCGCCGGACAAGGCCGCCGACCCGATCATCGTGCACCCTGACGTACGTCGCATGCTGTTGACCATGAAGGCTTTCGCCGAAGGCAACCGGGCCATGGTCTACTTCACTGCCAAGCAGGTCGACATCGTCAAGTACGGCGTGGACGAAGAGGAGAAGAAGAAAGCCGACGCACTGCTGGCCTTCATGACTCCGATCGCCAAGGCCTTCATGACCGAAGTCGGTTTCGAATCCGCCAACCACGGCGTGCAGATCTACGGTGGCCACGGTTTCATCGCCGAGTGGGGCATGGAGCAGAACGTTCGCGACAGCCGCATTTCCATGCTGTACGAAGGCACCACCGGCATCCAGGCGCTGGACTTGCTGGGCCGTAAAGTGCTGATGACTCAAGGCGAGGCTCTGAAAGGTTTCACCAAGATCGTCCACAAGTTCTGCCAGAGCAACGAAGGCAACGAGTCGGTCAAAGAGTTCGTCGCACCGCTGGCTGCACTGAACAAGGAATGGGGTGAGCTGACCATGAAGGTCGGTATGGCGGCCATGAAAGACCGTGAAGAAGTCGGTGCTGCGTCCGTGGATTACCTGATGTATTCCGGTTATGCCTGCCTGGCTTACTTCTGGGCCGACATGGCACGCCTGGCTGCCGAGAAGCTGGCTGCCGGCACCACCGAAGAGGCGTTCTACACCGCCAAGCTGCAGACCGCGCGCTTCTACTTCCAGCGCATCCTGCCGCGCACCCGCACTCACGTGGCGGCCATGCTGTCGGGCGCCAACAACCTGATGGACATGAAAGAGGAAGATTTCGGCCTGGCTTACTAAGCCCTACCGGCATCTCTTCAGAGGCCGCTTCTCCTTCGGGAGAAGCGGCTTTTTTGTGCGCGGGATGAATCTGAAAATAATCCGACTAAAACGTTAAGAAGAAGCCGATCCCTGCCGTTACAGAAGTGGCAATGTGACATGCATCACATTTGTGCTGTTTAACCATACCAGGTGAAGGCATAGTGCCATCTACTGTTTAACCGCGTCGGAGCTTTACCTTGCCGCGTTCTTCTGCTGTACGTTTCAGCCATTTTCTACCGTCATTGTTACTCTTGCTTGCGGGGCTCGCGGCTGCCTACGTCAAGGATCTCAACGTTTTCTTCACCTCGCTGTTCAATGTCTTGCCGACCCTGGTGCTGCTGCTCGGCGGCGCTTATTGCGCGGTGTACCGGCGCCAGCGTGAACTGTTCCTGATGGTCACGGTGTACATCGCCTATTTCCTGCTCGATACCCAGACCGACTATTACCGCGACAACGGCAAGGTGCGCGAAGATGCGGCCGTGGTGTTCCACTTGGTCTGCTTGCTGCTGCCGCTGCTGTTCGGCCTGTTTGCGGCCTGGCAGGAGCGTACCCACCTGTTCCAGGACATGGTGGCGCGGTTTGCCGTATTGCTCGCCTTTGGCAGCGTGGCGCTGGGCCTGGAGCAGAGCTATCCCCAGGCGCTGCTGGCCTGGCTGGCGGAAATCCGTTGGCCGGCCCTGCACGGCGCCTGGATGAGCCTGATCCAGTTGTCGTACCCGGTGTTTATCGCCGCCTTCCTGTTGCTGGCGATCCAGTACTGGCGCAATCCACGCCCGCTGCATGCGGCGCAGCTGGTGGGGCTGCTGGGGCTGTTCTGGATGCTGCCCAAGACCTTCATCCTGCCGTTCACCCTGAACATCATGTGCAGCCAGGTGATGCTGATGATCGCCGCGGCCGTTGCCCATGAGGCGTACCAGATGGCTTTCCGCGACGAGCTGACCGGCTTGCCGGGGCGCCGCGCCTTGAACGAGCGCATGCAGCGCCTGGGGCGCAACTATGTGCTGGCGATGAGTGACGTCGACCACTTCAAGAAATTCAACGACACCCACGGCCACGATGTGGGCGACCAGGTGCTGCGCCTGGTGGCCAGCAAACTGTCGAAAGTCAGTGGCGGCGGTCGTGCCTACCGTTATGGCGGCGAGGAGTTTGCGGTGGTGTTCGCCGGCAAGACCCTCGAGGAATGCATGCCGCACCTGGAGGTCATTCGCGAGACCATCGCCAACTACAACATCCAGTTGCGCAATCAGGAGAACCGCCCCCAGGACGACCAGCAGGGTCGCCAGCGCCGGGGTGCGGCCGCGGCATCCAGCGTATCGGTGACCGTCAGTATTGGCGTCGCCGAGCGGCAGATGGAGCACCGTTCGCCCGAGGAGGTGCTCAAGTCTGCCGACCAGGCGCTGTACAGCGCCAAGGGCGCGGGGCGTAACTGCGTCATGGCCTTCGGTCAGAACCGCCGTGGCGCGGTGCGCATGGACACCGCTGCGGGTTGAGTGATAGCGGCGCATTCAGCGTCTGGACTGTGATTGGCAGGTCGGATGAGCGGCAGTAGGTTGGATCGATCTGCTGCCGGAGAAACGACCATGCCCGAGTACAAAGCTCCCCTGCGCGACATGCGCTTTTTGATCGATCACGTCTTCGACTTTCACACCAGCTATGCCGCCCTGGGGGCCATCGATGCCAGCCCGGACATGGTGGCCGCGATCCTAGAAGAAGGGGCGAAATTCTGTGAAAACGTGCTGGCGCCGTTGAACCGCCCGGGCGATGAAGAGGGCTGCCATTTCGACAATGGCGTGGTTACTACGCCAAAAGGCTTCAAGCAGGCTTTCGCCCAGTATGTAGAAGGCGGCTGGCACGGCCTGGCGGCGGATCCGAACTACGGAGGCCAGGGCCTGCCGCATTCGCTGGGGCTGGTGATCAGCGAAATGGTTGGCTCCAGCAACACTTCCTGGGGCATGTACCCGGGCCTGACCCACGGCGGCATGTCGGCGATTCACGCCCACGGCAGCGAAGAGCAGAAACAGACCTACCTGAGCAAGCTCACCGCCGGCCAATGGACTGGCACCATGTGCCTGACCGAAGCCCATTGCGGCACCGACCTGGGCATCATCAAGACCCGCGCCGTGCCCCAGGCCGACGGCAGCTATGCGGTCTCCGGCAGCAAGATTTTCATCTCGGCCGGCGAGCACGACATGAGTGAAAACATCATCCACCTGGTGCTGGCCAAGCTGCCGGATGCGCCGGCCGGTACCAAGGGCATTTCGCTGTTTATCGTGCCCAAGTTTTTGCCCAACGCCGATGGCGAGGCGGGTGAGCGCAATGGTGTGAGCTGCGGTTCCATCGAACACAAGATGGGCATCAAGGCTTCGGCCACCTGCGTGCTCAACTTCGATGGCGCCAAGGGATTCCTGATCGGTGAGGCCAACAAGGGTCTGAACTGCATGTTCACCATGATGAACCACGCGCGCCTCGGTACCGGGATGCAGGGGCTGTGCCTGGGCGAGGCAAGCTTCCAGGGCGCAATCAAGTACGCCAACGACCGTCTGCAGATGCGCTCCCTGACCGGGCCGAAGGCGCCGGACAAGGCCGCCGACCCGATCATTGTCCACCCCGATGTGCGGCGCATGCTGCTGACCATGAAGGCCTTCAACGAAGGTAATCGCGCCCTGGCCTATTTCACCGCGCAGTTGCTGGATGTGGCGCACCTGGCCGCCGACGAGACCCAGCGCCAGGATGCCGAGAACCTGTTGGCTTTCCTGACGCCGATCTGCAAGGCCTTCATGACTGAAACCGGGCTGGAGGTGACCAACCACGGTATGCAGGTGTTTGGCGGGCATGGCTTCATTCGCGAATGGGGCATGGAGCAACTGGTGCGCGACTGCCGCATCGCCCCGATCTATGAGGGCACCAACGGCATCCAGGCCCTGGACCTGCTGGGACGCAAGGTGCTCGGCAGTCAGGGCAAGTTGCTGATGGGCTTCACCAAGATCGTCCACAAATTCTGCGCGGCCAATGCCGAGCATCCACAACTCAAGGGTTATGTGACGCAACTCGACGGGCTCAACCGGCAGTGGGGCGCGCTGACCACCAAGGTCGGGATGGCGGCGATGAAGAACCCCGACGAAGTCGGCGCCGCGGCGCTGGATTACCTGATGTACAGCGGTTACATCATTCTCGCCTACCTGTGGCTGCGCATGGCGCTGGTGGCCCAGGCCCGGCTCGACGCCGGTGAAGAGGATGCCGATTATTGCCAGGCCAAGCTGGCGACCTGCGAGTTCTACTTCAAGCGCTTGCTGCCGCGTACCGCGGCCCATCTGGCGGCGATCGAGGCGGGCAGTGACTGCCTGATGACGTTGCCGGCGGAGCTGTTTGCGCTCTAGGTTTTCATGTAATCGTCCATTGCGGGCAAGCCTGCTCCTGCAGATATTTGCAGGAGTGAGTTTGCTCGCGATCTTTGGTGACTAAAAATTACATTAAAGTCATGAGTTGACCCTATGTGTCGCAAAAGTTGTTCGGGTACACTCGAGCTTTCGTAACTGGGGCCGTTCGGGTCCACTTGTTTAGATCTTGCGAGGTTTGCCATGGCTGACTACAAAGCGCCCCTGCGCGATATGCGCTTCGTCCTCAATGAAGTTTTCGAGGTCGCCAAACTCTGGGCCGAACTGCCTGCTCTGGCCGACACCGTCGACGCTGAAACCGTCGAAGCGATTCTTGAGGAAGCCGGCAAAGTCACCGGCAAAAGTATCGCCCCGCTGAGCCGCGGCGCCGATGAAGAGGGCTGTCATTGGAGCGACGGCGCGGTGACTACGCCAGCAGGTTTTCCACAGGCCTATCAGACTTACGCCGAAGGCGGCTGGGTCGGCGTCGGCGGCGATCCAGCCTACGGCGGCATGGGCATGCCCAAGGCGGTATCGGCCCAGGTCGAGGAAATGGTCAACTCGGCCAGCCTGTCGTTTGGTCTGTACCCGATGCTGACCGCAGGCGCCTGCCTGTCGATCAATGCCCACGCCAGCGAAGAATTGAAGGCGGCCTACCTGCCGAACATGTATGCAGGCGTCTGGGCCGGCTCCATGTGCCTCACCGAGCCGCATGCCGGTACCGACCTGGGCATCATTCGCACCAAGGCCGAGCCGCAGGCCGACGGCTCCTACAAGGTCAGCGGCACCAAGATCTTCATTACCGGCGGTGAGCACGACCTGACCGAGAACATCATCCACCTGGTGCTGGCCAAGCTGCCGGACGCACCGGCGGGGCCGAAGGGCATTTCGTTGTTCCTGGTGCCGAAGTTCCTGGTCAACGCCGACGGCAGCCTGGGGGCGCGCAACCCGGCCAACTGCGGTTCGATCGAACACAAGATGGGCATCCAGGCCTCGGCGACCTGCGTGATGAACTTCGACGAAGCCGTCGGTTACATCGTCGGCGAGCCGAACAAGGGCCTGGCGGCAATGTTCACCATGATGAACTACGAGCGTCTGGGCGTCGGTATCCAAGGCCTGGCCTCGGGCGAGCGTTCCTATCAGAACGCCGTGGAATACGCCCGCGATCGCCTGCAAAGCCGTTCGCCGACTGGCCCGCAAGCCAAGGACAAGGTCGCTGACCCGATCATCGTGCACCCGGATGTGCGTCGCATGCTGTTGACCATGAAAGCCGCGAACGAAGGCGGCCGCGCGTTCTCCACCTATGTGGCGATGCAACTGGATACCGCGAAGTTCAGCGAAGATGCGCTGGTGCGTAAGCGCGCGGAAGATCTGGTGGCCCTGCTGACGCCGGTGGCCAAGGCCTTCCTCACCGACCTGGGGTTGGAAACCACGATTCACGGCCAGCAGGTTTTCGGCGGCCACGGCTACATCCGTGAATGGGGCCAGGAGCAGCTGGTGCGCGATGTGCGCATTACGCAGATTTATGAAGGCACCAATGGCATCCAGGCGCTGGACCTGGTCGGGCGTAAGATCGTCGGCAGCGGCGGGGCGTTCTACAAGCTGTTCGCTGACGAGATTCGCCATTTCACCGCGACCGCCAGCGCCGATCTGGCCGAGTTCACCAAGCCGTTGAACGACGCACTGGATAACCTGGACGAACTGACTGCCTGGCTGCTGGACCGGGCCAAGACCAATCCGAACGAAATCGGCGCGGCCTCGGTCGAATACCTGCAAGCATTCGGATACACGGCGTACGCCTACATGTGGGCGTTGATGGCAAAAGCGGCCCAGGGCAAGGAGTCGCAAGACGATTTCTACGCCAGCAAGCTGGGTACCGCGCGCTTCTACTTCGCCCGTCTGCTGCCGCGTATCCACTCGCTGAGCGCATCGGTGAAGGCAGGTAGCGAATCACTGTTCCTGCTGGATGCGGCGCAGTTCTGAGCATGGGCATGTCATGTAAGCATTCTCTTACATGACGTGCTGCTAATCACCCATATCGGCAGATTGGATCCAGAGCTAATCTATTTCACATGGACGTCGCGCAGGAAGCGCAAAGCAATAACACGGACACGTAGGATTCCGCCAGGATGGTGGAGTGAAAAGGATGTCAGGGAAACAGTCTGCAAAGCCCCGCTTCGGCGGGGTTTTCTTTTGCCCGCGTTTTTTATCTGCGCTGCTTCAACCCAGCCCTTCCAGCGTCACCGGGCCTGTCATCCGTCCTTCCGGACCGCTCATCTCTTCTTCCAGCAAGGTTCGCAGCAATTCCAGGGTTGCCTGCTGACGCTGCACATCACGACATACCAGCCCCACTTTCAACGGCACCCTCGGTTCGCTCAGCGGTTTCCATAACAGGTCCGTATGGCTGTGGGTCTGCCGCGAGCGCCCCGGCAGGACCGTCGCCAGGCGGGTGTTGGGCAAGCTGTCGAGAATCCCCGCCATATTGTTCAGCTCCGCCTGTACCTGCGGCCGGCGTCCGAGGTTGGCCAGTTGCGCCTGCCAGATCTGGCGTATCTGGAACTCCTCGCCCAACAACAGCATGGGCAGCTCCGCGGCCTGGCTCATGGAGACCTTCTTGAATTCGCGCAGGGGATGTTCGGCAGGAATCACCAGGGTCAACTCGTCTTCGTAGAGCTGTACGCCATGCAACCCTGGCTGGCGCGGCGGCAGATAACTGATGCCGATATCCAATGAGCCATTGAGCAGGCGCCGTTCGATTTCCAGGCCGGTCAGTTCGTAGATCTGCACCACCAGATGCGGCTGGGCCTTGCGCACCCGCTCAAGCATTTGCGGCACCAGGCTGCTGTGCACGGTTTGCAGTACGCCGATCGCCAGCGTGCGCAGGGCGTGGCCCTTGAAGTTGCCCAGGGCTTCACGAGCCCGTTGCATGCCGTCGAGCAAGGGCAGGGCATGGTTGTACAGGGTATGGGCCGCCAGCGTCGGCAACAGGCGCTTGCTGCTGCGCTCGAACAGGCTGACATCGAGGTTCTGTTCCAGCTGACGGATCTGTTGCGAGAGCGCGGGTTGGGAGATCGACAGGCGTTCGGCGGCTCGTCCCACGTGACCTTCTTCATACACCGCGACGAAATAACGCAGTTGTTTAAAATCCATAAGTTCTGCTTATCGAAAAAGCTGGAAAATCGAAATGGCCCGATAGGCCGCAGAAGCCTAGTCTAACCCCTATTCACAGGGCTTACAGGGCCAGAAGGCGAGATGAATACCGTTTACGTGGATGGTGTTTACATAGGCAAGGCAAAAAACCTCGGACAGGGTTTGATCAGTGATACGGACAAACGTCCGGTTGCAAACCGACTCTGGTTATGGCCGCAGGGCCTGGGCAGCGACGAACACGGCGACCCGCGCTTTCATACCGGCCCGGAGCGGGCGCTGCACCATTACCCCGCCGAACACTACAGCTACTGGCGCAAGCGTTATCCACAGATCGACTGGTGTGCCCCGGCCTTTGGCGAAAACCTGTCTACCCACGGCCTGACCGAGGAACAGGTCTGCCTCGGCGATATGTTCCGCTGGGGCGGCGCGCTGCTGCAGGTCAGCCAGCCGCGTTCGCCCTGTTATCGCCTGAGCCACCGCTGGGGCATCCCCGACCTGCCGCAACAGGCGCAAAGCAATGGTCGCTGCGGCTGGTTCTACCGGGTGCTCAAACCCGGTTTCGTCAGTGCCGATCAGCCCTTCGAGCTGATCCAGCGCAGTTACCCGGGGTTGACCGTGGCCTGGGCCCTGCGTTGTTTTTATCGAGAACCTCTGGAGCATGCGGGCTTGAAGAAACTGGTGGACTGTCCGGCACTGGCGTCGCGTTGGCGCGACATCGCGATCAAGCGCATGCGCACCGGCCTGATCGAGGATTGGTCCGCGCGCCTGCTGGGCCTGCCGCTGGAGGGGTTGAGCGCATGAACCTGTTCAGCCTGCGCCGCCCTCAGCCGAGCCTTGATGATCTGGCGGTCGAGCCCTGCCTGTCGCCGATGAGCCACAACCTTTCCAGTGAGTGCCTGATGCCCAGCGTCCAGCGACCCCACCCAGTGTTTGTACGTGGCCAGGGCTCATGGCTGTGGGACAGCGATGACCGCGCCTACCTCGACTTCGTCCAGGGCAACGCCGCCAACAGCCTTGGCCATAGTCCCTCGGCGCTGGTCAAGGCACTGACGGCCCAAGCCCAGTCACTGATCAACCCCGGCTCGGGCTTTTACAACCGCGGCATGCTCAACCTCAGCGAGCGCTTGTGCCGCAGCACCGGCAGCGACCAGGCCTATCTGCTGAGCAGTGGCAGCGAAGCCTGCGAAGCGGCGATCAAGCTGGCCCGCAAATGGGGCCAGCTGCACCGCGGTGGGGCCGCGAAGATCATCACTGCCAGCGGCAGCTGTCATGGTCGCAGCTTCGCGGCAATGTCGGCGTCGGCAAGCACCCATATCGCCAATCGCTTCGAGCCACAGCTGTCGGGTTTCAGTCATGTTCCCTTCAATGACCTGCCAGCCTTGCATGCCGCGGTGGATGCGCAGACCGTGGCGATCATGCTCGAGCCGATCCAGGGCGAGGCCGGGGTGATTCCGGCGACCGAGCATTACCTCAAGGGGGTCGAACGCCTGTGCCGCGAGCTGGGCATCCTGCTGATCCTGGATGAAGTGCAAACCGGCATCGGCCGCTGCGGCACCTTGCTGGCCGAACAAGTCTATGGCGTGCGCGCCGACATCGTGGCCCTGGGCAAAGGCCTCGGTGGTGGCGTGCCCTTGGCGGCCTTGCTGGCGCGTGGCAAGGCCTGTTGCTTCGAGGTGGGTGAGCTGAACGGCACCCATCACGGTAATGCGCTGATGACCGCCGCGGGCCTGACGGTGCTCGATAGCGTACTGGACAACAGCTTTCTCGAGCATGTGCGGGACAACGGTCAGTACTTGCGCGAAGGGCTGGCCCGCCTGGCGAATCGTTATGCCCAGGGAGAACTGCGTGGGCAGGGATTGTTCTGGGGGCTGAGCCTGGCCGACGACTCGGCCGAGGCCGTGGTCAAGGCGGCCCGTTACGAAGGTCTGTTGCTGGCCGCAACCCAACCGGACTGCCTGCGCTTTACCCCGGCGTTGACGGTGAGCAAGGCCAACATCGACGAAATGCTGCTGCGCCTGGCGCGGGCCTTTTCGCGAGTACGCACCGCGCAGCTGCAATGCCGCAAGGGGCTGGTGGTTTGAGGCCTGGCTTGGTCCCGCCACACCCGATCTTGCACTGACAGAAATTCCCGAACCGTCTCGCGGTATAACGCATCGCCCCGTGTCCGATCTTTCGCACGGGGCGTTTTTTTGTCTCGGGCTTTTGCAAAACCGCCATCAGGCCTTGAAGGCCATCATCCAGGCAAGGTTCCTTAGGCTCATCCACCAGGACGGTGGGGCTGCTGGGGCGCAAGACCACCGGGCAGCTTGGGTTGAATACATATACCACTGGGTGGTATGTTTTTGGGAAGGGAAGCCATGACAATCAGGTTGTTCAAAACCAAAGGTTTTGCTGTTGCGGCTAAAAAAGCCTTGATCCATGACGACCAGTTGCTGGCCGCATTCAGTGAGTTATACAAAGGCCAGGCTGATGACTTGGGTGGCGGGGTCTGGAAAAAACGCCTGAACGCCAACCGCCATCGTTCGATCGTCCTGGCCAGGGGCCGGCGTTACTGGGTGTTCCAGTTCCTGTTCGCCAAGCAGGACCAGAGCAATATCAGCCACCAGGAACTGCAGGCATTCCGCGCGCTGGCCAAGGCCTACGAAGGGCTGGATGGCTGGCAGGTCCAACAGCTACTCGAGATGAAAGCGTTTGTGGAGATCAGACATGAGCAAGCCATTCAAGACTGAAGCCCTTGAATCGATACACGAGTCGGCCAGTGCCCTGCACGCCATCGGTGCCATTGGCAAAACCACCATGCGCCAGTTCGATGAGGCGTGTATCGCGCCAGTACCGGCGAATATTCCCGCGGAGCAGATCAAGCTGCTGCGCGAGCGTAGTAACGTCAGCCAGCCGGTCTTTGCCCGCTACCTGAACACCAGCGCGTCCACGGTGAAGCAGTGGGAATCTGGCGAGAAGCACCCGAGCGGCATGGCGTTGAAACTGCTGAGCATCGTGCAGAAGCACGGCCTTGAAATACTGGCGTGAGCCGGCACTGAAACACCGCCCGGCCTGGGGATAAAAACTGGCCCTTGGCCAGAATCGATTGAACCCTGCCGAACGCCATGGGTCGATTAGCGGTGAGGCTCGTACGAGTCGATTACTATCTGGAGCTGCCCCATGGACTTTATCCGCATCATCATCGCCATTCTGTTGCCGCCATTGGGCGTGTTCCTGCAAGTGGGGTTCGGCGGCGCGTTCTGGCTGAATATCCTGCTGACCCTGTGCGGCTACATCCCGGGCATCGTGCATGCGGTGTACATCATCGCCAAGCGCTGAGCCTGGCGCCCGCTCCGCAGAGGAGCGGGCTGGTTCCCCTTGGACGGCGATTATTCCGGTGCGTCCGTCTGTTCCATTACCTGCCGATAAAACAGCCATTCCTGTTCCAGGGCGTGAGCCTGATTGGCGGCCTTGCGAAAACCGTGGCGCTCGTCCGGGTAATAGTGCGCTTCGGCCGCAATGCCGTTGTCTTGTAACGCCTTGAGCATGTCCCGGGTCTGCTGGGGCACTACCACGGCATCGAGTTCACCCTGGAAGAAAACCACCGGCACGCGGATATTGCCGGCATGCAACAGCGGGGTGCGGGCCTTATAGCGTTCGGCATCCTGTTCGGGGTCGCCGATCAGCCAGTCCAGGTAGTCGCCTTCGAACTTGTGGGTGTCTCGCGCCAGGGCCACGGGGTCACTGACGCCATACAGGCTGGCGCCGGCACGGAACACATCGGCGAAGGCCAGGGCGCAAAGGGTGGTGTAGCCGCCGGCGCTGCCACCGCGGATGAACGCCCGGCCGCCATCGATCAGGCCTTGTCGGGCCAGATACACGACCACCGCACAGGCGTCCTCCACATCCACTTCGCCCCAGCCCAGGTGCAGGGCTTGCCGGTACTCGCGACCATAGCCGGTGCTGCCGCGATAGTTCAGGTCGGCCACGGCGAACCCCCGTTGCGCCCAGTACTGGATACGCGGGTCGAGTATCGGATAACAGGCCGACGTGGGGCCGCCGTGGATGAACACCACCAGCGGAGGCCGGTCGTCATCGCTCATGGCCGGGTAGAAAAAGCCGTGGGCCTCGCCCTGGCCGCTGGGGTAACGCAGGGTTTGCGGACGGCTGATCTGCTCGGGCAGCAAGGGCGCCACGCCGCCAGCCAGGACCTTGACCTGCTGCGATTGGCGGTCAATGGCGATCACCGCGGACGGACTCACAGGTGACGCCGTGATGCAGTAGATAAACCGTTCATCCAGCGCCAGGTTGCGGAAGCGGCTGTAGTCGCCGCTGAAGTCCTGTTGCTCACCCTCGGCCAGGCGCAGCCCCAAACGGCCAAAACCGGCTTGCGTCCAGGTACCCAGCCAGCTGTCGCCGCCCAGCGGCAGCCAGGTGCAGCAGCCCAATTGCCAGGGCGCCGGGGCGTGATCGGCGGCGGCGCAGGGCAGCGCCTGCAGGCCGTTAGGGGTTTCACCCCAGGGTTGCCAGAAGCCGGCGCGGTCGGTCAGGCAATACAGGCGGCCGCTGTCATCGAAGCGCGGCTGTTGCAGTGACTCTTCCGCGCGATCACCAGCCAGGCACCGAGGGTCATCCCAGCGGCCGTTGGCCAGGCGCTCGGCGACCATCAGGCGGGTCGAGGTCCAGGGCTGATGCGGTCGATCCCATTCGATCCATGCCAGGCGCTGGCCGTCCGGGCTCAAGGTGGGAGCCGCGTAGAAGTCCGCCCCTTCGGCCAGCAGCTGGCGTTTTCCGCTACCGGAGTCGATGGTCACCAGGCAATGCCGGTTGTTGTGCTCTTCCACTGCCAGCACCTGGCCGGCGGCGAACTGCAGGTCGCCATAACGGCACTCGCCGCAGGTCAGGGCTACCGGCGCTTCGCCTTGCAGGGATTGTCGGTAGAGCTGCTGGTCCGCCTCGTTGACGAACACCAGCCCGTCATCGCTCAGGCAAAAGGCGCCACCGCCGTATTCATAGACCCGGCTGCGCACGCTGAAGCCTTGTGGCGTCAGGCAGCGGGCCTGGTTGTCGCGCCAGTGCCAGATCCGGCAGGCGGCGTCTTCGGGACGGTATTCGTTCCAGAACAGGCCGTTGGCGCCGAGCCGCAGCTCGGCGAAATCGATGCCGGCGGCGACGGCTTGGGCGGCGCTGAAGGATTCAGCCTTTGGCGATGAGGCGTGAGTTTCGTTCATTACGGAAGGCCAGTTGTTCGATGGTCTGAGTGGCGTGCTCGGCTTCTTTGCGGGCCTTGAGGATCACGCCGTGATGGGGCGACTTGCTGCACACCGGGTCGGCATTGCTGGCATCGCCCGTGAGCATGAAGGCCTGGCAGCGGCAGCCACCGAAGTCCTTTTCCTTTTCATCGCAGGAGCGGCAGGGCTCGGGCATCCAGTCATAACCACGGAAGCGGTTGAAGCCGAAGGAGTCATACCAGATGTGCTGCATGCTGTGGTCGCACACATTGGGGAATTGCACGGGCAGTTGCCGGGCGCCGTGGCAGGGCAGGGCGGTGCCGTCCGGCGTGACCGTGAGGAAGATGCTGCCCCAGCCGTTCATACAGGCTTTCGGGCGTTCCTCGTAGTAGTCCGGGGTGACGAAAATCAGTTTGCACGGATGCCCTTCGGCTTCCAGCCTGGCGCGGTATTCGTTGGTGATGCGTTCGGCGCGCACCAGTTGTTCCTTGGTCGGCAGCAGGCCGACGCGGTTGAGCTGGGCCCAGCCGTAGAACTGGCAGGTGGCGAGCTCGACGAAGTCGGCTTCCAGGGCGATGCACAGTTCGATGATGCGGTCGATTCGATCGATGTTGTGCCGATGGGTGACGAAGTTCAGCACCATCGGGTAGCCGTGGGCTTTCACCGCCCGGGCCATTTCCAGCTTCTGGGCGAAGGCTTTTTTCGAGCCGGCCAGGAGGTTGTTCACCTGCTCGTCGCTGGCCTGGAAACTGATCTGGATATGGTCGAGCCCGGCCTTCTTGAAGTCGCTGATCTTCTGCTCGGTCAGGCCGATGCCGGAGGTGATCAGGTTGGTGTAGAAACCCAGCTTGCGCGCCTCGCCGATCAGCTCGGCAAGGTCTTGGCGCACCAGCGGTTCGCCACCGGAAAAGCCCAGCTGCGCGGCGCCCATCTCCCGGGCTTCGCGAAATACCTTGAGCCACTGCTCGGTGCTCAGCTCCTTGCCCTGCTCGGCGAAATCCAGCGGGTTGGAGCAGTACGGGCATTGCAGCGGGCAGCGGTAGGTCAGCTCGGCCAGCAGCCACAGCGGCAGGCCGACTTCCGGCTTGGGCGGTATCGGCGCTGGCGAATCAGCCAAGTTCGATCCAGTGCTGTGCACGGGCGACCTCCATGAATTGCTCGATGTCGTCACCGAGTTCGGGCACGTCGGGGAACTGGACTTGCAGCGTCTGGATGATCGCCGCGACATCCCGTTCGCCGTCGATCAACCCGCCGATCAGCGCGGCGCTCTCGTTGAGCTTGATCATGCCTTCAGGGTAGAGCAGTACATGGCCCTTCTGCGCCGGTTCGTACTGGAAGCGGTAGCCGGGACGCCAGGTCGGGGTCTTGCTGCGATCGAAGCTCATAGGGTGATTCCTTTATGCCAGACCCGTTCTGTGGTGACGCTGTGATACGGCGGACGATTGAGTTCATAGGCCATGCTCATGGCGTCGAGCATGCTCCAAAGGATGTCCAGTTTGAACTGGAGAATTTCCAGCATGCGCTCCTGGCCGGCGCGGGTAGTGTAGTGCTGCAGAGTGATTGCCAGCCCGTGCTCGACATCGCGCCGCGCCTGGCCCAGGCGGGTGCGGAAGTATTCATAGCCGGCCGGGTCGATCCACGGGTAATGCTGGGGCCAGCTGTCGAGACGCGACTGGTGGATCTGCGGTGCGAACAGCTCGGTCAGCGAGCTGCTGGCGGCCTCCTGCCAGCTGGCGCGGCGGGCAAAGTTGACGTAGGCATCGACGGCGAAACGCACGCCCGGCAGCACCAGCTCTTGCGAGCGCAGCTGGTCCGGGTCGAGACCGACCGCTTGCCCCAGGCGCAACCAGGCCTCGATGCCACCGTCTTCGCCGGGGGCGCCGTCGTGGTCCAGCAGGCGCTGAATCCACTCGCGACGAATTTCCCGATCCGGGCAGTTGGCGAGAATCGCCGCGTCCTTGAGCGGGATGTTCACCTGGTAGTAGAAGCGGTTGGCGACCCAGCCCTGGATCTGCTCGCGGGTCGCCCGGCCCTGGTACATCGCCACATGATATGGGTGGTGGATGTGGTAATAGGCGCCCTTGGCCCGCAGGGCTTGCTCGAATTCGGCGGGGGACATTGCTGTGTCAGTCATTGCGGTTCTCCGGGGAACAACCGTGGATAGTGTTGCCTCATCGGGCCTCATCGCGGGCAAGCCTCGCTCCTACAGGTAGCGCTGTCCGTAGGGGCGAGGCTTGCCCGCGATAGCTCCTGTGGTTACAGCTCGATACTCATGCCGTCGTAAGCCACTTCAACGTTACGCCGCGCCAGCTCCGCGCGTTCGGCGGAATCCTCGTCGAGGATCGGGTTGGTGTTGTTGATGTGGATAAGAATCTTGCGCTGCTCTGGCAACTGTTCCAGCACTTCCAGCATGCCGCCGGGGCCGTTCTGCGCCAGGTGGCCCATTTCCCGCCCGGTCCGGGTGCCGACGCCGCGACGCTGCATCTCGTCGTCTTCCCACAGGGTGCCATCCACCAGCAGGCAGTCGCTGCCGCTCATGATTTCCAGCAGCGCCGCGTCGACCTTGCCCAGTCCAGGGGCGTAGAACAGCTTGCCGCCGGTGCGCAGGTCTTCGACGATCAGGCCGATGTTATCGCCCGGGTGCGGATCGAAGCGATGGGGCGAATAGGGCGGCGCGGCGCTGCGCAGCGGCAGCGGGCTGAAGCGCAGGTTCGGGCAGGCCGGGATGGTGAAGCTCCGGTCGAGTTCGATGCGGTTCCAGTCCAGCCCACCGTTCCAGTGGGTGAGCATGGTGAACAGCGGGAAACCGCTGCTGAGGTCTTCATGGACCATGTCGGTGCACCAGACCTGATGCGGGCAGCCTTCGCGCAGGCTGAGCAGGCCGGTGGTGTGGTCGATCTGGCTGTCCATCAGGATGATTGCGCTGATCCCGGTGTCGCGCAGGGCGCGGCCCGGTTGCATCGGGGCGAAGCCCTGGAGCTGGGCGCGGATGTCCGGCGAGGCGTTGCACAGGACCCAGTTCACGCCGTCATCGGAAATGGCGATCGACGATTGGGTGCGAGCCTTTGCCCGCAGGCTGCCGTCGCGAAAGCCCGCGCAGTTCGCGCAGTTGCAGTTCCACTGCGGAAAACCGCCACCGGCGGCGGAACCTAGAATCTGGACAAACATGGCCGCTCCATCAGGTTAAGGCTGAAAATAAAAACGCCCCGGCGAGCCGAGGCGTTGCACTGCGCGAGCAATCAACGGCTGGCGAAGTACATGGTGACTTCAAAGCCGATACGCAGGTCGGTGTAAGTTGGTTTGGACCAGGACATAGAGGTGCTCCTTCAGGTGGGTGGGACGGTTGAGATCTATACATATAGTCCACCTCCAACCGGAGATGTTCAGATGCTTAGGGGGCTATCTTACTAAATTCCCCCCGGGGAATGACTGCAATTGTTGAAGAAAGCTCGTTGCAGCCAGGGTAACGATCATTTTCCCGCTTGCCAGGGTTCGCCCGGGCAGGCACCGCTGGCCAGGCAGCGCCAGCCGCCTTGCGCCTGCTGCAACTGTTCGGCCGCGAGCAACAGCTGTGACCGGGGCGCCGCCATGATTTCCTGTTGCAATTGCTCCAGGTAATCCGACGGATGGCCGGCCAGTCGGCCCTGCCAGAGCAGCTCGGCCAGTTGTGCCACGGGCAATGCACGGGCATCGAACTGGGCGGCCAGGTTAGCTTTCAAGTCGTCCAGGGAGGCGTCATCCAGTGCCGCGATCAACTCGGGCAACTGCGCCAGAAACGCCCGGATATGCTCGAGGATCTCGCTCAGTGGGGCACTGGGCGACTGCACGCCGAACAGCAGGCCGGTCTGGCCATTGATCTGTCGCACACCGCTGAACACCGCATAGCCCAGTTGCAACTCGACCCGCAGGCGCTGATAGAACGGCATCTGGCCAAGCTGCCCCAGCAGCCGCCAGCTGGCTTCCTGCTGAAGGGTGGTGTCCGCTGCCGGGCAAAACAGCAGCAGGGCCTGCTCGCCGGAGCCGGTTGCGAGCTCATGCCAGTGCTGCTGCGCGGCTATCGAGGGTGGCGCAGAAAGCTGGCTGTCGGCGGTGCCTGGGGCTTTGCTCAATGCTGCGCCGATTGCGCTTTGGGCATGGGCCAGGCCGATGGCCAGGCCATCCCAGTGGGCGCCTTCCCACAGCGTTTGCCAGCCTTGTTCATCCAGTGGATGCGGTTCCTCGCAGGCGGGTATGTCCAGGCAGCGCTCGGGCAGTTCCTGGAGCAATTGGCGGATCGGCAACAGCGGCGTGGGAGTCGCCGGGGGCATCTGCCAGAATGCCGCGCCGGGTTCGCTCAGTTCCAGCAGAGCCTGCTGGAGCATGGCCGGAATCGGTTCGGGAAGACCCTTCAGCGTCAGCAAACACTGGTTACCCGAGACACCGAGGGACAGCTCGACGCCCGCCTGAAGTCCGTCGTCCCGCAGGTTGCGCAGGTGGTTTTGCAAGCGGCTGCGCAGTTCCTGCGGCAACACGCTTTGCAGACGCCAGCGCAAGTACAGAGCCGCCTCGCCAGCGTCGTCGGCGATGGCTTGGCTGAAGGTCACCGCCGAGGATTCGCGACGCTGCCGCAAGCGGTCTTGGGCGAAGGTGCGCAAGCCGCGGTGGGCGCTGGTTTGCCCGCGAATCAGGCCGGCCCGGGCGGTTGGCGCCGAGCTGCGCAGGAACGGATTGGGCGCAGGCAGTTGCCAGCCGATGCCGCTGGCTGCCGACGGGGCTTGAAGTTGCGACAGCAGGGCCTTGAGGGCCGTGGCGCCGCGGTCGGACAGCTGCGGTTCCAACTGCTCGTTATTCAGTCTTGCCAACGCCAGTGCGCTGGCGACCTGGCGTTGGCGCTGTTGCAGCAGGGCGTATTCATCACGCAATGCCGGCCAATCGTCCTGGCTGCTGAAAAACGCCAGCCAATCGAAGAACAACTCACTCACTTGCTCCGGCTGTTGGGCGCCTTGCTCGGTCAAGTCGAACTGGATATGCAGCAGCGCCTGGCCGGCAAACTGATACAGCGGCGCGGCCTTCAACCCTTCGACCAGCTTGCGCTCCTTGAGCATGGCCAGCAGCCCGCCGGATTTGCCGCAGGCCAGCCAGGTGCAGAGAAAATCCAGCGCTTCACGGGCGGCCGTGGGCAGTTGCTCGCAGGCGAACAGCAGGTTCAGGTGGCGCCCGTCGAGCTGCTGATAATGCTGCTGTGCAGATGTCAGCAAGGGCACCGGGGCTGCTTGCGGTTGCGCTTTACCGACGGCGAGGACGGCGCCAAAACCCTGGGCCAGGGCTTTCAGTTCTTCCAGGGATTGGGGGCCGGCCAGGCTCAGGGACATTTGTCCGCTGTGGTAGTGAGCCTGATAGAAGGCCTGCAACGCCTGTTGAAACGCCGGGCGCGGCACGTTGAGGCTGTAGCGATTGCCGGCGTGGAACGCCCGCAGGGGATGCTCCGCGGACAGGCCGTCGAGCAAGGCCAATTGCCGTTGCGCCGCGGCATCCCGCGACCAGGCGATGAACTCCGCGTGCAGCACCTCGCGCTCGCGCAACTGGTCTTCCTGGCTCATGCGCGGGTGGGTGAGCATGTCGGCCAGGCGCTCCAGCCCGCCGACGAAATCCGCGGGGGGCAGTTCGAAGAAGAAGTCGGTGTGGCGTTCGCCGGTGCTGGCGTTCACCTGGCCGCCGTGGCGTTGCACATAGGCCATCAGGCCCTGTTGCGCGGGAAAACGCTCGGTGCCGAGAAACAGCAGGTGTTCGAGAAAGTGCGCCAGCCCGGGCCAGGCCAGCGGTACGTCGTGACTGCCGGCCGAGACCCGCAGGGTCGCCGCGCAGCGTTTCAATCGAGGGACGTGGTGCAGTGAAACCCGCAGGCCGTTGGCCAGGGTTTCCCGATGAGGCAGAGGGTGGTTCAGCGCGGGCATGAGCACTTCCAGAACAGTGAAGCGCCCATGCTAGCGGATAACCCCGGATCAGCGCTTGTTCAGGTCGTCGTAAAGCTCCGGGCGACGGTCATGGAAGTAGCGGTTGGCGGCGCGGGAATCGAGCATCAACTGACGGTCCAGCGTGCCGGTTATCAGGGCTTCGTCCAGCCCGGCGAGGGCAATCCGCTGGCCGTCGGGGGCGGCGATGCTGCTCTGGCCACAGTAGTGGATCTCGTCTTCGTAGCCGCAGTAGTTGGCGTAGGCCACATAACATTGGTTTTCGAAGGCGCGCGAACGCACGGTGACATCGGCGATGAAGTCGTAAGGCAGCATGTTGGCGGTGGGCACCAGAATCAGCTCGGCCCCGGCCAGCGCCAGGCGCCTGGCGTTCTCCGGGAACTCGATGTCGTAGCAGATCAGGAAACCGAGCTTCCAGCCGTTGAGTTCCACCAGGGGGAAATCGTCTGGACCTGCGCTGAACATCGAGCGGTCGAGATCGCCGAACAGGTGGGTCTTGCGGTAATTGCACAGGCGTTGGCCGTTGCGGTCGATCAGTTGCACGGCGTTGTAGATCTGGCCATCGTCGGCGCGCTCCGGGTAGCCATACAGAATCGCGATGCCCGCCGACTGGGCGACATTGGCGATGTATTGCGCCGACGGACCATCCTGGGCCTCGGCCAGGGCGCCCACCGCCTCGACACCGATGTTGTAGCCGCTCAAGAACATCTCCGGCAGCACCAGCAGGTCGGCGCCGGAAGCTTCCACGGCGACTTTCTGCAGGCGTTGCAGGTTGCCGGCGACATCCAGCGGTTGTGGGGCACATTGATAAAGCGCTACACGCATGGCGATGACTCCTCTGTGCGCTGGACTGTCACTGTAGCCGTTGCCGCGGGCTGCTCAAAGACCACGAGCGTTGCGCTCGATCGCAGCCTGCGGCAGCGGCTACAGGTTCAGTCGGCCAGGGCGATGGGGCCGATTTCGTGGAACACGTCGCCCGGTCCCGGGTTCTCGGCGTGGGTCTGCCCGCCGAAGTGCTTCATGATGCCCCAGACCGCGTTGAGCGAGGTCTGTACCGCGCCCTCGACCCAGGCCGGAGTCCAGGACACATCGTCGCCGGCAATGAAGATCCCGCGCTGCTCGGCGGGCAGGTCGTCCTGCATGAAGTGCGCGTACATGCGCTGGTTATAGCGGTAGTGGCCGGGCAGCGCGCCCTTGAACGCGCCGAGGAAGTGTGGATCGGCCTCCCAGGACACAGTGATCGGATCGCCGATGATGCGCCCGGCGATATCGACTTTCGGGTAGATCTTCTTCAGGGCGTCGAGGGCCAGCTTGACCCGTTTTTCCACCGGGTGCGGCAGCATCTTCAGGGCGTCGCTCATCCACGAATAGGACAGGCAGATGACCCCCGGCTTGTCGTCGCCGTTATCGAACAGGTAGGTGCCGCGAGTCAGGCGATCGGTGAGGGTCATGCTCATCAGGTCGCGACCGGTTTCCGGATCCTTGTCCTTCCAGAACGGCCGGTCGACCATGACGAAGGTCTTCGACGATTGCATGTAGCGGGTGCGGTCCAGGGCCATCCACATCTTCTGCGAGAACAGCGATTCTTCGCATTCGATCTGGGTGGTCAGCAGCCAGCTCTGGCAGGTGGTCAGCACTGCTGCGTATTCGCGGGTATCGCCCCAGTTGTCGGTGACGCTGAAGCGGCCATCGGCGGCCCGGGCGATACGTTTCACCCCGGGACGCGGCGCGCCATGGTGCAGCGAGCTGAGGCTGGTGCCTTGCGGCCAGTGGGCGCAGCGCTCCGGCACATGGCGCCAGATGCCCAGCGGCACCTGCTCGACACCGCCGACCACCAGGTGCTGGTGATCGTCGCAGTTGGTCATCACCACACGGAAGATTTCCAGCATCGAATTGGGGAAGTCCGAATCCCAGCCGCCGGTGCCGAAACCGACCTGGCCGAACACTTCGCGGTGATGGAACGACAGCTTGGCGAAGGCCTTCGAGGTGGCGACGAAGTCATAGAAGGTGCGGTCGTCCCACAGCGGCACCAGGGTGTTCCACAGTTCCTTGAGGCGCGGCACATCGCGGTCGCGAATGGCCTGCTGGATTTCGCCGAAGCGCGAACCGTCTTCCAGGGCATCGGCCCAGGCGTCGGCCACTTCCTGGAACAGCGCCGGCAGGTCGGCGAGCTTCTGCGCGTAGTGAGTCTGGCCTTCGAGGTCGATCACCGTGCTGCCGGAAGCCGGGGTCAGCGGGTTGGGAAAGGGCTTGGTCTCCAGACCCAGCTTGTCGACGTAGTGATAGAAGGCCGTGGAGGACACCGGAAAGCGCATGCCACCCAGTTCGGCAATGATCCCTTCGGCGCCTTCGAATGCCTGGGAGCGCAGCCGGCCGCCCATTTTCGAGGCTTCGTACACCACGGGCTTGAGGCCCAGCTTCATCAGCTCGTAGGCCGCCACCAGCCCGGCGATACCGGCACCGACAATCGCCACTTCGGCGCCATGGTTGGCTTCGGGAATGCTGCCCAGGCCGGCGGGGTGCTCGATCCAGTCGTCGAAGGCGAACGGGAAGTCCGGGCCGAAAATGGTGATGGGTTTCTTACCGTCTGCAGGATGGCGATTGTTCTTGTTCATGGCTGACCTTGCTGGCGACTCGAGCAGAGCGCTGAGTATAGGAAAAGATGGCAGCCATTCTAGGGAGCGTTGCGCACGTTAATAAGACGCAAAGTGTCGTCGTTTTGGATGATCTTATTTCAATCTGACGATATTTTTTAACTAACTGACGAAAGATTCTCTGTAGCCGCTGCCGAAGGCTGCAATCGAGCGCGAAGCGCTCGCAAAACAGTGGGTTACCGTGCCTGGAAAAACCTTCAGACGGGCTGCCCACGGTCGATCTTGCTGCTGAGAATGATCGAGGTGGTGGTCTTTTCCACACCGTCGACGCTGCCGATCTGGTCGAGCAACTGGTCCAGCTGTTCCGGCGAATCGGTGCGCAGCCAGGCGACATAGTCGAATTCCCCACTGACCGCGCAGAGCTGCTGGACCTGGGCCATGGCGCTCAGGCGCCGCAGGACCTCCTTGCCGGAGCGCGGCTGCACCTTGATCCCGACGTAGGCCTGCAAGCCGCCATCGATGACCCGCTGACCCAGGCGCACGCCATAACCGGTAATCACCCGCGCCTTTTCCAGCCGCGCCAGGCGCGAGGTCACGGTGGTACGGGCGATCCCCAGTTGCCTGGCGAGCATGGCCACGCTTTCGCGGGCATTGATCTGCAGGGCCGCGATCAGTTGGCGGTCGATTTCGTCGAGGACGGGAGGGCGGCTGTCAGACAAGGTGAACTCCGGCGCGGGCAACGGTGGCCGAGCATGTTACAGGCTCGCTCCAGGCGATGCTTGCGGCATGGCGTCAGTTGTATTGGCTGCCGGCCCTGTTGTGACGGCCAGGCTCAACAGCGCGGGTGACATTTTTTGCCACGAATTGCCTGCGACAAGTTGTCATAAGTAACTGGTTAGTACATTCTTGCGCCACGTAAAGAATGGGAGAAATTTCCGACATGAATAATTCTGGGGCTGCCACCGGCAGCAAATGGCTGCTGGGGGCGCTGGGTTTGCTGATCGCATTGATCGGCCTGGGGCTGGCCGGCGGGGGCGGGTACCTGGTCAGTCTGGGCGGCAGCTGGTTCTTCCTGCTGATGGGCCTGGCGATGATCGTTTCCGGGCTGCTGATCGCCCGGCGTAACCCGCGTGGTGCCTGGCTGTATGGGGTGGCGCTGGTGCTGACGGCGATCTGGGCGGTCTGGGATGCCGGGCTGGAGTACTGGCCGCTGGTTTCGCGGGTGCTGACCTTCGCCGTTATCGGCCTGGTGGTGGCGCTGATCTACCCGACCCTGGTGCGGGCTTCGGGCGCGACCGCCGGGCGTGGCGCTTATGGCCTGGCCGGCGTGCTGGGCATTGGTGTCGTGGCGACCCTGGCCTACATGTTTGTGCCGACCCACGTGGTCAAGGCCAGCAGCGAGCCGGCGATCAAGCCTGTGGCTCCAGGTACCGAGCAGAAAGACTGGGCCCATTGGGGCAACACCACCGCCGGCAATCGTTTTGCCGCGCTGGACCAGATCAACAAGGGCAACATCGACCAGTTGCAGGTGGCCTGGACTTTCCGCACTGGCGACATTCCGCAAAGCACCGGCGCGGGCGCCGAAGACCAGAACACACCGCTGCAGATCGGTGACACGGTCTATACCTGCACCGCCTACGGCAAGGTGTTCGCCCTGGACGCCGACACCGGCGCCGAACGCTGGAAGTTCGATCCGCAAGGCTCGGCGCCTAACTGGCAGCGGTGCCGCGGCCTGGGTTACTTCGATGCTTCCGCCGAGCCTGGCGCCGAGGCAGCGGCCGCTCCGGCCGCCTGCACCAAGCGTTTGTTCCTGCCGACCGGCGATGCGCGCCTGATCGCGATCAACGCGCAAACCGGCAAGCCGTGCGAAGACTTCGGCGACAAAGGCACGGTCGACCTGAAAACCGACATGGGCGAAGTGAAGCCTGGCTACTACCAGCAGACCTCGACCCCGCTGGTGGCCGGCAATGTGGTCATAGTCGGCGGCCGGGTGGCGGACAACTATTCCATCGGCGAGCCGCCGGGCGTGGTCCGCGCCTTCGACGTGCGCAGCGGCGAACTGGTCTGGGCCTGGGATCCGGGCAACCCGAACACCACCAAGCGTCCACCGGCGGGCGAGACCTACACCCGCGGTACGCCGAACGTCTGGTCGGCCATGTCCTATGACGCCAAGCTCGGCCTGGTCTACCTGCCGACCGGCAACGCCACGCCAGACTTCTTCGCTGGCCAGCGCACGGAGTTCGACGACAAGTGGAGTTCGTCCATCGTCGCCCTGGATGTGAAGACCGGTCAGGTACGCTGGCACTTCCAGACCACTCACCACGACCTGTGGGACTTCGACCTGCCGGCGCAGCCGCTGCTGTACGACGTGCCGGACGACAAGGGCGGGGTGCAGCCGGCGCTGGCGCAGGTCACCAAGCAGGGTGAGATCTTCCTGCTCAACCGCGAAACCGGCGTGCCTATCGCCCGGGTGGAAGAGCGTCCGGTGCCACAGGGCAATATGCCGGGCGAACGCTACTCGCCAACCCAGCCGTTCTCGGTGGAGATGCCGTCGATCGGCAACCAGACCCTGACCGAGTCGGACATGTGGGGCGCCACGCCATTTGACCAGTTGATGTGCCGTATCCAGTTCAAGGGCATGCGCCATGAAGGTGTCTACACCCCGCCGGGCCTGGATCATGCCTTGCAGTTCCCGGGCTCCCTGGGCGGCATGAACTGGGGCAGCGTGTCGGTGGACCCGAACAGCAACTATATGTTCGTCAACGACATGCGCCTGGGCCTGGCCAACTACATGATCCCGCGGGCGCAGATCGCGGCCGGGGCCAGCGGTATCGAAATGGGCGTAGTACCCCAGGACGGCACGCCGTTTGGGGCGATGCGCCAGCGTTACCTCTCGCCTGCCGGTATTCCGTGCCAGAAGCCACCGTTCGGCACCCTGTCGGCCATCGACCTGAAAACCAGGAAGCTGGTGTGGCAGGTGCCGGTCGGTACCGTGCAGGACACCGGTCCCCTGGGTATTCGCATGCACATGCCAATCCCGATCGGCATGCCGACCCTGGGGGCGTCCCTGGCAACCCAGTCCGGCCTGTTGTTCTTCGCTGGCACCCAGGATTTCTACCTGCGCGCCTTCGATACCGGCAACGGCAACGAAATCTGGAAAGCCCGCCTGCCGGTGGGCAGCCAGTCGGGGCCGATGACCTACGTTTCGCCCAAGACCGGCCGGCAGTACATCCTGCTGACCGCAGGCGGCGCGCGTCAGTCGCCGGACCGTGGGGACTATGTGATCGCTTATGCATTGCCCGAATAACGGCTGATCCTGGCCTTACAGAAAAACCGCGCAAGGCGCGGTTTTTTTGTGGGCGAACACAATCCGTCCGAGCATGGAGTGCTCAGCGATTAACCAGCTTGTCGAGTTCGTCGAGACTGATTTTGGGAATGATCGAAGTAGGGATGCTCGACGTGGGGGACAGGTTGTAGACCGAAAAATCCTTGCCCATGACCTTGTCCGACATCAGCTTCAAGGATGGCAGGATCCGCGATTGCAGGTGCTGGTCCAAGCCGCAGGGTGACTTGAAGGTATCTGGCGTTTCATAAAAACGCCCCTGGGCAGGATTCAGGTCGACGCCCACCAGGATCGCCGTATTGAAGCCGGCGTGATAGGCGAGTTGCAGCGCCAGATAAGCCACCGTGCGGGCGTCGAAGAAACCCAGTTCAAGGTTCTTGCTGAAACCGATGGTCCGGCTCCTGTTGCCCCAGAGCAGGGGAGGGCGAACCAGGTCGCGGTTGCTCCTGAGCAATCGCTGCGTCCAGGTCTGTCGTGGCGCCTTCTTCAGCAGAAACAGCTCGCCGCGAGGCTGGATCGGAATCGTGCGGGCATGTTCTTCCCAGAGCGCCACACGCTGACTGACAGCCATTGCCTGGGTGAAGAGCTCGGGTTGCTGGAGGGAGAAGCTGGTGTCGGTGCAGGCATAAAAAAAGGGCTGTATGCCGGTGCCGCGGAACATCGAGATGGCCCCGTTCATGGTGATCATCGGGATGTTCGAGAAGGCTTCGATAGGGAAGTCCTTTGCCGAACTACCGGATGCAATGATGAAAACAGGGCCTTGCTGAATATTTCGGCAACGTGCAAAACCCGTTGCCCGGCCAGGCGAAGGCGCCGTAGATACTACTTCCATGTGTTGTGTCCGAATCATCAGGCCACTCTGATTATTATGGGGTGGCTTAAGTGGTGCATCACGCCGGGGAAAGGACAGGCTCTCCCCCATTGATAGAAGTGCAGTCTAGGACCAAACAAAGGCCATGCACGACTTCCGAACGGTTATGACCGTCGCGGTTTTTAATAGTTGTGCGGTAGGGCTGATTTCTTGGAAAAAACGATCGGGCGTTTTGCCGGCCTGGCGGCCGAATGGAGGGATTTGCAGCGCGTTGAATACGCGAAAGCCGCGCAATGCGCGGCTTTCAAAGATGGTGGGCCCACACGGACTCGAACCGTGGACCAAAGGATTATGAGTCCTCTGCTCTAACCGACTGAGCTATAGGCCCTCAGTAGGCCGCGGATTATAGCGACGGTTTCTCGGCTGTGCTATCCGAAAAATCCGAAACGGGAAGGCGTAGAAAGGTCGCAGCGAATTCGTCGGCGCTCAGCGGCAGGCTGATGACGTAGCCCTGGATCTGTTCGCAGCCTTCGTTTCCGAGGAATACCTGCTGGTCATGGGTTTCCACGCCTTCGGCGATCACGGTGAATTGCATGCTGCGGCCCAGGGCGATGATGGCCCGCACGATCGCCACATCGTGGGGGTCGTCGGGCAGGCCGCGGACGAAAGATTGATCGATTTTCAGGAAATCCAGCGGCAGGCGCTTGAGGTAGCTCAGGGACGAGTAGCCGGTACCGAAATCGTCGATGGCCAGCTGGACGCCCAGGCGCTTGAGCTGGTGCAGGACCGCCAGGGCTTCCTCGGCCTGGCTCATGATGAAGTTCTCGGTAATTTCCAGTTGCAGGAAGCCGGGTTTGAGGCGGTTGTCTTTCAGCAGTTGTTCAATCCGCCCCAGCAGGTTCGGCTGGCGCAACTGGGCGCCGGCGAGGTTGACCGAGAGCGGGCCGAAGCTGTCGTAGCGCTCGTTCCACTTGCGCAGCTGTTGGCAGGCGTGTTCCAGCACCCAGTCGCCGATCTGCAGGATCATGCCGTTCTCTTCGGCCAGGGGGATGAAGTGTTCGGGCGGGACATCGCCGAAGGTCGGGTGATGCCAGCGAATCAGGGCTTCGGCGCCCACCAGCTCCTGGTCGCCCAGCCTGATCTTGGGTTGGTAGTAGAGATACAGCTCGTTGCGTTCGATGGCCCGCCGCAATTCATGTTCCAGGGCCACGCGCTCGCTGGCCTGGGCGGTCAGGTCGCGGGTATAGCTTTCGACCCGGTTGCGGCCCTTGGCCTTGGAGCGGTACATGGCGGCGTCGGCATTCTTGACCAGGGTGGCCACGTCGCAACCGTCCTTGGGGTAGAGGCTGGTACCGATGCTGGCACTGATGAAAAACTCGTGCTCGCCGGCCTGGAACGGCGCGGTGAAGCAGTTCAGCAGCTTGTTGGCGATGTGGTCGGCATCGCTGGGCTGCTGCAGCCCAGGTAGCAGGATGATGAACTCGTCGCCACCCAGGCGGGCCACGGTGTCGATATCCCGCAGTTGTTCTTTCAGGCGCACGGCAATGCCCCTGAGCAGCAGGTCGCCGACCGGGTGACCGAGGCTGTCGTTGATGTGCTTGAAGCGATCCAGGTCGAGAAACAGCACGGCGCCCTGGCCACCATTCTCCTGCTGGTTGTTGAGGGCAGTCAGCAGGCGGCTTTCGAACAGGGTACGGTTCGGCAGGCCGGTCAGCGGATCATGGTGCGCCTGGTAATCGAGCTTGGCCTGGGCGTGCTTGAGGCTGGAGATATCGGCGAATACCGCGACGAAGTGGGTGATGAACCGGTCTTTGTTACGCACCGCGCTGATGGTCAGCCAGCTGGGGTACAGCTCGCCATTTTTGCGCCGATTGCAGATTTCCCCTTGCCAATGACCTTCGGCGGTCAGTTGGTGCCACATGGCGGCGTAAAAGGCGCTGTCATGCAGGCCGGAAGCCAGCAGGCGCGGAGTGTGGCCCAGGGCCTCGGTTTCGCTGTAGCCGGTGATTTCGGTGAATGCCCGATTGACCGCGCTGATGTGCTGCTGGGTATCGGTGATCAGTACGCCTTCAGCGGTGCTCTCGAACACGGTGGCGGCCTGTTGCAGCTTCTCCTGCATCAGGTGGCGCTCGGTGATGTCGCGGGCGATGGTCAGCATGCAGTCTTCGTCGCCGATCGGCAGCGGCCGGCTCGAGAGCTCGCAGAGGCGGATCTGACCGTCATTGCGGCGAATATGGCAGCTGAAATCGCGCACGAAGCCATCCCGCTGCATCAGGTCGAGCATCTGCCGGCGCTCGTTGAGGTTGACCCAGATGCCCAGCTCCAGCGTGGAACGGTCGACGGACATGGCGCTATTGAAGCCGGTGATACGACTGAAACCTTCGTTGACCTCTATCAGCAAGCCGTCGCGCTGGCGGCTTAGCAGCAGGCCGTCCGGCGAGGCGTGAAAAGCCTTGGCGAACTTCTCTTCTGAGGTTTGCAGCTGCTGTTGGGTTTCCTTCAACTGGCTGATGTCGCGAACCACCACGACCAGGGCGGGCGTAGTGTCGAGGTCGAAGGGTTCGGCGGAGATCAGCCCGGTGAACAGCTGGCCGTTGCTGCGCCGAAAGGGCATTTCCAGGTTACGGATACTGCCGGCCTGCAAGCGTTGCAGCAGCCCCGGGCCGACGCCCTGAATACCCCAGATATTCAGCTCGGTGGCCGTCTGGCCCACGACTTGCGAGGCACTCAGGCCGATCTGTTCTTCGAACGCCTCGTTGACCTCCAGCAGGCAGCCATCCGACAGGCGGGCAATGACCAGGATGTCCGGGCACTGTTGGAAGACCGAGGCGAATTTCTGTTCCGAGAGCTGCAGGGCCTCTTCGGTGCGTTTTGTCTCGCTGATGTCGATCATCAGGCCGCGCATGATCGGTTCATGCCCATGCTCGATCAGGCTGACGATGTCGCGAACCCACAGGCAGCGGCCATCGGCGGTGATCACTCGGTAATCCAGGCTGTGATCGCGCCCGGCCAGGACTTCGTGATCGCAGAAGTGCTGGGCGCGCGTCAGGTCGGCGGGGTGGATGATGTTTCTCCAGAACCCGGGAATCAGCCAGTGCGAAAGGGGATAGCCCAGCAATTGTTCGGCATGGGGCGACACGTAGCTGTAGGTGAAGTCGCTGATGCGCGCTTCCCAGGCGATTGCCGACAGGCTTTCGACCAGGCCGCGGTAATGGTATTCGCTGCTGCGCAGCTCCTGTTCCAGGGCCACGCGCCTTGCGATCTCGGAGCTCAGCCGGCGATTGATGCGGATCACTGCCGCCAGAATGGCAAACAGCAGGAGCAGCCCTGGCAGGCCATAAAACAGCAGGTCCGACCAGAACGAACGGTGGTCGAGCACATTGCCCACCCAGCGCTGCTGGATCTCGTTGACCTCCGCCGGGCTTATGTCAGCCAGCACCTTGTCGAGAATGCCTACCAGTATCTTGCTGTCGCGGGGGACGCCCATGGCCAGCTGATAGCGGTAGGGCGTCTCGCCGCTGACATAGAGCCCGTCGAGCTTCAACTGCCGCAGGCTCCAGACACTGGAAGCCAGGTCGCCGACCACGGCATCGACCTGATTGAGGGCCAGCGCCTGCAAGGCCGAACTCACATTGGGCAGGGCGACCAGGTTCAGGTCGGGATGGTGGGTGCGCAGCAGTTCATGGGGGGCGTAATTCTCCACGACGGCGATCTTCAGGCCGTACAGGTCCTGGAGCTTGCGAGGTTGCGCGCCGCCTTTATGGGCCAGGATCACGATGGGGAAATCGAGGTACGGGCGGGTGAAAGCCAGATAGTTTTGCCGTTCCGGGGTCGACATGATGCCCGGCAGCAGGTCCAGCTTGCCCTTTTTCGCGGCTTCGAGCACTTCGCTCCAGCTGGCGGGTTCTATCGGCTTGAGCGTGATCGCCAGGCGATCCTGGATCAGATGGATATAGTCCGCCGCAAGGCCCTGGTAGCGCCCTTCCTCATCGCGATATTCGAAGGGCGGCCACGAAGCGTCGACGCCCAGGCGCAATTCCGGATGGGCGGAAAGCCAGCCACGTTCTTCATCGGTGAGCGTCAGTGCGCCAGCCGTTGCGGTCCAGGCGAGCAGCGACAGCACCAGCACGGTCGGCAGTCTGGGCATAACGGTCTCGTTATGACACGGGGAATGTTTCGAGTGTAGACGGGCAATCCGGAGGGAGTGAGGCGCGGGGAGTTTTAAACTGCACAAAACAAGACCCCCAGCAGGGCTGGGGGTCTTGGTATTACTCGTCGAGGAAGGAGCGCAGGTGCTCGCTTCTCGTCGGGTGGCGCAGCTTGCGTAGCGCCTTGGCTTCGATCTGGCGAATCCGCTCACGGGTAACGTCGAACTGCTTACCGACTTCCTCGAGGGTGTGGTCGGTATTCATGTCGATGCCGAAGCGCATGCGCAGTACCTTGGCTTCACGGGCAGTGAGGCCGGAGAGTACTTCGCGAGTCGCTTCCTTGAGGCTCTCAACGGTGGCGACATCGATTGGCGACTGCATGGTCGAGTCTTCGATGAAGTCACCCAGATGGGAGTCTTCGTCATCACCGATCGGGGTTTCCATGGAGATCGGCTCTTTAGCGATCTTCAATACCTTGCGGATCTTGTCCTCAGGCATTTCCATGCGTTCGCCCAGCTCTTCCGGGGTCGGTTCGCGACCCATTTCCTGCAGCATCTGCCGGGAAATACGGTTGAGCTTGTTGATCGTCTCGATCATGTGCACCGGAATACGGATGGTGCGGGCCTGGTCGGCGATCGAGCGAGTGATCGCCTGACGGATCCACCAGGTGGCATAAGTCGAGAACTTGTAGCCGCGACGGTATTCGAACTTGTCTACCGCTTTCATCAAGCCGATGTTGCCTTCCTGGATCAGGTCGAGGAACTGCAGGCCACGGTTGGTGTACTTCTTGGCGATGGAGATCACCAGACGCAAGTTGGCTTCGACCATCTCTTTCTTCGCGCGACGGGCCTTGGCCTCGCCGATCGACATGCGACGGTTGATGTCCTTGATCTCGGCGATCGTCAGGCCGGTCTCGGTCTCGAGCGCGGTCAGCTTCTGCTGGCAACGGATGATGTCCGGTTGCAGGCGACCGATGGCTTCGGCGTACTTGGCCTTGCCTTTGGCCAGTGCGTCGGACCAGCTTTCGTCCACTTCATTGCCAGGGAACTGGCGCAGGAAGTCGGCGCGTGGCATGCGAGCATCACGAACACAGAGTTGCATGATCGCGCGCTCTTGCTGACGCAGGCGATCCAGGGCGCTACGAACGCGTTCAACCAGGCCTTCGAATTGCTTCGGAACCAGTTTGATCGGCATGAACAGTTCAGCCAGGGCCAGCATTTCAGCCAGGGCTTGCTTGTGTTCACGACCGTGCTTTTTCAGCGCCTTGCGGGTGATTTCCATCTGGTCGGCAACGGCGCCAAAGCGCTGGGCTGCGATGACCGGATCCGGACCGCTTTCGGCTTCTTCTTCGTCGTCACTGGCTTCGGTGTCATCGTCGTCGGTGTCGTCGTCCGCTTTCGCGGCCTTGGCATCGACAGGCGGTGGTACTTCGGCGGCAGGCGGCGCGATGCCGTCGTCCGGGTCGATGTAACCGCTCAGGACGTCGGACAGGCGACCACCTTCGGTGGTGACGCGAGTGTATTCGGAGAGGATGTGCTCAACCGTGCCAGGGAAGTGCGCGATCGCGCCCATCACTTCACGGATGCCCTCTTCGATACGCTTGGCGATTTCGATTTCGCCTTCACGTGTGAGCAGCTCTACCGTACCCATTTCGCGCATGTACATACGCACTGGGTCGGTAGTGCGACCAATGTCGGTTTCCACTGCCGCCAACGCTGCGGCGGCTTCTTCAGCTGCTGCTTCGTCGGTATCGGCTTCGGCCAACAAAAGGGCATCCGCATCCGGAGCACTCTCGAATACGTTGATCCCCATGTCGTTGATCATGCGGATGATGTCTTCCACCTGTTCCGGATCTGAAATATCCTCCGGCAGGTGGTCGTTGACCTCCGCGTAAGTCAGGTAACCCTGCTCACGACCACGGCTGATCAACTCTTTGAGGCGAGACTGCTGTTGCGCTTTTCCGGACATAACACCCTATCCACTGAAGGTCTTGGCGGGCAAAAAACAAGCCGAGGATTATACCCGAGCTATGACCTCACGCGCCAGTTGAGGTCGGGTTTGATGCGGGAACATTGCGTTTTAAAAGCTCAAGTAGCTGAATTTTTTCTTCGCCACTCAATTCGCTTTGACGCGATTTCCTGAGAAGTTGTTCCAAAGCACGCTCACTTTGGCGAGCGGACAAGCTTTTAATGGTGTCGAAAAACTGTTGTTCAAGGTTATCGCCCTCAATCAACCATTCCTTTTCTGCCAGCGCCTTGATCAGGCGGCCCTGTTCGGTGCCGTGCCAACGCGCCATCAGTTGATGAATAGAGCGTAGCTTAGGATTTTTCTGCACGGCTTCGATCAGGGCGACCAGCAACTGGGTATTGGTGTTGTCGTCGGCGGCGAAATGCCCGGCGTCTTCAACTTTCTCGGCCAGTTGCGGGTGATGCAGCAATGTTCGAAGAGCTGACAGTGTAGGAGGTTCGACGGCGGCCGGAACGCGCGGGGCACGTGGTTGATCGCGATCGCCATTGCGCTTGCCCTTTTTGTCCCACGGCTTGTTCTCCCACTTCTTGCCGCCGGCACCGCTTTTCTTCGGCGTCCATTCCTGCTGCGGCACATAGGCTTCTTGCGGCTCGTGGTAGTCGGCATAGTCCGGCATGGCGTCGTAATCGATGCCGGCGTCGTACGCCGGCGGCGCTTCTTGTGGGGCGCTGTGCACCAACTGGTTGACGGTCTCGTTGTTGAGCCCGGTAATTTCACTGAGGCGCTGGCGCATCAGGGTCCGCAGGTTGGCTCCTGGGACCTTGTCGATCAACGGTGCAGCCAGAGTGGCCAGGTGGGCCTTGCCCTCGAGCGAACGTGGATCGGCTTCGTCCGTCAGTTGCTGGAAGAAGTAATCGGCCAGCGGTTGAGCGTGTTGATTGATGCGTGCGCGAAAGGCGTCGGTGCCTTCGGAGCGGACCAGGGTATCCGGATCTTCCCCTTCGGGAAGAAACAGAAAACGCGCCCGGCGACCGTCCTGCAGGCTGGACAGGGTTGCCTCCAGCGCGCGCCAGGCGGCCTTGCGCCCGGCCTGGTCGCCGTCGAAACAGAACAGGACGCTGGGCACGATGCGGAACAGGCGCTTGAGGTGTTCTTCGCTGGTGGCGGTACCCAGGGTCGCAACGGCGTTACGCAGGCCTTGTTGGGCGAGGGCAATCACGTCCATGTAGCCTTCGACGACGATGATTTCGTCGAGGTTGCGGTTGTTCTTGCGGGCTTCAAACAGGCCGTAAAGCTCCTGTCCCTTGTGAAAAACCGGCGTTTCCGGCGAGTTCAGGTACTTCGGTTTGTCGTCGCCCAGTACCCGGCCACCAAAGGCGATGATCCGGCCGCGGCTGTCGCGGATCGGAAACATCACCCGGTCGCGAAAGCGATCGTAGCGTTTGCCGGTTTCGGCATTTTCGATCAGCAGGCCGGCGTCGATCATGGCTTTCTGCTGCAGGGTGTCGCTGCTCAGGTGCTTGAACAGGTTGTCCCAGCCGGGCGGTGCAAAGCCGAGGCCGAAGTCGCGGGCGATTTCGCCGGTCAGGCCGCGCCCCTTGAGGTAGTCGACCGCGGCCTTGCGGGCCGGATGGCTTTTCAGGGCTTGGCGATAGTAATCGGCGGCGGCGGTCAGCAGCGGATAGAGCGGCGAGTCGGTTGGCTGCCGGGGCTTGTGCGGGCGGCCGCTTTCCTCGCGCGGGATCTCCATGCCGGCGGCTTTGGCCAGTTCCTCGACTGCCTGGGGGAAGTCCAGGTTGTCGTGGTCCATGATGAAGCCGAGGGCGTTGCCGCCCGCGCCACAGCCGAAGCAGTAGTAGAACTGCTTGTCAGGGCTGACGCTGAAGGAGGGGGTCTTTTCCTTGTGGAACGGGCAGCAGGCGGTGTAGTTCTTGCCGGCCTTTTTCATCTGCAGGCGCGAGCTGACAACATCGACGATGTCGGTGCGGTTCAGAAGGTCGTCAATAAAGCTCTGGGGAATCAGCCCGGCCATGGCGTTCTCGTCATCACTGCGCGAAAGAATTGGACCAATGCGAAGGCTTCGAAAGTGGGCTGCTCGAGACGCAACGGCTGCGCGTTCGACCATCTGTCGTCGGCTTGATCGCTATCGGGAAGTGTATCTGCCGAAAGTCCACTGACGTTAGTTTCAATCAGTCTTCGACTATTTGAAGATATTGCTCTGAGTCCGACAGGTCTCGGATGGCTCATAAGCGGGCGCTGGAGAAGGGCGCCTTGGGCTGAGTCTGTTGAGGAATCAGAATAAAAATGTGCTCGTCAGTAGCCTTGGAAGGCTCGTCAGAAGAGACGTGCACCGCTGGCAGGAAGCCAGGTCTGACGTGGTGAAGCGGATTGTCTCGGTCGCATGCGCGGCGTTGACGGTGAAGCATCAAGCGTTGTCCGCAAATGCCATTAGCCCGGCTGAGGGCCGGGCTTGGCAGAAGCTTGCAGCGAACGTCTGTGTATTAGTACAGACGTACGGCGCGGCGCTGTTCGCGCTGAACTTTCTTGGCGTGACGCTTAACAGCAGCAGCTGCTTTGCGCTTACGCTCGGAAGTCGGCTTCTCGTAAAATTCGCGGCTACGAACTTCAGCCAGAACACCGGCTTTTTCGCAGGAGCGCTTGAAACGACGCAGAGCTACGTCGAAGGGTTCGTTCTCTTTAACTTTGACGGCTGGCATCCAGAGCTACCTTCATTCATTACCGGGGTCAACGTTCTCGTCGCAAAAATCGCGGCTGAGGTCGTCGGTTTTTAAGGGTTGCGGATGTTAACCCCTCATCGCTCGGAATGCAAAGCCTCTGATCGAAAACCGCTGGTCGGCTGAGGGAGTGGCGACTATTATGCGCGCCTTCGAATTTAGCCTCTACAAGGCGCAAACCCATGCTAGTACTGGGATTAGAAACTTCCTGCGACGAAACCGGCGTCGCGCTTTACGACAGCGAGCGGGGCCTGCTGGCCGATGCGCTGTTCAGTCAGATCGACCTGCATCGGGCCTATGGTGGCGTGGTGCCGGAGCTGGCCTCTCGCGACCATGTCAAGCGCATGCTGCCGCTGATTCGCCAAGTTCTGGCCGAGGCGGACTGTGTGCCGACCGAAATCGACGCCATTGCCTATACCGCTGGCCCGGGCCTGGTCGGAGCCCTTCTGGTGGGCGCTTCCTGTGCCCAGGCGCTGGCCTTCGCCTGGGGTATCCCGGCGCTGGGTGTGCACCATATGGAAGGCCACCTGCTGGCCCCGATGCTGGAAGAACAACCGCCGGAATTTCCGTTCGTCGCTTTGTTGGTTTCCGGTGGTCATACGCAGCTGGTGCGGGTCGATGGCATCGGCCAATACGAACTGATGGGCGAAACCCTGGATGATGCTGCCGGTGAAGCCTTCGACAAGACGGCGAAGATGATCGGCCTGAATTATCCGGGCGGTCCGGAAATCGCTCGCCTGGCCGCCCAAGGCGTGGCCGGGCGCTTTGTTTTCCCGCGGCCGATGACCGATCGTCCAGGGCTGGATTTCAGTTTCAGTGGCTTGAAAACCTTCGCCCTGAATACCTGGCAGCAATGTGTCAGCGCTGGGGACGACGGCGAACAAACCCGTTGCGACATCTCGCTCGCCTTCCAGCAGGCGGTGGTGGAAACTCTGACCATCAAATGCAAGCGAGCCTTGAAGCAGGCCGGACTCAAGCGTCTGGTAATTGCTGGTGGCGTGAGCGCCAACAAGGCGCTGCGCGCGTCGCTGGAAAAAATGCTCGGCGAGATGAAGGGGAATGTGTTTTACGCCCGTCCTGAGTTCTGCACCGATAACGGCGCGATGATCGCGTTTGCCGGTTGCCAGCGTTTGCAGGCCGGTCAGCAGGAGAGCCTGGCGATCAGTGTGCAGGCGCGTTGGCCAATGGAGCAGTTGTCGCCGTTGTGAGTCGGTAATTTCCCGACCTGAGCCCGGTTCATCTTCAGGATTCAGAAATGCCGTTCGCGCCCGGCAAACAGGTCGCGTAGATTGCCGCGGTGGCGCCAGACGATGAGCAGTGTGAGGACGCTCATCGGCAGTAGCGCCGCCGGCGCCTGCCAGGCCAGCAATGGCAGGGTCAGGGGCGTGGCGATCAAGGCCGCCAGCGAGCTGGTGCGGGTCAGGTAGAAGGTCAGGAGCCAGGCGGCAATGGCCAGGAGCGCCGCTGGCGGATAAAGCCCCAGCAGCATCCCGGCGGCGGTGGCGACACCCTTGCCGCCGCGAAAGCGAAAGTACACGGGGAACAGATGGCCCAGTACGGCGTAGAGCCCGATCCAGGCCTGTTGTTGGAGCGAAAGGCCTGCGAGACTGGCGATCAGCACAGGCAACAGCCCTTTGAGCAGATCGCCGAGCAAGGTCAGTACCGCAAGTTTCTTGCCGGCCAGGCGCAACATGTTGGTGGCGCCGGCATTGCCCGAGCCACTCATTCGCGGATCGGGTTTACCGGTCAGGCGGCTGAGCAAGATGGCGAAGGACAGCGAGCCGAGCAGGTAGGCGAAGATCGCCAGTAACCAAAACATGCTAACTATTCCGGGCGAGGACGCCCTGATTCTAACGGCGCATTGCGCCCTTGTCGTGCTGCGGAGAAGAGTGCTTGGACAGAGTGTTTATCGAGGGTCTGGAAGTCGACACGGTGATCGGTGCCTACGACTGGGAGCGAGGCATCCGACAGTGCCTGCGCCTTGACCTGAGCTTCGCCTGGGACAACCGCCCGGCCGCGGCTGGTGACGACCTGACCCTGGCGCTCGACTACGCCAGCGTGTCTTCGCGGATCCAGGCGTTTGCCGAGCAAGCACAATTCCAGTTGGTGGAAACCTTTGCCGAGCGTCTGGCTGAAGTCCTGATGAGTGAGTTTCATATTCCCTGGTTGCACCTCAAGCTGACCAAACCCGGTGCTGTTGCGGCCGCCAAAGGTGTGGGCGTGGAGATCGAGCGCGGATGTCGCTAACTCAGGTATTTCTTGGGCTCGGCAGCAATATCGAGCGCGAAACCCATCTGCTGGCCGGGCTCGATGCCCTGGCGGGCTTCCTGCAGGACATGCGCTGCTCGGCAGTGTTCGAAAGCCAGCCGGTCGGGATCAAGAGCGGGCCTTTCTTCAATCTGGTGGTTTCGGCCTTTACCGATCTGCCGCTGATGGAACTGGACCGCCGGTTGAAGTTCATCGAAGCGGATAACGGTCGTTATGCCCCGGACCGCAAGGGCCTGCCGCTGGATATCGATGTGCTGCTGTTCGGCGATCTGGTGGGCAATTTCGACGGCTTGATCCTGCCGCGCGCCGAGATTCTGAAGAATGCCTTTGTGCTCTGGCCCTTGTCGCTGATGGCACCGGAAAGGGTTCATCCGCTGGCCGGACAGGACTTCGCCACCCTCTGGCGCGAAGCCCAAATCGACCAGGTGCTGGCGCCCGTGGCCTTTGAGTGGCGGGGCAGGCAGCTGACGCCACCGGAGCTGGGATAGCTTTGGCTGATTGCTATCGGCTTGCGAGCAAGCTAGCTCGTGATGTTTCTTACTGCGGGTGCTGTTCCTTGTAGGCCTTCAGCGCCTTCAGTCGCTCCCGTTTCAGCGCCTCTCCCAACTCCGGCCCCTTGAATCCCTGCTCCAGCAGCGGCTGTACCGCTACCGTTCGTGCTGCGGTGGCCGCGCCGCGCAAATAGTCCGCCTGGGGATAGGCGCGCTCTTCCAGTCCGAGACGACCGCGAGCATCCATTTCACAGGCGGCGATAAACTCCTCGAACCGCTGCGGCCGACGGTACACGTCAAAGCTTTGCAGCAGCTGCGCCAGTGTCGAAGGTTTCAGTTCGAGGGCGCGATGGCCATGGGTGTGGTACTGACCCACCAGCAGCGCCAGTTCCTGGCAGTCGCGCGGCGCCTTGAAGCGTTCGTTGACGCACTTGATCAGCTTCAGGCCCTTGTGCTCGTGTGCGATGTGCTGTGGCCATTCACTTTGCGGTGTCAGGCCCTTGCCCAGGTCGTGCAACAGGCACGCCCAGCGCACGCTCAATGGCTGCTTGTACAGTGCCGCCTGCTCGAGAACGCTCAGTGTGTGCACACCGCTGTCGATTTCCGGGTGATGGGCGGTGGGTTGCGGAACGCCAAACAGCGCCTCCACTTCGGGCAGCAGGACCTTGAGCGCTCCACAGTCACGCAGCACCTGGATGAACACCTGGGGGTGATCTTCCATCAGTGCGCGGGAGATTTCCTTCCAGCTGCGCTCCGGCGTCAGGGCTTCTAGTTCGCCTGATTCGCTGAGCTGGCGCATCAATTCGAGGGTGTCAGGCGCTACCCGGAAACCGAGCCCAGCGTAGCGAGCAGCAAAGCGGGCAACGCGCAGGACACGCAGCGGATCTTCGGCGAATGCGGGGGAAACGTGGCGAAGCAGGCGGTTTTCCAGGTCCTGCTGGCCGTGATATGGATCCGTCAGCACGCCATGGTCGTCTTCCGCCATGGCGTTGATTGTCAGGTCGCGGCGGATCAGGTCTTCTTCGAGGGTGACCTCGGGGCTGGCGTGAAAGGTGAAGCCGCCATAACCACGACCGCTTTTGCGTTCGGTGCGGGCCAGGGCGTATTCCTCGCCGCTCTTGGGGTGAAGAAAGACCGGAAAGTCCGAGCCTACCGGCCGAAAGCCATTGGCGAGCATTTCTTCGGCTGTGGCACCGACTACCACCCAGTCGATGTCGGTTACCGGTTTGCCCAGCAGGCGATCGCGTACCGCACCGCCGACCTTGTAAATCTGCATAAAAAACCTCCGTTAGCCCGACAGAATAACCCTTGCGCCGCGCTTTCGGAGGTTTGTCATGCGTTCAGAGGTGGATGACAGCCAGGTCCAGGCGGCCGTAGTCCCCTTCGTTGTGATCGCTTCTTGGCGGTACGTGATGGGTTTTCATCACCTGGTCGCCCTGCAGGGTTTCCAGGTGGATGTCGAACCCCCATAGCCGGTGCAGGTGCTTGAGGACTTCGTCGGTGGAGTCACCCAATGGTTTGCGGTCGTGCTGTTGGTGGCGCAGGGTCAGCGAGCGGTCGCCCCGTCTATCGATGCTCCAGATCTGCACGTTGGGCTCGCGGTTACCCAGGTTGTACTGGGCCGCAAGGGTTTCGCGGATGACTCGATAGCCGCTTTCGTCATGAATGGCCGGTACCAGCAAGTCGTCTTTCTGGTCGTCGTCCAGGATGCTGAACAGCTTGAGATCGCGGATCACCTTGGGCGACAGGTACTGCAGGATGAAACTCTCGTCCTTGAAGCTGCTCATGGCGAACTTGATGCTGGAAAGCCAGTCGGTCCCGGCCAGTTCCGGGAACCAGCGACGGTCTTCCTCGGTCGGCTCTTCGCAGATGCGCCGGATATCGCGGTACATGGCGAAACCCAGGGTGTAGGGGTTGATGCCGTTGTAGTAAGGGCTGTCGAAGCCAGGCTGGAAGACCACGCTGGTGTGGGAGGCGAGGAATTCCATCATGAAACCGTCGGTCACCAGGCCTTCGTCATACAGGTCGTTCATCAGGGTGTAGTGCCAGAATGTTGCCCAGCCTTCGTTCATCACCTGGGTCTGGCGTTGCGGGTAGAAATACTGGGCGATCTTGCGCACGATCCGCACGATTTCCCGCTGCCACGGTTCCAGCAGCGGCGCGTGTTTCTCGATGAAGTACAGGATGTTTTCCTGCGGCTCGGCGGGGAAGCGCGCGTTGTCCTTGTCGCTGAACTTGTCCGTGCCTTTGGGAATGGTGCGCCACAGGTCGTTGATCTGTTTCTGCAGGTGTTCTTCCCGGTCCTTTTGCCGACGTCGCTCTTCTTCCGCGGAAATCGGATAAGGACGTTTGTAGCGGTCCACCCCGTAGTTCATTAGGGCATGGCAGGAGTCCAGCAGGTCCTCCACGGCATCGATGCCGTGGCGCTCTTCGCACTGCATGATGTACTGCTTGGCGAATACCAGGTAATCGATGATCGAACTGGCATCCGTCCAGGTGCGGAACAGATAGTTGCCCTTGAAGAAGCTGTTATGGCCATAGCAGGCATGGGCCACCACCAGTGCCTGCATGCAGATGGTGTTTTCTTCCATCAGGTAGGCAATGCACGGGTCCGAGTTGATCACGATCTCGTAGGCCAGCCCCATCTGGCCACGGCTGTAGGACTTTTCGGTGCTAAGGAAGTGCTTGCCATAGGACCAATGGTGATAACCCAGGGGCATACCGACAGAGGCGTAGGCGTCCATCATCTGTTCGGCGGTGATCACTTCGATCTGGTTGGGATAGGTATCCAGGGCGTAACGCGCCGCGATACGGCTGATTTCGCGGTCGTAGGCCTGGATCAGCTCGAACGTCCATTCCGAACCGGTGGAAATAGGCTGGCGTTTCTGCTCTCTGGCGGTCATGTCACTAACCTGCGCTGGAAGAGTTCACGGAAGACCGGATAGATATCTCCGGCCGAGACCAGTTGCTGCTGGGCGAAAGTATCGGAAAAGGCTTCGGCGATGCGCTCGTATTCGAACCACAGGGCCTGATGTTCGCGCGGGGTAATCTCCACGTAAGTGTAGTACTGCACGAAGGGCATGATCTGGTTGATCAGGATGTCGCGGCAGATCGGCGAGTCGTCGTTCCAGTTGTCGCCGTCGGAAGCCTGGGCGGCGTAGATGTTCCACTCGTTGCTCGGATAACGCTCGGCCATGATCTCCTGCATCAGTTTCAAGGCGCTGGAGACGATGGTGCCGCCGGTTTCCCGGGAGTAGAAGAACTCTTCCTCATCCACTTCACGCGCACTGGTGTGGTGGCGAATGAACACTACGTCGATCTTGTCGTAGTTACGCTTGAGAAACAGGTACAGAAGGATGAAGAAGCGCTTGGCGATGTCCTTGGTGGCCTGGGTCATGGAGCCGGAAACGTCCATCAGGCAAAACATCACGGCCTTGGAGCTGGGGTTGGGCTGTTTGACCAGCAGGTTGTACTTGAGGTCGAAGGTGTCGAGGAACGGCACCCGATGGATACGGGCGCTGAGACGCTCGATTTCCGCTTCCATTTCCTGAATATCGCCGAAGTTGTCCGGTTCTTCGCGTTTCAGGCGTTCAAGTTCCTCTTTGACTTCGCGCAGTTTTGCCCGGCTGCTGCCGGACAGGGCGATGCGCCGGGCATGGGCCGAGCGCAGGGTCCGAATGATGTTGATGCGCGAGGGATTGCCTTCGTTGCTGATCCCGGCCCGGACGGTCTTGAAGGTGTCGGTCCCGCTCAGGTTGCGTTTGACCAGGTTCGGCAACTCCAGGTCTTCGAACATGAACTCGAGGAATTCTTCCTGGGTAATCTGGAAAACGAACTCGTCCATGCCTTCGCCGGAATTGCCGGCCTTGCCCCGGCCACCTCCGCCACCACCGCCTTGAGGGCGTGCGATGTGCTCGCCGGCCGTGAACTCCTTGTTTCCCGGGTGCACCACGGTCTGTTTGCCGCCGCGCCCATGATGGAGCACCGGTTCATCGATATCCCGGCCTGGAATGCTGATTTGTTCGCCATGCTCCATGTCAGTGATGGAACGGCGGCTGACCGCCTCTTCGACGGCCTTCTTGATGTGGTCACGATAACGCCGCAGAAACCGCTGACGGTTTACCGTGCTTTTGTTCTTGCCATTGAGACGTCGGTCGATCACATAACTCATGACTGCTCCTTAGAAGCGGTCTTGAAGCTCGCAAGCGGCCCGGGCGGGGGGAGGGGGCGACAAGGTGTCCTGCCGCCGGTCCTCTGCCCGAGCCTCGCTGCGAACGTTCAAACGCGCTTCCTGAAGCCTGTGTAGCAGAAATCGCTAAGACAGGCTCCTGGCTAACGACAACCGGTGCAACCGGCGGGTTACTGCGATTTTCTGACCCGCAGATACCACTCGGACAGCAGTCGTACCTGTTTGTCGGTGTAGCCGCGCTCGACCATTCGGGTAACAAAGTCGTTGTGTTTCTGTTGATCCTCTTTGCTGGCCTTGGCATTGAAGCTGATGACCGGGAGCAGGTCCTCTGTGTTGGAGAACATTTTCTTCTCGATGACCACCCGCAGTTTTTCGTAGCTGAGCCAGGTCGGGTTCTTGCCGTTGTTGTTGGCTCGGGCCCGCAATACGAAATTGACGATTTCGTTGCGGAAGTCCTTCGGATTGCTGATGCCGGCCGGTTTCTCGATTTTCTCCAGCTCTTCGTTGAGCGCGACCCGATTGAGGATCTCGCCGGTTTCCGGATCGCGGTATTCCTGATCCTGAATCCAGAAGTCCGCATACAGCACATAGCGGTCGAAGATGTTCTGACCGTATTCGCTGTAGGACTCCAGGTACGCCGTCTGGATTTCCTTGCCAATGAACTCGATGTACCGCGGAGCCAGGTATTCCTTCAGGAAGCGCAGGTAGCGTTCGCGGGTTTCCGCCTGGAATTGCTCCTGTTCGATCTGTTGTTCGAGCACATAAAGCAGGTGCACCGGGTTCGCCGCGATCTCGTGGGGATCGAAGTTGAAGACTTTCGACAGGATCTTGAAGGCGAAGCGGGTCGACAGACCGTTCATGCCTTCATCCACGCCGGCGGCGTCGCGGTATTCCTGGATCGACTTGGCTTTCGGATCGGTGTCCTTGAGGTTCTCGCCGTCGTAGACGCGCATTTTCGAGTAGATGTTCGAGTTCTCCGGCTCCTTGAGGCGCGAGAGAACGGTGAACTGAGCGAGCATTTTCAGGGTGTCGGGAGCGCAATGCGCCTTGGACAGGGAGCTGTTGAACAGCAGCTTGTCGTAGATTTTGACTTCGTCGCTGACCCGCAGGCAGTACGGGACTTTGACGATATAGATCCGGTCGATGAAGGCTTCGTTGTTCTTGTTGTTACGGAAGGTGTGCCATTCCGATTCGTTGGAGTGAGCCAGCAGGATGCCGGTGAAGGGGATCGCGCCCAGACCCTCGGTACTGTTGTAGTTGCCTTCCTGGGTGGCCGTCAGCAATGGGTGCAGCACCTTGATCGGTGCCTTGAACATTTCGACGAACTCCATCAGGCCCTGGTTGGCCCGGCACAGTGCGCCCGAATAGCTATAGGCATCGGCGTCGTTCTGCGGGAACTCTTCCAGCTTGCGAATATCGACCTTGCCCACCAGTGCGGAAATGTCCTGGTTGTTCTCGTCTCCAGGTTCAGTCTTGGCGACGGCGATCTGATTGAGGATCGAAGGATAGAGCTTGACCACCCGGAACTGGCTGATGTCGCCACCGAACTCGGACAGGCGCTTGGTGGCCCAGGGCGACATGATGGTGTTCAGGTAGCGCCGTGGGATACCGAAGTCTTCTTCGAGGATCGCGCCATCTTCCGTGGCGTTGAACAACCCAAGAGGCGACTCGAATACCGGAGAGCCCTTGATGGCGTAGAAGGGCACCTTCTCGATCAGTTGTTTGAGTTTCTCGGCCAGGGATGATTTGCCGCCACCGACGGGGCCGAGGAGGTAGAGGATCTGTTTCTTCTCTTCCAGGCCCTGAGCGGCATGGCGGAAGTAGGAGACGATCTGGTCGATGCATTCTTCCATTCCATGGAAGTCTTCAAAGGCCGGATAGCGACGGATCACTTTGTTGGAGAAGATCCGTGACAGTCTCGAATTGGTCGACGTGTCCAGCAGCTCCGGTTCGCCGATAGCCAGAAGCAGGCGTTCAGCGGCCGATGCGTAGGCGCTACGGTCCTTTTTGCAGAGCTCCAGGTACTCCTGTAGCGAGAACTCTTCCTGGCGTGTGGATTCGAAGCGTTGTTGGAAGTGGCTAAAAATACTCATGACGTCACCTCGCTCGATACGTGGAGCCGACGCCGGATCAGTCAGTCAAGTGCTGGCATGCAGCCGGGAATCCGGCTGATGTTTACCCCCCAGAACACTTTCAAAGCTATCGACCTTGAAAGCTAGTACCGATGACCCGCACGCCGGTGTACCGGCTCTCCCCTGATTGGATGGCCTGAGGCTAAGGATAGTTCGGAATCGGGGAGATAAAGGTGGAATACGTAATTTGTTCAAATGACCGTTCGTCGGTCGCGGCGCCAGCCCGCGAATGACGCGGGCTGGAGCACAGAAAAAATTATTCGGCGTTGCCTTGGGCAATTTCCGCAGGGTAGGTGGTCCGCCACAGTTCGAAACCACCGTCCAGGCTGTAGACGTCGGAGAAGCCCTGGCTGATCAGGTAGGCCGCCGCGCTTTGGCTGGAGTTGCCGTGATAGCAGACGACCACCAGTGGGGCGTCGAGATCGGCGTTGCGGATGAAGTCGGAGATGGAGTGGTTATCCAGGTGCAGGGAGCCGCTGATGTGGTTCAGGGCAAAGGTCTGCGGGTCGCGGATATCGACCACCACGGCGCCTTGCTCGCGCAGTGCCTGGGCCTGTTCTGGGGGGATGCGTTTGAATTCGCTCATGGCGGGCTCCTGGGCCTGGTGGCAAGCGCCGTCTAGCGCTTGGCGGTGATTGGTGTGGGTTCAGGGGAGGGTTGATTGGCCTGGGGCTTGATGTGACCGTGGGCGTCGCACTCACACTTGAGGCGTTGGCCGGTGTCGACGTTCAGCAAGGTCAGGGCGCCGCCCCAGACGCAGCCAGTGTCCAGGGCGACGACGCCGGGCTGGTTGCAGTTGCCTTCGAGGGCGGCCCAGTGACCGAAGATGATTTTCACGTCCCGGGTCTTGCGTTCCTTGTGCTCGAACCATGGGGCGTACCCCGGTGGGGCGGTGTCTGGCCCTTCCTTACCCTTGAGGTCGAGCTTGCCATCGCTGGTGCAGAAACGCATGCGAGTGAAATAGTTGGTGATCACCCGCAGACGGGTCACGCCTTTGAGTTCGCTGTCCCATTTTGTCGGGTCGTTGCCGTACATACCGTCCAGATAGGGCTCGAAGCGGTTGTCGTCCCGCAGTGCTTCTTCGACTTCGGTGGCGCACTTGAGGGCTTTTTTCAGCGACCACTGTGGCGGTATCCCCGCGTGCACCAGGGCGACGTTGCGCTGTTCGTCATAGTGCATCAGTTTTTGCTGGCGCAGCCACTGGAGCAACTCCTCGCAATCCGGCGCGTTGAGGATCTCGCGCAGGGTGTCGGCTTTCTTCAGGCGCTCGATATTGCGCCAGACGGCCAGCAGGTGCAGGTCGTGATTGCCCAGCACGCACACTAGGGAGTCGCGCATGGCATAAAGAAAGCGCAGGGTTTCCAGCGACTGCGGGCCGCGGTTGACCAGGTCGCCGACCAGCCACAGGCGATCCTTGGTCGGGTCGAAAGCGACCTTTTCAAGCAGGCGCTGCAAAGGTCCCAGGCAGCCTTGCAGGTCACCGACGGCGTAAGTCGTCATCAGTGCAGGGCTCCGGGCACGGCCAGACGGAAGGGGGCGATGATGGCGTCGAAGTGTTTGCCGTCTTCGGCGAGCATCTGATAGCTGCCCTGCATATTGCCGACCCGTGTGGTCATGACCGTGCCGCTGCTGTAGGTGTGGCTTTTGCCCACGGCGATCAGCGGCTGCTGGCCGACGACGCCGGCACCGCGAACTTCCTCGACGTGCCCGTCGCCATCGGTGATCACCCAGTGCCGGGAGAGCAGTTTGGCGGGCAGCAGACCATTGTTCTGTACGGTGATGGTGTAGGCGAAGGCAAAGCGGTTCTGCTCGGGTTGTGACTGTTCTGCGAGAAAGCGGGTGACGACGCTGACGTCGATCTGATAACGGGGATCGGACATGCAAGGGGCCTTAAAACGAAGCGGGACGCGGGACAAAGCTGATGGAGGTCAGTCTAGGCCAAGTATCGGGTAGTAAACCAGACATGGAGCCTGGCGTCTTACCCGATAACGCTGGTGGCGTGTCAGCTGGCGCTGGCGGTGTCCGCGGCTTGTTCGCTGAGCTTGTCGGCCAGGCGAACGAAGGCTGCCAGGTCCAGTTGCTCCGGACGCAGGCTGCCATCGACACCGGCGGCTTCGATCTCGGCGCTGGAAAGCAGGGCTTTGAGGGTATTGCGCAGGGTCTTGCGACGTTGGTTAAAGGCTTCGCGGACGATGCGCTCCAACAGGCGATGATCCTTGGCCGGATGCGGCAGCACGGCGTGTGGCACCAGGCGGACGATTGCCGAGTCGACTTTCGGTGGCGGATTGAATGCGCCAGGGCCAACGTTGAACAGATGCTCCACGCGGCAGTGGTACTGGACCATGATCGACAGACGGCCCCAGTCACCACCGCCCGGGCCTGCGGCGAGGCGCTCGACCACTTCTTTCTGCAACATGAAGTGCATGTCGCGGATCAGGCTGGCGTTTTGCAGCAGGTGAAAGATCAGCGGGGTGGAGATGTTGTAGGGCAGGTTGCCAACCACCCGCAGGCTGCCGGGCGCGGCATTCAGGCTGTTGAAGTCGAACTTCAGGGCATCGCCCTGGTGCAGGCTGAAATTGTCCCGGCCAGCAAACTGCTGGTTGAGGATCGGCACCAGGTCCTTGTCCAGCTCGACCACATCCAGCTGGGCGCCGCTGTTGAGCAGGCCCTCGGTCAGGGCGCCCTGGCCCGGGCCGATTTCCAGCATGCGGTCGCCGGATTTGGCATTGATGGAGCGCAGGATGCGGTCGATCACGCCGGCGTCATGCAGGAAGTTCTGGCCGAAGCGCTTGCGCGCCCGGTGTTGGTATTGCTCGGTCATAAACGGGTCTCGGCCATCTGGTAGGCGGTTTCCAGGGCGACTTTCAGGCTGCCGGTATCGATCTTGCCGCTGCCGGCCAGATCCAGGGCGGTGCCGTGGTCGACCGAGGTGCGGATGATCGGCAAGCCCAGCGTCACGTTGACCGCGGCGCCGAAGCCTTTGTACTTCAGCACGGGCAGCCCCTGGTCATGGTACATCGCCAGCACTGCGTCGCAGTGCTCCAGATATTTGGGGGTAAACAGAGTGTCGGCGGGCAGGGGGCCGCGCAGGTCCATGCCTTCGTTGCGCAGACGCTCCAGGGTGGGTTCGATGATATCGATTTCTTCATGGCCCAGATGTCCGCCTTCGCCGGCATGCGGGTTGAGCCCGCAGACCAGGATGCGTGGCTGGGCGATGCCGAATTTGTTGCGCAGGTCCGCATGCAGAATGCGCGTAACCCGCTCCAGGCGCTCCGGGGTAATGGCGTCGGCGATGTCCCGCAGGGGCAGGTGAGTGGTCACCAGTGCCACGCGCAGGCCATGGGTGGCCAGCATCATCACCACTTGTTCGGTGTGCGTCAGGTCGGCGAGAAACTCGGTATGGCCGGAAAAGGCGATGCCGGATTCGTTGATCACACCCTTGTGCACCGGGGCGGTAATCATTCCGTCGAAATGCCCGTCCAGGCAGCCTTGGCCGGCCCGGGTCAGGGTTTCCAGAACGAACGCGGCGTTGGCCTTGTCCAGCTGACCAGTAACGACCTTGGCCGACAGCGGGGTATCCCAGACATAGAGGCTACCAGCGGCGGCCGGCTGGCTTGGCCAATTGTCGGGGCCGACCGCAATCAGGCTGACGGCCACACCCAACTGCGCGGCCCGCTCGATAAGCAGGTCGCGGCTGGTGATGGCAATCAGGGGATGTGGCTGTTGTTGCGAGGCGAGCAGCAGGCACAGGTCGGGACCTATGCCGGCTGGCTCGCCGGGGGTGAGCGCGAAACGCTTGGGTTTCACTGTGCCGCCTGGTCAGCGCCAGGAAGTTTGATCTCGACGTAGGCTTCGTCGCGAATCTGGCGCAGCCAGGTTTGCAGCTCTTCGTCGTATTTACGGTTGCGCAGCACGGTCATCGCTTGCTGTTCGCGGGCCTGGCTGGTGCTGTCAGTGGCGCGGCGGCCAAGGACTTCCAGTACGTGCCAGCCATATGGGCTCTGGAACGGCTTGGACAGCTGGCCTTGCGGGGTCTTGGCCATCACCTCGCGGAACTCGGGAACCAGGGCGTTCGGGTCGATCCAGCTGAGGTCGCCACCGTTGAGGGCGGAACCCGGATCTTCCGAGTAGCTTTTCGCCAGTTCGGCAAAGTCTTCGCCGGCTTCGATGCGCTCGTAGAGCTTCTGGGCCAGGCGTTTGGTTTCTTCTTCGCTGCGAATTTCACTTGGCTTGATCAGGATGTGACGGACATGCACTTCGTCACGCATCTGATTGCCGCCGCCGCGTTTTTCCAACAGCTTCAGGATGATAAAGCCGCCTGGAGTACGAGCTGGCTGGGTGATATCGCCCACTGCCATGGCGCTCAGTTCGCGGTCGAACGGAGGGGGCAGTTGAGCGGCTTTACGCCAGCCCATGTCACCACCTTCCAGGGCGTTGTCGCTGCCTGAGCGGGCGATGGCCAGCTGAGCGAAGTCGGCGCCTTGCTTGAGTTGCTGGTAGATGTCCATGGCCTGGCGCGCGGCGCTCTGAATCGCTTCGGAGTTGGCGCTTTCCGGGGTTGGAATCAGGATATTGGCCAGGTGCAGCTCTTCGGACAGTTGCATCTTGCCCAGGTCGGAGGCGAGGAAGTTCTTCACTTCCTGCTCGGAGACCTGAATGCGTTCGGCAACACGGCGCTGACGCACGCGACTGATGACCATCTCGCGGCGAATCTGCTCACGGGCGTCCTGATAGGACAGGCCATCACGAGCCAGGGCGGCGCGGAATTGATCAGGCGTCATGTTGTTGCGCTGGGCGATGGTGCCGACGGCCTGGTTCAGCTCTTCATCGGTGATGCGGATGCCGGAGCGCTCGCCGATCTGCAGTTGCAGGTTTTCGACGATCAGGCGTTCCAGTACCTGCTGGTTGAGGACCTCGGCGGGTGGCATGCCGCTGCCGCGCTTGGCGATGGTTTGCTGAACTTCGTGAACCCGTTGGTCCAGCTGGCTCTGCATGACCACGTCGTTATCGACGATGGCCACCACTTTGTCGATGGGTTGTACCGCGGCGCTCGCCGCGGTACCCAGGAACAGCGCGCCCAGCATCAGCGGGCGCAGACAATCAGAAAGCTTGGTCTTCACGTTCACGGTAACCTTGAATGCCTTTGTCGAGGAAGCTCTCTACCTTGGCGCCGGTCAGGCCGCCGAGTCCTTTCAGGACGATTTGAAGGAAGATGCCATGGTCGCCTTTCTCGTTCTGCGGAGCGTCTTGACTGAACTCGTCATACTTGACCCAGTAACGGTTGATCAGGCGCAGTTTCCAGCAGCAGTTGTCGTATTCGAAACCACCGAAGGCATCGAGGGTACGGTTGCGGTTGTAGTCGTACTGCCAGCGGCTGATCAGGTTCCATTGCGGCACGATCGGCCAGATCACCGAGAAGTCATGCTGCTGGATCTTGTAGTAGTCCTTCACGTAGTTCGCGCTGCCAGGAGTGCCATAGTCACCGCCGAATTGCCACTTACCAGTGTTCTGGTTGTAGATCACCTGATCGTTGCGATAGCGATAACCAGCGTTGATGACCTTGTTCGGGTTGTCTTCCGGCTGATAGTGGAACATCGCACTGCCTGAGCGTGGGCTGCGGCTGTCCGGATCCCAGTTGTAGTCGGCAGTGGTGCGCCAGTCACGGTTCCAACGGTACTCGTATTCCAGCGCATAAGGAGAAACGTTGGAGTGTGCGTCGTCGCGGGTTTTCGCATCGATACCTGGCAACTGGACTTCGCGGTCCTTGAAGTACAAGGCCTGGCCGACGCTGATGCGTTGGCGTTCGAAGCCGTTTTCTTCGATCCAGCGGTTGGTGATGCCCAGAGACAGTTTGTTCTCGTCGCCTACACGGTCGGAGCCGGAAAAGCGGTTGTCACGGAACAGCGACGAGTAGTTGAAAGTGCTTTCGCCGGTGTCGAATACCGGAATGTCGCTCTGGTCTTTCTCCGGTACATAGAGATAGTAGAGGCGTGGTTCCAGGGTCTGGCGATAGTTTTTGCCGAACCATTGAGTGTTGCGGTCGAAGTACAGGCCGCTGTCGATACTGGCGATTGGCACGCCGCGGTTCTGATTGCTGCTGTAAGTGCCGTTCAGACGATCGCCTTCTGGGCCCTGTCCTGCGATATCACGTTTACCTTGGCCATCAAGGTCCAGGTCGTACTGAGTGTACTGGTACTTGAGAGAAGGTTTCAGGAAACCATAGGTCCAGTTGAGCGGGAGACTTACAGATGGCGCGAGGTTGAGACGGTTACCATTGGCTCGTGCCAAACCAAAAATATTGGTATCTAGGCGAGGAGTACCTATTGAGCCATCTGCGTTCAATGGGCCGCCATTTTCATCAACGAAGTTACCGGTTTTAAGGTCTCGATCAAACCTGACAATCTCGGTTTCATATTTAAAGTCCAAACCGCCCGGATGCTGCGGCAAGAAGCCATTCAGGGTGATTTGCGGCAAACGATTGTATGGCGTGACGTTGGAAACCGTGGCCAGCTCATAAGCCTGGGCATTGAGCCGCGCGGCATAGGTGTCGCCGCGGTAGGTCACAGCACCCTGCTGGTTGATGTAATCACGGCTTTCCACACCGATCTGGTCAGTCTGCAGATCCTGGAAGTAGTACGGATCGCTGATCTTGGTGTAGTCGACCTCGGTCATTACCCGCGAATCGAGCCCGCCCTTGTGCTGCCAGTTGTACATGTAGCGGGTTTTTTCGTAGTCCGACTGCAGCTTGCGGTCGTCGTTGTCGTCGTTGAGGTACGCCGCACCGAACTGACCTTCGCTGGACTTGGTCAGGTAACGGAATTCGCCTTCCATCAACAGGCCGCGCTTGCTCATGTAGCGCGGGTACAACGTGGCGTCGTAGTTCGGCGCCAGGTTGAAGTAGTACGGGGTGACCAGCATGAAGCCGGTATCGCTGCCGCTGCCGATGGTCGGCGGCAGGAAGCCGGACTGGCGACGGTCGTCGATCGGGAAATAGATGTATGGCGTGTACAGGACCGGAATGTCCTTGACGCGCAAGGTCACGTTGGTCGCTGTGCCGAAGCCGGTCGCCGGGTTCAGGGTGATGTTGTTGCCCTTGAGCTGCCAGGCGTTGCTGCTCGGTTCGCACGTAGTGTACGTACCGTCCTTGAGGCGGATGATCGCGTTCTCGGCACGCTTGGCGTACAGCGCGTTACCGCGGATGCGCGACTTGTGCATCACGTATTCGGCGTTGTCGACCTTGGCTTCGCCGGTATCCAGCTGCACGTCGGCGTGATCGCCGACCATCAGGGTGCCGTTGTCGCGCAGGCGGACGTTGCCGCTCAGCTCGCCACGGTTCTCGGCCTGGTACAGGTTGGCCTCGTCGGCCTCGACCTGCATGCTGCCCTGGCGCATGACCACATCACCGGCCAGGGTAGCGATCTGCTGCTCCTGCTGGTAACGCGAAGCCTTGGCGCCAATAAAGGTCGGGGCGTCACTTTTATTCGTCTTGTCATTCATGCCAGGACGAATCGGTTCGATATAAGCACCAGCACAGTAAGGACCGGTCTCGGCCAACTGGGCGGCGGTGAGCTTCTCGCGCGGAACCCAGTCGAGGTGACTGTAGTCTTCGCTGCGGGACTTCAGGCCGCGGCCCTTGGACTCGGTAACCAGCATCGGCTTGGCGCCGGTGTCTTCGCTGGTTTCGCCGCCTTCGGCCGATGCAGCGGTGCTCGAGCTGACCGCACTCGCGTCATGCACGGGGCGCGGAGGCAGTTGAGCGGCGCTGGTTTTCGGCGCGCAGTCCCAGCCACCCGAAGCAGAGACTGAGCAGTCATACTGTTCTGCGGCGACCACGAACGAAGTGGCCAGGGGTTGCAGGGCCAGCAGACTGCCAGTAACCAACAACGGAAATTTTTTACGAAACGCGGGGGATTTCAATGCCATCTTATTAGTCCGGGCTTCCTGCGTGCCATCTGCCCGCGGTGTGGGCCGCACGCCTCTCGATGGTCTGAAAAAGATGCTGGATAATAAAGCATGACCCGCTTGACGGCTAGCGCCGTCGGAGACCCTTGCAATGCCTGACCAAGATGTACGCTTGCAACACCTGAAAGTTTGGCTCGATGAGCAGTTGTCGATTGTTTATGCCTCCAACGGATGGGGCCTCGTGCCCCCGGCCACATTGACCGCGGCCAGCAGCGACGCGAGTTTCCGGCGGTATTTCCGCTGGGAAGGCGAAGGCCGCAGCTTTGTCGTGATGGATGCTCCGCCGCCCCAGGAAAACTGCAAACCCTTCGTGGATATCGCCCATCTGTTGGCAAAATCCGCAACCAATGTGCCGAAAATTTATGCAGAAGATTTGCCGCGCGGCTTTCTTTTGCTCAATGACCTGGGCAACAAGACCTATCTGGACGTGATCGACGGCGAAAATGCCGACGCCCTGTTCAAGGATGCGCTGCAAACCTTGCTGGCTTTCCAGCAGTTGCCGATGGATGCGCCGTTGCCCAGTTATGACGTCGCTTTGCTGCGCCGTGAGCTGGAACTGTTCCCCGAGTGGTACGTGGGGCGCGAGCTGGGCGTCGAGCTGAATGAGCGCCAGCGCGGCCAATGGCAGCGGGTCAGCGAGCTGCTGATCGAAAGCGCCCTGGCCCAGCCCAAGGTGCTGGTGCATCGTGACTATATGCCGCGCAACCTGATGCTCAGCGAACCCAATCCGGGCGTGCTGGATTTCCAGGACGCGGTCTACGGCCCGGTAACCTATGACGTCACCTGCCTGTTCAAGGATGCTTTTCTCAGCTGGCCCGAAGCGCGGGTGCGCGGCTGGCTGGAGGACTACTGGCAGCAAGCGTCCCGGCTCGGTATCGCGGTACAACCCGATTTCGAGGATTTCCTGCGTGCCAGCGACCTGATGGGCGTGCAACGCCATCTCAAGGTGATCGGGATCTTCGCGCGGATCTGCCACCGCGACGGCAAGCCCCGTTACCTGGGCGACGTGCCGCGTTTCTTCGCTTATATAGAGGCCGTCCTGGCTCGTCGGCCGGAGCTGGCGGAGTTGGGTGAACTGTTGGCCAGCCTGCGTCAACCGGTCGGAGCCTGTGTATGAAGGCAATGATTCTGGCCGCGGGCAAGGGCGAACGGATGCGCCCCTTGACCCTGACCACGCCCAAGCCATTGATCCGCGCCGCCGGTGTGCCGCTGATCGAGTACCACCTGCGGGCACTGGCCCGGGCGGGCTTTACCGAAATCGTCATCAACCACGCCTGGCTGGGGCAGCAGATCGAAGATCATCTGGGCGATGGCGCGCGCTTTGGCTTGAGCATCCGCTATTCGCCGGAGGGCGAGCCGCTGGAAACCGGCGGCGGTATTTTCCGCGCCTTGCCATTGCTGGGCGACGAACCCTTTGTGGTGGTCAATGGCGATGTCTGGACCGATTATGATTTCCGCTCGTTGAACCGTCCGCTGGATGCGTTGGCGCACCTGGTGCTGGTGGATAACCCGGCTCACCACACCGCCGGGGATTTCATCCTCAGCGATGCCCGGGTGCGGGACGCCGAGCCGGGCGCGCAGACCCTGACCTACAGCGGCATCGCGGTGTTGCACCCGGACCTGTTCCAGGGCTGCACACCGGGCGCGTTCAAGCTGGCGCCCCTGCTACGCAAGGCCATGGCCGATGGACAGGTCAGTGGCGAGCGTTTGCAGGGACACTGGGTCGATGTTGGCACCCATGAGCGTCTGGCGGAAGTCGAAACCTTGTTAGAAGCGAGTCGTTGATATGTTGTGGCCAGGGACTCTGATCGGAGCCGGGGCTGGCTTTGCCATAGCCAGTATCCCGGGGGCCATGCTGGGAGCGTTGCTGGGACAGGCGCTGGACCGGCGTTTGCAATTGCATAGCTGGGCCCAGGTGCGTGAGCGGCTGGGCGGTCGACCGGCGTTGCGCAACGATGAACTGCTGTTCGTGCTCTTGGGGCGGCTGGCGAAAAGCGATGGCCGGGTGGTCGATGGGCATATCCAGCAGGCGCGTCTGGAAATGCGTTCGCTGGACATGAACGAAGCCGCGCAGCGTCGCGCGATTGCCGCGTTCAATCGGGGCAAATCGGGTAACGATCGGCTACGGGGCTACCTGCGACGCCTGGCGACGCAGCCTCATGCTGCCGAGGGTGTGTTGCGCGCTTGCTGGCGGATGGTCTGGGCCGATGGCCGGGCCGGCCCCTCCGAGCGCGAGCTGATCCAGCTCTGGGGCAAGTGGCTGGGCTGGACTGTGCAGCAGGTGCAGGCGTTGGCGGCGGACTACGAGCCGAGCAAAAAGCCGTTGGCCAACAGCAGTGGCACTTATCAGGACGCGTTGCGCCTGCTGGGTGTCTCGGCGACCAGCGAGCCTTCGCAGATCAAGCGCGCCTACCGGCGCCTGCTCAGTCGCCATCACCCGGACAAGATTGCCGGCAGCGGCGCAAGCCCCTTGCAGGTGCGGGAAGCCACGGAGAAAACCCGCGAGCTGCACAGCGCTTACGCACTGATCCGCGAGCGTCGGGATTTTCGTTAGAGAGGCTCGTTAGAGGGATGCGTTAGAGATATTCGCTAGAGGGAAATGCCCCACGCCCGGCCCCGCACCTTGCCAAAAACAGGAGCGGGACCGGGCACGGCGGGATTCAGTCTTGCGCGGGTTGCGGGCTCAGCCAGCCGCGTACGCGTCTGAACAGTTGCTCGTTTTCAGCCGTGCTGTTGCCCGGCAGGGCGTTGAGCGAGACCTGGGTGAAGTTGGCGTTCTTCTGACGCTTGCTCGCCTGCAGGCGTTCCAGGGCGTTCTTGCGAGCCTGCGCGTTGTCCTTGTAGAAAAAATCGGCGGTCGCCAGCTTCAGGGTCGGCGTCAGTTCCGCCAGTCCGGGTTTGCCGATGGACGGGGTCTGGGCAGCCACCAGCACCAGCTTTTGAATCTCCGGCGGCTGTTTTTCGCTCAGGTAGCGCGTGGCCCAGTAGGCGCCGCTGCCATGACCCAGCAACACAATGCTGCGGGCGTTCTGCTGCTGGGCGTAGGTCACCGCGGCGTCGATACGGGCAAAAATCCGTTCGGCGTCGGCCTTGGCCTGTTCTTCGCTACTCTCCACCACCGCGCGATCGGCTATCTCGGCTTCGCCACCGGCGGCCTGTTCGATTGGCTTGGGCGCTGCCGTGGCGGCATCTTTGCTGCTAGTGTCGGCGGTCGCGGGCGCAGGTTCGGCCTCGACGATGCGCGGTTGCGCCGCATCGCTCTGCAGGTCGGGCAAGGTCAGGCTCAGGCTGCTCCAGTCGGCATCCGGCAATCTGTTGCGCAAAGGGCCGATTGCCTGAGGCCAGTCGGCGGTTTCGCCAGCGCCCGGGATGATAATCACCGCGCCTTTGGGATCGCTGGTGTTGGCGGGTTTCCACAGGGCCAGAAAGCTCTCGCTGCCGGCTTGCAGTGACTGTTGCTCACTGGATGGCATGACTCGTTCGAGGGCCGCGGCATCTTCCTGGCTACGCTCAAGGAGCGGCTGGCGTTCGGCCGGTTTTTCCGCGGCAGGCTGTTCTGCCGGGGCGGCTTGCGGATCGGCGGCCTCGACCGAAAAGGCACAAGGAAGGATCAGCGACAGGCACAATGCGGGCAGTGCCGTGCGGTGGACAAGGGACATCGGTTATTCCAGGCCAGAAGTAATCCCGGCAGCCTAATGGGTTGGTCAGTATTTGTCAGTGTGTGAGACTTCAGATGATGCGTTTTCGCTGCCTGTTGGTTATCGGCTGTATCTGCCTTCCCTTGATGGCCCGGGCGGTGCCTGCGCCACATATCGCCCAGGCGCAGTGGAGCCCCGCACAACAGCAGTGGCTGGAGCAGCACCGGGAATTGCGGGTCGGCGTGGTGCTCCAGGCTCCCTATGCCCAGTACGACCGACGGCTGCAACGCTTGTCCGGCGCCAATATCGAACTGATGCAGTGGCTGGCCCAGGCGATGAAGGTCGAGCTGAGCTGGCGCAACTTTGCCGATCAGGCGCAACTGGAGGCGGCGGTGCGTGCCGGTGAAGTGGATATGGCCCCGGGCCTGAGCCAGACCCCGGCCGGCCTGCGGCTCTGGCAGTTTTCCGATCCCTATATGCGCGTGCCGCAACTGGTGGTCGGCGAGCAGAAGGGTGCCGGCGCGGTGGAGCTGGAAAAGCTCGACAGCCAGACCCGCGTGGCGGTGCGCATGCCCAGTGCGGTGGCGGACTACCTGCGGGCGACCTATTCCAACCTCAATCTGCAGGGCGTGCCCCTGGAGCGCCAGGCCCTGCAATTACTGCTCAGCCAGCAGGCGCGTTATGCGGTGATCGATGAAGCGCAGCTCAGTCGTTTGTCGGCGGAGCCGGAGTTCGCCGGCCTGGCGGTGGTGGGCGATATCGGCCTGCCGCAACTGTTGCGGGTGGCGACCCGGCGCGATTGGCCCGAGCTGGCGGACATCGTGCAGCGCGCCTTGCACGGTATCGCCGCCAAGGACCTGGAGCAGTTGCATAATCGCTGGCTGCAGCCCAAGTATCCGCGGTTGAGCGAGTCCCGCGGTTTCTGGCAGAACCTTAGCCTGCTGCTGGCCGTGCTGCTGTTGGCGAGCATGGCCATCGTTATCTGGCAGCGCCGCCAGCAACAGACGCTCGAGCAGCGGCTGCTGACCACCCGCGAGGACCTGGCCCGGCGCGAGGCCAGTGAAGAAGCCTTGCGCCTGACCCAGTTCTCCATCGACCAGAGCACGGTGGGCATTCTGTGGGTCAACTGGGACAGCCATGTGCGCTACGCCAACCGCGCGGCCGAAAGCATGCTGGGCTATGCGCCGGGGGCGGTGGTCGACCGGCCGTTGAGCGATTTCGAACCCAACCTGCACATGGACCGTTGGCTTGGTCTGTGGAAGCGCGCCCGGGCCAGCGAGGATGCGCCGCCCAGCTTCGAGACCCAGTGTGTCCGCGCCGACGGCAGTATCCTGCCGGCCGATGTGTCGCTGAGTTTTCTGCGTTTTCGCGATGGCGAGTACCTGGTGGTTTACCTCACTGACGTCACCGAGCGTCGTCGCGCCCTGGCCGCCCTGCAGGAAAGCGAAGCGCGGTTGCAGGGGATCGCCGCCAATGTGCCGGGGCTGGTGTTCCGCCTGGAACGGGCGCCGGTGACCGGGCAGATCGATTTCGCCTATATCAGCGAAGGCAGCGAGAGCCTGGTGGGTTACTCCCCGGCGACCCTCAGCCATCGTGACATAGGGCTGCGCAGCCTGGTGCACCCTGGGGACCGGGCCAGTTATCACCAGACCCAGGACCATGCCCTGGACACCGACAGCGACTGGTCCTGGCAGGGGCGGATCCTGACCCGGCAGGGCGAACAGCGCTGGGCGGAAATCAAGGCCATCACTCGCCAGCTCGAGGACGGCGCCTATGTCTGGGACGGCATCGTCTGGGACATCAGCGAAAGCAAGCGCATCGAACTGGAGCTGGCCAGTTCGCGCGAACAACTGCGCGAGCTGTCGGCGCACCTGGAAAGCGTGCGCGAAGAGGAAAAGGCCCGCATCGCCCGGGAGGTGCACGACGAGTTGGGGCAGATGCTCACGGTGCTCAAGCTGGAGACCTCGATGTGCGAGCTGGCCTACGCGCAGCTCGATCCGGGGCTGCACGAACGTCTGAACAGCATGAAGCGCCTGATCGCCCAGTTGTTCCAGTTGGTGCGCGATGTGGCCACGGCCTTGCGCCCGCCGATTCTCGATGCCGGGATCGCGTCGGCCATCGAGTGGCAGGCGCGGCGTTTCGAGGCGCGCACGCAGATTCCTTGCCTGGTGCAGGTGCCCGATAATCTGCCGGTGCTCAGCGACGCCAAGGCCATCGGTCTGTTCCGCATCCTCCAGGAGGCGCTGACCAACGTGATGCGCCATGCACAGGCGCATACTGTCGAACTGACCCTGAGCCTCGAGCAGAACCAACTGTGCATGACCATCAGCGACGACGGCCAGGGTTTCGTGGTCGAGACCGGGCGGCCGACGTCCTTCGGCCTGGTAGGCATGCGCGAGCGGGTGCTGATCATGGGCGGTAGCCTGACCCTGGACAGTCAGCTGGGCGAGGGCACCACCCTGAGCGTGACTGTGCCGCTGGACCTGTAGGCGCGAGCAGATTCACTGCTGCAGAGATCATTACCAATAAGAAGAGGTACGAGCTGTGATCCGTGTACTGGTAGCCGAAGACCACACCATCGTTCGCGAAGGCATCAAGCAGTTGATCGGCCTGGCCAAGGACCTGACGGTGGTGGGGGAGGCGAGCAATGGCGAGCAGCTATTGGAAACCCTGCGCCATGTGCCTTGTGAGGTGGTGCTGTTGGATATTTCCATGCCTGGCGTCAACGGCCTGGAGGCGATCCCGCGGATCCGCGCGCTGAACAATCCGCCGGCGATCCTGGTGCTGTCGATGCACGACGAAGCGCAGATGGCGGCCCGGGCGCTGAAGGTGGGGGCGGCCGGTTATGCCACCAAGGACAGCGACCCGGCGCTGCTGCTGACGGCGATCCGCAAGGTGGCGGCGGGCGGGCGTTATATCGACCCGGAGCTGGCCGACCGGATGGTCTTCGAAGTCGGCCTGACGGACACCCGGCCCCTGCATTCCTTGCTGTCGGAGCGCGAGTTTTCCGTGTTCGAACGGCTGGCCCAGGGTGCCAACGTCAACGATATCGCCCAACAGCTGGCCTTGAGCAGCAAGACCATCAGTACCCACAAGGCGCGGCTGATGCAGAAGCTCAACATCACCTCCCTGGCCGAGCTGGTGAAGTACGCGATGGAGCACAAGCTGCTCTGAATGGATCTGTAGCCGCTGCCGCAGGCTGCGATCGACAGCGCAGCTGTCGCTAAACCTGGCCCTGAGCATTTTCAGCTCAATCGCGCTGCCTGGATCACGAGTGCTTCGCCCTCGATCGCAGCCTGCGGCAGCGGCTACACGTACCTATTTGCGACACGAAAACCGGCTTATGGCCATGATCCTCGCCGGGCTTGTGCCGGGACTTGTCCAATCGCGCCATCCTTGTAGGGGGATTCCTACAAGGAACCTTCCATCCGGCTGAGGCCAATCTCTCATACCCCCCGATTTGCGCGGCTTGTGGCCTCCACTAGGCTTAGTCCACAGCCGTCAAAAAACAAAAGGTGTGGGTATGAGCGAGGTCGATTCAAGCGCTGGGACGAGTGATGTACTGGTCAGTTTCCGTGGTGTGCAAAAGAGCTACGACGGCGAAAACCTGATCGTCAAAGACCTCAACCTGGACATTCGCAAAGGCGAGTTCCTTACCCTGCTCGGGCCATCCGGCTCCGGCAAGACCACCAGCCTGATGATGCTGGCTGGCTTCGAGACCCCGACCGCCGGGGAGATCCAGCTGGCCGGGCGGGCGATCAACAACGTGCCGCCGCACAAGCGCGATATCGGCATGGTGTTCCAGAACTATGCGTTGTTCCCGCACATGACCGTGGCCGAGAACCTGGCGTTCCCGCTGTCGGTGCGCGGCCTGAGCAAGACCGATATCAGCGAGCGGGTCAAACGCGTGCTGAGCATGGTCCAGCTTGAATCCTTCGCCCAGCGTTATCCGGCGCAGCTGTCCGGTGGCCAGCAGCAGCGGGTGGCCCTGGCCCGGGCGCTGGTGTTCGAGCCGCAGCTGGTGCTGATGGACGAACCTCTCGGCGCGCTGGACAAACAGCTGCGCGAACACATGCAGATGGAAATCAAGCACCTGCACCAACGCCTCGGCGTGACCGTGGTCTACGTGACCCACGACCAGGGCGAAGCCCTGACCATGTCCGACCGGGTCGCGGTGTTCCACCAGGGCGAGATCCAGCAGATCGCCCCGCCTCGGACCCTTTACGAAGAGCCGAAGAACACCTTTGTCGCCAACTTCATCGGCGAGAACAACCGCCTCAACGGCCGCCTGCACAGCCACAGCGGTGACCGCTGCGTGGTCGAGCTGGGACGCGGCGAGAAGGTCGAGGCGCTGGCGGTCAATGTCGGCAAGACCGGCGAGCCGGTGACCCTGTCGATTCGTCCGGAGCGTGTGAGCCTCAATGGCTCCAGCGAAAGTTGTGTCAACCGCTTCTCAGGGAGGGTGGCGGAATTCATCTATCTGGGCGACCACGTCCGGGTTCGCCTGGAAGTCTGTGGCAAGACCGACTTCTTCGTGAAACAGCCGATTGCCGAGCTCGATCCGGAGCTGGCGGTAGGCGATGTGGTTCCGCTTGGCTGGCAGGTCGAGCACGTTCGCGCGCTCGACCCACTTCTAGAGGCGCATTGATCGCCCCCTTGCTTCACCAACCCTGCACGTGGAGAGAACAATAAATGTTGAGATCCCTGAAATTCACCGCTTTGACATTGGGCCTGATGGGCGCATCGCACGCGATGGCGGCGGGTCCGGACCTGACCGTGGTGTCCTTTGGCGGGGCGAACAAGGCGGCTCAGGTCAAGGCCTTCTATGCCCCGTGGGAAGCCGCGGGCAACGGCAAGATCGTCGCTGGCGAATACAACGGCGAGATGGCCAAGGTCAAAGCCATGGTCGATACCAAGAGCGTGTCCTGGGACCTGGTGGAAGTCGAGTCGCCGGAGCTGTCCCGCGGTTGCGACGAAGACATGTTCGAGCAGCTCGACCCCGAGCTGTTCGGCAAGCCCGAGGATTACGTCAAGGGCGCGATCCAGCCTTGTGGCGTGGGGTTCTTCGTCTGGTCGACCGTCCTGGCCTATAACGCCGACAAGCTGAAGACCGCGCCGACCAGCTGGGCGGATTTCTGGGACACCCAGAAATTCCCGGGCAAGCGCGGCCTGCGCAAGGGCGCCAAGTACACCCTGGAATTCGCCCTGATGGCCGACGGCGTCGCGCCCAAGGATGTGTACAAGGTGCTGGCCGGCAAGGACGGCCAGGATCGTGCCTTCAAGAAGCTCGATGAACTCAAGCCGAGCATCCAGTGGTGGGAAGCCGGCGCCCAGCCGCCGCAGTACCTGGCTTCCGGTGACGTGGTCATGAGTTCGGCCTACAACGGCCGGATCGCCGCGGTACAGAAGGAAAGCAACCTGAAAGTCGTGTGGAATGGCGGTATCTACGACTTCGACGCCTGGGCCATTCCGAAGGGTCTGGACAAGACCCGCGCCGAAGCGGCGAAGAAATTCATCGCCTTCTCGGTGCAGCCGCAGCAGCAGAAGACCTACTCGGAAAACATCGCCTACGGTCCGGCCAACACCCAGGCAGTCCCGCTGCTGGCCAAGGACATCCTGAAAGACATGCCGACCACCCCGGAAAACATCGCCAACCAGGTGCAGATCGACGTCAGCTTCTGGGCTGACAACGGCGAGCAGCTGGAGCAGCGCTTCAACTCGTGGGCGGCCAAGTAAGGCGTCATGCATGGGCGGCGTCACCCGCGGGTGACGCCGTTACCGTTTAAAGATTTGCGGAGTTCGTCATGGCCATTAGCGTTCCCCTGAACGAGGTCACCAGCCCCAGCCTCAAGCAGCGCCTGGCGCGTGCCGAGCGGGTCAACCGCTGGAAAGCGCAAGCGTTGATCGCGCCGCTGGTGCTGTTCCTGCTGCTGGTGTTTCTCGTGCCTATCGCCGCGCTGCTGTACAAGAGCGTCGGTAACCCGGAAGTGGTCGAAGGCATGCCGCGCACTGTGGTCGCCGTGGCCGGTTGGGACGGACGCGGCCTGCCGGCCGAGCCGGTGTACAAGGCGCTGAGTGAAGACCTGGCCGAAGCGCGCAAGCAGCAAACCTTGGGCGATCTGTCCAAGCGACTGAACATGGAGTTGGCCGGCTATCGCAGCCTGCTGACCAAAACCGCCCGGGCCCTGCCGTTCAAGGAGGAACCGGCTTCCTATAAAGAAGCGCTGGAGGCCATCGACGAGCGTTGGGGCGACCCGGCCTACTGGCAGGCGGTACGCCGCAACACCAGCAACCTGACGCCGTTCTACCTGTTGGCCGCCGTCGACCATCGGATCGACGACCTGGGGGAGATCGCCCCGGCGACCCCTGACCAGGCCATCTACCTGGATATCTTCGCCCGGACTTTCTGGATGGGCCTGGTGATTACCGGTATCTGCCTGGTGCTGGCCTATCCCCTGGCTTACCTGCTGGCCAACCTGCCGGCGCGCCAGAGTAACCTGCTGATGATTCTGGTACTGCTGCCGTTCTGGACTTCGATCCTGGTGCGCGTGGCGGCGTGGATCGTGCTGCTGCAATCGGGCGGCCTGATCAACAGCGCGCTGATGGCCATGGGCGTGATCGACAAGCCGCTGGAACTGGTGTTCAACCGCACCGGGGTCTACATCTCCATGGTGCACATCCTGCTGCCGTTCATGATCCTGCCGATCTACAGCGTGATGAAAGGCATCTCGCCGACCTATATGCGTGCGGCGATTTCCCTCGGCTGCCACCCGTTCGCCAGCTTCTGGCGGGTGTATTTCCCGCAGACCTATGCCGGCGTCGGCGCCGGTTGCCTGCTGGTGTTCATCCTCGCCATCGGCTACTACATCACCCCGGCGTTGCTGGGCAGCCCGAACGACCAGATGGTCAGCTACTTCGTCGCCTTCTACACCAACACCAGCATCAACTGGGGCATGGCGACCGCGCTGGGCGGCCTGCTGCTGTTGGCGACCATCGTGCTGTATCTGATTTACAGCTGGCTGGTGGGCGCCAGTCGCCTGCGCCTGAGCTAAGGAGAGAATCGAAATGCTGAGCCCTTACATGTCGCCCGTCGAGCGGGTCTGGTTCTACAGCTTGCGGATTCTCTGCGGCGTGATCCTGTTGTTCCTGATCCTGCCGGTGCTGGTGATCATTCCGCTGTCGTTCAACTCGGGCAGCTTCCTGGTGTACCCGCTGCAAGGCTTCTCGCTGCAGTGGTATCACGACTTCTTCGGCTCGGCGGAATGGATGCGCGCCCTGAAGAACAGCATCATCGTCGCCCCAGCGGCCACGGTGCTGGCGATGGTTTTCGGCACGCTGGCGGCCATCGGCCTGACCCGCGGCGACTTCCCCGGCAAGGCGTTGGTGATGGCGCTGGTGATTTCGCCGATGGTGGTGCCGGTGGTGATCATCGGCGTGGCCAGCTACCTGTTCTTCGCGCCCCTGGGCATGGGCAACAGCTTCTTCTCGCTGATCATCGTCCACGCGGTACTAGGCGTGCCGTTCGTGATCATCACGGTCTCGGCCACCTTGCAGGGCTTCAACCAGAACCTGGTGCGGGCCGCGGCCAGCCTTGGCGCTTCGCCGCTGACGGCGTTCCGCCGGGTGACCCTGCCGTTGATCGCGCCGGGGGTGATCAGCGGCGCGCTGTTCGCCTTTGCCACCTCGTTCGATGAAGTGGTGGTCACGCTGTTTCTCGCCGGTCCCGAGCAAGCCACCTTGCCCCGGCAGATGTTCAGCGGTATCCGCGAAAACCTCAGCCCGACCATCGCTGCCGCGGCGACACTACTGATCGCATTCTCGGTGATTCTGCTGCTGACCCTGGAATGGCTGCGTGGCCGCAGCGAAAAACTGCGTACCGCTCCGGTCTGATCGCCACTGACAGATCGCTCCCGCGCCGGCCGTGGGGGCGATCTGCTCCGGCATTCATCGCTGAAATAGCAGACAACCCTCAATCCCCAGCTACTCTTGTGCCAGCTCCCACCTATATAAGAGGCCGCGCACATGAGTCTTTCCTCTTTCAAAATCGCCCACAAACTGCTCACCGGTTCTGCCGCGATCGAGCAACTGTCCACCGAACTGAGCCGCCTGGATGTCGATAACCCGCTGATTGTCACTGATGCCGCGCTGGTCAAGTCCGGTACCGTGGAGCTGGCACTGGCGCAACTGGGGGGGCGGGACTACGAGATTTTCGACCGGGTGCTGCCCGACCCGGAAATCGCCATCGTCGAAGACTGCATGCAGGTTTACTGCGAGGGTGGGCACGACGGGCTGATCGGCCTGGGCGGCGGCAGCGCCATCGATATCGCCAAAAGCGTCGCGGCCTACGCCGGTTATCACGGGGCACTGGAGGATCTGTTCGGGATCGAGCAGGTGCCGCGCAAGGGGCCGCCGCTGATTGCCATTCCCACCACGGCGGGCACCGGCTCCGAGGTGACTAATGTGGCAATTCTTTCGGACAAGGTCGCACAGCTGAAAAAGGGCATTGTCAGCGATTACCTGTTGCCGGATGTGGCGCTGGTCAGCCCGCAGATGACCCTGACCTGCCCGCGCAGTGTGACTGCCGCCAGCGGTGTCGATGCCCTGGTGCATGCCATCGAGTCGTATCTGTCGCTCAACGCCTCGCCCATCACCGACTCCCTGGCCCTTGGCGCCATCAAGCTGATCACCCAGGCGCTGCCCAAGGCATACGCCAATCCCGCCCACCTGCAGGCCCGCGAAGACATGGCCACCGCCAGCCTGATGGCCGGCATGGCCTTCGGCAACGCCGGGGTCGGCGCGGTGCATGCGCTGGCCTATCCGTTGGGCGGGCGCTTCAACATCGCCCATGGCGTCAGCAATGCCTTGCTGCTGCCGTACGTCATGACCTGGAACAAGATGGCCTGTGTCGAGCGCATGCAGGATATCGCCGAGGCCATGGGGGTGAAGACCGCTCATCTGAGCGCGGCCGAGGCTGCCGACAAGGCGGTCGAGGCCATGACCCAGCTCTGCGCCGCGGTGGAGATTCCCTCGGGGCTGCGCAGCTTCGGGGTGCCGGAGGAGGCCATTCCGTCCATGGCGGTGGAGGCCGCGGGGATCGAGCGCCTGATGCGCAACAACCCGCGCAAACTGAGCCCGGGCGATATAGAGAAGATCTATCGCGCGGCTTACTGATCATCGCGGTCACGGTGCGCGCGCCAAAGCATGAGGTATACAATGCGCGCCACCGTGATTCTGCTCAAAAAGGTGCGTCATGCAGCCCTTCGCAATTGCTCCGTCGATCCTCTCCGCCGATTTCGCCCGCCTGGGTGAGGAAGTGGACAATGTTCTCGCCGCTGGCGCCGATATCGTGCACTTCGATGTCATGGACAACCATTACGTACCCAACCTGACCATCGGTCCGATGGTCTGCGCTGCCCTGCGTAAGTACGGCATCACCGCGCCGATCGACGCCCACCTGATGGTGAGCCCGGTGGATCGCATCATCGGCGACTTCATCGAGGCCGGTGCGACTTACATCACCTTCCACCCGGAAGCCACGCTGCACGTCGACCGTTCCCTGCAGATGATTCGCGAAGGCGGCTGCAAGGCTGGCCTGGTGTTCAACCCGGCCACCCCGCTGGACGTGCTCAAGTACGTCATGGACAAGGTCGACATGGTCCTGCTGATGAGCGTCAACCCGGGTTTCGGTGGCCAGAAGTTCATTCCGGGTACCCTCGACAAGCTGCGTGAGGCCCGTGCCCTGATCGACGCTTCCGGTCGCGATATCCGCCTGGAAATCGACGGCGGGGTGAATGTGCACAACATTCGTGAAATCGCTGCCGCGGGTGCCGATACCTTCGTCGCGGGCTCGGCGATCTTCAATGCGCCGAACTACCGGGACGTGATCGAGAAGATGCGCGCCGAACTGGCGCTGGCCCGTCCATGAGCGGTTTCGAGCAGCTGTTCCCGGGGCGTCTGCCGCGGCTGGTGATGTTCGACCTGGATGGCACCCTGGTCGATTCGGTTCCCGACCTCGCGGCGGCCGTGGACGACATGCTGCTCAAACTGGGGCGCCCGCCCGCCGGTATCGAGGCGGTGCGCGAGTGGGTCGGCAACGGCGTGCAGATGCTGGTGCGCCGGGCCCTGGCCAACGACATCACGGCGCAGGGTGTCGACGATGTCGAGGCTGAGCGCGGGCTGGAGCTGTTCAACAATGCCTATGAGGATGGCCACGAACTGACCGTGGTCTACCCTGGCGTGCGCGACACCCTCAAATGGCTGCACAAGCAGGGTGTGGAAATGGCGCTGATCACCAACAAGCCGGAGCGTTTCGTCGCGCCCTTGCTGGATCAGATGAAGATCGGCCGTTATTTCCGCTGGATCATCGGTGGCGATACCCTGCCGCAGAAGAAACCCGACCCGGCAGCGCTGTTCTTCGTCATGAAAATGGCCAGTATCCCGGCCTCGCAATCGTTGTTCGTCGGTGACTCGCGCAGCGACGTGCAGGCGGCGAAAGCCGCGGGTGTGAAGTGCGTGGCATTGAGCTATGGCTACAACCACGGACGGCCGATTGCCGAGGAAATGCCGGCCCTGGTGATCGACGATCTGCGCCAGCTAATTCCCGGTTGCCTGGATCCGGCCGCTGAGATAACGTTGCCCGACGCTGTTCAATCCCCTCCTGGAAACGCCATCGTGGTGGTCACTCGCAAACTCTGGATGAAAGTCATCAAGGCCCTGGCCCGCTGGCGTTGGCGCGCCTGACTTGTTCCTGGCCGGTCTTCCGGCGCGTTTGCATACCTGACTGTCAGAACCTCAAGCCACGAGGCACCTCATGATCCGCGAAGAATTCCTGCGTTTGGCCGCTGCCGGCTACAACCGCATCCCGCTTGCCTGCGAAACCCTGGCCGACTTCGACACGCCGCTGTCGATCTACCTGAAACTGGCCGACCAGCCCAACTCCTACCTGCTGGAGTCGGTGCAGGGCGGCGAGAAGTGGGGCCGTTATTCGATCATCGGCTTGCCCTGCCGCACCGTGCTGCGGGTGCATGACCATCACGTCAGCATTACCGTCGATGGCGTCGAGACCGAAAGCCATGACGTGGCCGATCCGCTGGCGTTCGTCGAAGAGTTCAAGGCGCGCTACCAGGTGCCGACCATCGTGGGCCTGCCGCGCTTCAATGGTGGCCTGGTCGGCTACTTCGGTTACGACTGTGTGCGTTATGTGGAGAAGCGCCTGGGCAAATGTCCGAACCCGGATCCGATCGGTGTGCCGGATATCCTGCTGATGGTCTCCGACGCCGTGGTGGTGTTCGATAACCTCGCCGGCAAGATGCACGCCATCGTCCTCGCTGACCCGTCCCGGGACGATGCCTTCGAGCAAGGCCAGGCACGCCTGCAAGCGTTGCTGGAGAAGCTGCGCCAGCCCATCACCCCGCGTCCTGGCCTGGACTTCAGCAAGCAGCAGGCGGCCGACCCGGTGTTCCGCTCCAGTTTCACCCAGGGTGACTACGAGCGCGCCGTCGATACCATCAAGGAGTACATCCTGGCGGGCGACTGCATGCAGGTGGTGCCGTCGCAGCGCATGTCCATCGATTTCAAGGCGGCGCCGATCGACTTGTATCGCGCCCTGCGTTGCTTCAATCCGACGCCTTACATGTACTTCTTCAACTTCGGCGACTTCCATGTGGTCGGCAGTTCGCCGGAAGTGCTGGTGCGGGTCGAAGACAACCTGATCACCGTTCGCCCGATCGCCGGCACCCGTCCACGCGGCGCCAGCGAAGAGGCGGATCTGGCACTGGAGAAGGACCTGTTGTGCGATGACAAGGAAATCGCCGAACACCTGATGCTGATCGACCTGGGGCGCAACGACACCGGGCGGGTTTCCGAGATCGGTTCGGTGAAGCTCACCGAGAAGATGGTGATCGAGCGTTATTCCAACGTGATGCACATCGTTTCCAACGTCACTGGCCAGTTGAAGGCCGGACTGACCGCGATGGACGCGCTGCGGGCGATTCTGCCAGCGGGCACCTTGTCCGGCGCGCCGAAGATCCGCGCGATGGAAATCATCGACGAGCTGGAGCCGGTCAAGCGTGGTGTGTATGGCGGGGCGGTGGGGTATTTCGCCTGGAACGGCAACATGGACACCGCCATCGCCATTCGTACGGCGGTGATCAAGGACGGCGAGCTGCATGTGCAGGCCGGTGGCGGTATCGTCGCCGACTCGGTGCCTGCGCTGGAATGGGAAGAAACCCTGAACAAGCGTCGCGCGATGTTCCGCGCGGTGGCCTTGGCTGAGCAGGCGCCCGATAGCTGAGTCGGACAACGAGCCATAAAAAACGCTGCCTCCTCACGGGGGGCAGCGTTTTTTATTGCCTGCTCTCTACTAGAAGTCGAGGCTGACCCCGACGTTGATGCCTTGCTGGGTGAAGTCATCGTCCTTGCGGATGTTGTAGCTGGCGCGCAAGGCCAGGTCCTGGGTGAGCTTGTGGCTGACTCCGAGGTTCAGGCGGTTGAGGTTGGTCTGCGGGGTATAGCCTTCGAGGGTGTAGCGGTTATCCGGCAGGCTGTTGAGGGCCATGGTCAGCTTCTGGGTATCGTCCTCGTATTCCTTTTCGTGGGCGATTTCGCCGAACACCTGGGTTTGCCGGGTGATCTGGTACTTACCCTGCAGGCCGATGCCCAGGCGCCGCGACGTGCGTTTCTGGTCATCGAAGGTCAGCGCGGTGGAGTCGTTGCCGTCCTCGGAGTAGCCGTCGACCTTGACCCGCGCATAGTCGGCGCTGATGAACGGCGACAGGTGCCACGGGCTGCTGGCCTGCTGCGCGATGTCGTAGCCCAGGCGAGCGCTGAAGGCCAGGACATCGCCGCTGGTGTCGCCTTTTTCCCCGCGCTCGTTGGGCCCCAGGTCGAATTTGCGCTTGAGGTTGTCGTAGTCCAGGTGCCCGGCGGTGGCTGCCGCGTCGGCCCACCAGCGGTTTTGCTGGTACTGGACGAAGGCGGTGCCCAGGTAGGTGTTGAGTTTGTAGTCCGAGTCGTTGCTGCCCGCTTCGAGCTTCTGCCGATAGGCGCCGGCCAGCACGCCGACTCGCCAGGCCTCGTCGAGCCGGTAGCTGCCGCCGATGTTCAGGTTGAGGCCGTTGCCGTCGGCGCTGGCGCCGCTGCGCTGGCTGTCGAAGTCCTGGTGCTGGCCGCCCGCGGCGACAATCGCCCGCCATTGACCCACGCCCTGCCAGTTTTCCCAGTCGGCCTGCCACTGGTTGCGCAGCTCATCCTGATGCGCGCGCAGGGTGCCCTGGGCCATTTCCGGGAGCAGGGTTATTTCCCAGGGTGCCGCCAGCAGGGAGTAAGCGTAATCGGCGATCAGCCGCTGGCCGGCTTCGGTGGGGTGGACCCCGTCGTTGTAGATCAGCTTGCTCGGGTCCGGCGTGGCGCTGTGGATGCCATAACGGGCGTTTTCCGTGCAGCCATCGCCGCTGAAACAGGTGGCGGTGAGGTTCTGGTCGGTGGCCAGGCCAAACTGTGCCGGGTTGGCGAAGCTTTCTTTCAAGAGCGCGGGAATATTGAGAGGAATGACTTGCGCATCGACCGTCTGCAGCTGCCGGACCAGCTCGGTGTTGAATTGGGCGCTGAGCTGGGAAGTGAATTCCTGCAGTGGGCCGCCGTTGATCTTCGGGGTCAGGCCGATATCCGGCAGCAGCCAGACCATGATGTAGCGGGCGCCGGCCTGTTGCAGGGCTTGCAGGCTGTCGACCAGACGACCGGCCGCGGCGTTGGCCTGGTTGAAACTGGTGATGTAGCCTTGGAGGAAGTCATTGCCGCCGCCCGTCAGGTAATACAAGGCGTTTGGATCGGCGCGGAAATTGTTGGTCGGCAGATAGCCGGGACGGCTACGGTCGCCGGTGGCCGAGGTGGTGGTAATCGAATTGAGAATCTGGTCGGTGCGATGACCGCCGACCGCCCAGTTATTGCCGTCAGGCAGGCCTTCGCTGGCGCGGGTGGATGAGGTCGAGGCGGCGAGCTGGTCGTCGGAGAAGCCCAGCTTGGCACCGAGCAATTGCGTCGAGTTGGCGGAACGAACTTCCCCGCTGCCATCCAGATAGACCGGGCCTGTGCGGTTGGTGAAACGTTGGGTGGCTCCCGCGGGGCCGCCGGGATCGACGAACTGCCCGGCATCGCTGAGGCTGTCGCCGAACACGATAAAGCTGGAATAGGGGACGGGGGCTGCGATCGCTTGAGCGCAGGCCAAAGACAAAAGACTGCTGGTGAGTGGTGCGAACAACGTCTTTCTGATCATGAGCAAGTCCGTTTTATTTATTGTTGTAGAGAACGAAACGACAGTACCAAAAACTTTTGCGTTTCAGCTATGGCGATAAGCCATATCGCTTGTTTATCCGGGCTCGGGCCCCGCCATATTGCACCCTCTGCTCAGCTAAGTTACTGTGCCTGAACGTATGAATGAGACCTTCCCCGTGTTGATCGTCAGCAAACTCTTGATGCGAGTTGTTAAGGCACACGCCCGTTGGCGTTGGCGCGCCTAACTTTTCTCTGCCGGCCCGGCCGGACCTGTACCGTTTTGCCTTCTTTACCCCTGTTCGACTCCGCTTGTGCTGGTTGAGTGATTGCAACCTCCGGCGGGCCTGCCAGCGGGCAATCCACTGAAGGCTGTATTAAAAGTCAGTGAATTCAAGAGGTTGTAATCCCCATGTTGCTGATGATCGATAACTACGACTCCTTTACCTATAACGTTGTGCAATACCTTGGCGAGCTGGGTGCCGAGGTCAAGGTGGTGCGCAACGACGAACTGACCGTGGCTGAAATCGAAGCGCTCAACCCTGAGCGGATCGTCGTGTCGCCCGGTCCTTGCACGCCGACCGAAGCCGGTGTGTCCATCGAAGCGATCAAGCATTTCGCCGGCAAACTGCCGATCCTGGGTGTCTGTCTGGGCCACCAGTCCATTGGCCAGGCCTTTGGCGGCGATGTGGTGCGCGCGCGGCAGGTGATGCACGGTAAGACTAGCCCGGTATTTCACCAGGACAAGGGCGTATTCGCCGGTCTGAACCATCCGTTGACCGTGACCCGTTACCATTCCCTGGTGGTCAAGCACGATACGTTGCCGGATTGCCTCGAACTGACCGCCTGGACCCAACTGGAAGACGGTTCCGTCGACGAGATCATGGGGCTGCGCCACAAGACGCTGAACATCGAGGGTGTGCAGTTTCACCCCGAGTCTATTCTCACCGAGCAGGGCCACGAGCTGTTCGCCAACTTCCTCAAACAGAGCGGCGGCACGCGCTAAGGACTTTCCATGGATATCAAGACTGCCCTGAGCCGTATCGTCGGCCACCTCGATCTGAGCACCGATGAAATGCGCCAGGTCATGCGTGAAATCATGACCGGCCAGTGCACCGATGCACAGATTGGCGCCTTCATGATGGCCATGCGTATGAAAAGCGAAAGCATCGACGAAATCGTTGGCGCTGTTTCGGTCATGCGCGAGCTGGCGGACAAGGTCGAGCTGAAAACCCTCGACGGTGTGGTCGATGTGGTCGGCACCGGCGGTGATGGTGCGAACATCTTCAACGTGTCCACAGCTTCTTCCTTTGTAGTCGCCGCAGCCGGTTGCACGGTGGCCAAGCACGGCAACCGCGCGGTGTCCGGGAAAAGCGGCAGTGCCGACCTGCTCGAATCCGCCGGTATCTACCTGAACCTGACGCCGGTACAGGTCGCCCGCTGTATCGACAACGTCGGTATCGGTTTCATGTTCGCCCAGTCCCATCACGGTGCCATGAAGTACGCCGCTGGCCCGCGTCGCGATCTCGGCCTGCGCACCCTGTTCAACATGCTTGGCCCGCTTACGAATCCGGCCGGCGTGAAACATCAGGTGGTGGGTGTGTTCACTCAGGCGTTGTGCCGGCCGTTGGCCGAGGTTTTGCAACGCCTGGGCAGCAAGCATGTGCTGGTTGTGCACTCTCAGGATGGCCTGGATGAATTCAGCCTCGCCGCGCCGACCTTCGTTGCTGAGCTGAAGGACGACCAGATCACTGAGTATTGGGTGCAGCCCGAAGACCTCGGCATGAAGAGCCAGAGCCTGTTCGGCCTGGTGGTCGAAAGCCCGGCGGCATCGCTCGAGCTGATTCGCGATGCCTTGGGGCGGCGCAAGACCGAGCATGGGCAGAAGGCAGCGGAAATGATCGTGCTCAATGCCGGTGCCGCGCTCTATGCCGCGGACCATGCCAGCAGCCTGAAAGAGGGTGTGGCCCTGGCCCATGATGCTTTGCACACTGGGCTGGCTCGCGAGAAGCTTGAGGAGTTGGGCGCCTTTACCGCGGTATTCAAGCAGGAGAATGAAGGATGAGTGTGCCGACGGTTCTGGAAAAAATCCTCGCCCGCAAGGTCGAGGAAGTGGCTGAGCGTAGCGCACGAGTAAGCCTGGCCGAACTCGAAGGCCTGGCCCGTGCCGCGGATGCGCCGCGCGGCTTTGCCAAGGCGCTGCTCGACCAGGCCAGGCTCAAGCAGCCGGCGGTGATCGCCGAAATCAAGAAAGCCTCGCCGAGCAAAGGCGTGATCCGTGAGCATTTCGTGCCGGCAGAGATCGCCAAGAGCTATGAGAAGGGCGGCGCGACCTGCCTGTCGGTACTCACTGATATCGATTACTTCCAGGGCGCCGACGCCTATCTGCAACAGGCGCGTGCCGCCTGTTCGCTGCCGGTGATTCGCAAGGACTTCATGATCGATCCGTACCAGATCGTCGAAGCCCGCGCCTTGGGGGCCGACTGCGTGCTGTTGATCGTGGCTGCGCTGGATGATGCCAGGATGGCCGAACTGGCCGCCGTGGCCAAAGGCGTGGGTCTCGATGTGCTGGTCGAAGTGCATGATGGCAACGAGCTGGAGCGTGCCCTGAAAACCCTCGACACGCCGCTGGTGGGCATCAACAACCGTAACCTGCACACCTTCGAGGTCAATCTGGAGACCACCCTCGATCTGTTGCCGCAGATTCCGCGCGATCGTCTGGTGATCACCGAGAGCGGCATCCTCAACCGGGCCGATGTCGAGTTGATGGAAATCAGCGACGTCTACTCCTTCCTGGTGGGCGAGGCCTTTATGCGGGCCGAGAGCCCAGGCCTGGAACTGCAACGCCTGTTCTTCCCGGAACGTGGCGTGCCGGTGAGCGGTTCGACCCTGGACTGAACCTGAGTTGATGAAGAAGCCGGCGCTGCCGGCTTTTTTATACCTATCGCAAAGGACCTTTACTGCCATGACCCAGCCCCTTTCCCTGACCGTCGAAGCCGGCCTGCAGGCCGAACAGGATCTGCTCGCCCAGGTATGCAGCGGTGACCAGGAGTACGGCCTGTTGTTCTGGCAACCGAGCGACAGAGCACTGGTGATGCCGCGACGCTTGAGCCGTTTGCCGGGGTTCGAGCAGGCCTGCGACGCGCTGGCCGCCAGTGGCTGGCCGGTGTTGCTGCGAGAAACCGGCGGGGAGCCGGTGCCGCAATCGGCAGCGACGGTCAATATCGCGCTGGTTTATGCGCCGCCTCGCAGCGAGGGTGATCAGAATCGGATCGAAACCGGCTATCGCCGTTTGTGCCAGCCGATCTGCGACCTGCTTTCCGAGCTGGGAGGCGAGCCCTCCCTGGGTGAAGTCGAGGGCGCTTTCTGCGATGGCCGGTTCAACGTCAATCTCAACGGGCGCAAGATGGTCGGCACCGCCCAGCGTTGGCGCCAGAGCAAGGGTGGGACGCGTCCGGTTGGATTGGTGCATGGCGCGCTGTTGCTGGATGACGAGCGGGAAACCATGGTGGCGGCGGTCAATCGTTTCAATCAGGCCTGTGGCCTGGAGCAGCGTTGCCACGCCGAGAGCCATATCGCCTTGCATGAGGCATTTACAGCGCCGAATGTCATCGAGCGCCTGGATACCTTGTACCGGCAGATGCTGGCGCAGTTCCTGCCGCTCTAACGGGTGCCGAACACCACCATGGTCTTGCCTTTGACATGGACCAGGTTGCGTTCTTCGAGGTCCTTGAGCACCCGGCCGACCATCTCCCTTGAGCAGCCGACGATCCGCCCGATTTCCTGGCGAGTCACCTTGATCTGCATGCCGTCCGGATGGGTCATGGCATCTGGCTGCTTGCACAGTTCGAGCAGGCAGCGGGCCACTCGCCCGGTGACATCGAAGAACGCCAGGTCGCCGACCTTGCGGGTAGTGTTGCGCAGGCGTTGGGCGATCTGGCCGCTGAGCACGTACAGAATGTCCGGGTCCTGTTGAGACAGCTCACGGAATTTTGCATAGCTGATCTCCGCGACTTCACATTCGACCTTGGCCCGTACCCAGGCGCTGCGTTGCTGCTCATGCCCGGCTTGTTCGAACAGGCCCAGCTCGCCGAAAAAATCCCCGGCATTGAGGTAGGCGATGATCATTTCCCGACCGTCGTCATCTTCGATCAGGATGGTGACCGAGCCTTTGACGATGAAGAACAGCGTGTCCGACTGGTCGCCGGCGCAGATGATGTTGCTCTTGGCCTGATAACGGCGGCGCTGGCAGTGCATCAACAGCTTGTCGAGGTTCTTGATCTTGGGTGTAGGGGCAAGAGCAACCATGGTTGTATCCCGAAAAGACAGCACGGTGTGATTTGGTTTTTTTATGGGGCGGTCAAGCTGGATCGCCAATAGCTGGCAATGCGCCAGTGATTTGGCGCCAGCTTAACAGACGCTTCCTTTGGGTAATTAAGAATTTTCCTATCAGAACTGAGTGTGGCACCGGAACAGGCAAAGCGCTGCCATCCCGGGCCCCTGTGCTAAGCTGGCGACCCTTTTTTAACAGTGGAGTCTTGGCGATGAAGGCACGCATCCAATGGGCTGGCGAAGCCATGTTCCTCGGGGAATCGGGCAGCGGTCATGTGGTGGTAATGGATGGCCCGCCGGAAGCCGGTGGTCGTAACCTGGGCGTGCGCCCGATGGAAATGCTCCTGCTCGGCGTAGGCGGTTGCAGCAACTTCGACGTGGTCAGCATCCTGAAGAAATCCCGCCAGGCTGTCGAAAGTTGCGAAGCCTTCCTCGACGCCGAGCGTGCGACAGAGGATCCCAAGGTCTTCACCAAGATCCACATGCACTTCGTGGTCAAGGGCCGCGGGTTGAAAGAAGCCCAGGTCAAGCGCGCCATCGAGCTGTCGGCGGAAAAATACTGCTCGGCATCGATCATGCTCGGTACGGCCGGGGTTGCCATCACTCACGATTACGAAATCGTCGAGCTCGGTTGAGTCGCCATTCAACCCTTCTGAATTCGCGGCAAAAGAAAGGGCGCTGAAAAAGCGCCCTTTTTTTGCCTGCGATTTGTATCGCTCAGATCCGGTAAGTGCTTTTGGTCATGACCTTGGCCAGTAGGCTCATGCCGAATTTTACCGGCGCCGGGAAGCGGAATCCGCCCGCGTCCAGGGCGCTTTCGGCGTGTTGTTCTTCGTCGATGCGCATCTGCTCGAGAATCGCCCGGGATTTTTCGTCCTCGGCCGGCAATTGCTCAAGGTGTTCGTTGAGGTGTTTGCACACCTGATCTTCAGTGGCGGCCACGAAACCCAGGCTGACCTTGTCGCTGATCAGCCCGGCCACTGCGCCGATGCCGAACGACATGCCATAAAACAGTGGGTTGAGCACGCTGGTGTGGCTACCCAGTTGGTGAATGCGTTGCTCGCACCAGACCAGGTGATCGATTTCTTCTTCCGCGGCATGCTCCATGGCTGCGCGCACTTGCGGCAGCTTGGCGGTCAGTGCCTGGCCCTGGTACAGCGCCTGGGCGCAGACTTCGCCGGTATGGTTGATGCGCATCAGGCCGGCGACATGCTTGGTGTCCTCTTCGCTCATCTGCACGTCCGGCTGCACGATGGCAGGGGAAGGGCGATAAGGCTGGCCGCTGAAGGGCAGCAAGGTACGCATTGCCGCATCTGCCTGCAGCAGTAGACGGTCAATCGGCGAGTAGTGACGTTGGGTAGTCATGCTTACCTCCGGGAAGAATCACGGCGGCCAGTTTACCCCAATCGATGGGCTGAGGCCTGCGCTGGATCAGCACACTCTCGGCAAAAGCGGGCGAGAAGTGTGCTGTCGCGCATTCTGGATGGGGATCAGCCTGGCGGCCAGTGCATCTGGCGCTGACCCAGAACGTGCATGTGAATGTGATACACGGTCTGGCCGCCGAGCTCATTGCAGTTCATGACGACCCGGAAGCCTTCTTCGCAGCCCAGCTCCCTGGCCAGACGCTGGGCGGTGAACAGGATATGTCCGGCCAGCAGCTTGTCGTCTTCGGTCAGGTCATTGAGGGTGCGTACCGGCTTTTTCGGAACTACCAGGAAATGCACGGGGGCCTGTGGGGCGATATCGTGGAAGGCCAGAACCTGGTCGTCCTCATAGATGATCTTCGCCGGTATTTCCCGGTTGATGATCTTGGTGAACAGAGTATCCACAGCTGTTTCTCCGTTGTGTTGGTCCGGGCTGAGTGTACTCAGGCAAGCCGAGTGCGCCCAGCCTTAGATGGTTGCCAGGTCAGCGCGGGCAATAGGCTTTGTTGACGGCGCCGGAAATCTTGCGGGTCAGCCAGCGCGAACCCAGGCGCGGGCTGAACGCAAACCAGCGGTTGCGGCGGCCGGGGATGATAATGGCGCGATTCTTGTCCAGGGCGCGCACGGTGTACAGCGCGACTTCCTCCGGGCTCATCAGCAGTTTGCTGTCGTTAAGCTTGCTGGTGTTCAGCTGGGCGGTATCAAAGAAACCGGTACGGGTCGGGCCGGGGCAGAGCACGGAAACCTTTACTGCATTGTTTTTCAGCTCTTCGCGCAGGCCTTCGGAGAAGTGCAGTACATAGGCCTTGCTGGCGTAGTAGGTGCTCATCCAGGGGCCGGGATAGAAGCCGGCGATCGAGGCGACGTTGAGAATCTGCCCGCCGCCCTGCAAGGCCATGCTGTTGCCCAGGGCATGGCACAGCCGGGTAAGGGCCAGAATATTCACTTCGATCAGGTCCTGCTCGGTCATCCAGTCCTGGGCGAGGAAGGGGCCGCAGGTGCCGATGCCGGCGCAGTTCACCAATAGATCGATCTGCCGGTCGCCTTCCTCCAGCTCCAGCAGGAAACCCGAAAGCCGCAAAGGCTCGGACAGGTCGCAGGCTCGGAACAGCACCTCCACACCAAAGCGTTGGGTCAACTCGATGGCGATGCTTTCCAGCTGATCACGCTGACGGGCCACCAGGATCAGACTGCGGCCGCGCCGGGCCAGCGCTTCGGCCAGGGCCAGGCCTATGCCGCTGGAGGCGCCGGTGATCAGAGCGTAACGGGTCATGCGGTTCTCCATTGCAACGGCCGGTTGCCTGTGGGGAAAAGTCCCAGGCAGCGGCGCGTTAATTCAATCCGATAGTCTACAGGTGGCCGGGGCGGGCTTGCTGCTTTCACTGCTCCTGTTCTCGGCGCCCTAGACCGAGCTGAGACCACCGATGAAGGACAGCAGCAAAACGATTATCCACAGCGCGGCAAGTCCCTTGACCACTCCGCTGTTTGGCGGAGGCGGCGCGCCGTAACGATTGGCGCCGGTGTTGCCCGGCAGGATCGCCAGTAGCAGCGGAAACACTGCGTACACAAAAGGCAGCAAATTCAGCAGCCAGAGCCAACCCGACCAGCCCAGGTCATGCAGGCGCTGAACGGAAATGGTGATGTTCAGATAGGCGAAGGCCAGCGCTACGACGCCGAGGAAGATCATTCCCGTCACTTGCAGGCTGTTGCCGACCAGAGCCGCGGTCAGGAAGCCGCCGGCCAGGGTAGTCAGCAGGATCAGCACCAGGGTCCAGGCGAGATAGCGCAGGCGGCCGATGCGTCCTTCGACGGTGTAGAACTTCAGCTCGCCGAACTCGGGAAGGGGGTCGCCCACTGTGGCTTGAGGCGGGGTGTAGGGCGAAGTACCCGCGCCGGCCATGGGGTCTGGCGTCGGCGTAGGGGCCGGGCGTTGCCAGTCATTCGTCATGCTGGGTTCTGCCTGGGGTGAGGCTACAGAAGGCGAAGGGGCGGGGGCTGGTGCTGGGGGAGCAGGCTGAGGTGCAGGTTGGCTGGCGCCTGGGGCAAGATCCGGTTCGATGCGTGGGGCGATCCCGGCCTGGTTCAGCGCGGCGAGATAAATGTCCGCGTCCTGTTGGGAGAGGTCGCGCTTGAGGGTGATGTTTTGTCCCTTGAACAGAGGCTCGATCGCGGCGATATCGCTTTTGAACAGCTTGGCGATTTTCTGCTTGGCATGTTCGATGTCGACACCCGGAAGCAGAGCCCCGTCAAATACGATCTTGAAACGGTCTTGGCTCATGCAGGGCGTCCTTGTCGGCTATATAGAGAGGGCTTTCGCAGGGCGATAGTTTAAGGCCAGCCGTCCGTTGCTGGCCAAAAAACATCAGCGATTCAGCGCGGCCAGCGTTGCGGTAGCCGGGCGGCCAGTTCCTGCGCGGCACGGTATTCGGCGTCCAGACGGGCGACCAGTTGATCGACGCTCGGTAAGTCATCGATTTCACCGACGCCTTGTCCGGCGGACCACACGGTTTTCCAGGCTTTGGCTTCGTCGCTGAGCGGCTTGAGTTTCGAGCCGAAGTTGACTTCGCCTTTGCCCTGCAGGGCGGCAAGGTCGAAGCCTGCGTTTTCCAGGCTCTGGCGCATGAAGCTTGCCGGAACCCCGGAGACTGCCGCGGTGTGCACAATGTCGGCGGCCTTGGCGCTCAGCAGCATCTCCTTGTAGGCCTCCGGTGCATGGCTTTCCGTGGTGCCGATAAAACGCGTGCCGAAGTAGGCGAGGTCGGCGCCGAGCAACTGTGCGGCGAGGATCTCGTGGCCGTGGTTCAGGCAGCCAGCCAGCAGCAGCGTCTTGTCGAAGAACTGGCGGATTTCGGCGATCAGGGAGAACGGGCTCCAGGTCCCGGCGTGGCCACCGGCGCCGGCGGCTACGGCGATCAGGCCGTCGACCCCGGCCTCGGCGGCTTTTTCCGCGTGGCGCCGGGTGGTGACGTCATGGAAGACCAGGCCTCCATAGGCATGCACTGCATCGACCAGTTCCTTCACCGCCCCCAGGCTGGTGATGACGATAGGCACCTTGTGTTCGATGCAGATCGCCAGGTCGGCATTCAAGCGTGGATTGCTGTGATGCACGATCAAATTGACGGCATAGGGCGCAGGGTTTTCCAGGGTCGCAAGGCCAGCTTCGATTTCTTCCAGCCAGGCCTTGAAGCCACTGCTTTCACGCTGGTTGAGGGCAGGGAAGCTGCCGACCACACCGTTGCGGCAGCACGCCAGAACCAGTTGTGGGTTGGAAATCAGGAACATCGGCGCCGCCACGACAGGCAAGCGCAAGCGTTGTTCGAGCAGAGCGGGCAGCGACATTGGAAGTACCCCGAATAATGAACGGCTAGTAGGAATTAGAACGGCCGGACAACGACCAGAATTACGATAGCCAGCAATACCAGAACTGGCACTTCATTGAACCAGCGGTAAAAGACATGGCTGCGGGTGTTTTCTCCACGGGCAAAACGTTTCACCTGGGCGCCGCACATATGGTGGTAGCCAATCAGGATGACCACCAGGGTCAGCTTGGCATGCATCCAGCCGCCCTGGCCGAAGTAGGCGCTGGGGTTCAGGCTCAGCAGCCAGATACCGAAAATCAGCGTGGCAATCATCGCCGGGCCCATGATTCCGCGGTACAGCTTGCGCTCCATGATGCTGAAGCGTTCCTTGCTGATCGTGTCTTCGCTTTGAGCGTGATAAACGAACAGGCGTGGCAGGTAGAACAGACCGGCAAACCAGCAGACCAGACTGACGATGTGAAAGGCTTTGAGCCACAGATAGAGCATTTCGGTTATTCCCAGGTTCACGGTAGCGAAGATAGTAGTGGCAGGAGCGTCCGCACGTCACCTTGACGGTTGTCGCAGGGTCTTTCGGCCCCTATCATCGACGGCTTTCCAGTGGGTTCGTTGAGGGCAGGTTTATGGTCAAGGTCGGTATCGTCGGCGGCACGGGTTACACCGGTGTCGAACTGCTGCGTCTGTTGGCACAGCATCCGCAGGCTGAAGTGGTGGTCATCACTTCCCGATCCGAGGCAGGCCTTGCCGTCGCCGATATGTACCCGAACCTGCGAGGCCACTATGACGGCCTGGCATTCAGCGTTCCGGACATCAAGACCCTCGGTGCCTGCGATGTGGTGTTCTTCGCGACTCCGCACGGTGTTGCCCATGCCCTGGCGGGTGAGCTGCTGGCTGCCGGTACCAAGGTCATCGACCTGTCGGCGGACTTCCGTCTGCAGGACGCCGATGAGTGGGCCAAGTGGTACGGCCAGCCCCATGGGGCCCCTGAGTTGCTCGATGAAGCCGTCTATGGCCTGCCGGAAGTCAATCGCGAGCAGATCAAGAAGGCCCGCCTGATCGCTGTTCCGGGGTGCTACCCGACTGCTACCCAGCTCGGCTTCCTGCCACTGCTGGAGGCGGGGCTGGCCGACACTTCGCGGCTGATCGCCGACTGCAAGTCGGGTGTCAGCGGGGCGGGGCGGGGCGCTAGTGTCGGCTCCCTGTACTCCGAGACTTCGGAAAGCATAAAGGCCTATGCGGTCAAAGGTCATCGTCACCTGCCGGAGATTCGCCAGGGCCTGCGCCGTGCGGCGGGCAAGGATGTCGGCCTGACGTTCGTGCCGCACCTGACGCCGATGATCCGTGGCATTCACTCGACGCTCTATGCCACTGTCGTGGACAAGTCGGTGGACCTGCAGGCGCTGTTCGAGAAACGTTATGCCAACGAGCCGTTCGTGGATGTGATGCCGGCGGGCAGCCATCCGGAAACCCGCAGCGTGCGGGGCGCCAACGTATGCCGGATTGCCGTGCACCGTCCGCAGGATGGCGATCTGGTGGTCGTGTTGTCGGTGATCGACAACCTGGTCAAAGGCGCGTCGGGCCAGGCCGTACAGAACCTGAACATCCTGTTCGGTCTAGACGAGCGTCTGGGCCTGTCCCACGCCGGCATGCTGCCTTAAGGCGTCTGCCTGCTTCAGCAAAAGGCCCGTTACGGGCCTTTTTGCATTTCTGCGGTAAGCCCTGGGCTTATTGATATACCGTAACAATAGTTGACCGCTTTTCTGGGAGAAGCGGATAATGCGCGTCATCACGCATTATGGCGGCGTAACGCCGGGAGATAGTCAGCATGAGCGTCGAATCCTTCACCCCCACGGCTTTGCAATTCACCCACGGTGCCGCGCACAAGGTGAAGAGCCTGGTCGATGAAGAGGGTAATGATCGCTTGAAGCTGCGCGTATTCGTTACGGGCGGCGGTTGTTCAGGGTTTCAGTACGGCTTCACTTTCGATGAAGAAGTCGCGGATGACGACACCATCGTCGAGCGCGAAGGCGTCAGCCTGGTGGTCGATCCGATGAGCTTCCAGTATCTGGCAGGTGCCGAGGTGGATTATCAGGAAGGTCTGGAAGGTTCGCGTTTCGTGATCAAGAACCCGAATGCCACGACCACCTGCGGTTGCGGTTCTTCGTTCTCGATCTGATCGCTGAATAAGGTTTTACCAAGCGCCGCAGGGTTTTCGGGCTCTGCGGCGTTTTGCTGTCTGGCGATCAGGCGGGGTAGATCGCGCCCAGGATACGTAAGCCGCGGGCGCCAGTGACACTTGGGCGGTTGGCGGCTATGCCTTCCAAACAGCAGTGGGCCAGCCAGGCGAATGCCATGGCTTCAACCCAGTCCGGATCGACGCCGTGGGTGGCGGTACTGCTGACCTTGGTGTTAGGTAGCAGGCTGGACAGGCGATTCATCAAGGCCGAGTTGTGAGCGCCGCCGCCGCAGACCAGCAGCTCCTGGGTATCGGTCTGCGCCACCTGCAGCGACTCGACGATGGTCAGCGCGGTCAGCTCCAGGAGCGTTGCCTGTACGTTTTCGGGGGGCAAGGCTGGCAGGCGAGCCAGATGCTCCTGTAGCCACTCCAAGTTGAATACCTCGCGACCCGTACTCTTCGGGCCTTGAGTGGCAAAGAATGGGTCGCTGAGCAGAGCGTTCAGCAGCAGCGGCTCAACCTGACCGCTGGCAGCCCATTGGCCGTCGCGATCGTAGTTTTCTCCGCGCTGGGCATTGATCCAGGCATCCAGCAGGACGTTACCCGGGCCGCAGTCGAAGCCGGCAACCGGCTTGTCGCTCTCGATCAGGCTCAGGTTGCTGAAGCCGCCGACATTGAGGACCGCGCGCTTGCCGCAGCTTTGATCAAAGAGCGCTTCATGAAAGGCCGGTACCAGTGGAGCGCCCTGGCCGCCGGCGGCGACGTCGCGGCTGCGGAAGTCGCTGACCACCGTGATTCCGGTCAGCTCTGTCAGTAATGCCGGGTTGCCGATCTGGACCGTGAAGCCGCGGGCGGGCTCATGGCGGATGGTCTGGCCATGACTGCCAATGGCGCGGATGTCCGCGGGTTTCAGTTTCTGTTGGGCAAGTAGGCTATGAATACCCTGGGCGGCCAGTTTTACCCAGTTTTGCTGGGCGATGGCGGAGCGGGCGATTTCATCGGGACCGCTGGCGCACAAGCCAAGCAGCTCGGCGCGCAGGGATTCAGGCATGGGAATGTAATGCGTGGCGATCAGCCTGATCGCCGGTGTTTGCTCGATGAGTGCGATATCCAGGCCATCAAGACTGGTCCCGGACATCACACCTATATAGAGCGCCATGCTTAACGCTTGTTCGAAGCGAGCAGGGTGGCTTTTTCCTGATCCATCCGCGCCATCAGTGGCTGGCTTTGTTGCAGGAAGCGTGCGCGCTCCGCTTTGGCGATCGGATCGGCCATTGGCAGCTTCTGGCCCAGTGGATCGACGTGAACGCCGTTGACCTGGAACTCGTAATGCAAATGCGGGCCCGTGGAAAGCCCGGTGGTGCCGATGTAGCCGATCACCTGGCCCTGCTTGACGGTTCCGCCGGTCTTGACGCCTTTGGCGAAGCCTTGCATATGGCCGTACAGCGTGCGGTAAGCATTGCCGTGCTGGATGATCACGGTGTTGCCGTATCCGCCACGACGCCCGGCCAGGAGCACCTTGCCATCGCCGGCTGCCTTGATTGGCGTACCGCGAGGGGCTGCGTAGTCGACGCCTTTGTGAGCGCGGATCTTGTTCAGGATCGGGTGTTTGCGGCCCATGGAGAAGCGCGAACTGATACGTGCGAAGTCCACCGGCGTACGGATAAAGGCCTTGCGCATGCTATTGCCATCAGCGGTGTAATAACTGCTCATGCCTTGTTTGTTGGTGTAGCGCACCGCGGTGTAGGTCTTGCCACGGTTGGTGAAGCGGGCGGAGAGAATGTTGCGGGTACCCACGGCTTTACCATTGACGACGGTCTGTTCGTAGATCACGTCGAACTCGTCACCGGGGCGAATATCCTGGGCGAAGTCGATGTCGTAGCCAAAGACGTTGGCCATGTCCATCGTCAGACTGTGAGACAGGCCGGCACGTGCTGCGGATTGCGACAGCGAGCTGTTGATCACGCCATGAACGTAGGCCGTGCGCACCATGGGCTTGGCGGTGATACGGCTGAAGGCGAAGCCTTTTGGCCCTTTGGTCAGGGTGATGCTTTCCAGGTCATTGACCTTGCTGTGCAGATTGTTCAACTGGCCGTCCGGACCCAGTTCGAACTCAAGTTTCTGGCCGCGCTTCAACTGGGTGAACTGCTTGGCTTGCTTGTCGCTGGCCAACACGTCATGCACCGAAGTGGCAGGTAGGCCGACCTTCTCGAATAGCGTGGAAAGGGTGTCGCCCTTGGCAACAATGACTTCCCTGTGATTCGCTGCCTTCTTTTCTTCCGCCACGGCCGGAGCAGGCTGCTCTTGAGCGGTTTCAGTGGTTTTCGCAGTGTCTTCGGGGCTGTTTTCGATTTGTGCGAACGGGGACGCTACGGCTTCATTTGTGGCTTGTGCGGCGTCTGCGGCGTCTTGATCTTGTGTCAGTTGCTCGGCCGGGCTTTCCAGGTCGAGGCTCAGAGTTGTTCTTTTGGCTTCTACATCGCTGGAAGGGAATACCAGGAGCGCCAGGCTGAGGAGGGCGGCGATGCCACTTGCGGCGAGCAGGTGGGTCTTCGGATAAAGCGGCGGGGCTTTAGGCGGTTCTGTGGTCATAAGTAATTTTGACTTTGAAAAAGATGAATTGGAAAAGATGAATGACATGATGAAGATGAAATAACTGTATAAAATATAACCAAATCATCTGTTAAGCAAGCCTGTGGACGTCCTGTTCGCGGAAAGCCATCCGTACGCCGGGCAAAACTTGTAATTGGGCGCTGATCTTGTATGGTTGGTTCCCTTTGAATCTGAGCCTTGCGGGTCTGTTATGAAGTCGGTTGAAGAGCAGCTAGCGCTGATCAAACGTGGTGCAGAAGAGTTGTTGGTCGAGTCCGAGCTGATCGAAAAGCTCAAGCGCGGCCAACCGCTGCGTATTAAGGCTGGCTTCGACCCAACGGCGCCGGATTTGCACCTGGGTCATACCGTGCTTATTAATAAGCTGCGCCAGTTCCAGGATCTGGGTCATCAGGTGATCTTCCTGATCGGCGACTTCACTGGGATGATCGGTGATCCGAGTGGCAAGAGCGCAACTCGTCCGCCACTGACTCGCGAGCAGGTCCTCGAAAATGCCGAGACCTACAAGAGCCAGGTGTTCAAGATTCTCGACCCGGCGAAAACCGAGGTGGCCTTCAACTCCACCTGGATGGACAAGATGGGGCCTGCGGACTTCATTCGCCTGACTTCCCAGTACACCGTTGCTCGCATGCTCGAGCGTGACGACTTCGACAAGCGCTATTCCACCAATCAACCCATTGCCATTCACGAGTTCCTCTATCCGCTGGTTCAGGGTTATGACTCGGTGGCGCTGCGTGCCGATGTGGAGTTGGGCGGTACCGATCAGAAGTTCAATCTGTTGATGGGGCGTGAGCTGCAGCGCGGTTATGGTCAGGAAGCTCAGTGCATTCTGACGATGCCGTTGCTCGAGGGGTTGGACGGCGTCAAGAAGATGTCCAAGTCGCTGGGTAACTATGTAGGTATCCAGGAAGCGCCGGGTGTTATGTATAGCAAGCTGGTCTCCATTCCGGATGCGTTGATGTGGCGTTACTTCGAGCTGCTGAGCTTCCGCTCCATGGATGAGATTCTTTCCTTTAAGGCAGATGTCGAGGCGGGTGCGAATCCGCGGGATATCAAGATCAAGCTGGCTGAAGAAATCGTTGCGCGTTTCCATGGTGAGGAAGCTGCAGCGAATGCTCACCGTGCTGCGGGCAACCGCATGAAGGATGGTGAGCTGCCGGATGATCTGCCTGAGATCGAGCTGGCTGCTGCTGAAGATATGCCGATCGCGGCTGTCCTTAATAAGGCGGGCTTGGTAAAGAACTCGGCAATGGCGCGTGACCTGCTCGGTTCGGGTGGTGTGCGTATAGATGGTGAGGTTGTTGAGCGTTCCTTTATATGGGCTGTCGGCTCGACTCATGTTTGTCAGGCCGGAAAGAAGGCTTTTGCACGTATTACGCTTAAATCCGAATAAAACTGAAAATAGGTGTTGACGGCGAATTATATCTCTCTATAATTCGCCCCACTTCCGGCGCAGTCGAAACGGAAAACTCCTTGAGATTCAACGAGTTACGCGGTTTTCGGCAGTGGTTGCGCTTCAGTTCATCGAAGCCCGAAGGAGTTGATTCGGCAGTAAGTTTTCGCCGAGTTAACGATTCGATCTTCTCGGTCGAAAGCGGAGAAAAAGAGGTGTTGACAGCAGCGTGTAACGCTGTAGAATTCGCCTCCCGCTGACGAGAGATCGGAAGCGCAAGTGGTTGAAGTTGCAAAGGAAACTTTGAAAACTTCTTAAAATAACCGCTTGACAGATGCAGAGGCTGCTGTAGAATGCGCGCCTCGGTTGAGACGAAAGACTTAACCAACCGCTCTTTAACAACTGAATCAAGCAATTCGTGTGGGTGCTTGTGGAGTCAGACTGATAGTCAGAAAGATTATCAGCATCACAAGTTACTCCGCGAGAAATCAAAGATGTAACCAACGATTGCTGAGCCAAGTTTAGGGTTTTCTCAAAACCCAAAGATGTTTGAACTGAAGAGTTTGATCATGGCTCAGATTGAACGCTGGCGGCAGGCCTAACACATGCAAGTCGAGCGGTAGAGAGGTGCTTGCACCTCTTGAGAGCGGCGGACGGGTGAGTAATGCCTAGGAATCTGCCTGGTAGTGGGGGATAACGTTCGGAAACGGACGCTAATACCGCATACGTCCTACGGGAGAAAGCAGGGGACCTTCGGGCCTTGCGCTATCAGATGAGCCTAGGTCGGATTAGCTAGTTGGTGAGGTAATGGCTCACCAAGGCGACGATCCGTAACTGGTCTGAGAGGATGATCAGTCACACTGGAACTGAGACACGGTCCAGACTCCTACGGGAGGCAGCAGTGGGGAATATTGGACAATGGGCGAAAGCCTGATCCAGCCATGCCGCGTGTGTGAAGAAGGTCTTCGGATTGTAAAGCACTTTAAGTTGGGAGGAAGGGTACTTACCTAATACGTGAGTATTTTGACGTTACCGACAGAATAAGCACCGGCTAACTCTGTGCCAGCAGCCGCGGTAATACAGAGGGTGCAAGCGTTAATCGGAATTACTGGGCGTAAAGCGCGCGTAGGTGGTTCGTTAAGTTGGATGTGAAATCCCCGGGCTCAACCTGGGAACTGCATCCAAAACTGGCGAGCTAGAGTATGGTAGAGGGTGGTGGAATTTCCTGTGTAGCGGTGAAATGCGTAGATATAGGAAGGAACACCAGTGGCGAAGGCGACCACCTGGACTGATACTGACACTGAGGTGCGAAAGCGTGGGGAGCAAACAGGATTAGATACCCTGGTAGTCCACGCCGTAAACGATGTCAACTAGCCGTTGGGAGCCTTGAGCTCTTAGTGGCGCAGCTAACGCATTAAGTTGACCGCCTGGGGAGTACGGCCGCAAGGTTAAAACTCAAATGAATTGACGGGGGCCCGCACAAGCGGTGGAGCATGTGGTTTAATTCGAAGCAACGCGAAGAACCTTACCAGGCCTTGACATCCAATGAACTTTCCAGAGATGGATTGGTGCCTTCGGGAACATTGAGACAGGTGCTGCATGGCTGTCGTCAGCTCGTGTCGTGAGATGTTGGGTTAAGTCCCGTAACGAGCGCAACCCTTGTCCTTAGTTACCAGCACGTTATGGTGGGCACTCTAAGGAGACTGCCGGTGACAAACCGGAGGAAGGTGGGGATGACGTCAAGTCATCATGGCCCTTACGGCCTGGGCTACACACGTGCTACAATGGTCGGTACAGAGGGTTGCCAAGCCGCGAGGTGGAGCTAATCCCACAAAACCGATCGTAGTCCGGATCGCAGTCTGCAACTCGACTGCGTGAAGTCGGAATCGCTAGTAATCGCGAATCAGAATGTCGCGGTGAATACGTTCCCGGGCCTTGTACACACCGCCCGTCACACCATGGGAGTGGGTTGCACCAGAAGTAGCTAGTCTAACCTTCGGGAGGACGGTTACCACGGTGTGATTCATGACTGGGGTGAAGTCGTAACAAGGTAGCCGTAGGGGAACCTGCGGCTGGATCACCTCCTTAATCGACGACATCAGCTGCTTCATAAGCTCCCACACGAATTGCTTGATTCATTGAAGAAGACGATTGGGTCTGTAGCTCAGTTGGTTAGAGCGCACCCCTGATAAGGGTGAGGTCGGCAGTTCGAATCTGCCCAGACCCACCAATTACTGGTGCACCCTGTAGCGATACGGGGCCATAGCTCAGCTGGGAGAGCGCCTGCCTTGCACGCAGGAGGTCAGCGGTTCGATCCCGCTTGGCTCCACCATTACAGATTGGTGTCCATCGTTTAAAGCTTAGAAATGAGCATTCCATCAAGTTGATGGTGAATGTTGATTTCTGATCTTTATCAGAATCGTTCTTTAAAAATTTGGGTATGTGATAGAAAGATAGACTGGATAGCACTTTCACTGGTGTTGTTCAGGCTAAGGTAAAATTTGTGAGTTTAATCGCGAATTTTCGGCGAATGTCGTCTTCACAGTATAACCAGATTGCTTGGGGTTATATGGTCAAGTGAAGAAGCGCATACGGTGGATGCCTTGGCAGTCAGAGGCGATGAAAGACGTGGTAGCCTGCGAAAAGCTTCGGGGAGTCGGCAAACAGACTTTGATCCGGAGATGTCTGAATGGGGGAACCCAGCCATCATAAGATGGTTATCTTGTACTGAATACATAGGTGCAAGAGGCGAACCAGGGGAACTGAAACATCTAAGTACCCTGAGGAAAAGAAATCAACCGAGATTCCCTTAGTAGTGGCGAGCGAACGGGGACTAGCCCTTAAGTGGCTTTGAGATTAGCGGAACGCTCTGGAAAGTGCGGCCATAGTGGGTGATAGCCCTGTACGCGAAAATCTCTTAGTCATGAAATCGAGTAGGACGGAGCACGAGAAACTTTGTCTGAATATGGGGGGACCATCCTCCAAGGCTAAATACTACTGACTGACCGATAGTGAACTAGTACCGTGAGGGAAAGGCGAAAAGAACCCCGGAGAGGGGAGTGAAATAGATCCTGAAACCGTATGCGTACAAGCAGTGGGAGCAGACTTTGTTCTGTGACTGCGTACCTTTTGTATAATGGGTCAGCGACTTATATTCAGTGGCGAGCTTAACCGAATAGGGGAGGCGTAGCGAAAGCGAGTCTTAATAGGGCGTTTAGTCGCTGGGTATAGACCCGAAACCGGGCGATCTATCCATGGGCAGGTTGAAGGTTAGGTAACACTGACTGGAGGACCGAACCGACTACCGTTGAAAAGTTAGCGGATGACCTGTGGATCGGAGTGAAAGGCTAATCAAGCTCGGAGATAGCTGGTTCTCCTCGAAAGCTATTTAGGTAGCGCCTCATGTATCACTGTAGGGGGTAGAGCACTGTTTCGGCTAGGGGGTCATCCCGACTTACCAAACCGATGCAAACTCCGAATACCTACAAGTGCCGAGCATGGGAGACACACGGCGGGTGCTAACGTCCGTCGTGAAAAGGGAAACAACCCAGACCGTCAGCTAAGGTCCCAAAGTTATGGTTAAGTGGGAAACGATGTGGGAAGGCTTAGACAGCTAGGAGGTTGGCTTAGAAGCAGCCACCCTTTAAAGAAAGCGTAATAGCTCACTAGTCGAGTCGGCCTGCGCGGAAGATGTAACGGGGCTCAAACCATACACCGAAGCTACGGGTATCACGTAAGTGATGCGGTAGAGGAGCGTTCTGTAAGCCTGTGAAGGTGAGTTGAGAAGCTTGCTGGAGGTATCAGAAGTGCGAATGCTGACATGAGTAACGACAATGGGTGTGAAAAACACCCACGCCGAAAGACCAAGGTTTCCTGCGCAACGTTAATCGACGCAGGGTTAGTCGGTCCCTAAGGCGAGGCTGAAAAGCGTAGTCGATGGAAAACAGGTTAATATTCCTGTACTTCTAGTTATTGCGATGGAGGGACGGAGAAGGCTAGGCCAGCTTGGCGTTGGTTGTCCAAGTTTAAGGTGGTAGGCTGGAATCTTAGGTAAATCCGGGATTCTAAGGCCGAGAGCTGATGACGAGTTACCTTTTAGGTGACGAAGTGGTTGATGCCATGCTTCCAAGAAAAGCTTCTAAGCTTCAGATAACTAGGAACCGTACCCCAAACCGACACAGGTGGTTGGGTAGAGAATACCAAGGCGCTTGAGAGAACTCGGGTGAAGGAACTAGGCAAAATGGCACCGTAACTTCGGGAGAAGGTGCGCCGGTGAGGGTGAAGGACTTGCTCCGTAAGCCCATGCCGGTCGAAGATACCAGGCCGCTGCGACTGTTTATTAAAAACACAGCACTCTGCAAACACGAAAGTGGACGTATAGGGTGTGACGCCTGCCCGGTGCCGGAAGGTTAATTGATGGGGTTAGCTAACGCGAAGCTCTTGATCGAAGCCCCGGTAAACGGCGGCCGTAACTATAACGGTCCTAAGGTAGCGAAATTCCTTGTCGGGTAAGTTCCGACCTGCACGAATGGCGTAACGATGGCGGCGCTGTCTCCACCCGAGACTCAGTGAAATTGAAATCGCTGTGAAGATGCAGTGTATCCGCGGCTAGACGGAAAGACCCCGTGAACCTTTACTATAGCTTTGCACTGGACTTTGAATTTGCTTGTGTAGGATAGGTGGGAGGCTTTGAAGCGTGGACGCCAGTTCGCGTGGAGCCATCCTTGAAATACCACCCTGGCAACTTTGAGGTTCTAACTCAGGTCCGTTATCCGGATCGAGGACAGTGTATGGTGGGTAGTTTGACTGGGGCGGTCTCCTCCTAAAGAGTAACGGAGGAGTACGAAGGTGCGCTCAGACCGGTCGGAAATCGGTCGTAGAGTATAAAGGCAAAAGCGCGCTTGACTGCGAGACAGACACGTCGAGCAGGTACGAAAGTAGGTCTTAGTGATCCGGTGGTTCTGTATGGAAGGGCCATCGCTCAACGGATAAAAGGTACTCCGGGGATAACAGGCTGATACCGCCCAAGAGTTCATATCGACGGCGGTGTTTGGCACCTCGATGTCGGCTCATCACATCCTGGGGCTGAAGCCGGTCCCAAGGGTATGGCTGTTCGCCATTTAAAGTGGTACGCGAGCTGGGTTTAGAACGTCGTGAGACAGTTCGGTCCCTATCTGCCGTGGACGTTTGAGATTTGAGAGGGGCTGCTCCTAGTACGAGAGGACCGGAGTGGACGAACCTCTGGTGTTCCGGTTGTCACGCCAGTGGCATTGCCGGGTAGCTATGTTCGGAAAAGATAACCGCTGAAAGCATCTAAGCGGGAAACTTGCCTCAAGATGAGATCTCACTGGAACCTTGAGTTCCCTGAAGGGCCGTCGAAGACTACGACGTTGATAGGTTGGGTGTGTAAGCGCTGTGAGGCGTTGAGCTAACCAATACTAATTGCCCGTGAGGCTTGACCATATAACACCCAAGCAATTTGCGCTTAACAGCCAGATTGCGGTGTGTGAAGACGAAACGAACCGAAAGTTCGAGAAAACACACAAACTATCGCATACCCAATTTGCTGAAGCGTCGAAAGACGACTCGGCACACCGAATTTCTTGACGACCATAGAGCATTGGAACCACCTGATCCCATCCCGAACTCAGCAGTGAAACGATGCATCGCCGATGGTAGTGTGGGGTTTCCCCATGTGAGAGTAGGTCATCGTCAAGATTAAATTCCAAAACCCCAATTGCGAAAGCAATTGGGGTTTTGTTTTTGCGCGCGGAAAAACCTTTCAAATTGCAGCTGCTAGCTGCTTGATTGTGCCTGGTCACGCTTTCTATGCAACAGCCTTAGGCATGGCTATCATGCCTGCCTCATTGTGAGGCGAGATCTGCATGCTGACATTGTTGGAGCTTCTGAAGGATGGGCGGTTTCACTCGGGCCAGGCCCTTGGTGCCGCCTTGGGCGTTAGTCGCAGTGCCGTGTGGAAGCAGTTGCAGCAGTTGGAGGCTGAGCTGGGGCTCTCTATCCATAAAGTTCGCGGCCGCGGTTATCAGTTGGCGGCCCCGCTGACGCTTCTGAATCCGGCTGATATTTACGAGCAATCAAAGGATTGCCCTTGGGCTGTGCTGGTTTTCGATTCTATTGACTCTACAAACGCCGAAGCTCTGAGGGCTGTCGAGCGTGGCGTGCCTGCGCCGTTCCTGGTGCTCGCTGAGCGTCAGACGGCGGGGCGTGGTCGGAGAGGGCGAAAATGGGCTAGCCCTTTTGCAGAAAATGTTTATTACAGCCTCGTACTGCGTATCGATGGTGGAATGCGTCAGCTTGAAGGGCTCAGCTTGGTAGTCGGGCTGGCGGTCATGCAAACCTTGCGCGAGTTTGGAATTGCTGGTGCGGGCCTGAAGTGGCCAAACGATGTTTTAGTTGGACGCAAAAAAATCGCCGGAATCCTGTTGGAGTTGGTTGGGGATCCTGCTGATGTTTGTCATGTAGTTCTGGGTGTAGGTATCAACGTCAGCATGCAGAAAACCGACGAGATTGATCAGCAGTGGACGTCTGTACGGCTTGAGTCCGGCAAGCAGGTTGATCGTAACCAGTTGGTTGCTCGGTTGAGCATGATGCTGAAGGCTTACCTGGAGCGCCACCAGGCCCAGGGCTTTTCCTCTATTCAAGAGGAGTGGGAGCAGAATCATTTGTGGCAAGGTAGTGCGGTGTCTCTGATTGCTGGGATCAATAAAATAGACGGTGTTGTTATGGGCATCGATCAGCAGGGCGCATTGCGATTGAGGGTGGATGGGGTTGAGAAGGTCTACAGCGGTGGCGAGCTCAGCTTGAGGTTACGCAATGATTCTTGAGCTTGATTGCGGAAACAGCTTCATTAAATGGCGCGTTCTGGATAATGCTGCGCTTGGGGTATTTGCTGAGGGTGTGGTTGATTCCGATGATGCTTTGGTCGGGCATCTGCGTACGCTAAACGGCTTGGTTTTGACCCGCTGCCGCTTGGTCAGCGTGCGCACGGCCGAGGAGACGAGCAAGCTTACTTCCATGTTGGTTCAGGCTTTTGGCGTGGCGGTGATCTGTGCTGCGCCTGCGAAAGAAATGGCCGGCGTACGAAATGGTTATGAGGAGTTTGAGCGACTTGGCCTGGATCGCTGGCTTGCCATGCTGGGAGGCTTTCGCCTTGCGGCTGGTGCCTGCCTAGTACTCGATTTCGGGACGGCGGTTACTGCGGATTTCATTGCTGCGGATGGCGAGCACCTGGGGGGGTTTATCTGCCCAGGGATGCCATTGATGCGTAATCAGCTGAGAACTCACACTCGTCGAATTCGGTACGATGATTTGTCTGCCGAGCGCGCGCTGGTGAGCCTGTTGCCGGGGCGTACGACGGTTGAGGCGGTAGAGCGTGGCTGCTCATTGATGTTGAGGGGGTTCGTTCTAACTCAGTTGGAGTTGGCGCGTGGTTACTGGGGGGATGATTTCGTAGTATTTCTCACTGGTGGTGATGCTGATCTGGTTTCTGGGGTTGTCCCGCAAGGGCGAGTGGTTCCGGATCTGGTTTTTGTCGGATTGGCTATGGCATGCCCATTGTCCTGAGGTTTTTATGCGCTGGTTGTTCCTGCTGCTTCTGGTTCTCAATGTGTTCTATTACGTCTGGCATCAGCAGGAAGTGCCTTTACGTGCCAAGGAGGTAACACCTCTGACGCTTTATAAAGGGTCCCAGCAGGATATCCGCTTGTTGAGTGAGTCGTCTGACGCTCTCTCTAGGCGTGACAAGGGTGGGGCTCAAGCCGATTGCCTCTATATAGGTGGTTTTGCTCGTCGTGATCAGGCTCAAATGCTCGAGCAGCGTCTGTCGGCATTGGGGGTGGAGGTCCGATTGAAGTCCTTGGGGTTGCCTGATGCTTCTGGTTACTGGTTGCGGGTGGCTCCTGAAAGCAAGCATTTGCTGGATGATTCGCTGCTGCAGAATCTTGCTAAAGAATTCAATGAGTTAAAACATAAAATAATGTCATGCGAAGGCATTGCAACTGCCGAATAGTTTGCATAGAATGGCGCCCGCTCCGCAGTGAAGACCTCTAGAGGTAGACGCAGCGAAGCGAGGTCAACGCAGCTAACCTCAGGTTTTTAATGAGAAAATGCTTGACAGAAGGGTGGCATGATGTAGAATGCTGCCTCGCTTAGGAGGGGTTCCCGAGCGGCCAAAGGGATCAGACTGTAAATCTGACGTCTACGACTTCGAAGGTTCGAATCCTTCCCCCTCCACCAGATTTAGCGTGAGCTGCAGGCTCCGCGGGTATAGTTTAGTGGTAGAACCTCAGCCTTCCAAGCTGATGATGCGGGTTCGATTCCCGCTACCCGCTCCAAGTTTGCAGGTTGTGCAAAGTGTTTCGCTCTTGTAGCTCAGTTGGTAGAGCACACCCTTGGTAAGGGTGAGGTCAGCGGTTCAAATCCGCTCAAGAGCTCCATATAACAAGGCAGATATGAAAATATCTGCCTTTGTTTTAATGGCTTGTGTGACTTGCTCAATTCTTCTCCTAGGGGTGATTTCGATGGCTAAGGAAAAGTTCGAACGTAATAAGCCGCACGTCAACGTTGGTACCATTGGTCACGTTGACCACGGTAAAACCACTCTGACTGCTGCTCTGACTCGCGTCTGCTCCGAGGTTTTCGGTTCGGCTCGTGTTGACTTCGACAAGATCGACAGCGCCCCGGAAGAAAAGGCTCGTGGTATCACCATCAATACTGCGCACGTAGAGTACGATTCGAATATTCGTCACTACGCGCACGTTGACTGCCCAGGTCACGCCGACTACGTCAAAAACATGATCACTGGTGCTGCCCAGATGGACGGCGCGATCCTGGTTTGCTCGGCTGCCGATGGTCCGATGCCACAAACTCGCGAGCACATCCTGCTGTCCCGTCAGGTAGGCGTTCCGTACATCGTTGTCTTCCTGAACAAGGCTGACATGGTAGACGACGCTGAGCTGCTGGAACTGGTTGAGATGGAAGTGCGCGACCTGCTGAGCACTTACGACTTCCCAGGTGATGACACTCCAATCATCATCGGTTCGGCTCTGATGGCTCTGAACGGCCAAGACGACAACGAAATGGGCACTACCGCTGTTAAGAAGCTGGTAGAAACTCTGGATACCTACATCCCAGAGCCAGAGCGTGCTATCGATAAGCCGTTCCTGATGCCAATCGAAGACGTGTTCTCGATCTCCGGCCGCGGTACCGTGGTAACTGGTCGTGTTGAGCGTGGTATCGTTCGCATCCAGGAAGAAGTTGAGATCGTTGGTCTGCGCGACACTCAAAAAACCACCTGCACCGGTGTTGAGATGTTCCGCAAGCTGCTGGACGAAGGTCGTGCTGGTGAGAACTGCGGCGTTCTGCTGCGTGGCACCAAGCGTGACGACGTTGAGCGTGGCCAGGTTCTGGTTAAGCCAGGTACCGTTAAGCCGCACACCAAGTTCACTGCTGAAGTGTACGTTCTGAGCAAGGAAGAAGGCGGCCGTCATACTCCGTTCTTCAAAGGCTACCGTCCACAGTTCTACTTCCGTACTACTGACGTGACTGGTAACTGCGAGCTGCCAGAGGGCGTTGAAATGGTAATGCCGGGTGACAACATCCAGATGACTGTCACTCTGATCAAAACCATCGCGATGGAAGATGGTCTGCGTTTCGCTATCCGTGAAGGCGGTCGTACCGTCGGCGCTGGCGTCGTAGCCAAAGTCATCGAGTAAGTTCTTGATATATCTCCATCGGGCCGGCATAATGGTCGGCCTGATTTTGTTTTTAGGTCAGTAGCTCAATTGGCAGAGCGACGGTCTCCAAAACCGTAGGTTGGGGGTTCGATTCCCTCCTGACCTGCCAGATTCACTCGGTGTGTCTGGCTTTCTTTTCACAGGATCTTCATAGATGACTCCTAAAGCTGAAGCTCAAGGCTCTCGCTTCGATCTGCTCAAGTGGCTTGTAGTAGTTGCTTTGGTGGTCGTTGGCGTTGTCGGTAATCAGTATTACTCCGCTTCGCCGATCCTGTACCGCGTACTCGCTTTGCTTGCTATCGCTGCTGTAGCTGCCTTTGTAGGTCTGCAGACTGCCAAGGGCAAGTCTTTCTTTGTACTGGTTAAGGAAGCTCGCACCGAGATTCGTAAAGTCGTATGGCCAACTCGCCAAGAAACCATGCAGACCACGTTGATCGTAGTGGCTGTTGTTCTGGTTATGGCGTTGCTGTTGTGGGGGCTTGATTCCCTGCTCGGCTGGCTCGTTTCCTTGATTGTTGGCTAAGGGTGTCCCGTGGCTAAGCGTTGGTACGTTGTGCATGCTTACTCGGGTTACGAGAAGCATGTAATGCGTTCGTTGATCGAGCGCGTAAAGCTGGCTGGCATGGAAGATGGCTTTGGTGAAATTCTGGTTCCCACTGAAGAAGTGGTTGAGATGCGTAATGGCCAGAAACGCAAAAGCGAGCGCAAGTTCTTCCCTGGTTATGTGCTGGTTCAGATGGATATGAATGAGGGTACTTGGCACTTGGTCAAGGATACTCCTCGGGTGATGGGTTTTATCGGTGGTACTGCCGACAAGCCTGCGCCAATCACGGACAAAGAGGCAGAAGCCATTCTGCGTCGTGTTGCTGATGGTAGTGACAAGCCTAAGCCTAAGACTCTGTTCGAGCCGGGTGAGGTTGTTCGTGTTACCGATGGTCCGTTCGCTGACTTTAACGGCACCGTCGAAGAAGTTAACTACGAAAAGAGCCGGATCCAAGTGGCTGTGCTCATTTTCGGTCGCTCTACTCCGGTAGAGCTAGAGTTCAGCCAGGTCGAAAAGGCATAGCTGAACGAGAATCCCATACCCCGCAGCCCAAGGCTGTGGGGTTTTGTCGTCACTGGGATAAACGCGCAAGTAACCGGGGAGCCTTTCCAGGCGTTTGAACCCGTAATTGGAGTGCCTCATGGCTAAGAAGATTACTGCTTACATCAAGCTGCAAGTGAAGGCCGCACAGGCCAACCCAAGTCCACCCGTCGGTCCAGCACTGGGTCAGCACGGCGTGAACATCATGGAATTCTGCAAGGCCTTCAACGCCCGTACCCAGGGTCTTGAGCCAGGTCTGCCGACTCCTGTGATTATCACTGTTTACAGTGACCGCAGCTTCACTTTCGAAACTAAGAGCACCCCTGCTTCGGTTCTGCTGAAGAAAGCTGCTGGCCTAACCAGCGGTTCCGCTCGTCCGAACACCGTTAAGGTTGGCACCGTTACCCGTGCTCAGCTGGAAGAAATCGCGAAAACCAAAAACGCGGATCTGACTGCAGCTGATATGGATGCAGCCGTGCGTACTATCGCCGGTTCTGCTCGTAGCATGGGCCTTAACGTGGAGGGTGTGTAATGGCTAAGCTGACCAAGCGCCAAAAGGCTATCGCCGGCAAGATTGAAGCGGGCAAGGCCTACAGCTTCGTAGACGCAGCTGCTCTCCTGACCGAGCTGTCGACCGTCAAGTTCAGCGAGTCTGTTGACGTCGCTGTAAACTTGGGTGTTGACCCACGTAAATCCGACCAGGTTGTTCGCAGCGCTACCGTGCTGCCACACGGCACTGGCAAGACTGTACGTGTAGCTGTGTTCACCCAAGGCCCAGCCGCTGAAGCTGCCCTGGCTGCCGGCGCTGATCGCGTAGGTATGGACGACCTGGCTGCCGAAATGAAAGGCGGCGACCTGAACTATGACGTAGTTATTGCTTCCCCGGATGCAATGCGCGTTGTAGGTCAGCTGGGCCAGATCCTCGGTCCACGCGGTCTGATGCCTAACCCTAAGGTTGGTACCGTAACTCCAGACGTAGCTGGCGCTGTTAAAAACGCCAAGGCCGGTCAGGTTCGTTATCGCACCGACAAAAACGGCATTATCCACACTTCCGTTGGCAAGGTCGGCTTCGACGCCGTCAAGCTGAAGGAAAACGTTGAAGCCCTGATCGCTGATCTGAAGCGTATCAAGCCAGCTTCCTCGAAAGGTATCTACGTCAAGCGCGTTACCCTGAGTACCACTATGGGCCCAGGTCTGGTCATCGACCAAGGTTCGCTGGACGTATAAGACACAGGTTGACGTAAGAGATTGCGTCAATTGAAAGATTGGGGTCCCTGCCTGGCGGGGGCTATCCAAGACCGTAGGCGACGCAAGTCTTAAACCACAAGCCTACGCAGATGGTGCTCCCGGTTCCTTACCGAATCAGACACCAAAACGACATCCGGCCTCGGTTGGATGAAACGGTAACAAGCAGGAGTTAAACCCGTGGCAATTAAACTCGAAGACAAGAAGGCCATCGTCGCTGAAGTCAACGAGGCTGCCAAAGGCGCTCTGTCCGCTGTCGTGGCTGATGCCCGTGGTGTGACAGTAGGCGCTATGACCGGACTCCGTAAAGAGGCCCGCGAAGCTGGCGTGTATGTACGTGTCGTACGTAACACCCTGCTCAAGCGCGCTGTTGAAGGCACTCAATATGACGTGCTCAACGACGCGTTCGTCGGCCCGACCCTGATTGCATTCTCCAAGGAACATCCGGGCGCTGCTGCTCGTATTTTCAAAGAGTTCGCAAAGGGTCAGGAAAAGTTCGAGATCAAGGCAGCTGCGTTCGAGGGCAAGTACCTCGCAGCAAACGAGATCGACGTGTTGGCTTCGCTGCCAACTCGCGACGAAGCTATTGCGAAGCTGATGAGCGTGATCCAAGGCGCTACCAGCAAGCTGGCTCGTACTCTGGCGGCCATTCGCGACCAGAAAGAAGCTGCTGCTGCCTAAGGCACTGCAAGCCCTTTCAAAATCATATGTTTAATTTGATGGCTGCGTAGGCTGTCACCCCAATACAGGAATTTATAGTCATGTCTCTGACTAACGAGCAAATCATCGAAGCAATCGGCCAGAAAACCGTTCTGGAAGTTGTTGAGCTGATCAAAGCAATGGAAGAAACCTTCGGCGTTACCGCTGCTGTTGCCGCTGCTGGTCCAGCTGCTGCTGCCGCTGTTGTTGAAGAGCAAACTGAATTCAACGTCATGCTGACCGAAGCTGGCGAGAAGAAAGTTAACGTGATCAAGGCTGTACGTGAACTGACCGGTCTGGGCCTGAAAGAAGCCAAGGCTGTAGTTGACGGTGCTCCTGCCATGGTTCTGGAAGGCGTTGCTAAAGAAGCCGCTGACAAAGCCAAAGCAGCTCTGGAAGAAGCAGGCGCTAAAGTCGAGCTGAAGTAAGCATCGACTTTGTGTCTCCAGCCCAAGCGTTAAGCTGAGGCTGATGGCTGGTGGCTCTTGCCACCGGCCTTTTTCCGTTATTGGCAGCCGACTGGGTCGGTGTCTCTAACGTGCTGTAACCACCCTGTGCGGTGGAGCAAACCAAAGGGTTTGCACGATTTTCTGGCTGCTCCCGTCGGGAGGGGCCAAATAAGCAGGTGACCAAGCTGGGGAACGCTGATGGCTTACTCATATACTGAGAAAAAACGTATCCGCAAGGACTTTAGCAAGTTGCCGGACGTCATGGATGTGCCGTACCTCCTGGCCATCCAGCTGGATTCGTATCGTGAATTCTTGCAAGCGGGAGCGACTAAAGATCAGTTCCGCGACGTGGGCCTGCATGCGGCCTTCAAATCCGTTTTCCCGATCATCAGCTACTCCGGCAATGCTGCGTTGGAGTATGTCGGTTATCGCTTGGGCGAACCGGCATTTGATGTCAAAGAATGCGTGCTGCGCGGTGTAACTTACGCCGTACCTTTGCGGGTAAAAGTTCGTCTGATCATTTTCGACAAAGAATCGTCGAACAAAGCGATCAAGGACATCAAAGAGCAAGAAGTCTACATGGGTGAAATCCCCCTGATGACTGAGAACGGTACCTTCGTAATCAACGGTACCGAGCGTGTAATCGTTTCCCAGCTGCACCGTTCCCCTGGCGTATTCTTCGACCACGACCGTGGCAAGACGCACAGCTCCGGTAAGCTGCTGTACTCCGCACGTATCATTCCTTACCGCGGCTCCTGGTTGGACTTCGAGTTCGACCCGAAAGACTGCGTGTTCGTGCGTATCGACCGTCGTCGCAAGCTGCCTGCATCGGTATTGCTGCGCGCGCTGGGCTACACCACTGAAGAAGTGCTGGACGCTTTCTACACCACCAACGTATTCCATGTGCGCGGCGAAAGCCTGAGCCTGGAGCTGGTGCCTCAGCGCCTGCGCGGTGAAATTGCAGTCCTCGATATTCAGGATGACAAAGGCAAGGTTATTGTCGAGCAGGGTCGTCGTATTACCGCTCGTCACATCAACCAGCTGGAAAAAGCCGGGATCAAAGAGCTGGAAGTGCCTCTGGACTACGTCCTGGGTCGTACTACCGCCAAGGTCATCGTGCATCCGGCCACCGGCGAAATCCTGGCAGAGTGCAATACCGAGCTGAACACCGAGATCCTGGCGAAGATCGCCAAGGCTCAGGTCGTGCGTATCGAAACGTTGTACACCAACGATATCGATTGCGGTCCGTTCGTTTCCGACACTCTGAAGATCGACTCCACCACCAACCAGCTGGAAGCGTTGGTCGAGATCTATCGTATGATGCGTCCTGGCGAGCCTCCAACCAAGGATGCGGCCGAGACCCTGTTCAACAACCTGTTCTTCAGCCCTGAGCGCTATGACCTGTCTGCGGTCGGCCGGATGAAGTTCAACCGTCGTATCGGTCGTACCGAGATCGAAGGTTCGGGCGTGTTGTGCAAGGAAGACATCGTTGCTGTTCTGAAGACTCTGGTCGACATCCGTAACGGCAAAGGCATCGTCGATGACATCGACCACCTGGGTAACCGTCGTGTTCGCTGCGTAGGCGAAATGGCCGAGAACCAGTTCCGCGTTGGCCTGGTACGTGTTGAGCGTGCGGTCAAAGAGCGTCTGTCGATGGCTGAAAGCGAAGGCCTGATGCCGCAAGACCTGATCAATGCCAAGCCTGTGGCTGCGGCGGTGAAAGAGTTCTTCGGTTCCAGCCAGCTGTCCCAGTTCATGGACCAGAACAACCCGCTGTCTGAGATCACCCACAAGCGTCGTGTCTCCGCACTCGGCCCGGGCGGTCTGACCCGTGAGCGCGCAGGCTTCGAAGTTCGTGACGTACACCCGACTCACTATGGTCGTGTATGCCCGATTGAAACGCCGGAAGGTCCGAACATCGGTCTGATCAACTCCTTGGCTGCCTATGCTCGCACCAACCAGTACGGCTTCCTCGAGAGCCCGTACCGCGTGGTGAAAGAAGGTCTGGTGACCGACGAGATCGTGTTCCTGTCCGCTATTGAAGAGGCCGATCACGTGATCGCCCAGGCTTCGGCGACCATGAACGACAAAGGTCAGCTGATCGATGAGCTGGTAGCTGTTCGTCACTTGAACGAATTCACCGTCAAGGCGCCAGAAGACGTCACCTTGATGGACGTTTCGCCGAAGCAGGTAGTTTCGGTTGCAGCGTCGCTGATTCCGTTCCTCGAGCACGACGACGCCAACCGTGCGTTGATGGGGTCGAACATGCAGCGTCAGGCTGTACCAACCCTGCGTGCCGACAAGCCGCTGGTAGGTACCGGCATGGAGCGTAACGTTGCCCGTGACTCCGGCGTTTGCGTCGTGGCTCGTCGTGGCGGCGTGATCGACTCGGTTGACGCCAGCCGTATCGTGGTTCGTGTTGCGGATGACGAAGTTGAACCAGGCGAAGCCGGTGTTGACATCTACAACCTGACCAAATACACCCGCTCCAACCAGAACACCTGCATCAACCAGCGTCCGCTGGTGAGCAAGGGCGATCGGGTTCAGCGTAGCGACATCATGGCCGACGGTCCGTCCACCGACATGGGTGAGCTGGCTCTGGGTCAGAACATGCGCATCGCGTTCATGGCATGGAACGGCTTCAACTTCGAAGACTCCATCTGTCTGTCCGAGCGTGTGGTTCAGGAAGACCGCTTCACCACGATCCACATCCAGGAACTGACCTGTGTGGCCCGTGACACCAAGCTTGGCCCAGAGGAAATCACTGCAGACATCCCGAACGTGGGCGAGGCTGCACTGAACAAGCTGGACGAAGCCGGTATCGTTTATGTGGGTGCTGAAGTTGGCGCAGGCGACATCCTGGTCGGTAAGGTCACTCCGAAAGGCGAGACCCAGCTGACTCCGGAAGAGAAACTGCTGCGTGCAATCTTCGGTGAAAAAGCCAGCGACGTTAAAGACACTTCCCTGCGTGTACCTACCGGTACCAAGGGTACTGTCATCGACGTACAGGTCTTCACTCGCGACGGCGTGGAGCGTGATGCTCGTGCCTTGTCGATCGAGAAGAGCCAGCTCGACGAGATCCGTAAGGATCTGAACGAAGAGTTCCGTATCGTTGAAGGCGCCACTTTCGAACGTCTGCGTTCCGCTCTGGTCGGCCACAAAGCCGAAGGCGGCGCCGGTCTGAAGAAAGGTCAGGAAATCACCGACGAAGTACTCGACGGTCTTGAGCATGGTCAGTGGTTCAAGCTGCGCATGGCTGAAGATGCTCTGAACGAGCAGCTCGAGAAGGCCCAGGCCTACATCGTTGATCGTCGCCGTCTGCTGGACGACAAGTTCGAAGACAAGAAGCGCAAACTGCAGCAGGGCGATGACCTGGCTCCAGGCGTGCTGAAAATCGTCAAGGTTTACCTGGCAATCCGCCGCCGCATCCAGCCGGGCGACAAGATGGCCGGTCGTCACGGTAACAAGGGTGTGGTCTCCGTGATCATGCCGGTTGAAGACATGCCGCACGATGCCAACGGCACCCCGGTCGACGTCGTCCTCAACCCGTTGGGCGTACCTTCGCGTATGAACGTTGGTCAGATTCTCGAAACCCACCTGGGCCTCGCGGCCAAAGGTCTGGGCGAGAAGATCAACCGCATGGTCGAAGAGCAGCGCAAGGTCGCGGAACTGCGTAAGTTCCTGGACGAGATCTACAACCAGATCGGCGGTCGTAACGAAGATCTGGATAGCTTCTCCGATCAGGAAATCCTGGATCTGGCGAAGAACCTGCGCGGCGGCGTGCCGATGGCCACTCCGGTGTTCGACGGTGCCAAGGAAAGCGAAATCAAGGCCATGCTGAAACTGGCGGACCTGCCAGAAAGCGGCCAGATGCAGCTGACCGACGGCCGTACCGGCAACAAGTTCGAGCGCCCGGTTACTGTTGGCTACATGTACATGCTGAAGCTGAACCACTTGGTAGACGACAAGATGCACGCTCGTTCTACCGGTTCGTACAGCCTGGTTACCCAGCAGCCGCTGGGTGGTAAGGCGCAGTTCGGTGGTCAGCGTTTCGGGGAGATGGAGGTCTGGGCACTGGAAGCATACGGTGCCGCATACACTCTGCAAGAAATGCTCACAGTGAAGTCGGACGATGTGAACGGTCGGACCAAGATGTACAAAAACATCGTGGACGGCGATCACCGTATGGAGCCGGGCATGCCCGAGTCCTTCAACGTGTTGATCAAAGAAATTCGTTCCCTCGGCATCGATATCGATCTGGAAACCGAATAACACGTGACGCGAATCGAGAGCGGGGCAGGATTGCCCGCTCTCTGCTCCGCCAGGAGGAAAGGCCTTGAAAGACCTACTGAATTTGCTGAAAAACCAGGGTCAAGTCGAAGAGTTCGACGCCATCCGTATCGGATTGGCCTCGCCTGAGATGATCCGTTCGTGGTCGTTCGGTGAAGTTAAAAAGCCGGAAACCATCAACTACCGTACGTTCAAGCCTGAGCGTGACGGCCTGTTCTGCGCCAAGATCTTTGGCCCGGTAAAGGATTACGAGTGCCTGTGCGGTAAGTACAAGCGCTTGAAGCATCGTGGCGTGATCTGCGAGAAGTGCGGCGTTGAAGTTGCACTGGCCAAGGTTCGTCGTGAGCGCATGGCGCACATCGAACTGGCTTCGCCGGTTGCCCACATCTGGTTCCTGAAATCGCTGCCGTCCCGTATCGGCCTGCTGATGGACATGACCCTGCGTGATATCGAGCGCGTTCTCTACTTCGAGAGCTACGTCGTTATCGACCCGGGCATGACCACTCTGGAAAAAGGTCAGCTGCTGAACGACGAGCAGTATTTCGAAGCGCTGGAAGAGTTCGGTGACGACTTCGACGCCCGCATGGGTGCCGAGGCTGTCCGCGAGCTGCTGCACGCTATCGACCTGGAACACGAGATTGGCCGTCTGCGCGAAGAGATTCCGCAAACCAACTCGGAAACCAAGATCAAGAAGCTGTCCAAGCGTCTGAAGTTGATGGAAGCCTTCCAGGGTTCCGGCAACCTGCCAGAGTGGATGGTGCTGACCGTTCTGCCGGTTCTGCCGCCAGATCTGCGTCCACTGGTCCCGCTGGATGGCGGTCGTTTTGCGACTTCCGACCTCAACGATCTGTATCGTCGAGTGATCAACCGTAACAACCGTTTGAAGCGCCTTCTGGATCTGTCCGCTCCGGACATCATCGTGCGCAACGAAAAGCGTATGTTGCAGGAAGCCGTCGACGCACTGCTCGACAACGGTCGTCGTGGTCGCGCTATCACCGGTTCCAACAAGCGTCCTTTGAAATCCCTGGCCGACATGATCAAGGGTAAGCAAGGTCGTTTCCGTCAGAACTTGCTCGGTAAGCGTGTTGACTACTCCGGTCGTTCGGTAATTACCGTAGGTCCGACCCTGCGTCTGCACCAGTGCGGTCTGCCTAAGAAAATGGCTCTCGAGCTGTTCAAACCGTTCATTTTCGGCAAGTTGGAAATGCGTGGCCTGGCCACCACCATCAAAGCCGCGAAGAAAATGGTCGAACGCGAGCTGCCAGAGGTCTGGGACGTTCTCGCCGAAGTGATTCGCGAACACCCGGTGCTCCTCAACCGTGCACCGACCCTTCACCGTCTGGGTATCCAGGCGTTTGAGCCAGTACTGATCGAAGGTAAGGCTATCCAGCTGCACCCTCTGGTCTGTGCTGCGTACAACGCCGACTTCGACGGCGACCAAATGGCCGTGCACGTACCGCTGACACTGGAAGCCCAGCTGGAAGCGCGTGCGTTGATGATGTCGACCAACAACATCCTGTCACCAGCCAACGGTGAGCCGATCATCGTTCCGTCGCAGGACGTTGTATTGGGTCTGTACTACATGACTCGTGAAGCGATCAACGCCAAGGGCGAAGGTCGTGTGTTCGCGGATCTGCAGGAAGTTGACCGTGTATTCCGTGCCGGCGAAGCCGCACTGCATGCCAAGGTCAAGGTGCGGATCACCGAAACCGTCAATGACCGTGATGGCGGCAGCGTGACCAACACTCGTATCGTCGATACCACTGTCGGCCGTGCGCTGTTGTTCCAGGTTGTGCCAAAAGGGCTGTCGTACGACGTCGTCAACCTGCCGATGAAGAAAAAGGCGATCTCCAAGCTGATCAACCAGTGCTACCGCGTGGTTGGTCTGAAAGAGACTGTGATCTTCGCTGACCAGTTGATGTACACCGGTTTTGCCTACTCGACCATTTCCGGCGTTTCCATCGGTGTTAACGACTTCGTTATCCCGGATGAAAAAGCCCGCATCATCGGTGCTGCCACCGACGAAGTGAAAGAGATCGAGAGCCAGTACGCCTCCGGCCTGGTAACCCAGGGCGAGAAGTACAACAAAGTGATCGACCTTTGGTCGAAAGCGAACGACGAAGTCTCCAAGGCGATGATGGCCAACCTCTCGAAAGAGAAAGTCATCGACCGTCACGGCGACGAAGTCGAGCAAGAATCCTTCAACTCGATGTACATGATGGCCGACTCGGGTGCGCGGGGTTCCGCAGCACAGATTCGTCAGCTGGCCGGTATGCGTGGTCTGATGGCCAAGCCGGACGGTTCCATCATCGAAACGCCGATTACTGCGAACTTCCGTGAAGGTCTGAGCGTACTTCAGTACTTCATCTCGACTCACGGTGCTCGTAAAGGTCTGGCGGATACCGCGTTGAAAACTGCGAACTCCGGTTACCTGACTCGTCGTCTGGTAGACGTGGCGCAGGATCTGGTTGTAACCGAGATCGACTGTGGCACCGAGCATGGCCTGGTAATGACTCCGCACATTGAAGGCGGTGACGTTGTAGAGCCGTTGGGTGAACGCGTGTTGGGCCGTGTTATCGCCCGTGACGTATTCAAGCCGGGTACCGAGGACGTCATCGTTCCTGCCGGCACTCTGGTCGACGAGAAGTGGGTCGAGTTCATCGAGCTGAACAGCATCGACGAAGTGATCGTGCGTTCGCCGATCAGCTGCGAAACCCGCTACGGCATTTGCGCCAAGTGCTACGGCCGCGACTTGGCTCGTGGTCACCAGGTGAACATCGGTGAAGCTGTCGGCGTTATCGCTGCTCAGTCCATCGGTGAGCCGGGTACCCAGCTGACGATGCGTACGTTCCACATCGGTGGTGCGGCAAGCCGGACCTCCGCGGCTGACAGTGTTCAGGTGAAGAACGGCGGTACCGTCCGTCTGCACAACTTGAAGCACGTTGAGCGAGTGGATGGTCACCTGGTTGCTGTGTCCCGTTCCGGCGAGCTGGCGATCGCTGATGACTTCGGTCGTGAGCGTGAGCGTTACAAGCTGCCGTACGGTGCTGTGATTTCGGTTAAAGAGGGTGACAAGGTCGACGCTGGCTCTATTGTGGCCAAGTGGGATCCGCACACTCACCCGATCGTTACCGAAATGAAAGGTACCGTGACCTACGTGGGCATGGAAGAAGGCATCACGATCAAGCGTCAGACTGACGAATTGACCGGTATGACCAACATTGAAGTACTTGACGCGAAAGATCGTCCAGCTGCCGGTAAAGACATCCGTCCTGCCGTGAAGATGGTCGACGACAACGGCAAGGATCTGTTGCTGCCAGGCACTGACGTAATTGCTCAGTACTTCCTGCCAGCCAACGCCCTGGTCGGTGTGGCGGACGGCGCGAAGATCGCGATCGGTGATGTTATCGCTCGTATCCCGCAAGAAACTTCGAAGACCCGTGACATCACCGGTGGTCTGCCGCGTGTTGCCGACCTGTTCGAAGCTCGTCGTCCGAAAGAAGCCTCGATCCTGGCTGAAGTCAGCGGCACCATCGCGTTCGGTAAAGAGACCAAGGGCAAGCGCCGTCTGGTCATTACCCCGAACGACGGTAGCGATCCGTACGAAGAGCTGATTCCGAAGTGGCGTCACCTGAACGTCTTCGAAGGCGAACAGGTAAACCGCGGCGAAGTTATCTCCGACGGTCCAAGCGATCCACACGACATCCTGCGTCTGCTGGGTGTGAGTGCGCTGGCCAAGTACATCGTGAACGAGATCCAGGACGTTTACCGCCTGCAGGGCGTGAAGATCAACGACAAGCACATCGAGACCATTCTGCGTCAGATGCTGCGTAAGGTTGAGATCGCTGAATCCGGCGATTCCAGCTTCATCAAGGGCGACCAGATGGAACTGACTCACGTACTGGTAGAGAACGAGCGTCTGAACACCGAAGACAAGTTTGTCGCCAAGTTCACCCGCGTTCTGCTGGGTATCACCAAGGCGTCGCTGTCGACCGAATCGTTCATCTCGGCGGCCTCTTTCCAAGAGACCACTCGCGTACTGACCGAAGCGGCGGTAACCGGCAAGCGCGATTACCTGCGCGGCCTGAAAGAAAACGTGGTCGTGGGTCGCCTGATCCCGGCTGGTACTGGCCTGGCCTATCACAGTGAGCGTAAGCGTCGCCGTGATGCAGACAAGCCTCTGCGCGTAAGCGCAAGTGAAGTTGAAGCTGCACTGACCGAAGCGCTGAACTCCAGCGGTAACTGAGGTCTGCAGTAGATTGAGATAGGGCCCTGGCTTTTCCGCTCACGAATCAAGACGATTTTGTCGGGGTTCGCTGATAGGGGAGGCCGGGGCCTTGCCTTGACTGGGGACAAGATCCTCTTTAGACTCTTGTACCCCTAAATTTGGTGGGGCTTGCGCCCTGCCATTTTGTTTATGTCGAAAGACAACAGTGGAGCTAGTAGATGGCAACTATCAACCAGCTGGTACGTCAGCCGCGTAAGCGTATCGTCGAGAAATCCGACGTGCCTGCGCTGCAGAACTGCCCGCAACGTCGTGGCGTGTGCACTCGCGTGTATACCACTACGCCGAAAAAACCTAACTCGGCACTGCGTAAAGTATGCCGTGTGCGTCTGACCAACGGTTTCGAGGTTTCCTCGTACATCGGTGGTGAAGGCCACAACCTGCAAGAGCACAGCGTGGTACTGATCCGCGGCGGTCGTGTAAAAGACTTGCCAGGTGTTCGTTACCACACCGTTCGCGGCTCCCTGGATACCTCCGGCGTTAAAGGTCGTAACCAAGGTCGTTCGAAGTACGGTACCAAGCGTCCGAAGTAATCGGCCGTTTTGCAGTTAATTATTTTATTGAGTCGATAAGAGTAAGGTCGGGCACGAGTCCTTTGGATCAACTGTCCCGAGCTAACCTGAAGACCGTTTGAGGGCTTATCATGCCAAGACGTCGCGTAGCAGCCAAACGTGAGATTCTGGACGATCCGAAATACGGAAGCCAGATCCTCGCCAAGTTCATGAACCACGTAATGGAAAGCGGCAAGAAAGCCGTTGCCGAGCGTATCGTTTATGGCGCGCTGGAAAAAGTTAAAGAACGCAAGAACAGCGATCCCCTGGAAATCTTCGAGAAAGCTCTCGACGCCATCGCTCCGCTGGTCGAAGTGAAGTCGCGCCGTGTTGGCGGTGCTACTTACCAGGTTCCGGTCGAAGTTCGTCCGTCCCGTCGTAACGCTCTGGCAATGCGCTGGTTGGTAGACTTCGCCCGTAAGCGCGGCGAGAAGTCTATGGCTCTGCGCTTGGCTGGCGAACTGCTGGATGCTGCCGAAGGCAAGGGTGCTGCAGTTAAGAAGCGTGAAGACGTACACCGTATGGCTGAAGCCAACAAGGCTTTCTCGCACTACCGCTTCTAATATCGGCATCATTCATTTTGCGAGGGCTTTATGGCTCGTACTACAGCAATCAACCGCTACCGTAACATCGGTATCTGTGCCCACGTTGACGCGGGCAAGACTACCACTACCGAGCGGATCCTGTTCTATACAGGTCTCAGCCACAAGATGGGTGAGGTGCATGACGGCGCTGCTACCACCGACTGGATGGTGCAGGAGCAGGAGCGTGGTATCACCATTACCTCTGCTGCTGTAACTACCTTCTGGAAAGGTTCGCGCGGCCAATATGATAACTATCGTGTAAACGTTATCGATACCCCGGGCCACGTAGACTTCACCATTGAAGTGGAGCGTTCGCTGCGCGTACTCGACGGCGCGGTCGTTGTGTTCTGCGGTACTTCCGGTGTTGAGCCTCAGTCCGAAACCGTATGGCGTCAAGCCAACAAATACGGCGTTCCACGTGTTGTTTACGTGAACAAGATGGACCGTGCCGGTGCCAACTTCCTGCGTGTTGTTGCTCAGATCAAAAACCGTCTGGGTCACACTCCGGTTCCAGTTCAGCTGGCTATCGGTGCAGAAGATAACTTCGAAGGTCAGATCGATCTGATCAAGATGAAGGCTATCTACTGGAACGACGACGACAAGGGTACTACCTATCGCGAGGAAGAAATTCCTGCCGATATGCTGGACCTGGCTAACGAGTGGCGCTCCAACATGGTTGAAGCTGCTGCCGAAGCCAACGAAGAGCTGATGAACAAGTACCTTGAAGAAGGTGAGCTGACTGTCGAAGAGATCAAGGCAGGCCTGCGCGCGCGCACCCTGGCCAGCGAGATCGTTCCGGCTGTCTGCGGTTCCTCGTTCAAGAACAAGGGCGTTCCGCTGGTTCTCGATGCTGTCATCGACTACCTGCCTGCTCCGACCGAGATCCCTGCAATCCAGGGTATCCATCCGGACAACATCGACGACGAAAACGCTCCGAAAATCGAGCGTCACGCCGACGACAGCGAACCGTTCTCGGCTCTGGCGTTCAAGATTGCTACTGACCCGTTCGTGGGCACCCTGACTTTCGTGCGCGTTTACTCGGGCATGCTGCAGTCTGGCGACTCCGTGATCAACTCGGTCAAGGGCAAGAAAGAGCGCGTTGGTCGTATGGTGCAGATGCACGCTAACCAGCGTGAAGAAATCAAGGAAGTGCTCGCGGGCGACATCGCTGCGCTGATCGGCATGAAGGACGTCACCACCGGTGACACCCTGTGTGATGCCGCTAGCCCGGTTATCCTCGAGCGTATGGACTTCCCTGAGCCGGTGATTTCGGTGGCCGTTGAGCCGAAAACCAAGCAAGACCAGGAGAAGATGGGTATTGCACTGGGCAAGCTGGCTCAGGAAGACCCGTCGTTCCGCGTCAAGACTGACGAAGAAACTGGTCAGACCATCATCTCGGGTATGGGTGAGCTTCACCTGGACATCCTCGTTGACCGCATGAAGCGCGAGTTCAACGTCGAAGCCAACATCGGTAAGCCGCAGGTTTCCTACCGCGAGAAGATCACCGTCGGCTGTGAAGTTGAAGGTAAGTTCGTTCGTCAATCCGGCGGTCGTGGCCAGTTCGGTCATTGCTGGATCCGTTTTGCTCCGGCAGACGTCGACGAAAAAGGCAATATCACTGAAGGTCTGGTGTTTGCCAACGAGGTCGTTGGTGGTGTGGTTCCGAAGGAATACATCCCGGCAATCCAGAAGGGTATCGAAGAGCAGATGAAGAACGGCGTTGTCGCCGGCTATCCGCTGATCGGCCTGAAGGCTACCGTGTTTGATGGTTCTTACCACGACGTCGACTCTAACGAGATGGCGTTTAAGGTAGCGGCCTCCATGGCGACCAAGCAGCTGCGTGAGAAGGGCAAGGGCGTAGTTCTTGAGCCGATCATGAAGGTTGAAGTAGTAACCCCTGAGGACTACATGGGTGACGTGATGGGTGACCTGAACCGTCGTCGTGGTCTGATCCAGGGTATGGAAGACTCGGTCTCTGGCAAGGTTATCCGTGCTGAAGTGCCGCTGGGTGAAATGTTCGGTTATGCGACCGACGTTCGTTCCATGTCCCAGGGTCGCGCGAGCTACTCCATGGAGTTCTCCAAGTACGCCGAAGCTCCGTCGAATATCGTCGAAGCACTCGTTAAAAAACAAGGCTAATCCAGCCCTTTAGGCAAGAGGTTCACTGTCGTGGCTAAAGAAAAATTTGAACGTAACAAACCGCACGTCAACGTTGGCACCATCGGTCACGTTGACCACGGTAAAACCACTCTGACCGCTGCACTGACTCGTGTTTGCTCCGAGGTTTTCGGTTCGGCTCGCGTTGACTTCGACAAGATCGACAGCGCCCCGGAAGAAAAGGCTCGTGGTATCACCATCAACACCGCGCACGTAGAGTACGACTCGAACATTCGTCACTACGCGCACGTTGACTGCCCAGGTCACGCCGACTACGTCAAAAACATGATCACTGGTGCTGCCCAGATGGACGGCGCGATCCTGGTTTGCTCGGCTGCCGATGGTCCGATGCCTCAAACTCGCGAGCACATCCTGCTGTCCCGTCAGGTAGGCGTTCCGTACATCGTTGTCTTCCTGAACAAGGCTGACATGGTAGACGACGCTGAGCTGCTGGAACTGGTTGAGATGGAAGTGCGCGACCTGCTGAGCACTTACGACTTCCCAGGTGATGACACTCCAATCATCATCGGTTCGGCTCTGATGGCTCTGAACGGCCAAGACGACAACGAAATGGGCACTACCGCTGTTAAGAAGCTGGTAGAAACTCTGGATACCTACATCCCAGAGCCAGAGCGTGCTATCGATAAGCCGTTCCTGATGCCAATCGAAGACGTGTTCTCGATCTCCGGCCGCGGTACCGTGGTAACTGGTCGTGTTGAGCGTGGTATCGTTCGCATCCAGGAAGAAGTTGAGATCGTTGGTCTGCGCGACACTCAAAAAACCACCTGCACCGGTGTTGAGATGTTCCGCAAGCTGCTGGACGAAGGTCGTGCTGGTGAGAACTGCGGCGTTCTGCTGCGTGGCACCAAGCGTGACGACGTTGAGCGTGGCCAGGTTCTGGTTAAGCCAGGTACCGTTAAGCCGCACACCAAGTTCACTGCTGAAGTGTACGTTCTGAGCAAGGAAGAAGGCGGCCGTCATACTCCGTTCTTCAAAGGCTACCGTCCACAGTTCTACTTCCGTACTACTGACGTGACTGGTAACTGCGAGCTGCCAGAGGGCGTTGAAATGGTAATGCCGGGTGACAACATCCAGATGACTGTCACTCTGATCAAAACCATCGCGATGGAAGATGGTCTGCGTTTCGCTATCCGTGAAGGCGGTCGTACCGTCGGCGCTGGCGTCGTAGCCAAAGTCATCGAGTAATCGACGACTCATGAAAAAGCCCCCGCTTGCGGGGGCTTTTTTATTGGGTTGACACTCTGTGGGGCCGTCTATAGAATTGCGCCTCCTTTTAACGGGCGTATTGCGCCCGGTGGGAATAGCAGCCTGGAGTCTGAAATCCAATGCAAAATCAGCAAATCCGTATCAGGTTGAAGGCTTTCGACCATCGCCTGATCGACCAATCCACCCAGGAAATCGTGGAAACCGCGAAACGTACTGGTGCTCAAGTGCGTGGTCCTATTCCACTGCCTACCCGTAAAGAGCGGTTCACCGTTCTGGTCTCCCCGCACGTCAACAAAGACGCGCGTGACCAGTACGAGATCCGTACTCATAAGCGCGTACTGGACATCGTCCAGCCAACGGATAAAACCGTTGATGCTCTTATGAAGCTTGATCTTGCGGCAGGTGTGGAAGTGCAGATCAGCCTCGGCTAAGACTCGGTCTTAGTCGTGTAACGCTCTGAAATGGGCGGCCATAGCGGGTGAAAGCCCCGTACACTCATGAGGTTTACAACATGACTATTGGTGTAGTCGGTCGTAAATGCGGTATGACCCGTATTTTCACCGAAGAAGGTGTCTCCATTCCGGTCACGGTCATTGAGATCGAGCCGAATCGCGTCACCCAGTTCAAAACTGAAGAAACCGATGGCTATCGTGCAGTGCAAGTCACTGTAGGTGAGCGTCGTGCTTCGCGCGTGACTGCTGCTCAAGCAGGTCACTTCGCTAAAGCGAACGTTGCTGCCGGTCGTGGCGTTTGGGAATTCCGCCTTGAAGAAGGCGAGTACCAAGCTGGCGATCTGATCAATGCAGAAATCTTCGCAGCTGGCCAACTGGTAGATGTTACCGGTCAGTCGAAAGGTAAAGGCTTCGCCGGTACCATCAAGCGTTGGAATTTCCGCGGTCAAGATAACACCCACGGTAACTCCGTTTCCCACCGCGTCCCGGGCTCTATTGGCCAGTGCCAGACTCCTGGTCGTGTATTCAAGGGCAAAAAAATGTCCGGTCATATGGGCGCTGAGCGCGTGACCGTGCAGTCCCTGGAAGTAGTGCGCGTCGACGCTGAACGCAATCTGTTGTTGGTCAAGGGTGCTGTTCCTGGCGCTACTGGCGGCAACCTGGTTGTACGTCCGGCGGCCAAGGCTCGCGGTTAAGGGGAAGCTGACATGCAATTAAATGTAAATGACGCTCAAGCGATCGAAGTTTCCGAACTGACATTTGGCGGCGAATTCAACGAGACGCTGGTTCACCAAGCAGTCGTGGCCTACATGGCCGGCGGCCGTCAAGGTAGCAAGCAGCAAAAGACCCGTTCCGACGTTTCTGGTGGCGGCAAGCGCCCATGGCGTCAGAAAGGTACTGGCCGTGCTCGTGCCGGTACTATCCGTAGCCCAATCTGGCGTGGCGGCGGTACCACTTTCGCAGCTCGTCCACAGGATCACTCCCAGAAGCTGAACAAGAAGATGTATCGCGCAGCAATGCGTTCCATCCTTGCTGAGCTGGTGCGTACTGATCGTCTGGTCGTGGTTCAGGATTTCGCTGTTGAAACTCCGAAAACCAAAGATCTGCTGGGCAAGCTGAACAACATGAGTCTGACCGACGTTCTGATCGTGTCTGACGCTGTTGATCAGAACCTGTACCTGGCTGCTCGTAACCTGCCACACGTTGATGTACGTGACGTGCAAGGTTCCGATCCAGTTAGTCTGATCGCATACGACAAAGTGTTGATCACTGTGTCGGCCGTGAAGAAATTCGAGGAGCTGCTGGGATGAACCAGGAACGCGTATTTAAAGTTCTGCTTGGCCCGCACGTTTCCGAGAAGGCTACGGTTCTGGCAGACAAGAAAGGCCAGTTCGTTTTCAAGGTTGCTACTGATGCAACCAAGCTGGAAATCAAGAAGGCCGTCGAAAGCCTGTTCAGCGTGAAAGTGGAGCGCGTTACTACCCTGAACGTTCTGGGTAAGAGCAAGCGTACCGCTCGCGGTCTGGGCAAGCGTAATGACTGGAAGAAGGCAGTTATCTCCCTTCAGCCAGGCCAAGATCTCGATTTCAGCAGCAGTGCTGAGTAAGGAAGGGGTGCATCATGGCAATCGTTAAATGCAAACCGACTTCCCCTGGCCGCCGTTTTGTGGTCAAGGTGGTCAACCAGGAGCTGCATAAAGGCGCTCCTCACGCACCGCTGCTCGAGAAGAAATCGAAGTCTGGTGGTCGTAACAACAATGGCCGTATTACCACTCGTCACGTTGGTGGTGGTCATAAGCAGCACTACCGTCTGGTCGACTTCCGTCGCAACGACAAAGATGGCATCGCTGCCACTGTCGAGCGTATCGAATACGATCCAAACCGTACTGCTCACATCGCTTTGCTGCTGTACGCAGACGGCGAGCGTCGCTACATCATCGCCCCTAAAGGCGTGAGCGCTGGCGACCAGCTGATCGCAGGTGCTCTGGCACCGATCAAGCCGGGCAACGCTCTGCAACTGCGTAACATTCCAGTTGGTAGCACCGTACACGGTATCGAACTGAAGCCAGGTAAAGGCGCGCAAATCGCTCGTTCCGCTGGTGCTTCGGCTCAGCTGATCGCTCGTGAAGGTGTCTACGTGACCCTGCGTCTGCGTTCTGGTGAGATGCGTAAAGTTCTGGCTGAATGCCGTGCGACCCTGGGCGAAGTCTCGAACTCCGAGCACAGCCTGCGTTCGCTGGGTAAAGCTGGTGCCAAACGCTGGCGTGGCGTTCGCCCAACCGTTCGTGGTGTTGCCATGAACCCGGTTGACCACCCACATGGTGGTGGTGAAGGTCGTACCTCTGGTGGTCGTCATCCGGTATCGCCATGGGGCTTCCCGACTAAGGGCGCGAAGACTCGTGGTAATAAGCGTACCGACAAAATGATCGTCCGTCGTCGCAAGTAAATAGAGGGATACGACAGTGCCACGTTCTCTGAAAAAAGGTCCTTTTATTGATCTTCACCTACTGAAGAAGATCGAAGTGGCGGCGGAAAAGAACGATCGCAAACCAGTTAAGACCTGGTCGCGCCGTTCCATGATCCTGCCACAAATGGTCGGTCTGACCATTGCTGTGCATAACGGTCGTCAACATGTTCCAGTTCTCGTGAACGAAGACATGGTCGGCCACAAACTGGGCGAGTTCGCCGGTACCCGTACATATCGCGGGCACGTGGCTGACAAGAAAGCCAAGCGTTAAGGGGTAAGGAACGATGGAAGTAGCCGCTAAGTTGTCGGGCGCTCGAATCTCCGCCCAGAAAGCCCGCTTGGTCGCCGACCAGATCCGCGGGAAGAAGGTGGGCGAAGCGCTCAACCTGTTGGCTTTCAGCAGTAAGAAAGCCGCCGAGATCATGAAGAAAGTGCTGGAGTCGGCCGTAGCCAACGCCGAGCATAACGAAGGCGCAGACGTTGATGACCTGAAGGTCTCCACCGTTTTCGTCAACGAAGGGCGTTCGCTGAAGCGCATCATGCCACGTGCCAAAGGCCGTGCTGATCGCATCGTCAAGCGGTCTTGCCATATCACTGTCAAGGTTGCTGACAAGTAACGGAGTCGAAGAGATGGGTCAGAAAGTACATCCCATTGGCATTCGCCTGGGAATCGTCAAGGAGCACACCTCCGTCTGGTACGCAGACGGTCGGACTTATGCGGACTATTTGCTCGCAGATCTGAATGTGCGTGAGTACCTCCAAGACAAACTAAAAAGCGCGTCCGTAAGCCGTATCGATATCCATCGTCCGGCTCAAACTGCACGCATCACCATCCACACCGCTCGTCCCGGCATCGTGATCGGCAAGAAAGGTGAAGATGTTGAGAAACTGCGTCAGGACCTGACCAAGCAAATGGGTGTGCCTGTGCACATCAATATCGAAGAGATCCGCAAGCCGGAGCTCGACGGTATGCTGGTTGCCCAGAGCGTAGCTCAGCAGCTGGAGCGTCGCGTAATGTTCCGTCGCGCTATGAAGCGCGCAGTACAGAACGCCATGCGCATTGGTGCCAAAGGCATCAAAATCCAAGTGAGCGGTCGTCTCGGCGGTGCTGAAATCGCACGTACTGAATGGTATCGCGAAGGTCGTGTGCCGCTGCACACCCTGCGTGCCGATATCGACTATGCCACCTACGAAGCTCACACCACTTACGGTGTGATCGGTGTGAAGGTTTGGATCTTCAAAGGCGAAGTAATTGGTGGTCGCCAAGAAGAGCTGAAGCCACAAGCACCTGCGCCTCGTAAAAAAGCTGCTAAGTAAGGGGTACGCCAAATGTTGCAACCAAAGCGTACGAAGTTCCGCAAGCAAATGACCGGCCACAACCGTGGTCTGGCATTGCGCGGTAGCAAAGTCAGCTTCGGCGAGTTCGCGCTGAAGTCTGTTGCTCGTGGTCGTCTCACCGCTCGTCAGATCGAGTCAGCGCGTCGTGCTCTGACCCGTCACGTAAAACGTGGCGGCAAGATCTGGATCCGTGTATTCCCGGACAAGCCTATTTCCAAGAAGCCACTCGAAGTTCGGATGGGTAAAGGTAAGGGTAACGTCGAATACTGGGTTGCCCAGATTCAGCCAGGCAAAGTCCTGTATGAAATCGAGGGTGTTTCTGAAGAGCTGGCGCGTGAGGCTTTCGCCCTGGCTGCTGCAAAGCTGCCGCTCGCCACCTCCTTTGTTAAACGGACGGTGATGTGATGAAAGCGAATGAACTTCGTGAAAAATCCGCACAGCAGCTGAACGAGCAACTGCTCGGCCTGCTGCGCGACCAGTTCAATCTGCGCATGCAGAAGGCAACTGGCCAGTTGGGGCAGTCTCATCTGCTCTCGCAAGTTAAGCGTGACATCGCTCGCGTGAAGACTGTGCTCAACCAGCAGGCAGGTAAGTAATCATGGCTGAAGCCGAAAAAACTGTCCGTACGCTGACTGGCCGTGTTGTCAGCGACAAGATGGACAAGACCATCACCGTTCTGATCGAGCGTCGCGTTAAGCACCCTATCTACGGTAAATACGTTAAGCGTTCGACTAAGCTGCACGCGCACGACGAAACCAACCAGTGCCACATCGGCGACAAAGTCACTATTCGTGAAACTCGTCCGATGGCCAAGACCAAGTCTTGGGCTCTGGTTGATGTTCTCGAACGCGCTGTGGAAGTCTAAGGGCTAAGGGTCGGAGAAATTATATGATTCAGACTCAATCCATGCTCGATGTGGCCGATAACAGCGGCGCTCGCCGCGTTATGTGCATCAAGGTGCTGGGTGGCTCCCATCGTCGTTACGCTGGTATCGGTGACATCATCAAAGTTACCGTCAAGGAAGCAATTCCTCGCGGTAAGGTGAAGAAAGGTCAAGTGATGACTGCTGTTGTAGTCCGCACTCGCCATGGCGTCCGTCGTGCTGACGGCTCCATCATCCGCTTTGATGGCAATGCTGCTGTTCTGTTGAACAACAAGCAAGAGCCGATCGGCACCCGTATCTTTGGGCCAGTGACCCGTGAACTTCGTACTGAGAAGTTCATGAAGATCGTCTCGCTCGCCCCAGAAGTGCTGTAAGGAGATCCGACATGCAAAAGATTCGTCGTGACGACGAGATCATCGTGATCGCCGGCAAAGACAAGGGTAAGCGCGGTAAGGTGCTTAAGGTTCTCGCTGACAACCGTCTGGTTGTTGGTGGTCTGAACCTGGTTAAGCGTCATACCAAGCCTAACCCGATGTCGGGCGTACAGGGCGGTATCGTCGAGAAAGAAGCGCCACTGCACGCTTCCAACGTCGCCATTTTCAACGGCGAAACCAACAAGGCTGACCGCGTTGGTTTCAAAGTAGAAGACGGCAAAAAAATTCGTGTCTTCAAGTCGACCCAAAAAGCGGTTGATGCTTGAACACTGCTAGGTAGAAGACCATGGCACGACTACAAGAGATTTACCGGAAGGAAATCGCTCCGAAACTTAAGGATGAACTTAAGCTTTCGAACGTGATGGAAGTTCCGCGCGTTACCAAAATCACCCTGAACATGGGTCTGGGCGAAGCGATCGGCGACAAAAAAGTCATCGAGCACGCTGTTGCTGACCTGGAAAAGATCACCGGCCAGAAAGTCGTTGTGACCTACGCTCGGAAATCCATCGCTGGCTTTAAAGTCCGTGAAGGTTGGCCGATCGGCGTCAAAGTGACCCTGCGCCGTGAGCGTATGTACGAGTTCCTGGATCGTCTGCTGTCGATCTCCCTGCCTCGGGTTCGCGACTTCCGCGGCCTGAATGCCAAGTCCTTCGACGGTCGTGGCAACTACAGCATGGGCGTGAAAGAGCAGATCATCTTCCCGGAAATCGACTACGACAAGATCGATGCTCTCCGCGGTCTGGACATTACCCTGACCACCACTGCCAAGAACGATGATGAAGGCCGCGCTCTGCTGCGTGCTTTCAAATTCCCGTTCCGCAACTGATTGGAGTAGGAAAATGGCCAAGAAGAGCATGAAAAACCGTGAGCTGAAGCGTCAGCTCACCGTTGCCAAGTACGCCACCAAGCGTGCAGCGCTGAAAGCTATCATCGTCGATCTGAACGCAAGTCCAGAAGCGCGTTGGGAAGCTACCGTAGCTCTGCAGAAGCAGCCACGTGACGCAAGCGCTTCGCGCATGCGTAACCGCTGCCGCCTGACTGGTCGTCCGCACGGCGTTTACCGCAAGTTCGGCCTCGGCCGTAACAAGCTGCGTGAAGCTGCAATGCGTGGTGACGTACCAGGTCTGGTTAAAGCCAGCTGGTAATAGCTATCAAAGTCGCGGTGTTCGGGGTCGCAAGATCCTGACCGCCGGTGGCCTTGAACATGAATCAAGCCCCTTTTGGGGCTTGATTCATTTCTGGGGTGTGTCTAGAATGACCGGCTCGCCTGAGCCCGTGTTTTTTGCCCGGAATTTCTCGGCGACAAGCTGTAGCCGTAAGGCTCATTTTTTTTGTATCAGGAGCGTCTAGCCCATGAGTATGCAGGACCCGTTAGCGGACATGCTAACTCGAATCCGTAATGCCCAGATGGCTGAAAAGTCCGTCGTAAGCATGCCGTCTTCCACGCTGAAGGTGGCTGTAGCAAAAGTCCTGAAGGACGAAGGTTACATCGCGGGTTATCAGATCAGCAGCGAAACCAAGCCACTGCTGTCCATCGAGCTGAAATACTTCGAAGGCCGTCCGGTCATCGAGGAAGTGAAGCGCGTTAGCCGTCCAGGCCTGCGTCAGTACAAGTCCGTTGAAGATCTGCCGAAAGTTCGTGGCGGTCTCGGCGTGTCTATCGTCTCCACCAACAAAGGTGTGATGACTGATCGTGCTGCGCGCGCTGCCGGTGTCGGCGGCGAAGTTCTTTGCACTGTGTTCTAAGGGGGGATAAGCATGTCTCGCGTCGCTAAGAACCCCGTTAAGCTGCCAGCTGGTGTTGAAGTTAAATTCGCCGGCCAACAGCTTTCGGTGAAGGGTGCCAAGGGCACTCTCGAACTGAACGTACACTCGTCCGTTGAAATTGTTCAGGAAGCTGGTGAGCTGCGTTTCGCTGCTCGCAATGGCGACCAACAAACTCGCGCAATGGCCGGTACCACTCGTGCGTTGGTAAACAACATGGTCCAAGGCGTAAGCCAAGGCTTCGAGCGCAAGCTCCAGCTGGTCGGTGTTGGTTACAAGGCACAAGCAAAAGGCACAGTGCTGAACTTGGCCCTTGGCTTCTCGCATCCAGTGGACTACGAGCTGCCGGAAGGCATCACCGCTGAGACTCCTAGCCAGACCGATATCCTGATCAAGGGCATCGACAAGCAGCTGGTAGGTCAAGTGGCCGCTGAGATCCGCGACTTCCGTCCGCCAGAGCCTTACAAAGGTAAAGGTGTGCGCTACGCGGACGAAGTCGTCCGTCGTAAAGAAGCCAAGAAGAAGTAGGGCATAGCAAATGACCGACAAAAAAGTTACTCGACTGCGTCGCGCTCGCAAAGCACGCCTGAAAATGCACGAACTCGAAGTCGTGCGTCTCTGCGTGTTCCGCTCTTCGCAGCACATCTACGCCCAGGTCATTTCGGCCGACGGCAACAAGGTCCTGGCAAGTGCCTCGACTTTGGATAAAGAACTGCGTGATGGCGCCACTGGCAACATCGACGCGGCCACTAAGGTTGGCCAGCTGGTCGCTACGCGTGCAAAAGCCGCTGGCGTCTCGCAGGTGGCTTTCGACCGCTCTGGCTTCAAGTACCACGGCCGCGTCAAGGCGCTGGCTGATGCTGCTCGTGAAGCTGGGCTGGAGTTCTAAGTTATGTCAAATAACGACCAAAAGCGCGACGAAGGCTACATTGAGAAGCTGGTTCAAGTTAACCGCGTAGCCAAAACCGTAAAAGGCGGCCGTATCTTCACTTTCACCGCGTTGACCGTGGTTGGTGATGGTAAAGGTCGCGTTGGCTTCGGCCGTGGCAAGTCGCGTGAAGTGCCTGCTGCGATCCAGAAGGCAATGGAAGCTGCTCGCCGCAACATGATCCAAGTTGATCTGAACGGTACCACCCTGCAGTACGCAATGAAGTCCGCTCACGGCGCTTCGAAGGTGTACATGCAGCCTGCTTCTGAAGGTACCGGTATCATCGCTGGCGGCGCTATGCGTGCTGTCCTCGAGGTTGCTGGCGTTCAGAACGTTCTGGCCAAGTGCTACGGCTCGACTAACCCAGTAAACGTGGTTCACGCCACTTTCAAGGGTTTGAAAGCAATGCAGTCCCCTGAATCCATTGCCGCCAAGCGTGGCAAAAGCGTCCAGGAGATCATCTGATCATGGCTACCGTTAAAGTAACGCTGATCAAAAGCATGACCGGCCGTATCCCTAACCACAAACTGTGCGTTAAGGGTCTGGGTCTGCGTCGCATCGGTCACACTGTAGAAGTCCAGGATACTCCCGAGAACCGTGGGATGATCAACAAGGCTTACTACATGCTGCGTGTCGAGGGTTAATCGATGAAACTCAATGATCTGAGTCCAGCGCCGGGTTCCCGTCGCGAAAAGCATCGTCCGGGCCGTGGTATCGGTAGTGGTTTGGGTAAGACTGGTGGCCGTGGTCACAAAGGTCAGACTTCCCGCTCCGGTGGCACCATTGCTCCAGGCTTTGAAGGCGGTCAACAGCCGCTGCATCGTCGCCTGCCAAAGTTCGGTTTCGTATCCCTGAAGGCCATGGACCGCGCAGAAGTGCGTCTGTCCGAGCTGGCTAAAGTGGAAGGCGACATCGTCACCGTGCAGTCCCTGAAAGATGCCAACGTGATTAACCAAAACGTACAGCGTGTGAAAATCATGCTGTCCGGCGAAGTTACTCGCGCTGTGACTATCAAGGGCATCGCAGCCACCAAAGGTGCGCGTGCGGCTATCGAAGCAGCTGGCGGCAAGTTCGAGGAATAAATGGCTAAGCAAGGTGCTCTCTCTGCGCTCGGCAAAGGCGGTATGTCTGAACTCTGGGCTCGTCTGCGTTTTCTGTTCTTGGCGATTATCGTCTACCGAATAGGCGCACACATCCCGGTTCCAGGTATTAACCCTGACCGACTCGCAGACCTGTTTCGACAGAATGAGGGGACCATTCTTAGCTTGTTCAACATGTTTTCCGGCGGCGCGCTGGAGCGGATGAGCATCTTTGCACTGGGGATCATGCCGTACATCTCGGCATCGATCATCATGCAGCTGATGACCGCCGTCAGCCCGCAGCTGGAGCAGTTGAAGAAGGAAGGTGAAGCTGGCCGTCGCAAGATCAGCCAGTACACCCGCTACGGCACTGTCGTCCTAGCTCTTGTTCAGGCCATCGGCATGTCCGTTGGCCTGGCGGGGCAGGGCGTTGCGTTCACTGGTGACTTTGGCTTCCATTTCGTCGCGGTATCCACTTTTGTGGCTGGTGCGATGTTCATGATGTGGCTGGGTGAGCAGATTACTGAGCGTGGTGTTGGCAACGGTATCTCGATGTTGATTTTCGCAGGTATCGTCGCCGGTCTTCCGAGAGCGATCGGGCAGTCTTTCGAGTCTGCGCGTCAGGGTGATATCAACATTTTTGCCCTGGTTGCCATCGGTTTGCTGGCAGTAGCGATTATCGGTTTTGTGGTGTTCATTGAGCGTGGCCAGCGTCGTATTGCTGTTCACTATGCCAAGCGTCAGCAGGGCCGCAAGGTGTTTGCTGCGCAGACTAGCCACTTGCCGCTGAAAGTGAATATGGCAGGCGTTATTCCTGCTATTTTCGCGAGCAGCATTTTGCTGTTCCCGGCTTCGTTGGGTGCCTGGTTCGGTCAGTCTGAAGGTATGGGCTGGTTGCAGGACATCTCGCAGTCGATCGCTCCTGGTCAGCCGTTGAATATTCTGCTGTTTAGTGCAGGGATTATTTTCTTCTGCTTCTTCTATACGGCGTTGATGTTCAATCCGAAAGACGTAGCGGAAAACCTGAAGAAGTCCGGTGCCTTTATTCCGGGCATCCGTCCAGGTGAGCAGTCTGCGCGCTACATTGATGGCGTTCTGACCCGCTTGACCATGTTCGGTGCTCTATATATGACGGCCGTCTGCCTGTTGCCCCAGTTCCTGGTGGTTGCAGCAAACGTTCCGTTCTACCTTGGCGGGACCTCGTTGCTGATCGTGGTCGTGGTTGTTATGGACTTTATGTCGCAAGTACAATCGCACCTCGTTTCGCACCAGTACGAATCCCTGATGAAGAAAGCCAACCTGAAGGGTTACGGCAGCGGCATGCTGCGCTGACCCATAAGGTTCGAGGAGTTGGTGATGAAAGTTCGTGCATCGGTGAAAAAGCTGTGCCGTAACTGCAAGATTATTCGCCGCGAAGGTGTTGTTCGAGTAATTTGCAGCGCGGAACCGCGTCACAAACAGCGCCAAGGCTGAGTGTGATTGTGCTTCAAGCCCAGCAGCTAGTGCGCTGCTGGGTTGATTATTTGTTATTACAGCGATATTATCTCGCGCCCTATTTCTTGGCTTCCGGGGCGTAGGTAGCTGTCAATTGGAGTCCCACTGAATGGCCCGTATTGCAGGCGTTAACATTCCAGATAACAAGCATACTGTTATCTCGCTGACCTACATCTATGGTGTTGGTCGCACGACTGCGCAGAAAATCTGTGCAGAGACTGGGGTCAACCCAGCCGCAAAGATCAAGGATCTGAGCGACGAGCAAATTGAACAGCTGCGTGGCGAAGTGGCGAAGTTCACCACTGAAGGTGACCTGCGTCGCGAAATCAACATGAAAATCAAACGCTTGATGGATCTGGGCTGCTACCGCGGTCTGCGCCATCGTCGTGGTCTTCCAGTGCGCGGTCAGCGTACCAAGACCAACGCGCGTACTCGCAAAGGTCCGCGTAAGCCGATCCGCAAGTAATCGCACCAGCGAATCGACAGGAATTTAGTCATGGCAAAACCTGCTGCTCGTCCTCGTAAAAAGATTAAAAAGACAGTGGTTGATGGCATCGCCCACATCCACGCGTCTTTCAACAACACCATCGTGACCATCACCGACCGTCAAGGTAACGCTCTTTCCTGGGCAACCTCCGGTGGTTCGGGTTTCCGCGGTTCCCGCAAGTCCACCCCGTTCGCTGCTCAAGTAGCTGCTGAGCGTGCTGGTCAAGCTGCGCTGGAATATGGCCTGAAAAACCTCGACGTTAACGTCAAGGGCCCAGGTCCAGGTCGTGAATCCGCAGTCCGCGCTTTGAACGGCTGTGGCTACAAGATCGCCAGCATCACCGACGTGACGCCAATCCCGCATAACGGGTGCCGTCCGCCGAAGAAGCGCCGCGTGTAATCCAGGAGATTGTAAAGAATGGCTCGTTACATTGGTCCAAAATGCAAACTGGCTCGTCGCGAAGGCACCGATCTCTTCCTGAAGAGCGGCGTGCGCGCTATCGAATCCAAGTGCAACATCGAAGCAGCACCTGGTATCCACGGCCAGCGCCGCGGTCGCCAGTCCGACTACGGCACCCAACTGCGTGAAAAGCAGAAGGTCCGTCGTATCTACGGCGTTCTCGAGCGTCAATTCAGCGGCTACTACAAAGAAGCTGCTGGCAAGAAAGGTGCAACCGGTGAAAACCTGCTGCAACTGCTCGAATGCCGTCTGGACAACGTTGTATACCGTATGGGCTTCGGTTCGACTCGTGCCGAATCCCGTCAGCTGGTATCGCACAAGTCGATCAGCGTAAACGGTCAGACCGTTAACGTTCCGTCCTACCAGGTTCGTGCTGGTGACGTGGTTGCTGTTCGCGAGAAAGCAAAAAACCAACTTCGCATTGTCCAAGCTCTCGATCTGTGTGCCCAACGTGGCCGCGTAGAATGGGTAGAAGTAGACACTGAGAAGAAGTCGGGCGTTTTCAAGAACGTTCCAGCTCGCAGTGATCTGTCCGCCGACATCAACGAAAGCCTGATTGTCGAGCTCTACTCCAAGTAAGGGCTAGAAAATAGGTGCATCCATGCAGATTTCGGTAAATGAGTTCCTGACACCCCGCCATATTGATGTGCAGGTTGTCAGTCCAACCCGCGCCAAGATCACCCTCGAGCCTCTCGAGCGTGGTTTTGGCCACACCCTGGGCAACGCGCTGCGCCGCATCCTGTTGTCCTCAATGCCCGGCTGTGCAGTAGTCGAGGCCGAGATTGACGGTGTGCTCCACGAGTACAGCGCCATCGAAGGTGTACAGGAAGACGTAATTGAAATCCTGTTGAACCTTAAAGGTCTGGCTATCAAGCTGCACGGCCGTGACGAAGTTACGCTGACCTTGTCGAAGAAGGGTTCGGGGGTGGTTACCGCTGCCGATATTCAGCTGGATCATGATGTCGAGATCGTTAACCCCGATCACGTAATCGCTAACCTGGCGTCTAACGGCGCCCTGAACATGAAGCTCGTAGTAGCTCGTGGTCGTGGTTATGAACCGGCAGACTCGCGTCAGAGCGATGAAGACGAAAGCCGCAGCATCGGTCGCTTGCAGCTTGACTCTTCGTTCAGCCCGGTTCGCCGTATCGCATACGTGGTGGAAAACGCCCGTGTCGAGCAGCGTACCAACCTGGACAAGCTGGTTATTGATCTGGAAACCAACGGTACCCTGGATCCTGAAGAGGCTATCCGTCGTGCTGCAACCATCCTGCAACAGCAGTTGGCTGCGTTCGTCGACCTCAAAGGTGACAGTGAGCCAGTGGTAATCGAGCAGGAAGACGAGATCGATCCGATCCTGCTTCGCCCGGTTGACGATCTGGAACTGACTGTACGTTCGGCTAACTGCCTTAAGGCGGAAAACATTTACTACATCGGCGACCTGATTCAGCGTACCGAAGTAGAACTGTTGAAGACTCCGAACCTTGGCAAGAAATCCTTGACTGAAATCAAGGACGTTCTGGCCTCCCGCGGTCTGTCCCTCGGCATGCGCCTCGACAACTGGCCGCCTGCAAGTCTTAAGAAGGACGACAAGGCGACTGCCTGATCGTCGTAATCACCGAACGTTGTGTTTGGTAAGGAATGAACCATGCGTCATCGTAAAAGTGGTCGTCACCTGAGCCGCACCAGCTCGCACCGCAAGGCCATGTTCCAAAACATGGCGGTGTCGCTGTTCGAGCACGAGCTGATCAAAACTACACTGCCGAAAGCTAAAGAACTGCGCCGCGTTGCTGAGCCGCTGATCACTTTGGCCAAGACAGACAGCCTGGCTAACCGCCGTCTGGCTTTCGACCGTACTCGTTCGAAAGCTATCGTTGGTAAGCTCTTCAACGACCTGGGCAAGCGTTACGCTACCCGTGAGGGTGGCTACCTGCGCATCCTCAAGTGCGGTTTCCGCGCTGGCGACAACGCGCCTATGGCGTACGTCGAGTTGGTTGATCGTGCTGTCGGCGGTGAAGCTGTATCCGCTGAGTAAGACGTCAAATACAAAGAACCGGGCCTAGTGCCCGGTTTTTTGTGTCTGCTGTATTAGAAAATTACTATCGATAGCAATCATTTAATGCATTTGATGCTGTCATCTTGATGGTCGATACTCCTCGTCAGCCGATTAGCCGGCAGTTCCAAGACTGACAGAGGAAGATTGAGCATGAGCCAAAACAAAACGCTTACCACCGCAAGTGGCGCTCCAGTCGCCGATAACCAGAATTCCCGTTCTGCTGGCCCTCGTGGCCCGCTGCTGCTCGATGATTTTCACCTGATCGAGAAGCTTGCCCACTTCAACCGTGAAAACATTCCTGAGCGTCGCGTACACGCCAAGGGCTCGGGCGCCTACGGCACTTTCACTGTGACCCGCGACATCACCGAATACACCAGCGCCAAGCTTTTCGAGTCCGTGGGTAAGCAGACTCCTACCTTCCTGCGGTTCTCCACCGTAGGTGGCGAGCGTGGTTCGGCTGATACCGAACGCGACCCGCGCGGTTTTGCCCTGAAGTTCTATACCGAAGAAGGTAACTGGGACATCGTCGGCAACAACACGCCTGTGTTCTTCATTCGCGATCCACTGAAGTTTCCCGACTTTATCCACACCCAGAAACGTCTGCCGCAGAGCAACCTGAAGAGCGGCCAGGCCATGTGGGACTTCTGGTCACACTCTCCCGAGGCGCTGCACCAGGTCACCATCCTGTTCTCGGATCGCGGGATTCCGGACGGCTATCGTCATATGCACGGCTTCGGTAGCCACACCTACAGCTTGATCAACGCCAAGGGCGAGCGTCACTGGGTGAAATGGCACTACAAGACCCGGCAGGGCATCAAGAACCTGGCACCGGCCGAGGCTGCCCGCCTGGCGGGTACCGATCCGGATTACGCCCAACGTGACCTGTTCAACGCGATCGAACGCGGCGACTTCCCGAAATGGAGCGTATGCATTCAGATCATGACCGAGGCTGAGGCTGCTGCTCACTACGAGAACCCGTTCGACGTGACCAAGACCTGGTCGCAGAAGGAGTTCCCACTGATCGAGGTCGGTGAGCTGGAGTTGAACCGCAACCCGCTGAACTACTTCGCGGAAGTCGAGCAGGCTGCCTTTGGTCCTAGCAACATGGTTCCAGGCGTCGGCCTGTCGCCGGACCGCATGCTGCAAGGCCGCGTATTCGCTTACGCCGATGCTCATCGCTATCGTGTCGGCACCAACCACCAGCAACTGCCGGTCAACGCCCCGCGCAGCCCGGTGAACAGCTACCAGCGCGACGGCTCTATGGCCTTTGGCAGCAATGGTGGCGCGGCGCCGAACTATGAGCCGAACAGCTACGCCGATGCGCCGAAGCAGGCTCCTCGCTACGCGGAGCCGGCGCTGGCCCTCAGCGGTGCGGCGGACCGTTACGATCACCGCGAAGACACCGACTACTACAGCCATGCAGGCGCTCTGTTCCGCCTGATGAATGATCAGCAGCAAGCCCTGTTGATCAACAACATCGCCGGCGCAATGGCGGGTGTCAGCTCGGACGTGGTCCAGCGTCAGTTGCAGCATTTCTTCAAGGCTGACCCGGCTTATGGAGAAGGAATCGCAAAGGCGTTGGGCGTACAGCTTAACTAAGTCTAAACGAGAAGCAGAACCGCCCTCATCTGGGCGGTTTTTGCGTTTTTTCGGCTACTTTTCTCTGAAAATCTTCACTTTGTTAGCGTTTTTCCAGTGACCTGCAAGTCAGCTTGGTTCAAAATACAGACTTTCAAGCAGGGAGATGTAGGGCGATGCAAGGTCACCCGGACGTAATCGATTACCTCAACACGTTGCTGACGGGCGAGCTGGCGGCACGTGACCAATATTTCATCCACTCGCGCATGTATGAAGACTGGGGCTTCAGCAAGCTCTACGAGCGCATCAATCACGAGATGGAAGAAGAGACTCAACACGCCGATGCATTGATGCGTCGCATCCTGATGCTCGAGGGCACGCCACGCATGCGCCCTGACGATCTGGATATCGGCACTACCGTGCCGGACATGTTCGCCGCCGACCTGCGCCTGGAGTACAAGGTCCGCGCTGCACTGTGCAAAGGCATCGAACTGTGCGAGAAGCACAAGGACTATGTCAGCCGCGACATCTTGCGTGTGCAGTTGGCCGATACCGAAGAAGACCATACCTACTGGCTGGAAAAGCAGTTGGGGCTGATCAAGTCGATCGGTCTGGAAAACTACCTGCAGTCGCAGTTCTGATGTTCTAGCCCGCGTCTGCAGGCAAATGCAGGACTGACGAGCACAAAAAAGCCCCTGCCATTTCACAATGGCCGGGGCTTTTTCATTGGGCTCAGGCCCGGTCGCGGGTCAGCAGTGGCTTGAGGTAGTAGCCGGTATGGGATTGCGGCATTTCTGCCAGCTGCTCCGGCGTACCCTCGGCAATGATCTGTCCGCCCTTGGAACCGCCTTCCGGCCCCAGGTCCACCAGCCAGTCGGCGGTCTTGATCACGTCCAGGTTGTGCTCGATCACCACCACGGTGTTGCCGTGGTCACGCAGGCGATGCAGAACGTCCAGCAACTGCTGGATATCGGCAAAGTGCAGGCCGGTGGTCGGTTCGTCGAGGATGTAGAGGGTCTTGCCGGTGTCACGCTTGGACAGCTCGCGAGACAGCTTGACCCGCTGCGCCTCACCGCCGGACAAGGTCGTCGCCGACTGCCCCAGCTTGATGTAGGAAAGCCCCACATCCATCAGCGTCTGCAGCTTGCGCGCCAGCGCCGGCACCGGGTCGAAGAACTCCCGTGCTTCCTCGATGGTCATTTCCAGGACCTCGTGGATGCTCTTGCCCTTGTACTTGATCTCAAGGGTTTCGCGATTGTAGCGCTTGCTCTTGCACACATCGCACGGCACGTAGATGTCCGGCAGGAAGTGCATTTCCACCTTGATCAGGCCGTCGCCCTGGCAGGCTTCGCAGCGTCCGCCCTTGACGTTGAAGGAGAAGCGGCCCGGACCGTAGCCGCGCGAGCGCGATTCGGGTACCCCGGCAAACAGTTCGCGGATCGGCGTGAACAGCCCGGTGTAGGTCGCCGGGTTGGAGCGCGGGGTGCGACCGATCGGGCTTTGATCGATATCCACCACCTTGTCCAGGTGCTGCAGGCCATTGATGCTGTCGTGCGCAGCGGCTTCCAGCGTGGTCGCGCCGTTCAGCGCCGTGGCGCTGAGGGGGAACAGGGTGTTGTTGATCAGGGTCGACTTGCCCGAGCCGGAGACACCGGTCACGCAGGTCAGCAGGCCGATCGGAATCTCCAGATCGACGTTGCGCAAGTTGTTGCCGCGAGCCCCCTTGAGGGACAGTGAAAGCTTCTTGTTGCGCGGCGTACGCTTGGCCGGCACGGCGATTTTCACGCGCCCTGACAGGTATTTGCCGGTCAGCGAGTCGGGATGGGACATCACCTCGTCGGGAGTACCCTCGGCGACGATCTGTCCGCCATGCACGCCAGCGCCCGGGCCGATGTCCACCACATAGTCGGCCAGGCGAATGGCGTCCTCGTCGTGTTCGACCACGATCACCGTATTGCCGATATCCCGCAGGTGCTTCAGGGTGCCCAGCAAGCGATCGTTGTCGCGCTGGTGCAGGCCGATGGAGGGTTCGTCGAGGATGTACATCACCCCCACCAGGCCGGCGCCGATCTGGCTGGCCAGACGAATACGCTGCGCCTCGCCGCCGGACAGGGTATCGGCGCTGCGATCCAGGGTCAGGTAATCCAGGCCGACATTGACCAGGAACTGCAGGCGCTCGCGGATTTCCTTGAGGATCTTGTCGGCAATCTCGCCACGGCGTCCGGTTAGCGACAGGGTGCCGAAGTAATCGGTGGCATCGCCGATCGGCAGGCTGGTAACGGCCGGCAACGTCTTCTCGCCGACCCAAACGTGGCGGGCTTCGCGACGCAGGCGAGTGCCGCGGCAATCCGGGCACGGCTGGGTGCTGAGGAACTTGGCCAGCTCCTCACGCACGGTGGCCGACTCGGTCTCGCGGTAGCGGCGTTCCAGGTTCGGCACTATGCCTTCGAACGGGTGGGAGCGTTTGACGATATCGCCACGATCGTTGAGGTACTTGAAGTCGACGTTCTGCGTGCCGCTGCCGTTGAGAATGACCTTCTGCTGGTCGGCCGGCAACTGGTTGAACGGTACTTCCAGGCTGAAGCCGTAATGCGATGCCAGCGAGCCAAGCATCTGGAAGTAATAGACGTTGCGCCTGTCCCAGCCGCGAATCGCCCCCTCGGCCAGGGTCAGCTCGCCATTGACCAGGCGCTTGATGTCGAAGAACTGCTTGACCCCCAGGCCATCGCAGGTCGGGCAGGCACCGGCCGGGTTGTTGAAGGAGAACAGCTTGGGTTCCAGTTCGCTGATGGCGTGGCCACAGATCGGGCAGGCGAAGCGCGCGGAAAAGATGATTTCTTCACCGGGTTCGTCGTCCATCGGCGCCACCAGGGCGATACCGTCGGCCAGCTTCAGCGCGGTCTCGAACGACTCGGCCAGACGCTGCTGCAGGTCGGCGCGGACCTTGAAGCGGTCGACCACCACATCGATCGAGTGCTTCTTCTGTTTATCCAGCTTCGGCAGCTCATCCAGCTCGTAGAGCTTGCCGTTGACCCGGGCACGGACGAAGCCCTGGGCGCGCAGTTCCTCGAAGACCGACAGGTGCTCGCCCTTGCGCTCGCGAATCACCGGCGCCAGCAGCATCAGCTTGCTGCCTTCCGGCTGGGCCAGCACCAGGTCGACCATCTGGCTGACGGTCTGGGCTTCCAGAGGGATGTCGTGATCCGGGCAGCGTGGCGTACCCACGCGCGCATACAGCAGGCGCAGGTAGTCGTAGATCTCGGTGATGGTGCCCACGGTGGAGCGCGGGTTATGCGAGGTGGATTTCTGCTCGATGGAAATTGCCGGCGACAAACCTTCGATGGTGTCGACGTCGGGTTTTTCCATCATCGACAGGAATTGCCGGGCATAGGCCGACAGCGACTCGACATAACGGCGCTGCCCTTCGGCGTACAGCGTGTCGAACGCCAGGGACGATTTGCCGGATCCGGACAGGCCGGTGATGACGATCAGTTTGTCCCGTGGCAGGGTCAGGTCGATGTTCTTCAGGTTGTGGGTTCGGGCCCCACGAATCAGGATCTTGTCCAAAGTGGCCTCGCTCGGCGGGCGTCGAAAACGTAGGAGTATAAGGGCAAATACTGGATGGATGCACACTATCAAATGAGGTCTGTGCAGCCGTAGATGAAACCTGCGCGGCAAAGCGTCGCCATATACCCCGTCAATCGATCGGACTGGTAGAATCGCCGCCGGTTCACACGAGGTTTTTCCATGCATGATCCCCACAGCGAGCGCATGAGTGGCGCCGAGACCCGCGCCGCAAGCGGTCTGGCCCTGGTGTTCGCCTTCCGTATGCTTGGCATGTTCATGGTGTTGCCGGTCCTGGCGACCTATGGGATGGACCTGGCGGGAGCGACCCCGGCCCTGATCGGGTTGGCGATCGGCGCTTACGGCCTGACCCAGGCGATTTTCCAGATCCCGTTCGGGATCATTTCCGACCGCATCGGCCGTCGTCCGGTGATTTACCTGGGGCTGATCGTCTTTGCCCTGGGCAGTGTGCTGGCGGCCAACGCCGATTCGATCTGGGGCGTGATCGCCGGGCGCATCCTGCAGGGCGCCGGGGCGATTTCCGCGGCGGTCATGGCGCTGTTGTCGGACCTGACCCGCGAGCAGCACCGCACCAAGGCCATGGCCATGATCGGCATGACCATCGGCCTGTCCTTTGCCGTGGCCATGGTGGCCGGCCCGCTGCTGACCCGCGCTTTCGGCTTGCCCGGGCTGTTTTTCGCCACCGGCGGCATGGCGCTGCTGGGCATTTTCATCGTCGCCTTCATGGTGCCGCACTCGACCGGCCCGTTGCAGCACCGCGAATCCGGGGTCGCGCGCCAGGCCCTGTTGCCGACGCTCAAGCACCCGGACCTGCTGCGCCTGGATCTTGGTATCTTCGTGTTGCACGCGATGCTGATGTCGAGCTTCGTCGCCTTGCCGCTGGCCCTGGTGGAAAAAGCCGGCCTGCCCAAGGAACAGCACTGGTGGGTCTACCTCACCGCGCTGTTGATCTCCTTCTTCGCCATGATCCCGTTCATCATCTACGGCGAGAAGAAACGCAAAATGAAACGAGTTCTGCTGGGCGCGGTCAGTACGCTGCTGCTCACCGAGCTATTCTTCTGGGAGTTCGGCGACAGCCTGCAGGCGCTGGTGATCGGCACGGTGGTGTTCTTCACCGCGTTCAATCTGCTGGAAGCTTCGCTGCCGTCGCTGATCAGCAAGGTTTCACCGGCCGGCGGCAAGGGCACGGCCATGGGGGTCTACTCCACCAGCCAGTTCCTCGGTTCGGCGCTGGGCGGCATTCTCGGCGGCTGGTTGTTCCAGCATGGCGGTTTGTCGGTTGTATTCCTGGGTTGCGCAGGGTTGGCTGCACTCTGGCTGGCCTTTGCTGTTACCATGCGCGAACCACCTTACGTGACGAGCCTGCGCTTGCCGTTATCGCCCGAAGCGATCCGCGAAGCCGGTCTGGTCGAGCGCCTGAAGGCCGTTGTTGGGGTAACAGATGCAGTGATGGTGGCCGAAGAAGCCGCCATTTACATCAAATTGGACACCGAATTATTGGATCGCGCGACCCTCGAGCAGCTGGTCAACCCAGCCCGATCGGCGTGCGAAGCCTAGGAGAACGTTATGGCCCGTGGGGTTAACAAAGTCATATTGGTCGGCACTTGCGGCCAGGATCCTGAAGTTCGCTACCTGCCTAACGGTAACGCCGTGACCAACCTGAGTCTGGCCACCAGCGAACAATGGACCGACAAGCAGACCGGCCAGAAGGTCGAGAAGACCGAGTGGCACCGTGTGTCGATGTTCGGCAAGGTCGCGGAAATCGCCGGCGAGTACCTGCGCAAAGGTTCGCAGGTCTACATCGAAGGCAAGCTGCAGACCCGCGAGTGGGAAAAAGACGGCATCAAGCGTTACACCACTGAAATCATCGTCGACATGCAGGGCACCATGCAGCTGCTGGGCGGCCGTCCTCAGGGCGACCAGGGCCAGGGCATGGGCAACTCCGCGCCACGTCCGCAGCAGTCGCGTCCGCAGCCTTCGCAGGCGCCACAACGCGAATCGCGTCCAGCGCCTCAGCAGTCCTCGCCACAGCCGGCGCAGAACTTCGACGACAGCTTCGATGACGATATTCCGTTCTGATCCCTCGGAACGCAGGTCATGAGTGAAAAACGGAGCCCTTGATGGGCTCCGTTTTTTTTGGCCGCTCGAAACACCGGCCTGGTGTCGACGCTTTAGAGTTCGACTCGCCGCAGCCTCCCGGTCAAGGGGACGGGCGGGCCGTCGGGGGTGGGCAAGGGGCGGCCACTCAAGCCCATGCCTTCGCTGATCAGTACGGCCCCTGGTACCAGGCACAGGTTGGACGGGGTATCCAGGCCCTGGGCGAGGATACTCACTTCTCTTGTCGGCAGGTTGCAGCACAGCAGGCGGCCGCTGAAGCGGGCGAAGCCGCCGTGCAGGCATTCGCCGTCCCAGTCCGTGAGCAGCGGTTGCAGCAGACGGTCGCAGAGTTCCAGCACCAGCAGCTGTCCCGTTGGGGTCAGTGCCAGGCCGGTGGGCAGTTGTAGGCCTTCGATCAGGACTTCGCTGTGGCCGCTTTCCGGCCAGACCCGGATCACCTGGCCGGCCTGGTCGGCGAAGTCGATGCCCCGGCGGCTCGGGTCCTGGTGCAACTCGCCGGAGAACAGGCTGATCAGCATGGCGCCGGTGCTCGGTTCGTAGACCAGGGTAACGGGCACCGCATCCTGATCCTGGCCCAGGTCGGGCAGCTCGACCAGGACCCGCTCATCGCCGGTGCCACTGAACTCCACCAGTTGGTTGCTATCGGGTTTGACTGCCAGCCAGCGATGACGCGTGGGGTGATAGCACAGGGCGTTGAGGTTGCCGCGGCTGTGAAACAGAGGCTCGGGAGGGCTACAGGCCAGGTCCAGGACTTTCGAGCCTTCGACGTAGTCGGTCAGGCTGGCCAGGCAACGCCCCGCGCCGCAGGCGATATCCGACAGCCCCAGGATTTCGTCGCGCAGCATGCGTGCCTGCATGTTCATGGAGCGAAAACCATGGGCCAGCGTTTCGGGCATCAGGTAGGCACCCGTCCGGCGTGGGTCGGGGCGCAGTCGGCTGATGCGTCCACTGAACGGTTGGTCCGGCCGCCCGGAGCCGGCTTCGGCCAGCAGCAGGCTGCCATCGGCTTGCAGACAGAGGCCCCGGGGGTTGAGCAGGTTCTCGTGAATGACCGTGTGCGCACGCAAGTCTTCATGGGGCCGGGGGGGAATCCGTAGGGGAGCTGTCATCGGTTCTCTCCAGTTGGCATTGGGTCGGTTCATAGCGGCGGCTGCCAGGGCTCGCTGCTGTCCTGCCCGGCGAAAGCCCAGGGACAGAACAGCAGGAGCAATGGCAACAGGCGGCGCAAGAGACGGACGTTCATGGCGGCACTCCTGTGAAGGGCCGGGTGACGCTGTGTCACCCGGTGTTCCCGGTACGGGGCTCCTGTCAGCAGGGGGGGAAGTCCTTCATGCTCAGGGGCATAGGCGGGTAATTGTGTTTCACCAGGGCGTTGGCCCAAAGCTCCAGCACGGCCCGCCGGCTCTGCGACATGTCACGGGTGATGGGCATCGAGAGCGTGCTTTCTTCCTGGTACTCCTTGCTGATCAGCACGATCAACTGGTCGATGGCGCCTTCCACGCGCTGCTGGGAGTTGAGCGGCATGAACTTGTTCATGATCGGGTACAGGTAATAGAAGGGCAGCAGGATCTGCGGGTAGATGAAGTTGTTCCACATCAGCTGGCTGGCGTTCAGGTCCCGGTAGATGGTGTTCCAGTAGTCGATGAAGTCCTGCTGCAGCTTCGGCTCCAGCGGCAGCACCCGCAAAGGTGCGAGGCAGTCGGTGTAGGCCTCGGAGTAGTTGAAGCTGAAGGGCACGGCGGGCATCTTGCCGCCTTCGGGCAGGAAGAAACGCAGGGTAGGGAAACCCGGTGCCTCTGCCCTGATTCCCAGTCGGGCGACACCGCTGGCGTCGGTGCGGATCCTGGCGATGCTGTAGTTGACGCTGCTGGTAGCCGTTTCGTCGCGCAGGGTGCCGGTCTGGGCGATGGCATTGTCGAAAACCAGGCAGGGGCGCAGGTTGACGGTAATGGGTTGGTCGAGGAACTGCTGATAACCGACCGGTTCTCCCTCCGGCACGGTATTGGAGGTGACGACCGTGCGCCTGTCCGTGAGCCGGCGGCCGCTGCCAGTGGCCAGATAGCTGACAGCCACCGGCGTGTCGATGAACTGCGGCCGGTTGGAGCGATTCAGCGTAGGTTCTTCCGGGTAATCGTAGAACAGGGTGAAGTCGGCTTCGTTGCTGAATGCCAGGTAATAGTCGCTGGTGGTCACCATATAGGCGTTGCCGTATTCGGCGACCAGCAGTTCGGTGCCCTCCGGCGCGGGCTTGCCGTCCTTCTGCACCATGATCGTCAGCGTCTTGTGGTCGCCTACGTCGATGAAGCCTCCACTCTCGACCACTTCGGCGGTCCACTGTCGCTGGGTGGCGGCGATCACCGGTTCGGCGCTTGCCAGCAGTTGTTGCAGTTCCAGGGGGCCGCTCTCGAGCAGGTTCTTTTGCTCGACAGTCAGGGGCAGGTCGAGAATGCCTGAGCGCTGGTTGAAGGCCGACTGACGGTACAGGGAGTAGGTGATCATGACGGCGGAGATGAACCGGTCTTCCTGGCGCACTCCCAGGTGGAGGATGCCGGCATTGAATTTCTCGGCCACCGCGATGGGGGCCTCGGGATCGACCGGATAGAACGGAATGCCGTTGGACAGATCCAGCGACAGGGTGTCGCCGGTGATCTGGACAGGGATCACGCCCAGCGTGGCCTTGGTGTCTTGCATATCGCCAGGCGTGGTCTTGTAGACCGGCACCGGCTCCGCCGGGACCAGGCGCCGGCCAGCCGGGGCGGTGGGGAATTCGTCGTCGAACCACAGGCCCAGGGTACCCGCCGTGCTGCTGTAGGCCGGGTTGTAGAAAATATCGGCGACGTTGTTCAGCCCCTGCTCATACATCCGCTGCACCTGGGCCACGTCCTTGGGGTTGCTGGAATGGGTATTGACCGGCGGGAAGTCGTTGAACACGCCGTTCTTGTCGTAGTAGGTCAGGTAGGTGGAGAAGCGGAACATCAGCCCCTTGGCGCCTTGCTCGATCATCTGCTGCTGGAGCTGTTGCAGCAGGAGCGAATCGCCGACGGCCCAGTCCAGGTTTTCCCTCGCAAAGCAGGTCTGCCAGGTGGTCGTCACATAGCTCAGGCCGCCGAAGGTGGATGCCCAGTTGAAGTTCAGGAAGCGGTCGAGCATCCGGTACTGGCGGTTGAGGGTCAGGCCGCACTGGGCGTCGCCCAGCACCAGCTTGTCGAAATACAGCGCGGTGAAGGTGTTCTGCCAGGGGCTGATATCGACGAAGCGTGCGGGCGTGGGCGCCTTGCTGCCAAAGGGGTTGCCGAGCAACTGAAAGCTCTTGCTGACCAGCGGGTCCCGGTCGATGTAGGTATTGGCCTGGAGCTCGCCACCAATGATCGTTGACTGGGTGTCCTTGTAGCTCACGGTGCCGCAGGCATTGTCGCCGAACAGGTCCCATTCGGCGGGCATGAACGGATTGCGGAAGGCCCCGGCATTGGTCGGCACCTGCAATACATAGCGAGGTACCTGAGTACTGGACAACGGCTGGATGGTCCAGGGCATCAGCGCTTCGGGGGCGTTCTGGGGATTGATGTCGTAGTAGTTCAGGAACTGCCAGTTGAGGTCCATCCTGACCGCGTCATAGAGCGGCAGTGCATCGTTGTTGTTGGCCGTTGGCGGGTTCCAGAACATATGGCCGTTGAGGTAGATGCGGGGGAAATTCAATACGCTCATGTCAGGCTCCTTAGCGTTGCCACTGGGCGCGTTTAAGCGACCAGACAAAGTCCAGTTTGTTGTAATCGGCGAAGTCCGAAGCCGGCAGCGGGGTGGTGGGGTAGACGATCCCGCCGTCCTCTTTCATCGCGAAATTGAAGTAACCCTTCTGTTTCGAGTAGGCCGCGGTACCGTGGCAGGCCAGGCACGATGAGGTGTCCTGGAAGGCCGACTCCAGTTGCGAATTGGCCAGCACCTGGGTCACGGGTTGGAACTCGACCCCGATCAACTCGTACTTCGAGAGGTAGGGGTAGTTGCCCTGGAAGCTGCTGTTGACTGGTATGGAGGGGGGCGTCGGCCCGGTGGTGTTGGTCATCGGGGTGGCCGGCACGGCGTTGGTCACGGTGTACTTGTGGTTGTTGACGTTCTCGAAGGTGGTCCAGATCCACTCGGGGCTCAGCTTGTTGATCACGTGCATGCCGCTGAGCGCGGCATAGCCGACCTGATACTGGTTCTGGTGGGGGTAGTAGGCCTGGATGACGTAATAGCCGTCGTTTTCCAGCTGTTGCTTGAACGTGGCATCGGTGCCGATCCAGATCCAGGAGGTTTTTACCTCCCAGGAGGTCTCGGGAAATTTCAGGTTGCTGGTCAGCGCGTACTGACCGTTCATGTTGTAGACCTGTTTCTGCACGATGTAGTCGAAGGTGCCCTGGCCCATCTGCAAGAGAAAACGCACCGGCTGGCCCCGTTGCGCCGCCGGTACCTGGCCGCCCATCAGCAGGGGCAGGCCGTCCACCTGTAGCGTGCTGTCCAGGTCATGGAAGGTCCGGTCGAGGTTCATCCCCAGTTGCCGGGCCTGTTCCAGGACTGCGTCGGGCGCGGGCTGCTCCGGCAGGTAGGGCTGGGGCGGGGCACCATTGGGCAGGAACACCTGACTCGAGGGCTTGAGCCCTTCCCAGACCCGGTTGGGGCTGCCCTGGGCGGACGGCTGGTTGAGGCAGACGAACCAGTTCCAGGCCTGGGTCTCGGGACTGGCGAGGAAGTCGCTGCGGGTCTTCTCGACGTTGGTCCCGTAGGTGAAGAAATTGCTGCAGTCGTAAGGGCTGGCGCTCTGGGCCTGGGCCAAACCGGCCACGGCACTCAGAACTGTTATAGAGATGGCTCGCCGCATGGAAGCTCCTTGGCATTGGCCGGGTCGTGGTGAGGGCGCTCCAGGAAGTACTGCAGGAGCAGTTGCTTGACTGCCGTGGCCGGAAGCTGGTCCGGCAACGACAGACCGCAATTGGTGATCAGCAGCGGACCGGTCGCGCGGCTGGCCGGCAAGCGTCCATGGCTGCCGCGGACCAGCCGGGTATCGAGGGGGATCAGGTCCATGTAGTAGCGAAAGCCGAGTTTCTTCTGCAGCAGGCGCCGCGCCGCTCGCAGTTTCGGAAAGCGGATGGCCGGATCGATGAACAGTTCCAGCGGGTCGTAGCCCGGCTTGCGGTGGATGTCCACGGTGCGGGCGAAGTCGGGGGCCAGGCAGTCGTCGAGCCAGTAGCGGTAATCGAACCAGTAGCCGGCGGCGGCCACCGCCACCAGTTCGCCGCTGCGCTCGTGGTCCAGTTGCCAGTCCCGTTGCGCGGGCTTGTCCAGCACCTGCTCGATGCCCGGCTGGCGCTGCAATAGCGCCTTGACCCGGGCCACGTCCTCGGCGCGTTTCACGTAGACATGGGCGATCTGATGGTCCACCACGGCGAAGGCGGCGCTGGCGCCAGGGTCGAGCAATTCCCAGCTCAGCGACTGGCGGACCTGCAGCCATCCTTCACGGCGCAGCAGGCGGTTGATCGACACCGATTGCCGGACCGCCTCGATGCCGTATTCGGAGAGCAGCATCACCCTGGCGCCCTGGGCTTGGGCGAAGCTCAGCAGGCGCCCCACCTGCTGGTCGATGGCGCGGACCTCGTCGGCGATCGACGGGTCTTGGGGTCCCAGGCGTTGCAGGCTGTAATCCAGGTGCGGCAGGTAGATCAGTTGCAGGTCGGGTCGGTTGAGCTGGAACTCGGCCATGGCGCAATCGACGATCCAGCGGCTGGAGGCGATGCCCGCCGCGGGGCCCCAGAAACCGGGGAAGGGAAACTCGCCGATCTGCCGCTCGAGGGTCTGGTGCAGGCTGGCGGGCGTCGAATAGAGCCCGAACACCTTGCGCCCATCGGCCGGGTAATGGGGGCGTGGAGTGATGGCCGCATCCACCTCTGCGTGCATGTTGAACCACCAGAACAACTGGCTGCAGCGAAAGCCGGGGCGCAGGCGCTTGAGGGTCTGCCAGACCTTTTCCCCCTGGACCAGGGCGTTGGATTGCAGCCAGAAGCGCACTTCGGCCTGGTCGCGAAAGTACCAGCCGTTGCCGACGATGCCGTGTTCCGCGGGCGTCAGGCCGGTCAGCAGCGAGGCCTGCACGGTCGAGGTCACGGCCGGGAACACTGGTTGCAGGCTGGTCATCGCGGCGTTGCGCAGCAGAGCATTGATCCGTGGCGTGGCCTCGCCCAGCAGGCTCGGCGTCAACCCGACCACATTGATCAGCAACAGCGGTGGGCAGCTCGTTTCAGACGCCATGGGGGCAGGCCTCCTGCACGGGGGATGGGGCGCTCAGCAGTTGCCGCTCGCGTAATTGCCCTTCGACCCAGCGCAACTCGGCAACGATGCCCTGGAGCAGCGCCTGTTCGGTCTGTGGCCGCAGCGGAGCGGGCAGTACGTTCCAGCTGTAGGTTTCCACCTCCAGTACCGGGTGCACTTCCGGGTGCTCCGCCAGGTAATCGAAGGTCTGCAACAGCGCGCTCTGGCTGCCGCTGAGTTCGGGCAGCAACAACTGCTCGCTGAACAGCGGCACATGGAAATGAATGCGCAGCTCGGGGCAGGACGCCAGCTCGCCGGCCTGCAGCGCAGCGGGCAGGTCCGGCCAGGCCAGCAGGCGGCCCTGGTGGTCCCGGGCTTTGACCTGATGCAGGTAGGTGGCCTCGACAAAGTCCCCCAGGGCCGTCAGCACCTGCTGGCGCCGCAGCGGGTCCGCTTCCGGCAGGCGGCAGATCAGGGCATTGGAGAGCTGGATCTTGCCCACCGGCACACCGGCCTGGCGCAGCCGCTCCAGGGCGTCATGGCAATGCTCGAAGACCACGGCTTGATGGCAGACATCGAAGCACAGGGCCAGATGCTCATGGTGAGGATCCGTGGCTTGCCAGCGACGGAAGAATTCGATGGCCTGGTCGGTGTGCTCCAGCACGCAGTCGGGCTCCATTTCCAGGCAGAACAGGATCTGCTTGCCGGTCTCCCGGCGCAGCCTGGCCAGGGCCTGGGTCAGCTGGCGCAGCTGCTGCTCGGCCCGTTGCCGGTGGGCCAGGCTCCAGGTGGCGGCATACCCCAGCGGTACGCTGGAAATCACCCCTTTGGGGCAATCCTGCGGCAGGGCCGCGGCCAGGATCCGCGCCAGTTGCAGGCTGTACTCCAGGCGCTGCGGGTCGGCCCAGTTGGGCAGATAGACTTCGGCTTTCACCGCACCCTGGTGGAACTGGCCGTAGGGAAAGCCATTGAGCGAAGTCAGGCGCAACCCGCTGTGCCGCAACAGCCTGAGAAATCCCATGAGGGCCTGCGGCTGTTGCAGCTCGGCCGCCGCCTGGGCGCTGATCCACAACCCGCTGTCCTGTTCGGGCAGGCCGCGTTGCTGGCGCACGCCCTGGAAGTGCGTCTCGATCGAGGCGCTCAGCGTGGCCAGGTCGGGGGCTGGGTGCACGTTGCTGCAATAGCCGATCCGGGCGGCGCTCCAGCCCCGACGAGTGCTCATTTGACCACCGGTTCCTGGCCGCGCAGGGCGGAGTTGTCCTGCCACTGACGACGCTGGTCGATGGGCAGCGGGGCACTCACCCACTGCTTGTCCAGCTGCCCGCTCTGGGCGAAGAAATCCACCGGGTTGTGGAATAGCACCTGCTCCACCTGGGCTTCGCTGAAGCCGGCGGCGAGCATGGCCTGTCCGGTCTTGGGCACCTTGAGCGGATCGCTGATGCCCCAGTCGGCGGCGCTGTTGACCACCATTTTCTCGGTGCCGTACTCCTTGAGCAGGGCCACCATGCGCTGCTCCGACATCTTGGTGTTGGGGTAGATGGAGTGCCCGCGCCAGCAGTCGCTGTCGAGCACCAGGGGCAGGGTCAGTTCGTTGAGGTGATCGATGATCACCAGATGTTCGACGATGCCCACTTCGCGGATCACCGCCAGGGTGCGCTTGGTGCCGCCGATCTTGTCGCGGTGCGGGGTGTGCACCAGCACCGGCAGGTTGAACTGCTTGGCCAGTTCCAGTTGCGCGGCGAGAAAGCGGTCTTCCTCCGGGGTGATGTCGTCGTAGCCGACTTCCCCTACCGCCACGACGCCGTCCTTGACCAGATAGCGCGGCAGGATCTCCAGCACCTCGTTGGCCAGCGACAGGTCATTGGCCTCCTTGGGGTTGAGGCCGATGGTGCAAAAGTGGTGGATGCCGAACATGCTGGCGCGAAAGCGTTCCCAGCCCAGCAGGGTATCGAAGTAGTCGATGAAGCTGCCGACGCTGGTGCGCGCCTGGCCTTGCCAGAAAGCCGGCTCGATCACCCCGGTGATGCCAGCGGCGGCCATGTTCTGATAGTCGTCGGTGGTGCGGCTGACCATATGAATATGCGGGTCGAAGTATTTCAGCATGGTGAGTCCCTGATGTGGTTGTAGAAAACCGTGGTGGCGCCTGGCTTGTTCAGGCGTCGGCCGTGAGGTGTTCGAGCCAGTGCGGCGGCAGTCGTCGCTGCTGGCACAGGTCGCGCAGACGCAGACGTTGGGCCGGGCTCAACAACTCGAAGGCGATGACCTGGGGCAGCCCGTCGGAAACGTTGCGCTGCGCCGCCAATTGCTCCTCCATCAGGTCCAGCGCCAGCTGGTTGAGATCGACGCTGCGCCGCTGGGCCAGGCCGTTGATCCGGCGGCTGTCCAGGCCCATGCCCAGGCTCTTGAGCACCAGTTGATTGAAGGCCCGGTCGTTGTAGTGGCGGGCCGGGAAGGGGTTGTCCAGGGCGATGGCGGCGAACACCTCGCGGTTGTTGGTACGCCCCGCCTGCAGCGCCAGGTCGAGGCTGTGGCCTTGGCTATCCAGGTCGTCCAGGGCCTTGAGCAGGGCGCTCTTTTCCGAGTCGTCGGCCCAGAGGAACAGCTGGCGCAACAAGGGCAACCGATCGGCGCTGGCCTGCTGTTGCAGAAGCTGCGCCAACAACAGCGCGCGGGCCAGCTGGCTCCGGGTCCAGCCTTGGCTGTCGGGCACCAGGCTGTCACCGAGGCGGCGTTTGCACTGGCTGCTGAGCAGCACCAGGGTATTGGCCGAAGGCTTCCGGGCCAGTTGTTCCAGGGCCTCTTGCCACCAGCGGCGGGTGTCGGGGGCGAGCTGTCCGTCGAGCTGCCGGCGCCGTTCGGCGAAGGCGGCATGGCGGGGGGCGAGCGCATTCGAGGATGGGGCAATGACGTCCATGCTCATGTCGGCTTGATCCAGCGTTGAAGGTGGGGAAGCAGGAAAAACACCAGTACGCACAGCAGGCTGCCCAGGGGTTGGTTGGCCAGGGCCAGTACCAGGGCATCGAACAGTGGCAGGGCGGCCAGGCCGGCACCGATAAAGGCACGGATCTGCCGCTGCCGCGGGTTGGCCAGATGGCGCCGGTAGTGCCAGCCCAACCAGCCCAGCCACAGCAGCAGTACCAGCCAGAACACGCCGTTGTCGGCATAAGCGACCAGGGCCAGCGGGCTGAGCATCAGCAGCAGCGGCAGGCGGCTGAGCAGCTGGTTCTTATGTTCCAGCCGGGCCAGGTAAGTCAGGCCGGCGATGTAGGCGCCCAGCAATGCGGCGCACAACCACAACGGTTGCGGTGGCATGGCCAGGCTGGCGGCGGCGGTCAGGTACAGGGCCGAGCGGCAGCCGCCCATGAGCCAGACGCTGTGGGGGTGTTTTTTGTGCAGCAGGTTGTAGGCCAGGATGAACAGCAGCAACAACCCGGCGCTGGCCAGCAGCCAGCGAGGCTGGGCGATCAACTGGCTGAGCCCTAGCAGCGACAGCAACGCCAACAGCAGCAGGGCGGTGGTGGCCAGGCTCACCTGAGTGCGACTGACCAGGCCGAGGACAATGGGGCGCGGGTTCTGGTGCTGCTGATCCCAGTCGGCATCCAGCAGGTCGTTGAGCAGCATGCCCGCCAGGTAGAGCGCCGAGAGCACCACCAGCAGCAGGGTCCAGACCAGCGACGAGGGCGGCGCCAGGGCGGTGGCGCTGCTGGCCAGCAGGGCGGCGGCCAGGGCGTTGGTCCACACCGTCGGCAGGTTGGAGACCCGCCCCAGGGTCAGCCAGGTGCTCAGCGCTGAAGGCGTCATTGCGCGCAGCCCTCGCTCCAGGCGAAGTCCGCTCTGCCGAGGCTGGCCAGGCGCAACAGGGCTTGTTCCATCACTGGCAGTTCGATGTGGTGCACATCGATGGACTGGCCCAGGCGGTTGAGCATCGGGATCGACAACTGCCCCCCCAGGTGCTGGCGGAACTCTTCCAGCCCTTGCAGCACCAGAGAGCCACCCTGGGCGTCTTTCAGGCGCAGTTCCGCGGGGCACAGGTTGAAGCCGAGCTTGTCGAGCACGTGTAGCAGGCGCTGGGTTTCCCCATCGGACAGCAGGCCGATGGCGTTGGCGTAGAGCGCATCCAGAGCCATGCCCACGGCCACCGCCTCACCATGGCGCAAGCGGTGCCGACTGAGGTTTTCCAGCTTGTGGGCGGCCCAGTGGCCGTAATCCAGAGGCCGGCCGTTGCCCCGTTCAAAGGGGTCGCCGGCACCATTGATATGGCCCAGGTGCAGCTCGGCGCAGCGGCGGATGGCATAACGGCTGGCGCTGTGCTCGAAGCTGGCCAGGGCCTCGACCTGCTGCTCCATCCACTGGAAGAACGCATGATCCTTGATCACCGCGACTTTCACCGCCTCGGCGAGGCCGGCGATCTGGTCCCGGTGCGACAGGCTGAGCAGCAGCTGGAAGTCGTTGATCACTGCCGTGGCGGGGTAGAACGCCCCCAGCAGGTTCTTCTGGGCGAAGGCGTTGATGCCGTTTTTCACCCCGATGCCGGCGTCGTTCTGGGCCAGCACCGTGGTCGGGATGCGGACCAGGCGCATGCCCCGGTGGAAGGTGGCGCAGGCGTAGCCCACGGCGTCCAGTACCGCTCCGCCGCCCAGGGCCAGCACATAGCAGTGCCGGTCCAGGCCATGCTGCAGCATGTGCGCATACAACTGCTGGAGCACTTCCGGGGTTTTGCTCAGTTCCCCCGCCGGCACCGCGATCGGCGCGGCCTGCAGATGCAGGTCGGCGGTATGGGCGCTGAAGTAATCGCTGATCTGCCGTGGTAATTGCGCGGAGCACTGCAGCAGTTGCTCGTCGACAAACACCAGCACGGTGGTCCGCCCCGGATGCTGCCGGGTGAGTTGCTGGTGCAGGCAGGCATTGTCCGCCTGGAAGATGTGGTCGGTGAACAGTACCGGATAGTGGTAGCTCACCTCGAAGCGACCCTCCAGGGAGAGCGCTCGATCACCCTGCGGCTGCGCGACGCGTGACTTGAGCAGGCTGCGGCCGCCCAGGAACAGACCCGGCAGGACCATGCTGGCGAGAATGGTCGCCAGCAGGGCGTTCTGCTCTACCAGCAGACTGCCGATGGCGCTGTAGGCCAGGGCCAGTCCGGCGTTGGCCAGGGTGGTGACCAGCAGGAACTGGCGCAGCGGGTAGCGCTGCATGCCGGCGGCCAGCACCGAGGTCTCGGCCAGCACTGGCACACCACGCAGGCAGACCAGCGACAAGGTACTGAGGCGATAGGCCAGCTGCCCGGGTTGCCAGCTTCTGAGACCGAGCCAGTTGGAGAGCAGGCGAAAGTAGCCTGCCCCCAGCCAGTAGCCCAGGCAGGCTCCCAGGCACAGGCCGATAAAGATCACCAGGTAGCCGCCGATGGCACCCAGGGCTGCCACAGCCAGCAGCGCCACCAGGCTTGAAGGTACTGGCAGCAGCACATCCAGCGTCAGCAGGGCTACCAGCAGCAGGGCCAGGCCTAAACGTTGCGTGGGGTCGGTGGGTAGCAAGCTGCCCAGATGATTCAGCAGCTGTTGGATCTGCTGTTCGAACAGCAGGAAGCTGGCGACCACCAGGATCGAGAACAGGAATAACGAGAGCCAGTAATTCTCAGTCGTACCCTTCAGCGAGAAGGCACGAGGCAACGAGCTGCGCTTCATCAAGCATCCCTCTTGATTGATATGACTTATTCCGTGTCAGTTCAGCTTGTAAGGCAGGGGAGATGTTCGGTTATTGAATTCCTCGAAAGGTTCTTATTGGTTTTTGCCCCGTTGGAGAACACTTGGATGGCGATTAGTCATCAACTTAGCCAAGGCCGAGAGTTTTGCAAGTAAACCGAGCGAGCTGGCTGCAATACGCTTTTCTGGTTCGTTGGGAAAGCCTGGGAGTAATGTGTTTGTACTGTTGTGAACAGTCTTGTGGATGGACTGTGATGACCTGTTTTTGTGGGTTTTATTCAATGGACTTGGGGCGGTGCAAGATTTTTTGGTGTGGCGTTCGGCTATAGAATGTATTGCCTTTTTTCATATGCAAGAGAAGTAACCAAAAGAAATAAGCGCCGCAATTTATAAAGGGAATACTTTGGAAAGTAGTGGGGGATAAGGCAGGATTTGAAATAACTATTCTTAGGCTGACTATTAGTTGGCTATTGAATAGGTGGCTTGTTGGTTTGGGCTTTATTGAATTGTATGGGCGAATTTACTGTATGGACTTATTTAAGGAGGCGGTTGTTTGTTTGGTAGTAAGAATCATTCGTGAAGTTGTTCGGTTAAGTTGCCTTGCTTGAAACAATATGTATTGCCGTGCGCCATGGACCTGACTGTTTCTGCATCGGTTGTCCGTGAAGATCGGGCTGCACGGCGGCTGCGGTGAGGGAAAACTCACCGCAGCCGTGGGCTCAGGCCGGAGTGACGCGTTCGGCGGCAAGGAACTCTTCGGTGGACAAGACGCTGGCATAGGCGAACGCCAGGGCTGACATGACCGCGTTCTGAACCTGTGCCGCGGCGACTCGCTGGCCATTGAACTCCAGGTCGAGGGTGGCGCAGGCGTCATGAATCACTTTCACCGGGTAGCCCAGGTCGGCGGCGGCCCTGGCGGTACCTTCCACACACATGTGGCTCATGCTGCCGACCACCACCAGTTGTTCGATGCCGTGCTGGTCAAGAATGGCCTTGAGCTCGGTTTCGCGGAACGAGTTGACGAAGTGCTTGAGCACCACCGGCTCGTCGGCGCGGTTGCTGACCTTCGGATGCAGTTGCGCGCCGCTGGAGCCGGGGGTGAAGAACGGTGCGCTGTCGGAGGTGAATTCGTGGCGGATGTGCACCACCTGCTGGCCGCTGTCGCGGAAGGCCTGGATCAGCCGCGCGGCGTTGTCGGCGGCGGCTTCGGCGCCGACCAGGGGCCACTTGCCGTTGGGGAAGTAGTCGTTCTGGATATCGATTACGATGAGCGCTTGCTTGGCCATGGGTGTTTCCTCTGAAGTAGTGGTTGGCTGTGGAGTCCAGTATTGGCTCCGGCGGGCCGGTCGAGGATTGGCCGCACCGACAATAGCAGGGGGAAAACTGACAATGGGTATGGAAAGCGCAGTCGCCGAACTGGGCGTGCTGATCTATCCCGGCGCACAGATGGCCGCGGTGCATGGCTTGACCGACCTGTTCGAGGTCGCCAACCGCATTGCCGCCGAACAGCGCAGCACACAGTTGCCGCTGCTGCGCATCAGCCACTGGCAGGCCCAGGCCGACCAGGCGCCCGTACGGGTGTACGACAGTCACTCGGGTGCTGACGGTCCATTGCTGGCGGTGCTGATCCCACCCTCGGTGGCCGGTTTTTCCCAGGCGCAGGCACCGCAGGCGCTGATCCAATGGCTGCGCCAGCAGCATGCCAATGGCGCGACCCTGGGCGGGGTCTGTGTCGGTTCGATCCTGCTGGCCGAAAGCGGCCTGCTCGACGGCCGCAGCGCCACCACTCACTGGACCTCGGCGAAGCGGTTCGCCGAGCGCTACCCGAACATCCGCCTGAACGCCGACAAGCCGATCGTCGACGACGGCGACCTGATCACCACCGCCGGCCTGATGGCCTGGTCCGAGTTGGGGCTGCGCCTGGTCGACCGCCTGCTGGGCCCGAGCATCGCCAGCGGCACCGCGCGTTTCCTGGTGATCGAACACAGCGACAGCGCCAGTCAGTGCGGCAGTAACTTCGCGCCGATCCTCGGCCATGGCGACGCGGCGATCCTCAAGGTGCAGCACTGGCTGCAGGCCAATGGCGCGGTGGACGTTTCCCTCGCCGTCATGGCGCAGCAGGCCGGGCTGGAGGAGCGCACCTTCCTGCGGCGCTTCCGGGCCGCCACCGGGCTCAAACCCACCGAATATTGCCAGCACTTGCGGGTAGGCAAGGCACGGGAAATGCTCGAGTTCACCAACGGCACCATCGACCATATCGCCTGGACGGTCGGTTACCAGGACCCGGGGGCGTTCCGCGCCACCTTCAAGAAGATCACCGGGCTTGCGCCCAGCGAGTATCGCGCGCGTTTCGGCGTGACACCGCCGGCACCGCTGGCGCGGGCCGGGCAGGGCTGACCCCGCGGGTCGTGCAAAATACCGGGCGTCGCCGGCCGATCGTGCAAAATAAAACAGGCGCAATGCCAGCAGCGATGGCCTGGAGCGCTTATTCCATGGGGGCATTCGACTTCCCCCTGGCCCTGGCGTGATCCCTGCACCCTGTCTTGTACATTCATCACGCCGATGACAAAGGGGGACGCATGACCCCGACGCAACGCAAGAAGCTGGTGGTCGCCCACTCGGTCCATCCGGGGGCCTCGCAGCATGTCGTGGAGACCAATCGCGCGCTGGCCCGCTGGCTGGCGCAGATCCTCGGGTTGCAGTTCGCCGGTGACTACGACCCGCTCGTGCATGGGCAGAGCGAGCTGTACCTGTTGCCGACGCAGACCATCGTCGGCCCCGCCGCGGCCCGGCAATTGCGGCTCAAGGGGCCGGACGACCTGTGGGGCGGGTATGTCGAGCATGACTTTATCTGCACCAAGGCCATTACCCATGGTCTGTTGAACAGGAACGCCGTGGCCCCGCCGGGCTGGGCGGCGCTGTTCTCCCAGCGGGTGCGCAATGTGGTGCTGGACGGCCTGAGCGTGTTTTCCCTGAATGACGCCCGGCCAGCGGCCAGTCATTTGCTTTACAGCGGGCCGATCCGCATGAAACCGATCCATGCCTGCGCCGGTCGCGGCCAGCAGGTGATCGAGAGCCTGGAGCGCTTCGACGAGATGCTGGCGCAACCGGACGTCGCCCGGCAGTTCAATCAAGGCGTGGTCCTGGAGCAGGATCTGCAACAGGTGGCCACCTACAGCGTCGGCCAGTCCTTTATCGCCGGCCACGTCCTCAGTTACTGCGGCCAGCAGTACCTGACCGAAGACTCCGACAGCGAGCAGGTCTACGGCGGTTCCGAGCTGTTGGTGGTGCAGGGTGGCTACCCTGAGTTGCTGGCGCTGCAACTGCCGCAGCAAGTGCGCCTGGCGGTGCAGCAGGCGCGGGTTTTCGACGCCGCCGCCGATGAGGCCTATCCCCGATTCTTCGCCTCCCGGCGCAACTACGACATCGCCCAGGGCCTGGACGCCGAAGGCCGGCAGCGCAGCGGCGTACTCGAGCAATCGTGGCGCATGGGCGGTGCCAGCAGCGCCGAAGTGGCGGCTTTGCAGGCCTTTATCGAGCATCCGGAGATGCGCGCGATTCGTGTGTCCGCGGTGGAAACCTATGTCGACCGGCCCTTGCCGGCCGATGCCATCGAGGTCTATCGCGGGCCCGCGGAACACAGTGACTTTCTTCTCAAATATGTAACGGTCCAATCCTATGACGGCTAGAAGCGAAAGCATTCAAATCGACATCGATGACGAGCAGATGCGCGGGACTTTCCTCAGCCCCAAGTCGAAAGTCCCCGGCGTACTGTTTGTCCACGGCTGGGGCGGTAGCCAGGAGCGCGACCTGGAGCGCGCCCGCGGCATCGCCGGGCTGGGTTGCGTGTGCCTGACCTTCGACCTGCGGGGCCACGCCGGCAGCGGCATCCCGCTGAACCGCGTGACCCGCGAAGACAACCTGCGCGACCTGTTGGCGGCCTATGACCGCCTGCTGGCCCATCCGGCCCTCGACACCTCGGCGATTGCGGTGGTGGGCACCAGTTATGGCGGCTACCTGGCGAGCATCCTGACCTCGCTGCGACCGGTGCGCTGGCTGGCGCTGCGGGTCCCGGCGTTGTACCGCGACGAAGCCTGGAACAGCCCCAAGCGCGACCTGGACAAGGCCGACCTGCTGGATTACCGCAGCAGCCTGGTGCGTGCCGACAGCAACCGGGCGCTGCATGCCTGTTCGACGTTCACCGGGGATGTGCTGCTGGTGGAATCGGAAAACGACGAGCATGTGCCCCACGCCACGTTCATGAGCTACCGCGCGGCCTGCCAGCAGACCCATTCAATGACCCACCGGATCATCGATGGCGCCGACCATGCCCTGAGCGATCCCGTGTCGCAGCAGGCCTACACCTCGATCCTGGTGGACTGGATCACGGAAATGGTGGTGGGAGAACGCTTGAGCATCATTCAGTCGCGATAGTCGCAAGCGCTGGTTGAATGAGGCGCGCAAGCTCGCTCCTGGAGAGGAACGCGCGCGTGCGCGATAGCCTCAGCTGCCTTTGCGCGGCTTTTTCTCCACGCGCAACGCCTTGGCCCTGGCCTCCACCACCAGGTACATCAGCAGCGCGATCAGCAGCGGCAGGATGAAGTAGATCGCCCGGTAGGCGATCAACCCGGCCAGCAGGCTGCCGCGGGACACCTCATGTTGCAGCAGGGCGATAAACACCGCCTCCAACACCCCGAGCCCCGCCGGAATATGGGTGATGACCCCGGCGATGCTGCTGATCAGCAGCACCCCGAGCACCACCGGGTAATCGAGCTTGCTGGGCAGCAGGGTAAAGATCACCGCTGCCATCAGCGACCAGTTGAGTGCGCCCAGGGCCAGTTGCAGCAAGGCCATGTGCAACGAGGGCAAGTTGATCTCGACCCCGTGTATCGACCACTCGCGCCGTCGGGAAAACCGACAGGCCGCCAGGTAACCCACGCCCAGCACCAGCAGCAGGACGCCCACGCCCTGCAACGCGCCGTTGCTGAGTTGCCAGCCGGGCGGCAACTTCATCAGGCCACTGGCGAATACCGCGCCGGCCAGGGCCATGTAGCCGAACCAGTTGGTGGCCAGGCTCAGGCCGAGGATCTTGGCGATATTGCCGGTGCTCACCCCGAGCCTGGAATACAGCCGGTAGCGCATGGCGATCCCGCCAATCCAGGCGCTGAGGTTGAGGTTGAAGGCGTAGCTGATGACCCCCACCGGCAGGATCTGCCGCCAGCCGAGGTTCTGCCGGATGTAGGTGCGACCGATCAGGTCGAAGCAGGCATAGACCAGGAAGCTGGCCAGGGTCAGGCCCGCGGCGATGACCAGGGTGCGCACCTTGAAGTCGGCCAGGGTGCCGAGCACTTCGCTCCAGTCGATGCGCCGGGCCAGCAGGGTGAACAGCACGATCAACAGCAGGAAGAAGGCGATGGTCAGCGGTTTCTTCAGGCGTTGCCAGCGCGACCGGGAGTGCGATGCGGCAGGCGTCGAGCCATGGGCGTCAGTGTGGCTCATGGGGCGACTCCCGCGGGGTGGCGGCCTGGCCGAAGGGCTTCAATTGCGGCTTGTGGGCGGGCAGCCAGCCGGCCCAGGCCGGGAAGTGACGCAGGATGTGAAACACCAGGAAACCCACGGTCAGGCGCCACAAGCGGCCACGCCCGGAGCCCTTGGCCGGCATGGCCTGGCAGTGGTCGCGACTGAGCCGGTCGAGGCGCTCGAACAGGTCGCGATTGAACGCCCGGTCGCGGATCAGCACATTGGCCTCCAGGTTCAGCGACAGGCTCAGCGGGTCGAGATTGCTCGAGCCCACGGTGCTCCAGTCGTCGTCCACCAGCGCCACCTTGCCGTGCAGTGGCCGTTCGCAATATTCGTAGATGGTCACGCCGTCCTTGAGCAGGTAGTCGTAGAGCATGCGTGCCGCCAGCCTGGCCACCAGCATGTCCGGCTCGCCCTGCAGGATCAGCCGCACCTCGACGCCACGGCGCGCGGCGTTGCGGATCTCGCGCAGCAGCCGATAGCCGGGGAAGAAGTAGGCATTGGCGATTACCACCCGCTGGCGGGCCCCGCGCAGTACCAGGCGGTAGACCTCTTCGATATCGCTGCGGTGCTGGCGGTTGTCGCGATAGACCAGGCGCACCTGGCCGTCATGGTCGGTCAGGGCCAACTCCGCGCGGCGCTGCCGGCGGCGTTGCCACCAGTAACGGGCGCGGGCCGGGCGGTCGCCTTGCAGCAGGGCGAAATGGTGGATATCCACCACCGCCGGCCCCTGGATCTCTACCGAGTAATCCTGCTTGGCCTGGGGGCCGAAATCGGCCAGGTGGTCGGCGGAGAAATTAATTCCGCCGACAAAGGCAATGGCGCCGTCGACCACCACGATCTTGCGATGCAGGCGGCGGAACCAGTTGGTGCGCACCCCGAAAATCGGCTGTGCCGGGTCGAATATCTGCAAGCGCACCCCGGCGTTGCTCATGGCGGCAAGGAACTCGGTGCTCAATTCACCGCAACCGAAGCCGTCCAGGCTGACGATGACCCGCACGCCACGCTGTGCAGCCTCGATCAGGATACGATGCAGCTCGTGGCCGACCTTGTCCTCGAAGAGGATGAAGGTCTCCAGCAGGATCTCGTTCTGCGCCTGGCGCAGCACTTCGAACACCCGGGGAAAATACGCCTCGCCATTCTCCAGCAGCACCACCCGGTTGTTGCTGTGCCAACCGTACTCGAGGTCCATCCGTAGCGGCTCGTGGGCCAGCCCCGCGTCAGGCGGGTGGTCCACCGTGGTTTTTTCCAGGGGCATGTCGTTCATAACTCGACCTCGACCGACAGCGGTGCGTGATCGGAGAGATGGGACCAGGGATGGGAGGCCAGGACCTGGGGCCGGTGGATTTTCAGGTGACGCACGTAGATCCGGTCCAGCCGCAACAGTGGCAGGCGCGCGGGGAAGCTGCGTGCCGGTTTGCCGTGCTGGCTGACAAAGGCCTCCTGCAAGCCACTGGGGGCGAGCTGTGCATCGGCGCGCAGCCGCCAGTCGTTGAAGTCGCCGGCGACGATCAAGGGCGCGTCGGCGGGGAGCTCGGCGATCAGTTGCAGCAGCAGATCCAGCTGTTGTTGGCGATGGCTTTCGCGCAACCCCAGGTGCACGCAAATGGCATGCACTTCCAGGGCATCGCCGGGCAGGCGCAGCACGCAATGCAACAGGCCGCGGCTCTCGTGCCCGGACAGGGAGATGTCGAGGTTGTCGTAGCGAATGATCTGGAATTTCGAGAGCAGCGCATTGCCGTGGTCGCCGGCCGGGTACACCGCGTTGCGTCCATAGGCGAACTGCGGCCAGATGCTGTCGGCGAGGAATTCGTATTGCGGCATGCTCGGCCAATTGTTGTAGCGCTGCGGGTGCTGGTCGTGGGCGCCGTGCACCTCCTGCAGGAACACCACGTCGGCGGCCACGCTGCGCACCGCCTCGCGCAGCTCGGGCAGGATGAAGCGCCGGTTCAGGGCGGTGAAGCCCTTGTGGGTATTCACCGTCAGCACTGTGAAGCGGCGCGTGGCGGCGAGCCCGATCGCGGGCGGTATCGGGTTGTTGGCCGACTCGTCATGGCTCATGGCAGTACCCCGGGCGCGGCAGGCTCGCCGGGCGCTGTCGCCAGTACCACGCCGTGCTGGCGCAGCAGATGGGTGAATTCGGGCACGGCAAAGCTTGCGTGGCGAATTTCCACGGCATGGCGCATGGCTTTTTTGCCGTAGGCCTTGGTGCTGGCGTGGCCGTTGAGGCGTGGTTCGTGCTGGCGGGCGAGGGTGGCGGCCTGTTCGGTATCGGCGGGCAATTGCTGAAGAAAGGCGCCGAACAGCTCGGCGTCGAACCGAAAGCTTGGCGCAAACTGCCACAGGATCGGCCCGAGCTTGTTCTTGAACTCCAGCACGCCCGAGGCGAAGAAGTTGGCGATCGGCTTGTGCACATCCCGCAGCCGCAGGATATGGGTGATGTAGCGCGGCGCCTTGACGCTGAACACGAAGTCCTTGGGCGTATCGGCATACCAGTCGGCATAACGCTCGGGGGTCTGCAGCGCGTAGAACGAACCGTTGATTTCGATGCTGTTGACTGCGCGCGAAGCGAATTGCAGCTCGCGCTTGTGCGTCAGCCCCTCGGGGTAGAAATCTCCACGCCAGGGCTTGTAGCGCCAGCCGGAAATACCGATATGAATCGCCGCCATGTCCGCTCCCGTCTAGGGGCCTTCGAACCGCCTCTGTCTTTTGATGACTGCCCGGCTGACGGGAAAGTTTCGACCTTCCTACGGACGGTGTTTTCCAGCCCGTAGCCGCGGGCTGGCGGGTAATGGGCCGGCCGACGGTGGCAAATCCTGCGCCAGGCAGTCGCTAACGCCAGCCCCGCCAGGCGCCACCCTTTATGACCGGGCATAAAAAAACGCAGCCGGCCAGGGCTGCGCTTTTCTGGTTGGGGCCTGCTGGTGGGCTCAGTGCCCGACCACCACCCGGCTCGATCCCTCGGCCGGCTCGGCGTATACCGGGCCGAGGCGATCCAGGCGGCCGCTCCAGGCGGTCAGGGCCAGGGCGCCCAGTACCACCAGGCCACCGATCCAGGCGGTGTGGATCAGCCCCAGGTGGGCGACGATCAGGCCGCCACCCCAGGCGCCGCCGGCGATGCCGAGGTTGAAGGCGGCGATGTTCAGGCCCGAAGCCACGTCTACCGCTTGCGGGGTGTGGTGTTCGGCCTGGCGCACCACGTAGACCTGCAGGCCCGGTACGTTGCCGAAGGCCACGGCGCCCCACACCAGTACGGTGGCCAGTGCCAGCCATGGGTTGCCGGCGGTGAAGGTGAGCAGGAACAGCACGCCGGCCAGCAGGGCGAAGATGATCTTCAAGGCGCTGATCGGGCCGCGCTTGTCCGCCAGCTTGCCGCCCCAGATGTTGCCCACGGCGACCGAGATCCCGTAGACCAGCAGCACCAGGCTGACGGTGCTGGCGCTGAAGCCGGAAATGTCCTGGAGAATCGGCGCGAGGAAGGTGAAGGCGATGAACGAGCCGCCGTAGCCCACCGCGGTCATGGCGTACACCAGCAGCAGGCGCGGTTGTTTCAACACTTGCAGTTGTTGCAGCAAGGACGCCGGTTTGCTGTGGGCGATGTTTTTCGGCACGTAGATCAGGCTGCCGATAAAGGCGATCACACCCAGGGCGGATACCGCGAGGAAGGTTTCGCGCCAGCCGAAATGCTGGCCGATAAAGGTCCCCAGCGGCACGCCGGTGACCAGGGCCACCGTCAGGCCGGTGAACATGATGGCAATCGCGCTGGCGGCTTTTTCCTTGGGCACCAGGCTGGTGGCGATGGTCGAGCCGATGGAGAAGAACACGCCATGGGCCAGGCCGGTGACGATGCGTGCCAGGACCAGGGATTCATAGCTGGGCGCTTGCCAGGCCAGCAGGTTGCCGAGGGTGAACAGCACCATCAGCGACAGCAGCAACAGCTTGCGCGGGACCTTGCCGGTCAGCGCGGTGAGCACCGGCGCGCCGACGGCGACACCCAGGGCGTACAGGCTGACCAGCAGCCCGGCGGACGGCAGGCTGACGCCGAGGTCGGCGCCGATGGTGGGTAACAGGCCAACGATGACGAACTCAGTCGTCCCGATGGCGAAGGCGCTGAGGGTCAGCGCGAGCAAGGCAATGGGCATGGCTGCAACTCCGGTGGATTTGACAATGGAGCGCAGTGTCCGGATTTGAATCGTGCGGAAAAATAGCGGTTCCGGTATTTGATATTTGACCTGAAGGCAAATATCGAGCTGAGCGCGATCACTGCGCTTCTGTAGGAGCGAAGCTTGCTCGCGATAAGGCCGACGCGATGCACCAGGCCGCCCACGACCCGATATCAGTGGCGAATCAACCGGGTCCGCAGCTCAAGGCTGGCCTGCGGCTCAAGGTCCAGCCAGACATGCGGTTTGCCGGCGATCTCGGCGGCCGCGGGCAGGCCGTCGCGGTACACCAGCCGGTTGCCGGCCAGGGCCGGGACCTTCGGCCCGGGCAGCAAGGTGCCGGCGAGGTTCAGCGGGTCGACGCCACACACCGCGATCAGGCTGCCATCCAGCGGGCGGCGGCGCACTTCGCGCAACAGGGCGATGGCCTCGGGCAGGGCGAACTGCTCGCCGGCCAGGCCGCTGACAAAACGCCCGCCGCGAATTTCGCCGCGGGCCTCCAGCCGATGGAAGGTGCGCAACAGTTCGCGCCAGCTCGGCAGCCAGTCGGCCTCGCGTTCCAGCAGGCGCCAGAACACCACGCCATAACGCCGCAACAGGGTCATGGCGATGTGTTCCAGGGTGGCCGGTGGGGTTGCCTGCCCATGACCGCCGACGCCCTCCGGTACTGGCGACGGACGCCGTAGCAGGGCCCAGCGCCCTGCATCGTCCATGCCGCCGACCACGGCCCCGCGCCCGCGTCGGCCGCTGCGGGCCAGACGCTTGCTGGACGGGGTGATCAAGGCGCGCAGGCCGGCAAAACTGTCGGCATTCACCCACCCTGCGGCCACCAGTTCCTGCAGGGCGATCTCCAGCTCGGTGCGCAGGACATGGGCTTCATGCTGCAATTCATCGAAGAACAAGGCGCCGTGCTGGCTCAGGGCCTCATGGACCTTCTGCGCCTTGGGCGACAGCGCGCTGCTGTCGGGCTGTGCGTCCAGCCCGCTCCACAGCGCGACCTGGCTGCGCGGCAGCAGCACGATCGGCGTGTTGCGCAGGGTCGCGCCGGCGGCTTTGTGCGGCGCGCTGAGCCGGCTCCAGACCACCTTGCCGTTGCGGCACAGCTCATCCAGCCAGGTGGCGGAGTAATCCTTGATCCGCGCCGGCAGCAGGTCGCTGTCCCAGGCGCCGGCCGCGGCGGCATAGCCTTCGAACTGGGCGACCGTCTGCGCCAGCATGGCACTGCCCTGGCCCTGGGTGGCGCTGGACAGGTGCTGCCAGTCAAACAGAAAACGCATCAGGTCCTGCAGCGACACCGGTTCGATTTCCCGGCGCAGGCGTTTGACGGTGTAGCGATGAATCCGCGCCAGCAGATGCCGTTCGCACCATTCCTCCCGGGCCTCGCCGGGGCTGAAGCGGCCCCGCAGCACATAACCTTCGCCTTCCAGCTGCGCCAGGACCTGGGCGACCTTGCTGGCGCTCAGGCCCAGGGGCATGGCGATGCTCTCCAGCGGCAACGGGCCGAAGCCACTGAGCCGGGCTCGAATCACTTCGACCACCGCTTCATCGCGCTGCCATCGCTCATCGAAGCCGGGCGGCGCCTCGAGGAGCGGTTGCAGCAGCGCCTGTGGATAAATCGCCCGCAGGCAGCCCAGGCGCTCGATGGCCAGCCACAGGGCCTGTCCGCCGCCGATCTGCAAGCGGCTGGCGCGCCCGCTGTCCGCCAGGGCTTGCAGCCAGTCGGTCCACTGCGGGTTGGCCTGGGCTTCGTCCTCGCTGATACAGGCCAGGCTCATCAGCGCTTCATGCATTTCATCCGGGCTGCCGGGGGCGGGCCAGGCTTCCTCGCGCACCGACTGGATGGCCTCGGCATCCAGGGCGCCCAGATCGTCGCTGGATTCGGGGTCGCTCCAGCGGCGGCTGAGCACGGCCTGGGTGCGGCGCTCTTCCAGCGGTGCGTCGTCGAGGAAGGTGTAGGGCCGGGCGCTGAGGATTTCCGCGGCCAGGGGCGAGGGCGCCGGCAGGTCGCGGCTGATCAGGCGCAGCTCGCCGCGCTCCATGCGCCGCAACAGTGCCAGCCAGCCCTCGCTGTCCATGGCTTCGTGCAGGCAGTCGTCGAGGGTCTGTTCCACCAGCGGGTGATCGGGAATCTGCCGTTCGCCGGCGAGGTTCTCCAGGCAGGCGATCTGGTCGGGAAACACGCTGGCGATCAGGTCTTCGCTTTTCATCCGCTGGATCTGCGGCGCTACCTTGCGCCCGCCGACAAAGCGCGGCAGCGCCAGGGCCACCCCGGCATTCCAGCGCCAGCGCACGCCGAACAGCGGCGCCTCCAGCACGGCCTGGACCAGGATGTGTTCGGCGCTGTTGCTGTGCAGGTAACGCCAGACGTCGTCGAGCTCGAAACTGTGGCCGGTGGACAGCGACAGCACGATGGCGTCTTCGCTGGCGGCGGCCTGCAATTCGAAGTTGAAGGTGCGGCAGAAGCGCTTGCGCAGCGCCAGGCCCCAGGCGCGGTTGATCCGGCTGCCGAACGGCGTGTGGATGATCAGTTGGGTGCCGCCGGACTCATCGAAAAAACGCTCCATGATCAGCGTGTCCTGGGACGGCAGCGCGCCCAGGCTCTGGCGTGCGCGGGCCAGGTAGTCGACCAGTTGTTCGGCGCTGGCGGCGTCCAGGCCCAGGCTGTCGCCCAGCCAGTCGAGGGCGGGCTGTAGTTGGCCGGGGGTGGCGCCGAGCAACTCGTCGAGCCGGGCCAGCAGGCGCGCCACGGCAAACGACAGTTCGGCGCTGCGCCCGGGGGCTTCGCCGAGCCAGAACGGAATGGTCGGCGGCTGGCCGTGGGCGTCCTCGACCCGCACCCGGCCGGTTTCCACCCGCAGAATGCGGTACGAGGTATTGCCCAGCTGGAACACATCGCCGGCGATGCTTTCCACCGCGAAGTCTTCGTTGACGCTGCCGATATTCAGCGCCTGGGGCTCCAGCAGCACGGCGTAGTCGGCGTTGTCGGGGATGGTGCCGCCGCTGGTCACCGCCGTCAGCTGGCTGCCCCGCCGACCGCGCAGGCTGCGGTTGACGGCGTCGCGATGCAGATAGGCGCTGCGCATGCCCTGACGCCCGTTGTAACCTTCGGCGAGCATGCGCAGCAGCGCCTGGAAATGCCCTTCGTCGAGGTCGCTGTAGGGCGAGGCGCGGCGGATCATCTCCAGCAGCGGCTGCTCCTGCCATTCCTGGTTGCTGACTTCGGCGACGATCTGCTGCGCCAGCACATCCAGCGGCGCCCTGAGGATCTGCAGGGTGTCGAGTTCGCCGCGATGCACGCAGTCGAGCAGGGCGGCGCATTCGATCAGGTCGTCGCGGGTCAGGGCGAACAGGCGGCCCTTGGGCGTGCCGCCGACCTGGTGCCCGGAGCGCCCAACCCTTTGCAGAAAGGCCGAGATCGAACGCGGCGAGCCGATCTGGCACACCAGGTCGACATCGCCGATATCGATGCCCAGCTCCAGCGAGGCGGTGGCGATCAGTATTTGCAGGTCGCCGCGCTTGAGACGCTGTTCGGCGTCCAGGCGAAACTCCTTGGCCAGGCTGCCATGGTGGGCGGCCACCGCGTCCTTGCCCAGGCGTTCGCTGAGGTGGCGGCTCAGGCGTTCGGCCAGGCGCCGGGTGTTGACGAATACCAGGGTGGTACGGTGCTCCCGCGCCAGTTCGGCGATACGTTCGTAGACCCGTTCCCAGACGTCGTTGGCCATCACCGCCGACAGCGGCACGGGCGGCACTTCGATGGCCAGGTCCCGGGGGCGAGCGTGGCCGATGTCGACGATCTCGCAGGGGCGTTCATGGCCGACCAGGAAACGCGACACCGCTTCGATGGGCTTCTGCGTGGCCGACAGGCCGATGCGCGTCAGCGGCTCGGCGCAGAGCGCTTGCAGGCGCTCCAGGCTCAACGCCAGGTGGCTGCCGCGTTTGCTGGCGGCGATGGCGTGGATCTCGTCGACGATCACCGTGCGCGTGCTGGCGAGCATTTGCCGGCCGGAGGCCGAGCCCAGCAGCACATACAGCGATTCGGGGGTGGTCACCAGGATATGCGGCGCGCTCTTGCGCATGGCGCTGCGGTCTTTCTGCAGGGTGTCGCCGGTGCGCACCGCGGTGCTGATGCGCAATTGCGGCAGGCCCATGCGTTCGAGTTGCGCGGTGATCCCGGCCAGCGGGTCCTGCAGGTTGATCTGGATATCGTTGCTCAAAGCCTTGAGTGGCGAGACGTAGACCACCAGGGTCTGCTCCGGCAGTGTGCCGCCGTTTTCCAGACCGCGATGAACCAGCTCGTCGATCACCGCGAGGAAGGCGGTCAGGGTCTTGCCCGAGCCGGTGGGCGCGGCGATCAGCGTCGAGCGGCGCTGGCGGATCAGCGGCCAGGCCAGGGCCTGGGCGGCGGTCGCCGCCGGGAAGCAGCTGTCGAACCAGGCGCTGACCGCGGGATGAAAACCCGGCAGGGCGTTGGCGGGGATCTGGGGAAGGTTCATGCACAACGTTATGCGACCGCCGGAGTGAAGTTGCAAGCCTGCCTTGTCGCCGCTGGCGGCAGCAGCCCTGAAGGGCTGTGTGCTTTGTTGCTCTACACTTTCTCAGTGACGGTTGCGCCGGAAACCCGCAAAATGCAACGATTCTGAGCAATATTCATGGCCAAACCCGCGGGTCTGGCCGATTCAAACCATCGTTCCGAACAGATTGGGCCTGCTGACTCTATGCGAATGCGCCTTATGTTACTGGGCGGCGGAAATGCCCTTGGGCAGGCGCTGATTCGCCTCGGTGCGGAGGAAGACATCGGTTTCCTCGCCCCCCGTCCGCCGCAAGACGGCTGGGATGCCGCGAGCCTGACGCAACTGCTCGACGACACCCGCCCGGATGCCTTGATCAACCTTGCGTACTACTTCGACTGGTTCCAGGCGGAGAGTGTCCCCGAGGCACGCCTGGCTGGCCAGGAACGGGCGGTCGAGCGGCTTTCCGAGCTGTGCCAGCATCACAACATCATTCTTCTGCAGCCTTCCAGCTACCGGGTGTTCGACGGTTCGCGGGCCACCGCCTACAGCGAAAAGGACGAACCGGTACCGCTGGGTCTGCGTGGCCAGGCCTTGTGGCGGATTGAGCAGAATGTGCGCGCCACTTGCCCACAGCATGTGCTGCTGCGTTTCGGCTGGCTGCTGGACGATAGCGCCGAAGGCACCCTGGGGCGTTTCCTGGCGCGTGCCGAGCAACCCGAAGAGCTGCTGCTGGCCGACGACCGTCGGGGCAACCCGACGCCAGTGGACGATGCCGCCCGAGTGATCATCTCCGTGCTCAAGCAACTCGATTGCGCCGCGCCGCTGTGGGGCACTTACCACTACGCCGGCCATGAGGCGACCACGCCGCTGGCGCTGGGCCAGGCGATCCTCACCGAGGCCCGCAGCCTGCATCCGCTGGCCATCGAAGCGCCGACCGCCCAGGCCCACGCCGCCCGGCCGGACGCCGCTGAAGAACCGCAGCACGCGGTGCTGGCCTGCAAAAAAATTCTGCACACCTTCGGGATCAAGCCGCGCGCCTGGCGCGCGGCACTCCCGGCTCTACTGGATAGGTTTTATCGTCATGGCTGATGGCCCAATCTTGATCACCGGCGGTGCCGGCTTCATCGGTTCGCACCTGACCGACGCTTTGCTCGCCAAGGGCTACTCGGTGCGGATCCTCGACGATCTGTCCACGGGTAAACCCGGCAACCTGCCGCTGGACAACCCGCGGGTCGAACTGATCCAAGGCGACGTCGCCGACGCGGCCCTGGTGGCGCGGGCCATGAGCGGCTGCCGCGCGGTGGCACACCTGGCGGCGGTCGCTTCGGTACAGGCTTCGGTGGACGACCCGGTGCGTACCCACCAGAGCAACTTCATCGGCACCCTCAACGTCTGCGAAGCCATGCGCCAGGCTGGCGTCAAGCGTGTGCTGTTTGCTTCCAGCGCGGCGGTTTATGGCAACAATGGCGAGGGCGAATCGATCGACGAAGACACGCCCAAGGCACCACTGACGCCCTATGCGTCGGACAAGCTGGCCAGCGAGCACTACTTCGATTTCTATCGCCGCCAGCATGGGCTGGAGCCGGCGATCTTCCGCTTCTTCAATATCTTCGGGCCGCGCCAGGATCCGTCCTCGCCGTACTCCGGGGTCATCAGCATCTTTTGCGAGCGCGCGCAGAAAGGCCTGCCGATCACCGTATTCGGCGATGGCGAGCAAACCCGCGACTTCATGTATGTCGAAGACCTGGTGGACGTGCTGGTGCAGTCCCTGGAAACACCGCAACTGGAAGTCGGCGCGGTCAATGTCGGCCTGAACCAGGCCACTACCCTCAAGCAGTTGCTCGAGGTCCTGGGCGAGGTGGTAGGGCAGTTGCCACCGATCAGCTACGGCCCGGCGCGCTCCGGGGACATTCGCCATTCGCGGGCGAACAACCAGCGCCTGTTGCAGCGCTTCAAGCTCCCCGAACCGACGCCGATGAGCATCGGGCTGGCACGTTTGCTGGGCCGCTGAGCTTTCCCCAGCGATGAAAAAAGGCGCCTTTGCAGGCGCCTTTTTTTGTCTGGCCGATTTAGAACTTGTAGCCCAGGCCGACCATGTAGACCCATGGATCGACGTCCACGTCGACCTTGGCCCGGGTGCCGCCGGCGACCGCGTTGTTGTTCACGTAGGCGGTGGTGTCGATGTCGACGTAGCGCACCTGGGCGTTGATCATCACGTTGTCGGTCAGCATGTAGTCGGCACCGACCTGCCAGGCCAGGCCCCAGGAGTTCTTCGCCCGGAAGTTGTCGAAACCGGCTGCGCTGGCGCGGCTGCCGACGTGTTCGTCATAGATCCAGGTGTAGTTGATGCCGGCACCGACGTAAGGCTGGAAGGCGGCCTTGTGGTCCAGCGGGTAGTACACGACGCTCAGGGTCGGCGGCAGGTGCTTGAGGGTACCGAGCTTGCCGTTGGCGGCGTCCAGCGCGGTGCCCTTGAGCTTGACGTCATGCTCGAACGGGGTGGCCGCGAGCAGTTCGATACCGACGTTGTTGGTCAGCATGTAGGCGAAGTTCAGGCCCAGCTGGGTGTCGCTGCTCATGGTCGCCTTGCCGCCGAGGTTGGCTCCGGCCAATGGACCGCGGTCGACCTTGACGTCGCCGCTATCGGCTTTCGGATTGACGGTGATGGCACCGGCGCGAACGATGATGTCGCCGGCTTCGTGGGCGTGGGCGAGCGGGGCGGCGAGCGCGAGCGCGAACAGGGAGGCGCTGAGCAGGGACTTGTGCATGGGAGCTCCAAAGGACGATTCGAGTTGGCTAGGTCCAATGGTAAGGATCGTCAAGGAACAGGCTTTGACTCAGCTCAATGAAAACCGGATCAGCGCGGGAACGAGGGGGGCAGAGGGTTCTAGGCGCTTTGGAGTCGATCGCGAGCAAGCTCGCTCCTACATGAACAATGCGGTTCTCTGTAGGAGCGAGCTTGCTCGCGATGAGGTTATTTGCGGCACTGCAAAACCGGCGGTTTCACTCCTGCAATTCGTACACGTAAATTTTCTCTGCCTCCATCTGGTAACCCGCGTCGGCGATTTCGCTGGTGGACGCCTTGACCTGCATCGGCCCCTCGATCCAGTACGGCTGATACAGCTCGTCGAGCTTCACGCCGACGGCGCTTTTCACATGCACTATCTGGTTCGACGGCGGTGGCGGCACGTGGATGCAGGCGCCGAAATACGGCACCAGCAGAAACTCCGTGGTGCGGCCTTCCTCGCTGACTTCCAGCGGCACGATGTAGCCGGGCAGGCGCACCGACAGGCCGTCCAGGCTCTGCACCACCGGAGCGTTGGGCATGTCCTGCTTGGCCGCCGGGGCGGACTCGGCGGCCAGGGCGTCGCTCATCTGCGACAGGTCGTGCAGCGGCTGCATGTTCGGCACCTCCGCCGGCGCGTCCGGCGGGATCATTTCCGACCAGGCCAGGTCACGGGGTTCGGCGGCCCATAGCGGCAGGGCGGCCAGCATCAACAGCGCAAGCAGGGCACGGGGCATGCCGGAGCTCCTCATAACCAGAAGTTCCTCATAAACGGATGGACAGGCCATCGGCCAGCGATTGTCGGTAGGCGCGCCAGGCCGGCACGCTGCCCATCAGCAGGGCGGCGATCAGGATACCGCCGAGCAGCGTCCACTCATACTCGCTTGGCCAGGACAGCGGCAGGTACAGGCCGTAGCTCGACTGCACATAACCCTGGGCCAGGGCGATGCCCAGGTACAGCAGGCCCAGCCCGGCGAGCACACCGGACAGCGCCAGGGCGAAGGCCTCCAGCACCAGCAAGGTCGCGATATGCCAGGGGCGAGCGCCGACCGAACGCAGGATCGCCATTTCCCGGCGGCGCTCGTTGAGGCTGGTGAGGATCGCCGTGAGCATGCCGATCAGGCCGGTCAGCACCACGAACAGCGACACCACGAACAAGGCCTTTTCCGCGGTGCCCATCAGGCTCCACAGCTCCTGCAGGGCGACCCCGGGCAAGATCGCCAGCATCGGTTCGCCGCGGTATTCATTGATCTCGCGCTGCACCGCGAAGGTGGCGATCTTGCTGTTCAGGCCGAGCATGAAGGCAGTGATCGCTTGCGGCGTCAGATCCATGTTGCGCGCCTGGTCGGCGCTGATGCGGCCGTTGCCCTGGGCCGGCACGCCGTTGTGCCAGTCGATATGGATCGCCTCCATGCCACCGAGGCTGATGTGCAGCGTGCGGTCCACCGGGGTGCCGGTGCGCTTGAGGATGCCGACCACGGTGAAGGGTTTGTCGTCATGCTTGACCAGGCTGATGGCCGCTACGCCGTGGGCCAGCACCAGCTTGTCGCCGAGCTTGTAATGCAGGGCCTCGGCGACTTCGGCGCCCAGCACCACTTCGAACGGATCGCTGGCGAACTCGCGGCCGCTGGCCAGTTGCAGGTTCTGCTGGTGGCCGTACTGGTAATGCTCGAAGTAGGCCGCGGTGGTGCCCATCACCCGGTAGCCGCGATGGGAGTCGCCGAGGGAAATCGGGATCGCCCATTTCACTTTCGGGCTGCTGGCGAAGTGCTCGAAGCTGTCCCAGCGAATGTTGTTGGTGGCGTTGCCGATGCGGAACACCGAGTACAGCAGCAGGTTCACCGAACCGGAGCGGGCGCCGACGATCAGGTCGGTACCGCTGATGGTGCTGGCGAAGCTGGCGCGGGCTTCGGTGCGCACCCGTTCCACCGCCAGCAGCAGGCAGACCGACAGGGCGATGGCGAAGGCGGTGAGGATCGCGGTGAAGCGGCGGTTAGCCAGGCTGGCCATGGCTAGACGGAACAGATACATCTCAGACCTCCGCGGGCGTGGCGGCGCGATTGAGTTCGGCCAGCGACAGGTTGCGATCGAACAGCGGCGCCAGGCTCTGGTCGTGGCTGACGAACAGCAGGCTGGCCCCGGCCTCGCGGCATTCGGCGAACAGCAGGCGGATAAAGGCTTCGCGGGCGTCGTAGTCCAGCGCCGAGGAGGGCTCGTCGGCGATCACCAGTTCCGGCTGGCCGATCAGCGCGCGGGCGGCGGCGACCCGTTGTTGCTGGCCGATGGACAGCGAGTCGGCGCGGCGACCGAGCAGGCCGGGGTCTTTAAGCCCCAGGTGGGCGAGCAGGGTGGCCGCCGCCTGGTCGACACTGCCGTGGCGCTGTACGGCGCGGCTGGCGCGCAATTTGGAAAAGTGGCAGGGCAACTCGACGTTCTCGCGTACCGAGAGAAACGGCAGCAGGTTGAACTGCTGGAAAATGTAGCCGGTGTGATCGACCCGGAAGCGGTCGCGGGCGCCGGCGGAGAGTTCGGTCAGCTCCTGGCCCAGCAGGCGGATGCTGCCGCGGCCGGGTTTCTGCACGCCGCCGAGCAGGCCGAGCAGGGTGGTCTTGCCGCTGCCGCTGGGGCCCTTGAGGAACAGCGTTTCACCCGCTTCCAGGCGAAAGGCCGGGATATCCAGCAACTGTGGATGGCCGGGCCAGTTGAAGCCCAGGTCGGACAGTTCGATAAGTGCTTGGGTCATGTTGGGCCGATCATGGAGTGAGTTTTGTAGCCGCTGCCGAAGGCTGCGATAAGGTCCGCAGGACCTTGCGAAAACCTCAAGAGCAATGACCCCTTCGGGCTCGATCGCAGCCTGCGGCAGCGGCTACAGGAGTTGCGGTCAGAACTTCAGGCTGGCGGCCTTGGAGGTCGCTTCCACGCCTTGCTGGCCACTTGGCGAGATGAGTTGTACCTGAATTTTCTGGGTGGCGGGGAAGGTCTTGAACACGCCGGCCAGGTCCAGGTTCTTCAGCGCGCCCGGCGTGGCACAGGTGAACTGGTAGTGCGCATGGATCTCGCTGTGTTCGTGATGATGCTCGTGGCCGCCGGCATTCTTCGCGTCGTCATGGTCTTCGTCGTGATCTTCGGGCTTGTCGCCGAACAGCGGGCTTTCCAGTTCCTGTTGCGCCACCACGCAACCGGCGGCGGGCGGCAGGCTGAACAGCGCCAGCGGTTTTTCCAGCTGGGCGCGCACGGCGGCGACCTTGGCCTTGTCCGCGTCGGTGCTGGCGGCGTGCTCGAAGCCCACCAGGTTCATCGCCGGGCTTTCCAGTTCCAGCTCCAGGGTCTGGCCGTCCAGCGCTGCGTTCAGGCGGGCCACGCCATGCTCGTGAGCACCGAGGCTGCCGTGCTCATGGTCGTGGTCGTGTTTTTCGGCCGCGTGAGCGATGGCCAGGGGCAACAGAGCGAACGGCAGGGCGAGCAGCAGACGACGCATGGCAAGTCTCCGGGAGCGAACATGAAAATAATGTTATGTAATCTTATAACGAAAGTGGCGAGAGTTTGACCGCCTGCTTGGCGTTGCGCAAGACGCATGGGAGCATGCCCGTCAGAAATTTTCGGGAGCAGAGCGATGGTGCGGATTCGTGGAAGCATCGGCGAATGGCCGGTGGATTTGACCCTGGAACTGGACGAGGCCGACTGGGATCAGTTGAGTGCCCGACTGGGGACGCCGTTGCAGGCGGCCAAAGCCGAAAGCGGCGCGCCTGTGGCCAAGCCGGCGAGCCAGGACGATGCGCTGTGGCAGATCACCCAGGACCTGCTGCGCAAGGCCGGGCAATTGAGCGGCCCGGATCTTTTGGAGCAACTGGAAGGCCTGACCGGCAGCGCCGCGGCGGGCAAGCGGCTATTGGTGCGTTTGCGCCACAGCGCACAGGTCAAGGTGGTGAGCGGCGGTGATACGCCGCTCTACAGCTGGATCGAGTAGGCGAGGGCTGCGCCGGCTTGCGATAAACCGGTGCGGCTATCAGCTATGAATCAGTACAGCGCGGCGAACAGCTTGCGACGGTAGGTGGTCACCAGCGGGTGGTCGTTGCCCAGCAGCTCGAACACTTGCAGCAAGGTCTTGTGCGGCAGGCCTTCGTTGTAGCTGCGGTTGCGGATGAACAACTTGAGCAGGGCATCCAGCGCCGCGTCGTACTGCTGGCGCGCCAGCTGCTGGATGGCCAGCTGATACACCGCCTCGTCATCCTGCGGGTCCTGCGCCAGGCGGCTTTTCAGCTCGGCGCTGTCCGGCAGGTCGGCAGCCTGCTTGAGGAAGGTGATCTGCGCCTTGGCCCCGGCCAGCGCTGCCTTGTGTTCATCGCCGGTGACCGCGTCGAGTACGGTCTGGGCTTCGCCCAGTTCGCCGCGTTCGGCCAGGCAGCGGGCGTAGAGGATCAAGGCCTTGGCGTTGCTGTTGTCTTCGCCCAGCAGCACTTTGAGCGTGGCTTCGGCATCGGCGATGCGCCCTTCGGCGAACAGCGCTTCAGCCAGCTCCAGCGGGTCGGCGGCCTTGGGCGGCGGCATCTGCACATGGGGTTCGAGCATGGCGCGCACCGCGGATTCCGGTTGCGCCCCGGCAAAACCGTCCACCGGCTGACCGTCCTTGAACAGCACCACGGTCGGCAGGCTGCGAATGCCGAAGCGGGCAACGATGTCCTGCTCGATATCGCAGTTGACCTTGGCCAGCAGCAGTTCGCCCTGATAGCTCTCGGCGATCTGTTGCAGCATCGGCATCAGCGCCTTGCAGGGCGCGCACCATTCGGCCCAGAAATCCACCAGCACCGGCTTGTGGAACGAGTTCTCGATCACCGACTGGTCGAAGTCGGCGGTGCTGGCGTCGAAAATGTACGGCGTGTCCTGACTCATGGGGGATCTCGAAGAACGTGAATGGGCCAACTATAAGGCTTGGCGGGGGGCGGCTGAAAGCGGGGTATCGGGTGGCCGGTAGATTGTTTCGCGGGCAAGCCGCGCTCCTGCAGATGCTGCTGGACGTTGCTCGATAGAGCACAAGGTGACTTGTCCTTCATCAATCGCGCTGCGCGTGATACAGGCTCACATCGCGGAACTCCCAGGGCTCGGCCAGATCCGGCAGGGTCAGGGCGTGGAGCATTTCCAGGCGTTGGTACAGCGGATGCTGGAAGTCCTTGACCCGGGAATCCGCCACCAGCGCCTGGCGTCCTCGGCTAAGGAACTCATCCAGCAGCGGCAGGTTGGCGCGGTCGTAGAGCACGTCGGCCACCAGGATCAGGTCGAAGCGATCCGCTTGCGCGAAAAAGTCCGTGGAGTAACCCAGTTCAACCCCGTTGAGCGTCGCATTCGCCTTGCAGGCGGCGATGGCCAGCGGGTCGAGGTCGCAGGCCACCACTTCCAGCGCGCCGGCTTTCAGCGCCGCGATACCGGCCACACCGGAGCCGGCGCCGAAATCCAGGACCCGCTTGCCTTGCACCCACTGCGGATGCTCGGCCAGATAGCGTGCCAGGGCCAGGCCGCTGGCCCAGCAGAAACTCCAGTACGGCGGTTCGTGGAGAATTCGCCGGGTTTCTTCCGGGGTGAAGGCGCGGTCCATGTTGTCGGCATCGATCAACCACAGCTTCAGCTCGGTGTCCGGCAGTTCGCAGGCCACCAGTTGGGCGTCGCCCAGCAGTTCGCTCAGGGCGCGTTGCAGGTCGAGCGGTGGGGTCATGGTGCTTTGACGAACTGCAGCTGGCCCACGGCCTGGGTGGTCGGCTGGGTGATGAGTTGCGCCGGCAGGTGCAGGATCAACTGGCCGGACTGGCTGGCACGGCCGCGCAGTTCAACGCGGGCGCCTACCGGGAAGACATCGGGATTGAAGCGCAGGCGAAACGGCAGGACCTTGTTGTTGCCGATCAGGTTGCTGCTGGCCAGCAAACGTTGCGGCCGGCCGCGCTCGTCGATCACCAGCAACGCCAGTTCCACTTCGGCACCGCTTGGTACGCCCTGCAGGGTGCCGCTCAGTTCACGCTGGTAGGCCGGCAGGGGGCCGAGGTCGGTGGATTCCCGGGCTTTTTTCACACTCTGCTGGGGCGGCACGGTGGAGGCGGCCGGTTTCGGGGCGTCGCTGCTGCAAGCCACCAGCAGGCTGAAAAGGCTGAGCAAAACGAGCGGTCGTAGTGGCATGCGAAGCTCCAACAAGGCGAAATTCCATGTGCAAAACATAATAGTCGGTCTGTATACCGTAAAGGCTATGGCTTGTCTTGCCAGTGGGATGCGCTACCATGGCCCTCCCTTTTTTTGTTGCCTGCCACCATGCACTGTCCCTTCTGCGGTGCCAACGACACCAAGGTCATCGACTCGCGTCTGGTCGCCGAAGGCGAACAGGTGCGCCGCCGGCGTGAATGCCTGGCCTGCGGTGAGCGTTTCACCACTTTCGAAACCGCCGAACTGGTGTTGCCGCGCCTGATCAAGACTGACGGCAGCCGCCAGCCCTTCGACGAAGAAAAACTCCGCGCTGGCATGCAGCGTGCCCTGGAAAAGCGTCCGGTCAGCGTCGAGCGCCTGGAGGCCGCGCTGGTGCATATCAAGCACAAGTTGCGCGCCACTGGTGAGCGCGAGGTCAAATCCCTGGTCGTCGGCGAACTGGTGATGGCCGAGCTGCAAAAGCTCGATGAAGTGGCCTATATCCGCTTCGCTTCGGTCTACCGACGGTTCCAGGATCTCAATGAGTTCCGCGAAGAGATCGACCGTCTCGCCCGCGAGCCGGGCAAAGAATGAATACCTCCAGCGAACAGGCGGTGCTCGACGCCCACTATATGGCGCGCGCCCTGGAGCTGGCCGCAAAAGGCCGTTTCAGCACTCACCCCAACCCCCGGGTCGGTTGCGTGATCGTGCGCGACGGCCAGGTCGTCGGCGAAGGCTGGCATGTGCGGGCCGGCGAGCCCCATGCCGAAGTCCACGCTCTGCGTGCCGCCGGTGCCAACGCCCGCGGCGCCACGGCTTACGTGACCCTCGAACCCTGCAGCCATCACGGCCGTACGCCGCCGTGCGCCGATGCCCTGGTGGATGCCGGCGTGGCGCGGGTCGTGGCGGCGATGCAGGACCCCAACCCGGAAGTCGCCGGCCGTGGCCTGCAGCGCCTGGCCCAGGCCGGCATCGCTACCCACAGCGGGGTGATGGAGCAGCAAGCCCGTGCCCTCAACCAGGGTTTCCTCAAACGCATGGAGCACGGCCTGCCGTTCGTGCGGGTCAAGCTGGCCATGAGCCTGGACGGGCGCACCGCCATGGCCAGTGGCGAAAGCCAGTGGATCACCGGCTCCGCCGCGCGTTCCGCGGTGCAGCGTCTGCGGGCCCAGGCCAGCGTGGTGTTGACCGGTGCCGACACGGTGCTGGCGGACAATGCCCGGCTGACGGTGCGGGCCGAGGAGCTGGGGCTGGATGCGGAACAGACCGCCCTGGCCATGAGCCGTCCACCCTTGCGCGTGTTGATCGACGGCCGTTTGCGGGTGCCGCTCGATGCGCCGTTCTTCAAGGCGGGGCCGGCGCTGGTCGCCACCTGCGCGGCGGTGGAAGAACAGTACGCCAACGGTCCGGAATGCCTGATCGTGCCGGGCGCCGATGGCCAGGTGGACCTGCGTCGGCTGCTGGGCGAGCTGGCTGCCCGCGGCGTCAACGAGGTGCTGGTGGAGGCCGGCCCGCGCCTGGCGGGGGCGTTCGCCCAGCAAGGTTTGGTGGACGAGTACCAGATCTTTGTCGCCGGCAAGTTCCTCGGCTCTACGGCCCGGCCGCTGCTCGATTGGCCGCTGGCGCAGATGAGCGAGGCGCCGCTGCTGAAAATCATTGAAATGCGCGCCGTAGGCGATGACTGGCGAGTCATTGCCATTCCTCTGCCAGCAGCGAGCGTATAATTTCGGGCCTTCGCCACGCGGCGACCCTGTTCTCGAGGAGGACTCCATGTTTACAGGCATCATCGAATCCATCGGCAGCATCCGTGCATTGACCCCCAAGGGCGGCGATGTTCGGGTGTATGTGGAAACCGGCAAGCTCGACCTGGGCGACGTGAAGCTGGGCGACAGCATTGCGGTGAACGGCGTCTGCCTGACCGCGGTGGAACTGCCGGGCGACGGCTTCTGGGCCGACGTCAGCCGCGAGACCCTGGACTGCACCGCTTTCCATCAGTTGAAGGCCGGCAGCCGGGTCAACCTGGAAAAGGCCCTGACCCCGACCACCCGCCTGGGCGGTCACCTGGTCAGCGGCCACGTCGACGGCGTCGGCGAAGTGGTGGCCCGGGAGGAAAATGCCCGCGCCATCCAGTTCCGCATCCGCGCGCCCAAGGACCTGGCCAAGTACATCGCCCACAAGGGCTCGATCACCGTCGACGGCACCAGCCTGACGGTCAACGCGGTCAATGGTGCCGAGTTCGAGCTGACCATCGTCCCGCACACGCTGGCCGAAACCATCATGGCCGACTACCGGCCGGGTCGGCAGGTCAACCTCGAAGTCGACCTGCTGGCGCGTTACCTGGAGCGCCTGCTGCTGGGCGACAAGGCCGCGGAGCCTTCGAGCGGTGGCATCACCGAAAGTTTTCTGGCCGCTAACGGCTACCTCAAATCCTGACTCAAGGGGGTGCCGCGTGGCGCTCAACAGCATCGAAGAACTGGTTGAAGACATCCGCCAAGGCAAGATGGTCATCCTCATGGATGACGAAGACCGCGAGAACGAAGGCGACCTGATCATGGCCGCCGAGTGCTGCAAGGCCGAACACATCAACTTCATGGCCAAGCACGCCCGCGGCCTGATCTGCATGCCGATGAGCCGCGAGCGTTGCGAGCTGCTCAAGCTGCCTTTGATGGCGCCGCGCAACGGTTCCGGGTTCGGCACCAAGTTCACCGTTTCCATCGAGGCCACTACCGGCGTGACCACCGGCATCTCCGCCGCCGACCGCGCACGCACGGTGCAGGCTGCCGCCGCTAAGGACGCCAAGGCCGAAGACATCGTCAGCCCGGGCCACATCTTCCCGCTGATGGCCCAGCCGGGTGGCACCCTGGCTCGCGCCGGCCACACCGAAGCCGCCTGCGACCTGGCGCGCATGGCCGGTTTCGAGCCGAGCGGGGTGATCTGCGAAGTGATGAACGACGACGGCACCATGTCCCGTCGCGCCGAGCTGGAAGCCTTCGCCGCCGAACACAACATCAAGATCGGCACCATCGCCGACCTGATTCACTACCGGATGATCCACGAACGTACCGTTCAGCGGATTGCCGAGCAGCCGCTGGACAGCGAATTGGGCCAGTTCAACCTGGTGACTTACCGTGATTCGGTGGAAGGCGACGTGCACATGGCGCTGACCCTGGGCAACATCTGCGCCGAAGAACCGACCCTGGTTCGCGTGCACAACATGGACCCGTTGCGCGACCTGCTGATGGTCAAGCAGCCTGGCCGCTGGAGCCTGCGGGCCGCCATGGCCACGGTGGCCGAGGCCGGCAGCGGCGTGGTGCTGTTGCTGGGCCACCCGCTGGACGGCGACGTGCTGCTGGCGCATATCCGCGAAACGGCCGAGCACGTGCCTGCGAAAAAACCGACCACCTACAGCATCGTCGGTGCCGGTTCGCAGATCCTGCGCGACCTGGGTGTACGCAAAATGCGCCTGATGAGCGCGCCGATGAAATTTAATGCGATATCCGGTTTCGACCTGGAAGTTGTAGAATACGTGCCCTCCGAATAAAAGCCAGTTGTTGCGGGCTTGAAATTCGCGGTTCAAATATCACTAGTGAGCGCGTAGTGAACGCGCTCCGGCTCTTTAAGAGATTTGTCGAATGACCCTGAAGACCATCGAAGGTACCTTCATCGCCCCCAAAGGCCGCTATGCCCTGGTGGTCGGCCGTTTCAACAGCTTCGTCGTCGAAAGCCTGGTCAGCGGCGCCGTTGACGCCCTGGTCCGTCACGGCGTGAGCGAAAGCGACATCACCGTGATTCGTGCCCCTGGCGCCTTCGAGATTCCGCTGGTTGCGCAGAAAGTCGCGCAGAAGGGCGAGTTCGCGGCGATCATCGCCCTGGGCGCGGTCATTCGTGGCGGCACTCCGCACTTCGAATACGTGGCGGGCGAATGCACCAAGGGCCTGGCCCAGGTGTCCATGGAGTTCGGCGTACCGGTCGCCTTTGGCGTGCTGACCGTCGACTCGATCGAGCAAGCCATCGAACGTTCCGGCACCAAGGCCGGCAACAAAGGTGCTGAAGCTGCCTTGTCCGCTCTGGAAATGGTCAGCCTGCTGGCGCAGTTGGAGGCCAAGTGATTAGCGACGATAGCGATCGTTTCAACCCGCGTGATCCGAAACCTGCGGACGCTGGCAAGCCATCCAAGAGCGCCAAGCGTCGCGAAGCCCGTCAGCTCGCGACCCAGGCGCTGTACCAATGGCACATGGCCAAGCACTCGCTGAACGAGATCGAAGCGCAGTTCCGGGTCGACAACGATTTCACCGACATCGACGGTGCCTACTTCCGTGAGATCCTGCACGGCGTTCCGGCCAACAAGAATGAGATCGACAACGCTCTCACCCCTTGCCTGGACCTCACCATCGAAGAGCTGGACCCGGTCGAACTGGCGGTTTTGCGCCTGTCCACCTGGGAACTGCTCAAGCGCGTCGACGTGCCGTACCGCGTTGTGATCAACGAAGGTATCGAACTGGCCAAAGTCTTCGGTTCCACCGACGGCCACAAGTTCGTCAACGGCGTACTCGACAAGCTGGCCCCGCGTCTGCGTGAAGCTGAAGTGAAGGCATTCAAGCGCTGATCCGCGCTTGCAGCTGCCATGGGCGAGTTTGAGCTGATCCGTAACTTCTTCGCTGCCGCGCCTTGTGCGCAGGGCGGCGAGGGCGTTGTACTGGGGATTGGCGACGACTGCGCCTTGCTGGCTGTTCCCCCTGGCGAACAGTTGGCGATTTCCACCGACACCCTGGTGGCCGGTGTGCATTTCGCAGATCCCTGCGACCCTTTCCTGCTCGGCCAGCGCTCGCTGGCGGTGGCGGTCAGCGACCTGGCGGCCATGGGCGCCGCGCCTGTCGCCTTCACCCTTGCCCTGACCCTGCCGACGGTTGACGCCGATTGGCTGCAAGCCTATGCCAACGGCCTGAGCGCCATGGCGCAGAGCTGCGGCGTGCGCCTGGTAGGCGGTGACACCACGCGCGGCCCGTTGACCCTGACCATGACCGTGTTCGGTCGCGTGCCCGCCGGCCAGGCCCTGACCCGCAGTGGTGCCCGTCCGGGCGACCTGCTGTGTGTCGGCGGCGAGCTGGGCAATGGCGCCGGGGCCTTGCCCCTGGTGCTCGGACAACGCAGCGCCGAGCCGGCGGTCGCCGAGCCTTTGCTGGCCCATTACTGGTCGCCGCAACCGCAACTGGCCCTGGGCCAGGCGCTGCGCGGCAAGGCTACCGCGGCCATGGATATCTCCGATGGCCTGCTGGCCGACTGCGGGCACATTGCTGCCGCTTCAGCTGTCGGCTTGCTGATCGAAAGTGAAAAACTGCCGATGTCCCGGGCGTTGTTGAGCTTTCTCGGTGAGAATGGCGCCCGCTCGGCGGCACTCAGCGGCGGTGACGATTACGTGCTGGTCTTCACCTTGCCCGAAGCCGAGCTGGCGCCGCTGCTCGCCGCCGGCTGGCCGGTGCATGTGCTGGGCCGGGTCGTGGCCGGGCAGGGCGTGGTGCTGCTGGATGCCGAGGGGCGGGACATCACCCCGAACACTCGGGGCTATCAACATTTTCGGGAGACACCGTGACAGATCATCCCAAACAGGTTCCGGCAGAGTTCGTGCCGCCCTCCGTCTGGCGTAATCCCTGGCATTTTCTGGCCTTCGGTTTCGGTTCGGGCACCTTGCCCAAAGCTCCGGGTACCTGGGGCTCGCTGGTGGCGCTACCGTTCATCCCGCTGTGGCAGATGCTGCCGGACTGGGGTTACTGGCTGATGCTCGGCATCACCATGCTGTTCGGCTTCTGGCTGTGCGGCAAGGTGGCCGACGACCTGCGGGTGCATGACCACGAAGGCATTGTCTGGGACGAAATGGTCGGCATGTGGATCACCCTGTGGCTGGTGCCGGAAGGCTGGCAGTGGTTGCTGGCGGGTTTCCTGATGTTCCGCTTCTTCGACATTCTCAAGCCCTGGCCGATTCGCTGGATCGACCGGCATGTGCACGGCGGTATCGGGATCATGCTCGACGACGTGCTGGCCGGTGTCTTCGCCTGGTTGGCGATGCAGGGGCTGGTGTGGTGTTTTACCTGAGGAATCAGCCATGCCGGCCGCTCGCGTTCTGCTGGTAACGCTCTGTGTCTTGACCGCCAGCCTGGTCCGGGCCGCTGAGCCGGCGGCGCTTCCCGGCGAAATCCGGGTGGCCAGCGAGGAGTGGGACAGCTACACCCAGGCCGATGGCCAGGGCATGGCCTGGGATATCCTGCGCGAGGTCTTCGAGACCCAGGGCGTGAAGCTCGACATGCGCAGCGTGCCGTACACCCGCTCGGTCGGGCTGGTGCAGCGGCGTGAAGTCGACGCCCTGGTCGGTTCCTATCGGGACGAAACCGATGGCGCCCTGTATCCGCGCTGGAATTACGACACCGACCATATCTACAGCCTGGGCCTGGCGACGAACCCGCCGCCGACCCTGGCCACGCTCGGCAACTATCGCCTGGTCTGGGTGCGCGGCTATCGCTACCAGGACTACTTGCCCAATATTCAGCGTTTCAATGAGATCCGCCGGCGTGTCGGTATCTTGCCGATGCTCCAGCAAGGCCGCGCCGACTTCTATATCGATGCCCTGACCGAGGTCGATGTTGTCCTGTCCCAGGCCGGGGACCGCTCGCAGTTCCGGCGCAGCCATTTGGCCGAACTGCCACTGTTCCTGGGGTTTGCCAACAATGAACGGGGGCGGGTGCTGTGCGCGCTGTTCGATCGGCGGATGGCCGAGTTGGTGAAAAATGGCCGTTTGCGCCCGATTTTCCAGCGCTGGCAGCAGCCCTATCCGTTCGATACCGGGCGTCCGCCTGAAGACCGTTGATCTAACTTCTCGATCTTTATGTCCGATAATTCAGCCTAAGCGTCTGTCGGAAGCTGCTGTTACAATGCCGCCTCTGCGAATCTCCAGTCCCATACAGATCAGGAGCACAACGGTGCCCGTCGTTTTTGTTGCCGCTTCCAAGCTGCCTACCCCTTTTGCGCAATTCACCATGCACGGTTTTCTCGATGAAGCCACCGGCCGCGAGCACGTCGTGCTCAGCCTGGGTGATATTGCCGATGGTGCTCCGGTGCTCGGCCGGTTGCACTCCGAATGCCTGACCGGCGACGCCCTGTTCAGCCAGCGCTGCGACTGCGGTTCGCAGCTGGAAGCCGCCCTGCAGGCGATCGCCCGCGAAGGCCGTGGCGTGCTCCTGTACCTGCGTCAGGAAGGCCGCGGCATTGGCCTGCTCAACAAGATCCGCGCCTATGAGTTGCAGGATGGCGGCGCCGACACCGTGGAAGCCAACGAACGCCTGGGCTTTGCCGCCGACCAGCGTGACTACGCCATGTGCCTGCCGATGCTCGAGCACCTGGGGGTGAAATCCCTGCGGCTGATGACCAACAACCCGCGCAAGGTCAAGGCCCTGACCGAGATGGGCATAGTCGTTGCCGAGCGTGTGCCGCTGCATACCGGCCACAACCCGCACAACAAACTCTACCTGGCCACCAAGGCCAGCAAGCTCGACCACATGATGGGCAACGAGCACCAGGGCGAGGTAGACCGGGCGTGACCCGCGGTCAGGTCCGGCGGCGCCTGGCCGTCAGCTGGTGGCAATACCTGGCGCTGGCGCTGCTGCCGCTGTTCGTGATCAATCTGGTGTTTGGCCAGGGCGAGCCGCTGCTGCCGATTCTGGCGATGCCGTTTTTCATTGCTGGCGTAGCTTCGATGTTTGTCAGCCTGCGTTTTTTCGGCGGTTACAAACGGGCCTTGATCGCCACCCATAAAGCCCTCGATACCCCTGAAGAACCAGCGGCCTGGATCGAGCTGGCGGCCCGTCGTCGCGCGGCGTTTCTGGCGGCGGCGCTGCCGGCCTGGGTCGGTGCCCTGGCGGTATTCGTCGGCCTGGAAGCGGTGCCGCTGATCCTGCTGGCGCTGTCCACCGCGGTGCTGTTCTACCTCTACCGCATCCCGCGTCAGCTCGGTTGATGCGCCGCTGGCTGGCAGTCCTGCTGCTGGCCCTCGCAGGCCCGGCGCTGGCCGTGGAGCGCGTGGTCAGCCTCGCGCCTTCGCTATCGGAAATCGTCGTCGAACTGGATTCCGCCGACCTGCTGGTCGGTGTGCTCGACGCCGGCGAGCGCCCCCCTCAATTGCACAACCTGCCGTCGGTGGGCCGCTACGGCCAGCTGGACATGGAGCGGCTGCTCAGCCTCAGGCCGGATCTGCTCCTGCTCTGGCCCGGCAGCGTCGGCCCGGCCCAGCGCGAGCAGCTCGCTCGCCTGGGCATCCCGACCCTGGTGGCCGAACCCCACAGCCTCGACCAGCTCACCACTCAAATTGAAACCGTTGCCGCCCGGCTAGGGCGCCCGCAACGTGGCCTGGAGCGTGCCAATGAGTTGCGGCAGCAACTGGCCGGCCTGCGGCAACGCTATGCCCGCAGCGCGCCCCTGGCGGTGTTCTATCAGGTCTGGGACCAGCCGCTGTACACCGTGGGCGGCGGGCAAATCATCAGTGATGCCTTGAGTGTGTGCGGCGCGCGCAACGTGTTTGCCGACCTGCCGCTGCCGGCGCCCCAGGTCAGCGTCGAGTCGGTGTTGCAGCGCAACCCTGAAGTGATTCTGGCCAGCACCCAGGCGCAACTTGACGCCTGGAAAGCCTGGCCGCAATTGAAGGCGGTGGCGCAAGGCAGGTTGTTGCTGATCAGCGATAAAGGCCTGGAGCGGCCGAGCGGGCAGATGATCGCCGCGACGGCCAAGCTCTGTGAGTTGCTTGATTCCGAGTAGCCGCAGCTAGCGCATCGCGGGCAAGCCTCGCTCCTACAGAAAAATGTGCAATCCCCGTGTAGGAGCGAGGCTTGCCCGCGATAGCGTTCTTACAGGCCCGACCTGACTAAAGCTCCGGCGTCCAGGTCACCCCGAACATCCAGGCCCGGCCTTGCTCCCGATACCCGTACTGCGCGCCGTCATGGCTGTACAGCACCCGGCTGTAGGACTTGTCGAGCAGATTGTCGACCTTCAGTTCCAGCCGGACTTCGCGAGTCAGCGCCCAGCTGCTGCGCAAGCCCAGCAGGGCATAGCCGCCGAGGCGTTGCTGATTGGCCAGGTCGTCATAGCTGCTGCTCACTGCTTGCCAGCTGGCGCCGAGGCCCAGGCGGTCGAACTGCCGATCCAGGTCCAGGCTCAAGGTGCGCCGGGCACGACGGGCCAGGGTGTGGCCGGTGTCGCGGTCGCGGGGATCGATGATCGCCAGCCCCAGATTGCTCTGCCAGCCGAACAACTCCTGCTGCAGCGTCGCCTCGAAGCCGTTGATGCGTGCCGAGGCGACGTTCTGCGGGCGCGAATTGCTGCCGAAGATAATCGCGTCTTCCAGGTCGGTGCGGTACAGCGAGGTCTCCAGGCGAGTGCTCTCGCTCAACTGGCTGCGCCATTGCAATTCGTAGCTTTTCGAGGTCTCGGGCTTGAGGTCGGGGTTGCTGAAGTCGGGGTAATACAGGTCGTTGAAGGTCGGGGCGCGGAAGCCTTCGCTGTAGGTCAGCAGGACATCGTTGTCTGCATTCAACGGTAGGGTGAGGGTGCCGCTCCAGCTGTTCTGACCGCCGAACTGCTGGTTCTGGTCACGACGCAGGCCCAGTTCGGTGGAGAAACTGTCGGCCTTGAAGTGATGCTGGACAAAGGCCGCGCGGTTCCAGCGGCTGTCTTCGGCGAAGGCGGTACTGCTGTTGACCCGGTCTTGGTACCAGTCGCCGCCGACGATCAGGCTGTTGCGTTCGTCGAGGGTCAGGTCGTTCTGCCAGTTGACCGAGTCGCGATAGGTGTTGAACACCGTGCGTTCGTTGCTGAGCTTGTCGAAGGTCTTCTCGCGGTTTTCGCTGTGGCCCAGCTCCAGGCGCGACTTCCAGACGTCGTTGATACGCCCGTCGACATAGCTGCTGAAGCTGCTGACCGCGAATTCGCTGTAGGGCTTCTGGGGGAGGCTCTCGAAGGCGCTGCCATTGAAATACGAACGCCCGAAGGGGTTGTCGAACTCGCTTTTACCGCGGTTATCCAGCAGGTTCAGACCGGCTTCCCAGTCGTCGTTGAAGGCGTGGCTCAGGCTCAGGCTGAGGGACTGGTTGCGGTAGGCGTCATTGTCGCGATCGCTGGCATAGGACTCATGGGTGCGATTGCTCCCGGCCGTGTCGTCGAGGCTGGCACCCAGGCTGAAGCGGGTCTGCTGGTCGCCGCCGGACAGGCCGATGCTGCGCTCCCAGCTCTGGTGGCTACCCACTCCCAGGTGCAGGCGGGGTTGCAGGCCCTGCTCGGCGCTGCGCCGGGTGAAGATCTGGATCACCCCGCCGATGGCGTCGCTGCCGTAGATCACCGAGCGTGAACCGCGCAGTACCTCCACCCGCTCGATCTGCTGGATATTCAGATGCTGCAGATTGCTGTCGCCGGAGCTCGAACTGCCGATGCGCTGGCCGTCTACCAGCACCAGGGTCTGCGCCGACGAAGTGCCGCGGATATAGATCCCCGGCAGGCTGCCCCGGCCGCCACTCTGCGCCACTTGCACGCCAGGCACCCGTTGCAGCAGGTCGGTGACGCTGGAGGGTTGCAGGCGGTCGATGTCGTCGCGGGTGAACACGGTGTTGGCGGCGCTGCTGTCGTTGCGGGCCTCTACCTGGCGGTTGGCGCTGATCAGCGTGTCGGGCAGCTTGAGGGCCTGTTCGCGGTCGAGAGTGTCGGCCAGCAGTTGGCCGGTGGGCAGCAGGGCAATGGGCAGGACGAGGAGGGCGGGTTTCATCGGCAATCCGTGGCGCTTGGCGAGCGAGGCGGGAGCGGGGGGATAACTCCTGTAGCCGCTGCCGAAGGCTGCGATCGGCCCCGAAGGGGCCGTCGCTTTTAAGGTTTACAGGTTACAGGCCGAGCCGTTGCAGGCGTGCCCGTACGGCGGCTTCGATACCGGCTTCGTCCAGGCCGCATTCGGCCAGCATCTGCGCCGGCTTGGCGTGTTCGACGTAGAGGTCCGGCAGGCCCAGGTGCAGGATCGGCTTGAGGATCGCCTCGCGCGCCAGGAACTCGCCGACCGCGCCACCGGCGCCGCCCATGATGGCGTTCTCTTCGATAGTCACCAGCAGTTCGTGGCTGGCGGCGATTTCGCATACCAGGGCTTCATCCAGCGGCTTGACGAAACGCATGTCGACCACAGTGGCATCCAGCTTGTCGGCGACTTTCAGCGCCTCGGCCAGTTGCACGCCGAATACCAGCAGGGCGACCTTGCTGCCTTGGCGACGGACCACGCCCTTGCCGATCTCGATCGGCTGCAGGTCCTTTTCGATGGTGGCGTTCGGGCCGGTACCGCGTGGATAACGCACGGCGGCCGGGCCGTTGTACAGGTGGCCGGTGCTGAGCATCTTGCGCAGCTCGTTCTCGTCGCTCGGGGTCATCACCAGCATGCCGGGGATGCAACGCAGGAACGACAGGTCGAAGCTGCCGGCGTGGGTCGGGCCGTCTTCGCCCACCAGGCCGGCGCGGTCGATGGCGAACAGCACGTCGAGGTTCTGCACCGCTACGTCATGCACCAGCTGGTCGTAACCGCGCTGCAGGAAGGTCGAATAGATCGCCACCACCGGCTTGGCGCCTTCGCAGGCCATGCCGGCCGCCAGGGTCACGGCGTGCTGCTCGGCAATCGCCACGTCGAAGTAGCGCAGCGGGAAGCGCTCGCTGAAGGCCACCAGGTCCGAGCCTTCCTTCATCGCCGGGGTAATGCCCACCAGGCGCGGGTCAGCGGCGGCCATGTCGCACAGCCATTCGCCGAACACACCGGAGTACTTCGGCCCGCCGGCTTTTTTCGGCGCGGCGGCGGGGCTGTCCAGAGGGTCGAGCTTGGTGATGGCGTGGTAGCCGATCGGGTCGACTTCCGCTGGGGCAAAACCCTTGCCCTTCTTGGTCACCACGTGCAGGAACTGCGGACCCTTGAGATCGCGCATGTTGCGCAGGGTGGCGATCAGGGTCGGCAGGTCGTGGCCGTCGATCGGGCCAATGTAGTTCCAGCCCAGCTCTTCGAACAGGGTGCCGGGAACCAGCATGCCTTTTGCGTATTCTTCGGTGCGGCGGGCGATTTCCCAGGCGCCGGGCAGGCGCGACAGCACCTTCTTGCTGCCTTCGCGCATGCTGGCGTAGGTACGGCTGGAAAGAATCTTGGCCAGGTAGTTGGACAGGCCGCCGACGTTGCGCGAGATCGACATGTCGTTGTCGTTGAGGATCACCAGCATGTTGGCGTCCACTTCCGGCGCGTGGTTCAGCGCCTCGAAGGCCATGCCCGCGGTCAGGGCGCCGTCGCCGATCACCGCGATGGCCTTGCGCTCGCTGTTCTGCAGGCGGGCGGCAATGGCCATGCCCAGCGCCGCGCTGATCGAGGTGCTGGAGTGGCCGACGCCAAAGGTGTCGTACTCGCTCTCGGAACGCCGCGGGAAGGCGGCCAGGCCGTCCTTCTGGCGCAGGCTGGCCATGCGCTCGCGACGACCGGTGAGGATCTTGTGCGGATAAGCCTGATGACCCACGTCCCACACCAGACGGTCGTCCGGCGTGTCGAAGACGTAATGCAGCGCGATGGTCAGCTCGATGACGCCCAGGCCGGCACCGAAATGCCCACCGGTCTGGCCGACCGTATAGAGCAATTCCAGGCGCAACTCATCGGCCAGGGTTTCCAGCTCGGCTTCGCCTAACCGGCGCAGGCCGTCCGGCGTGTTGGCACGGTCGAGCAGGGGCGTGGTCGGGCGCTTGCGGGGAATCTCATGAAACGTCGTGGGCATCAGGCGAATCGTTATAGGTATAAAAGAGGCGGCAGTTTACCTTATGCATCGCAAGCTGCCCACGCAGAGCGCGGAACTTGGCCGATATGCGGTCTGCCGCGCCGGGGTCGATCAACTGCGTCGTTCGACGATATAACGCGCCAACTCCCGCAGGGGCTCGGCGCCCGCGTCAAAGGGTCGCAGTGCGTGCAGGGCCTGATCGCGCAGTTCCAGGGCATAGGCTTTGGCCGCTTCCAGGCCGAGCAGGGCCGGGTAGGTCGGTTTGTCCCGGGCGATGTCGGCACCCTGGCGTTTGCCGAGGGTCGCGGTATCGCTTTCCACGTCGAGAATGTCGTCCTGCACCTGGAACGCCAGGCCGATGGCCTGGGCATAGGTCTGCAGGGACTTGAGCTCGTCTTTTTCGGCCCGGCCGCTGGCCAGGGCGCCGAGCTTGACGCTGGCCTCGATCAGCGCGCCGGTCTTGTGCCGGTGCATGTACTCCAGAGCTTTCTGGTCGAGCTTGAGACCCACCGAACCGAGGTCGATGGCCTGGCCGCCGACCATGCCCGCCGGGCCCGCGGCCAGGGCCAGGGCGCTGACCATCCGCAGGCGGATCTCAGCGTTCGAATCGCTCAGGCGCGGGTCGAGCAGGGCGCTGAAGGCCAGGCTCTGCAACCCGTCGCCGGCGAGAATCGCACAGGCTTCATCGAAGGCTTTATGGGTAGTTGGCTGGCCGCGACGCAGGTCGTCGTCGTCCATCGCCGGTAGATCGTCGTGCACCAGGGAATAGGCGTGGATCAGCTCCACCGCGCAGGCCGCGCCGTTGGCCTGTTCCGGCCGTGCACCGAGGGCTTCGCAGGCGGCGTAGGCCAGCAGCGGGCGCACGCGCTTGCCGCCGTTCATCACGCTGTAGCGCATGGCCTGGTAAAGACGGGCCAGCTCCGGGCTTGGCGCGTGGAACAGGGTTTCCAGTGCAGCATTGACCCGGGCCTGGCTGCTGGCCTGATAGGCCGCGATCATTCTGGCTGTTCCGCGTCGAAGGGTTCTTCGGCCAGCTCGCCATCGCGCTCCAGCAGGATCTGCACCTTCTGCTCGGCCTGGGCCAGCGCCGCCTGGCAATCGCGGGTCAGGCCGATGCCTTGCTCGAAGGCGGTCAACGAGTCTTCCAGCGACAGCTCGCCGTTCTCCAGACGCTCGACCAGCGTTTGCAGGTCGGCGAGGGATTGTTCGAAATCTAAGGCAGCTTTTTTGCGGGCCATGGCGGCTATCCCGGTTGACGTTAAACCGGCGCGACACTAGCAGACATGGGGTTTTGGGGCAAATGAGCGGCGATTGGCGAACGGCTCGGCAGAGCGATTTTCTGCCCTGGGTCAGGGGCCGGTTGCGCGGGTCGACCTTCTGTCGCCATTTCTTGCTTTACGACAAGGAAAGTTGCGCGCACTTGCCTTGCAATGCCCCATCGTTGATTGGCAAGGAGAAGCTGCAATGAGTGTTTTTCGAAGTGTATTGGGGGCCTGGGTGCTGCTTGGCAGTTGTGCCAGCAGCCTGGTCCTGGCCGGTGGGGCAGAGGGTTTGCAGCGGGTGCAGGTCGAGCTGGTCGCACCGCCGCTGGTTCATCCTCATGAGCAAGTGGTCAACGGGCCGCCCAAGGTGGTGCAGTTCCGCATGAGTGTCGAAGAGAAAAAAATGGTCATCGACGACCAGGGCACCACGCTCCAGGCCATGACCTTCAACGGGTCCATGCCCGGCCCGACGCTGGTGGTGCATGAGGGTGACTATGTGGAGCTGACACTGGTCAATCCGCCGACCAACAGCATGCCCCATAACGTCGACTTTCACGCGGCCACCGGCGCCCTGGGCGGGGCGGGCCTGACCCAGGTGGTGCCGGGGCAGGAAGTGGTGCTGCGTTTCAAGGCTGATCGCAGCGGTACCTTTGTCTACCATTGCGCGCCGCAAGGCATGGTGCCGTGGCACGTGGTGTCGGGCATGAACGGCGCACTGATGGTGCTACCCCGTGACGGCCTGCGCGACCCTCAGGGCAAGCCCCTGCATTACGACCGCGTCTACACCATAGGCGAATCCGACCTGTATATCCCCAAGGACAAGAACGGCCACTACAAGGACTACCCGGACCTGGCGTCCAGCTACCAGGACACCCGTGCGGTCATGCGCACCCTGACTCCGAGCCACGTGGTGTTCAACGGCCGTGTCGGCGCCCTGACCGGTGCCAACGCGCTGACCTCCAAGGTCGGTGAAAGCGTGCTGTTCATCCATTCCCAGGCCAACCGCGACAGCCGTCCACACCTGATTGGTGGCCATGGGGACTGGGTCTGGACCACCGGCAAATTCACCAACCCGCCGCAACGCAACATGGAAACCTGGTTTATCCCCGGCGGCTCCGCGGTCGCGGCGCTGTACACCTTCAAGCAGCCGGGTACCTACGTGTACCTCAGCCACAACCTGATCGAGGCCATGGAGCTGGGGGCCCTGGCCCAGATCAAGGTGCAAGGGCAGTGGGACGATGACCTGATGACCCAGGTGAAAGCGCCGGGGCCGATCGTCGAGAGCAAGTAATAGGTGGACGGGCGGGGATATTGCTCGGATCTTGAACATTTCGTAAAAGTCCGTAGTATCCTCGCCATGCTCATCGACCAAATCAAAGCCCTGGCCAGCGACATCCGTATGCAGATGCTCGAATGGCTGAAGGATCCGGAAGGCAACTTCCCGCCCCAGGGGCATGACGCGCCGAAAGAAATCGGCATCTGCATGACTCACCTGCAGCACAAGGCCGCGCTTTCGGCGTCCAGCACGTCCAGCCATCTGGCGATCCTGCAGCAGGCCGGGCTGGTCGAGGCCACGCGTATCGGCAAATGGACTTACTTTCGCCGTAACGAAGCGGCCATTGCTGCTTTTGCCGAGCAACTGAAGCGCGAACTCTGAGTTTTTTTACTTGAACATTTCGTTATTTTTCGAAATGAAAAGGCAACCCAGGAGGATCTGTTCATGAAAGCAATCTACGTACAACCCGGTGGTGGCTACGACAAAGTAGTGGTCGGCGAGGCGCCGGCCGCGGCGCCACAAGCGGGCGAAATCACCGTGCGCCTGCGCGCCAGCTCCCTCAACTACCACGATTTCGCGGTGGTCAGCGGCATGTGGGGCCCGACTGAGTCGCGCATCCCGATGGCCGATGGCGCCGGTGAAGTGGTAGCGGTGGGCGAGGGTGTCAGTGAATTCGCCGTTGGCGACTCGGTGGTCAGCACCTTCTTCCCCGAATGGCTGGACGGCCGACCCAATGTCATAGGTTTCGCCACGGTGCCGGGCGATGGCCTGGATGGTTACGCCCGGGAAGTCGTCACCGCCCGTGCCACCTCCTTTACTCGTGCACCCAAGGGCTGGAGCCACGCGGAAGCGGCGACCCTCACCACCGCCGGCCTTACCGCCTGGCGTGCGCTGGTGGACGACGGCCGGGTGACCGCTGGCGATACCGTACTGGTGCAAGGCACCGGCGGCGTGTCGATCTTCGCCCTGCAATTCGCCAAGATGCTCGGCGCTACCGTGATCGCCACCTCGTCCAGCGATGCCAAGCTGGAGCGGCTGAAAGCCCTCGGCGCCGATCACCTGATCAACTACCGCCAGGACCCGACATGGGGCGAAACCGTGCAGAAGCTCACCGCCGGCCGTGGCGTCGATCACGTGATCGAAGTCGGCGGCCCCTCCACCCTGGAGCAGTCGATGATCGCTGCGCGGGTCGGTGGCCATATCTCGGTGATCGGCATCCTGACGGGGGTTGCCGGTGAGTTCCCGATCGTCACCGCGTTGGTCAAGCAACTGCGTCTGCAAGGCGTGCTGGTGGGCAGCCGCCGGCAGCAGCAGGACATGGTCCGCGCGATCGACGCCAACGGCATGCATCCGATCCTCGACAAGCACTTCGCCCTGGACGCGATGGTCGATGCCTTTCGCTACCAGGAAAGCAACCAGCACTTCGGCAAGATCATTCTCGATATCTGATCCTGCCTGGCCGGCCGCCGCGGATCACTCGCTCTGATCCGTGGTGGCCAGCACCTCGTTGATCTTCCAGCAGCCTTTGTCCTTGACCAGCAGCAGGTCGACGATCTGCGTGGTATCCGGCGTATTGCCCAGGGTCACCGACTCACGCGCCGAGGTGCCTTGCACCTGCGGTTCGCTGACCTTGATCTGGGTCAGCCACTCATCCATGTAGTCCTGGGTCTTGAGGAAATAATCCTCTTCCAGGCCCTCGGGGCTGCTCATCTGCTTCTTGATCCGTTCGATCAGCGTTTGCGTGACGTACTGCTGCAGGTGCGGCAGGTCATCGGTGATCGGGTCTTTTTCGTTGCTGAAACTCTGCAGGTACCAGTTGTAGAAGGCCTCGGCCACCGGCTTGGGCGAGCTGGCGCAGTCGGCGAAGGCGAGGGGCTGATGGAAAGCCGCGGCGAGGAGCAGCAGGGGGAACAGCTTTCTCATGGGGACGTCCTTACAGGAGTTAAGACATTGAGCCGTTGAGACATCAGATTTATGACCGAGTGCTCGATTTCAACACGCTGTGGCCCGGATCGCTATCGGCCTGTGCGTTGGCAGCGCTTTGCAATACAAATACGCTTTCAAATGCTGTAGTCTTCAAACTACAGTCGCGGGATGATCGAGATCAAACAGACCGCGACCTTTATGGAGTGGGAAAACAGGCTCAAGGATTCCAGAGCCAGGGCGTTGATTGCTGCGCGGATTTTTCGCCTGGCCAACGGTCTTGCCGGGGACGTGTCCCCGGTGGGCGAAGGCGTCAGTGAGTTGCGCATCCATTACGGGCCGGGCTACCGGGTTTACTTCCAGCAGCGCGGCTTGCAACTCGTCATCCTGTTGTGCGGCGGCGACAAGAGTCGCCAGAGCCGCGATATCGAACTGGCCAAATACCTGGCCCGTCGTTGGAGTCGATCATGAACGAACCGCTATTCGACTATGACCCCGCCACGGCCTTGCGCGACCCGCAAGCCATCGCCCTGTTCATGGCGGACGCCTTCGAAACCGGCGATGCCGGCTATATCGCCAAAGCCCTGGGTGTGGTGGCGCGGGCCAAGGGCATGACCGAACTGGCCCATGAAACCGGGCTGTCCCGCGAGCAGCTGTATCGCTCGTTCAGCGACAAGGGCAACCCGACCCTGAAGACCCTGCTGGCGGTGATGCGTGCACTGGGGTTGGACATGACGGCGCGGGTACATGGGGCGTCTTGATGGCTGGGCCGAGCCGCCAATGTCGGGGGGGCGGTCCTGCCTAACACGCCTGGCGGGAATTCATGGAGCACGGGGCGAATGAGCTTCGCCCCGTTCCAGCGTTCGCCGATTTTTAACGCCCCGCGCCAGCCTCGGCCGGCCGGTTAGTGTCGAGCAACGCGCTCACTACGGCATTGGCCATCTCCATCGAGTGGATCATCGACCAGATCAGCCCGCGCTCCACACCGCTGGCGCGTTCGCTGATCTCGTCGCTGACCTGTACCGCGCAATCCAGTAGTAGCGACACATGCACCAAGGCCTCTTCGGCGCTGACGCCGGGGCGGTGGCTTTCAGGTTGCCGAGGATTGAGGTTTCAGCTGTATTCGCGGCCAGGGCCAGGCGGATGCGCTGGGTGGCGAGATCGTGCTCGGGGGTTCTGAATTGCCCGGGCAGGGGCGGATCGGGAACAAGCTTTTTCATGGTGCATCTCCAACGTGAGTGGAGCTGCCAGATGTCGCTGCTAAACGATGGGGTGGCAGCTGTACGCAGGTTAGCAGGCCGGTCACATTGGAAAACCGACGCATCCGAAGATGCCCTGCGCACAGCCACCATGACAGGCAGAATAAAAAATCTACCGACCGGTGACATCGATGCGCCCAATGTGATGTTTCGAGCTGCTAAACCCGATCACTGAATAAGCAGTGACAGGCCGAGCCTAGACAGCAGGTTTCACAGGCGCAAGCGGGTGGGAGTTTCTAGGAAAAGTCGCTCAATAGAAAGCGAAGAACCTTACTTTTGCCGGGGCAGAAACGGGGGCCGATGACCTGTCCGGTCCCATCGGGTTACGCATGAACAGGGTTTTCCAGGCATTAAAAAGCCGGCTTGTGGCCGGCTTCTCGGGGACTGGCTTGGTTCATTTTTGGTAAACCGCACCAGCCTGCAAAACGTACACCCAGCTCTTGCGGCTGGCTGTGGGACTTGGCGAGAAAATCATCTGCCGCGTCGGGCGGATCTGACCGGTTGAACAGGTCGATGCGCAAAGGTGGGGCGCAGCATACTGATATTCGAAGAGAATTCCCAGCGCAAAGCGTTAGCCGGAGCCTGTGACGAGGGTGAAAAGCAGAGGCGTTTTGTATCGGAGGGTGTGATTGGCGGGGGATGGAGTGTTGTTCTGGGGAGATCGCGGGCAAGCCTCGCTCCTACGGGGAGGGCATTCGACAGGCATAAAAAAGCCCCGGGTCAGCAGGGCTTTTTCTTGAAGCTTGGCGCTGGAAGCTTGCAGCTGCTTAGCCTTTGTAGGCGGCAACCGACTTCGTGATCGCGGCGCGGGCGGCGTCGGCGCCGTCCCAGCCTTCGATCTTCACCCATTTGCCTTTTTCGAGATCTTTGTAGTTCGCGAAGAAGTGCTCGATCTGCTGAATCAGCAGTGGCGGCAGGTCGGTGTACTCCTTCACGTCGACATACAGCTGGGACAGCTTGTCGTGTGGTACAGCGATGACTTTGGCATCGCCGCCGCCGTCATCGGTCATGTTCAGGATGCCGACCGGACGGGCGCGGATGACCGAGCCTGGAGCCACCGGGTAAGGGGTCACGACCAGCACGTCGAGGGGGTCGCCGTCGTCGGCCAGGGTGTTCGGGATGTAGCCGTAGTTGGCCGGGTAGAACATCGGGGTGGCCATGAAACGGTCAACGAACAGGCAATCGCTGTCTTTGTCGATTTCGTATTTGATCGGCGCGTGGTTGGCCGGAATCTCGATTGCGACGTAGATGTCGTTCGGCAGGTCTTTGCCAGCCGGAATCTTGCTGTAGCTCATTGGGCGATGCCCCCGTTAGTTGACCAAAATGTCTTGGCCGGATTGACCAAAAAGTGGCGGCGATTATAGGCATATTCCAAGGGCTATGCCACGTACCGAAGGACGTATGGACGCCTTGGGCCAAACGCCGCGAACCCTATGCAGGAGCCGTCGGTCGACGCTCGATTGCTTGCGAAAAGAAGAGTCGCCGCAGCCTGTTTAGTTCAGAGACACCCGTCAGGATCGACGATTATTTCGCCAGCGGGCGCGTTCCGGCAGGACGCCTCAGTGTTGCTGGTAGTGCGGGTCGCTGGCCTGCAATTGCTGGAGCCGGGCCAGCGGATTCTGCCGGTAAAACAGCTGCAGTTGCTGGTAGACCTTCGGATAGGCCTCGTGCAGCAGATCCGGGGCGCTGAAGAAGTACTCGCTGGTGACGGCGAAGAATTCCGCGGGGTTTTCCGCGGCGTAAGGGTCGATGGCGGTTTCGGCGTCCGGGTTGTGATCGAGCTGGCGGTTGAGGTCGTCGTAGGCCGCCTGCATCACCTGCGCCCAGTCGCTGATGCGCATGTCGCTGTGCAGCGGCGGCAGGCCGTTGGCGTCGCCGTTGAGCATGTCCAGCTTGTGCGCCAGCTCGTGGATCACCAGGTTGTAGGCTTCCCAGCCGCCGCTGGCGAGCACGCCGGGCCAGGCCAGGATGATCGGGCCCTGTTGCCAGGCTTCACCGCTGTGTTCGCCGTCCCATTCATGTTCGACGCCACTGGCATCGCGATGGCGCTGGGGGCTGAGGAAGTCGTCGGGGTAGAGGACGATTTCGTGGAAGCCCTGGTACCAGTTCAAATCTCCCAGGTGCAATAGCGGCAACTGGGCCTGGGCGGCCAGCAGCAGGCGTTCGAACTGGTGCAGCTCGACCCCGGGCAGGGCGCTCAGGTGCTTGTCGTCGAGAAACAGGACGCTGGTTTCCCGCAACCACTGGTCCTCGGCATCGCTCAGGCCGTCGAGAAAGGGCAGGTGCTGGCGCACCCGTTGCCACATTTCATCGGCAACCGGGTGCTTGGCCAGCCGACGCCGGCGGCGCCAGGCACTGAGGGGCCACATAGCGATCAGTGGCTTTCAGCCTTTGCCGCCGAGCGGCCCAGGCGGCTGCGCACCACGCCGATGATCATCGGCACCAGCGACAGCAGGATGATGCCCACCACCAGCAGCGACAGGTTTTTCTTGATGAATGGCACGTTGCCGAAGAAGTAGCCCAGGGTCACCAGGCCGCCGACCCACAGGATGGTGCCGGCCACACTGAAGGCGAAGAAGCGCGGGTACGGCATCTTGGCCACGCCGGCGACGAAGGGGGCGAAGGTACGGATGATCGGCAGGAAACGCGCCAGGGTCACGGTTTTGCCGCCGTGCCGGTCGTAGAAGTCGTGGGTCTTTTGCAGGTAGTCGCGGCGGAAGATTTTCGAGTTCGGGTTGCTGAACAGTCGCTCGCCCACCGTTCGCCCGATGATGTAGTTGGTGCTGTCGCCGAGGATCGCCGCCAGCATCAGCAAGCCGCCGAGCAGCACCGGGTCCATGGCGCCACCGGCGGCGACCGCGCCGGCGATGAACAGCAGGGAGTCGCCAGGCAGGAACGGCGTCACCACCAGGCCGGTCTCGCAGAAAATCACCAGGAACAGGATGGCGTAGATCCATGGCCCGTAGTTGGTCACCAACATGTCGAGGTAAACGTCGAGATGGAGGATGAGGTCGATCGGGTTGAAATCCATTGGGGCACCTGTGGTGACGGCCCGACTCGGCGGGCCTGTGCGATGACTGGGGCAAAAACTTACAGCTGGCGCAGATTCATCTTACGCCCCGAAAAGGTCGGCATTATAAGACCTGATAGGTGAAATGGGCGTTGAGTTTGTAGCGAGGGATGTCTTGACGGCGCTGGCTGGCCAAAGGCGAAAGATCGTGGCCTTCGGCAGCGTCTTCCCAGGCGCTGTCGAAGGTTGTGATCGGGCGGTTGCAGAGGGGTTTAGTCGTCGCTGATCGGCAATATGTAGTTCTTGAACTCGGTATCTTCGCGAAAACCGATGGATTCATAGGTTTTCTGTGCCACTTCGTTGTCACTGCTGGTGGAGACACGCATGCGTACGGCCTGGGTGTCCTTGGCCATTTTCTTCGCGGTGCGGATCAGGTTGTCGGCCACCAGTTGTCGGCGAGCGTCTTCGGCGACGTAGATATCGTTGAGGATCCACACGCGCTTCAGGGACAGGGAGGAAAAGCTGGGGTAGAGCTGACAGAAACCGAGGAGTTTCTTGTCGTCATCGTCGGGCAGGGCCAGGTAGATCACCGATTCCTTGCGGCGCAGGCGCTTTTCCAGGAAGGCCCGGGACGAGTCCGGAAAAGGCAGGGCGCCATAGAACTCGCGGTATTTGACGAACAGGGGGGTCAACAGATCCAGGTGTTCGAGGGTCGCTTGAGTAATCCGCATGAGTTGTCCTCAACTTCGAATGGATACGACGGCAAACGGTTCATTACTCGGGCAGCCGTGTTTCGATGCTGCCTAAAGCCTGGAAAAAGCGCAATCGTCTCGAAAAGTCATGGCTTTGCAGGCCCCAGCAGGAAATTGCCCTTGGTGGTGTCGGGCGAGTCGCTGTCCAGCGTGTTCACCTGGGCCTCGTCTTTCAGGTTGACCCCCGAGAGCTGCCGCCTGCAGGCCTCGCGCATCAGGTACAGCAAGCGGTGGGCCGCCATGCCGTAGCTCAGGCCCTCCAGGCGCACGTTGGAAATGCAGTTGCGATAGGCATCGGTGAGCCCGACCTTCGGGTTGTAGGTGAAATACAGCCCCAGGCTGTCCGGTGAGCTGAGGCCCGGGCGTTCGCCGATCAGGATCACGGTCATTTTCGCCCCGAGCAGCTCGCCGATTTCGTCGGCCACCGCCACCCGGCCCTGTTCCACGAGGATTACCGGCGACAGCGACCAGCCTTCGGCCGCGGTCTGTTCTTCAAAACGGGCGAGAAACGGCAGGGTATGCCGATGCACCGCCAGCGCCGACAAACCGTCCGCCACGACCACCGCCAGATCCACCCCGCCCGGGTTGGCGGATGCATGATCGCGCAGGGCCTGGGCCGAATCGTCGCTGAGCTTGCGCCCCAGGTCCGGGCGTTGCAGGTAGCTGTGGCGATCGCTGGCGGCGCTGTGCAGCAGCAGGCTGTCGCGACCGCGTTCGGCCAGTTGGCTGCTCAGCCCGGCATGGTCGAAGGGCAGGTGCACCGCATCGCGGGCCTGGGCATGGGCGAACTGGAAGTCCAATTGGGCGCCGGTGGGCAGGCTGGTGCCGGTGCGGCCCAGGGCGATACGCGCCGGGGTCAGGCGGCGCAGCTCCAGCCAGGGGTTCTGGCTGTCGGTCGGATGTTTGTCCATAAGCCTGTCCTTACTGAAGCTGTGCCAGTGCCTGGCGGAAGGCCGGCGGCAGGTTGTGGCCGAACTGCACCTTGCCGTCGGGCTGGGTGAAGATGCCGGTTTTCGCCAGCCACTGCTCGAACTCCGGCGCCGGTTTCAGGCCCAGGGTCTGGCGGGCGTAGAGCGCGTCGTGAAAGGAGGTGGTCTGGTAATTGAGCATGATGTCGTCGGAGCCGGGGATGCCCATGATGAAGTTGATCCCGGCCACGCCCAGCAGGGTCAGCAGGGTGTCCATGTCGTCCTGGTCGGCTTCGGCGTGGTTGGTGTAGCAGATGTCGCACCCCATGGGCACGCCCAGCAGCTTGCCGCAGAAATGGTCTTCCAGGCCGGCGCGGATGATCTGCTTGCCGTTGTACAGGTACTCCGGGCCGATGAAGCCAACCACGGTGTTCACCAGGAACGGCTTGAAGTGCCGGGCCACGGCATAGGCGCGGGTTTCGCAGGTCTGCTGGTCGACGCCGAAGTGGGCGTTGGCCGACAGCGCGCTGCCCTGGCCGGTCTCGAAATACATCAGGTTCTGCCCCAGGGTGCCGCGCTTGAGGCTCAGGCCGGCCTCGTAGCCTTCCTGCAACACATTGAGGTTGATGCCGAAACTGGCGTTGGCCGCCTCGGTGCCGGCGATCGACTGGAACACCAGGTCCAGCGGCACGCCACGGTTGATCGCCTCGATGGAGGTGGTGACGTGGGTCAGCACGCAGGCCTGGGTGGGGATTTCATAACGCTGGATGATGGCGTCGAGCATTTCCAGCAGGGCGCAGATCGAGGCGATGCTGTCGGTGGCCGGGTTGATGCCGATCATGGCGTCGCCGTTGCCGTAGAGCAGGCCGTCGAGAATGCTCGCGGCGATACCCGCCGGTTCGTCGGTCGGGTGGTTGGGCTGCAGGCGGGTCGACAGCCGTCCACGCAGGCCCAGGGTGCCGCGGAACCGGGTGACCACGCGGATCTTCTGCGCCACCAGCACCAGGTCCTGGACACGCATGATCTTCGACACGGCAGCGGCCATTTCCGGGGTTAGCCCGGGTGCCAGGGCACGCAGGCTCTGTTCGTCGGCGGCGTCGCTGAGCAGCCAGTCGCGAAAGCCGCCGACCGTGAGGTGGCTGACGGTGGCGAAGGCGGCCTTGTCGTGGGTGTCGATGATCAACCGGGTGACTTCATCGGTCTCGTAGGGAATCAGCGCTTCTTCGAGGAAATGCTTGAGCGGAATATCCGCCAGGGTCATTTGCGCGGCGACCCGCTCGCCGTCGTTGAGGGCGGCGACGCCGGCCAGGAAGTCCCCGGAACGCGCCGGGCTGGCCTTGGCCATGACCTCCTTGAGGCTGTCGAAGCGGTAGGTCTGGGCGCCGACGGTGTGGGCGAAACTTGCCATACAGGTTCTCCGTGACGACGCAGGGACGTGGCCCCTGCGTCGAGGTTTTCGGCGGTTAGTGCAAGGCTTCTTCAGCTTTCTGAATGGCCGCGAATTCTTCTTCGGGCGTGCCTGCTACCAAGTGATGCCGACTGTAGAAAGCAAAGTAAGCAATTAATACTCCATAGATGATCGCGGCGCCAATGACCACCCGCGGATCCACCAGGAAGCCCGCCACCACGGCGATGCAGGCCAGTACCAGGGCCACGCCGGAGGTGAAGATGCCGCCCGGGGTGCGGTACGGACGATCCATTTTGGGGCGGCGGATGCGCAGGGTGATGTGCGCGGCCATCATCAGCACGTAGGAGATGGTCGCGCCGAACACCGCCACCAGGATCAGCAGGTCGCCCTGGCCGGTCAGCGACAGGCCGAAACCGATGATGCCGGGGATCACCAGCGCCAGGACCGGCGCCTTGCTCTTGTTGGTTTCCGACAGCTTGCGCGGCAGGTAACCCGCGCGGGACAGGGCGAAAATCTGCCGCGAGTAGGCGTAGATGATCGAGAAGAAGCTGGCGATCAAGCCGGCCAGACCCACCAGGTTGACGAAGCTGCCCATCCAGGTCGAGCCGCCGTAGGCCTTGGCCAAGGCTTCCACCAGCGGGTTGCCGGAGGTCAGCAGGGCGTTGGCCCCCGCGCCGCCGGGGCCGATCACCAGGATCAGCAGGGCGAAGCTCAGCAGCACCAGCATGGCGCCGATCAGGCCGCGGGGCAGGTCGCGCTTGGGGTTCTTGGTTTCTTCCGCGGCCAGCGGGACGCCTTCGACCGCCAGGAAGAACCAGATGGCGTAGGGAATCGCCGCCCACACACCGACATAACCGAACGGCAGGAAGCTGCTGGCGCCCACGGCCTCGGTGACCGGGATATCCAGCAGGTTGGCCACCGAGAAGTGCGGCACCATCGCCACCAGGAATACGCCCAGGGCGATGGCGGCCACGGCAGTGATGATAAACATCAGCTTCAGTGCCTCGCCGACCCCGAAGATATGGATGGCGATGAACACGATGTAGAACGCCAGGTAGATCATCCAGCCGCCGATGCCGAACAGCGATTGGCAATAGGCGCCGATAAACACCGCGATCGCCGCTGGGGCGATCGCATATTCGATGAGGATCGCGGTGCCGGTGAGGAAGCCACCCCAGGGGCCGAAGGCGCTGCGGGCGAAACCGTAGCCACCGCCAGCGGTGGGGATCATCGAGGACAGCTCGGCCAGGGAAAAGCACATGCACAGGTACATGGTGGCCATCAGCAGGGTGGCGAGGAACATGCCGCCCCAGCCGCCCTGGGCCAGGCCGAAGTTCCAGCCTGCGTAGTCGCCGGAGATGACGTAGGCCACGCCCAGGCCCACCAGCAGGACCCAGCCTGCCGCGCCTTTTTTCAGTTCGCGTTGTTGGAAATAGTCGGAGCCGACTTTTTCAAAGTCGACCGAAGAGCCAGCCGACTGCACGCCGGTATGTTCGCTAGGCATAAGGGTTCACCTGTTCTTATTGTTGTGCCCGGTCGGCAGACCGGATCGGTGTTGCAAGGCGATGGAGTGTTCTGCCTTGAGGTCGTCATCGCGAGCTTGCGCGAGCGGCCCCCAAGGGTGAAACCGCGTTGGCGGCTTCACCCTTGTCCCTGGCGTTGCTGGTTTTTAGAAGAAGCCCAGCGGGTTGATGTCGTAGCTCACCAGCAGGTTTTTGGTCTGCTGGTAGTGGTCGAGCATCATCTTGTGGGTTTCACGGCCGACGCCGGACTTCTTGTAACCGCCGAACGCCGCGTGGGCGGGGTACAGGTGGTAGCAGTTGGTCCACACACGACCGGCCTTGATCGCCCGGCCCATGCGGTAGGCGCGGTTGATGTCGCGGGTCCAGAGGCCGGCGCCAAGGCCGAACTCGGTGTCGTTGGCAATCGCCAGGGCTTCGGCTTCGTCCTTGAAGGTGGTGATGCTCACCACCGGGCCGAAGATTTCTTCCTGGAACACACGCATCTTGTTGTTGCCCTTGAGCAGGGTCGGCTGGATGTAATAACCGCTGGCCAGGTTGCCCTCGAGTTTCTCCACCTTGCCGCCGGTCAGCAGCTGCGCGCCTTCGCCCTTGGCGATTTCCAGGTACGAGAGGATCTTGTCGAACTGCTGCTCGGACGCCTGGGCGCCGACCATGGTGTCGGTGTCCAGCGGGTCGCCGCGCTTGATCTGCTCGACCTTTTTCATCACCACTTGCATGAACTCGTCGTAGATCGACTCTTCCACCAGTGCGCGCGACGGGCAGGTGCAGACTTCGCCCTGGTTGAAGAACGCCAGCACCAGGCCTTCGGCGGCCTTTTCGATGAAGCTCGGTTCGGCCTGCATGATGTCGGCGAAGAAGATGTTCGGCGACTTGCCGCCCAGTTCCACGGTGGACGGGATGATGTTCTCGGCGGCGCATTTCATGATGTGCGAGCCCACTGGCGTCGAACCGGTGAAGGCGATCTTGGCGATGCGCTTGCTGGTGGCCAGGGCTTCGCCGGCTTCTTTGCCGAAGCCTTGCACCACGTTGAGCACGCCCGGCGGCAGCAGGTCGCCGATCAGCTCCATCAGCACGCAGATGCCCAGCGGGGTCTGCTCGGCCGGCTTGAGTACCACGCAGTTGCCGGCGGCCAGGGCCGGGGCGAGTTTCCAGGCGGCCATCAACAGCGGAAAGTTCCACGGGATGATCTGCCCGACCACGCCCAGCGGTTCGTGAATGTGATAGGCCACGGTGTTGCCGTCGATTTCCGCGGCGCTGCCTTCCTGGGCCCGCAGGCAGCCAGCGAAGTAGCGGAAGTGGTCGGCGGCCAGGGGGATGTCGGCGTTGAGAGTTTCCCGCACGGCCTTGCCGTTGTCCCAGGTTTCGGTGATGGCCAGCAGTTCGAGGTTCTGCTCGATGCGGTCGGCGATTTTCAGCAGGATCAGCGAGCGGGCCTGTGCCGAGGTAGCACCCCAGGCGTCGGCGGCGGCATGGGCGGCGTCCAGGGCTTTCTCGATGTCTTCGGCGGTGGAACGCGGGAACTCGGCGATCGGTTGGCCGTTTACTGGCGAGGTATTGGTGAAGTACTGACCTTTGACAGGCGCGACGAATTCGCCGCCGATGTAGTTACCGTATTTGCTCTTGAACGAAACGATAGCGCCTTCAGTACCGGGGTGTGCATAACGCATGGTGGGTATCTCCTGGCTTTTGTGCTTATAGGGGAGGACGCGCTGTTGCGCTTGTAAAAGCGTAGAGCAAAGCCCGGGCCACTGCGTTGCGGGCCAGGAAAATCAAGGGTTTACGAATGTTTCAGCGGCTGCGTACCGGGCGTATGTGGCAGTTGTGGCACAGGCCGGGTGACACTTTGTACCGCTTGTGGCACAGCCTGTGACTCATTGGTCGAAGCAGCATTGCAATGCATCCATGGCTGGAGGATGCTGGTGGGCCGCGAGGATCTGAAGAACTCTTCTGTAGCCGCTGCCGCAGGCTGCGAACGACCGCGAAGCGGGCGCTGCTCTTCAGATCGCGGAAGCCCCTGCGGGGCTTGGCGCAGCCTGCGGCAGCGGCTACAGGTGGGTGCCTTCTGAGCAGTCAGCGCAGCAGGAGAACAATAAGAAATGCACAGCAATCACCTCACCCGGCACGCCCAGCAAGTGCTGACCGTGACCCAAGGCAAGGCCCATCTGCAGGGGCCCGGCAGCGATCCTTCCATCGCCCGCTCCTGGCTGCGTTGCCTGGAGGACTATCACCTCGACCCGGCCCTGAGCATGGCGCCCACCGTGCTCGAGCACGGACGTCTGCTGGAAAGCCGCGAACGCCTGCAGCAGGTGCTGCAGATCGCCGGCAACGAGATGACCAGCCTGCACCAGCAGCTGTCCGGCGCCGGCCATGCGGTGCTGCTGACCGACGCCCGCGGGGTGATCCTCAACTGTGTCACCGCGCCCGCCGAGCGCAAGATTTTCGAACGCGCCGGGCTCTGGCTCGGCGCCGACTGGAGCGAGGCCTGCGAGGGCACCAACGGCATCGGCACCTGCCTGGTGGAGCGCCAGTCCCTGACCATCCACCAGGACGAACATTTCCGTGGCCGCCATACCGGCCTGACTTGCTCGGCCAGCCCGGTGTTCGACCCTCACGGTGAACTGCTGGCGGTGCTCGACGTTTCCTCGGCGCGCCCGGATGTGTCGCGCCAGAGCCAGTTCCACACCATGGCCCTGGTCAACCTCTCGGCGAAGATGATCGAGAGCTGCTATTTCCTGCGTTATTTCGACAATCAATGGCTGCTGCGTTTTCACCTGCAGGCCGAGTCCGTCGGCTTGTTCAGCGAAGGCTTGCTGGCATTCGACGGGGAAGGGCGGATCAGCGCGGTGAACCAGAGCGCCTTGAACCTGCTGGGGCATATTCGCGGCGGCTTGCTGGGCAAGCCGGTGGAAGCTTTTTTCGACTGCTCGCTGGACGAGTTGCTGGGCCGCGCCAGTGTCAATGCCAGCGCCAGCTGGCCGCTGCGCACCCGTGATGGGCGGCATCTGTTCGCGGTGTTGCGTGGCCAGCCGCGCAGCGTGCCGCAACCGCTGCCGCCGAGGGCGCAGGCGCTGGAGCGTCCGCGCCTGCCCGAGATCTGCCTGGGCGATGCGGCCCTGCAAGACGACTTCCGCAAATCCTTGCGCGTGTTCGAGCGCGATGTGCCGCTGTTGATCAACGGCGAAACCGGCTCCGGCAAGGAGGCGTTCGCCAAGGCGGTGCACCATGCCAGCCAGCGGGCGGAGAAAGCCTTCGTTGCCTTGAACTGCGCGGCCATTCCCGAAAGCCTGATCGAAAGCGAGCTGTTCGGTTATCGCGGCGGCACCTTCACCGGGGCACGCAAGGAAGGCATGCGCGGCAAGTTGCAGCAGGCCGATGGCGGCACGCTGTTCCTCGATGAAATCGGCGATATGCCGCTGGCCTTGCAGACCCGCCTGTTGCGGGTGCTGGAAGATCGCATGGTGGTGCCTATCGGCGGCGAGCCGCAGGCGGTCAACGTACGCATCATCAGCGCCACTCACCGGGACCTGCTGGAGCGGGTGCGGGATGGCAGCTTCCGCGAGGATTTGTATTACCGGCTCAATGGCCTGGAAATCGCCTTGCCGGCGCTGCGCGAGCGCAGCGACAAATCCCAGTTGCTGGATTTTCTCCTGGCGCAAGAGGCCGGCGACCAGCTGGTCTCGCTCGACGGCCCGGCACGCCAGGCCCTGCTGGACTTCCACTGGCCAGGCAACGTGCGGCAACTGCGCAACGTATTGCGCACCCTGGCGGCGCTCTGCGACGACGGACGCATCGGCCTGGAGGATGTGCCGGCGATGATTCGCCAGGGCCGTCCGGCGCCAATGCCGGCAGCTGCCGAGGAGGCGGGCGGATACCCGTTGGACGATGCCGAACGCCTGGCCTTGCTCAATGTGCTGGAACAACAGCGCTGGCATATGACCCACACCGCCGAGCAGCTGGGGGTGAGCCGCAACACCCTTTATAGAAAGCTGCGCAAGCATGGGATTGCTCGCTAGGCGCGGCACCGCGTTATCGTTCATCGCGAACAATCGAGCGTCGACCGGCTGCTCCTACAGGAATGCGCACTGTATCTGTAGCAGTGAAGCTTGCTCGCGATAGACGGCGCAGCCGCCGATACATCGGTAACCGCGGTCCAAGGCTCCAGCGGCGTTCGAGCGATTCCCCGGCAAAAGCCCCACAGAACTCGTCACAACCTCCGGCAGTGACAACAGCCTGTTCCCCCATCAGCTAAAGAGTGCGATTTGCAGCCCTCTACGCTAACCTGCCTCGATGTTTTACGAGGCCTTCTATGCACATTCATATTCTCGGTATTTGCGGCACCTTCATGGGCTCGATGGCGGTTCTGGCCAAAGAACTGGGCCATCATGTCACCGGCTCCGATGCCAACGTCTACCCGCCGATGAGCACCCAGCTCGAGGCCCAGGGCATCGAGTTGACCCAGGGTTACGACCCGGCCCAGCTTGACCCGGCACCGGACCTGGTGGTGATCGGCAATGCCATGTCCCGCGGCAACCCGGCGGTGGAATATGTGCTGAACAAGGGCCTGCCCTATGTTTCCGGCCCGCAATGGCTGGCTGACCATGTGCTGCAAGGCCGTTGGGTGCTGGCGGTGGCCGGCACGCACGGCAAGACCACCACCAGCAGCATGCTGGCCTGGGTGCTGGAGCATGCGGGCATGAGCCCGGGCTTCCTGATCGGTGGCGTGCCGCAGAATTTCTCGGTGTCGGCCCGCCTGGGCGGCACACCGTTCTTCGTGATCGAGGCCGATGAATACGACAGCGCCTTCTTCGACAAGCGCTCGAAGTTCGTGCACTACCGTCCGCGCACGGCGATCCTGAACAATCTCGAGTTCGATCACGCGGACATCTTTCCCGATCTGCCGGCGATCGAGCGGCAGTTCCACCACTTGGTGCGGACCATCCCGAGCGAAGGCCTGGTCATCCACCCGACCACCGAGCCGGCCCTGCAACGGGTGATCGACATGGGCTGCTGGACCCCGGTGCAAACCACCGGCGCCGGCGGCCAATGGCAGGTCAAGCTGCTCAGCGAAGACGGCTCGAAGTTCGAAGTGATGTTCGAAGGCGAGGCCCAAGGCGTGGTCGAGTGGGACCTGACCGGCCAGCACAACGTCGCCAACGCCCTGGCGACCCTGGCCGCGGCGCGCCATGTCGGTGTGGTGCCATCCATGGGCATCGCTGCGCTGAGCGCGTTCAAGAGCGTCAAGCGGCGGATGGAGAAGGTGGCTGAAGTCCATGGCATCACCATCTACGACGACTTCGCTCACCACCCGACCGCCATCGCCACCACCCTGGACGGCTTGCGCAAGCGCATCGGCGATGCGCCATTGATCGCGATCATCGAGCCGCGCTCCAACTCCATGAAGCTCGGCGCCCACCGTGACGGGCTGCCGGAAAGCGTCAACCAGGCCGATCAGGTGGTCTGGTATGCGCCGGCCAATCTCGGCTGGGACCTGGGCGCCACCGCCGCGCTGTGCAGCGTGCCGTCGATTGTCAGCGACTCCCTGGAAGGCATCATCGAGCGGGTGAAGAGCCAGGCCAAGCCGGGCACCCACGTGGTGATCATGAGCAACGGCGGCTTCGGCGGCCTGCACGGCAAGCTGGCCGAGGCACTGCGATGAACAACGGTCCGGAACGCATCACCCTGGCGATGACCGGCGCCTCGGGCGCCCAGTACGGCCTGCGCCTGCTCGATTGTCTGGTGCGCGAAGATCGTGAAGTGCACTTCCTGATCTCCAAGGCCGCGCAGTTGGTGATGGCGACCGAGACCGACGTGACCCTGCCATCCAAGCCGCAGACCATGCAGGCCTTCCTCACCGAGTACACCGGTGCGGCAGCCGGGCAGATCCGCGTGTATGGCAAGGAAGACTGGATGTCGCCGGTGGCCTCGGGCTCCGGTTCGCCGGCGGCGATGGTGGTGGTGCCTTGCTCCACCGGTACCTTGTCGGCCATCGCCACGGGCGCCTGCAACAACCTGATCGAGCGGGCGGCGGACGTCACCCTGAAGGAACGCCGCCAGTTGATCCTGGTACCGCGCGAGGCGCCTTACTCGAGCATCCACCTGGAAAACATGCTCAAGCTGTCGAACATGGGCGTGACCATTCTGCCGGCTTCTCCGGGTTTCTATCACCAGCCGCAGACCATCGACGACCTGGTGGATTTTGTCGTGGCGCGGATTCTCAACCTGTTGAACATCCCGCAAGACATGCTGCCGCGGTGGGGCGAGCATCACCTGAGCAGCGATGAGTAAGTCGCTGCTGATCCTGCTGGTCGCCCTGCAACTGGGCGGCTGCGCCACGGCACGCACGCTGAACGCGGCCAAGCCAGGCGCACCGGTGGTGTATTCCGGGACGCGCCTGGATCTGTATGTGATGCAGGGCGGTTGTTGCCCGATGGATCGCTTCGGTGCCGAAGCGCCGAGCTATCCGGGTGTCGATCTGCCGGCCAGCGCCTTGCTCGACACGCTGCTGTTGCCGCTGTCGGTGCTGACGGTATTGGGGGTTGGTTTCCAGGCTACAGGCGGGTTGTAACGACCTTGTAGCCGCTGCCGAAGGCGGCGATCGGTCGCGTAGCGGCCGTAGAGGCGGGCGGCGCGGTGGTGCGGCAAATCGCGTCGTCAGCATTGCGCCTGCTGCGCAGTCGATCGCAGCCTGCGGCAGCGGCTACAGGCGCGATCCATGGCGTTTATTTGCCCAGCTTGCGCAATTCGTCGGACTCGACGATCCGCACTCCATCCTGCTCTTCCAGCGCCAGGCGCCACATGGCCCGGGCCAGATGGCAGGCTTCGATGCCGTGGTATTTGCCGGGAATCAGCTTGGACAGCGGGCCGGCCAGCTGTTCGGCGAGACGCGGTTCGATGCGTTCGCCAAGCAGCAGCGACGGCCGGCAAATAGTCAGTTGCGGCCAGTCCTGGGCCTTCAGCGCCTGTTCCATTTCGCCTTTGACCCGGTTGTAGAAAATCGAGGATTTCGCGTCCGCGCCCAGGGCGCTGATCACCACCAGGTGCCGCGCCCCCATCTCCCGCGCGCGTTTGCCGAAGGCCACCACCAGGTCCAGGTCGACGGCGCGGAACGCCTGTTCGGAGCCGGCTTTCTTGAGGGTGGTGCCCAGGCAGCAGAACGCCAGGTCCACCCGGCCGCTGAGCTGCGGCAGGAGTACCGCCGGCTCGCCGACCGGGTTTTCCAGGCGCGGATGTTCGCTCAAGGGCCGCCGGCTGGGCGCCAGTACGCGGGTTACCGTGGGTTCGTTGAGCAGGCGGTCGAGCAAGTGCTCGCCAGTCAGGCCGGTCGCGCCGGCGAGCAAGATATGCTGAGGCGTCAAGTACATAGTGTTTCCCCCTTGATACTGTTTCAGCTTAGTTGCTCTTTGCTTCCTTGCTGTCGTTGGCGGCGCTTTGCAGCGCCTTTCGTGCTTGTTGCTTGCGCAGATGCTGCCAGTGCGCCAAGACCCCCTTGGGCGCCCAGATCTGCGGTTCGGAGGCTTCGAAGTTGTCCGCCAGTTCACGTTCGGCCACGGTCGCCCTGGCCAGCTTGAAGGCCTGTTCCAGGTCGTCGGTCTGGTTCAGCGCCTGGGCGAACAGGGCGTCGCCGAAGTAGGTGAAGTCGGCTTCTTCCGAGCAGCCGAACGATACGCGGTCGGCCTGCGAAGCGGTCATGATCAGGGTCCGCTCATCCTTGAGCGCGGGAATGAACCCGCCGGAATAACAGGCCGAGATCACGATGATCTTGTCGCGGTTCTTCAGTGGCGCCAGTACCGCGGCCAACTCGTCGGCCGGCAGGTCGGCCAGCTCCAGGCGTGGCTGGTCGAGCACCAGTTCGTGTTCGCTGGTGCCGTGGCTGGTCAGGTAGATAAACAGCAGGTCTTCCGGGCCGCTGCGTTCGGCCAGGACCTGTACCGCGCGCCGCAGGTTTTCCCGGGTGGCCATGGGCCGGCTGTCGAGGCGGTCGCGGTGGTTGACCAGGCGGATCTGCCCGTAGGCGCCGAAGCGGGTGGCGAGCATGTTGCTGACATAGTCGGCCTCGCGCAGAAACACGCTTTGCTTGCCATCGCCGGCCAGCGTCAGGCTGTAGAGCTCGATGGCGGGGGTCGACGCCGGTACCGCGCCGAGGGCGTCGTCGAGCAGGCGGCCCTGGGCCAGCAGGCCGGTCTCCAGTGGGTCGGGCAACAGTCGGCCGTCGGCATCGCGAACCCGCAGGCCATTGATCCAGTCGCCGCTTTGCACGGAGCCATCGCGCAGCACCAGCACGCCGTGGCCCTGGTAGTTGTCGCCTTCGAAGCCGCCGATATAGAAGCTGCCGTCGCTGAGGTTCAGGCGGCCCTGGCCGCTGAAGCGCCAGTCGCTGAAACGGCCGATGTAGTGGCTGCCGTCGACGCCAATCAGCTCTCCCTTGCCACTGAGGGCGCCCTCCTTGAACTGGCCGATCCAGACATCGCCGTCGGCGTTTTCGTAGCGGCCCTTGCCGCTGAGCTGGTTCTGTTTGAAGCCGCCGACGTAGAGGTCGCCCTCGGCGCTGCTGAAGGTGCCGTTGCCTTCCAGCTGGCCATCGACGAACTGGCCGCTGAACTGGTTGCCGCTGGCATCGCTGCGCTGGCCCTGGCCATTGGGCTTGCCGCGGGAGAACTGGCCCTGGTACTGGCTGCCGTCTTCCAGTTCGAGACGGCCGAGCCCGGAATACAGGTCGGATTTGAATTCGCCGCGGTAGGTCATGCCGCGTTCCTTGAGGGTGCCTTCACCGTCGCGCCGGCCCAGTTTGAAACCACCGGTGTAGCTGCTGTCCTTGGTGGTCAGGCTGCCCTGGCCGTGGAACAGGCCCTGCTGGAATTGTCCGCGGTAGATCTCGCCGTCGCTGCCGTGCCATTCGCCCTGGCCATGCCACTGGCCGCTGTCGAACTGGCCGGCATACCAACTGCCGTTGGGGTAGTCGATGCGGCCTTGTCCCTGCAACAACCCGTTGACCACATCGCCGCGGTAGCGACCACCGTCCGGCAGACGGGCATCGGGAGGCAGCAGCGATTCGCCGTCTCCACATGCGGTGAGCAACAGGGTCAGAGCCAGGGGTACAAGTGGGCGCATAGCGGGATCCGGATAATTAGGGGACCGAGTATGCCGCAGCAACGAGGCTTATATATAGAGAGGCTGCGCGAAACAGCGTGAGCTGTTTCGCATCAGGAAGGTTTCAGACAAAGCAGAGGGACAAGGGCTCGGCGATGTAGGCTGGTTTTTCCTGGCCTTCGATTTCCAGTGTGGCGGTGGCCTTGAGCAGCCATTGGCCGGGTTTCTTCTCGGTGACGTCCACCAGATCGACCTTGAGGCGGACTCTGGAATCGACCTTGACCGGCTGGATGAAGCGCACGCTGTCCAGGCCGTAGTTGACCGCCATCTTCAGACCCTCGGGCAGGATCAGGATGTCTTCCATCAGTTTCGGGATCAGCGACAGCGATAGGAAACCGTGGGCGATGGTGCCGCCGAACGGCGTCTGGGCGGCTTTCACCGGGTCGACGTGGATGAACTGGAAGTCACCCGTGGCTTCGGCGAACAGGTTGATACGCTGCTGATCGATGGTGAGCCATTCGGAACGTCCTAGTTCCTTTCCGACATAATCTTTGAGCTCTGCAACAGGAACATACGGCATTGAGACTCTCCTTGGGTTCATCGGTTTTATCGTTCTAAAGGGGCGGGGGGCGTACCCCCTGACCACCCACTGTAGATCATCATGGGGGTTTGCTCCGGTCAACCTTCCATGCTTTTGGCGAATGCCGGTGCATAGCGTTCGCGTGCTTATAATGCCCGGCGTTTTTTCGGGGGGGATGAGAGATGTTGTTACGCGGTCTGACATGGCTGGTGCTGTTTCAATTGCTCGGCACGGCGATCAACCATCTGTTCCTGCCGATCCTGCCGGGGCCGATTGTCGGTCTGCTGTTGCTGCTGATTTTCCTGGTGGCGCGCGGCGAGGTAGGCGAGCCGCTGAACCTGGCCGCCTCCAGCCTCCTGCGTTACCTGCCGCTGTTGCTGGTGCCGCCCGCGGTGGGGGTGATGGTGTACGCGGCGGATATCGCCGCGGATTTCTGGGCGATAGTCGGCGCCCTGGTGTTGTCGCTGGTGATCTCCATGGCCTTCGTCGGCGTGCTGATGCAGCGGCTGGTCAAGCGCCACGGACATCGGGAGGGCGGCCAATGATGTTCGACTGGCAGGGCGCCTGGACGTCGGTGATCCATCATCCCTTGTTCGGTATCGGCATTACCCTGGGCGCCTATCAACTGGTGCTCGCGGCCTTCGAGAAAACCCGCTGGATCTTTCTGCAACCGGTGCTGGTCTCCATGTTGCTGGTGATCGGTGTGCTGCTCAGCTGCGGCCTGAGCTATGCCGAGTACCGCAAGAGCACGGAGATCCTCAGTGTTCTCCTGGGCCCGGCCACGGTGGCGCTGGCCGTACCGCTGTACCTCAACCTGCGGCGGATTCGACAGTTGTTCTGGCCGATATTTACTACGCTGGTGATTGGAGGGGTGGTCGCCACCGGCCTGGGCGTATTGCTGGGGTGGTGGTTCGGTGCCGAGAACATGATCCTGATGACCATGGCGCCGAAATCGGTGACCTCGCCGATCGCCATGCTGGTGGCCGAACAGATTGGCGGTGTCGCAGCGCTGGCCGCGGTATTCGTGTTGATCACCGGGGTGATCGGGGCGATTTTCGGTCCGGCCATCCTCAATCGCCTGCAGGTGCATAGCCCGGAAGCCCGAGGCATGGCGCTGGGCATGACGGCTCACGCAGTGGGCACTTCGGTGGCCTTGCAGGAAAGTGATGAGTGCGGTGCTTTCGCGGCGCTGGCGATGAGTCTGATGGGTGTGGCCACGGCGGTCTTCCTGCCGTTGGCGGTGTCGTTGGTGGTTTAAGGAAACCTGTATGAGCCTGGCGCTTTTCCCGCTGAATACGGTGCTGTTCCCCGACTGCATTCTTGATTTGCAGATTTTCGAGGCGCGCTACCTGGACATGATCGGTCGCTGCATGAAACAGGGCAGCGGCTTCGGCGTGGTATGCATCCTCGAAGGCGAAGAGGTGGGCATCGCCCCGGAAGGTTTTGCGCGGGTGGGTTGTGAAGCGCTGATCACCGACTTCCATCAGCAGGACAACGGCCTGCTGGGGATTCGGGTCAAGGGCGGGCGGCGTTTTAGGGTGCTGAGCAGCGAAGTGCAGCGCGATCAGTTGCGGGTGGCTGAAGTCGAGTGGCTGGACGAGGCGCCGGAGCGGCCGCTGCAGGATGAAGACGGGGACCTGATCGCCTTGCTCAAGGCGCTGGCCGAACACCCGATGGTCGAAGCCCTGAACATGGGCACCGAAGCCACCGGCCAGCAGTCGCTGGCCAACCAGCTGGCCTACCTGTTGCCGTTCTCCGAGCTGGACAAGATCGACCTGCTGCAACTGGACGATCCGCAGCAACGCCTGGATGCGATCCAGGCGTTGCTGGACGAGTTGCAGGGCGAACTGTTCGCCTGATCCTGATCCCAATCCTGTAGCCGCTGCCGCAGGCTGCGATCGCCCACACAGTGGGCGCAGATTCCGAAACCGCTGAAGGCCTTCGGCCTATCGCAGCCTGCGGCAGCGGCTACAGGGGCGTTCGCTCTATCTAGTAGGCATAACGCAGCATGGCGTGCGGCAGATGCCTGACTGCCTCGAAACCGAACAACGCTACCAGCGCCGGCAATACCAGCCACCAGATCTTGGCCGGCATGGGTTCCAGCGGGGTCTGGCGCTGGGCGAACCACAGGCTGGCGGCGCACACGCAGGCGGCAAGCATGGCGCCGGCAAGGATGTCGGAAGGCCAATGCGCGCCCAGGTAAATCCGCGACACGGCAATCACGGCCGCCGGCAGGCAGCCCAGCAGCAACCAGGTCAGGCGCATGCGCGGCGGCTGGCCGCGACCGGCGAGTATCGCCAGGGTCAGGAACAGGGCGAACGAACCGGAGCTGTGGCCGCTGGGCATGCTGTAGCTGGTCAGTGGGTCGGTCAGGACTTCCGGACGCACGCGGGCAAAGAAGAGCTTGGTGCCGGTGTTGGCCAGCGCGGTGCACAGCAGCGTGGCGCCCGCAAAAATCGCTTGCCGCCATTGCCGGGCAACCAGCAACAGCAGGGTGACCAGAGCGCTGGCGAACAGCATGGTGCGGAATTCGCCGAACTGGGTGAGCACCACCATCACCTCGTCCAGTGTCGGGCTGCGGTGCTCCTGGACCAGCGCCATCAGGCCCTGATCGAAATGGTTCAGGTAGGGGTAACCGATGAACAGCCCCGCCAGGATCGCCAGGCTGAGGCCAGCCACCAGCGGGCTGGCCTTGCGATGGCGGCGCACGGTGCTGTTGATGCTCAGGCCCAGCAGCACGGCGATGCTGGCGGCGACTATTCCCGCCTGCGGCCAGAAGCCTTCAGGCAAGGGCAGGCGGATCGCCGCGCCCGTGGCCCAGCCCGGCAGCAGGTAGGCGACTGTCCAACCGGCCGCGGCCAGCAGGCTGACGGAGAAAAAACGCGGGAACGACATGTCGAACATGCCGGCGACCATCGGCAGCATGGGCCGCAAGGGGCCGATAAAGCGCCCGACCAACAGGCTGGCGATGCCATACCGCTGGAAATAGGCTTCGGCGCCGTTGATCCATTCCGGATGATGGCGCAGGCCCGGCAGGCGACGGATGTTCTGGTGAAATCGGCGGCCCAGCAGATAGGACACCACATCCCCGAGCAAGCCGCCGAAGAACCCCAGTGCCAGGGTTTCACCCAGGGACAGTGCGCCGCTGCCGGCCATCACGGCAATGGCGAACAGCAGCACGGTGCCAGGCACGATCAGGCCGGCAATCGCCAGGCATTCGACGCAGGCGACGATGAACACGGCTGCCGCCAGCCATTGTGGGTTCATCGTCAGCCAGCCGGTTATTCCGTCGAGCCATTGGCCCATAGGTTTTCAACTCCGGTTATTCGGTGGTTTAACTGTAGAAGCGGACTTGCCCGCGATAAAACCATCCGCGGGCACGCCGGTTCCTGCGAAAGGGATCAATCGAGCAGCAAATAGTCGCGACCTTCGACCTGCCCGCGACGTAGCGGGTTCCGGGTGCAGTAGGGTGCGTAGGCGGCGTCGACAAAGCGGTACATCAAGTGCTCATCGCGGCCGTGAGGGATGCCCAGGCGGGTGGTCTGGATAACGCTGGCGACGGGCGTGCCGACATCCTCGACGAACAGCACTTCATGGTCGAAGCGCTTGGCATCCCACACCGGGACTTTCAGGCCCAGGGCCTTGCACAGCAGGGTCTGGCCGGCGCAGAGCTTCTGCGAGGGGCGCGGCCGGCCGCTGGCATCGGGATTGTTCAGGAGCATCTGCGCCAGGCTGGCGGGGCCTGAGACTTCGTCGACCCAGGGGTAGGCCGACTTGATCAGCACCGCGTTGCCCGGTCCCTGGGCGCTGAAGTTCAGCGAATCGCCACCGCGGGCGTAGTACATATAGATGTGGCCACCGTCCAGAAACAAAGCCTTACGCTTTTCTGTGTAGCCGAGGGAGGCATGGCTGCCTTTTTCCTCGCAGTAATAGGCTTCTGTTTCGATAATGCGCGCCGACAGCCACAGATCGCCGACCCGATGGCGGATGATTTTGCCGAGCAGTTCACGGGCCAGGACCTGGGCGTCTCGATCGAAAAAGCGGTCGGGCAGGGCCTTGGGCAGCGTCGGAGTGGACAGAATGGACATGATAGCCAGGAGCGATGACGGGAATTGGGTCGGAATGATATCAATTCCAGGCTTAATTCAGGCTGAACAAGAGGTATTTGCCGTCCATTTCGACCATCCGCCCGTGACCGCTGTCCGTGGACCGGCGCGACAGCTATAATCAGCCGCTTTCCTCTTTGCCAAGACCACAGCAGACCATGACTGAGTCCGTTCTTGACTACATGACCCGTTTGGGTCGCGCTGCCCGTGAAGCCTCGCGGGTAATCGCCCGTGCCACCACTGCGCAGAAAAACCGCGCATTGCTGGCGGCTGCCGATGCATTGGACGCTGCTCGTCCCGAGCTGAGCGCGGCCAATGAGCAGGACCTGGCCAACGGCCGGGCCAATGGTCTGGAACCGGCATTGCTCGATCGTCTGGCGCTGACTCCGGTGCGTATCGACGAAATGATCGAAGGCCTGCGTCAGGTGGCCAAGCTGCCTGACCCCATCGGTGAAATCCGCGATATGCGCTACCTGCCTTCGGGCATCCAGGTCGGCAAGATGCGCGTGCCCCTGGGCGTGATCGGCATCATCTACGAGTCGCGTCCCAACGTGACCATCGATGCGGCCAGCCTGTGCCTCAAGTCCGGCAACGCCACCATCCTGCGTGGCGGCTCCGAGGCGATCAATTCCAACCGTGCCATCGCCACCTGCATTCAGCAAGGGCTGGCGGTGGCCGGCTTGCCGGCGCAAGTGGTGCAGGTGGTGGAAACCACCGACCGCGCGGCCGTTGGCGCGCTGATCACCATGCCCGAATTCGTCGACGTGATCGTGCCGCGTGGCGGCAAGAGCCTGATCGAGCGGGTCAGCCGCGACGCCAAGGTGCCGGTGATCAAGCACCTGGACGGCGTCTGCCATGTGTTCATCGACGTGGCGGCCGACCTGGACAAGGCGATTCGCATCGCCGACAACGCCAAGACCCAGCGCTACGCACCCTGCAACACCATGGAGACCCTGCTGGTCCACGCCGGTATTGCCGAGCGCGTATTGCCGCCGCTGGCGGCGATCTATCGCGACAAGCAGGTCGAGCTGCGCGGTTGCCCGCGTACCCGTGCCTTGCTGGGCGATGATGTGATCGAGGCCACCGAAGAAGACTGGCGTACCGAGTACACCGCGCCGATCCTGTCGATCCTGGTGGTCGACAGCCTGGACGCGGCCATCGAGCACATCAACACCTACGGTTCGCAGCACACCGACGCCATCGTCACCGAGAACTTCACCGACGCCCGGCGTTTCCTCAACGAGGTGGATTCCAGCTCGGTGATGGTCAATGCCTCGACCCGGTTTGCCGACGGTTTCGAATATGGCCTGGGCGCGGAGATCGGTATTTCCACCGACAAGCTGCACGCCCGTGGTCCGGTCGGCCTGGAAGGGCTGACCAGCGAGAAATATGTCGTCTTCGGCGACGGTCATGTGCGCACTTGATGAGCAAACGTATCGGTCTGCTGGGCGGTACCTTCGACCCCGTGCACATCGGTCACCTGCGCAGTGCGCTGGAGGTGGCCGATTCGCTGGGGCTCGATGAGCTGCGCCTGACCCCCAGCGCGCGGCCGCCGCATCGCGATGCACCGCAGGTGTCGGCGCTGGACCGTCTGGCGATGGTCGAGTGTGCGGTGGCGGGCGTTTCACCCCTGGTGGTGGACGACCGTGAGCTGAAACGGGACAAGCCGTCCTACACCCTAGACACCCTGGAACAGATGCGGGCCGAGATGGCCGCGGATGACCAGTTGTTCCTGTTGCTGGGCTGGGACGCTTTTTGCGGCCTGCCTACCTGGCATCGCTGGGAAGAGTTGCTCCAGCATTGCCACATCCTGGTGCTGCAACGCCCGGATGCCGATAGCGAGCCGCCGGATGCGTTGCGCAACCTGCTGGCGGCGCGCTCGGTGAGCGATCCCCTGGCCCTGCAAGGGCCCGGAGGACACATTGCATTCGTCTGGCAGACACCGCTCGCGGTGTCTGCCACCCAGATCCGTCAACTGCTGGCCAGCGGTAAGTCGGTACGTTTCCTGGTGCCTGATGCGGTCCTGGCCTATATCGATGCACACGGTCTTTACCGTGGGCCGAACTGAAGGCGCGCTGCCGGCTGATGCCGTGCAACGCGCCACACATACGAGCTGAACGAGTTTTATATGACTAACCAAGTAATGAAAGGCGAAGATCTGGTCAAGGTGGCAGTCGCCGCGCTGGAAGACGTCAAGGCCCAGGACGTCCTGGTGATCGATGTTCGCGAAAAGCAGAGCATCACCGACTATATGATCATCGCCACCGGTACTTCCAACCGCCAGATCGGCGCGATGCTGGAAAAGGTCCGCGAGATGGTCAAGGCCCAGGGCGTCAAGCCGCTGGGTGAAGAAGGCAAGGGCGACAGCGACTGGGTGCTGCTGGACCTGGACGACGTGATCGTGCACATGATGACCGCTTCCGCGCGCCAGTTCTATGACCTGGAACGTCTGTGGCAGGGCGCCGAGCAGAGTCGTGCGGCCGATGGCAAGCACCACAGCCCGGAGCACACTCATGAGCACTTCACCAAGCTCAACAAAGACCAGCAATAAGGGACGGCTGTGCGCCTGCGTCTGATCGCTGTCGGTTCACGCATGCCCAAGTGGGTGGAAGAGGGTTGGCACGAGTATGCCAAGCGTCTGCCATCCGAGCTGGCGCTGGAACTGGTGGAAATACCGCTCAATACCCGTGGCAAGAACGCCGATGTGGCCCGTTTCATCCGTCAGGAGGGCGAAGCCATGCTGGCCAAGGTCGGCCCGAACGAGCGGATCGTCACCCTCGAGGTCCACGGCAAGCCCTGGAGCACCGAGCAACTGGCGGTGGAGCTGGATCGCTGGCGCCTCGACTCGCGTACCGTGAATTTCATGGTCGGCGGCCCCGAGGGGCTGGCGCCGGAAGTCTGCGCGCGGGCGGATCAGCGATGGTCGCTGTCGCCGCTGACCTTGCCGCACCCGCTGGTACGGATCCTGATCGGTGAACAGCTGTATCGCGCCTGGACAGTCCTGTCCGGGCACCCTTATCACAAATAGTCCGCGCCCCTAATGTCCCAGCCGATCCGTATCAAGGACCACGAAAAAGACGCCCGTCTGGTGCGTGGCCGGGTCGTGTTCGGGGCTATTGCCGTGGTCTGCCTGATCGGGGTGCTGATCGCGCGGCTGTATTACCTGCAGGTGATCCAGTACGACTATCACTCGACCCTGTCGGAAAACAACCGGGTTCATGTCCAGCCGATTCCGCCGACCCGCGGCCTGATCTTCGACCGTAATGGCGTGGTGGTGGCCGACAACCGGCCGAGCTTCAGCCTGAGCATGACCCGCGAGCGTTCCGGCGACTGGCGCCAGGTGCTCGACGTCATTGTCGAGGTGCTGGAACTGACGCCGGAAGACCGGGCGCTGTTCGAGAAGCGCATGAAGCAGGGGCGTCGGCCGTTCGAGCCGGTGCCGATCCTGTTCGAGCTCAACGAAGAGCAGATCGCCCGGATCGCGGTCAACCAGTTCCGCCTGCCTGGGGTGGAAGTGGTGGCGCAGTTGGTCCGTCATTACCCCCAGGGCGCGCACTTCGCGCACTCGGTGGGCTACATGGGGCGGATCAACGAGAAAGAGCTGAAGACCCTGGACCCGGTGAACTACAGCGGCACCCACCACATCGGCAAGACCGGTATCGAGCGCTTCTACGAGCCCGAGCTGCACGGCCAGGTGGGTTACGAAGAGGTCGAGACCAACGCTCGCGGCCGCGTGTTGCGAGTGCTCAAGCGTACCGACCCGATTCCCGGCAAGGACATTGTCCTGAGCCTGGACATCAAGCTGCAGGAAGCCGCGGAGGCGGCATTGGGTGGCCGGCGCGGCGCGGTGGTCGCGCTGGACCCTCGCACCGGAGAAGTGCTGGCCATGGTCAGCCAGCCGAGCTTCGACCCGAACCTGTTCGTCACCGGTATCAGCTTCAAGGCCTATGCCGAGCTGCGCGATTCCATTGACCGTCCACTGTTCAACCGGGTGCTGCGCGGTCTGTATCCGCCGGGCTCGACCATCAAGCCGGCGGTGGCGATCGCCGGTCTTGATTCCGGGGTGGTGACGGCCTCCACACGGGTCTATGACCCGGGCTACTACCAACTGCCCAACTACGATCACAAGTACCGTAACTGGAACCGCAGCGGTGACGGTTACGTCGACCTCGACACTGCGATCATGCGGTCCAACGACACCTACTTCTATGACCTGGCCCACAAGCTGGGGATCGATCGGTTGTCGGCCTACATGAACAAGTTCGGGATCGGCCAGAAGGTCTCGCTGGACATGTTCGAGGAGTCGCCGGGCCTGATGCCGTCGCGGGAATGGAAGCGTGCCACCCGTCGCCAGGCCTGGTTCCCGGGCGAGACGCTGATTCTCGGGATCGGCCAGGGTTACATGCAGTCCACCCCGTTGCAGCTGGCCCAGGCCACGGCACTGGTGGCGAACAAGGGCAAATGGAACCGTCCGCACCTGGCCAAGACCATCGAAGGCGAAAAACCGGTGGATGAAAACCCGATGCCGGACATCATCCTGCGCGATCCGTCGGACTGGACAAAGGTCAATCACGGCATGCAGCAGGTGATGCACGGCGCCCGCGGTACGGCGCGCAAGGCGGCCATCGGCTCGCAATACCGGATCGCCGGCAAGAGTGGTACGGCCCAGGTGGTCGCGATCAAGCAGGGCGAGAAGTATGACCGCTCCAAGGTCCAGGAGCGCCATCGCGACCACGCCCTGTTCGTCGGCTTCGCGCCGGCGGAAAACCCGAAAATCGTGGTCTCGGTCATGGTCGAGAACGGCGAGTCCGGTTCCGGCGTGGCGGCCCCGGTGGTGCGCCAGGTGATGGACGCCTGGCTCCTCGGTCCGGATGGCCTGCTCAAGCCTGAGTTTGCCGGCCCTATCAGTGCGGAGGCTACGGCCCGTGAAGAGTAATTTCGATCGCATCCTGTCCAGCGAGGATGTGATGCGTCGCCGGGCGACGTTGCTGCAGCGCATGCACATCGACGGCCCATTGCTGATCCTGCTGCTGACCCTGGCGGCCGGCAGCCTGTTCGTCCTGTATTCGGCCAGCGGCAAGAGCTGGGACCTGCTGGGCAAGCAGGCGACGTCGTTCGGCATCGGCCTGGTGTCGATGATCGTCATTGCCCAGCTCGAGCCCCGGTTCATGGCGCGCTGGGTGCCGCTGGCCTATGTGTTCGGCGTGATACTGCTGGTGGTGGTGGATGTCATGGGCCACAACGCCATGGGCGCCACCCGCTGGATCAACATCCCCGGGGTGATTCGCTTCCAGCCTTCGGAATTCATGAAGATCATCATGCCGGCGACCATCGCCTGGTACCTGGCCAAGCGCACCTTGCCGCCGCAGCTCAAGCATGTGGGCATCAGCCTGGTCCTGATCGGTATTCCGTTCATTCTGATCGTGCGCCAGCCGGACCTCGGGACCTCGCTGCTGATTCTCGCCGGTGGCGCCTTCGTGCTGTTCATGGGCGGGCTGCGCTGGCGCTGGATTCTCAGCGTGCTGGCTGCCGCGGTACCGGTGGCGATCGCCATGTGGTTCTTCATCATGCACGACTACCAGAAGCAGCGGATCCTGACCTTCCTCGATCCGGAAAGCGATCCGCTGGGCACCGGCTGGAACATCATCCAGTCCAAGGCGGCCATCGGTTCCGGCGGCGTCTTCGGCAAGGGCTGGCTGCTCGGCACTCAGTCCCACCTGGACTTTTTGCCCGAGAGCCACACCGACTTTATTATCGCGGTCATGGGTGAAGAGTTCGGCCTGGTGGGCATTTGCGCCCTGCTGCTGATCTATCTGCTGCTGATCGGTCGTGGGCTGGTGATCACCGCCCAGGCGCAGACGCTGTTCGGCAAATTGCTCGCCGGCGCCCTGACCATGACGTTTTTTGTTTACGTTTTCGTCAACATCGGTATGGTCAGTGGCCTGTTGCCGGTCGTGGGGGTGCCGTTGCCGTTCATTAGCTACGGAGGAACTTCGCTGGTGACGCTGCTGTCAGCGTTTGGGGTTTTGATGTCGATCCATACCCATCGTAAGTGGATCGCGCAGGTTTGAATAAGGTGAAGAATTCAATGCAAGTAATGCGTGGCTGGACTGCTCGGTATGCACCGTGGGTCGGTCTGGTAGGCATCCTTGGTGCGGCGCAGGAAGCGCTGGCCGGCGGCGAATACGAAGGTTCCCCCCAAGTAGCCGAATTCGTGGGCGAAATGACTCGCGACTATGGCTTTGCGGGCGAACAGCTGATGGGCGTGTTTCGCGAGGCCGAGCGCAAGCAGTCGATCCTCGACGCCATTTCCCGGCCCGCCGAGCGGGTCAAGCAGTGGAAAGAATATCGGCCGATGTTCATTACCGACGCGCGTATCGCCCGCGGTGTGGACTTCTGGCGCCAGCACGAAGCGGTACTGGCCCGTGCCGAGCAGGAATACGGCGTGCCGGCCCAGGTGATCGTGTCGATCATCGGCGTCGAAACCTTCTTCGGGCGCAACACCGGCAATTACCGGGTGATCGATGCCCTGTCGACTTTGGGCTTCGATTACCCGCCACGTGCCGAGTTCTTCCGCAAGGAATTGCGCGAATTCCTGCTGCTGGCCCGTGAAGAACAGGTCGACCCGCTGACCCTGAAGGGCTCCTACGCGGGTGCCATGGGTTTGCCGCAGTTCATGCCGAGCAGTTTTCGCGCCTATGCTGTGGACTTCGACGGTGATGGCCACATCAATATCTGGACCAATCCGGACGATGCCATCGGCAGCGTCGCCAGTTATTTCAAGCGTCACGGCTGGGAAGCCGGGCAGCCGGTGGTCAGCCGGGCCGAAGTGCGTGGCGATCAGGTCGACGAAGGCCTGACCACCGGTATCGAACCGACGAAAACCGTCGGGGAGTTGCGGGCGCTGGGCTGGTCGAGTCATGATGCGCTGCGCGATGATATGCCGGTCACGGCTTTTCGCCTGGAAGGTGACAATGGCCCCGAATACTGGATGGGCCTGAAGAATTTCTACGCGATCACGCGTTATAACCGCAGCGTGATGTACGCCATGGCCGTACATCAGCTCTCTGAACAGCTGGTCCAAGCACGGGGCGTCAAGTAATGCTGGCATCGCCAAACCGCAAACCCCTGAAGCTGGTGGCTCTTGCCGCGTTGTCCTTGCTGGTGGTCAGTTGTTCGTCAACCCAGGCGCCGAAACAGAAAGGCCCGACGACGGCCGTACGTGCGACGCCAGGCCTGGACATCAACCGTGCCCACAAAGACGGCGCTCCCTGGTGGGACGTCGATGTATCGCGTATCCCCGACGCCACGCCGACCCTGCACACCGGTCCGTACAAGGCCAACCCTTATACGGTGCTGGGCAAGACCTACTTCCCGATGGCCGAATCCAAGCGTTATGTCGCTTCGGGCACGGCTTCCTGGTACGGCACCAAGTTCCACGGGCAGAACACCGCCAATGGCGAGGTGTATGACCTGTACGGCATGAGTGCCGCGCACAAGACCCTGCCCTTGCCGAGTTATGTGCGGGTGACCAATCTGGACAACCACAAGAGCGTGATCCTGCGGGTCAACGACCGTGGGCCATTCTATTCGGACCGGATCATCGATTTGTCCTACGCCGCGGCCAAGAAGCTCGGTTATGCCGAGATCGGCACCGCCCGGGTCAAGGTCGAGGGCATCGACCCGCAGGAATGGTGGGCCCAGCGCGGCCGGCCGGCACCCTTGATGCTCAATGAGCCGAAAGCCGCGCCAGTGATGACGGCGTCCACGGGGACCGTCGAGCAATGGACGCCACCTGCGCAGCAGCACGCCGCGGCCGTCGTGCCGGTGCAGCTGGATGCAAAAAAAAACGCTTCTGCGCAAGCCTCTGGCCAGTATCTGCAGGTGGGCGCCTTCGCCAACCCGGACGCTGCCGAGCTCCTGCGCTCGAAGTTGAGCGGGATGGTGAGCGCTCCGGTGTTCATCAGCTCGATCGTGCGCAATCAACAGACCCTGCATCGGGTACGCCTGGGGCCGATCGGCTCGCCGGGTGAGATCCAGCAAGTGCAGAACAGTGTTCGGCTGGCCAATCTGGGGCAGCCGAGCCTGGTAACCGCCGAGTAATCGGATTCTGATTCATGGTTCACCCGCGGTATTTGGGGGGGAACCCAGGTTGTTGGCTCGTCGTACAACAAAAGCCCGGCAAGGGTCGTGAGTGAACAACTGAACACGCGACAGCCCTTTAGAAGGCTGTCTGAATAGTTTTGTCCGCGAGGACAAGTTTCCATTAGCAATTTCGAGAGACGGATGAACATCACCACCTTTGCCAAACGCCTGTGTCTGCTTGTCCCGCTGATCATCACGCCTGCCGCCTGGGCGGTAGAAGTGATGCCGTCGCCACCGCAGCTGGCCGCCAAGTCCTATGTGCTCATGGAGGCCAGCAGCGGTAACGTGCTGGTGGAGAACAACGGTGACCAGCGCCTGCCGCCAGCCAGCCTGACCAAGCTGATGACGGCCTACATCGCGACCCTGGAAATCCGTCGCGGCCAGATCGGCGAGAACGACCCGGTGACCGTCAGCGAGAACGCCTGGCGTACCGGCGGTTCGCGGATGTTCATCAAGGTCGGCTCGCAGGTCACTGTCAGCGACCTGTTGCACGGCATCATCATTCAGTCGGGTAACGACGCCAGCGTCGCGGTTGCCGAGCACATTGCCGGCAGCGAAGACGCCTTTGCCGACATGATGAACAAGACCGCCGGCGATCTGGGCATGAGCAACAGCCACTTCATGAACCCGACCGGCCTGCCGAACCCCGAGCACTACTCGTCGGCGCACGACATGGCGGTCCTGGCTCGCGCCATCATTCACGAAGACCCGGCTCACTACGCGATCTACTCGCAGAAAGAGTTCTTCTGGAACGGCATCAAGCAACCTAACCGCAACCTGTTGCTATGGCGTGACAAGACCGTCGACGGCCTGAAAACCGGTCACACCGACGAAGCCGGCTACTGCATGGTGTCCTCGGCCGTGCGTGACGGCATGCGCCTGATCGCCGTGGTGTTCGGTACCAACAGCGAGCAGGCTCGCGCGGCCGAAACCCAGAAGCTGCTGACCTACGGTTTCCGCTTCTTCGAAACCCAGACCTTCTACCAGAAGGGCACCGAGCTGGCTCAGGCCCCTGTCTGGAAAGGCACCACCTCCCAGATCAAGGCCGGCCTGGCCCAGGACCTGACCATGACCATGCCAAAAGGCCAGCTGAAAAAGCTCGCTGCCAGCATGACCATGAATCCACAATTGATCGCGCCTATCGCCAAGGGCGACGTGATCGGTAAAGTCGAAGTGAAACTGGACGACAAGGTGGTGCACAGCGCCGATCTGATCGCTCTGGACGCGGTCGACGAAGGTGGTATCTTCCGCCGCATGTGGGATAGCATCCGTCTATTCTTCTACGGCTTGTTCAACTGATATTGTCGACCCGCGCGGCCCTCGCTCTGAAATAGAGCGGGGGCCGCGTCCGTCGCCACGGCTTACGAGGCCGTTACGCCATGACAGACACCGAAGTAAAGGCGCCAAAGATCGAATTCCCCTGCGCGGATTACCCGATTAAGGTGATCGGCGACACCGGCGTGGGTTTCAAGGACAAAATCATCGCGATCCTTGAAAAACACGCGACCGTTGACCACAAGACCCTGGCCGAGCGCCAGAGCACCAACGGCAAGTACACGACCATCCAGTTGCACATCGTCGCCACCGGTCAAGAACAGCTGTACGACATCAACAGCGAGCTGCGGGCCACCGGCTTCGTGCACATGGTGCTGTGATGCCACAAACGCTGGGCTTTCGCGAGCTCGGCCAGATGGCCTACGAGCCGGTCTGGCAGGCCATGCAACGCTTTACCAACGAACGCGGCACCGACGCTCCCGATGAAGTCTGGCTGGTGCAGCATCCGCCGGTCTTTACCCAGGGCCAGGCGGGCAAGGCCGAACACCTGTTGCTTCCCGGGGATATCCCGGTGGTGCAGGTCGACCGGGGTGGCCAGGTGACCTATCACGGTCCTGGCCAACTGGTGGCTTATCTGCTGCTGGACGTTCGTCGCCTGGGTTTTGGCGTGCGCGACCTGGTCAGCCGGATGGAGCAGTGCCTGGTCGAGCTGCTGGCCAGCTACGGCGTGGCCGCGGCGGCCAAGCCGGATGCCCCCGGCGTTTACGTCGATGGCGCGAAAATCGCCTCCCTGGGCCTGCGGATCCGCCATGGTTGTTCCTTTCATGGCCTGGCCTTGAACGTGGACATGGATCTGCAGCCGTTTCGACGGATTAACCCCTGTGGCTATGCCGGGCTGGCAATGACCCAGCTGAGCGACCACACAGGACCGATTGAATTTGCCGAGGTAAGTGCCCGGCTGCGTGCGCAGCTCGTCAAACACCTCGACTATGCTGAGCAGACGACCCTAACGGGCGGAATCGACTGATATGACTACTGCGCAAGACGCTGTGCAAACCCTGATCCCGACGCTGGATGTTTCCGAGCGCCCGGCCCGTGCGAAAGTTGAAACCGGCGTTAAATTGCGCGGTGCCGAGAAAGTCGCGCGTATCCCGGTGAAGATCATCCCGACCACCGAACTGCCGAAGAAACCGGACTGGATTCGCGTGCGTATTCCGGTTTCCCCGGAAGTCGACCGGATCAAGCAATTACTTCGCAAGCACAAATTGCACAGCGTCTGCGAAGAAGCCTCCTGCCCGAACCTGGGTGAGTGCTTCTCCGGCGGTACCGCGACCTTCATGATCATGGGCGACATTTGCACCCGTCGTTGCCCGTTCTGCGACGTCGGTCACGGCCGTCCGAAGCCTCTGGACGTCGATGAACCGATGAACCTGGCAGTGGCCATCGCCGACCTGCGCCTGAAGTACGTGGTGATCACTTCGGTCGACCGCGACGACCTGCGCGACGGCGGTGCCCAGCACTTTGCCGACTGCATCCGCGAAATCCGCAAGCTGTCGCCGAACGTGCAGCTGGAAACCCTGGTCCCGGACTACCGTGGCCGCATGGACGTAGCGCTGGAAATCACCGCTGCCGAGCCGCCGGATGTGTTCAACCACAACCTGGAAACCGTGCCGCGCCTGTACAAGGCCGCGCGCCCGGGTTCGGACTATCAGTGGTCGCTGACCCTGCTGCAGAAGTTCAAGCAGCTGGTGCCGCACGTACCGACCAAGTCCGGCCTGATGCTGGGGCTGGGCGAGACTGACGACGAAGTCATCGAGGTCATGAAGCGCATGCGCGAGCACGACATCGACATGCTGACCCTCGGCCAGTACCTGCAACCGTCCCGCAGCCACTTGCCGGTGCAGCGTTTCGTGCACCCGGACACCTTCGCCTGGTTCGCCGAGGAAGGTTACAAGATGGGCTTCAAGAACGTCGCCTCAGGCCCGCTGGTACGTTCCTCCTACCACGCCGACGAGCAGGCGAAGCTGGCCAAAGAAGGCCTGGTCTCCTGATGTAATACGCCCGCAAGGTCTTTTCCTTGCGGGCGTCATCTTCCGTTACGCTCGCGTCTCCCTCCCTTCATAGACTTTTCCTGCAAGCGCCGTGGCGTTTCGGCACTTCTGTTTGCCCGCTTTCATGGCTACTGTGCACTAGAGAATCCACACAGGGAGAACCATTGGATGACCCTCCAACCGACTGACGTCCTTTGTGCACAACGGCCAGTGCCGGCGCTGCCTTCGCAAGGGCTGATCGGCTTGATTGCACCCGCCGGGCCCGCAGCCCTGGACACCGAGCAAGCCGCCCGCTGGATGCGCGCTCGAGGTTATTCGCTGCGGATTTATCCTGGGGTCCAACAGAAGGACGGCTATCTGGCCGGTAGCGACGAGGTCCGCCTGAACGACCTGCACGCCGCTTTCGCCGATGACGATGTCGATACCATCCTGTGCCTGCGGGGCGGCTATGGCAGCCCACGCTTGCTCGACCGGATCGATTACGACCTGCTACGCCGCCATGCCAAGCCGTTTGTCGGCTACAGCGACATCACCGCGCTGCATCTGGCCATCAATCGTCATGCGGGTTTCGTGACCTTTCACGGGCCGATGCTCAATGCCGACTTGTTGGGTGACAAGCAGCCACCTACCGAGTCCTCGCTGTTCAGCCTGCTCCGGGGGCAGTTGAAGGCTGGCAGCCTGCTGCCGCATCCGGCGGCTTATCCCTTGACCACCGTCGAGCCTGGCATCGCTTGCGGTCAGTTGCTGGGAGGCAACCTGTCGTTGATCGCCGCGACCATGGGCACGCCATACGAGATCAATGCTGACGGCATCATTCTGTTTATCGAAGACATCAACGAGCCGCTGTACCGGATTGACCGTCTGCTGACGCACCTGCGCCTGGCGGGCAAGCTCGACAGGCTTCGCGGTGTGCTGGTGGGGGATGTGGCTGGAGTGGAGCCCCAGGTGCTTGCCGTACTGCTCAAGCAGACCTTCGAACCCTTGCGCATTCCTGTTCTGGCTGGATGGCGCAGTGGCCACTGCGATCCGAACCTGACCCTGCCGATGGGGGCGATGGTCAGGCTGGATGCGGGGGAGAAGCAGTTGATCCTGGAACAGGACGTGGTATTCGGCTGATCAGCCCGTGCTCGCTGCCCTTGTCGGAGCGAGCTTGCTCAACTATGGCGTCCCTACGATTCGGCGCACAGGCCTGGCTCAACGCGAGCGCAGGCTCTCCAGCAGCTTGTGGGTCGGATAGCCGTCGGCGGGCCAGCCCAGCGATTGTTGGGCGCTGCGAATCGCCTTGCGGGTATTGGCGCCGATAATGCCATCCGGGTTGCCGGCATCGTAATTGTTGGCACTGAGCAGGCTCTGCAGCTCGATGCGCTCGGAGCGGCTGAGGGGCATGTCGTCCTTCGGCCAGACGCCGTTGATCAGGCCTGAACCGTTGAAGCGTTGTGACAGCAGGTTCACCGCCAGGGCATAGGACGAGGAGTTGTTGTACTTCAGAACGGCGCGGAAGTTGTCGAGGATCAGGAACGCCGGACCGCGATAACCCGCCGGCAACAGCAAGGCTGCCGAAAGCTGCTCGGCGCCGGCCGGAACGCTGGCGCCGTTGGGCAGCTGCATGCCCAGGCGCAGCCATTCGGCTACCGGTTTGCGGATCGCGCCATCCGCCAGCGCATAGTCGAAGCCGTTCGCCAGCTGCACTTCGAAACCCCATGGCTGGCCCTTCTGCCAGCCGGAGCTTTGCAGATAGTGCGCGGTCGAGGCCAGGGCGTCGGCCGGGCTGTTCCAGATGTCGCGGCGGCCATCGCCGTCGAAGTCCACGGCATGGGTGTTGTAGGTGGTCGGGATGAACTGGGTCTGCCCCATCGCGCCGGCCCAGGAGCCGAGCATCTTCTCGGGCTGGATGTCGCCGTGCTGGAGAATCTGCAGGGCGGCCAGCAGCTGGCTGTTGGCAAAGGCCGGACGGCGACCTTCGTAGGCCAGGGTCGCGAGGGAACGGATGACCGATTTGTTGCCCTGGAACTCACCGAAGTTGCTTTCCATACCCCAGACCGCCACCAGGGCCTGGCGATCGACGCCATAACGCTGTTCGATCTGCTGCAGGATGTCGGCGTACTGATTGAGCAGTGCCTGGCCCTTGCGCACGCGCAGCGGCGACAGGGCACCGTCCAGGTATTCCCACACCGGCCGGGTGAATTCCGGCTGGCTGCGGTCGGCCTTGATCACGCCCATGTCCGGGGTGATGCCGGCGAATGCACGGTCGAAAAGATCGGCGCGGATCCCGGCGTTCAGGGCTTCGACACGGAAGCCTGCCTGCCATTGGGCAAAGGTCTGGGTTGGCTGGATGTCCAGGTTGTCGACGGCCAGCGGAGCGACGGTTGCAGGCGCGGCGAGAGGGGCGGCTTGAATGCTTTGGAGTGGCTGGGCATCTGCGGCGGTGGGTTTTTCCGCGCAGGCGACGAGCAGGGCAAGGCTGGAGGCAGCGATCAGTTGGCGCAGGTGCCAACGACGGGAAAGACAAAAGGGCATGCACAGGTCCAGAGAATACGAATCAGATACAGACCTTATCACGCCGGCGGGGTTCTCCGCTTTATGCAGCCAGAAAGTAAGAAGCCTCCCAGCTTTTAGACTGGAAGGCTTCGCGGCGGTAGCTGCCTTTGCCCTTGGCGGGTCGTTCCTGACGGCTGCGGAACAGTGGCTGGGCGATGATGGATTTGGCCTTGTTGGGGCCATGCTTGGATGGCTTGCTCATTTTCGGTTCTCGCTTGAGGTGGGTTTGCGCGGCAGATGATCGGCCAGCTTGACCCTGCTGTCCAGCCCTGTGATGCGTAGGGTTTTTCAGCAAACCTTACGGGTTCCCCCCATTCCCTGTAGGAACGAGCCTTGCTTCTGCAAGACGTTGGGGTCACTCGGCTGGGAGAGGCAGACGTTGCCCGGCCATCAACAGCGACAGGCGGCTCAGGCTGCTCCAGGGCGAACCGGCGGCCTGCCCCTTGATCTGCGCATCGATACGCTGGGCGTCGAGCAGCAATTGCGCCCAGCGCGGCGCGGAATAGCGCTGCAGGGCCTTGCTCATCAGCGGCTTGCGTTTGTCCCAGACGGGCGGACGGGCCTGGCTGAATACTTTGTCCAGCGGAGTGCCCTGGCTGTACTGCAGCGACATATTGGCCAGCGCCCGCAATTCCCGGGACAGTGCCCAGAGAATCACCGGCGGCTCGACACCTTCGCCGCGCAGGCCTTCGAGCATGCGCAGGGCATGCGCGGCCTCGCCATTGAGGATGGCGTCCACCAGCCCGAAAACATCGAAGCGCGCACTGTCGGCGACTGCCGCTTGCACGGTTTCCACTGTGATCTGGCCACCCTCGGCCATCAGCTTGAGCTTTTCGATTTCCTGGGCCGCGGCCAGCAGATTGCCTTCTACCCGGGCCGCAATGAGTTCCACGGCGTCCTGGCTGGCGGAAAGCCCGGCCTGGGACAGGCGTTGGCGAATCCACTGCGGCAACTGGTTGGCATCCACCGGCCAGACCTGGATGAACTGGGTCTGCTCGCCATCGATCAGGGCTTTGCCCCATTTGGTCTTTTGCGCACTGCCATCGAGCTTGGGCAGGCTGATTAGCAGCAGGGTATCTTCGGCCGGCCGTGAGCAGTATTCGATGAAGGCCGCGGCGCCTTTGTCGCCGGGCTTGCCCGAAGGCAGGCGCAGTTCCAGCAGGCGTTTTTCGGCGAACAACGACATGCTCGCGCCGGCTTGCAGCAGCGTTCCCCAATCGAAATTGGCGTCGGCGCTGAATACCTGGCGTTCATCGAAGCCTTGCTGGCGGGCGGCGGTGCGAATGGCGTCGGCGGCTTCCTGGCACAGCAACGGGTCGTCGCCACTGATGACATAGACCGGTGCGAGCGTGCCTTGCAGGTGTTTGCCGAGTTGAGCGGGGGCGAGTTTCATAAGGAAGGGCAAGCGGGGCGCTTGCGCGCCCCACGAGACTTACTGGTTCGGCAGCTGCATGGGCGACTGTTGCGGGGTTTCCGCCTCAGCCTTCTGCGCGGCTTCCAGCGCCTCGGCTTCGGCCTTGGCGCGGGCATCCGCGGTCTGCTGCAGTTGATCCAGCTGGGTCGGGGTCAGCAGTTGCAGGCGCAGCATCATGTTCTGCACCAGGTCGCGACGCATTTCCTTACGCACTTCCAGCGACTCCTGGTCGGAACCCACCAGGTTGTTGCCGTCGTGGATGTAGACCTTCTGCACTTGCAGCTTGTCGCTGAGCAGGGTCAGGTTGTTCTGGCCCTGGATCTCGTAGTTCAGCACGGTGGTCATTTCATATTCGGCCGAACGACCGGCACCGGCGTAGCTGAGGCTGCGCTGGGATTCCTGCTCGCGGGTCAGCACCAGCTTGTAGGGCGCCCCGGCGTAGACCTTGACGCCACTGCTCTGCAGAACCTGGCGCAGCTGGGTCACGGTTTCGCCGTAAGCGTTACGGGCGCTCAGGTCGAGTTCCTTGATCGCCAGTTCGGTGGTGCCGGTACCGCGCAGCTGAAAGCCGCAGGCGCTCAGCAGTACGGCCAGGCCCATCACCAGGAGGTTGCGTTTGATCATCTTGTTGCTCCCCTTGAAACCATGTGGGCCGACAGGGCGGCCCTGGAGGTTTTATTCGGCGTCAGCCTTGGGCTGACGCCTGATCCAATTAGCTAGCGACGATATTGACCAGCTTGCCAGGCACGACGATCACTTTACGAATCGTCAGGCCTTCGGTGAAGCGCAGCACGTTCTCGTTGCTCCGGGCGGCGGCTTCGATCTCTTCACGGCTGGCGCTGGCCGGCATTTCGATCTGGCCACGCAGCTTGCCATTCACTTGAATGACCAGCTGCAGGCTGTCCTGAACCAGGGCGTTCTCATCCAGCACCGGCCAGCCGGCGTCGATGATGGCGCCGCTGCGACCCAGCTGGCTCCACAGCTCGTGGCTGATGTGCGGGGTGATCGGCGCCAGCAGCAGGGCCACGGTTTCCAGGCCTTCCTGCAACAGGGCACGGTCCTGCGAGGTGGCTTGCGGTGCTTTTTCCAGCACGTTCATCAGCGTCATGACCTGAGCGATGGCGGTGTTGAACTTGTGGTTCTGGCCGACGTCCTGGCTGGCTTGCTTGATCGCCAGGTGGATGGCACGACGAATGACTTTCTGTTCGTCGTTCAGCGAACCCAGCTCCAGTGTACCCGGCAGGCCCTGGGCTACGTGAGCCTGAGCCAGGCGCCAGACGCGCTTGAGGAAGCGATGGGCACCCTCGACGCCGGAGTCGGACCATTCCAGGCTCATGTCAGGCGGCGAAGCGAACATCATGAACAGGCGGCAGGTGTCCGCGCCGTACTGTTCGATCATCGACTGAGGGTCGACGCCGTTGTTCTTCGATTTGGCCATCTTCTCGGTGCCGCCGATTTCCACCGGCAGGCCGTCGCTGATCAGCTTGGCGCCGACGATCTTGGCCTTGCTGTCACGCTCCAGCTCGACATCGGCCGGGTTGTACCAGGTGTAGGCACCGTTGGCTTCGCGGCGGTAGTAGGTCTCGGCGACCACCATGCCTTGCGTCAGCAGGTTCTTGAACGGCTCGTTGGAACTGACCAGGCCCTCGTCGCGCATCAGCTTGTGGAAGAAGCGGGCGTAGAGCAGGTGCAGGATCGCGTGTTCGATACCGCCGATGTACTGGTCCACCGGCAGCCAGTGGTTGGCCGCGGCCGGGTCGACCAGGCCACCCTCGTATTTTGGCGAGGCGTAGCGGGCGTAGTACCAGGAGGACTCGACGAAGGTGTCCATGGTGTCGGTTTCACGCTTGGCAGGCTTGCCGCATTTCGGGCAGCTGCATTCGTAGAACTCGGGCATGCGCGCCAGTGGCGAACCGGCGCCGTCCGGCACCACGTCTTCCGGCAGCACTACCGGCAGTTGGTCTTCCGGTACCGGTACATCACCACAGCTGTCGCAGTGGATGATCGGGATCGGGCAGCCCCAGTAGCGCTGGCGGCTGATGCCCCAGTCGCGCAGGCGGAACTGGGTGCGGGATTGGCCGAGGTTTTTCTTCAGCAGGGCAACTTCGATGGCATCGAAGGCGCCGGCAAAATCCAGGCCGTTGAACTCGCAGGAGTTGATCAGTTCGCCGTGCTCGCCGTAGGCGTCCTGCCAAGGCGCAGGCGTTTCGTCGCCAGCGCTGGTGCGCACCACGTTCTTGATCGGCAGGTTGTACTTGGTGGCGAATTCGTAGTCGCGCTCGTCGTGTGCCGGAACGGCCATTACCGCGCCATCGCCGTAGTGCATCAGCACATAGTTGGCGACCCATACCGGGAGTTTTTCACCGGTCAGCGGGTGTTCGACGAACAGCGAAGTCGGCAGGCCTTTCTTCTCTTGAGTGGCGATGTCGGCTTCGGCGACGCTGCCGCCCTTGCACTCGGCGATAAAGGCTTGCAGCGCCGGGTCGTTCTGCGCCGCCAGGGTGGCCAGCGGGTGCTCGGCGGCCACGGCGACGTAGGTCGCGCCCATCAGGGTGTCAGGGCGGGTGGTGAAGACTTTCAGTGCGCCCGCTTCGCCGATGGAGGTCTGGTCGTAGGGGAATTGCACTTCCATGCCACGGGATTTGCCGATCCAGTTGCGTTGCATGGTCTTGACCTGCTCGGGCCAGCCCGGCAGTTCGTCGAGACTCTCCAGCAGCTCATCCGCGTAGGCGGTGATCTTGAAGTAGTACATCGGGATTTCGCGTTTTTCGATCAGCGCGCCGGAACGCCAGCCGCGGCCGTCGATCACCTGTTCGTTGGCCAGGACGGTCTGGTCGACCGGGTCCCAGTTCACGGTGCCGTTCTTGCGGTAGATCACGCCTTTTTCGAACAGGCGAGTGAACAGCCACTGTTCCCAGCGGTAGTAGTCCGGCTTGCAGGTAGTGACCTCGCGGGACCAGTCCACCGCCAGGCCCAGGCTGCGCAGCTGGGACTTCATGTAGGCGATGTTTTCGTAGGTCCACTTGGCCGGTGCAACGTTGTTCTTCATCGCGGCGTTTTCCGCCGGCATGCCGAAGGCGTCCCAACCCATGGGTTGCAGTACGTTCTTGCCTTGCATGCGCTGGTAGCGGGAGATCACGTCGCCGATGGTGTAGTTACGCACGTGCCCCATGTGTAGCTTGCCGCTGGGGTAAGGGAACATCGACAGGCAGTAGTAAGTTTCCTTGCCTGGCTGTTCACTGACTTCAAAGGACTTTTGCTCATCCCAGAACGACTGGGCGGCGGCTTCGATTTCACGGGGCTGATAGTGTTCGTGCATGGCTACTTTTGAACTGAATAGGGGTGGCCTAATCCTCTTCAATGCAACGTTGGGCGGTGATGACGCCAGATATGGCGTTTTCGCTACCCAGTCGAGCTGGAAGTGGAGTTACAGGAAGCGCCGTAGCATACATGACCGCGCTCTACCGAGGGAAACCCTGATTACGCGCCGTGGGCCGTTGGTCGCGGCACCCTGCCGGTTTCGGCAGTGCGGCTAAGCTCAAAAAGGGGGAGTGATTCTTACTTTCATGAGGTGAGTGGATGGTTGAGTCGCAGCGAAAAGTTACAAAACCCGAGTTGTACGAACGATTGATAGATCGTCTGGCTTTGGCCTTGGATACAGCGAAAACAGCAGGGAGCTTGCGTAATGAGCGTCCTGCGGAGTTGGAGTTGCGGGGCCTGAGTCACGCCGAGCTCGAGGTGATCAAAGCCTATTTGGATCGTAGCGAGCGTGAGACGCAATTGAGCGTGCTCGAATGCCTGAGGCACGAAGTGACTCCACATTCGGCCAAGGTCATCTGGTTGAAAGACAAGGTGCCCGCCCGGGATGCGGTAAAGGTCCGATCCCTGCAGTTCAAGTGAGTCTGCGCAGCCCATGCGGGCATCTGCGCAGCGTCAACGCCGCGTACCTTGTGCGTGAAATCTGTTTCGTATCTGTTGTCGCTTTGCTTTTACCCACTTAGGCTTCGAGCATCTTTGGAGATGCTCGATGCCTTTTCGTTATTTCGTCAAACAACTACTCCTGCCGCCAGGTCTTCTGTTGCTGCTGCTTCTGCTTGCCTGGTGGTTTCGCCGCTCGAGGCCGCGACTGGCCGGTGTGTGTTTTGCTCTCGGCCTGGGCGGGTTCTGGTTGATGAGCCTGCCTGTGATGGTGGAGTGGGGCGCCAGTGCCCTGGAAAGTGAGCCGGCGCTGACGCAAAGCCAGTGGTCGACCCTGGCCAAACAGGCCGATGCGATTGTGGTGCTGGGGTCGGGGCGTGAACGTGGCGATCCGGCCTGGGGTTCCGACCAGCCGACCGGTGTTGGCCTGGAGCGCCAGCGCTATGCGGCGCGCCTGGCCAAGGCTTCCGGGTTGCCGATTCTGACCAGCGGTGGCCTGCACTACGGCACGCCGCCAACGGAAGCCGCGCTGATGGCCGAGTCGTTGCTGAACGATTTCGACGTGACGGTGCGCTGGCAGGAAGGGCGTAGCCGCACGACCTGGGAAAACGCCCAATTCACTGCGCAAGTGCTTAAGCCGCAGGGTGTCAAGCGTGTGGTGCTGGTCACCCAGGCCTGGCATATGCAGCGGGCTGTCTGGAGTTTCGAACAGGCAGGATTCACTGTGGTGCCGGCGCCCGTGGGGTTCCTCGGGGTGGATAACGCCAGGCCGCTGGGTGGCTGGATGCCGGAGTTCAAGTCGATCTGGCAGAGCGGCCAGTTGTTGAACGAGGCGGTGGGGCTGGTGGGCTACAAGCTGTTTTATCGTGGAGAGTAGATTCATCGTGAGCCGGCCCGCTCCTGCAGAAATCGCAAATTCCTGGCAGGAGCAGCCGCTCGACGTTCGATGGCTCGCGATGACGTCAGACGGTCTTGGCGATCCGGCTGGCCAGCAGGGCCCAGCCGAACAGCAGGACGCTCAGGATGATCAGGGGCCACGAGCGCCACTGCAGGTAAGGCGTCAGGTTGTGCATCGGCACCACTTCGCCGTACAGGATTCCGCGTTCGAACTGCGGAATCTGCACGGTGATCTTGCCGAACGGATCGATCAGGCCGGTCACCCCGTTGTTGGTGGCGCGGATCATCCAGCGGCCGGCTTCCAAAGCTCGCATCTGGGCCATCTGCAAGTGCTGCAACGGGCCGATCGAAGTGCCGAACCAGGTGTCGTTGCTGATGGTCAGCAGCAGGTCGCTGCGGGCTGACAGGCTGGCGGCGAATTCCGGGTAGACCACCTCGTAGCAGATGAACGGCGCGATCTGGTAACCCTTGGCTTGCAGTAAAGGCTGGTCGGCGGGGCCGCGGGCGAAGTCCGACATGGGCAGGTCGAAGAACGCAATCAGGCCGCGCAGCAAGTCCTGCAGGGGCACGTACTCACCGAATGGCACGAGCTTCTGCTTGAGGTACTCGCCATCGCCTTCGCCGACTACGGTAATGCCATTGAAGTAGCGCTTCTGATGGTGCACGTCCTGGCGGATCGGTACGCCGGTGATCAGCGCCGAATGCCGGTCGGCGGCGAAATTGCCCATCATGTTCAGATAACCTTCGGCCGACTCCTTGAGCACGGGCACCGCGGTTTCCGGCCATACCAGCAGATCCACGCGCTTGGAACTGAAACTCATGTCGCGGTACAGCGCCAGCTGGGAGTTGAGTTGCGCAGGGTCCCATTTCAGGCTCTGTTCGATATTGCCCTGGATCGCCGCCACGGTCAGCGGCTCGCCCGACGGGCTGGTCCAGGCATGTCCCTTGAGTGCGATGCCGATCACCCAGGGGGCGACCAGCAGCACCAGGCCGGCGGCGATAAACCCCTTGCGCCCGGCACGGATCAGGCCGGGCAGGTTGTAGAACAGGGCGGCGGTCAGCGCCAGGGCAAAGGAGATCAGCCACATGCCGCCCAGAGGGGCCAGGCCGGCCAGCGGGCCGTCGAGTTGGCTGTAGCCGGAATAGAGCCAGGGGAAGCCCGTCAGGAACCAGCCGCGGAAGGCTTCCTGGCCCACCCAAAGGGCGGCGAAGGCCAGGGCATCGGCGAGAGGGGCTTCATTGCGACGCAGCCAACGCGCCCAGAGCCAGGCCGGCAGGGCGAAAAAGAAGGCGATGGCGGCAATGAAGGCCAGCATCAGTAAACCGGCCAGCAGCACCGAGGCGCCGCCGTAGGTATGGATGCTGACGTAGATCCAGCTGGTGCCGGCGGCAAACAGGCCGAAGCCGAAACACCAGCCGCGCCACAGCGCCTGACGCGGGCTCAGCTCGCGCAGGCCGGCATAAAAGAAGCCGACCGCCAGCAGTGCCAGCGGCCAGATGTCGTACGGCGCCAGGGCCAGGGTGGTGATTGCGCCAGCCGCCATGGCCAGCAGGTTACCGGGCCAGCCGGGGCGGGTTAAGCGCAGCATGTCGATCCTTAGCGGGGGATAGGCGTTAGTCGCAGCAGATGAATCCGACGGCTGTCGGCATTCAGGATACGGAAGCGATAGGCACCGATTTCGGTGATTTCGTTACGTTTAGGCAGGTGCCCGAACGCGCTCATCACCAGGCCGCCGACGGTGTCGAACTCGTCGTCGGAGAACTCGCTGTCGAAGAACTCGTTGAAGTTCTCGATCGGCGTCAACGCCTTGATCAGGAAATCGCCGCTTGGCAGGGGCTTGATGTAGCTGTCTTCCTCGACGTCGTGCTCGTCTTCGATGTCGCCGACGATCTGCTCCAGCACGTCCTCGATGGTCACCAGGCCTGCCACGCCGCCGTACTCGTCGATGACGATGGCCATGTGATTGTGGTTGGCGCGGAACTCACGCAGCAGCACGTTCAGGCGCTTGGATTCGGGAACGAAGGTCGCCGGACGCAGCAGGTCCTTGATGTTGAAGCTGTCGCCGTTCTCCTTGAGGATCAGCGGCAGCAGGTCCTTGGCCAGCAGGACGCCCATGACGTCGTCATGGCTTTCGCCGATCACCGGATAACGCGAGTGCGCGGAATCGAGGACGGACGGCAGGAATTCGCGGGGAGTCTGGGTCGCCTTGATGCTGATCATCTGCGAGCGCGGAACCATGATGTCCCGTACCTGCAGGTCAGCGACCTGGATGGCGCCTTCGACGATGGCCAGCGCTTCGCTGTCCAGCAACTTGTTCTGATGGGCTTCGCGCAGCAGCTCCAGCAGCTCCTGGCGGTTTTTCGGCTCATGGGCAAAAGCCTGGGTCAGTTTACCCAGCCACGACTTTTGCCCGCTGCTCGATCGGTCTTCGCTCATAGCGATTACTCTAAATCCTTGGTTGTTACAGATGGATGTTCTTCGGTTTCGTCGTCCGCATAAGGGTCGGGATGACCCAGTTCTGCAAGCAACGTTCGTTCCAGTGCTTCCATTTCTTCGGCTTCGTCGTCATCTATATGGTCGTAACCCAATAGATGCAAGCAGCCGTGAATCACCAGATGGGCCCAGTGGGCCTGGAGGTCCTTGCCTTGTTCGGCGGCTTCGCGCTCGACCACTTCGACGCAGATCACCAGGTCGCCGAGCAATGGAATGTCCAGCAGTTCGTCCGGCACGTCGGCGGGGAACGACAGGACGTTGGTGGCGTAGTCCTTCTGCCGCCAGGTGCGGTTCAGTTCGCGGCCTTCGGGTTCGTCCACCAGGCGGATGGTCAGTTCCGAGTCGGCGGTGCGCTGGCGCAGGGCCAGCTCACACCATTGGCGGAACAGGGCTTCACTGGGAGCAGGCTTGTCGCTTGCCAGTTGCAGATCAAGCTCAAGCATCGTGGCGATTGCCTTTTTCCGCGGCGGACTGGGCGGACTCGTCGGCCACGCGCTGCTCGAAGCGCTCATAGGCTTCGACGATGCGTTGCACCAGCGGATGGCGCACCACGTCCTTGGGCATGAAGTGGGTGAAGCTGATGCCCGGGACGTCCTTGAGGACGTTGATCACATGGGCCAGGCCGGACTTGGTGCCCTTGGGCAGGTCGACCTGGGTGATGTCGCCCGTGATCACGGCGGTGGAGCCGAAGCCGATCCGGGTCAGGAACATCTTCATCTGCTCGACGGTGGTGTTCTGGCTTTCGTCGAGGATGATGAAACTGTTGTTCAGCGTACGGCCGCGCATGTAGGCCAGCGGCGCAATCTCGATGACCTGGCGTTCGATCAGCTTGGCGACGTGTTCGAAGCCGAGCATTTCATACAGTGCGTCATACAACGGGCGCAGGTACGGGTCGATCTTCTGGGCCAGGTCACCCGGCAGGAAACCGAGTTTCTCACCGGCTTCGACCGCCGGACGCACCAGCAGGATGCGTCGTACCTGCTCGCGCTCCAGTGCGTCCACCGCACAGGCCACGGCCAGGTAGGTCTTGCCGGTACCGGCCGGGCCTATGCCGAAGTTGATGTCGTTGCCGAGGATTTCCTTGACGTAGCGCTGCTGATTCAAGCCGCGGGGGCGAATCATGCCTTTTTTGGTGCGCAGGGCCACGGCCGCTTCGGCGACAGGGTGATTGTCCAGTTCTTCGACGGCGGATTCCTGGAGGAACAGGTGAACCATGTCCGGCGACAGCTCGGTACCCTTGGTTTCCCGGTACAGGCGGCGCAGGAGGTTTTCCGCGGAGGTGGTGTGCTTGGGTTCGCCGATCAGTTCGAACTGATTGCCGCGGTTGCGGATCTCGATGGTCAGGCGCTGCTCGATCAAGCGCAAATGCTCGTCGAATTGCCCGCACAGATTGGCGAAGCGGCGAGCCTCAAAGGGCTCGAGGATGAAACGATGTGGTTCTATGGGTGCGTTCAAGGTCGTTTTTTAGCCGCCCAACGGCAATAAGGGATGAATTCAAGGATAACGCCAGCGGCCTGGGTGCGAAAGCTCTTATACAAAGCAATGTCTTTCGCCACATTTTCCTTGGAAGCCGGCTTCCCGGCGATGGCGTGCCCGAGGCCGCTACCGCTGGTCAGCCAGCATCGGCAGGAGGTTATTGCAGCAGCGATCCGCGCAGCGAGTGAGGCTGGGCCGAGTCGATGTGCACATCGGCAAACTGGCCGATCAGCGTCGGGTTGTCGCAGCGGAAATTGACGATGCGGTTGTTTTCGGTCCGCCCCTGCAGTTCGCCCGGGTCTTTCTTCGAATAGTCGGTGACGAGGATGCGCTGGATCGAACCGACCATTTGTCGGCTGATTTCGAATCCTTGCTGATTCAGCCGATGTTGCAGCGCGTTCAGGCGTTCCTTTTTCAACTCTTCCGGGGTGTCGTCCGCCAGGTCGGCCGCCGGGGTGCCCGGGCGCTGGCTGTAGACGAACGAGTAGGAGAAGTCGAAGCCGACGTCTTCGATCAGCTTCATGGTCTGTTCGAAGTCTTTTTCGGTCTCGCCGGGGAAGCCGACGATGAAGTCCGAGCTGATGCAGATGCCCGGCACGGCGGCGCGCAGTTTGCGCAGCTTGGATTTGTATTCCAGCGCCGTATGGTTGCGCTTCATGGCCGCGAGAATCCGGTCGGAACCCGATTGCACCGGCAAGTGCAGGTGTTTCACCAGTTCCGGCACTTCGGCGTGGGCCTGGATCAGGCTGTCGGAGAACTCCAGCGGATGGGAGGTGGTATAGCGGATGCGCTCGATGCCATCGACCGCCGCGACCACACGGATCAGTTCGGCGAGGTCGGCCAGGCGGCCGTCGTGGGTCTGGCCACGGTAACCGTTGACGTTCTGCCCCAGCAGGGTGACTTCGCGCACGCCGTTTTCCGCCAGGTGGATGATCTCGCAGATCACGTCGTCGAACGGCCGGCTGACTTCCTCGCCACGGGTGTAGGGCACCACGCAGAAGGTGCAGTACTTGCTGCAGCCTTCCATCACCGAGACATAGGCACTCGGGCCGTCGATGCGTGGCTCTGGCAGGTGGTCGAATTTCTCGATTTCCGGGAACGAGACGTCGACCTGCGGCAGCTTGCTGCTGCGGGCGGCATCGATCATTTCCGGCAGGCGGTGCAGGGTCTGCGGGCCGAAGACCACGTCGACATAGGGCGCGCGATCGCGGATGGCCGCGCCTTCCTGGCTGGCCACGCAACCGCCGACGGCGATGACCATGTCCGGGTTGGCCTGCTTCAGCTCGCGCCAGCGACCCAGTTGGGAATACACCCGGTCCTGGGCTCGTTCGCGGATCGAGCAGGTGTTGAGCAGGATGACGTCCGCGTCTTCGGCGCGGGCGGTGACTTCCAGGGCCTGGTGTTCACCCAGCAGATCGACCATGCGCGAGCTGTCGTACTCGTTCATCTGGCAACCGTGGGTTTCTATGTAGAGCTTCTTGGCCATGGACGGAGTCATCACGTGATTCAAAGAACCGCGCATTATAGGGAACATGGCCTGAGGTTCCTACCGCTGCGCGTCCGGTGGCTATGCTATAGTTCGCGCCCTCTTTTATATCCCCCGATGTGTTACCCGCCCACCATGACCAAACGTGAAGCTCCAATCTACAAGGTGATTTTCCTCAACCAGGGACAGGTGTTCGAAATGTACGCCAAGCAGATCTATCAAAGTGATCTGTGGGGTTTCCTGGAGGTGGAAGAGTTCGTCTTTGGCGAGCGCACGCAAGTGGTCGTCGATCCGAGCGAAGAGAAGCTCAAGGCCCAGTTCGAAGGCGTGGTACGCAGCTTTGTGCCGATGCATTCGATCGTGCGCATCGACGAGGTCGAGCGCCTGGGTACACCGAAGATCAGCGAGGCGCGTGGCGTGAGCAACGTCATGCCGTTTCCGATGCCGATGCCTGAGAAGTAAAGGACTGTATCGAGTGTGCTATCGCGAGCAAGCTTGCTCGCGATGTCATCAAGGCAGGGGTGAGAAGGGCGAACGCCCGTCGGCGCTCTGCAATTCCATCAGGTATTTGCGGAAAATCTGCCCCAGCACCTGGGTGGCGACTTCCAGCTCGTCGCGCTGCATGTGCTCAGCCACTTCGTCAGCCGTGTCCAGTGCCTCTTCGGCGCCATTGACTGCCGCCATCTTCAGCACGATATAGGCCTGAACGTTGTTGGCCGGTACGCCTTCGCCGCGAAAGAACATGGTGCCGAGTTTGAATTGCGCCTGGGCGTGGCCTTGCAGCGAGGCCTTTTCAAAGTAGCTCAGGGCCTGATTGAGATCGCGCGGGGTATTTTTACCTTCGTAGTAGAACTCGCCCAACTCGTATTGCGCTTGCGCATCCCCTTCGTCAGCCGCCTTCTGGCAGACCGCCAGGGCCTCGGACAGATCCTGTGACTGAGTATTGAGGGTGCAGCGACCCATCGCTGGGATCAACAACGAGTTGCCGCCTGCTTGTGCGTGCGCGAGCAGGGGCTGAAGGAGCAACAGGCAGCCCAGTGCAAGGGCGCGGCCGGTGCGGTTCATGGGAATCGACTTACCTCTGAAGGGCGCGCGGACCCATCGAGGGATCCAATAAGCGCGCATTATGAAATAAGCAGGGCCAACCTTACAAAGTCTTTACTCGTTTTTCTGCTGCGCGGGCGCGATATCCGCCGCTTTCGGGGCTGTTTCGGGAGTTGGGGCGCGAATGCAGCGTAAAACAGGCGCCAGCAAGTGTGGCGCCGGTTTGGTGGGGAAGGTTACTTCAGGGCAGCGAAAGCGCGTTCGGCCGCGTCCAGGGTCAGTTTCAGCTCGGCGTCGCCGTGGGCGATCGAGGTGAAGCCGGCTTCGAAGGCACTCGGGGCCAGGTAGACACCGCCTTCGAGCATCAGGTGGAAGAAGCGTTTGAACAGATTGGCATCGCTGGCCATCACATCGTCGAACGTGACGATGTCGTCGGCGCCGCTGAAATACAGGCCGAACATGCCGCCCGCCTGGGTGGTCACGAATGGGATGCCGGCGGCGTCGGCGCGTTGCTGCAGGCCGTCGAGCAGGCGGCTGGTGTAGTCGCTCAGCTCGGCGTGGAAGCCCGGACGGCTGATCAGGCGCAGGGTGGTCAGGCCGGCGGCCATGGCCAGCGGGTTGCCCGACAGGGTGCCAGCCTGGTAGACCGGGCCCAGCGGCGCGATGTGTTCCATGATCTGGCGTTTACCGCCGAAGCAACCCACCGGCATGCCGCCGCCGATGATCTTGCCGAAGGTGGACAGGTCCGGGGTCACCCCGTAGTGCGCCTGGGCACCGCCCAGGGCGACGCGGAAACCGGTCATCACTTCGTCGAAGATCAGCACCACGCCGTGCTTGTCGCACAGGCTGCGCAGGCCTTCGAGGAAGCCCGGGGCCGGTGGCACGCAGTTCATGTTGCCGGCCACCGGCTCGACGATGATGCAGGCCACTTCCTGGCCGACCTCGGCGAGCATCTTCTCGACCGCGTCGATGTCGTTGAACGGCAGGGTCAGGGTGTGTTTGGCGAAGGCCGCCGGTACGCCGGCCGAGCTGGGCACGCCCTGGGTCAGCGCGCCGGAGCCAGCCTTGACCAGCAGGCTGTCGGAGTGGCCGTGGTAGCAGCCTTCGAACTTGATGATGCTGTCGCGACCGGTGAAACCGCGGGCCAGGCGAATCGCGCTCATGGTCGCTTCGGTGCCGGAGCTGACCATGCGCACCATTTCCATGGACGGCACGATGGAGCAGACCAGGTCGGCCATTTCGGTTTCCATGGCGGTCGGTGCGCCGTAGGACAGACCGTGTTCCAGCTGTTTGCGCACCGCGTCCAGCACATCCGGATGGCTGTGGCCAAGGATCATCGGCCCCCAGGAACCGACGTAGTCCACATAACGCTTGTCGTCTTCGTCGGTGACGTAGGCGCCTTCGGCGTGTTTGAAGAACAGCGGCGTGCCGCCCACGCTCTTGAACGCACGTACGGGCGAGTTCACGCCGCCGGGGATGTGTTTCTGGGCATTGGCAAACAGGGTTTCGGAACGAGACATGATCGGACTCTCGAAAATCAGCGGTTAGAAGAGGGCGTTGAAGGCGCGGGCGCGGCGGGTCACTTCCTGGGCGCTGTCGGCGCCGAACAGGCCATGGACCACGGCCAGCAGGTCGACGCCATGGGCGACCAGCGGCGCGGCGTTCTCCAGGGTGATGCCGCCGATCGCGCAGATCGGCAGGTGCAGCCGGGCGCGGGCCTGGTCCAGCAGCTCCAGGTTGGCCGTCGGCGCGCCGGGCTTGGTGTTGGAATTGAAGAAGCGACCGAAAGCGACATAGCTGGCGCCTTCCTTGGCGGCTTGCTCGGCCAGCTCCAGTTGGGCGTGGCAGGTCGAGCCGATGATCGCCTGGCGGCCGAGCAGGGCACGGGCCGGAGTCAGCGGGCCGTCGGTCTGGCCCAGGTGTACGCCGACGCCAATGCGCGCGGCCAACTCGGCGTCGTCGTTGATGATCAGTTGCGTCTTGTAGCGCTCGCACAAGCTGTGCAGGGCTTCGGCTTCGCGCAGGCGGCGGGCCTCGTCGCTGCTCTTGTCGCGGTATTGCAGGAGGGTCACGCCACCGTCGAGCGCCGCCTCCACGTACTGCAGGAATTTGCCGGCCAACAGTTGGCTGTCGGTAATGGCATACAGACCACGTAGTTTCATCGAGCGAGCCTCATGGCTTACGAGCAGAAGTCCAGTGGCAGGCGGCGCGGTACGAACTGGCCTTGGCCCAGTTGCTCGGCGTCGCGCAGGGTGCGCCAGGTGTAATCGAGGGCCGACTTCACGGCGCTGGCCAGGTTTTCACCCTGGGCCAGGCGTCCGGCCAGGGCGCTGGCCAGGGTGCAACCGGAACCGTGATAACTGCCCGGCAGCCGCTGGCAGGTGTAGGTGTGACGGCTGCCGTCGCGGCTGTACAGGCGATTATGCACTTCATGCTCGTCGCCATGGCCGCCGGTGATCAGCAGGTGTTTGACGAACGGCAGGAGCTTTTCCGCGCACTGGTCCGCAGTGCCTTCGGGCAACTCGGCGAGGATTCGTGCTTCCGGAAGGTTCGGGGTGGCGATGGTCGCCAGTGGCAGCAGGCGTTCACGCATGGCGTAACCGACCTCGTCCTTGCCCAGGAGTCCGCCGCCGCCGGCGCGCAATACCGGGTCGCAGACCATCGGCAGGTGCGGATGCGCCTGCAACAGCTCGACCACAGTGTCGACCATTTCCAGCGAGCCGAGCATGCCCAGCTTGACCGCGGCGACCGTGGAGTCGTTGAGGACGGCGTTGGCCTGGGCCAGCACCCACTCGCGATCCAGCACACGGAAGTCGCTGACGTTGACCGTATCCTGCACGGTCAGCGCGGTCACGGCGGGAGCTGCATGGCAACCCTGGGCGAGCAGGGCTTCGATATCTGCCTGCAGGCCGGCGCCACCACTGGGGTCGTGGCCGGAGAGACAGAGGACAACGGGGCGAGAGCTGTAGATATTCATGGTGCGCGAGCTTACCACCAAACGTCTTTTTTGCACGGCTCCTCGCGTGTCGGCCGGGGCTGGTTTTTCCGCCTTGCCGACAAGTTGACCGAGGCAACAGCTCTAGATCAATGGATAGCGCTGAAACGCCCGTTCTAGAGCCTTTAAACTAAAACTTTTCATGGTGTTCTTTGGCCATCAACGGCTATGCTAGAGTGGATCCAAACCAATAACAGGTCATGCCGGTTTTACGTCTACTCAAAGGGAAATGGGGGGCTTCCTGACACCACCGGACAGGCCACGCTGGGGCTTTATGCGCTATTTGCTGATGTTGCTGTTGAGCTTGCCGATGCTGGCTGGCGCGGTCGAGTTCGACGAGTTCACCCAAAGCCTGCCCTTGGGTCGGGTGATGCAGGTGTTTGAAGACGCGAGTGGTCAGGCAACGATCGCGGATGTCAGCACAGCGGCGATGGCCGGCAGTTTCAAGACCCATGACAAGGCCACCCTCAACGCCGGTTACTCCCGCTCGGCATTCTGGCTGAAAATCCACCTCAGCTACCGTCCCGCCAACCCTTCCATACGACACACCTGGCTGCTGGAGCTGGCCTATCCGCCGCTCGATCATCTGGAACTGTATGTGCCCGATGAAACCGGGGGCTACCGTCTGGCCCAGCGCACCGGCGATGCCTTGCCGTTCGACAGCCGACAGATCCGCCAGAACAATTACCTGTTTGACCTGAGCTTCGCGCCCTACGAGCAAAAGACCCTGTTCCTGCGCCTGCAGAGCCAGGGCTCGGTCCAGGCGCCGGTGACGCTCTGGTCCAGCACGGCTTACCTGGAAGCGCAGCCGGTGCGCCTGTATGTACTCGGCCTGATCTACGGCGTGCTGCTGGGGATGCTGGTCTACAACCTGTTCATTTACCTGAGCGTGCGCGACACCAGTTACCTCTATTACATCCTCTACATCGCCTCGTTCGGGCTGTACCAACTGTCGGTGAACGGCGCCGCGGTGGAGTACTTCTGGCCGGACAACCCGTGGTGGGCCAACGCGGCAACGCCATTTTTCATCGGCGCGGCGGCCCTGTTCGGCAGCCAGTTCGCCCGCAGTTTCCTGCAGACCGCCAGCCACAGCCGTTGGGTCGATCGCCTGCTGCTGGTGCTGATCCTGTGCAGCGCCGTGGTGGTGGCCCTGTCGCTGATGACCAGCTACGCCCTGGCGTTGCGTCTGGCCACGGCCCTGGCGCTGATCTTTACCGTGGTGATCTTCGTCTCCGGCATCGTCGCCTGGTGCCGCGGCATGCGCGTGGCGCGCTACTTCATCATCGCCTGGTCGGCGTTCCTGGTGGGCGGGATCATCAATACCCTGATGGTGCTGGGCTATCTGCCGAACATGTTCCTGACCATGTATTCCAGCCAGATCGGTTCGGCCATCGAGGTGGCGCTGTTGTCGCTGGCCCTGGCCGACCGCATCAACTCGATGCGCGAGCAGCAGGCGCAGACCCTGTTCGATGCCGGGCAGAAGCTTGAAGTGCTCAACCAGCAGCTGGCCCACAGCAACCGGCTCAAGGATGAGTTCCTCGCCACCCTGACCCACGAACTGCGCACGCCGATGAATGGGGTGATCGGTTCCCTGGAACTGATGCAGACCGTCGATCTCGATCCGGAGCTGGAGCAATACCAGCAGACTGCCGCCGGTTCGGCCCGGGACATGATGCGCATGGTCAATGGCATCCTGACCCTGACCGAGCTGCAGGCCGGTAAGCTCAGCGCCCAGCACGAGACTTTCAGCCTGCGTTCGCTGCTCGATGCCTTGCTGGGCCAGTTTTGCGCCAACGCCTCGGCCAAGGGGCTGGGCTTCGATCTCGACCTGGCCGCCGGGCTGCCCAATCGGCTGCTGGGCGATCGCGGCAAGTTGAGCCAGTGCCTGGAGTGCCTGCTGGACAATGCCATCAAGTTCACCCGGGTGGGTGGCCTGGTCCTGCGAGTGACTGGCAAGCCGGTGGCAGCCGGGCGGGTGGCGATGACCTTTGCGGTGATCGACACCGGCATCGGTTTCGTCAACCTCGATGAGGCCTCGTTGTACCAGCGCTTCTTCCAGCTCGATGGATCGATGACCCGTGAGTACGGCGGACTGGGCGTGGGGCTGGCGATCTGTCGGCAACTGGTGGATCTGCTGGGCGGCCATCTGACCCATGAATCGGAGCCGGGGCGTGGCAGCTGTTTCCGCCTGGAGGTGACCTTCGAGGTGGACGGCGAGCAGCCGATGGCCTCCCAGCCGGCCCTGCGGGTCCGCGCCGTCCGGCGCATGCCGCAGGATTGCAGCGTGCTGCTGGTGGACGACAACAGCATCAATCAACTGGTGATCCGCGGCATGTTGCTCAAGCTGGGTTATCAGGTACGCACGGCCGAGAGCGCTCGCGGGGCGCTGGCGTTGTTGCGCCGGGAGTCGGTGGATGCGGTATTGCTCGATTGCCAGATCGAGCAGGCCGAGGCGCTCAAACTATGCGACCAGGTGCATGGCATGCCGGGTTGCGCCGGGTTGCCGGTGCTGCTGGTGTCGGCCTCGGCACATGGTCTGGATGCTGAGCGCTGCCTGCTCGATTACCTCTCTTGGCCGGTGAAATTCGAGGATCTGCAAGCTGTTCTGGCGCGTCGGGTACTGGCCTCGGAACAGGGCGAAAGCGCCGGCATTTAGGCGGGTATGCCACTTTGTTCGGTGGGGAGGGGGTGCTTAACTGAGGTTCTGGCACACCCCTCAAGGAGCCCCGACATGAACCTGCACCAGTTCGCCGAGACCCACGAAGTCACCAACCAGCCACCTTCCCTGGACGGTACCAACCTCTATCGAATCGATCTGCCGTTGCAGGAGTGGGCACGGCATTTCGGCGCCGGCTGGGCCGAATCGCGGATCGACGCCTACGGTGCCCTGGCCGGTGGGCCGCTGATGGAAGCGGGGTTCCTGGCCAACCAGAACAAGCCGGTATTCACCAGCCATGACCGTTACGGGCATCGCCTCGACCTGGTGGAGTTTCATCCGGCGTATCACGAGCTGATGCGCACCGCCATCGAGCACGGCCTGACGTCCTTGCCCTGGGCTCATCCGCAATCCGGGGCGCATGTCGCGCGCGCCGCCATGACCTATCTGCACAGCCAGGCCGAGGCCGGCAGCGGTTGCCCGCTGACCATGACCTTCGCCTGTGTGCCGGCGCTGAAGCTGCAGCCGGATCTCGCCGAACAATGGCTGCCGAAAGTCCTCGCCACCGAATATGACCCGCGCAATGTCGGCATGGCCCACAAGGCCGGCGTCACCATCGGCATGGCGATGACCGAGAAACAAGGCGGTACCGATGTGCGCGCCAACACCACCAAGGCGTATCCGGTGGGTGCTACGGGGCCGGGGCAGGCTTATGAACTGGTGGGCCACAAATGGTTCTGTTCGGCGCCGATGTGCGACGCCTTCCTGACCCTGGCCCAGACCGAAAAAGGCCTGACCTGCTTCCTGTTGCCTCGCCATCGTCCGGATGACAGCCGCAACCAGTTCTATATCCAGCGCCTGAAAAACAAGCTCGGCAATTGCTCCAATGCCTCCAGCGAAGTGGAGTTCCGTGGGGCCCTGGCGTGGATGATCGGTGAAGAAGGGCGCGGTGTGCCGACCATCATCGAGATGGTGGCCATGACCCGCTTCGATTGCATGGTCGGCTCCAGCTCGCTGATGCGCCAGGCGCTGACCCAGGCCGCCCATCATTGTGCCCATCGGCTGGTGGGCGGGCGTGTACTCAGCGAGCAACCCTTGATGCAGAACGTACTGGCCGACCTGGCGCTGGAAAGCGAGGCGGCGCTGGCCTTGAGCCTGCGCATGGGCCGCGCGCTGGACAACCTGGATGACCCGCAAGAAGCCATGTTCTCGCGACTGGTGACGGCGGTGGGCAAGTACTGGATCTGCAAGCGGGCCCCGGCAATGATCAACGAGGCCGCCGAGTGCATGGGCGGCGCCGGTTATGTCGAGGAGAGCATTCTGCCGCGGCTGTACCGCGAAGCGCCGGTCAACTCGACCTGGGAAGGTTCCGGCAACGTGCAGTGCCTGGATGTGCTGCGCGCCTTGTCCAAGGAGCCGGGCGTGCTCGATGCGTTGTTCGCCGAGCTGGGCGATGGCCATGGCGACAGGCGCCTGGCCGCGCATATCGCCAACCTGAAAGGCGCCTTCCAGGACACCGACGACATTCAGTACCGCGCCCGCCAGCTGACCGAGGACATCGCCCTGGGCCTGCAGGCCAAGCTGCTGCTGGAAGCCGGCAACGCGGCGGTCAGCGATGCCTTTATCGCCAGTCGCCTGGGTTCGGCGGGAAGGGTCTACGGCACCTTGCCGCGAGGGCTGGATGTGGAAGCGATAGTCGCGCGCTCCACCCCGACAGGCTTCTGACTGGTTTGTTGTAGGAGCGAGCTTGCTCGCGATAAATAGTCCAGGCTACCGATCGGCTGGGGCCTGAAAGATCTTTCGCGAGCAAGCTCGCTCCTACGCATATTCCGCTGTTCCCGTGAGACGGCGTTGCAGGCAAGATGAAGGCCTGCAAGATCAGAACACAGGATGCTTACCGTGACCGAAGCTTTTATTGTCGTTCAAACCGCCGAGCAAGCCGTGGACCGGCTTGCCGCTTTGCATGAGCGGGCCACCACGTCGCTGAGCCAGGCGCTCAAGCGTTACCTCAAGGATCGTGTCGAACCGGACGCCGAACAGCGCGCGCTGTTTCGTTACCCGGAATTGCGCCTGACTTATCTCTGTCAGGGCGAAGTTCCACAGACCACCCGGGCCTACGCCAAGGTCCAGTTGCCGGGCACCTACAGCGTCACGGTCACCCATCCCGCCGCCTTCCGTAAGTACCTGCTGGAACAGCTGGTGCCACTGATGCACGACTTCACCGTGACCGTGGAAGTGGGCGTCAGCGAGCAGAACATCCCGTATCCGTACGTGGTCGAGCAGGGCGATGAGCTGGCCGGTTCCGGCGTCACCGCCGCGGTGCTGGCGCGGGTGTTCCCCAGCACCGACCTGTCCGCCGCCACCGATGGCATCGCCGACGGGCTGTACGATTGGGAAAACACCCATCCACTGCCCCTGGCGCTGTTCGATGCCGCGCGGGTGGATTTCTCCCTGCGCCGCCTGGTGCACTACACCGGCAGCGACTGGCGCCATGTGCAGCCATGGATCCTGCTGACCAACTACCACCGCTATGTCGACCAGTTCATCACCCACGGCCTTGAGCAGTTGCGCAGCGATCCGCGGTTCGTGCGCATGGTCCTGCCGGGCAATGTGATCATCGAGAAGGGCATGGACCACGGCGAAGCCTCGTCGATCGCCGCCGGGGTGGTCTGGCACCGCTACCAGATGCCGGCTTATCACCTGCAGGCCAGCGACGGCCACGGCGTGACCCTGGTGAACATTGGCGTCGGCCCGTCCAACGCCAAGAACATCACTGACCATTTGGCGGTATTGCGTCCGCACTGCTGGCTGATGATCGGCCACTGCGGCGGCCTGCGGCAGTCGCAGACCATCGGCGACTACGTGCTGGCCCATGCCTACATGCGTCGTGACGGCATTCTCGATCGCGTGGTGCCGCCGAACATTCCGATTCCGGCCCTGGCCGAAGTGCAGCTGGCGTTGCAGCAGGCCGCCGCCAACGTCACCGGCGAGAAGGGCGACGACCTGAAAAAACGCCTGCGCACCGGCACCGTACTGACCTACGACGACCGTAACTGGGAGTTGCGCTGGGCCCAGGAGCGTCCGCTGATCAACCTGTCCCGCGCCGTGGCGGTGGACATGGAAAGCGGCACCATCGCCGCCCAGGGGTATCGCCTGCGGGTGCCGTACGGCACCTTGCTGTGTGTCTCGGACAAGCCGCTGCACAGTGAAATCAAGCTGCCGGGGTCGGCCAACGCCTTTTATGAGCGCGCGGTCAGCCAGCACCTGAAGATCGGTATCGCCGCGGTGGATCTGCTGCGCACCGAGCTCAACTCGCTGCACTCGCGCAAGCTGCGCAGCTTCGACGAGCCACCGTTCCGCTGATCGCGGGATGGTCATTTAACGGTCGGGCCACTAGCATGGTCGGCCCTGACCGTTAGATGTTCTGTTCGCCATGTCTCGTCCTCCTCGTCCCGCTTCCCGCCGCCCCGGCGTGAAGAGCCCTTCGTCTTCTTCCGCGCCGCGCCGAGTTGCCAAAGCGCCACCGGCCGAGCCGAAGCTGATCCTGTTCAACAAACCCTTCGATGTGCTGACCCAGTTCAGCGACGGCGAAGGGCGGGCGACCCTCAAGGACTTCATCGCGATCCCCGGCATCTACCCGGCCGGGCGCCTGGACCGCGACAGCGAAGGCTTGCTGCTGCTGACCAACGACGGCCAGTTGCAGGCGCGCATCGCCGACCCCAGGCACAAACTGGCCAAGACCTATTGGGTGCAGGTGGAAGGGGAACCCATGGCCGAGCAATTGCAGCGTCTGCGTGATGGCGTGGAATTGAATGACGGCATGACCCTGCCAGCCGAAGCCCGGCAGCTGGAAGAGCCGCAACTGTGGCCGCGCAACCCGCCGGTGCGCTTTCGCAAGAGCGTGCCCACCAGTTGGTTGGAATTGATCATTCGTGAAGGGCGCAATCGCCAGGTGCGACGCATGACCGCGGCCGTGGGGTTGCCGACATTGCGCCTGGTGCGGGTCAGGATCGGCGACTGGACGATCGAAGGGCTCGATCAGGGCCAGTGGAAGGAGGTTCCGGCGCGCTTATAAGGCGCCGGATTCGATCAGGCCGATCACCACGCTCTTGATAATGAACGCGGCCACGCCCAGGCCCAGGACGAAGAACAGGATGAAAGAGCCGAAGCGTCCGGCCTTGGACTTCTTCGCCAGATCCCAGACGATGAAGGCCATGAAAATGATCAGGATGGTCACCAGGCCGGTCATCATCCACTCTTCGAATACTGCAGGATCCATCGAACATCTCCAGCGCGGGCAAGGCTAAAAGGCGGGGGCGAGTATACGCCAAGGGGCCGCGACCGGGCATTGATCCAGGTGCGCTTCGTCGTCACACCACCGGGGTCTTCCGTAGGAGCGAAGCTTGCTCGCGATAGCGATCTCTAGGTTCAGGTGATGTGTGGCCTGGAATATTTATCGCAAGCAAGAACTGGGCTTCCCCCTCGCTCCTACAGGATGACGGCAGCTCAGTTGCGCAGGTGAGTCAGCGGCAGTTCGGTGCTGTTGAGCACCTGATTGAGCACGAAGCTGGAGCGCACGCTGGTCACGCCTTCGATGCGGGTCAGATGGCCCAGCAGCAGTTTCTGGTAGTGATCCATGTCCGGCACCACCACCTTGAGCTGGTAGTCGGCGTCCATCCCGGTCACCAGGCTGCATTCGAGGACCTGCGGCAGGCTGCGGATCGCCGCCTCGAAGTTCTCGAAACGCTCGGGGGTGTGGCGGTCCATGCCGATCAGCACGTAGGCGGTCAGGCTCAGGCCGAGCATCTTGCGGTCCAGCAGGGCGACCTGGCGGGAAATGTAGCCGTCGTCTTCCAGTTGCTTGACCCGACGCGAACACGGCGAAGGCGACAGGCCGATACGTTCGGCCAGTTCCTGATTGGAGATGCGGGCGTCGCGCTGCAATTCCGCCAAAATGCTGAGGTCGTATCGGTCGAGTTTGCTCATGGAACAGGCCTTTTTAATAACTATTGCGCAATATTATCTATCCTGAGTTAAAAATTGCGCAAGTCATGTTTATTGGAGCAATCTTCGCAATCCTCTGTCGACGCGCCAGGCCTATTCTTATCACCAGAATCACTGCCCGGACATAGAGTCCACTGCGGCCCGCCGAATCAGGCCTGCCGCGGCCGCCAATCCCACAGGGTTGAGCCGGCCCCCGGGCTACACACTGTCCAGAAGACGGCGTGAGGTGAGCCGGCGCCATAAGCGTCGAGCACGGACGAAATTCTCAAAGGGGGACCGACGGGTCCCCCTTTTTTATTGCCTGCGCGCCAGGAAATATCCCGTGGCGCCTCAATAAATAAGTGTTGCGACTGATAACCTGTGGCAGAACCGGCCTGGGCTTTTCCAGTCTTATCTACAGGCCCCCATCCGTAGTGAGGAATAGCATGAAATCGCGCATCTGGCGTTTGGCAGGTGTTGGTTTGCTGTGTGTGAGCGTCAGTGCGCAGGTGCTCGCCGATGACCGCGATAATCGCAATGACGGTCGCGGTGGCTCCGATGGCGGCCAGCGCGGTGGCGAGGGGCACCCGGGCAGGGGGCAGGGGCGTGGCGAAAACCAGCCGCCGCGCCCGCAGACTGAAATCATTCGCGGCGACAACAGCCAGCAGTTCGAGCGCAACGTCGAGAACGGGCGCTGGCAGAACCACGGGCCGAATGATCAAGGGCGGGGGCGACCGGCACAGCCGTCCGCCAACCTGCCGATCCAGGGCCGCCCCGATACCGTCCGCCAGACCCAGGAACCGCGCCAGGGTTATTACCAGGACATCCCGCGCCGCAACGACTACAACCCGCATTGGCAGGCCGGCGGGCCGGGCTCGCGTCCCTACGACTATCGCTGGCCGGGCCGTCCGGAGGGGCGTGGCAATGGCTGGGGGCCAGGCCCGCAATATCGGCCGGGTTATGTGATCGATCGTTTTCCGGACCGGCATTACCGTGTGCCTTATCGCGGCCGGGACTATTACTTCTCCGGTGGCTATTGGTACCGCCCAGAGGGGCCGCGTTACGTTGTGGTGCGCCCACCCTACGGGATTCGCGTGGCCTACCTGCCGGACTACGCGCGCGAGGTGTGGATCGGCAGCGCGCTGTTCTTCCTGGCCGCGGGCGCCTACTACAGCTACGAGGCCAGTACCCAGCAGTACGTAGTGGTCGAGCCGCCGGTGGCCAGCCCGCCGCCGCAGTCCGGCAATGATTACAACGTGCTGGCCTACCCGGTCAGCGGGCAGAGCCCGCAGCAGATCAATCAGGACCGCTACGACTGTTATCGCTGGGCGGTGCAGCAGAGCGGCTTCGACCCGGCGGCGATGACCTATCCCCCGGCGCCGCAGGTGGTCCAGACCTACCGCCAGGCCCAGGGCGGTTGCTTGAGCTCGCGCGGCTATCAGGTGACTTACTGAGTCCGGGCGGCGAGCACCGCTTCCTGCGGGTCGGCGTGCACCAGCACCTCGGCCCGCGGGTAGGCCGCATGGATCGCCTCGGCGGCCTGATCGCTGATGCCGTGGGCCACCGACAGGGTCAGCTCCCCCGGTAATTCCAGATGCAGTTGCACGAACCAGTGGTTGCCGGAAATCCGCGTGCGCAGGTCATGGGCGCCGAGTACCCCGGGCACGGCGCATACCAGCTCCAGCATGTGCTGGCTGACCTCGGGCGGCAGTTCCTCATCCATCAGCACCGCCACGCTTTCCCGAGCGATCTGGATCGCGCTCCACAGGATGTAGACGGCAATCGCCAGGCCGAACCAGGCGTCCAGTTGCTGCCAGCCGAAACTGGCCAGCACCAGCGCCAGCAGGATGCTGCCATTGAGCAGCAGGTCGGAGCGATAGTGCAGCGAATCGGCGCGTACCGCGGTGGAGCCGGTTTCGCGGATCACCCGGTATTGCACCATCAGCAGCGCCACGGTCAGCGCCAGCGACAACAGCATCACGCCGATACCGATCCAGGGCGCGCCCAGCGGTTCGGGGTTTTGCAGGCGTTCGACGGCCTGTACCCCGATCAGCACCGCGCTCACCGCGATGAACAGCGCCTGGGCCATGCCCGACAACGATTCGGCCTTGCCGTGGCCGTAGCGGTGGTCTTCGTCGGCCGGGCGCAGGGCATAATGCACGGCCAGCAGGTTGAGGAACGACGCGGCGCCATCGAGCAGCGAGTCGGTGAGGCCGGCCAGCAGGCTGACCGAGCCGCTCAGCCACCAGGCGATGGCCTTGGCCACGATCAGGATACTGGCCACCGCCAGCGAGGCGCGGGTGGCCAGGCGCAACAGGCGTGCGTGTTCCGGGCTACTGCTCATACAAGGTTTGTTCCTTCAAGAAACGCGAGGGTCAGGCTGCCGGTTGCAGACCGTACAGGGCCAGTTGCTGCGCGCTGCCCTTGTGCTGGATCAGGCGTGGATCGTCCAGAGGGAAGCTGCGGCCCAGCTCGCTTTCGAGGATAGCCTGCAACTTGTGGTTATCGACCTGGCCGTCGGCGCCTATGGCTTGCTGCAGCTTGTGCGGGTCGACCTGCGCGGTCTTGCCCGGTTCCAGGTAGATGGCGCCGGTGGCGAAGTCGACGCCAAAGGCGATCAGCCCCGGGATCACATAAAACAGCAGGCCCACGGCGTCGAGCACAGCTACCAGCGGGTCGATCTTGCCGTCGATCTGGCCGCGCCGGTCGGGGAAGAAGATCGAGCCGCAGGCGGTGAGCTGAGTCAGCAGGGTGGCAACCAGGACGCCACCGATGATGCGGAAAGGAATACGCATGTAAATCTCCTGAACAGACACGAAAGAGCAAGGCTGAAGCGTTGCCGGTATGAATTCAGACCGTGATTAACGCCAGGCAGTTCGCCGTTATACTCGCGCCTCTGTTTGGGAGCCAGTATGAATTCTTTGCCAATTGATGAAGTTTTACCCGCTCTGCGTGAAGCCCTGGCGACACGCCACGAGGCCGTGCTCGAAGCACCGCCCGGCGCCGGTAAGACCACCCGTGTGCCTTTGGCCCTGTTGAACGAACCCTGGCTGGCCGGACAACGCATTCTCATGCTCGAACCGCGGCGTCTGGCGGCGCGGGCGGCGGCCGAGCGCCTGGCCAGCGAACTGGGGGAAAAGGTCGGCGAGACCGTGGGCTACCGCATCCGTCTGGATAGCAAGGTCGGCCCGAACACCCGCATCGAGGTGGTTACCGAGGGCATCCTGACCCGCCGCCTGCAAGACGATCCGGCGCTGGAAGGCGTCGGCTTGCTGATCTTCGACGAATTCCACGAGCGCAGCCTCGACGCCGACCTGGCCCTGGCCTTGAGTCTCAATGGCCGCGATCTGTTTCGCGACGAGCAGCCGCTGAAAATCCTCCTGATGTCGGCGACCCTGGAAGGCGAGCGCCTGGCCGGGCTGCTGGACGACGCGCCGATCCTGCGCAGCGAAGGCCGCATGTTCCCGGTCGATGTGCGCTGGGGGCGGCCCTTCCAGCCGGGCGAGTTCATCGAGCCGCGGCTGGTGCAGACCCTTCTTGAAGCGCTGAACGATGAAAGTGGCAGCGTCCTGGTGTTCTTGCCGGGGCAGGCCGAGATCCGTCGGGTGCACCAGCAGTTGGCCGACGCCCTGGGCGAGCGCCCGGAGATGCTGCTCTGTCCGCTGCACGGTGAACTGGACCTGGCGGCGCAGCGCGCGGCCATCGAACCGGCCCCGCCCGGCAAGCGCAAAGTGGTGCTGGCGACCAATATCGCCGAGACCAGCCTGACCATCGACGGCGTGCGCGTGGTGGTCGATGCCGGGCTGGCACGGGTGCCGCGTTTCGACCCGGGCAGCGGCATGACCCGTCTCGACACCCAGCGTATTTCCCGTGCCAGCGCCACCCAGCGCGCCGGCCGGGCCGGGCGCCTGGAGCCGGGTGTGTGCTATCGCCTGTGGTCCCAGGACCAGCACGAACAACTGGCGGCCTATGGCAGCGCGGAGATTCTCCAGGCGGACCTGGCGGGCCTGGCCCTGCAACTGGCCCGCTGGGGTGTGACACCGGCGCAACTGGTGTGGCTGGATGTGCCGCCCGGCGCGGCCTATGCCCAGGCCCAGGACTTGCTCGAACGCCTCGGAGCGCTGACGGCCAAGGCTGGCGAGGACTGCAAGCTGACGCCTCATGGCCAGGCAATGGCCGAGTTGCCGGCCCATCCGCGCATTGCCCATCTGCTGTTGCGCGGCCAGGCCCTGGGGCTGGCGGACATGGCCTGCGACGTCGCCGCCTTGCTCGGCGAGCGCGACATCCTGCGTGGCGGCGGTGCCGACCTGCATAGCCGCCTGGTGCTGCTGTCCGGCGAAGAGCGCGCGGCCCGTGGCGCCCAGGGCGGGGTCCAGCGGGCTCGGCAGCTGGCCCGGCAATACCGTGGTTATCTGCGCGGACAACCAAGCCAGGCGGTGGCGGACCCGGATCACCCGCGCTGGCTGGGCGCCTTGCTGGCGCTGGCCTATCCGGACCGGGTCGCCCAGCAACGTCGTCCCGGCGGCGCCGAATACCGGCTGGCCAACGGCCGCGCGGCGCTGTTCAGCGAGACCGACAGCCTGATGAAGCAACCCTGGCTGGTGATCGCCGACCTGGGCAGTCGCCAGGGGCAGCGGGAAGAGCGCATCTACCTGGCGGCGGATTTCGACCCGGCGCTGTTCGACTCGGTCCTGGCCGAGCAGGTGCGCTGCGTCGATCAGCTTGATTGGGACGAGCGCGAAGGGGTGTTGCGTGCCGAGCGCCAGCGCAAGGTCGGCGAACTGGTGCTCAGCCGCGAGCCGCTGACCGGCCTGGACGAGGCAGCGCGCTGCCAGGCGCTGGTCAACCTGGTGCGGCGCAAGGGCCTGGAACTGTTGCCCTGGACCCCGGAGCTGCGCCAGTGGCAGGCCCGGGTGGCCTTGTTGCGCCAGCTCGATCTAGAGGCCAAGGGCGAAAGCCAGTGGCCGGATGTCAGTGACGCGGCGTTGCTCAAGAGCCTGGAAAGCTGGCTGCTGCCGTATCTGGGCAAGGTTTCGCGCCTCAGCCACTTCGCCAGCCTGGAACTGGCCAGCATTGTCCACAGCCTGCTGCCCTGGCCGTTGCCGCAGCGCCTGGACGAGCTGGCGCCGCACCACCTGACAGTGCCGTCCGGCTCGTCGATCCGCCTTGATTACAGTGAACAACCGCCGATTCTCGCGGTGCGCTTGCAGGAGTTGTTCGGCCTGGCAGAGACACCACGGATCGCCGGTGGCCGGCAGGTGGTCAAGCTGCATCTGCTGTCCCCGGCGCGGCGGCCGGTGCAGGTCACCCAGGACCTGGCGAACTTCTGGCGCAGCACCTACGCCGAGGTGAAGAAGGACCTCAAGGGCCGTTACCCGAAACACTACTGGCCGGACGACCCGCTGGTGGCCGAAGCCACGGCCCGTGCCAAACCGCGCAAGTAACCCAGTGTGTAGCCGCTGCCGCAGGCTGCGATAGGTCCGCAGGACCTTTAGCGCCAGTGCCGACGCCAGCGACCGTTCCGGCCGATCGGCGGCAGCGGCTACGGTGCGGCGGGCAGCAGGAAGCGGGCAATCAGTGGCAGGTGGTCGGAGATGCGCAGGGTGTCGTCCTGCCGTACCTGGGCCTCGACTCGCTTGAGCCGCGGGCTGTGGAACAGGTAGTCGACGGTGCGATCCGGGCCGCTCAGGGCCGGGTCGTTGGGGTAGTGGGTCAGCCACAGGGCGCGGTCGATACCGCTGGCTTCGTTGTTGGTGGGAATCATCGGGTACTTGTCCCAGAGCGTGTGCAGCGCGCTGTCGGCGGAGTAGGGCGTGCGTTGCTCGGGGGCGAGCCGCTGGTACTGGCCCAGGGGCAGCAGGCTGAAGTCGCCGCCGATCAGCCAGGGCGTACCACGGGCTTCGAAGCGGTCGAGGATCCTGGTGACCGCGTTCACCTGGGCTTGCAGGGTGTCGTCGGGTTTCGTCGCGCGCTCCAGATGGGTGTTGAGCACCGCCATCTGCCCGCCGTCGCTTAACGGCAGGTAGCTGACCAGCACGGCGTTTTTCGGCTGGAACTGGCGGCTGAGGAGATTGGCCTCGGGCACCGGCAATTGCAGGCGTTCGGCGTGTTCGATGCGGTAGCGGCTCAAGGTCGCCAGTTGCCGGCCGACGCTGCCGAAGATGTGCGGGGAGGGTACGAAGTCGGCCTTCCAGTCGAAGGCCTGTGTGCTGCACGGATACAGGTCGGTCAGGCGTTCCTGCAGCAGCTTGAGCTGGTCCTGGTAGCCGCTGGCCTTGGCGCCGTCGTCCAGCTCCTGCACCAGCACGATGTCCGGCTGTTCATCGCGAATCACCCGGGCCACTTCGTCCAGGCTGAAGGCCATGTCTTCCGGGGTCGGGCGCTCGTCCGGCCCTTGGGCCTGGTCGTTCCAGAACACGTAGCGCTTGCCTGCCAGGTACTGCACGTTCCAGATCATCACCTTCAGCGCCTGGCCCGGCACCAGGCTGGGCACCTTGCCGGTGCAGGCGACCGGCAGCGACTCCTTGGCGTCGGGGCGCCAGGTCAGGCTGTAGACCAGGGCTGATAACAGGCCTGCGCTGATCAGCAGGCCCAGGAGGATGAAGCGAAATAGGCGGGGCATCGGCTCGGCTTATGGCGTTGCTGGATTGAGCCCGAGCATAACCGAGAGCGGGACCGCGGCCCAAGGGGTAGAGCGGTCGGCCCCCGGGGTCATTGCTGGTCAGGCGAGTCGCCGATCAGCATGAACAGGCGGAATACCACCACGCTGGTGAACAACTGCAGGAAGCTGTGGGCGCTTTCGATCAGCAGCGACAGCATCGGACCCGGCTCGGGGTACGCCGCCAGGCTGGCGCCCTTGAGCACCCACAACGGGGCCATCACGGCCAGGATGCAGACCAGGATCCGCAGGAAGTGCCCGCGGGTCAGGCGGAAGCTTTCCTTGATCGCGGCCAGTGGTTGCAGGCCCTTGAGCACCAGCAGGTATTCGGCGAAGGCCAGGGTCACCATCAGCCACAGCCCGGGCAGGAAATACAGCGACAGGCCCAGCAGGATCAGCAGGGTGTTGATGGCGGTCAGCAGGGCAAAGCGCGGCCACAGGCTGACGGTCGCGGCGAGCAGGTCGCGGGCCAATGGCGATTCGCCACGGCTGCGGGCATCTAGAAACAGGATCAGTACCCCGGTGTAGAGCGGGTAGATCAGCAGGCCGACGATCACGCTGTAGCCGGGAAAGGCCTCGGGGCCCAGCGAGCTGTCGACCGCCTGCTGCAGCAGCGCTTCGAGGACCACCAGCGGCAGGCACAGTTGGACGATACGGCCCAGGTTGCGCTGGCAGAAGTACAGGGAGTCGCGCAGAACGGTTAACGGATTCATCAGTGGTTATCGCAGATCACAAAAAGCGGTTGGACACTTTAACCGATGCAGCCCCGGGGCGAGCAAACGTAAACGTTAGGTAAAGGCCATTGAAAGCTCGCTGGGCAGCCCCATTACTGGTTGCACCTTGCGCATGACGGACAAGGCCCCGTTTTTTACCGGCAATCTAAAGAGGTCGCCATGAACAGCGAAGAGCAAACCCTGATCGATGGACTGTTTTCACGGTTGCAGCAAGCCGAGAAGGATTCAGCCCCGCGCGACGCCCAGGCCGAGGCGCGGATCAAGGAGCATCTGACCCGGCAGCCTGCCGCCGGGTATTTCATGACCCAGGCGATTCTGGTGCAAGAGGCGGCAATCAAGAGCCTCGACGAGCAGAACAAACAACTCACCCAGCAAGTCCAGCAACTGCAGGCCGAGCTGCAGCAGGCCAGGTCCCAGGCCGCGGCGCCGGCGCCCAGCAGCGGTGGCGGCTTCCTTTCGAGCATCTTCGGCAGCGGTTCCCGCGATCCGCAGCCGGCGCCGACGCAAAGCGCTCCGGCCTCGTCCGGCGGTGGCTGGCGCGAACCGGCGCGGCCGGCGTTCAACCCGCAGCCGCAGCAGAACTACCCGCAACAGAGCTATCCCCAGCAAAACTATGCCGCGCCACCTCAGCAGGCTCCGGCCGCGGCTGGCAGCAGCTTCCTCGGCGGCGCGCTGAAAACCGCCGCCGGTGTGGCGGGTGGCGTGATGCTGGCGCAAGGCCTCAGCAGCCTGTTCCACGGCAACCAGCAGCCGCAGGAAATCGTCGAAGTGATCAAGGAAGAACCGGCGCCCGCCAGCGACAACGCGGGTGGCTGGGGCAATGACGAGCAGCGCATGGCCAACAACGACTCCTGGGGCAACAACGACCAGGGTGGTTTCAGCGATGCCGACTACGGCAACGACGACAGCTCGTTCTTTTCCGACGACGATTCCTTCGTCTGATCCGCCATCGGTCCGGAACGCAACAGCGTCCCGGACCGATTATTCGCGGAACCTTCCTTCTGGCTGGCATACTGGGCGACTTTTCAGGGTTTGAGTCCCGGCCCAGTTCGCGCGCGTGAGCGCCATGAGGATAAGCGGTGAAAAAAATCGCTGTGTTCGCCGATGTCCAGAATCTCTATTACACCGTGCGCCAGGCCTATGGCTGCCACTTCAACTATGCCGCCCTGTGGGCCGATATCAGCCAGCAGGGGCAGATAGTCGAGGCCTACGCCTATGCGATCGACCGGGGCGACAGCAAGCAGCAGCAGTTCCAGCAGATCCTGCGCAACCTGGGCTTCACGGTAAAACTCAAACCCTATATCCAGCGCAGCGACGGCTCGGCCAAGGGCGACTGGGACGTGGGGATCACCATCGACATCATGGACGCCGCCGCCCATGTCGACGAAGTGGTGCTGGCTTCCGGTGATGGCGATTTCGACCTGTTGCTCGAGCGCATCATCAGCAAGCACGGGGTCGAAGCGGTGGCCTATGGCGTGCCGGGGTTGACCGCCAATTCGCTGATTCGCGCGGCCACGCGCTACGTGCCGATCGAAGGCGCGCTACTGCTCAAAAGCTGAGCTGACTATTTTTTGTACGGAGCTGGACAGGTTTGGAACGCATCGCAGTCATCGACTTTGAAACCACCGGGATCTCCCCGAGCAGCAGTTGCCGGGCCACGGAAATCGCCGTGGTGATCCTTGAGCAGGGGCGCATCGTCGAGCGTTACCAGAGCCTGATGAACGCCGGCGTGCGGGTGCCGGCCTTCATCGAACAACTGACCGGCATCAGCAACGCCATGCTGCGCGGCGCGCCGCCGGCCGAGCAGGTGATGAACGAGGTCAACGAGTTCGTCGGCACCACGCCGCTGCTGGCGCACAACGCTGCGTTCGACCAGAAGTTCTGGGACTACGAACTCGGCCGGATCAAGCGCACCCGCTTGCAGAACTTCGCCTGTTCCCTGTTGCTGGCGCGACGGCTGATGCCGGCGGCGCCCAACCACAAGCTCGGCACCCTCACCAGTTTCGCCAGCCTGCCCCATACCGGCCAGGCTCACCGGGCCATGGCCGATGCGGAAATGGCCGCCAACCTCACCGCCCACCTGGCGCTGGAGCTGCGGCAGAAACACGGGCTGCGCGAGCTGTCCCACGATTTCCTGTGCAAATTGCAGAAAGTGCCGGCCGCCAAGATCGGCGAACACCTCAAGCGCCATCGCGGCGCCTGACTCCCGTAGCCGCTGCCGCAGGCTGCGATAAGGCTCGAAGAGCCTTCCGAGGCCCTCAAGAGCGCGTCTCCTTCGGAGCCGATCGCAGCCTGCGGCAGCGGCTACAGTCGGCGCTGGCTGGGTTCACTTGCCGTTGCTTTCCAGATGCCCCAGCGGCACGCGCTGTTCGATGGCGCTGGAGAGCACGATCGAGGTCTTGCTGAACCCGTACTTCGCCACCCGGTTGATCAGCTCTTCCAGCTCCGGCATCGAGCCGACGGCGGCGCGCATGATCACGCACGGATCGCCGGTGACCCGCTGGCATTCGGTGAGTTGCGGGATCCGGCTCAGTTCGTCGTAGGCCTTCTGATTGCCGTGCTGGGCCATGCGCAGTTCGATCACGCACTGGATCGGCAGCCCGAGCTTGGCCAGGTCGACCTTGGCCTGGTAACCGGTGATCACTCCGCTGGCTTCGAGTTTGGCCACCCGTTCGGCCACGGCGGGGGCGGAGAGGTTCACCTTGCGCGCCAGCTCGGCGTAGCTCGCCCGGCCATTTTCCAGCAGGGCGGCGAGGAGCATGCGGTCATATTTATCCATGATAAGGCTCTCAAACTCAGCGACTTTCGAAAGCATGGTTTATAGCCAGAATCTCCATGTTTTGAAAAGTGTACCGATGCTTTAAACAGGTTTTGTAACTTAAGTTCCGCCGGCCGGCTTTCTAGAATAACCCTCTCCCTCGTCCTGTCTTCGAGCTTCCCATGCCTGGCCTACGCCGTTTTCCCTTGCCCCTGATTGCCGCCTTTTTTGCGTTGTACGTGATCTGGGGGTCGACCTACCTGGTGATCCGTATCGGTGTCGAATACTGGCCGCCGCTGATGCTCGCCGGCATCCGTTTCGTTATCGCCGGCAGCCTGATGTACGGCTTCCTGCGTTGGCGCGGGGCGCCGGCACCGACCTGGGCGCAATGGCGGGCGGCGGGGGTGATCGGCATCCTGCTGCTGAGCTGCGGCAATGGCGCGGTCACTGTCGCCGAACACATGGGCGTGGCGTCCGGAGTGGCGGCCCTGGCGGTGGCCACGGTGCCGTTGTTCACCCTGCTGTGCGGTTACTTCTGGGGGGCGCGCAACACTCGCCTGGAATGGGCCGGGATCGTCCTCGGGCTGATCGGCATCGCCATGCTCAACCTCGGCTCCAACCTGCAGTCGAGCCCGACCGGCGCGGCTTTGCTGGTGTTCGCGGCGGCGGCCTGGGCCTTCGGTTCGGTGTGGAGCAAGCACCTGCCGTTGCCGCAAGGGGCGATGGCCAGTGCCGTCGAGATGCTGGTGGGCGGCGTGGTGCTGCTGATCGGCAGCTGGTTGAGCGGCGAGCAACTGGCCGCCGTTCCGCCGATCGAAGGCTGGGCAGCCCTGGCGTACCTGATCGGTTTCGGCTCGATCATCGCCTTCAACGCCTACATGTACTTGCTCAAGCATGTGCGTCCGGCGGCGGCCACCAGCTATGCCTACGTCAACCCGGCGGTAGCGGTGCTGCTGGGGATCGTGTTTGTCGGCGAGACCATCGGCCTGGAGGAGGCGCTGGCGATGGTGGTGATCATCAGTGCCGTGGTGTTGATCGGCCTGCCGCAGTGGAGCCGACCGAAAGTGAAAGTGCTGGCGGAAGAAACGACTGCCTGACACTGGCGGTCGTGATTGCCTGAACCCCCGGGCGAGCGCGCTGCGTTCGCCCGGGGGGCAGTTACAGGGGCATCAGTTACAGGCGCCTTCGTCGCGCCAGACCTTGCCGCTGCCTTCGCCTCCGGTATACGCCGGGTTACCCGGTTCATTGCCCTGGGTCCACCAGCGCGCGGTATAGAAGTGGCCGTTGTGGCTGACCTTGTTGCCGGTCAGGTACGCGCTCTTCGCGTTCCATTGCCCCAGGCAGAGGCTGGGTTGTCCACCTTCCTCGACGCTGACCTTCACGTTGTGCTCGCTGACCGCTGTGTGATGGCCGTTGCTCAGTTCGAGGCTGAAGCGGTAGTTGGCGTCCTTGCCGGTCTTCGGTGCGATGAACGTCAGTTGCGGCCCGTTGGCCTGGAAACTCAGGCTCGGGGTGACGCTCCAACGGTACTCCAGGGGCAGGCCCGCGGGGTCGCTGGAGCCCGAGGCGTCGAGCCGGACCTGCTCGCCGGCCTTGGCTTGGGTCGCACCGTTGATGCTCGGTAGCGGTGGCTCGACCTGAGTGTCGTTGTCGCATGGTCCCAGATCCTTCCACACCTTGCCGCTGCCGTCGGCGCCGGTGAAGTTCGGATTGCCGGGTTCGCTGCCCTGTACCCACCAGCGGGCCATGTATTGGCGACCCTTGTGCTGCACCTGGTTTTTCTCCGTATAGACCTTGCCGGCTTCCCACTGGGCTTGGCAGCTGGCCGCGTTGCCGCCGGCCTTGACCAGCACTTCATGGCTGGCGCTGCTGCTCTGCTTGCCGTTGCTCAGCTTCAACGTGAAGCGGTAGCGGGTGTCGCTGGCCCGTTCGGGCGCGCTGAAGCTCAGGCGCGGGCCGTCGAAGCTGAAGTCCAGGGCCGGCGTCACTTCCCAGGCGTAACTCAGGGCATTGCCCTGCGGGTCGCTGGACGCGGAGGCATCCAGGACCACCTGCTGCCCGGCCTCGGCCTCGGTCTTGCCATTGATCACCGCCACCGGCGGCAGGTCGGCGTCGACCGGCTTGAGGGCGGCGGACTTGACCTCGTTGTCGGCGCTGAATTCGCCATCGGCGAGCAGCGTCCACGGACCGTCCGGGCCGGCGCCGCCATACACCTGGTAATCCTTGATATTGCCGCTCAGGCCCTGGTCCTGGCGTGGCAGGTAATGCAACTGGGAGAAGCGGCTCTCGGTGCCCAGGTCGATCACCAGTTGATGGGGATAACCGGCCCCGGTCGCCGAGGCCCAGTAGGACTTGGGGTTGCCGTCGAGGATGTTGCTGCCGGGCGAACCGGCCTGGGTGCTGCTGGCGGAGTGGATGCGCCAGCCGCGGGGCAGGGATTTGCCGCGGGCATCGGCCAGGTGCAGTTCGGCGATGCTGGCGCCTTCCTTGCCATCCACCGAGGAATTGGCCACCAGCCGCACATAACGCGCCTTGACGGTTTCGTTCTGGGTGGCGAAGGCGTGACCCTCGATCACCATGCCGGCCACGCTCTTGTTCTTTTCCACACGCAACGCCAGGTACCAACGGCCGGCCTGCGGATCGTTGACCGCCAGGGCCACGCCGTTGTTTTCCAGGGAACGGTAGTCATAGTCGCTGACGCTTGGCTGGCTGCCCTGCTTGAGCAGCAGTTGGACCTTGCTCGACGACTCGTTCTGCGGGCCCTGGGTCACGCTGAACACCAGGCGCTGGGTGCCGCTGGGGACGTCCAGGGGGAAGTAGCGTATTTCGTCCTTGGCCAGATCGACCGACTGTTGCAGCAAGGGTGTGGCTTGCTCGTCGGCCAGGGGCACCACGGCAGGCGCGTAGGCGGAGATCTTCGCTGCGTTCTCGCGCCAGACCCTGGCCATGTTCGCGGTCTGCGCATCGCCCAGCGGCACTCCACGGCTGTCCTTGAGATCCGGGTTGGAGTAGTAGGGCACCTGGTTGCCGCAGAGGATGGTGCCGACCCGGCCGTTGTTGTAACCGAAGCGGTAGCTTTTGCCGTCCGAGCAGTGGCTGCCGCCGATGTTGTGCGCCAGTTCATGGCGAAACACCGTCGGCCCATTGATGTAGTTGATCGAGTAGCGCCCGTTGACGTAGGCCCAGCCGACGGCCGTGTCCTGGCCCGGGACGCCGCGCACGAAGCTGGCGACCAGGTCCGGGCTGTACTGCTTGATGCCGTCGGCGAACACTTTGCTGACCTGGCTCAGGGAGCCTGTGGTGATCGGCATGTCATCGCTGACCACCTGGGTACCTACCAGGCGTAAACGCACGCCCTGGATCTGCGATTGCTGCACGGCGCGGTTGACCGCCACCACCTGCGCCAGGGCATAGGCTTCGGGGTCACCGATAAACCTGGCCGACGCCTCCGAGAAGCCTGCCAGCAGGTCGATGAGGATGTCCCCGTTGGCGCTGCGATCAAGCTGATAGCTGCGTTGGCCGCTGCGCGATTCGAGCAGGTTGGGCTGCTCCTTGCCCGGGACTTCCAGGGAGTCCTGGGCATGGGCCGGGCGTTGCGGGCCGTCGAAGCGCAACAGCGACTGCTGGCCATCGGCGGTGCCACGAATGATCGCATTGGCTTGCGGCAACAGCGCGACGAAGCTGCCATCGGCGCGACTGGCGACAATCATTTCGTCCTCCGGCTGCAAGCTGCGGCTATGGGTCTTGCCGACCAGCACCCTGAGGTCCTTGAAGCCATCGGCCGTGGTCGGCACGAGGCTGCGGATGCTCAGGCCGGTTTCCTGTTGCAGGCGTTGGGTGCCGACCTCGGCCGTACTGCGGGCTCCCGGGGCGAGGGTCTGGAGGTTGATGAAGGGGCCGCTCTGGGCGGCCGGAGCCTGCGAGCCGGTCTCCTGGGCCAGTAGCTCGCCGCTCACGGGCAACAGTACGGCCGCCGCGAGGCTGGCGCAGTAAAGGCGGTGGGCGCGGGAAAGCGCGGTCAATCTGAAGCGAGGCATAACCATTCCTGAAACCGCACGGACGCCCCCCAGCCGATCGGGATCGACAGAGTGCCTGTGCGGGTAAGTGATGAATAAGGAGGTGTGCCGGCGGCCGGGATCATAGGCGGTGGGTCACTGCCCTGTACATTGACCCGGCGGCTTTTCGTACCCGTCCGAAACGCTCGGTGTCCGGGCGCAAGGTATTTTTACGTGATGCCTGGAAGAGGCCTCCGCTTGAGAGTGTCGGGTAGCGCGCGAGCAAAAACGCCGGGCATTGCCCGGCGTTTTTTGTTCCAGCCTGTCGTACTCAGTCCGGGTTGGACAGCATCACCAGCGCTAGCAGTACCAGGACGAAGGCCAGCATGAACAGCAGGCTGATCCCGGCGACGCGCCACAACGAGAAGAAAGGCCCCTTGCTGAGTTTGTGTTCGATGACAACCGGACCGAAGAGCTGGCGTGCGTAGGTGTTCATCGCAAAAATCGGTGGCAGTACGAAGACCACGGCTGGAACGCTTTCCGGCAGCACCGCGCCCAGCACCATCATCAGGATGAGCAGGCCGATACCGATGTACCAGGCCTTCTTCACTTCGCTTTCACGGCCGAGCGCCTTGAGGTTGGCGGCGATCATGTAGGACCCCGCCACGGAAGTGCCGAGGAAGGTGGCAAGGCCGACAGCGTTGATACTGTACAGGCGCAATGGCGCAGTCGCCGCCGGGGTCTGCAATTCGGCGGTCGGTGTCTGGAAGGGGTTGGGTGTATCCATACAGGTCAGGCTCCTGGATCTTCAAAGGTGCGATAGGGAAAAAAGGGGCTGAATTCTCCTCCCGTACCTCAAGGCGCGTCCACCCGCATTCTTCATGCCCGCCAGCTGGCGAGCTGTAGCGGGGCAACTCGTCAGCCCGAAAGAAACCCGCCTGAATTAGGGTAAACTGCCGCCCATTGCACACCTGCGCTGACAACTTCCCTACGGTATCCCCATGACATTCGCCACTCTTGGCCTGATCGAACCCTTGCTGCGCGCCCTCGAAACGCTTGGCTACCAGACCCCGACACCGGTGCAGGCGCAAGCCATTCCGGCGGTGCTGGGCGGTCGCGACCTGATGGCCGCGGCCCAGACCGGCACCGGCAAGACCGCCGGCTTCGCCTTGCCGCTGTTGCAGTTGCTGGCCATGGAAGGGCCGAAAGTCACCGCCAACTCGGTGCGCGCCCTGATTCTGGTGCCGACCCGCGAACTGGCCGAACAGGTGCACGAAGCGGTGCGCCAGTACGCCGAGAACCTGCCGCTGCGCACTTACGCGGTATACGGCGGCGTCAGCATCAATCCGCAAATGATGAAGCTGCGCGGCGGCGTTGACCTGCTGGTGGCCACGCCGGGCCGCCTGCTCGATCTGTTCCGCCAGAACGCGCTGAAGTTCAACCAGTTGCAGACCCTGGTGCTGGACGAAGCCGACCGCATGCTCGACCTGGGCTTTTCCGAAGAGCTGGCGAACATTTATCGCGCCCTGCCGAAAAAGCGTCAGACCCTGCTGTTCTCCGCGACCTTCTCCGATGACATCCGCCTGCTGGCCGGGCAGATGCTCAACGACCCGCTGAGCATCGAAGTCAGCCCGCGCAACGTTGCCGCCAACACCGTCAAGCAATGGGTGGTGACGGTGGACAAGAAGCGCAAGCCGGAGCTGTTCAGCCACCTGCTGCGCAAGAACCGCTGGAAGCAGGTGCTGGTGTTCGCCAAGACCCGCAACGGCGTGGACGCGCTGGTGGAAAGGCTGCAGGGCCAGGGCGTGAACGCCGACGGCATCCATGGCGACAAGCCCCAGGCCACCCGCCAGCGGGCGCTGGACCGCTTCAAGGCCAGCGAGATCCAGATCCTGGTGGCCACCGATGTCGCGGCCCGTGGCCTGGACATCGAGGACTTGCCGCTGGTGGTCAACTTCGATCTGCCGATCGTCGCCGAGGATTACATCCACCGCATCGGCCGCACTGGCCGCGCCGGCTCCACCGGTGAGGCGATCTCGCTGGTGTGCGCCGATGAAGTGAACCTGCTGTCGGCCATCGAGATGCTGACCCGCCAGACCCTCAAGCGCCACGACGAGCCGGACTTCATCCCGGAGCACCGGGTGCCGGAAACCGACGCCAGCGGCCAGGTGATCAAGAAGCCGAAAAAGCCGAAGAAACCCAAGACTTCCGGCGGTGGCGGCAAGCGCAACCTGGGCAAGTGGGTGGACAGCGGCGAAGTGGCCGAAGCCCCGGCGGTGAAACCGGTGCGCAAGGTGCCGGCGTTCAACACCGGGCCGCGCAAGCGCAAGCCGTAAGCCAGAGGCCAACACCGCCCCTGTAGCCGCTGGCGCAGCCTGCGATCGAGGACGCAGTCCTCGTAAAACCAAACGACCCGGTTCTCCTGGAGAAGCCGGGTCGTTTGCTTTGGCGGCCGCTGCGCGGCCGTTCGCAGCCTCGCTTCGCTCGGCAGCGGCTACAGGGCGTAGGCCGGGTTCAGGCCTTTTCCCGCAACCACTCGAGCATTCCCAACCCCGCTGCCCGCCCACTGGCGAAACACGCGGTGAGCAGGTAGCCGCCGGTGGGTGCTTCCCAGTCGAGCATCTCCCCGGCGCAGAACACGCCGGGCAATTGCTTGAGCATCAGGCGTTGGTCCATGGCCTCGAACGTCACCCCGCCGGCGCTGCTGATGGCTTCGTCCAGGGGCCGGGTTTTCACCAGGGTCAGCGGCAGGGCCTTGATCGCCTTGGCCAGCAGCGCCGGGTCGGCGAAGCAGTCGGCGCTGGTCAGTTCACGCAAGAGCGCGGCTTTTAACCCCTCGATGCCCACCTGGCTGTGCAGGTGCTTGGCCATGGAGCGCGAGCCCCGTGGCTTGCTCAGCGCGGCCTGGATCCGGTCATGGGGTTTGCCCGGCAACAGGTCGATATGCACCGTGGCGGTGCCGTGCTTGTTGATTGCCTCGCGAATCGGCGCCGACAGCGCGTAGATCAGGCTGCCCTCGATCCCGGTGGTGGTGATCACGCACTCGCCGAGGCGGGGTATGTCGTCGTTCAGGCCAATGGCCACGTTCTTCAGCGGGGCACCGGCGAACTTGCTGCGCAGCAGATCGCTCCAGTCCTGCACCTCGAACCCGCAGTTGCTCGGTTGCAGGGGCGCCAGTTGCACGCCGCGCTGCTCCAGCGGCAGCATCCAGGCGCCATCCGAACCCAGGCGCGACCAGCTGCCGCCACCCAGCGCCAGCAACACGGCGTCGGCCTGAACCGATTTTTCGCCTTCCGGGCTGTGGATGCGCAGGCTGCCATCGACATTCCAGCCGAGCCAGCGATGGCGGGTGTGGATAACCACGCCGGCATCGCGCAGGCGCTTGAGCCAGGCGCGCAGCAGCGGCGCGGCTTTCATGTCGGTGGGGAACACCCGGCCCGAGCTGCCGACGAACGTCTCGATGCCCAGGTCGTGAATCCATTGGCACAACGCCTCGCTGCCGAACTCGCGCAACAGCGGGGCCATCTGTGGGGCCCGTTCGGCATAACGCGAGAGGAAGGCCGGGTAGGCCTCGGAATGGGTGATGTTCATGCCGCCGACCCCGGCCAGCAGGAACTTGCGGCCTACCGATGGCATGCCGTCGTAGAGATCGACGCGCAGGCCCGCCAGGCTCAGCACCTCGGCCGCCATCAGGCCGGTGGGGCCGCCACCGATAATGGCGACGTGATGGGGCAGGGTGGTGCGGGATAAGGTCATGGCGGGCGGCGGCGTGGCGGAATAAGCCAGGCATTCTACCCGAGGCAGGCCCGTCGCCAATGCTCCATGCGTCCCGCAGCGGCTTATACAGGGGGTTGATCAAAAAATGTTCAGTGCTCTGCAGGGCTTGTACGGCATGGCCTGCAGACCCTTGCACTCAGGTTATCCACAAGCGGCTCCACAGAGATTGGGGGTAAGGCGCCCACAATTTCATGACCGCCTGATGAAGGTTTTTGTAGCCGCTGCTGCAGGCTGCGCAAGGTTCGCAGGACCTCCAGCGCCAGTGCCGACGCCAGCGAGCGTTCCGGTCGATCGCAGCCTGCGGCAGCGGCTACAGGTGTTGGTCGAAAAATGAGCAGAGGGCTGGAGGGCTTGTACTGCCTGGCGTGCAGCGGCTTACGCGCAGGTTATCCACAAGCGGCTCCACAGCGGTTGGGGGTAAGCCCCCCCACTTTTTGATGACAACCCGATGACGCGACCGGCCCCCATTTCTGTAGCCGCTGCCGCAGGCTGCGCAAGGTCCGCAGGACCTCCAGCGCCAGTGCCGACGCCAGCGAGCGTTCCGGTCGATCGCCGCCTGCGGCAGCGGCTAAAGGTGTTGGTCGAAAAATGATCAGTGGGCTGGAAGGCTTGTACTGCCTGGCGTGCAGCGGCTTACGCGCAGGTTATCCACAGGCGGCTCCACAGCGGTTGGGGGTAAGACGCCCATCTTTTGATGACAACCCGATGACGCGACCGACCCCCATTTCTGTAGCCGCTGCCGCAGGCTGCGCAAGGTCCGAAGGACCTCCAGCGCCAGTGCCGACGCCAGCGAGCGTTCCGGTCGATCCCAGCCTGCGACAGCGGCTACAGGTGTTGGTCGAAAAATGAGCAGTGGGCTGGAAGGCTTGTACTGCCTGGCGTGCAGCGGCTTACGCGCAGGTTATCCACAGGCGGCTCCACAGCGGTTGGGGGTAAGACGCCCATCTTTTGATGACAACCTGATGATGCGGCGGCGCTCATTTTTCAATGGCAACCCAATGACGTCCACACCCGTTGCGCGCTGTGGTGCAGGATACCGTGGCGCCGGGCCAGGGCCTGGCGGTCCTTGCTGTAGCCACCGCCGATCACCCCCAGCACCGGGATGTCGCGGCCCAGGCAATGGCGCATCACCTGTTCGTCGCGGGCGGCGACGCCCTGGTCGGTCAGCTTCAGGTAACCCAGGGCATCGTCCTGGTGCACATCCACCCCGGCGTCGTACAGCACCAGGTCCGGCTGGTACAGCGGCAGCAGGTAATTGAGGGCATCGTCGACCACCTTCAGGTAGTCGGCGTCGCCCATGCCCATTGGCAGGGGGATGTCCCAGTCGCTGCTGGCCTTGCGCGCCGGGAAGTTTTTTTCGCAGTGCAGCGAGACAGTCACGGCATCCGGGGTATGTTCGAGAATCCGCGCGGTGCCGTCGCCCTGGTGCACGTCGCAGTCGAAGATCAGCACCCGGCCGACCCGTCCGGCTTCCAGCAGGTAATGGCTGATCACCGCCAGGTCGTTGAAGATGCAGAAGCCCGCCGGGTGGTCGTAGTGGGCGTGATGGGTGCCGCCTGCCAGGTGACAGGCCAGGCCATGCTCCAGGGCCTGTTCGGCGGCCAGCAACGAGCCACCGACGGCGCGCACGGTGCGCCGGGCCAGGGCTTCGTTCCAGGGCAGGCCGAGGCGCCGCTGGTCTTCCCGCGACAACTCGCCGGCCATATAGCGTTCGATATACCCAGGGTCGTGGGCCAGGGCGAGAATTTCCCTGGGGCATAGTTCCGGGCGCAGCAGGTCGGCATCGCGGGTCAGGCCGCTGTCCACCAGGTGGTCGCGCAGCAGGCGAAACTTGTCCATGGGGAAGCGGTGCTCCGCCGGGAACTCAGGGCTGTAGTCTTCGTGGTAGATCAGCGGCAGTGGCATGGCAATTTCATGTAGGAATCCGAAAAGGATCCTACCAGCGATGTAGACTGGCACGCATGGAAATGGAGGGGACGATGGAGCCGATACTGCAACTCGAAAGTGCTCGACTGCTGTTGCGCCAGTGGCGCGACGAGGATTTGCCGGCGTTCGCGGCGATGTGTGCCGACCCGCAGGTGATGCGTTATTTTCCGGCCCCCTTGAGCCGCCTGGAAAGCGCCGCGCTGATCGGTCGGATCCGTGGGCATTTCGCCGAGCACGGTTTTGGCACGTGGGCGCTGGAGCGCAAGGATACCGGGGCCTTTATCGGTTTTACCGGGTTGGGCGTGGTGGGCTTCGAGGCGCCGTTCACCCCGGCGGTGGAAATCGGCTGGCGCCTGGCGCGCGAGCACTGGGGCCTGGGCTATGCCAGCGAAGCGGCCTGGACCGCGCTGCGCTGTGGTTTCGATCGCCTGGCCCTGAAGGAGATCGTCGCCTTCACCACCACCAGCAATCTGCCGTCGCAGAAAGTCATGCAGGCCATCGGCATGCAACACGCTGCGCACGACGATTTCGATCACCCAAAGCTCGGCAGCGAGCATCCGCTGCGTCATCATGTGCTGTATCGCATCAACCGCGAACAATGGTTGGAAACCTTGCATGGATAGCAGGTCGGGGGCATCTGGAGTGTGCCCATGTGTGTGAACCCGATTGAATCGACCGCAGCAGCGAAGACTGCGCGGCATTGCTCTGTGTGAGGAGAGTCTGAATGAGCCACGTGTTGGATGATCTGGTCGACCTGTTGACCCTGGAACCGATCGAGGAAAACCTGTTTCGCGGTCGCAGCCAAGACTTGGGTTTCCGCCAGCTGTTCGGCGGCCAGGTATTGGGTCAGTCCCTGTCCGCGGCCAGCCAGACTGTCGAAGAGGCCCGCCATGTGCATTCGCTGCACGGTTATTTCCTGCGCCCGGGCGACGCGGCGTTGCCGGTGGTGTACCAGGTCGATCGGGTACGCGATGGCGGCAGTTTCAGCACCCGCCGGGTGACGGCGATCCAGAAGGGCAACCCGATCTTCACCTGCAGCGCCTCGTTCCAGTACGACGAGGAAGGCTTCGAGCACCAGGACACGATGCCCCAGGTGGTCGGCCCGGAAAACCTGCCGTCGGAGCTGGAGATCACCCAGCAGCGCGCGCACCTTATCCCTGAGCACATGCGCGAGAAACTGCTGTGCCCCAAGCCCATCGAAGTGCGCCCGGTCACCGAGAAAGACCCCTACAACCCGCAGCCGGCGGACCCGATCAAATACGTCTGGTTCCGCGCCGACGGCAGCCTGCCGGACATTCCCGCGCTGCATAAATACCTGCTGGCCTATGCCTCGGACTTCGGCCTGCTGACCACCTCGATGCTGCCCCACGGCAAGTCGGTGTGGCAGAAGGACATGCAGGTCGCCAGCCTCGACCATGCGCTGTGGTTCCATGCCGACCTACGCGCCGACGACTGGCTGCTGTATGCCATGGACAGCCCGTGGGCCGGCAATTCCCGTGGTTTCTCCCGTGGCAGCGTGTTCAACCGCGCCGGCCAGCTGGTGGCGTCGGTGACCCAGGAAGGCCTGATCCGCCACCGCAAGGACTGGGCATGAGCCTGGCCGAGGTTCGGCATTGGGTGTTCGACATGGACGGCACCCTGACGGTGGCCGTGCATGATTTCGCGGCCATCCGCGAAGCGCTGGGGATCCCGCCGGAGCACGACATCCTGACCCACCTCGCGGCCTTGCCCGCCGCCGAAGCCGCGGCGAAACACGCCTGGCTGCTGGAGCACGAACGCGACCTGGCGCTGGGTTCGCGGCCGGCGCCGGGGGCGGTGGAGCTGGTGCGGGAGCTGGCGGCGCGGGGCTATCGCCTGGGCATCCTGACCCGCAATGCGCGGGAGCTGGCCCATGTCACCCTGGAGGCCATCGGCCTGGCCGACTGCTTTGCCGTCGAGGACGTGCTGGGGCGCGACGAAGCACCGCCCAAGCCTCACCCGGGCGGCTTGCTGAAGCTGGCCGCGGCCTGGGAGGTGGCGCCTGCCGAAATGGTGATGGTCGGCGACTACCGCTTCGACCTTGATTGCGGTCGCGCGGCGGGCACCCACACGGTGCTGGTCAACCTGCCGGATAACCCGTGGCCGGAGCTGGCCGACTGGCATGCCGAGGATTGCAGCGCGCTGCGGCGGATGGTGCTGGCTTAAAAAGCATCGCGGGCAAGCCTCGCTCCTACGGATCTGCGTTGTAGCCCTCTGCCGGGTACGACAACGAACCTGTAGGAGCGAGGCTTGCCCGCGATAGCGTTCTTGCTGATCTCACTCTGTTTATTGGCCGAACAATGCCTTCTGCCCCTCGGGCGAAGTGAACATCTTGTCGCCGTCATGCCCGACCCCGGGCACTTCGATCAATTGCTGTTGCAATCCCTGGGGATGGCGCTGTTTCAGGTAGTCGAAGTAGTTGTGCCCGCGAATCAAGCGGTAGGCGCCCTGGGCCTCGGCGGCGCAGCTGGTGTCCAGCGCCGGGTGGTGCGGGTCGGTGTCCTGTTTGCCTAGCAGGTAGGTGATATCGCGTTTGACGTAGCGCTGTTCCAGTTGCTGCGCGGTCTGGCCGGCGGCGTAGGCCGGCAGCTTGAGCAGGCCGTACTTCCAGCGGTTGAAACCGGGGCACGCGCCGGCATCGACCTTCACCGGGCGCTGCTCGTCGAAGTAGGCATAGGACGACGGGTTGGCGATGACGTAGCGCAGCTTGATGCCGTCATCCTCCAGGCCCGGATGGTGCTGGCCGAGCAGGGCGAAACGCTGCACCACCTGGGCGCCACCGGAGTGGCCGGCGATGACGATCTCGGTCAGGGACGGGAACTGCTGGCGATCGCTCAGCCGCGTGATGATCGCGTCCAGCACCGCATAGGAACTGATCGCCCTGGGCCCGCTGGACGGCTCGCCGGCCATCCAGTCATTGCCCTGCCAGCGCAGCAGCGAACCGGGTAATTGGTGACGCTCGATATCGCTCTGGTTGAGAAACTGCGGGGCGACCACCAGGGTGGACGCACTTTGCCCGGCCTGGCTGGCGGCCTGTTCGGCGCTTTGCAGGTATGTCTGGGCGTTACGCAGGCGTCCGTGGACAATGATCAGCGCCCGCTGGACCTCGGGCAGCGGCCGCTGCCAGTCCTGGCTCAGGCCGATGGCCAGTTCGCCGCCTTCGAGGTTCAGCCGCGCGGGGCTGATCGTCTTGACGCCATTTTCCGCTGCCTGCGCGCCGGCGCAGATCATCCATAACGTGAGCAGCACCAGTACCCGGCGCATTACAGACTCTTCGCCGCGAAGGTGTCGCACTGGCCGACTTGGCCCTGGGTGAAACCGGCCTTGAACCAGCGTACCCGTTGCGCCGAGCTGCCATGGGTGAAGGAGTCCGGTACCACGCGGCCCTGGCCTTGCTGTTGCAGGCGGTCGTCACCGATGGCGTTGGCGGCGTTCAGGGCTTCTTCGATATCCCCCGGCTCCAGCCAGTTCAGGCGTTTCTGCGCATGGTTGGCCCAGACGCCCGCCAGGCAGTCGGCCTGCAGCTCCTGGCGCACCAGCAGGCCGCCGTCGCCTTCCATCTGCCGGCCTTGTTGGCGGGCCGCCTGGATCTTCGCCGAGACGCCGAGCAGGGTCTGTACGTGGTGGCCGATTTCGTGGGCGATCACGTAGGCCTGGGCGAAGTCGCCGGCGGCCGAGAAGCGTTGGTCCATCTCGCGGAAGAAGTCCATGTCCAGGTACACCTGCTGGTCGGCCGGGCAATAGAACGGGCCGGTGGCGGAGGTCGCCGAGCCGCAGGCGGAGTTCACCCGGCCACGGAACAGGATGAGCTTGGGTTGCTGATAAGTGCGTCCGGCCTGTTGGAAGATCTGGCCCCAGGTGTCTTCGGTGTCGCCGAGGATGGAGCGCACGAATTCCGCCTGCTCGTCGTTGGCCGGCGGCGCCTGGCGGGTCTGCTGGGTGGTGGCGGGCGCCGAGGACTGGTCCATCTGCCCGGCGAGTTGTCCGAGGATTTGCAGCGGGTCCTGGCCGGTGACCCAGCCGATGCCGACGATCAGGATAATGGCGGTCAGGCTCAGGCCCTTGCCGCCGCCAAAGCGCAGACCGCCGCCTCCACCGCCGCCACTGTCATCGCGAGCATCCACCACGTTGTCGCTGCGCCGTCCTTTTTTCCAAAGCATGGGTGAATCCTCGTTCTAATTTGCTGATCAGTGTTGCTGGTGAGTAGGGCAGACGCCAGTCCGGTCGTCAGCCTTTTGCATGCACGCTACCATGGCCCGCAGCCGCATCGATCCTGTCGCGACACATCCGGGGCCTCCTTTGAACATCGATACCCGCATCAAATTCCGTCACCTCGTATGTTTTCTTGAAATGTCTCGCCAGGGCAGCCTGGCTCGGGCGGCGGATGTGCTCGCGGTAAGCCAGCCGGCGATGTCGAAAACCCTCAAGGAACTGGAAGAACTGCTCGACACCCGGCTGTTCGCCCGGAGCAAGGCCGGGCTCAGCCTGACCGAGGCCGGCATGGCCTTTCTGCGTTACGCCGGGCCCTCGGTGCAGGCCCTGCGCGAGGGGGTGAACACCCTGCGCGGTGGCGAATATGCCGCCGGCGTGGTGCGCCTGGGTGTGCTTTCGACCGCCGAAAGCCTGCTGCTGCCGGAGGTGGTGCGGCGCCTGCACGAACGGCATTCGGCGCTGGTGGTGAGCGTGGTCACCGGCCCCAGCGCCTACCTGCTGTCGCAGTTGCGGGTCGGCGATGTCGACCTGGTGGTCGGGCGCATGACGGACAGCCCGCAGATCCAGGGCCTGAGTTTCGAGCATCTGTACAGCGAGTCCATGACCCTGGTGGCGCGCCCCGATCATCCGTTGCTGCACGGGCCGTTGGATCGGCATGTGCTGGAGCGCTACCCGCTGGTACTGCCGCTGGCCGGCACCACCATCCGCAAGTTCGCCGACAGCCTGTTCGTGCAGTGCGGCATCAGCCAGTCGCGCCAGCGCCTGGAAACCCTCTCGGTGGCCTTGAGCCGGCGTTATGTGCTGTCCAGCGATGCGCTGTGGATCGCCCCGCTGGATGCAGTGCGCCTGGACCTGGCCAATGGCGAGCTGCGCGAGATCGACCTGGGGCAGCGTGAGCCGGGCGGCTCGGTGGGCATCTCCAGCAACGCCAGCCTGCCGCTGTCGCTGGCGGCGCAATGGTGCGTGGAGGTGCTGCGGGAGGTCGGGCAGGCCTATCGCGAGGGGCGTTATCCATAACCTATTGGTTATGTATTGGAGGGGGCTTTTCAATAGTCGTCGGGCTGCTGTTGTTTGAAACTGCGTGGGCTGCGCTCCATAAATCAAACAACAGGAGACCGACATGTCCGATGCAGACAGCAGTCGTTTCGTTATCCGTGACCGTAATTGGCATCCCAAGGCCCTGACCCCCGACTACAAGACCTCCGTGGCCCGTTCGCCACGCCAGGCGCTGGTGAGCATTCCGCAATCGCTGAGCGAAACCAGTGGCCCCGATTTCTCCCATCTGAAGACCGGGCGTTTCGACAACGACCTGCTGCTCAACTTCAATAACGGCGGCTTGCCGGTGGGCGAGCGGATCATCGTCGCCGGCCGGGTCTGCGATCAGTACGGCCAGCCGATTCCCCACACTCTGGTGGAGATGTGGCAAGCCAACGCCGGTGGTCGCTATCGGCACAAGAACGACCGCTACCTGGCGCCCCTGGACCCGAACTTCGGCGGTGTCGGCCGGGCCCTGACCGACCGCGACGGCTACTACAGCTTCCGCACCATCAAGCCCGGCCCTTACCCGTGGCGCAACGGCCCGAACGACTGGCGCCCGGCGCATATCCACTTCTCCATCAGCGGGCCGTCGATCGCCACGCGGTTGATCACCCAGCTGTATTTCGAGGGCGACCCGCTGATCCCGCTGTGTCCGATCGTCAAGTCGATCGCCAACCCGGACGCGGTGCAGAGCCTGATCGCGCGGCTGGACATGAGCAGCGCCAACCCGATGGACTGCCTGGCCTATCGCTTCGACATCGTGTTGCGCGGCCAGCGCAAGACCCACTTCGAGAATTGCTGAGGAGCCCGCCATGCCTATCCAATTGCTGCCTGAAACCCCTTCGCAAACAGCCGGCCCTTATGTGCACATCGGCCTGGCGCTGGCCGCCGCGGGCAACCCGACCCGCAGCGACGAGATCTGGAACCGGATGGCCGGGCCCGACGCCCAGGGGGAAAAGATCCTGCTGATCGGCCATGTGTATGACGGTAACGGCCATCTGGTGCGCGACTCGTTCCTCGAGTTCTGGCAAGCCAACCACGAGGGCGTCTACGACCCTGTGTTCGATTCGGAGAAAGCCTTCAACAGCTTCGGGCGCACGGCCACCACCTTCGATGCCGGCGAGTGGATGCTGCACACGGTCAAGCCGGGCGTGGTGAACAACGCCGCTGGGGTGCCGATGGCGCCGCACATCAACGTGGCGCTGTTCGCCCGGGGGATCAACATCCACCTGCATACCCGCCTGTATTTCGCCGACGAGCCGGAAGCCAACGCCGCCTGCCCGGTGCTGAACCTGATCGAGCAGCCGCAGCGGCGCGACACCCTGCTGGCGCATCCCTGTGACGTGGATGGGCAGCGGGCGTACCGCTTCGATATCCGCATCCAGGGGGAAGAGGAGACGGTGTTCTTCGATTTCTGATTGGCCATCCGTAACCGCGGGCGTCTCCTGCGGAGCCGATCGCAGCCTCGCGGGCTTCGGCAGCGGCTACAGGGATTCCGTGCTTTCTGTAGCCGCTGGCGCAGCCTGCGATAAGGTCCGCAGGGCCTTCAAGCGATCTCAATAACCACGCTCTCTTCGAGGGTGATTGCTGGCTTATTCGTAAGCGCTGGCGCCCGCGATGTGCCGCCCGGCGATGTAGCCGAAGGTCAGCGCCGGGCCGAGATTGATACCGCCGGCGGGGTAGTGGCCGCCCATGATGCTGGCCATGTCGCTGCCGGCGGCATACAGGCCGGCGATGGCCTGGCCCTGGCCGTCGAGCACCTGGGCGTGGGGGTTGACCTTGAGCCCGGCGAACGTGCCGAAGCAGCCCGGCTGGACTTTCACCGCGTAGAACGGCCCCTGTTCGATGGGCGCCACGCACGGGTTGGGTTGCTGGCGCGGGTCGCCCTGCTTGCGGTTGTAGGGCGTCGAGCCCCGGCCGAACAGCGGGTCCTGGCCTTGTCGGGCATGCCGGTTGTATTCCGCCAGGGTGGCGCGCAAGCCGTCCGCATCGATGCCGCAGGCCTGGGCCAGCTCCTCGATGCTCGCGCCACGCTTCAGGTAGCCACTGCGGATAAAGGGCGCCAGCGGCACCGGGAAGGGCCGGGAGATGCCCAGGCCATAGCGGCGCTGGAAGCCGTGGCTGCAGATCAGCCACGACGCCACTTCTTCGCTCTCGGGCGCCGCCGCGACCATCGCTCGCACATAGTCGTAGTAACCGTCGGCTTCGTTGACGAAGCGCTGGCCGTTGCGCAAGACGCCGATGACTCCCGGCTTGCCGCGTTCGATGATGTGCGGGAAATGTCCGCGGCTGCCGTCCTGGTAGGGCACCGCGGAGACCGGGGCCCAGGCCACGGGGGATTCCATGTCGGTATCGACCCGGGCACCGACGCTTTCCCCCAGGCGCAAGCCGTCGCCCGAGACCGCCAACGGCGGCAGGGCCAGATGCTCGTGGCCGGTGGGCGTGCGTGGGAACAGCGCCTTGCGCCGCTCGATGTCGTTGGCGAAGCCACCGGCCGCCAGCACCACCGCTTTGCGGGCGCGGATACGAATGGGCCCCCGGGTGGCGCTGCTGACAATCGCCCCGGTCACCGCGTCGCCGTCACGCAGCAATTCGGTGACCGGCGCCGATTCCCAGAGCAGTACGCCAAGGTCCTGCGCCGACTTGGCCAGGCGCGCCACCAGCGCCACACCGTTGACCAGTTGCAGGGCGCGGCGATGGGTGATGAGGTCGCGCAGGTGGCGAGCGACGCGTTTGCTCACGTGCCAGGCCGCCGGCAGCGAGCGACTCAGGTTGAGGAAGGCCGTCAGGTCGGCGCCGGCCATGATCGGCATGCCGATGAACGAGGTTTCGCGCATCGTCTTGCGCAGGCGCTTGAGCAGCGTGCCGACCTCGCGCCCATCGTAGGGCGCGGCGATCACCGAGCGTCCGCCGGTGCCGGCGCCCGGCGTATCGCCGTTGATATCGGCGATGGCGTTGCCGTCGGCGAATTGCAGTGCGGTATGGCGCTCGAAGAACGACACCATGCGCGGGCCGGCTTCGAGGAAGGCGTCGATCATTGCTGGCCGGTAGCGTTCGCCCAGTTCATGTTTCAGGTAGGTGCGCGGCAGTTCCACGTCCTCGACTATGCCGGCCCGTCGCGCCAGCGGGTTGCACGGCACCCAGGCCCAGCCGCCGGACCAGGCGGTGGCACCGCCGAACACCGGGTCTTTCTCCACCACTATGACCTTCAGGCCATGCCAGGCCGCGGTCACGGCCGCCGAAAGGCCGGCGGCGCCGGAGCCGACGACCAGCACGTCGCAATCGATATCGGGGTGGTGCAGGGAGGCGGTGGCAGGCATGGAAGAAGCAACTCCGCTAAACGAACGATTATTGTTTTTGGAACTTGATTCCAAAAAATATACGGAGTCGAATAGTCGGCAGCAAGGCGAGGGCAGGATCATCTGCGCCGTGCCGAGGTTTTTATGGGCGGTTATCGAACGAGGCCGCGGTGTGTTTCCCATTGCGCCGGTTGTCACTAGAATCGGCCAAATTTCGTCTGGACCCGACCATGGCCGGCAGTCAAATCGAGCGCGTCTTCAGCGTTCTGGAAAGTCTTACCAGCGACCCTCGCGGCCTGCCGATGCAGACCCTGGCCGAGCAGCTGGGCATCCCCAAAAGCGCCACCCACCGGCTGTTGGCGGAGCTGATCCGCCTGGGCTACGTGCGCCAGAACCCGGACAACCTGCGCTATCACCTGTCGACCAAGCTGGTGGCCATGGGCTTTCGCTACCTGTCCAGCAGCGGCGCGGATATCGTCCAGCCGGTGCTCGACCGGCTGGCCCAGGAAACCGGCGAGCTGGTGCGCCTCGGGGTGATCGAGGACGAGCGCCAGACCTGGATCGCCAAGTCCCAGGGCGCCCGTTCCGGGTTGCGCTACGACCCCGACATGGGCCGCGAGGCGCCGTTGTTCTATACCGCTTCCGGGCATGCCTGGCTGGCCTGCCTGAGCGATGCCGAGGCGTTATCGCTGGTGGAGCGCCAGGCCGCCGAGATCCCCGCGGACCTGGGCCCGAACGCGCCGCGCTCGAACATCGAACTGCTCGAACGCCTGCGCCTGGCCCGGGAACAGGGCTACGCCTGGGTCGAGGAAAGTTCGGCGGTGGGCACCTCGGCGGTGGCCGCGGTGGTGCGTCATCCGGTCGACGGCCGGGTGGTTGGAGTGCTGAGCATCGCCGGCCCCAGCGCGCGCATGCCGCTGGCGCGCCTGCATGAACTGGCGCCGCTGCTGTTGAAGTTCACCGACGAACTCTCGGCCGCCAGCCAGGCCTCCGAACTCTTCAGCTGACCCTGTAGCCGCTGGCGCAGCCTGCGATCGGCTCCGCAGGAGCTGCAAAACCAGCCTCTGCGGTGGGACAGGCTGAATGCGGTCGCCTGTTTTACGGCCGCTGCGCGCCCGATAGCAGCCTCGCGGGGCTCGGCAGCGGCTACAGGGTTTCCTCGTTTTCTGTAGCCGCTGGCGCAGCCTGCGATCGGCTCCGCAGGAGCCGCAAAACCAGCCTCTGCGGTGGGACAGGCTGAATGCGGTCGCCTGTTTTACGGCCGCTGCGCGCCCGATAGCAGCCTCGCGGGGCTCGGCAGCGGCTACAGGGTTTCCTCGTGTTCTGTAACCGCTGGCGCAGCCTGCGATAAGCCCGCGCCACGCTGGTCGCAGGGCCTTCCCGATCTCAAGCCTTAAAGCTGTTCGCTGATCGGACACTATTTCGTTTTGCTCTTGTGTGAAAGTGGAACCGAGTTCTAAATATTTGAAATCTCACGTTCCCATAACAATCACAAGAGGATCCCGCCTTGCACTCGCCTTTGCGCATTGCCCTGATCGGCGCCGGCAATATGGGCCAGCAGCATTACCAGCACCTCAAGACCCTGACCGAGGCCAGGCTCTGCGCCGTGGCCGACCCCGGCCCGCTAGCCGCCGGGATCGCTGCGCAGTGGCAGGTGGCGTATTACTCCGACCCTCGACAGATGCTCGAACAGGCCCGCCCCGACGCCGTGATAGTCGCCAACCCGAACAACCTGCATGTCGGCACCGCCCTGGATTGCCTGGCGGCCGGGGTGCCGGTGCTGCTGGAGAAACCGGTCGGCGTGCACCTGGATGAAGCGCGCGAACTGGTGGCCGCGGTGAAAAGCAGCGGTGTTCCGGTGCTGGTGGGCCATCACCGGCGCCACAATCCGCTGATCGTTCGCGCCCATGCGCTGGTGCGGTGCGGGGCATTGGGCCGGCTGACCACGGTCACCGCGCTCTGGCAGTTGCAGAAGCCCGACAGCTATTTCGAGATTCCCTGGCGCCGCGAACCCGGGGCCGGGATGCTGCTGACCAACCTGATTCACGACCTCGACCTGCTGCGTCATCTGTGCGGCGAGGTGCATCAGGTGCAGGCCGTCACCAGCAACGCGGTGCGTGGTTTTGCCAACGAGGATTGCGCCGCCGTCCTGCTGCAATTCGCCAACGGTGCCCTGGGCAGCCTGACCGGTTCCGACGCCGTGGCGGCGCCCTGGAGCTGGGAGCTGGATTCCGGCGAAAACCCGGTATACCCGCGCCAGGCCGACCAGCCGTGCTACCTGCTGGCTGGCACCGCTGGCGCCCTGAGCATTCCGCAGCTCAAGCGCTGGCAGTACGCCGAGGCCGGCGCCGGCTGGCATCAGCCGTTGCTGGCGGTCGAGGAACCTTTCACCGCCGCCGAGGCCCTGCGCCTGCAGTTGCAGCATTTCGTCAAAGTGGCGCGGCGCGAGGTCGAGCCGCTGGTCAGCGTGGCCGATGCGGCGCGGACCCTGGCGCTGATCGAGGCGATCCGCGAAGCGGCGGCGACCGGTCGGGCCTGTGCCCCGGCGTCGATCGAGGGATGAGCATGAGCGAACGTATTCTGTCCCTGGCCAGCCTCACGGTGCTGGAAATTTCACCGCCGCAGATGGTCGAGGTGGCGGCCCGTGCCGGTTACAGCCATGTCGGTTTGCGCCTGGTGCCGGCGACGCCGCAGGAGCATCACTTTGCCCTGGTGGCCGATGCCGATCTGCGCCGACAGACCCTGAGCCGCCTGCGCGACACCGGTGTCGGCGTGCTGGATGTGGAGATCCTGCGCCTCAAGCCGCACACCCGGGTCGCGGATTTCGAGGCGGTGCTGGCGGTCGGCGCCGAGTTCGGCGCCAGCGAGCTGCTGGTGGCCGGCAACGACCCCGACGAGGGGCGCATGACCGAGCGCTTCGCCGAACTGTGCGACCTGGCGTCGATCTACGGCCTGCACCCGCACCTGGAGTTCATGCCCTGGACCGATGCACGCAACCTGGAGCAGGCGGTGCGGGTGGTAGAGAACGCCGGCCGCGACAACGCCGGCGTGCTGGTGGATGCATTCCACTTCGATCGCTCGGCCTCGCGCCTGGAGGACTTGGCAAAGGTCGCGCCGTCACGGCTGCGTTATGCCCAGCTGTGCGACGTGGCTGGCCTGCGACCGGACGATATGCAGGAGATCCTGCGCCAGGCCCGCAACGAGCGGCGTTTCCCCGGGGATGGCGATTGCGACCTGGCGGGGCTCCTGCATTGTCTGCCGGCCAACCTGCCGTTGAGCCTGGAGATCCCCACGGTGAAATTGCTCGAACAGGGCGTCGGTGCCCTGGAGCGGGCGCAGATGGCCCTGGACAAGACCCGGGCGTTGTTGGCGCGGCTCTAGTTGGTAGCCCGTATGACCCCAATCGCGGGCAAGCCTCGCTCCTACGGACGCCGCGTCTGTAGGAGCGAGGCTTGCCCGCGAAGCTGTTTCTACAAACAAACCCTATCTTGAGAGACCCCGCGGATGACCCTCAGCACACCCCTTTCCGGTGTCAACCAGCCCTTCAAGGGCATCCTGTTGGTCGTCGTGGCGACCTTCCTGTTCGCCAGTCACGACGCCTTGTCGAAATACCTTTCGGGGTTCTATCCGATCGTGATGGTGGTCTGGGCCCGCTACCTGGTTCATACCCTGCTGATGGCCGGGATCTTCCTGCCGCAATCGGGCCTGCGGGTGTTGCGCACCAAGCGGCCGTTGCTGCAACTGGCGCGGGCCTTGTGCCTGCTCGGCACCAGCCTGCTGTTCACCTCGGCGCTGCTGTTTATCCCGCTGGCGGAAGCCACGGCGGTCAACTTCCTGGCGCCGGTGCTGGTCACCGCGCTCTCGGTGCCGCTGCTGGGCGAGCGGGTCACGAAGGGCCAGTGGCTGGCGGTGATCTGCGGTTTTATCGGGGTGCTGATCATCGTTCACCCGGGTGGCGACCTGTTCACCCCGGCGGTGCTGCTGCCTTTCTGCTCGGCACTGTTTTTCTGTTTTTACCAACTGCTGACCCGCAAGCTCGCCGAGCACGACAGCCCGACCACCAGCAACTTCTTCGCCGGCCTGTGCAACCCCCTGGTGATGAGCGCGCTGGTGCCGTTCTTCTGGCAGGTGCCGGGCTTTGTCCATGGTGTGTTGATGCTGGCGCTGGGGGCCTGCGGCATGACCGCCCACCTGTTCCTGACCCAGGCCTTCCGCCATGCGGCGCCGGCGCTGTTGGCGCCGTTCGGCTATTGCCAGATCGTCTTCGCCGGATTGCTGGGCTGGCTGTTGTTCAGCCATACACCACAGCCGATCACCCAGCTGGGCATCACGGTGATCTGCCTCAGCGGCCTGGCGGCTGCCTGGCAACAGCGGCGGCGCTGAGTGGCGTTAGCAGTGGGAGGACAGTCGATATCGACTGAGAGAAGGGGGGAGAAAAAAGCAGGCCCGGAACCGGGCCTGCGAGAGGAAAGCGTCAGTCTTCTACTTTTGGAATCTTGCGGGGGGCCATGAAGTACATCCAGGTCAGGGCAATGAAGTACATCGCCGGGATCAGGGTGAACAGCACGGTGTAGTTGTTGTTGGTGACGGTCAGGATATGGCCCACCAGCTGGGTCATGAACATGCCGCCGATGGCCGCGCACATGCCGCCGAAACCGAACACCGTGCTCATCATGTGCTTGGGCGTGTAGTCCATCACCAGGCTCCAGATGTTGGCGGTCCAGGCCTGGTGCGCGCCGATGGCCAGGGAGATGGCGAACACCGCCAGCCACAGGTTGCTGGCCCCGGCGGCCATGACCACGCCGACGATGCAGCAGGCGAACAGCAGCATGGACATCAGGCGCGCCTTGATCGGGTTGACCCCGCGGCCGATCAGGAACGACGAGAGGATGCCGCCGCCGACGCTGCCGAAGTCGGCGGTCAGGTAGATGATGATCAGCGGGATGCCCATCTGGGTCACGTTGATGCCCAGGTTGTACTGCTGGTTGAGGAACGGCGGCAGCCAGTACAGGTAGAACCAGAACACCGGCGCGGTGATCGCGTAGGCCAGGGCGAAAGCCCAGGTGCCGCGCATGCGCAGGATGCGCGAGAAAGGCACGCGGGCCTGCTCCGGTTCGACTTCTTTCTGGATGTACTCGAGCTCGGACTGTTTGACGCTCGGGTGATCTTCCGGGTTGAAGTACTTCAGGCCCCAGAACAGCAGCCAGATGCCGCCCAGCGCAGCCATGCACAGGAATGCCGCCTGCCAGCCCCAGGCGTGCAGGATCAACGGCAGCAGCATCGGCGTGAACATGGCGCCGACGTTGGTCCCGGCGTTGAAGATGCCGGTGGCCACGGCGCGTTCGCCGGCCGGGAACCACAGGCGCGTGGTCTTCACGCAGGCCGGGTAGTTGGCGGCCTCGGTCAGCCCGAGGATAAAGCGGCAGACCATGAAGCCCGCGGCCGAAGTGGCCAGGCCGTGAGCGCCGGTGGCCAGGCTCCACAACAGCACGGCGAAGAAGAACACGCGCTTGACGCCGACCCGGTCGATCAACCGTCCTTGCAGGACGAAACCGACGGCGTAGCCGACCTGGAACCAGAAGTTGATGTTGGCGTAGTCCATCGCCGTCCAGCTCATTTCCTTGGCCAGGATCGGCTGCATCACACCCAGGGCGGCGCGGTCGATGTAGTTCAGGGTGGTGGCGAAGAACACCAGGGCGAGCATGCCCCAGCGGGTCTTGCCGACCGCCATGGCGCCGCGGATCTTGTCGCCGATGCCGCCGGAGGCGGTGCCGAGGCTCGGGGCCATGCGGGAGCTTTGAGAAGGAATCATGTGTGCCATCCGTTCAATGACTGACGAGGGACAACTCGTCGGGACTCAAGGGCGCGTGATCGATTGTCGGCTATGCGGACGGGCCGCGGGTGAACTCGATGATCGATCGGCTGAGTGCTTTGGTCGACGCGCGTCGGGCGCGGCGGTGGAAAGCGGGTTGGTCAGCGTGCGGGCATGGTCAGCCCAGGGGCCGTAGTGCGTCCGTCTGAAGGCGGCTGTTGGAGGCGTGGCCGGGTGAGGGCCGAAGGGCCAGGCAGAGAGGTGTGGCGTTGAGTGCAAGCATGAGGGGGTACCCGATTTTTGAAATTTTTATGGTGTGTTCTGGGTCTTGGGTGATTGAAGCCGGCGGTTCGGTGCCGGCTCAATGTGTTGCCGATGGTGCGCAGCGGACGAAAAATCGTCAATTCGCCAATGGCCATTTTGTTCGATAATCGCACGAAAAACTAACTGGTTCGTACACTTTGAATTGCTGTCTGTACTGCCCGGCTCAATAATCCGCCCCATCCAATAACAAACGTACCTGTAGCCGCTGCCGCAGGCTGCGATCGCCCGCGAAGCGGGCGCGGGATCTTCAGTGCGCTGGAGGACCTGCGGCAGCGGCCACAGGCACGGCGCCCGATCTGTGGTCATTACCGGGAGTTGAAACATGCAGCGTTCCATTGCCACCGTCTCCTTGAGCGGTACCCTGCCGGAAAAACTCGAAGCCATTGCCGCCGCTGGTTTCGACGGTGTGGAGATTTTCGAGAACGACCTGCTCTACTACGACGGCAGCCCTCGGGAAATCCGCCAGATGTGCGCGGACCTGGGCATCGCCATCACCCTGTTCCAGCCTTTTCGCGATTTCGAAGGCTGCCGCCGCGACCGCCTGCAACGCAACCTGGAACGCGCCGAGCGCAAGTTCGACCTGATGCAGGAACTGGGCACCGACCTGGTGCTGGTGTGCAGCAATGCCGCGGCCGACAGCGTCGGCGACCGGCAGATCCTGGTGGACGACCTGCGCCTGCTGGCCGAGCGCGCCGGTAGCCGTGGCCTGCGGATCGGCTACGAAGCCCTGGCCTGGGGCCGGCACGTCAATACTTATCAACAGGTCTGGGACATCGTTCGCGAGGCCGACCATCCGAGCCTGGGCGTGCTGCTCGACAGCTTCCACACCTTGTCGCTCAAGGGCGACCCGGCGGCGATCGCCGAGATTCCCGGGGACAAGATCTTCTTCGTGCAGATGGCCGACGCGCCGATCCTGGCCATGGACGTGCTGGAGTGGAGCCGGCATTTTCGCTGCTTCCCGGGGCAGGGCGATTTCGACTTGCCGGGGTTCCTCGCGCCGATCATCAAGAGCGGCTACACCGGGCCTTTGTCCCTGGAGATCTTCAACGACGGTTTCCGCGCCGCGCCACCCCGGGCCAACGCCGCGGACGGCCTGCGCTCGCTGCTGTACCTCGAGGAGAAAACCCGCCAGCGCCTGGCGCAGGAAGCCACGCCGGTGGCCAATATCGATACGCTGTTCGCGCCGCCGCCGGCCAGTGAATATGGCGGCACCGAGTTTCTCGAGTTCGCCGTGGACGAAGCGCTGGGCGCCAAGCTTGGCGGCTGGCTGGAACGCCTGGGGTTCGCCAGGGCCGGCCAGCACCGCTCGAAGAATGTCAGCCTGATGCGCCAGGGCGATATCAACCTGATCCTCAATTCCGAGCCTTATTCCTTTGCCCACAGCTTCTTCGAGGCCCACGGCCCCTCGGTGTGCGCCACGGCGATCCGGGTCAAGGACAGCGCCAAGGCGCTAGAGCGCGCGGTGGCCTACAAGGGCCAGCCGTACCGCGGGCTGGTGGGCCCCAACGAACTGGAACTGGCCGCCGTGCGCGAGCTGGATGGCAGCCTGATCTACCTGGTGGACCAGGAGCAGGGCGGGAACCTGTACGACACCGATTTCAATATGCTCCCCGGCGTGGTGACCAAGGGCGGCCTCAAGCGCATCGACCACATGGCCATGGCGTTGCCGGCCGACAACCTCGACAGCTGGGTGCTGTTCTACAAGAGCCTGCTGGATTTCACCGCCGACGACGAAGTGGTGCTGCCCGACCCCTACGGCCTGGTGAAGAGCCGGGCGCTGCGCAGCCGTTGCAGCACCATTCGTTTGCCGCTGAACATTTCCGAGAACCGCAAGACCGCGATCTCCCATGCGCTGTCCAGTTACGGCGGCTCGGGCGTGCATCACATCGCCTTCGATTGCGACGATATCTTTGCCGAAGTCAGCCGGGCCAAGGAGGCGGGCGTGCCGCTGCTGGACATCCCGCTCAACTACTACGACGACCTGGCCGCGCGCTTCGATTTCGACGACGAGTTCCTCAGCGAGCTGGCTTACTACAACGTGCTCTACGACCGTGACGCCCAGGGTGGCGAGCTGTTCCATGTCTACACCGAGCCGTTCGAGGGGCGCTTCTTCTTCGAGATCATCCAGCGCAAGAATGGCTATGTCGGTTATGGCGCGGCGAACGTCGCGGTACGCCTGGCGGCCATGGCCAAGTCGCGCAGTGGCGGGGTGCGGCACGCGAAGTTGTAGGAGTTTCGTAACGGCGGCGGCAAAGGGCCGCCGTCCTGCTTTCCTTCGCTGCGCGAGGCGGCCCATAATCGCCCGCGTGTGCAGCGATGGCCGTGAGCCCCAGAATGACAATGACCACAGAACTCTCCGTAGCGCCCGAGCAGCCCGTGATCGAGCCACGCAAGAGTCGCAAGAACAACCCGGAAAAGACCCGCGAGAACATTCTGCAAGAAGCCATTGTGGAGTTCGTGCAGCAGGGCCTGTCCGGTGCTCGGGTGGATGCCATCGCCGAGCGCATCCACACCTCCAAGCGCATGATCTATTACTACTTCGGCAGCAAGGAGCAGCTGTACGTCGAGGTGCTGGAGAAGCTCTACGGCGATATCCGCAACACCGAAAGCCGCCTGCACCTGGCGGAGCTGGCGCCGCGCGAGGCGATTCGTCGGCTGGTGGAGTTCACCTTCGATCACCACGACCGCAACGTCGATTTCGTGCGCATCGTCAGCATCGAGAACATCCATAACGCCGAATACGTGAAGCGCTCCGAAGCGATCAAGGCGATGAACAACACCATCCTGCATGCCCTGGGCGAGATCCTCCGGCGCGGGGCCGACGAGGGCGTGTTCCGCGCCGACCTGGACCCACTGGACGTGCATTTGCTGATCAGTTCGTTCTGCTTCTACCGTGTGTCCAACCGCCACACGTTCGGCGAGATCTTCCAGATCGACCTGCCCGACGAAGCGATCAAGCAGCGCCACCGCGAGATGATCTGCGAGTCGGTGCTGCGTTACTTGCAGGCCTGATCGCCTAGAGGGTTGAACCCCGCTGTCGATCGATCAGCCGGCACAAGGTTTCAACCGCATCCGGCATCGACTCCGCCCGGGTATTGCCAAAGCCCATCAGCAAGCCCGGGCGTGATCCGCCCTGGGCACCCACGAAAAAACCTGACAGCGGCGCGACGCCGATTTTCCGGGCATGGGCGGCGGCCGCGATCGCCTGGTCGTCGAGCCCATCGGGCAATTCGGCGAGCAGGTGCAATCCGCTGGCGCTGCTGGCTACCGTCATGCGCTCGCTGCCGGCGTTGTGAATGGCCGCCAGCAAGGCGGCGCGACGCTGCGCATAAACCGCCTGGCTACGACGGATATGGCTGCCGAGGTGGCCATTGCCGATGAACTCCGCCGCCGTCGCCTGGAGCGACAAAGGCACGCGGTGGCCGCTGCCATTGCGCACGTTGCGCAACACCTCCACCACCGCCTCGGGGGCGACCAGAAAGCCCAGGCGCAGGCCCGGCGCCAGCAGCTTGCTCAAGGTCCCGACATAAATGACCCGCCCCTGATGGCCGTCCAGGGCCTTGAGCGCCGGTGTTGGCGCGCCGCCGTAGCGGAACTCGCTGTCGTAATCGTCTTCGAGGATGAAGGCATCGGCATCGTGGGCCCATTGCAGCAAGGCCAGGCGTCGCGCCAGGCTCATGCCGACCCCCAGGGGATACTGGTGCGAAGGTGATACCAGCGCCAGCCGCGCATCGGGCGCGAGCCGGCGGCCGGCCTGTACATCCAGGCCTTCTGCATCCACCGGAACGCCCACGGCCTGCACACCGGCCAGCAGCACGCTGCGGTAGGCCGCATCGTAGCCGGGGTTTTCGACCCAGACCCGCTCTCCCAGGTCGGTGAGCGCCAGGGTGGCAATCGACACCGCCGCCTGGGCACCGGGAGTAATCACGATGTGACTGGCCTGGCACACCACTCCGCGTGCCGCGCCGAGGTACGCCGCCAGGGCTTCGCGCAATGGCAGGAAACCCTGCGGGTCGCCGTAGGACAGGTCGGGAAGTGGCCGGCGTCGCCAGAAGCGGCCTTCCAGGCGCCCCCACAGCGCATAGGGAAAGGCGTCCAGCGCCGGCAGGCCCGGGGTCAGCGGCCAGGCGGCCCGGGCCACGGACATCGAGTCGGTCCCCGTCAGCGCCCGGGCCCGGGTGGAGCCGACGGGGGCCTCTGTCCGGGCGGGCGGCGAGGCCGTTTGCTCGGCGATCCGTGCCATGACGTAGGTCCCCGAACCTGTCCGGGCTTCCAGGAAACCCTCGGCGATCAACTGCCCATAGGCCTCGGTCACGGTCATGCGCGATAGCCCCAATTGTGTCGCCAGCACGCGTGAAGCCGGCAGGCGGATCCCGGCCTTGACGCTGCCGTCGGCGATGCCTTTGCGCAGGAACAGCAGCAATTGCTCGCGCAAGGACAAGTGGCCGTCCTTGGCCAGTTGCAGACGGTTCCAGATGGGATAGGCGGTTTTGCGGGTTTTCATCGGGGGCCTGTGGATTGCCGGTCGGCGGCAGCTGGAAAAGTGGTCTGGGATATTGATTGAAAGTGGATATTTTATACAGGCCATTACCTGCGGATACTCCCTCGCCTTGCCAACACAGCCAGAGGGTTGCCCCGATGAAAACCGCCAGCATCAGAATCGCTGACCTGCTGCATCCAAGCGTTGCCGCGCTGATCTCGGTCATCGTCAATTACGGGGGAACCTTCATTCTGGTTTTCCAGGGGGCCAAGGCGGCCGGGCTGAGCCCGGAGCAGACCGCTTCGTGGATCTGGTCGATCTCGATCGGCGTCGGCCTGACCGGCGCCTGGCTGAGTTATCGCTACCGCGAGCCGATCATTACCGCCTGGTCGACACCGGGCGCGGCCTTCCTGATCGCGGTACTGCCGAGCACGCCTTACCCGGAAATGATCGGCGCCTTCATGCTGTCGGCTGTCGGCTTCGTGGTGCTGGGCATGTCGGGTTATTTCGAGCGAGTGGTGAAGCTGATCCCGCCGGGGATCGCGGCGGGCCTGTTGGCGGGTATTCTGTTGCGCTTCGGGATTGGCGCTTTCGACGGCGCTGGGGTCGATCCTTTGCTGGTGGGCGCGCTGCTGCTCAGCTATGTGCTGCTACGGCGCTTTACCGCGCGTTATGCGATTGTCGGGGTGTTGCTGATTGGCATCGTGCTGTTGCTCGGGTTGGGGCAGGTCAGTTTCGCCAGCCTCGAACTCAAGCCGGCCCTGCCGCTGCCGACCGTGCCGGTGTTCTCGCTGAATGCGCTGCTGAGCGTGGCCCTGCCGTTGTTCCTGATCACCCTGACCGGCCAGTACATGCCCGGCATGCTGGTGCTGCGCAACGATGGGTTCAAGACCAGTGCCAATCCGATTCTCACGGCGACCGGCCTGGGCTCCTTGTTGATGGCGCCGTTCGGTTCCCATGCATTCAACGTCGCCGCCATTACCGCCGCCATCTGCACGGGCAAGGAGGCGCATGAAGAACCGGCCAAGCGTTATCTGGCCGGGCTCGCGTGTGGGGTGTTCTACCTGCTGGTGGGGATCTTCGGCAGCACCCTGGCGGCGCTGTTCGTGGTCCTGCCGGCGACCTTTATCACCACCCTGGCGGGCCTGGCCCTGCTGGGGGCGATCGGCGGCAGCCTCGCCACCGCGCTGGTCGAGCCGAGTGGCCGGGAAACCGCCTTGATCACCTTCCTGGCGACCGCCGCCAATATCACCTTGTTCGGGTTGGGCGGCGCATTCTGGGGCTTGCTGGCGGGATTGCTGGCGCACGGCGTGATGCACGGACGGCTGCGGCCAGCCGGTCGTCATGAGCGCGCCTAGTCGCCATGTATGGCCGCGGGGAGTGTGCCGAGAGCGGAGCCGATCACAGCCCCGCACTGATCCGGTCAGGCGCTGTCAGCCATTCATGCTCTGGAAATGCGCGAGCATGCGCTGGGCATCCGGCGCCACGCCGCTGAACAGCTCGAACGCCTTCACCGCCTGAAACACCGCCATGTTGCCGCCGTCCAGGGTGCGGCAACCGAGGGCTCGGGCGTTGCGCAGCAGCTCGGTTTCCAGGGGGAAGTAGACGATCTCCGCGACCCACAATCCGGGGCGCAGCAACTCAACCGGTACCGGAATGCCCGGCAGCTTGGCCATGCCCACGGGTGTGGTGTTCACCAGGCCGTCGGCGGCAGCCAGGGTGGCGGGCAGGTCGACGCCGGCCTTGGCCCGGCCGGGGCCGAAATGCTGGTTGAGGTTATCCGCCAGGCTCTGGGCGCGGGCACTTTCCACATCGAAGATATGCAACTGTTGCACGCCTTCGCTGAGCAGCGCATGGGCCACCGCCGCACCGGCACCGCCGGCGCCCATCTGCACCACGCGCGCCAGGGCCACGCCTTGCAAGCCGCGGCGCAAACCTTCGGCAAAACCCAGGCAATCGGTGTTGTGGCCGATGCGCTTGCCATCCTTGAGCACCACGGTGTTCACCGCACCGATGCCGCGGGCTTCCGGCGACAGCTCGTCGAGCAGCGGGATGATGCTTTGCTTGCACGGGAAGGTGATATTCAACCCGGTGAAGTTCATGCGCTCGGCGGCCAGCAGCAGGTCGGGCAGGGCATTGCTGTCGAGTTGCAGCTGGTCCAGGTCGATCAGCCGGTACAGGTAGCGCAGGCCCTGGGCGTCGCCTTCGTGCTCATGCAGCGCCGGGGTGCGCGAGGCCTGGATGCCGGCGCCGATCAGTCCGGCCAGTACTGTGTGCTGCTGGGTCATGCCTGGGCTCCTTGAAAGCGCTGGCTGAAATGCGCCAGTGCCAGGCGATAGCCATGGCTGCCAAAGCCGCACATTACTGCCAGGGCGATGCCCGAGACAAAGGAATGATGGCGGAACGGTTCGCGGGCGTGGACGTTCGACAGGTGCACTTCGATCACCGGCAACTCGCTGGCCACCAGGGCATCGCGGATCGCCACCGAGGTGTGGGTCCAGGCCGCCGGGTTGATCACGATCCCGGCGCAACGGCCACGGGCGCCGTGAATCCAGTCCAGCAGTTCGCCTTCGTGGTTGGTCTGGCGAAACTCCACGGTCAGGCCGAACTCCTCGGCGGCACGCCCGCACAGGGCGGAAATGTCGGCCAGGGTCTCGTGACCATAGGTGGCGGGTTCGCGGGTGCCGAGCAGGTTCAGGTTCGGGCCGTTGAGCACCAGAACGATAGGGCGCATGGGGGGAATTCTCCGTTGTTATTGTGGGCGTGGCTTGAGCGGCCAGCGGCTGGAGCTAAATTGTACTAACTGGTTAATTTGGTCAATGAGCCGGGGGACAGCCCCGAAATAATGGTTCGATAATCGAACACTACCCGGATGAGCGGAGAAGTTCTTTCACCTTCTCGGCAGAGGATGCGTATTCATATCAATTGAAAATAATTCTTAGTAAGCCGTAAGATGCCGGCCAATTTCCTTCAAGTTCCAGGGAGTCGGTTTGTCGGACGTGGATCTCAAGGGGCTGTTTCTCAAGCATGCCGCTACCTTGCGTGGGTACCTGGCGCGCAAGGTACGGGACCCGCAGTTGGCCGCTGATCTGGTGCAGGAGAGTTTCCTGCGGCTGGCCGAACAGACGCGCGGCGAGCGCATCGACAATTCCCAGGGCTATCTCTACCGCACGGCGAACAATCTGCTGATCGACCATGTCCGTCAGGAGGCGCGGCGCAAGACCGACACCGTGCCCCATGAAGCCCTGGCCGAGATCGAGGACGAGCAGGCCGGTCTGGAGGCTCAGGCGATGGCGCAGCAACAGCGCAAGGCATTGAAGCAGGCCATTCTGGAGTTGCCGCCGCGCACTCAGGAGATCTTCCGCTTGAACCGGATCGAAGGCATGACCCACGCCGAAGTGGCCAGGCATCTGGAGATTTCCGACAGCTCGGTGCAGAAACACCTGTCCAGGGCCCTGGCCCATGTGATGCAGCGCCTGGCTACCGGCGGTCGGGCGGCCGACGAGTGAGTTACGGTAAAACCCGGGGTCAGTCGTCACTGCTTATATATAACGAGAAATCGAGATTCACACGTGAATAGCCAGGGTCCGCAAGAGCGCAGTATCACTGAGGCCGCCGCCGACTGGGCGGTGCGTTTGCATGCCGGTGGACTGAGCGCCGCCGAGCAGGCCGAGCTGGAGCAATGGCAAGCGCGGGACCCGCGCCACGCCCCGGCGCTGGCGTTTGCCCGGCGGACCTGGGACGCGCTGGGCGAGCTGCGCCTGGAGCCGGAACTGGCGCAACCGCGTCGCGCGCCCGCCGCCAGGGCCACGGCGGTTCAGCGGCCGCGCCGCCGGCGTTTCCTGCCACGGGCGGCCAGCGCGGCGGTGCTGGTGCTGGCTGTCGCGCTCGGCTGGTGGCAAGGGCCGCACGCCTTGCTGCGGATGCAGGCCGACTATCTCACCGGCAAAGGCGAAGTGCGCACCGTGCAGCTGGCCGATGGCAGTACCGTGGAGCTGGATTCGTCCAGCGCCATTCGCCTCGATTTCAACCAGGCCCAGCGCCAGGTGCATTTGCTCGCCGGCTCCGCGGTGTTCGACGTGGCGCCGATGGGCGGCGAGGAGTCCCGCCCTTTTGTGGTCGAGAGTGCTGGCGGGCAGACCCGCGCCCTGGGCACGCGCTTCGTGGTGGGGCGTGAAAGCAGCCAGCAAGCCTGGGTCGGCGTGCTGCAACACAGCGTTGCCGTAAGCCTGGATACGCCGGCGCAGCAAGGCGCTTCCGAGCGGGTCCTGCAGGAAGGGCAGAGCGCCCGCTACAACCCGCTGTCGGGGGTGGTCACTCTGGATGGCCTGGATCTGCAACGGGCCACGAGCTGGCGGCGCGGCGTGCTGGTGTTCGATCGCCAGCCGCTGGCGCTGGTGATCGAACAGCTCAATCGTTATCGCCCCGGCCGGGTGGTATTGGGTAACGAAGCCCTGGCCCAGCGTCAGGTCAGCGGCGTGTTCCGCCTGGACATGCTCGACACTGCCCTGGCCACCCTGACCCGGGAACTGCAGGTGCGGCACTTCGATCTGGCCGGCGTCAGCCTGATTTACTGAGGCCTGGCGCCGCCGCTTTCCTCCCCGTGAAAAATAGTTGGAAAAAACCTTACTGAGTTTTCCTGCCTGGCACGTCTAGCTAATTGAGATGCATTCGCATCAATAAAAAGCAGCCAGCGCAGGAATACGGATATGAGGGTAAGCAGTCGCACTGGAGTTCACGCCGCAAGCCGGTTGGCCCTGGCTATTCATCTGGGCGCCGCGGGGCTGCTGCTCGATGCCGGGCTGGCGCATGCGGCGCAGGGGGCCGCGGTTGCCGGTGCCGAGCAGCAAAGCCGCCTGATGTTCGACATTCCTGCCCAGGCCCTGGACAGCGCCGTGCTGGCCTTCGCCGAACAGGCCGGGCTGCAAGTGCTGTTCGACAGCCAGCGCCTCAAGGGCCTGCACAGTTCGCCGCTCAAGGGCAGCTACAGCGTCCAGGAAGGGTTGGCGCGGCTGCTGGGCAACGCGCCGGTGGAATACCGCTTCACCGGCGACAGCCAGGTCACCCTGAACCGCGTCGCCGCCGAACACCAGGGGGCCTTGGCCTTGGCCACCACCACCGTGTCCGGCAACCTCGAAGGGCGCAAAGGCGACTGGGTCTACAGCGCGCCGCGTTCGGTGAGCGTCGTCAGCCGTGAGCAAATCGACCGCAATCCGCCCCGGCACGCGGCGGACATGCTGGAAGAAACCAGCGGCGTGTATTCGGCGGTCAGCCAGCAGGACCCCGGCCTGTCGGTGAACATCCGCGGCATCCAGGATTACGGGCGGGTCAACATGGCGGTCGACGGCATGCGCCAGAACTACCAGCAGAGCGGCCACCAGCAACGCAACGGCACCCTGTATGTCGACCCCGAGCTGCTCTCCGAGGTGGTGATCGAGAAGGGCGCGACCTCCAGCATGGGCGGTGCCGGGGTGATCGGCGGGATCGCCAATTTCCGCACCCTGGAAGCCCGCGACCTGATCAAGCCGGGCGAGGAAATGGGCGGGCGCATCCGCCTGACCAGCGGCCTGGGCGGGCGCAGCAACGGCACGCATTTTATCGGCAGTTCGGCCTTCGCCATCGGCACTGAAGTCTGGGACATGCTGGTCGCCGCCAGCGAGCGGCACCTGGGCGACTACGACCCGGGAACCCGCGGCAGCATCGGCGAACTGCGCACCGGCGGCTGGCGGGACCCTTCGATCAACGACCGGGTGAAGAACTCGCCGGTGGCCTATTCCGCTTCGGTGATGCGCTCGCGCCTGGCCAAGCTCGGGCTGAACCTGCCCCAGGACCAGCGCCTGCAGTTCAGCTACCTGACCACCCAGGTGTCCTACGACGACGCCAACATGCTCAACACCGAGAAGGATCAGCTGTGGGAGAAGCTGGGCAGCAGCGATGTGCGCTCGCAGAACTTCGCCCTCGACTACAGCTACACCCCGGACAACCCGCTGGTGGACTTCAAGGCCAAGCTCTATTACGTCGACAACCGTAACGACCAGAGCACCCTGCAACGGGGCATCACTCCCGGATATTCGATCACCTACCAGACCGACACCTACGGCGCCCAGGCGCAGAACACCTCGACCTTCGCCCTCGGCGAGCTGTCGACGCTCAAGGCCAACTACGGCCTGGAGTTCTTCTACGACAAGGTACGCCCGGACTCCAGCCAGCCGGTGGCGAGCGGTTCGGCGGTGAACGCCCCGGCCTCGGAAGGCATGACGCCCAAGGGCGACCGCGCACTCGGCAGCCTGTTCGCGCGCCTGGACTACGACTACGACGGCTGGCTGAACCTGAACGCCGGGTTGCGCTACGACCGTTACCGGCTGCGCGGCGATACCGGGATCAATACCCGCACCTTCATTCTCGGCACCACCCGGCAAACCACGGTGCCGATCGACTATGACGTGGACACCGAGGAAGGGCGTTTCTCGCCGACCTTCGGCCTGTCGATCAAGCCCGGCGTGGACTGGCTGCAACTGTTCGCCAGCTACGGCAAGGGCTGGCGTCCGCCGGCGATCACCGAGACCCTGATCACCGGCCGGCCCCACGGCGGTGGCGCCGAAAGCATGTACCCCAACCCCTTCCTGCGCCCGGAGCGTTCCACCACCTGGGAAGCCGGGGTCAATGTGTTCAAGGAAAACCTGTGGTTCGACGAGGACCGGCTGGGGATCAAGGTCGCGTACTTCGACACCCGCGTCGAAGACTTCATCTTCATGAACATGGGCGTGCAGCCCCCCGGCTACGGCATGGCCGGGATCGGCAACAGCGCCTACGTCAACAACCTGCAGGACACCCGCTTCAAGGGCGTGGAGTACCAGCTCGACTACGACGCCGGGCGCGCCTACGGGCAGCTGGCCTACACCCATATGATCGGCAGCAACGACTTCTGCTCGAAGACCGCGTGGCTGGGCGGGGTGACCCAGACCGTAAAGAACAGCACGGCCGGACGCGCCCCGGTGGTCGGCATGCGCCCGGACGCACAGGCCAATAGCGCCAGCCATTGCAGCGCGATCCTCGGTTCGGCCGAACACATGCCGATGGACCGTGGCACCTTGACCCTGGGCGCGCGCTTCTTCGAACGCAAGCTGGATATCGGCGCCCGAGCCCGCTACAGCGCGGGCTACTCGGAGGGCGGCAGCAACGCCCGCACCACCACCAGCGTCTACCCCGCGGACTGGAAGTCCTACACCGTTTACGACCTGTACGGCAGCTACCGCGCCACCGAAGAACTGACCCTGCGCCTGGCGATGGAGAACGTCACCGACCGCGCCTACCTGGTGCCCATGGGCGACGTGCTGGCTTTCACCCTGGGGCGTGGCCGCACCTTGCAGGGCTCCCTCGAATATCAGTTCTGACCGCTTTTGCCCAGAGAAGGGCAAAACCGTAGCGGGCATCGGCTCGCTGCGGAGTGACCAACCTATGTACTGGAGTTTTGCATGAGCATTTCCATTTCCTACAGCGCTACCTACGGCGGCGTCAGCGTTGCGAACTACCTCAATGACTGGTCGGCCTACTTTGGCGACGTCAACCATCGCCCGGGCCAGGTGGTCGATGGCACCAACACCGGCGGCTTCAACCCGGGCCCGTTCTCGGGTACCGAGTACGCCCTGAAAAGCACCAACAGCGACGCCGCGTTCGTGGCCGAAGGCAACCTGAACTACACCCTGTTCGAGAGCCCGAGCCACACCCTGTGGGGCAACCTGAACACCGTCTCGCTGGGTGACACCCTGACCGGTGGTCCGAGCGCCGGCGGCTACGACCTGGTCAGCCAGGAAGTCAGCTTCACCAACCTGGGCCTCAACAGCCTGCGCGACGAAGGCCGTGCCGGCGAAGTGCACAAGGTGGTGTATGGCCTGATGAGCGGCGACAGCTCGGCGCTGGCCGGCGAGATCGATGCCCTGCTCAAGGCGATCAGCCCGAACCTGTCGGTCAACTCGACGTTCGACGACCTGGCCGCGGCCGGTGTCGCCCACGTTGCCCCGGCATCCGCCGCCGCGGCCGACATCGGCCTGGTGGGTGTGCAGGATGTGGCCCAGGACTGGGCGCTGGCAGCCTGAATGGCCGCTTGAGGCATAAAAAAACGAATGAAAGATCGCTCTTCCATTCGTTCGCTTGAATCACCCCCGTCGCCCGAGTTTTCGAAGGCCAGGGCGGCGGCGGTGGCAAATTCTGGGGAGCGCCGCGATGGCTGTCAACGCACGCGGCGCGCCTCTTGCCGACCCGCACCGCCGGAGCGGGTGGCGGTGTATTTCTCGACTCCCAACAGGACACCTCGATGAGCAGGCCGAACCCACTTGCCGGTTCCGAGACGCTGGCGGCCCTGGCCGCCTATAAAAGCGGCTTCTTCAACATCGGCCTGTTCTCGGCGGTGATCAACCTGCTGATGCTGGCGCCCGCGCTGTACATGCTGCAGGTGTACGACCGGGTGCTGGCGTCCGGCAACCAGATGACCCTGTTGATGCTGACGCTGATGATCGTCGGCCTGTTCGGCCTGATGGGGGCCCTGGAGTGGGTGCGCAGCCAGGTGGTGATCCGCCTGGGCACGCAGATGGACATGCGCCTGAACCAGCGGGTCTACGACGCGGCCTTCGAGGCCCAGCTCAAGGGCAGCCCGCAAGCCGCCGGCCAGGCCCTGAATGACCTGACGGCCCTGCGCCAGTTCGCCACCGGCAATGCGCTGTTCGCGTTTTTCGACGCGCCGTGGTTTCCGGTCTACCTGCTGGTGATCTTCATGTTTCACCCCTGGCTTGGCCTGCTGGCCCTGGGCGGCGCGCTGCTGTTGGTGGCCCTGGCCTGGATCAACCAGCACATCTGCCAGGCGCCGCTGGCGGAGGCCAGCCAGCTGTCCATCAGCACCAGCCAGCAGGCCACGGCCAACCTGCGCAACGCCGACGCCATCGAAGCCATGGGCATGCTTGCCGCGCTGCGCGCGCGCTGGTTCGGTGGGCACCAGGCGTTCCTCGCCCAGCAGAACCTGGCCAGTGAAAAGACCGCGCTGATCAGTGCCTGGTCCAAGGGTGTGCGCCTGGCCCTGCAATCCTTGGTGCTGGGCCTTGGCGCGCTGCTGGCGGTGCAGGGGGAAATCACACCGGGGATGATGATCGCCGGTTCGATCCTGATGGGCCGGGTGCTCAGCCCCATCGACCAGTTGATTGCCGTGTGGAAACAGTGGAGTTCGGCGCGCCTGGCCTATGCGCGGTTGTCAGAGATGCTGCAGGCCAATCCGCCACGCCCGGCGCGCATGAGCCTGCCCACACCCAAGGGCGAACTGAGCGTCGAGCAACTGAGCGCCTGCGCCCCCGGCAGTCGCCGGCCGGCCCTGGCCAACCTGGGTTTCAGCCTGCCGGCCGGGCAGGTGCTGGGAGTCATCGGCCCCTCGGGTTGCGGCAAGTCGACCCTGGCGCGGCTGCTGGTGGGGGCCTGGACGCCGCTGGCCGGCAAGGTCCGCCTCGACGGCGCGGAACTGAGCCAGTGGGACCGCCAGCAACTTGGCCCGCACATCGGTTACCTGCCCCAGGATATCCAGCTGTTCGCCGGCAGCATCGCCGAGAACATCGCGCGCTTCGGCGAGGTGAACTCTGACCAGGTCCTGGCGGCGGCGCAGATGGCCGGGGTGCATCAGCTGATCCTGCAACTGCCGCAAGGCTATGACACGCGCCTGGGGGAGGGCGGGGCGGGGCTGTCCGGGGGGCAGAAGCAGCGCATCGGCCTGGCCCGCGCGCTGTATGGCCTGCCGGCGCTGATCGTGCTCGACGAGCCCAACGCCAACCTCGATGAGGCCGGCGAGCAGGCGCTGTTGCAGGCGATTGCCCAGCTCAAGCAGCAGCGCCGGACCCTGGTGCTGATCACCCACAAGCCCAACGTGCTGAGCCTGACCGACCAGTTGATGATCCTGCGCGAGGGCCAGTTGCAGGCCTTCGGGCCGACGACGCGAGTCCTGGAGACGATGCACAAGCCCAAGGCCGCCGCGGCCCCGGTGACGCCGACGAGCACCCCCGCGGCCAGCATGAATGTCAGTTATCGCCTGGGCGTGGCCGCCGGCGAAGGAAAAAAAGCATGAGCCAAGCACAACCCCTGGGTCGCCTGCCGACCGCCGACCACCAGCGCGCGCCGGGCACCCTGCTGGCCCTGGACGAGAAGAAATATTCGCGCCTGGGCTGGCTGCTGGTGTTTGGCGGTTTTGCCGGCTTCCTCGGCTGGGCCGCGCTGGCGCCCCTGGACAAGGGCGTGGCGGTGGCCGGCAAAGTCATGGTCTCCGGGCATCGCAAGGCGGTGCAGCACCCCAGCGGCGGCATCATCGAGCGCATCGAGGTGCGTGACGGCGAAGTGGTCAGCGCCGGCCAGGTGTTGATTCGCCTCAAGGAGCTGCCGCTGCGCACCCAGGTGCAGTCGCTGCGGACCCAGTTCCTCGGCTCCCTGGCCAGCGAGGCCCGCTTGAATGCCGAGCGCGATGGTGGCCAGGTCCTGGCCTTTGCCCCGGAACTGCGGGCCCAGGCCGATGACCCGGAAGTGGCCGCCACCATGGCCCTGCAACGCCAGCTGTTCAGCAGCCGCGCCCAGGCCCTGGCGATGGAGCAGCAGGGCATCGCCGAAAGCATCGCCGGCTCCGAGGCCCAACTGCGCGGCACCCGCGATTCCCAGGCGAGCAAGGTGCTCCAGCGCCGCGCCTTGAACGAACAACTGCAAGGGCTGCGCGAACTCGCACGCGACGGCTATATCCCGCGCAACCGGCTGCTGGACAGCGAGCGCCTGTATGCGCAGATCGACGGCTCGATCGCCGAGGACTTCGGGCGCATCGGCCAGTTGCAGCGGCAGATCCTCGAGATGCGCTTGCGTATCCGCCAACGGGCCGAGGAGTTCCAGAAAGAGGTGCGCAGCCAGCTGGCCGAAACCCGTACCCGCAGCGAAGACCTGCGCAACCGCCTGGCCTCGGCCGAGTTCGAGCTGGCCAACAGTCTGGTGCGCGCGCCGGCGGCCGGGGTGGTGGTGGGGCTGGAGGTGTTCACCGAGGGCGGGGTGGTCAAGCCGGGGCAGGCGCTGATGGAGATCGTGCCCCAGGGCGAGCCGCTGCTGGTGGAGGCGCGGGTGCCGGTGCAGATGATCGACAAGGTGCACCCCGGGTTGCCGGTGGAACTGATGTTCTCGGCCTTCAGCCAGAGCACTACGCCGCGGGTCGCCGGGCAGGTGACCCTGGTGTCGGCCGACAGGCAGGTGGACGAGCGCACCGACGAGCCGTACTACACCTTGCGTGCCGAGGTCAGCGCCGACGGCATGCAGCAACTGAGCGGCTTGCAGATCCGCCCTGGCATGCCGGTGGAAGCCTTTGTGCGCACCGGCGAGCGCTCGATGCTCAATTACCTGTTCAAGCCGTTGCTGGACCGCACGCACATGGCACTGGTGGAAGAATGAACCGGCGTCTTATCCCTTGGCTGCTGGCCAGCCTGTATGGCCTGTGCGCCCCCGCGGCCCACGCCCTGGGGCTGCTGGACGCTTACGCGCTGGCGGTGCGCAACGATCCGACTTTCCAGGCGGCGATCCAGGAGCGCGACGCCGGCGAAGAGAACCGCGTGCTGGGCCGCGCCGCCCTGTTGCCGACCCTGTCGTGGAATTACAACAACTCGCGCAACCAATCCGAGGTGACCCAGGCCACGCCCCTGGGGGACTCTTCCACCGATCGCGACTACCGCAGCTATGCCTCCAACCTGACCCTGCAGCAACCGCTGCTGGATTACGAAGCCTATGCGCGCTTTCGCCAGGGCGCGGCCCAGGCGCTGTTCGCCGACGAGCGTTTTCGCAGCAAGAGCCAGGAACTGGCGGTGCGGCTGTTGGGCGCCTACAGCCAGGCCCTGCTGGCCCAGGAGCGTATCGAACTGAGCCAGGCCCAGCGGCGCGCCTATGCCGAGCGCCTGCAACTCAACCAGCGTTTGCTCAAGGGCGGAGAAGGCACCCGCACCGACGTGCTGGAAACCCAGGCGCGCTTGAGCCTGGCCCTGGCCGAGGAGATCGAGGCCCGTGACCTGCAGGACAGCGCCCTGCGCGAGCTGGAAGCGATAGTCGGCCAGCCGTTGCGGGTCGACGAACTCGACCCGCTGGCCCGCCGGTTTGATATCCAGCCGGTGCAGCCCAACCGCTTCGAGAGCTGGCGCGACCTGGCCGTCGCCAACAACCCGGAACTGGCCTCCCAGCAGCACGCGTTGCAGGCCGCGGAATATGAGGTGGAGCGCAAGCGCGCCGGGCATCTGCCAAAGATCAGCCTCTACGCCAGCAGCCGCCAGACCCGTTCGGATTCGGAAAGCACCTACAACCAGAAGTACGACACCAACAGCGTCGGCATCCAGGTCAGCCTGCCGCTGTTCGCCGGCGGCTCGGTGTCGGCGTCGACCCGCCAGGCGGCCAGCCAGCTGTCCCAGGCGCAATACGAGCTGGATGCGCAGACCGCCAACGTGCTGATCGAGCTGCGCAAGCAGTTCAACCTCAACACCAGCGGCGCGGCGCGGGTCCGCGCCTATGAGATGGCGGTCGAATCGGCCGAGGCCCTGGTCCAGGCCACCCTGAAAAGCGTGCGCGGCGGCGAGCGGGTCAACCTCGACGTGCTGGATGCCGAGCAGCAGCTGTTCAGCGCCCGGCGCGACCTGGCCGATGCGCGGCACGCCTACCTGCTGGCGCGGGTCCAGCTCAGGTTCTATGCCGGCCTGCTCAATGAACAGGACTTGCAGCAGCTGGCCGGGTACTTCCGCCCTGTCAGCTGACACTCCTCTGTAGCCGCTGCCGCCGGCTGCGATCGGCCAACGGCCGTGGCGATCTTGCAATCGCTGAAGGTCCTGCGGACCTTATCGCAGCCTGCGGCAGCGGCTACAGGAAACCGTGGAATGCAAACAGCCGTCACGAGGACGGCTGTTTGCTGTGCAGCGGGGCGGGTTCAACGCCGGGTCAGCAAGACCCCGGATTCCATGTGGTGGGTCCACGGGAACTGGTCGAACATCGCGCAGCGGGTGATGCGGTGGGTGTCGTGCAATTGGGCGATGTTGGCCGCCAGGGTTTCCGGGTTGCACGAGATGTACAGGATGTTGTCGAAGCGCCGGGTCAGCTCACAGGTGTCCGGGTCCATGCCGGCGCGCGGCGGGTCGACGAACACACTGCCGAACTCGTAGCTCTTCAGGTCCACGCCCTGCAGGCGGCGGAACGGACGCACTTCGTTCAAGGCTTCGGTCAGCTCTTCGGCGGACAGGCGCACCAGGGTGACGTTCTCCACCGCGTTTTCGCTGAGGTTGCTCAGGGCCGCGTTGACCGAGGTCTTGCTGATCTCGGTGGCCAGCACCTTGCGCACCCGGGTGGCCAGGGGCAGGGTGAAGTTGCCGTTGCCGCAGTACAGCTCCAGCAGGTCGTCCGGGCGATCGCCCAGGGCGTCGTAGGCCCAGTCGAGCATCTTCTGGTTGACCGTACCGTTGGGCTGGGTGAAGGCGCCTTCCGGTTGGCGGTAGCTGAAGGTGCGCCCGCCGACTTCGAGTTTCTCCACCACGTAATCGTGGCCGATCACTTCGCGCTTGCCCTTGGAACGGCCAATGACGCTGACGTTCAGGTCGGCCGCCAACTGGCTCGCCGCGGCGTGCCAGTGCTCGTCCAGCGGGCGGTGATAACACAGGGTGATCATCGCGTCGCCGGCCAGGGTGGTGAGGAACTCGACCTGGAACAGCTTGTGGCTCAAGGCGCTGCTGGCTTGCCAGGCGGCCTTGAGTTGCGGCATCAGCTGATTGATGCGCAGGCTGGCGATCGGGAATTCTTCGATCAGGATCGGCGTGCGTTTGTCTTCCTGGGAAAACATCGCGTAGTGACGCTCGCCGGCTTCGCGCCACAGGCGGAACTCCGCGCGCAGGCGGAAGTGCTGCAGCGGCGAATCGAAGACCTGTGGCTCGGGGGCATCGAACGGCGCCAGCAGTTCACGCAGGCGCGCGACCTTGTCGGCGAGCTGGGTGGCGTAAGCCTGGGAATCGAAAGTCATGCGTTGAACCAACCCAACTTGATCACAAACAGTACCGACAGGATCACCAGCGGCGCGTTCAGCTCACGGGCGCGGCCCGACAGCAGCTTGATCGCGGTCCAGGCAATGAAGCCGAAGGCGATGCCGTTGGCGATGGAGTAGGTGAACGGCATGGCCAGGGCGGTGACCACCACCGGCGCGGCGACGGTGATGTCGTCCCAGTCTATTTCCGCCAGGCCCGACGTCATCAGTACCGCGACGAACAGCAGGGCCGGGGCGGTGGCGAAAGCTGGCACGCTGGCCGCCAGCGGCGAGAAGAACAGCGCCAGGAGGAACAGGATCGCCACGACGATGGCGGTCAGGCCGGTGCGGCCACCGGCGCTGACGCCCGCGGCTGATTCGATGTAGCTGGTGGTGGTCGAGGTGCCCAGCAGGGAGCCGGCCATGGCCGCGGTGCTGTCGGCGATCAGGGCCCGGCCCATTTTCGGCATGTGGCCGTCCTTGCCCATCAGGCCGGCGCGCTTGGCGACGCCGATCAGGGTGCCGGAGTTGTCGAACAGGTCGACGAACAGGAAGGCGAAGATCACGCTGACCAGGCCGATGTCCAGCGCGCCCTTGATGTCCAGTTGCAGGAAGGTCGGCGCCAGCGAAGGCGGCATCGAGGTCACGCCGCCGAACGGGGTGAAGCCCAGGGCGATGGAGACGATGGTCACCGAGAGGATGCCGATCAGGACCGCACCGCGGACCTTCAGGGCTTCCAGGGCGACGATCAGGGCGAAGCCCAGGGTCGCGAGGATCGGGGCCGGTTGTTTCAGATCACCGAGGCCGACCATGGTCGCCGGGTTGCCGACCACGATGCCGGCGTTGTGCAGGGCGATCAGCGCCAGGAACAGGCCGATACCGGCGGCGATCGCCGAGCGCAGCGGCAGCGGGATGCTGTTGATGATCCATTCGCGGATCTTGAAGATCGACAGCAGGAAGAACAGCACCGCCGAGATGAACACCGCGCCCAGCGCCACTTGCCAGGTATGGCCCATGTGCAGGACCACGGTATAGGTGAAGAAGGCGTTCAGGCCCATGCCCGGAGCCAGGGCGATCGGGTAGTTGGCGATCAGGCCCATCACGGTCGAGCCGATGGCGGCGGCCAGGCAGGTGGCGACGAACACCGCACCCTTGTCCATGCCGGTCTCGCCGAGGATGCTCGGGTTGACGAAGAGAATGTAGGCCATGGCCAGGAAGGTGGTGAGGCCCGCGAGAATCTCGGTCCGCACATTGGTGTTGTGTGCCTTGAGTTGAAACAGCCTTTCCAGCATGTCTGCTCCCCGTGGCGCGCAGGGCGCCGTGAATGTATCGACCCAGACAGCAAAGCACAGACCATAAAAAAGCGTCCGGGGATTTTGTGCGGGTCGGAAAAAGCCGCGCATCATACCAGCAGCGCAGGGCTATGGCTGCGATCCTCGGCGATGTTTTGCCCGAGTGGCGACTGGGGCATACTGCGCCGACGTTTTGGGGGGACTTATGCACAGCACGATAAAAACGATGGCCTTGGCGGTAGTGGCCAGCAGCCTGTGGTTGGGCACGGCGCCGGCCATGGCCCGTTCCGCGCCACCCTTGAGCCAGGTGGAAATCCTCAAGGTCGAGTCGCAGTCCTGTGGCCTGGAGGATGTGTCGGACGGACGCGACAAGACCGCCTGCGATCACCAGGGCCCGAACATCAAGGTGTACGTGCTGGAAATCGGCTATGGCCGCCAGCCCCGGGTGGCGCTGGACGGCTTCGAGGTCAACGGCACGCGCGCCGCGGTCTGCGAAGAGGGTTCCAGCCTGGTGCCGTGCGGCAACTCCGGGATCACCGTCGGCTACATCTATACCTTCGACCTGGCCGGCAAACAGGAAGGCACCTTCACCTTCAGCAACACCTCGCTCAACGCGCCGGGCAACAGCATGAGCGCGCAGATCTACATCAAGTGACGGCAGCGTCCGAACGCGGAGGGCTTTAAAGCTGACTAAGCTTTAAAGACCCTACCGCGGACACAGCCCATGACCTTTAGAGCCCTGATTCCCCTCGCCGAGGGTGTCGACGACCTGCAAAGCGTGACCCTGATCGATGTGCTGCGCCGTGCTCAAGTCGAAGTGCTGGTGGCCAGTATCGAAGGGCGGCGCATGCTCACCTGCGCCCGCGGCACCCGCATGACCGCCGACGGCATGCTGGTGGATGTGCTGGCCCAGAACTTCGACCTGATCGTGCTGCCCGGTGGCGCTGTCGGCGCGCAGCACCTGGCGGCCCATCAACCGCTGATGCAATTGGTCAAGGATCAGGCCGCCGCCGGGCGCCTGTTCGCCGGCATCGCCGAAGCGCCGGCCCTGGCGTTACAGAGTTACGGGGTGCTGCGCCAGCGGCGCATGACCTGCCTGCCCAGCGCCAGCCATCAGCTGTCGGGCTGCAACTTCGTCGACCAGCCGGTGGTGGTGGATGGCAACTGCATCACCGCGCAAGGCTCGGGGGCGGCCCTGAGTTTTGCCCTGACCCTGGTGGAACAACTGTGCGGCAGGGGCCGGCGGACGGTGGTGGAGGGGGAGTTGCTGGTTTAGCGATCAGCAGACATGAGCGGCAATGGGCTCGATGCGCGGTAACAAGGCTTGTTCGGTCTGCCAGATATCGTAGTCAGCCTGTACCGCCAGCCAGACCTTGGCTTTACCTATTCCGGCGCGTTCCAGCCTTACCGCCAGTTCCGGCCGGATCGGCGCGTGGCCGTTCAGCACCTTGGAGAGATGGGGACGGGCGTAGCCAAGATGCCTGGCCAGTTCCGTCACGCTGATTCCCAACTCGGGCAATACGTCCACACGCAGTGTTTCACCGGGATGTGGCGGGTTGTGCATGGGCATGATCCTGCCTCCTGTTCAGTGGTAATCCAGATAGTCGACCAGCTCGATATCCGAACCCGTAAAACGAAAAATCACTCGCCAATTTCCCGATACGGTCAGTGACCAGTATTCGCGACGCTCGCCCTTGAGCGGATGCAATCGCCATCCCGGGAGGTCGAGGTCGTCAGGCTCTGTCGCGTGATCCATGAAAGGCAGCATGCGCGCCAGGCGCCTCGCATGATCGGCTCGGATCCCTCGAGTCGATCCCGTTTCATAGAAGGCCTTGAGGCCTTTGTGCTGAAAGGATTTGATCATGCGGCGAGTGTAAGGCGATACCTTACACTCTTCCCATCGGATATGTATTGCAGCGCGTGAATCGGACGATCAACGGCGACGTCCTGTGAGCTTCCTGCCTGTCTCGAATCAGGCCTTGGCTTGTTCTTCCACCGGCCCATGCATGCGATCGCGACGGGCCAGGGTCGGGAACAGTTTTATCCACACCCCGGTCACCAGCAGGGTGCCGACTCCGCCCAGCACCACCGCCGGCACGGTGCCGAACCAGTGGGCGGTAAGCCCGGACTCGAACTCGCCGAGCTGGTTGGAAGCGCCGATGAACAGGCCGTTGACGGCGCTGACCCGGCCGCGCATTTCATCCGGGGTTTCCAGTTGCACGAAGGAGGCGCGGATCACCATGCTGATCATGTCCGCCGCGCCCAGCACCACCAGCACCGCAAGCGAAAACCAGAACGAGGTCGACAGGCCGAAGGCAATGGTGGCGACGCCGAACACGCCGACGGCGGTGAACATCACCCGGCCGACATGGCGGTCGACCGCAAAGCGCGCCAGCCACAGCGACATCAGCAGGGCCCCCACCGCCGGCGCCGAGCGCAGCAGGCCCAGGCCCCAGGCGCCGGTGAGCAGGATGTCCTTGGCGAACACTGGCAGCAGGGCGGTGGCGCCGCCCAGCAATACGGCGAACAGGTCCAGGGAGATCGCCCCGAGAATGTCCGGGCGGCTGCGAATGAAGCGTACCCCGGCCAGCAACGAATCCAGGGTGGCCTTGCCCTTGTTCAGCGGCGTCTGCCGCGCGGGCAGGTTGAGCATCAGGCAGCAGGCGATCACATACAGCAGCACGGTCGGGCCATAGACCCACACGCTGCCAAAGGCGTAGAGCAGGCCGCCGAGGGCCGGCGCGACGATGGTCGCCGATTGCTGGGCGGACTGTGCGGCGGCCACGGCGCGCGGGAACAGCGCGCTGGGCACGATGCTCGGCAGCAGCGCCTGGGTGGTCGGCATCTCGAAGGAGCGGGCGGCGCCCAGCAGGAACGCGAGGATGAAGATCATCTCGCGAGTGACGTTATGGGTGGCGCTGCCGATGGCCAGGGACAGGGCGATCAACGCCTGCAGCGACTGGCAGATGGCTGCCACCTTGCGCCGGTCATAGCGGTCCGCCACATGCCCGGTGTGCAGCATGAACAGCACCCGCGGCGCGAACTCCACCAGCCCGACCAGGCCCAGGTCGAGCACGTTACCGGTCAGTTGGTAGAGGTTCCAGCCGATGGCCACGGTGAGCATCTGGAAGCCGCTGGCGGTGAAAATCCGCGCCAGCCAGAAAGCAATGAATGGACGGTGATGGCGAAGCAGCAGAGGGTCTTGGCTGGGCATCTGAAAGGCAGGTCTGGGCGTGGAGTAAGGCGAGGTTATCACCAAGATGTAACCAATAGTTGCAGAATCCTTAGCCTCGCATCTATCTCGTTCATTCGAAATAACCCAATCCCTGTAGCCGCTGCCGCAGGCTGCAATAAGGGCCGAAGGACCTTCGAGGGAGCAGAAATCGCCACGACCGTTCCGGTCGATCGCAGCCTGCGGCAGCGGCCACAGGGAGAGCAAAACTTCGGGGAAACCCCGTACTTGACGTGGTGAGGCAACCTGTCACGCGACAAAAGACCACACAAACCAACGGCGAAAATGCGACTACTCTTTCAGCGTTGATTGATCCAGATCAAAACCTTTTGCAAGGTTGGGTCTGGTGGCCAGATGGCCAGACTCCCTGCGTTGCGATGGGTTTAAAAAGAACGAATTCGAATTCGCCACACTCCAGATCCGTGGGGGCAGTGGGTGCAGGCCTCCAGCCGGCAGCCGGTATTACCTGACAGAGGAAAGCTTATGTTCGGTTTGGAGGCACTAGATCTCGCCCGAATTCAGTTCGCGTTCACCATCTCGTTCCACATCCTGTTCCCCGCCATCACCATCGGTCTGGCGAGCTACCTGGCGGTGCTCGAAGGTTTGTGGCTCAAGACCCGCGACGATACCTACCGTGACCTGTACCACTTCTGGTCGAAGATCTTCGCCGTCAACTTCGGCATGGGGGTGGTCTCGGGCCTGGTCATGGCCTACCAGTTCGGCACCAACTGGAGCCGGTTCTCCGATTTTGCCGGCTCCGTTACCGGGCCGCTGCTGACCTATGAAGTGCTCACCGCATTCTTCCTCGAAGCCGGCTTCCTCGGCGTGATGCTGTTCGGCTGGAACCGGGTCGGGCGCAAGCTGCACTTCTTCGCCACCGTAATGGTGGCCATCGGTACGCTGATTTCGACCTTCTGGATTCTCTCGTCCAACAGCTGGATGCAGACCCCGCAAGGCTACGAAATCGTCGACGGCCGAGTGATTCCAGTGGACTGGCTGGCGGTGGTGTTCAACCCGTCGTTCCCGTACCGCCTGGCGCACATGGCCACGGCCGCCTTTGTCGCCACCGCGTTCTTCGTCGGTTCGTCCGCTGCCTGGCACCTGCTGCGCGGCCGTGACAACCCGGCAATCCGCCGCATGCTGTCGATGGCCATGTGGATGGCCCTGATCGTCGCGCCGATCCAGGCCGTGATCGGCGACTTCCACGGCCTCAACACCCTCAAGCACCAGCCGGCGAAAATCGCCGCGATCGAAGGGCATTGGGAAAACGTCGGTGACGAGCCGACCCCGCTGATCCTGTTCGGCTGGCCGGACATGAAGGCAGAAAAGACCAAGTTCGCCGTCGAGATCCCGTATCTGGGCAGCCTCATCCTCACTCACTCGCTGGACAAGCAGGTGCCGGCGCTCAAGGAGTTCCCGCCGCAAGATCGGCCGAATTCGACCATCGTGTTCTGGTCGTTCCGGATCATGGTCGGCCTCGGCATGCTGATGATCCTCACCGGCCTGTGGAGCCTGTGGCTGCGCAAGCGTGACCGCATCTACCAGAACCGCGCGTTCCTGTACCTGGCGCTGTGGATGGGCCCATCCGGCCTGATCGCGATCCTCGCCGGCTGGTTCACCACCGAGATCGGTCGCCAGCCGTGGGTGGTCTACGGGCTGATGCGTACCGCGGATGCTTCGTCCGGGCACAGCCTGATGCAGATGAGCATCACCCTGGCGCTGTTTGTCGTGGTGTATTTCTCGCTGTTCGGGGTCGGTATCGGCTACATGATGCGCCTGGTGCGCAAAGGGCCGAAGACCAACGAAGGCGCGGAAGTCAGCCACGGTGGTCCTGGCCAGAAACGCACGCCGGCCCGTCCGCTGTCGGCCGCCGACGACGATGCCGAAGACAACGGCACCAGCCTGAACAAGGGGAATTGAGTCATGGGTATCGATCTTCCGCTGATCTGGGCCGTGATCATCATCTTCGGCATCATGATGTACGTGGTCATGGACGGGTTCGACCTCGGGATCGGGATTCTCTTCCCGTTCGTCAAGGACTCCCGCGACCGTGACGTGATGATGAACACCGTCGCCCCGGTCTGGGACGGCAACGAAACCTGGTTGGTGCTGGGCGGTGCCGCGCTGTTCGGCGCCTTCCCGCTGGCCTATTCGGTGGTGCTTTCGGCGCTGTACATGCCACTGATCCTGATGCTCATCGGCCTGATCTTCCGCGGCGTGGCCTTCGAGTTCCGCTTCAAGGCCAAGGAAGCCAAGCGCCACATCTGGGACAAGGCGTTCATCGGCGGTTCGGTGGCGGCGACCTTCTTCCAGGGGCTGGCGCTGGGCGCCTTCATCGATGGCCTGCCGGTGGTCGACCGCCAGTACGCCGGCGGTTCGCTGGACTGGTTCACGCCGTTCACCCTGTTCTGCGGTGTCGCGCTGGTGGTGGCCTATGCCTTGCTCGGCTGCACCTGGCTGATCATGAAGACCGAAGGCAAGCTGCAGGAGCAGATGCATGACCTGGCGCGGCCGTTGGCTTTCGTGCTGCTGGCGGTGATCGGTGTCGTCAGTATCTGGACGCCGCTGGCCCACCCGGAAATCGCTTCGCGCTGGTTCACCCTGCCGAACCTGTTCTGGTTCCTGCCGGTGCCGATCCTGGTGCTGGTGACCCTGTACGGCCTGCTGCGCGCGGTGGCCCGCAATGCTCACTACACGCCGTTCCTGCTGACCCTGGTGCTGATCTTCCTCGGCTACAGCGGCCTGGGCATCAGCCTGTGGCCGAACATCGTGCCGCCGTCGATCTCGATCTGGGACGCCGCCGCGCCGCCGCAAAGCCAGGGCTTCATGCTGGTGGGCACGCTGTTCATCATCCCGTTCATCCTGGGTTACACCTTCTGGAGCTACTACGTGTTCCGCGGCAAGGTCACCCACGAAGACGGCTACCACTAGTCAATGCGCCGCTCCCCGTGCGGGAGCGGATCTGCTCGCGATGGCGCCCCGAGCGACGCCATCGTCTCCATTCCGAGAGGAGTATTCGATGATGGCTGGTAAACCCACGTTGCAGGAAATCGAAGAAGCCGAGAAGAAACCGCTCTGGCAGCGTCTGGGCTGGCTCGCCGGGATCTGGGTCGGCAGCGTGCTGGCGCTGTTTATCGTCGCCAGCCTGATGCGCATGTTCATGAACGCCGCGGGCCTGACCACACACTGATTTTTACTACCGCTCATCCCATCCCGTTGCCTTGTGGCACGGTTTTATAGCCCTCCTCTGGAGGGTTTTTTTTTGCCTGCGCGATTGCCAAGCTTTTCTTCCGTAGGAGCAGCCGGTCGACGCTCGATTGCTCGCGATGAACGATAACGCAGTGCTTCAGGCATTCCGCGTGGCACGTATCGCGAGCAAGCTTCGCTCCTACAGAGAGGGGGATTATTTGCGGGCTTTGAGGATCACGAACTTGGGCGTGGCGGCCACTTGCTCGACGCCGCGGAACAGCCGCGCCAGCTTGCTGTGATAACCCAGGTGGCGGTTGCCGACGATGTACAGCGCGCCGCCCACCACCAGGGCTTCGCGGGCCTGCTGGAACATGCGCCAGGCGAGGAAGTCGCCGACCACCTGCTGCTGGTGGAAGGGCGGGTTGCACAGCACCACGTCCAGCGACTGCGGTTCCTGGCCGGCCAGGCCATCGCCGGCGCGCACGGTCACTTCGCGCTCGCCCAGGGTCGCGCGCCAGTTCTCCAGGGCCGATTGCACAGCCATGAAGGATTCGTCCACCAGGGTGTAATGGGCATCGGGGTTGTGCAGGGCGCTGGCGATGGCCAGCACGCCGTTGCCGCACCCCAGGTCCGCGACCCGGGCCTTGCCGAGGTTTTTCGGCAGGTGCGGGAGGAACGCGCGGGTGCCGATGTCCAGGCCTTCGCGGCAGAACACGTTGGCGTGGTTGAGCAGCTCGATGGCGGGCTCGTCGAGCTTGTAGCGGGTCGGGTAGGGCGAAACCGCCGGGGGTTTCGCCTCCGGGGTGGCGATCAGTAAACGGGCTTTTTTCACCGCCAGCGAAGCCTGTACCGGGCCGATATAGCGTTCCAGCAGGTCGCCGGCGGCCCGTGGCAGGTGCTTGACCATCGCCGCCGCCACCACCTGGGCGCCCGGGGCCAGTTGGCCTTGCAGGCGGATCAGCTGTTCTTCCAGCAGGGCCAGGGTCTTGGGCACGCGGATCAGTACGCGGTCGAACGGCCCGGTCAACGGCTCGCTGGCCGGTACCACTGTTACGGCGTCGAATGGCAGGCCATTGCGCACCAGGTTTTTCTCCAGCGCCAGCGCGCCGAGAAACGAATCGCCGCTGCTGTGCACCTGTACGCGTCCGACCAGGCTGGCCGCCAGCGCGCCGAAGCTGTCGTTGAGCACCAGCACCCGGGTGTCCGCCGTCGGCTGCTGTTCGGCCAGGTGATTGAGCAAGTACTCGTCCGCTGCGTCGAAAGCTTGCAGGGGCTCGTTCTGTTGTTCGGGCTGGCGGATCAGGTCGAGCTGGGCGAAGGAGCTTTCGAGCAGGGGCATGGGACGGACTCTTGGTAATCGGTGAATGTCCTGCCGGCGGGAGGGGCGCGATGCGGGCTGGACCGTTCGGGCAGGTGGCGCGCAGGCCGCGTGGCAGGTGCCCGAAGAGGGGGCCAATGGTACGTTTTTTTGCGCTCGATTGCCCACGCTCTATGCCATTACAAACCGCCGGTGTTTCTGCCGCGCGCTTTGCGGGACACTAAGGGCATTCGCTTATTGGAGCCTGCCATGACTGCCAGTGCAGAAAAATACACGCGCCAGACCTTGCTCGACGTCCAGCCTCTGACTCCCAGCCTGTTCACCCTGCGCGCCACGCGGGACGCGGGCTTTCGCTTTCGCGCCGGGCAATTCGCCCGTCTGGGCGTGACCAAGGCCGATGGCAGCACGGTGTGGCGTGCGTACTCCATGGTGTCTTCGCCCTTCGACGAGTTTCTCGAGTTCTTCTCCATTGTCGTGCCCGGCGGCGAGTTCACCAGCGAGCTGAGCCGGCTGGGGGAGGGCGATACCCTGATGGTGGACCGCCAGGCGTTCGGTTATCTGACCCTGGACCGTTTCGTCGATGGCCGCGACCTCTGGTTGCTGTCCACCGGCACCGGGATCGCGCCTTTTGTTTCGATCCTGCAGGACTTCGAAGTCTGGGAGAAGTTCGAGCGGATTATCCTGGTCTACAGCGTGCGCGAAGCCAAGGAACTGGCTTATCAGCAATTGCTGGCCGAGCTGAAACAGCGCGATTATCTGGCGGAAGTTGCCCACAAGCTGCAAGTCATCACCACGGTGACCCGTGAACAGCATCCGGGCAGCCTCAACGGGCGGATCACTCATCTGATCGAGAGCGGCGAACTGGAACGTGTCGCTGGCGTGCCCCTGAGCGCCGAGCACTCGCGAGTGATGCTCTGCGGCAACCCCCAGATGATCGACGACACCCGCGCCTTGCTCAAACAACGGGACATGCACCTGAGCCTGACCCGGCGGCCCGGGCAGGTGGCAGTGGAAAACTACTGGTAAAAAAATGGCGCCGCCTGCAATACCAGCAGGGGCGCCGTTTTGTTGCGGCAGAAGCCTCAGGGCTTGTTGTTCTGCGCCTTGAGCAGGTCGCGGATCTCGCCCAGCAGCTCTTCTTCCTTGGTCGGAACCGGCGGCAGGGTTGGCGCCACGGCCTCTTCGCGCTTCAGGCGGTTGATCGCCTTCACACCCATGAAGATGGCGAAGGCAACGATGATGAAGTCGATCAGGCTCTGGATGAATTTGCCATAGGCCAGCGTCACGGCCGGTGTCTCGCCGACGGCGTCCTTGAGCGTGATCGCCAGATCACTGAAGTCCACCCCACCGATCAGCAAACCGATTGGCGGCATCACCACATCGCCAACAAACGACGAGACGATCTTGCCGAATGCGGCGCCGATGATAATACCGACGGCCATGTCGACCACATTACCTTTGACCGCGAAGGCCTTGAACTCACTTAGCACGCCCATAGGTTATTCCTTGTTACAGATGAGGTTGGTGAACGCAGTGTAATTCAGCACAAGGCATCTTGCTTGCAACAACTGCTTACAGCGTTCGCAGTTATCGACCGAGTTAACGGCAAATAGTTTACAAAGTGCCATCAATCGCGCGCGATATACCCGCGCTTGCTCTTACATACCAGCATATTTTTTCAATCAGACTGTTGCGACCTTTCTATTTAGAGTTCGACTCTTTGGTCACTAGCCTCTGACAGGCGCACCTGGATGCGTTCGATTAAAACCAGAGGAATAAAACATGACCATGATCATTGGCCTTGGGAGCTTTTCCCAACGACGCGTATTGGGCGTACTCGCCGCCAGTATGCTTTCTCTTTCCGTACAGGCCGCCACTCTGACCCGCGACAACGGGGCCGCGGTGGGCGATAACCAGAACTCGCAGACCGCGGGCGCTACCGGACCGGTATTGCTGCAGGATGTGCAGTTGATCCAGAAGCTCCAGCGTTTCGATCGCGAGCGCATTCCAGAGCGGGTGGTGCATGCCCGTGGCACCGGTGCCCATGGTTCCTTCACCGTGACCGACAGCCTGAGCGACCTGACCAAGGCCAAGGTATTCGCCGCCGGCCAGGTAACACCGGTATTCGTGCGTTTTTCCGCGGTAGTGCATGGCAACCATTCGCCGGAAACCCTGCGTGACCCGCGTGGTTTTGCCACCAAGTTCTATACCGCCGATGGTAACTGGGACCTGGTCGGCAACAACTTCCCGACCTTCTTTATTCGCGACGCGATCAAATTCCCGGACATGGTTCATGCGTTCAAACCTGATCCACGGACCAACCTGGATGACGATTCCCGGCGCTTCGATTTCTTCTCCCATGTTCCGGAAGCCACCCGGACCCTGACCGAGCTGTATTCCAATTCCGGCACTCCGGCCAGTTACAGGGAAATGGACGGTAACGGCGTGCACGCCTACAAGTTGGTGAATGCCAAGGGCGAAGTGCATTACGTGAAGTTTCACTGGAAGAGTTTGCAGGGCATCAACAACCTCGATCCCAAACAAGTGGTCGAGGTGCAGGGGCGCGATTACAGCCATATGACCAATGACCTGGTGACGCATATCAACAAGGGCGACTTCCCGAAATGGGACCTGTATGTCCAGGTCCTGAAGCCGGAAGATCTGGCCAAGTTCGATTTCGACCCGCTGGATGCCACCAAGATCTGGCCGGGCGTGCCTGAGCGCAAGGTCGGGCAGATGGTGCTCAACCGCAACCCGGCCAACGTGTTCCAGGAAACTGAACAGGTGGCCATGGCTCCGGCCAACCTGGTACCGGGCATCGAGCCGTCGGAAGACCGCCTGCTGCAAGGCCGGGTGTTCTCCTATGCCGATACCCAGCTGTACCGCCTGGGCGCCAACGCCCTGCAATTGCCGATCAACGCGCCGAAAGTCGCGGTGAACAATGGCAACCAGGACGGCGCGATGAACAGCGGCAGCACCAGCACCGGCGTGAACTACCAGCCGAGCCGCCTGATGCCGCGTGAAGAGCCGCAAAGCGCGCGTTACAGCCAGCTGGCGCTGAGTGGCAGCACCCAGCAGGCGAAGATCCAGCGCGAGCAGAACTTCAAGCAGGCCGGCGATCTGTATCGTTCGCTGAGCCAGAAGGAGCGTCAGGACCTGATCGAGAACTTCGGCGGTTCCCTGGCGACCACCGATGACGAGAGCAAGCACATCATGCTGTCGTTCCTCTACAAGGCCGATCCGGAGTACGGCACTGGCGTGACCAAGGTGGCCAAGGGTGACCTGGCCCGGGTCAAGGCCCTGGCCGCCAAGCTGTCGGATTGATCCCACCCCGCGTCACGCCCCTGGCGTGACGCTTCCTCTTTATATAGGCGCGAGGCTTGCCCGCGAAAGGCCGCAAAGCGGCCTCAATACCGGTGATGGCGTTCTAACTGACGAGCGTATTTGCCCGGGCTGAAGTCATCGCGGGCAAGCCTCGCTCCTACAGAATCTTTGAGACAAGGGAGTCGCACCATGCGCCTGTTCATTTCGCTGCTGCTGGCCGCCTGCTCGCTGGGTGCTCATGCGCAGCCACCGGCCCCCACGGACCCGGTGGCGGTCAAGGTCCAACTAGAGAATTACTACTTCGATGCGGCCCGTCGCGGCGACGTCGAGATGCTCAATACCTTTATCGAGGCCGGTTATTCCCTCGATACCCAGGACGAGAAGGGCTACACCGCCCTGATCCTCGCGGCATATCACGGCCAGGGGCCGGCGGTGGAGCGTTTGCTGGCCGCCGGTGCCGACGCCTGCGTGCAGGATAAAAGGGGCAACACGGCGCTGATGGGCGCCATTTTCAAGGGCGAAGTGAAGATCGCCCGGCGCCTGCTGGCCACCGACTGCAACCCCGACCAGCGCAACGGCGCCGGCCAGACGGCGGCGATGTACGCCGGGCTGTTCAAGCGGGTGGAGCTGCTCGACGCCCTGGCGACCAAGGGCGCCGACCTGAATGCCGAGGACTCGCTGGGCAACAGCGCCACGCGTCTGGCCGAGGGCGAAATCCGCACGGTGGCGCCGCGCTGATCCGCTCCAGCTGAGCTATCATCGCGGTTTTTGCCCGGGGGATCAGATGGCCAAGGCCAAGCGCATGTACGGCTGCACCGAGTGCGGCGCAACCTTTCCCAAATGGGCCGGCCAGTGCGGCGAATGCGGGGCCTGGAACACCCTGACCGAAACCATGGTGGAAAGCGGCGGTGCCGCGGCCCCCAGCGGTCGTACCGGCTGGGCCGGGCAGCAGGCGCAGATCAAGACCCTGGCCGAAGTCAGCGTCGAAGAGATCCCGCGTTTTTCCACGGCTTCCGGCGAACTGGACCGGGTGCTCGGCGGCGGCCTGGTCGACGGTTCGGTGGTGCTGATCGGTGGCGACCCGGGGATCGGCAAGTCGACCATTTTGTTACAGACCTTGTGCAACATCGCCACCCGCATGCCGGCGCTCTACGTCACTGGCGAGGAATCGCAGCAACAGGTGGCGATGCGCGCCCGGCGCCTGGGCCTGCCCCAGGACCAGCTGCGGGTGATGACCGAAACCTGTATCGAAACCATCATCGCCACGGCCCGGCAGGAGAAGCCCAAGGTCATGGTGATCGACTCGATTCAGACCATCTTCACCGAGCAACTGCAATCGGCCCCCGGCGGTGTTTCCCAGGTGCGCGAGAGCGCGGCGCTGCTGGTGCGTTACGCCAAGCAGAGCGGCACGGCGATCTTCCTGGTGGGCCATGTGACCAAGGAGGGTGCGCTGGCCGGGCCGCGGGTCCTCGAGCACATGGTCGACACCGTGCTGTATTTCGAAGGTGAATCCGACGGCCGTCTGCGCTTGCTGCGGGCGGTGAAGAACCGTTTCGGCGCGGTCAACGAACTGGGCGTGTTCGGCATGACCGACCGCGGCCTGAAAGAAGTTTCCAATCCTTCGGCGATCTTTCTCACCCGTGCCCAGGAAGAAGTCCCGGGCAGTGTGGTCATGGCTACCTGGGAAGGCACCCGGCCGATGCTGGTGGAAGTCCAGGCGCTGGTGGATGACAGCCACCTGGCCAACCCGCGGCGGGTTACCCTGGGCCTGGACCAGAACCGCCTGGCGATGCTGCTGGCGGTACTGCACCGCCACGGCGGCATTCCGACCCACGATCAGGACGTGTTCCTCAACGTCGTCGGCGGGGTCAAGGTGCTGGAAACCGCCTCCGACCTGGCGCTGATGGCGGCGGTGATGTCCAGCCTGCGCAATCGGCCCTTGCCCCACGACTTGCTGGTGTTCGGCGAAGTCGGCCTGTCTGGTGAAGTGCGCCCGGTGCCGAGCGGCCAGGAGCGCCTCAAGGAAGCGGCCAAGCACGGCTTCAAACGGGCCATCGTGCCCAAGGGCAATGCCCCTAAAGAGCCACCGCCGGGCTTGCGAATCATTGCGGTAACCCGTCTGGAGCAGGCGCTGGATGCGCTGTTCGAATGACCCCTTGTGCCACTGAAAGGAAGCAGTTGATGCAGATGACAGGAGCGGGCCTTGGCGCCCTTGGTTTTACGCTATTTTGGGTAAGCGGCCTGGCTGTGGCCAGCCAGGAAGATGCGCCGCACGGCTATCGGATCGCCCAGGAACTGCTGGTCGGCGACGGCACGGTGCTCGAGGTGCTGGAAGACCGACGCATCACCGCGCAATTGCATGCGCAGAGCTGGGGCAGCGGCCTGGACGAGGAAACTTTCGACGAGTCGACGGACAGCGAGCACCAGCCGCAGCTGGAGGCTCGGGTGCGTCTGGTGTCGGAGGTCGGCGAAGTGCTGGCCGAGCAGTCCCTGGGCTACCCGCTGGCGAAGGTGGAGAAGGCGCCGCTCAGTGGCCTGCCATACCCGGCGTTTTTCCTCACCGTCGATCAGACGGCCCCAATGGGCAGCTATAGCGGCCCGGCCACGCAGATCCTGGCACCGACGCAAAGCCGCTTGGAGCCCGTACTGTATCGGGACGAAAACGGGGAGCAGCGCCCGCTGGCGATGGCCCAGACCGGCAAGGCGGCCTGGCGGATACTTCCATCGGCATCGGGGGCTACCGAGTCGATCGCCCAGGTGTCTTCGGCGCCTGCCAGCGAGGGTGACGATTTTGTGACCACCTACCGGATTTATCGCTGGGTGGACGGGCAGTGGACCGCCGCCAGTCGGCAACAGCCCGGTTATTGGGATATGGAAAGCGAATTTCCCGAGCCCTCGGCGTTCCCCTGAACGGCTGACGGGAAGAGGCGGGCGCTCAAACCTCCAGCAGCGCCCCCAGCTCGCGCTCCAGCTCCTGCGGGTCGGCGAGATTCAGTTCGATCAGCCGGCGCAGATGTTCGATCGACTCCAGGTCTATATGCAGGCAGACGAAGCCCAACTGACCGTGATCGTCGTGCGCCAGTCGCACGTCCATGCGTACTTCGGCGTCATCGCTCAAATGGATATCGGCTTCGAACGGCTGGCTTTCGTCCCCCAGCCAGGGATCGGGGCGCTGGATCAGCATGCCCCTGAGCGAGAGATCGACCAACTGCACGGACCAGCGATAAGGGCCCTGGCTCAGTTCGGTACGGGCATCGAAGGCGATGCGTTTGAAACGGCGACGATCGGAATGGTGTTCGCTCATGAGCAGCCCCTCTGCATGGTGAAATGACTATAGACCCGGGTTTGCCCAACCCGCTACAGCCAGCGGCGCACCTTGCGGCAATAGTCACGGTAGCGGTCGCCGAACAACTCCAGCAGATGGTGCTCGTCCGGCCGGATCACCGTCAGGTTCATCAGGTAAATCAGCAGCGGCAACAGCAGCCACGGCCACAGGCTGCCGAGCAACAGGGCGATGGCGCAGTAACCCAGGGTGTCGCCGAGATTGATGGGGTTGCGCGAGATTGCGAACGGGCCATCGCACAGCAGGCGCCGGGGTTCGCCGGCATTGCTGGTGGTGGTGTGCCGTTGCCTGAGACGCCATATCGCCCAGAACGACAGGCCCTGGCCGCCGATAATCAACAGCAGGGCCAGGGTGCGCAGCCAGCCGTTGACCGGGACCGGCAAGGGCACACCGTCGGCAAGCGACAGCGCCGCCACCAGGAACAGCAGATACAGCAGCGGTGGTGACAACGGCGGTCTATTGGGCGGCGCGGGCATGGGCACTCCAGACGACGAGTCCTTACAGGTGCGACCGCTTTTTCGCTCGGGTGGTTCAGTGCTCCGGGAACGCTTGCACCGAGGCGGTGCAAAACCTAGGAAAAAACTCAAAAGGACGCTCTAGACCAACGTGGGGGGTGGCCTTTGGGGCCAGTAGCGCTAAACTCCGGATGGCTGTCTTTCTTGTCCACCCTGGCTGGAATAATAAAATGAAAAATAATAATAGCCCGCTACGCCACTTACCCTGGCTGGTGCTGGCAATCGTAGGAGCGTGCGCCCTCGGCGTAGTGGCATTGCGCCGCGGCGAGGCGATCAACGCCTTGTGGATCGTGGTCGCTGCCGTGGCCATCTATCTGGTCGCATACCGTTACTACAGCCTGTTCATCGCTAACAACGTGATGCAGCTCGATGCGCGCCGGGCCACCCCCGCCGTGCTCAACAACGACGGTCTGGACTACGTTCCGACCAACAAGCACATTCTCTTCGGTCACCACTTCGCGGCCATCGCCGGCGCGGGCCCGCTGGTGGGGCCGGTACTGGCGGCGCAGATGGGCTACCTGCCCGGCACGCTCTGGCTGATTGCCGGGGTGGTGCTGGCGGGGGCGGTGCAGGACTTCATGGTCCTGTTCATGTCCACCCGGCGCAACGGCCGTTCCCTGGGCGACATGGTCCGTGAGGAAATGGGCCGGATCCCGGGGACCATCGCGCTGTTCGGCTGCTTCCTGATCATGATCATCATCCTTGCGGTGCTGGCGCTGATCGTGGTCAAGGCCCTGGCCGAAAGCCCGTGGGGCATCTTCACGGTGATGGCGACCATCCCGATCGCGATGTTCATGGGCGTCTACATGCGCTACATCCGCCCGGGCCGCATCGGTGAAATCTCCATCATCGGCGTGCTCCTGCTGCTGGGCTCGATCTGGCTGGGGGGCCAGATCGCCGCGGATCCCGTGTGGTCCAAGGCCTTCACCTTCACCGGCGTACAGATCACCTGGATGCTGATCGGCTACGGTTTCGTCGCCGCGGTGCTGCCGGTATGGCTGATCCTGGCGCCTCGCGACTACCTGTCGACCTTCCTCAAGATCGGCACCATCATCGCCCTGGCGATCGGCATCCTGATCACCATGCCCGAGCTGAAGATGCCGGCGCTGACCCAGTTCACCGACGGCACCGGCCCGGTCTGGAAAGGCGGCCTGTTCCCGTTCCTGTTCATCACCATCGCCTGTGGCGCGGTGTCCGGCTTCCACGCGCTGATCTCTTCCGGGACCACGCCGAAGCTGCTGGATAACGAAACCAACGCCCGTTACATAGGTTACGGCGGCATGCTGATGGAGTCCTTCGTGGCCATCATGGCGATGGTTGCCGCTTCGGTGATCGAGCCTGGCGTGTACTTCGCCATGAACAGCCCGGCAGCCATCGTCGGCGGTGACGTGGTCACTGTGGCGCAGACGGTCAGCAGCTGGGGCTTCGCCATCACTCCGGACGCCCTGCAAGCGGTGGCCAAGGACATCGGTGAAACCACCATCCTGGCCCGTGCCGGCGGTGCGCCGACCCTGGCGGTCGGTATCGCGCAGATCCTGCACACGGTGCTGCCGGGCGAGAACACCATGGCGTTCTGGTACCACTTCGCGATCCTGTTCGAAGCGCTGTTCATCCTGACCGCGGTGGACGCCGGTACCCGTGCCGGTCGTTTCATGCTGCAGGACCTGCTGGGCTCCTTCGTGCCAGCCCTGAAACGCACCGAGTCCTGGACCGCCAACCTGATCGCCACCGCCGGCTGCGTGGCCCTCTGGGGTTACCTGCTGTACCAGGGCGTGATCGACCCGCTGGGCGGCATCAACACCCTGTGGCCACTGTTCGGCATCTCCAACCAGATGCTGGCGGGTATCGCGCTGATGCTCGGCACCGTGGTGCTGATCAAGATGAAGCGTCAACGCTACATCTGGGTGACCTTGCTGCCAGCCGCCTGGCTGCTGATCTGCACCACCACCGCGGGCCTCATCAAGCTGTTCGACGCCAACCCGGCAGTCGGTTTCCTGGCCCTGGCCAAGAAGTACAGCGATGCCCTGGCCAATGGTCAGATCCTCGCGCCGGCCAAGGACATCACGCAGATGCAGCACGTGATCTTCAACGCCTACACCAACGCCACGCTGACGGTGCTGTTCCTGCTGGTGGTATTCAGCATCCTGTTCTACGCCCTCAAGGTGGGTATTTCCGCCTGGGGTAAAAAAGAACGCACGGATAAAGAATCGCCATTCCATGCACTGCCAGATGCTTGATCGAGGACTGCAATCGTGTTCAATGACCTGAGTCGCCTCGGTAAATACCTCGGTCAGGCCGCGCGCCTGATGGTCGGCATGCCCGACTACGACAACTACGTCGAGCATATGCAGACCAAGCACCCGGACAAGCCGGTGATGTCGTATGAGGCGTTCTTCCGGGAACGCCAGGAAGCACGATACGGCGGCAAAGCCGGGCCAAAATGCTGTTGATTCGTTAGTCCCTCTGTAGGAGCGAGCGTGCTCGCGAAAAACGTAAAGACGCCGAGTTCATTCTGAACGCACATGGTGTCCTTGAGTTCTTCGCGAGCAAGCTCGCTCCTACAGTTGTTTTTGCGTTCCCATTTTTTCAGGAGAACCGCTTTTGTCCTCTCCAATCCCCGTCACCGTTCTCAGCGGTTTCCTCGGCGCCGGCAAGACCACCTTGCTGCGCCACCTGCTCAAGGCCGAACACGGTCTGAAAATCGCCGTGATCGAAAACGAATTCAGCGATGCCGGTATCGACACCCAGTTGCTGGGCGACGAGCCGGTGCAAGTGATGACGCTGTCCAATGGCTGCGTCTGCTGCACCATCCACACCGATCTGACCAAGGCGCTGTACCTGTTGCTGGAACGGCTGGACAGCGGCGAGATCGCCTTCGACCGGCTGGTGATCGAATGCACCGGGCTGGCCGACCCCGCGCCCGTGGCCCAGACCTTCTTCATCGACGAAGAGCTGCGCGAGCGCTATATCCTCGACGGCATCATCACCCTGGTGGACGCCAAGCACGCCGAGCACCACTTGACCCAGACCATCGCCCAGGCCCAGATCGGCTTCGCCGACCGTCTGCTGGTGAGCAAGCGCGACCTGGTGGACGAGCAGACCTTCAATGCGCTGAGCGAGCGCCTGACCCGGATCAACCGCCGTGCGCCGATCCGTGTGGTCGAGCATGGGCGCATCGATTTGGCCGAACTGCTGGATGTGCGAGGCTTCAACCTGAATGCCGACCTGGGCGGCGGTGTCAGCCTGCGTCCGGTGAGCAAGGCGCCTTCCATCGATCGTATTTCCAGCCTGGTGCTGCGCACCGACGCGCCGCTGGATATCGACCGGCTCAGCGAGTTCATGAACGAACTGCTGGAAGAACACGGCAAGCAGCTACTGCGCTACAAGGGCGTGCTGAACATTGCCGGCGAGCCACGGCGCCTGGTGTTCCAGGGCGTGCTCAAGCTGTACGGTTTCGACTGGGATACCGAATGGGCCGAAGGCGAGGCGCGCGAGAGCGTGATTGTGTTCATTGCCGACGATCTGCCGGAAGAAAAGATCCGTGCCGGATTCGCCCGGATGGCGGCGCAGTAGTTTCGTTACACATTTGCCACGAGGTCATCGCGAACAAGCCCGCTCCGGTCTGCAGGAGCGAGCGTGCTCGCGAAACGCCGGTTACTGTGGAACCGCGCTGGCCTTGAGCAACCTTTCCTCCAGGTGAGCCAGGTGCCCGGTCATCAAGGCGACCGCGGCCTTTACGTCACCGTCTTCGATGGCATCGACAATCGCCGCGTGCTCCTGCCAGGCGCAATGGCTGCAGGCGCGGGTTTCATGGTGGGCAATCGCCAGTGACGTCAGCGGCACCAGGCTGCCGAGGAAATGCGCCAGCGGCGCGTTGCCAGCCACCTCGGCCAATTGCAGGTGGAACTCGCCGGACAGGCGGATCGCCGGGCCACGCAAGCCGCGGTCGATGCAATCGCGCTCAGCGGCGATCAGCTCCCGCAGACGCTTGAGGTTGCGCGGTGCCGGTTGCTGGCAGGCGAGCCTGACCAGGGTGATTTCCGTCAGGCGTCGGGCGTGCAGGATCTGTCGCGTTTGCTCGTGGTCCGGAGCCGCCACCTGAGGCCGGTGGTTGGGCCGCAGGATGATCACCTGTTGATGGGACAAGCGCGCCAGGACCTGGCGAATGATGCTGCGACTGACCCCGAACACTTCGCCGAGGCTGTCCTCGGTGAACCGGCTGGCGGGGGCGATGCGTTGTTCGAGAATGGCATCGAAAATCTGCGGATAGACATCGTCGACCAGCAGTTTTCTCTCGCCGCTGCGGCGCCGTGGCAGGGCAGCGGGGAGGGGGAATGCAAGTTTGTTCAAGGCGTAGCTGGCCATGGCCTGTCTCCAGTCCGGTTACCGATACGAAAGTGTTGTGCGGCTTAGTTGCCCAGATGGTCGTCCGGGATGTTCAGCTCGATGCCCATGCGCTGGCCTTCCCTGAGGATGTGCCGGCGCATTTCGGCACTGGCCAGCGCGCTGTTCTTGTTGCGGATCGCCCGGACCACCGCTTCGTTTTCTTCCAGGCGTTCGGCCAGGTGCTCCGGCGAGTTGCGCAGGATCTCAGCGCTCTGCTTGAGGGCGTTGCTGGTCTGCTGCACCACGTTCTGGAAGATCGGGTTGGAGGTCAGGGTGAACAGCTCTTCATGGAAGGCGATGTAGGCGTTCATCCCGGCTTCGCTGTCGTTGGCGTCCAGGGCCTCGCGCATGTCCATCAGGGTCAGGCGCAACTGGCCCACTTCCTTGCTGCTGATGGACTGCGCCACCAGGCCGACGATGAACGGCTCGAGGGTGTAGCGCAGTTGCAGCACATCCTCGAGGCTGGCGCCCGCCACGCCGCTGTCGCTGGCCGGTTGTTCGTTGAGGCTGGCCTCCAGCACCACCACGCCTTTGCCGGGCATGGAGCGCACCAGGCCCAGGGTTTCCAGAACAGTCACCGCCTCGCGCAGGCTCGGGCGGCTGATGCCCAGTTGCTCGGCCAATTCACGTTGTCCCGGCAGCATGTCGCCGGAGCGCCATTGGCCACGGGCCAAGGCCGCCCGCAGCTTTTCTACCACTGAATTTACAACCGTTGACGAGGTGATCACTGTTCACTCCCTGGAATATGGCGGATGAGGCCCATGGCAGGCGCTGATTGTTGTGCCTGCCGGCGAGAGGCACAAGGCATGCCTCAGAACTCCTGCTGCTGCGCGCCGGGCAGCGGCTTGCGCGGTTGGAAACCATAGCCCTGCTGGCCGCTCAGGACTTTGTTGGCCCGTTGAATATCGATGTCTTTTTCCCAGCGGGCGATCGCCACGGTGGCGACGCAGTTGCCGATCAGGTTGGTCAGCGCCCGGCCGATGCCCATGAACCAGTCCACCGCCAGCACCAGCACCAGGCCCACCACCGGGATGGCCGGGATCGCCGTCAGGGTGGCGGCCAGGATTACCAGCGCCGAACCGGGAATCCCGTGGGCGCCTTTGGAGGTGATCAGCGATACCAGCAGGATGGTCAGCAGGTCGGACATCGACAACGGCGTACCGGTGGCATTGGCGATGAAGACGATGGCCAGGGTCAGGTAGATCGAGAACCCGTCGAGGTTGAACGAATAACCCGTCGGGATGACCAGGCCGACCGTGGAACTGCCGATGCCCAGGTGCTCCAGTTTGCGCATGATCTGTGGCAGTACGGCGTCGGAGGAGGCGGTGCCGAGGACGATCAGCAATTCCTCGCGCAGGTATTTGAGGAACGGCAGCATGCGCAGGCCGGAACAGCGCATGACCAGCCCGAGAATCACCGCCACGAAGGCGAAGCAGGTCAGGTAGAACAGGCCCACCAGGCTGCCCAGGTGCTGCAGCGAGTCCAGGCCGTATTTGCTGGTGGTGAAGGCGATGGCGCCGAACACGCCGATCGGCGCCAGGCGCACGATCATGCCCATGATGCGGAAGATGATGTGGCTGAGTTCGTTGATCAGCCGCGAGATACCGGAAGCGGCTTCGCCCACCAGATTCAACGCACTGCCGAACAGCACGGAGAACAGCAGCACCTGCAGGATGTTGTTTTCGGCGAAGGCGCCCAGTACCGAGTTGGGGATCAGCCCCATCAGGAACTCGGAGGTGCCGTGCATGTGCTGGCTGCGCTGGGCGATGTCGCCCATGTCGGCGGCGGACAGCTGTTCCAGATGGATATTGGCGCCGCTGCCGATGCCGGTGGTGAAGGCGAAGACCAGGCCGATCACCAGGGCGATGGTGGTCAGGACTTCGAAGTAGATGACCGATTTGAGCCCGATGCGTCCGACCTTTTTCAGGTCGCCGGCGCCGGAGATGCCGCTGACCACCACGCAGAAGACGATCAGGCCGATCAGCATCTTGATCAGCTTGATAAAGGCATCGCCCAGTGGCTTGAGTTGCGAGGAGTATTCGGGGAGTGTCAGTCCGCACACGATGCCGAGCATCAGTCCGAGGACTACCTGGAGGAAAATCGAACGCGAGCACCATCTGAGCATGAGGGGAATCCTGGTCGGTGTCCCGGCTGCCGTGCGCGGAGCGCATCAGATTCGGGACTTAATTATTGTGGTCTTACCGGTATGTCCAGTGCAGGCGCAGTCTATGCCCGATTTTCCCGCGAATACAAGGGTAAATCCGAAAATTGGCATGACCGGTCTGACCAGTGGTGCTGGTCCTGTAGCCGCTGCCGCAGGCTGCGATAAGGGCGAAGGCCTTCCTGCGATCTTCAGAGTGTCGCGGCCGTGCCGGCCGATCGCAGCCTGCGGCAGCGGCTACAGGCCCCGGGCCAGACAATTCGCGGCCGAAAAAAAGCCCGGCGCGAAGGCCGGGCTTTTCAGGTAACGCTCTGCTAATTAAGCGCCGTATACCGGCAGCTTCTTGCAGATGGCTTTGACTTTCTCACGAACGGCGTCGATCACCGCTTCGTTATTCAGGTCAGCCAGGATGTCGCAGATCCAGCCCGCCAGTTCCTTGCACTCGGCTTCCTTGAAGCCGCGAGTGGTCACAGCCGGAGTACCGAAGCGCAGGCCGGAGGTAACGAACGGGGAGCGTGGGTCGTTTGGCACGGAGTTCTTGTTCACGGTGATGAAGGCCTTGCCCAGGGCGGCATCGGCGTCTTTACCGGAGATTTCCTGCTTGATCAGCGACAGCAGGAACAGGTGGTTCTGCGTACCGCCGGAAACCACGTCGAAACCGCGCTCGATGAACACGCCGGCCATGGCCTGGGCGTTCTTCACCACTTGTTGCTGGTAGGCCTTGAACTCAGGCTGCAGCGCTTCCTTGAAGCAGATGGCCTTGGCGGCAATCACGTGCTCCAGCGGACCGCCCTGGGCGCCCGGGAATACCGCGGAGTTCAGCTTCTTCTCGATGTCGGCGTTGGCGCGCGCCAGGATCAGGCCGCCACGTGGACCGCGCAGGGTCTTGTGGGTGGTGGTGGTTACCACGTCGGCGAAAGGCACCGGGTTCGGGTAGACGCCAGCGGCGACCAGTCCCGCAACGTGAGCCATATCAACAAAGAGATAGGCACCGACCTTGTCGGCGATTGCGCGGAAACGTGGGAAGTCCAGGACCTGCGAGTAGGCAGAGAAGCCGGCCACGATCATCTTCGGCTTGTGCTCGACCGCCAGGCGCTCGACTTCGTCGTAGTCGATCAGGCCGTTGGCATCGATGCCGTACTGGATGGCGTTGTACAGCTTGCCGGAGGAGGAAACGCTGGCGCCGTGGGTCAGGTGACCGCCGTGGGCCAGGCTCATACCCAGGATGGTGTCGCCAGCCGACAGCAGCGCCAGGTAAACGGCGGCGTTGGCTTGCGAGCCGGCGTGCGGCTGAACGTTGGCGTAGTCGGCGCCGAACAGCTCCTTGGCACGGTCGATGGCCAGCTGCTCAACGACGTCGACGTATTCGCAGCCGCCGTAGTAACGCTTGCCTGGGTAACCTTCGGCGTATTTGTTGGTCAGCACCGAGCCTTGAGCTTCCATCACCGCAGGGCTGGTGTAGTTTTCCGAAGCGATCAGCTCAATGTGCTCTTCCTGGCGCTGAGCTTCTTGCTCCATGGCGGCAAAGAGATCGGCGTCGTACTTGGCAATAGTCAAATCACGGCTGAACATGGCGGTCCTCAAGGATCGGGGCAGAAAAGGGGGGCATTCTAACCCAACGGGTTTTAGATGGCATATGAAAGGACATCATGTCGCAGACAAGTGGTGTTCATGAGCTGCCCAGGCTGAGTCCTGTAGCCGCTGCCGCAGGCTGTGATCGACCACGCAGTGGTCGTGCTCTTGAGGCCACTGAAGGCCTTCGGCCTTATCGCAGCCTGCGGCAGCGGCTACAGGGATGGCGATGCCCGGGGTCAATCGAACATGAACAGTGCGTCGTTGCTGAACTGCCCTTCGAAGCTGTTGGCCGGCATCGGCCGGCCGAACAGATAGCCCTGGACTTCGTCACAGCCGTGCTCGCGCAGGAAGTCCAATTGCTCATGGGTTTCCACGCCCTCGGCGATCACCGCCAGGTTCAGGCTGTGGGCCATGGCGATGATGGCGCGGGCGATCTGCGCGTCCTGCTCGCCGGACGGCAGGCCGTCGACGAAGGTGCGGTCGATCTTCAAGACATCGATGGGGAACTGCTTGAGGTAGTTCAGCGATGAATAACCGGTGCCGAAGTCGTCGACGGCGATGCTCAGGCCGAGGTTCTTCAGCCCGTCGAGGATCTGCATCGCCTCGCTGACTTCGCGCATCAGGATACTTTCGGTCAGTTCCAGCTCCAGGCAGGCTGGCGGCAGGCCGGTGTCCTTGAGGATGGTGGCGATCCGCATGCCCAACTGGCCATCGGAGAATTGCCGGGCCGAGATGTTCACCGAGACCTTCGGCACCCGGACCTTGGCCTGGTGCCAGGCCTTGAGCTGGCGGCAGGCTTCGCTGATGACCCAGTCGCCGACATCCACCACCAGCCCCAGTTCTTCGAGCACCGGGATGAAGTCCCCCGGCGGTACCAGCCCGCGTCGCGGATGGCGCCAGCGCAGCAGGGCCTCGGCGCCGGTCAGGCGCTTGCCGTCGCCGCTGAACTGCGGCTGGTAGTAGAGGATGAATTCCTGCTGTTCCAGGGCGTGGCGCAGGTCGCTTTCCAGCTCCAGGCGTTCCAGGGCGCTGGCATTCATGTCGGCCTGGTAGAACTGGAAGTTGTTCTTGCCGCGCTCCTTGGCGTGGTACATCGCGGTGTCGGCGTTTTTCATCAGTTGGCTCAGTTCGTTGCCGTCCTGCGGGCTCAGGGCGATGCCGATACTGGCGGTGACGAAGAACTCACGGCCTTCGAGCACGAACGGCTTCACCAGGCTGGCGAGAATCTGTTCGGCGACGTGGATCGCCCGGTTCAGGGCGATCTCGCGGCTGGTCCGCGGTTGCAGGAGCAGGGTGAACTCATCGCCGCCCATGCGCGCCACGGTGTCGTCATCGTCGACGCAATCGAGCAGGCGGGTGGCCATCTCCTTGAGCATCCGGTCGCCCGCGGCGTGGCCCAGGGAGTCGTTGATTGGCTTGAAACGGTCCAGGTCGAGGAACATCAGCACCACCCAGGACTTCTGCCGCTCCGCCGATTGCAGGGCGGTGTGCAGGCGGTCCTGGAACAGGGTGCGGTTGGGCAGGTGGGTCAGGGCGTCGTAGTAGGCCAGGCGGTGAATGCGCTGTTCGCTGGCCTTGCGTTCGCTGATGTCGGTGAAGAAACACACGTAGCTGGCCAGGTCGCCTTCGTCATCGAGCACCGCGGTGATGCCGACCCAGGCCGGATAGTGCTCGCCGTTGCGACGCTTGAGCCAGACCTCGCCTTCCCAGGTGCTGTGCTGGTGCAGCTGCTTGAGCACATAGCGCAGGTGGGCTTCCTGCTGTTCGTCGACGGTGAGCATGTTCGGCAACTGGTCGAGCACCTGGGACACCGCGTAGCCACTGACCCGGCTGAACGCCTCGTTGGCCTGGACGATGTAGCCCGCCGGGTCGGTGATCAGGATCGCCGAGGTCGAGTGCTCGAATACCGTGGCCGCCATGCGCAGGTCTTTTTCCGCGCGACGCTGCTGGCTGATATCGCGGCCGACCCCGAGCACGCCTTCGAAAGCGCCGTGTTCGTCCCACACCAGCACCAGGCGCAACTCGATCGGAATCTTGCGCCCGTCGGCCCGCAGGCAGTCGAACAGGAACAACTGGGTCTGCACCTGGTTACGCAGGCGTGCCAGTTGCTCGGGCTTGTCCAGGGCCTTGCTGACCCGCTCCATCAGGGCGTAGATGCCGGTCAGTTGTTGCGGGTTGGCGATGGTCGATTGCCAGCCGTTCTGGAAGATCCACTCCACGTCATAACCCAGTACCGACTGCACCGAGGGGCTGACATAGTTGAGGGCCATCTTACTGTCGGTGGAGAAAATCACGTCGCTGATGCTTTCGGCGAGCATGCGATAGCGTCGTTCGCTGTCGCGCAGGGATTCGCTGGCCTCGATCTGGTCGGTGATGTCCTTGGCCACGCCGATGATGCGCGTGACCTGGTCGTACTTGTCCCGCGCCAGGGCCTGTTCGCGGATGTCGAAACAGCGCCATTGGCCGCTGCGGTGGCGAAAGCGCAAATGGCACTGCAGCAACTGCAGGTAGCCGGCATGCCGCTGTTCCTGGCGCAGGCGGTGATAGAGGTCGGCGTCTTCCGGGTGCAGGAGGATTTCCCAGAAATACTCGCCCATCTGGTGCAGTTCGGTCTTGTTGTAGCCCAGGGTCTGGCCCAGGTGATGGTTGCTGAAGATCATCCGCTGGCTGATGACGTCCTGCACATACAGGTGGTCCGGCACGGTGCGCACCACATCCGACCAGAAACCCTCGCGCTCCAGCAGCGACAGCTCGATGAGCTTGCGGCTGGTGATGTCGCTGATGCTGAGGATCACCGCGCGATAGTCGCAGGGGTCTTCCGGCAGGCGCAGTACCAGCCACAGATGCTGGTCGTGGCCCTGGGCGTCGCTGAGGCGGATTTCCAGCTCCAGCTGTTTGTGCTGGTTGATCACGGTCTCCAGCAGCTGGTTGCCGATGGCGCTGTTGTGGAGCGGGCTGCCTTCGATCAGCAGTTTCCAGGCCTGCTCGCAGGAGTCGACGTTGAGCAGCCGCAGGGCCACCTGATTGACCTCGGTGACGCGCAGTTCTTCAAGCAGCAGCTGGCGCTGCTGTGGGCTGTGCTCCAGCCAGGCCTTGAGCTGTTCGCTGTCGTGCAGTTGCGCCTTGTCGAGAAACGCCGGCAGCCCGGAGATATCCAGGACACAGAGAGCGACCCCGGTGCCTTCGAAAATATCCTGATAGCGCCGACGCCCTTCGTGCAACTGACGCTGGCGGCGGCGCATGTTCAGCAACGCGATCACCGGCAGCAGGGAAAACGCCAGCCCCAGCAGGCACTTGGCGATAAACGCCGGCAACAGTTGCTCGATCACCGCGCGCTCGTCGAACAGGCCGCGCAATTGCCAGTCGCTATTGCCCAGTGGCGCGACCAGCACGCTGTTGGCGATGTCGTCGGTGCTCACCGGGGTGTTGCTGCCGTCGTCGCGGCTGAGGGTTTTCTGGTTCAGGCGGTTTTCAATGACCCAGGTCGGGTGAAAACCCTGGTCGGGACTGGGCTCCAGGGATTGGACGAAAGACGGTGCCAGGCGCAGCACCCAGTAACTCTTGAGGGCGCCGCTGGGCTGGTGCAACAGCAGCTGTACCAGCGCGCCGTTGGTGGCGTTGCTGTAGTAGTAGCGCTGGCCGCGGCTGCGGCTGGTCAGCTCGGCGAGCCATGCGGCGTCCTGGCCGTCGGCGCCACTGTCGCTGATGAGCTGGCCCTTGGCATCCAGCAGCGCGATGCTTTGCAGGTCGGGCAGGGACAGCTGCAGCCTTTTCAGCAGCAGTTGTTGCTGTTCGGCATTCTGGGGCGGCTCGACGATCGGCAGCAGGTTGAGGGCGATCTGCGCATTGAGTGCCAGGTTGAGGCTGATGTGCTCGGCCAGGTCGGCGTTGTAGTCGATCGCGTGTTGACGCTGGTCTTTGCGGGTCTGTTGCAGTTGGTCGAGCAGTTGCCAGAACAGCAGGGCGAGCAGCAGCAGGACCAGGGTCGCCAGCACGCCTTTCAGGGTGCCGCGCAGGGGCGAGCCGGACGCAGGTGCAGGTGCGCGCAGGGAAAAGGGCGGAGTGGCATTGGACAAACTGTGATCCTGCGGTTTGGCTGGACTGGCGCGACGTGCACTATAAGCCGGACGCCCGAAGGGCGGCTAGCATGCCTTGAGTTGTGGCAAAGTGCCAGTCCCGGCTGGCTGGACCTTGCCCGGCCATTGAGGTAGCTTTGCCGGTTACGCGGGAGCGCTCCAGCTCCAGACAATCAGGCTTTTTCCGTACGCAGGCATTGATCGCGATCAAATGCCGGCGCCGCGCATGGCCTGGCCCGGGCTTCGCCCGCTCTCCATTCATCAGTCACTGACGCTAGGTTCATCATGGCTCAATACGTCTTCACCATGCATCGGCTGGGAAAAGTTGTTCCGCCGAAGCGGGAAATCCTGAAAAACATCTCTCTGTCGTTCTTCCCGGGCGCCAAGATCGGCGTGCTGGGCCTCAACGGTTCGGGTAAGTCCACCCTGCTGAAAATCATGGCCGGCGTCGACACCGAGTTCGAGGGCGAAGCCCGTCCGATGCCCGAGCTGAACATCGGCTATCTGCCTCAGGAGCCTCAGCTGGATCCGACCAAGACCGTGCGTGAAGTGGTCGAGGAAGCGGTCAGCGTGATCAAGGACGCCCAGGCGCGCCTGGACGAGGTCTACGCGGCCTACGCCGATCCGGATGCCGACTTCGACAAGCTGGCCGCCGAACAGGCCAAGCTCGAAGCGATCCTGCAGGCCAGCGATGGCCACAACCTGGAACGCCAGCTGGAAGTCGCCGCCGATGCGCTGCGCCTGCCGGCCTGGGACGCCAAGGTCGAACACCTGTCCGGTGGTGAAAAGCGTCGCGTGGCCCTGTGCCGCCTGCTGCTGTCCGCTCCGGACATGCTGCTGCTCGACGAACCGACCAACCACCTGGACGCCGATTCCGTGGCCTGGCTGGAACACTTCCTCCATGATTTCCCGGGCACCGTGGTTGCGATCACGCACGACCGTTACTTCCTGGACAACGTCGCCGGCTGGATTCTCGAGCTCGACCGCGGCGCCGGTATTCCTTACGAGGGCAACTATTCGGGCTGGCTGGAAGCCAAGTCCGATCGTCTGGCCCAGGAATCCAAGCAGCAGTCGGCCCATGAAAAGGCCATGAAGGAAGAACTGGAGTGGGTGCGCAAGGGCGCCAAGGCTCGCCAATCGAAATCCAAGGCCCGTCTGGCCCGCTTCGAAGAAATGCAATCGCAGGAATTCCAGAAGCGCAGCGAGACCAACGAGATCTACATCCCGGCCGGTCCGCGCCTGGGCGACAAGGTCATCGAGTTCAAGAACGTCACCAAGGGCTACGGCGATCGCGTGCTGATCGACAACCTGTCGTTCTCCATGCCAAAAGGCGCCATCGTCGGCGTGATCGGCGGTAACGGCGCCGGTAAGTCCACCCTGTTCCGCATGCTGATGGGCAAGGAAACGCCGGACTCGGGCAGCATCGAAGTCGGCGAAACCGTGCAGCTGGCTTGCGTCGACCAGAGCCGCGAAGACCTGGACGGCAGCAAGACGGTGTTCCAGCAGATCTCCGACGGTTCCGACCAGATCCGCATCGGCAGCTACGAGATCCCGTCGCGTACCTACGTCGGTCGCTTCAACTTCAAGGGCGGCGACCAGCAGAAGTTCGTCAAGGACCTGTCCGGTGGTGAGCGTGGCCGCCTGCACCTGGCTCTGACCCTGAAAGAGGGCGGCAACGTCCTGCTGCTCGACGAACCGTCCAACGACCTCGACGTCGAAACCCTGCGTTCCCTGGAAGAAGCCCTGCTGGACTTCCCGGGCGCCGCCATTGTGATCTCCCACGACCGGTGGTTCCTTGACCGTGTCGCGACCCACATCCTGGCGTACGAAGACGACTCGCAAGCGGTGTTCTTCGAAGGCAACTACACCGAGTACGAAGCCGATCGCAAGAAGCGCCTCGGCGACGCGGCAGCCCAACCGCACCGCGTTCGTTACAAGAAACTGGCCTGATCGGGCCGGTTGCTTGAAAGAAACGGAGCCTTCGGGCTCCGTTTTTTTTTGCCTGTTTTTCGGGTTCGCCAACATGGGGCGTTGCTGGCGATTCGGATCCCCTGAATGGTGCGTGAAATGCCGAAAATGGCGAAAAATTTATATCAATTGCACCATTTAAATTCATAACTGCGACATTTTGCTCTGTCATGGTGCTGTTCGAGTTGCTAAAGTCCCGGGCAAATCTGCGTTAACGACAATAAATTTGCCGAGACTTTCCCATGATCGAATCCGTCGAAGACTTCCTCGCCCGCTTGAAAAAACGCGACCCGGACCAGCCTGAATTCCACCAGGCGGTGGAAGAGGTGCTGCGCAGCCTGTGGCCGTTCCTGGAGGCCAATCCGCATTACCTGACCTCGGGCATTCTCGAGCGCATCTGTGAGCCGGAGCGGGCGGTGGTGTTTCGTGTGTCGTGGGTCGACGATCAGGGCAAGGTCCAGGTCAATCGCGGGTTCCGCATCCAGATGAACAGCGCTATCGGCCCGTACAAGGGCGGTTTGCGCTTCCACCCTTCGGTCAATCTTGGGGTGCTGAAATTCCTCGCCTTCGAGCAGACCTTCAAGAACTCCCTGACTTCGCTGCCCATGGGCGGCGGCAAAGGCGGCTCGGACTTCGATCCGAAGGGCAAGAGCGACGCCGAGGTGATGCGCTTCTGCCAGGCCTTCATGAGCGAGCTGTATCGCCATATCGGTTCGGACGTGGACGTGCCGGCGGGGGATATCGGCGTGGGCGCCCGGGAAATCGGCTTCCTGTTCGGCCAGTACAAGCGCCTGAGCAATCAGTTCACTTCGGTGCTGACCGGCAAGGGCATGAGTTACGGCGGCAGCCTGATCCGTCCGGAGGCTACCGGCTTTGGCTGCGTGTACTTCGCCGAAGAAATGCTCAAGCGCCGTGACGAGCGGGTGGAGGGCAAGCGCGTGGCGATTTCCGGCTCCGGCAACGTGGCGCAATACGCCGCGCGCAAGGTCATGGACCTGGGCGGCAAGGTGATCTCCCTGTCGGACTCCGAAGGCACGCTGTACTGCGAGGCCGGGCTGACCGAGGAGCAATGGCAGGCGGTGCTGGAGCTGAAGAACGTCAAGCGCGGGCGCATCAGCGAGCTGGCGACGCGGTTCAACCTCGAGTTCCTTGCCGGACAGCACCCCTGGGCGCTGCCGTGCGACATCGCGCTGCCGTGCGCCACCCAGAACGAACTGGACGCCGAGTCGGCACGCACGCTGCTGCGTAACGGCTGCATGTGCGTGGCTGAAGGGGCGAACATGCCGACCACCCTGGAGGCTGTGGATATCTTTATCGAGGCCGGCATTCTGTTCGCCCCGGGCAAGGCGTCCAACGCCGGTGGCGTGGCGGTCAGCGGGCTGGAGATGTCGCAGAACGCCATGCGCCTGCTGTGGAGCGCCGGCGAGGTGGACAGCAAGCTGCACGGCATCATGCAGTCGATCCACCACGCCTGCGTGCATTACGGCGAAGAAAACGGCCGGATCAACTACGTCAAAGGGGCGAACATCGCCGGCTTCGTCAAGGTCGCCGACGCCATGCTGGCCCAGGGCGTGGTTTAAGCCGGGTCGATGCGGATCACCTCGATCAACTGATCGCCTGCCGGCCGCTGCCACAGCACTTCATCGCCAAGCTGGGTGCCCAGCAGCGCCCGGCCCAGCGGCGAGCCCCAATTGATCAGGCCCTTGGCGACATCGGCCTGATCCTCTCCCACCAGTTGCACACACTGCTCGGTGCCGTGCTCGTCGGCGAAGATGACCCGGCTGCCGATCTGCACTTTCGACCGCGATGTCGCCTGGGGAACCACCTGGGCGCTTTGCAGGCGCTGGTTGAAGTAGCGCAGGTCGCGTTCGATATCGGCCAACTGCTGTGGGTCCGCCTGGTCGCCCAGCGCCGATTGTTCGTTGTGCCGGGTTTGCAGGAACGCGACCTTGGCCTGCAGTTCGCTCAGGCCCTGCGGGGTGACGTAGTTGGGCTGCGCGCTGATCTGCCGTTCCACGGGTTGGTCGGCCTGGGCGGCAGTCAGTTCCTCATTGACGAAGGCTCGGCTCATGGGCGTTTTCCCGTAATGGAGGTGTGGGCCATGGTCGCAGCCTTTTGGTTTCTGGCCATGCCTGAAAGCGACTTACTGTGAGCGATAGGCTCGCGCGGCGTCGCGGTCTTTTTCTTCTTGCCAGGCGCGTTCGCGTTCGTCCCAGTGACGTTCCCGATAATCGTTGCGGTCCTGGTTTTCCAGCATGGCCTGGCACTGGCGAAAGCCGTCGCTCCAGCCTTCGGCGTATTGCGGGTCCTTGAGGTAGCGCGGCACGTTCTTGCGAAATTCGCCGTTGATCGCCCCGGCGGCCTGGCGACCGCTGGCGCAGCCATCATCGAAGCCGTCGGCGAAGGCCGGCGGATAACCCTGCTTGAGCAACTGCTCGTGGGTCGTCTCGCAACCGGTCATCAACGCCAGCAACGCTGCCACTACCGCATACCGCCACATCTCTGACTCCCACGCCGTTCAACGGCTGATAGAGAAAGTCTAGAAGGGGATTCGTCAGTGGTCTGTGAAAGCACGGTGAGAATGCTACCGGGCGTCAGTAGTGGTACCACTTCAGCTCCAGCATCACCTCGTTTTCCGCCGTGGCCAGGTGGCTGAACTCGCGCTGGGCGCTCAGGCGCAGGCCCAGGTTGCGCGACAGCTCCCATTGCTGGTTGAGGCTCAGGCTGCGACGCACCTCGCCATTGGTGAAGTAATCGCCCTTGGCTTCGACGCTGAAGTTGCCCAACGGGTTTTTCCACAGCAGGCCGGTGTTGAAGCCGGCCGCCGGGGTGATGAAACCGGCGAAATCGGCGTTGTGCTCGACGCGCATGGTGCCCAGGGCGAAGCCGAGCATGTTCTCGCTGAGCTGCCAGGTGCCGCCACCGCCACCGTTGACATGGCTGACCAGGGTTTCATCGTCGTGTTTGCCCGGCACCCGCTCCAGGCCGCCGGTGACCTGCCAGGACCAGGGTTGCAGCAGTTCGTTACGCGGCGTCAGCGAACGAATGGTCGCCAGGTCCAGTTGCTGTAGCTGCCAATAGTTGCCTTCGTACTGGCGCAGCTTCATCTGCAGGATTTCGATCTGTGCGCCCAGGGGGAAACCTTCGGCGTTGTCATTGAGGTCGTGATAGGCCATGCGCAGCCCGTATTCGCCAAAGGCCTGGTCGCCGCGGGTGCCCACGCCGACCTGCCAGGTGCGCGATTCATGGCCGTCTTCCGGCAGGCCAGGGCGTTCGATGGACAGTTCGGGCGGCGGGTTGCGGTTGATCGCCCGCAACAGCTCGAAACTGCGCTGCGCCCGTTGCGGATCGCGCTCTTGACCGTTGGCCCGGTAGCGCTCGAGGCGATAGGCCGCATCGATGATCAACGCCTGGCGGTCCCGTGGCAGGGCCTTGAAGGCCGGCTCCTGCAGCTGTTGCTGGTCGGCGCTGACCTTCAGCACCCATTGCTGTTCGTCGCTGCTCAGCGGCTTGGCGCGCTCGAGCAGCTCACGTTCGCGGGACGGACGATATTCGATCTTCTCCACCAGGCCGGCTTCCTTCACCGCCTTGACGGTGTCGGTAGGAATCGCCGTCAGCGGGAATTGCCCGGTCAGGCGCAGGCTCGGACGGGCGACCTGCAGCAGCTCGAGCAAGCGGTAGGAGCAGTTCTCGTCGAAGAAGAAGTAGTCGAACTTGATCTGCTTCAGTTCCCAGACGTGCTCGACCATGCGTTCGGTTTCGGCCTGGGTCAGGTTCAGCCGGTATTCCCACAGGTCGCGGTTTTCCAGGCTGCGGTACTCCGAGAGCTTTTCCTGGTAGGGCACCAGGGCGAACAGGCCGGGATAGCCGCCCATCAGGCCTTTCCAGGCATAGAGAATGCTGTTGTCCGAGCCTTCGATATAGGCGCCGAAGTTGATCGCGTAGCTGAGCAGGGCGGTGTGGTTGCTTTGGACGTCGGCCTGGTCGATGCGCAGCAGGGTATGGCCGAACATCGACGACGGGCTGTTCAGGTAGGCCGCCGGGAAAATCATCACCGTGCTGTGGGGTGAGACGTCCTTGAACCACTGGTTGAACTCATTGCAGTCCACCGCCGGCAGATCGCTCAGGCGCAGCTGGGCATTGAGCCAGCGGGTGCGGGCGGGGTACACGCATTGAGCATGCTGGTTGCCGCTGCTGGCGGGGGCGTAGAGCGCGTCAAGGGTGGCCTTGAGTTCGGCGTCGGGGTGTTCGGCACCGTCTTTGGCGAGGAAAAACTTCGGGTCGCTGACATAGCTGCGCCAGCCACCGAGCTTGGCGGTTTCGTAGTGGCCAAGGGAAATCCAGAACGGATCGCTGGCCAGTTGCTGCAAACGTGAGTGGTCGATGTGTGGCGCGGCGGACAGCGGGGCGCAGACACAGAGCGCCAGGGAGGCAAGGCGTTTGAGCATGGTGGGCAACTTGAGTCGGAAAAAACAAAGACCCGGGAGGGGTCATGTCCGAAAAACAAAAGCCCGCTCCCCGAGAAGAGCGGGCGGGTCGAGATTAAGCCGGGGTGGCGTACTTGGCCAGGCGTGCATCGCTTTTCAGCACGGCCAGGGTGTTGGTGTGCACATCTTCCGCGGTCACATCGGCTTTGCTGAAGATCTGCTGGAAGTGCTCGTGGGTGACGGCGGCGAAGTGCGCGCGGTCTTCAGGAGCGACGCCCAGGACCACGGCGTAGGTGGTCAGCGCTTCGCCTTCACCTTTGGCCATGTCTTCGGAGAGCTCGTTCATCATGCCATTCATGGCAAACCAGGATTTGCCGCCGTAAGTCAGCGCGCTGTTGGTCGAGCAGCCGTTGGTGCCGGAAGTCATACCGAAGGTCGCGTTACCGGAGGTGCCGTTGGTGGTGGAGGCCAGGAAGTGAGCCGGAGTGCCGCGCTGTCCTTCGAACAGCAGGTTGCCCCACCCACAATCCGGACCGCCTGGCGCTTGGGCCATTGCATTGATGGAAACAGCGGTGAAGAGAGTACCGAGAAGAATCCGTTTCATAGCTTTGTTCTCTTTATGTGCAAACCAATGGACAAGGGTTCTGGCCCATGTCGGCGCCAGTGGGCCGGTTATTAGTCCAGCCGCGCAGCTTGGAGTTTAGGCAGATTCCAAGGGTTCCGTGTTTTTTTGCATGACATTCCTTGAAATAGACGGTTTTTATGCTGTCTGCGTGGGGCCGGGGATTTGCCCGCGCTTTCGCTGCGTCGCGCCTTGCCAGCCGCTGTACCCGGCGCCAGAATGCCCCATCTGCCCCGCCTGATGTAAGGAAGCCCGATGCCTGATCCTGTTGCTGCCAGCTTGCGTCTAGCGCCCGAAGCGCTGACCCGTCCGTTTTCCGCTGAACAGTTCAGCTTCTCGACCACCAATGATTTGGAGCCCTTTCGCGGTGTGCTTGGCCAGGAACGTGCGGTCGAAGCCTTGCAGTTCGGTGTGGCCATGCCTCGCCCCGGTTACAACGTCTTTGTCATGGGCGAGCCCGGCACTGGCCGCTTCTCTTTCGTCAAACGCTACCTGAAGGCTGAAGGCAAACGTCTGCAGACCCCGTCCGACTGGGTCTACGTCAACAATTTCGATGAGCCGCGCGAGCCACGCGCGCTGGAGCTGCCTTCGGGGGCCGCGGGTGCGTTCATCAGTGACATCAACGGCCTGATCGACAATTTGCTGGCGACCTTTCCGGCGGTCTTCGAGCATCCGTCCTATCAGCAGAAGAAAAGCGCCATCGACCGCGCGTTCAACCAGCGTTACGACCGTGCCCTCGACGTTATCGAGCGCCTGGCGCTGGAGAAGGACGTCGCGCTGTACCGCGACAGCAGCAATATCGCCTTCACCCCGATGCTCGACGGCAAGGCGCTGGACGAGGCCGAGTTCGCGCAATTGCCCGAAGCCGATCGCGAGCGTTTCCATGAGGACATTTCCGCCCTGGAAGAGCGCCTCAACGAAGAACTGGCGAGCCTGCCGCAGTGGAAGCGCGAGTCGAGCAACCAGCTGCGTCACCTCAACGAAGAAACCATCACCCTGGCCCTGCAGCCGCTGCTGGCGCCGCTGTCCGAGAAGTACGCGGAAAACGCCGGTGTATGCGGCTACCTGCAAGCCATGCAGGTGTACCTGCTCAAGACCGTGGTCGAGCAACTGGTGGACGACAGCAAGACCGACGCCGCGGCCCGCAAGCTGCTGGAAGAACAGTATGGCCCGAGCCTGGTGGTCGGTCACCCGGCCAGTGGCGGCGCGCCAGTGGTGTTCGAGCCGCACCCGACCTACGACAACCTGTTTGGCCGCATTGAATACAGCACCGACCAGGGCGCGCTCTACACCACTTACCGGCAGTTGCGTCCGGGTGCCCTGCATCGGGCCAATGGCGGTTTCCTGATTCTCGAAGCCGAGAAGATGCTCAGCGAACCCTTTGTCTGGGATGCCCTCAAGCGGGCCCTGCAATCGCGCAAGCTGAAGATGGAGTCGCCGCTGGGCGAACTGGGGCGCCTGGCCACCGTGACCCTGACCCCGCAACACATCCCGTTGCAGGTCAAGGTCGTGATCATTGGTGCCCGCCAGCTGTACTACACGCTGCAGGACCTGGATCCGGACTTCCAGGAAATGTTCCGCGTACTGGTGGACTTCGACGAAGACATCCCGATGGTGGACGAGAGCCTCGAACAGTTCGCCCAGTTGCTGAAAACCCGCACCTCCGAAGAAGGCATGGCGCCGCTGACCGCGGATGCGGTGGCGCGCCTGGCAACCTACAGCGCCCGGCTGGCGGAGCACCAGGGGCGCTTGTCGGCGCGTATTGGCGATCTGTTCCAGCTGGTCAGCGAGGCGGACTTCATCCGTCACCTGGCCTCGGACGAGATGACCGATGCCGGGCACATCGAACGGGCACTCAAAGCCAAGGCCACCCGTACCGGGCGGGTTTCGGCGCGGATTCTCGACGACATGCTGGCGGGGATCATTCTGATCGACACCGATGGCGCCGCCGTGGGCAAGTGCAACGGGCTGACGGTGCTGGAAGTGGGCGACTCGGCCTTTGGCGTGCCGGCGCGGATTTCCGCCACGGTCTACCCGGGGGGCAGCGGTATCGTCGACATCGAGCGCGAGGTCAATCTCGGTCAGCCGATTCACTCCAAGGGCGTGATGATTCTCACTGGCTACCTGGGCAGTCGTTACGCCCAGGAATTCCCCCTGGCGATCTCGGCAAGCATCGCGCTGGAGCAATCCTACGGTTACGTCGATGGCGACAGTGCGTCGCTGGGCGAGGCATGCACGCTGATCTCGGCCTTGTCGAAAACCCCGCTCAAGCAATGTTTTGCCATTACCGGATCGATCAACCAGTTCGGCGAAGTGCAGGCGGTTGGCGGGGTCAACGAGAAGATCGAAGGCTTCTTCCGCCTCTGCGAAGCTCGGGGCCTGACGGGCGAGCAAGGTGCGATCATTCCTCACGCCAACGTCGCCACCCTGATGCTCGATGAGAAGGTGCTGGCGGCGGTCCGCGCCGGGCAATTCCATGTGTATGCCGTGCGCCAGGCTGACGAGGCCCTGAGCCTGCTGGTCGGCGAGCCCGCGGGCGAGCCGGATGCGGATGGCCAGTTCCCGGAAGGCAGCGTCAACGCGCGAGTGGTGGAGCGCCTGCGGGTCATCGCTGAAATGGTCAGCGAGGAGGACCTCAAGGAAGCGGAAAAAGAGCAGGCGCAAGAGGCATTGGCGCAAACCAAGCCGGCATGAGCCTTGCCGCGGCGAGGGCTTGGCCTTCGTCGCGGCGCCGGTCCGCTGGCGTCAACTTTCGTGAATAGACCATTCGGCGCCTGTTCAGCCGGTCAACTTTGCTTCTCAGGCTTTTCTTCCTATTCTCAGGCAAGGAGAACGACAGTCGTCACTGGATCGAAACAGTCTTCACATGAGGGCTGAATACCGGATCTACCGAGGGTCGCCGCCATGTCGCGCAACCTCTGCCTTACCCGCCAGTGTCTTGGCCTGGTCACCCGTATCGAATGCAGTATCCGCCCGCTGGCGGGAGATAACGGAATGTGGACCCTACTGTTCGCGGCCGGAATGGCTGGCGAGCAACCTTCGGCCATCAAGGCCCAGGGACCTTTCTGCGGTCCCAGCGTGGCTGAATCCATCCTTGATTCCATCGTCGAAAGCCTGACCACCCATGGTTATGAGCTGGCCGACGATCCGCAGATCTGGTGCCTGCACCTTCAGGCGCAACTACGGCAGATCAATGGCGAACGCTGCCGCCATTGACGCAATCTCCCATTAATCCCTACCGCTGAGTCCTACTCGGCGGGTGGTGGGTTCTCCAGCTTGTCGAGCTTGACCTCAAAGCCATATTCGACGGTATTGAGTTCGCTGCGCTGGTAGGTTTCCAGCTCGGTGGGCTGTCCATAGAAGTAATGCACGTCGAACAAGGCCGGGCCGTTTGCCGGCGCCTCATGGCTGACTGCAAGAATCTCCTTCAGGTACTGGCCGCTGGCGTCCTTGGCGTAGAAACGCCAGGCCTCGGCCGGGAACAGGCGCTGGTCGACGATCAGCGCATTGCCCCGCAGCTCCAGGCCTTTGGGTAGTTGGCTGACGGGCAGGGCTTTCTTCTCGATGCTGGCCAGGAACAGCGGGATCGCACCGACGGTGTAAGCCGGGGTTTCCGGGAACAGGGTCAGGTCGTAAGTGATCGAGCTGCGCATCGGATCGACCTCGACTGCCTCCGATGGCAGTTCGATGGGCTCGCCGCGTTTGCCGTTTTCGTTCTGGGTGAAGAAGGTCACGGGGCTGTCGCCGGTGGAGAAGGACGTGCCCAGCAACTCGTCATTGAAGGTTCTCGGGTGGTCGAACTCGATCCGCGCCGCGCTGGCGTCTTCGGTGGATTGATGAACGACCACGCTTTTCTTCAAGGTTTCTTGGTCGAGATTGGCGCCCTTGAGGTAGTTCGGTGCCTGATCGTCATACACCACTACCGGCATGGGCAGGGGCTGGATCTTGCTGTCGGTGGTCAGAGGGTCGAAGCGTCGCACCGGCAGATTGAGGTCTTTGCGGGTGATGGTGGCTGCGGAGAAGTCCAGCACATTGACTTCGAGCTTGTCGATCAGGCCGTTGAAATACACCTTGGTGTAATGGCTGCGCTGTTCGCGCTCGAAGGCTTTGCGCTCATTTTCAAGCTGCTGCTCGAACGCTTGGCTCCAGGCCTCCTGTTTCTGCATTTCGCTGAGCTGTTTGGTGTAGAAGGCGATCTGTTGGCTATTTTCGTTGATCGACCCGGAGCGCGAAAGGATCTGCCCGGTAGTGTCCCGTGCCTGCACCAGCAATGGGTTGAGCGGCGTCTCGCTGAGTTCGGGCGACAGTGGGGCGCTGTTGGTCAACTCGATTTCGGCGCTGTTCTTGTCCAGGGACAGCAGTTTCACGCTGACATTCTTGTCGCTGCGTTGCTTGCCGATATCGGCCTTGCCCAGTTCGAAGGTGAGGACCTGGTGTGGCGCGATCACTTCGGCCTTGCCTTGCAGCGTCACGGGTTGGGGCTGGTTCTTGTTTTCGACTTCCAGGCCTTCGATGAACGGGTAGGTCACCGTCAGGTCATCCGGGTTGGTCAGGTTGGAACTGGACGGGCTCAACTGGATGCCGGGATCGGTTTCCGACCATTCGGGTTGGAAGGCGATGACCTTGCCGTTGCTCAGGGTCACGGATTGCCATTCCAGGCCGTGGGGGAAGGGGAATTGCGCCGGCATGTTGAAGCTGAAGGGAAACACCGGCTGCAGGTCGGTCAGGTAGTCGGAATTGGAGGTCTTGCGCAGTACGAACAGACCGTTGAGGTAGGTGTCGACCAGCGCCTGCGGGCTGGGGTAGTGCTTGAGCAGGGCCAGGGCGTCATCGCCGTATTCGGTCTCTATGGGCTTGTTCTGGAGCCGCAGTTGCGCGCGTTCGAGCAGTAACAGCGAACCGCCCAGGTCGGCGATGGCGTCCTTGAGCTTGGGGTCCTGGATAGCGTCCAGGGATTGTTCGAACTTTGCGGTTTTCTGTTCCAGGCTGACTTGCTGCTTCTCGTCGCTGGGCGAGCAGCCGCTGCTGAGCAGTACCGCGATACACAGGCCGGTACCCGCCAAAGGCAATCGCAAATCCATTCTCCAGGCTTCCTGTCCGATGTCATTGAGCTGTTCACGTGATTCCGACACTAGCAGAAAACGCTTTGGCAGACGCGCAGGTAATGGATTTGGTTGCGGTTTATGGGCTTTTGGGCGGCTGATATACTCGCCGCCGTTTTCAGACCTGTGTGAGATTCAATGGAACGTTTTATCGAGAATGCAATGTACGCCTCGCGCTGGCTGCTGGCGCCGATCTACTTTGGTCTGTCGTTGGGGCTGCTGGCCCTGGCGCTGAAGTTCTTCCAGGAAGTCTTCCACGTCATTCCCAACGTGTTCAGCATGGCCGAGTCCGATCTGATCCTGGTGCTGCTGTCGTTGATCGACATGGCGCTGGTCGGTGGCCTGTTGGTGATGGTGATGATCTCCGGCTACGAGAACTTCGTGTCCCAGCTGGACATCGACGAGGACAAGGAAAAGCTCAACTGGCTGGGCAAGATGGACTCCTCCTCGCTGAAGATGAAGGTGGCCGCGTCCATTGTGGCGATCTCCTCGATCCATCTGCTGCGGGTATTCATGGATGCGAAGAACATCGAGCCGCAGTACCTGATGTGGTACGTGATCATCCACATGACCTTCGTGATTTCGGCCTTCGCCATGGGCTACCTGGACAAGCTGACCAAGCACTGATCGCCTGGGTCACCGCTGTAGCCGCGCCGCCCGGCCGTTGTGAAACGGACGGGCGGCGTCGTTTGTGGCTTGTGCTTTTACCGGCCGAGGCATATCCCTGTAAAGGTCACGGGCTTGAACTGCGCGAGGTGCACTCATGAACCTGCACGAGTTGAATGCTTATGCCGTCGCCGGAAAAATCGACGAGCTGAACCTGATCTCCCTCGAAGGCGGCATCTATCTGCTCGAGGCGCGGATGCATGGGGCGGCCTATCCGTTGAGCGATGCCCACGGTCAGATGTTGCATCTGCGTTCGGTGGAGCATGCCCGGGAAGTGTTGCACGCCTTTCCCAAGCTGCCCTTCAACCTGATCCATGCCTCAGTGCATGACGAGATGTGTGGCCTCTCGGCCGGTACCGATGACAGCCTGCGGGTGCCCCTCGCCGTCCGCTCGGCCTGACAGGCGGGACACACGTTCATCATCGCCATGGCATCTGTGCTAGTCTGCTCGCCCTTTTGGTTCCGGGCGTCCCGGGATGCGCTGTGTCCGCACGGCGGATTTCCGAGCCGTCCGCACAGCGGAGCAGTGTCATGTCCGAAGTAAATCTGTCCACCGACGAAACCCGCGTCAGCTACGGTATCGGCCGTCAGCTGGGCGACCAGCTGCGTGACAACCCGCCACCGGGCGTGAGCCTGGACGCTATCCTGGCTGGCCTGACCGACGCGTTCGCCGGCAAGCCTAGCCGTGTAGGCCAGGAAGAAATGTCCGCCAGCTTCAAGGTGATCCGCGAAATCATGCAGGCCGAAGCCGCTGCCAAGGCTGAAGCCGCTGCTGGTGCGGGCCTGGCTTTCCTGGCTGAAAACGCCAAGCGTGAAGGCATCACCACTCTGGCCTCCGGACTGCAGTTCGAAGTGCTGACCCAGGGCGAAGGCGCCAAGCCATCCCGTGAAGACAGCGTGCGTACCCACTACCACGGCACCCTGATCGACGGCACTGTGTTCGACAGTTCCTACGAGCGCGGCCAGCCTGCGGAATTCCCGGTCGGCGGCGTGATCGCTGGCTGGACCGAGGCGCTGCAACTGATGAATGCCGGTAGCAAATGGCGTCTGTACGTGCCGAGCGAGCTGGCTTACGGCGCGCAAGGCGTTGGCAGCATCCCGCCGCACAGCGTTCTGGTATTTGACGTCGAGCTGCTCGACGTTCTGTAAGCCTCAGCTGCCGGGGTGAGCTTGCTCGCGATCCATACGCCGTGTTTGCGGTGTAGGGATCGCGAGAAGGCTTGCCTTGGCAGAGGGGTCAGGTGGGGTCATAGACGTATTTTTGCGCTCAGGCCTTGCCCTTCGGCTGTTCCAGCAGGGCGCAAGGCCCGTGCATAGCAGAACAGAAACAGGTTGCGCACCAGTTCCTTGAGCACCACTGGCTCGCTGGAGCTCAGGCCGTTGAGGTCCAGGTCGCCCTGATCCTGCAGCTCGTTCAAGGCTTCTTCTTCCAGTACCGCACAGACTTCCCCGGTTTCCCGATGCAGGATTCTCAGGTAAGGGTGTGGGCGGTCCAGCCATGCGTCGATCAAATAAGTCATGAGTCTCATCTCCTTGATGGGTTTCAATGAGAATAATTCTTATTCAATGAATAGCAAGTACCTATTGGCGGTTTCTGCTTTTTTCTGTGTGGAAATTGTTGTGGGTCAAAAGGGCTGGCCTTTTGATATATAGCGGGAAATGAGGGGAGTCTGACGGGAGCGGGGAGGGCTTCACCCCGTGCCTGGCACGGGGCGATAGCCGGAATATCAGACCTTGCGGACGAACTCGGACTTGAGCTTCATCGGGCCGATACCGTCGATCTTGCAGTCGATGTCGTGGTCGCCATCGCACAGGCGGATGTTCTTGACCTTGGTGCCGACCTTGACCACCAGCGAGGTGCCCTTGACCTTGAGGTCCTTGATCACGGTGATGGTGTCGCCGTCTTGCAGGACGTTACCGACCGAGTCCTTTTTCACGGTTTCATCGGATGCGGCCTCGGCTTCGCCGTTGGCGGACCATTCGTGGGCGCATTCCGGGCAGACCAGTTGGGCGCCGTCTTCATAGGTGTATTCGGAATTGCATTTCGGGCAGGGTGGCAACGTGCTCACTAAGGCTCCTCGGATTCAGGAAGGCTAAAAAAGCGCACATTATATAGGGTTTTGCTTGGGGATGGGGTATAGCGGGGGATCGTGGGCGAAAGCATCACGAACAAGCCCGCCCCTGCGCAGGGCAGGAGCGGGCTTGTGTGCAATCGGATCTTAGTGGGTGCGGGCTACGGCGAATTCGCTCAGTTCCACCAGCGCGTCGCGATATTCGCTCGGCGGCAGGGCTTCCAGGCAGGCAATGGCACGAGCGACATAGTCGCGGGCCAGTTGCGCGGTGTAGTCCAGGGAACCGGAGGCCTCCACGGCAGCGCGGATGCTTTCCAGGTCTTCGATACCGCCTTTCTGGATCGCCTGGCGCACCAGGGCAGCCTGTTCCGGCGTGCCTTCGCGCATGGTGTAGATCAGCGGCAGGGTCGGCTTGCCTTCGGCCAGGTCGTCGCCGACGTTCTTGCCCAGGGTTTCCGCATCGCCACGGTAGTCGAGCAGGTCGTCCACCAGTTGGAAGGCCACGCCCAGGTGATCGCCGAAGGTGCGCAGGGCTTCGCTCTGCTCTTCGGTGGCGCCGGCCAGGGCGGCGGCGCTGTGGGTCGAGGCCTCGAAGAGCATCGCAGTCTTGCCGCGGATGACTTCCATGTAGGTTTCTTCGGTGGTGCTGGCGTCCCGGACTTTCGACAACTGCAGCACTTCGCCTTCGGCGATGATGCGGGTGGCCTGCGAAAGGATTTTCATCACTGGCATCGAGCCCAGCTCGACCATCATCTCGAAGGAGCGCGAGTACAGGAAGTCGCCCACCAGTACGCTTGGGGCGTTGCCCCACATGGCGTTGGCGGTCGAGCGGCCGCGGCGCATGCCGGACATGTCGACCACGTCGTCATGCAGCAGGGTGGCGGTGTGCAGGAATTCGATGGTGGCGGCCAGCAGGCGCAGGTCGTCGCCTTCGCGACCCAGGGCCTTGCCACACAGCAGCACCAATAAAGGACGCAGGCGTTTACCCCCGGCCGAGGTAATGTAGTCGCCGATTTTCGATACCAGCGGCACTCGGGAGGTCAGCTGCTTCTTGATGATGCCGTCGACGGCGCTAAAATCGTCCGCCACCGCGCGGTAGAAAGCTTGGGGTTGCATCAGCGACAGGTGCTCCAGAAGGGTTGCGCGGCATGCTAGGACCCACGTCCGGGGCTGTCAAGGCGCGATGGACGGCCCCTTGCATCGCCAAGACAGCTTGCGTACAATCGCGCACCCTGAACTTCCTGGGCAGCACCTGCCTTACGCAATTGCACTTGGGCCGTTCCAGCCCCATGCAGCCATGCCAGCCAATACCTCTTCTTATAAAGAGCTGGGTGAGCAGGATTATCGGAGAAATACCATGTACGCAGTAATCGTTACCGGCGGTAAGCAATACAAGGTCGCTGAAGGTGAATACCTGAAGATCGAAAAACTGGAAATCGCCACTGGCGAATCCGTGACTTTTGACCGCGTTCTGTTGGTTGCCAATGGCGACGACGTGAACATCGGCGCACCTGTTGTTGCTGGCGCAACCGTCAAGGCTGAAGTGATCTCCCAAGGTCGTCACGATAAAGTCCGCATCATCAAGTTCCGTCGCCGTAAGCACCACATGAAGCGTATGGGCCACCGCCAGTGGTTCACCGAGATCAAAATCACCGGTATTCAGGCTTAATTTCAGCCTAATTCCTCACTAGGAGAATTGAACTCATGGCACACAAAAAAGCTGGTGGTAGTACCCGTAACGGTCGCGACTCAGAAGCCAAACGCCTTGGCGTGAAGATGTATGGCGGCCAGGTCATCAAGGCCGGCAACATCATCGTGCGTCAGCGCGGCACCCAATTCCACGCTGGCTACGGCGTTGGCATGGGGAAGGATCACACCCTCTTCGCGAAAATCGAAGGCGTGATCAAGTTTGAAGTAAAAGGCGCCTTCGGTCGTCGTTACGTGAGCGTCGTCGCGGCTTAATTGCGCGATCGCTGGAAAAGCCCTGTCTCGCGACGGGGCTTTTTCGTTTGTGGGGTGAGTCTCTTGCAAAACTGTTTGTATGGGCTGCCAGCGCTGGATGTTACGGCCGTTGATCGGGGTCGCTGCGCTCATTTTTGCAAGAGTCTTATGTCTTAGTGTTTTTCGGCTCGCCCGTGCGGCGAGAGGCGTTTTGTTATGAAGTTCGTTGATGAAGTTTCGATCCGAGTAAAAGCTGGCGACGGCGGCAATGGCTGCATGAGTTTCCGTCGGGAAAAGTTCATCGAAAACGGTGGTCCGAACGGTGGTGATGGTGGTGATGGCGGCTCGATCTACATGATCGCCGACGAAAACCTCAATACCCTGGTGGACTACCGCTACACCCGTCATTTCGATGCCGAGCGCGGCTCCAATGGCGGCAGTACCGATTGCACCGGCAAGAAGGGTGAGGATCTCGAGCTGCGCGTACCGGTCGGCACCACGGTGATCGACGCCGGGACCCAGGAAGTGATCGGTGACCTGACCAAGGCTGGTCAGCGTTTGCTGGTGGTGCAGGGCGGCTGGCACGGTCTGGGTAACACCCGTTTCAAGTCCAGTACCAACCGCGCGCCGCGCCAGACCACGCCGGGCAAGCCGGGTGAGCAGCGTGACCTCAAGCTGGAGCTGAAAGTGCTGGCGGACGTTGGTCTGCTGGGCTTGCCGAATGCCGGTAAGAGCACCTTCATTCGCTCGGTGTCCGCGGCCAAGCCGAAAGTGGCTGACTATCCGTTCACGACCTTGGTGCCGAACCTGGGCGTGGTCAGTGTCGACCGCTGGAAGAGCTTCGTGATCGCCGACATTCCGGGTCTGATCGAAGGCGCTTCGGATGGTGCGGGCCTGGGGATCCGTTTCCTCAAGCACCTGGCGCGTACTCGTCTGCTGTTGCATCTCGTGGACATGGCGCCACTGGATGAAAGCAGTCCGGCCGATGCGGCGGAAGTGATCGTCAATGAGCTGACCAAGTTCAGCCCGTCCCTGGCTGAGCGTGATCGCTGGCTGGTGCTGAACAAATGCGACCAGATCCTCGAGGAAGAGCATGAGGCGCGGGTCAAGGAGATCGTCGATCGCCTGGAGTGGACCGGTCCGGTGTACGTGATCTCGGCTATTTCCAAAGACGGTACCGAGCGCCTGAGTCGCGACATCATGCGGTATCTGGAAGATCGTGCCGATCGTCTGGCGGCCGACCCGGCCTACGCCGACGAATTGGCCGAGCTCGATCAGCGTATCGAGGACGAGGCGCGTGCCCAGCTGCAGGCTCTGGACGACCAGCGTGCCCTGCGCCGCAGCGGCGTGAAGAGCGTGCACGACATCGGCGACGATGATTGGGATGAGGAAGATGTGGATGACGAAGATGGTCCGGAAATCATTTACGTCCGCGACTGATTCGTTGCAGTAAACTACAAGCGCCGCTCACTGAGCGGCGTTTTAGTATCCGGGAAACGTAGCCACGAATAACTTTATGGGCGCGCTCGGTCGCGTGGCTCTCAAGCTAAGGTTGAAGAAGATGCGGAGTAAGGTGACAGGTGCGCAGCGCTGGGTCGTGAAGATCGGCAGTGCGCTGCTGACGGCGGACGGCAAAGGGCTGGATCGCGCGGCAATGGGTGTCTGGGTCGAGCAGATGGTGGCCTTGCATGAGGCCGGTGTCGAGCTGGTATTGGTTTCCTCCGGCGCGGTCGCGGCCGGCATGAGCCGCCTGGGCTGGACCGCACGACCGAGTGCGATGCATGAGCTGCAGGCGGCCGCGGCCATTGGCCAGATGGGCCTGGTGCAGGCCTGGGAGTCGAGCTTTGCCGAGCACGGCTTGCACACCGCGCAGATTCTGCTGACCCATGACGACCTGTCCGACCGCAAGCGTTACCTCAATGCCCGCAGCACCTTGCGTGCGCTGGTCGAGCTCAAGGTGATTCCGGTCATCAATGAAAACGACACCGTGGTTACCGATGAGATCCGCTTCGGCGACAACGACACCCTGGCGGCCCTGGTGGCCAACCTGGTCGAGGCCGATCTGCTGGTGATTCTCACGGATCGCGACGGCATGTTCGATGCGGACCCCCGTAATAATCCCGATGCCCAGCTGATTTACGAGGCGCGTGCCGACGATCCGGCGCTGGACGCAGTGGCGGGCGGCACGGGTGGCGCGCTGGGGCGTGGCGGTATGCAGACCAAGCTGCGCGCGGCGCGTCTGGCAGCCCGTTCCGGGGCGCACACCATCATTGTCGGTGGGCGTCTGGAGCGTGTGCTGGATCGCCTCAAGGCGGGTGAGCGCCTGGGTACCTTGCTGTCGCCTGAGCGCGGCATGCTGGCGGCGCGCAAGCAATGGCTGGCTGGGCACCTGCAAACCCGAGGTACCCTGGTGTTGGATGATGGTGCGGTGTCGGCCTTGTCCCGGGGCAACAAAAGCTTGCTGCCGGTGGGGGTCAAGCTGGTTCAGGGCAGCTTCCGTCGTGGCGAGATGGTGGTATGCGTGGCGCCGGACGGGCGTGAAATTGCTCGCGGCCTGGCCAACTACAGCGCCCTGGAAGCGCAAAAAATCATCGGTCAGTCCTCTGATGCGATTGTCGGTTTGTTGGGGTACATGGCTGAGCCCGAGCTGGTTCACCGTGACAACCTGATTCTGGTCTAAGGAAAAACCAATGCGTGTAGCAAAAGGGTTGTTGGGGTTGCTGTTGGCGATGCCGCTGCTGGCCTGCGCTGAAGAAATCGGCCAGGTGTCGACAGTGTTCAAATTTGTCGGGCCTAATGACCGCATTGTGGTCGAGGCCTTCGATGATCCGAAGGTGGAGGGCGTGACCTGCTACCTGTCGCGCGCCAAGACCGGTGGCGTGAAGGGTGGGTTGGGTCTGGCGGAGGATCGCGCCGAAGCCTCCATTGCCTGTCGTCAGGTCGGCCCGATCAGCTTCAAGGGTGAGCTCAAGGATGGCGAAGAGGTATTCAAGGAGCGCACTTCGCTGGTGTTCAAGACTATGCAGGTGGTGCGTTTCCTCGACAAGAAGCGCAATACCCTGGTGTACCTGGTCTATAGCGATCGGTTGATCGAGGGCAGCCCGCAGAATGCGGTGACGGCGATTCCGATCCTGCCTTGGGCGCAGACTCCGTAATGGTCTTCAGGGCTGGCTCCTGCAGTGGTTATTCCCTGTAGGGGCTGCCGGTCGATGTTCGATTGCCGGCGATAGTGGTTTGCTGGTCAAGGCAGTAAATCGCAGGCAATAAAAAACCGACCCTGAGGTCGGTTTTTTAACAAGCGTGTCGCTTAGGCTGCAGCAGCAAGGTTCAGAGCCTTGATGTGGCCATTCAGGCGACCTTTATGGCGAGCAGCTTTGTTCTTGTGGATGATGCCTTTATCGGCCATGCGGTCGATAACTGGCACGGCCAGAACATAAGCAGCTTGCGCTTTTTCAGCGTCTTTTGCGTCGATGGCCTTAACTACATTCTTGATGTAGGTACGAACCATGGAACGCAGGCTGGCGTTGTGGCTGCGACGCTTCTCAGCCTGTTTTGCACGTTTTTTGGCGGAAGGTGAGTTGGCCACCGTCGAGCTCCTCGAAAGACTTTTTGGGAAATAGCAAACAAAATAGGCCGCGAATCATGCCGATGAGTTGAAGGCTTGTCAAGGGCAGGTGATGCGTTCCGCTGAGTGGTTGGATCTGAAGAGGCGGGATATTTATTTCCGGCGCTTGACCTGTAAACTCGCGAGCTTTGGCTCTGTGCTGTTGCGGCGCGGAGTATCGCACAAGTGGGCGCATTGTTCGCCTGCTGTTTATCTACAGGCAAAAAACCTTTCCATGAACCTGCTCAAGTCGTTGGCCGCTGTCAGCTCTATCACCATGCTTTCCCGGGTTCTGGGGTTCGTGCGCGATACCATCATTGCGCGCACATTCGGCGCCGGAATGGCGACGGACGCCTTTTTCATTGCCTTCAAGCTACCCAACCTGCTGCGCCGCATCTTCGCCGAGGGGGCTTTTTCCCAGGCCTTTGTGCCGATCCTGGCGGAATACAAAAGCCAGCAGGGTGAGGAGGCGACCCGTACCTTTATTGCCTATGTGTCTGGCCTGCTGACCCTGGTACTGGCGCTGGTGACGGCGCTGGGGATCATCGCCGCGCCCTGGGTGATCTGGGCGACGGCGCCAGGTTTTGTCGACACCCCGGAAAAATTCACGCTGACCACCGATCTGTTGCGCGTGACCTTTCCTTATATATTGCTGATCTCGTTGTCCTCCCTGGCGGGGGCGATCCTCAATACCTGGAACCGCTTTTCGGTCCCGGCTTTCGTGCCGACGTTGCTGAACGTCGCCATGATCGTCTTCTCGGTATTCCTGACGCCTTATTTCGATCCGCCGGTCATGGCCCTGGGCTGGGCGGTTCTGGCGGGTGGCCTGGCGCAGTTGCTGTATCAGCTGCCGCACCTGAAAAAGATCGGCATGCTCGTGCTGCCGCGCCTGAACCTGCGCGATACCGGAGTCTGGCGGGTGCTGAAGCAGATGCTGCCGGCCATTCTCGGGGTCTCGGTGAGCCAGATCTCGCTGATCATCAACACCATCTTCGCCTCGTTCCTGGTGGCTGGCTCGGTGTCCTGGATGTATTACGCCGATCGCCTGATGGAGCTGCCTTCGGGGGTTCTGGGAGTGGCGCTGGGCACGATCCTGCTGCCGACGCTGGCCAAGACTTACGCCAACAAGGACCGGCATGAATATTCGCGGATTCTCGATTGGGGCCTGCGCCTGTGCTTCATGCTGGTGCTGCCTTGCGCGCTGGCCCTGGGGATTCTGGCGGAGCCATTGACGGTGTCGCTGTTCCAGTACGGCCAGTTCAGCGCCTTCGACGCCTCGATGACCCAGCGTGCGCTGGTCGCGTATTCGGTCGGTTTGCTCGCGATCATTGTGATCAAGGTGCTGGCACCGGGTTTCTATGCCCAGCAAAACATCCGTACCCCGGTGAAAATTGCGATTTTCACCCTGATCGTCACGCAACTGCTGAACCTGGCGTTCATCGGCCCGCTGAAACATGCGGGCCTGGCGCTGGCGATCAGCGCCGGGGCCTGTATCAACGCGGGTTTGCTGTTCTATCAGCTGCGCAAGCAGCAGATGTTCCTGCCGCAACCTGGCTGGGGCAAGTTTGCGATCAAGCTGGTCGTTGCGGTGAGCGTGATGTCGGCGGTGTTGCTGGGGCTGATGCAGTTCATGCCGGCCTGGGATCAGGGGAATATGCTCGCACGCTTCCTGCGTCTGGGTGTGCTGGTGGTGGCGGGCGTGGTGGCCTATTTCGGCATGCTGGCGTTGTTCGGCTTCCGTCTGCGCGACTTCAATCGCAAGGCGTTGCACTGAGGTCCTGAGGCACTTGGACGCCGGCGAGGCAGTGGTTTTGTCGGTTCGATCACTTTGGCGCGTGCTGTTGCCTGTCACCGGCCGTCGGGTGTGGTTATAATCGACCACTTTATGAGCAAGAAGCGCGTTATGCAGCTGGTCCGAGGCCTCCACAACCTGCGCCCCCAGCATCGGGGCTGTGTCGCCACTATTGGCAACTTCGACGGTGTTCACCGTGGCCACCAGGCTATCCTGGGCCGGCTGCGTGAGCGTGCGCTTGAGTTGGGCGTGCCCAGCTGCGTGGTGATATTCGAGCCGCAGCCGCGCGAATTCTTCGCTCCGGATACCGCCCCGGCCCGTCTGGCACGCTTGCGCGACAAGCTGCAGTTGCTGGCCGAGGAGGGCGTCGACCGGGTCCTGTGCCTGGCGTTCAACCAGCGCTTGAGCAAGCTCAGCGCCAGTGAATTCGTCGAGACCATCCTGGTCGACGGCCTGGGTGTGCAGCACCTGGAAGTCGGCGATGATTTTCGTTTTGGCTGCGACCGGGTCGGTGACTTCGATTTCCTGCAAAAGGCCGGTATCACCCACGGGTTTACCGTCGAGGCCGCGCAGACCGTCGAACTGGATGGCCTGCGCGTCAGCAGCACCCAGGTCCGCAATGCGCTGGCGGCTGCCGATTTCGTATTGGCCGAGCGTCTGCTCGGTCGCCCGTTCCGCATCGCCGGGCGGGTCCTGCACGGGCAGAAGCTGGCGCGCCAGTTGGGTACGCCAACCATCAATGTGCAGCTCAAGCGCCGTCGCGTACCGTTGTCCGGGGTGTACCTGGTCGATGTCGATATCGACGGCAAGACCTGGCCGGGCGTCGCCAATATCGGCGTGCGGCCGACGGTAGCAGGTGATGGCAAGGCCCACCTGGAAGTCCATCTTTTAGATTTTGCCGGCGATCTGTATGACCGGCGTTTGACGGTGGTTTTCCACCACAAGCTGCGTGAAGAGCAGCGTTTCGCCTCTCTGGAGGCGCTGAAGACGGCGATCAACGCGGATGTCGCCGCCGCCCGTGCCGAAGTTGCACGTATCCATAGCGCCAATCGCTAATGAAGAGCCTTAAATGACCGACTATAAAGCCACGCTAAACCTTCCGGACACCGCCTTCCCAATGAAGGCCGGCCTGCCTCAGCGCGAACCGCAGATTCTGCAGCGCTGGGACAGCATTGGCCTGTACGGTAAGTTGCGTGAAATTGGCAAGGATCGTCCGAAGTTCGTACTTCACGACGGTCCGCCCTACGCCAACGGCTCGATTCACATCGGTCATGCGGTCAACAAGATTCTCAAGGACATGATCATCCGTTCGAAGACCCTGGCGGGCTTCGACGCGCCTTATGTTCCGGGTTGGGACTGCCACGGTCTGCCGATCGAGCACAAGGTCGAGGTCACCCACGGCAAGAACCTGTCCTCGGACAAGACCCGTGAGCTATGCCGTGCCTACGCCACCGAGCAGATCGAAGGTCAGAAAGCCGAGTTCATTCGCCTCGGCGTGCTGGGCGACTGGGCCAACCCGTACAAGACCATGGACTTCGCCAACGAGGCCGGGGAAATCCGTGCCCTGGCGGAAATGGTCAAGGGCGGTTTCGTGTTCAAGGGGCTCAAGCCGGTGAACTGGTGCTTCGACTGCGGCTCGGCCCTGGCTGAAGCGGAAGTCGAGTACCAGGACAAGAAGTCCTCGACCATCGACGTGGCCTTCCCGATCGCCGACGAAGCCAAGCTGGCCGCCGCCTTTGGCCTGGCCAAGCTGAGCAAGCCGGCTTCGATCGTGATCTGGACCACCACTCCGTGGACCATCCCGGCCAACCAGGCGTTGAACGTTCACCCTGAGTTCAGCTACGCCCTGGTCGACGCTGGCGACAAGCTGCTGGTGCTGGCCGAGGAACTGGTGGAGTCCTGCCTGGCCCGCTACAACCTGGAAGGCTCGGTCATCGCCACCGCCCCGGGTTCGGCGCTGGAGCTGATCAACTTCCGTCACCCGTTCTACGATCGTCTGTCGCCGGTGTACCTGGCTGAGTACGTCGAGCTGGGCGCGGGTACCGGCGTGGTTCACTCCTCGCCAGCCTACGGCGAAGACGACTTCGTGACCTGCAAGCGTTACGGCATGGTCAACGACGACATCCTCAACCCAGTGCAGAGCAATGGTGTTTACGCCACCTCGCTGGAGTTCTTCGGCGGCCAGTTCATCTGGAAGGCCAACCCGGCCATCGTCGACAAGCTGACTGAAGTCGGTGCGCTGCTGCACACCGAAACCATCAGCCACAGCTACATGCATTGCTGGCGCCACAAGACCCCGCTGATCTACCGTGCCACCGCGCAGTGGTTCGTCGGCATGGACAAGCAGCCAACCAGCGGCAACACCCTGCGCCAGCGTGCGTTGCAGGCCATCGAAGAGACTCAGTTCGTGCCGGCCTGGGGCCAGGCGCGCCTGCATTCGATGATCGCCAACCGTCCGGACTGGTGCATCTCCCGTCAGCGCAACTGGGGCGTGCCGATCCCATTCTTCCTGCACAAGGAAAGCGGCGATCTGCACCCACGCACCGTCGAGTTGATGGAAGAAGTTGCCAAGCGTGTCGAGCACGAAGGCATCGAAGCCTGGTTCAAGATGGACGCGGCCGAGTTGCTGGGTGACGAAGCCCCGCAATACGACAAGATCAGCGACACCCTGGACGTCTGGTTCGACTCCGGTACCACTCACTGGCACGTACTGCGCGGCTCGCACCCGATGGGCCACGCCAGCGGCCCACGTGCCGACCTGTACCTGGAAGGTTCCGACCAGCACCGCGGCTGGTTCCACTCGTCCCTGCTGACTGGCTGCGCGATCGATGGCAATGCGCCGTATCGCGAACTGCTGACCCACGGTTTCACTGTCGACGAGAACGGCCGCAAGATGTCCAAGTCCCTGGGCAACGTGATCGCGCCGCAGAAGGTCAACGACACCCTGGGCGCCGACATCATGCGTCTGTGGGTCTCGGCCACCGACTACTCCGGTGAAATGGCGGTTTCCGACCAGATCCTGCAGCGCAGCGCCGACGCCTACCGGCGTATCCGCAACACCGCGCGCTTCCTGCTCTCCAACCTGAGCGGCTTCAACCCGGCCACCGATATCCTGCCGGCCGAAGAAATGCTCGCCCTGGACCGTTGGGCCGTGGACCGCACCCTGCTGCTGCAGCGCGAGCTGGAACTGCACTACGGCGAATACCGCTTCTGGAACGTCTACTCCAAGGTGCACAACTTCTGCGTGCAGGAGCTGGGCGGTTTCTACCTGGACATCATCAAGGACCGCCAGTACACCACTGGCGCCGACAGCAAGGCCCGTCGTTCGTGCCAGACCGCGCTGTTCCACATCTCCGAAGCGCTGGTGCGCTGGATCGCGCCGATCCTCGCCTTCACCGCCGACGAGCTGTGGCAGTACCTGCCGGGCGAGCGCAACGAGTCGGTCATGCTCAACACCTGGTACCAGGGCCTCAGCGAGCTGCCGGAAGGCTTCGAGCTGGACCGTGCCTACTGGGAGCGGATCATGGCGGTCAAGGTCGCGGTCAACAAGGAAATGGAAATCCAGCGCGCGGCCAAGGCCGTCGGTGGCAACCTGCAAGCCGAAGTGACCCTGTACGCCGAGGAAGCGCTGAGCGCCGACCTGGCCAAGCTGAGCAACGAGCTGCGCTTCGTGCTGATCACCTCCACCGCCAGCGTCGCGCCTTTCGCGCAGGCACCGGCGGATGCGGTGGAAACCGAAGTCGCCGGCCTCAAGCTGAAAGTGGTCAAGTCGAGCTTCGCCAAGTGCGCCCGTTGCTGGCACTGCCGTGAAGATGTCGGCGTGCACCCCGAGCACCCGGAAATCTGCGGTCGCTGCGTCGACAACATCAGCGGCGCAGGCGAGGTTCGTCACTATGCCTAATGCCGCGGGCCGTTTCGGCCGTCTGGGCTGGCTGTGGTTGAGTGTGCTGGTCCTGGTCATCGACCAGACCAGCAAGCTGCACTTCGAAAGCTCGCTGTCGATGTACCAGCAGATTGTGGTGATCCCGGATTACTTCAGCTGGACCCTGGCCTACAACACCGGCGCGGCATTCAGCTTCCTGGCGGACAGCTCGGGCTGGCAGCGCTGGTTGTTCGCCCTGATCGCGGTGGTGGTCAGTGCGGTACTGGTGGTCTGGCTCAAGCGCCTGGGGCGCAACGAAACCTGGCTGGCGGTCGCCCTGGCACTGGTGCTGGGCGGCGCGCTGGGCAACCTGTATGACCGCATCGCCCTGGGCCATGTGATCGATTTCATCCTGGTGCATTGGCAGAACCGCTGGTATTTCCCGGCGTTCAACTTTGCCGACAGCGCCATCAGCGTGGGTGCGGTGATGCTTGCGCTGGATATGTTCAAAAGCAAGAAAACCGGAGAAGCCGTTCATGACTGAACAGGTATTGGCTGAACAACGCATCGGCCAGAACACGGAAGTCACTTTGCATTTCGCATTGCGCCTGGAGAACGGCGACACGGTGGACAGCACCTTCGACAAGGCCCCGGCGACCTTCAAGGTCGGTGACGGTAACCTGTTGCCAGGTTTTGAAGCGGCCCTGTTCGGCTTCAAGGCAGGTGACAAGCGCAGCCTGAACATCGAGCCGGAAAACGCCTTTGGTCAGCCGAACCCGCAAAACGTGCAGATCATCCCGCGTTCGCAGTTCCAGGATATGGAGCTGTCCGAAGGCCTGCTGGTGATCTTCAACGATGCGGCGAATACCGAGCTGCCAGGCGTGGTCAAAGCTTTTGATGACGCCCAGGTGACGGTTGATTTCAACCATCCGTTGGCCGGTAAAACCTTGACCTTTGATGTCGAGATCATCGACGTTAAAGCGCTGTAACTAACGAAACCAGCCTGCTGTAGGAGCGAGCTTGCTCGCGAAGTTCTTCAACGATAACGCTGGCATTCAGGATGAGCGCGGCGTCTTTGAGTTCTTCGCGAGCAAGCTCGCTCCTACAGGGCAAGACACGAGGCACAGCATGCAAATCAAACTCGCCAACCCCCGTGGCTTCTGCGCTGGCGTGGACCGCGCGATCGAAATCGTCAATCGCGCCCTGGAGGTCTTCGGGCCGCCGATCTACGTGCGTCATGAAGTGGTGCACAACAAATTTGTCGTCGAAGACCTGCGCGCTCGCGGCGCGATCTTTGTCGAGGAGCTGGACCAGGTGCCGGATGACGTCATCGTGATCTTCAGCGCCCACGGCGTTTCCCAGGCCGTGCGCAGCGAAGCGGCGGGCCGTGGCCTGAAAGTCTTCGATGCGACCTGCCCGCTGGTGACCAAGGTGCATATCGAAGTGGCGCGCTACAGCCGCGACGGTCGCGAATGCATCCTGATCGGCCATGCCGGCCACCCGGAAGTCGAAGGCACCATGGGCCAGTACGACGCCAGCAATGGCGGTGCGATCTACCTGGTGGAAGACGAGCAAGACGTCGCCGAGCTGCAGGTGCGCAATCCTGAAAAGCTGGCGTTCGTTACCCAGACCACCTTGTCGATGGACGACACCAGCCGGGTCATCGATGCCTTGCGCCAGCGTTTCCCTGCGATTGGCGGGCCGCGCAAGGACGACATCTGCTACGCCACGCAGAACCGTCAGGACGCGGTCAAGCAACTGGCCGACGAGTGCGATGTGGTACTGGTGGTGGGCAGCCCGAACAGCTCCAACTCCAACCGCCTGCGTGAACTGGCCGAGCGCATGGCCACCCCGGCGTACCTGATCGACGGCGCCGAGGACATGCAACGCAGCTGGTTTGACGGCGTCGAGCGCATCGGCATCACCGCCGGGGCTTCGGCTCCCGAGGTGCTGGTACGGGGCGTGATCGAGCAGTTGCACGCCTGGGGCGCTACCGGCGCCGACGAATTGGCCGGCCGCGAAGAAAACATCACTTTCTCCATGCCCAAAGAGCTGCGCGTTCGCTCCCTGCTCTGATCAGCCCTGTCTGTCGCATAACGCCTGCGCGGCCTTGTCGCTGCGCAGGCTGACCCGCCCACTGCGGGAAAGCACCACCTGGTGCTGGCTCGTTCCCGGATCGGCCGCGCAGATGTGCAGCGTCCCGGCCTGAAAGGCGCCGCTGGGCAGCTGCGGATCGCCCAGGCCACTGAAGCGCACGAAATGCTCCACTGGGCGATTGCCGACAATCGCCACCCGGGCGTCCTCCCGGCGTTCAAGCAATACCGGGTTATCGCTGTCCTGCGAGCCCTCGCCGCTGATATCCAGAATGATCCGCCAGCCTTGGCTCCAGTCATCGTTCAACCCGTGAATCACGGTCCGCTGCTGACGCAGGATGGCTTCGGTGCGCGCATTGCGAATGCCGCTGGCAAGCATCTGTGCGGCATCCAGCCGGCGTGTCGACTGGAACAACTCCCCGAATGAGGCGGTGGCGAACAGCATCAGCAGGCTGGCAAGCGCCAGGCCCACGATTATTTCGATCAGGCCGAAACCCTTCTGCGACATGTTTCTCCCTCCATGGAGTGCGCCAGGTCCGGACAATCCTTGCCCGGCCATTGAGCAAAACCTCAAACCCTCGGTCTATGAAGGTTCGAAGTGCCAGAGCCAGTTATAGCCGCTGGCCGCTCAAGGGGATGGCATGCGTCACCGTACAGAAGGTTTCACGCTGATCGAATTGCTGGTGGCCCTGGCAGTTTCGGCGGTTTTGTTGACCCAGGTGGTTCCCGCGTTCAGTCAGATGGCGCAGCGCTCCAAGGCCGACAGCGACATCAGCGAACTGCTGCGCAGCTTGAATTACGCGCGTCTGGAGGCGATCGACAGCGGCTTGCCGGTTCACCTGCGCCCGGCCGCGGTCGATTCGGACTGGAGCCGGGGGCTGTCGATTTATCAAGGCGACGGACCGGCGACGAATGTATTGCGGGTTGTTCCCGCGGTCAGTCGCGGCGCCCGGCTGACGCTAACCTCTGAATTCGACAGCATTGGCTTCAACGCGTTGGGCGGTGTATCGGCAGCGGTCCCGCCGGTCATGACTTATGTGCTGGGCGAGCAACACAGGACGATCACGCTGTGCCTGAACGGACGGATAGCGGTAAACGGGGAGTGCCAATGACGGGCAGGAACGTGCAGGCCGGAATGACGCTGATCGAGGTGCTGGTGGCGGTGCTGATTCTCGGCGTCGGCCTGCTCGGTGCGGCGGCGGTCCAGCTCAATGCCCTGCGCTACACCGACAGTGCATTGATGACCAGCCAGGCCAGCTTCATCGCCTATGACATGCTCGATCGCATCCGCGCCAACAGCGCCGCGGACTACACCGTGGCAGCTCCCGAGGCCGGCAATTTCGGCGTGGTTCGGGACCAGGACCTCTATGACTTCCAGCGCAATGTCGAGAGTTTCGGCGGGCCGACCGCCGAGGGCCATATCAGCCTCAAGCAGGGCGTATTCACCATCAGCATCACCTGGGACGACGCCCGTGCCGCCCATGTTTCTGCCCAGCCTGCTGAAGGCTCCCGCAGTTTTGTCCTGAGCAGTCGGGTGGCGGTGGATCCGGGGAGCAAGCCATGAGACGCGGGAACAGCGGTTTCGGTCTGATCGAAATGCTGGTGGCGCTGGCGTTGAGCCTGATCGTGGCCTTGGGCGTGACGCAGATTTTCATCTCGGCCAAAAACACCTATGTCAGCCAGAACGCTTCGGCCAGCCTGCAAGAGGATGCGCGCTTCGTGCTGAGCAAGATGATCCAGGAGATACGCATGGTCGGCATGTTCGGCTGCCTGCAGAGCATCGCCGATGCCAGCATTGCCGCGGACTTCGCCGGCCATGCGCAAACGCCGATTCGCTGGGACAACGCCAACCACCGGCTGACGCTGGTCGCGGCCGATATCGGCGACAGCGGCGGCACCCCGACCTGGACCGTGCTGAGCGATTGCCGCAATAGCGCCACCGCCTACACCGGCGCCCGCAAGGCCCCCTCGGGGCAGCAGGCGTTTGCGGTGCGGCGCCTGGTGTACAGCTTGAAGGACGATCAACTGCTGATGGGCACCGGCACTGGCTCCGGCCAGGCGGTGCTGGTGAACAATGTCAGCGCGTTCGACGTGTCGTTCGGCATCGCCAGCACCGCCACGGATGTCGCGGCCTCCAGCTATAGCCGTGATCCCGCAGACCCGGCACGGATCCGCAGCGTGCGCTTGAGCCTGACCCTGAGCGATCCCCAGGCGCGAGTGCGGCCGCAGACGTTCAATGTGGTGGCCGCCTTGCGCAATCGCCTGTTGTGAGGGAGTTGCCGATGACTTCGTATCGAACGGCTCCCGGGGCGCAGCGCGGCATGGCGCTGTTGATGAGTCTGGTGTTCCTGTTGCTGCTGACCTTGATCGGCATTTCGTCGATGCAGAACGCGACCTTGCAGGAAAAGATGGCCGGCGGCCTGTGGCTGCGCAATCAGTCGTTCCAGGCGGCGGAGATGGCCTTGCGCATCGGTGAGAGCGCGGTGCAGCAGGACAGTTATGTATTGGCAGCCTGTAGCGGCGGCCACTGCGCGCCGCCCGGCGAGTCCGCGGCTGTCAGCGCCGCGGGCCACAACAGCCATTCGGGCGTGACCTGGATCGCCACCGGTAACGGATTTTACGCTGTACAGAACCTCGGTACGACGCTGGGGGCAGTCCATGTGCCGAGCAACACTTCCGCGACCCTGTACCGGGTGACCGCTGTCGGGCTGGCCGGCCACTCGCGCAGCGTGCTGGAGAGCATTTATGCCAAGTATTGAAAGGCCTGGGGGATTGCTGGCTGGCGCTTTGCTGGGCCTCTATCTGAGTGCCCCGGCCTATGGCTTCAGCCCGGCGCAGGCACCTTTGGCGAACGCGGCGGCGGTGGCACCGAATGTGATGCTGCTGCTCGACGATTCGCAGAGCATGAACAGCGTCGTCTATGCCCCGGGCTTCGATCCCGGGCTGGCGCGGGCGCCGGTCAGGCCGTGCCGGATGCAGGCGGGCGAATGCCTGGCCGGAGCCAGTCCGAGCGCGGATTCGCTTGCTCTCTCAACGCTGAGCCAGGCGGGCTGCGCCAGCGGTTATGTCGGTTTCTACCGCGACCATGCCCGGGCACAGTGCCTCAAGCTGCCTGATCCCGCGGGGAACGGCCGCACCCGTTATTCGGCTGCCTATTTGGCTTACCTGCTGGCCCTGGCCGACGGTCGCGATCGGGATTTCACCGATGGCTCGATTCCCGTTCAAGACCGGATGACCCTGGTGCGTGAGGCCGCCAGCAAGCTGGTGGCTGACAACCGCGCGCTGCGCATTGGCCTGGCGAGCTTCAACCCGCCAGCGGGCGGCGATCTGGCGCCGGGTGGGCGTATCGTGCGCGCCATCAGCGATCTGGCTCCGGTCGGCGATCAGGTCAGCCGGGCTCAGGCTGACGACAATTACCGGGTATTGCTGTCCGCCATCGGCGGGCTCAGGGCCTCGGCCGAGGCGCCGCTGGCGGAAACCTATTACGAGATCAGCCGTTATTTTCGGGGGCTGACGCCTTACTACAACAGCACGCCCTCTACCTATGGCAGCCCGATCCAGTATCGCTGCCAGCGCAATTACGGCCTGGTGGTGACCGATGGCCTGCCCAGTTACGACCACAGTTTTCCCTCCCGTGAACCCCAGGGGGCGAGCAGCCTGCCAGATTGGGATGGGGTGCCCAATGACGGCATTAATCCTGGTGGCAACGAGGAGGGCAGCAGTCTGTATCTGGATGACATCGCCAAGCTGGCGGTGGATATCGACATGCGCGCGGCAGGCATGGATATCGCGGGGAAAAGCTGGGATTCGGCGGGCTTCGCGCAGCAGCACATGAACACTTACACCATCGGTCTCAACGCGCAGTACCCCATGCTGGCGGATGCGGCGAACTATGGCCGGGGCAAGTTCTACCCGGTGATCGACAAGGCGGGGCTCGACGCCGCGCTGGCCTCGGCCCTGGGCGAGGTTTCGGCTTCCGCCGCCCAGGCGGGGAGCGCCATGGCGGGGGCCGCCGGGCTGGCCAGCGGTTCGAGTTATTTCCAGGCGTCTTATGACCCCGTCGATTGGCACGGCACCATCAGGGCGTATGGCATCAGCCCCGCTGGTGCGGTCGACACCCGTACGCCGCTGTGGAGCACGGACTCGACCCTGGTTGCCGATGCGTCGCCGGGGATCTTCCAGACCTGGAACAGTGCCTCCCGAACCGCCGTTGCCTTGCGCCATGACCAATTGTCCGGCGCGCAGCAGGCCGCGCTCGCCCAGAACCTGCCGCCCGGCACCACCGCGGCCGATCTACTGGCCTGGAGCCAGGGGAGTAACCGGGCTGGGCTCAAGGTGCGTACCCTCCTGCTGGGGGACATCGTCAACTCGCCGCTGGTCATGGCGGCGCCGACCGCGCAGGACGCCGCCGACCTGCAGGGCGACAGCGACTACAGCGCCTACCTGGCGAGCAAGGCCCAAGGCATGACCCCGAGCCTGTTGGTCAACGCCAATGATGGCCTGCTTTCGATGATCGACCCTGAGAATGGCCGGCGCCGCTACGCCTATATGCCCTCCAGTGCCTTGCCGCTGCTGCATCACATCGCCGACCCCGGCTATGTCAACGGGGAGCGTCACCGATTTTTGGCCGATGGCCCGGTGGCGGTCTTCGATGCCCAACTCGGCACGGCCTGGGCAACCCTGGCGCTGGCGGGCACCGGGGCCGGCGGCAAGGTGTTTTACGCAGTGCAGCTGTATGGCCAGGCCGGCAATACGCCTCAGGCGCTGTGGGAAATCGCCGCGCCTGAGGTTGCCGATAACAGCCACCCGTTCAATGACCTGGGTTATGCCTACGCCCGCCCGGAAGTGGCACGCTTGGCCGACGGGCGCTGGGCGGCCTTTGTCGGCAATGGCTATGGCAGCCATTCCGGGGTCGCCGCCCTGTATGTGGTGGATATTCGCGATGGCTCGCTGATCAGGAAAATCCCGGTCGATGGCAATGGGCAGGAGAACGCCCTGTCCTCGGTGAAGGTTCGGGTGGACAGCCAGAATGTGGTCCAGGCGGCCTATGGCGGCGATCTCCAGGGCCATCTGTGGAAGTTCGATTTGAGCGGTTCGGCGCCGGACAGCTGGGGCCCGGCCTTTGGTGGTGCTCCGTTGTTCAGCGCTCCGGGTGGCGCGAGCCAGCCGATCACCGCGCAGCCGTTGCTGGTGGATCATCCCGAGGGCGGCAAGCTGGTGCTGTTCGGCACCGGCAAGCTCAGCGAGCTGGCCGACAAACGCAGCAAGGATGCCCAGGGCTTTTACGCGGTCTGGGATGCCCCGGCTGGTACGGGCAGCATCACCGTGGCTGACCTGCAGGCGCAAGCGATCACCGGGCTGTTTGCCGGTAGCGCGGGCTCCTATATCACCAGCACCCAGGCGGACGTCAGTTATCCGGCCGAGCAGGGCTGGTACCTGCCGCTGGGGGAGGCGTCGAGTGGCGAGCGGGTCATCAATCAGGCCACGCTGGTGGCGGGTCGCGTTGTCTTCAGCACTGCTGCTGTCGAGGCGGGCGACCCTTGTTCCAGCGCCGGCAACGGCAAATTGGTCGAGCTGGACGCATTCAGCGGTAAGATGCAGGGCGACGCGGTGCTCGACACCAATGGCGATGAAGTGGTCGACGGTCTGGATACGCCTTCCAGCGGTGTCATCTTTACCGGCGGTATTCCTGCATTGAGCGCTGTGCTTAATCGCGCTACCCGCAAAATCGTCAGCGATTCCAGCGGCGGTATCGCCTCCCTGGTCGAGAAACCGGGCGGTGGCAGCCGCCGCATCATGTGGCGACAAATACAGTAAGTGAGAGTGAGGCATGCGTAGATCCAACCAAGGTTTTACCCTGATCGAAATCATGATCGTGATTGCGATCATCGGGCTCGTCGTCACCCTGAGCCTGCCCAGCATCACCGAGTACGTGAAGAAAACCCATCGCACGCAGATTGCCGGCCTGCTGTCGGAACAGGCGCAGAGCCTCGAGCGGTTTCATTCCAAGGGCGGTGTCTACAGCAACGCTCCGGGCCTCAGCGCCGGCAACGACGACTACAGCATCACGCCAGTCCTGGCCGACCAGAGCTTTACCCTGACCGCGACGCCGAAAACCGAGAGCATGATGGCCGGCGACAAGTGCGGCGAGTTCACCCTTAGCCACACCGGTGCCATGGGCAACAACAATATGGCCGACGGGGTGACCAGCAAGGATTGCTGGGGGCGCTGAACAACCTTTTCGGGCGCTGGCGGCGCCCGGTGTTTTCATTTCCTGGACTGGACTATGGCAAAGCAACAGCAAGTGGTGATTGTCGGCGGTGGCGTGATCGGCCTGCTGACCGCGTTCAACCTGGCATCCGCCGGGCAGCAGGTGGTGCTGCTCGAACGCTCGAATGTCGGCCAGGAATCCTCCTGGGCCGGCGGCGGGATCGTCTCGCCGCTGTACCCCTGGCGCTACAGCCCGGCGGTCACGGCGCTGGCGCATTGGTCGCAGGACTTTTATCCACAGCTGGCCGAACGCCTGTTTGCCACGACCGGTGTCGATCCTGAAGTGCACACCACCGGCCTGTACTGGCTGGACCTCGACGACGAGGCCGAAGCGCTGGCCTGGGCCCGGCGGGAACAGCGGCCATTGAGCGCTGTGGATATCTCGGCGGCCCATGACGCGGTGCCGGTGCTGGGCGGCGGTTTTTCGCGGGCGATCTACATGGCCGACGTGGCCAACGTGCGCAACCCGCGCCTGGTCAAATCGCTGAAGGCCGCCCTGTCGGCGTTGCCAGCGGTGACCCTTCACGAGCACTGCGAAGTCAGCGGGTTTATCCGCGAAGGTGAGCGGGTGCTCGGGGTGCAGACCTCCCTGGGCGAAATCCGTGGCGATCAGGTGGTGCTGGCGGCAGGGGCCTGGAGCGGCGAATTGCTCAAGAGCCTGGGTCTGGCGTTGCCGGTGGAGCCGGTCAAAGGCCAGATGATCCTCTACAAGTGCGCGTCGGATTTTCTTTCCTGCATGGTCCTGGCCAAGGGGCGCTACGCGATTCCCCGGCGCGACGGCCACATCTTGATCGGCAGTACCCTGGAGCACGAAGGCTTCGACAAGACCCCAACCTCGTCGGCCCTGGAAAGCCTGAAGGCTTCGGCCATCGAGTTGATCCCGGCGCTGGCGCAGGCCGAGGTGGTGGGCCATTGGGCGGGGTTGCGCCCAGGCTCGCCCGAGGGCATTCCCTATATCGGCCCGGTGCCCGGGCTGGCGGGGCTGTGGTTGAACTGCGGGCACTACCGCAACGGTTTGGTCCTGGCGCCGGCGTCCTGTCAGCTGTTCGCCGACCTGATGCTGGGCCGGGAGCCGATCATCGACCCGGCGCCTTATGCGCCCAGTGGGCGAATTTAATCCAGGCCGAGTTTCTTCAGCCGGTAGCGCATCGAACGAAACGACAGGCTCAAGCGCTGGGCCGCCGCCGTGCGGTTCCAGCGGGTGTGCTCCAGGGCCTGGAGGATCAGTCGGCGCTCGACTTCTTGCAGATGTTTCTCAAGGTTGATCACCTGTGCCGGTCCGGGCGTGATGGCCGGGTGGGCGCCGTTGGGCGTCAGGCGCAGGTCGCGTGCTTCGATCCGCCGGTTCTCGCACAGGGTGTGCGCCCGTTCGAGCAGGTTCTCCAGTTCGCGCACGTTACCGGGAAAGTCGTAGCCCTGGAGTGCCAGCAACGCGCTTGGCTGAAGCCGTGTCAGTTGTTGGCCGTTACCCTGCGCCAGGCGCTCGAGGATGGCGGTGGTCAAGGGTTCGATATCGGCCTTGCGCGCCCGTAGCGCTGGCACCGGCAGTTCGATCACGTTCAGGCGGTAGTAGAGATCCTGGCGAAAGCGCCCGGCATGCACTTCCGCCTGCAGCGCCTTGTGGGTGGCGCAGAGAATGCGCACATCGACCTGGACTTCCTGCTGCCCACCGACGCAACGTACCGCCTTCTCCTGCAGTGCGCGGAGCAATTTGACCTGCATTGCCAGCGGCAGATCGGCCACCTCATCGAGAAACAGCGTGCCGCCGTGTGCCGCCTGGAACAGACCGGGCTTGTCTTCGATAGCGCCGCTGAAGCTGCCTTTGCGATGGCCGAAAAACTCGCTCTCCATCAGTTCCGGTGGGATGGCTCCGCAATTGACCGGCACGAAGGCGTGGCTGGCTCGAGGACCCTGGTCGTGGATTGCGCGGGCGACCAGTTCCTTGCCGCTTCCGGACTCTCCGCTGATATAGACCGAGGCCTGGCTCCGGGCCAGTTTGCCGATTTGTCCGCGCAGCTTGTGCATGGCGGCCGAATCGCCGAGCAATGGTCCGGTGGCAGGGGGCGGGGGTGTCGATCCGGGCAGGGCACCATTCAGCAGCTCGCGCAAGCGCGCCAGGGCCACGGGTTTGCTCAGGAAGTCGATGGCGCCGGCCTTCAGGGCGTGGATCGCGGTTTCCTGGCGGGCGCAGGTGCTGAGTATGGCCAGCGGCATTCGCAGCTGGCGGCACCGGATATGCTCGAGTAATTCCAGCCCCGTGCCGTCGGGCAAATGCAGGTCGCTCAGGCACAGGTCGAAGCCTTCCCGCGCCAGCCAGTGACGCGCTTCGCCCAGGGTGCGGGCGCTGCGGGTATGGCGTTGCATCCGGCCGAGGCTGATTTCCAGATATTCGCGAATGCCTGGATCGTCATCGACGATCAAGACTTTTTGTCGTGGGCTCATGCCGCTTACTGCTTCATCCGTGAGCGAAAGAGGTGCGAGAGCACCCGCCATCCTGGCGTGTCGTGAAGTCTAGGCAGGCTTGAGGTCGTTGGCCCGCTCAAGGCCGGGCGGTGCGGGGCCGTTTGGTCGGATTCAAGATGACGCGCAGGGTAATAGCCCCGATTTGCCGAGGGTTGCCGGCCGGAAGCGAGGAGAGGAGGGGCGGTGGCTTTTTTGTAGCGAATTATTCAGCGGTGCAAACAACGTGCTTTTGACGTCATATGCACCGCTGCGGTCGAGGTTCAGCGATCGCGGGAGATCGGACCTTGCTCCAGGTGCGCCTGGCTGCAATACCACTGTTGCTCGAGGCTCAGCGCCCGGTCGCGGGGCAGGTGCACGCCGCAATGGGCGCAGCGCACCATGGGTGTGGTGCTGGGTTCGCGGGGCGCAGCGGTGCCGGAGGCGGGCTGCTTGAATTTGCGCCAGAGCCATACCGCAGCGGCAATCAGGGCGATCCAGAACAGTAAACGAAGCATGGTAGCCAGCTATGTGAGTGAGGAAGCGGCAGTTTAGCCAAGGTGATGCCGGGCGCACAGTGCAATCAGCGCTGAAATCCACGGACAAAAAAAGGGAGACTCGAAAGTCTCCCTTTTTTGTGACCGCGGCGGTGTCAGTCGAACACGCCGAAGGTCATGTAGCTGAACCACGAGCGGTCGCTGTTGTTGCCTTCGGCTTCATGCTGTTCTTCTTCGACAGCGTCGCCATTGGCGTCTTTAGGCTTGAGCTCGGCCGGAATCGCGTCCTTGGCGTCCTGGTATTGCTTCATCACGTCCTGGTTGGCGCGGGTTTCTCCCGGCGGCAGCGGTGGACGGGACTCGATCAGGCCCAGGGTGGCCTTGCTCAGCCAGGAGCGGTTGTCCGCCTCGGCGACCCGTGGCACGAACTGGCCGTCGACCAGAGTCGGGTGATCGGGGTAGTTGAGCTTCAGGGTTTCCAGGCTGGTGGCGGCCAGTTCGTCCAGGTGCAGACGCTGGTAAGCCTCGGTCATCACCGCCAGGCCATCGGCCACCGACGGGGTTTCCTGGAAGTTTTCCACCACGTAGCGGCCACGGTTGGCGGCGGCTACATAGGCCTGACGGGTCAGGTAGTAGTCGGCCACGTGGATTTCGTAGGAGGCCAGCAGGTTGCGCAGGTAGATCATGCGCTGCTTGGCGTCCGGCGCGTAGCGGCTGTTCGGGAAGCGGCTGGTGAGCTGGGCGAACTCGTTGTAGGAGTCGCGTGCGGCACCCGGGTCACGCTTGGTCATGTCCAGCGGCAGGAAGCGCGCCAGCAGGCCGACGTCCTGGTCGAAGGAGGTCAGGCCCTTGAGGTAGTAGGCGTAGTCCACGTTCGGGTGTTGTGGGTGCAGGCGGATGAAACGCTCGGCGGCGGACTTGGCGGCCTCCGGCTCGGCGTTCTTGTAGTTGGCATAGATCAGTTCGAGCTGTGCCTGATCCGCGTAGCGACCGAACGGATAACGCGACTCCAGGGCCTTGAGCTTGGCTGTGGCGCTGGTATAGCTGTTGTTGTCCAGGTCGGTCTGCGCCTGCTGGTACAGCTCGACCTCGCTCAGGTTTTCGTCAACGACTTCCTTCGATGAGCAAGCAGCGGTCAGTGCGAGGATGGCGATCAGCAGCAGGTGTTTCACTTGCATGGCGGCTTGCGTCCCTATGACGGCCGCTGTCTTGGGCGGGGCCGTCCTGTTATGATGAGCGCCCCGTTGAAAAAGCCTCGGGGCAAAAGACGCCGTATTTAACCACAAGCGCGCAGCCGAAACCAAAGGCTGTGCCGACGCCTAGTCTGAGCATGTCCGATAAAATTGAACTTCGCGCAGAGGTGCCGTCCGAACTGGGCGGCCAACGCCTCGATCAAGTCGCCGCCCAATTATTCGCTGAGCACTCGCGCTCGCGCCTTTCCGCCTGGATCAAAGACGGCCGCCTGACTGTGGATGGAGCGGTTATCCGCCCGCGAGACATTGTCCATGGCGGCGCGGTTCTTGAGCTGACCGCCGAGCAGGAAGCTCAGGGAGAATGGATCGCTCAGGACATCGAACTGGATATCGTCTATGAAGACGACGATATCCTGGTGATCAACAAGCCTGCCGGCCTGGTGGTCCACCCCGCCGCCGGTCACGCCGATGGCACGCTGCTCAATGCCCTGCTGCACCATGTCCCGGACATCATCAACGTGCCGCGTGCCGGCATCGTCCATCGCCTGGACAAGGACACCACCGGTCTGATGGTGGTGGCCAAGACCATCCAGGCGCAGACCCAGCTGGTCGCCCAGTTGCAGAGCCGCAGCGTCAGCCGCATCTATGAATGCATCGTGATCGGCGTGGTCACCGCCGGCGGCAAGATCAACGCCCCGATCGGCCGGCATGGCCAGCAACGCCAGCGCATGGCGGTGATGGAAGGCGGCAAGCCGGCCGTCAGCCACTACCGCGTGCTGGAGCGTTTCCGTTCCCACACCCATGTCCGGGTGAAACTGGAAACCGGGCGGACCCACCAGATCCGTGTGCACATGGCCCATATCAACTACCCGTTGGTCGGCGATCCGGCCTACGGTGGCCGTTTCCGCATTCCGCCCGCCGCGAACCCGACCATGGTCGAGTCTCTCAAGCACTTCCCGCGTCAGGCGCTGCATGCGCGGTTCCTTGAGCTGGATCATCCGACCACCGGCGAGCGCATGAGCTGGGAGTCGCCGCTGCCGGAAGATTTCGTCTGGCTGCTGACCCTGCTCAAACAGGACCGCGAGGCTTTCGTCGGATGAGTGACTGGCTGATTCCTGACTGGCCTGCGCCGGCCGGGGTCAAAGCCTGCGTCACAACCCGTGCGGGCGGCGTCAGCCTGGCGCCGTTCGACAGCCTCAACCTGGGCGATCATGTCGATGACAACCCAGAGGCGGTGGCCGAAAACCGCCGTCGCCTGACCGATCGTTTCTCTATAAAGCCAGCCTGGCTGAAACAGGTTCACGGTATCGATGTGGTCGAGGCGGATCCGTCCGTTGTCGCCACCGCCGATGCCAGCTGGACCGCCACGCCCGGCATTGCCTGTAGCGCCATGACCGCCGATTGCCTGCCAGCGCTGTTCTGCGACCGCGCCGGTACTCGGGTGGCAGCGGCCCATGCCGGTTGGCGCGGGTTGGCGGCCGGGGTGCTGGAAGCGACGCTCGATAGCCTGAAAGTCGCGCCAGAGGATGTACTGGTCTGGCTGGGGCCGGCCATTGGTCCGCAAGCCTTCGAGGTCGGTCCGGAAGTGCGTGAGGCTTTCGTTCGGCACTTGCCACAGACCGAACAGGCCTTTGTACCGAGCCACAACCCCGGCAAGCTCATGGCTGACATATATATGCTGGCCCGCCTGCGCCTGGCGGCATGCGGTGTCACCGTCGTGTATGGCGGCGGTTTCTGTACCGTGAGCGATCCGCGTTTCTATTCCTACCGCCGCAGCCTGCGCACCGGGCGCTTCGCTTCCCTGATCTGGCTGGAACGCTAGACTCTTCTGACCTGTGTCAAGCTCGCAAGGCTTGAATCTTCCAGAATCGACCGCATCTACAGGGGTATCTGGCAGGTTTCTCTATTTAGGTGTGTCCATCGCTCCGACCTGCTCAAAAGGAAGGTGACTAATGCGTATAGACCGATTAACCAGCAAGCTTCAGCTGGCGTTATCCGATTCTCAATCCCTGGCGGTCGGCCTCGACCATCCGGCCATCGAGCCGGCGCACTTGATGCAGGCGCTGCTCGAACAGCAGGGCGGTTCGATCAAGCCTCTGCTGATGCAAGTGGGCTTCGACGTGAACAGCCTGCGCAAGGAACTGAGCAAAGAGCTCGATCACTTGCCAAAAATCCAGAACCCCACCGGCGACGTGAACATGTCGCAGGATCTGGCGCGCCTGCTGAACCAGGCCGATCGCCTGGCGCAACAGAAAGGCGACCAGTTCATCTCCAGCGAGCTGGTGCTGCTGGCGGCCATGGACGAAAACAGCAAGCTCGGCAAATTGCTGCTGGGCCAGGGCGTCAGCAAAAAAGCGCTGGAAAACGCCATTAATAACCTGCGAGGCGGCGAGGCGGTGAATGACGCCAACGTCGAGGAGTCGCGTCAGGCCCTGGATAAATACACCGTCGACCTGACCAAGCGCGCCGAAGACGGCAAGCTTGACCCGGTGATCGGCCGTGACGACGAAATCCGCCGGACCATCCAGGTGCTGCAACGTCGGACCAAGAACAACCCGGTGCTGATCGGTGAGCCTGGCGTGGGTAAAACCGCGATTGCCGAAGGCCTGGCTCAACGCATCATCAACGGCGAAGTGCCGGACGGCCTGAAAGGCAAGCGCCTGCTGTCCCTGGACATGGGCGCGCTGATCGCTGGCGCCAAGTACCGCGGTGAATTCGAAGAACGCCTGAAATCCCTGCTCAACGAGCTGTCCAAGCAGGAAGGGCAGATCATTCTGTTCATCGACGAACTGCACACCATGGTCGGCGCCGGTAAAGGCGAAGGTTCGATGGATGCGGGCAACATGCTCAAGCCAGCCCTGGCTCGGGGTGAGCTGCACTGTGTCGGCGCCACCACGCTCAACGAGTACCGCCAATATATAGAGAAGGACGCGGCCCTCGAGCGGCGCTTCCAGAAAGTCCTGGTGGACGAGCCGAGCGAAGAAGACACCATTGCCATCCTGCGCGGCCTGAAAGAGCGTTATGAGGTGCACCACAAGGTGGCGATCACCGATGGCGCGATCATTGCCGCGGCCAAGCTCAGCCATCGCTACATCACCGACCGGCAGTTGCCGGACAAGGCGATCGACCTGATCGACGAAGCCGCCAGCCGTATCCGCATGGAGATCGACTCCAAGCCGGAAGTCCTGGACCGCCTGGAACGGCGCCTGATTCAACTGAAGGTCGAATCCCAGGCCCTGAAGAAAGAAGACGACGAGGCGGCGATCAAGCGCCTGGAGAAGCTCCAGGAGGAAATCACCCGCCTGGAGCGCGAATATGCCGATCTGGAAGAAGTCTGGACCTCGGAGAAAGCTGAAGTGCAGGGTTCGGCGCAGATTCAGCAGAAGATCGAGCAGTCCCGCCAGGAGCTGGAAGCCGCACGCCGCAAAGGCGACCTGAACCGCATGGCCGAGTTGCAGTACGGGGTGATCCCGGACCTGGAGCGCAGCCTGCAGATGGTCGACCAGCATGGCCAAAGCGAGAACCAGCTGTTGCGCAGCAAGGTGACCGAAGAGGAAATCGCCGAAGTCGTGTCCAAGTGGACCGGTATTCCGGTGTCGAAGATGCTCGAAGGCGAGCGCGACAAGCTGCTGAAGATGGAAAGCCTGCTGCACCAGCGTGTCATTGGCCAGGACGAAGCCGTGGTGGCGGTAGCCAACGCAGTGCGGCGTTCTCGCGCCGGGTTGTCCGATCCGAACCGGCCAAGTGGTTCGTTCATGTTCCTCGGCCCGACCGGTGTGGGTAAGACCGAGTTGTGCAAGGCGTTGGCCGAATTCCTTTTCGATACCGAAGAGGCGATGGTGCGAATCGATATGTCCGAGTTCATGGAGAAACACTCTGTGGCTCGGTTGATTGGTGCGCCTCCAGGCTACGTCGGCTACGAGGAGGGCGGTTACCTGACCGAGGCGGTGCGGCGCAAGCCTTATTCGGTGATCCTGCTGGACGAGGTCGAGAAGGCCCATCCGGACGTGTTCAACATCCTGCTGCAGGTGCTGGAAGACGGCCGCCTGACGGACAGCCACGGGCGTACCGTGGACTTCCGTAATACGGTGATCGTCATGACCTCCAACCTGGGCTCGGCACAGATCCAGGAGCTGGTGGGGGATCGCGAAGCACAGCGGGCGGCGGTGATGGATGCGGTGTCGACTCATTTCCGTCCGGAGTTCATCAACCGGATCGACGAAGTGGTGATCTTCGAGCCATTGGCCCGGGATCAGATCGCCGGCATCACCGAGATCCAGTTGGGGCGCCTGCGCGGCCGCCTGGCCGAGCGCGAGCTCAAGCTGGAGCTGAGTGGCGAGGCCTTGGACAAACTGATTGCCGTGGGCTACGACCCGGTCTATGGCGCGCGTCCGCTGAAACGGGCGATTCAGCGCTGGATCGAGAACCCATTGGCGCAGTTGATTCTGTCTGGCGGTTTTCTGCCGGGAGCCACTGTGACGGCCAAGGTGGAAAACGACGAAATCGTCTTCGCCTGAGTCCGATAGGGCGTCGTTGTGAAGGAGGCCTCGCATTGCGAGGCCTTTTTTTGCATAGGGCGTTGAACTGTAAGGCAAAGGCTTGTAAAGTGCGCCCCGCAGTACGTCACCCCAAGGTTTTTTCCTCCCCGAGGAAAAAACTGAAATAAGTTGCAAATCATTGTCTTGAAAGCAATTTAGGGGGTTGACAGAGGTTTTTAAGATTGTAGAATAGCGCGCCTCAGAGACATGAACGTAGCGATACGGACCAGGTCGACGAGGGGGCTTCTAGAAATAAAAGCCTGCTGTAAAGGTTGTAAATTGAAATGTTCAGTTCCGTGATAGCTCAGTCGGTAGAGCAAATGACTGTTAATCATTGGGTCCCAGGTTCGAGTCCTGGTCACGGAGCCAATTTCAAGCCGGGGTATAGCGCAGTCCGGTAGCGCGCCTGCTTTGGGAGCAGGATGTCAGGAGTTCGAATCCCCTTACCCCGACCATATTTGGGTCGTTAGCTCAGTTGGTAGAGCAGTTGGCTTTTAACCAATTGGTCGTAGGTTCGAATCCCACACGACCCACCATTTTTGAAACCAGTTCGCTGGAATCGAATCTTAAGATCAGACGCCAAAAGCTCTGTTCGCAGAAGGCGCCTTTAAAAGGTGCCTTTTTTTTACCGGGGTATAGCGCAGTCCGGTAGCGCGCCTGCTTTGGGAGCAGGATGTCAGGAGTTCGAATCCCCTTACCCCGACCATATTAAAAATCCTCGTATCGACAGATACGGGGATTTTTTTTGCCCGGAATTTGACACGCGGTGCTTGCCGGCGAATGCGACGCACAAAAAAGCCCCGATCATTCGGGGCTTTTGTATGGGGTGGCCCATGCTGGCTGAGTCCGGTCAGTTGTAGTCGAGTACGTAAGTCATCGTTGCATCTGCCTTGCCGGCCTTTATTTCGCCGCCACTCGGCGTATAGCGAACGGACCCCGCGAAGCGGTAGACCTCGGCATCGGTTTCGCTGTGCTGCCAGTCCAGGCTGACCGCGCCGGGCTTGTTGAAGGGGAGTTTGGTGCCCTTGTCGTTTTTCAGCTCGATAGCCACGCCTTGGGCAACGCTGGTCTGCCCAGCTCCTGTCAGATTCAGCATGCCTGGGCCTGTCGAGTTGCCTTCGAAATAAATCTTCAGCGGAACCGGCTTTTCAGGCCGCATACCGCGGCAGCGAATATCGAGGGCGAAGGGTTTTTCCGGTGCGGCGCCAGACTTGATGTTGGAAATCGGGACCTTGCCCATTTGTACGGTCATGGAGGGCTCCCGGGCCTCGCAACTGCTGAAGTAGAAGTTGTTCTCCAGGTTGGTGAATCCTGAGGATGTGTAAGTCACTGTGCTCGGGGTCAGGCCAGTATTCGGAGGGATAATGAAGTTGATTGTAAAGTTGGTTGGCACCTTGCCTGAGCCAACTGCGATTTCCGTGCGGACGTATTCGACATGAATGTAAGTAGGCAGGTGGACGCTATAACCTTGTCCAGTAAATGTGTGTTGGGAAGGCAGGGGGTACCTTAAACTCCTGTCCCCCCCACGTGTCTTGAAGCGATGATGCGCATACCGATGCCCGCCACGCCGGTTTTGTACACATCGGGGATGGCGGAGGGTTCGAGGCCGTTTTCAAAGGTTATGTTCATGATCTCGTTGCTGCTACAAGTAATCCCTCCTTGGACAGGGATCTGCTGGGAGTAACTTGCGAGTATTTCGCCGACTGGGACCCGCTTGACGGTCAGGCTGGATGGAACATTCACCTGGTTATATGACGCGCCAGGAGGGCCAGAAATGCTGCCCCATAGGCACCATGAGAGCGCTGGCTCGGCCAGCACCAGGGCAAGCAGGCCAATGGGAAGAGTGATCAGTTTGTGCATATGTCCGCTCTGGTTTGAAAGGGTGTGGGTCACAAGACCCGGCAAAGGCCGTCCACGCGTTCGTAAGCCAGCTCCTTGTTTGTTGGGGGGAGCTTGTAGTCCACCATGCAGCTGCCTTCGGCCCAGCGAATCTCCAGCCGGCCCTGGTCGGGAACGCCAAAGACCAGCAGGCGCGACAGGTTGTCGACCATGCCCAGGGGCTTGCCTTGTTCGTCGTAGCCTTGGGCGCCGAAGGGGATTGGATCGCCCTTGTCCGCGCGCAGGACGAATTGCAGGCGACGACCGGTTTGTGCGGTATAGGTGGCCTTGACGATGGCGCCACGGGTTGGCACCAGCACCTTGGAGGTTTCGTTGATCTCGGTGTCGGTCCCCAGGGTCTGGGTATCCAGGTTCAGCCAGTTGTAGCGATAAGGCTGCATATAGGGCACCACCGCGTAACCCTTGCCATTGGTGCGTACGGCGTTCCAACCGGATACCCCGACGCCGTCGACGTCCGGAACTTCCAGCAAACCGAAAGTCTCGCCAAGCGGTTGGCCGAGGGTAACGCCGCCGCTGTGCACCACCAGCGAGCCAGACGCACCCAGGTCGATATGCTTGTCGTCACGCCCCTGGTTATAGCCACCACGCAGCTTGGCGACGGGGGTATCCCAGTCCAGGCTGGCGCCGGCGGTGCTGCCATTTCTCTTGCTGTGGCCGGCCTGCGCCGAGTAGCTGAGGGTCGCCTGGTCGTCCAGGTAGCCGGACACGTTCGACTGCAGCGAGGAATCACCTTTGCTCGAGCTGATGGCGTTGCTGGAGAGGCGGTGAGAACTACCCCGGCCTCCCAGTGGCATGCTGACACTGGCGGTGAGTTGCGTATCCGAACCACCGCTCATGGGATCGCTCTGGGTACGTGACACCGCCAGGTTGTAGCTGACACTGGCGATGCTGTTGCCATAACCAAATTGCCAGTTGCGCGTGCGGCCCTGCTGATTCCAGTAGTTGGTTTCATCCATGCTGAGGTACAACGAGCCTCGCTGTGACAGGCTCTGGTTCACCCGGAGGTTGATTCGGCTCTTTTGCGCGCTGAAACCGGCACGGTCCTGATACATGAGGTCGTCCACGTGCTGGCTGAAGCTGCGATAGCCTTCGGTGGAATAGCGGTAGCCGGCCATGGTGAAGGTGGTATCGGTAGCGTTCAGCGTCTTGGAGTATAGGAAGCGCGCACTGTGACCCTTGTTGCTCCTGCCGTTCTGGGTCTTCGATTCACTGCTGGTGACGTCGAAGGAAATACCACCGAGGCTGGAGTTCACGCCCGCGCCAAGGTTGACGGCGCGATAGTCCTGGGCGAGCAGCGCACCGCCATAACCGGTCAGGTTGTCGGTCACGCCGTAGACGGCCGTGCCCTGGGTGAACGACGGCGACGGTTGGTCGGTGGAGCGATATTCACCGGCGGTGACGCTGTAGCGAAGGTTGCCGCGCCGGGTCATGACCGGCTGGTAGGCATAGGACTGCAGATATTCGCGTACCCGGCCATCCGCTTCGATGATCTTGATCTGCAGGTCGCCGTTGGAGCCGCTGGGATAGATGTCGGTGAACTCGAAAGCGCCAGGCGGCACCGACGCGGAATAGATCACGTAGCCGTTTTGCCGTACTTCGACAGTGGCATTGCTTTCGGCGATGCCGCGGATCACGGGTGCGTAGCCGATCTCGTTGTCGGGCAGCATGCCGAGGTCCGAAGCGATCTGTGCACCGCGAAAACGCACGCTGTCGAAGATCTCGCCTGGGGTGTACAGCTCGCCCAGGGAAAGCTTGCCTTTCAGGCGCTGGACGTCGCGCTCCAGATAGTTGCGGTTGCTCTTGAATTCGCTTTTTGTGCCGGTTCCGCCGGTCAGGGCGGATTCGTTGCGAAAGCGCCAGCCGGCGATATTGAAGCCGTTGCGCAGGTTCAGGTTGTGGTAGTCGCTTTTCGTTCCCCGGTTGGTGTTGCGGTTGAAGTTGGCCTGGTAGTCGCTGTAGAAGGCCGTGATGCCTTCGTCCCAAACCGAGGGGTCGACGTAACCGCGGGAATAGCGCTGGACGTATGCCTGCGGAATACTGAACTGCAATGCCAGGTTGGTGGCGTCGAAGTCCACCGCGGCGCCGGCGACCTGGGCGCTGACGTCGAACGGCTGCTCATCCTTGGCGTCCGCGGTGATGAGTCCATCCTGCTGGGCTTTGCCCGCGTTGAGGCCGAGCTCTTTGAGCAGCCCGAGCGAGATGACGGGCTTGATCTGCCCGGAGGCGTCGGCGGCGAAGGTGATTTCCTGGCGCTTGATCAGCACATTGTTCAGGTAAAGGTCGACGCTGTAGGTACCTGGCGGAACGGCGCTGCCTTTCTCAAAAAACTTGAGGTCCACCGGGGCACCCTCCATCTTCAGAAAGGAGTCGGCGAACTCGGCCTCCGCGGCGGACAGCTTCGAGGCCAGTCCCAGTGCCACGAGGCAGGTCGCGCACGCTCGCCGGGCGATCCTGAAACTGAGCTCTCTCTGAAAAATGGGCATGCAGAATCCTTTCGATCATGCATCGGATGCCCGAAGCACTGACCTGAGTAAAAAGTCGGATTAGGTAAAGCGATGCGCTCTAGCGAGCGACACGAGTGATGGCTGTGTTTCCGTTAGTTGGAAAGTTTGCTGGTGACTCGGTCCAGCCCGCCGTAATCGTTGATGCTGTCGAATTCCACAGTTGTGGCTCCGGACCTCATGCCAGTCGAGCCTTTGATCGCGACGGTGCGTGTTGCTCCTGGCGCCAGCATTTCCACGGTGGCGGTGCCTGCATCCTTGCCACTGCGCAGCGTCACGCTGCCCCCGGCAAGAGTCACATGGAACGCGGAAGGGTTGGTCACTGAAAGCGCGGCCTTGCCGCCTTGTTCCACCAGCTTCCATTGCAGGCTCTTGGCTGCATTGGCGGCAGTGTCCGGCAGGTTGGCCGGGCGGTAGAACAGCTTCACGCGCTGGCGTATGGCAATTTGCAGGGTGTTCTCGGTCTTGGCTTTTTGCGGGATTTCCTGCACGGCCAGCCAGAACACGGATTCCTTGTCGGTCGGCAGCCCCTGGCCTTGATAGAGAATACGCAGGACCTGTTGCTTGTTGCCTCCCAGGCGAACCAGGGGAGGGGTAATGGCGAACGGTACGTCGGTATTGGCCCCGTTTCTGTCTGGCTCGACCCAGGACTGGATCATGATGTCGTTCGAGCCCTGGTTCCTGACGAGGACGGATGTTTCCTTGGCTGGCGCAGCAAAGATGACGCGGGTGCCATCCAGCGTAATGCCAGCACTGGCCATCGACGCGGAGAGTGTCATGGCGCTGGCGATTGCAATACGCGCCAATAATGAGGTTTTCATAGCGGCTCCAGGTCGGAGGGAGGGGGCAGGCCCCTCCCTTTGGTGCGAGTTACTCGTAGGTCAAGGTAAACGGCAGTTGGCCGTTCGCAGCACCTGGCGTGATCTCATCGCCGTTCGCGACATAACCGGCGCGCAGGTCCAGTTTGGCGGTGTAGGTTTCTTTCCCTTCTTCGCCGACTTTCACCAAGTCACCCGAGATGGTTTCGTTCGCGGCGATGTTCACCAGCTTGTTGCTGCCGTTAAAAATGCCGATGCCCACGCCCTTTGCGCCACCAGCGGCGATTTTCAGCAGCGAGTTGTTCTTGCTGTCGATACCGGAACCACTGTTCGGGTCGAACTGCATGCTCACGGTCTTCAGGCCGTTCGCGGTGCCGCCGCAGTCCAGGTTCAGGTTGATGCTCTTACCGCCAACGATGGTAGAGCCACCAGCATTGCCAGTGAGCGAGTCGGTGCTGACCTTGCCGAGGTCGACAGAAATGGTCTGGGAACCCTTGCCGCCGCCAACGCTGGTGCCGGCGCCGCCGGTGATGGCGCAGGATGCCGCGATGATTTCGCCCTTGAAGTCGATGGTGCCATCTGCCGCGAGAGCGGAAGTGCTGACCGCGCCAGCGATAGCCATGGAGACGATGCTTTTGAGAAGTTTGGACATTTCATGTACCTGCTAAAGTTGGAGGTGCAATCTTGTGTCTTCACTTTGGTCGTTACAATAAGACCATTCTTAAAGTATTGAATGCTCTATGGATTTGAATGGCGGCTGATACTTTTTTGCCTGATATGATTTCAATAAGAAGATTCTTAAAATTTGATCGGGTGGCATGAAGTTGTCGGAATACCTGTCGGCAGCTAAACGGGACGATCGCCGCCAAAATCTTCGATCTTTGTATATAAGCAACTGTTTTGCAGGGGCTAATCCTCAGGGGTAGCAGGTTGGAGTCGAAGGTTTAAGCGTGCAGGGCAAACTATCAATGCAACTAGATAGAGCATGAGTGGCGTCTTGAGTACTATCGGGTCAGCTATCTATATGCCGCAGTAAGAGGTGACGCGGAGGCCGGCGTATGTATTCGATACGCCCGGGGAGAGCAACTTTTTGATGTGGGGGGTTAAGTCCGGTGGCTCTTCTATTTTAGAATTAAGATTAATCTTAAAGCTGCGCGGAAAGTTGGAAATAGAGTGCAGGAAGTCTCTAGGCACTTCGATCTTTAACAGCCTGCCTGTTTGCCTGAGTCCGTGTTGAACAGGGCGCAAAAAAATGCCCCGATCGCTCGGGGCACTCTTGTCTTGGTCTACAGGCTCAGATTCAGTGCAGCTTGAGGCGTGGCTCGGTGCCGCGGCCGATCCGGCTGCCGAGCATCAGCATGGCGGTACGGAACGGGCCGTAGAGCGCCATCTGGTGCATGCGGTACAGCGACACATAGAACATCCGCGCGAGCCAGCCTTCGAGCATCACGCTGCCGGTCAGGTTGCCCATCAGGTTGCCCACGGCGGAAAAACGCGACAGCGAGATCAGCGAGCCGTAGTCGGTGTATTTGTACTCCGGCAGGGCCTTGCCTTCGATACGCAGTTTCAGCGACTTGGTCAGCAGTGATGCTTGCTGGTGAGCCGCCTGGGCCCGCGGTGGAACGTTGCGATCGGTGCCCGGTTGCGGGCAGGCGGCGCAGTCGCCAAAGGCGAAGATGTTCTCGTCGCGGGTGGTCTGCAGGGTCGGCAAGACCTGCAGCTGGTTGATGCGGTTGGTTTCCAGGCCGTCGATGTCCTTGAGGAAGCCCGGTGCGCGAATGCCCGCGGCCCAGACTTTCAGGCTGGCGGCAATCATCTGGCCATCGGCGGTGATCAGGCTGTCGGCGGTGACTTCGCTGACCGCGGCATTGGTCATGACCTTGACCCCGAGTTTTTCCAGGGTCTTGTGCACCGGGCCGCCGATCCGCTCCGGCAGGGCCGGCAGTACCCGTGGGCCGGCCTCGATCAGGGTGATGTGCATGTTTTCCGGCTTGATCCGGTCCAGGCCGTAGGCCGCCAGCTCGTGGGCGGCGTTGTGCAGCTCGGCGGCCAGTTCGACGCCTGTGGCACCTGCACCGACGATGGCCACGCTGATCTGCTCCACGACATCGGTCTGCCCGGCATGGGCGCGCAGGTAGTGGTTGAGCAATTGCTGGTGGAAACGTTCGGCCTGTTTGCGCGTGTCGAGGAACAGGCAGTGCTGGGCGGCGCCCTGGGTGCCGAAGTCGTTGGTGGTACTGCCTACGGCAATCACCAGGCTGTCGTAGCCCAGTTCACGAGCGGGCAGCAGTTCCACGCCGTTTTCGTCGTAGGTGGCGGCCAGCTGGATCTTCTTCTGCTGGCGATCGAGCCCACTCATGCGGCCCAGCTGGAACTCGAAGTGGTTCCATTTGGCTTGGGCGACATAGTTGAGTTCGTCTTCGGAAGAGTTCAGCGAGCCGGCGGCCACTTCATGCAGCAAGGGCTTCCAGATGTGGGTCAGGTTCGCGTCGACCAGCATCACACTGGCGGCACCGCGCTTGCCCAGAGTCTTACCCAGACGGGTAGCCAACTCCAGACCGCCGGCGCCGCCGCCAACGATGACAATACGATGAGTCATGGGGATATCTCGCAAGGCTAAAAGAAATCGGTACGGTTACCCAAGCGAGCGCGATGCAGCTCATAGCGTCAGGTAACTGATAAATCGGCTCAGCAGGCCCAGGCCAATGGTGATGGTCACGACTATCACGAGGAGCATCCACGGCCGGAAGGGCCGGCGCTCGACTCGGTGCTGGGCCAGTTGCAGGTATTCTTCGACATGGCGTTGGTCGTCGGGGTTCAGGCGGCTGGTCATAAAAAGCCTCGTCAGCTAGACGTTGCGAAAAGTATGAAGGTTACAGCGCAGTGCCATCTTGTCGGGCTATGCGGCAATGAGCGGAGCATAGCTGCTCGCGGATGCCGGCCTTGTCATCCCGTGAATGATTGCGCTTTGTAACACTCACGCGGTGTTTGCGCCATGCCACGAATGGCCTGAAGGGCTCGGGCAATTCCGCTCCAGGCGGCCTACAGGCTGATACCGACATCGAAGAGGATGCTGCGCCCCAGGTTGCCGCGCAGGAAGTCCGGCGCGTCGGGGTGGGCGAACAGCACGCGGGCGAAGGTCGGCCCGACCAGCGACAACGAGCGCCAGCCCTGGCGCAGGTATTCGGTCGGCGGCGGGAAGTGGCTGTTGAGGTCCAGCACTTCGCGCTTGAGGCTGGCGAAGGCGATGATGTCCAGCTCCCCCAGGTCCATGCCGCGTTCCTTGTAGTTGTGGGCTTTTTTGCGCAGGGTCGGGGCCAGCCTGAGCAACAGTTCGTTGGCCGGAATGCGCTTGGGCTTGGCCTCGCGGCGCACCAGCTGGCTAAGGGAGAAGGCACTGCGGCGCCGTTGCAACTCGTCGCGCCATTCGTCGTTGAGGCGGCGGCCTTCGTCCAGCACGAAGAACACCTCGAAACAGGCCTCGCGAAACAGTACGTCCGGCGGCTCCTGCCCGGCGGGCGTGAACTCGTCGGCACGGTAGGGGATGTTCAAGCCTTGCAGCAGGCGTTGGCAGACCCAACGCTCACGCTCCCATTTGCGCGCATTGGACAGGAACGCGTTGGCTTGTTCGGCCTGAATGGTGAGCAGGCGCAAGTAATCTGAGTCATCCATAGTCCAAGCTTAGCGTCCAAACGCTGATCCAAGAAATACACTCTGCCGGGTCGGCGGGGGCTGACTGCACTTATAACGGATAAGTGTGACATCAGGTCAACCCTCTGCCGCTCGTTCAGGCCCGCCAGGGTTTCAGCCAGAGCCCCAAGGCGATCAGCAAGAGCAGCCCGGCCGCTGTGCTGAGCCCCAGTTGCAGCCAGACATTCAACAGCGGATGCAACAGCAGCGCCGCCGCGCTCAGCAGGACGGCGCTGACTGCCCAGCGCACCGGCCAGTTGATCAGGGTGAGCAATTGCTGGCGCTGCATCAGCAACAGGTTGGTCAGGAGCACGCCGCCGAGGGCCGCCAGAGGAATCGCGGTCAGCCCCAGAACCAGCGGCAGGCCCGCCAGCAACAAGGCGTTGAGCAGGCTGCCGAGCAGTTCGCAATGCAGTGGCGTGCTGGTATCACCGGCGGCATAGGCGTAACGGGCGAGCATGGCGTTCCAGGCACCAAATACCAACGACACGGCGAACCAGCCCAGCAGCGCCGGCAGTGGCCCGTCGGCGCTCTGGGCGGGCAGCAGCCAGTGGATCAGCGCCGGGCTGGCGCCCACCAGGCCGAGCGCGGCTGGCAGGCTCAGCAGGGTCGCGGCGTCGAGCCCCCGATGCAGCAGCCCCAGGCGCTGATCGCCGGACTTGCCGCTCATCAAGCCAAGCAGGACCTGGTTCAGGCTCATCAAGGCAATCAGCGGCAGGTTGATCAGCTTGCGCGCCAGGTTGACCCAGGTCACCACGCCTTCGCCCAGGTAGCTGGCGACCAGCCGTTCCACCAGCGCCAGGCCCTGGCTGGCCAGGTTGCTGGTCAACAGCGGGCCGAGGCGGCCGAGCAGTTCCCGGCCGGCACCGGCGTCCCCGCGGACTTGCCAGGGGCGCCAGCCGGTCTGCCAGACCGCCGGCACCAGCGACAGGCACATCAGCAGGCTGCCGAGGAAAAACGCCAGCGAAAGGCCGGAGCCAAGGCTCGCCTGGCCGTAGAAAAACAGGTAAAGCACCGGTGGCAGGTTGAACAGCAGCGAGCCTAGCCCCGGCAGGACAAAACGCTGCCGGGCGTGCAGCGGGATGCTGAACAGCGCATGCATGAGCAGGCCGGGGATGCAGGCGGCCAGGCTGCGCAGGTTGGCGGCGGCTTCGGCCTGGGCTGCGCTGTCGAGCCCGGGGCCGATCAGGCGGATCCACAACGGCGTGCTCAAGGCCAGCAGTGCATACAGCCCCAGCCCCAGGCCCAGCAGGCGTGGGCACAGGCCGGCCAGCCAGGCGTGCTGGCGCTGGGCGTCGCGCTCCTGATAGAGCGGCAGGGCCGCGGCCGCGAGAATGCCGGCGGCCAGGGTCATGCGCAGGGCTTCGGGAATGAACACCGCGACCAGGAACGCATCGCTGCGGCTGCCGGCGCCCCAGGCCGCCACCAGCAGCCATTCGCGGGCAAAACCGGCGAGCAGCCCGGCGAGAGTCGCCAGGGTCAGCAGCAGGGTGCTGCCGAGCATCAATAGAACAGGGTGAACAGGCCTTTGCCACCCACCTTGTAGTTCAGGTCGTGAGGGCGCTCGCCCATGGGTTTGGCACCGCTGCCGCCGATGATCTTGTAGGGGGGAATGGCCTTGGCCACGAGGGTGTTGGCGGTCACTACGGCCCCGCGACCGATATGCGAGCCATGGGCGAGCAGCGCCCGGGTGGCGATCCAGGCGTAGTCATCGATGTAGATGGGCGCGGACACCGACCAGAACTCGGGGCTCATCGGGTCATGGCCGCCGGCGAGAATCAGCACGTGAGAGGCGATCGTCACATGATCGCCGATGATCAGCCCGGCCCGGGCGTCGATCTGACAATGCCAGGCGATCACGCTGTCATCGCCGATCACCAGGTTCTCCACCCCCAGCACCTCGGTGTTGCGCCAGATGGTCGAGCCCTTGCCGATTTTCGCGCCGCCCAGGCGCAGCCAGGCGATGCGCACGTGATGGCTGGGGATCTTGTTGATCAGGATGTTGTAGGCCTGTTCCCAGGCCCGCAACCAGCGGTCCTTGAGGGTGGCCAGGTTCTTGCCGTAGCGCGGCACCAGGGTGGTGGGGATGTCCTGCTTCAAGCGGCGATACAGGCTTCGGGCCAGGGGATGTTCGATGATCTGTTCGATGTCCACCGAGGAGATGCTGTAGCGCGCCTGCTCGCCGTCGCCCTCGACGAACAGCACGTCGTTGTTCAGCCCCCAGCTGTAGGCCTCGAGCAGTTCATCGTGGCTGACGCCCAGCTCCGAGGCCAGGGCAGGCAGGCGTTCCGGCAGATCCGCAGAATGGAAAATACGGTGTTTCATGCTTGGCGATCCTTGGGGTTGATGAGGGGGAGGGTGATGGCCGGGCGTAACCGGACCTGTTGCAGGCTCATGCCCATCAACAGCCAGAACAGACCGATCAACACGAAAGTGAAGCTGAAGTAGTGGTCGAACAGACCCGTCAGCAACGCCGCCAGCAGGCCGGAAATGCAGCCCAGCCAGAGTGCGTTGTCGGCAGTCACCTGACGGATCGGCGCCAGCGGGCGCACTTCGCGCCACCACAACAGGGTGACGGCGATGAACAGCAGCATCCCCGGAATGCCAATCTTGTAGATGAAGTTCAGCCACAGGTTGGAGATGCCCGGCAGGTCGGTGCCCGGTACCGGCGGGTCGACCTTGAAGCCGATGCCCAGCGGGTAGCGCATCATCGCCTCGGGGAATTTCGCGTACTCGTCGAAACGCACTTCGGTACTGGCGTTGGTCGCCGAGAACATGGTCATCAGGCGTTCCTGCAGCGGCGGATAGAACATCACCAGGGCCACTGCGAAAGCTGCCCCGAGGCCGATGATCCGGCCGCTGTAGGGCACGCGTTTGTAGGTCAGCCAGATCAGCACCAGGGCCAGGGCCAGGATCGCCCCGCGGGAAATACTCAGCAGCAGCCCCGCGCAACCGAGGATCGCCACCGCCAGCCCCAGGGCCCGGCGCGCGCCGGTGCGGGTCCAGCCATAGAGCAGTGCCAGGGGAATGAACAGCACCAGCACGCCGCCCGTGAGGTTGGGGTGAACCCAGGGTGATGCCATGCGCTGGTAGTTGGCGGAGAAGATGTCCTTCACCGCTTCCGGGTGGGCGTACTTGAGGTCGGTGAGGATCGGGATCATCGACATGGCATTGCGCGACTTGATGAACATGCCGATCGACAACAGCAGCATCAGCAGAGTGCCCAGCAACAGGGCGATCACCAGTTTGTCGCGGTCGGCATCGGTACGCAGAAGCAGCGGCACCATGAACAGCAGCGACAGGTTCATCAGCCAGCGCACCCAGTTCACCGGGCCGTTGCCATCGGCATGAATGATCAGCATGCCCCAGACAAAGGGAATGGCGCTGAACAGCATCAGCCAGACCATGGCCCGCTCGGTGGGGCGCCAGAGCATGAGGTTGCGGGTCTTGCCGATGAACGATTGCCAGAACAGCCCGACCCAAGTCAGGCCGAGCACCGCTTCACTGACCGTGGTGCGAATCCCCAGCTGCAGCGTGGTGTAGGGAATGCAGGTGGCCAGCACGGCGAAGATCAGCAGGCCCCACAGCGGCTTGCGGATCAGCGTCAGGGTCACGGCCAGGCCGATCACCACGAAGATGACTTTTGCCGGTGGCAGGGCCCACAACAGGATCCCGAAGATCAACCCCAGGGTCAGGCCAATGAATTTTCCTGGCAGCATCAGTGAAAGAGCCCTGTGAGCAAGGTATCGAGGCGCTGGCGGTGGGCCGGCTCGGCAAATTGCCGGGCCCAGTCGCGCAGGGTATCCGGATCGGGTCTGGCGCTGTCCTGCGCCTGTTCGATCAGCGCGTTGCGCAGGCTGGCGCGATCGCGGGCATTGAAGCGCCGCGCGCCGGGTGGCGTGACCTCGTCGAGCGCCGACCCCCTGGCCACCGCGACCGGCGTGCCCTGCCACAGCGCCTCGACCACCGGCAGGCCGAAGCCTTCGGCGTAGGAGGGCTGCCACAGGCAGTCGGCATGCCGGTACAGGGCCTGTAACTGCTCGTCGCTGACGCCATTGACCCAATGCAGGCCGGGCAACTGGCTCAGGTTCGCGGGCAGGTCGCTGGCATGGCCGACCAGGACCAGCTCCGGTACTTGCGGGTTTTCCTGGCGGCAGCGCTGCCACTGCTCGATGAAGAGCGGCATGTTCTTGCGCGGCTCCCGTGTCCCGACGGCCAGCCAGTAACGCTCGGGCAGGCCCGTCGGCAGTGGGCCGATGACGCCCTGGAACTCCGGCACCAGGTTGTTCAGCACGCGGAATTTCGGCCGCGCCCAGGGAAACAGCCGGGCCGCTTCGCTGCAGGAAAACCGCGAAGGGCACCAGACCTCATCGGCGACCCAGATCGACCAGGCGATCGACACGGCGTCGATCAGCCGATAGGCCACGGCCTTGAGCTGCGAACGGTGGAAGTTGCGCTGGGTCAACTGGAACAGGTCATGCAGGATCAGCACATAACGGGTGCCTGCCGGTTTGTGGCCGATGGGCAGGCCCATGTTGGCGGTGGCGATATACAGGTCGACCGACTGCTCGCGAATGGTCGCCGGCAAGAATTTGCGTTCGAAGCGCAGGCGCACGCCGGGGCGTTGCACGCCATCGAGGGGGCTCGGCCAGGCCGGACAGAAGGCGGTCTGGCGTTGCTCATGCTCCAGTGGCGCTTCGCTCACCAGCAGCAATTCGGTGTCTTCACGGGCACGCAGGGCCTGTTCCAGTGCCTTGACCTGACGGGCGATGCCCGAGGAGGGAGCGACCGTGGCCGGACGATAATCGAGGGCTACACGCATGCGGGATGCTCCTGTGTGGAGGGCAGAGTCCGGTAGATCTGTTCCAGTTCGTCACCGGCCACGGTCCAGTCGTGATGCTGGCGGGCATACAGGCGGGCGGCGCCGGCCAGTTGGGCGGCGAGGGTCGGCTCGCGCAACAGGCGAATCACGGCATCGGCCAGGGCCTGGGCATTGTCGCCTGCCAGGTAATGTTCCTCGGGGCGGATGGCCAGGCCCGAGGCGCCTTGCGCGGTGCTGACCAGCGGCAGGCCGGCGGCCATGGCTTCGAGCACCTTGAGCTTGGAGCCGCCGCCCTGGCGTAACGGCGCGATGAACAGCGCGCAACGTCGTTGCAGGTCGGGCAGGTCCGGCACGAAGCCGACCCACTCGATGCGGCTGTCGGTCCAGCGTTCGGGCCAGTGGGCCGGCAAGGCATACCCGGCCACCGCCAGGCGCGCCTCGGGGCAGTGGCTCCAGACCCGCGGGAAGATCTCGTCGAGCATCCACAGCACGGCGTCCAGGTTCGGCGCGTATTCGTAGTTGCCGACGAACAGCACCCGCTGGCTCTGCGGGTCGGCCGAGACCTCGGCAAAGCTGTGGCTGTCGACGCCGTTGACCACCACCTCGACCGGGGTACGGGTCAGCTGGCGCATGGCCCGGGCGTCGCTTTCGGTCACCGCGACCACCTGGCGGGCCGTGTCGAACGCCTTGCGTTCCCACTGCCGGCAGCGCCATTGGTCGTAGCGCACGAAGAGGCTGGCCCAGGCCGGGAAGCGGTCATAGGTCGCGCCGCCCAGGCTGGATTCGAGGTTGTGCTCGGTGAGCACGAAGTCCCGGCCGGCCCGCCGCAGCGGTTGCAGATAGGGTTGCAGGCTGTAGCTGTGCTCGACCTGGATCACATCCCAGGGCTCTTGCAGCAGGCTGTCGAAACGCTCGCGCAAGGGGCGCGACACACCGTTGACCGTGGTCAGCAGTGGCCACGGCGCGAACAGCCCGGCCAGCAGCGTGACCGGGTGCTTCAGCGGGCGCCGGGGCACCAGGATCAGGCGTTCCAGCCAGGGCTCGAGGGCGGCGCGGGTGGCGGCATCGGCCTCGGTCTTCGACTGCACCAGCAAGGTGATGCGGTGACCCCGCTCGCTCAAGGTCCGCAGCAAGTGAAACTGGCGAGTCTTGCCACCGCTGGTCATGGGCCAGGGCAGGTAGGGGAGAATCCAGAGAATCTTCACGTACGGCACTCCAGGTCGAGATCGATTACCACACGAGAATCTGCAGGGACGATTTCACGGCCGGCTGGATGCCGTCCGCGGCCTCGAGACTGGCCCGGGTTCCGCTGAGCGGATCGTAGAGCTCGGCCTGGTGCACTTGCGGCAATTTGATGGTGCCGGCCTTGGCGCTCCAGAACATCAGCAGGCGCTTACCGTCGTCGCGGGTCCAGGACACGCTGTAGAAGGTGTCGGGCAGGTTCGCAAGCTCCGGCGTCTTGCCGGGTTTGAGGCGCGCGCCGGTAATCTCGAGAAAACGCGCGAGCGCCTTGTACACCGGCTTGGGTTCGCCGTTGAGATCGAGCAGGCCGTAATGCTGGTCGCGAGCCGAGGCGCGCGAGTCGAGATCGGAAAGGGCGAAGAGAAAGATCCGCTCGTAGTCCTGGTCGCTCATCAACGCCAGGCGACGCAGGGTGTAGTCGGCCTGGCCGTCGACGCCGATCAGCCGCTGCATCTCCTTGGGCCCGGCGTAGCTCGACCAGCCCCACTCGGTGGCCCAGATCCTCTTCAGGCCGGCGCCGTGCAGCATGTCGTTGAGCTGCTTGCCGCGCAGCAGCACTTCGTTTTTGCCCGGCTCATCGCTTTCCGGGGTTTCCGAATACGGGTGGTAGGCGGCGACCATGCCCAGGCTCTGCACGCCCAGTTCGCCGAGTTTCTCGAACATCAGCGCGTTGCGCTGGGGCGGCATCTGGCTGTAGTAGGCCATGCCGCCCATGACCTGGATCTTGTCCGGCGCCACCTGGTTCAGGGCCTGATGGGTCGCCAGCAGCAGCTCGCCGTAGCCCTTGGCATCGGGTTTCGGCCGCCAGTTGTTGGGTATGTTCTGCTCGTTCCACACCTGCCAGGCGTCGATGTCCGGGTAACGCTGGGCCAGCATGGCCATGCGCGTGGCGAAGACTTTCGGATCGCGCGGCGGGTACTGATCCTGGAACGGCCCGCCCTTGGGGGCGGTGGTCACGAAGGGCGCCGAGCCTACGAGGTAGAACAGCGACTTGAGTTTCGAGTCGCTCAGGGTCCGGTCCAGTTCGTCGAGGGTGCTGAGTTGATAACCCTCTTCGGTGGGTTCGAGCCGATCCCAGTGCAGGTCGACCCGCACCCATTGCAGGCCGAGCTGCTTATAGGCGGCGATCTGTTTGCGGTATTGCTGCGGGGTGAACCACAGGAAATGCGCATTGACCCCCAGGTAGTCCTTCCACACCAGGGTGCGATCGGGGGCCAGGTTGATCGGCGTGGCATCGACCTGTTCGCTGAGCAGCAGGGCGCCGCCTACCGCCAGTGCGGCGACCAGTGGCAGATAGCGCAATAGAGGGCGACGTTTAAGGCCTGCTCGGGTCTTCATTTCGATCGCTCCTTGCACACTTCATTGAACAGTTCGGCGAAGCGCCGCGCGGTGGCGCTCCACTCGCGTTGTTGCCCGGTCTCGCTGGCCCGCGCGGCCCACTGGCGGGCCAGTTCGGGCTCCAGCACCAGACGGCTCAGGTGCTGGCTCAGCGCTTCGATATCGCCTTGCTGATAAGTCACGCCATTGCCGCCGGCAACCTCCTCGGCAAAGGCCCGGGCATTGGAGGTGACGACCCCGCGACCGCAGGCATTGGCCCAGGACAGGGCGCCGCTGGTGCCGCGCATCTGGCCGAGCCAGGCGAGCTTTTTCGATTCCCGGTACGGCAGCACCATCACATGGTGGGCCTGGATGGTGCGGGCGATCTCGGCGGACGGCAGGTCCAGTTGCCAGTCCACCACATCGTCCAGCTGCAATTCGCGAATGCGCTGGCGCAGGCCGTCGAGGTAGTTGCCGGCCGGGTCGAAGGTCATTTCCGGGGCGGTGCCGCCGGCCAGGGTCAGGCGGACCTGGCCACGGCACTGCGGGTTGGCCGCCAGGGTACGGGCCAGGGCTTCGATCAGGTCTTCGATGCCCTTGCCGCGGTAGATGAAGCCGAAGTACAGCAGGCGCAACGGCACCAGCGGCGGCAGCTCGGCCGCGGGGATCGGCAGGTTGCCGTGGGCGATCACCGCCACCTGTTGCGGTCGCAGGCCCATGCGCTGACGCAGGCAGTCGCCGCCCAGCCGGGTCAGGGTAATCAGCCGGCGCATGCCGCGGGCCAGGCGCCGTTCTTCGCGCAGGGTCAGCGGGTCGGCGAGCAGCGCCGCCGCTTGCGGCAGCGGGTGCGGCAGGCGTTCGAGCAGGGTCAGTGGCCAGAACAGCCGGGCGCGCCGCCAGATCAGGCGCTCCGGGTCATGCACGGTGGCCGTGCGGGGGATCCGCGGTTGCTCGGTGCTCAGGTAGTCGAGCGCCTGGAATTCGCCGAAGCGGCCACCGCCGAGTTCGGCGTGCACCAGGTCGACGCCCGTCCAGTCGAAGGCGCGCAGGCGCGTCAGCTGTTCCGCGGGATCGTGACAGCCGGCCAGCGGCGTCAGCACCTCGATGCCAAGGCCGCGCAGCGCATTGCTGAAATGCGCGGCGTAGTCGGCGATACCGGTCTGTTCCGGCGGCAGCGGGGCCAGCAAGGCGATACGCATCATGCCGCACCGCGCCAGCTGTTGATCCGCTCCAGCACCCTGGACGGTACTTCGAAGCGGCGACGGTTGAGGATCAGTCCGTCGACCTTGCCGAAGGCGGTAGTCAGCAACGACATTGCATTTTCGATCATCGGCACGGTGCTGGTCCGGGCCTCGATCACCAGAGCGATCAGGTCGGCGCGGCGCAGGATCAGGAAGGCCTCCTGGTTCGACAGCAGGGCCGAGGCATCCAGCAGCAGCACTTCACCGGGCTGGGCCGGTGCGCTGTCGTTGACCCGCACGCGCTGGCCGCGTTCTTCCAGCAGGCGGCGCAGGCGTTCGAGGATGAAACTCACGCCTTCGCCATGGCGCGCCGAGGTCAGGCCCAGGGTCAGGCCCTGGCTCTCGATGCGCTCCATGGGCAGCAGGCTGTAGAGCCGGTAGATGCTCGCGGTCATGGCGGTGGGTGTGGCGTCCTCGAGGTCCGGCACGCTGCCCCACAGCGGCACCTGGAACAGCTCCGGCAGGCGCGAGCCGTCGTGGATGCGCTGGTCCAGCAGGTAGCAGACATAGATGGTCAGCAAACCCACGGCGATGCCCGCGGGAATGGCGAACAGCAGGATCAGCAGGCTCTTGGGGAAGACCCGCGCCGGGTTGAAGGTGGCGTGCTCGATGATCGCGATGTTGCTGATCTGGCTGCTGTCGAGCTCGTGGTCGATACGCGCCTGTTCCAGGTTTTCCGAGTACAGCGCGTAGCTCTTTTCCGCGGTGCGCAACTGCTGGGTCAGGCGGTTGAGTTCGGGCTCGTCGGTCAGTACCCGGTCGCGCTCGGTACGCAGGGCGGCCAGGGTCTTGTCGTAGTTCTCGATCTGCCCGGTCAGCCGGCGCTGTTGCAGCTGGGCATCGATGACCTGCTGCTTGACGTTGGTCACCAGGCTATTGGGCGCGATGTTCTTCGAGCGTTCCAGGCGGCTCTCTTCCTGTTCGCTGAGGGCCTGCAGGTCGTGGATGTTCTGTTCGATCTGCTTGACCGCCGGCGCCTCGGGCAAATAGGTGCGCAGCAAGCGCGCGCGTTCCACCTGCAGGGTGTTGAGCTGGCGCTTGAGGTCGAGCTGGGTCGGGTTGAGGCTGGTCTCGCGACTGGTCACCACTTCGACGGGCTGATCGAGGATCTGCTGGCGGGCGTTGATCAGGAAGCTGCTGATCCCGGACAGCTGGTTCTGCGCATTGACCCGGGCGTCGGTCAGGCGGTCGATCTGGCTGGTGAGGTTTTCCAGGCGGGCATCGACGCTGATCGAATCGATCTGCTTCAGGCGGCCCTGCAATTGCTCCTTGAGGCTGAGGATCTGCGCGGCCACCTTGTTGCCTTCGCCCTCATAGAAGGCATAGAGGCTTTTGCGACCGAGCACCCGGGCGCGCTCCTCGAGGAAGGTGTCGACCCAGATCTTCACTACCTGCTGGGCGATTTCCGGGTCGTCCCAGGTAAAGCTGATATCGATCACCGACGAACCCGCTTCGTGGCTGGCCTGGAAGTTCTTTTCCAGGCGGGTCGCCAGGCGGTCCAGCGGGCTCTGCGGCTCAGACAGGCCGACCAGTTGCAGCAGGCTGCGCAGCGCATCGATGGCCGTGCCCATGGCCTTCTTGGCGTAGAACTTGAGGGTCTTCCAGAAACCCTGGGGTTCGGCGGTCGCGCTCAGTTCCAGGTAGCGCTGGGCGACGATGTGCACGATGGGTCGACCGGTGAGCATCTTCTCCTCATCGACGATCGGGTCGTGCTGGGTGCTGGGCGAGATCAGCGTCTGGCGATTGCCGGCTTCGATCGGTACCGTGGTGCTGTCGCGCCCGGGCTTGACCAGCAGGCGCGCGTCCGACTCGTAGCGCGTCGGCAGCAGGAAGGCGCCCAGCACCGCGACCACGATAGTGGTGATGACCGCCAGCTTGAACTCGCGGCGGAAGATGAAGAACAGGCGCAACAGGTCGCGTAGAGAGCGTATTTCGATCACGGGATCACTCCGTTGAAAGTACTTGTAGCAGTGGCTGATGGAGGCCGATCAAACGCTGTTTACTGCCCCGTCCCGGTACCGGTGGAACTGCTGGTGAAGTTGTTGATCGTGTTGCCGCTGTTCTTCACTTCCTGATCATTCAGGTCGTAGTTGAAGCCCAGGCCGATCCCCTTGTTGATCGGGAACAGCTTGGTGAAGTACATGTCCACCGCTTCCACCGTGCTGCCGATGGTCGATTGCGGCACGTAGATCAGGTCGCCGCGCTGCAGGGCGACCAGCGGATGATCGGGGTTGCTGAGCATGCTGCCGAGGTCGACGAAGTACATCTTGTACTTGCCGTCGGGGCCGGTCCTGAGCAGGGCGATGTTGGAGCTGTCGGCCGAGGGCAGCACGCCGCCGGAGCTGAGCAGGGCCTGTTCTACCGACACGGTGCCGGCCAGGTTGAAGAACGACGGGTTGGCCACCGCGCCGCCGATGAACACCCGGTTGCTCGGGGCAATGGCGATGTTCACGGTCACTTCGGGCTCGCGGTAGACACGGGTGTAGCGTTTGGTGATTTCCTTGCCCAGGTCTTCCGGGGTCAGCAGCGCGGCCTTGATCCGGCCGATGTTGGGCATCGAGATGAAACCGTCCGGTCGCACCACGAACATCGTCATGTCGTCGGAGCTGGCCGGCTCCTGGGCATCGCGCACGATGCGCAGGGTGTCGCCGCTCTGGATCAGCACCTGGGCGGGCGGCAGGTCGGCCAGGGTCAGTGCCGCCGCGTGGCGGGCCTTGAGGGTGTCGCTGTCGGGGAGCGCGACATGGGCGGGGGTCGAGCAGCCGCCCAGCCACAGGGTGGCGGTCAGGATGCTCAACAGACAAAGCCGGGAAGGTCGGTTAATAGTCATCATGACAGCTCAGGTCCAGTAGTTTGAGAACATGCTCAAGCGACGCTTGAGCGGTGTCGGCAGATGCTGTTCGGCGTGGCCGAGGCGATAGCCCAACAGTTTCAGCGCGCTGCGCAGCAGCACTTCCGGTACGCGTTGCAACTGGCCGGCGTCACGCAAGGCGCGCAACTCGGCCTGGACGTAACGTTTGCCTTCTCCGCCCGCGCTGCCGAATGCTTCGCGGATCCAGGGCTCGCGGCCATAAAACACGCCGATATCGAAATAACGGCGGAACTCCTGCATCAGACTGTAGCTGTGCGAATGCTGTACGCAGGCGCTGGCGGCGTAGCGCACCAGATAACCGTTGAGCAGCATGCGCGCCGCGACGTGGGCGTCCTCGCTGCCGATGACGTCCTCGGGAAAGCCGCCCACCGCTTGCAGGGCGCTGCGCCGGTAGACGGAAAACGAGTCCGAACTGAAGCAGGTCTTGATCCCCAGCTCCCCGGCGTCGGCCAGGCTTTTGCTGCGGCTCTGCGGGCTGTAGTTGAAGTGGCGCGACTGCGCCTCGAGAATCCCGGCCCCGGGATGTGGCAGTTGACGACCATAGGCGAGGCCGATCCGTGGGTCTTCTTCCAGCTCCTGGATCAGGTTGGCGAAGGTCTGGGGCGTGGCCGGAATCGCATCCTGGGTCAGCAGGATCAGCGCGTCGGCGTCCACCTGTTCGCTTGCCCAGCGGCGGGTGCCGCCATGGTTGAATTGCTGGGCGGCGATGACCTCCACCCGGGCGCCGAACTGCCGGAAGCGGTCGACGGTGTGGTCCGTGGAGCTGCTGTCGACCACCAGCACGGTGTCCGGTTGCAGCGTCTGCGCGGCCAGCGCTGGGAGCAGCCGGTCGAGGTGCGCTCCGGCGTTGCGGGCGGGAATGATCAGCGCCACCTTCATCATGGTTTTACCTGCGCCGGGGCACGGCCGTAGACGTCTTCGAAACGCACGATGTCGTCTTCGCCCAGGTACTCGCCGCTTTGCACTTCGATCATCACCAGGTCGATGATCCCGGGGTTGCTCAGGCGGTGTTTATGGCCGGCGGGGATATAGGTGGATTCGTTGCTGTTGAGCAGGACCTCCAGGTCGCCATTGGTGATCAGGGCGGCGCCGCTGACCACTATCCAGTGCTCGCTGCGGTGATGATGCATCTGCAGCGACAGCGATTCCTTGGGCTTGACCATGATGCGCTTGATCTTGAAGCGGCTGCTTTCCTCCAGCACGGTGTAGGTCCCCCAAGGGCGGGTGACCGTGCGGTGCAGGCTGTAGGCACTGTGGCCGAGGCGCTTGAGTTCGGTGACGATATGGCGCACGTCCTGGGTCCGCGAGGCATCGGCCACCAGCAGCGCGTCGGGGGTGTCGACGATGATCAGGTCGCTGACGCCGACGGCGCCGAGCACCCGCTTGGGCGAATCGATGTAGCAATTGCGCACGTCATGCAGGATGGCTTCGCCGTTGACCTGGTTGCCGGCGGCGTCGCTCGGGGTCAGCTGGCGCAGCGCATCCCAGGAACCGATGTCGCTCCAGCCGAGGTCGCAGGGCACCACGGCGACCCGCTCGGAGCGCTCCATCAGGGCCACGTCGATCGAAACGTCCGGGGCGCGAGCCAGGCTGTCGGCGTCGAGTTCACGCTGGCGGCAGTGCTTGTTGTCCAGGGTCATGCCTTGTTCCAGGCAGGCCTGGGCGGCGCTCAGCACCTCGGGAGCATGCAGAGTCAGCTCTTGCAGCAGAGTATCGGCGCGGAAGCAGAACATCCCGGCGTTCCACAAGTAGTTGCCGCTGTCGACGTAGGCCTGGGCGGTGGCCAGGTTGGGTTTCTCGACGAAGCGCGCGACCTGGAAACCTTCCTTCAGCGCCGGGCCCTGTTCGATGTAGCCAAACCCGGTCTCGGGTTTGTCGGGCTGAATGCCGAAGGTCGCCAGATAACCTGCTTCGGCAAGGCTGCGCGCCTTGCCCACGGCTGCGGCGAAGGCATCCTGGTCGAGGATCAGGTGGTCGGCCGGAAGGATCAGCAACTGCGCCTCGTCGCCCCAGTACTCGCGCACATGCAGGGCCGCCACGGCAATGGCCACGGCGGTGTTGCGCCCGAACGGCTCGAGCAGCAGGTCGAGGCCCAGCTTGCCCTGATTGACGTTGCGGTACTCGTCCAGCGAGCGGAACAGCAGCTCGCGGTTGGTCACCGTGACCACGCAGCTGACGTCCGCCAGGCTGCTGGCGCGGACGAAGGTCTTTTGCAGCAGGCTCTGCCCATCGCGCATGCGTATGAATGGCTTGGGCATGTTCTGTCGAGAGACTGGCCACAGGCGCGAGCCGGAGCCGCCGGAAATAATGCAGGGGATCAATCCAGTGAATGCGCTCATCAGTAGACTTCCTTCGTCGAGAGGACGGCCGGAACCGTCATGAAAACGATGTACAGATCCAGCCAGACCGACCACTTGGAGATGTAATCGAGGTCGTACTCCACTCGTTTCTGGATTTTCTGCAGGGTGTCGGTTTCTCCCCGGTAGCCATTGATCTGCGCCCAGCCGGTGATCCCGGGCTTGACCCGATGGCGCGAGCTGTATTCGCGCACCGCCTGTTCGAACGGCACTCCCGCCGCCTTGGTGGCGGTGGCGTGTGGGCGAGGCCCGACAATCGACATGTTGCCCATCAGCACGTTGAACAGTTGGGGCAGCTCATCGATGCTGGTCTTGCGAATGAAGCGTCCGACCCGGGTGATCCGCGGGTCTTCCCGGGTGGTCTGCCGTTCGGCATTGAGGTCCGCCTGCTCGACATACATCGAGCGGAACTTGAACACACGGATCAGCCGGTCGTTGTAGCCGTAGCGCTTTTGCCGGAACAGCACGGGGCCCTTGGAATCGAGCTTCACCGCCACGGCAGTGGCCAGCAGCACAGGGGACAACAGGACCAGGCCCAGCAGGGCGAGCAGGATGTCCTCGCAGCGCTTGATCAGCGGCGCCCAGCCGCGCAATGGCAGCTCGGAAGTGTTGAACATCAGGATGCCGCCGACATCGGTCATGCGGTTGTGGCCAAAGCGCAGGGTAGTGATGTCGGGCACCAGGGCGACATTCACCGACAACTGCCGCAGCCGTTGCACCAGTTCGCCGATGCGTGCGTGCGCAGCCCAGGGCAGGGCGATCAGGACCTGATTGACCTGCTCGGAACGGATCAGCTCTTCCAGGTTCTGGGTGTTGCCCAGAAAGGGCAGGTCGCAGAAGGCCTTGGGCACGCGGTCGCTGCGATCGTCGATGAAACCGATCAGGCCGGAGCGGATATCGCCGTGGCGCTGCATGTGTTCGGCAAGGAACAGCGCGCTCTCGCTGAAACCGAGGATCACCGTGCGTTGCAGGTATTTGCCCCTGGCCATCCACGAATGGAACAGGCGCAGCAGAAACAGACGCTCGATGCCAAACAGCACGAGGCTGGCGATGAACCAGACAGCCAGGTCCCGCAGGCTGAAGACCGGCAGCAGGTGCAGCCCCAGGTACATGACCAGCAGGATGCAGAAGGCGGAGGTCCAGGCCACCAGCATCGTGCGCAGACGCAGGCGATTGCTGAAGAACTCTTCGGAGTAGACCCCCTGGGCCTGGAACAGGATGACGGTGATGACGGCAAAGAACAGCAGCAGGCCGAGTACGGTTGGCCAGATATCCGCACTGGTGGATTCAAGACTCAGGAGCAGCAGGATTCCAGGCAGGGCGGCGGACAGGGCGTGCGTCAGTTTTACCCCCGAAATGAAGAGTTCCATGAATCCGGTTCGGGTCAGGAACCTGCTATCAATCGATTTCGTAAGCATCGAATCCCGTCGTTGCCAGGTAAGAACCCAGCTCTGTTAAGGGTAAAGCCACTACAGAGGCAGGCTGAAAAAACTAAGGCTTACTGCAAAAAAGTCTGTTTTTTGGCGGCCTATGATGGCCAAACAATACTATTTTTCTGCTTTGATGGTCAATGAATTGACTAATTCTGGCAGATTAATCCTTTTTTTGCATTATGCATCGGTTTTTTGACGGTTCTGCGCATCCAGGACGAATGGCAGCCTGGGCATGTGTCACGAAGTTGGCTCATTCGTGAGCGAGGGCGTGACGGATAAATGGAGTGTTGTTCAGGGGTCGACTCTTGTCCAACCGGTGGCGATTTATTCCCTTTCGCCCGTGATTACGGGGTTCTTGATGGCTGGTGCGGCCCTCGGGTGGGGGCGCTCTGGCGGTGTAGACTGGACGCTGCGAACTAACCGAAGGAAGGGGAAGAAGCTGTGAAGTATTGGTCATTGCTGTTGCTGGGTTTGATGCCATTGCTGGCGCACGCGGTGGAGGTCGGCGAGCGTCTGGCGCCCTGGACCTTGCTCGATCAATTCGACCGGGCCTACAGCCTCGACGGGCAGGCACGGACCCTGCTGGTGGCGCGCAGCATGGATGGCGCCAAGCTGGTGAACGCCGCCTTGCAGGATCGTCCTGCGGGTTATCTGGAGGCCCGGCACACGGTATTCGTCGCGGACATCCAGCGCATGCCGGCGGTGATCGCCAGGATGTTCGCGGTGCCGGCGATGCGTGATTATGGCTACCGGGTCATGCTCGACCGTGACGGGCGGGTGGCGCCGCGCTACGCCGGGGCTGTGGATAAAGTCCTGTGGCTGCAGCTCGACGATGGCCGGCTGGTGGCTCAACGCGAGTACGGCACGGCCGCCGAACTGCGCGCAGCGCTGGAGCAGGCGCAACCATGATCAGTGCCGCGCTGCTGTCGCCGCCCACTCTCGGCGCCGGCTGGCTGATCTATGTGCCAGTGCTGGTCTGGGTCGCCTGGCGCGCGCCCTGGGTCGAGCTGTTCAGCGACAGCCGGCGTCAGCATCTGCTGTTCGGTACGGTGTTCGCGTTGTTCATGTTGTGGCTGGTGCGCCGGGATTTCGATACCGGGGTGTCCTATCACTTCATCGGCATGACGGCGGTGACCCTGTTGCTGGACTGGCCGCTGGCGATCGTCGGCGGCCTGATTGCCCAGGTGGGGCTGGTCGCGCTGGGCCGCCAGGACCTGGCGGCGGTCGGCATCAACGGCGCCTTGCTGATCCTGCTGCCGGTGCTGGTCACCGAATGCTGCGCGATCCTGGTGGAGCGCGCGCAGCCGCGTAATCCCTTTGTGTATATCTTCTGTTCCGGTTTTTTTGCCGCCGCCCTGTCGGCCTTGTTGTGCTTGCTGGTGGGCCTGGGGCTGCTGTGGTTCGACGGGCGTTTTGCCATGCCGGAATGGCTGGAGGACTTCGTCGGCTACCTGTGGCTGATCATCTTTCCCGAGGCCTTCATCAACGGCATGGTGGTCAGCGCCCTGGTGGTGTTCTGCCCCGAATGGCTGGAAACCTTCAACCGCACCCGTTACCTGTCGGCACCGTGGAAGGATGACGATCCGCGTTCTTGATCCATATCAAACACGTTCGGCAGGCGCGGTCCCATGCTCGGCAAAAACCGTTCGGGAGCAGGGTCATGAGTGTGTATGAATGGGCGCGGCAGGAAGTACGCAAGAGTCTGGATACTGCGCAGCAAGAGGGGTTCGAACCGGGCTTGAGCCTGCGCGCCCTGCTCAGCGCGGTGGTGCAGGAGAGTCGGCGGGTGCGCAGCGGCGAGGATCTGGCCGACGAGTTGCAGTTTCTCGCGGAGAACCTCGACGATACGCAGGATTACGCTTTCATGCGGCCTTAAAGCTTTAGTGGGCGCGAGGCGGCAGGTCGTCGGAAAACAGATCGTCCTCGGCATCCGGGCTGACCGGAATCTTGTGTTCTTCGGCAGCCCAGGCGCCGAGGTCGATCAGTTTGCAGCGGTCCGAGCAGAACGGACGGTTGAGGTTGCTCGCGGTCCATTCCACGGGCGCACCGCAGGTTGGACATTCCACGGTCAGGGGTTGGCTCATGACTGGCCTCCACGCAAGGTAAGGTAAAAGTGATGCAGGCGTTCGACCTCGCTGTGCAGCCAGACGAGGTCGCGGTCGTTGACCAGCACATCGTCGGCATGGCTCAGGCGGTCTTCGCGGGTCGCCTGGGCCTTGAGAATCGCCTGGATCTGCTGTTCGCTGATCCGGTCGCGTTGCAGGGTCCGCTCGATCTGCAGCTGTTGCGGCACATCGATCACCAGGATCCGCTGGGTCATCGCGTACTGCCCGGACTCGATCAACAGCGGTGACACCAGAATCGCGTAGGGCGACTCGGCACGGGCCAGGTGGGCGGCGATTTCATCGGCAATCAACGGATGCAGCAAGGCTTCCAGCCAGAGACGTTGTTGCGGCACCTCGAAGATCAGCTTGCGCAGTGCGGCGCGGTCCAGCTGGCCATCGGCCTGCAGCAGGCTGTCGCCGAAATGTTCGGCAATGCGGGCCAGGGCCGGGCGGCCGGGTTCCACCACCCAGCGGGCGGCGTGGTCGGCATCCACCACATGAATGCCCAGGTCGATGAAGTGCTGGGCCGCGGCACTTTTGCCACTGCCGATACCGCCGGTAAGGCCGAGGATCCAGGGTTTGAAAACAGGCTTGGTCATCTGAAACCGACAAACTGCAAATAGGAGTCGGTTATTTGACCACCCCAGAGCAAGGCAATCCAGCCGGCAATGGCCAGAAAGGGACCGAAAGGGATAGGCGTGGACATTTGCGCGCGGTTGCGGCGCAGCATGGCGATCCCGGCCAGGGCTCCGGTCAGTGAGGCCAGCAGCAGGGTCATCGGCAGAATCTGCCAACCGCCCCAGGCGCCGAACATGGCCAACAGCTTGAAATCGCCGTGCCCCATGCCTTCTTTGCCGGTCAGCAGCTTGAACAACCAGTACACCGACCACAGGCACAGGTAGCCGGCCACGGCGCCCCACAGCGCATCGTGGAGGCTGACGAACAGGTCGAAGCCATTGACGATCAGGCCCAGCCACAACAGGGGCAGCACCAGCACGTCGGGCAACAGTTGATGATCGGCATCGATCAGGCTCATCGCCAACAGGCCCCAGCTCAGGAACAGCATCAAGCCGGCCTGCCAGCCAAAGCCGAAATGCCAGGCCACGAACGCCGAGGCCAGGCCGCAGGCCAGCTCCACCAGCGGGTAGCGCCGGCCGATCGGGGCCTTGCACGCGGAGCAGCGTCCGCGCAGCAGCAGGTAGCTGAACAGCGGGATGTTTTCCCAGGGGCGGATCGGGTGCGCACAGTGCGGGCACTGGGAGTGCGGGAGCAACAGGTTGTAGGTCGGCCCGGCAGGCTCGTCGGGCAGCCCGAGGATGTCACGGGCCTGGGCGTGCCAGTCGCGTTCGAGCATCTTTGGCAGACGCCAGATCAGCACATTGAGAAAGCTGCCGACAATCAGGCCCAGGATCAGCACCGATGCTACGAAGACCAGCGGGTAGCTGGCCAGGACCTCAGTCAATGACATGTTCAGATCGCTGTGCCGAGTTGGAAGATGGGTAAGTACATGGCGACCACCAGGCCGCCGACGAGGGTGCCCAAAACTACCATGATCACGGGTTCCATGAGACTGCTCAGGGTGTCGACCAGGGTATCGACCTCTTCCTCATAATGGATCGCGACCTTTTCCAGCATGCCGTCCAGGGCCCCGGACTCTTCGCCGATGGCGGTCATCTGGATGGCCATGCCGGGAAAGATGCCGGATGCGCGCATGGAAAAATGCAACTGCATGCCGGTCGCCACGTCCTGCCTGATGCGGTTCACCGCTTGCTTGAACACCTGGTTGCCGGTGGCCCCGGCCACCGAGCCCAGGGCCTCCACCAGCGGCACTCCGGCGGCGAAAGTGGTGGACAAGGTGCGGGCGTAGCGGGCCACCGCGGACTTGTACATCAGTGGCGCTACCAACGGCAGTTTCAGCAGGCCCACGTCCAGCCAGTGGCGAAAGCGTGGTGAGCGCCGGCGGGCATGGCGCAGGCCGAACACACTGAGCAACAGCGCGCCCACCAGCAGCCACCACCAGTGCTGCACGAATTCCGAGAGGGCGATGACCAGTTGCGTGAACATGGGCAATTGCGCGCCGAAGCCCTGGAACATCGACTGGAATTGCGGCACCACCTTGACCAGCAGGATCCCCGTCACCACCAGCGCCACGCAGATCACCGCCAGGGGATAAGTCATGGCCTTGCGGATCCGCGTCTTGAGGTTTTCGCTTTTTTCCTTGTAGGTCGCCACCCGCTCCAGCAGGGTTTCCAGGGCCCCGGCCTGTTCGCCGGCATCCACCAGGCTGCAGTACAGCTCGTCGAAGTACCGCGGCCTCTTGCGCAGCGCGCTGGTGAAGCTGCTGCCGGCGGCGATGTCCTGTTTCAGCTCGCCCATCAGTTTGCGCATGTTCGGGTTATCGAAGCCCTCGGCAATGATGTCGAACGATTGCAGCAGTGGTACGCCGGCCTTGATCAGGGTCGCCAGTTGCCGGGTGAACAGGCTGATGTCGCGGGCCTTGATCGGGGGCGTGCGCTGCAACAGCGAGCTGGACTTCTTCCTGACCCTGGCCGGGTTGATGCCTTGCTTGCGCAACTGGGCCCTGATCAGCGAGGGGGTATGGCCGCTCAATTCGCCGCGCAGTTTGCTGCCTTGCCTGTCGGTGCCTTCCCACAGGTAAACACTGACTTTTGCTGCTTTGACCGCCATGGTGTCGAGTCCCGGGTTGTGATGGATGTCCTCAGGGCCGGCAGTGCCCTGTGCGTTAGCGAGTGGACCGCTGCGCGGCGCGCGGCGTCCGGCTCATAGAGTTTGAATGGCCCGATACGTTCCTTGGATGGGGCGGGCAGTGAATGCAATCGATGATCGAATGACAGCGTAGCCCGTCACGACGACCGGCCCAGGGCACTTGGCTGACAAAAAGTGTCAGATAGTGCGACTTCTGGCGCTCACTGCCGCGGCTTCGCGCCGCTAAAGCCCCGTTCAGCCGGAGTGCAGGCGCTGGCACAGGCTGTGCTATGGCTGTGTGGTGAGTGCCCAGACCCCTGGATATCCCCTGCTTGGAGCAGATAGATGAAGTATCAGAAAGGTTTTACCTTGATCGAGCTGTTGGTCGTTGTGGCGATCATCGGCATCCTGGCCACCTTTGCCATGCCGCTGTATTCCAAATACCAGGCGCGGGCCAAGGTCACCGCGGCGTTGGCCGAAGCCTCGGCGCTGAAGGTCAACTTCGAGGACGTGCTGAACCAGGGCAGCGATCCGACCCTGGAGCTGGTGGGGGGTAAGGCGGCGACGTCGAACTGCACCATGACCGCTGCGGGTTCTGCCTCGACCGGAGCGGGAACAATCGGCTGCACCATCCTCAATGCACCGGCACCGGTGCTGAATAAGACCGTCACCCTGACCCGCACCACGGCCGATGGCTGGGTCTGCACCACCACTGTCCCTGCGGACTACTCCCCTAAAGGCTGCACCGCCAGCGGCAGCTGAGTCCGGTTCTCGCTTGCCTGGCGCGTGAAACGCCACGCGCCAGCGTGCCTTTGGGGAAAATATCGAGAATTCAGGAAGTTAGCTCGCCGGGAAGTGCAACTTGCATGCAGATTATTCACAGGTCATGCATTTTGCATGACCGCGAGTGCTTGGATGATTTTTTAATTCTTTGATATTTAAGGGCTTTATTGTTTTTCTGAACTTGGCATAACGCCTGCAATCTACTTAAGTAACCCTGCTGCCAGGACTTGGAGCAGGTTTTCCAGAAGAACAGGAGTTACTCGTATGAAGAAGTTCGCTATCGCTGCTGCAACTGCTACCGCTCTGACCCTGACCATGGCTAACGTCGCATTTGCCCAGACCACTCAAGCTACTCAGGCGCCAATGGTGCTCGCGGCGGGTGAAGTGACCAAGGCCAAGGAAGCCACTTCCGACACCTGGATCACCACCAAAGTCAAAGCGGATCTCGTAACTGAAAAAGGCATTCCTGGTACCGACATCAAGGTCGAAACCAACAAGGGTGTGGTTTCCCTGTCCTCCACCACTGCTCTGACCGCGGCGCAGAAAGAAACCGCAGTCAACATCGCCAAAAACATCAAAGGCGTGAAGGCAGTATCGGCTGACGGTTTGAAAACCGACTAAGCCTCAAGCTTCTTTCCTGGACAGGGAGAAGATGCGGTAGAGGATTCATCTACCGCTTCCTTGAAGGTTCATGCGAATGGCCACAGGGAAGTGGCTCCTTTTTGTAAACAGAACAGGCCCCGGCACAGTGTGTCGGGGCCTGTTCTGTTCATGGCGGGGAAAACCGCCGGGCCGACCCGTTTCCGGGGCGGCGGGGAGGGTGGTTATTCGGCGTCCAGGTGCATGGGGGTAATGACCCGACCATCGCTTTCGGCCTGGCCAAGGTTGGCATCGATGAAGTAGACCCGGTCGTCCGCCAGTTGGCCCTTGTCCACCAGGAAGTCCTTGATGCTGCTGGCCCGTTCCTGGCCCAACTGGCGCAACAGCACATCGCTGCCACTCCAGAACTTGATCACGCCTTCACGCATTTTCGCGGTGCGCTCTTCCTTGCCCAGGTCCTTCCATTCGGCCGGTGGCTGGGTCTTGAGGCGTGTGCGATAGATGCCCTCCAGCAGCGGGGCTTTCTCTTTCTCCGGTACTTCCAGCAGCGACGCCTGGGCCGGCACCTTGTCGCCGCGACGCTGGAGCATCTTGTAGTAGTTGTACTGGTATTCCCGCTCCAGGCGTTGCTCGGCGATCAGCGGGCCATCGCTGCTCTGCGCGGCGGTGCCTTCGATCTCCAGGCGCAGGGCCGGACGTTCCTTGAGCGCATTGGACAGCTTGACCAGCGTTGCTTCCGATTCCGGGCTCAAGTCACTCGAGCCCGGGGCGAACGAGACACTGCCCAAGTCTTGCGAACCGCCACCCGCGACCAGCCCGCCAATCAGTTTGAACGGTGCCGCGGCAGCCTTGACGATCAGGTTGCGCAGGGTCTGCCAGACAATCGGCATGACGCTGAACTGCGGGTTGTTCAGATCGCCGGTCACCGGCAGTTCGATGGAGATCTTGCCGTCGACATCCTTGAGCAAGGCGACCGCCAGTTTCAGTGGCAGGCTCACGGCATCCGGGCTGTCGACTTTTTCCCCCAGCTCCAGTTGTTCGACCACCACTTTGTTTTCGGCCTTGAGCTGGCCGTTGGTGATGACGTAGTGCAGGTCGAGGTTGAGCCGGCCCTTGCGGATGCGGTAGCCGGCGAACTTGCCGGAGTAGGGGGTCAGGTTGGTCAGTTCGACGCGTTTGAAGCTGGTGGCGATGTCCAGGGCGGCCATTGGATCGAAGGGGTTCACGCTGCCCTTGATGGTGACCGGAGCATAACGGTCGACCTTGCCCTTGATATCGACGCTGGCCGGTTTTGCCTGGCGGCTGTCGATGGTGCCGATCTGGCCATTGAGTTGCTGGACGGCCGTGGCGAAGTTGGGGGTCAGGCTGAAGTCGGCGAAGTTGGCCGAACCGTCGTTGATGGCGATCTGGCCGATATGGATGCCGAGGGGTTTTTCCTTGGCGGCCGGCTTGGCTGCGCCTTTCGGCGCGCTGTCGGCCGGTTGCGGGATCAGCAGGTCATCGATGTTGGTGGTGCGGTCATCGTTGATCATGAAGCGCGCATAGGGCTGCATCAGGTTGACCTTGTTGATCGTCAGGCTGTCGCCGTGCTGATAGTTCAGGCCTTCGAGCACCAGTTGCTGCCATTTCACGAAATCGCGGGTTTTCAGGGTGTCCAGGGTGTGCAACTGGTCGACCTGGGCGCGGCCAGTCACGCTGAATGTCAGGGGATCGATGTTTTTCAGGTCCACTGCCAGGTCGCTGCCGAGCATGCCGCTGCGCAGCTCCAGGCGAATGAACGGGCTGATGTAGGACTGGGCGACCCGCAGGTCGATGTCCTTGGTCTGCACCGCCAGCTTGGCGGTCACCGGTTGCAGGTTGACCACGCCGTTGGCGAGGATCTTGCCCTGTTTGCCCACTCCGGTGTCGAGCTTGAGGTTGAAAGGCGACTGGTTGAGGCTGTCGAAGTTCTGCACGTCGACGTTCAGCGGGCCGACTTCCAAAGCTACGGCCGGCTTGGCCTGACGGTCCGCCAGGTGCACCTGGTAATTGCGCAGTTGCACGTCCTTGAGCAGCACCTGCCAGGGTTTGCTTGGCGCCGGAGCGGGAGCCGGCGGAGTATCGGCGGCGGCCGGAGCGGGCTTGGCGGCCGGTTTGGCCGGCTGGCTGGCGAACAGCTTCTGCCAGTCCAGTTGACCATCGGCCTCCAGGGCGGCCCAGGTTTCCAGTTTCTGACTGCGGATCTTGCCGACCACCACTTGCTGCTTGGCCAGGTCGACCGTGGTCTCACTGACGTCCAGGCGCTCCAGACGGGCCAGTGGCCGACCGTCCGGGGCCTTGATGGCAAAAGGCGCCACGCTGACCGAGGCATCGCTGAGCAGCAGCTCGGTTTCCTTGGACAGGTTCAGCTTGTAGCGGGTGTTGAGGTTCAGCACGCCGTCTTCGAGGACCAGGGGCAAGGCATCGCGGACATAGGGCCACCAGGCTTTCATCTGGCCGTCGGTGACTTTCAGGGTGCCTTCGGAGGCGATCGGAGTCAGGCTGAAATTGCCGCTCCAATCGATCTGACCGCCCGCGGGGCCCGCGGCGACCAGGGTCATGTCGGCACTGTCATCGGGCAGGGTGCTGAGGTTCTTCAGCTCGAGATCGAGTTTGTCGTAGAGGAAATCGATGGGCTCGCTGGGCCGCGCGTCCTGGAAGTGCACATAACCGCCCGCCAGCTTGATGCGCCCGATACGCAGGGGGAACGGCTTGGCCTCGGGGTCGTCCGGAGTGGGTTCGCTGGCGGGCAGGTTGAACAGGCCCAGCAGGTTGAGCTTGCCGTCCTTGGCGAACAGGATCTCGCTCTTGGGTTTGTCCAGCTCGATATCGGCCAGGTGCAGCGCGCGGGTCCAGAGGCTGTCCAGCTGCAGGTTGGCGTAGAGACGTTCGAAGGCCACCTGCTCCTTGCCCGGCTCGCCGATATTCAGGCCCCAGAGCGTCAGTTCGAGACTGAACGGGTTGAGTTCGATGCGCTGGATCTTTGCCGGTACCGTCGCGTAGTTGGCCAACTGTTGATTGGCCACTCGCAAGGCGATGCCCGGCAAAATCAGAAAGCCCAACAGGCTGTACAGGGCGAGAGCGGTCAACAAGGCGCCAATAGCGCGGATCAATCCTTTGGACATGCGAGGCTTCATCTATCTGAATCGGAAGTGCGTTGGAGTATGGCATGCGTTTCCGGTTCCGAAACAATCCCATGACGGTCGCAAACAGGATTGTTCAGATTCCTCGCAACAGATCACAGATGCAGGATCAGGGTCTTGAGCGGCGGTTGCTGGTCCATGGACGGGAAGTCGCGAGCGGGTGTCAGCACCTGCCATTCGCGCACCGGGCGACCGGCTTTTTCGGCACAGCGCAGCACCTGTTCGCGCCAGTCGTCCAGCGTGACTTTCGCCAGGTTGTTGCAGCAGATCAGCACGCCATTGTCAGCGGTGGCCAGCAGGGCAGGCTTGAGCAGACTCTGATAGTCGCGCAGCAGGTCGACGGTGCCGAATGCACTCTTGGCCCAGGCCGGCGGGTCGAGCAGCACCAGGTCGTACTGGCGCTGTTCCAGGCGTGGGTAGCTGGGCAGCTTTTGTCCACGGCGCTGGCTGATGGGCAGGCCGGCCAGTTGCCGGATCGCCGGGAAGTAATCCGATTGCACGAACTGCATGGCCGGCAATTGCGGATTGAGCTGGCCGTTCTCGCGGCCGACCGCCAGGTTGCCCTCGGCGAAGTCCAGGTTGCAAACCTCGCGGGCACCGCCCGCCGCGGCACTTAGGCCGACGCCACAGGTATAGGCGAACAGGTTCAGCACGCTCTTGCCGGCGCTGTGGGCCTTGACCCAGCCACGGGCGTTGCGCAGGTCGAGAAACAGCAGCGGGTCCTGGCCGGCATGGCGACCGCGTACCCGGTAGTTCAAGCCCCATTCGTGACCGACCAGGTCTTTGAGCGCCTCTTCTTCGGCGCGGTAAACCGAGTCCTCGCGGTCGATGCGTGAGTTGCCCCGGGAGCGGTCGTTGTAGACCAGCAGGGTGTCCAGGCCCAGTTGCTGCTGGACGGTCTCGTGCAATTGCAGCAAGGCATCGCGTTCCAGCGTCTGGTGAAAGCTTTGCACCAGCAGCTGCGGGCCGTAACGATCGATGGTCAGGCCCCCGGCGCCTTCCTGGCTGCCATGGAACAGCCGATAGCAGTCGGTGCCTTGCTGATGCAGCTCGACGAGCAGGTCCTGGCGATGATCGAGGGCGGCGCGCAGCGCCTGATTCAAGGAAGACATGCGGGCGCCTTGCGGATGATTGGGCGGGGCAGTCTACCAGCTTCGACCACCCCCTGTAGGAGCAGCCGGTCGACGCTCGATCACCCGCGAAACAAACGTCATGGCACCGCAGTGTTACAGGTATGGCGCGTCATCGTTGACGATTTATCGCGGGCAAGCCTCGCTCCTACAGGAAGGGCGCTGGATCAGCGTTCGATTGCCAGCGCCACGCCCTGGCCGCCGCCGATGCACAAGGTCGCCAGGCCTTTTTTGGCATCGCGCTTGAGCATTTCATGCAGCAGGGTCACCAGCACCCTGCAGCCCGAGGCGCCGATCGGGTGGCCGAGGGCGATGGCGCCGCCGTTGACGTTGACCTTGCTCGCGTCCCAGCCCAGCTCCTTGCCCACCGACAGCGCCTGGGCGGCGAAGGCTTCGTTGGCTTCGATCAGGTCCAGTTGCTCCAGGGACCAGCCGGCCTTGTCCAGGCAGCGGCGGGTGGCCGACACCGGGCCGATGCCCATGATCGCCGGGTCGACGCCGGCGTTGGCGTAGGCAGCGATCTTCGCCAGCACCGGCAGGCCCAGAGCCCGGGCCTTGGCGGCGCTCATCAGGATCACCGCGGCGGCGCCGTCGTTGAGCGACGAGGCGTTGCCGGCGGTGACCGTGCCGTCTTTCTTGAAGGCCGGCTTGAGCTTGCCCAGGGATTCGGCGGTGGTGCCGGCGCGCGGCTGCTCGTCGGTGGCGAAGGCCACAGGCTCGCCCTTGCGCTGGGGAATCAGGATCGGGGTGATCTCATCGACGAAACGTCCGCCCTCGATGGCGGCCACGGCCTTCTGCTGCGAGGCGGCGGCAAAGGCGTCCTGGGCTTCGCGGCTGATGGCGTATTTGTCCACCAGGTTCTCGGCGGTGATGCCCATGTGGTAGTCGTTGAAGGCGTCCCACAGGCCGTCGCTGATCATGGTGTCGATCATCTGGCTGTGGCCCATGCGCAGGCCGGTGCGGGCACCGGGCAGCACGTAATTGGCCAGGCTCATGTTCTCCTGGCCGCCGGCGATGATCACCTCGGCGTCGCCGCAGCGGATCGCCTGGGCGCCCAGGTGCAGGGCCTTGAGGCCGGAGCCGCAGACCTTGTTCAGGGTCAGCGCCGGCACGGCGTGGGGCAGGCCGGCCTTGATCGCGGCCTGGCGCGCGGGGTTCTGCCCGGCGCCGGCGGTGAGCACCTGGCCCATGATCACCTCATCGACCTGGGCGCCGTCCAGGCCGGTCTGGGCCAACAGCTGGCGGATCACCGCGGCCCCCAGATCGACCGCGGGAATGTTCGCCAGCGAACCCTGGAAACTGCCGACCGCGGTGCGGGTGGCGGCAACGATTACGACGTCTTGCATGGCGCGAATCCTCATTGTCATTGGCGGCATCGGTCGGTGGCTATGGAAGGTGACCGATGCGCGAGAACTTGGAAAATCATGGTTGCATAGAAGGTCGCGACGCTGCCAATCGCGAACCGATGGGTCGCGTTCTGTTCGCCCGGTCGGGTATTACAGGCCCATGCGCCGGCGTGCGCGATGTATCGAGCCGTTGCGTACCGCCCAGCGCAGCATCGGCGCACTGCGGTTGACGCTGGCGCGGATCAGCTGGCGTTGCAGCAGACCCTGGTTGACGCCCAGCATATCGCTGGCCCAGTCGGGCAACAGGTCGATGCCGGCCTGCATCATCAACGAGCCAAATGGCTTGGCCAGGCGGCTTGGGGCAGGTGCCGCCAAGAGCAAACGCAGCACCTCGCGGCTGCGTTCATCGCAGAGCAACTGGGGGCGCATCCGTGCCAGGTAAGCCGCCACGGCCCGGCGCGAGCGCGGCACATCAGTGGCGCCAAGACGCTCGGCGATCAGCGCGACTTCCCCGTAGTAACGGTCCTGGTCGGCAGGCGACAGGTGCGGGTTGCGATAACGCAGGTGCGCCGCCAGAAAGCTGTTGACCTCGGCCACATGCACCCAGGTCAGCAGTTGCGGATCGCTGGCGGCATAGGGCCGGCCGTCTGGTGCGGTGCCAACAATCTGCAGGTGAATGGTGCGCACCTTGTCGATCAGCCATTCGGCATCCTGCCGCGAGCCGAAGGTAGTGCCGGAAATGAACTGTGCGGTGCGCCGCAGGCGCCCGATCATGTCTTCCCGGAAGTTCGAGTGATCCCAGACCCCGGCCAGGGCCAGCGGGTGCAGGGCCTGCATCAGCAAGGCGCTGATGCCGCCGATCAGCATGCTGCTGAAATCGCCATGCACCTGCCAGCAGATGGCGTCCGGGCCGAACAGGCCCGGGTCGCCCTTCGGGTTGTCCAGGTCGAGCTGGCCCAGCGACAGGCCACCCAGGCTCATCACCTGGGTTTCGATACGACTGCGAATGAATTCCATACCGCTTGGCTGTTCCTTGGTTGAGGCCCGAGGACCCGCTCAGAGGTTCAGGCGTTTATCGATCAGGCCCTCGACCACGCTCGGGTCGGCCAGGGTCGAGGTATCGCCCAGGCTGTCGAGCTCGTTGCAGGCGATCTTGCGCAGGATACGCCGCATGATCTTGCCCGAGCGGGTTTTCGGCAAGGCCGGCGCCCACTGGATCAGTTCCGGCTTGGCGAAACTGCCGATCTCGCGACTGACCAGACTCAACAGTTCCTTCTTCAGTTCTTCGCTGGGCTCGACGCCGTTCATCGGGGTGACAAAGGCATAGATGCCCTGGCCCTTGAGGTCGTGGGGATAGCCGACCACCGCAGCCTCGGCGATGCTGTCGTGCAGGACCAGGGCGCTCTCGACTTCGGCGGTGCCGATGCGATGCCCGGACACATTGATCACGTCGTCGATGCGTCCGGTGATCCAGTAGTCGCCGTCTTCATCGCGCCGCGCGCCATCGCCGGTGAAGTAGTAGCCCGGGTAGGGTTTGAAATAGGTCTCGACCATGCGCTGCGGGTCGCCGTAGACGCTGCGGATCTGCGCCGGCCAACTGGCCTTGATCGCCAGGATGCCGCTGCCGGCGCCGTTGATTTCCTTGCCGTGCTCATCCAGCAGCACCGGTTGCACGCCGAACATCGGGCGGGTGGCGCAGCCCGGCTTGATGTAGCTGGCGCTGACCAGCGGGCTGAGCATGATGCCGCCGGTTTCGGTCTGCCACCAGGTGTCGACGATCGGGCAGCGCTGCTCGCCGACGCTATTGAAATACCACTCCCAGGCTTCCGGATTGATCGGCTCGCCGACAGTGCCCAGCAGGCGCAGGCTGCTGCGCGAGGTGTGTTGCAGCGGCTCGGGGCCTTCGCGCATCAGCGCCCGCAATGCGGTGGGGGCGGTGTAGAAGATGTTCACCCGGTGCTTGTCGATGACCTCCCAGAAGCGCGAACTGCTCGGATAACTGGGCACGCCCTCGAAGATCAGGGTGGTCGCGCCATTGGCCAGCGGGCCGTAGACGATGTAGCTGTGGCCGGTGACCCAGCCGACGTCGGCGGTGCACCAGAAGACTTCGCCTTCGCGGTAGTCCAGTACGTATTTGAAGGTCATCGCCGCTTGCAGCAAGTAGCCGCCGGTGGTGTGCAGCACGCCTTTGGGTTTACCGGTGCTGCCTGAGGTGTAGAGGATGAACAGCGGGTCTTCGGCGTCCATCGGTTGCGGCGGGCAGTCGTCTTCGACGTCGCGCAGGGCCTGGTGATACCAGAGGTCGCGGCCTTCGATCCAGTTCACCGGGTTCTGGGTGCGCTCGATCACCACCACGGTGCTGACGTTCGGGCAGCTTTGCAGAGCCTTGTCGACGTTGTTTTTCAAGGGTATGAACTTGCCGCCGCGCACCCCTTCGTCAGCGGTGATCACGGTGCGGCAGTCGGCGTCGAGAATGCGGTCGCGCAACGCGTCCGGGGAAAATCCGCCAAAGACCACCGAGTGCACCGCACCGATACGGGTGCAGGCGAGCATGGCGTAGGCCGCCTCGGGGATCATCGGCATGTAGATGCACACCCGGTCGCCTTTTTTCACACCGCGGCTTTTCAGGACGTTGGCCAGGCGGCAGACGTAGTGATGGAGTTTCTTGTAGGTGATTTGCAGCGACTCGGCAGGGTCGTCGCCTTCCCAGATGATCGCTACCTGATCGCCGCGTTTTTCCAGATGGCGGTCGATGCAGTTGTAGCTGACGTTCAACTGGCCGCCGGCGAACCAGCTGGCGGCGCCGGTTTTCAGGTCATAGCGCTGCACGGTTTGCCAGGGAGCGCTCCAGTCGAGAAAGCGGGTGGCCTGTTCGGCCCAGAAGGTACTGGGGTGCTCGATGGATTCGCGGTACAGCCGCTGGTAGTCGTCCTGACTCAATTGTGCGGCCCGGCGGACGGCATCGGCTTGGGGGAACATGCTGATATCGAACATGACGGTTCCTTATTCTTGTTTTAGCGACAAGTAATAAAGATGCGCCTTGATCGGAAGGGGTTCAAGGGGAGGGCGGTCTTGGACGACCGATCGAGAATCGGCCCGCTGCTATGCAATGGATGGGGTTTGCACAGCAGCGGGCCGGTTCGCGAAGGGGGATTTCAGCGGGCTATCAACCGCGGTGGCGACCGCGGAAGTAGTTGATCAGGCCCTGGGTCGAAGCATCCTCGGCCGGGGCTTCTTCGCTGCCGACCAGGCGGTTGTAGACGCCCTTGCCCAGCTCCTTGCCCAGCTCCACGCCCCATTGGTCGAAGGCGTTGATGCCCCAGATCACGCTCTGCACGAAGACCTTGTGTTCGTACATCGCCACCAGCGCGCCCAGGCGGCGTGGGCTGATGCGCTCGACCACCAGGGTGTTGCTCGGGCGGTTGCCGGGGATCACCTTGTGCGGTGCCAGCTTCTGGACTTCGGCCTCGCTCAGGCCTTTTTCACGCAGCTCGGTCTCGGCCTCAGCGCGCGTCTTGCCGAGCATCAGCGCCTGGCTTTGCGACAGGCAGTTGGCGTACAGCCACTGGTGATGGTCGGCGACCGGGTTGAAGCTGACGATCGGCACGATGAAGTCGGCCGGAATCAGCTGGGTGCCCTGGTGCAACAACTGGTGGTACGCGTGCTGACCGTTGCAGCCCACGCCACCCCAGATCACCGGGCCGGTGTCGGTGGAAACCGGCGTGCCGTCCTGGCGCACGCTCTTGCCGTTGGATTCCATGTCCAGCTGCTGCAAGTGCTTGGTGATGTTGCGCAGGTAGTGGTCGTACGGCAGGATCGCGTGGCTTTGCGCGCCCCAGAAGTTGCCGTACCACACGCCCAGCAGGGCCAGGAGAACCGGCATGTTCTGCTCGAACGGCGCGGTCTGGAAGTGCTGGTCCATGGTGTAGGCACCGGACAGCAGTTCCTTGAAGTTGGACATGCCGATGGCCAGGGCGATCGGCAGGCCGATGGCCGACCACAGCGAGTAACGCCCGCCGACCCAGTCCCACATCGGGAAGATGTTCTCTTCGCGGATGCCGAAGGCTACCGCGGCGGCGTTGTTGCTCGACACTGCGATGAAGTGGCGATACAGCTCGGCCTCGGAGCCGCCCTGAGCCAGGTACCAGGCGCGTGCGGCCTGGGCGTTCTTCAGGGTTTCCAGGGTATTGAAGGATTTCGACGAGACAATGAACAGGGTGGTTTCGGCGCGGATCTTCGAGGACAGCTCGTGGAACTCGCTGCCGTCGATATTGGCCAGGTAATGGCAACGCACGCCTTTCTGGGCGTAGGACAACAGGGCTTCGGACACCAGCTCGGGACCGAGGAAGGAACCGCCGATGCCGATGTTGACCACGTCGGTGATCGGCTTCTCGGTGTAGCCACGCCACAGGCCGTCATGGATGCGCCCGACCAGCTCGGTGATCTGGTTCAGCACCTTGTGCACTTCCGGCATCACGTTGACGCCGTTGACCGACAGCTTGTCGCCCACCGGGCGGCGCAGGGCGGTGTGCAGGGCCGGACGGCCTTCGGAAGAGTTGACCAGCTCACCGGCGAACAACGCCTTGATCGCGTCCTGCAGGCCGGCTTCGTTGGCCAGGCCCACCAGCAGGTTGCGGGTTTCGGAGGTGATCAGGTTCTTCGAGTAATCGAGAAAAAGCCCACAGCCGCTGAGGCTGAATTGATGAAAGCGCTGCGGGTCGGCATTGAAGGCCTCGCGCATGCTGAAATCCTGCATGGCCTGGCGGTGGTCATTCAACGCTTGCCAGGCGGGCAGAGCGGTAACGTCGTGAGGAGTGCGGTAGTACGCCATCGCTGCGGTTTTCCTTTTACTTGAACTGCCTGTTGGACACTGAAAAGCCCGGAACGTCCTGCTCGAAGAATAACGTTCGGTCAAACCTGCGCTGACACGATTAAGCACGCAGGGCGATAACAGTAACTCTCGCGTGCTGATCTGTCTTGGCTTTGTCTGACCTGCGGCCGGTACTTTTTTACACCGGCGCCTCAGAGCCGCGCACGAACGGGATTTCAGGGGGTGAGAATGACTGGGGTTCAGGCGACCTGAACCGGGATGGCATGGCTGGTGTGGCTCAGCTCGTTGCCCGGCGCCATATAGAGCATGCGTGGCTTGAAGTTGAGCAGTTCGGCTTCGCTGTAGTGAGCGTAAGCGCAGATGATCACCCGGTCGCCGACCTTGGCCTTGTGCGCGGCGGCGCCGTTGACCGAGATCATGCGCGAGCCTTCCTCGCCACGAATGGCGTAGGTGGTGAAGCGTTCGCCATTGTCGACGTTGTAGATCTGGATCTGTTCGTACTCACGGATACCGGACAAGTCCAGCCATTCACCGTCGATGGCGCAAGAGCCTTCGTAGTCGAGCACAGCGTGGGTGACTTCGGCGCGATGCAGCTTGGCCTTGAGCATGATGGCGTGCATGAGTGGTTCTCTCGGTCAGGTCCTCGAACAGGGCCCGCAGCATCGCTGCAGGCCCCGGGCGGCGGCAGTTTGCCCGAAGGTCGGGCTTCGGGCAATCGGCCTTTGGGACCTAGGCGTCGAGGTCCAGATGCAGGTTGTCGATCAGGCGGGTAGCGCCCAGATAGGCCGCCGCCAGGATCACCAGGTCGCGGTCTTGCGCGGTGGCCGGGCGCAGGGTCCGGGCGTGGCGGATTTCCAGGTAATCGGGGCGCAAACCTGCGGCTTCGAGCACTCGTTTTTGCTCGTCCAGCAGCTTTGGATAGTCCCGCTCGCCCTGGCTGATGGCCTCGGCGATTTGAGTCAGGCCACGATAGATCACGGGGGCGATGGCACGTTGTTCCTCGCTCAGGTAGCCGTTGCGCGACGACAGCGCGAGGCCGTCGGCAGCACGTACGGTGGGCTCGCCGATGATCTGGATCGGCATGTTCAGGTCATGCACCAGGGCGCGGATCACCGCCAGTTGCTGGAAGTCCTTCTGACCGAAGACCGCAAGGTCCGGCTGCACCATGTTGAACAGCTTGCTGACCACCGTGGCCACTCCTTCGAAATGCCCGGGACGGCTGGCGCCGCACAGGCCTTCGGAGAGTTGCGGCACGCTGACCCGGGTCTGGCCGTCCATGCCGTCGGGGTACATCTCTTCGACGGTCGGGGCGAACAGCAGATGGCAACCGGCTTGCAGGAGCTTTTCCTGGTCGGCGGCCAGGGTCCGCGGGTACTTGTCGAGGTCTTCGCCGGCGCCGAACTGCAGCGGGTTGACGAAAATGCTCGCCACCACGAAATCCACCCGCTGGGCCGCCTTGGTCACCAGGGCCGCATGACCGCTGTGCAGGTTACCCATGGTCGGTACGAAGCCGATGCGCTTGCCCTCGCTGCGGGCACGGGCCACGGCGGCACGCAGTTCACGTACGGTTTTGACAGTATTCATGCAGAAAACCCGTGTTCGGCGCCTGGGAAGGTCACGGCCTTGACTTCATTGACGTAGGCGCTCAGGGCGGCCTGGATGCTTTCCTGGCCGACCATGAAGTTCTTCACGAACTTCGGCGCGCGACCGCTCAGGGACAGGCCCAGCATGTCGTGCAGAACCAGCACCTGACCGTCGGTGCCGCTGCCGGCACCGATGCCGATCACCGGAATTTTCACCGCCTGGGTGATTTCCGCCGCCAGTTCGCTTGGCACGCATTCGAGCAGCAGCATCGCTGCGCCCGCCGCTTCCAGGGCGATGGCGTCGGCACGCATCTGCCGGGCCTGGTTTTCGTTACGGCCCTGGACCTTGTAGCCGCCGAGGATGTTCACCGATTGCGGAGTCAGACCCATGTGGGCGCAGACCGGGATACCGCGTTCGGCCAGCAGGCGGATGGACTCCGCCAGCCAGAGCGCGCCTTCGACCTTGATCATGTGCGCACCGGCCTGCATCAACTGGGCGCTGTTGTTCAGGGCCTGTTCGGTGGTGGCGTAGGCCATGAACGGCAGGTCGGCGAGGATCAGGGCGCCACTGTTACCGCGTTTGACCGCGGCGACGTGGTAGGCCATCTCGGTGGTAGTGACCGGCAGTGTGCTGTCGTGCCCTTGCAAGACCATGCCGAGGGAGTCGCCCACCAGCAGTACTTCAACGCCAGCCTGGCAACAGGTGTGGGCGAAGGTCGCGTCATAGCAGGTCAGCATGGTGATTTTTTCACCTTTCTGCTTGAGGCCTTGCAGGGTGGTCAGGGTGATGTCTGGCATGAAAAAAGGTCCTCATTCAGGCGCTCTGGAAACTGCTGCGAGTAACGCGCGTGATTCTTTATCTATGCAGGCGCACGGTCTGTTGTCGTGCTTATAAGGCCTGGATTGCGCCCTGTAACGCCGTGTTGGCGGCAACGGGACGCCTATAGTCGTGAGGAGAACTCGGGAAGTCAATTGCATGTGTTACCGCATTGTTACGGCGTGAGTGTTACCGCCGTAACTGATGCGTTTCAGCAGTCAGGCCAGGCGTTCCAGGCCGACAAATGGGCAGGCGGCGAGCAGATCGCGCAGGTGGCGGCCGTCGGCCAGTTGCAGGTCGACGGGGGCCAGTTCGGCCAGGGGATAGAGGACGAAGGCCCGGGCCTGCATATGGTAATGCGGCACTTTGAGCCGCGGCTCATCGATCAGGCGATCGCCGAACAGCAGGATGTCCAGGTCCAGGGTACGTGGCCCCCAGCGTTCGAGACGCTCGCGGCCCTGGCCGTTTTCGATGGCTTGCAGCGCGTCCAGCAGTTCGAGGGGCGCGAGGCTGCTGTCCAGGGCGGCCACGGCGTTGGTGTAACGCGGTTGGCCGGGCAGCAGGGAGTCGCTTTGATAGAAGGCCGAGACCCCCGCCAGTTGGCTGTGTGGCAACTGCGCCAGGGCGTCGATCGCGCTGCGCAATTGCTCTGCCGGGGCAGCCAGGTTGCTGCCCATGCCGATGTAGATGCGTTCCATCGGGTTATTCGCCGGAAGCGCTCGGTGCGCCGGCGGTGGCGCGTTTGCGTTTGGCGCCACTGCTGCGGCGACGCTTGCGCGGACCTGTGCCGGCTTCGTCCTTGCCGCTCAGATCGCGAATCATGTCGCGGCGACCGGCTTCGTTGGCGTCCTGATAGTCGGTCCACCATTCGCCCAGGCCATCGGTCTGTTCGCCGGCGCTTTCGCGCAGCAGCAGGAAGTCATAGCCGGCGCGGAACCGCGGGTTGTCCAGCAGTTGATCGGCGCGCTTGCCGCTGCGGCGTGGCAGACGTTCCTGCATGTCCCAGATTTCGCGGATCGGCATGGTGAAGCGTTTTGGAATGGCGATGCGCTGGCACTGTTCGCTGATCAATTCGTGAGCGGCCTCCTGCATCGCCGGAATCGGCGGCATGCCGCGTTCCTGAAGGCGCAGCACGCGAGCCGGCAAGGCAGGCCACAGCAGCGCGGCGAACAGGAAGGCTGGGGTTACCGGCTTGTTCTGCTTGATGCGCAGGTCGGTATTGACCAGGGCTTCGCTGATCAGCGTATGGGTGTAGGTCGGGTTGTACTCCAGAGCCTCGGCGCTGGCCGGGAACAGCGGATCGAACAGTTGCAGGTCGACCAGCATCTCGAAGGTGTCGGCGGCATGGCCGGACAGGAACAGCTTGAGCACTTCCTCGAACAGACGCGCCGAGGGGATTTCCCGCAGCATGGGGGCCAGGTCGCGGATCGGTGTGGCAGTGTGTTTCTCGATGCCGAAATCCAGCTTGGCGGCGAAGCGCACGGCCCGCAGCATGCGTACCGGGTCTTCCTGGTAGCGCTGGCGTGGATCGCCGATCAGGCGGACCAGGTGATTGCGAATGTCGTGCACGCCGTTGGCGTAATCGAGGATGCGTTCGCTGACCGGATCGTAATACAGGGCGTTGATGGTGAAGTCGCGGCGCTGGGCGTCCTCTTCGAGGGTGCCGTACACGTTGTCGCGCAGGATGCGCCCGCTTTCGTTGCGCGAGGACTGGTTGCTGTCTTCCTCTTCATCGTTTTGTGGGTGGTTGGCGCGGAAGGTCGCGACCTCGATGATTTCGCGACCGAAGTGGATATGCACCAGCTTGAACCGACGGCCGATGATCCGCGCGTTGCGGAATTCGGCCCGCACCTGTTCCGGCGTGGCGCTGGTGGCGACGTCGAAATCCTTGGGGGTGATATTGAGCAACATGTCGCGCACGCAACCGCCGACCAGGTAGGCCTGGTAGCCGGCGTTCTGCAGGCGTTCGACGATGTTCACCGCATAACGGCTGAACTGGGCGCGTTGCAGCGAGTGTTGGCTGCTGTTGAGCACTTCAGGCGTGCTGCGTTTGTGTTGCGTACGACGCAAGGGAGAACGGAATGACTGGAACAACTTCTTCAGCATGGGATGCACTGTTTGAAGGAATGTTCGGCCATAACGAAGAATGACCGCATGATGGGCGGGGATTCTAGCATTTAGTCGGGGGATGGTGTAGGAAGCTGCGGCGAGTCGTGTGCGGGGCTTTGGAACGCGGGTTGGCGGGGCTTTGCGTCAGTAAAGTCGCAATCGCGGAAACCACAAGGGGAGCCGAAGCTCCCCCAGAAGTGTTTGCGTGCTCTATTTTTATTATTGGTTTCGGGCTTTTTGTTTTTGTTTAACGCCCTTGTCACCTGGTTAACCCAGGATGACCCTCCCAATCGGGAGCCAAGAGCAAACGGATTGCTTTGGTCGCTGTGTTGCAATGATCGATGATCCAACCAGTTCAGGCTCTGCCTTAGGGCAGTTTTTGTTGTTCTCGGCCTGGTTGTGGGGCAAGCCCCAATGACAACGCCTCTCCAAAAGAATCAGTTAGCTGCGCCTCCGCCGTGTTGTTTTTATTGTGCGTGAGTCGATTCGTCTTATTTTTATTGTCTTATGCATTGCTTGTTATTGTTCTTGTACCAAACATATAGCAGGTGCCGTGCCAACTTTTGCGAAGCCCAGTAAAACAAGGGGTTAGGCGTGGTTTTGAGGTTTTCGCGGGCGAAAAAAAGCCGGGGCTTCGTTACCTTAAGCCCCGGCTTTTGTTACGTGAAATGACTGAGGTAACAGTTTTTTCACAAGGTCGCGTGTTACCCGCAACCCGTTACCGCCGGACTTCAGCTTTCGCTGGCGACCCCGGTCTTGCGCCGTGGGATGCCCAGGCGCTGGCGGCGTTCCCACAGGCATTTGCGGCTGACGCCCAGTTTGCGCGCCAGTTCGGTCTCGGTCATATGGTCCTGGTGCTCGAGGACGAAATGCTGGAAGTAGTCTTCCAGCGACAGGTCTTCGGTCGGCTCGTGGCTGCTGTTGTTGGCGTTGGCGGCCTGGGGCGCCAGGCCGATGAATTCGTCGTCTTCCAGATCGCTCAGTTCGATATCGATACCCAGCAGCTCGGCGGAGATTTCCGGGCTTTCGCACAGGATGACCGAGCGCTCGACGGCGTTTTCCAGTTCGCGAACGTTACCTGGCCACGAGTAGTGACGAATGGCTTGCTCGGCGTCCGGAGCGAACTTCAGGTCAGTGCGGCCCACGCGCGCGCTTTGACGGGCGAGGAAGGCATTGGCGATTTCGTTGACGTCGGCGCCGCGCTCGCGCAGGGCTGGCAGTTTCAGGGCAATCACGTGCAGGCGGTAATACAGGTCTTCACGGAACTGGCCGATCTTGGCCAGGCTCTTGAGGTCGCGGTGGGTCGCGGCGATCAGGCGCACATCGACCTTCTGCGATTGCACCGAACCGACCCGGCGAATCTCGCCTTCCTGCAGCACACGCAACAGGCGGGCCTGGGCTTCGAGTGGCAGTTCGCCGATTTCGTCGAGGAACAGGGTGCCGCCGTCCGCCGCTTCCACCAGGCCGGCGCGCCCGGCGCTGGCACCGGTGAAGGCGCCTTTTTCATGTCCGAACAGCTCGGACTCGATCAGGGTTTCCGGAATGGCCGCGCAGTTCACCGAGATCATTGGCGCCTTGGCACGCTTGGACAGGTTGTGCAGGGCGCGGGCTACCAGTTCCTTGCCGGTCCCGGACTCACCCTGGATCAGTACATTGGAGTCTGTCGGGGCGACCTTGCGGATCTTGCTGTACAGATCCTGCATCGGTGGGCAGGAACCGATGATGCCGATTTCGCCGTTGCTGGCGCTGGCTTTGTCCGCACCGTTGCCCGGCTTGGCGGCCGGCCGCTCGTTGGGGCTGCTTTGCGCGGTCTGGCGGTCGCGCAGGATGCGCGCCACGGCCTGGAGCATTTCGTCGTGGTCGAAAGGCTTGGCGATGTAGTCCACCGCGCCCATCTTCATCGAGTCGACCGCCGAGCGCAGGCTGGCGTAGCTGGTCATGATCAGCACCGGGGTGCCCTGGCCGAGCTTGATCAGTTCGGTGCCGGGGGCGCCTGGCAGGCGCAGGTCGCTGACGATCAGGTCGAACGTGGGAATGCTGAAACGCTCTTGTGCTTCCTGCACGGAACCGGCTTCGCTGACCTGGTACTGGTTGCGTTCCAGCAGGCGGCGCAAGGCGGAGCGGATAATTGTTTCGTCTTCGACGATCAAAATGTGCGGCATTGATTCGATTCTCTCGACGGTCTCAGTTCACAGCGGACGTCGCTTCGACATGACGCGGTAAAGTCACCCGGATACGGGTGCCGCGTTGGCTTTCGGTGTCAGCCGGGCTGTCGATGGTGATTTGTCCATAATGCTCTTCAACGATGGAATAGACCAGTGCAAGGCCCAGTCCGGTGCCCTCGCCAGGATCCTTGGTGGTGAAGAAGGGTTCGAACAGTCGATCCATGATGCTCGAGGGGATGCCGCTGCCTTCGTCTTCGACGATCAGGTCGATCGTGTGTTCGCCGGCCTCGCTCTTGACCCGTACCGCGCTGCCCGCCGGTGAGGCGTCGCGGGCATTGGATAGCAGGTTGATCAGTACCTGGGCGAGCCGCTGCGGGTCGCCATCGACCCAGTGGTCCGGATCGCACAGGTTGAAGAATTGCACTTCGAAGTTGCGCCGGTTCAGCGCCAGCAGACCAATGGCGTCCTGCGCCACCTCGGCCAGGCACACGGCTTCGTCGTTGTGCTGGTGGCTGCCGGCGTGGGCGAAGCTCATCAGCGACTGGACGATGCGCGATACGCGCTTGGTCTGCTCGAGGATCTGGCCGCTGATTTCGGTGAGTTCGCCGTCTTCTTCGCGCTCCTCGCGCAGGTTCTGCGCCAGGCAGGCGATACCGGTGATCGGGTTGCCGATTTCGTGGGCCACGCCGGCGGCCAGGCGGCCGATGCTGGCCAGCCGCTCGGAATGCACCAGCTTGTCTTCGAGCATCTGGGTTTCGGTCAGGTCTTCCACCAGCAGCACCAGGCCGCTGTTGCCCGGGGCCAGGGGTTCGTCGATGGCGGCCTTGTGCAGGTTCAGCCAGCGGGTCTGGCCGTCGAGGGCCAGGTGCTGTTTATGCAGATGTTCATCGGGGATGTTGATGAAGCCTTGCAGCAGTTCTCTCCAGGGATCGGCGATGGTGCTCAGGCGCGAACCGACCACATGCTGCGCCGGAATGCTGGTGAGCTCTTCCATGGCCTTGTTCCACATGAGGATTTCCTGGTCCTTGGCCAGGGAACAGACGCCCATCGGCAGCTCCTGCAAGGTCTGGCGGTGGTAGCGGCGCAAGGCATCGAGCTCGGCGGCCAGGCCGGTCAGGCGCGAGTGGTAGTCCTCGAGCCGGCTTTCGATGAAGTGAATGTCTTCGGTCACATAGTTTTCGCCGCCGGCCTTGTAGGGCAGGAAGGTTTCCACCATGTCCTGGGCCACGCTGGGGCCCATCAGGCCGGACAGGTTGGCCTCGATACGGTCGCGCAAGCGGCGCAGGGCATAGGGGCGGCGTTCGTCGAAGGGCAGGTAGAGGTCGCGCAGCGCCTGCTCGACTTCCTTCTGCGCGGCCTTGGCACCCAGGGGCTTGGCCAGCTGGGTGGCGAACTCCTGGGGTGAGGCAGCATGCAGTTCGCGACGTTGCGGCCGGCGCACGTTGTCCACCGCGCAGGCTTCGGCGGCGCTGGCTTCTTCGGAGCTGGCGTTGGTGAACAGCGAAATCAGGGTGAACATCAGGACGTTGGCGGCCAGCGAGGCGATAGCCGCCATGTGCCAACTGGTGTCGTCCAGCACGTAGATCATGTTCAGCAGCGGTATATAAAAGCCCTGCAAGTTGCCGATCAGCGGCAGCAACATGGTCACCAGCCACACCAGCGTCCCGGCCATCAGCCCGGCGATGAAGCCGCGCCGGTTGGCAGTCGGCCAGTACAGCACCGAGAGTACGCCGGGGAGGAACTGCAGGGTCGCGACAAAGGCCACGATGCCGAGGTTGGCCAGGTCCTGTTCGGCTCCCAGCAGCAGGTAGAAGGCATAGCCGGCCATGATGATGGCCACGATCAGTGCGCGGCGGGTCCATTTCAGCCAACGGTAGATGTTGCCTTCGGCCGGTGGCTGATACAGCGGCAGCACCAGATGGTTGAGGGCCATCCCCGACAGCGCCAGGGTCGTGACGATGATCAGGCCGCTGGCGGCGGAAAGCCCACCGATATAGGCCATCAAGGCCAATGCCGGTTTGTTGGCGGCGATGCCGATGCCGAGGGTGAAGTATTCGGGATTGGTGGTGGCGCCCAGTTTCAAGCCGGCCCAGAGGATCAGCGGTACCGCCAGACTCATCAGCAACAGGAACAGCGGCAGGCCCCAGCTGGCGCTGACCAGCGAGCGCGGGTTGAGGTTCTCGGTGAAAGTCATGTGGTACATGTGCGGCATCACGATCGCCGAGGCGAAGAACACCAGCAGCAGGGTGCGCCACGGTCCTTCCTGCAATGGCGTGTGCAGGGCGGCGAGGGCGGTCTGGTTCTGCAGCAGCCAGAGTTCCAGCTGTTGCGGGCCATCGAACACACCGTACAGGGCATAGAGGCCGACGCCGCCGATGGCGATCAGCTTGATCACCGACTCGAAGGCGATGGCGAACACCAGGCCTTCGTGCTTTTCCCGGGTGGCGATGTGCCGGGAGCCGAAGAAGATGGTGAACAGGGTGATCAGCGCGCAGAAGCTCAGGGCCACCCGGTGCTGCACCGGCTCGCGGGTGAGGATACCGATGGAGTCCGCGACTGCCTGGATCTGCAAGGCCAGCAGCGGCAATACCCCGACCAGCATGATCACCGTGGTCAGCGCGCCGGCCCAGGTGCTGCGAAAACGGAAGGCGAACAGGTCGGCCAGCGACGACAGTTGGTAGGTGCGGGTGATTTTCAGGATCGGGTAAAGCAGCACCGGCGCCAGCAGGAAGGCACCGGAAACCCCGAGATAACTGGAAAGGAAACCGTAGCCGTACTGATAGGCCAGGCCGACCGTGCCATAAAAGGCCCAGGCGCTGGCGTAGACCCCGAGGGACAGGGTGTAGGTCAGCGGGTGGCGGATGATCGAGCGCGGGATCATGCCGCGTTCGCTGATCCAGGCCACCCCGAACAGCACCAGCAGGTACGCGGCGCTGATCAGGATCATCTGGGTCAGGCTAAAGCTCATCGGCATCTTTTTGGCTCTGCAGGATGAAGGTCACGACGATCAGGATCAGCCAGAGCAGATACGGGCGATACCAGGCGCCCGTAGCATCGATCCACCAATCCATGATGGCGGGGGAGAACAGATAGATCCCCACTACCAGCAGCAGGACCAAGCGATAGATGTACATCTCGGCCTCTCTTTATTGTGTGCGTGCCCGAAAACGTGCGGCGATGGTAACGGATGGGCGCCAACCTGCAAGGGGCGTCAGCGGATTTGCGCTTCGGGCACGCTCAGTGTGCGTGGGATCAGTAAAGCATCCCAGTGTTCGATGCCCCAGCTCAGCACTTCCCGAGGGCTGGCATGGACCATTTCGCTGTCGGTTTTCTGCCCCAGGGCGCGCAGGGCACGCAACAGCAGTGGTGTGGCCTGGTCCGCGGCCAGCGGCGGGGAGCGGTAGGACTTGCCCAGTTTATGCCCATCCGGCTGGGTGATCAGCGGCACATGCAGGTAGCGCGGCTGTGGCAGGCCGAGCAACTCTTGCAGGTACAGCTGGCGCGGGGTGGAGTCCAGCAGGTCGGCGCCGCGGACGATATCGGTCACCCCTTGCCAGGCGTCGTCGAGCACCACTGCCAGTTGATAGGCGTAGAGGCCGTCGCGGCGGCGGATCACGAAGTCGCCCACATCCCGTCCCAGGTGCTGGCGGAATTCGCCCTGGACCCGATCGGTGAAACGATATTCCAGCTCCGGTACGCGCAAGCGGATGGCGGCATCTTCCTGGCCATGTCCGGCATTGCGGCACAGGCCCGGATAAATGCCGTGGTAGGGCTCCAGTTGCTTGCGTGAACAGGTGCAGGCGTAAGCCAGGCCCTGGTTGAACAGACGGTCGAGGACTTCGGCGTAGGCCGCGTGCCGCTCGCTCTGGCGGACCATTTCACCGTCCCACTCGAAGCCGTAGCTTTCCAGGGCCTTGAGAATGGCCGCCTGGGCGCCGGGCTCTTCCCGGGGGGGATCAAGGTCTTCCATGCGCAACAACCAGCGGCCGCCGACGGCGCGGGCATCGAGGTAGGAGGCCAGGGCTGCGACCAGCGAGCCGAAATGCAGGTGCCCGCTGGGGGTTGGGGCAAAGCGCCCGATGTAGGAAGAGGCGTGAGAGGCAGTCATGGAGAGGATGTTACTTCGTTCGGTCCCGAGGTGACGATGGCGTCTGGCGGATCGCCATCGCGAGCAAGCTCGTTCCTACAGGGGGGAGGCGGCAGAAACAAAAACGGAGCGTTCGCACGCTCCGTTTTTCATTCAAGCCAGCGATTATTTGCCGACTTGTTTTTCCTTGATTTCCGCCAGGGTCTTGCAGTCGACACACATGTCGGCGGTAGGGCGGGCTTCCAGGCGGCGAATACCGATCTCGACGCCGCAGGATTCGCACCAGCCGTATTCTTCGTCTTCGATCAGTTGCAGCGTCTTGTCGATCTTCTTGATCAGCTTGCGCTCACGGTCGCGGGCGCGCAGTTCCAGGCTGAATTCTTCTTCCTGGCTGGCACGGTCGGCCGGATCGGGGAAGTTGGCTGCTTCGTCTTTCATGTGATCAACAGTGCGATCGACTTCCTGCATCAAGTCCTGTTTCCACTTGTTCAGGATCTTGGTGAAGTGCTCGCGCATGGGCTTGCCCATGTACTCTTCGCCTGCGGTTTCAACATAAGGCTCGAAGCCGCTGATCGATTGATTCTGTTGCTTTGCTTGGGTGGGCATGAAATGGACCGCCTCTACTCATGTAATCCATTGCGCAGGATTGCTCCATCACCGACACATGCCGGCCCTGCGACTGCAAGCGGGCGAACTTACCAGATCAAATCGGACGGCGCTACTCCCGGTTGTCGAGCCCGCGTCCCGCGGCGCTTGCAAAGGTCGATGCCGCCTGGCCTGGTCTGTTCGGGGGCCTGGTCAATTAATGATTTTAGCCAAGCCTGGGCCTGGTGTCGGTGTTCTTTAATGGGTTGGATGGCGGGGCTCAAAGGCTTTGGGCTCTCCCTTGTCCCCGGGGTTGGGTAGAATCGGTTTTTTGCTCACTTCAATGAAGGAAGGCTAATGGCTCAGCCCTACAGTGCGCGCAGCCGCGCTATCGAACCTTTCCACGTGATGGCCCTGCTGGCCCGTGCCAATGAGCTGCAAGCGGCCGGGCACGATGTGATTCACCTGGAAATCGGTGAACCGGACTTCACCACGGCTGAGCCGATCATCAAGGCCGGGCAGGCCGCGCTGGAAGCGGGCAGGACCCGCTACACCGCCGCCCGCGGGATTCCCGAGCTGCGCACGGCCATCTCCGGTTTCTATCGGCAGCGTTACGGGCTGGACATCGACCCCGAGCGCATCATGATCACTCCCGGTGGTTCCGGTGCGCTGCTGCTGACCAGCAGCTTGCTGGTCGACCCCGGCAAGCACTGGCTGCTGGCGGACCCAGGCTACCCCTGCAACCGGCACTTCCTGCGCCTGGTGGAAGGCGCGGCGCAACTGGTGCCGGTCGGTCCGGACGTGCGTTATCAGCTGACACCGGATCTGGTGGAGCGCTATTGGGATCAGGACAGTGTCGGCGCCCTGGTGGCATCGCCGGCCAACCCCACCGGGACCTTGCTTTCCCGCGACGAACTGGCGGGGTTGTCGGCCGCGGTGAAGGCGCGTAACGGTCATCTGGTGGTGGACGAGATCTACCACGGCCTGACCTACGGCTGCGATGCCGCCAGCGTGCTGGAAGTCGATGACAGCGCCTTTGTCCTTAATAGCTTTTCCAAATATTTCGGCATGACCGGCTGGCGCCTGGGCTGGCTGGTGGCGCCGCAGGCGGCGGTCGGCGAGTTGGAGAAGCTGGCGCAGAACCTCTACATCAGTGCCCCGAGCATGGCCCAGTACGCTGCGCTTGCCTGCTTCGAGCCAGACACCATCAGTATTCTCGAAGAGCGTCGCAACGAGTTTCAGCGGCGCCGCGACTTCCTCCTGCCAGCCCTGCGCGAGTTGGGTTTTGGCATTGCGGTAGAGCCGGAAGGGGCGTTCTACCTGTATGCCGATATCAGCGCCTTCGGCGGCGATGCCTTTGCCTTCTGCCGGCATTTCCTCGAGACCGAACACATTGCCTTTACCCCGGGGCTGGATTTCGGTCGCCATCAGGCCGGGCACCATGTCCGGTTCGCCTACACCCAGAGCCTGCCGCGCCTGCAGGAAGCGGTGGAGCGGATTGCCCGTGGCCTGCGGAGCTGGCAAGGCTGATGCGTTTTCATCCCCCACTCGAAGAAGGTCGCCTGGTCCGTCGTTACAAGCGTTTTCTCGCTGATATCGAGACCATTGGCGGCGAGTTGCTGACCATTCACTGTCCCAACACCGGTTCCATGTTCAATTGCATGGTCGAGGGCGGGCAGGTCTGGTTCAGCCGTTCCAATGACCCCAAGCGCAAATTGCCGGGGACCTGGGAAATCAGCGAAACGCCCCAGGGGCGGCTGGCTTGCGTCAATACGGCGCGGGCCAACACGCTGGTGGAAGAAGCCTTGCACGCCGGGGTGATCACTGAGTTGAACGGTTTTACCGCCCTCAAGCGGGAAGTGCCCTATGGCCAGGAAAACAGTCGTATCGACTTCCGCCTGGACTATCTGGACGGCCCGGCTTTTGTCGAGGTCAAAAGCGTCACCCTGGGCTTTGACGGCTCCGCGGTCGCGGCCTTTCCGGATGCGGTGACCCAGCGTGGGGCCAAGCACCTGCGGGAATTGGCCTGTCTGGCGCGGGACGGTATTCGCGCGGTGCAGTTGTATTGCGTCAACCTGTCGGGTGTCGAAGCGGTGCGACCGGCCGAAGAGATCGACCCCGGTTATGCCGCGGCGCTGCGCGAGGCGGTGGTGTCCGGGGTCGAGGTACTGGCCTACGGGGTATGCTTGACCGCCGAGGAAGTGTGCATCGACCGTCGTCTGGACGTATTGCTCAACGGCTAAAGCTGAACCCAGATGCCCTGGCTGTCTTCCCGGCAGGGGATGGCCGTCAGGGATTGCCCGGCACAGGGGCCGGCCACGCATTCACCGTTTTCGATCAGAAACAGCGCACCGTGGGTGGCGCACTGGATCAGGCTGGCGCTGGGATCGAGGAACTGGTCGGGTTGCCACTCCAGAGCGACCCCGCGATGGGGGCAGCGATTGGTGTAGACGTATACCTGTCGATCGCGGCGCACTGCGAAAAGCGGCTGGCCTTCAAGGTTGAAACCTCGGCTGGAAGCCTCCGGCAGATCGCCGGGGGGGCAAAGAAACTTCATGTCTATCCTCGGTAACCGACGGCTCTGGGCTCAGGCTGTCACAGTTTTCCTGTGGGCGCTTGGTGAAACATGTCTGTGCTTGACGGTCAAATGCAAACAATTATCAAATGGCCGCTTCGCCTGTGGGGCGCTTGCTCATTTCGATGCCTGGGTTGCAGGGCATGTCACATGTACGGCGGTTTCCGTGGGCCCACTCTCTGAAGGAAATACCTTTATGCGTTCGAGTGCCCGCGCAATCGCGCTCTGTGTCGGACTTCTGGCCAGCCATGCCGCTGCGGCGGCCGAGCTACCACAACGCTGGGTGAGCGCCGGCGGCGCCTTGTCCGAATGGGTGAGCGCGCTGGGCGCCGAATCGAAGCTGGTGGGCGTGGACACCACCAGCCAGCATCCCGAATCCCTGAAGAGCCTGCCGAGTATCGGTTATCAGCGTCAGTTGTCGGCGGAAGGCATTCTCAGCCTGCGCCCGCAGATTCTGGTGGGTACCGAAGAGATGGGGCCGCCGCCAGTACTCTCGCAGGTGCGCAGCGCTGGGGTGCAGGTCGAGCTGTTCTCGGCCCAGGCCGACCTGCCGACCCTGCGGGGCAATTTGCAGCATCTGGGCAAGTTGCTGGGTAGCGAAGACAAGGCGACGCAGCTGTTCGAGCAATACCTGCAGCAGTTGGAGCAGCAGCGGGCCTGGGTCGGCCAGGCCCAGAAGAAACAGGTCGCGCCAGGTGTGCTGCTGTTGCTCGGGCATGCGGGTGGCAAACCTCTGATTGCCGGTAAGGACACGGCCGCCGACTGGCTGCTGCAGCAGGCGGGCGGACGCAACCTTGCGACCCACACGGGCTACAAGCCCTTTTCCAATGAGTCGTTGGCCGAACTCAACCCCGAGGTGCTGGTGTTTGCCGATCGCAGCCTGAGTGGTGAGGCAGCCCGCGCCGCGCTGTTCAAGGAGAACCCGATTCTCGCCTCCAGCGGCGCGGCCAAGGCCGGCCGGGTCTTCGAGATTGATCCGACCTTGCTGGTGGGAGGCCTGGGGCCGCGCTTGCCACAGAGCCTGAAAAGGCTGTCGGCCGGTTTCTATCCAGCCGAGTCGAGCCAGGCCAGCACCGCCCAATGACCCCTTTGCTTAAACCCCGTGCGCTGTTCATTGGCCTGAGCCTGCTGTGTCTGTTGGCGATCTGGCTGTCCCTGGCACTCGGGCCGGTCAGCCTGCCGTTGCTCGACACCCTGCGTGCCGCCCTGCGTTTGCTGGGCCTGCCTATTGAGGGGCAGGGGCTGGAGCAGGCTGAACTGATCCTCGGGCAGATTCGCCTGCCACGCACCTTGCTGGGGCTGGCCGTAGGGGGCGTCCTGGCCCTGTCCGGCGTGGCGATGCAAGGGCTGTTTCGCAATCCCCTGGCCGACCCGGGGCTGGTAGGCGTTTCGAGTGGCGCGGCGCTGGGCGCGGCCTTTGCCATCGTCGGTGGCTCGTTGCTGGGTGGCGTGCCGGAAGCGATCGGTCCTTACCTGCTGTCGTTCTGTGCCTTTCTCGGTGGTCTGGTGGTGGCGTGGCTGGTCTACCGCCTGGGGCGGCGCAACGGCCAGACCCATGTGGCGACCATGCTGCTGGCCGGGATCGCGTTGACGGCGCTGGCCAGCTCGGCGGTGGGCCTTTTCACCTACCTGGCCGACGACGCGACCCTGCGCACCCTGACGTTCTGGAACCTGGGCAGTCTCAACGGTGCCAGTTATTCGAGGTTGTGGCCGCTGCTGCTGATCAGCGCGGCCGTGGCATTGTGGCTGCCACGCCGGGCCAAGGCCTTGAATGCCTTGCTGCTGGGGGAGTCTGAAGCCGGTCATCTGGGGATCGATGTCGAACGGCTGAAGCGGGAGTTGGTGTTCTGTACCGCGCTGGGGGTCGGCGCGGCTGTCGCTGCTGCCGGGTTGATCGGCTTTGTCGGGCTGGTGGTGCCCCATCTGGTGCGACTGCTATCGGGGCCTGACCACCGGACCTTGTTGCCGGCGTCGATACTGGCCGGCGCCAGCCTGCTGTTGCTGGCGGATCTGGTGGCGCGCCTGGCGCTGGCGCCTGCGGAGCTGCCCATCGGCATCGTGACTGCTTTCATCGGGGCGCCATTCTTTCTGTTTTTGTTATTGCGAGGGCGCGCCTGATGCTGCGAGCGGAAAATCTGGCGGTGCGCCGTGGCAGGAAAACCGTGCTGGAAGGGATCGACCTCGAGCTCAAGCCCGGTGAAGTGCTGGGAGTGCTGGGGCCCAATGGCGCGGGCAAAAGCACCTTGCTGGCGGCCTTGTGCGGCGAGCTGAAACCCGATCAGGGTCAGGTCTGGCTGGATCAGCGTGAGCTCTCCAGGTGGGACGGCGGGCAAAAGGCGCAAAGGCTGGCGGTGTTGCCGCAAAGTTCGACGCTCGAGTTCGCCTTCCGGGTCGAAGAGGTCGTCGGCCTGGGGCGCCTGCCTTATCAAAGCGGCCGGGCGCGGGATGACGAGATCGTCCTGCAGGCCCTGCAAGCGGCGGATGCCGGGCACCTGCACGGTCGCAGCTATGTGGCCTTGTCGGGCGGCGAGCGTCAGCGCGTGCACCTGGCCCGGGTGTTGGCGCAGCTGTGGCCGGGCGCGGTCGGCCAGACCCTGTTGCTCGATGAGCCGACCTCGGCCCTCGATCCCTTGCATCAACATGTCACGTTGCAGGCCATCCGCGAATTTGCCGATCGTGGGGTCACGGTCCTGGTGATCCTGCATGATCTGAACCTCGCCGCGCGATATTGTGATCGCCTGTTGCTGCTCGAAGGCGGGCGGCCCCACTCGCTGGACAGCCCGGCGCAGGTGCTGCGGCCCGAACCGCTCAAGGCGGTGTTCGGACTGGAGGTACTGGTGCAGGCGCACCCCGAGCGCGGCCACCCTTTGATCATCGCCCGCTGAGGCGATTCGCGGAGACGCCACATGCGTGTGTTATTGATCCTGAGTGTGTTGCTGCTGGGCGCCTGCGAGGGCGTGTCGGTCATGCCTGAACTTCCGGTCCAGGCTGAACACGGGGCGATTCAGGACTTGCGCAGTGGAAAGCTCCTGACTCCAGAGGAACTGGTCATTCGTCTGGCCCGGGCGCCGCGGGTGATTGTCGGCGAGCAGCATGACCACCCCGAGCATCACGCCTTGCAGCTGTGGTTGTTGCAGGCGATGGCGACCCAGCGCACGCAAGGCAGCCTGCTGTTGGAGATGCTCACGCCGGACCAGCAGCCGCGGGTCGACTCGCTCCGCCAGCACAAGGCGGCGCAGGGCTTGCCCGATGATCTGCCAGATGCATTGGCCTGGTCGCCGGGGTGGGACTGGGCGCTGTACGGACCTGTCGTGCGCTATGCGTTGCTCCAGCCTTATCCGTTGCTGGCCGCCAATCTGGATAGCTCCGAAGTTCGCGACATCTATCGCCAGGCACCAGCCTTGAGTGGCGAGCACTCGAATGCCGCCTTGGTGCGCAATGAGTTGCTGCAGCAAGTTCGTGACTCCCATTGTGGCCTGCTGCCCGAAAGCCAGATGCCAGCGATGCTGGCGGTTCAGCAGCAGCGCGACCGACGCATGGCCGAGCGCTTGCTGGCGGCACCGACGCCGGCGCTGCTGTTTGCCGGGGCCTTTCATGCACGCAGGGATGTCGGGGTGCCGGTTCACCTGCGGGACCTCGACGCATCGAACGGCACCGTGGTACTGATGCTGGCGCAGAAGGGCATGCACGTATCGCCGCAAAGCGCGGATTACGTGTGGTACAGCGCGCGGTTGCCGGAGAAGGACTACTGCGCCCAGATGCGCCAGTAGGCTTTTTTCAGGCAAAAAAAGACCCGGCAAGAGCCGGGTCAAATAACCGTGATTAGCCTGATGAGGAGATAATCTGAGAGTCCGAACCACTGGTCTTCCAGGTTATCGACTGATCTCGCGACCAGCTGTGATAATCATAACGATTCTCATTTCCAAGTCAACAAAGTTTTTCCTGTTTCTGCGAATTCCGCCAAACGCTCGTTTGGATTGCTTGTAAAACGGGGCTTCAAAGGTTAGCGCTCAGGCTGTGCAGGCGGCTGACTTCCTTGTTCAACAGGTCGATTCGCCGTGCCATGCTTTCGATCAGGCTATGGGCGATACGTGGATTACTCTGGGTCAGGCTGAGAAACTGGCTCTTGGGGATCAGCATCAGGGTGGATGGCTCGCTGGCAATCACGCTGGCGTTGCGTTTCTCCCCGGTAAAAATGGCCATCGCACCAAAGATCTCGTCCTTGGGCACATCCCCGACCTTGTGCCCGTCGACAAAGGCTTCGGCGTGCCCTTCGATGATGACGAACACATGATCGGCGTCATCGCCCTGGCGAATCAGCACTTCGCCCTTGGCCACGCGTTGAAAGCCGTTGCTGTTGCGCAACTCGGGCTGCTTGAGGCGGGCAACGGCATCGGAGAGCAGGGCGGTTTGTCCGATCAGGTACTGTAGAAACAGTTCGGCCCGCTGTTCGTCGGCATACAGATGCTGGAACACCGCGGAACGCTGATAGGGGATCAGGCTCAACGGCTGCTCGCTGCTGAGTTGCCAGTGAGGCAACTCAGCTCCTCGGCGCAGTCCGAGCAGATCGCCTTCATGCAGATAAAACAGTGGGCGCTCATCGACGCTGGCTTGTACCTGGCCGCTTCCGAGCAGGAACAACTGGCTGTCGGCAAGGCTGCTGGAGAGGTCTTTGGAAGGGGCCACTTCCAACACATCGCCGGACGGCAGCAGGCCTTCCAGCAGGCGCGGCGGGATGCTCTGCAACTGATTGATCAAGGCATCGGCGTAAGCCGGTTGTTCCCCCAGTAAATACATAAAAAGCCTGCCAGGTCAGTTCTTTTGGCGTGAAGAAATGGCATCCAGCTGTTTGTTGAGTGCTTCCTTGCGTTCTGCCGGAATGTCATTCCAGTGCACATCCATCAGTGCGCCTTCAATGGCGTACAACAGCACCTTCGAGGCTCGAAACCCTCGGGTCCGCACGGCCCGATAGGCATCCACCGCCCCCAGGCGGCGCAAGTCCGAAGCGCTATGGATGCCCACCGCATGCAGCCATTGTGCCGACGTCTTGCCAAGGTTTTTCAGGTGTTGCAATTCATCATTCATCAAGCCTCCTTGCGACGGCCGAATGGTGCGTGGGCAAGTCTCAAAGGAGTGTAGCGCTCAGTAGGAAAAGCGCTGTTCTTTGGTCGGTTTTGGCGCAAAAGCTTCTAAGGCGACAGAGGAAAGTACGCCAGAAACAGAGGGAAGAGGGGGCGGGAGAAGACCAAGTCCAGCGTAAGGCAGAGAGCGCCGGACCTCGGAGCAAAAAGGGGCGATTACTTGGTGCGGTAGCGCAGGCGAGTGCCGAAATTGACGGACATCAGGATTTCATCGGCAGTCAGTTCGGGCGGAAAGTAGGCGCCGGAGATTTGCGCATGGGCCAGGCTGGCGCCTTCCATGGAGGAATTGCGCAGGTCGAGGCCGCGCAGGTCGGCAGAACGGAAGTAGGCGTCGGTGAAGTCGATGCCGTCGGCATTCAGTTCACGCAGGTCGAGCCCACGAAAATCGCCGCCGCGCATGTCGACAGTCTGGTCTTTCGGGCGTTCCCGGTTAAAGCCGTCGATGTCGTCTTTGTGCAGCAAAGCGTAAAGGGGAGTATCGAGAAGTTTGGGCTGACTCATGGGGCGTCACCTGCTGGAATTATGACGCCAGTATAGTGCCACTATTTTTCAGCCGTGAAGCCTTTGCGATTTCACGGCTGAAATAGTTGATTACAAGCCTGGGAGACGCTGGCGAATGTTCGCGACCAGGGCGTCGAGGCTCCCGCTTTCATTGGTCTCGACGCGCTTGCTGCGTAGCACTTCCTCGGCGCTCAGGGCTTCGCGATTGGCTTGCTGCTGTTCGATCACGGCCAGGGTCGCGTCCGAGGGGTCGTTGCGATCGACCTGGCGTTGTGCCAGCCAGCTGGCAATGACGGCCTGCGGGGCATTGCAGTCGATGATCAGGCAAGGCGTGCCGGTCGCTTCGGCAACCTTGGCCGCGGCATCACGCTGGTCGCGCTTGAGGTAGGTGGCATCGATGACCACCGGGAAACCGGCGCGCAGGACGATACCGGCAAGTTCATGCAGGCGGTCATAGGTCGCGGTATTGGCTTGGGCATTATAAATGCCGGCATTCGGATCGTTCTGTACCTGCTGCTCGCCAAACAGGCGTTTGCGCTCGACATCGGAACGCAGGCGAACGGCGCCCAGGGCTTCCACCAGACGCATGGCCACATGGCTTTTGCCAACGGCGGAAACGCCAGAAGTGATCGCCAGGAAGCGCGATGGAATGGTGCTGTAGCTTTCTGCCAGGTTGGCGTAGTTGCGGTACTGGCGCAGGGCCGTGGCGCGCTGCATCGGACTGGCGTCGGCCGGCATGCTGAACAGGGCGACCTTGGCTCGTACCAGGGCGCGATAGGCTTTGTAGAAATTCAACAGCTCCAGGCCCTGATAGTCACCGGTCTGTTCCAGGTACTGGCTGATGAAACGGCGTGCCAGGCATTTCAGGCCGCGGTCCTCCAGGTCCATGGCGAGGAAACCGGTGTCGGCATAGACGTCAGTGAAGCGGAACGGCTCGTTGAACTCGATGCAATCGAAGATCACCACCTTGCCATCGATAAGCGTTGCGTTACCCAGGTGGATGTCGCCGTGGCATTCACGGATGAAGCCTTCGGCCTTGCGCTGGGCGAGGAGTGGCTTGAGTCGTTCGAAGCTGCTTTCGGCCCAGGCTTGCAGGGCTTCGAGCTGTTGCAGGTCGGCCTTGTCGCTGAGGAATGGGCGGATCTGCTCGAAGTTCTGACGCACCGGCTCCATGACGCTTTCCGGGGTGCCGGCTTCGTGGGCTGCCGGGACCCGCGGGGCTTCGAGGTGGAACCTGGCAATCTGCCGGGCCATTTCGTCGATGTGCGCGGTGGTCAGTTCGCCATTGGCTTGCAGCGTGCTGAGCAGCTGGCTTTGCGGGAACTGGCGCATTTTCAGGGCGTATTCGATAACCGGGCCGTCACCCGCGATCTGCGGCGCTTCGGCACTGCCGGTGATCGGCAACACTTCCAGATACAAATCATCGGTCAGGCGCTGGTTCAGGCGCAGCTCTTCGCCGCAGAAGTGCCCGCGCGCTTCAAGGCCGGTGAAATCGAGAAAGCCGAAGTTGACCGGCTTTTTCAGCTTATAGGCATAGGGACCGGTGAGCAGGACCCAGGAGATATGGGTCTCGATGACCTGGAATCCGTCTACGGAATGCGGGTAGAGGGCCGGGTTTTGCAGGGCGGCGATCAGGGATTGGCTCACAGGCGATCCTTCAGAGTCGGGGGAAATTCAAGGGCGTCATTATGGCCGCTGACAGGGCTAACGCAAACCTCGGGCCGCTCCTGTTGACGATGAATAAAGTGCGTATAATCCGCCGCCATGACTCGTACTCGATCCCCCCGTTCCGCTAAAAAACGTCCGTCTAGTGGCCCGCGCCCCTGGCTGGGCTGGGCCTTGAAGCTCGGTCTGGTCGCTCTGGTGGTGCTCGCCGGCTTTGCGGTTTATCTCGATGCCGTGGTCCAGGAGAAATTCTCCGGCAAGCGCTGGACCATTCCGGCCAAGGTCTATGCGCGCCCGCTGGAGCTGTTCGTCGGACAAAAGCTCAGCAAGGACGATTTCCTCACCGAACTCGACGCACTCGGCTATCGCCGCGAAAGCATGGTCAACGGCCCTGGTGCTGCGTCGGTCAGTGGTAACACCGTTGAACTCAATACCCGCGGTTTCCAGTTCTATGAAGGCATGGAACAGGCGCAACCGGTGCGGGTGCGTTTTTCCGGTGACTACGTGGCCGAGCTGTCTGGCAGCAAAGGCTCGAAACTGGCCGTGGTACGCCTGGAGCCGCTGCTGATCGGCGGCCTGTATCCGAAGAATCTCGAAGACCGGATCCTGATCAAGATCGATCAGGTGCCTCCTTATCTGCTGGAAACCCTGGTGGCGGTCGAGGACCGGGATTTCTACAGCCACTTTGGCGTGTCGCCCAAGTCGATCGCCCGGGCGGTGTGGGTCAATACCTCGTCCGGCGCCATGCGCCAGGGCGGCAGTACCCTGACCCAGCAGTTGGTCAAGAACTTCTACCTGACCAATGAACGCAGCCTGAGCCGCAAGCTCACCGAAGCGATGATGGCCCTGCTGCTTGAGCTGCATTACGACAAGCGCGAGATCCTCGAGGCGTACCTCAACGAGGTCTTCGTCGGCCAGGATGGACAGCGTGCCGTGCACGGTTTCGGCCTGGCCAGCCAGTTCTTCTTCAGCCAGCCGCTGGCCGAACTCAAGTTGCATCAGATCGCCTTGCTGGTGGGGATGGTCAAGGGGCCGTCCTATTACAACCCGCGTCGTTATCCGGAGCGTGCGCTGGAGCGGCGTAACCTGGTGCTCGATCTACTGGCACAGCAGGGTGTGGCGACTCCGGAGCAGGTCGAAGCGGCGAAGAAAATGCCCTTGGGCGTGACCAAACGCGGCAGTCTGGCGGACAGCTCGTTCCCGGGCTTCCTGGATCTGGTGAAGCGTCAGCTGCGTGAGGATTACCGCGACGAAGATTTGACCGAGGAAGGCCTGCGGATCTTCACCAGCTTCGACCCGATTCTGCAGATGAAGGCCGAGGCTTCGGTCGGGGATACCTTCAAGCGCCTGGCCGGGCGCAAGGGATCGGATGAAGTCGAAGCAGCGATGGTGGTGACCAACCCGGAAACCGGCGAAGTCCAGGCCATGATCGGCAGCCGCCAGGCCGGTTTTGCCGGTTTCAACCGGGCGCTGGATGCGGTGCGGCCGATCGGCTCCCTGATCAAGCCCGCGGTTTACCTGACGGCGCTGGAGAAACCCAGCCAATACACCCTGACCAGTTGGCTCTCCGACGAGGCGTTCTCGGTGAAGGGTGGCGACGGACAGGTGTGGAAACCCCAGAACTACGACCGTCGTTCCCACGGCACGGTCTTCCTTTATCAGGGGCTGGCCCATTCCTATAACCTGTCGACCGCGCGCCTGGGCCTGGAAGTCGGTGTGCCGAATGTGCTGAAAACCCTGGGGCGCCTTGGTGTCACCCGCGAATTCCCGGCGTTCCCTTCGATGCTGCTGGGGGCGGGGGGCTTGAGCCCGATGGAAGTCGCCACCATGTATCAGACCCTGGCCAACGGCGGTTTCAATACCCCGATGCGCGGGATCCGTAGCGTGCTGACCGCTGAGGGCGAACCGCTGAAGCGTTATCCGTTCCAGATCCAGCAACGTTTCGACCCGGGCTCGATCTACCTGATCCAGAGCGCGATGCAGCGCGTCATGCGCGAAGGTACCGGTAGTTCGGTCTACAACGTGCTGCCGCGCTCCCTGGCGCTGGCGGGCAAGACCGGTACCAGTAACGATTCTCGCGACAGCTGGTTCGCCGGTTTCAGCCAGGATCTGCTGGCCGTGGTCTGGCTGGGGCGTGATGACAACGGCAAGACACCGTTCACCGGTGCCACCGGTGCGCTGCAGGTCTGGACCAGTTTCATGCGCAAGGCCGACCCGTTGCCATTGGATATGCCACAACCGGATAACGTGGTGCAGGCCTGGGTCGACTCGCGGACCGGGCAAGGCTCGGATGCCAACTGTCCGGGCGCGGTACAGATGCCGTATATTCGCGGCAGCGAACCTCCTCCCGGTCCGGCATGCGGTGGCGAAAGCCCGGCGTCCGGCGAGTCGGTGATGGATTGGGTCAAGGGCTGGATGAATTAAGCGAAGAGGGTTTGACGTGAACAAGTGGTGGATTCCAGCTATTACAGCTCTGGCTTTGCTCAATGGTTGCGCCAGCGTGCAGCGTGGCTCGATTCCGGTGGTGGACTCCGGTACCGCGGTGTCCAACAGCGAACGCATTTCGGCCAATGGCGGCTTCCGTCAGACGACCATCAAGCGTCCTGCGCAAGCTCAGGCTCAAAGTATTCCCCAGGACTCGGGCGTGGTGGTGATGGTGCCGGGCGGGGCTGCGGCCACTGCCGCGCCGATCAGCAGCGCACCGATCACCCCGGGCCCGATCACCCCAGGTCCTATCGATACCGCGCCGATCCAGTCCGCGCCGATCAATCAGGGCAGCTACAGCCTGCCGCCGACGCCGAGCGGGGTGCCTTCGGCCAGCTCTGGCGGGCTATCCGCCGATGAGCAACTGGACGGTCCAGTGCTGGCCCTGTTGACCACCGCTCAGCAGCAACAGGCGAGTGGTGATCTGAACGGTGCTTCCTCCAGTCTTGAGCGCGCCCAGCGTGTCGCGCCGCGTGAGCCGCAGGTGCTGTATCGCCTGGCCCAGGTACGCATGGCCCAGGGCGATGCCCCGCAGGCTGAACAGTTTGCCCGTCGCGGCCTGAGCTTCGCCAACGGTCGTCCGGATCTGCAGGCCAGCCTGTGGGCATTGATTGCCCAGGCACGCGAGAAACAGGGCGATGCCGCTGGTGCCGCTCAGGCCCGGCAAAAAGCCAAGGTGTCGCTCTGATGGATGCACGTTTTCCAAAGATTGCCGATCAGTTGCTGTTGATCGAACGTGAGATGCGGTTGCAAGGGCTGTGGGATGACACCCCGCCGAGTGCCGAAGCGCTGGCCAGTGTCGAGCCGTTTGCCGTGGATACGCTGGAGTTCGAGCAGTGGCTGCAGTGGATCTTCCTGCCGCGGATGAAGGCGATTCTTGAGCAGGATCTGCCTTTGCCCAACGCCTCGGGTATCCAGGAAATGGCCGAAGTGGTATTCGCCGGTCGCTCGATGCAAGGCCGGGACCATCAGTTGCAGATCCTGCTCAAGGAGTTTGACCAACTGATCGGCGGCGCCCGCTAAACCTTCTGCAACCACTGCCTAGCGGCAGTGGTTGTCTATCGCCTTCTGTGTTTCCGCAATGCGCTGCTGCCGTTGTTCCTCGGTCAGGCGGCGCACTCCCCCCTCTGTGTTCTCGCTCAGGCGCGGGTTGTTCTGCAACTGCGCCAGGCTGGCCCGTGCCTGTGTGCAAAAACGCCTGCGTTCGGCTTCCTGCCTGGCGAGCTGCTGCTTGACCTGATTGTCCATGACTTGTTGCTGAGGGCCCGGCTTGTCGGGCGGCGGCGTACTGCTCGCACCTTTCGGCGCTTTTGGCAGGGTGATGGCAGTGCTGCCCACGCCTTGGGGTGGCTGGGCGTCGAAATGGGTGACTCCCTGGGCGTCGACCCATTTGTAAATCTGGCCGGCCTGGCACGGGAGGCTCATGGCGAGCAGCAGTCCAGCGGTCATGGCGAAGGTTCGCATTTTTGAATTCCTTATCCAGGATTGCGCAATTGAAGCGCAGACACTCGCGGTTTACAGGTTTTTTCTTGCGTTCTCATGCGCTTAGTTCGAATAAAGCACATTGACGTCTTGACTTGCAGAGGGCGAAACAGAAGAATCCAAAGTCCGCTGTAGAGGGACTGCCAGAAGCAGACCCACTCGGCAGAACATGAGGCGCACATCCGCGCCGACCTGCTACACCCGCAACGCGTTACCTCGCGCTGGGTGGGAAAACCCCGCAACACTTGGGGCACTCCCAATACTTGCTCAGTCAGTGCTGACGTAGTCGGCGACCACCGTCGCTCATGCTCTGCTGAGAAGTAAACCTATTAAGACCCGTCCCCTTTCAAGAGGGCGGTATTCTGGCGTTTTAGAGGTGAACAACGTGGAGCTTTTATCTGGCGGTGAGATGCTCGTCCGCTTTTTGCGTGACGAAGGCGTCAAATATATCTATGGGTACCCGGGTGGTGCTCTCCTTCATGTTTACGATGCCCTGTTCAAAGAACCGGAAGTGACCCACATCCTGGTTCGTCACGAGCAAGCGGCTACCCATATGGCTGACGGCTACGCCCGTGCCACCGGCAAGGCCGGCGTGGTACTGGTGACTTCCGGCCCTGGCGCGACCAATGCCATCACCGGTATCGCCACTGCCTATATGGACTCCATTCCAATGGTGATCATTTCCGGTCAGGTGCCTAGCACCATGGTCGGTACCGACGCGTTCCAGGAAACCGACATGATCGGTATCTCCCGGCCGATCGTGAAGCACAGCTTCATGATCAAGCATGCTTCGGAAATCCCGGAAGTCATGAAGAAGGCGTTCTACCTGGCGCAATCCGGTCGTCCGGGTCCAGTCGTGGTCGATGTCCCTAAGGACATGACCAATCCGGCTGAAAAGTTCGAATACGTTTTCCCTAAAAAAGCGAAGCTGCGCTCCTACAGCCCAGCTGTTCGTGGTCACTCCGGGCAAATCCGCAAGGCGGCAGAAATGCTCCTGGCGGCCAAGCGTCCTGTGCTGTACGCAGGCGGCGGGGTGATCCTCGGTGGCGGTTCCGCGCCGCTGACCGAATTGGCACAAATGCTCAACCTGCCGGTCACCAATACCCTGATGGGCTTGGGTGCCTATCCTGGCACCGATCGTCAGTTCGTCGGCATGCTCGGCATGCACGGCAGCTACACCGCCAACCTGACCATGCACCATGCCGATGTGATCCTGGCAGTCGGCGCGCGTTTCGACGACCGTGTCATCAACGGTCCGGCGAAATTCTGTCCGAACGCCAAGATCATCCATGTCGACATCGACCCGGCGTCCATCTCCAAGACCATCAAGGCAGACGTGCCGATCGTGGGTCCGGTAGAGAGCGTCCTGACCGAAATGGTCGCGGCCCTCAAGGAAATCGGCGAAACCCCGAACAAGGACACAGTCGCCAGCTGGTGGAAGCAGATCGAGGAGTGGCGCGGTGATCGCGGCCTGTTCCCTTACGACAAGGGCGACGGCAGCATCATCAAGCCGCAGACCGTGATCGAGACCCTCTGCGAAGTGACCAAGGGCGACGCCTATGTGACCTCCGACGTGGGTCAGCACCAGATGTTCGCGGCGCAGTACTACCGGTTCAACAAACCCAATCGCTGGATCAACTCCGGTGGCCTGGGCACGATGGGCTTCGGTTTCCCTGCGGCCATGGGCGTCAAGCTGAGTTTCCCTGATGCTGACGTTGCCTGTGTAACGGGCGAGGGCAGTATCCAGATGAACATTCAGGAGCTGTCGACCTGCCTGCAGTACGACCTGCCGGTCAAGATCATCAACCTGAACAACGGTGCGCTGGGTATGGTGCGGCAGTGGCAGGACATGAACTACGGTAGCCGTCACTCGCATTCCTACATGGAATCGCTGCCTGATTTCGTCAAGCTGGCCGAGGCCTATGGGCACGTGGGCATTCGCGTCACGGACCTGAAGGATCTGAAACCGAAGATGGAAGAGGCGTTCGCCATGAAAGATCGCCTGGTGTTCCTCGACATCCAGGTCGATACCAGCGAGCACGTCTACCCGATGCAGATCAAAGACGGCTCCATGCGCGATATGTGGCTGAGCAAGACGGAGCGTACTTAATCATGCGGCACATTATCTCCTTGCTTCTGGAAAACGAACCCGGCGCCTTGTCTCGTGTGGTTGGCCTGTTTTCGCAGCGCAACTACAACATCGAAAGCCTGACCGTGGCGCCGACCGAAGACCCGACCCTGTCGCGTCTGACGCTGACCACCGTGGGGCACGATGAAATCATCGAGCAGATCACCAAGAACCTGAACAAGCTGGTTGAAGTGGTCAAGCTGGTCGACCTGTCGGAAAGCGCTCACATCGAACGCGAGCTGATGCTGGTCAAGGTCAAAGCCACTGGCGCCCAGCGCGCCGAGGTCAAGCGCACCACCGATATTTACCGTGGGCAGATCGTCGATGTCAGTGCCAGCGTGTATACCGTTCAATTGACCGGTACCAGCGACAAGCTCGACAGTTTCATCCAGTCGATCGGCACCGCCTCGATTCTGGAAACCGTACGCAGTGGCGTCACCGGCATTGCCCGTGGCGATAAAGTACTCAGCATCTAACTCAAATTAGCGAACGGCCTGAACGGCCTGATATAGGGGAAATTCATGAAAGTTTTCTACGATAAAGACTGCGACCTCTCGATCATCCAGGGCAAGAAAGTTGCCATCATCGGTTACGGTTCCCAGGGCCACGCTCAAGCGTGCAACCTGAAAGACTCCGGCGTTGATGTCACCGTTGGCCTGCGTAAAGGCTCGTCCACCGTTGCCAAGGCTGAAGCCCATGGCCTGAAAGTGACCGACGTAGCCGCTGCCGTTGCCGGCGCCGACCTGGTCATGATCCTGACTCCGGATGAGTTCCAGTCCCAGCTGTACAAGAACGAAATCGAGCCGAACATCAAGAAGGGCGCCACCCTGGCCTTTTCCCACGGCTTCGCGATCCACTACAACCAGGTTGTTCCGCGCGCCGACCTCGACGTGATCATGATCGCGCCGAAGGCCCCAGGCCACACCGTACGTTCCGAGTTCGTCAAGGGTGGTGGTATCCCTGACCTGATCGCTATCTACCAGGACGCTTCCGGCAACGCCAAGAACGTTGCTCTGTCCTACGCGGCAGGCGTGGGCGGCGGCCGTACCGGTATCATCGAAACCACCTTCAAGGACGAGACTGAAACCGACCTGTTCGGCGAGCAGGCTGTTCTGTGTGGCGGTACCGTCGAGCTGGTCAAGGCCGGTTTCGAAACCCTGGTCGAAGCTGGCTATGCGCCGGAAATGGCTTACTTCGAGTGCTTGCACGAACTGAAACTGATCGTTGACCTCATGTACGAAGGCGGTATCGCCAACATGAACTACTCGATCTCCAACAACGCCGAATACGGCGAGTACGTGACCGGCCCTGAAGTGATCAACGCCGAATCCCGTCAGGCCATGCGCAACGCCCTGAAGCGCATCCAGGACGGCGAGTACGCCAAGATGTTTATCAGCGAAGGTGCTACCGGCTACCCATCGATGACCGCCAAGCGTCGTAACAACGCTGCTCACGGTATCGAAATCATCGGTGAGCAACTGCGCTCGATGATGCCGTGGATCGGTGCCAACAAAATCGTCGACAAAGCCAAGAACTAAGTTCGAGTCTTGTCAGGGAAAAACGCGGCCTAGGCCGCGTTTTTTCGTTTGGATAGACAGGTTCTGGTATAAAGCTGGATCCTTTGTGGTCCAATCGTGACCCTGGGTATCGTCGAAACTTTTCACACCGTTGCAAGGTAATGTCCATGAGCGAACGTCCCGAAGAGCCAAACCAGGCCTCTGACGCCGAAAGCCTGCTACCCATCGATGAGCATGTCGAAGAAGGGCATGACGCTGAAGGCCGTAAAGTCCGGCATCGTGGTATCTATCTGCTGCCGAATCTCTTCACCACCGCGAACCTGTTCGCCGGTTTCTACTCGATCATCAACTCCATGAGTGCCCAGAGCGCGTTGAGCGCCGGGGACGCGGCAGGAGCGAGCAAGTATTTCGCGTTCGCGGCCATCGCGATTTTTGTCGCCATGGTGCTCGACGGTCTGGATGGGCGCGTGGCCCGCATGACCAATACCCAGAGCGCTTTTGGCGCCGAGTATGACTCGCTGTCCGACATGGTTGCCTTCGGCGTTGCGCCTGCCTTGCTGGCATTCGGTTGGGCGCTGGGCGACATGGGTAAGGTCGGCTGGATGGTCGCCTTCATCTATGTAGCTGGCGCAGCGTTGCGTCTGGCTCGCTTCAACACCCAGGTGGGGACTGCCGACAAGCGTTACTTCATCGGCCTGGCCAGTCCGGCCGCGGCGGGTGTGGTGGCCGGTATTGTCTGGGCGTTCAGCGATTACGGCATCCAGGGTTCGAAGATGTCGTTCCTGGTGGCGCTGATGGTGGCGGCGGCCGGCATGCTGATGGTCAGCAATATCAAGTACAACAGCTTCAAGGAGCTGGACCTGAAGGGGCGTGTACCTTTCGTGGCGATTCTCGCCGTGGTTCTGGTATTCGCCGTGGTCTTCAGTGATCCGCCGCGGATTCTGCTGCTGGTTTTCCTCGCTTATGCGGCGTCCGGTCCAGTGCAATACCTGCTGCGTCTTCGTCGACGCAAAACGTTGCCTTAATGTAATTTCCCCCATACTCCGCAGTCTATTGGTGCATCAGTCCTCCAATACTGCGGAGTTGCCATGTTGATCAAAATCCCCAAGTCGTCTGACTGCAAAGAGTCGGACGTCACGCCTGAATCTCTTTATTTCTCTCGCCGTAGCCTGTTGGGTGGGGCCATTGCTGGCTTGGCTGCCAGTGCGCTGCCACGTTGGGCCAGTGCCGAAGACGCTGGGCGCTATCCAGATGTCGAGCCTGGCAAGGCGCCGTCATGGTTTGCGCAAAAGCTGCCGGAAACCAAATGGCAGGCGGTCAACGTCAAGGATGAGGCGATCACTCCGTTCAAGGATGCCACCCACTACAACAACTTCTATGAGTTCGGTGCCGACAAGGGCGACCCGGCTGCCAATGCCGGCGCGCTGAAAACCGAGCCCTGGAGTGTGGTGGTGGACGGGGAGGTGGGCAAGCCAGGGCGTTATGCGCTGGAAGACTTCATGAAGCCTTATCAATTGGAGGAGCGGATCTACCGGCTGCGTTGTGTCGAGGCCTGGTCCATGGTGATTCCCTGGATCGGTTTCCCGATCTCCGAGCTGCTCAAGCAGGTCGAGCCAACCTCCAAGGCCAAGTTCATCCGCTTCGAAACCCTTCAGGATCCTAAAAGCATGCCCGGTCAACGTTCGGGTTTTGCTCTGATCGATTGGCCTTATGTAGAAGGGCTGCGCCTGGATGAGGCGATGCACCCCTTGGCGATTCTTGCCGTGGGGATGTATGGCCGTGAGCTGCCCAACCAGAACGGCGCACCGTTGCGTTTGGTAGTGCCCTGGAAGTACGGCTTCAAGAGCATCAAGTCCATCGTGCGTATCAGTCTGGTAGAGGAGCAGCCGAAAACCACCTGGCAAAGCATCGCTGCCAATGAGTACGGTTTTTACGCGAACGTGAATCCCACGGTTGATCACCCTCGCTGGACTCAGGCACGCGAACGTCGATTGCCTAGCGGTCTGTTCAGTCCCAACGTGCGTGAGACACAGATGTTCAATGGCTACGCGGATGAAGTCGCTTCTTTATATACCGGCCTGGATCTGCGGAAGAATTACTGATGCGCTACCCACTCTGGCGCCTTGGCGTCTTCATCGTTGCTGCTATCTGGCCTTTGCTTTGGTTGTACCAGGCTTGGGCCTCCGCCCTCGGGCCCGACCCGGGAAAGGTACTGGTCGATCGATTGGGTCTGGGTACCCTGATCTTTTTACTGATCACCCTGAGCATGACGCCCCTGCAGAAACTCACGGGATGGGCGGGGTGGATCGCGGTACGACGCCAGCTTGGTTTGTGGTGCTTTGCTTATGTAGTGCTGCATTTAAGTGCTTACGCTGTATTTATCCTCGGGCTCGACTGGTCGCAGTTGGGCGTGGAGTTGCGTAAGCGGCCCTACATTATTGTAGGAAGCCTGGGCTTTCTCGGATTGTTGGCCTTGGCGGTGACTTCCAATCGATACAGCCAGCGTCGCCTGGGCAGTCGTTGGAAGAAGTTGCATCGGTTGGCGTATCTCATTCTCGGGCTGGGTTTACTGCATATGCTCTGGATTGTTCGGGCTGATCTTAAAGAGTGGGCTATCTACGCCTCTATTGGCGCGTTGTTGTTACTGTTGCGGGTGCCGCCGGTGACACGGCGAATCCCGCGTTTAGTGGGGAAAAACCATCTTTTGCAACAAAAGCGTAATTAGGGGTTGACGGCAGATTCTGGAAGTCTATAATTCGCCCCACTTCCGGCGCAGTCGAAACGGAAAACTCCTTGAGATTCAACGAGTTACGCGGTTTTCGGCAGTGGTTGCGCTTCAGTTCATCGAAGCCCGAAGGAGTTGATTCGGCAGTAAGTTTTCGCCGAGTTAACGATTCGATCTTCTCGGTCGAAAGCGGAGAAAAAGAGGTGTTGACAGCAGCGTGTAACGCTGTAGAATTCGCCTCCCGCTGACGAGAGATCGGAAGCGCAAGTGGTTGAAGTTGCAAAGGAAACTTTGAGAGCTTCTTAAAATAACCGCTTGACAGATGCAGAGGCTGCTGTAGAATGCGCGCCTCGGTTGAGACGAAAGACTTAACCAACCGCTCTTTAACAACTGAATCAAGCAATTCGTGTGGGTGCTTGTGGAGTCAGACTGATAGTCAGAAAGATTATCAGCATCACAAGTTACTCCGCGAGAAATCAAAGATGTAACCAACGATTGCTGAGCCAAGTTTAGGGTTTTCTCAAAACCCAAAGATGTTTGAACTGAAGAGTTTGATCATGGCTCAGATTGAACGCTGGCGGCAGGCCTAACACATGCAAGTCGAGCGGTAGAGAGGTGCTTGCACCTCTTGAGAGCGGCGGACGGGTGAGTAATGCCTAGGAATCTGCCTGGTAGTGGGGGATAACGTTCGGAAACGGACGCTAATACCGCATACGTCCTACGGGAGAAAGCAGGGGACCTTCGGGCCTTGCGCTATCAGATGAGCCTAGGTCGGATTAGCTAGTTGGTGAGGTAATGGCTCACCAAGGCGACGATCCGTAACTGGTCTGAGAGGATGATCAGTCACACTGGAACTGAGACACGGTCCAGACTCCTACGGGAGGCAGCAGTGGGGAATATTGGACAATGGGCGAAAGCCTGATCCAGCCATGCCGCGTGTGTGAAGAAGGTCTTCGGATTGTAAAGCACTTTAAGTTGGGAGGAAGGGTACTTACCTAATACGTGAGTATTTTGACGTTACCGACAGAATAAGCACCGGCTAACTCTGTGCCAGCAGCCGCGGTAATACAGAGGGTGCAAGCGTTAATCGGAATTACTGGGCGTAAAGCGCGCGTAGGTGGTTCGTTAAGTTGGATGTGAAATCCCCGGGCTCAACCTGGGAACTGCATCCAAAACTGGCGAGCTAGAGTATGGTAGAGGGTGGTGGAATTTCCTGTGTAGCGGTGAAATGCGTAGATATAGGAAGGAACACCAGTGGCGAAGGCGACCACCTGGACTGATACTGACACTGAGGTGCGAAAGCGTGGGGAGCAAACAGGATTAGATACCCTGGTAGTCCACGCCGTAAACGATGTCAACTAGCCGTTGGGAGCCTTGAGCTCTTAGTGGCGCAGCTAACGCATTAAGTTGACCGCCTGGGGAGTACGGCCGCAAGGTTAAAACTCAAATGAATTGACGGGGGCCCGCACAAGCGGTGGAGCATGTGGTTTAATTCGAAGCAACGCGAAGAACCTTACCAGGCCTTGACATCCAATGAACTTTCCAGAGATGGATTGGTGCCTTCGGGAACATTGAGACAGGTGCTGCATGGCTGTCGTCAGCTCGTGTCGTGAGATGTTGGGTTAAGTCCCGTAACGAGCGCAACCCTTGTCCTTAGTTACCAGCACGTTATGGTGGGCACTCTAAGGAGACTGCCGGTGACAAACCGGAGGAAGGTGGGGATGACGTCAAGTCATCATGGCCCTTACGGCCTGGGCTACACACGTGCTACAATGGTCGGTACAGAGGGTTGCCAAGCCGCGAGGTGGAGCTAATCCCACAAAACCGATCGTAGTCCGGATCGCAGTCTGCAACTCGACTGCGTGAAGTCGGAATCGCTAGTAATCGCGAATCAGAATGTCGCGGTGAATACGTTCCCGGGCCTTGTACACACCGCCCGTCACACCATGGGAGTGGGTTGCACCAGAAGTAGCTAGTCTAACCTTCGGGAGGACGGTTACCACGGTGTGATTCATGACTGGGGTGAAGTCGTAACAAGGTAGCCGTAGGGGAACCTGCGGCTGGATCACCTCCTTAATCGACGACATCAGCTGCTTCATAAGCTCCCACACGAATTGCTTGATTCATTGAAGAAGACGATTGGGTCTGTAGCTCAGTTGGTTAGAGCGCACCCCTGATAAGGGTGAGGTCGGCAGTTCGAATCTGCCCAGACCCACCAATTACTGGTGCACCCTGTAGCGATACGGGGCCATAGCTCAGCTGGGAGAGCGCCTGCCTTGCACGCAGGAGGTCAGCGGTTCGATCCCGCTTGGCTCCACCATTACAGATTGGTGTCCATCGTTTAAAGCTTAGAAATGAGCATTCCATCAAGTTGATGGTGAATGTTGATTTCTGATCTTTATCAGAATCGTTCTTTAAAAATTTGGGTATGTGATAGAAAGATAGACTGGATAGCACTTTCACTGGTGTTGTTCAGGCTAAGGTAAAATTTGTGAGTTTAATCGCGAATTTTCGGCGAATGTCGTCTTCACAGTATAACCAGATTGCTTGGGGTTATATGGTCAAGTGAAGAAGCGCATACGGTGGATGCCTTGGCAGTCAGAGGCGATGAAAGACGTGGTAGCCTGCGAAAAGCTTCGGGGAGTCGGCAAACAGACTTTGATCCGGAGATGTCTGAATGGGGGAACCCAGCCATCATAAGATGGTTATCTTGTACTGAATACATAGGTGCAAGAGGCGAACCAGGGGAACTGAAACATCTAAGTACCCTGAGGAAAAGAAATCAACCGAGATTCCCTTAGTAGTGGCGAGCGAACGGGGACTAGCCCTTAAGTGGCTTTGAGATTAGCGGAACGCTCTGGAAAGTGCGGCCATAGTGGGTGATAGCCCTGTACGCGAAAATCTCTTAGTCATGAAATCGAGTAGGACGGAGCACGAGAAACTTTGTCTGAATATGGGGGGACCATCCTCCAAGGCTAAATACTACTGACTGACCGATAGTGAACTAGTACCGTGAGGGAAAGGCGAAAAGAACCCCGGAGAGGGGAGTGAAATAGATCCTGAAACCGTATGCGTACAAGCAGTGGGAGCAGACTTTGTTCTGTGACTGCGTACCTTTTGTATAATGGGTCAGCGACTTATATTCAGTGGCGAGCTTAACCGAATAGGGGAGGCGTAGCGAAAGCGAGTCTTAATAGGGCGTTTAGTCGCTGGGTATAGACCCGAAACCGGGCGATCTATCCATGGGCAGGTTGAAGGTTAGGTAACACTGACTGGAGGACCGAACCGACTACCGTTGAAAAGTTAGCGGATGACCTGTGGATCGGAGTGAAAGGCTAATCAAGCTCGGAGATAGCTGGTTCTCCTCGAAAGCTATTTAGGTAGCGCCTCATGTATCACTGTAGGGGGTAGAGCACTGTTTCGGCTAGGGGGTCATCCCGACTTACCAAACCGATGCAAACTCCGAATACCTACAAGTGCCGAGCATGGGAGACACACGGCGGGTGCTAACGTCCGTCGTGAAAAGGGAAACAACCCAGACCGTCAGCTAAGGTCCCAAAGTTATGGTTAAGTGGGAAACGATGTGGGAAGGCTTAGACAGCTAGGAGGTTGGCTTAGAAGCAGCCACCCTTTAAAGAAAGCGTAATAGCTCACTAGTCGAGTCGGCCTGCGCGGAAGATGTAACGGGGCTCAAACCATACACCGAAGCTACGGGTATCACGTAAGTGATGCGGTAGAGGAGCGTTCTGTAAGCCTGTGAAGGTGAGTTGAGAAGCTTGCTGGAGGTATCAGAAGTGCGAATGCTGACATGAGTAACGACAATGGGTGTGAAAAACACCCACGCCGAAAGACCAAGGTTTCCTGCGCAACGTTAATCGACGCAGGGTTAGTCGGTCCCTAAGGCGAGGCTGAAAAGCGTAGTCGATGGAAAACAGGTTAATATTCCTGTACTTCTAGTTATTGCGATGGAGGGACGGAGAAGGCTAGGCCAGCTTGGCGTTGGTTGTCCAAGTTTAAGGTGGTAGGCTGGAATCTTAGGTAAATCCGGGATTCTAAGGCCGAGAGCTGATGACGAGTTACCTTTTAGGTGACGAAGTGGTTGATGCCATGCTTCCAAGAAAAGCTTCTAAGCTTCAGATAACTAGGAACCGTACCCCAAACCGACACAGGTGGTTGGGTAGAGAATACCAAGGCGCTTGAGAGAACTCGGGTGAAGGAACTAGGCAAAATGGCACCGTAACTTCGGGAGAAGGTGCGCCGGTGAGGGTGAAGGACTTGCTCCGTAAGCCCATGCCGGTCGAAGATACCAGGCCGCTGCGACTGTTTATTAAAAACACAGCACTCTGCAAACACGAAAGTGGACGTATAGGGTGTGACGCCTGCCCGGTGCCGGAAGGTTAATTGATGGGGTTAGCTAACGCGAAGCTCTTGATCGAAGCCCCGGTAAACGGCGGCCGTAACTATAACGGTCCTAAGGTAGCGAAATTCCTTGTCGGGTAAGTTCCGACCTGCACGAATGGCGTAACGATGGCGGCGCTGTCTCCACCCGAGACTCAGTGAAATTGAAATCGCTGTGAAGATGCAGTGTATCCGCGGCTAGACGGAAAGACCCCGTGAACCTTTACTATAGCTTTGCACTGGACTTTGAATTTGCTTGTGTAGGATAGGTGGGAGGCTTTGAAGCGTGGACGCCAGTTCGCGTGGAGCCATCCTTGAAATACCACCCTGGCAACTTTGAGGTTCTAACTCAGGTCCGTTATCCGGATCGAGGACAGTGTATGGTGGGTAGTTTGACTGGGGCGGTCTCCTCCTAAAGAGTAACGGAGGAGTACGAAGGTGCGCTCAGACCGGTCGGAAATCGGTCGTAGAGTATAAAGGCAAAAGCGCGCTTGACTGCGAGACAGACACGTCGAGCAGGTACGAAAGTAGGTCTTAGTGATCCGGTGGTTCTGTATGGAAGGGCCATCGCTCAACGGATAAAAGGTACTCCGGGGATAACAGGCTGATACCGCCCAAGAGTTCATATCGACGGCGGTGTTTGGCACCTCGATGTCGGCTCATCACATCCTGGGGCTGAAGCCGGTCCCAAGGGTATGGCTGTTCGCCATTTAAAGTGGTACGCGAGCTGGGTTTAGAACGTCGTGAGACAGTTCGGTCCCTATCTGCCGTGGACGTTTGAGATTTGAGAGGGGCTGCTCCTAGTACGAGAGGACCGGAGTGGACGAACCTCTGGTGTTCCGGTTGTCACGCCAGTGGCATTGCCGGGTAGCTATGTTCGGAAAAGATAACCGCTGAAAGCATCTAAGCGGGAAACTTGCCTCAAGATGAGATCTCACTGGAACCTTGAGTTCCCTGAAGGGCCGTCGAAGACTACGACGTTGATAGGTTGGGTGTGTAAGCGCTGTGAGGCGTTGAGCTAACCAATACTAATTGCCCGTGAGGCTTGACCATATAACACCCAAGCAATTTGCGCTTAACAGCCAGATTGCGGTGTGTGAAGACGAAACGAACCGAAAGTTCGAGAAAACACACAAACTATCGCATACCCAATTTGCTGAAGCGTCGAAAGACGACTCGGCACACCGAATTTCTTGACGACCATAGAGCATTGGAACCACCTGATCCCATCCCGAACTCAGCAGTGAAACGATGCATCGCCGATGGTAGTGTGGGGTTTCCCCATGTGAGAGTAGGTCATCGTCAAGATTAAATTCCGAAACCCCAATTGCGAAAGCAATTGGGGTTTTGTTTTTGCGCGTAGAAAACGGTTCTTATCTCCAAACAATTTTGCACAGTTATTTTCGGGACGGACCTCTAGAATAGCTTCACGCCTTTTCAGAGCCAGAGTCTTGTATGTCAGATACGGTTGACGCCCCCGGGCTGTCGGAGTTGCCGCTGGACGATCTGGTGGCCTGCCACGAATGCGACTTGTTGATGCGCAAGCCAGAGCTGGCCCACGGAGAAAAAGCCCAGTGCCCCCGCTGTGGTTACGAGCTATACGCACACCGCCATAACGTCGTGGATCGCAGCTTGGCATTGGTTATTGCCGCGCTACTGCTCTATGTCCCCGCGAACTTTTTACCCATCATGCAGCTCAATCTACTCGGACAATCCTCTGAGGACACTGTGTGGAGCGGCGTTATCGGTTTGTTCAATACCGATATGCAAGGCGTGGCGGTGGTGGTGTTTCTCTGCAGCATGGGCATTCCATTGCTCAAGCTGGTCTGCCAGTTGCTCGTGCTCCTGAGTATTCGCCTGGACATAGGTCGCAGTTACGGCCTGTTGCTGTACCGCATTTATCACCACTTGCGGGACTGGGGCATGCTCGAGGTCTACCTGATGGGGGTATTGGTCGCCATCGTCAAGCTGGCGGACCTGGCTGCCATGACGGTCGGCCTGGGGTTGGTGTGTTTTGTCAGCCTGTTATTGGTTCAAGTGTGGCTTGAGGTGGTCATGTCGCCCCATCAGATATGGGATGCCCTGGCCGGGGAGGATGCGTATGCGGGCGATTGATGCGGGCATTCTGGTCTGTAATGAATGCCACGAGCTGAACAGGCAGGAACCCGATACCGATGAGCAAACCTGCACTCGTTGCGGGGCCCTGGTGCATGCTCGTCGCCCCAACAGCATCATGCGTACCTGGGCACTGCTGATTACTGCGGCGATCCTGTACATCCCAGCCAATGTACTGCCGATCATGACGGTCACGTCACTCGGCCAGGGTGACCCCAGCACTATCATGTCGGGGGTGATCGTACTGGTGCAGCACGGCATGATCCCGATTGCGGCGGTGGTGTTCATCGCCAGTATCCTGGTTCCTACCTTCAAGCTGGTGGGGATTGCCCTGTTGCTGTTTTCGGTCCAGCGCCACCAGCCGTTATCGGCGCGACAACGCATTTGGATGTACCGCTTTATCGAGTTCATCGGCCGCTGGTCGATGCTGGATATCTTTGTGATCGCCATCCTGGTGGCGGTGGTGAACTTCGGCCGACTTGCCAGTATCGAGGCCAATCTCGGTGCAGTGGCCTTTGCCAGCGTGGTGATTCTGACGATGCTCGCCGCAGTAACTTTTGATCCCCGACTGATCTGGGATAACACGGAGTCGGACGACGACAATGAGTGATTTGCCTAAAGCTAAAACCCGTCCGGCTTCGAACTGGTCGGCCATCTGGGTCCTGCCCCTGATCGCGTTGCTGATTGGCGGATGGTTGGGCTGGCGTGCCTACAGTCAGACCGGTATCGAGGTCCAGGTGCGCTTTGAAAGCGGCGAGGGCATCCAGGCCAACAAGACCGAGGTGGTCTACAAAGGGATGTCGGTGGGCAAGGTCAAGGCCCTGGCCCTGGACGACGAAGGCAACACCAGAGGGGTGATTGCCACTGTCGAGATGAACAAGGACGTCCAGCAATACCTGAAGAGCAGCACACGCTTCTGGCTGGTCAAGCCGAGCGTGACCCTGGCCGGGATCACCGGGCTGGAGACGCTGGTTTCAGGTAACTACATCGCCATCAGCCCGGGAGAGGGCGAGCCTGCGCGCAAGTTCAAGGCGCTGGTCGAAGAACCACCGTTATCGGACGCCAAGCCAGGCCTGCACTTGACCATTAAGGCGGATCGCCTGGGATCGTTGAACCGCGGCAGCCCGGTGTTCTACAAGCAGATCCAGGTGGGGCAGGTGAAAAGCTACCTGCTCTCCGAAGACCAGAACACGGTGGAGATCAAAGTCTTTATCGAGCCGACCTACGCCAACCTGGTGCGTAAACATACGCGTTTCTGGAACGCCAGCGGCATCAGCATCGACGCCAACCTGTCCGGTGTGAAAGTGCGTAGCGAATCCCTGGCCAGCATCGTCGCCGGCGGTATCGCCTTCGCTACCCCGGAGAATCGCCGGGACAGCCCGCCAACCGACCCGACCCTGCCGTTCCGTCTCTACGAGGACTTCGACGCGGCGCAGGCGGGCATCCGGGTCAAGGTCAAGCTGAGTGACTTCGAAGGGCTCCAGGCAGGTCGCACGCCAGTCATGTACAAGGGGATTCAGGTTGGTAACCTCAAGGCCCTCAAGGTCGACCCGGATTTGTCCAGCGCCACGGCGGAGCTGACCCTGGACCCCCTGGCCGAGGATTACCTGGTGCAAGGCACCCAGTTCTGGGTGGTCAAGCCTTCGATCTCCCTGGCGGGTATCACCGGTCTGGAAGCCCTGGTCAAAGGCAACTACATCGCGGTGCGCCCAGGTGACAAGGGCGCTGCTCCGCAACGCGAATTCGAGGCGCGGCCCAAGGCGCCGCCGCTGGATCTGCGCTCCCCTGGCCTGCACCTGGTGCTGTTCACCGAAAACCTCGGTTCGCTGGAGGTGGGCAGCCCGATTCTGTACAAGCAGGTCAAGGTCGGCTCGGTGCAGAGCTACCAGTTTTCGCGGACCCGCAAGCAGTTGGTCATCGGCGTGCATATCGAGAAGGAATACGAAGGGCTGGTGAACGGCTCGACGCGTTTCTGGAATGCCAGCGGTGTCACCTTGACCGGTGGCCTGACCGGCGGCATCCAGGTCAAGAGCGAGTCGTTGCAAAGCCTGATGGCTGGCGGTATCGCCTTCGACACGCCGGAACCCAACGTGCCGCTGAAAAAGCGCATCCCACGTTTCCGCTTGTATGCCGACAAGGAGCAGGCGACACAGAAGGGCACGCTGATCAGCATCAAGGTCGATCGCGCCGATGGCCTGCGTCCGGGTACGCCTATCCGCTTCAAGGGGCTGGATGTCGGCAAGGTCGAAGACGTCGACCTGAGCGGCGATCTGCAGTCGGTGCTGCTCAAGGCTCGGATCACCGAGGTGCCGGAGCGAATCGCGCGGGTCGGCAGCCAGTTCTGGGTGGTCAAGCCGGAGCTTGGCTTGATCAAGACCGCCAACCTGGAAACCCTGGTGACCGGACAGTACATCGAGGTGCAGCCGGCGGCGAAGAACCTCGGCGCGCAAACCAGCTTTGTCGCCTTGCCCCAGCCACCGGAAACCGCGGTCGCCGAGGCCGGCCTGAGCCTGGTGCTGAGCGCGGCGCGGCGCGGCTCGCTGAAGGTCGGCGTGCCGGTGACTTACCGCGAGGTAACGGTGGGCAAGGTCACGGGCTACGAACTGGGCCAGACTGCCGACCGGGTGTTGATCCATATCCTGATCGAGCCGAAGTACGCGCCGCTGGTGCGTGGCGGTACGCGTTTCTGGAACAGCAGTGGGTTCGGTATCGACATCGGCCTGTTCAAGGGCGCAACCGTCCGCACCGAGTCGCTGGAGACCCTGATCCAGGGCGGCATCGCCTTTGCCACGCCGGATGGCGAGCGCATGGGCAACCCGGCACGGCCGGAACAGACCTTCCCGTTGTTCGACAAGTTCGAGGACGAATGGCTGACCTGGGCACCGAAAATCCCCCTGGGCAAATAACCCAGAAAACAAAAAGGCCGTGATCGAAAGATCACGGCCTTTTTGTTTTACGGCTTTGGCGGTTACACCTCGTCCAGCTCCGCTTCGGCTTCTGGCTCGACGTTCAGGGTGGCCTTGACCTGATCGTGACGGCGGATGTACTTCCAGTCCGCCTCGTCGATGTAGATACCGTTCGGGCCGCTGCCGCCTTCCAGGTCGATGGCGACCTGGGCCGACACCTGCGGCTTCACACTGGCCAGGATCGGCACGAAGCCCAGTTGCAGGCTGGTTTCCAGCAGCGCTGCCTGGTTCTTCTCGTCGATGTCCGCAGCCTCGTCGAGGTAGTACGGCAGGCGGATGCGCCCGGCCTGCTCGCGGTCCATCAAGTGCAGCAACAGGTACATGTTGGTCAGCGCCTTGATGGTCATGGTGGTGCCGTTGGACGCCGCGCCATCGATATCGGTGTGGATCACCGGCTGGCCATTGACCTTGGTGATCTCGAACGCCAGCTCGAACAGGTCTTTCAGACCCAGTTGGTTATGGTTGGCCGCTACCAGGCGGGCCAGGTATTCCTTGGCCTCTTCGTTCTTGCTGTCCTGTTCGGCGCTCTGGCTCAGGTCGAACACCGACAGGGTCTCGCCTTCTTCGTACTGGCCGGCGCTGTGGATGATCTGGTCGATGTGCTTGAGGGCTTCCTTGTTCGGCGCGAGCACGATGCGGAAGCTCTGCAGGTTGGACACCTGGCGTTTGTTGATCTCGCGGTTGAACAGCGCCAACTGATGCTCGAGGCTGTCGTAGTCGCTGCGGATGTTGCGCAGGGTCCGGGCGATATCGGTGACGGCCGCGCGACGCGCCTTGCCCAGGGTCAGGGCTTCGTCGGTGCGGTGCGCATAGGCGTTGATCAGCAGTTGCAGGCGACGCTCCATGTCGTCTTCGCTGTCGAACTTGGCCACGCCCTTGAGGCGCACCTGAGCGTACAGCGCCTCGATCTGGCCATCGACCCGCTGCAGACCTTGCCAGCTGTCCTGATAGTCGTTGAGCAGGGGCAGCAGGTTGTCCATGGAGTCGTCCACCGGCTCCATGAACGGCGTGCCGAACGGCAGGTCCGCCGGCAACAGCTGGCGACGGCGCAGGGCGTCGTCGAGGGTGCGTTGCTTGGCTTCCATGTCGCCGATCTGCCGGCCCACGAGTTGCAGCTTGGCCGACAGTTGCTGGACGCGTTCGGTGAAGGCGTCGCTGGAACGCTTGAGTTCGTCCTGGGCGGCTTCCATCTGCGCCAGCTGTTCCAGCTTTTCGCCTTCCTCGGCGCTCAGGGTCTGCGCGCGGCGGAAATCTTCCAGGGCTTTCTGCGCATCCAGCACCTGCTGGTACAGCGCTTCGGTCTGGGTCTTGCTCGCGGCGCGGTCGGCGGCCACTGCGGCCTGGGTTTTCAGCTGCTTGAGTTCTTTGTCCAGGCGCTCTTTCTGGTCGCGCAATGCCGCGCGATCCGCCAGGGCCTGCAAGGCCGGCGGTTCGATGTGGGAAATGTCGATGGACAGCCCCGGCACTTCGAAGCGCTCGCCCTTGAAGCCATCGAGGATCAGCTCCACGGACTTGACCCAGTCGCCGTTCTCGTCCAAGGCAATGCCATGTTCGCCCAGCGGCAGGCTGAACAACTGGCTGTTGAACAGGCGCATCAGGCGCTCGACGTCCTGTTGCGAGAATTCCTCGCGCAGGCGCGCATAGCTGTTGTTGTCGGCGTTATCGAGCTGCTGCTTGACCGACTTCAGGCGTTTTTCCAGATCCCGCAGGCGCTCTTCCAGGTCCTCGGCGGAGAACTGCCGGGACTGGGCCAGGGCGCCGGCCAGTTCGTCGTGGGCATCCTTGGCCGCCAGCAGTTGCTGCTCCAGGACCTTGACATCGTCCACCAGGGCGAAACGATGCTTGAGCACCGAGAGCTCACCGAGCCAGCGCTGGGTGCCGGTGATTTCCCGCTCCAGGCGCATCATTTCCTGGGTGCTGCTGCGCTGGTCATTCTGCAGTGCGTCCTGCTCGTTGCGGTAGTGCTCGGCCTGGATGGTCAGCTCTTCCTTGCGCGCGCTGGCGTAGTCGGACCAGGTGCCCAGCAGCGAATCAAGCAGCGGCGACAGGCGATGCAGTTTGCCGCGCAGGATGTCGCGCTGTGTCACGCCGTTGGCCAGGGCTTCCACCAGGGGACCCGCGGCCACCAGCGAGTTGTAGTCCTGCTCCATGCGGCGCACGTCGCGGAAGGCATCTTCGCAGGCGGCGATGTAGTCGACGCTGCCGGAACGCAGGCTGTGCTCGAAGGCATCGAGGAACAGCTGCTTGAGCTTGGCCGCGGTGATTTCGCGCATGTGCAGCAGGTTGATGAACAGCGCGCGGAAGGTCTTCAGGCTCTGCTCGCTGGTGGAGCGCAGCGGGATCAGGGTCAGGTCCAGCGGAATCGAGGTATGTCCGCCGACCAGCAGGCGACGCAGTTCGTCCGGCTTGAGTTCATAGGCCTTCAGGCCCTGGCGCTCGAGGTTGGTGAACAGCTCTTTCTGCCGCAGGCAAGTGTCGTCTTTCTGGTAGTGCGCCAGGTCCAGCGAGCCGGCATAGGCGAAGAACTGGTGACCGAAACTGCCGCCCGGACCGCGCCCGGCCACGCCGATCACATGCGGGCCATGGGGCAGGGACACTTCCACCAGGATGTAGCTGGTATCGGTAGCGAAGTAGAAACGCCGCGACTGTTCCAGGCTGTACTTGCCGAAGCTCATGTCCGACATGCGTGCCAGGATCGGGAATTGCAGAGCGTTGATCGAAGCGGACTTGCCCAGGTTGTTCGCGCCGTAGACCGACAGCGGCTCTTCCAGCGGGAACAGGCCCAGGCTGTAGCCGGCGGTGTTCAAAAGGGCAAAGCGGCGGATGCCGTAGCGTTCCTTGCTCATGCGTCGAGCTCCTGTTCTTCGGCAATGGCGCGGGCCAGTGCGTCTTCTTCACTTTCCGATTCGACGAATTCGCTGAGGTCCAGCGGGTCGTCGGTCTGCAGCAGTTTTTCGTCGCTGTCTTCGTCGATCAGCACCGGCGTCGGCAATGGCAGCACGCTGTGCAGGCTGGCGGCCAGGTCACGGTCCTGCTGCACCGACAGGCACACATCGAGGAAGCGGTGCATCGGCGGCAGGAAGCGGTAGATGCCCGGCTCCTCGCCGGCAAAACCCAGTTGGGTCATGCGGCGCATGATTTTTTCTTCCAGTTCTTCATGGGTCTGCACTTCGGCCTGGATGAACAGGTCGCGGTACTTCTCCAGCAAGGACGGCAGTTCGTCGCGGCCGAGGCTGCCGCCGTCGAGCACGGCGACCGGGTCGCGGCCCTGGTCAGCCAGGTGCTCCACCAGGATGAAGGTGAACAGCGCCAGGCGCTGGGCGGTCTTGTTCACCTGGGCGGCGGCGTTCTCCGGCACGAAGTAGTAGAAACCACGGGTGTCGCATACCAGTTCGAAGCCCAGGGCCTTGAACAGGGTGCGGTACTGGTCCTGGAAGTTCGACAGCTGGGAGTACAGCTCCGGGTCGCGGCGGCTGACGTGATAACCCTTGAACAGCTCGCGAAAGATCGGCGCCAGCTGGGACAGTTCGGAAAGATCAAGATGCATGTGGAGTGCTCGCAGAATTCTCGGTCACGTCATCGCGGGCCGAGAGCAGGGCGAAGGAGCGCAGGCTGACCTGGTGCTCGTGGGTGTGGTAGTCGCGGCGTTCCAGACGCTCGCGCTTGAAGCGTTTTTCCCGCGACAGACGGGAGAACCAGTACAGCAACTCGTCGGTGGCACCGTCCGGTTCCTGCTCCAGCAGCCAGGTCATCAGGTCCGGCATCGGCAGGGCGTCTTCGCAGCGGTCGAGCATCTCGCGGACCGTACGTGGCGCCCGTGGCGCATTGCCGCCCTTGTGGGTCTTGTGCGCCTTGGGGAAGCGCGTCGGCTTCGGCTCGAAGCTGGCCAGGGCATAGACATAGGCCTCGACCTGGCCGGAGCTGCCGAGGAAGGTGCTTTGCGGACGGGTGAACAGTGGCATGGCCGCTTGCGGCACGGCGTCGATGCCCTTGCGCCGGATGGCCGACAGCGCCAGGGCCGCGCCGCGGGTCACGGCGTTGTGCCGGCGGGCTTCTTCACGCAGCGGCAGCAGCAGTTCCCGGGCGTGACGCAGGGTCAGCTGGGCGCTGGTCTGCATTTCCAGGATCCGCGCGTGGGTGCGCAGCAGCATGTCGTCGTCCACCAGGTGGCCCAGGCGCTGCTGTTCGGTGAGCATGCGCAGCAGGACGTTCTCGACCTTGCGCACGCCTTGCTCGAAGGCGCCGTCGGCGTTCACCAGCTGGATCATCGGCTCGACGTATTCGTCCCAGGTGGCCAGTACCTCGGCGTATCGCTGGCGCAGGGGAATCTGCCGGTCGCTGGTCTTGGCCCGCTCGGCGACGGCCACCAGGGCCTGTTCGTCGTTGGCGAGCTTTTTCAATACATCGCGCACGCGCATGTCCAGCAACCGCAGCTGGCGGGCCAGGTCATGGCCGTCGCGGATGTCGAAGGCGTCCTGAATGTAACCGGCCAGGCGTTCGAGGTGGCGCAGGTAGGCTTCGATTTCCAGGCACAGGCCCAGGCGGTGCTCGCGCCGCAGGTAGGCGAGGAAGTCGTGGATCTGTGCGTTGAGCTCGAAACGGTTCGGGCTTTTCGCCACCGGAACCAGGATATCCAGGCGGATCCACACGTCCAGCAGGCTGGTAATGTCCTGTGGCGTACTGTCAATTTGCTGGGTGGCCAGCTGTGAACGCAGTTCGGCGAGGCTCAGGGTGCCTTGGTCGAAGTGCTCGCACAGTGGCTCCAGAAGTGCCCAGTGTTCGGCGAGGGCGCGCAACACGCGCTTGGGTTCGATCATCGGAATGGCCGGCTGGTTGGCAATGAAAAGCAGCGATTGTACTGCATCGGAAGGCTGACGATTCACCCCTCGGTCTTGTCATGGGCTGGACCGGTGTTTTTGTGACGAATCAACTGCGGGCGATCTTCGGCGAAGGACGGTAGAATCCCCCCACTTCAGTTATCCACAAGTGGCCGACCTTTGCTTATCGAGTCCCGCCGTCGCGCTTATCTGTCCGCCATGCAGGTGGTCAGCTGGCTGCCGCGCACCGAGTTGCCCTTTGCGGCGCCGTCCCGTCCCGAGTTGCTGGTGATTGCCGAGCCCGTGGTCGAGGCCCCGGCAGCCCCTGCACCTGTGGCCAAAACGGTTGCCGAGCCTGTGGCCAAGCCTGCCGAACGGCCGAAAATCGAAGTGCCGCGTCCCGCCGGCGCTGCCGTTCGTCCGGTCAGCAAGCCCGTGGTCGATGCCGAGGAGGCCCCGGCGCCGGTCAAGGCCCCGCCCGTGCCGCCACCGCGTTTCGCCCTGCAATTGCTGCGCGCCGGTCGTTGCCTGCTGCTGGTGGAGTTACCCACAGGCGAAGCCTTCCAGAGCCGCGACCCGGCCTATCTGCTGCTCAAGGACATGCTGCGCGCCGCTGGCCTGCCGGACAGCCCGCAGATCCTCGCCGAGCCGGTGCGCTGGCCGATGCTGACCCGCGGCAATCTCGACCAGGGGCCGGACGCGGCGCGGGATTTCGTCCAGGCCTTTGTCGGGGCGCGCGTCGAAGAAGAACCTTGTGTCTGCCTGTGGCTGATCGGCCTGCCGGCGGTGCGTTTCGCGGGCGAGGCTGATGCGCAGTCCTACAACCGTGAACTCCAGGTCGAAGGCCTGGGCTCGGCCTGGGCGCTGCCTGGGCTGGAACAATTAATGGAAGAGCCACAGCGTAAGGCTGATGTCTGGCAAGCCATGCGTCGGCTGATGGCGCGTTGGAAAAGTAGCAATGAGTGACGCTTTATCGTTCCGCCAGGCCACCGAGGCGGATCTGGATGCCATCCTGAAAATCGAATACGCGGCGTTCAGCCATCCCTGGACCCGCGGCATTTTCACCGATGCCCTGAAATCCTATGAAGTCTGGCTGATGTTCGAAGGCAGCCAGCAGGTTGGCCACGGAGTGATCCAGGTGATCATCGACGAAGCCCACCTGCTCAATATCACCGTCAAGCCGGAAAGCCAGGGCCGTGGCCTGGGCCTGCGCCTGCTGGAAGAATTGATGAAGCGCGCCTACCAGAAAGACGCGCGCGAATGCTTCCTCGAAGTGCGTTCCAGCAACCAGACCGCCTACCGGCTGTACGAGCGCTACGGTTTCAACGAAGTGGGCCGCCGCCGCGATTACTATCCGGCGACAGGCGGGCGCGAAGATGCGCTGGTGATGGCCTGCACCCTGGTCGATTGACGGCGTATCGAGCCGCTATCGTAGGAGCGAGGCTTGCCCGCGATAGCGCTGTGTCAGGCAAACCGCTATCGCGGGCAAGCCTCGCTCCTACAGTTGTTAAAGGCAGGTATCAGCGTTTGCCATCCAGTGGGTCGCGCTGGGCCAGTTCGGCTTCGTCCAGGCCGTTGCCGCCGCCGATATCGTTTTCATCGACAATGCTCAGGTCCCAGTCGGCCGGCTGGTCTTCACCGGCTTCATGGGCGGAGCGGGCGCCGTCTTCGCGGATCAGGTTTTCCGGGGTCAGCTCATCGTCGTTGGGCTCATCCTCGGCGTTGCCGGTCAGGCTGGAGCCATGGATGTGCCTGTGGGGAGTACGATGCTCCACAGGGCTGGAAGCAGGGTCACCGACCCTGGCGCCGGGTTCTTCTTCATCGAAATCCAGCTCTTCCATGGAACCCATGCGGTCTTCGTTGTCGTCGATGGGCTCGGGCTGAGGCGCGCCATAGGGACGTCGTGATTCAGTCATGACGGTTGCTCATACTTTTGGGCTTAAAGAGTGGACCCACCAGACCCGGCAAGATTCAAAGGGGTGGATAAGCGGTATCTGCATAGACGCGCGTGACCCCGATAGACAGTCGTCTGTCATAGCAACGCATCAATCCTGAGGTTTCACAGCATGAACGAACTACAAGACCTGATTGATAACAACGAGCGTTGGGCCGAAGCGATCAAGCAGGAAGATCCTGAATTCTTCTCCAAGCTGGCCCGCCAGCAGACGCCGGAATACCTGTGGATCGGCTGTTCGGACGCCCGTGTACCGGCCAACGAGATCGTCGGCATGCTTCCCGGGGATCTGTTCGTACACCGCAACGTGGCCAACGTGGTGCTGCACACCGACCTCAATTGCCTGTCGGTGATCCAGTACGCGGTGGACGTGCTCAAGGTCAAACACATCCTGGTCACCGGTCACTATGGCTGTGGCGGCGTGCGCGCCTCGATGCAGGATCGCCAGCTGGGCCTGATCGACGGCTGGCTGCGCTCGATTCGCGACCTGTACTACGAACATCGCGAAGTCCTGGGGCAACTGGCCACCGAGGAAGAACGGGTCGACCGCCTCTGCGAGCTGAACGTGATCCAGCAAGTGGCCAACGTCGGCCACACCAGCATTGTGCAAAACGCCTGGCATCGTGGGCAGAGCCTGTCGATCCACGGTTGCATCTATGGCATCAAGGACGGTCGCTGGAAGAGCCTGAACGCCACCATCAGTGGCTTCGAGCAGCTGCCGCCGCAGTACCGCCTGCGTCCGGTCGGGGCGCTCTGAGGCGCTGAAAACCCATCGCGAGCAAGCTCGCTCCTACGGGCGATGTGCCGTTCTTAGGAGCGAGCTTGCTCGCGATGGGATGTAGCTGTTACCGCTTGTCCGTCAGATATGCGGCGGTACTTCGGCACTCATCGACGGTGCCGGCGCCTTCAGCTGCTTCAGCTGGGTCTGTACCGGCTCGCTGGTGCACTTGGCCTGGGCCTGCTCCGGCGTCAGCTTGCGGATCGAGGTGTAGAACAGGGCGCAGGTCTGCTCTTTGTTGGTCACCTGCCAGTTCTGCGTGCAGCTTTTGAGTTGCACTGTCGGGTCGCTGCCCGGCTTGCTGCCCATCCCGGCCTGCCAGCAGGCCGCGCTCAGATCCTGCCCCATCACCTTCAAGCCGGCCGCGTCGGCCTTGGCCTCGTCGCCGTCGTAGTTCTCTGGATCCGCCGCGTACCAGATGTAACTCGGGTGGTTGGAGCCCAGCACCGGCACCTTCAGGCCCGCGCTCGGGCTGATCTGCGCCAGGCCCAGTACGTTCACGGTCGGGCCGTACTGCTGCTTGATCCAGTTACGCACCGGCGCGCCGAAGGCCACCATTGGCAGGGCGGCGCCGCTGGCACTCTGGCTGATCTGCTTGACCATGGTGGTCTGGTAGTCCTGGAAGTAGCCATAGACGCCTTCCAGGTCCTTGCCCGCGCTGGAGGGGGCGGCGATCGGTGCAATGTCGATGATGGTCTGGTAGCCCGGGGTCTGCTCGGCGGGAATGCCATTGGTGGTGAGCAGGGTGGCCCAGCGGTCGGTGGTGGCCGATTTCAGGTAGTCCTGGGCTTGAGTCAGCGAGTAGTCCGGCGGGAAGTGCAGCAGCTCGACGCTCTTGCGGTTTTCCAGGGCCATGCCCAGGGGCAGGAACAGGTACCAGCTGTAGGTCCATTTGCCGTCGCTGTTGAGTTTGCTGGCGCCCTTGTAGGCCAGGTCGCCGGCATCCAGCAGGGCGGTCAGCGGCTTGCCATAGTCCTTCGGAACACCGCTGATGTTGGCGTACAGCTGGTTGTTATCGGTCTTCACCTTGACCTTGGCGGTGCTGTAGCCATCGCGTTTCACGCTTTGGGTCAGGTAATGCTCGACGGTCTGTTCCAGCGTCCAGTTGCGAAAGCAGATCACGTTGCAGTTGTTGGGGTAGGAGAAGAGTTGGGTGACGCGCTGGGTGTTGCCCAGCTTCAGATCGACGTTGGCCTGGGCTGCGGTGCTCAGGGTCAGGCCGCCCAGGGTCAGGGCGGCGAGGGGAAGGGACAATCCTGTGAGTTTCATGCTTGGCTCCTTGTCAGCGTTGGCCTCGTCTGGGCGAGGTAAGTTCCACCCTGAAACAGTAGCGGGTGACAAGGAAAAGGGTGGAATAAATCTTCATTTCTGCACCCACAAACGGCCGCCCGGGCGGCCGCTGCCGCCGGTTCAGGCCGGGAAGTGCAGGGCATTGCTCAGGTCGCCCATGGGCGCCTGCCCCCGGGCGATCATCGCCGCGTCCCGTTGCTTGAGGCCGTCGAGCGGTTCCAGCTGGAACACCCGGGTGATCAGCCGCAGGATCGACGCGGTGTCGTACACCGTATGGTCCACCGTGCCCTTGCGGGCGAACGGTGACACCACCAGCGCCGGGATGCGTGTCCCCGGCCCCCAGCGGTCGCCCTTGGGCGGGGCGACGTGGTCCCACCAGCCGCCGTTCTCATCGACCGTGACGATCACCACCATGTTCTGCCACTGCGGGCTTTCGCGCAGCACCTTCAGAGCGCGCACGATATGCCGGTCGCCGGCGGCCACATCGGCATAACCGGCGTGCATGTTGAGGTTGCCCTGGGGCTTGTAGAACGCCACCGGCGGCAATTTGCCGGCCTCGGCATCGGCGAGGAAGCGGTTGCTGCTCGACTCATCGCCCAGGCCCGCATCGCGCAGGTGGTGGTTACGTTCGTTGGGATGCTCGGGACCGAACTGCGCGAAGTAGTTGAACGGCTGGTGGTGGTACTGGAAGTTGGGGATCTTCGGAATCCCCGCCGAATCCTTGTAGGCGTCCAGCGTGACCTGCCAGGCGCCGGCGTACCAGGCCCAGTCGATGTCCTTGCGCGAGAGCTTGTCGCCGATGGTGTCGTGGCGCTGCGGTACCAGCACATTGGGCAGGTCGGCCTTGGCATAGGCCGGGCGCTGCGGGTCGCGGATCCAGGTCGGCCAGTAGGGCGGGGCCATGGTATTGACCGCGTAGCCGTCCGGGGTCAGCAGGCTCGGGCCGAATTGCGGCGGGCCGCTCATGGCGCTGGCCGGGGATTGCTCCAGCGGCTTGAGACGGCTGTCGAGCGGGTCGTCGCTCTGCAGGGTGGCGATCTGTGGCTTGGCCACCGAATTGGCCGCGTCCGGATAAAACGGCACCGCGGCGCTGATCAGGTACTGGTGGTTGAGAAACGAACCGCCGAAGGTGCCCTGGAAGAAGTTGTCGCACAGCACGAATTCCCGGGCCACATCCCACAGGCGCAGCTCATAGCGGCTCTGGGCGTAATACCCCATGGGCAGGCCGCCGGAGTCGGCCCAGGCGACGAAACCATCGTTCTTGCCGCCGTTGATCTGCATCTGGTTCTGGTAGAACACGTGCCACAGGTCGCGGGTGACCAGGCCCAGGGGCAGGTCTTGGCCATCGGGGCCCTTGAGGGCGAAGGGCGCGTTGGGCAGGTGCTCCTGGTACTGGGTGCCGACCGGGTAGGTCACGCCATCCAGGGCCTGGGGCCCGACCTGGGCGACGCCACCCCAGACCGGCGGCAGGGCCGGCAACAGGCTGCCGTCACGGTCGCGTTGCTGATAGTCGGCGGGCTTGAGGGCCGAGAGCGGTTTTTCCAGCCCCGGGAAGTCGGCGAACAGGTTGTTGAAGCTGCGGTTCTCGGCATAGATCACCACCACGTTCTTCACGTTGTCGCGCAGCGCCCGGTCCAGCTCGGCCGGCGACAGCGGGCGCTCCACCGGCTTGCCCGGCGCCGGGTCGTTGTGGCCGCAGGCGCTGAGCGTCGCGCCGACACCCAGCACCGCCACGCCGCCGAGAAAACGCCGGCGGCTGGTGTCGGTGGGTGGCTCCGTGGCCTTGGAATGTTCTGGGTCTTTCGAGTGTTCGTCGCTCATGCCGGGTCCCTGATTACCTTTCGATCAATTCGTAACAAAGTATTTCGGCTGCACGGTAGCAACCGAATATGACGGAAAGACTACAGAAAAGGCTCTGGGACGGGGCTTAGAAGATAGTAGGGGGAGGCTGGAAAGGATGTAGGGCTGCTTCTGCAGGAGCGGCCGGTCGACGCTCGATTGCCCGCGATGAGGGCATGGCGGGCACCCTCGGCCTGGCGGCCGATCGCGAGCAGACTCGCTCCTACAGGGAAGCGAGCCGCTGGCAACAGATTACGGCGCCACGGGCGGTATATAGCTCAGCGTGGTGCCCAGTGCCCACAGCAGCACCAGCACCAGCGGTGCGTGGACCAGCAACTGGACGAAGGAGAAGCCGATCAGGTCCCGCGCCTTGAGCCCCAGCACCCCCAGCAGCGGCAGCATGTAGAAGGGGTTGATCAGGTTCGGCAGTGCCTCGGCGGCGTTGTAGATCTGCACCGCCCAGCCCAGGTGGTATTGCAGGTCATTGGCCACCTGCATCACGTAGGGCGCCTCGATGATCCACTTGCCGCCGCCCGACGGAATGAAGAAGCCCAGCACCGCCGAGTAGACCCCCATCAGCAGCGCGTAGGTGTTGTGGGAGGCGATCTGCACGAAGAAGGTCGAGATATGGTGGGCCAGGGTCTGGCCGTCGACGCCCTTGACCACCGTCAGCAAGGCCGCGATGGAGCCGTACAGCGGGAACTGGATCAGCACCCCGGTGGTGGTCGGCACGGCGCGGGCCACGGCTTCGAGGAAGCTGCGCGGGCGCCAGTGCAGCAGCGCGCCGAGCATCAGGAACAGAAAGTTATAGGTGTTGAGCCCGGAAATCGCGGTGATCGCCGGCTTGGTGGCGAACTCATGGTAGAGCCAGCCGGCTGCCAGCAAGGCCAGCAGGATGGTCAGCAGCGGGCTGTATTCCAGCCACTCACCGGGGCGGGTGCGCGGTTGTGGCTTGGGCATGCTGAAGCTCGGGTCGATGCCGCAGGCCTTGGCGTCGCGCGCCGAGTTCGGACCGGGCGCGGTGGCATAGGCGATGACCAGCGAGACCAGGATCAAGGCCAGCAGCAACAGGCCCGACTGCCAGAGAAAGATGGTCTGGGTGAACGGAATCACCCCGGTGATCGACAGGATCGACGGCGGCAGGCTGCCCGGGTTGGCCTGCAATTGCGCGGCCGAGGACGACAGGCCGAGGGCCCAGACCGCGCCAAGGCCCAGGTAGGCCGCGGCGCCGGCGGCGCGGTAGTCCATGCGCAGCTCGGTACGCCGGGCCAGGGCCCGCACCAGCAAGCCGCCGAACACCAGGGACAGGCCCCAGTTGAGCAAGGAGGCGACCATGGAGATCAGTGCGACCCAGGCCACGGCGGAACGGCCGTTCTTCGGGATGCGTGCCAGCTTGTCGATCAGCTTCACCGCTGGCGGCGAGCTGGCGACCACATAACCGCCGATGACCACGAAGGCCATCTGCATGGTGAAGGGGATCAGGCTCCAGAAGCCGTCGCCGAAGGCCATGGCGGTGTCGGTGGGCTTGGCGCCCATGGCCATGGTGGCCAGGGCGACTATGACCACCGCCAGCGCGGCGAACACCCAGGAGTCGGGGAACCAGCGCTCGGCCCAGTTCGAGCAGCGCAGGGCAAAACGGGCGGAACGGCTGTCTTCAATGTCTGTGGACACGTCGATACCTCAAGTCTTTTTATGATTGTCAGGAGGTCGGTCGCCTCCGGCTGGGGCGATCGAGAACTGTGCAAGAATGCGGCAATTGGTACCCACTGCAAAGGATTGACGTACATGCCATTCCCGCTCGAAGAACGCCAGGCGCTGCTCAAGCTCAAGGGTGTCGGCGAAAACGTGGTCGCCCGTCTCGAACAACTGGGCATCGATTCCCTCGCCCAACTGGCCCAGGCCGATGCCCTGGAGATCGTCACCCAGGCCTCGGCCCTGGTCGGCTCCAGCTGCTGGAAAAACAGCCCCCAGGCCCGCGCGGCGATCCAGGCGGCGATTGCCCTGGCCAAGGACGCTTGACGCGGTGAGCCGCGAAACGCCTTTCGCCTATCAGGCGGTCTACCGCTACCTGGTGGAGTGGCTGGACGGCGCCAGCGCGGCCGAGCAGCGCCTGCCGTCATTGCGTGCCCTGGCCCAGCGCCTCAAGGTCTCGGTTTCCACCACCAAGTACGCCTATGGCTTGCTCGAGGATGAAGGGCGGATCTACGCCCGGCCCAAGCAGGGCTACTTCAGCCGCCCCGTGCCGGCGCCAGGGCTGGCGCCGGATACGGAGTTGCTGGACAGGGTCTATGCCTACGCCCGCCAGCCCGGAATGCTGGCGCTGTGCAGCGACGCTCCGGCGATGCTGCTGTCGCTGGACAATCCCCTGTTGAGCGCCGAGCGCGAGCTGGTACGCCAGTACCCACGCTCCCAGGCACCGCTGTACCAGCCGTTTGGCGAGGCGGAGCTGCGCACGGCGCTGGCCGAGCGCTACACCCGCTCGACCACGGATTACTGGCAGGCCGAGCAGGTGTTTCTCGGCACGGATTTGCGCGCGGTGCTGGCATTGTCGCTGGATGCCCTGGAGCTGAACGGCAGCGTCGCCCTGGTGGAGTCGCCTTGTTCCTGGGCGATCCTGCGGCAATTGCAGGCGGCGAAGATCCGCGTGATCGAGCTGCCGCTGGACGCCGCAGGACGCTTCGATCGCCAGCGCCTGCATGAGGTGCTGCAACGCGAACCGGTGCGCCTGGCGCTGCTGTCTTCGACCCTGAGCGCGCCCCACGGCAGCCTGATGCCCGCGGCGGACAAACGGCAGCTGTGCCGCTGGCTGGGGGAGCACGGTATCTGGCTGTTGGAAAATGACAGCTATGGCGAGTTCTGCTTTACACCGGCGCCGGCGCGGTATCGCGATTACGCCGATCCCGAGCGGCTGCTGGTGTTTTCCACCTTCGACAAAGTCATCGGTTCCGAGGCGCCCTTCAGCTATGTGCTGTGCCGTGGCCAGGGCGCTCGCTTGCAGCGGCACTTTCTCGAGCGCGCGTTCCGCCTGTCACCGATCCGCCAGAAGGCCGTGGCCAAACTGCTGGGCAGCGGCCGGGTCGATCAGCACCTGGTTCAGTTGCGCGGCCTGCTGCGCGAACGCATGGGCCAGCTGCAGGCGCTGCTGGCCGAACACGCCGCCGAGCAGTTGCGGGTGGTTACCCCGGCCGGCGGCGCGACCCTCTGGGCCGAGGCCACGCGCCCGGTGGAGATGCTTCAGGTCTATGAGCAATTGCTGGGGCAGGGCATCGTCATCGCCCCGGGGCAGATGTTCAGCCAGCAAGGCCTGTGGCGCCATCACCTGCGCCTGAGCTTCACCCTCGACTGGCGCCAGGACATCGCCGGCGCCGTGCAACGCCTGGCCCGGGCCATCGATCAGACGCCGTAGCAGTGCCGCACCTCGGGGAAGCGGCCATCGCGCACCTCGGCGGCGAACCGCTCGCAGGCCTGGCTGATCAGCGCCCCGACATCGGCGTACTGTTTGACGAAGCGCGGCACCTGGGGCCCGCCCAGGCCCAGCAGGTCCTCGGTCACCAGCACCTGGCCGTCGCAGGCGGGGGAGGCGCCGATGCCGATGGTTGGCATCGCCGAAAAGTCGCTGATACGCCGCGCGAGGTTTTCCGCCACCCCTTCCAGCAGCAGGCTGAACGCCCCGGCTTCGAGATGGGCACGGGCGTCGGCTTCGATGGCCTGGGCCGTGGCGTCGTTCAGGCCCTGGGCCTTGAAGCCACCCATGACGTTCACGTACTGGGGCATCAGGCCGATATGGGCCATAACCGGAATCCCGCGTTGCACCAGGAACTCCACGGTCGGCGCCAGGGCCAGCCCGCCTTCGAGCTTGAGCGCGTCACAGCCGGTGCGCGCCAGCACCTCGGCGCAATTGCGGTAGGCCTGTTGCGGCGATTCCTGGTAACTGCCGAACGGCATGTCGGCGATCACGCAGGCCAGTCGGGTACTGGCGACCACGGCGCGGGTGTGGCCGATGATCTCTTCCAGGCTCATGTCCAGGGTCGAGGTGCGGCCATAGCCGACCATGGCCGTGGAGTCGCCGATCAGCACGAAATCGACGAACGGGTCCATCAGCCGCGCCATGTGGCTGGTGTAGGCGGTCAGGGAGACGATCTTCTGCTGGCCTTTCATGGCCACCAGTTGCGGTACGGTCAGGCGTTTGCTGCGGGTATGGATGCTCATGGCGGCTTTCCTGTTGCGGGTGGGAAAGTCGCCGATTATTGGCGTCCGCGGCGGCGATTCAATGCACAGGAAAAGCCTAAAAACCGACCCAGAAGGGTGTTGCGGTTGTCCCTCGCGGCGTTTGCGTAGACCATGGGCGCCTTGAATTGTGCCCAACACCGAGTGGCTTTATGTCCTTTTCCCCTGACGCGCGGCCGGCGCCGTTTTCCCGGTCCGACTACAAGACCCTGGGCCTGGCGGCACTGGGCGGCGCCCTGGAAATCTACGATTTCATCATCTTCGTGTTTTTCGCCCTGACCCTGAGCCAGCTGTTCTTCCCGCCGGAAATGCCCGAGTGGCTGCGGCTGTTGCAGAGCTTCGGGATCTTCGTCACCGGCTACCTGGCGCGGCCGCTGGGCGGCATTCTCATGGCGCACTTCGCCGACCGCCTGGGGCGCAAGAAGGTGTTCAGCCTGAGCATCCTGATGATGGCCCTGCCGTGCCTGCTGATCGGCATCATGCCGACCTACGCGCAGATCGGTTATTTCGCGCCGCTGTTGCTGCTGGCGCTGCGGGTGCTGCAAGGCGCGGCGGTGGGCGGTGAAGTGCCGAGCGCCTGGGTGTTCGTCGCCGAGCACGCACCGGCCGGCCATCGCGGTTACGCCCTGGGCTTTCTGCAGGCCGGGCTGACCTTCGGCTACCTGATCGGCGCGCTGACCGCGACCCTGCTGGCGCAACTCTTCACCCCGGCGGAAATCCTCGATCACGCCTGGCGTTACCCGTTCCTGCTCGGTGGGGTGTTCGGTGTGATCGGCGTCTGGCTGCGCCGCTGGCTCAGCGAAACCCCAGTGTTCATGGCCATGCAGGAACAGCGCGACAGCGCCGTCGAACTGCCGTTGCGCACCGTGCTGCGCGAGCATCGCCTGGCCCTGTTGCCGGCGGCGATTCTCACCTGCGTGTTGACCTCGGCGGTGGTGGTGTTCGTGGTCATCACCCCGACCATGATGCAGAAAACCTTCGGCATGAGCGCCAGCCACACCTTCGCCCTGAGCAGCCTGGGCATCGTGTTCCTGAATATCGGTTGCGTGCTGGCCGGGCTGATCGTCGACCGTATCGGCGCCTGGCGCACGGTGATGCTCTACAGCCTGCTGCTGCCGCTGGGCATCGGCCTGCTTTATGGCTGCCTGATCAGCGGCGGCGCCTGGGTCGGCCTGGCCTACGCCATCGCCGGCCTTGGCTGTGGCGTGGTGGGCGCGGTGCCATCGGTGATGGTCGGCTTGTTCCCGGCGCGGATTCGCGTCTCCGGCATTTCCTTTACCTACAACATCGCCTACGCGCTGTGGGCGAGCACCACGCCTTTGCTGCTGATCGGCCTGATGTCCTGGAGCCCATGGATCTGCGTGATCTATTGCGCGGTGATGGGCGTGGTCGGGGTGGTCAGCGCGGGGTACTTCGGTACGCGCATGCCGAGGCTGGCAGGCAGTGGGGCGCCTGGGGTCTGTGCCGGGTCCTGAGGCGCTTTCGCGCAGCAGAAAAATTCGCCCCCGCAAACGCCTGCAGGCGCCGGGGAACGCGGGCTAGAGCCTTCGCTGCCAGCCCGCGTTTTAGCCCGACCCATACCACTGAATGTTGTGCTTAGCCAAGGCCCATTTACCCGCTAATCTCTCGAAAAAAAACGCGCGGTCCACGCGCCAGTTTTCGGGAGCTGCCTTGATCCGGTCCGTCCTGCGTTCCCTGCGTGATTTCTCCACGCTGCCCCCGCTGCTGCAGGCGGCGTGGTTGTCCTTTGCCATTGGCTTGTTCATGACCCTGCTTCATCTGTGGATCTTCAACCTTGTCGACTATGGGCTGGACGGTGCCAACGTCGAATCCCTCAGCGGCAAGGTGCTGTATGCCGACCGTGGCGGGATGCTGATAGAGGACGCGGACAGTGGCGAATACACCCGGCTCAAGGTGGTTCGTGGCATCAGCTATCTGAACGTCGGCCATGACCAGATCCTGGGTCGCACGCTGAGCTTCACCCACCTGCGCGACGCGGTGCTGAGCTGCACCCTCGATGGCCAGGAGCTGTGCATCGCGCAATGCGCCAACGCCATGGAATGCCTGGACAGCCGCCGCGAGCGCGAGACGCCGCAGGGCATGTTGATCGTCGCGTTCGGCACCAGCCTGGTGTGCCTGGGCCTGCATGGGCTGCGTCGGCGCAAGCCCGCGTCGGGTAGCGGGATCTTTTGAATTGCCGCCGGGCACCGTTGCCCCTAGGCTGTGCGGCATCCGTTTCAGACCAGGAGCCCCGCATGCAGGTCGTGCCGATACTCGAGACTTGTGCACAGGTGCAGGCGCGTGTGCGCGAGCTGCGCAACCAGCCGGACGTGCGCAAGTACATGTACACCTCCCACGAGATTTCCGAGGCCGAGCACCGTGCCTGGCTCGACTCGCTGGTGGGCAATCCGCGGCAGTCGGTGTTCGTGGTGCTGCAAGAGGGAATCGCCTGCGGCGTGGTGTCGCTGAACGCGATCAATGCCCTGCACAAGAGCGCCGACTGGGCCTTCTACCTGGACAGCGGCTTGCAGGGCAAAGGCCTGGGCAGCCAGCTGGAATTCTGGCTGCTCGACCATGCCTTCGGCGCGGCCGGCCTTGCGAAGCTCAACTGCGAGGTGCTGGCGCTGAACCAGGCGGTGATTCGCCTGCACCAGAAATTCGGTTTCACCCTCGAGGGTGTGCGCCGGCAGAACGTCGAGAAGGACGGCCAGCGCATCGACGTGGTGCTGCTCGGCATCACCCGCGAGGAATGGGTCGCCCGGCGCCCGGATATGCTCGCGGTGATGGCGCGCCTGGGGCGCTGAAAGCCGTCATCCATAACCGCCAGATGGCAGCAGCATGACCATTGCGTCATTTTGCCGGGGCCGGCTGCCTGGGCCGGCTATCATCAGCCACGACGATTTCCACAGGTGGGGGCTTTCATGGGCGCAGGGCACAGTCACGGACAGGTTCGGGCCGGACACGAACGCACGTTATGGATGGCCCTGGGGCTGACGGGCAGTTTCATGATCGCCGAGGTGATCGGCGCCTTTGTCACCGGCAGCCTGGCGCTGCTGTCCGATGCCGCCCATATGATGACCGACGCGCTGGCACTGGCGATCTCCCTGGTGGCGATCCAGGTCGGCAAGCGCGCAGCCGATCGCAAGCGCACCTTCGGCTATGCGCGCTTCGAGATTCTCGCCGCGGCGTTCAACGCCCTCCTGTTGTTCGTGGTCGCCTTCTACATCCTGTTCGAGGCCTGGCAGCGCCTGTCTGCGCCGGCGGAAATCCAGTCCACGGGCATGCTGGTGATCGCGGTGCTGGGGTTGGTCGTCAACCTGATTTCCATGCGCCTGCTGGCCTCGGCGAGCGCCGAAAGCCTCAACGTCAAGGGTGCCTACCTGGAGGTGTGGAGCGACATGCTCGGCTCCATCGGCGTGATCGTCGCGGCATTGGTGATCATGTACACCGGCTGGGGCTGGGTCGATTCGCTGGTGGCGGCGGCCATCGGTTTCTGGGTGCTGCCGCGCACCTGGACATTGCTCAGGGAGAGCATGAACGTGCTGCTGCAAGGCGTGCCGGACGGCATCGATATCGATCAGGTCGAGCAGGGCATCCGCGCCATCGACGGGGTGACCGAGGTGCACGACTTGCACCTGTGGGCCCTGACCAGCGGCAAGAACGTGATGAGCACGCATCTGGTGGCCGACCTGGGGCGGCGCAGCGAGCAGCAGATCCTCGCCGAGGTCACTGAACTGATGCACGAGCGCTTCGATATCTCCCATGTGACGGTCCAGGTCGAACAGGCCGGCTTTCACGAACAGGGGCACGAAGAGCACGTACATTAATCACCTGTAGCCGCTGTCGAGCCCGCGAGGCTGCGATCGACCGCGAAGCGGGCGTCGCTCTTGGGCGCGCCGGAGGTCCTGCGGACCTATCGCAGCCTGCGGCAGCGGCTACACCGATCGCGGCACTGAACTATCGGGTTGCCCCTGTAGCCGCTGCCGAGCCCGCGAGGCTGCGATCGACCGCGCAGCGGGCGCCGCTCTTGGGCGCGCAGGAGGTCCTTCGGACCTATCGCAGCCTGCGGCAGCGGCTACACCGATCGCGGCACTGAACTATCGGGTTGCTCCCTGTAGCCGCTGCCGAGCCTGCGAGGCTGCGATCGACCGCGCAGCGGGCGCCGCTCTTGGGCGCGCTGGAGGTCCTTTGGACCTATCGCAGCCTGCGGCAGCGGCTACATCGATCGCGTGTACCGAACCATCGGGTTGCCCCTGTAGCCGCTGCCGAGCCCGCGAGGCTGCGATCGACCGCGAAGCGGGCGTCGCTCTTGGGCGCGCTGGAGGTCCTTTGGACCTATCGCAGCCTTCGGCAGCGGCTACATCGATCGCGTGTACCGAACCATCGGGTTGCCCCTGTAGCCGCTGCCGAGCCCGCGAGGCTGCGATCGACCGCGAAGCGGGCGCCGCTCTGTGGGGCGCCGGAGGTCCTGCGGACCTATCGCAGCCTTCGGCAGCGGCTACACCGATCGCGGCACTGAACTATCGGGTTGCACCCTGTAGCCGCTGCCGAGCCTGCGAGGCTGCGATCGACCGCGAAGCGGGCGCCGCTCTTTGGGGCGCCGGAGGTCCTTCGGACCTATCGCAGCCTTCGGCAGCGGCTACAGGGTTTCAGTCGCGCTCTTCGAGCACGTAGCCGACGCCGCGCAGGGTGTGGATCAGTTTGCTCTCGAACGGGTCGTCGATCTTGGCCCGCAGGCGGCGGATCGAGACTTCCACCACATTGGTGTCGCAATCGAAGTTCATGTCCCACACGAACGAGATGATCTGGGTCCGCGACAGCACCACGCCGCTCTGGCGCATCAGCAGGTGCAGCAGGGCGAACTCCTTGGTGGTCAGGTCGATGCGCTGTTTGCCGCGAAACGCCCGGTGGCGGCCCTGGTCCAGCTCCAGGTCGGCCACCCGCAGCACGTCGGGGGTCGGCGACTGCTCGCTGCGCCGCAGCAGGCTGCGCACCCGCGCCAGCAGCTCGGGGAATTCGAACGGCTTGACCAGGTAATCGTCGGCGCCCAGGTCCAGGCCCTTGATCCGGTCCACCAGCCGCCCCTGGGCGGTGAGCATCATGATCCGCGTATTGCTGTTCTGGCGAATGCGCTGCAGCACCCCCCAACCGTCCAGCTCCGGCAGATTGACGTCGAGAATCACCAGGTCGTAGGCGTGCTGGCGGGTCAGGTGCAGGCCGTCGGCGCCGTTATTGGCGCAATCGACGACGTAGCCGCTTTCGCTCAATCCCTGATGCAAGTAGTCGGCGGTTTTCGGTTCATCCTCGATCACCAGAATGCGCATGCTGAATTAGCCTCGGTGTTTAATGCAGTGGGGCAGTCCAATAACTTCGTTGGAAGTAACGGGCTGGATGATTCAACTTTCAAAGTTGCGGATTTCAAGGTTATTAATTTAAAGGCTCTGAATTTAAAAGCTTCGAAGTGTCGTGCGGGGAGAAGTTGTTTCTCTATATTTCAAGTTGTGGATTTATTGAGCTTGCTCTCGGGTCGATGGCCGGGATGTTAATGCATAAGCCCGTGGCAGAGCGTTTGCTAACGGATTTGTAATCTTTGCGCCACCCTGTCGATAAGTACCGAAGGCTACATTTGGCCGGCACTAAATACTCACCTGTTAGTTGTTTTATGGGTGGAGTGTGGATGCGTCGTGCCGGTTCAACTTCCTCGCACCGCAGAGCCTCCGCCGTCACTCTGTATCGGTAAGGGGCCAGAACGCGTTATGCCAACCTTCATTAAAAAACTTGCCTGGATAGTCGGGGCATTGTCCGGCGTCCTGTTGTTGGCCAGTGCCGCGCTGCAGGACGCCGCGGCGGCCGAGAGTCGGGTGCTGAGCCTCGACAACGCCCTGGCCAGTGCCTTTGCCAACAACCCCGAACTGGCGGCGGCGCGCTGGGAAATCGACATCGCCCAGGGTGGCCGCCAGCAGGCCGGGTTGATCCCCAATCCGGTGTTGTCCTGGGACGCCGAAGACACCCGCCGCAGCTCGCGCACCACCACCGTCAAGCTCAGCCAGACCCTGGAACTGGGCGGCAAGCGCGGCGCGCGCATCGATGTCGCCAGCCGTGCCCAGGACGCCGCGGCGCTGGAGCTGGAACGCCAGCGCAACCAGCTGCGCGCCGATGTGATCGCCGCCTTCTACGGCGCCTTGCGTGCCCAGGAGCGCAGCGATCTGGCCGGCCGCTCCCTGGCCCTGGCCGAGCGCGGGCTGACGGTGGCCAAGGGCCGGGTCAGCGCTGGCAAGGCCTCGCCCGTGGAGGCCACCCGCGCCCAGGTCCAGCTCTCGGAAGTGCGCCTGGAGCTGAGCCGCGCCGAGATGGATCGGGCCAACGCCTATCGCCAGCTGGCGACCGTGACCGGGGCCGCCACCACCGACTTCAGCGCCGTCGCGGAGCCGGCCAGCGGGCTGCCGTCGCTGCCGCCTTCGGCGCAATTGCTGGCGCGCTTGCAACAGACCACTGAACTGCGCCTGGCCGAAATGCAGGTGGTGCAGCGCGAAGCCTCCCTGGGGCTGGAAAAGGCCCAGCGCATTCCCGACCTCGATATCAGCGTGGGCAGCCAGTACGACGCCAGCGTGCGCGAGCGGGTCAACCTGGTCGGGGTGTCGATGCCGATTCCGCTGTTCAACCGCAACCAGGGCAACGTCCTGTCGGCGGCGCGCCGTGCCGATCAGGCCCGGGATCTGCGCAACGCCGCGGAGCTGCGCCTGCGCACTGAAACCCGTCAGGCCCTGGATCAGTGGAGCACCGCCAGCAACGAAGTGCAGTCGTTCAACCAGGTGATCCTGCCAGCCGCGCAAAACGCCGTGGACACCGCGACCCGTGGCTTCGAGATGGGCAAGTTCAACTTCATCGAGGTGCTCGACGCCCAGCGCACGCTGATCAGCGCCCGCACCCAGTACATCGCCGCCGTGGCCCAGTCCACCGACGCCTGGGTGCGCATCGAGCGCATCTACGGCGATCTCGTCGGCCCCGATCGCACACTGTGAGAACCGCGTTGTTCGTCCTGTTGTGCCTGGGCGCGCTGCTGGTCACCGATTGCAGCGTCCCGCTGCCGAGCCGGGTCGAGGAGGGCGCGTCCCATTGGTGCCTGCATGAGCTGCATCGGGCGCTCGGCGATTTCTTTTTTCCACAGACCTCATGACGCGTCGCTGTTGCCGGTTGGCGCGTCGAGTCGATTTTTTCAGGAGCATGCATGGACAAGAAACGAAGCACAGCCTTGGCGTTGGCCGTGGCGATCGCGCTCGGCGTGGCCGGGTTGATGTGGCAGGAGCTGTTCCAGGCGGCGCCGGTGGCCGCGCAGGCGAAACCCGCGGCCAAGGCGGACACGCACCAGGACGGCGAGGCGCATCGGGAAGGCGAAGAGGGGCAAGCGGAAGCTGAGGGGCATGCCGAGGAAGAGGGCAAGGTCGAGCTCAGTGCCGAGCAGATCAAGGCCGCGGACATCCAGCTGGCCGAGGCCGCACCGCGCAATCTCAGCAGCTTGCTGACGCTGCCGGGGGAGATCCGCTTCGACGAGGACCGCACCTCGCACATCGTGCCGCGCGCGGCCGGAGTGGTGGAGTCGGTGGCGGTCAATCTCGGCCAGACGGTGAAGAAGGGCGAGCTGCTGGCGGTGATCGCCAGCCAGCAGATCTCCGACCAGCGCAGCGAACTGGCCGCCGCCGAGCGCCGGGTCGAGCTGGCGCGCACCACCTTCCAGCGCGAGCGCCAGTTGTGGGTCGACCAGATCTCCGCCGAGCAGGATTACCTGTTGGCGCGCCAGACCCAGCAGGAAGCCGAAATCGCCCTGAACAACGCCCGGCAAAAGATGAATGCCCTGAGTGGCAGCGCGGTGCTGGCGGGCGGCAACCGCTATGAGATGCGTGCGCCGTTCGACGGCGTGGTGGTGGAAAAACACCTGAGCGTCGGCGAGGTGGTGGGTGAGACCAGCGCCGCCTTCACCCTGTCCGACCTGTCCCGGGTCTGGGTCACCTTCGGCGTGTTTCCCAAGGACCTGAACAAGGTCCGGGTCGGCAAGCCGGTCCGGGTGCAATCCACCGAGCTGGGCACCCAGGTGCAGGGCACGGTGGCCTATGTCGGCAGCCTGCTGGGCGAGCAGACCCGGACCGCCACGGTGCGGGTCACCGTACCCAACCCGGACGATGTCTGGCGGCCGGGGCTGTTCGTCTCGGTGCAGGTGGCGACCGACACCTACCAGGCCGGGGTAACCGTGCCGCAGAGCGCGGTCCAGAGCGTGGAAGACAAGCCTGCGGTGTTCGTGCGCGTCGCCGACGGTTTCCAGGCCACCCCCGTGGTGCTGGGCGGCAGCGAAGGCGGCTTCGTCGAGATCCGCGAAGGCTTGCGCGCCGGGGCCCAGGTGGCGACCACCGGCAGCTTCATCCTCAAGTCCGAACTGGGCAAGGGCTCGGCCGAGCACGGCCATTGATCCGCACTGAGTGTTTCCCTGGAGAGTGACTTCCCATGTTTGAACGCATCATTCAATTCGCCATCGAGCAGCGCATCATCGTGCTGCTGGCGGTGCTGCTGATGGCCGCCGTGGGTATCGGCAGCTACCAGAAACTGCCGATCGACGCGGTGCCGGACATCACCAACGTCCAGGTCCAGGTCAACGCCAGCATGCCCGGCTACTCGCCGCTGGAAACCGAGCAGCGCATCACCTACCCGGTGGAAGTGGCCATGGCCGGCCTGCCGGGCCTGGAGCAGACCCGTTCGACTTCGCGCTCGGGCCTGTCCCAGGTGACGGTGATCTTCAAGGAAGGCACCGACCTGTACTTCGCCCGGCAACTGGTCAACGAGCGCCTGCAGGTGGCCCGCGAACAGCTGCCCGAAGGCGTGGAGGCGAGCATGGGGCCGATCTCCACCGGCCTCGGCGAGATCTTCTTCTGGACGGTGGAAGCCAAGCCCGGCGCGCTCAAGGACGACGGCACGGCCTATACGCCGACCGACCTGCGGGTGATCCAGGACTGGGTCATCGCCCCGCAACTGCGCAACGTGCCGGGGGTGGCCGAGATCAACACCATCGGCGGTTTCGCCAAGCTCTATCAGATCGCTCCGGACCCCAGGCGCCTGGCGGCCTACAACCTGACCCTGAGCGACCTGATGACCGCCCTGGAGCGCAACAACGCCAACGTCGGTGCCGGCTATATCGAGCGCAACGGCCAGCAGTTGCTGATCCGCGCGCCGGGGCAGGTGAAGTCCATCGAGGACATCGCCAACATCGTGATCAACACCGTGGACGGCACGCCGATCCGCGTCAGCAACGTGGCCACCGTGGACATCGGTCGTGAGCTGCGCACCGGCGCGGCCACCGAGAACGGCCGCGAAGTGGTGCTCGGCACGGTGTTCATGCTGGTGGGGGAAAACAGCCGCACAGTGTCCCGGGTGGTGGCGGAAAAACTCGCCGAGATCAATCGCTCGCTGCCCAAGGGCGTGACCGCAGTCACTGTGTACGACCGCACCAACCTGGTGGACAAGGCCGTGGCCACGGTGAAGAAAAACCTCATCGAAGGCGCGCTGCTGGTCATCGCCATTCTGTTCCTGTTCCTGGGCAATATCCGCGCCGCGCTGATCACCGCCATGGTGATCCCGCTGGCCATGCTGTTCACCTTCACCGGCATGTTCACCAACAAGGTCAGCGCCAACCTGATGAGCCTCGGCGCGCTGGACTTCGGCATCATCGTCGACGGCGCGGTGGTCATCGTCGAGAACGCCATCCGCCGCCTGGCCCATGCCCAGCAGCATCACGGGCGCATGCTCACTCGTTCCGAGCGCCTGCACGAAGTCTTCGCCGCGGCCAAGGAAGCGCGCCGGGCGCTGATCTACGGGCAGCTGATCATCATGGTGGTGTACCTGCCGATCTTTGCCCTGTCCGGGGTGGCCGGGAAGATGTTCCACCCGATGGCCTTCACCGTGGTGATAGCCCTTCTGGGGGCGATGATCCTCTCGGTGACGTTCGTCCCGGCGGCGATCGCGCTGTTCGTCACCGGCAAGGTCAAGGAGGAAGAAAACTTCGTCATGCGCGGCGCCCGCCGGGGTTACGAACCGGTGCTGCGCTGGGTGATGAGCCACCGTTCCCTGGCCTTTGCCCTGGCCGTTCTCAGCGTGCTGGTCTCGGGCCTGGTGGCCAGTCGCATGGGCAGTGAATTCATCCCCAGCCTCAGCGAAGGCGACTTCGCCCAGCAGGCGATGCGTGTGCCCGACGCCAGCCTCACTCAGTCGGTGGAAATGCAGAAGACCCTGGAGAAAACCCTGCTGGCGCAGATCCCGGAAATCGAGCGCGTGTTCGCCCGTACCGGCACCGCCGAGATCGCTTCGGACGTGATGCCGCCGAACATTTCCGATGCCTACCTGATGCTCAAACCCAAGGCGCAATGGCCGGATCCGGGCAAGTCGCGCGAGGCGATCATTGCCGACATCGAACGGGTCAGCAACAGCCTGCCGGGCAACGTCTACGAGCTGTCGCAACCGATCCAGCTGCGCTTCAACGAACTGATTTCCGGGGTGCGCAGCGATGTCGCGGTGAAGGTCTTCGGCGATGACATGGAGGTGCTGAACAAGACCGCCGAAGAGATTTCGCAGACCTTGCAGAAGATCGACGGCGCCGCCGAAGTGAAGGTGCAGCAGACCACCGGCCTGCCGGTGCTGACGGTGAATGTCGACCGCGACAAGGCCGCGCGTTTCGGCCTCAACGTCGGCGATGTGCAGGACGCCGTGGCGATTGCCGTGGGTGGGCGCAAGGCGGGCATTTTGTATGAGGGCGACCGGCGCTTCGACATGCTGGTGCGCATGTCCGACAGCCTGCGCACCGACATCGACGGGCTGTCGCGCCTGCTGATTCCGGTGGCGGCGGCCGCGGGCAGCGTCAACGGGCAACTGGGTTTCATCGCCCTCTCGGAAGTCGCCAGCGTCGACCTGGTGCTCGGCCCGGCGCAGGTCAGCCGCGAGAACGGCAAGCGCCTGGTGATCGTCAGCGCCAACGTGCGTGGGCGCGACATGGGTTCCTTCGTCGAAGAGGCGACCCGGGCGATTGGCGATCAGGTGAAGATCCCGACCGGCTACTGGATCACCTGGGGCGGCCAGTTCGAACAGTTGCAGGAAGCCTCCAAGCGCCTGGAGATCGTGGTGCCGGTGGCGCTGCTGCTGGTGTTCGGCCTGCTGTTCATGATGTTCAACAACCTCAAGGATGGGCTGCTGGTGTTCACCGGGATTCCCTTCGCCCTGACCGGCGGGATCATGGCCCTGTGGCTGCGCGACATCCCGCTGTCGATCTCGGCGGGGGTGGGCTTCATCGCGCTGTCGGGGGTGGCGGTGCTCAACGGCCTGGTGATGATCGCCTTTATCCGCAACCTGCGCGAAGAAGGGCGGATGCTCGCCGCGGCGGTCAACGAAGGCGCACTGACCCGCCTGCGCCCGGTGCTGATGACCGCGCTGGTGGCGTCGCTGGGGTTCATCCCCATGGCCCTGGCCACCGGCACCGGTGCTGAAGTGCAACGGCCGCTGGCCACCGTGGTCATCGGCGGCATCATCTCCTCCACCGCCCTGACCCTGCTGGTGCTGCCGGCGCTGTACCACTGGGCGCACCGCAAGGAAGAAGAGCAGGAACTGCAGGACCTGCTAAACGACTGACCCGCGACTGGCGTCAACCCACCCCGCCTGCGTCATGCGCAGGCGGGGTTTTGTTTATCCCGAGAGCACCCGCCTGTAGCCGCTGCCGCAGGCTGCGATGGTCCGGGCCACGCTGGTCGCAGGACCTCTTGCGATTTCAAGAGCTGCGCCCGCTTTGCGGTCGATCGCAGCCTCGCGGGCTCGGCAGCGGCTACAGGCCGATGTGTAGCCGCTGCCGCAGGCTGCGATAGGTCCGCAGGACCTCTTGCGATTTCAGAAGCGGCGCCTGCTTCGCAGTCGATCGCAGCCTCGGGAGCTCGGCAGCGGCTACAGGGATCTGGAAACATCTGCTGAAAGAGTGCTCCCGCATGCGAAAGCATGAGCAGCTAGGTTGAGGTAAATGACCTGTATGGAGAGCAAAGGAATGCTTGTCCACTCCAATGGCTACCGCCTACTCAAAGGACGGGTATCGGAAGCCGGCCGTATCTATTCGATTACCGTCGTGACCCAGCAACGGCGCCCCTTGTTTCGCGACTTTCGTGTTGGCCGCCTGGTGGTTGATCAGCTCAAGCAAGTCGACGAAGCCGATCACGTACGTTCACTGGCTTGGGTTGTCATGCCTGACCATCTTCACTGGCTATTTGAACTGCGAGACAGATCTTTGGGAAAGGTGATGTGCCGTTTCAAATCCAGAAGCAGCCTGCAGATCAATCAACACTTCGGCTGTCAGGGCCGTCTCTGGCAAAAGGGCTATCACGACCGCGCCCTGCGCAAGGAAGAGGACCTGAAGGCCATCGCCCGCTACATCATTCTCAATCCGGTGCGAGCAGGGCTCGTTCAACGTCCCGGCGACTATCCCCTCTGGGACGCCATCTGGCTTTGATGTAGCCGCTGCCGAAGGCTGCGAAAGGTCCGCAGGACCTCCTGCGATTTCAGAAGCGGCGCCTGCTTCGCAGTCGATCGCAGCCTCGCGGGCTCGGCAGCGGCTACGGGGGCAGATGTAGCCGCTGCCGCAGGCTGCGAAAGGTCCGCAGGACCTCCTGCGATTTCAAGAGCTGCGCCCGCTTCGCGGTCGATCGCAGCCTCGCGGGCTCGACAGCGGCTACGGGGACAGATGTAGCCGCTGCCGAAGGCTGCGATAGGTCCGCAGGACCTCCTGCGATTTCAGAAGCGGCGCCTGCTTCGCAGTCGATCGCAGCCTCGCGGGCTCGGCAGCGGCTACGGGGGCAGATGTAGCCGCTGCCGAAGGCTGCGATAGGTCTGCAGGACCTCCTGCGATTTCAAGAGCTGCGCCCGCTTTGCGGTCGATCGCAGCCTCGCGGGCTCGGCAGCGGCTACGGGGAGGGAAGTGGCGGGCAAAAAAAAGCGCCCCATGCGGGACGCTAAAAATTCATCTCTTTCCAAAGGAGCATTCGAAAAAACGCTTCAGAGATGAATGTGCTCGGGGTGGGCCGGCGTCAGCGGGAGGCTGTGCATGCCTGGGGCCCTGCGGTTCTGTGAGGGGCGGCGCCGGTTGCGCCGTTGTGGTTGTTTTCGCCGTTGTGCTGTTGCTGGCCGAGCCAGAATTGTTCCAGGGCATGCCTGGCGCGTTCGCTGCTGTTATCGCTGGGAAGCGCGCTGGGCTGGCCAGGCGGAGTCAGGTGGGCAGGCTTCAAGACATGATCTCCCGCAAGTGGCTGGCCGCCAGCGAAGCGCTGTCGGCTCGGGCATGCGGGCAAGTATACGAAGGCCAACCTGACGAGAAGGTGAGGGCGATATTACAGTTCTGAAAGACAGGCGTCTGTGAAGAAGTTTTAACGTCGGGCGGGCTTAGGCGCTGTCCGAAAAGTGGCTGCGCGTTGGGCGCCTTCGGCGCTATGCAGGTCATGCTGCGTTTAAAACAGCCTGACCTTCGCTTGCCGACTTTTCGGACAGACCCTTGCGCCCGCCCGGCGCAAGGGCTCAGAGAATGGCCAGCGGGTATTCGACGATCAGGCGGAATTCCTCCAGGTCGGATTCGAAGCTGCTGGAGCGCACGGTGGCCTGGCGGATGCGCAGCGACAGGTCCTTGAGCGTGCCGCCCTGCACCACGTACTTGGCTTCGATATCGCGTTCCCAGCGGCGCTGGTCGGTCAGCGGATTGCCGTCCGCACCGCGGCGCATGTACACCGAGTTGGCATTGCTGTAGTCGGCGTCGCTGCCTTTGCCATAGCGGGTCATGAACGACAGGCCGGGGATGCCCAGGGGCTGCATGTCGAGGTCGTAGCGGACCATCCACGAACGTTCCTTCGGCGAGTTGAAGTCGCTGTACTGGATCGAGTTGTCGAGGAAGATCGAGTCCGACTGGCGCAGGTAGTCGAAGTCGTCGTCGCCGTTGTTGCGCTGGTGCGACAGCGACAGGGTGTGGGCGCCATAGGTGGCGCCGATCTTGGCGCTCCAGATGTCGTTGTCGAACTCGCCGAGCAGTTTCTTGCCCTCGTCCACCGCCTTGTAATAGTTGAACCCGGCGAACAGCGAGAGCTCGTCGGAGATCGGCCAGGTCGCCGCGGTGCCGAAGTAGTACTGGTCCCAGGCGTCCTTCAGGCGGCTGCTGTAGAGGCTGAAGCTGAGGTGCTTGTTCAGGCTGTAGTCGCCGCCGAAGTAGGCGACCCAGGGCGAGTCGACCTTGCCGGCATAGAAGGTGGCGAAACCGTCGCGCAGGCTACTGCTGTCGGGCTGGCTCATGCTGTGCAGGCGCCCGCCCTGGAGGCTCAGGCCGTCGATGCTGGTGTTCTCGAAGGTGGCGCCGCGAAAGCTTTCCGGCAGCAGGCGCGAGTCGCCGTAATGTACCACCGGGGTTTTCGGGAAGACGTCGCCGACCTTGATCACGGTGTCGAGCAGGCGCATTTTCGCCGCGCCGCCGACCTTGCTGTAGTTGTCGGCCGGCTGGTTGTCGCTGTCCACCGGCAGCATGCCGAACGACCCGCGACCGCCACTGCGGCCGGCGCCCGAGTCGAGCTTGAGGCCATACATGGCAAAGGCGTCGAGGCCGAAACCGACGGTGCCCTGGGTAAAGCCGGATTCGAACTTGCCGATCAGCCCCTGGGCCCAGGCCTGCGAATAGCCGTTGCCGGTGGGGCTGGACTGGCCCTTGCGATCGTCGCGATTGAAGTAGTAGTTGCGGGCCAGCACGTTGAGGCTGCTGCCTTCGATAAAACCTTCGGGCTGGTCGTCTGCCGCGTTCACGGCCAACGGGCTCAGCCCCAGTACCGCAGAAAACACGGACAGGGACCAGCGGGTTTGAATGCGCATGTTGTTTGCTCCTGGATATGGGCAGCTATCAGCTGTTATGTCGCCTGGGGCGTTCTTGTTAGTTGTACTCGCGAACCGTCTGGTTAACGGCTGGAGTCAGCGTCGATAGTTGCAAACAACAGATAACGCGGAGGTGACCCGGTTATTACAATTCTGCAAGGATAAAAGTTGTAAGTTGTATTTGTTTTTAGTTGGAGGCCTTGTTTTATATGGGGTTTTCTCAAGGGCAAGAAGCGGTCTCGGGTTTATTACATATAAGTAATGTACCCGTGATCTTCCCGACAGGGTCTGTTGGTTATCCTCGTTGCAACTAACCAGAACGAGGAAACAGTCATGAAGTTATTTAAATTGAGTATCGCCGCGCTGGTACTTTCCATTTCGTCTCTGGCCATGGCCGAGGGCGGCGGCGACCGCACCTTCGACCGCGCCATGCAGGCAAATGAGAAGGCCATGGCGGCCTACGCGGCGAAGCAGGGCAAGGAGGCGCCGGTGGTGGAAAACTATCGCTACGGCATGCCCCTGGACATCCAGAAGGTGGTCAACGTGACGCCGCCGGCCAAGGCCTGCAACCCGGTGCCGTCACGCATGACCTATGAGGATTCGGCCGGACAGCTCAAGACCGTTGAGTATCAGGTCATGGGCCAGTGCCGCACCAATGGCAGCTAGGGCCCTAATCCTCAACGTCCTCATGGGGCGCGGGAAGCGGTTCGAGGGCTACGATCATGTCGATTTCCACCGCGGCATTCTTCGGCAGCTGATAGACCCCGAGGGACGTGCGGGTGTGCACCCCGGCCTCGGCAAAGATCGAATAGAGCACTTCGGAGGCCGCGTCGGCGACTTCGCTCTGCTGGGTGAAGTCGGCGGCGCTTTGCACATAGACGTTGAGCCGCAGGACTTTTTTCACCCGCTGCAGATCGCCCAGCAACTGGGCGAGGATCGCCAGGGCGCGCATGGTGCAAATACGTGCGGCATACCGGCCGTCTTCCAGCGAAACATCGCCACCGACCCGCCCGACCACCTTCACGGTGTTGTCGATGCGGGGGATCTGCCCGCTGACGTACACCTCGTCGCCGTTCTGCACCGCGGGCACATAGTTGCCGCCGATGCGCATTTCACCGTCGAAAGCGTGTCCCAGACGCGTCGCCACCTGGTCGAACAGGGCCTTGCGTGAAGCCTCCATAGATTGCACTCCGTCGATTGCCGTTGATTTTCCAGAGCACGACTATAGCCCCTCTTCCGGGCTCCGGAGCATGGGTTGTAGCCCCGCGGGGCCGGGGCCCGAGGCGTTTCAAAGTTTTTTGGTCGGATATGTCTTATGGGGTCTTCAGAAAAATACTCAAGCGCCGATGGCTAGAGACAATGCTGCCCATTATTACTGCCCATCGGTGCATCCCATGTTCAACAAAAGCTTGAAGCAAGAGCTGTTGGCTCTACGCGAAGAACTCTCGAGCCTCCAGCAAGTAAAGGACAGTCTCGACAGCGAAATGCTGGTGCTGGTTCTCGATCCCGATGGACGCATTTTGTCGGTCAACGACAACTTCAACCTGGAAATGCTCTACAGGGGCAGCGAACTGGTCGGTCGTCACATCGAGGACATTGTGCCGGCCCACGTCAAGACCGATGAGTTCCACCACCGTTTCAAGGCGACGCTGACCCGTGGCGAGCATTTTGCCGGCGCGGTACGCCTGCTGCGCGGCAACGGCCAGGAAGCCTGGTTGCGCTCGATCTCCCAGCCGGTTCGCGATTCCCAGGGGCGGATCAAACAGTTCTCGATCTACTCCAGCGACCTGACCCGCACCATCGAAGCCTCTCGCGAGCACGAGAATCTGATCGGCGCGCTGGTCCGCTCCACGGCGGTGATCGAGTTCGACCTCAACGGCAACGTGCTGACGGCCAACGAGCGTTTCCTCCACGGCATGGGCTACAGCCTGGCGCAAATCCAGGGCAAGCATCACCGTACCTTCTGCGAGCCTGAGGAATACAACAGCGCGGAGTACCAGGCATTCTGGAAGCGCCTGAACGCCGGTGAGTTCGTCGCCGGGCGGTTCAAGCGCATCGACAGCTACGGTCGCGTGGTCTGGCTCGAGGCTTCCTACAACCCGGTGGTCGATGCCAACAACCGGCTGTACAAGGTGGTGAAGTTCGCCACCGTGATCACCGACCAGGTGAACCAGGAGCAGGCAGTCGCCGAGGCGGCGAACATTGCCTACAGCACCTCCTTGCAAACCGACAACAGCGCCCAGCGCGGCACCACCGTGGTGACCGAGGCGGTGAACGTGATGCGCGACCTGGCCAAGCACATGCAGCAGGCCGGTGAAGGCATCGAGGCGCTGAACGAGCAGTCGCTGGTGATCGGCACCATCGTCAAGACCATCAGCGGCATTGCCGAACAGACCAACCTGTTGGCGCTCAACGCGGCCATCGAAGCGGCGCGGGCCGGTGAACAGGGACGCGGCTTTGCCGTGGTGGCCGACGAAGTCCGGCAACTGGCCTCGCGCACCAGCAAGGCCACCGACGAAATCGTCGGCGTGGTACGGCAGAACCAGGACATGGCGCGCGAGGCCGTGGCGCTGATGACCGATGGCAAGGCCCAGGCCGAGCAGGGCCTGGCCCTGGCCGCCGAAGCCGGCACGGTGATCGTCGAGATCCAGGACGGTGCGCAGAAGGTGGTGAACGCCGTCGGCCAGTTCGCCAGCCAATTGTCCAACTGAGTCCTGTCCCGGACCCGGCGTCAGGCCTTTTCCAGGCCATGACGTCGGGTGCCGAGTGGCCGCCAGGTCGACGGCCACGATCTGCTCCAACGCCAGCGCGCCCTGCGCGGGTGGTTAGGAAGTTTCCTGTCTCTATGGAAGATAAATCCTAAAGAGCCTTGAGCGCGTCAAGAACGCGTTTCCAACGCCGATGGTGAGGCTGCTGCAGTCTCCAATCACAGGCTATCGGTGTATCCATGTTCAATAAACGTTTGAATCAGAAGCTCCTCGCGTTGGGTGAGGAGTTTCGTGCGCTCGAGCAGGTCAAGGAAGGTTTCGAGCGCACCCAGCTCAGTGTCGATCTCGATCCGCAGCGCCGGATCCTGGTGGCGAACCGCAATTTCACCCAGGGCATGCATTATTCCCCCGAGGCGCTGCTGGGCTGGCCCATCGACAATCTGCTGCCGGACGATGCCCGGCCCGAAGAGGCGCACTCGCGTTTCATGACGGCGCTGGCCTGCAGCGAGCCTTTCGACGACACCCTGCGTCTGCGTCGTGGTGACGGTCATGACGCCTGGCTGAGGGTGATCCTGCAGCCGATCTTCAACTCCGAGCGGCAACTCAGGTCCTTTTCCCTGATCGCCAATGACCTGACCGAAACCGTGGAAACCGCCTGCGAGCACGACAACCTGATCGCGGCCCTGCTGCGTTCGACCGCGGTGATCGAGTTCGACCTCAAGGGCCGGGTACTGACCGCCAACGAGCGGTTCCTGAGCTGCATGGGCTACAGCCTCGAGCAGATCCTGGGCCAGAACCACAGCCTGTTCTGCGAGCCGCAGGAGTACAACAGTCCGGCCTACAAGGTGTTCTGGGAGCGGCTGAATGCCGGCGAGTACGTCGCCGACCGCTTCAAGCGCATCGACAGTCTCGGCCGCGTGGTCTGGCTCGATGCCTCGTACAACCCGGTGGTCGATGCCAACGGCAAACTCTACAAGGTGGTGAAATTCGCCACGGTGATCACCGAGCAGGTCAAGCAGGAGCAGACCGTCGCCGACGCCGCGGAGATCGCCTACACCATCTCGCAGCAGACCGACAGCAGCGCCCAGCGCGGCTCTTCGGTGGTGACCGAAGCGGTGCAGGTGATGCGCGACCTGGCGACCCACATGCAGCAGGCCAGCGACAGCATCGAGGCGCTGAACGAGCAGTCGCGGGTGATCGGCAGCATCGTCAAGACCATCAGCGACATTGCCGAACAGACCAACCTGCTGGCGCTCAACGCGGCCATCGAAGCGGCCCGCGCGGGTGACCAGGGGCGCGGCTTCGCGGTGGTGGCGGACGAGGTCCGGCAACTGGCCTCGCGCACCAGCAAGGCCACCGACGAGATCGTCGGCGTGGTCCGGCGCAACCAGGACATGGCCCGCGACGCGGTGGTGCTGATGGTCGACGGCAAGACCCAGGCCGAGCAGGGCCTGGGCCTGGCCGCCGAAGCCGGCACGGTGATCGTCGAGATCCAGGACGGCGCGCAGAAGGTGGTAAGCGCCGTCGGCCAGTTCGCCCATCAGTTGTCCGGCTGATGGGCTGGCTGCAGCCAGCAGCCTGGGTGGGGCCGCTGTCAGTCCTGCCGGTCGTTTTCGAGATGGGGCGCGATCAGGGTTTCGAACCATTCGATAAAGGCGTTCAGCCGGCGCGAGCGATGGTTGCGATTGGGATAGAGCGCGGAAATCGCCATGGACGCGGGGCGAAAACCGGGCAGGACTTCCACCAGTTCGCCCCGGTCGAGCAGGTACTGCACGTCGAAGCGCGGGATCTGGATCAGGCCCAGCCCGGCTCTGCAGCAGGCGATGTAGTTTTCGGCGTTGTTGACGATCACCCGGCTGGGCAAATTCAGTTCCAGCTCGTGACCTTCGGCCAGGTATTCCCAGGGCTGTTCGCGGCCCGTGCTGGGGGAGCCGTAGCCGACCATCCAGTGACCGTCGGCCAGGTCGCCCGGCGTTTGTGGCTGGCCGTGCCGGGCCAGATAGTCAGGGCTGGCGCAATTGATCAGGGCCAGGTGGCCCAGGCGCCGGACGATCAGGCTGCTGTCGCGCAGGGTACCGACGCGGATCGCGCAATCCACGCCTTCCTGCACCAGATCGATGGAACGGTCGGTGGAGCCCAGCGCCAGCTTCAGGCTGGGGTAGCGGGCGAAAAGCTCGGGCAGGGCGGGGGCGATGAAGCGCCGGGCAATGCGGCTGGGCACGTCGACATTGAGCCGGCCACAGACGTCCAGTTGACGGGTGTGAAACAGCTGCTCGAGTTCCACCGCATCGCTCAGCAACAGACGCGCGCGCTCCAGCAGGACCGCGCCGTCGGCGGTCAGCTGAACCTGGCGCGTGGTGCGGTGCAACAGGCGCGTGGCGAGGGCGGTTTCCAGTTGCTGTACCGCTGCCGAGACGGTAGCCCGGGGCAGTTCAAGGGCGTGCGCGGCCTTGATGAAACTGCCCATGTCAGCCACCTGGATGAATACACGGTACTGCTCGAGCTTATCCATGAATGGGGCGTTGTTCCGGAGCTTGTGGGTGGTGCGCTGGGTACTGTTGTAGGTGCGAGCAAGCTCGCTCCTACGGGATCATGTCGCACCTGATGGCGATCTTTCGCAAACGCCAATCTACCTCGCCCCTTGGCGGATTACTCGGGTCGATGACAACCGTCGATCAGAAGGCCGGGCCTCACTTGGTGGTGTAGCCGCCGTTGATCAGCAGGGTCTGGCCGGTGATCCACCAGCCGTCGGTGACCAGATGACGGATGAAGGGCACCACGTCCTTGATGTCGGTCAGGCCGGTCTTGCTGAAGCCGGACAGCGCCGCGGCGGTCTTGTGGTAAGCCACGGCGTCCGCGCCTTCGGCCGGGTAGAAGAATGGCGTGTCCATCGGCCCAGGGCCCACGGCGGTCACCGAGATGCCGCGGGCGCCGAATTCCTTGGAGGCGGCGCGGGTGAAGTGTTCCACCGGTGCCTTGGCCCCGCCGTAGGCAGCATAGAACGGCGTGTAGGCGCCGAGCAGCGAGGTCACCAGCGACACCAGCTTGCCGTGGTCCTCCAGGTGCTTGCCGGCTTCCTTGATAAAGAAGAACGCGCTCTTGGAGTTGACCGCGAACATGTCGTCGTACTCGGCTTCGCTGATCTCGACTATGGGTTTTTTCAGGACCTTGCCCACGGTGTTGATGGCGATGTCGATCTTGCCGAAATGCGCCTTGGCGTCGCTGAAGAGTTGCTCCACGGCCGCGGCGGCGGTCAGGTCGGCCTGCCAGGCGTGGGCATCGACGCCCAGGTTCTTGATCGCCGCCACGGTCCGGTCGGCGTCGGCCTTGCTGGCGGCGCTGTTGTAATGCACGGCGATGGCCTTCGCGCCATGGGCGGCCAGGTCCCGGGCGATCAGGCCGCCCAGGTTCTTCGCGCCACCGGCGATCAACGCGACCTTGTCTTTCAACGAGTGGTTTTTCAAAGAATGGTCTGCCATGGAAAAGCTCCTTCAGCCTGTGAGGTGAAGGCCCAGTCTAAGCAGCCGCGAGTCAGGGATAAGCCCGGTCAATCTGGATGGATTGTCCAGGGAAATTGCCCAATCCCGACTGCCGTGCCGAACCGGGATGTCGCTACAATCGACGTTTTTCTCCTGGAGCCTTACCCATGAGCCCATCCCATCGTCGTCCGGTTCCGCTGGCCAAGGCCTACCGTCTGCTCAACCACGGGCCGACCGTGCTGGTCAGCGCCACCCATGGCGGCCAGCGCAACATCATGGCCGCGGCCTGGGCCATGCCGCTGGATTTCGAGCCGCCGAAAGTCGCCGTGGTGCTCGACAAATCCACCTGGACCCGGCAACTGCTGGAAGCCTCCGGCACCTTCGTGCTCAACGTGCCGTGCGCCGCCCAGGTCGATATCGCGCAGACCGTGGGCTCCACTTCCGGCCTGGAACTGAACCGCGACCAGGGCCGCGACAAGTTCGAGCGCTATGGCCTGGCGACCTTCGCCGGCGAGCTGATCGACGCGCCGCTGCTCGAGGGTTGCGTGGCCTGGCTCGAATGCCGGTTGCTGCCGGAACCGCACAACCATGAACGCTACGACCTGTTCCTCGGCGAAGTCATCGCCGCCCAGGCCGATGAGCGAGTGTTCAGCGCCGGCCGCTGGCATTTCACCGGGCACGATGCCTTGCGCACCCTGCACCATGTGGCGGGCGGGCATTTCCTGACGATTGGCGACTCGCTGGACGGCAAGACCCTGGCCTTGTGAACCGCCTGCGCCGCTACCCCCGTAGCCGCTGCCGAGCCCGCGAGGTTGCGATCGATCGCGCAGCGGTCGCCAAACCAGGCGCCGCATTCATCCAGCTAAACCGCGTGCGCAGGTTTGGCGAGGACTGCGTCCTCGAACGCAGCCTCGCTTCGCTCGACAGCGGCTACAGGCGGGCTTACCAGCTGACGGTGTTCAGGGCGTCGGCGAAGACCTTGAGTTTCGGCGAGTACTGACGCGACGGCGGGTAGACCAGCGACAGCGCCCGGCTGCGTCCGGAGAAGGTCTGCAGGATCGGCACCAGGCGGCCGTCGGCGAGGGCGTCCTCGACGGCGAAGTTCATCAACTGGGCGATGCCGAAGCCCCCCAGCACACCGTCCACCAGCGCGTCGCCGATATCGAAGATCAGCCGGCTGGGCACGCTGACATCGCGCACCTTGCCGTCGCGCGTGAACTGCCAGTCCACCAGGCGCCCGCTGCGCAAATTGCGCACGGTCAGGCAGTTGTGCTGTTGCAGCTCTTCCACCGTCTGCGGCGTGCCATGGCGCGCCAGATAGTCCGGGGACGCCACCGTGACCCAACGCAGCGGCGCCAGGGGCCGGGCGATCAGGCGCTGGTCCTGGATCTCGCCGGTGCGCAGGATGGCGTCGAAGCCTTCGTCGACGATGTCCACCAGCCGATCGGTCATCACCGCCTCGATGCTCAGGTCCGGGTATTGCTCGGTCAGGCGGCCGATCAACGGCATCACCACCTTGCGTCCGAACAGCGACGGCGTGCTGATTTTCAGCAGCCCGGTGGGCGAGTCGCGGCGGTCCAGCAGCAGGCTTTCGGTCTGCGCCAGTTCGGCCAGCAGCGGCGCGGCGCGCTCCACCAGCAGTTGGCCGTCCGGGGTCAGGCTGACGCTGCGGGTGTTGCGTTGCAGCAGGCGCACGCCCAGTTGCTGCTCCAGGCGCGAAATGGCCCGCGACAGGCCGGACTGGGTCAGCCGCAGATCGCCGGCGGCGCGGGTAAAGCTGCGGGTCTCGGCGACCCGGACCAGCAAACGAACGGCGTTCAGATCCATGATTAAAGTCATCACTGAAAGAGCAATGACGGTATTTATCATCTAATCAGCATCAAAGAAACTGAGGGTCCTTGATTCATCCCCCCTTTATTTTCCACACAAGGACTCGACGTGATGCCCGCCACCTCTTCAGCCAGGCCGTCAGGCTGGATGCTGCTCCTGCTGGCCAGCGCGCAGCTGATCATCGCCCTGGACGCGACCATCGTCTTCGTCGCCTTGCCGGAGATCGGCAGCCACCTGGGGTTTTCCGCGCAACAGCTGCAATGGGTGGTCAGTGCCTACAGCGTGGCCTTCGGCGGCTTCCTGCTGCTGGGCGGTCGGGCGGCCGACCTGCTGGGCAAGCGCCGTTTCTACATCGTCGGGCAAAGCCTGTACGCCCTGGCTTCGCTGGCCGGTGGCCTGGGCGGCAGCGCACTGCTGCTGGTGCTGGCGCGGGCGGTGCAGGGTGTCGGTGGGGCCATGCTGTTCCCGGCGACGCTGGCGCTGATCAACAGCCATTACCCCGAAGGGCCGGCGCGCAACCGGGCGTTCGCGGTGTGGAGCGCGGCCTCGGCGGCGGGCCTGGCCCTGGGCGCGTTGCTCGGTGGCGTGCTGACCCAATGGTGGGGCTGGGAGGCGGTGTTTCTGGTCAACGTTCCGCTGGCTGGGGCCTGTGCCTTGCTGGCCCGGCGCTGGATTCCGGCCGATGGCCAGCGCGAGCGCGGCCGGCGTTTCGACCTCAGCGGCGCCTTGACCGTGACGGTGGGCGGCACGCTGTTGGTGTTCGCCATCGTCCAGGGCCCGGAATGGGGCTGGAGCGCCCCGGCGACCCTGGGCTGCGGGGCGCTGGCGCTGTTGCTGCTCGGGGTGTTCGTGTGGATCGAACAGCGTGGCCACGACCCGCTGATGCCGCTGCGCCTGCTGGCCCATCGCGAGCTGCGCCTGGCGATGTTTCTCACGGCCTTGTTCATGAGCAGCTTCGGCGTGCAGTACTACTTCCTCGCCCTGTATTTCCAGCAGGTCTATGGCTACAGCGTGCTGCAAAGCGGCGTGGCGTTTTTGCCGGCGACGCTGCTGTGCACCGTGGGCATCTGGCTGGCCGAACGTTCGTTGCTGCGCTTCGGGCTGCGGGCGACCCTGGTCAGCGGCTTGCTCCTGGGTGCACTGGGCATTGGCAGGGTGTATGTGGCGCTGCCCGATGGGGCAGGGTTCTGGAGCCTGATGCCGGGCATCGTGGTGCTGAGCATCGGCCAGGGCATGACCTGGACCGCCATGTGGGTCTCGGCCGGGCAGGGCATCGCGCCGGGCGAGCAGGGCGTGGCGGCGGGCATTGCCTCCACGAGCCAACAGATCGGTGGCGCGCTGGGGCTGGCGCTGCTGGTGTCGCTGGCCAACGCCGGGCTGGGCGGCTCACAGGCGGCCGGCATCGAGCAGGCGGTGGGCGCCAGCGCCTTGCTCGCCCTGCTGGGGGCGCTGTTGGCCCTGCGTTTGCGAGTGCCGGCGTCTGGCTCCGAGAGCCTGGCGGCAACTGCCGAGCGCGGCTGAGTGGCAGCAGATGACAGTGCACCTGTAGCCGCTGCCGAGCGAAGCGAGGCTGCGAACGAGGACGCAGTCCTCGCCAAACCTGCGCATACGGTTTGCCTTGAAGAATGCATTGCCCGTCTTTACGGCCGCTGCGCTGCCGATCGCAGCCTCGCGTTGCTCGGCAGCGGCTACAGGGTGAGTCAGCGTGAGAGCTCAGATCCACACATCATTGGCGGCCGTGCGTTCGCCGCCTTCTTCACCGGTGTTGCGCACGCCCTTGGGTTCGATCAGCAGCAACTTGACCTCCTGTTCGGCGTACGGCTTGTGCTTCATGCCCTTGGGCACGACAAACATCTCACCCTGGTTGATGGTCACCTGGCCGTCGGCGAAGTCGATGCGCAGTTGGCCTTCGAGGACGATAAAGGTCTCGTCGGTGTGCGGGTGGTCGTGCCAGATGAAGTCCCCTTGCAGCTTCACCAGTTTGAACTGGTAGTCGTTCATTTCGGCGATGACGCGGGCTTGCCAGTGGTCGTCGAACAGGCTGAGTTTGTAGGCGAAATTCAGGCTCTGGTAAGTGATGGGCGTGGTGCTGGCCGGGTTCATGCTGCGGCTCCGTAAAGAGGGGATCGGGCCTCTACGGTAATCAGCGCGGTGCTGCGGTTCTTGTACGATTGTGCGTGCCGGGCGGCGTTCAGCGGCCGTGCATTTTCAGCCAGCGCGCTGGCGGCAGGCCGTAGGTCTTGCTGAATTGCCGGGTCATGTGGCTCTGGTCGGTAAAGCCGGCCAGCAGCGCCGCGCTGACCAGCGACTGGCCTTGCAGCAACAGCGCCCGGACCAGGTCCAGGCGGCGCATGGTCAGGTAGCGATAGGGGCTGGTGCCGAACAGCAGGCGAAAGTCCCGCGACAGGCTCCAGCGGTCGCGACCGCTGTGGGTGGCCAGTTCGTCGAGGGTGATGCTCTGGTCCAGGGCGCTGTGCATGTATTCCCGCGCCCGCTCCGCGGCCTGATAGTCGAAGCGCTGCGCCGGCCGGGAAACGCCGGACACGGCATTCAGCGCATGGGCCAGATCGAACAGCGCGTCTTCCTGTTCCAGCGGATCCAGCGGGCCGTCCATGCTGCGCAGCAAGGTGTCGGTGGCGGCGAACAAGCGTAGGTCGGTGGACAGGCCGTTCTTGATGAAGGGCAGCGGCTGGCCGCCGAGGATCTGCTGGATCAGCGCCGGCTCGATATACAGCATGCGGTAATGGAAACCGTCCTGGGTGCCGGCTTCGCCGTCGTGGACTTCATCCGGATGCAGCACCATGGTCCCGCCCGGCAGGTTATGGCGCCAGCCGCCGCGGTACTGGAAGCTCTGCACGCCAGACAGCGTGCGACCGATGGCGTAGGTGTCGTGACGGTGCAGGTCGTAGCCATGCCCGGCGAAAAACGCCTCGATACGCTCCAGCCCCCGGGCGGGAGGCGCGCGGTGGACCCAGTCTTTGCGGGGGGCGGGCTTGCCCATGAAACTGTCCTCGACACAACGTCAGGCCAGTACGGTAACCCAGGAGGGCGCACCTGTCTTCAGCGCGTCATCTGCCCGCGTCGGCTTCCTTGGCCTCTTTGCCGAGGGTGCCGAACTCGATCGGCGTCTTGATGTAGAACAGCGCAATGTCCTCGTCCTCCAGGCGTTCGAACAGCCGGGCCGACTCCTCTTCGGTGAGTGCCAGGCGGACCTCGATGGGCTGGTCGGCCAGTTCGAAAAAGTGTGCGGAGTGCAGCCGGCCGGTGTGGCCGAAGCCTTCGATGGCGGTGCTCATGGTCGCGCCGCGCAGGCCCAGTTCATTGGCCAGGTCGACGAGCCAGTCCCCCAGCATTTTGCCGTGATAGCGGCGATTCTGCTGGGTGAAGAAAATCACCAGGAAACCGTTCATGAGCGTTCTCCAATGGCCTCCATTACTTTCAGCATAGCCCCGGGGTATCGCTGGGCTTATGAATTTAATGATCGAAAAACAAAAATTAATTATTGTTTTACGATAATTAATTATTTATGGTTTCTCCCACATTCCTTCCTCTGGAGCCTTCCCATGACGTCCCAAGGTCTTGCCCGGTTCAGCCAGCGCATGTCGGCTGTCACCCTGTTACTGATCATTGCCATGCTGCTGCTCAACGCGGCGCTGTGGCTGTTTCCGCAGTTGAGCGCGGAAAATGGCTATGGGTTCGGGTTTGGCCTGAGCAATGGCCTGTCGAGCCATCTGGCTGCCGGTGCCGCTTTTCCCTGGTGGCAAACCCTGGGCGGTATTTTGCTGTCGAGCATCCCCCTGCTGGCGCTGGCCTATGGCTTGAGCCATCTGCGCCGGCTGTTCCAGAGCTATGCCCGTGGCGAGTATTTTTCCTGTGCCGCGGCGGTGCACCTGGGCAAGGTCGGCCGGGGCGTGGGGCTGTGGGTGTTGCTGGATTTTCTCTGCGAGCCGTTGCTCAGTGTCTGGGTCACCCTGAACGCGCCAGTGGGCGAACGCCTGATCAGTCTCAGCATCACTGCACCGACCTTTGTCGCGCTGTTTTTGGCGGCGTGTATTTCCATCATCGCGCGTATCCTCTGGCAGGCCAGTGAAGTGGATTCGGAAAACCGCGCCTTCGTGTGAGATCAGTATGTCAATTGTTATTCAGCTGGACGTGATGCTGGCCCGGCGCAAGGTCAAATCCAAGGACCTCGCCGCGGCGATCGGCATCACCGAGGCCAACCTGTCCCTGCTCAAGCAGGGCAAGGTCAAGGGCCTGCGGCTCGCGACCCTGGATGCGATCTGCCAATACCTGGAGTGTCAGCCGGGCGACCTGTTGATCCATGAGCCCGAGGTGGAGTAGCGTCAGCGTCCCCCCTCATGTGACAAAAGGCGGTTGTGTCATGGCGCTTGAACATTGGCTGTATGCCGGTCCGCTGCTGTCGCTGGCGCTGCTCTGGACCGTGGCCGTGGTCACGCCGGGGCCGAATTTCTTTACCACGGCGCAATTGGCCGCCAGCTGCTCGCGTCGGCATGGCATGACCGCGGCGCTGGGCGTCGCCACTGGCACGGTGCTCTGGGGCTTGGCCGGCGGCCTGGGGATCAAGTCGCTGTTCAGCGCGGCCCCGGCCCTGTACCTGGCCTTCAAGATTGCCGGCGGCTGCTACCTGATCTACCTCGGCCTCAAGCAGTTCAAGCGTAAACCGGCGCCGACCGGGGTGGGCAACGGTTTGCCTGACGAGTCGGGCCGTAGCCTGTTCTCGGCCTATCGCCTGGGCTTTCTCGGCAACATGACCAACCCCAAGTCGGCGCTGTTCGTCGCTACCATTTTCGCCACCTCGATGCCGGCGTCACCGCCGCCGTTGCTGCTGGCCCTGGCCGTGCTCACCATGGCTTCGCTGTCATTCACCTGGTACTGCTGCGTTGCGCTGTTCTTCGCCAGCCGCCGCATGGCTGCCGTCTATAGTCGTTCACGCAAATGGCTGGACCGCTTTGCCGGCAGTTGCTACCTGCTGTTCGGCGCCCATCTGGTGGCCAATCGCTGAAACCGGGGCCGGGCGCACGCCATGGATTTTCAGGGTCAGGAGACAGGACATGAGCTTCACTTTTCGCCCCGTGCAGGATCGGGATATTCCACGGATCTGCGGTTTTGCCCGGGATCCCGGCGAGTTGTTTTTCTTTTTCCCGGCGGCCAGCTGGCCGCTGACCCATGAGCAACTGCGCGACTCCATTGCCCAGCGTTCCGATTCGACAGTGATCGAGCGAGACGGCCAGGTGCTGGGTTTCGCCAACTTCTACCAATGGGGCACCCACGGCACCTGCACCATCGGCAATCTCATCGTCGATCCCGAGGCCCGCGGCGCCGGTGTCGCCGGGCAGCTGATCGGCGAGATGCTGCGCATCGCCCGGGACAAGCACCAGGCCGCGCAGGTGACCCTGTCCTGCTTCAATGACAACGTGGCGGGCCTGCTGCTGTATCCCAAGCTCGGTTTCGTGCCGTTCGCCATCGAAGAACGCCGGAACAAACAAAATCAGCGGGTGGCGCTGATTCACCTGCGACATCAGCCGGCTTGAGCGGTCCGATACAAGCGCTGAACCACTTTTTTAACGGGAACAAACCATGAGCAAGCTGCGGGTCGGGATTATTTTTGGTGGCCGTTCGGCCGAACACGAAGTGTCGCTGCAATCGGCGCGCAACATTGTCGACGCGCTGGATCGCGAACGCTTCGAGCCGGTGCTGATCGGCATCGACAAGAACGGCCACTGGCACCTCAACGACACCTCGAACTTCCTGATCAACCAGGAAAACCCGGCGCTGATCGCCCTCAACCGGTCCAACCGCGAACTGGCGGTGGTGCCGGGCAAGGCCAGCCAGCAACTGCTGGAAACCTCCAGCCAGGAACTGTTGGGCCACGTCGATGTGATTTTCCCCATCGTCCACGGCACCCTCGGCGAAGACGGTTGCCTGCAGGGCCTGCTGCGCATGGCCGACCTGCCGTTCCTGGGTTCCGATGTGCTGGGTTCGGCGGTGTGCATGGACAAGGACATCAGCAAGCGCCTGCTGCGCGATGCCGGCCTGGCGGTGACGCCCTTTATCACCCTGAACCGGGCCACCGCGGCGCGCACCGACTTTGCCCAGGCGCAGGGCAAACTGGGCCTGCCGATGTTCGTCAAGCCGGCGAACCAGGGCTCGTCCGTGGGCGTGAGCAAGGTCACCAGCGCAGCGGAGTACCACGCTGCCATCGAGCTGGCGCTGGGCTTCGATGAAAAGGTCTTGGTGGAGTCGGCGGTCAGTGGTCGCGAGATCGAATGCGCGGTGCTGGGCAACGACCGGCCGATCGCCAGCGGTTGCGGGGAAATCGTGGTCGGCAGCGGTTTTTATTCCTACGACAGCAAATACATCGACGACCAGGCGGCCCAGGTGGTGGTGCCGGCGGACCTCAGCGAAGAGGTCAGCGAGCGCATTCGCACCCTGGCGGTCGAGGCGTTCCAGGTGCTGGGCTGTTCGGGGTTGGCACGGGTCGATGTGTTCCTGACCCAGGGCGGCGAAGTGTTGATCAACGAGATCAATTCGCTGCCCGGTTTCACCCGCATCAGCATGTACCCGAAGCTGTGGCAGGCCGCGGGCATGACCTACAGCGAACTGGTCAGCCGCCTGATCGAGTTGGCGCTGGAGCGCCATGCGGCGCGCCAGGCGTTGAAAATCAGCCGCTGAATTCTGGAGTGAACAATGAGCGTTGCCACTGAAGCGTCGCAGTACCTGTTTTCCTACGGCACCTTGCAGGACAAGGCCGTGCAACTGGCCAACTTCGGTCGCGAGCTGGAGGGCAGCGCGGACGCGCTGCCGGGGTATGAACAGGCCTGGGTGCAGATCACCGACCCCCAGGTGCTGGCCACCAGCGGCAAGACCCATCACCCGATCCTGCGCCCGGGCAGCGCGGCCAGCGCGCCTATCCCGGGCACGGTGTTTCGCATTACTGCCCAGGAGCTGGCCGCGGCGGACAGCTACGAGGTGGCGGACTACAAACGCGTGAGCGTGGTGCTGCAGTCCGGGATCGAGGCGTGGGTGTATGTGAGCGTTTGAGGCCCGGGCTCAGTTCACAGTCGTGGCCATGTAGTACAGCATCGTGCACCACAGCGTTGCCCCGAGAGCCATGAACACATAGTTGATCGGGGTGAACCGCGCGTTGCTTTCGCCCAGTGGGTCACCGGCGGCGGCGTTGAGGCCGCGCTGGCCCTTGAAGGTCACCAGCGCCTGGATCGGCAACAGCACCAGGCTGGCGATATCCAGCCACAGATTGTCGGGATGCCTTTTGGACATGCCATCAAGGCCGTGGCTGATCAGCAGTATCACCACGAACTGCGAAGCCAGGTCCCACGGTAGCCAGTCATGGCGACGGCCGTTTTTCTTGATCAGGGTATTGGCTTCGCGGTACAGCGCGTGGGTGTAGAACAGCATGAGCATGGCTCGGGCGATGGGCCACATGGGTTGTCCGCTGGCCTGCTTGAACTGCTGCCAGTTCTTGTAGGCCCAGTACAGCAGGTAGAGGCCGAAGGTCAGCATGAACAGGGTCATGAACTTGGTCTTGGACACTACGTAGAAAGGGCGCTGCACGTCGCTGGCAGTGGCCAGCTGGGCTTGAGACGGGGCATAGAGCTTGTCAGACACGATCATTCCTTTGTGGGTCTACAGGGCGCGCAAGATTAACCCGGTGCGATGCCAAGGACCTATCGCGATAAATCTGAAGATGCGGTTTCAGGCGCGCCCGATCCAGGAATACTGGAAGGACTTCTCCTCGCCCCGGTGGCCGCGGCGGCGATAGCTGGCCAGGGTCGCGCTGGAACAGTAGGTGCAGTGTTCGCAGTGTTCAATCTGTTCCTCATCGATGCCTGCCGCGCGCAACAGGTTCAGGGCATAGAGGCTCAGGTCGAACCACAGCGAGTCCGGCCGGGTCGGCGCTGGCGGGGCGATCTCCGGGGGCAGTCGTGGCGCGGGGCGCTGCCGGCTCCAGGGTGTCTGCTCCGGCGACCACAGGTGGCCTTGGCTGGCCGACAGGGTGTTAATGAAATCCGGGCTGACTTCGTAGCAGCAAGGCTTGATCGACGGGCCGAACGCCACGCGCAGCTGATGGGCGGCGATGCCCTTGGCGGCGAAGTGCTGCAGCACATTGTCGATGATGCCGCCGTGCAAGCCTTTCCAGCCGGCATGGACCGCGGCGACCCACGAGGCGTCTTCGCTGCTGATCAGCAGCGGCAGGCAGTCGGCGGTGATCACCGCAATGGGGCGACCGGTGCGGGTGAACACCGCGTCGCCGCGGATGATGCCGCTCGGCAGGGTGGTGCTGGCCTCCACCACCTCGCCGGTGTGGGCCTGGGAGCAGAAGAACAGGTTGGCGGGCTTTGTTGCCCCGATACGCGAAAACTCGTGACGGATGCCCGGTATCTGCTTCAACACTGGCGCCTGGAAACTCATCGGACCTTCGCTCTGTTGCCTTGGACTGCTACAGAGCATAGCGGGATCATGAGTCCTTTTGCTGACAGAGGCCTGTCAACTGGTCGGCAGCTCGTCCGATCGCGGCATCAGTTTTTCAGCGGGATATAGAGTTCGACCACGCTGTCCGGGTGCATCGGCCCGAAAAAGCGCTCCCCGGTGTACTCGAACTCCACCCCTTCGTCGGCCCGCATCCCGGCGGCCGGCAGCCATTCGCTGTAGGCGGCGCGGAAGGTCTCCGGCAGGGTCTGCACCGTGCCCCGATGCTCGACCCGGGCGTACTGGCGGGCGGGGATTTCCAGTTCCACCATGCCTTCCACCAAGGGCGCCTCGGCGCTGACCGGCAGCCCGGCGACGTAGCGCCATTGGCCGTCGCCCAAGGGCTGGCAAATACCATAAGTGCCGACCGGTTCGGCCAGGCGCTGGATCTCCTGCTCCCGTGGCTCGAAGCGCTGCCACAGCTCGGCAATCGAGCCCTGGTCATCCTGCTGCCAGGCCATGCCGATGATGCGCTGCGCCGCCAGCGTCACCCGCACCGGCGTCTGCGGCGCCGGCAGGCTGTGCTCGGGCTGCGCCAGATAACGCTGCAACTGGCCGAGCACGTTCTGGCTGCGGGCGATCTGGGTTTCCAGCTCACCGGCATGGGCCTGCAACGCCTGGCGCAGACTCAACACACTGTGCAGCGCACCGCTGTCCGCCAGCCCACGAATCTCCTCCAGCCCCATGCCCAGCTGCCGCAACCAGACAATGCGCCCGAGGACGCCGATCTGCTCCGGCTTGTAATAGCGATAACCGTTGTCCTGCCCGGTCAGCGCCGGGGTGAACAGACCGATGCTGTCGTAGTGGCGCAAGGTCTTGGTGGTGAGGTCATGGCAGCGGGCCATTTGACCGATGGTGAGCATGCAAACGTCCTTTTTTGTGGTGAGGGTCGAGCGGCACTTTAGGGGTTTACCCAAGGGCAAGCTCAAGGCCGTCTTCTCTTTTTTCTGGTTATCACGGGGGGATGTTCGGACCTGTCATGGGGTCGGGGCCCACAGCGATGGAGTTCACATGAAAATGCCATCGTGGACAACGAGGGCATAGGGCATAGGGCATAGGGCGGTGATGGTGGATGTATGCAGCGGATGGAGCGGCTCAGACCGATTTCACCGGCTTGATCAGGCTCTCGGCGGGGATGCCGAACAGTTGGTGCAGTTTCCAGATCATTGGCAGGGTCAGGGCGCGTTTGCCGTTGAGTACTTCGTAGACCCGGTTGGTTCGGCCGATGGCGGGAGCCAGGTCGGCGGCCGACAGGCCCGATTGCTCCATGCGGAACTTGATGGCGTCGATCGGGTTGGGCAGGTCGACCGGGAAGTGCTTGGCTTCATAGGCTTCGATCAGAGTGATCATCACGTCGAAGTAGTCGCCTTCTGCGGTGCCGGGTTCGGGCTCGTTATCGAACAGCACCGACACTTGCTTGAGCGCCGCGCGGTAGTCCTGGTCGGTGTGGATAGGGCGAATCTGCATGGTCGTTACTCCATTTCAACGCGGTCGGCGTCGATGGCATCGTACTGCTGGTGAGTGCCAACGAACTTGATGTAGAGGGCGCCAAAGCGGTAAGCCACGGCGACTACCAAGCGGTGGTCATTGCCTTTGATGTTGAACACCACACGACGGCTTTTAAGAATGCTGGCGCTGCAAAACTGCTCCTTGATCTGTGCCGGATTGGACCAGTTGGCATTGCGCGCTTCATCGATCCAGGCCAGAAGCGGTTGTTCGACATCCGGGTGCTGTTCCCAGAACGTCTTCAAATGACTGACGGCGATAATCCTCATGGCTCGAAATCCTAGTCCCGTCATGGGACTTAAGCAATGGGGTGAGAGAGGAAGCCGATGGACGGATAGTCATCGAGGCTACCCGTCCCAGAGGTGTGGCTCAGTGTCGATCAGCGCCTGCTGTCATCGCGGTGTGCACATCATCCATCACCGCTTTACCCATCTCACCCAGGTAATGTGCCGCCCAAGCATAGCGGTCCGCCTGTGGTTCCATGGCCGCGTCCAGGGTCAACTGTTTTGCCAGATGTAGCAGCAACGAAGCGTGTTCCAGGGCGTCGGCCAGGGGTACGTCGGCGTTGACCCGCAGCAGCGGACGTTGGCCTTCGCCACAATTGGCAAAGGTTATTTCGCCGAGGGTGTGCAGGGAGGAAGGGGACGGATTGAGGGGGTGTTTCATGGTGAACCTCCTTGATTCGAAGAATCATCACCGTCTGCCGCCAAACAGATCAGGGTGACGGGTTACGCAGGATTGGCGGACCGGGAATCAAGGCAACCGGCGAACCCGAAGGTTCTCCCACGCAACCCGTCATAACGCAGGTATGCGGGCGCAAAAAAAAGCGCCTGCAAAGGTGGGGGCGCTTGTGCGCCTCGATTCTATCAGGCCGCCAAGCCTGTTCGCTGGTTTTGCAGCGATGGTCGAACCATAGGGTGGAAGAGATGGAGTCGCAACGCTGTTACTGCGACATTCTGTGACTATGGGATGTGCGCATTTCTTGAATGCCCTAAAGGATTCTGTAGCCGCTGCCGAAGGCTGCGATAAGGCCCGAAGGGCCTTCGGCGTCAGTAAGATCGCTGCGCCCGTTCCGGTCGATCGCAGCCTTCGGCAGCGGCTACCCAAAAGGCCTAACGCACCAGTCGAAAGCCCATTGGCCCCTGTAGCCGCTGCCGAAGGCTGCGATAGGACCGAAGGTCCTCCAGCGGTCGCAAGATCCCTGCGCCCCTGCGGGGTCGTTAGCAGCCTCGCGGGCTCGGCAGCGGCTACAGGCCTGTGTTCAGCACCTTGGCCATTTCCGCGGTGGCCGCCCAGCCCAATCCGGCATACACCGGCTTGCCCACCTCGGTCGCATGCAACACGGCGAAGCTCAGCCCGCGCTGGATGAATTCGGCTTCCGCCAGCTTCATCAGCGCCGAGGCCAGCCCTCGGCGCCGGTAGGCGGGTTCGACGTACAGGTTGAGCACATAACCGCGCTGGTCCTGGGTCGGATGGGCCGGGTGGGGCGGCCAGTCGATGCTCATCAAGCCAATCGCCGCCACCGGTTGCTGGCCGTCCAGCAGGGCAAAGCCGTAATAGCGGCCATCGGGCAAGCGCTCGCGCAGCCAGGGGCGGAAGTGTTCGCTCATCACTTGCAGGGCCGCGGGTTCACCTCCCGCTTCGAGGAACATCGCCTCGCGGTGCCGGCAGACCAGTTCGAGGTCGTCGGCCACCAGTCGGCGCACCGTTAAGCCGGAAAAATCGATACCGCCGGGAATCGGGTTCATCGCCTGCACCTCGGCCAAAAAACCTGATGCTAGGAGCGATCGAAAGACGGCGTCAGACACAGAACGCAGGAAAAATCGGCATACAGCATTCATCACCCATGCCCGCGCTTGCGCGGCGTGAAAAATAAAAAGGGCCCACCTCGCGGCAAGCCCCTTGGGTTTTCCTGCGTTGGCCTCAATCCCCCAACGCTGCCCCTTCACGCCGTGGATCGGCGCCACCGGCCCATGAGGTTTTACCCTGGGCATCGCGTACCCGCACGATCGCCTGGGTGCCGCTGGTCATGTCGATGTCGGTCACCTCATGCCCCTTGGCTTTCAGCGCCGCTTTCAACCCAGGGGTGAGCTGGCCTTGTTCCAGTTCGGTCGGGCCGTTGCGGCTGCCGAAGTTGGGCAGGCTGATGGCGGCTTGCGGGTCGAGGTTCCAGTCGAGCATGCCGATCACCGACTTGGCCACGTACTCGATGATCTGCGAGCCGCCCGGCGAGCCGACGGTGGCCAGCAGTTCACCGCTGTCGCGGTCGAAGACCAGGGTCGGCGCCATGGACGAGCGTGGGCGTTTGCCCGGCTGCACGCGGTTGGCCACCGGCTGGCCGTTCTCTTCGGGGATAAAGGAGAAGTCGGTCATCTGGTTGTTGAGCATGAAGCCCTGGACCATCAGGTGCGAGCCGAAGGCCGCCTCCACGGTGGTGGTCATGGACACCGCGCCGCCCTGGTCATCCACCGCCACCACTTGCGAGGTGGAGATACGCATCGGCGAGCGATCCGGGGCGTAGGCCACCTGGATGCCCTGGGGCTTGCCGGGCTCGGCCTTGGCCATGCTGCGCTCGCCGATCAAGGCAGCGCGCTGGGCCAGGTATCGCGGGGCGACCAGGCCGGCGATCGGCACCGGGGCGAAGTCCGAATCCGCCACGTACAACGCGCGGTCGGCGTAGGCCAGGCGTTCGGCTTCGGCGATCAGGTGCACGGCTTCAGGCGCCGGTTCGAGGCCGGCCGGCAGATGGGTCTTGGCCGGTTTCAACGGTGGCAGCGCATAACGCGGATCGCGGGCTTCCAGCGCCTGCAGGGTGCCGAGTATCTGCGCCAGGGCGATCCCGCCCGACGAAGGCGGCGGCATGCCGCAGACCTGCCAGCGCTTGTAGTCGGTGCACAGCGGTTCGCGCTCCTTGGCGCGGTAGCCTTGCAGGTCGTTGAGCGACAGGCTGCCCGGGTTGGCGTGGCCCTGCACCTTGGCGACGATTTCCCGGGCGACCGGCCCTTGGTACAGAGCGTTCGGGCCCTCTTTGGCGATACGTTCGAGCACGGCGGCCAACTGCGGGTTTTTCAGCAGGGTGCCGACGGCTTTCGGCGTGCCATCGGCCTGCAGGAAGTAGGCGGCCATGTCCGGCGATTTCGCCAGGTACGGATCGGCGACGATCATGCTGTGCAGGCGCGGAGAGATCGGGAAACCCTGGTCCGCCAGGCGAATCGCCGGCTCGAACAGCTGCGCCCACGGCAGGCGGCCGTGTTTTTCATGGGCCAGTTCCAGGGCGCGCAGCACGCCGGGCGTACCCACCGAACGGCCGCCGATCTGTGCCTGGGGGAACGGCATGGGCTTGCCGTCGGCTTGCAGGAACAGCTTCTCGGTGGCCCCGGCCGGCGCGGTTTCGCGACCGTCGTACGTGCGCACCGCCTTGCCGTCCCAGAGCACGATCAAGGCCCCGCCGCCGATACCCGACGACTGCGGCTCCACCAGGGTCAATACCGCTTGCATGGCAATCGCCGCATCGATGGCCGAACCACCCTTGCGCAACATTTCGCGCCCGGCTTCGGCCGCCAACGGGTTGGCCGCGGCCGCCATATGCCGGTCGGCGTGTTGCACTTGCAGGTCGGTGCGATAACCCGAAGCGATTTCCGGGGCGGGGGGCAGGGCGGTGTGGGAAGGGGCGCAAGTGTTGCAGGCGGCGAGGCTTAAGGCGACGGCGAGCAGCGAGAAACTGGCAAGCCGGCGGTGACGCGGATTGAGGGTCGAGAACACGCGTTGAACTCCGTTCACTGGGTAAATGATGTGTCGTCCGTGGGGAGGAATGTACAACAGTGAGCGGGCCCATGCTGACCCTTTCGCTGGGCGCTACGGTGCCGGGATTGCCGGTGCTTGCGGGCAAGGCCCGATGCCGGACACTGGCCTGGAGGTGGCCGGTGGCGCTGCTGGGATTTGGCATTGAAGGCGCGGGGCGCGGGGCGCCTTGAATCAAGGTAGAAACATCATGCCGGCAATGGCAGCCACAGGCCGGCGGGCCTGCCTGTGGCTGCCTCAGGCTCGTATCAGAGCGAGATCCCGTGCAAACGTAGCCAGGCATCCAGCGCCAGCGCTGTTTCCAGGTTGTGCCGGCTCATTTGCGTATTGAAGTAGCCCTCGGGCTGGCGCAGTTCCTCGGCCATATAGGCGTGGGATACGATGCCGAACACCGGGTTCCCCGTGTCCTGCAGAAGCTGCCGGGCACTCTGGCGCAGGAAGCGTTCGTAGCCCAGGTCGGCTGAGGTCGGATAGGGGCTCTTGCGGCGTTTGAGCACCGCCTCCGGTACCAGGTCGGCACAGGCCTGCTTGAGCAGCCACTTCTCCTCGCCATCCTTGCTCTTGATCGACCAAGGCACGTTATAGATGTACTCGACCAATTGGTGATCGGTGAACGGCACACGTACCTCGAGGCTGTTGCACATGCTCAGGCGGTCCTTGCGATCCAGCAGCATCACCATCCAGCGTTTCAGGTGCATGTGGCAAAGCTCGCGCATCCGGCGCTCGTGCGGGCTGTCTTGCGCCAGGTGCTCGACCTGGCGCAGCGCATCGTCGTAGCTCGCCTGCTGGTACTGGGCGAGATCGCATTGGCGGTTGAAGTCGGCATTGATAAACGCGGCCGGCAACTTCACTCGCGACGCCCATGGAAAGGACGCGGAGGCGATGACCTGAGGATCACGGAACCAGCCATAGCCACCGAAGACCTCATCGGCACCCTCCCCGGAGATGGCCACCGTGGAGTGCTTGCGAATTTCCCTGAACAACAGGTTCAACGAGGTATCCATGTCGCCGAAGGTGAACGGTACGTCCTTGGCGCGGAATACCTCCTCGCGCGCCAGGTCGGAGATCAGTTCCTCATTGTCGATGAGGACGGTCTGGTGCCGGCTACCGATGAACTCCGCGGCCAACAGGGCAAAGGGCTGGTCCTGGTCGGGACGCAGGTCGTCGCTCTTGAACTGCGCGGACTGGCCAGTGAAGTCCACCGAAAAGGAATTGATATCCCCGCCGGTCTTCGCCTTGACGATACGTTGCGCGATGGCCGTGAGGGTGGTGGAGTCGAGCCCGCCGGACAGCAGCGAGCACACGGGAACGTCGGCATACAACTGCGAGCCCAGCGCGTGGGTGACCAACTCGCGGGTCTGTTGCACGGTCGTCTGCAGGTCGTCCTGGTGCTCCTGGCGGCGTACCTTCCAGTAGCACTGGATCTTTATCTGCCCATTGGGGCGCCAGGACAGGAAGTGGCCGGGAAGCAGCTCCATCAGGTTCCGGAAAGGCGTCTGGGCGGTTCCCTTCGACAGCGTGAGCACGTCGACCAGCCCCGTCACCTCCAGCCCCGTGGTGAACTCCGGGTGAGCCAGGATGGCCTTGATCTCCGAGCCGAAGAGCAGCCCTTCGCGATGCCGGGCATAGAACAGCGGCTTGATCCCCAGGCGATCGCGTACCAACAGCAGGTGGCCATCGCGTCCGTCGAACAGGGCGAAGGCGAACATGCCTGTCAGGTGATCGCAGCAACGCTCGCCCCATTCCAGGTAGGCATGCAGCACGACCTCGGTATCGCTGCGGGTCTGAAATTCATGCCCCGCCTGTCGTAGCTGGTCGCGCAACGCATCGTGGTTGTAGACCTCCCCTGTGTAGACCAGCGAGACCTCCTGGCCGTCCGCAAAGCGATAGACCATTGGCTGGGTACCGCCGCTCAGGTCGATGACCGCCAGCCGCCGATGCCCCAGCAGAGCATGTCGATGTTTCCATATGCCTTCGGCATCAGGCCCGCGCAGTGCGAGCGTATTGGTCATGGCGCGAATCGCAGGGTCTTCCCCTTCGAGCCTGCGCGTATAGTCTACCCATCCTGTGAGACCACACATTTAGTAACTCCTGTCATTAATCATTGAACCGCGCCAGCTCTGTCTTGAGCGAGTCATGCCACCTTGGTTGACTCGTCGACGAGGCGGGTCTCGTGCAAATACCTGCGTTATTCAGGGTTGCAAACGCCGTACCTTCCAGCCCGTATCGCTGCGGTCATAGCGCAGGCGCTCATGCAGGCGCTCCTGGCCGTTACCCCAGAACTCCAACGACTCAAGCCGCAACTCAAACACGCAATAACCCTCGGGACGCGGCAGCGGACCTTGCACGTCGGCCAGTTCCCTGGCGGCGCTGCGCATGGCTTGAACATCCTTGAGTTCTTCACTCTGGCGAGACACCGATGACATCGGATGCGTGGCATAAGGGCGCTTCAGCCACGCCTCGTCAGCCTTGGCATCCGGCAAGCGCACGGCCTGGCCATTGAGGATGATCTGCTGGCTGGTTTCGCGCCAATACAGCACACCCGAGGCCCAGGGGTTCTCTGTCAGTTCGCGGCCTTTCTGGCTTGCGGCATGGGTGCTGAACAGCACCCCGGTGTCATTGATCTCACTGATCACCACGATGCGCGTCGAAGGCCGGCCCTGGCTGTCCGCCGTGGCCAGCGCCAGCGCACGGGGTTCGCGGATGCCCACGCGGCGTGCGCGTTCGAGCCAGTTGTGCAGAACGCTCATGGGATTGGCAGGCAGCGTCTGGTACTCGGGAAACGGCGCATCCAGTGTGCCGGTCAGGGATTCCGACATGCCTTTACCCAGCAGCGGCTGGCCTAGTACTGAACTGTTCATAGAACGATGGTCCCCCGTCCGAAGGTGACGCCATTGCCTGATACTTCGACCCGCGTCAGTTGATCGGCGTGGCCCTCGGTCCTGGCGAACATGAGTGAAGGGCGGCCGATTTCCACGCCCTGAAGAATCTCGATCTGCTGGCCGAACTCGATCTGGCCATGACGCGCCAGATGAATCGCCAAGGGCCCGGCAGCGGAGCCTGTGGCCGCATCCTCGACCACCCCATAGGCCGGTGAGAACATCCGGCTGCGCCAACGCCGTCCCGCGCCGGCAAAACAGTTGATGGCCATGTCGTGGAAGCTGGACAGGGCACGGTGGTCGGGGTGCAGGGCGGACAACGCGGCGATGCTCGGCAGGCCGACGAACACATGACGCGGGCCGTTGTGATAGATCTCGATGGGAAAGGTCGAGTCGCTGATGCCCAGGGCCTTGAGCAATTCGGCGTCGCGCCCCAGGGCCGTCCAGGTCGGTATCGGCTGGTCCATGCTGGCGGCGACGACGTTGCCGTTCTGGCGCTCCAGGTCAAAGGCGATGGTGCCCATCTGGGTTTCCAGGAACAGCCGGTGATTGTCGGTGTGCGCCCCCAGGGCAATGGCCGTGCCCAGCAACGGGTGTCCGGCGAAGGGCAGTTCGTTGACCGGGGTGAAGATCCGGATCAGCGCATCGCCACAGTTGCGTGGCTTGAGCACGAAGGTGGTTTCCGACAGGTTCATCTCCCGGGCGATGCGTTGCATTTGCTCGGCCGACAAGTCATCGGCGTCAAAGAACACCGCGACCGGATTGCCTTCCAGCGGGGCGCTGGCAAAGGCGTCGATGATGACGTAATGGTGCATGGTTATCTCCCGGCAGCCGAAGCGTTACTCTCGACAGGTGTGTGGATGAGGGCGTGCCGCAGCAGGTCGGCGATGATGCGCGGGCCTTCCTGGGTCAGCAGCGACTCGGCATGAAACTGCATGGAGGCGAACGACGGCCCACGCAGGGCATGCACCTCGCCGGTTTCGCTGTCGCGGCTGATTTCGACGGTGCCGATGCCGTCGATGTCCAGGCGGTCACTCGAACTCTGGGCGGCGAAGGTGTTGTAGAAACCCACCCGTTCGGCGTTGCCAAACAGGTCGATCTGTTTTTGCACACCCTGGTTGGGAATGGCTTTGCGCTGCAGTTCCAGGCCCAGGCACAAGCTCAGCACCTGATGGCTCAGGCACACCGCAAGGAACGGCCGCTGCTGGCTGAGCAAGGAGCGGATGGCCACGTGCAGGTGGTTGATTTTCGGCTGTTGGACTTCGCTCGGGTTACCGGGGCCGGGGCCCATGATGACCAGGTCGTAGCCGTCAAAGCTGTATTCGTCGCTGAAGCTGCATACCGTCACTACCAGGCCCAGGGCCCGCAGTTGCTTGGCGATCATCGAGGTGAAGGTGTCTTCGGCGTCGACGATCAGCACCCGGCGCCCGCTGAAGTCGGCCTGGAGCTGCTCCCGCTGCTGGCTGTCCATCAGCCAGAAGTCCGAGACGTAGGCATTGCGGCTGGCCAATGCGGCGCGCACTTGCAGGTGATTGCCGAAGCGCGAGGGCGCCTGGTTTTTCAGTGCGCTGATCAGGCCGGTGGCCTTGGCCCGGCTTTCGGCAGCCTCGGTCATCGGGTCGGAATGGCGCACGATGGTCGAGCCCACGCTGATCCGCACCTCGCCGCTGTTATCGATGTCGGCGGTGCGAATCAGGATCGCCGAGTCCAGGGAACGCCCGCCCTTGCCATCGCTGCCGATCAGCGCAGCCATGCCGCTGTAGTACGCGCGGCCTTGCGGCTCATAGCGCTGGATGACCCGGCAGGCGCTTTCCAGCGGGCTGCCGGTGACGGTCGGGGCAAACAGGGTTTCGCGCAGGATTTCCCGTACATCGCGATGGGTCTTGCCTTCGATGAAGTACTCGGTGTGGGCCAGGTGCGCCATTTCCTTGAGGTAAGGACCGAGGACGTGGCCGCCGTCGTCACAGATGCGCGCCATCATTTTCAGCTCTTCATCCACCACCATGTAGAGCTCGTCGGCCTCCTTGCGATCCGCCAAAAAGTCCATGACTTCCGTCAGGTTGGGGCCGGCGGGCGGATAGCGGTAAGTGCCGCTGATGGGGTTCATCACCGCGAGCCCATCCTTGATGCTGATGTGGCGCTCGGGGGACGCACCCACGAAGGTACGGCTGCCGGTGTGGATGATGAACGTCCAGTAGGCGCCTTTCTCCCGTTCCAGCAGATGGCGAAAGAACGACAGCGCACTGGCCGGGCCGTACTCGCTGATCTCGGCCAGGAAGGTGCGCTTGATGACGAAGTTGGCGCCTTCCCCGGAGCCGATTTCGTTGGCGATCACCTGGCTGACGATCTCGGCGTAGCTCGCGTCGCTGAGGTCGAAGCGTTCGCTGTTCAACTGGATCGGCACGTTGGGCAGCAACCCCAGCAAGCGTTCGATGCTGATGGATTGCTGCTCGGTGATGTTCATCGCCAGCAGCGGCGACTGATCGTCCACCGCCTCGAAACCGCGCTCGGCGATCTGCCGGTAGGGGATCAGCGCCAGTACATCCAGGCGAGGCGCGCCGATCGAGGTGGCAGGCAAGTCGATATCGGCCAGGACCTGCGGTTCCGACATTTCGCCGATCAGCACGTCCAGCAGGCCGGGGCCGCTGGATTCCGGGCGGTACAACAGGGCAAACGGCTCGGGAGCCGGTTGCAGGATGCGTTCCATGAGGTGGGCTGCGGTCTGGCTCATAGCACTACCTCGTCGGTGGTGATGACCATGGCGCAACGGCTGGCGGCGTATTCGATGGCCATCCAGTGGTGCTCCTTGCTGAAGTCGGCGATCGCGTCGGCAACGAGGAACGGCTGGATATCGTTGGAGTAGGCGTCCACGGTGGAAATCAGTACCCCGACATGGGCGTACACCCCGCACAGGATCAACTGATCGCGCTCGTTGGCGCGCATGCGTTCCAGCAGGTCGGAGTTGAAGAACGCACTGTAGCGCCACTTGGTCAGCAGCCAGTCGCCGGGCTTGGGCGCCAGGGCGCCGACCACCTCGCGGTCGGCGGGGCTGGCCTTCATGCCCGGGCCCCAGAAGTCCTTGAGCAGCCCGCGTTGCTCCTCGCTCATGCTGCCGGGCTGGGCGGTGTAGGCCACCGGAACGCCGTTGTCGGCGGCCCACTGGCGAATGCGCGCGGCATTGCTCACGACTTCGTCACGCAGGGCGTCGGGCAAGGGGCGCAGGAAGTAGCGCTGCATGTCATGCACCAACAGCACGGCACGCTCGGGGTCGATGCTCCATTGTGCGAGGTTGACGGGCAGGTCGCGGTTGGTAGGCAAGGCGTAAGGGACGATCGATGGAATGCCGGTCATGACGACAAACTCCAGTCAAAAGGAGGCAAGGGTTGAGGAGGGCTGGTTTTTCCAGGCCATCACCGCAGTAATGGCTTGCCAGGGGTTCAGGCGCGGGTCGCACAGGCTTTTGTAGCGGCTGGCGACCTGATGCAGGCCGGCGGCATCGGAAGCGCACTCGCTGACGTCGTCAGGGGTGGTTTCCAGGTGCAGGCCGGCGGCCACGCCACCGGCAGAGGTCACGGCATGCTTGAAGGCGGCGATTTCCTCGGTGATGGCCTGCACCATGCGGGTCTTGTTGCCGCAGGGCGCGACGATGGTGTTGCCGTGCATCGGGTCGCTCAGCCAGATGATCTTGTGGCCGGCCTGGCGCACCGCTTCGACCAGCGGAGGCAGGCGCTCGGCGACCTTCTGGGCGCCCATGCGGGCAATCAGGGTCAGCCGGCCGGGTTCGCGCTTGGCGTCCAGGCGCTCACACAGGCTCAGCAGCTGGTCCCGGGTAATGTCCGGGCCGACCTTGCACGCCACTGGGTTGAGCACTTCGCTGAGCAGCGCCACGTGAGCGCCCGTTAACTGACGGGTACGCTCGCCGATCCACGGCCAGTGGGTAGAACCGAGAAATACCCGGCCCTGTTCGTCCTGGCGCAGTTGTGGCAGTTCGTAGTCGAGTACCAGCATTTCGTGGCTGGTCCAGGCCGGTGAACCTATGAGTTGCTCCTGGCCTGCCGACGCTTTCCAGCCCAGGTGCTGCATGATGTCCCGTGCGGCGCCATAGCCTCGAACCAGGCGTTGCGCATCGTGCTGGCGATGGCCGCAGACGGCCTCGCGGCCGTTGACCATGTCGCCGCGATACACCGGCAACTCGAGATCGCCAATGCGTTCGTTGTTATTGGATCGGGGCTTGGCGAACTGCCCGGCAATCCGTCCCACCCGTACCACCGGTTGCTGGGTCACGAGCCGGAACGCTCCGGCCAGGATGTCCAGCACCGCTGCTTTGCGGGCCACATGATCGGGAGTGCTTTCATCCATGTCCTCGGCGCAGTCACCGGACTGGATGACCATCGCTTCGCCGGCCGCTACACGCGCCAGGGTGGCGCGCAGCACCAGGATGTCTTCCACTCGAATCAATGAGGCGCTGTCCCTGAGGTAGGCCTGCGCGTCATGCAATTGTGATGGTTCGCTCCATTGAGGCTGCTGGAACGCTTCACAACTTAGAACCCGTTTCAGTAAGTCTTCCATGATGCGATCACTCTCACGAGGATTAAGTTGGAATGCCTTCACGTTTGATTTGCGGTACTGGAATACCCAGGGCGCGCAGTTGTTGAAAGACGTTCATGAATTCGCGATTGCGTTTTACTTTGCCGTCTTCCAGCTCGAAGGAGTGCAGGAAGTGGTTCTCGTAATAGCCTTCCGGATAGCCGGGAAAGAGGATCTTGCCGTGGCCATCACACTCGACCCAGATATGGTTAGGGTCATCGGTTTCAAATACTTTGACGTTGTACCACTCCCAGTCCGGGAAGCACTTGAGTGACCAAACAGCATGTTCGGCCAACTTGGCCTTGCCACTGATTACAATCGGCGCGCCGGTATCGGTGGTCCATAAGCCGCCTGAACCATCTTCGGTAAATAGTTCATGGCGGCGCAGGCGGTCTTGGCCTTTGGTGCGCATATATTGCTCGACCGTGGCGCGGTTCTTGCGGCGAAGTTCAGTGATGTCGCTAGCGGTTAGTTGTTGCGCTGCGCTATTGGGCATGCTCAGTCTCCAATGAATAAGGGGGGGTTATGAGGCGGGGATACCTTCACGCTTGATTTTTGGAACGGGGATGCCCAAGGCGCGAAGTTGTTGGAAGGGGTTCATGAATTCACGGTTCTGCGTGATCTTGCCGTCGTCCAGTTCGAAAGAATGGATGTAATGATTTTCGCAATAACCTTCGGGGTAACCGGGAACCAGGGTCTTGCCGCGACCGTCGCTTTCCACCCAGAAGTGGTTGGGGTTATCGGTTTCAAACACCCGGACGTTGTGCCATTGCCAGTCCGGAAAGCACTTCTCCAGCCATACGCCGAGGGCAGCCAGCTTCGTGTGGCCTTTAAACACAAGGGGTTCACCGGTTTCGGTGTTCCAGGAACCGCCACTGCCGTCCTGAGTGAACAGTTCATGACGACGCAGGCGATCTTTGCCGTTAGTGCGCATGTACTGTTCGACCGTGGCGCGATTTTTTTGGCGAAGTTCAAGGTGATCATTAAAGCCGCTAGGGGAAAGCGAAGCAGGCATGGGCAGCATCCTCCTTAGTTGGGGTTGTGTTTTTGAAAGTAAATATTTAGTTAATTGGCGCGGGTGAATGTTTACAGTTTTTAACTATTGTTCCTTCGTGGCCGTGCCGAGCGGGTGTTGTTTATACACCTGCATTTCTTGGGGGTGGAACTACCAGATCTTGTAGTGATGTAGGGCATGAACGGGCAGACTGCAGTCCGCCGGATGAACTGTTGCATTATTATGAAGAGGCAGGTTCATTCGTCGGCTGAGAGGCGGTAATGGCTTACTAGCATCGTCAGGATGCAATGTTCTATTTGGTTAGTTGTATTAGATGCAATAAATCTAGTGCTAGTGCGAAGCAGCCTATGACTGTGTGGTTTTGCTTGTTGACAGAGGGTCAGGTTGGTCTAGGCTAACGGCCTGTTTTCAACTTTGGTGGTGCTCAGAATGGAATTAGGGCAGCAGTTGGGATGGGATACGTACTTTTATAGTATCTTTGCGCGAACCATGGACATGCAGGAGTTTACAGCTGTCGCGTTGAGGGCCTTGCGCGAACTACGGTTTGATTTTTTTGCCTACGGCATGTGCAGCGTGACTCCGTTCATGCGGCCCAGGACTTATATGTATGGCAATTATCCCCAGGACTGGGTGCAGCGATATCAGGCGGCTAACTACGCGGTGATCGATCCCACGGTGAAGCACAGCAAAGTCTCGTCGTCCCCCATTTTGTGGAGCAATGAGTTGTTCCGGGGGTGCCCGGATCTGTGGTCCGAAGCCAACGACTCGAATTTACGCCACGGCCTGGCACAACCCTCGTTCAACACCCAGGGGAGGGTTGGGGTGTTAAGCCTGGCGCGCAAGGATAATCCCATCAGTCTTCAGGAGTTTGAGGCGTTGAAGGTGGTGACCAAGGCGTTTGCCGCAGCGGTCCACGACAAGATTTCCGAGCTGGAGAGCGACGTGCGTGTCTTCAATACGGATGTGGAGTTCAGTGGGCGGGAATGTGATGTGCTGCGCTGGACGGCCGACGGCAAGACCTCGGAGGAAATCGGCGTGATCATGGGGGTGTGCACCGATACGGTGAATTACCACCACCGCAACATCCAGCGCAAGATCGGCGCCAGTAACCGCGTGCAGGCAGTCTCTTACGCCGTCGCGATGGGCTATATCTGAGGGTCTTCAAGAAGGACGACTCGGCCTGTATCAAGCGGTCTCTCTCAATAATGTGTCGGACATGAAGGCTGACGGTGCGACTGCGCTGCGGTGATGCTCGCGGTGGGCCGAGAGTTTGATGGCGAGGATTTTTTCATTCTGATGCACCGTGACCGGGCCCAGTCGTTCGTAGTGGACGCCGTTGATTTTGTAATAGCGCTCCATGGTGCTGTTGACGATCCCGACGATGGCATCTGCGCCCGCCAGGCTGGCCGTCTTGAGGCTTCTCCAGAACAACGGCATCGCCAGTTGCGGTTCGCGGGTGGTGAAGCGAGTCATTTCCCAGATGGCTGGATGCTTGGGCGGCGCCCCGGCGCAGGTATGGCCGAACACTCCTTCAAGCAGGTTGGGGAACGTGGTGGGAATCAGGCGGGCGCAGCCAACGATGGCGCGGTCTTCATTGAACGCCAGGAGGTAGCGGGCGTGCTCGGTGTCGTATTGATCCCATTCGCAACCTGCCTGGCTCGGATGGGCCGGCAGCCGCCATCCGAGTTTCTCGACGAATTGTTCGTGCCGAAAGCGGCCGAGCATGAGTTTCAGCTCGTCGCTCATTTCGTTCAGTGTGTGCTCTTCCATGTGCATTACTGAAGTTTTCCTTAGGGATGAAGGGAGTGCAGTTTTATAGAGGACTTGTACCGGCTTGGCACCTGCAAGATCTGGTAGGGGCATCGGTGGCATCGAGGTGAAGCCATTCGCTGGGGACTGTGCCGAAGCGGGCGGCGACAACAGTGGCGTTGATCCGGCCGTCGGCATTGAAGGCGGCAGTCTGGCCCAGGGAGTCGTAGAGAATGGCTGGTGCGCTCATGGGGCAGGGGGGTGCGGCGTTTTGGGCTTGCATCCCCCTCAGTTCAATTATTTGGCGAGGATAGGAGATACATGGAGGGAAGGTGGAGAGATAGCCAGAAACAACAAAGCCCGCACAAGGCGGGCTTTGTTGAGGTACTTGGTGGCTACACAGGGACTTGAACCCCGGACCCCAGCATTATGAATGCTATGCTCTAACCAACTGAGCTATGTAGCCAAGTGGCGCGCATTATTCGCGTAGAACGGTAAGGCGTCAAGCGCTTTTTATAAAAAAATTATCTACGCTATCAACCGTTTATCCAATTCCCTCCTGTAGCCGTCAGCGCATCCTGCGATTGCACGCGCAACGCGCCGTGAACCCTGGTCCGCGTTTTAGTCGCTACACCGTATTGGCTGGTTTGCGTCGGCCGTGCCGCTGAACGCAGGCTTCGATGTTTTGTCGTGCTGCGCATCAAGCAAAATATTCAAGTCGTTAGCAAGCTAAGGGGATAGCCGCGGCGCACCGAAAAATGGCACATTGGCCACCCCTGCAACTGCGCATCCATCTGCTGTACGGAAACTCTCATGGCTATCAGCAATGTTCAGTCCGCCTCCGTGGCGACTCCCGCGCCTTCACACAGCAGCCCCCTGGTGCTGCGCATCATTGGCGCGGTGGCGCTGGCGCATTTGATCAACGACCTGATCCAGGCGGTGCTGCCGGCGATCTACCCGATGCTCAAGGCCAGCTACGGCCTGACCTTCACCCAGGTCGGCCTGATTACCCTGACCTTCCAGCTCACGGCCTCGCTGCTGCAGCCGTGGGTCGGCTATTACACCGACCGCCACCCCAAGCCGTACCTGTTGCCGGTGGGCATGGTCTGCACCCTGATCGGCATTCTGATGATGTCCCAGGTCGGCAGCTTTGCCTTGATCCTGCTGGCGGCGGGGCTGATCGGCGTCGGCTCCTCGACCTTCCACCCGGAAGCCTCGCGGGTGGCGCGGCTGGCCTCCGGCGGGCGTTATGGCCTGGCGCAATCGAGCTTCCAGGTCGGCGGCAATGCCGGCACGGCCTTTGGCCCGCTGCTGGCGGCGGCCATCATCATTCCCTTCGGCCAGGGCAATGTGGCCTGGTTCGGCCTGTTGGCGGTGTTCGCCGTGGCGCTGCTCTACGCCATCAGCCGCTGGTACGCCAACCACCTCAAGCTGTTCAAGCTCAAGCAGGGGCAGGCGGCGACCCACGGCCTGTCCAGGGGGCGGGTGCTCAGCGCCCTGGTGGTGCTGGGGCTGCTGGTGTTCTCCAAGTATTTCTACATGGCCAGCCTGACCAGCTACTTCACCTTCTACCTGATCGAGAAGTTCGACCTGTCGGTGGCCAGCTCGCAACTGCACCTGTTCCTGTTCCTCGGCGCGGTGGCGGCCGGGACCTTCTTCGGCGGGCCGATCGGCGACAAGATCGGGCGCAAGGCGGTGATCTGGTTCTCGATCCTCGGCGTGGCGCCGTTCACCCTGCTGCTGCCCCATGTCGACCTGTTCTGGACCAGCGTGCTCAGCGTGGTGATCGGCTTCATCCTGGCGTCGGCGTTCTCGGCCATCGTGGTCTACGCCCAGGAGTTGGTGCCGGGCAACGTCGGCATGATCGCCGGGGTGTTCTTCGGCCTGATGTTCGGCTTCGGCGGGATCGGCGCGGCGCTGCTGGGCCACTTGGCGGACATCCACGGCATCGAGTACGTGTACTTCCTGTGCTCGTTCCTGCCGCTGTTCGGCCTGCTGGCGATCTTCCTGCCGCGGACCCGAAAAGCCTGAGTGCATGCCTTGAACGAAAGGGCCCGGGACGTGCCGAGCTTGGGCCTGGCCGAAGAGTCGCTGGCAGCTGCCGACAGTGAGTTGATCTGCCGGGAACATCCGTTCGCCGCTGAAACCATGGAGTAAGGTCATGACCCCTGAGCGTATAACCCTCGATGCCCTGTTGACTGGCCGCGCCGTGGCCTATAGCCGCCCGGGGTCCATGAGCGCGATTGCCAAGACCCCGCGCACCGGCAGCCTGCAGGTCGGTCCCCTGGGCCTGCTGGACGACGAGCAGGGTGACTTGCGGGTGCATGGCGGCACCGAGAAAGCCATTCATCACTATCCCCGCGAGCATTACGCCGCCTGGGCCGCCGAGCTGGGGCCACACGCGTTGCTGGAGCAGCCGGGCGCCTTTGGCGAGAACTTCAGCAGCCACGGCTGGACCGAGCAGAACGTCTGCCTGGGCGACCGGGTCCGGGTCGGCAGCGTGTTGCTGGAGGTGTCCCAGGGACGCATGCCGTGCTGGAAACTCAATGACCGCTTTGCCGTGAAAGACATGTCGCTGCGGGTCCAGCAGAGTGGGCGCACCGGCTGGTATTACCGGGTGCTGGAGGCGGGCAGCCTGAGCGCCGGGGACGTGTTGCAGCAGGTCGAGCGCCCGTTCGAGCAGTGGCCGCTGTCGCGCTTGAGCGCGGTGCTGTTTTCCCGCGAGGTGGTGCTGGAGGAGATTCGTCTGTGCCTGGAGTTGCCGCTGGTGCCTTCGTGGCGCCGCACCCTGGAGCGTCGGGTCGAGCAGGCGGCGGTCGAGGATTGGGGCCCGCGCCTGCTGGGCACTGCGCGGGTCGATGAGGAGTCGGCCCGCTGAGCGGCGGGCGCGATCAGCTAGCCTCCAGGGTCAGGCGGGCCTGGACCAGGGCCTGAGGGTCGACCTCCAACTGCAGCGACACCAGGTTGACACCCTGGTTTTCCACGTCGTCCAGCCAGGTCAGCAGGTCTTGCAGCGCGCCGCCCAGGCTGAGATTGAGGCGTCCGGACTCTTCGCTGTCCATGCGTTCGATGCTCAGGTTGGCCGCGGCCGTGCTGGCGGTGATCAGGCCGGCCAGGGTCCGACCGTTGGCCTGCGGGCCGCGGGCCTGGGTGGACGAAGGGAGTTTGAGCAGATCGGTTTGCAACTGCAGGGCCTCCTGGAACTGCTGTTCAGCCTGGCGCAGGGCCTGGCGCTGAGGACTCCAGAGCAGGGTCCAGAACAGCGTCACGGCCAGAAACAGGCTGAGCAGCTTCAGGGCCAGGCGGTCGCGGGGCGGTAGCTGCTGCCAGCGGTTCGAGTAACGATTGAAAAGGGTGGTCATGGGTTAGTCCGTGATTTTCAGGCGGGCGCTGACCCCGTCGGGAGCGAGCACGGCCGAGTCGGCCTGCACATTCGCGCCCTGCTGCGCGAGGGCTTCGCGCAGACGTTCGAGGGTGGAGAAATCCGGCGCGTTGACTTGCAGGGTCCAGCCTTGCGCCTGTTGGTAGTCCAGCCGGCGGATTCGCGTATCGCCGTCATCGCTGCCGGTCCATTGGCTGGCCAGGCTGTCGAGCCGGCGCGCCAGGCTTTGCTGGGGCTGGCCGGCCTGCTGGGCACGGGCCTGGACCTGGCGGGCGAGGTCGATCACCCGGGGCTCGTCGGGGAAGCGCTGGCGCCAGAGTTCCAGGCTGGCCTCGGTCACCTCGGCGGCCTTGTGTTGCAGCAACCAGCGATGATCCACGTCCTGGGCCACTTGAGCGCCGCAGGCGATGACCAGGATTGCCAGCAACGCCCGCCATGGCGTGCGCGACGGGCTGCGCGGGGCGAAGGCTCCCTGGCGCAGATCGATGGCCTGCGCGCTACCCCGGGCCAACAGCGGCCAGGGCGCTTCCTCGCTGCGTTGCAGGTTGTCGGGTAGCAGCGGGGCCAGCTCTTCGAGGGCCCGGTCGTCGAGCGCCAGGCGTTGCTGGCAGGCCCCGCCGATCAGCCAGCGGTCGTGGCAACGCAGGGCCAGGGCCTGGCTGTCCGGCAGGCAGTCGGCATCGACATGAATGCGCTCGGCCGTCAGGCCATGACTGGCCAGGCGTTCCAGCAGTTGCTCCAGCCACTGCCGTTGCAGGGCGAACAGGCGACAGTGCCGCCGCGCCTGCAACGGCCCACGGGCCAGGTGCAATTGCTCGGGGTCGTCCAGCAGCCGTTCTTCCAGCACCGAATGGATGGCTTGCTGCAACCAGCGGCCGCTGCGCGGTGGTACGTCGAAGCGGTGATGGCTGGCGATTTCCGCCGGCAGCAGCAGGGTCAGGCGCTGGCCGGCCAGCACCGCCGCCTGTTGCAGCGTGCCGTGCACCGGCTCGCCGTCGGTTTGCCACCAGGTGACGGGCGAGTCGTCGTCCAGGGTCACGGTGGTGAGGTAAAGCCAGGCTTGCATGGGGTTTACTCCGGAAAACGGGAAGGGGCGGCGAGGGTGCGCTGCAGTACGCTGACCTGACCGTCCTGCTCGATGCGCAGGCGGCTGATCAGGCGCAATTGGCGGTCGCCCAGTTCGACATCCAGCACCGCCTGGAAATAGCGGCTGCTGACATCGAGCCCCTGGCTGTTGATCTCGTGCTGTTTCAGCACGGGGGCGTCGAGAAACTCCTGCACCGTCTTGTAGCCATCGGCGGGACGCGCCTGCACCAGGGCGGTGGCCTGGGCCAGGTCGAGCTTGCCCAGGCTGGCCAGTTGTTCGGCCGGGGCGGTGTTGAGGTTCAGCGCCCCCGGCGTGGTTCTGACCCAGGGTCGCAGGCGTTCCATGACCGCTGTGTCGACGCCTTCCAGGCGCATCAGCTCACTGCTGTCGTTCCAGGCCAGCGGCTTGCCGTCGAAACCACGGACCGGCGGCAGGCGCCTGGGGTCGTGGGGCGGCAGGCCGAGCACTTGCAGCAGGCGTTGATAGCGCAGGCGACTGATGCGGTCGTTGGGCGTGCGCAGGGTGCCGAGGTTGAAACGCGCGCCGAGGTCTTGCAGCTGGATGCGGATACGCCCGCTGTCGATGTCGAAGGTCGGCGTGCTGTGGGCCCAGCGTTGGCCCAGGTGTACGCGCTTGGGTTCCGGCTCGTCGCGCCAGTCGTCGCGCAGTTGGCCGCGGGCCCAGGCTTCGCCACTGAGCGCCAGTTGCCACAGTTGTTGCTGCAACAGCTGGTTGGAACTGCCGATCAGGCTCAGGCGCTGGCGAGCCAGCATGTCACTGACGATCAGGGTCGCCAGGGAGGTGATCAACAGCACGCTGATCAGCGCGATGCCCCGTTGTCTACAGGCCCTAACCATGGTCCAGCCCCTTGAAGCCCGGCAGCAGGATTACCCGCCGCAGGCCGGGATAACCGGGGGCGTCGAGTTCCAGCTCGATGGCCTGGGGCAGGCTCAATGGCGCCTGGCCGACGGGCCAGTTGGAATGGGCCTGACCCTGGTCGTCGATGTAGCGCAGGCGTTCGAGGCGGACGCCATCGAGCAGCAGTTGTTGCGCGGCAGTGCCGGACAGGTCGGGACCGTCCACCGGGCTGCGGTACTCGCGCAGCCATTGGCTGTCGCTCCAGCGATAGGTGACCAGCAGCAGGTCGTTGCGCGCCTGTTGCAAGGGATTGCTCCAGCCGCCGCGTACCAGCTGGATGCGCCCCGGTTCGCCGATCAGGGCCTGGCGCGCCGAACTGCCATTGACCGGATAGGCGATGGCCTGGGTCAGGTCACGTTCGAAGATACCCACCGCGCGTTGCAGGCGCCGCAGTTGCAGTTCGTGCTGATGAATCCGCTGGTCGGTGTGCATCATGCGTTCGAGCAACTGATAGCAGGCCAGGCCGAGCAGGCTGAACAGGGCCATGGCGATCAGCACTTCGAGCAGGGTGAAACCCTGTTGCCGGCGTTTCATGGGCGGGCCTCCAGGTAACCGGCCAGGCGCGCGCGCTGCCGGGGCATGGGGGCGTCGGTGGAGACTTCGAGCACGATCTTCAGCAGACGCGGGTCGGGCGCCGCGGCGGTTTCGCTGGTCAGCAGCCAGTCGCGCCCGGCGAGGCGGACCGGTTCCTGGCGCTGGCTCTGGGCCTGGCGCATGCCGGCGCGCAGTTCGTTCAGGCGGTTGTCCGCCAGCCATTGCGCCAGGGTCCGTTCGCTGAGGCCGCCGTTGTTGCCGATCAGGTGTTCGGTGGCGCTGTAGAGCGACAGCGACAGCACGGCGAAGATGGCCAGGGCGACCATCACTTCCAGCAGGGTGAAGCCCGCCTGTTTATTGCACCGGGGCAAGACGCACCTCCTCGACACCGTCGCTGGACAGCGACAGCAGCGGTTGCTGGCGGTACTCCAGCTGCAGGCTGAAGGGCGAGATCTGGTCGTTGGCCAGCACCCAGAGTTGCGGCTCCTTGCCCTGGCCCAGGCGTTGGCTCTGGCCTGGTGGCTCCTGCAGGTTCAGGCGCAGTTCGCCGGGCAGCCGGTGTTCCTTGAAGCGTTTGTCGGCCTGCCACTGGCCGCCGCGGTCGAGGCTCAGCACTGTGTAGTGGTCCGGCGCCAGGCGCAACCCGTGATTGAGGTTGTTCAACACCGTGTCTTCGCGCAGCAAGCCAATGAGGTTTTGCAGGCGCTCGGCCTCGCGCCGGGCCTTCTGCCCGCCCGAGTCGCTCTGGACCAGCCCGACCATGCTGGCCAGCAAGCCGATGATCACCATGACCACCAGCAGCTCCAGCAGGGTGAAACCCGCCATTGGCTTGCGCACCTCAAGGCTCCCAGTTGCCGATGTCGGCGTTGGTCCCGTCGCCGCCGTTGCGGCCGTCGGCACCGAAGGAATACAGGTCGTAGGCCGAGCCTTCGCGACCCGGGGCGAGGAACTGATAAGGGTTGCCCCAGGGGTCCTTGGGCAGGCGCTTGAGGTAGCCGTCGGGGTTCCAGTTGAGGGCCGCCGGCATGCCCGCCGGTTTCTTCACCAGGGCTTCCAGGCCCTGCTGGGTCGACGGGTAGTGATGGTTGTCGAGCTTGTAGATTTCCAGGGCGGTGGCCACGGCCTTGATGTCGCTGCGGGCGGCGGTGACCTTGGCCTGGTCCGGACGGCTCATGATCTGCGGGACCACCAGGGCGGCCAGGACACCGAGAATCACCACGACCACCATGATCTCGATCAGGGTGAAGCCGCGTTGGCGGGAAGGGTTGCGCATGTTGTGTGCTCTTCAGGTGATGAGTTGGTTGAGGTTGAGAATGGGCATCAGGATCGCCAGGACGATCACCAGCACGCTGGCGCCCATGAACACCAGCATCGCCGGCTCGAACAGCCCGACCAGCATGGCGATGCCGTTGGACAGCTGGGTCTGCTGCTGGTGGGCGGCGCGTTCGAGCATGCTGTCCAGTTCCCCCGAGCGTTCGCCGCTGGCGATCATGTACAGCATCATCGGCGGGAAATCGCCGCTCTGTTCCAGGGCTCGGGTCAGCCCGCTACCTTCGCGTACGGCACGCGCCACGTCTTTCATACGAGTACGAATCTGCTGGTTGGCGACCACTTCGCCGGAAATCTCCAGAGCATCAACAAGTGGCACGCCACTGCGTCCGAGAATCGCCAGGGTGCTGACAAAACGGGTGCTGTTGCTGGTCTGGATGACCCGCCCGATCACCGGCAAGCGCAGCTGGGCCTGATGCCAGCGCATGGCCAGGGCGGGCTTGCGCAGGGCCACGCGCAGGCCGACGGCGAGGCTGCCGAGCATCAGCAGCAGGAGCAGGCCGTAGTCCCGGGCGAAGTCGCTGGTGGCGATCAGGCCGCGGGTCAGCACCGGGAGTTGCTGGCCGCTGTCGATGAACACCTTGACCACATCCGGCACCACGAAACTGAGCAGGAAACCGACGATGCCGAAGGCCGCCAGCAGCAGGATGCTCGGGTACAGCATGGCCAGTTGCAGCTGCTGGCGGGCGGCATGCCGGGCCTCGGTATAGTCGGCCAGCTGCATCAGCACCTGGGCCAGGTGGCCGGCGCGTTCGCCGGCGGCCACCGTGGCCCGGTACATCGAGGCGAAGGCGCGCGGGTATTCGCCCATGGCTCGGGCCAGGTCATGGCCTTCCAGCACCCGTGCGCGGATCGCCAGCATCATGCTTTGCTGCGCGCGCTTGCTGCATTGCGCGGCGACGGCGGCCAGCACTTCTTCCAGGGGCAGAGCGGCCTGGACCAGGGTCGCCAGCTGGCGGGTGAGCAAGGCCAGTTGCGCCGGGCTGAGGCGTTGGCTGCTGGTCAGCGTGGCGCCGGAGCGGTCCTGTTGCCCGCGGGCCGGCTTGACCTGCAGGGCGATCAGGTTGCGTTCGCGCAGCAGCTGGCGGACCTGCCGGGCGCTGTCGGCTTCCTGCACGCCGCGGGTCTTGCGCCCGGCGTTGCACATGGCGAGGTATTCGTAGGCGGCCACGATCAGTGCTCCCGGGTTACGCGTAGCAGTTCTTCGACGCTGGTGACGCCTTGCAGCACCTTGTCCCGGCCGTCGGCGAACAGGCTGTGGGCATGCTGGCGCGCGTAGTGGGTCAAGGCGGTCTCGCCAGCCCCTTCGTGGATCAACTGGCGCAGCGGTTCGTCGAACAGCACCAGTTCATAGATGCCCTGGCGGCCGCGATAGCCGCTGTGCTGGCAGGCCGGGCAGCCGACCGGGTGGTAGAGCACCGGTGTCTGTTGCGGGTCGAGGTGCAACTGGCGGCAGGCCGCGGCGTCGGCCGGCGCGGCGCTCTTGCAATCGCCGCAGAGCACCCGCACCAGGCGCTGGGCGACCACGCCGAGCAGCGAGGTGCACAGCAGGAAGGGCTCGATGCCCATGTCCAGCAGGCGGGTGACGGCGCCGATGGCGCTGTTGGTGTGCAGGGTGGACAGCACCAGGTGGCCGGTGAGGGAGGCTTGCACGGCGATGTCGGCGGTTTCCCGGTCACGGATCTCGCCGACCATCACCACGTCCGGGTCCTGGCGCAGAATGGCGCGCAGGCCACGGGCGAAGGTCATGTCGACCTTGGTGTTGACCTGGGTCTGGCCGATGCCGGCCAGGTGGTATTCCACCGGGTCTTCGATGGTCAGGATGTTGCGCGTCTGGTTGTTCAGGCTGCTGAGCCCGGCATACAGCGTGGTGGTCTTGCCGGAGCCGGTAGGGCCGGTGACCAGCAGGATGCCGTGTGGGCGCCGCAGGGCGTCTTCCAGCTTGTCGCGGATCGCCTCGGCCATGCCCAGCCGCCCCAGGTTCAGGCGCCCGGCCTGTTTGTCGAGCAGGCGCATGACCACCCGCTCGCCGTAGGCCGAAGGCAGGGTGGAGACCCGCACGTCCACTTCATGGCCGCCGATGCGCAGGGCGATGCGGCCGTCCTGGGGGATGCGTTTCTCGGCGATGTCGAGCTTGGACATGACCTTGATCCGCGACACCAGCAGGCCCGCCAGTTCACGGCGCGGGCGCAGCACTTCGCGCAGCAGGCCGTCGACCCGCAGGCGCACGGACAGGTGCTGCTCGAAGGTTTCCAGGTGGATATCCGAAGCCTTGACCTTCACCGCTTCGCCGAGGATCGCATTGATCAGGCGAATGATCGGCGCGTCGTCTTCCTGCTCCAGCAGGTCGGTGATCTGCGGCAGTTGCTCGGCCAGGCTGGCCAGGTCGTCCTGGCCGGCGATCTGGTCGCCCAGGCCCTCGGCCATTTGCATGGCGTCGTCGCGTCCATCGCGATAGTGCTCGGCCAGCAGTTCGGCGAAACCCTCGGCGTCGAGTATCCGGTGGCCCAGCAGCGGGCCATGGCAGCGGCGGATCTCGGCGAGGATTTCCACCGGCGTATCGGCCCGGCAGTAAAGCCGCAGGCCGCTCTCCAGGGGCTCCAGCAGGACCCCATGGCGCTTGGCGAAACCAAAGGGCAGGCGCGCGACCGGGTTCATCGGCGTGGCTCTCTGGCGCGCATGTCGATGGTCCCATCCTGCGGGGCGGCATCGAACAGTTGGCGTGAATCGGCGGGCAGGGCCAGGCCGCTGCGGCTGTCACCGTTGGCGCGCAGCTTGCGCAGGTCGTTGTACTTGCGCTGGCTGACGTTGACGGCATCGGCGCTGCCGCGCACCAGGGTCGGCCGCAGGAAGACCATCAGGTTGGTCTTTTCGGTGACGTCCTTGGTGCTGGTGAACAGCCGGCCGAGCAGGGGAATGCTGCCCAGCACCGGCACCTTGCTGACCTGGGTCTTGACGTTGTCCTTGATCAGGCCGCCGAGCACGATGATCTGCCCGTCGTCGGCGAGGATGGTGCTTTTCACCGAGCGCTTGTTGGTGATCACGTCGCTGGTGGTGATGCCGGGCGGGGCGCTGGCCAGTTCCGAGCTTTCCTGCTCGACCTTCAGGCGCAGGGTGTTGCCCTCGTTGATGTGCGGCGTCACCTTGAGGGTCACGCCGACGTCCTGGCGTTCCACGGTGGTGAAGGGGTTGCTGGCGCCGGCGGTGTCGGTGGTGTACGAGCCGGTCTGGAACGGCACGTTCTGGCCGACGAGGATTTCCGCCGCTTCGTTGTCCAGGGTCAGCAGGCTCGGGGTGGACAGCAGGTTGTTCTTCGAGTCGCTGGACAGGGCGGTGACCAGCGCGCCGAAATTGCTGGTGCCGATGCCGATGATGGCGCCGTCCGGCAGGGTGATGTTCTTGTCCTTGCCCGAGCTCAGCAACGTACCGATCGACAGGCCGGTGCCGCTGAAGTTGGTGCCGCCGGCGACGTTGCCGGCGCGCGCCGCCCATTGCACGCCGAGGGCTTCGTTGATGTCGCCGCTGACTTCGACGATGGCCGCTTCCACCAGCACCTGGGCCCGTGGCTGGTCCAGCTGGGTGATGACTTTGTCGAGCATGCTCAGTTGCGCCGGGTCGGCCATCAGCACCAGGGCGTTCTGGCTTTCGTCGGCGCTCACCAGGATCGAGTTGCCGCTGCCCTTGCCTTCGCCGCCACCGCGATTGCCGTCTTCCAGGCGCTTGCCGATGCCGTCGAGCAGCTTCGAGAGTTTTTTCGCATCGCTGTGGTGCAGGCGCACCACCCGCGCGCTGTCATTGGCATTGCTCGGCACGTCGATGGCCTTGACCAGATCGGCCATGCGCTGGCGGGCCTGGGCGGAGCCCGCGAGGATCACCCGGTTGCTGCGGGCGTCGCCCACGGCCTTGGCGTCGCTGGGGCCGTTGCCCGTCTGGCTGATGCTTTCGTTCAGGGTCCGGGCCACATCGCTGGCCCAGGCATGCTTGAGCGCCACGGTGCTGAACGAGCGATTGCCGGCCTGGTCCAGTTCGCTGACCACCTGGCGGATGCGTTCGACATTGCTGGCGCTGTCGGAAACCACCAGGGCATTGGAGCTGGCCGAGGGCGCGACATAGGCGTCGTCGCTCACCAGTGGGCGGACCACCCCGGAGATTTCCGCGGCGTTGGCGTTGCGCAGGTCCAGGACCCGGGTCACGAACTCATCGCCCGATTGCTCGCTGGATTTGGTCTTGGCTTCCACCGCCGGCACGATCAGCACCCGGTCGCCCTGGTCCAGGGCGACGAAACCCTGGCTGCGCAGCACGCTGAGGAACAGCGAGTAGATACCGTCCTTGTCCAGCGCACTGGACGATTGCACGCTGACCTTGCCTTGCAGCCGGGCATCGACCACCAGGGTCTTGCCGGTGATTTCACCGACTTCGCTGGCCAGGTCGCGCAGTTCGGCGTCCTTCATGTTCAGCGTCCACAGGCGCTGGGTGGTGAGGGCCGCGGTACTGGGCAGGGCGCTCAAAAGAAGGCCGAGGCTGAGCACGGCGCCTGCAATCTTGGACAGTTTCATGGTGTGTTCTCTATCGCTCGCAGAAGGGCCGTGGCTTTTCGGTCGGCGACCTCCGGTGGGGTTGTCTGGGGGCTGAGCAGGCGCAGTTGGCGCCCGGGTAGCAGCAGGTTCTGTTCACGGCCGTTGCGCAGCACCACCACCTGATCGGCGCTGACACTCTTGAGCAGCGTGCCGTCGGGCAGGCGTTCGCCCGGGGAGTAGAAGGCCCGGCTGTCGGCGTACTGGATCAGGGCCCTGGATTGTTCGGGCTGGCTGCCCAGCAGGCTGGCGAGCAGGACCAGCGGCAGGCTGGCCTGCGCGCTGTCGAATTCGACCGGCACGGCGCCGAACACCCTGGCGATGTTGCGATCGTCCAGGGGCGCGGGCAGCCGCTGTTCGGCGCTGGCGCTCGGTACCGCGCTCGGCACCGGCTGGCCCGCCACGACTTGCCGGTAGGTCCAGCTGTCGAGGCCGAGCCAGGTCAGCCAGAGACCCAGGGCGACCAGGCTTACGGGCAGTAGATAGCGCTGGCCGGCGCCGCGCGGGCGCCATGAGAGCAGCGTTTTCATGGGCGTTTGGGCAGCATGCGTCTGAGCACGCCCTGCCCGCGCCATTGGTGGAGGATCACCGCGGCGATATGGCCGGCTACCAGCAGGGCCAGGGCCATGCAGCTGTAGTGGTGAAGCTCTTCGAAAAAGGTGATGGCCGCCGGGGCCTGCAAGGGTTGCGGGAGCTGCAGGCCGAACAGGTCGATCGGGCGCGACATCATCAGCACGCCGCTGAATAGCACGGTACCGAGGGTGACCAGCAGGGCGCCATGCCCGGCATGCACCAGCTTGCGCTCAGCCGCGCTCTGATGGGCGGGCGCCGCCGGAGCGGGATGACGCACCAGGTAGAACAGCCGCAGGACGAACAGCGGCACCAGCAGGGTGGTCAGCGAGACATTGATAAAGGCGATCGCCTGTTGGACCGAGCTTGGCGGCTGCAACAGGGCGCTGGCATAGCCGCTGATCGTGGCCCACAGCACAACGGCGGCGAACAGCCAGTGCAGCAGCCTGCGCGGTCTTGAGTAGTGAGGGTGATTCATGTCGATTCCCAAGGTCCGCAACGCGGTGCCGAGGCACCACGCTGCGGTTGGTCAGGTTATGGATTACTTGCGAATCCAGGCGTCCTTCCAGTTGCTGCCCACGCCAGGCTCGAACTGAGTGGCGCCAGCGTTCCACTGGATGCAGTAGCCGCTGTAAGGGAACGGCTTGCATTCATAGACGTTGCCGTCCTTGGCCAGGACCTTGGTGCCGGCCTTGTAGCCGGTCAGGCCTTTGGGGAAGACGAAGTCGTAATCACCGCCGCCGCCCACTTCCTCGGCTTTGAGGGTGATGCGCTGGCTTTGTTGCAGCTGCTCGCCTTTCTCCGGCTTGGCCACGACCACCACGTCGTACTCACCTTCGCTGACATTACGCAGCGGGATGGAGAAGTGCGGGGTGTTGTTGCCAGGCTCGGCTTGTACATGAGCAATGCTTTCGTTCTTGCCGTTGAAGACCGTCGAGCTGATGGTGTACTTGCCGCCCTGGGCAATGGCGTTGAAGTGCAGGTCGGTGGCGTTGTCCTTCAAGGTGTACTCGGCCTGCAGGCCGGAAAGTTTCAGCTCGCCAGGAATGCTCGGCTGCTCTTTCTGGATTTCCACACGCACCACGTCGCTGTTGTTCTTGGCGTACATGGTGTTCTTGCCGTAGTTGGGAACGACTTCGTTGTTGGCGTTGAGCTCGCCCATCACATAGCCGGCATTGGCCTTGTTGACCTTTTCCGCCAACAGGAACGGCCAGGTGTTGGCCTGGGCCTGCTCGGCGGTTTCGATGTTCAGGCGGGTCTGGCGGTTCTGCTGTTCACCGGCATTGGTGAACACGCGAGTGCTGACCTTGTCGCCGACACGCAGTTGTTCAGGCTGTACCGCGCCGAGGATTTTCCAGTCGGGAATCGGCGCGCCATCGTTGTCGATGTTGACGTCGATGGCCTGGTAGAAGGTGGCGGCGGTGTCGGCGATTTTCCAGGTCGCCAGGATCACGTGGTAACCGCTGCGGTCAGCAGGAATGTTGACCTTGTGCTTGGTCTTGCCACCGGCCGGCGGACGCACGCCACCGGCGTTTTCATTGAGCAGCGGGGTCATCTCGAAGGAGTCGCGGGTCAGCGGCTGGTTCGGGTTCCAGTCTTTCTTGGTGATGTAGAACTGGTAGTAGGCGCTGGCGTGACCGGCGGAGTAGTGCCAGGTGAATTCATTCATGCCCGGCTTGATCGTGGTTTTCTGCCAGCGGGTCGCCGTCTGCTCGTTGAGCTGCGAGAAGCTGGTGATGCCGCCCGCCGGGATGGTGCCGTTCGCCGGACCGCATTGGGTGAAGTCGCCCGAGCAGTAATCCTTGGGGTAGTGATGCTGGACCGATGGCGAGTACTCGACACTCTGCGGTTCGTAAGTGACGGGGCCGCAATCGCGGTTGAGGTTGCCGCCGGTGGCGGAGCACATGAAGGCACGGGACTTCGGACTTTCGACATAACCGTGGGCGAAGGCTTGCTGGCTGGCCAGTGAAGCCAGGCCGAGGGTGATGGCCAACGGAAGCTTGCGCATGGCGCTGGCGCGGGTGTTATGAAGCATCGAATCACCTTGAATTAGGGATGTGAAAGAGTCTTTTTTGAGTTCTTCGATGCCGGCCGCCCAATGAGTCGACCTGGAATGTTCCTGGTCCGCGGCGCCCGGCTTCGAAGGGGGCCTAGGATGCCGAGCGGGGCTTTTGCCTTGTATGAGACGAGTACGAAACGGCGAGCCAGGGAATGGAACAAAATGTTTCAGGAGGGCAGCCTGGGGTTACCCAGGGCCGGAATTGTTGCTCAGGGCTGTCCGGGATGGGTCAGGCGTGGTGTTCGATATCGCGCAGCATGCGTTCGATGACCGACAGCACCGCGTGGCGTTGCGCCTCCAGGGCCTGCTCGCCTTCATGAGTCGCACGTTGCAGGTCGAGGCAGGCCCGCATCAACGCCGGCGAATCGACCGTGCAGGCCAGGCCGCTGACCCGGTGGACCCACTGTTCGAGGAAATCCGGTGTGTCGGGCAGCGGGGCGCTCAGCAGCTCGCGCTCCTGTTCCAGGTTCCGGCGCAGCTCCTGGAGCAAGCGCTCCTTGAGCTGCGGATCGTTCTGGAAACCCTCCAGGTAGGACAGGTCGAACGTCGCGGCAGCCTCCTCGTCAGGCGCTGGGGCGAGGGGCGGCGTGAGGGGGGCGTTGAGAGATGAACTGGATAGCCCGGGCGCTTTCAGCTTGCCGAGTATTTCCCGCAGACGCTCGAGGACGATGGGCTTGATCATCAGGTCATCCATGCCGGCCGCCTGGCAACGCTGCTTTTCGTCTGCCAGGGCGCGGGCGGTGTAGCCGATGATCGGGATCCTGGGTAGCCCGCGCGCCTGTTCTGCGGCACGGACATTGCGGGCCAGGGCGTAGCCGTCCATGTGCGGCATGTTGCAATCGGTGACCAGCACATCGAAGTGGCCCTGCTCCCAGGCTTGCAACGCCGCCTTGCCATTGCTGACGTAGGTCCCGCGATGGCCGAGCCTGAGCAGTTGCTGTTCGAGCACCAGGCCGTTGGTGGAAACGTCGTCGACGATCAGTACATTCAACCCGGCCACCGCCGTAGCGCCTTGAAGGGCATGCTGCGGCTCGTCCTCGTCCGGTTGCCAGGGCAGGGTCAGTTCGAAGCTGACCCGGCAACCCTGGCCCGCTGCACTGGCGAGGCGGATGCTGCCGCCCATGAGTTCGACCAGCTGTTTGCAGATGCTCAGGCCCAGGCCGGAGCCGCCGTGCAGGTGGGCGATCTCGGCGTGGGCTTGTTGGTAAGGCGCGAAAATCTGCGGCTGCTGATCCTCGGCGATGCCGATGCCGGTGTCGCTGACATGGAACATCAGGCGGCTTTGCCGAGGCCCCGAGTCCAGCTCCTGGACCGACAGTTCGACCCAGCCCTGGTTCGTGAACTTCAAGGCGTTGGACAACAGGTTGTGAAGGATCTGCGTCAGGCGCAGGGCGTCCACCTGGTAGCGCCGCTCGGGGGGCAGGCGGTGTCGCAGCTTCAGCTCCAGGTGTTTTTCCCGGGCCTGCGCGGCGAACAGCTCAAGGCAGTTGGCCAATAGTTGATCGAGGTCGGTGGGGCCGGGCACCAGCTCCATCTGGCCAGTCTCGACCTTGTCCAGATCGAGAATATTGCCGATCAGGTCGATCATCGATTGCGCCGACTGCTGGGCGATGCTGAGGTTTTGCGAAGGGGTGGACGCGCCGCTGGTTTCCAGCTCCAGCAGGCCGACCATGGCGTTCAGCGGGGTGCGCAGCTCATGGCTCATGGTCGCGAGGAACTGGCTTTTCGCCGCGCTGGCGTCGATTGCCTGCTGCTGGGCTTCGAGCAGCTTGTGTTCCAGGTGCTTGCGCACGCTGATGTCGATCCAGCCGCCCAGCAGGCCCTGCTGCTTGCCGAGGGCGGTGTAGAAGGGCACCAGCCATTGGTAGATATGATGGGCCTGGCCATCGACCTCGATCACGCTGTCGAGGAATTGCGACTGGCGGTTATCCAGCAGCCGTTGGTGCTGCTCCTCCAGATCCAGGGCCAGGGCGCGTGGGGCGATGCCTTGCTCTTGCGGCGTGGTGCCGCGCATCTCGTCCAGGGACCGGCCGAAGAACTGCTCATAAGCGTGGTTGCAGGTGCTCAGCCGCCCTTGCAAGTCACGCACGTAAAGCGGGATGGGCAAGCCGTTGAGCAAGGCGAACTGGAAGGCCAGTTGGTCCTTGAGCTGATTCTGCGCGACGCGCCGCTGGCGGATCTGAATCCGCAGGCGCCAGTTCCAGTAAAACGACAGCAGCACCAGCACCAGGACCAGCGCGGCGCTTTGCCAGACCCAGCTCGGCAGGTAGGCCCAGAGCGAACCCTTGGTGGCGGGGCGCGCCTGGATGCTGATGCGGTCCTGGTTGCCGTCCGAAGTTTTCAACGAATACAGGAGTTTGTTGAGAATGCTCAGGAGTTCGGGGTGCTTGGCCGATACGGCGAACACCAGGGGCTCGGCCTGGGCCTGGAACTGCTTGCCGGCCCGGAGCCGGGGATTGTCCAGCTGTTGGGCATCGGCTGCGCTGTTCAGCGTGGCGTCGACCATGCCCTGTTCGACCAGATGCAGGGACTGGGAGTAGTGGTCGGTGAGTACCAGTTCGATGCTCGGATAGCGGCTCTGGAGCAGAGGCTGCAGGGGATGTCCGGCGGCGATCGCCAGGCGCCTGCCCCCCAGGGCCGCCAGCGAGCTGGGGGAACTGGCGCCCTCGCGGGTAATGAAGGCCCAGTACTCGGTGCCGAAGCCATCGCTGAATAACAGGCTCTTTTGCCGGACCGGAATCGGTGCCAGCGATAGGGCGATTTGCGCCTCATCCCGTTCCAGGCGCTGGCGGTCGATGTCCGGGGACTGGCTGTCGATGATGTTCAGTTGCAGTTGATAGTCGTCGGCCAGGCTGCGCAGCACATTGAACGCCAGTCCGGCCCATTGGCCGTCGTCCTTGCGGTACAGGTAATTGGGGATTTCGTGGGCGATCAGGTTCAGCGAAGGAAGATGCTTGAGCCAGTTGTCTTCCGCGCTGTTGAGGGCGAAGGAGTCGGTCGGCGCGAACAGCCAGGGCGAGCGTTCCCAGTGCTGCAATATCTCCTGCTTGCGCTCCCGGGAAACCGTCTTCAGCGCGGCGTTGATCAGGGGCACCAGATTGTCCTCATGCCCGCGGGCGGCGAAGCTGAAACCCATGGCCGGCAGATTGGCGACGTACTTGTTCTGCAACTTGAGGTTGGCCAGGCTGCGCATGTAGAAATTGGTGCGCAGCTGATCGCCGATCAGGGCGTCGGCTTCGCCGTCGGACAGGCGCTGCAGGCCTTCGACAATGCTGTTGATCACGATCAGTTCAGCCTTGGGATAGGCCTTGCCGACTGTTTCAGCCTGCACGTAGTAGGCCGGAACCAGCACGCGTTTGCCCGCCAGGTCAGGGGACAGGTCCTTGTCGGCGATGCGTCCGACGATGATCGGCTCGTTGTCCAGGTAGGGCTTGCTGTAGACGAACCCTGGCTGTTTTCTTTCGTACTCGGTGGCGCGGGGCATCAGGTCGATGTCCCCAGCGATCAGGGCGGCGATGGCACTGTCCACCGAAGGGTAGGGCACCCGTTGAATCGGCAGTTCGAGAAACTGACTGATATGTTCCAGGTAGTCGTTGGTGATCTGGTTGAGCACATCGTTGCCACGAGGCTCGGGTTGCTCGTTGGAGGCGCTCACTTCGGCGACCCGTAGCGGGCGAGGGGGCAGCGTCTGACGCATGGCCATCAGCGTGGCCAGGGACAGCGGAGCAGGCTCAGGCTCGGCGGCGCCCAGGGACGCGACACTGGTCAGCAAGAGCATGATCCAGAGGATCAGGCGCGGCAGGCCGGCTGGAGGGTTCGGCATAGTCTCAGGCCAGCCCGACTTCCTGGATGTACAGGTAGAGGCTGGCATTGCTGTCCAGGCCCAGCTTGCGCATGGCACTGCTCTTCTGGCTGCTGATGGTCTGCTTGGAACGATTGAGGTGCGTGGCTATTTCATTGACCGACAGCCCGGCGCCGTAGAGGCGTAGCACCTCGACTTCGCGAGGGGACAGTTGTTCGACCTCGGCCAGAGGCTCCATGGGGTCGAACAGATGCCGGATGGACGGGGAGACGAAGGGTTTGGCCTGGCTGGCGCGAATGGCCTTTTGCAGGTCGCCTTGTACCCCGCGCTTGCTGATCAACCCCTGGACCCCCAGCTTGAGGATCGAGGCCAGCAGCGCCGGGTTGTTGAGCATGGTCACCACGATGACTGCGATCTCGGGGTAACGGCGGCGCAACTGTTCGATCAGGCGGATGCCGTCGGCCTGTTCGCTGTGGGGCATCATCAGATCGGTGACGACCAGATCGCAGGGCTGTTCGGCCAACAGCTGGAACAGCCCTTCGACATTCTGGGCCTCGCCGACGATCTGCAACGTGCTGTCGCCGCTGAGCGAGGCGCGGATGCCGATCAGTGTCAGCAGATGATCGTCGACGAGTATTACTTTCCTTTGCATCTGTGGTGGGTTCCTGTCCGTGCGTAGCGAGAGCATAGAGTTAAGCAGAACGCATGCAAGTATCTGACAGTGTCAGCGGTGCGCAGGGTACTCCTGTCGAGTGGCGCGATGAAGTGTCCACCGCTTCAGGCAAAACAGGCATTGGCCTGACAGCGGGCATGGGGCAGGGGATGTCCGTAAAACATTGGCAAATAGGAGGGAGTAAGGGGGGGCGTAACAGCCAGCAGGGCCAGGAGTCCCATCGGCGAGCCCGTGGCTTGGGTTTCAAGCCACGGGGCATTTCGCACAGGTCAGATCAGACGTTGAAGCGGAAGTGCATCACGTCGCCGTCCTTGACGATGTAGTCCTTGCCTTCCAGGCGCCATTTGCCGGCTTCCTTGGCACCGGCTTCACCCTTGAACTGGATGAAGTCGTTGTAGGCGATCACTTCGGCGCGGATGAAGCCTTTCTCGAAGTCGGTGTGGATCACCGCGGCGGCCTGCGGAGCGGTAGCGCCGACGCGGACGGTCCAGGCGCGCACTTCCTTGACGCCGGCGGTGAAGTAGGTCTGCAGGTGCAGCATCTCGTAGCCGGCGCGGATCACGCGGTTCAGGCCAGGTTCTTCGAGGCCCAGGGCTTCGAGGAACATGTCTTTCTCTTCGCCGTCTTCAAGTTCGGCGATTTCCGCTTCGATCTTATTGCAGACCGGCACCACCACGGCGCCTTCTTCTTCGGCGATGGCCTTGACCACGTCAAGGTGCGGGTTGTTTTCGAAACCGTCTTCAGCAACGTTGGCGATGTACATGACCGGCTTGGTGGTCAGCAGGTGGAAGCCTTTGATCACTGCTTTTTCGTCGGCGCTCATGTTCTTCATCAGGCTGCGCGCTGGCTTGCCTTCGGTGAAGTGCGCGATCAGTTGCTCGAGCAGGGCTTTCTGCGCCACGGCGTCCTTGTCACCGCCCTTGGCGTTGCGCGCAACTTTCTGCAGTTGCTTTTCGCAGCTGTCGAGGTCGGCGAAGATCAGTTCCAGGTCGATGATCTCGATGTCGCGTTTCGGGTCGACGCTGTTGGACACGTGGATCACGTTGTCGTCTTCGAAGCAGCGGACCACGTGGGCGATGGCATCGGTTTCGCGGATGTTGGCCAGGAACTTGTTACCCAGGCCTTCACCTTTCGAGGCGCCCGCCACCAGGCCGGCGATGTCGACGAACTCCATGGTGGTCGGCAGCACGCGCTCGGGCACCACGATGGCGGCCAGGGCGTCCAGACGCGGATCCGGCATCGGCACGATGCCGCTGTTCGGCTCGATGGTGCAGAAGGGGAAGTTCTCGGCCGCGATACCGGATTTGGTCAGGGCGTTGAACAGGGTGGACTTGCCGACGTTAGGCAGGCCGACGATGCCGCAGTTGAATCCCATGGTGTTTCCCCTCGGATAAGAGTCAGGCCTTCTGGCTGTGCAGGTTTTTCATCGCACGGTTCCATTCACCGGCGAAGATATCCGGCAGCACGCCGAGGGCAAAATCGATGCTGGCATCGAGCTTTTCCTGTTCGGCGCGCGGCGCACGACCCAGGACAAAGTTCGAGACCATGCTGGCGACGCCTGGGTGGCCGATGCCAAGCCGCAAGCGGTGAAAGGTATTCTGGTTGCCCAGTTGCGCGATGATGTCGCGCAACCCGTTGTGCCCGCCATGCCCGCCGCCCTGTTTGAGCTTGGCGACGCCGGGTGGCAGGTCGAGTTCGTCATGCGCCACCAGGATTTCTTCAGGCTTGATACGGAAGAAACCGGCCAATGCCGCCACGGCCTGGCCGCTGCGGTTCATGTAGGTGGTGGGTATCAGCAGACGAATGTCCTGACCCTGGTGCGAAAAGCGCCCGGTCAGGCCGAAATATTTGCGATCGGCCACAAGGCTGACGCCTTGTTTCTCGGCGATGCGCTCAACAAAAAGGGCCCCTGCGTTATGCCGGGTCTGTTCGTATTCGGCGCCTGGATTACCCAGGCCAACGATCAGTTTGATGGCAGTCACGATAGGGGCCCTTCCTTGGAGTTGTGGATAACATCGCCGCGACTGGAGTGTGCGGCGAAAGTGGACGACAAGTGCTCATTTACCATTATGTAAACTCCGCGTTCCCGCCCGCTTTCTCGCTACGTTCCAGTCCGCGATGTTTCCGGTAACTCCGGCAAGCAGAGTGAATTACTCTGCAGCGCCTTCTGCAGCTTCTGGAGCAACACGTGGAGCGTGAACGTTGGCAACAGCCAGGTCGTTACCGTGAGCCAGAGCAACGAACTCAACGCCTTTAGGAGCCTTGATGTTCGACAGGTGAACGATGGTGCCGATTTCAGCGTCGCCCAGGTCGACTTCGATGAACTCAGGCAGGTCTTTCGGCAGGCAGGACACTTCGATTTCAGCGATAACGTGCGAAATCTCGCCGCCTTTCTTGACCGGAGCAGCTTCGTTGATGAAGTGCACTGGAACGATAGCGGTCAGTTTCTGACCAGCAACAACGCGTACGAAGTCAGCGTGCATCACGTGGCCTTTGGCCGGGTGACGTTGCAGCGCCTTGATCACGACGTTTTGCTTGGTGCCGCCAACGTTCAGTTCGATAACGTGGCTGAAAGCCGCTTCGTTTTCGAGCAGTTTGGCAACTTCTTTGGCCAGCATGCTGATGGATTCAGGGGCTTTGTCACCACCGTAAACTACAGCTGGAACCAGGCTTGCGAGACGACGCAGGCGGCGGCTCGCACCTTTCCCCAGGTCGGAACGCAGTTCAGCATTCAGAGTAAAATCGTTCATGTTGTATCTCCAAAATAACCACACTCGCCCCAGCGTTTGCGACCAGCGCTAAAGGCGATATGGGCAAAAAAGCCCCGCCCCAACAGGAATGCTGGGGCGGGGCGCTTTTCGTCATCGAGATGTAAGGCTAGGGCAGGGCCCTAGCGGAACATCGCGCTGATCGATTCTTCGTTGCTGATACGGCGAACCGCTTCGGCAACAACCGGTGCGATATCCAGTTGACGGATACGCGCACAGGCTTGTGCTGCAGCGGACAGCGGGATGGTGTTGGTCACCACCAGCTCGTCCAGCACGGAATTTTCAATGTTCTCGATTGCTCGACCCGACAGCACAGGGTGTGTGCAGTAGGCAAAGACCTTGGCAGCGCCATGCTCTTTCAGGGCCTTGGCCGCGTGGCACAGGGTGCCGGCGGTATCGACCATGTCGTCAACCAGGATGCAGGTACGGCCTTCAACGTCACCGATGATATGCATCACTTCAGAGTGATTGGCTTTCTCGCGGCGCTTGTCGATGATCCCGAGATCCACGCCCAGGGATTTGGCCACGGCACGTGCACGCACGACGCCGCCAATGTCCGGGGAGACGATCATCAGGTTTTCGAAACGTTGGTCTTCGATGTCATCCACCAGAACCGGGGAGCCGTAGATGTTATCTACCGGAATATCGAAGAAGCCCTGAATCTGGTCAGCATGCAGATCAACCGTGAGAACACGGTCGATGCCGACTACGGTAAGCATGTCAGCCACGACTTTCGCGCTGATAGCCACACGTGCGGAACGCGGACGGCGATCCTGACGGGCATAACCAAAGTAAGGAATTACAGCAGTGATTCGAGTCGCTGAGGAGCGGCGGAAGGCATCAGCCATCACGACGAGTTCCATCAGGTTATCGTTGGTCGGAGCGCAAGTCGGCTGAATAATGAAGACGTCTTTACCGCGGACATTTTCATTGATCTCAGCGGTAATTTCGCCGTCGGAAAATTTACCGACAGAGATGTCACCGAGAGGGATATGCAGCTGACGTACGACACGCCGAGCCAGATCGGGGTTAGCGTTCCCCGTAAAGACCATCATCTTGGACACGCGCAGTACCTGAAGGCTGAGGGTATACCTGGATGAGTATAAGGAAAATGGCAGGGGCGGCTGGATTCGAACCAACGCATGGCAGGATCAAAACCTGCTGCCTTACCGCTTGGCGACGCCCCTGTATCTGTTGCATCAAGTGCCTGGCACTTGGTTCCTTTTAGAGCAGACTTTGCAGCTTGCGATGCAACATCGAAACGTTGCTTCCTTTTGCTACAAACCCTGTAAGGGTCTCTGTAAGAAGGGCCGAGACTTTATCAGCTTCAGCTTTGCTTGGGAAGCCCCCAAACACACAACTTCCAGTTCCGGTCAGTTTTGCTTCGGTAAATTTACCTAGCAAATTCAATGCGTTACGTACATCTGGATAGCGCCTTGCAACCACCGGCAAACAGTCATTTCTGCCGTTTCCCTTGGGAACGGGGCGCACTTTAATGGGCGGAGTGTCACGTGTCAACAGCGGATCTGAAAAAATTTCTGCTGTACTTACAGAGACTTGCGGCACCAGCACGAGATACCAAGGTTCCTCGGGGTCTACCGGGGTGAGTTTTTCTCCCACGCCCTCGGCGAAAGCTGCATGCCCCCGCACGAAAACCGGCACGTCGGCGCCCAGGGAAAGGCCCAGCGCGGCCAGGCGATCTTCGTTCCAGCCCAGTTGCCAGAGGTGATTCAGGCCCAGCAGAGTGGTTGCTGCATTGGAACTGCCGCCACCGATGCCGCCGCCCATGGGCAGGACTTTCTCGATCCAGATATCGATGCCCAACGGGCATGCGGATTGTTCCTGAAGCTGTTTGGCCGCGCGCACGATCAGGTTGCTGTCGTGGGGGACGCCGGCGAACTCCGTATGCAGGCGAATGACGCCGTCATCGCGCACGGCAAAGGTGATTTCATCGCCGTAATCGAGAAACTGAAAAATCGTCTGCAGTTCGTGATAGCCGTCTTCACGGCGGCCGAGGATATGCAGCATCAGATTGAGTTTTGCCGGGGAGGGCAGGGTCAGTCGTGGCGCGCTCATGCTTACTGCCCCAGCTTGCGTGGTTGCCATTCCTTGATCACCAGCGTGACGTCAAGGTCGCGGCCATGCAGCTTGATCCGCTCGGGCAGCCAGTAACCGCTCTGTTGTGCATAACTCAGGTATTCGACCTGCCAATTGTCCTGTTCGAGATTGGACAGGCGGCTGTCGCCGTCCAGGGTCAGGCGACTCTTGCTGTCGGGGGCGGGCAGCCCGCGAACCCACCAGGCCAGATGCGAGACCGGCAGGTTCCAGCCCAACTGTTCTTCGAGCAGGGCTTCCGGAGTCGGGGCTTCGTAACGTCCCTGGTTGGCGACTTCCAGCGCGACCTTGCCGGGACGTCCGGTCAGGCGGGCGGCGCCGCGACCCAGCGGGCCGGACAGGCGGATATCGTAGTAATCCTGGCGCTGCAGCCAGAACAACGTGCCGCTGCCCGAATCCTTGGGGGCGCGAATGCCGATCTTGCCGTTGATCTGCCAGCCGTCGAGGCCGCTCAGTTGCTGTTTGTGCTCGCGCCATAGCGCAGGGCTGCCGTGACCCTCGACGGATTCGCGGGTGCCGAAACCCGAGCAGCCGGCGAGCAGAGCGATAAAGCTGAAAACGATAAGGTGGCGCAAAAACATAGTCTTAAAGGGTCTCTGATCCGGTCAGGCGCTTGATGGTGCTGCGCAGGATAGGGCTGTCTGGCTGGTCCTTGAGGAACTTGCTCCAGATCTGCTTGGCTTCGCGTTGCTTGCCATTGGCCCAGAGCACTTCGCCCAGGTGCGCGGCGACTTCCTGGTCGGGAAAGCGTTCCAGCGCCTGGCGCAGCAGGCGTTCGGCTTCCGCGAGGTTGCCCAGGCGATAGTTCACCCAGCCCAGGCTGTCGAGTACCGCCGGATCGTCCGGGGTCAGCTGGTGGGCCTGTTCGATCAGGGCCTTGGCTTCGGCGTAGCGGGTCGTGCGATCCGACAGGGTGTAGCCGAGGGCGTTCAATGCCATGGCGTTGTCCGGCTCGCGCTTGATGATCAGGCGCAGATCCTTTTCCATCTGGGCCAGGTCGTTGCGCTTCTCGGCCTGCATCGCACGGGTGTAGAGCAGGTTCACATCGTCCGGGTATTGCTGCAGGGCTTGCTGGAGAATCTTCCAGGCCTTGTCGCCCTGTTTGTTGGCGGACAGGGTTTCGGCTTCGATCAGGTACAGCTGGATGGCGTAGTCCGGCTGGGTGTCGCGGGCGGCGGCCAGGCGTTTTTCGGCTTCGGCGGTACGGCCGTTGTTCATCAGGATGTCGGCCTGGCGCAATTGTGCCGGCAGGTAGTCGGTACCTGGGCCGACCTGGCCGTATTCCGCCAGCGCGCCTTGCGGGTCGTTGAGTTCTTCGGCGATACGGCCCAGGTTCAGGTGCGCCGAATCGACGTGGCTTTCCCGGGCGATCAGGTCCTCCAGGTAACCCTTGGCTTCTTCCCAGTCCTTGGCTTCCAGGCAGACCAGCGCCAGGGAGTAACGCAGCTCGTCGTCTTCCGGGTACTGCTGGACCAGGCTGGAGAACTGGGCCTTGGCGTCGTCCATGCGATCCTGCTCGACCAGCATGCGCGCGTAAGTCAGGCGCAGGCGCTTGTCGTCCGGGTACTTGCGAATGCTTTTTTCCAGCAGCGGCAGGGCTTCGTCGGCGCGGCTGAGGCTCTGCAGCAGGCGGGCGCGCAGGAGGATCGGCGCGATCTCGCCTTCTTCCGGCGGATTCTGCTCCAGCAGCTTAAGGGCTTCGCGGGTATCGCCGTCCTGTTGCAGCAGCAGCGCCTTGCCGAACACCAGTTGGCCGTTGTTCGGGTGTTTTTGCAGCAGGCGGTCGAAGCTCTTCATCAGCCCGTTACGCGTGTCCTGGTCGGTGTCGGCGGCCGACAGCGCGAGGAAGTCGAAATGGGTGTCGCCCTTGCCCTGCAGGACTTTCTCCATATAGACCATGGATTCGTCGTAGCGCCCGCTGCGGGCCAGCTGGATGGCGGCGGCACGCTGGGCTTCCAGGTCGTCCGGGGCGTTTTTCGCCCAGATCAGCGCAGTGTCCAGCGCGGCCTGGTCGGCGCCCAGGTATTCGGCGATGCGAAACGCCCGCTCGGAGATGCCCGGGTCCTGGGTATTGATGGCCTGGGTGACATAGTTGTCCAGGGCAATGTCGAAACGATTGCGTTGGCCAGCCAGCTCCGCGCTCAGCAGGCTGAAGACCGTGTCTTCGCTGAACGAGGAGTAAACCTTGGGCTTTTCAGGAGCCGGGGTAGTGTCTTCGACCGGCGGCGTACCGTCCGGTGAAACGGGTGCCAAGGCCTGGCAGCCGCTGAGGAAGACAAAAGCGAGGAGCAACGCGGAAGATCTATTCATATAGGAAGAGGACGACTAACCTGCGGTCGGATCATCATGACACAAGCCTTCGGCCAAACATAACCGAGACTCAGCGGATGCCTTACAGAGGCAGTCTATTGGGACAATAGTCGGCAGTGGTTGTTCTGAATCTTTCGAAGTAGGACAATTGTCGGCTTCTCGACATCATCAGCGACCTTGAATGGCCTTCCTCGCACTCGGTATTAACCACAAGACTGCTTCAGTAGACGTCCGCGAGCGCGTGGCCTTTACCCCTGAGCAGTTGGTTGAGGCCTTGCAGCAGCTCTGCCGCCTCACCGACAGCCGCGAAGCTGCGATCCTCTCCACCTGCAATCGCAGTGAACTCTATATAGAACAGGATCACCTTTCGGCGGATGTCGTGCTGCGCTGGCTGGCCGAGTATCACCATCTGAGCCTCGAAGACCTGCGCGCCAGTGCCTATGTGCACGAAGACGATGCGGCCGTTCGTCACATGATGCGTGTCGCCTCGGGGCTGGACTCGCTGGTGCTGGGCGAACCGCAGATCCTTGGGCAGATGAAGTCCGCCTACGCCGTGGCGCGTGAGGCCGGAACCATAGGCCCGCTGCTGGGGCGGCTGTTCCAGGCCACCTTCAGTGCCGCCAAGCAGGTACGTACCGACACCGCCATCGGCGAAAACCCGGTTTCCGTGGCCTTTGCCGCGGTGAGCCTGGCGAAACAGATTTTCAGCGATCTGCAGCGCAGCCAGGCGCTGCTGATCGGCGCCGGCGAGACCATTACCCTGGTCGCCCGCCACCTGCATGACCTGGGGGTCAAGCGCATCGTGGTCGCCAACCGCACGCTGGAGCGCGCCAGCACCCTGGCCGAACAGTTTGGAGCCCATGCCGTGCTGCTGTCGGATATTCCTCAGGAGCTGGTGCACAGCGATATCGTCATCAGTTCCACCGCCAGCCAGTTGCCGATCCTTGGCAAGGGCGCGGTGGAAAGCGCGCTGAAGCTGCGCAAGCACAAGCCGATCTTCATGGTGGATATTGCCGTTCCGCGGGATATCGAACCGGAAGTCGGCGAGTTGGACGACGTTTACCTCTATACCGTCGACGATCTCCACGAAGTGGTCGCCGAAAACCTCAAGAGCCGCCAAGGCGCGGCGCAGGCGGCGGAAGAGCTGGTGAACATCGGCGCCGAGGACTTCATGGTGCGCCTGCGCGAGCTGGCTGCGGTGGACGTGCTCAAGGCGTATCGTCAGCAGAGCGAGCGCCTGCGCGATGAAGAACTGCAAAAGGCCCAGCGCATGCTGGCCAACGGCAGCAGCGCCGAAGACGTCCTGATGCAACTGGCTCGCGGCCTGACCAACAAACTGCTGCATGCGCCCAGCGTCCAGTTGAAAAAACTGACCGCTGAAGGCCGCCTGGATGCGCTGGCCATGGCCCAGGAACTCTTTGCCCTCGGTGAGGGCGCTTCGGACTCTTCGGATAAAAAATCGCAATGAAAGCGTCACTGCTCAATAAGCTGGATGTCCTCCAGGACCGTTTCGAGGAACTGACCGCGTTGCTTGGCGACGGCGAAGTCATTTCCGATCAGGCCAAGTTCCGCGCCTATTCCAAGGAGTACGCCGAAGTCGAGCCGATCGTCGAGACCTATAAACAGGTGCTCAAGGTCCAGGCCGACCTCGAGGGCGCCCAGGCGCTGCTCAAGGACAGCGATCCGGACATGCGCGAAATGGCGGTGGAAGAAGTCCGCGAGGCCAAGGAACAATTGGTCGAGCTGGAAAGCACCCTGCAACGCATGCTGCTGCCCAAGGACCCCAACGACGGGCGCAACGTGTTCCTGGAAATCCGCGCCGGCACCGGTGGCGACGAGGCGGCGATCTTCTCCGGCGACCTGTTCCGCATGTATTCGCGTTATGCCGAGCGGCGTGGCTGGCGGCTGGAGATCCTCTCGGAAAACGAGGGTGAGCACGGCGGCTATAAAGAAGTCATTGCCCGGGTCGAAGGCGAGAACGTCTACGGCAAGCTGAAATTCGAATCCGGTGCCCACCGCGTGCAGCGGGTGCCGGCCACCGAGTCCCAGGGCCGCATCCATACTTCGGCCTGCACCGTGGCGGTATTGCCCGAGCCGGACGAACAGGAAGCCATCGAGATCAATCCCGCGGACCTGCGGATCGATACCTATCGCTCCTCCGGTGCCGGTGGCCAGCACGTCAACAAGACCGACTCGGCGATCCGCATCACCCACATCCCGTCGGGAATCGTGGTCGAGTGCCAGGAAGAACGTTCCCAGCACAAGAACCGGGCGCGGGCCATGTCCTGGCTGTCGGCCAAGCTCAACGACCAGCAGACCAGCGCCGCAGCCAACGCGATTGCCAGCGAACGCAAGCTGCTGGTGGGTTCGGGCGACCGTTCCGAGCGCATTCGCACCTACAACTTTCCCCAGGGTCGGGTGACCGATCACCGTGTCAACCTGACCCTCTATTCCCTGGATGAAATCCTCGCCGGTGGCGTCGAAGCCGTGATCGAACCGCTTCTGGCCGAATACCAGGCCGATCAACTTGCGGCACTGGGCGAGTAAACATAAATGACCATCATCGCCAGCCTGTTGCGCGCCGCCCAATTGCCCGATTCGCCCACGGCCCGCCTGGATGCCGAATTGCTGCTGGCCGCTGCCCTGGGCAAGCCGCGCAGCTTCCTGCACACCTGGCCCGAGCGGATCGTGCCCAGCGAAGCGGCACTGACTTTTGCCAGTTACTTGCAGCGGCGCCGTTCCGGCGAGCCGGTGGCCTATATCCTTGGCCAGCAGGGCTTCTGGAAGCTCGACCTGGAAGTGGCGCCACACACCCTGATTCCGCGTCCCGACACCGAATTGCTGGTGGAGGCGGCGCTGGAACTGCTGCCCGCCACCCCGGCCAGAGTGCTCGACCTGGGCACCGGCAGCGGCGCCATCGCCCTGGCCCTGGCCAGCGAGCGCCCGGCGTGGCGGGTCACCGCGGTCGACCGGGTGCTGGAAGCCGTGGCCTTGGCCGAACGCAACCGCCAGCGCCTGCAACTGGACAATGTCACGGTGCTGAGCAGCCATTGGTTCAGTGCCCTCCCAGGCGAGTGTTATCAGCTGATCATCAGCAACCCGCCCTATATCGCCGACGCCGACCCGCACCTGGCGGCTGGCGATGTGCGTTTCGAGCCGGAGAGCGCCCTGGTCGCGGGCAAGGACGGGCTGGACGACCTGCGCCTGATCATTGCCCAGGCGCCAGAGCACCTCGAGGCTGGCGGCTGGTTGATGCTCGAGCATGGCTACGACCAGGCGCCGGCTGTACGCGACCTGTTACTCAGCCAAGGGTTTGCCGAGGTGCACAGCCGTGTCGACCTGGGCGGTCATGAACGCATCAGCTTAGGAAGCCTGCCGTGCTGAACGATCAGGAGTTGTTGCGCTACAGCCGGCAGATTCTGTTGCAGCACGTCGACATCGACGGCCAGTTGCGGCTCAAGGCCAGCCGCGTATTGATCGTCGGCCTGGGTGGCCTGGGTGCTCCGGTGGCCTTGTACCTGGCCGCCGCGGGTGTCGGCGAGCTGCACCTGGCCGACTTCGACACGGTCGACCTGACCAACCTGCAACGCCAGATCATTCATGACACTGACAGCGTCGGCCTGAGCAAGGTCGATTCGGCAATGCGCCGCCTGTCCGCGATCAATCCCGAGATCCAGCTGGTGCCTCATCGTGCCGCGCTGGATGCCGACTCCCTGGTGGCCGCGGTCACGGCGGTGGACCTGGTGCTCGATTGCACCGACAACTTCTCGACCCGCGAAGCAGTGAATGCCGCCTGTGTCGCCGCCGGCAAGCCGCTGGTCAGCGGCGCGGCGATTCGCCTGGAAGGGCAACTGTCGGTGTTCGACCCACGGCGTCCCGAGAGCCCGTGCTACCACTGCTTATATGGGCACGGCAGCGAAGCCGAACTGACCTGCAGCGAGGCCGGTGTGCTCGGGCCGCTGGTGGGGCTGGTGGGCAGCTTGCAGGCCCTCGAGGCCTTGAAGCTGCTGGTGGGGTTCGGCGAGCCGCTGGTGGGTCGCCTGTTGTTGATAGATGCCCTGGGCACGCGCTTTCGCGAACTGCGGGTCAAGCGCGACCCGGGCTGCAGCGTCTGTGGGGGGCCACATGCGTGAGGCGCCGATCGGTGTCTTCGACTCCGGCGTCGGCGGCCTGTCGGTGCTGGCGGAGATCCAGCAGCGCCTGCCCCATGAGTCGCTGCTGTATGTAGCCGATTGCGGCAACATTCCCTACGGCGAGAAAACCCCCGAATTCATCCGTCAGCGTTGCAGCCTGGTCGCCGGGTTTTTCCGCGAGCAGGGCGCCAAGGCGCTAGTCCTGGCCTGCAACACCGCGACTGTGGCCGCTGTCGCCGACCTGCGTCGGGACTACCCGGACTGGCCTATCATCGGCATGGAGCCCGCGGTCAAGCCGGCTGCCGCCGCCACCCGCAGCGGCGTGGTCGGCGTGCTGGCCACCACCGGAACCTTGCAGAGTGCCAAGTTCGCCGCCTTGCTCGATCGTTTCGCCACCGATATCAAGGTCATTACCCGGCCATGTCCGGGCCTGGTGGAACGGATCGAAGCCGGGGACCTGCACAGCCCCGCGTTGCGCCAACTGCTGCAGGGTTATGTCGAACCGCTGCTGGCGGCCGGCTGTGACACCCTCATCCTCGGCTGCACCCACTATCCGTTTCTCAAGCCGTTGCTCAAGTCGATGATCCCCGAGGACATCAGCCTGATCGATACCGGGGCCGCGGTTGCCCGCCAGTTGGAGCGCCTGCTCGGCGAGCGCGAGCTGTTGGCTGCGGGGCCTGCACGCCAGGCCCGGTTCTGGACCAGTGGCGATCCGTGTCACTTCAGACATATTCTGCCGTTGCTCTGGAAAGAGGCGGGAGCGGTGCAAAGCTTCGCTTTATAAAAAATCCTGCAGAAGCGCTGATTTGCTCTGAACTTCTGTTCAAGCGCAGATTTCTATTAACGTGTCTGCGGAATCTGTACAACACCATACAAATCGTTTGAAAAGGATGTTCCTGATGAGACGAATGTTTTGTTTGGCCGCGCTTGCGGCCGCGCTGTTGGGGCAAAGTTTTTCGGCACAGGCGGCCGGCGTCGAGTTTTCGGTGGGGCAGACCGGCGATTCGACCCAGACCTATCGCCTGGGCATGCAATTCGATTGGGACAAAAGCTGGCTGCAAAGCGATGTCGGTCGCCTGACCGGCTACTGGAGCGGCGCCTATACCTTCTGGGATGGCGACGAGAAGTCCAGCAACCACAGTCTGTCGTTCTCGCCGGTGCTGGTGTACGAATTCGCCGGCCAGAACATCAAGCCTTACATCGAGGCGGGGATTGGCGTGGCGGTGTTCGCCAACACCGAGGTGGAGGACAACAAGCTGGGTTCGGCGTTCCAGTTCGAGGACCGCTTCGGTTTCGGCCTGCGGTTCAACGGCGGGCATGAAGTCGGTCTCCGTGCCACGCACTATTCCAACGCTGGCATCGCGACGCCCAACGACGGTGTAGAGAGCTACTCGCTGCATTACACCATGCCGTTGTAAGACCCTTTCAGCGATACGCCGTGGCGATGCCGCGGCGTTCGTTGAGGCAGTCCGCTTCCCCCATCTCGAATTCCCGGCAGATCAGTGGCCGTTGTTCGTAGATGCTGCACAGCATGCTGTTGCGATCCAGCGCGGCACACCAGCCATCATCCAGTCGCAACATGACTTCGCCACCCCAGTCGTCGGTGTCGATAAAACGTTCGGGCACCCCGGTTTCGGTGATCAGCATCACTTCCAGTTGGCAGCAGCAGGCCGCGCAGCTCGAGCAGGTGACCGCCGTTTCGGCGATCTGGGTGACAGGAATAGTGGTCATAGGCGCGCAGTGTAAGGCAAGTGGCCGCAGGCTGTGTGAAACCACTGACGGACGCCTGCCGCCCTTACTCCCGATACTCCTCGGCCGCCACCCGTGACGGCAGGTTCTTGAAGGCCGCCAGGGCGCGCTCGCGGGACATCGACAGATCGACCATCGGCGGCGGGTAATCGGCCACGCCGAACAGGCCACCCATGGCAGCCGGGTTGTGGATATCTTTTTCGCTCAATCCCGCCAGCTCTGGCAGCCAGTGCTTGATGAACGTCCCTTGGCTGTCGAACCTCTGCGACTGGCTCAAGGGGTTGAAGATGCGGAAGTAGGGCGCCGAATCGGTGCCGGTGGATGAACTCCATTGCCAGCCACCGTTATTCGCCGCCAGGTCGCCGTCGATCAGGTGGCGCATGAAAAAGCGCTCGCCCTGGCGCCAGTCGATCAGCAGGTTCTTGGTCAGGAACATCGCCACGATCATCCGCAAACGATTGTGCATCCAGCCGGTTTCCAGCAACTGGCGCATGGCCGCGTCGATGATCGGCAGGCCGGTGCGGGCCTGCTGCCAGGCCGCCAGCTCCTCGGGGGCATCGCGCCAGGCCACGGCTTCGGTTTCCGGGCGGAAGGCCCGGTGCCGGGATACCCGCGGATAACCCACCAGGATGTGTTTGTAGAACTCGCGCCAGAGCAGTTCGTTGATCCAGGTGACGGCGCCGGGGCTACCACTGGCGAACTCGCCCCGGTTGTTTTGCAGCGCCGCGTGCAGGCATTGGCGCGGCGACAGCACGCCGGCGGCGAGGTAGGGCGAAAGCTGGCTGGTGCCGGGCCTGGCCGGGAAGTCGCGCTCGGCCTGGTAGTGGTCGAGCTGCGTCTCGGCAAAGCGCGCCAGGCGTTGTTGCGCCGCGGTTTCACCGGCCGGCCATAGCGCCTGCAGGTGCGGGCCGGGTGTGGGGAAGCCCTCGACCTGCCGGGGCAGCGCATCGGCCTTTATCCTCAGCGCGGCTTGCGCCCTGGGAGCCGCCAGCTGTGGCGGCAGGGTGCTGTGCAGCCGGTTGTAGCAGACCTTGCGAAACTGGCTGAAGACCTGGAAGTAGCCGCCGCTCCTGGTCAGCACACTGCCGGGCCGGAACAGCAGTTGGTCGAGGTAACTGTGGAAGCCCACGCCCAGGCTCTTCAGCAGGCTGGCCACCGCCATGTCACGGCGACTCTCGTGAATGCCGTATTCCTCATTGACGTGCAGCGCCTCGATGGCCAGTTCCCGGCACAGCTGCAACAGCACCTGGGGGGCCTGCTCCCAGCTCGGCGCTTGGCGGATCAGCAGCGGGATATTCAGTCGCGCCAGGTCGCCGCTCAACTGCTCAAGGTTACGCAGCCAGAAGTCGACCTTGCACGGCGCATCGTCATGCGCCTGCCATTGCCGCGGACTCAGCAGGTACAGGGCCACGGTCGGCCCGCGCTGGGTCGCGGCGCTCAGCGCGGTGTTGTCATGCAGGCGCAGGTCGCTGCGTAGCCAGATCAGTTGCATGGGAATTCCTGCATTAGAGAAGCCTTAGCCCGGTCAGGGCCTGGTGCGCCGAGAGCGGGTCTGCGGCGAGGTGCAGATTGGCGATCTCGGTAGTGCAGACGGCCAGTTCGGCGTGGTGGATGCTCACTGCTGGGCCGACGATGAGTACCGGGCGGTCGAGGCCGCCGAGCAGGTGTGGCAGTTGCCGCAGGTTGATCGACTGGCTCGAGTACAGCAGCACGCCCCGCGCTTTCAGGTGTTCGGCGGCCAGGGCCAGTTCACCGGGGGGCAGCGGCCAGTCGAAGACTTCCACCGGGCAGTCGGCATTGCTGATCAGCCAGGCGCAGAGCCACAGGTGCGGCTCCAGCGGCAGGTCCGAGTGATTGATTAGCAGCAGCGGGGCGCCTTGCAGCTGGCGATTGTTGTGATAGACCCGCACCGCGAATTTGCTGCGCAGCCAGGAATGGAAAAACACCCGCTCCATCCGCATGCCAAAGCGGCCCTGCCAGCGCTGTTCGAGTTCGCCCAGCAGTGGTAGCAGCAGGTGCTCGCACAAGGTTCGTGGCGGATAGAGCGCCATGGCCTGGTTGAAGCTTTCGTCGACCTGGCGCTCGGCCAGTTGGCTGATGGCCTGAATCAGGCGCTGGCGTTGCAGGTGCCAGTCGTTGTGGGCCGGTTCGCTGGGCGCCGGCTCGGCGTCCAGCAGGTGCTTGACCTGGCTGACCGCCACCCCGCGATCGAGCCAGGTCAGGATCTTCAGGATGCGCTGCACGTGTTCGTTGGAAAACAGCCGGTGACCCTTGGCGGTGCGTTGCGGCACGATCAGCCCGTAACGACGTTCCCAGGCGCGCAGGGTGACGGCGTTGACCCCGGTCTGGCGGGTCACCTCGCGAATCGGCAACCAGCCTTGCTTATGGGTGCCATCGGATTCGCTGGCGGGTGCATCCGGGTCGAGCCTCGAGTCGTTCATGGTTCAGAGCGCGTTGCGCAGGCTGAGGCTTTCCGGGTGGGGCTGCAGGTACGCCTGTTGCGCGATGTAGGGATCGGGGTGCCGGCGCAGGTGATGCTTGAGCAGGGTCAGCGGCACCACCAGCGGCACGATGCCGTGGCGGTACTGGGTGATGAGGTGCTGCATTTCCTGTTTGTCGTCGCGGCTGATGGCTTGCTTGAGATAGCCGCTGATGTGTTGCAGCACGTTGCTGTGGGTACGGCGGGTGGCGCACTTTTTCAGGGCCGCCATCAACTGGCTGAAATAACGCGGGCCGACGTGCGCCGGGTCGCTTTGGCCCATGCTGCCCAGCAGATTGCCGAGGACCTTGTATTGCTCCGGGTTGTGGGCCATCAACAGGTATTTGTAGCGCGCGTGAAAGTCGGTCAGGCGGCGACGGCTCAGGCCCTGCCTGAGCACGTCCTGCCAGGCGCTGTAGGCGAATACCCGGGTCAGGAAGTTTTCCCGCAGCACCGGATCCTTGAGCCGGCCGTCTTCTTCCACCGGCAGGTCCGGATGGCGGCTGCAGAAAGCCTGGGCATGGATGCCGCGTCCGCTGAGCTCGGCGGGGCGGCCCTGGTCCTGATAGACCTTGACCCGCTCCAGGCCGCAGGACGGAGATTTCTGCATGAAGATGTAGCCGCAGAGGCTGTCCAGTTCAGCGGCCATGCGCTGGCCGTAATCCGTGAGTGCCCGGGTGACATCCATGGTTTGGTCGAGGCTGCCAACGGCCCGCGGTTGCCGCGGATCGCCCATCAGGCGGATCGGTTCGCGGGGGGTACCCAGGCCAATGGCGACTTCCGGGCACAGCGGGACAAACTCGAAAAACTCAGCGAGGGCCTGGCTGCACAGGCGCGATTCCTTGTGCCCGCCGTTGTAGCGCACAGGCGCCCCCAACAGGCAGGCGCTGATGGCGATTCTCGGCTTGTCGGCCTGGGCTGGATTGTCGGGCATGTGAGAGGCTCCGGTTTCATGTACAAAAATAAGATCTTGTACAACTTTTCCTCATCATCATAGGATCAAAGGTGTGCAAGTCAAATATTTTGTACAGCTTTGCCGCGCAGCCTTTTGGGTTACGTCCTGCTCATCTGTCGGTCGCTGGTCTGTAGCCCTTCGATTACTGGCTGGCTAACACAGGAAATTTTGGCGCGTGTTTTTCTTCATCTCGGAACAGTCCGATCAGCAGAAGGGTGTTTCGGGTTTTGGAGCGGGGAGACAGGCTGCTGTCCATGGCGACAGCAGCAAGGTTACGCGGGGTGATGCGCTTACAGGTTTTCGTGCAACCGGCGGGCGGCCTCCTGCCCGCTGAGCCAGGCTCCTTCGACGCGACCGGACAGGCACCAGTCGCCGCACACATAGAGCCCCAGGTCGACATCCGCCAGGGCTCCCCACTCATGGCTGCTGGCCGGGCGAGCGTAGAGCCAGCGGTGGGCGAGGCTGAAGGTCGGGGCGGGCATGGCGCTGTGCAGCAGTTCGGCGAATGCGCCGTGCAGCTGTTCGATCACGGCTTCTTTCGGCAGATCGATGTGCTGGCGGCTCCAGGTGCTGCTGGCATGCAGGACCCAGGTGTCGAGGCTGTTGTCGCGTCCTGGCTTGCTACGGTTGCGGGCTAGCCAGTCCAGCGGGCTGTCCTGTACGAAGCAGCCTTCCACCGGGGTTTCCAGCGCGCTCTCGAATGCCAGGGCGACAGCCCAGGTTGGGTCCATTTTCACCCCGGCGGCGGCACTCGCCAGTTTCGGTGCGGCGGCCAGCAGGGCGGTGGCCTGGGGGGCCGGCGTGGCGATGATCACGTGGCTGAACGGACCATGGGTGAAACCTTCGGCATCCTGCAGGTGCCAATGCTGTTCGCCGCGGTAGACCTCGGTGATGCGGCAGGCGAAATGCACCTCCGTTTCACCCAGCAGGCCACGGGTGATGGCGCTCATGCGTGGGGTGCCGACCCAGCGGGTCTGTTCGTCCGGCGACGGGGTGAGCTGGCCGCCATGGAAGTTGTACAGCTGCGGCGCCCATTCGGCGGCCCAGCCATTGGCTTGCCAGCGCTGGACTTCGGTGACGAAGCGCCGGTCGCGGGCGGTGAAATATTGCGCGCCCATGTCCAGCGCGCCGGCGTCGCTGCGTTTGCTGGACATACGCCCGCCGCTGCCGCGGCTCTTGTCGAAGAGTTGCACGACATGCCCGGCGTCTCTCAGCGCCTGGGTGGCGGAGAGTCCGGCGATGCCGGTACCAATGATTGCGATGGGTACGGTCATAGGGGCCTCGTTTACCTTTCTGTGCAGACTACGCCGTCGTTAAAATCTGTACAATTTTGTTGTTTGGTATAACTTTCGGCGTTATCGGTTTTACAGGGTGTCCTATTGTTAAACACAGAGCCTGCCCGATTGAAAAGATCCCTGCTTATAAAAATAGACTAGGGATGGGGGTAAAACGCCACGCGAGGAAGATGTCATGCACATATTGCTGACCGGCGGTACTGGTTTGATAGGACGTCAGCTCTGCCGTCACTGGTTGACCCAGGGCCATCAGTTGACCGTATGGAGTCGTCGGCCCACCGAGGTGCCCAAACTCTGTGGCGCTCAGGTTCGTGGCATCGCCCGCCTGGACGAGCTCGCAGAGGAACCGGTCGACGCCATCATTAATCTGGCGGGAGCACCGATCGCCGATCGGCCCTGGACTCACAAGCGCAAGGCGTTGCTCTGGAGCAGCCGCATTACCCTGACGGAAAAGCTGCTGGCCTGGCTGGAAAGCCGGGGGCAGAAGCCCGGGTTGCTGATCTCCGGGTCGGCCGTGGGCTGGTATGGAGATGGCGGGGAGCGCGAGCTGAACGAGGATTCGCCCCCGGTCAGTGAGGATTTCGCCAGCCAGTTGTGTATCGCCTGGGAGGAGACCGCGCAGCGTGCCGAGGCCATGGGCCTGCGTGTGGTGCTGATTCGCACGGGCCTGGTGCTGGCGGCCGAGGGCGGCTTTTTGTCGCGCCTGCTGCTGCCCTTCAAACTGGCGCTGGGCGGGCCGATCGGCAACGGTCGGCAGTGGATGCCGTGGATTCATATCAAGGATCAAATCGCCCTGATTGATTTTCTTCTGCACCGCAGTGATGCCAGCGGTCCTTATAATGCCTGCGCGCCCAAGCCGGTGCGCAATCGCGAGTTCGCCAAGACCCTGGGCAGCGTCTTGCACCGGCCGGCGGTAGTGCCGGTGCCGGCCTTTGTCTTGCGTGTCGGCCTGGGGGAATTGTCGTTGCTGCTGCTGGGTGGTCAGCGCGCGGTCCCTGCGCGGTTGCAGGCCGCCGGATTCACTTTCCAGTTCACTGATTTGCGTGCGGCCCTGGACGACTTGTCCAGCCGCCTCTGAAATAGGACGTTGCATGACCGATCACGCGTTGCTCCTGGTCAACCTGGGTTCGCCGGCCTCCACCTCGGTGGCAGATGTGCGCAGCTACCTCAATCAATTCCTGATGGACCCTTACGTGATCGATCTGCCGTGGCCGGTTCGGCGGCTGCTGGTGTCGCTGATCCTGATCAAGCGTCCGGAGCAATCGGCCCATGCCTACGCCTCGATCTGGTGGGAGCAGGGTTCGCCGCTGGTGGTGCTCAGCCGCCGCTTGCAGGAAGCCATGACGCGGGAGTGGAAGCACGGCCCGGTGGAACTGGCGATGCGTTATGGCGAGCCGTCCATCGAGTCGGCGTTGCTGCGCCTGGTGGCCCAGGGGCAGAAGAAGATCACCCTGGCGCCGCTTTATCCACAATTCGCCGACAGCACCGTGACCACGGTGGTGGAGGAAGCCCGGCGGGTGATTCGGGACAAGAAGCTGGATGTGCAGCTTTCGGTGCTGCAGCCGTTTTACGATCGGCCGGAGTACCTCGACGCGCTGGTGGCCAGTGCCAGGCCGCACCTGCAACAGGACTTCGATCATCTGCTGCTGAGCTTCCATGGCTTGCCCGAGCGGCACCTGAAAAAGCTCAATCCCGGCCACAGCCTGGAAGGCGATTGCTGCCGCGACGCGACACCCGAGGTGGCCGCCACCTGTTACCGCGGCCAGTGCCTGAGCACGGCCCGGGCATTCGCCGAGCGCATGGGGCTGGCGGACGGCAAGTGGTCGGTGTCGTTCCAGTCCCGTCTGGGGCGTGCCAAGTGGATCGAGCCCTACACCGAAGCGCGCCTGGATGAGTTGGCCCGACAGGGGGTGAAGAAGATCCTGGTGATGTGCCCGGCGTTTGTCGCCGACTGCATCGAGACCCTGGAAGAGATCGGTGATCGCGGTCGCGAACAGTTCCGCGAAGCGGGAGGGGAGGAGTTGGTGCTGGTGCCGTGCCTGAACGACGACCCGCAATGGGCCAAGGCATTGAACACCTTGTGCGAGCGTGCGCCTTTGGCGTTGTAAATGCATCGCGGGCAAGCCTCGCTCCTACGGCAACACCGTTTGTAGGAGCGAAGCTTGCCCGCGACGGATTTCCGGCTGACGCGGATCCTCAGATCAGCGGTTCCTCAGCCTTCTTGTTCTTCCAGCCATCGTTGCCCGGCAGGATCAGGTTCAGCGCAATCGCGACGACGGCGCACAGGGCGATTCCTTTCAGACCGAAGTCGTCCGGACCGGTACCGGTACCGATCAACACCCCGCCAATCCCGAACACCAGGGTCACCGAGACGATCACCAGATTGCGGGCTTCGCCCAGGTCGATCTTGTGACGGATCAGGGTGTTCATGCCCACCGCCGCGATCGAGCCGAACAACAGGCAGAGAATCCCGCCCATCACCGGTACCGGAATGCTTTGCAGCAGTGCGCCGAACTTGCCGATAAACGCCAGGCTGATGGCGAAGACTGCCGCCCAGGTCATGATTTTCGGGTTGTAGTTCTTGGTCAGCATGACCGCGCCAGTCACTTCGGCGTAGGTGGTATTGGGCGGACCGCCGAACAGGCCGGCGGCGGTGGTGGCGATGCCGTCACCGAGCAGGGTGCGATGCAGGCCCGGCTTCTTCAGGTAATCACGACCGGTCACGCTGCCGACTGCGATCACCCCACCGATGTGCTCGATGGCGGGTGCCAGGGCCACAGGGACGATGAACAGGATCGCCTGCCAGTTGAACTCCGGCGCGGTGAAGTGCGGCAGGGCCAGCCAGGGCGCCGCGGCGATCTTCGCGGTATCGACCACGCCGAAGTAGAACGACAGGGCAAAGCCCACCAGTACCCCGGAGATGATCGGCACCAGGCGGAAGATGCCTTTGCCGAACACCGCGACGATCAGGGTGGTCAGCAGCGCCGGCATCGAGATCATCATCGCCGTCTGGTAATGAATCAGCTCGCTGCCGTCGCCGGCCTTGCCCATCGCCATGTTGGCGGCGATCGGTGCCATGGCGAGGCCGATGGAAATGATCACCGGGCCGATCACCACCGGCGGCAGCAGCCGGTCGATGAAACCGGTGCCCTTGATCTTCACCGCCAGGCCCAGGAAGGTATAAACGAAACCGGCCGCCATCACCCCGCCCATGGTCGCGGCCAGGCCGAACTGGCCCTTGGCGAGAATGATCGGGGTGATGAAGGCAAAGCTGGAGGCCAGAAATACCGGTACCTGGCGCCCGGTCACGAGCTGGAACAACAGAGTCCCGAGACCCGCCGTGAACAGCGCCACGTTGGGGTCGAGACCGGTAATCAGCGGCATCAACACCAACGCGCCAAAGGCCACGAAGAGCATCTGCGCGCCAGACAGCACCTGGCGCCAGAGCGGATCGTTGAACTCATCCCGCATGCTCAGGCGTCCTTCTGCTTGGTGCCGAAGATCTTGTCGCCGGCATCGCCCAGGCCCGGGATGATGTAGCCGTGCTCGTTGAGTTTCTGATCGATGGATGCGGTGTAGATGGTCACGTCCGGGTGCGCTTTCTCGACGGCTTCGATGCCTTCGGGAGCGGCGACCAGCACCATGGCGCGGATGTCCTTGCAGCCAGCCTTTTTCAACAGGTCGATGGTCGCGACCATGGAGCTGCCGGTGGCGAGCATCGGGTCGATGATCATGGCCAGGCGTTCGTCGATTTCCGGAACCAGTTTTTCCAGGTAGGTGTGCGCCTGCAGGGTTTCCTCGTTGCGGGCCACGCCCACGGCGCTGACCTTGGCGCCCGGGATCAGGCTGAGCACGCCTTCGAGCATGCCGATACCGGCGCGCAGGATCGGCACCACGGTAATCTTCTTGCCGGCGATCTTCTCGACCTGGACGGGGCCGCACCAGCCCGGAATCTCATAGGATTCGAGCGGCAGGTCTTTGGTGGCTTCGTACGTCAGCAGGGCACCGACTTCCTGAGCGAGCTCGCGGAAGTTCTTCGTGCTAATGTCGGCGCGGCGCATAAGGCCAAGTTTGTGTCGGATCAGCGGATGGCGGATCTCACGGATGGGCATAGGGAAAGGCTCCGGCGGCGGGCAAAAAAACCGGCCTAGATTAATCTATCCGAGGGTGTTGTCCTATAGACATCTAAGTACGTTAGTCCAGAAACGCTTGATCTGACCGGGCCGGATGCGTACCTTTGCTCGCTTTTCCGAAACTGCCACCCCCCTGGAGAGCGCCATGTCCGCTGATCTCGAGCATATCCGTCAAATCATGCGCGAGGCTGACTGCCTGTACACCGAAGCTGAGGTCGAGGCGGCCATCGCCCGAGTCGGTGCACAAATCAATGAACAACTGGCGGAACGCAATCCGGTGGTTTTCTGCGTGATGAACGGTGGCCTGATCTTCTCCGGCAAGCTGCTGACCCACCTCAAATTTCCGCTGGAAGCTTCCTACCTGCACGCTACCCGCTATCGCAACGAAACCAGCGGCGGCGAGCTGTTCTGGAAATCCAAGCCGGAAGTGTCCTTCATCGACCGTGACGTGCTGATCATCGACGACATCCTCGACGAGGGTCATACCCTGGGCGCGATCATCGACTTCTGCAAACACGCCGGTGCCCGCGCGGTGCACACCGCCGTGCTGATCGACAAGGACCACGACCGCAAGGCCCGTCCCGACCTGAAAGCCGACTACGTCGGCCTGCCCTGCGTGGACCGCTACATCTTCGGTTATGGCATGGACTACAAGGGTTACTGGCGCAACGCTGCCGGCATTTTTGCCGTCAAGGGCATGTAAGCCATGAGCGGGCCGAGCTATCTGGATCAGTCGCTGTTTGCCGAACTGACCGAAAAAGCCTCGGCCAGCCCCCGTGGTCGCCATCACCACAATTTCCATCAGATGCCAGAGCCTTGTCACCGCATGGCGGTGGGGCTGCAGCCATCCACCTATATCCCGCCCCATCGCCACCTGAGTGACGACAAGGCCGAGACTCTGCTGGTGCTCAAGGGGCGCCTGGGCCTGCTGATTTTCGACGACGCCGGTCAGGTACTGGAAAAACGTGTGCTGCAGGCGGGTGGCGATTGCATGGGCGTCGACCTGCCGGTCGGCGTCTTCCATGGCCTGGTGGTGCTTGAGCCCGATAGCCTGATGTTCGAATGCAAGGCCGGGCCTTATCGCCCGGTCGGCGAAGGTGAACTGGCCGCTTGGGCGCCCCGCGAGGGGGAGTCGGGTGTGGCTGAATACCAGGCCTGGATGCGCGCCCAGTTCGACTGAGCGCCATCCTCGCGCTTGAGCTGTAGCCGCGCCTGCAAAAATCTGCTCTGACCCATGCTAGAGTGCCAGGCCTTGTGTCCGGAGCCTGTCATGAGCCTTTTGATTCGCAGTTGCGCGGCCTTTGTTCTGATCCTGAGCCTGCCCCTGGCCGCCGCCCCGGCGCCCATGCATGCGCAGTTCCTGCCTCCCGATGACCTGACCCTGCGTGACGCCGCCCCCGAGCAGCAACAGTTGTTGCAGGTCACCGAATACTCGGTGGTCATCGGCAGCCAGCGCCAATCCAACCAGCAACCGATCCCGGTCACTTCGCCGCTGCTGGTCCGGCTCAAGGGCAAGCCGTTGAACAAGGGCGCGACCATCAGCCAGGTGCTGGTGAATTTCGACGGCGAGAGCAAAAGCCTGAAAAAGCCCCAGTTCGACGCCAAGAGCAAGACCCTCACCCTGTTCTATCCATTGGCCCAGTATCGGGTGGTGATGGACCTGTTGCGCAATGACACGGTGTATTGCCAGTTCCTCAGCTACGCCAACGGCCACATCTGGGCCGATCTGCACACCGGCGCCGTACGCTCGCGTTGAGGCCCGACGCAGCCTGGGGGTAAACTGCCTGCCCCGTGAAATGTCTGCGAGCTGGAGTCGGCAATGCGTAAAGATAAGAAACAAGTGATTGGTGACGAGATCGGCGATGCGCAGATCAAACTGTTCCTCGATTTCGAGCCGGCCGACGCCACTTCGCCGTCCCTGCACAAGCTGATCAAGGCCTATCGTGGCCTGCGTATCGACGATTTCGAGCGTTTCCTGGTGTTCTTCGTCGAGGCCGGTTACGACCTGGACGGCAAGGACGAACACGGCAAGGACTTTGTGGCCCTGATCCAGGACCAGCGCAATGCCGCCGACTACATCGAACTGATCGAAAAAGCCCGCGGCTGAAAATGCGCCGCGCCGGCTGTGGTTGTCTTTAAGCAGCCATAAAAAAACGCCCCGTTCTCCAAGAGAGCGGGGCGTTTTTCATGAGCGCGGCTTAAGCGTAGCTTTCGGCTTCGCTGCTCTGTTCGACCAACTCCAGGCTGACGTTGTTCTCGCTGTTGATCTTGCGGTACAGCGCGGCGTCGGTTTCCAGGGCCTTTTCACGGGCCGGGAAGATTTCCTTGAGCTTGCTGGCCCACTCGCCGCTGGCCTTGGCCGGGAAGCAGCGCTCGATCAGTTCCAGCATGATCGAGACGGTCACCGAAGCGCCTGGCGAAGCGCCGAGCAGGGCGGCGAGGGAGCCGTCCTTGGCCGCGACCAGCTCGGTACCAAACTGCAGCACGCCGCCTTTCTTCGGATCCTTCTTGATGATCTGCACCCGCTGGCCGGCCACTTCCAGGCGCCAGTCTTCGGCCTTGGCCTCCGGGTAGAAGCGGCGGAGGGATTCCAGACGCTGCTCCATGGACTGCATCACTTCGCTGACCAGGTACTTGGTCAGGTCCATGTTGTTCTTGGCCACGGCCAGCATAGGGCCGATATTGCCGGCGCGAACCGACATCGGCAGGTCCATGAACGAACCGTGCTTGAGGAACTTGGTGGTGAAGCCGGCGTAAGGTCCGAACAGCAGGGACTTCTTGCCATCGACCACGCGGGTGTCCAGGTGCGGCACGGACATCGGTGGCGAACCGACCGCGGCCTGGCTGTAGACCTTGGCCTGGTGATGCTTGACCACTTCCGGATTGTCGCAGCGCAGCCACTGGCCGCTGATCGGGAAGCCGCCGAAGCCTTTGCTTTCCTCGATGCCCGAAGCCTGTAGCAGCGGCAGGGCCGCGCCACCAGCGCCGAGGAACACGAACTTGGCGTCGACTTCACGGGTGTTGCCGCTGTTGACGTCCTTGATGCTGACGGTCCAGCCGTTGTCCTTGTTGCGTTTCAGGCCGGTCACGCGCTTGCAGTACTTGACCTGGGCATCGGGTGCGCTGGTCAGGTGCTTGAGCAACTGGTTGGTCAGGGCGCCGAAGTTGACGTCGGTGCCGTTGATCACGCGGGTGGCGGCGAGGACTTCGTCAGCCGCGCGGCCCGGCATCATCAGCGGCATCCACTCGGCCATCTTGGCTTTGTCTTCGGTGTATTCCATGTCCGCGAAAGCGTGGTGCTTGCTCAGCACTTCAAAGCGCTTCTTCAGGAAGGACACACCGCTGTCGCCCTGAACGAAGCTCAGGTGCGGCACCGGGCTGATAAAGGACTTGGACGAGCCGAAGGTGCCTTTCTTGGTCAGGTAGGACCAGAACTGCTTCGACACCTCGAACTGGGTATTGATGTGCACGGCTTTCTTGATATCGACGGAACCGTCGGCGGCCTGTGGCGTGTAGTTCAGCTCACAGAGGCCGGCGTGGCCGGTACCGGCGTTGTTCCACGGGTTGGAACTTTCCGCGGCACCCGAATCCATCAGCTCGACGACTTCCAGCTTGATCGCGGGGTCGAGCTCCTTGAGCAGTACAGCGAGGGTGGCACTCATGATGCCGGCCCCAACCAATACGACGTCTACTGCTTCGTTATGCGCCATTAACGCGTCTCCAAAATCTGCAGCACCAAATTGACGGCATAGCTGCCAGGAGTAAGGGGCGGTTCACGTTATGCCCCGGGTCACTCATGGCCAGGATCGCCATGTCCGAATCTTCGCAATTTTTCGCAACTTCGACGGACGCTACCAACCGGGCCTGATCCGCGTATGAACGCATTTCAGGGCAGGGCCGGCAATTCGACTTATGGTCAAGAGTCCGTTTGTGCAACCAAATCCGTAGCGGACAGGCTTCAAGCGCAAGTATCTGAGGCGTGCTCGGTCCTGTGTAATCGGGCTGTTGTAGACGCTAATGGTGCCAGTACAGACGCAAAACTATTCATTTGCTCGCCACACTCTTGTGAAGTTGTGAAAACCCGTTTTTTCACGCTCTTTTGAAGACGTGAACCTCAAAAAAGGGCTGTCCAAGCCTGGCACCGGCCCGAGGGGTGAATGCCGACATGGAGCACGTGGCATTAACGGGCGAACAGCTTAGTGGCCGAGCAATGGCAGCTCTGCAGATGCGCGAAAAGCGGTGGTTTGCAAGATGAACAGCAAGCACGCCGGCTTCACTCGATCTGTGTGGGCGGCTCTCTGTGGGCAATGCGGGGGAGCTGAAGCTGATGCATCAGCGATGCTGCGAGGCCCGATCAGGAGACGTCCTTATAATCGGGGGGAGATTGTAACGAAGAAACGCGCGGAAATGATCCTGTTTAATGACTTTTATTAGTCTTTTGGTCAGGTAGCCATCATCGGTTGCACCCGGGCGCGGGCAATGCGTGGGCTGACGCGGGCGCTGGCGGGTAGCGGCTGGTGCAACCAGTTGAGACGGATTTCCTCGATTTCCACCCAGCCGTCGCCCATTGGCGGCACTTTGCAGTGCTTGAAAGCCTGGCAGCGGCCCTGCGGGTCGAGCTTGGCGAAGCTGCGGTATTTCTGGCGCGGAGCGAACAAGGACCAGAGGAAATGCATGGCGATGTACCTGTTGGGCAGTTGCGATGAAGAATGCCGCCCGGGCGTTACATGGCCATGTAACGTCCGTGACGGGGAGGTTACAGCAAGCGCCTTGTGCCGAACCTGTATGAGAGCTGACTGACTCGCGCCGGGCCGCTGGTTAGCGGCCGCTGACCCCCGCTATACTGCGCGTCTGTCTGTGCCTGATTCCTGGAGAAATGAGCATGTTGCAACGCCTGTTGTTCGGTTTGATCACTGTGACCAGTTTGACGCTGGCTGGCTGCGCCCATAGCCCGCAACAACTCAGTCCGGAACCGAAGCTCACCACTCAGCTTGCGCCGGTCGGCCATGGTCAGCCGGTGGTCGTGAAAGTGGTCGATGGCCGTCCGTCGCCAACCCTGGGTACCCGCGGCGGGCTGTACCCTGAAACCAGTGCGATTACCGTCCAGGGCGCGCAGATCCTGCCGAAGCTGCAGGCCCAGGCCGAAGCTGCGGTACGTTTGCTTGGCTTTACCCCGACCGCCAACGCGCTGAACGCTCCGCAACTGACCGTGACCCTGGCCGAGCTGAAGTATCAGTCGCCCAAGGAAGGCCTGTACGTGACCGAGGCCACCATCGGCGCGACCTTCCGTTCCGATGTGCAGAACGCCAACCGCCGCTACAGCGGTCGCTACGGTGCGTCCCTGGACCAGCGTTTCGGCATGGCGCCGAACCAGGAAACCAATACCAAGCTGGTCAGCGACGTGCTCAGCGACGCCTTGACCCGCCTGTTCAAGGACCCGAGCATCGGCCAGATTCTCGGCGAATGATGTGAGCTTTGTGTAGCCGCTGCCGCAGGCTCGGGCCGCGTTCGGACGATAAGGCCCGAAGGGCCTTGCTTGACGGCTTCGGCGCTGTACACAAAAAAGCCCGGCTTCCACAGAAGCCGGGCTTTTTATTGGCTGTCGATTTGTTTCGAGTCCGGCCTCACGCCGCCTCGACGTAAAAATCCAGCACGCTGACCCCTGTCAGCAGATCGGTTTCCGGCAGGTCGGCATGCTGGTGCCCGCCGAGGGCGCAATACACCAGCCAGTGGCGGTCCTGGACGTTGAAGGCCAGGGCGCCGACCAAGGCTTCCTGTTCGTCGCTGGGGGCGATCAGGTAGAGGCGGTCCTGGTTTTCTGCGTGCAGCATGACAAGCTCCGTGTCGGTTTCGAGGGGCGCCAGACTGGCCTGTTTGTATGACGAACGTATGACAGGGCGAATTAACCGGCAGGCGGCTTGTTATCTGTCGGAAAGCCCAGGCAGAAAGTGGGCCTTTGGGTAAAATCCGCGCCGCGAGTCGCCAGGGCTCGTTATCCGGTTTCATTCGAGGTTCGTGATGTCGCTGCAACTGATCTGGTCGCTGTTCAGCGCCCACCCCGCCAAGCTGATCAATATTCTTGCCTTGCTGTTCGCCTTTCCCGGTAGCTGGTTGTTGCACGCCACCCGACGTCGTGAGCAGCGTGCGCTGGCGAATCTGGCCGCCCAGGGCCAATCCCGCTCCCAGGATCTGCCGGCCCAAGTGCTGGACGATGCGACCTTGCGCATGAACCGGTTCTTCTACCGCTTCGGTTTTGCCTGCCTGGGGCTGGCGTTGCTGGTGTCCTGGATCAGTACGCGGTTCTGAAAGCCGAGGCCGCTCTCGCGAGCAAGCTGGCGATCGGCATCGTTTCCCGGCACACATTGCACAAACGACAACGGCGCCTTCTGGCGCCGTTGTCGTGTGCGATGAGCGTTATGGCAATGCCAGTCCCGCCTTGACCCGATACTGATTGCGCACCGGCGTCGCATATTGCAGCACCAGGTACGGGCGATGTTCCTCCGGGCAGGCGTCCAGGCGCCGTTGCCACTCTTCCTGGGCCTTGGCCAGTTCGTCCGCCGGGAACACCTGGGCCGCGCTCGGTACCTGCAGCGCCGGGTCGGCATCGCTCCACTGGGCGTAGGCCAGGTAATGCACCGGGAACAGGCGATAACCGCCGAGGATCTGCCGGTCCATCTCCACCGCCAATTGCTTGGTGTCCTCGAACAGCTCGCTGATCGGCGCGGCGAAGTTCACGTGGACCCGGCCCTTATAGCCGGTGATGCCCTTGGCGATGCTGATGTCGTCCTCGCCCGGGGCCTTGGTGTAGCTGCCGGTGGTGGCGCGGATATACAGCTCGCGGGCCTTGGCCTGATCGCAAGGGTCGTATTCGTAGCTGATCGACACCGGGGTCAGGTTCAGCGACTGGATGACCTCGCCGAACGGCTCGTCCTTGCGGCTCATATGGAACATCTTGAGGATCGCCGACTCGGTACGGTCGTCGCCGTCCTTGGCCCGGCCTTCGGCCTGGGCGATCCAGATCGACGCGCAATCGTTGCGGATCGAGTGGTTGATGTAGGCCGACAGCAGTTGGTAGGCGGCCATCTTTTCCCGGCGTCCGCTGATAGAACGGTGCACGATGAAGCTCTTGTTCAGACGCATCAGGTCGCTGACGAAGGGCTTTTGCAGCAGGTTGTCGCCGATGGCGATGCGCGGGGTCGGCAGCCCGGCGTGGTACACCGCGTAATTGACGAAGGCCGGGTCCATCACGATGTCGCGGTGGTTGGCGATAAACAGGTAGGCGCTGCCGGACTTGAATTGCTCGACCCCGGTGTAGGTCACGCCGTCGGTGGCCCGCTCGATGGTGCGGTCGACGTAGAACTCGACCTTGTCCTGCAGGGTCGCCACCGAAGTGACCGCGGCGAACTCACGGCGCAGCCGATGAGCTATAAGGGGTTTGAGCAGCCAGCCGAAAGCACCGGCAAAGCGCGGGAAGCTGAAGTGGGTGAGGATATCTAGAAACGCCTTGTCGCCGAGCAGTCGAGCCAGCACCGCTGGTACTTCAGTGTCGTCGTAAGGTCGGATGGCATCGAATTCGCCCATCATGCTCTCTTGTTGGAAACGGCTAGGTAAGAAAAGGTTTGGATCGAAAAATAGCCGGGCGCGGTCTGAAAAGTAAGCTCAGATCTCAATAGCCCTGCAAATAGACCGGCGATTATACGCACAAGTCACTCCGGAGGCCGCGATGCTGGAAACCGAGCGCTATCAATGTCCCTACTGTGGTGAAGAGGCCGAGGCTGTACTGGACCTGTCCGGGGGCGATCAGCAGTACATCGAGGATTGTCCGGTCTGTTGTCGGCCCATTGTGTTCACCCTGCAGACCGACGGGCAGGAATGGATGCTCGACGTGCGCAGCGAAAACGAGTGACGGGGGGCTTTATGCAGCGAATCTACGAACCGGAAAACCTGCTGGAGGCAGAGTTGCTCCAGGGCATGCTGGCCAGCGAGGGGGTCGAGGCGCATCTGGTGGGGCGGGATTTGCTTGGCGGTACCGGTGAGTTGCCCATGTTCGGCCTCCTTGGGCTGGCGGTGGATAACGATCAGGCGCAATACGCTCGGGAGCTGATCGCCGCGTACAATGCCGCGCTGCCGATGCCCGGCGACGAGCCGGCCAATCATGCCGGTGTGCTGATCTGTTAGGCTGGCCGCCGATTTTCCGAGAGTTGTTTGCCCCATGTGTGGACGTTATGCCCTGTTTCGCTGGAACCAAGCGTTTGCCGCCTTGCCCGGATTTCCGGCGGACCAGCAGGCGCAGTGGAACATTTCACCCAACGATTCGGTGCTGATCCTGCGCAGCAGCGACGGCCAGCGCAACCTTGCCCGCGCCCGCTGGGGTCTGACGCCGCCCTGGCTGACCGATCTGTCGCGCACCCCGGCCCATGCCCGTGCCGAAACTCTGGCCGAACAGCCGATGTTCCGCGAAGCCTTTCGCCAGCGCCGCTGCCTGCTGCCGGCCAACGGTTTTTACGAATGGCGCGGCGGCACCCGCAAACGCCCGTACTGGCTGACGCCGGGGGAGGGTTCGTCGCTGTTCTTCGCAGCGATCTGGGAAGCCTATCCAGTGCAGGAACAGGTCTGGCTGAGCACCGCGGTGGTCACCCAGCCGGCGGCCAGCCAGCGTCGGCCATTGATTCTCGATGCCCAGGGCCAGGAAGCCTGGCTCGACCCCGATACACCGTTGCCGATGCTGCAAGCCTTGCTGGCCAGCCCACCAGCCGCCTTGCGCGAGCGGGTGCTGGCCAACCTGGTGAACGATCCGAAGCTCAACGCCCCGGAATGCCTGACCCCGGGTTGACGCCGTCCCTGAATCGCGTGGCCTGATTCGGCGAGCGCTTCGCACGGAGTGCCGCCCAACTCGATCGCTGCCGAAGGCTGCGCAAGGTCCGCAGGGCCTTTTTTACACCTTGAACTGATTGATCAGGCGCCGCTGCTGCTCGGCCAGCTTGGTCAGGCCGGCGCTGGCCGCGCTGGATTCGTCGGCGCCGCCCGCCACTTCGTTGGCCACCTGGCCGATATTGATCACGTTGCGGTTGATGTCCTCGGCGACCGCGCTCTGCTCTTCGGCGGCGCTGGCGATCTGGGTGTTCATGTCGTTGATCACCGACACCGCCTGAGTGATGGTTTCCAGGGCCTCGGCTGCTTTTGCCGCGTGCTGCACGCTTTCGTCGGTGCGGTTCTGGCTGTCCTCCATGACCCGCACCACATCGCGGGTGCCTTGCTGCAGTTGCTGGATCATCGACTGGATTTCTTCGGTCGCCTGCTGGGTCTTCTGCGCCAGGTTGCGTACTTCGTCGGCCACCACGGCAAAGCCGCGGCCCTGTTCGCCGGCGCGGGCGGCTTCGATGGCGGCGTTGAGGGCCAGCAGGTTGGTCTGTTCGGCGATGCCGCGAATGGCGATCAGGATTGCGTTGATGTTTTCGCTGTCCTTGGCCAGGGTCTGCACGACGCCCACAGCCCGGCCGATTTCCACGGCCAGGGCGCCGATGGCGGTCGAGGTGTCGCGCACGATCCGCATGCCCTGGCTGGCGGCCTGGTCGGCATGGTTGGCGGCTTGCGCGGCCTGGGTCGCGTTGCGGGCCACGTCCTGGGCGGTGGCGGTCATTTCATGCACGGCGGTGGCCACCTGGTCGATCTCGGCCATCTGCTTGTGCACGCCCTGGTTGGTGCGAATGGCGATATCGGCAGTGTGTTCGGAGGAGTCGCTGACACTCTGCACCGAGGTCACCACCTGGCTGATCATTGCCTGCAGCTTGGCCAGGAAGGTATTGAAGCCCTTGGCGATCGAGCCCAGTTCGTCGGCGCGGTCGCTGCTCAGGCGGCGGGTCAGGTCGCCTTCGCCCTGGGCGATATCGTCGAGCATGGCCACCATTTGCTTGAGCGGACGGGCGATGCCGTGGCCCACCAGCCAGATCACCAGCAGGCCGAGGCCGGCGATGATCAGGCCGACCATGGCCATGCCGAAGGTGTCGGCCTTGCGTTGTTCGGCCAGGTCGCTCTGCAGTTTCTGCAGGTCGGCCATGACAGCGTCCAGCGGCAGTTGCAGCATCAGGGTCCAGCGGGCGTCGGCCTGGCCAATGCCGAACGGCAGGTACAGCTCGATCCGTCCGTTGGCCTGATCGACGTTGTAGTTCACTTCGCCGCGCTTGAGGTTGCCCAGCTTGGCGACTTCCTCGCTGTCGAGAATGTCGCTGACCTTTTCGCCGAACTTGCTCGGGTCCTTGGTGTAGGCCACCAGCCGGCCATTGCCACCGATCAGGGCCATTTCGCCCACGCCGTTATAGAGTTTCCGGTTGGCGCCCAGGAGCATGTCCTGGATGAAGTTCACCGACAGGTCGGCGCCGACGATGCCCTGGAAGGCCCCGTCGAGCAGGATGGGCTCAATAAAGGAGGCGAGCATGACGATCTTGTCGCCGACCTTGTACGGCGCCGGGTCGATCACGCAGGATTTCTTGCTTTCCTTGGAGCACAGGTAGTACTCGCTGGCACGCACGCCAGTGGACAGGACTTTCTGGTCGTCCACGTCCACCAGTTTGTCCTGGCCCAGGCTGCCGTCTTCGTTGCGGAACCACCACGGCAGGAAGCGTCCGTTGCTGGCATCGATACCCACCACCTTGGTGTCGACATAGGCGCTGTCGTTATGGTCGATGGCGTTCTTTTCCCAGCCTATATAGGCACCGAGAATCTTCGGGTTCTGCGCGACGTTTTCCTTGATCAGGTTGATCAGTTGCTCGCGGCTGAGATTGAGCTGTGGATTGCCGTCCGCGTCCTTGCTGCCGATCAGCGCGTTGATCCGCACCAGCCCGCCGGCGATCAGCAGGGGCGCCTCGAGTTCACGCTGGATCTGGCTGACCTGGGTCTGCGCCAGTCCGACCAGTCGCTGCTCGATGACTTGCTCGAATTGAGCCTGGGTTTGCTGCTGCACCATCTCCTGGGTCCGAGCGCCGGCGAACAGGGCGTACAGCACCAGGGCGACGACCACGCTGAGGACGATGGCACCGGCCAGGGCGGCCACGGAAAACTGGATCGACTTGAATTTCATAAGGGCTCCGGACGCAGGAATGACGTCTGCCCCGTTGTATCGGCAAGGCCCTCGCCGACCATGAGCGAGGATTGGAAAAATGGCTGTTTTGTAGGCTGGCATGTCGCAAATGGACAGCTGCCGGCCGTTGCCAGCGCGGAGGGGAAGGTTCTGTGAATTTTTTCCTACGGCGCCGTATCTGAAAACAGTGTGCTACACGTCCGTTGTATCTGGCGTCGATACACAACTGGGCCTAGGATACGCGCCATGTTTTCAGGGAGCGTTTTCATGAGTAAGAAGCAGGTTTTGGGTGCACTCACCGCTGCGTTGCTGCTGTCGGGTTGCCAGTCGGTCAACACCACCAGCGGTGGCGCTGTTGGGGTCGATCGCAAGCAGTACATGTTCAGCATGCTGTCGACCGATGAGGTCAACCAGTCCTACGCGCAGTCCTATCAACAGACGATCGGCGAGGCGAGCAGCAAGAACGTGCTGGACAAGTCCAGTGCCAATGCCAGGCGCCTCCAGGCGATCGCTAACCGGCTGATTGCCCAGGCCCCGGTGTTCCGCCCGGATTCCGCGCAGTGGAATTGGGAAGTCAACCTGATCAAGAACGATGAGCTCAACGCCAACTGCGGTCCTGGCGGCAAGATCATTTTCTACACTGGGATCATCGACAAGTTGCAACTGACCGACGATGAAATCGCCGCGGTCATGGGGCATGAAATCGCTCACGCCTTGCGCGAGCACGGCCGTGAAGCGATGTCCAAGGCCTACGGTGTCAGCGCACTGAAGCAGATTGCGCTGATCGCCGGCGCGCCGCAGGAAGCGGTCGCCGTGGGCGACAACGGGGTCAACCTGCTGATGACCCTGCCCAACAGTCGCGGCAATGAAAACGAAGCCGACCTGATCGGCCTGGAACTGGCGGCCCGCGCCGGCTACAACCCGAACGCGGCGATCACCCTGTGGAACAAGATGAGCAAGGCCTCGGAAGGCGCGCCACCTGAATTCCTCAGTACTCACCCGGCGTCCGGCAGTCGTATTTCCTCGTTGGAAGCGGCGATTCCGAAGGTGATGCCGTTGTACCAGCAGGCCAAGAGGCCCTGATCGTCTGGCGTCGTTGTTGACGACATGGTCGTGAACAAGCCGGCCCCCTGCAAAAAAAGCCCCGACTGGTTCGGGGCTTTTTTGTGCTCGCAGGTTTGCCTGGAGGCGTGCCTGCTGATGGTGCGCTTACAACCAGCCGCTGCTCTGCATGGCCTTGTACACCGCGACAATGGCCAGGATGAAGAACGCCGAGGCCGCGAGGCGACGGATCAGGGTCAGGGGCAGTTTCTCCGCCGCGAAGTTGCCGGCCAGTACCACCGGGACGTTGGCGATCAGCATGCCGGCGGTGGTGCCGATGATCACCAGCCACAGTTCCGGGTATTGCGCCGCGAGCATGACGGTGGCGATCTGGGTCTTGTCGCCGATTTCAGCGAGGAAGAACGCGATCAGCGTGGTCAGGAAGGGGCCGAACTTGCGGGCAGTGCTGGCTTCGTCGTCGTCCATCTTGTCCGGCACCAGGGTCCAGAGCGCGGTCGCGGTAAAGCTCGCGGCGAGGATCCAGTGCAAGGTCGCGTCCGAGAAGAAGCTGCCGAACCAGGCGCCTACCGCACCGGCTGCCGCATGGTTGGCCAGGGTCGCGGCGACGATGCCGGCGATGATCGGCCAGGGTTTGCGAAAGCGCGCGGCGAGAATGAGGGCAAGCAGTTGCGTCTTGTCGCCGATTTCGGCCAAGGCAACGATCGCGGTGGGAACCAGTAGAGAATCCAGCATCAGGGCATTCCTAAGGGGCGGGTCGACACGGCTATGACACGTACAGCCTTCCCGCCCCGGGTAAGGTGTGCGTGTCATAGGTCTTGTCAAACCCTGCGGTCCGTCTGTGCGGACTCTTGGGTCGCATGCGCCATGATCTGAGGATCAAGTATGTTGACGCATGCCGGGCGAGCGTGGCGCTCGCGGGAGACTACTCCCCTAGGACGGAGCGGATTCTGCCTAGGCAAAACCCATTCGGCAAGCGTTCTTTTGCAAAAAGGTTTTCAGCCGCGCTTGGCGCTGTAGATGCGAAAACCCTGGCCTTCGGCCTTGATCGAACAAGGGCCGAGATGCTCTTCGATCAGCGGTTGATAACGCAGGAAGCTGTTGGCCACCAGCCGAAGTTCGCCACCGGTTTTCAGATGTTTGGCTGCTTTTCGCAGCAGGTTCTCCGTTGCCTGGTAGTCCGTATGGACCCCGACATGGAACGGCGGATTGGTCAGGATGGTGTTCAAACCCATAGGCGCGGCATCGATGCCGTCACCGGTCAGGACCTCGGCTTCCAGGCCATTGGCGGCCAGGGTCAGGCGACTGCTGGCAGCGGCGAAGGCGTCGACGTCGAGCAGGGTCACATTGTTATGGGGGTAGCGACGTTTGATCGCCGCGCCCAGAACCCCGGCGCCGCAACCGAAATCCAGCAGGTGGCCGCTGGGCAGTTTGTCCAGGTGTTCCAGCAACAGGGCGCTGCCGCGATCCAGGCGACCATGGCTGAACACCCCCGGCAGGCTGACCACTTTCAGCGGCCCTTCGGCCAACGGCAGTTCATATTCCTGGGCCAGGCTTTCCAGGCTGACGGCTTGTGGCGCGTTGTCGACCGTCACTTGCCACAGCTGGCAGTGCCGCGCGCTGTCGAGCTTGCGCGGTTTGCCGAAGGGGTTGAGCTGCTTGGCCGCGCGTTCGATGCCGCTGCGTTTTTCCCCGACCAGATACAGCTCGCGCCCGGCCAGGCGCGAGGCGAGGGCGTTGAGCAGGTAGTCGGTCAATTCCTTGGACTTGGGCAGGAACAGCACGGCGTTGGCAAAGCCTGGCTCGGGGGCCGTCACGCCGAAGTGGCTGCGCCCGGCGAAGCGTGCATCCAGCGCGGCCTGGTCGCCGGCGTGCCAGCACCAGCCATGGGCGGCCGGCAGGCGGCCGAGCAGGTCATCGGCGGGCAGGCCGGCCAGCAGCAGCGAGCCTTGAAACAAGTCAGCCTGACGAAGCAGTACTTCACTGCGCGGATCCATAATCTGCTCCTGGGAAAAAAGTGGCGCAGTTTATCAACTGACGACCCGCAGCGCTGTACCGCTGAAAAACGCCTGGGCGTTTTCCGCCAGCTGGCCGACGATGCGCTGCCGGGCTTCGCGGCTGCCCCAGGCGGTATGTGGGGTCACGATCAGCCGCGGGATGTCATGGGCCAGCAGCGGGTTGCCAGCGGTCGGAGGCTCGACGCTCAACACGTCGGTGGCCGCGCCGCCCAGGTGACCGCGGCGCAGGGCGTCGGCCAGGGCTTGCTCGTCGATCAGGCCGCCACGGGCGGTATTGACCACAAAGGCCTGGGGCTTGAGCAGGGCCAGCTCCCGGGCGCCGATAAAGTGCCGGGTGTGTTCGTTGAGCGGGCAGTGCAAGGTCAGCGCATCGACTTGTGGCAGCAATTCATCCAGCGGCAGGCGGTCGGCGCGGGCCGGGCGGCCGGGAATCTGCCCCAGCAGCACGCGCATGCCAAAGGCCTCGGCCAGGCGGGCGACGGCGCCACCCAGCTCGCCATGGCCCAGCAGACCCAGGGTCTTGCCTTGCAGTTCGACGATCGGGAAGTCCAGCAGGCAGAACTGCCGGGCCTGCTGCCAGCGACCGTCGCTGACCGCCTGGCGGTAATCGCCGAGGCGGGTGGCGAGGTTAAGCAGCAGCATGAGGGTGTGCTGGGCCACCGATGGTGTGCCGTAGCCCTGGCAGTTGGCGACGGTGATGCCTTGGGCGCGGGCGGCGGCCAGATCGACATTGTTGGTGCCGGTGGCCGCCACTAGGATCAGTTTCAGCTCGGGGCAGGCGGCCAGGGTTTCGGCATTGAGCGGTACTTTGTTGCTGATCGCCACCTGGGCTCCCTGCAGGCGCTCGACCACCTGTTCGGGGCTGGTCCGGTCATGCAGTTGCAGTTCGTCGAAGCTGTGGCGCAGCGCGCTGAGGTCGAGGTCGCCGAGGTCTAGGGAGCTGTGGTCGAGGAAGACGGCGCGGCGATTGTTAGTCATCAACTGTACCTTTTGCACGAGGGTCTGAAGGCGTAATCTGCCGAGCCTAACAGATGAAATAATTAGATACACAGGAGTGTCCATGTACCTCGCCGAGTTCTTGACCGTCGCCCTTATTCACCTGCTTGCAGTGGCCAGCCCGGGCCCGGATTTCGCCGTCGTGGTGCGCGAAAGCGTGACCCACGGTCGCCGCGCCGGCACATGGACCGCCTTGGGCGTCGGCACCGCGATCTTCCTGCACGTGGGGTATTCGCTGCTGGGTATCGGCCTGATCGTGTCGCAGTCGATCGTGCTGTTCAACGCGCTGAAATGGGCCGCCGCCGCTTATCTGCTGTACATCGGCTACAAGGCCCTGCGGGCGCAGCCGGCCAAGCCTGCTACCGAGAATCTGCACCTGGAAGTTGGCGAGCGCACCGCGCGCGGTGCCTTCACTTCCGGCTTCGTGACCAACGGCCTGAACCCGAAAGCGACGCTGTTTTTCCTGTCGCTGTTCACCGTGGTCATCAATCCGCACACGCCCCTGGCCATCCAGGCCGGTTATGGCGTGTACCTGGCGGTGGCGACGGCTACCTGGTTCTGCCTGGTGGCGCTGCTGTTCAGCCAGCAGAAAGTCCGCGCCGGTTTTGCCCGCATGGGCCACTGGTTCGATCGCACCATGGGCGCGGTACTGATCGCCATCGGGGTGAAGCTGGCCTTTACCGAGATGCATTGAGGCGGTCTTTCTCGTCCAGGTTTATAGGATATTTCTGATCCTTAATTGGGATTAATCGTACAATCGTCCGCTTTTATGGCCACTCCGGCAGGTCGAGCCCCTTGACCGTCCGGAGCGCGCGAGACCGGACGCTTGATGACGATACAAAAAGTACCGCAGCAGTTGCTCTATCTGGTTTATGGCGGCAAAGAGGTTTATCGCCATGAAGCGAAGTTCAGCATTCTGACGGCCCTCGACCAGAGCAAGAGTGCCGAACCGCTGGTGATTCGGGTCATGACCGACCGTCCCGAGGATTACCGCGGCTGGCCGGTGCAAGTGGTGCCGTTGAGCGAGCAAACGCTGGTCGAGTGGCAGGGTGACCAGGGCTACTACCACCGGCGCAAGGCCTGTGCCTTTGCCGCGGGCCTCGTGCTGGCGGACAAGACCCTGTTTGTCGATACCGACACCTTGTTCGAGGCCGACCCGCAGCGGTTGTTCGATCGCATCGCGCCCGGCCGGTACCTGATCGACGAAGACGAGTTTCTCTGGTCCGAAGTCCGTACCCGGCCTGAGTTCGTCAAGCTCGACCGCTATCTGCAGGCCAGCGGTCAGTCGGTAGCCGACGATCAGCGCCTGTTCAACAGCGGGGTTTGTGGCCTGACGGCTGGCGATGGTCCGCTGATGCAAGCCTCGATTGCCTTGATTGACGAGTGGAGCGCCCACATCAAGGACCTGCACACCCTGGAGCAGATCGCCTTGTCATTCGCCTTGCGCGGTCAATCCGTGGGCGAGAGCAAGAGTTGCATCTATCACTACTTCTCCGACAAGGACTTCTTCCACGCCATGCAAGCGCTGTTCTTCCAGCGCCATGGCGAAGCCTTCCGGCCGGAGTTGCTGCGCCTGCAGCGCGAGGTCCCACGGCGTAAACCCTTGCCGTCGCTGTTTCAGCGTTCGCGGATCAAGTTCTACTTGAGGCGGCAGAACAAGGACATGCAAAAAGTCGGACGCGACCTGCTGTATGGCAGCTGCGGCCCGATCTCGCCCTATGTCGAGGCTTGCCGCCATGTCTGGTGGGATCAGGGGCTGCGTCAGATCCAGCGCCGGGGCATGAGCCAGCAGGCGCCGATTCGCGCGCTGGCGCGTGGCGAATGGCCGGCCGGGTTGCCCAGGCCGCGTAACCGCGATGTGGAAAAACGTCTGCGCAGCTACCTGCAACAGCATTTGCAACCGCACGGGGCTACACCCGGGGCTAACTGATGGGGCTGTAATGGGGCCTGGCGCCTTGAGCTGATTCGGGGCGCCGAGCTATTCCCGCGCAGGGTGGCCGAGCAAACGGCTTGACGCTCACGCATGTGCCTTCCCATGGCGAATGTCTGGTCGCGCGAATGCTGGCTTGGAGCTAGCATTCGTACGGCTCTGCAAATCATTCCTTTGGCTGATTTGGCAGAGCCAGCGGCGCTCTAGAGTGAGCGTTCTTCAGCCACGACCGTGCAGTCACGAAAAGGGATGCTTATGTTGCAGACTCGCGTTATTCCGCCAGCCGAAGGCGCCTACCAATACCCGCTATTGATCAAGCGGCTGCTGATGTCCGGCACCCGTTACGAGAAAACCCGTGAAATCGTCTACCGGGACAAGCTGCGTTACAGCTACCCAACCCTGATCGAGCGCGTGGCCAGGCTGGCGAACGTGTTGACGGCTGCCGGGGTCAAGGCCGGGGATACCGTGGCGGTGATGGACTGGGACAGCCATCGCTATCTGGAGTGCATGTTCGCCATCCCGATGATCGGCGCGGTGATCCATACCATCAACGTGCGTCTGTCGCCGGAACAGATCCTGTACACCATGAATCACGCCGAGGACCGCTTCGTGCTGGTCAACAGCGAGTTTGTCGGGCTCTACCAGGCGATCGCCGGGCAACTGAGCACGGTGCAGAAAACCCTGCTGCTGACCGACGGCCCGGACAAGAGCGCCGACCTGCCCAACCTGGTGGGCGAATACGAGCAGCTTCTGGCGGCTGCCAGCACCCAGTACGCCTTCGAGGATTTCGACGAAAACTCGGTGGCCACCACCTTCTACACCACAGGCACCACCGGCAATCCGAAGGGCGTGTACTTCACCCACCGCCAGCTGGTGCTGCACACCATGGGCGTGGCGGTGATCATGGGCAGCATCGACAGCGTGCGCCTGCTGGGCACCAGCGATGTGTACATGCCCATTACCCCGATGTTCCATGTGCATGCCTGGGGCCTGCCTTATGTGGCGACCATGCTCGGCCTCAAGCAGGTCTACCCCGGCCGTTACGACCCGGAACTGCTGGTGGAGCTGTGGCGCAAGGAAAAGGTCACCTTCTCCCATTGCGTGCCGACTATCTTGCAGATGCTGCTCAATGCCAAGGCGGCCCAGGGCACGGATTTCGGCGGCTGGAAGATCGTCATTGGCGGCAGCGCGCTCAACCGTGCGCTGTACGAGGCCTCCAAGGCCAAGGGCATTCAGCTGACGGCAGCCTATGGCATGTCGGAAACCGGGCCGCTGGTGTCCTGCGCTCACCTCAACGAAGAACTGCTGGTGGGCACCGAGGATGAACGCACTACCTACCGGATCAAGGCCGGCGTGCCCGGACCTCTGGTGGAGGCGGCGATTGTCGATGGCGACGGCAACTTCCTGCCGGCCGATGGTGAGACCCAGGGTGAGCTGGTGCTGCGCGCGCCCTGGTTGACCGAAGGCTATTTCAACGAGCCGCAGAAGGGCGCAGAGCTGTGGGAAGGCGGCTGGCTGCACACCGGCGACGTGGCGACTCTCGACGGCATGGGCGTGATCGATATTCGCGACCGGATCAAGGATGTGATCAAGACCGGAGGCGAGTGGGTATCGTCCCTCGCCCTGGAAGACCTGATCAGCCGTCACCCGGCGGTACGCGAAGTAGCAGTGGTGGGGATCCCCGATCCGCAATGGGGCGAGCGCCCGTTCGCCTTGCTGGTGGTCCGTGAAGGGCATGCGATCGAGGCCAAGGAGCTCAAGGAGCATCTCAAGCCGTTTGTCGAACAGGGGCACTTGAGCAAGTGGGCGATTCCCAGCCAGATCGCCCTTGTTACTGAAATTCCCAAGACCAGTGTCGGCAAGCTCGACAAGAAGCGCATCCGCCTCGACATCACCGAATGGCAGGCCAACAACAGCACCTTTCTTTCGACGCTATAAACACCTCCTACCGTGCCCGAAAGGGCACGGTAGAGCCCACCAAGCAAGCGCTTGCCTTGTCAAATCCGAATTTTCAGCCATCCTTGCCGTGCCGGCATTTGCCGGACTGGCGAAAGGACCGTTCCAGAGTGGTTGGAGGCTGCAAATCACACTTTAGAGGGATCAAGCCGTACCACCTGCTGGCTATAGTCCGCCCAAGGATTTTTAAGAACGGGGCAACCGCACAACATGGGGCGATGCAACTTTGAACGACTTCGGGGCTGACTGGGTTCCGCCCGTTCAGAGCGTTTTTAAAAGTGCTCACTGCCATAACAATAAAGCACATGGAGTAGCGTCGATGACATCAGTAAACCAGTTCTGGCGCCGGGCGAAACTGCCTCTGGCCGTCAGTCTCGCCTCTACGCTCGCCGGACCTGCCTTCGGCGTCAGTTTCAACATCGGTGAAATCGAAGGTCAGTTCGACTCTTCTCTATCGCTGGGTGCGAGCTGGTCTACCCAGAGCCCCAACAAGAATCTGATTGGTGTCAACAACGGTGGTCATGGCCTGTCCCAGACCTCTGACGATGGCCACGCTAACTTCAAAAGCGGCGAAACCTTTTCCAAGATCTTCAAGGGCATCCACGACCTTGAACTGAAATACGGCGATACCGGCGTCTTCGTCCGTGGCAAATACTGGTATGACTTCGAGCTCAAGGACGAAAGCCGCGAGTTCAAGGACATCAGCGACAGCAACCGCAAGGAAGGCGCCAAGTCCTCCGGCGGGCAGATCCTCGACGCCTTCATCTACCACAACTACTCGATCGCCGAGCAGCCGGGTTCCGTGCGCCTGGGCAAGCAAGTCGTGAGCTGGGGTGAAAGTACCTTCATCGGCGGCGGCATCAACTCGATCAACCCGATCGACGTATCGGCTTTCCGCCGTCCTGGCGCGGAGATCAAGGAAGGCCTGATCCCGGTCAACATGTTCTATGTCTCCCAGAGCCTGACCGAGAACCTCTCGGCCGAAGCTTTCTATCAGCTGGAATGGGACCAGACCGTCGTCGACAACTGCGGCACCTTCTTCTCCCAGCCGGACATCATCGCCGATGGTTGCAGCGACAACCTGCGCGTGTTGAACAAGCGCTCGACCATTCCGTCGATTGCCCTGGGGCCACTGGCCGCCGCGGGCGTCGACGTCAATCAGGAAGGCGTGCTGGTGCGTCGTGGCCCGGACCGCGATGCACGGGACAGCGGGCAGTGGGGCGTGTCCTTCAAGTACATGTACGAGCCGCTCGACACCGAGTTCGGCGCGTACTTCATGAACTACCACAGCCGTGCGCCGATCTTCAGCGCCACCGGTGCTCCGCAGTCGGTCTTCGACCGTGTCGCGGCCTTGCCTCCAGCGTTCCGCGCCCTGGGCCCACTGGTGGTGGCGGGCAGCTCCGAGTACTTCGTCGAGTACCCTGAAGACATCCGCCTCTACGGCCTGAGCTTCTCCACCACCTTGCCTACCGGTACCGCATGGAGCGGTGAGATCAGCTATCGCCCGAACGCTCCGGTGCAGCTGAACTCCACCGATATCCTGTTCGCCGGTGTTCGCCCCCTGGGCGGCACCCTGGCCAATGCCTCGCTGCTCGACGGCTCCCCGGGTCAGGACCTGCACGGCTATCGCCGTAAAGAGATCACCCAGCTGCAGACCACCTTCACCCACTTCTTCGATCAGGTCATGGGCGCGAGCCGCCTGACCCTGGTTGGTGAAGTCGGCCTGACCTACGTGGGCGGACTGGAAAGCACCTCCAAGGTTCGTTACGGCCGCGATCCGGTCTATGGCCCGGGCGAACTGCCTGCCACCGGCAGCCTGGACACCTGCTCGCAGATCCTCAATACCAGCACCATCAACGGTGCGGGTCCAGGCGCGGCGACCAACAATCGCAGCCGCAACTGCAACGACGACGGCTTCACCACCTCGACTTCCTGGGGTTATCGCGGTCGTGCCATCTGGGAATACAACGACGTGTTCGCCGGTGTGAACCTCAAGCCGAACGTGGCCTGGTCCCATGACGTCAGCGGTTACTCGCCTGGCCCTGGCGGCAACTTCGAGGAAGGTCGCAAGGCCATCAGCCTGGGCGTGGATGCCGAGTACCAGAACACCTACACCGCGAGCCTGGCGTACACCAACTTCTTCGACGGCAAGTACACCACCGTGGATGACCGTGACTTCGTGGCCCTCAGTTTCGGCGTGAACTTCTAAGCACTGCATTTTCAGGAAGAACAAGAATATGAAAGTAACCAAGAGTCTGTTGCAGGTCGGTGTCCTCGGGCTGTCGCTGCTGGCGACCGGGGTCATGGCCGCGGTCTCGGCCGATGAAGCGGCCAAGCTGGGTACCTCCCTGACGCCGATGGGCGCGGAAATGGCCGGTAACTCAGCCGGCACCATTCCGGCCTGGAAAGCCTTGCCGACCAACGCCGGCAGTGTGGATGGCAAGGGCTTCCTGTCCAACCCGTACGCCAGCGAGCAGCCGCAGTTCACCATCACCGCGCAGAACGTCGAGCAGTACAAGGACAAGCTGGCGCCGGGGCAGTACGCGATGTTCAAGCGCTACCCGGAAACCTACAAGATGCCGGTCTATCCTTCCCATCGCGGCGCTACGGTGCCTGCCGATGTGTTCGCCGCGATCAAGGAAAACGCCACCAAGACCAACCTGGTCAGCGGCGGCAACGGCCTGGAAAACTTCAAGACCGCCATTCCGTTCCCGATTCCGAAAAGCGGCGTGGAAGTCATCTGGAACCACATCACCCGCTATCGCGGCGGCAGCGTGACTCGCCTGGTGACCCAGGCGACGCCACAGGCCAACGGCTCGTTCAGCCTGGTGTACTTCCAGGACCAGTTCGTGTTCCGCGACAAGATGAAGGACTACGATCCGGCCAACCCGGGCAACATCCTGTTCTACTTCAAGCAGAAAGTGACCGCGCCAGCGCGTCTGGCCGGTGGTGTGCTGCTGGTGCACGAAACCCTCGACCAGGTGAAGGAGCCGCGTTCGGCGTGGGTCTACAACGCTGGCCAGCGTCGTGTGCGTCGCGCCCCGCAAGTGTCGTATGACGGTCCGGGTACCGCCGCCGACGGCCTGCGTACCTCCGACAACCTCGACATGTACAACGGCGCGCCGGACCGCTACGACTGGAAGCTGGAAGGCAAGAAGGAGATGTACATCGCCTCCAACAGCTACAAGCTCGATTCGCCGCAACTGAAGTACGCCGAGATCATCAAGGCCGGCCACATCAACCAGGACCTGGCCCGCTACGAGCTGCGTCGTGTCTGGCACGTGGTTGCGACCCTGAAGGAAGGTCAGCGCCATATCTACGCCAAGCGTGACTTCTACATCGATGAAGACACCTGGCAGGCCGCGGTGATCGACCACTACGACGGTCGTGGCCAGCTGTGGCGCGTGGCCGAGGCGCATGCCGAGAACTATTACGACAAGCAAGTGCCGTGGTACGCCCTGGAAACCCTCTACGACCTGCAGTCCGGTCGTTACCTGGCACTGGGCATGAAGAACGAAGAGAAATCGGCCTACGACTTCGGCTTCACCGCCACCACCAGCGACTTCACTCCGGCGGCCCTGCGCCAGGATGGCGTTCGTTAACCCGCGGTAAATCGAGGCGCATCCTCGATCGACGCCCCGACTGGTTCGGGGCGTTTTTTATTGTCTGCGTTTTTCTACAAGACCCGGGGTGGCCTCTGGAGCGAGCTTGCTCGCGAAAAATACTCCAGACGATGCCACCTCCCGGTAAAACCGCGCTGCCCTTATCGAGAGCAAGCTCGCTCCTACTGGTACGCGGGGAACGCTGAAAAACCCGGTTGTATTCTTTTTCTATCCATCTGTAGCAAAAATCTTCAACAGGGGGCTTTTTACCGCTAGTCTGCCGACATCTGTATTGCCGACAACAGCACTTCAATAAGAGTTGGCCATGACTGATCTGTCCCGTATCCAGGGGCCTGCCGGTGCGGCCATTCCCGCGCCGGAAGGGCGCTTCTACCGACCTCCCTTGCCCGACGGCTACGTACTGCGGCCGCGTCTGTGCGAGCGCTTGAGCGCGGGCCTCAATGGCCGGCTGCTGTTGGTCAGCGCACCGGCCGGTTTTGGCAAGAGTTCGCTGGCGGTGGAGTTCTGCCAAAGCCTGCCGCCGCACTGGCGCAGCCTGTGGCTGGGGCTCAGTCGCCGGGACAGCGATCCGGGACGTTTTCTCGAGCGCCTGCTTGAGGGGCTGCAACAATATTTCGCCCAACTGGGCAACCAATCCCTCGGGCTGCTGAAGATGCGCCAGCGCCACCAGCCCTTCGCCTTCGAAGAATGGCTGGACGGGCTGCTCGATGAGTTGGCGGCCCATCTTTCCAGTGCTTCTCCCTTGTTGCTGGTACTGGACGATTACCACCTGGCCCAGGGGCCGGTGCTCGATCGCTGCTTGCAGTTCTTTCTCAATCATTTGCCCGACGGCTTGCTGGTGCTGGTAACCAGCCGCCAGCGCCCGGACTGGCACCTGGCGCGTCTGCGCCTGTCGCGGCAGTTGCTGGAACTGCATGAGCAGGACTTGCGCCTGACCTACGACGAATCCCTGACCCTGCTCGACCGGCACAGCAGTTCGCTGCGCGGCGAGGCGCTGGAAAGCCTGATCCTGCGCAGCGAAGGCTGGGTGGCGGGGCTGCGCTTCTGGCTGTTGGCGGCCTCGGAGGCGGGCAGTGGCGCAACCTTGCCGCAGTCGCTGAATGGCGGTGAAGGCCTGATTCGCGATTATCTGCTGGAAGAGGTCATCGATTGCCTGCCTGCCGAAGTGCAGTCGTTCCTCTACGACACGGCGCCCCAGGAACGTTTCTGCATCGACCTGTGCGATGCATTGCGCGAGTCCCACGACAGTGCCGAGATCCTGCGTTACCTGTTGGCCCACCAGGTATTCCTGGTGCCGCTGGACGAGCAGGGGCACTGGTACCGTTATCACCACCTGTTCTCCGACCTGCTGCGCACCCGGCCCACCGCCAACGCGATATTGCCGCCGGCCAGCCTGCACCTGCGGGCCTGTCGCTGGTTCAACGCCCAGGGGCTGCTGGACGAAGCGGTGGAGCAGGCGTTGCGCGCCGGGCACCTGGACGTGGCGGCGAACCTGGTACAGAACCTGTCCGAGGAACAACTGCTGGCCGAGCAGAACGTCGGCATGCTGCTGCGCTGGAAAATGGACTTGCCCGATAGCCTGCTGATCAGCACCCCGCGGCTGATCGTGCTGTACAGCTGGGCGCTGGGGCTGGCGTGCCAGCTGGACGCCGCCGAGGAGCTGGCCAGCCATTTGAGCCGCTTCCTGCCGGCCCCCTCGGCCACTGCGCAGAAATCCATGCTGGCGCAATGGCTGGCCTTGAGCGGGATCGTCGCCCGGGGACGGGGGAATCGCGAGCTGACCCTGCTGTATTGCACCGAAGCCCTGGAAACCTTGCCCCAGAAACGTTACGGGCAGCGGCTGGTGTGCCTGTCGACCCTGTCCAACCTGGCGATCGCCGATGGCGACCTGTGGCGTGCCCGGGGGCTCAACCGCGAGTCCCTGGAACTGGCGCAGCGGGTCGGCAACCCCTTGTTCGAGGCCCTGGCCCATTACGACCGGGCCCGGGTGCTGCAAGCCCGCGGCGAGATCCTGCGGGCGCTGGATGAGGTCCGCCAGGGCTTGCAGCGCTTGTATGGTCTGTCGGCGCAACGCCTGTACGCGATACGGGCGCGGCTGACGCTGTACGAAGGTTACCTGATGGCGTTGCGTTGCCAGCCCGAGACCGGACTGGCGCGCCTGCGGGCGGGGCTGGTCGAGGCACGGGCCTGTCGCGATATCAGCGTGCTGATCGGCCATTGCGTGATCGCCAACCTGGAAGGTCACAACGGTGAATTTGCCAAGGCCTTTGCCGAACTGGCCGAAGCCGAACGCCTGATGCACATCTGGGACGTACCGCCGATCTACTACCTGGCGATGATCACCCTGGTCAAATGCGAACTCTGGCTGGCCCAGGGCCGCACGGACCTGGCGCAGGCCTGGCTGGCTCGCCTGGGGCAGACCTACACCGGCGACCAGGCCGCAGCGGCGCCGGAATTTCATCCACAGCTGCCGCTGCATATCGAATTGCAGCAAGCCTTGCTCGACAGCATCCAGGGCGAGCCGGCCCTGGCCGAGCAGCGCCTGGACAAACTGCTGGAGCATGGCCGGCAGACCGGGCGGCAGATGCTCAATGTGATGGCGCTGAATCAGAAGGTCGCGCTGTTGCTGGCCCAGGGGCGCGACCCCGAGGCCCGACAGGCCTTTGCCCAGGCGCTGGAGGCTGCCGTGGGCGGGGCATTGCAACCCTTCGAATGGGCGGTGCGGGCGCATCCGGCCTGGGTTCGCGAGCAACTTCAGCAGGGGGCGGCGACGCCATTGCGCCAGACCTTGCTCGAACGCCTGCCGGCCGCCGTGGCACGTGATTCCCTGGAGCAGCATCACGGTGAAGCCCTCAGCTCCCGCGAGCTGGCGGTGCTGCAACTGATCGCCCAGGGCTGTTCCAACCAGGAAATCAGCGATCAGTTGTTTATCTCGCTGCACACCGTGAAGACCCATGCCAGTCATATCAACAGCAAGCTGGGGGTGGAGCGTCGCACCCAGGCCGTGGCCCGGGCTCAGGAGTTGGGATTACTGGGCTGATTGAGCGCTCAGCTGATCTTGCAGGTATCGTCCTCGGCTCGCTCCTGGGGCGAAGCAGGGGGCTCTGCGGTGTTGAAGTCCAGGGTCACGGTGAAGCGCTGTTGTTCGGTGAGGACCTGGATGTGCCAGCCCAGCCTGGCGCACAACTGACGCATCAGCTCCAGGCCCAGGCCGTAGCCGAAGTCGCTGGATTCTTCTGACTGGCTGGTATCACGGATACGGTTGACGATGCGCAGTTGCAGCTGTTCGAAGGTGATTTCGATGCTGCCTTCTTCAGCATATTGCAGGGCATTGCGCAGAAAGTTACCAACCACGATTCGGCAGGCGGTCAGAGGCAGGCGACAAGGCTCGTTGCTGATGTCGAGGATCAGTTCGATATCCCGCTTGCCGATCAGGTAGCGATGCTCCTGGATCAATTCGTTGAACAACTCGGCCATGTCGATGGCTTCTTCCGGCAAGGGTTCAACGCGCTCGCGGCTCATCCACAATAGCGTCTCGGCAATGCGCTGCATGTTCAGCACCGAGCGTTCGATACGTTGCAGAGGCGGGGGCAGGGAGCCCCCGGCCTGCAGGGTCAGCAGTTCCAGGTTGGCCTTGAGCACCGCCAGCGGCGTGCGTAACTCATGGCTGGTGTAGCGCAGCAGGCGCCCTTCGCGCTGGCTGGCGGCCTGCACCTGTTGCACGCTCTGGGCCAGGGAGTCGGCCAGGACATTGAACTCCTTGAAACGGAAATTCGGGCGTTGGCTGGACACCTCCTCCGGATCTTTCAGGGTGGTGGACCACTGGGCCAGCCGGCCGAGAGGGCGTACCAGCCACCAGACCAGCAGGGCGATGATGATCAGTGCCGGGATGAATACCGCCAGACTGATGACATTAATGCTGTTCAGTTCGTGATCGAGATAGGCATCCGACAACGGGGTCTCGACCTCGCCACCTTCTTCATGGTCGTGGTCGACATCGAACATGTAGAGGATTTTGCCGTCACCCAGGGGCTGGGCCAGGATCGCTTTGACTTCATCCTGTCCATCGGCGTCCAGTTCACCGAACACCTGCACGGCGCCGAAGGACAGGGTTGGCGGCGTATCCAGTAACTGGCGAATTTTCGGCGGCAGCGCTTCCTTGCCGATAACGCTGCTGAAGAAATAGTTCTGCGGCGGGGCAAGGCTTGGGTCTTTCTTGTAGTGCCTGACGAAATACAGGGCTTCTTCTTCCATCATGGCGCTGGCGGTATAGAGCAGGCCTCGGATGCTATAGCTCGATAGCAGCTGGCTGTAGATCAGCAGCACCACGGCGATCAACAGCAGGAAACTGCCGCTGATCACCCATTTCAGACTCAGGCCTTTACGCATGGGGTCCTCAACTGCACACCGACGCCAGAAATAGTGTGGATCAGCGTTTGGCTGAAATCCTTGTCCACCGCCTTGCGCAAGCGGTGCATGTGCACCTTGAGGGTGTTGCTGTCCGGCGGCTCGTCGCCCCAGACCGTCGCCTCGAGACGTTCGCGCCCCACCGGCTCGGGACTGGCACGCATCAGGCATTCCAGTAGGGTCCAGCAGGTGGGCGACAGGTGCAGTTCCTGTCCGGCGCGACTGACCTTGCGGGTGGACAGGTCCATGGTCAGGTCGGCCACTTGCAGGCGGCTGGCCTGGCCGCTGCGCCGCAGGCTCAGGGCGCGGATCCTGGCTACCAGTTCGGCCAGTTCGAAGGGCTTGACCAGGTAATCGTCGGCGCCCATGGCAAAGCTGGCGAGCTTGTCCGGCAGGGCATCCAGCGAGGTGAGCATCAGGATCGGTGTCTGTTTGCCCTGTTCGCGCAGCTGTTTGCACAGCTGTTGGCCGTCCAGGCGCGGCAGCATGATGTCCAGCAGGATCACATCATAGTGTTGGCTCAGCGCCAGGTTCAGGCCGGTCTGGCCATTACTGGCGTGATCGCAGACGATCCCGGTGATCTCCAGGTATTCGATGACGGTGTTGGCCAGGTCGAGGTTGTCCTCGACCAGCAGCAGGTGGATATGCACGGGAACGTCCCCTTGGACCTGTGTCGCTCAGTGGCCCAGAGGATAACGGAGCCGGCGCGTTTTTTACCGATGTTTACCTGGCGTTAACCTGTCGGACTCTAGGGTGGCGGCTTTTACACCAAGAGAGCGCCACCATGAACCTGTCTCCTGTCGTCAAAGGCATTCTGCTGGTCTTGATTGTCATCGGCCTGATGGCCTGTGCCTTGTCGCCCGGCACGTCTGTGGCGCGCCTGGGCGGGGGTGGGCCGCTGTCAGGGTTCTTGACCGGGAATGGGGGCGGGCTGGCAGCAGGATCGGGCTCTATTGCCTATGCCTTCTGAAAAGACCTGCGCGGGTTACACCGACCAGTTGGTGTTGTGCCTGTTGCTGATTCTTTGCGTGGCGCTTGCGCTGGGTACCTATATCGTCCGGCTCAATGCGCGTATCGATCAACAGCGTGAGCTGTCGCCGGTGCATCTGCTGGAGTGCGGCAACGGGCGCGGGGCTTTTATCGTCGATCCCCACGGCCGGCGCAGCAGCAGTGACAATTGCTATCTGATCGAAGAGGATGAGTAGCCGATGTAGCGGCCCCAGGAAAATCCGGCACTGAGTTCAAGCGCAAGAAACGTAGTTCTTGCGCTTGAATGTCGATCTACAGTGCAGGCGTACCGAGATGAAGGCCAGGTCCGGGCCTGATCTCCCTGGAAGATAAAGGAGGCTTACCATGTCCTGCGTATTCAAATTGATCAACTCGCCCGTCGGTCAACTGACCCTGGTTGCCAGAGGCACGAAGCTCGCCGCGATTCTCTGGGAGAACGAACGCGAAAACCGGGTGCGTCTCGGCCCGTTGCAGCCTGCCGACGATCATCCGGTCTTGCTGGAAACCGAACGCCAGCTCAAGGAGTACTTTGCCGGCAGCCGCGATCGCTTCGAACTGGAACTGGACTTTGTCGGCACCGAGTTCCAGCGCAAGGTCTGGCAGGCGCTGCTGACCATTCCTTTCGGTGAAACCCGCAGCTACAGCCAGATTGCCGCGCAGGTGGGCAGTCCCAAGGCCGTGCGCGCAGTCGGTGCGGCCAATGGCCGGAACCCGATCTCGATCATCGCGCCTTGCCACCGGGTGATCGGCGCCTCGGGCAGCCTCACCGGTTTTGCCGGCGGCCTGCAGGCCAAGCAGTTTCTGCTGGCGCTGGAAGGCGAGGAAACCCTGCAGTTGGCGTTCTGACTGTGAATGATTGCCGTCCCGGGGCGTGGGCGGCAGTTGTCGTTGTCTGCATTGCGCGGCAAAGCTGCGGCTGCAAGCTGTGCGAGAATGGCCCATCGATTTCTTCAGGAACATCCCATGGAAGCCGCCAAGCCCACTCTTATTCGCGAAACCTTCCCCGTCGGTCCCTTGCAGTGCAACTGCACGATCATTGGCGATCCTGTTACAAAAAAGGCCATAGTCGTCGACCCGGGCGGCAATCCCGACCTGATCATGGCGCGGCTCGACGCGCTGGGGCTGAAGGTGGTGAGCATCATTCATACCCATGCCCACCTGGATCACTTCCTGGCATCCGGACAGATGAAGGAAAAAACCGGCGCAACCCTGCACCTGCACAAGGAGGATCAGTTCCTCTGGGACAACCTGGAGATGCAGTGCAGCATGTTCGGCGTACCTTACACGCCGGTACCGGCACCGGATCGCTGGCTGGCGGACGACGAAGAACTGGCCTGCGGTTGCGGCGTGGCCCTGCATACGCCGGGACATACCCCAGGTTCCATGAGCTTCTGGTTCGCATAATGTAGTCAAGCCGATTTTAGGCTGAATTGAGCAACGTGAGCGCTAGTAGGGGTAGCAAGGAAAGAGTTGTTGCTTTTGCTCTAGCGGAGGGGGATTGGGGGAAGCATTACAGCTATCGGTGGCGACTCAGATCGTCGCTAATAAACTCCATTTTCTTCAAAGTCCAAGCGATGAGTGTAGTGGTCAACTAATCCCGGACACTGCGTTAAGTTTCTCCTCGGCCACTGAGGGGGCTAGCCCACTGTTGAATTGATGTGGCCGTTGCCAGTTGTACCTCTACATCAAAAACCGACCGATATCCTGCTGTGCCAGCGATGCACTCATGTAACCCACGGTCGGTATCCATTCTGTTTTCAGGCTGCGAAACAACCGTTCCATCGGCGCATTGTCGTAGCAGTTTCCGCGCCGGCTCATGCTTTGCGTGAAGCGATAACACCATAGTCGCTGGCGAAAGCTTCGGCTGCCGTATTGGCTTCCTTGATCGCTGTGAAACAGAACATTCTGGGGGGCCACGCTGTTCATACGCGATGTCCAAAGCCTTGATCACCAGGTCGGCATCGGGCTTCGATGAAAATGCCCAGCCCACTACGCGGCGGGCGAACAGATCGATCACCGCCGCCACATAGTGCCAGCGACCTTGAGCCCAGACGTACGTGATGTCACCGCACCAGACCTCATTCGGCCCCGCCACTGTGAACTCCCGATCCAGCACGTTCGGGATATCTGGCCGCTCCAGTGTTGCCTTTTTATAGGCATGTGAACCGGGCTGTTTGCTGACCAGTTTCATCTCGCTCATCAGCTTGCGTACCTTGAATCGCCCAATCGCTATGCCGTCCTCACGCATCATGAACATGATGCTTCGGCTGCTGGCCACCAGCCGCACCCAAGCGCAGGTCAAGGTAAGGGAGCCGCGGCTGATTGACTAGTCAGGCTGAGGGGCATGGGAATTATCTAGAATTATCTCGCTAACTATAATTGGCTGTTTTTTGATCGACTGGCTTACCTCCGTACTTCCCAGGGCGTCGTCGATACCTTGTCTGAAAGCGCAGACCTTCAAGACGCATCAGCCTCGCCATGCGATGCCGACCACAACCCTCACCGACCTCGCGCAGATCGTCATGGATTTTGCGATAGTCATAAACCCCGCCACTCTTCAGCCACGAATGCTTGATCAACCCCAACAATCGCTGGTCGTCTTTAGCGCGTTCAGATTGCGGCTCAGACAACCAGGCGTAATAACCACTGGGATGAACTTTCAGGGGCAGGCAAAGGCGCCGAATGGAATATTCCACTCATCAACCCCGTCCCATGACGTGATAATGATGCTGAACAATCCGAGGTTCGACGCAGCGGTGACTGAGCTACCACGAAGTCGAAAGCAGGGATGCATGATGCGGGAAGGCGCACATTGGCGCCGACAGTCCAATTGATTGAGAAACAGCAGAACCCCGCCAGCACTCTTAAAAATGTGAAATTAAATGTGCAGCTCAATGCGGGAAATCTCTCTGAAACACCTTTGCTAGAGCGATTTTCAGAGATAAAAAAATGTGCAGATTGAGCCCTGTCGTCGGCGCCTCCTAAGGCTCCGGGAGAGAGTTGGCGTATGCATCTTGAGGCGGGATGAGAGTTCCTTCAGCTCAATGTGAGCTTGTTCGAAAGCGTTCGTGTTTGGGGTAGAACCCAATCGCCATCGCTGACTATCAATTCAGTCCTCACGGTGGACGCACCAACGCCAAACGCTCCCTTCATCGGCTACACGAGACAAATGAGGAAATATCCAGGCTAGAGCCCAATCTCTCGTAGCTCATTTCGGATTCTTTCCAGTAATTCGCCTGACTTCGCCCCCTCTTCGGAAGCCAGATAACCAGCGAGAATGACACTGACGGGATGCACACCAAGCATCTCGGCCATCTGCTCGATCTTATCGATCGAAGCGCTCCACCGTCCTCGTTCAAGATTACTGATGTAGGTCTGGCTCGGCCCCATGCTCTCCTGAGAGATATTTCGTTTCAGCCGGTATGACTTGAGTACATCACCAAGCGCACGCTTGAGTTCCGATCGCATTTCAACAGCTCGCAAAAGGAACGATGAAGCCGTTTCGGTGCGTTATGCACTATGCTATGAATAGTATATTTTTGAGATCGGCTTATGTTTTTGACCTACCAACACGCAAAAATCGACCAATTTGGGCTCTTTGGAGATGACCCTACGGCATGGAGCTATGTGGAACACAACATTCACCGCCCTTGGTTCTACGTTGCAGCCGCTGGGGGGCAGGATGATGAATTTGCTCTGAGTCCGATGCTGATGCTGACTAACGACCAGCTTCTTCGGTCGCTAATTGAGGATCAGGAGAACGGGATACGAATGGAAAGCGTGCTGCTGGTCACCCCTGACCATGTAAACCAATCGGGGCGCTGGATGATGGAGCCGCTGGAGTCGATTGTGCGTTCGGAAGCGGCAGAGGGCGTTGCCTATACCTATAAGGTCGAAGGCGATAAGACCTATGTCTGTGGGGATGCAGAAGTCGCCTCTCTGGAGGGTGCGTGCCGGAAAACGCTTTTCAGCAGTTTGATGCTCTCAAGCTCCGCACAATGACCTTTTCTTGAACCGCTCTTGGGAGCACTCGCTATGCAACTACTAATTCAGGCGAATGCTACCTATGGCCGTGTCCGCAAATGACTGAAGTATTTTGAAGCGATGAGACGCGGCTTTGAAAGCCAACTGATTTCTGCACCGGTAGATGAAGGAACCACCGTTGAAGTACCAATCGTCAGTCCCTATAGCCCTGTCCCTAGCAAGCATCCTTACTGGTTGTGCATCACTCCCGATACCTGATAGCACTGAGTTCACTGATTCTGGACGCACATACCAGTTTCAAACGACTGCGTCGACCATGCGTTTTGCAAATACCAATCCACTGATGCTTAGGCAAGGAAGCGAGAACACGCGCGTATTGGCTCTGTTCGGTATGCCGAACTTCCAGACGGTCGAGCCCGGGAAGTTCTCGAACTTCAAGTTTGCAACCTCGGAGATGGGATTGACCCAAGCATATATTTCTCCTGCATTAGCTAGAAAGCCGCAGGCGTCTGGCCCCACCAATACTGATCTTGCCGCTATCAGCGTTAATGCACTCTCCACTACGGGCCTTGGTGCCGGCGCAGTAGGTGCCGCAGGTGCTGCTCTGATGATTGCAGGTACCGACACGTCACCGGATCCAAGGATTACGTATGGTGCAGCCATCTGCTACCGACCAGCCTCCGAGCAAGCTGATTTCAAAAAAGCTTACGTGGAATGTGTTGATCAGGTTGTTGAGGACGTGAAGAGTGCCCTCGGCCCTAAGGTGAACGTTGTGGAAAATAGCCAGCTCTTCAACATATCAGGCACCGTGGACGTTCCATCGTATGGAGAGCAGCCAGTGACGTTGCTGGTTGGACGGATCTACAACCATGCTGCCGAAGGATATGCGCCGATAGATAAGGGCGCTTTCAAGGCAAACATCTTCAGCATCCAGATTAAACGGTTTGGCGATTTCTCCGCTTCAAAAGCCACCATGGAAGATATTGGTCAGGCATTACGTCGTACCAAACGACTGACAATTGCTTACCGTCTGAATGCAAGTGAGGGCTACCGCAAGTTGAAGGATTCCGAGCCGGTTGGCATTTATTGATTTGTCATTTTTTGTAACCTACATGATGACCTAGTGCCGTGCTATCCTGATAATGCTGTCCAAGAGCTCCCTCTCCCGGGCGAAGTACCGGTGATGAAACTTGGTTTGAGGCGGCTTCTTTTGGGAGCCGCCTTTATCAATTTTGTAGACTTGGTGAGTAACCGTTAGGTACATTGCCGGCTCAACTAGGTAGAAACGGTCACTTCCAGGCGAGCACTTCTGAAACAGTTGGTTTCACCCAAAATGTACGTCAATCGCGTAGAAACCTGCCGACTTTGCAGCGGGATGCAATGTGGTCAAGCGAGGGCTGAACCATAGCATGGCCTTCGCTCTTTTGGATAAAATACCGATAAAATCAGTGTTCCGTATTCAAAGCAAATTAGGTGTACTAGAAATGGTCTAATGCATTAAGGCTAGCAAGTCCGTCCACATCCGTTACTTTTACTCTGCCATAGCTTAGAGTTACCAATCCTTGAGTGTGCATATGTCGAATTACAATATTTATCCTTTACCGAATTGCGCTCGATAAGTAGCCGATCTCCTCTTGATTGAGTGTAATCTCCGTCTTGCCTACCTTTCCCCACAGTCCCTTCATCAAGCGCCGACACTGCTACAGGATTATCTGATCAGAGAACCTAGCATGCGCAGGCTCAGCGTTGGCTCCTCAAACTGGGTTGTTCTGGTAGGAGTCCAACTTCGGCATTTATCGTTTCGCCTCCAAGTCCGACGTGGAGCATTGAATAGTTGGGCTATGCGCGCGCGCCATAGTTGCTATTCCGGACACGGCGTTATAACCGCAGTGGGGCGCCGATAGAATCCGGGGCGACCGGCCGATCGCCGGATGGACGAAGTATTTGTGCAAGGAGCAGACCATGACCCCCGAAGAGTTCCGTACGTACGGTCATCAGTTGATCGACCGCATCGCTGACTATCATGTCGGCATCGCCGACCGGCCGGTAATGGCCCAGGTCCGGCCAGGTGAGCTGATCGAGTCTCTGCCTGAAGAGCCACCCTTGCAGGGCGAGGACTTCATGGCTGTGTTGGCCGACCTGGACCCCCTGATCCTGCCAGGCCTCTCCCACTGGCAGCATCCGAGCTTCTTCGGTTACTTCCCTGCCAATAGCAACCTCGCGTCAGTGCTGGGGGATTATCTGAGCACCGGTCTCGGAGTCCTGGGACTCTCCTGGCAATCGTCGCCAGCGTTGACTGAACTGGAGGAAACCAGCGTCGATTGGGTACGGCAGATGCTGGGGCTATCCGCCAGCTGGAGCGGCGTGATCCAGGACACGGCATCCACCAGCACTCTGGTAGCCCTGATCAGTGCCCGGGAAAAGGCGTCGGACTACGCTCTGGTCAAGGGCGGGCTCCAGACACAGGCTCAACCGCTGATCATCTACACCTCGGCCCATGCCCATAGTTCAGTGGACAAAGCGGCCCTGCTGGCTGGATTCGGCAAGGACAACATCCGCTACATCGATACTGATGCCAATTATGCGATGCGTCCGGAGGCCTTGGCCGCAGCCATTGAGCGTGACCTCGCCGCAGGCCTCGTGCCCTGTGCCGTGGTCGCCACCACCGGTACTACCAGCACCACGGCGGTGGATCCGCTGGGGCCCATTGGTGCCCTCACTCGTCAGCACGACCTATGGCTGCATGTGGATTCTGCCATGGCCGGGTCGGCGATGATCCTTCCCGAGTGTCGCTGGATGTGGGAGGGCATCGAGCAGGCCGACTCAATAGTTGTCAACGCCCACAAGTGGTTGGGGGTGGCCTTCGACTGCTCGCTATATTTCGTGCGTGACCCGCAGCACCTGATTCGCGTAATGAGCACTAATCCGAGTTACCTGCAATCCGGTGTCGACAGTGAGGTGAAGAACCTGCGGGACTGGGGGATTCCCCCGGGACGTCGCTTTCGGGCACTGAAACTCTGGTTTTTGCTCCGCAGCGAAGGTGTTGAAGGGCTCCAGCGCCGACTGCGCCGAGACCTGGATAACGCTCAGTGGTTAGCTACCCAAATTTGCGCTTCGGAGGAATGGAAAGTGCTCGCGCCGGTACATCTCCAGACACTTTGCCTGCGCCACGAGCCGGCGGGGCTGGAGGGCGAATCGCTGGATCGGCACACCCGAGGCTGGGCTGATGCCCTCAACGCGTCCGGGCATGCCTATGTGACCCCGGCTATCCTCGATGGCCGCTGGATGGTGCGCATCTCCATCGGCGCGCTGCCCACCGAGCGGGAACATGTCGCTGGTCTCTGGGAGCGTCTGCAGGAAATCGTCCGCAGATAGATCAGCTTCACGGTCCGAGCAGTGCGGGGCCCTGCCTGGGCTTCGCGAGCACCTGCAAAGAGGGCTATGAATGGAAGCAAGTGCGACGCCTTGCACGCTGACGCGCTTGTTTCTCAGATATTTTAACTCGTCGTCTAGAGGCGTTCCTGCCTCATTCCTGGGACGGCGTAGTACTTTTGAGTGAGCAGAGAAGAGTCTAACTGCCTCGAAAAAAGAGCTTGAATGTGGTCCCCATCTCAAGTGAACTGGTGCACTCAATACGAGCGCTATGACGTTGCATGACACTATCAACAAAGGCCATGCCCAGTCCGTAACCACTTCCGCGTTTATTGCCGGTGCCAAACTGGCGGAACTCATCAAACAGGTGAGGCAGATCCTCTTCGGCAATACCCTGTCCTTCATCCCGAATGGTCAGAACAATCGCCGTGTCCTGCAGCATCAGTTCGATGTAAACCACAGTGTCCTGCCCGCTGTATTTCACGGCGTTTTCCAGCAGGTTGAAGATGGCACGGGTCAGTAGCTCGCGAGAGCCGTTTATTACACAAGCTTCGTCATCGACGAATCGGTGTTTGATCCGAATACCTTTGTGTTGAGCTGGAAGCCAAGCCTGATCTATTGCATCCAGTACGATGGCGCCAACGAATACAGGCTCGAATACCAGGGGTTTGGACTTGGCTTCATCCAACTCCATGAATCCATCGGTCAGGCTTAACGTGCGTCGAACTTGTTGCTCGATATGACGGCGAAGCTCGCCAACGGGCATGGGTTCCTTAACCTTCTGTTGCATTTCCAGGAGCGCCAGAATGGCGGATTGCGGTGCGCGTAAATCATGGGATAGAAAGCGCAGCATACTGTCGCGCTGCTCCTGAGCCAGGTACTCCACGGTGAACTCGAGCAAAACCAGCAACCAGCCGATATGTTCACTTTTTTCGGTGTCCAGATGTGCCAACTGCATCTTGAAAATGCGTTTGGATGGAGTGTGAATGATTTGCCCGGCAAGTCGTTCCACAGAGGTTGCGCCCTGAGCCCACGGTGGAGGGCATAGGGGCGCGGATGGATCAGTCTGTGGCTTAAGCTCACGCAGGATCTCGAAAATATCCCGGCCAATCAGAGAGGAAGAGAGGCTGCCCGGTTTCCCTTCGAGGGTGGCGGCGTTGAGATTGGCCAACCGCACCTGGCCATTCAGGTCGGTGACGAAGATCGCCAGTGGCAGGCTGTCCAGGCTTTGCGCAATGAACCGTTGTGAGTCGCGAATATGGGTGATCATCGATTCCAGGGCCAGAGCTCGCTTCACCAGTTCATCGCCGCGAAAGGTGGGCTTGGGTGGGGCAGGTTGTCCTTTTAGCTCGAGCTCCATACGGTCCAGTTCTACGCCGAAATACACCACAAGAGCATTGAGCCGTCTCCAGCTCCACAGCAGATAGGCCGCTAGAATGCCTGCCAGGCTGGCACCGGGAGCCGACCACCAGCCCATGGTCAGCAGTGCCAGCGATAGCATCAGCCGGGCGATGATCATTCCCAGGCAGACGAGAAACGTGCGGCGCAGCCGAAAGGTTGAGAGCAGGGCCAGCACAGCCAACACCGACAGGGTGGAGAGGCTGATGTTCATCCATGTCGGTGTCGTCTTAACCAGATGTTGATGCAGAAAACCATTCAGCAAATGCGCATGGAGGACAATCCCCGGCATATTGCCGCTCGAGGTCGACAGAGGTGTTGGATGACGATCCCCAAGTCCTGAGGCGGTGACGCCAATCAGAATGATGCGGTTGCGCAGCCACTCATCCGGCACTTCGCCGTTCAGCACGCTGGAGAATGAAACAGAGGGCACTGACGAAGGCTGTTTGCTGAAGGGAATAAGCACTTCATTCCAACCGAACCATTGTCCTCCCAGATCCCTGGTGCAGCAGATCTCAGGCATGACCGGCTGCTGGTCCGGGGCAAAGGTCGCCGTATAAGCCTGCCAGGTCAGTAGGTTGAGTTGCCCTTGGGCATTGCCCTCCTTTAGGTAGATTTGGCGAACCGCGCCATCAATTCCAGTCGGGACGTAAACATGGCCGACAGCCTGGGCCCCTTCGAGCACGGGTTTAATCGGAGAGAGAAAACGGGGTGCCTGCCCCAGCAGCGGGTTCGCTTCGCGCAGAGTGGGGACTACCACATGAGCCACCTTGGCCATCGCTGCTCCGAGGCGCCGGTCAGTCTCGGGATTGGAGTCGGGCTCAGTGAAAATCACATCATAAAGCACGACTGTCGGAGTCAACGGAGCCAGTTTTTCCAGCAGTTGGGTGTGGATATCCCTGTTCCAGGGCCAACGTCCGATGTCGTTAATGCTGGCATCATCGATGGTGATTAACAGGATTCGAGGGTCGAGAGGGAAGGACACCAGAGGAGCCAGCTTGTCGTAGATCAGCCGGTCCAGTTGCCATTGAGGGAAGGTCGCTATATAGCCCACAGCCGGTAACAGCAGTAGGGCAATAATGATTCCTTCCTGAAGGATTTTACGAAACAACAGCTGGACACTGAGCACGATGAGGCCTTGGAACAATAATTGAAGGTAGTGTTTCTATTGCAGGATTCCTGAGCCTAGTGACAGGGCTGGTTGCCCTCGGTCATGTTCAGGCTCGCTTTCTACGCGCCAGTACAGGGTTCCTGGCGGCAGGTCTTTGATCGTGATGGATGTGCCTTCAATATCGTGCTGGTCAATCAACGGTGAGTTGAAGCTGACGTTGTCGGCTATTTGCAAGTGATAGCGGAGAGTGTTGGCGTGGGTCGGTGCTACCCAATTGAAATGTGTGCTATGAGCATTGTTTCGCACTGCCTCCGCGCCATTGGTTGCGCGATGCAGAAGCAGGAAGGACGCGGGTTCTCCGCGCAGTCCTTGGGCATCGATAGCGGCGATACGCACATAGTAGAACGCGTCCTCAAGCCCTTTGAAGCTGAACGCTGGGCGCGGGCTGAGTTGGTCCTGTTCTATATTCAGAAAGTCAGCGCTGCGCGAGACTTGGGCAAAATAGGCCGCAGCGCCTGGAATAGCTTGGGTGCGTACTCGCCAATCGAGGCTCCCTGGAACTGATAACTCGTGTTCGGCGTCTTGAGGCGCTTTGAGTAATGGCTTTACATGCAGTTCGCCCTTGCTGGAGAACACCAGCCCCTGGTTGTGTTCGATGGCAACTTCTTTGCGAGAAGGGTTCAGGCTCGAAAGGGTTATGACCCGACCATCGAGCACTTCTACCAGAGAGCTTTTTTGATTGTTGATGCGTACCCGGAAGTGTGTGCCCCGCACTCCAAGTACGCCTTGCGGGGTCGTCACCTCAAAGCTGTTGTATCGAGTCGGGCGCTTGGGGACATAAGACTCTACTTCGCCATCTTGCAGAATGATTTGAGGCGCGCCATGTTGATGATCTTGACTCAACAGCGCTTGGCTCTGTGGTGGCAGCACACTGAGCACACCATCAGCGAAACTAAGAGTCACAAAAGTTGCGTCCCCAGTTCGCACGCTTTGGCCTAAATCGAGCGTCATACCCGTTGTGAGTGGTTGTTCGCTCTGACCTTTGACGATGAGCCAAGCCTGGCCTTGCAGGTGCAGGACCTTTACCGGAAAGGCTTGGTTCTGAAGAGGAATATTCAGTTCAGAGCCCACCTGAAGGTTGTGTGGGGAGTCTATAGCGTTGAGTTTCTGAATCTGCGTCCAATGACTGCTGCTATTCAGGTGTTGCTTGGCGATGTTCCACAGTGTTTCACCTTGCCTTACGACATAGGTTTGCGTGTTGATAGGCTCAGCCTGCCCTGAGATGGGGAATAGCGTGCTGGACAATCCGATAGAGAAACTGAAATAGAAAAATACAGAACTACGCATGAAGTTTCTTGCGCTCGCTGACAAAACGCCCTCATTACGGGAAAAGCACCTATTATTTTTCATTGTTTTATCAAGATTTAGTGTTTTTGGTCTTTATTCTGAGTAATGCTGCTTTTTGATGGAGTGTTTGTTTCTCCAGAAAGGTCAAGCATGGGAGTGTTGGTTTTTTGGCGATTGCGGAGAGGAATTCGCGCAAGGGTGGTGGCGAGCTTGTCTGGAGAAAGAGGCTTGTTCAGCATGCCCAGGCATCGACACTCAGGTCTGCTGGCTTCATATATGGAGTCCAGGCATAGATTGCTTGGTTGGGGTTCACCAATCAGCAAAAAGTAACGCGCCAGTTTTCTGATCGATATCTCGAATATCAGCATATTCAATTCGGTAATATTCAGCTTGGTACTGAAAAGAATTACGTCATAAGGTCTTCGGGAGGCAATCAAAGCAATTAAGGCTTCCAAGCAGCTTAGTGCGGGGAAGGTGTTGAAATACCCGGCTTGACCCAGCGTGCTCAGCGTCTCCATAAGCTGAAACGACCAGTTGTCAACAACTAGAATACGGAGATTGTTTTTTGCCGTATCTACCACTTCTGGTTTACCTCAATAAACTGATTTTTCATTCAATAGCTTCCTTCTTCGAAATTTTGGAATAGCCACTTCTCATTCGATTTCAAGGGCAGCTAGAGTGAGATCTTGAGTTTAGGGTGGAAAAATACTCCTCTTGATAAAACATCTTAGTTAAAATGCCACGTGCTCTTGCGTTTAAGTGACAGTTGTTCACAATTTGTGGGTGCATTTGTGTCGATACCTATGCCATAAGGTCGATGCCCCCTGTTATCTGGAGTCCCCATGCGCATTGCTATCCTTGATGACGAACCGATGGAGCTTGAACTTTTGCAGGATGCGCTTGATTCCTACAGCTTGCATGACGGCACTTTGCCTATCTGCACGGCTTTTTCTCGTAGCCCGGAGCTGTTGCGTCGGCTGAAGCGAGAAACCTTCGACCTGATCATCCTCGATTGGCAGATGCCTGAGATCAGCGGATTACAGATGCTGTTGTGGATCAAGGAGCATCTCCAGCCGGCGCCGCCAGTGATTATGCTGACCTCGCGTACCGCCGAGCATGATGTGGTTCAGGCTCTCAATGCTGGTGCCGATGAATACATTAGCAAGCCATTTCGTCAGGCCGAATTACGCGCACGTTTGACTAACGTGCTACGTCATTGCCAAGGGCGGAGGGGTCGCGGTGAGGAACTACTGATCTTTGGCAACATTCGCTTTGACGTTCAGGAGTCACAGGTCAGTGTCGATGCTGTCCCCATTGCATTGACACTTCGCGAGTTCAAGTTGGCACTGTTGCTGTTCAAGAACCAGGGACGTCCATTATCTCGCGGCTACCTGTATGAACATTTATGGGCGCGGGATGAAATGTTGTCTTCACGAACTCTAGATACCCACGTTTATCGAATTCGTAATAAGCTGAAGCTTACATCCGAGTACGGTTGGGTATTGAGTACTGTCTACGGCTACGGCTACCGTCTTGAAGCGTTAGGTACGCAAGAAACAATCGAACCGTCATGATGGCAGGAGAGGGTATTACTTAATTACCGATCACTTGAACCTTGATTCGGCGATTGGGTTGCAGGCAGCGAATAAGTTCCGGTGTGGTGGTGTTGATGCCGGGGCAATTGACTACGGACTCGGTGCTGCCTTTGCTCTGGACGGTGATAAGTTCCTGCCTGATACCTGATTGTCTTAGTATTTCAGCTACTGCCTTAGCAAGGTTCAGCGCCAGCTTTTCCTGGGCTTGTGGTGAACCGATGCGGTCGGTATATCCAGTTACTATCAGTTTAGGTTGCTCGCTGTATTCGTTGCGCAGTGACTTGGCAAGTTGTTCCACGCGTTGACGACCCTGGGGTTTCATCTCATTGAGCTTCGATTTATCCAAGTCGAACAGTGCATCAGAGGAGAAGCTCAGCTCCCTAGTGATTACCTGCTGTGGAGTGGCTTGGGCGGAAGGATGAGAACACCGCATTACCCAGCGTTTTTGCGGGATTGGTTGCTGTTGTGCGTCAAGGGTGACCGGTGCCTGGCAGGTCATATGCCGACCATTTTCGTGATAGCTGAACGCATAGATCGAGCTTGTTGGAGTTTTGACGACCTTGGCGGCTTGGCCGACGATAGGGGGGAGGTTGTCAGGTGCCAGCTCTTTGGCTCGAATGGGAGAGTTCCCCGATAGGCTAGAGCAGGCGGTGACTGTTAGGGTCATCAATGAAATACCAAAGAAAAGTTGAGCAAACATCGTTGGGGTTTCCTGTCTTTTCATCAGTACTCTCATCTTGATAGGTGGTGTTGAAACGGAGGGTATAAAAGCTCAAGATTTTTTGAGCTTAATATATAGCGTTTGAGGTTTTAGCGTTCTCGAAGTGCTTCTCGACCTTTGTTCAAAGGTTTCATCAAATAGGAAAGCACAGTCTTTTCTCCTGTATGGATGTCGACGGTTGCAATCATGCCAGGGACAATCGGAAGTGTTTTCCCCGCTTTATCCAATAGTGAGTCGGAATCGGTAAGTATATAAACCCTATAGTAATAAACGTCGCGGTGAACATCGTCCTGAAGAGTGTCTGGGGAAATGAGCGCGACCTTACCTGGTAACCCTCCGTAAATGGAGTAGTCATAAGCTGAGATCTTCACGGTGGCCGCTTGTCCCGGATGGATATACGCAATATCTCGAGGGGCAATCCGAGTTTCGACCTGTAGGCGCTCATCCAGCGGCACAATGCGCATCAATTGGCCATTTGGAGGGATCACTCCTCCTACAGTATTGACCTCAATGTCCTTGATTACACCGCGTACCGGAGAGGTAAAGGTCAAGCGTGTCAATGAGTCATTGCGCCCTCGGGTCACTGATTGTTGGGCTTCAATTTCGGCATTGGCTTTGGCCAGCTCCTCCCTGGCCTTGACCAGATATTGGGTTTGAATGTCGGTGTATTTGTTTTGCAGCTCATTGAGCTGGCGCTTCAGACGTAATACCTCCACTGTGCTGGCAGCACCTCGGGTTACCAGGGGGGTGGTCAATTGTAATTCGCTGCGGATTAGTCGCATGGCTTCATTAAGGCCGGAGAGAGATTTTTCCTGACTCTCGCGGCGAGATTGAAAGAGTGCTGTTTCGGCCTTGACCAGATCCGGCTCTTCAAGAACCTCCTGGGGAAACCGTAGGGGCGTATTGTTGACCTCTGCCATCAGGCGGGCGGAAGTCGCTTGGGCGGCGCGACTGCGTGAGGCACTTTCCTCGACGGCCGATTCGATACGGGTGGGATCCAGCTGGGCCAATACCTGGCCCTTTTCTACGATGTTGCCTTCCTGAACATGCAAGCTGGCCAACACTCCTCCTTCCAGGGATTTGATCACTTGTTCCTTGGAGGAAGCGATGACCTTGCCGGTGCCTGTGGATACTTCATCGAGTTTGAAGTACCACGCCCAGGTAGCAAAGGCGAGGAGTGCCAGGGCCAGGCTCCAGACCAGTCGGGAAGCATTCGGTAGTTCTTTTTCGGAGAGGCCGAATCCCTCTACTTGCTGAGTATCAGGTGTACGCAGCGGGTTTCTGGGGGACTCAGCGATCAGGGGAGGAGCAATTGAGGTGTGGGGCATGATTGTGGCTTCACTTGCAAAATTATGAGGGGGCCTGACCTATTTTTTCTGGCCGAACTGCGCGAGCACCTGTTCTTTGGTGCCATCCATGACGATGCGTCCACCATCCATCACCAGAATGCGTTCGACCCATTTCAGGACTGCAAGCCGGTGCGTTGCTACCAATAACGTGCGACCTTCTAACCATGGGGTAAGGTGATCGAGTACTTGCTGTTCGCTGAACTCATCCAATGACGCTGTCGGTTCATCCAGCAAGATTGCACGGGGATCGCGGATGATGGTGCGGGCTAACAAGAGTGCTTGCTTCTGGCCGCCGGAAAGTCCCAGGCCACCTTCCATGATTTGGTAATCCAGACCGCCTTCTTGGGCTTGGCCCAGGGAAAGGGCACCGCTCAAGGACAGAGCCTGGAGGATTTCGCTATCGGTTGCCATCGGTCTGCCGAGGGTCAGGTTGTCGCGCAGAGTGCCGAAGAACAGATGCGCGTTTTGGGTCAGTAAACCGACGTCCCGTCGTACATCCGATGGATCTATCAAGCCCATCTCCAGTCCGTCGAGCTTGATCGAACCGCTTAAGGGTGTATGCATGCCCGCCAGCAATTGGAGTAAGGTGGATTTGCCCGCGCCATTTCGACCAAGAATCGCGATGCGTTCACCAGGCTGAATGTGCAGTTGTTTGATATCCAGCGCCGGAGCCTTGTCCTTCTCGCTGTATTGAAACTGCACACCGCTCAGCGCAAATTGTCCTCGGATCAGCGGGCGGTGCAGCAGTTTGGAGTGCTCGGGCTGATCCACTGGACGCTTCATCAGTTCGTCCAATCCCTTACGCGCAACTTTGGCTTGTTGCCAGCGGGCAAACACGCTTGAGATCTGCGCCAGTGGCGCCATCATTCGCGAAGCAAGAATCGAGGAGCCGACTAGTGCTCCAGTAGTCATGTCGCCGTTCATGACCAGGTAGCACCCCCCGAGCAATACAGCGGCATACACCAGGCTTTGTAACTCCTGGGTCCAGGTCATCAGCAGGTTGGTGATGTGGCGTTGCTTGATAGATATATCTGCCGATACCGCATGCAATTGGTTCCACTGGTTTTGGAAGCGGGGTTCAGCGCGTAGCAGTTTTATATCTTCAATACCCTGTACCGCTTCCACCAGCACTGCATTGCGCAGTGCTGATTCGCGCATACCCTCGTTGGACAGCCGGGCCAATGGCTTCTGCGCCAGAAAGCCCGGCAGGATTAGCAAAGGTAGGGCGCCGAGTGCGATGTACATCAGCGGGCCGCCAGTCATGTACAGAATTACCAAAAACAACAACACGAACGGTAGGTCAGTGATTGCGCTGATGGTGGTCGAGGTAATCAGCTCACGGACTTGTTCCAGTTCTCGTATTTGAGCAATGAAGGTGCCGGTGGATTTGGAGCGGGCATCGTTGCGCAGGCGTAGAGCGTGGCCGAAGACCCGATCAGTTATCTTCAGGTCTGCACGTTTACCGATCAGGTCGGCGATGTGTGAACGTGACATGCGTAGGATGAATTCGAAACTGATGGCCAGCAGTACCCCCAGAAACAGTACCCACAAAGTAGGGGCAGATTGGGCTGGGATGACGCGGTCATACACCTGCATGGAAAAGATTACGCCGGCCAGAGCCAGAATGTTGGCGACCATTGCTGCCAGTGCCACATCGCCGTAGCGTTTCCAGTCGCGAAGGGCAATGTTCCAGAACCAGTTAGGTTGATAGGGCTTGATGTAGTCGTCGACTCGGGCGTCGGTGACCGATGACTCCGGACGGAGTATCGCGACCCGCACAGCGCGCTCACGCAGTTGGGTTGCGGTTAAGCTGATAAACAAGCCTTGCTCACCGCTTTTGAGCACGCTCACGTTGCCGGCGGTATCGGCTTTGTCGATGATCGCGACTTGCCCGTCATCAAGTTCTACAGCCAACGGCAGGCGCCAGGGGTCGAGTGCTGTGTCGGAAAATGCCTCGAAGCGCAGCATCAGGCCCATTTGTGCTGCCATGCGCTGAAGGACAATATTACGAGGGCTGCCACGCTCCCAGGCTAGGGATACTCGAATGGTTTCTTCGGAAACCCCCATTCTGTAGTGTTTTGCAATGTTGAGCATTGCCTCCAACCAGGGCTGATATTGTGCGGCGATACTCATGGCTGAATCTCTATCTGTTGAATGGATGTATTGTTCAAGCCGTAGGCTTCGCGGCTGTATCCAGCAGCATTGATGTAGGTGATCAATCCCCGCCAGAAGTCGTGCCGTGTAACCTCCAGGTCCGCAGCGGCCTGATACACCTCCTGCTCGGCATTGAGCAGATCGAGTACTGAGCGTGTGCCTACGCTGTATTGATCTCTATAGAGCGCTCGGGTCTCTGTCATGGTCGCCATACGTTGTCCCAGAATGCCCAGGCGCATGCGAGTGCCAATGGTTTGTTCGCGAGCGCGCAGCAGGGCGTCCTCTGCCGATAGTCGAGCGTCATTGATGTTTGATTCGGCGTGGTCGATAGCTGCGGTGGCACTACGGATCTGTGCCGAAATGGCTCCTCCCTGATAGAGCAACATGGAGCCGGTAAGCATCAAGGTGTTGTAGCTACCGTGTTCTTCGCCATTACTCGGGTTGGTGCCAGTAATCGCTTGATTGGCTGAAGCTTCCAGAGCAATAGTCGGATAGCGCTGGGCTTTGGCGTTTTCCAGTTGCCCATAGGCGGATTTGCGATCGGCCTCGGCGATCAAAACATCAGGGAGAATCGCGTAATCGGGAATGCTGTCCAGACGGGCAGAGTGCTCCAAGTCTGCAGGCGGATCAGCCACTGCAGTGGGCAAGGGATTGCCAACGAGTGTCGATAATCGTGCGCGCCATTGTCCCAGTAGTGTCATTACCTGCTGAGTATTGGCTTGTGCACTTTGTAGTCGGGTGCTGGCTTGGACATAGTCCGATTGTGACGTCAGGCCAGAATTGGCTCGGAGCTTGACTATTTCCAGCACATCCTGGATTGCCTTGACCTGATCCCTGGCGATTTTCAGCAGGCTTTGTTGGCGATGAGCTTCCAGCATAGCCTCGGCGGTTTGCTCGGCAATCGCGTCAATCTGTTTGAGCAGGAGTGCCTGTTGTTTCAACACTTGCCCTTCGGCCTGGGTGACCGAGCCGCTGACCTTGCCGAAGTCATGCAACATCTGCGACACCGAAAGGCTGGCTACCTGGCCATTGCCGTAGAGGTTCACTCGTCCAGAGTTCATTCCAGCACTGATTTTCGGGTAGTAGCCGGCTTTGGCGACATCGACTTGGCCTTCCTGCTCGGTAATAGCCGATGCGGCTGAAATGATTGACGGATGGCGGTTGACTGCAATGGTCACCGCCTCGCGCAGATCAAGAATGTTTTCGCGCAGGGGAGTGTTCACTGGGAGCGTGGTTGGATTGGTCCTCCTTTCCAATTGATCAGCCAGGTGTTGAGAACTCAGACCCTGTGCCGGCGCCTGATTTTCTTCTGAAAGCCAGGGCAAATTCAGTTCTCGGGCTATGGCAAGAGGGGTGAATATCGGAATTATCAACATGCCAAACAGCAAGCTGCATGATCTGAACATGTGCTTCAGCGGTCCTGATAAGTATTGGTCAATGACCAGGTGTGAGTAAGAAGTGATTGTGTGGCAGGTATATCGAATGGGTTGTTAATAACGAGGCAGTTACCAGGCAAAATCTTGATTTTATGAGTCGTTAGTTAAGCCGTACTGCAAGTTGCATATTTAGGCCTCGATCGCCAAATCGATACGGTTAAAGTTTTTTATGCTGATCTATGTACGCTATCACTTGGGAGGGGTGATCTAAAAAATCGTTGTCAATTGTTTAGATTTGCGCTGGGCGCTTCATGCGGGGTCGCTACTTTTCTCTTTTCAAGCCCTTGCGTTTCCGTGCGGGAGTGATGGAAATTTGGCGTCAAAATAAGTTGGGCGGACTTGTGGCTTGCATGTGCATTGTTTCTGTTCTCATACAAATGGTGTCATTTTGCAATTGGTTAGTTTAATTGGATCCTTTCTGTGAGCTGCAAGGAGGCTTTTAAGCCTTTTCTATGGATCTCGGTAGGTGTTTGCAATTCAGGTTGTGAACAATTCTGACGCAAGGCGAGTTGTGGATGGGGACATTGGTATTTTGTATCGAGCCTTAAATTTGTTGCTCGCCTGTGTCAGATATCTCGAGGTTCTACTTATGGAAAACTTGATTGCAGTTGTTAACAAAGCCACGCACAAGGAAGTCTCGGTCTCAGGTCTTGAGCTGGTTTTGCAGTCCCCTTCGGTCGTTCTTTTGTCGGTCGAGCGTTCCGATATAAAAGGTATTGAGCGTCAAGGGGAGCTGCTCATCGTCACTCTCATGTCCGGTGCTGCTATCAAGATTCATGGTTTTTTCCCTGATCAAGGACCTCAGCAAAACGATTTGGTACTGCAGGACGATCATCAATTGTGGCTGATGGGGCTTTCTGAAGATGGCCAGATGGTTAATCAGTTTGTGCCAATCGACTCAATAGAGCCTCTGCTGGTCAACGAGCATTTTGACCTTTCCGTGCTGGCCTGGGTGCTCGGCGGCGCGGCATTGGCGGGTGTGGCTGCGGGTGGTGGCGGAGGTGGCGGTGGTGGTAATGGCAATGATGCACTTCAAGATACTAGCGGGCCGGGTGCTCCGACTGTAGTTGTGCATGCGCCGAGCGTCACGGTGGCAGCTAATGCCGATGGCAGCCTGGTGGTCGGCGGTAGCGCTGAGCCAAACAGCACCGTGAGCGTGACCTACCCAGACGGCAGCACCGGTACGGTGGTGGCCGCCGCCGATGGCAACTACAGCATCACCTCGCCGGTGAACCAGCCAAGCGGTGATGTCACCGCGCACTCCACCGATGCGGCCGGCAATACCAGTACGGATACCGTGGTGGCTTACAGCGATACCACGGCGCCAGTTGCTCCGAGCGTAACTGTGGCGGCCAATGCCGATGGCAGTGTGACCGTAAGTGGTTCGACCGAACCTGGTAGCACCGTCAGCGTGACCTACCCGGATGGCACCACCAGTACGGTGGTGGCTGCAGCCGACGGCTCCTACAGCATCACCTCGCCGGTGAACCAACCGACCGGCGATGTCACCGTGCACTCCACCGATGTGGCCGGCAATACCAGTGCTGATACCGCTATGGCTTACATTGATGCCACCGCGCCGGCCGCCCCGACGGCCAGCGTGGTGAGCAATGCCGATGGCAGTGTGACCGTGACGGGTTCGGCTGAACCTGGTAGTACGATCAATCTCACTTACCCAGATGGTACTACCGGGACGGTGGTGGCCGCGGCCGACGGTTCCTATAGCATCACCTCGCCGGTGAATCAACCGACCGGCGATGTCACCGCGCACACCACCGATGCGGCCGGCAACACCAGTGCCGACACCATGGTGGCGTACACCGATACCACGGCAGCGGCTGCGCCGAGCGTCACTGTTGCGGCCAATGCCGATGGCAGTGTGACCGTGACGGGTTCGACCGAACCTGGTAGCACCGTCAGTGTGACCTACCCGGATGGCAGTACTGCTACCGTGGTGGCCGCGGCGGATGGTTCCTACAGCATCACCTCGCCGGTGAACCAACCGACCGGCGATGTCACCGCGCACTCCACCGATGCGGCTGGCAATAGCAGTGCTGATACCGTGGTGGCTTACACCGATGCCACCGCGCCGGCCGCCCCGACGGCCAGCGTGGTGAGCAATGCTGATGGCAGCGTCACCGTAAGTGGTTCGACCGAAGCTGGTAGCACCGTCAGCGTGACCTACCCGGACGGCAGCACCGGTACGGTGGTGACCGCGGCGGATGGTTCCTACAGCATCACCTCGCCGGTGAACCAACCGACCGGCGATGTCGCCGTGCACTCCACCGATGTGGCCGGCAATACCAGTGCTGATACCGTTGTGGCTTACATTGATGCCACCGCGCCGGCCGCCCCGACGGCCAGCGTGGTGAGCAATGCCGATGGCAGTGTGACCGTGACGGGTTCGGCTGAACCTGGTAGTACGATCAATCTCACTTACCCAGATGGCACTACCGGGACGGTGGTGGCGGCAGCCGACGGTTCCTACAGCATCACGTCGCCGGTGAACCAACCGAGCGGCGATGTCACTGCGCACTCCACCGATGCGGCGGGTAATACCAGTGCGGACACCGTGGTGGCCTATACCGATACCACGGCCGCCGCTGCGCCGAGCGTCACTGTTACAGCCAATGCCGATGGCAGCCTGGTGGTCAGCGGCAGTGCCGAACCGAGCAGCACGGTCACCGTGACCTACCCAGACGGCACCACCGGTACGGTGGTGGCGGCAGCGGATGGCACCTACAGCATTACCTCGCCGGTGAACCAACCGAGCGGTAATGTCACTGCGAGCTCTACGGACGCGGCCGGCAATACCAGTGCGGATACCGTGGTGGCTTATGCCGATACCACCGCACCGACAGCGCCAGTGGTCAATGTGGCGGCGAATGCCGATGGCAGCGTCACCGTGACGGGTTCGACTGAACCTGGTAGTACGATCAATCTCACTTACCCAGACGGCAGCACCGGTACGGTAGTGGCCGCAGCCGACGGCTCCTACAGCATCACTTCGCCGGTAAACCAACCGAGCGGTAATGTCACTGCCAATGCCAGCGATGCCGCGGGCAATACCAGTGCGGATACCGTGGTGGCTTACAGCGATACCACGGCACCGACAGTTCCAGTGGTCAATGTGGCGGCGAATGCAGATGGCAGTGTCACCGTGGCGGGTTCGGCTGAACCTGGTAGTACGGTCAATCTCACTTACCCAGACGGCAGCACCGGTACGGTGGTGGCCGCGGCCGACGGCTCCTACAGCGTCACGTCGCCGATGAACCAGCCGAGCGGTGATGTCACCGCGCACTCCACTGATGCGGCCGGCAACACCAGTGCCGACACCGTGGTGGCTTATGCCGATACCACTGCACCGACGGCACCAGTGGTCAATGTGGCGGCGAATGCCGATGGCAGCGTCACCGTGACGGGTTCGGCTGAACCTGGTAGTACGATCGATCTCACTTACCCAGACGGCAGCACCGGTACAGTGGTGGCCGCAGCCGATGGTTCCTACAGCGTCACGTCGCCGGTGAACCAGCCGAGCGGTGATGTCACTGCGCACTCCACCGATGCGGCGGGCAATACCAGTGCTGATACCGTGGTGGCCTACACCGATACCACGGCAGCAGTTGCACCGAGCGTTACTGTTGCAGCCAATGCCGATGGCAGTGTGACCGTAACGGGCTCGACTGAACCTGGCAGCACAATCACCGTGACCTACCCAGACGGCACCACCGGTACGGTGGTGGTGGCAGCGGATGGGACCTACAGCATCACTTCGCCGGTGGATCAACCGAGCGGCGATGTCACTGCGAACTCCACCGATGCGGCGGGTAATGCCAGCCCTGATACCGTAGTGGCTTATGCCGATACCACGGTGCCAGTTGCTCCGAGCGTGACAGTGGCGACCAATGCCGATGGCAGCGTCACCGTGACGGGTACGGCTGAACCTGGTAGTACGGTCAATCTCACTTACCCAGATGGCAGCACCGGTACGGTGGTGGCCGCAGCCGACGGTGCCTACAGCATCACGTCGCCGGTGAACCAGCCGACCGGTAATGTCACTGCCAATGCCAGCGATGCCGCGGGCAATAGCAGTGCGGATACCGTGGTGGCTTATGCCGATACCACCGCACCGACGGCACCGACCGCCACCGTGGTGGCCAATGCCGACGGCAGCCTGGTGGTCAGCGGCAGTGCCGAACCGAGCAGCACGGTCACCGTGACCTACCCGGACGGCAGCACCGGCACGGTGGTGGCCGCAGCCGACGGTGCCTACAGCATCACCTCGCCAGTGAACCAACCGACCGGTGATGTCACTGTCAATGCCAGCGATGCCGCGGGCAATACCAGTGCGGATACCGTGGTGGCCTATACCGATACCACGGCCGCGGCTGCGCCAAGCGTCACTGTTACAGCCAATGCCGACGGCAGCCTGGTGGTCAGCGGCAGTGCCGAACCGAGCAGCACGGTCACCGTGACCTACCCGGACGGCAGCACCGGTACGGTGGTGGCCGCGGCGGATGGTTCCTACAGCATCGTCTCGCCAATGAATCAACCGACCGGCGATGTCACCGCGCACTCCACCGATGCGGCCGGCAATACCAGTGCGGATACCGTGGTGGCCTATACCGATACCACGGCCGCGGCTGCGCCAAGCGTCACTGTTACAGCCAATGCCGACGGCAGCCTGGTGGTCAGCGGCAGTGCCGAACCGAGCAGCACGGTCACCGTGACCTACCCGGACGGCAGCACCGGTACGGTGGTGGCCGCGGCGGATGGTTCCTACAGCATCGTCTCGCCAATGAATCAACCCACCGGTGATGTCACCGCGCACTCCACCGATGCGGCCGGCAATACCAGTGCGGATACCGTGGTGGCCTATACCGATACCACGGCCGCGGCTGCGCCAAGCGTCACTGTTACAGCCAATGCCGATGGCAGCCTGGTGGTCAGCGGTAATGCCGAGCCGAACAGCACCGTGAGCGTGACTTACCCAGACGGCAGCACCGGCACGGTGGTGGCGGCAGCGGATGGCACCTACAGCATCACTTCGCCAGTGAACCAGCCGAGCGGCGATGTCACCGCACACTCCACCGATGCGGCCGGCAATACCAGCGCGGATACCGTGGTGGCTTACACCGATACCACGGCAGCAGCTGCGCCGAGCGTCACTGTTACAGCCAATGCCGATGGCAGCCTGGTGGTCAGCGGCAGTGCTGAGCCGAACAGCACCGTGAGCGTGACCTACCCAGACGGCAGTACCGGTACGGTGGTGGCGGCAGCGGATGGCACCTACAGCATCACCTCGCCGGTGAACCAACCCACCGGTAATGTCACTGCGAGCTCTACGGACGCGGCAGGTAATACCAGCGCGGATACGGTGGTGGCTTACAGCGATACCACGGCGCCAGTTGCGCCGAGCGTGACTGTGGCAACCAATGCCGACGGCAGCCTGGTGGTCAGCGGCAGTGCCGAGCTGAACAGCACCGTGAGTGTGACCTATCCAGACGGCACCACCGGTACGGTGGTGGCGGCAGCGGATGGGACCTACAGCATCACTTCGCCGGTGGATCAACCGAGCGGCGATGTCACCGCGCACTCCACCGACGCGGCGGGTAATACCAGCCCTGATACCGTGGTGGCCTATACCGATACCACGGCCGCCGCTGCGCCGAGCGTCACTGTTACAGCCAATGCCGACGGCAGCCTGGTGGTCAGCGGTAGTGCAGAGCCAAACAGCACCGTGAGCGTGACCTACCCGGACGGCAGCACCGGTACGGTGGTGGCCGCGGCCGACGGTTCCTACAGCATCACTTCGCCAGTGAATCAACCCACCGGTGATGTCACCGCGCACTCCACCGATGCGGCGGGTAATACCAGTGCCGACACCGTGGTGGCCTATACCGATACCACGGCCGCCGCTGCGCCGAGCGTCACTGTTACAGCCAATGCCGATGGCAGCCTGGTGGTCAGTGGTAATGCCGAGCCAAACAGCACTGTGAGCGTGACCTACCCGGACGGCACCACCGGTACGGTGGTGGCGGCTGCCGACGGTTCCTACAGCGTCACTTCGCCGGTGAATCAACCCACCGGTAACGTCACTGCGAGTTCGACGGATGCGGCGGGCAATACCAGTGCAGATACCGTAGTGGCTTACAGCGATACCACGGCGCCAGTTGCTCCGAGCGTGACTGTGGTGAGCAATGCCGATGGCAGCGTCACCGTAAGTGGTTCGACTGAACCTGGTAGCACGATTACCGTCACTTACCCAGACGGCAGCACCGGTACGGTGGTGGCGGCAGCCGATGGTGCCTACAGCGTCACTTCGCCGGTGAATCAACCGAGCGGCGATGTCACTGCGCACTCCACCGATGCGGCGGGTAATACCAGTGCCGACACCGTGGTGGCCTATACCGATACCACGGCCGCCGCTGCGCCGAGCGTCACTGTTACAGCCAATGCCGATGGCAGCCTGGTGGTCAGTGGTAATGCCGAGCCAAACAGCACTGTGAGCGTGACCTACCCGGACGGCACCACCGGTACGGTGGTGGCGGCTGCCGACGGTTCCTACAGCGTCACTTCGCCGGTGAATCAACCGAGCGGCGATGTCACTGCCAATGCCAGTGATGCGGCGGGTAATACCAGCCCTGATACCGTGGTGGCTTACAGCGATACCACGGCACCGATAGCACCAGTGGTCAATGTGCTGGCGAATGCCGACGGCAGCGTCACTGTGACGGGTACGGCTGAACCTGGTAGTACGATCAATCTCACTTACCCGGATGGCACCAGCGGCACGGTGGTGGCCGCAGCCGACGGTTCTTACAGCATCACTTCGCCGGTGAATCAACCGAGCGGCGATGTCACTGCGCACTCCACCGATGCGGCGGGCAATACCAGTGCAGATACCGTAGTGGCTTACAGCGATACCACGGCGCCAGTTGCTCCGAGCGTGACTGTGGTGAGCAATGCCGACGGCAGCGTCACTGTGACGGGGTCGGCTGAACCTGGTAGTACGGTCAATCTCACTTACCCAGACGGTAGCACCGGTACGGTGGTGGCGGCAGCCGATGGTTCCTACAGCGTCACTTCGCCGGTGAATCAACCGAGCGGCGATGTCACTGCCAATGCCAGTGATGCGGCGGGTAATACCAGCCCTGATACCGTGGTGGCTTACACCGATACCACGGCAGCAGCTGCGCCGAGCGTCACTGTTACAGCCAATGCCGATGGCAGCCTGGTGGTCAGCGGCAGTGCTGAGCCGAACAGCACCGTGAGCGTGACCTACCCAGACGGCAGTACCGGTACGGTGGTGGCGGCAGCGGATGGCACCTACAGCATCACCTCGCCGGTGAACCAACCCACCGGTAATGTCACTGCGAGCTCTACGGACGCGGCAGGTAATACCAGCGCGGATACGGTGGTGGCTTACAGCGATACCACGGCGCCAGTTGCGCCGAGCGTGACTGTGGCAACCAATGCCGACGGCAGCCTGGTGGTCAGCGGCAGTGCTGAGCCGAACAGCACCGTGAGCGTGACCTACCCAGACGGCACCACCGGTACGGTGGTGGCGGCAGCGGATGGGACCTACAGCATCACTTCGCCGGTGGATCAACCGAGCGGCGATGTCACCGCGCACTCCACCGACGCGGCGGGTAATACCAGCCCTGATACCGTGGTGGCCTATACCGATACCACGGCCGCCGCTGCGCCGAGCGTCACTGTTACAGCCAATGCCGACGGCAGCCTGGTGGTCAGCGGTAGTGCAGAGCCAAACAGCACCGTGAGCGTGACCTACCCGGACGGCAGCACCGGTACGGTGGTGGCCGCAGCCGACGGTTCTTACAGCATCACTTCGCCGGTGAATCAGCCAAGCGGTAATGTCACTGCGAACTCGACGGACGCAGCAGGCAATACCAGTGCGGACACCGTGGTGGCTTACACCGATACCACGGCCGCTGCTGCGCCGAGCGTCACGGTTGCAGCTAATGCCGATGGCAGCTTGGTGGTTAGCGGCAGTGCAGAACCGAACAGCACCGTAAGCGTGACCTACCCAGACGCCACCACCGGTACGGTGGTGGCCGCGGCCGACGGTTCCTACAGCATCACTTCGCCAGTGAATCAACCCACCGGTGATGTCACCGCGCACTCCACCGATGCGGCGGGTAATACCAGTGCCGACACCGTGGTGGCCTATACCGATACCACGGCCGCCGCTGCGCCGAGCGTCACTGTTACAGCCAATGCCGATGGCAGCCTGGTGGTCAGTGGTAATGCCGAGCCAAACAGCACTGTGAGCGTGACCTACCCGGACGGCACCACCGGTACGGTGGTGGCGGCAGCCGATGGTTCCTACAGCGTCACTTCGCCGGTGAATCAACCGAGCGGCGATGTCACTGCGCACTCCACCGATGCGGCGGGCAATACCAGTGCAGATACCGTAGTGGCTTACAGCGATACCACGGCGCCAGTTGCTCCGAGCGTGACTGTGGTGAGCAATGCCGACGGCAGCGTCACTGTGACGGGGTCGGCTGAACCTGGTAGTACGGTCAATCTCACTTACCCAGACGGTAGCACCGGTACGGTGGTGGCGGCAGCCGATGGTTCCTACAGCGTCACTTCGCCGGTGAATCAACCGAGCGGCGATGTCACTGCGCACTCCACCGATGCGGCGGGCAATACCAGTGCAGATACCGTAGTGGCTTACAGCGATACCACGGCGCCAGTTGCTCCGAGCGTGACTGTGGTGAGCAATGCCGACGGCAGCGTCACTGTGACGGGGTCGGCTGAACCTGGTAGTACGGTCAATCTCACTTACCCAGACGGTAGCACCGGTACGGTGGTGGCGGCAGCCGATGGTTCCTACAGCGTCACTTCGCCGGTGAATCAACCGAGCGGCGATGTCACTGCCAATGCCAGTGATGCGGCGGGCAATACCAGTGCAGATACCGTAGTGGCTTACAGCGATACCACGGCGCCAGTTGCTCCGAGCGTGACTGTGGTGAGCAATGCCGACGGCAGCGTCACTGTGACGGGGTCGGCTGAACCTGGTAGTACGGTCAATCTCACTTACCCAGACGGTAGCACCGGTACGGTGGTGGCGGCAGCCGATGGTTCCTACAGCGTCACTTCGCCGGTGAATCAACCGAGCGGCGATGTCACTGCCAATGCCAGTGATGCGGCGGGTAATACCAGCCCTGATACCGTGGTGGCTTACAGCGATACCACGGCACCGATAGCACCAGTGGTCAATGTGCTGGCGAATGCCGACGGCAGCGTCACTGTGACGGGTACGGCTGAACCTGGTAGTACGATCAATCTCACTTACCCGGATGGCACCAGCGGCACGGTGGTGGCCGCAGCCGACGGTTCTTACAGCATCACTTCGCCGGTGAATCAGCCAAGCGGTAATGTCACTGCGAACTCGACGGACGCAGCAGGCAATACCAGTGCGGACACCGTGGTGGCTTACACCGATACCACGGCCGCTGCTGCGCCGAGCGTCACGGTTGCAGCTAATGCCGATGGCAGCTTGGTGGTTAGCGGCAGTGCAGAACCGAACAGCACCGTAAGCGTGACCTACCCAGACGCCACCACCGGTACGGTGGTGGCGGCAGCGGATGGGACCTACAGCGTCACTTCGCCGGTGAATCAGCCGAGCGGTAATGTCACTGTGAACTCGACGGACGCGGCAGGTAATACCAGCCCTGATACCGTGGTGGCTTACAGCGATACCACGGCACCGACAGCTCCAGTGGTCAATGTGGCGGCGAATGCCGATGGCAGCGTCACCGTGACGGGTTCGGCTGAACCTGGTAGTACGATCGATCTCACTTACCCAGACGGCAGCACCGGTACAGTGGTGGCCGCAGCCGATGGTTCCTACAGCATCACTTCGCCGGTGAACCAGCCGAGCGGCGATGTCACTGCGCACTCCACCGACGCGGCGGGTAATACCAGCCCTGATACCGTGGTGGCTTACACCGATACCACGGCCGCCGCTGCGCCGAGCGTCACTGTTACAGCCAATGCCGATGGCAGTGTGACCGTAACGGGCTCGACTGAACCTGGCAGCACAATCACCGTGACCTACCCAGACGGCACCACCGGTACGGTGGTGGCGGCTGCCGACGGTTCCTACAGCGTCACTTCGCCGGTGAATCAACCGAGCGGTGATGTCACTGCGAGCTCCACCGATGCGGCGGGTAATACCAGCCCTGATACCGTGGTGGCTTACACCGATACCACGGCAGCTGCTGCGCCGAGCGTCACTGTTACAGCCAATGCCGATGGCAGCCTGGTGGTCAGCGGTAATGCCGAGCCGAACAGCACTGTGAGCGTGACCTACCCAGACGGCAGCACCAGTACGGTGGTGGCGGCAGCCGATGGTTCCTACAGCATCACTTCGCCAGTAGATCAACCGAGCGGCGATGTCACTGCGCACTCCACCGATGCGGCGGGTAATACCAGTGCGGACACCGTGGTGGCCTATACCGATACCACGGCCGCCGCTGCGCCGAGCGTCACTGTTACAGCCAATGCCGATGGCAGCCTGGTGGTCAGTGGTAATGCCGAGCCGAACAGCACTGTGAGCGTGACCTACCCAGACGGCACCACCGGTACGGTGGTGGCGGCAGCCGATGGCACCTACAGCATCACTTCGCCGGTGGATCAACCGAGCGGCGATGTCACTGCGCACTCCACCGACGCGGCGGGTAATACCAGTCCTGATACCGTGGTGGCTTACACCGATACCACGGCCGCCGCTGCGCCGAGCGTCACTGTTACAGCCAATGCCGATGGCAGCCTGGTGGTCAGCGGTAATGCCGAGCCGAACAGCACTGTGAGCGTGACCTACCCGGACGGCAGCACCGGTACGGTGGTGGCGGCAGCGGATGGCACCTACAGCATCACCTCGCCAGTGAACCAACCGAGCGGTGATGTCACTGCGCACTCCACCGATGCGGCGGGTAATACCAGTGCCGACACCGTGGTGGCCTATACCGATACCACGGCCGCCGCTGCGCCGAGCGTCACGGTTGCAGCTAATGCCGATGGCAGCTTGGTGGTTAGCGGCAGTGCAGAACCGAACAGCACCGTAAGCGTGACCTACCCAGACGCCACCACCGGTACGGTGGTGGCGGCAGCGGATGGGACCTACAGCGTCACTTCGCCGGTGAATCAGCCGAGCGGTAATGTCACTGTGAACTCGACGGACGCGGCAGGTAATACCAGCCCTGATACCGTGGTGGCTTACAGCGATACCACTGCACCGACAGCGCCAGTGGTCAATGTGGCGGCGAATGCCGACGGCAGTGTCACTGTGACGGGTTCGGCTGAACCTGGTAGTACGATCAATCTCACTTACCCAGACGGCAGCACCGGTACGGTGGTGGCGGCAGCGGATGGCACCTACAGCATCACTTCGCCGGTGAACCAACCGAGTGGTGATGTCACTGCGAGCTCCACCGATGCGGCGGGCAATACCAGCGCGGATACCGTGGTGGCTTATGCCGATACCACTGCACCGACAGCACCAGTGGTCAATGTGGCAACCAATACCGATGGTAGTGTCACTGTGACGGGGTCGGCTGAACCTGGTAGCACAGTCACTGTGACTTACCCGGATGGCACCAGCGACACGGTGGTGGCCGCGGCCGACGGTTCCTACAGCATCACTTCGCCAGTGAATCAACCCACCGGTGATGTCACCGCGCACTCCACCGATGCGGCGGGCAATACCAGTGCTGACACCGTGGTGGCTTACACCGATGCCACCGCGCCGGCCGCCCCGACGGCCAGCGTGGTGAGCAATGCCGATGGTAGCGTCACTGTGACGGGTTCGACTGAACCTGGTAGCACAATCACTGTGACCTACCCAGACGGCACCACCGGTACGGTGGTGGCGGCAGCCGATGGCACCTACAGCATCACTTCGCCGGTGGATCAACCGAGCGGCGATGTCACTGCGCACTCCACCGACGCGGCGGGTAATACCAGCCCTGATACCGTGGTGGCTTACACCGATACCACTGCACCGACAGCGCCAGTGGTCAATGTGGCGGCGAATGCCGATGGCAGTGTGACCGTGACGGGTTCGGCTGAACCTGGTAGTACGATCAATCTCACTTACCCAGATGGCACTACCGGGACGGTGGTGGCGGCAGCCGACGGTTCCTACAGCATCACGTCGCCGGTGAACCAACCGAGCGGTGATGTCACTGCGCACTCCACCGATGCGGCGGGTAATACCAGTGCGGACACCGTGGTGGCCTATACCGATACCACGGCCGCCGCTGCGCCGAGCGTCACTGTTACAGCCAATGCCGATGGCAGCCTGGTGGTCAGCGGTAATGCCGAGCCGAACAGCACTGTGAGCGTGACCTACCCGGACGGCAGCACCGGTACGGTGGTGGCGGCAGCGGATGGCACCTACAGCATCACCTCGCCAGTGAACCAACCGAGCGGTGATGTCACTGCGCACTCCACCGATGCGGCGGGTAATACCAGTGCCGACACCGTGGTGGCCTATACCGATACCACGGCCGCCGCTGCGCCGAGCGTCACTGTTACAGCCAATGCCGATGGCAGCCTGGTGGTCAGCGGTAATGCCGAGCCGAACAGCACTGTGAGCGTGACCTACCCAGACGGCAGCACCGGTACGGTGGTGGCGGCAGCCGATGGTTCCTACAGCATCACTTCGCCAGTAGATCAACCGAGCGGTGATGTCACCGCGCACTCCACCGATGCGGCGGGCAATACCAGTGCTGACACCGTGGTGGCTTACACCGATGCCACCGCGCCGGCCGCCCCGACGGCCAGCGTGGTGAGCAATGCCGATGGTAGCGTCACTGTGACGGGTTCGACTGAACCTGGTAGCACAATCACTGTGACCTACCCAGACGGCACCACCGGTACGGTGGTGGCGGCAGCCGATGGCACCTACAGCATCACTTCGCCGGTGGATCAACCGAGCGGCGATGTCACTGCGCACTCCACCGATGCGGCGGGTAATACCAGTGCGGACACCGTGGTGGCCTATACCGATACCACGGCCGCCGCTGCGCCGAGCGTCACTGTTACAGCCAATGCCGATGGCAGCCTGGTGGTCAGCGGTAATGCCGAGCCGAACAGCACTGTGAGCGTGACCTACCCGGACGGCAGCACCGGTACGGTGGTGGCGGCAGCGGATGGCACCTACAGCATCACCTCGCCAGTGAACCAACCGAGCGGTGATGTCACTGCGCACTCCACCGATGCGGCGGGTAATACCAGTGCCGACACCGTGGTGGCTTATGCCGATACCACTGCACCGACAGCACCAGTGGTCAATGTGGCAACCAATACCGATGGTAGTGTCACTGTGACGGGGTCGGCTGAACCTGGTAGCACAGTCACTGTGACTTACCCGGATGGCACCAGCGGCACGGTGGTGGCGGCAGCGGATGGCACCTACAGCATCACTTCGCCAGTGAACCAGCCGAGCGGCGATGTCACCGCACACTCCACCGATGCGGCCGGCAATACCAGCGCGGATACCGTGGTGGCTTACACCGATACCACGGCAGCAGCTGCGCCGAGCGTCACTGTTACAGCCAATGCCGATGGCAGCCTGGTGGTCAGCGGCAGTGCTGAGCCGAACAGCACCGTGAGCGTGACCTACCCAGACGGCAGTACCGGTACGGTGGTGGCGGCAGCGGATGGCACCTACAGCATCACTTCGCCGGTGAATCAACCGAGTGGTGATGTCACTGCGAGCTCCACCGATGCGGCGGGCAATACCAGCGCGGATACCGTGGTGGCTTATGCCGATACCACTGCACCGACAGCACCAGTGGTCAATGTGGCGGCGAATGCCGATGGCAGTGTGACCGTGACGGGTTCGGCTGAACCTGGTAGTACGATCAATCTCACTTACCCAGATGGCACTACCGGGACGGTGGTGGCGGCAGCCGACGGTTCCTACAGCATCACGTCGCCGGTGAACCAACCGAGCGGTGATGTCACTGCGCACTCCACCGATGCGGCGGGTAATACCAGTGCTGATACCGTGGTGGCCTATACCGATACCACGGCCGCGGCTGCGCCAAGCGTCACTGTTACAGCCAATGCCGATGGCAGCCTGGTGGTCAGCGGCAGTGCAGAGCCGAACAGCACCGTGAGCGTGACTTACCCAGACGGCAGCACCGGCACGGTGGTGGCGGCAGCGGATGGCACCTACAGCATCACTTCGCCAGTGAACCAGCCGAGCGGCGATGTCACCGCACACTCCACCGATGCGGCCGGCAATACCAGCGCCGACACCGTGGTGGCTTACACCGATACCACGGCAGCAGCTGCGCCGAGCGTCACTGTTACAGCCAATGCCGATGGCAGCCTGGTGGTCAGCGGCAGTGCTGAGCCGAACAGCACCGTGAGCGTGACCTACCCAGACGGCAGTACCGGTACGGTGGTGGCGGCAGCGGATGGCACCTACAGCATCACTTCGCCGGTGAATCAACCGAGTGGTGATGTCACTGCGAGCTCCACCGATGCGGCGGGCAATACCAGCGCGGATACCGTGGTGGCTTATGCCGATACCACTGCACCGACAGCACCAGTGGTCAATGTGGCAACCAATACCGATGGTAGTGTCACTGTGATGGGGTCGGCTGAACCTGGTAGCACAGTCACTGTGACTTACCCGGATGGCACCAGCGACACGGTGGTGGCCGCGGCCGACGGTTCCTACAGCATCACTTCGCCAGTGAATCAACCCACCGGTGATGTCACCGCGCACTCCACCGACGCGGCGGGTAATACCAGCCCTGATACCGTGGTGGCTTACACCGATACCACGGCCGCCGCTGCGCCGAGCGTCACTGTTACAGCCAATGCCGATGGCAGCCTGGTGGTCAGTGGTAATGCCGAGCCAAACAGCACTGTGAGCGTGACCTACCCGGACGGCACCACCGGTACGGTGATGGCGGCTGCCGACGGTTCCTACAGCGTCACTTCGCCGGTGAACCAACCGAGCGGTGATGTCACTGCGCACTCCACCGATGCGGCGGGTAATACCAGTGCGGACACCGTGGTGGCCTATACCGATACCACGGCCGCCGCTGCGCCGAGCGTCACTGTTACAGCCAATGCCGACGGCAGCCTGGTGGTCAGCGGCAGTGCAGAGCCAAACAGCACCGTGAGCGTGACCTACCCGGACGGCAGCACCGGTACGGTGGTGGCCGCGGCCGACGGTTCCTACAGCATCACTTCGCCAGTGAATCAACCCACCGGTGATGTCACCGCGCACTCCACCGATGCGGCGGGTAATACCAGTGCCGACACCGTGGTGGCCTATACCGATACCACGGCCGCCGCTGCGCCGAGCGTCACTGTTACAGCCAATGCCGATGGCAGCCTGGTGGTCAGTGGTAATGCCGAGCCAAACAGCACTGTGAGCGTGACCTACCCGGACGGCACCACCGGTACGGTGGTGGCGGCTGCCGACGGTTCCTACAGCGTCACTTCGCCGGTGAATCAACCGAGCGGTGATGTCACTGCGAGCTCCACCGATGCGGCGGGTAATACCAGTGCCGACACCGTGGTGGCCTATACCGATACCACTGCACCGACAGCGCCAGTGGTCAATGTGGCGGCCAATGCCGACGGTAGCCTGGTGGTCAGCGGTAGCGCCGAGCCGAACAGCACTGTGAGCGTGACCTACCCGGACGGCACCACCGGTACGGTGGTGGCGGCAGCGGATGGCACCTACAGCATCACCTCGCCAGTGAACCAACCGAGCGGCGATGTCACTGCGCACTCCACCGATGCGGTGGGTAATACCAGTGCGGACACCGTGGTGGCCTATACCGATACCACGGCCGCCGCTGCGCCGAGCGTCACTGTTACAGCCAATGCCGATGGCAGCCTGGTGGTCAGCGGCAGTGCAGAGCCAAACAGCACCGTGAGCGTGACCTACCCAGACGGCACCACCGGTACGGTGGTGGCGGCAGCGGATGGCACCTACAGCATCACTTCGCCAGTGAACCAACCGAGCGGTAATGTCACTGCGAGCTCGACGGACGCGGCAGGTAATACCAGCCCTGATACCGTGGTGGCTTATGCCGATACCACTGCACCGACAGCGCCAGTGGTTAATGTGTCAACCAACACCGATGGTAGCGTCACCGTGATGGGTTCGGCTGAACCTGGTAGTACGGTCAATCTCACTTACTCAGATGGCAGCACCGGTACGGTGGTGGCCGCGGCGGATGGTTCCTACAGCATCACCTCGCCGGTGAATCAACCGAGCGGTGATGTCACTGCGAGCTCCACCGATGCGGCGGGTAATACCAGCCCTGATACCGTGGTGGCTTATGCCGATACCACTGCACCGACAGCGCCAGTGGTCAATGTGGCGGCCAATGCCGACGGTAGCCTGGTGGTCAGCGGTAGCGCCGAGCCGAACAGCACTGTGAGCGTGACCTACCCGGACGGCACCACCGGTACGGTGATGGCGGCTGCCGACGGTTCCTACAGCGTCACTTCGCCGGTGAATCAGCCGACCGGTGATGTCACTGCGCACTCCACCGATGCGGCGGGTAATACCAGCCCTGATACCGTGGTGGCTTATGCCGATACCACTGCACCGACAGCGCCAGTGGTCAATGTGGCGGCCAATGCCGACGGCAGCCTGGTGGTCAGCGGCAGTGCAGAGCCAAACAGCACCGTGAGCGTGACCTACCCAGACGGCACCACCGGTACGGTGGTGGCGGCAGCGGATGGCACCTACAGCATCACCTCGCCAGTGAACCAACCGAGCGGTGATGTCACTGCGCACTCCACCGATGCGGCGGGTAATACCAGTGCCGACACCGTGGTGGCCTATACCGATACCACGGCCGCCGCTGCGCCGAGCGTCACTGTTACAGCCAATGCCGATGGCAGCCTGGTGGTCAGTGGTAATGCCGAGCCAAACAGCACTGTGAGCGTGACCTACCCGGACGGCACCACCGGTACGGTGGTGGCGGCTGCCGACGGTTCCTACAGCGTCACTTCGCCGGTGAATCAACCGAGCGGTGATGTCACTGTGAGCTCCACCGATGCGGCGGGTAATACCAGCCCTGATACCGTGGTGGCTTATGCCGATACCACTGCACCGACAGCGCCAGTGGTCAATGTGGCGGCCAATGCCAACGGTAGCCTGGTGGTCAGCGGTAGCGCCGAGCCGAACAGCACTGTGAGCGTGACCTACCCAGACGGCACCACCGGTACGGTGGTGGCGGCAGCGGATGGCACCTACAGCATCACCTCGCCAGTGAACCAACCGAGCGGTGATGTCACTGCGCACTCCACCGATGCGGCGGGTAATACCAGTGCCGACACCGTGGTGGCCTATACCGATACCACGGCCGCCGCTGCGCCGAGCGTCACTGTTACAGCCAATGCCGATGGCAGCCTGGTGGTCAGTGGTAATGCCGAGCCAAACAGCACTGTGAGCGTGACCTACCCGGACGGCACCACCGGTACGGTGGTGGCGGCTGCCGACGGTTCCTACAGCGTCACTTCGCCGGTGAATCAACCGAGCGGTGATGTCACTGTGAGCTCCACCGATGCGGCGGGTAATACCAGCCCTGATACCGTGGTGGCTTATGCCGATACCACTGCACCGACAGCGCCAGTGGTTAATGTGTCAACCAACACCGATGGTAGCGTCACCGTGATGGGTTCGGCTGAACCTGGTAGTACGGTCAATCTCACTTACTCAGATGGCAGCACCGGTACGGTGGTGGCCGCGGCGGATGGTTCCTACAGCATCACCTCGCCGGTGAATCAACCGAGCGGTGATGTCACTGCGAGCTCCACCGATGCGGCGGGTAATACCAGCCCTGATACCGTGGTGGCTTATGCCGATACCACTGCACCGACAGCGCCAGTGGTCAATGTGGCGGCCAATGCCGACGGTAGCCTGGTGGTCAGCGGTAGCGCCGAGCCGAACAGCACTGTGAGCGTGACCTACCCGGACGGCACCACCGGTACGGTGATGGCGGCTGCCGACGGTTCCTACAGCGTCACTTCGCCGGTGAATCAGCCGACCGGCGATGTCACTGCGCACTCCACCGACGCGGCGGGCAATACCAGCCCTGATACCGTGGTGGCTTATGCCGATACCACTGCACCGACAGCGCCAGTGGTCAATGTGGCGGCCAATGCCGACGGCAGCCTGGTGGTCAGCGGCAGTGCAGAGCCAAACAGCACCGTGAGCGTGACCTACCCAGACGGCAGCACCGGTACGGTGGTGGCGGCAGCGGATGGCACCTACAGCATCACCTCGCCAGTGAACCAACCGAGCGGTGATGTCACTGCGCACTCCACCGATGCGGCGGGTAATACCAGTGCCGACACCGTGGTGGCCTATACCGATACCACGGCCGCCGCTGCGCCGAGCGTCACTGTTACAGCCAATGCCGATGGCAGCCTGGTGGTCAGTGGTAATGCCGAGCCAAACAGCACTGTGAGCGTGACCTACCCGGACGGCACCACCGGTACGGTGGTGGCGGCTGCCGACGGTTCCTACAGCGTCACTTCGCCGGTGAATCAACCGAGCGGTGATGTCACTGTGAGCTCCACCGATGCGGCGGGTAATACCAGCCCTGATACCGTGGTGGCTTATGCCGATACCACTGCACCGACAGCGCCAGTGGTCAATGTGGCGGCCAATGCCAACGGTAGCCTGGTGGTCAGCGGTAGCGCCGAGCCGAACAGCACTGTGAGCGTGACCTACCCAGACGGCACCACCGGTACGGTGGTGGCGGCAGCGGATGGCACCTACAGCATCACCTCGCCAGTGAACCAACCGAGCGGTGATGTCACTGCGCACTCCACCGATGCGGCGGGTAATACCAGTGCCGACACCGTGGTGGCCTATACCGATACCACGGCCGCCGCTGCGCCGAGCGTCACTGTTACAGCCAATGCCGATGGCAGCCTGGTGGTCAGTGGTAATGCCGAGCCGAACAGCACTGTGAGCGTGACCTACCCGGACGGCACCACCGGTACGGTGGTGGCGGCTGCCGACGGTTCCTACAGCGTCACTTCGCCGGTGAATCAACCGAGCGGTGATGTCACTGTGAGCTCCACCGATGCGGCGGGTAATACCAGCCCTGATACCGTGGTGGCTTATGCCGATACCACTGCACCGACAGCGCCAGTGGTCAATGTGGCGGCCAATGCCAACGGTAGCCTGGTGGTCAGCGGTAGCGCCGAGCCGAACAGCACTGTGAGCGTGACCTACCCGGACGGTACCACCGGTACGGTGATGGCGGCTGCCGACGGTTCCTACAGCGTCACTTCGCCGGTGAATCAGCCGACCGGCGATGTCACTGCGCACTCCACCGACGCGGCGGGCAATACCAGCCCTGATACCGTGGTGGCTTATGCCGATACCACGGCGCCAGTTGCTCCGAGTGTGACTGTGGCAACCAATGCCGACGGCAGCCTGGTGGTCAGCGGCAGTGCAGAGCCAAACAGCACCGTGAGCGTGACCTACCCAGACGGCACCACCGGTACGGTGGTGGCGGCAGCGGATGGTTCCTACAGCATCACCTCGCCAGTGAACCAACCGAGCGGTGATGTCACTGCGCACTCCACCGATGCGGCGGGTAATACCAGTGCCGACACCGTGGTGGCCTATACCGATACCACGGCCGCCGCTGCGCCGAGCGTCACTGTTACAGCCAATGCCGACGGCAGCCTGGTGGTCAGCGGTAATGCCGAGCCGAACAGCACTGTGAGCGTGACCTACCCGGACGGCAGCACCGGTACGGTGGTGGCGGCAGCGGATGGCACCTACAGCATCACCTCGCCAGTGAACCAACCGAGCGGTGATGTCACTGCGCACTCCACCGATGCGGCGGGTAATACCAGTGCGGACACCGTGATGGCCTATACCGATACCACGGCCGCCGCTGCGCCGAGCGTCACTGTTACAGCCAATGCCGATGGCAGCCTGGTGGTCAGCGGTAATGCCGAGCCGAACAGCACTGTGAGCGTGACCTACCCAGACGGCACCACCGGTACGGTGATGGCGGCTGCCGACGGTTCCTACAGCGTCACTTCGCCGGTGAATCAGCCGAGCGGTGATGTCACTGCGCACTCCACCGACGCGGCGGGCAATACCAGCCCTGATACCGTGGTGGCTTATGCCGATACCACGGCGCCAGTTGCTCCGAGTGTGACTGTGGCAACCAATGCCGACGGCAGCCTGGTGGTCAGCGGTAGTGCAGAGCCAAACAGCACTGTGAGCGTGACCTACCCAGACGGCACCACCGGTACGGTGGTGGCGGCAGCGGATGGCACCTACAGCATCACCTCGCCAGTGAACCAACCGAGCGGCGATGTCACTGCGCACTCCACCGATGCGGCGGGTAATACCAGCCCTGATACCGTAGTGGCCTACACCGATACCACCGCACCGACGGTGACCACTAGCATCAGCAGCTACACTGACAACGTGGGTACCAATCAGGGTATCTATGCGAGTGGCACCAGCACTGACGACACCACACCGGTGCTCAACGGCAGCCTCAGCGCGGCCCTGAGCGCAGGGGAGGTGGTACGGATCTACGAAGGCAGCACTTTGCTGGGCACCGCGATGGTGACCGGCACGGCCTGGACCTTCGCCACCGCGACGCTGGCCAACGGCAGCAACCATACCTATACCGCCGTAGTGGCGGACGCGGCAGGTAACGAGGGCACCGTCTCGTCAGGCTTTACCCTGACGGTCGATACCACCGCACCGACCGTGACCGCCAGCATCACCAGCTACACCGACAACCTGGGCACTAGTCAGGGGACCTATGCCAGCGGCACCAGCACCGACGATACCACGCCGGTACTCAATGGCAGCCTCAGCGCGGCCCTGAGCGCAGGGGAGGTGGTACGGATCTACGAAGGCAGCACCTTGCTGGGCACCGCGACGGTGACCGGCACGGCCTGGACCTTCGCCACCGCGACGCTGGCCAACGGCAGCAACCATACCTATACCGCCGTAGTGGCGGACGCGGCAGGTAACGAGGGCACCGTCTCGTCAGGCTTTACCCTGACGGTCGATACCACCGCACCGACCGTGACCGCCAGCATCACCAGCTACACCGACAACCTGGGCACTAGTCAGGGGACCTATGCCAGCGGCACCAGCACCGACGACACCACGCCGGTACTCAATGGTAGCCTCAGCGCGGCCCTGGGTGCAGGGGAGGTGGTGCGGATCTACGAGGGCAGCACCTTGCTGGGCACCGCGACGGTGACTGGCACGACCTGGACCTTCGCCACTTCGACGCTGGCCAACGGCAGCAGCCACACCTACACCGCTGTCGTGGCCGATGCGGCCGGTAACGAAGGCACCGTATCGTCAGGCTTTACCCTGACGGTCGATACCACCGCACCGGCCATGACCACCAGCATCACCAGCTACACCGACAACGTAGGTACCAATCAGGGGACCTATGCCAGTGGCACCAGCACCGACGACACCACGCCGGTGCTCAATGGCAGCCTCAGCGCGGCCCTGGGTGCAGGGGAGGTGGTGCGGATCTACGAGGGCAGCACCTTGCTGGGCACCGCGACGGTGACTGGCACGACCTGGACCTTCGCCACTTCGACGCTGGCCAACGGCAGCAGCCACACCTACACCGCTGTCGTGGCCGATGCGGCCGGTAACGAAGGCACCGTATCGTCAGGCTTTACCCTGACGGTCGATACCACCGCACCGGCCATGACCACCAGCATCACCAGCTACACCGACAACGTAGGTACCAATCAGGGGACCTATGCCAGTGGCACCAGCACCGACGACACCACGCCGGTGCTCAATGGCAGCCTCAGCGCGGCCCTGGGTGCAGGGGAGGTGGTGCGGATCTACGAGGGCAGCACCTTGCTGGGCACCGCGACGGTGACTGGCACGACCTGGACCTTCGCCACTTCGACGCTGGCCAACGGCAGCAGCCACACCTACACCGCGGCCGTGGCCGATGCGGCCGGTAACGAAGGCACCGTCTCGTCAGGCTTTACCCTGACGGTCGACACCACGGCGCCGACTGTAACCACCAACATCACCAGCTACACCGACAACCAGGGCACCAACCAGGGGACCTATACTAGCGGTACCAGCACCGACGACACCACGCCGGTGCTCAATGGCAGCCTCAGCGCAGCCCTGAGCGCAGGGGAGGTGGTGCGGATCTACGAAGGCAGCACATTGCTGGGCACCGCGACGGTGAGCGGCACGACCTGGACCTTTGCCACCCCGACGCTGGTCAACGGCAGCAGTCATACCTACACCGCGGCCGTGGCCGATGCGGCCGGTAACGAAGGCACCGTCTCGTCAGGCTTTACCCTGACGGTCGACACCACGGCGCCGACTGTGACCACCAGCATCACCAGCTACACCGATAACCTGGGCACGAATCAAGGGACCTTTGCTAGCGGTACCACCACCGACGACACCACGCCGGTTCTCAACGGTAGCCTGAGTGTTGTCCTGGGCGCAGGGGAGGTGGTGCGGATCTACGAAGGCAGCACGCTGCTGGGTGCTGCGACGGTGACGGGTACAACCTGGACGTTTGCGATCCCAACCTTGTATATCGGAACTAGTCACATATACAAGGCGGTAGTGGCCGATGCGGCTGGTAATGAAGGCACGGTTTCGGCGAACTTCACTTTGTCTGTGGATGCTACTGCTGCCTTGACCACGTTCACAACCGACACCTCTGCTGCAATCAGCGGCAGCTATTCGACCAACAACAATGCAGTGAATACTGACCGGATTACACGTGATAGCACTCCTGTGCTGGGCGGTACTATCAGTCGGGCCTTGCTAGCTGATGAAGTTGTACAGGTTAGTCTCGATGGCGGTAGTACCTGGGTGGTTGTGGAAAGCACCGATGGTGCGACCACTTGGAGCTACAGCATGGCTGCCTACACTATCAGTGCGATTGTGACCGCTCAGGTGCGCATTCAGAATGTGGTAAGCGCCACATACGGTACTGGAACCACTACTACTTATACTATCGATTTGGCGGCTCCGGTTCTGGGCCTAACATCTCCTGACTTTTCCAACGCCGCGACGGTGGATTCTGATGGTGATAAAACTATCCTCGCCAGTACGGTTCCGACCTTTAGCAGTACCATTGACGGGGCTGCCGAGGCAGGGGCGACTATCGCTTTGATCAACGATGTCAACAATGACGGGGTCTACACAGAAGGCGTCGACACCATTCTGGCTTCGACCATCGCTTCTGCGAGTAATAGCTGGGCGCTGTCTCTGACGCTGACCGTGGGTGAGTATCATCTAGGCTATGTACTGTGGGATGCTTCTGGCAATCGCTCGCGTCTGACCGAAACCACTCAGGTGGACGTGGTCAGCGTTCTGGACCATTTAACTGCGACCACTAGTGCATTTGGTACCAATACGACCATCGGCTTCGGCGGAAGTATGACGCTCAACTCGGCAGGCTTATGGACCTTTGTCGGTGACCAGGCCGTATATAGCAGTACGGCCATCGGCACTTACACTTCCACTACATTGGTTCAATCAATCTTTGGTTCTGGGACTATCTCCGGCTATGCGTTCTTGGACTACAACCTTGATGGTTACAACGATATATTGGCCGCCAACGACAGCTCTGACTCTTATATACCGATTTGGAACGGCAGTGCTTCGGGATATACTGCATCGCAAATCACCTTATCCTCCGGCGTAAATTCTCACTACGGCAGCCCTGTTGTGATTGATATGGATGGTGACGGTTACCTTGATGCGATTTTAGGGGGGAGTAGCTCCGCGTCGTTCTTCTTTAAGAACAACAGCGGTACGTCTTGGACCGTTTACGGTACCTCCAGTGGCGGGAGTACTGCATCGAGTCTCACCAACATAGTGTTCCATCGTGAGCTCTCAGGCGTTGACCTGAACAACGACGGTAAGGTCGACCTAGCGGTGCACACTCAAAGTGACGGTAGCAGTTCGTTTGTTACTACTCTGAGCATTCTGACCAATAGTGGCAGCAGTAGTTCGACGGGGGCCAACTGGAGTCTGACGCAATCGATCGCTAATGTCTTTATTACCGGTGCCACTAATAACTCTACTGATCCTGTGTCAGTAACATGGGCGGACTTCAACGGTGATGGTTGGCTTGATCTATACCTCAACCAGACAGTCGTCGCCACTACGACCAGTAGTAAAATCTACCTCAACTCTTCGGGCACATTGTCATCTACGGCGATTGCCATCGCCGGTGATACGTTGGCAGGTGATGCATCGGTGGCCATGGATTGGAACGGCGATGGCAAGATGGATGTGATTGAAGCTGACTATGTTACGGGGCAGATCAATCTCTATACCAATAGTGGCTCCGTCACTGCAGGAAGTTGGACCACCAAGATATTGGTAACAGCCGCCAGCGGCGTGGATAACGCCCTAGTCTCGCTGAGTGCCGCTGATTACGACTGGGATGGTGATATTGACCTGTTAGTAGGACAAAGCGCAGGTACTGCAACACAACTCATTACTAATACCAATCAGGCAACGGATGGCGCGGTATTGCATCTGAGGATTCTGAATTCCGAAGGCTTCAATATCTATTACGGCAATACGGTGCAGGTCTACAATTCCGCGGGTTCGTTGGTTTCGACTCAGATCATTAACGCGCAGTCTGGAGTATGGATCAATGACAGTTCTGGCCTGATCAATATCTATGGGTTGGATTCGTCGGATACTTATACCGTTAAGTTGTTAGCCAGTACTGGCACTACGTCTGAGACGTACTCTTGGAGCGTTAGTACAGGTGATGCGACTGATGCCCAGATATTGACCACCACTGAAGGAACGGCTGCAGCGTCGACCACGTTGATCGGTACCGGTTATGACGATACTTATGTGGTGACTAATGTTACTGGTGGTACGACTGTCTTCAACGGTGGCGGTGGCTGGAGCGATCCAGTACTTGCAGGCGAAACCAAGTCCTGGAGTGCAACCGGCGGCATGGACATTGTAGATTTCGGCAGCGCCACCAGCTCGGTAACGGCGAACCTGAGTACCGGCAGCATTTCGGGCTGGGGTACGCTGACCTCGGTAAGTAATGTGGAGGGCGTTCGTGGCAGTTCGTTAGCTGATACCATTACAGGTAGTTCTGCCGACAACATCATCGAAGGCCGTGGTGGTAACGACACAGTGGTTCTGACCACCGGTGGCAATGATCGGTTGGTCTACAACAGTATCAATTCTTCAGACACTGCTACAGGTGGTAATGGCAGCGATACGGTGACGGGATTTACGGTCGGTAACCTTGCCAGCAGCTCTAGCACCAATGCTGACATTATCGACTTGAGTGGATTACTAAAGGACTATACCGGCACAGCCTATGTGTACCAAGACGCAACCACCAACAGCTATGTGCTTGATGCCGCCTCTGCTTCGCTGAGTGACTATTTGCAGGTCACGACGAGTGGTAGTAATACCCTCATATCGGTCGACACTAGTGGTACAGCCAGCTTTACCACGGCATTGGTGACCTTGCAGAGCGTGCAGACTGATCTGGCCACCTTATTAGCTAACAATCAATTGACAGTGGTCTGAGGTTAATGCGGGGTTTCTGCTGAGTATGAGACGAGGGGGCGAAGATTCGCCCCCTTTTTTATGTTGACTGTTCTGACTGGCTACGTACCAGTTGAAGCGTAAATGTGGCCGACAGCCTTGGCGCCTTCGACCACCGGTTTAATTGGTGATAGGACGCGTGGTTTCTGGACTTGCCCCTATCAAATCGGACACTAGTATCCCGTTAAGTTAATGCCTCAGCCAAGCGCCTGAACTCCCGTGGTGAGCGGTATTTCAGTGCGCTGTGCGGATGCTCCTCGTTGTAATGCTCGAAGGTGATGGCGCAGGGCCGTTGCTCGGTCGGGTTTGGGCATGTGACAGATGTAGTCGCCTTTACGAAGTTCTCGGCTATGCTGTCGTTCTGCGGACTGAACACCGGGGTTGTCAGTGACAGCAGGCCGATTTTCCGGGCAAAGGCGTGGGGCTGTTCGGCGGTATAGGCCGAACCGTTAATGTTAAGTTTTCTAAGGCGAGCCGACTGGACTTAATTAACGGCCTGAAAAACTAGAATAAAGGTAGTGCCCATATCGATCTGACTCGTGCATTCAATACAAGCCCCATGACGCTGCATGACACTATTGACAAATGCCATGCCTAGGCCATAACCATTTCCGCGGTTGCTACCTGTACCAAATTGGCGGAACTCATTGAACAGGTGAGGCAAGTCTTCTTCGGCAATGCCTTGCCCTTCGTCACGAATAGTCAGAACAATTACCGTATCCTTCGACATGAGTTCGATATGGATTGCTGTCTCCCGACTGCTGTATTTCACTGCGTTTTCCAGCAGGTTGAAGATGGCCCTAGTCAACAACTCGCGAGATCCGTTTACCATGCAGAGTTCATCATCGATAAATACGTGCTTGATCCGAATGCTTTTTTGTTGGGCTAGAAGCCAAACCTGATCGATTGCATCCAATATGAGGGCACCCACGTACACTGGCTCGAATACCAAGGGTTTAGACTTGGCTTCGTCCAGTTGCATGAAGCCATCGGTCAAGTGCAGGGTGCGTCGAACCTGTTGTTCAATATGCCGTCTAAGCTCGTCGACAGGCATTGGTTCTTTAACCTTCTGTTGTATTTCCAGAAGAGCCAAAATGGCGGATTGTGGCGCCCGCAAATCATGGGATAGAAAACGCATCATGCTATTACGTTGTTCTTGGGCCAAGTACTCCACTGTGAAATCGAGCAAAATCAGTAACCAGCCAGTATGTTCACTTTTTTCAGTGTCTAGGGGCGCTAGCTGCATCTTAAAAATACGTCCGGAGCGCGTATGAATAAGCTGTCCAGTACACCGCTCAACTGATATGGAGTCTAGAGAGCGCCGATGGCTGGGTTGTGACTCAAGCTCACCCAGGATCTGGAGGATATCCTGGCCAATCAAGGAGGAGGACAAGCAGTCCGCTTTCCCTTCAAGGGTCGCGGCACTTAGATTGGCCAACTGCACCTTACCATTCAGGTCGGTGACAAAGATCGCCAATGGCATACTGTCCAGGCTTTGTGCAATGAAACGCTGCGAGCCTCGAAGATGGGTGATCATCGACTCCAGGGCTAGAGCTCGGCCGACCAACTCGTCGCCGCGAAAGGCCGGTTTAGGCAGGACCGATTGTTCCTTAAGCTCAAGCTCTATACGATCCAACTCTACGCCGAAATAGATCACCAGAGCGTTGAGTCGTCGCCAGTTCCAGAACAGATACACCGCAAGGATTCCTACTAGGCTGGCGCCGGGAGCCGACCACCACCCCAGCGCCAGAAGTACCATGGATAGCATCAGGCGAGTGCTAATCAAACCCAAGCAGACAAAGAAGGTGCGGCGCAATCGGAAAATGGGGAGCATGACCAGCACGGCCAGAACAAATAGGGTTGAGAGGCCGATGTTTATCCATGCTGGTATTTTCTTGATCAAGTGCTGATGAAGAAAACCGTTTAGTAAATGTGCATGGAGGACGATCTCAGGCATACTGCGCAAGGCTGAGAGTGGCGTTGGATAGCGATCACCAATCCCCGAAGCAGTGATACCAACCAGAATGATGCGGTTGCGCAGTAACTCATCCGATACCTCTCCGTTCAGTACACTAGAGAATGAAACAGAGGGAACCGAAGAAAGGTTTTCGCTGAAAGGGATATACACTTCATTCCAACCAAACCATTGTCCCCCTAAATCTCTGGCACAGCAGATCTCAGGCATTACTGGTTGCTGATCAGGGGTAAAGGTCGCAGCATAAGCCTGCCAGGTCAGTAGATTGAGTTGTTCTTTGGCACTTCCCTCCTTAAGGTAGATCTTACGAATGACGCCATCAGCCCCTGTTGAGGCGTAAATGTGACCTACAGCCTTGGCACCTTCGACCACGGGTTTAATTGGCGATAGGAAACGTGGTGCTTGACCTGGAGTTGGGTTAGCTTCTCGCAGAGTGGGAACTACCACATGTCCAACCTTAGCCATCGCAGCTCCCAGGCGCCGATCAGCTTTAGGGTTGGAGGCAGGCTCAGTGAAAATCACATCATAGAGTACGGCTTTTGGTGTCAGCGGAGCCAGTTTTTCCAGCAGTTTAGCGTGGACATCTCTATCCCAAGGCCAGCGCCCGATGGAGTTAATGCTGGAATCATCGATGGTGATTAATAAGATCTGTGGATCCAGAGGGAGAGGCACTAATGAAATAAGCTTGTCATAGATCAGCCGGTCCAATTGCCATTGAGGGAAAGTAGCAACATAACCTACAGCCGGTAACAGCAGTAATGCGATGATGACTCCTTCCCAGAATATCTTCCGAAACAATAATTGAATACTGAGCACGATAGGTAGAGCGATCTTGGGGGCAGGTAATTATTTAATTTTTACGGTAAGGCTTCCTGTCCCGTGACAAAGCTAACTAACTAAAAGTCAGTTAAAACTCGCTTTCTACGTATCCATCCAGATCTTTCTGTTGGTGGAGCACTAATTCTGATGTGTGTGCCTTTAGTTTGTGCTAATTGTTAATGGCGGGTTTGGTTTAGTGGCTATCCATCTTTTCTTATCTCATTAATCTTGCTAAATAATAATTTATGATTGTGCTAGTGGATTTAAATAATATTTATAAAGGTAGCTTGAGTAACGCACTCAATACCTTAGCCTTAGATAGGTAATCGTATGGTGAAGGCACCTGTCCATTCCGGCAGGCACTGCTAACAGCCTCGTAAAAGTGCGGCGACCCATTCGAGCAGGCGCTCTCTTCTGCTATGGAGGAACGATCTGTCATCGTCTGCGAGCATTTGGTAGGCTCCCCTTTCCTCAATGCAGAGATTCGAGTCAAATGCTGGAAGAGTTATGAAGAGTCCACCTGAATCTGTTGATCAGCGAAGTAAGGGCGGCCCAGAGTGGATGTCCTAGCTCGCGCCCCAGTGTGCCATTGCTTGAGGCTTGAAGAGGAATCAATGCCCCGGCAATCAACGCCAAGCCCATCGGAGCTAATGCCAGAATTGATATCTTCCCAAACGTAACCGCACCTCTCGTATTTCGATTTGGATGAGATCGATAATGAGACATTGGATTTAAGAATGGAAATCGACAGTTCGCATATTACACATTCGTGCAGCGAATGATTTTTCGGTTATGTATTGCTTCTGGTCAAGCAACCGCTCTGAGATAGCATTTGCTCGCTGGGTGGGTAGCCGCGTTAGCACATCTTTGAGATAGGCATACGGATCGTGCCCATTCATGCGCGCTGACTGGATCAGGCTCATGATTGATGCCGCCCGCTTGCCGCCGCGCAGCGACCCGGCAAATAACCAGTCCGAGCGCCCATGGCCGTATTATTGTCGATGGGTACAGTCCTGTTGTCTAGGAAGCGCGTCAGGGCTACCCAGCGTTTAAGGCTGTAATCCAGGACTTTCGCCGTTGCTGACCCGTTGGGCACCAGGTCGCGCTGGGCCAATATCCAGTCATGAAGTGCTTTGATGATCAGTGCGGCCTTGCCCTGGCGTATTCGCCAACGATCTTCATCGCTCATGCCCCGCGCTTGGCGTTTGACCTTGTACAGGCCGCCAATCGAATGCAGCGCCTGGTCGGCCAACTGGCTTTTGTTCGCCAGGGGCAGGTCGAAAAACTTGCGTCGGGCGTGGGCCCTGCAGCCGATTTCAGTGATGCCTTGCTCAAACCCGACTTTGTAGCCAGTGAAGTTATCACAGACCAGCTTGCCATTTCATGAGCTGCCAGCACGACTCGGGCTGAAGCCATACACTACCGCCTTGAGCGCCGAGAGCGGCGTGGTGCTGTAGGCCCAGACATAGGCTCGATGGGTTTTCTTCTCGCCCGGCGCAAGCATTTGCACCGGCGTTTCATCGGCGTGGATTACGCCTGGGCTCAGTACCGCTTTGCGCAGTGCATCGGCCAGCGGCTGGAGTTGAACACCGGTTTGTTCGACCCATTGCGCCAGTGTCGAGCGGGCAATTGCCAAACCGGCGCGAGCAAAGATTTTTCCTGCCGATACAGCGGCAAGTGGTCGGCGAACTTGGCCGCCATCGCCTGGACCAGCAGGCCTGCGGTCGGGGTGCCTTTGTCGATTACCTGCGTCGGTACCGGGGCTTGAATCACTGTTTCGCAATGACGGCAGGCCCATTTCCACGGACGTGTTGCTCGACGCTGAACACGGCGGGTGTGTAGTCCGACTTCTCGCTGACGTCTTCACCGATGCGTTGAAGCGGGCAGCCGCAAGCACACTGAGTGCTTTCCAGTTCGTGGTGGATCACGGTGCGAGGAAGCGGCAGCGGCAGCGGCGCACGCTTGGGGTGGCGTCTACGGCTTCACCAAGTGGCTGCCGCCCATCATTAAGCAGGAGGGTGCCGCGGACATTGTCACAGTCGGCTGGCTAAGCGCAGTGTCTTATGTCGCCGCCGTCTTCACCATGCTCGCGGTGTCCTGGGCATCGGACCAGTCCGGGCGACGCAAACAGTGGGTTTGGCCTTCCCACTTCTCACTATCGTTTGCCTTGCTGCCATCGCCGACGCTGCACTGTATGCCCCTATGGGCCATTTTTCGCGCTGATCTCGGAAGAGTGCTGCCGGCCAATGTGTTCGGCGGGGCAATGGGCTGATCAACGCCTGCGGGGCACTGGGCGCATTTGTTGGCTCATGGGACGTAGGGTGTCTGATGGAGCGCACTGGCAATCCCGGAGCGGCCTATGTTTTCATGACCATCGGAGTACTATCTTCGGCGCTGCTCATGGCCCTAGTGACTGTCCGTCGCTGATCTTATCCGCGCAGGCATGTATCTAAATCGTGGCTGAGCGTCATTTGCGAAAGCTTTTTCCACCTGCTATTGAAAGCGCATATTTGGTCAACGTTGGAAGCGTTTCGTCACGATTCAGGGGGAGGCAGAGGCCACCGAGGCGGTGTTCCCGCGGACCGATGTGTAGATGTGTATCGTGTATATGGTCCGGTACTGCCTGAACAATGAGTCGGCCGAAATGGCCATCGATATGAAGCAATTTGTTCAAAGTTTTCCAGCGAAGAGGTCACGCCACTGATTCAGTTTAAGGGGGGGGGAAGTGGCTATTCAATATTGTTCATTTTTCTGTGGAAGGCCTGCCTGATATAAAGAAGTTGTTAAAGCCCTCGAAATTGGATGGACTTCCAGTGATCGTTGGTGCGGTGTGCATATCGACAAGCGCCTCTAGAGCGTATTCCAAATGAAAGCTGTGATGCCCTTCCCAAACAAACGTTCTATGCGTGATCTTGGTCTCATCCAGAACTCTGTTTCTAAAGAGAGCCTTGGGAGCGAGAATGTTCTCATCTCGAGTAAATACGAAACGTTGGAAAGCGAGCAAGGCGCGCAGCCTAGGTACGAAAACGATCAGGTTGGCTGGCAGGAAAACCTCGAAGGCGAGGGAATATGCAGCCAAGTTTACTTCGAGCTCTATGACTCGAAGCAGGAGCCCCCGTCGATGATGGCTCTTTTGGACGACTTCAAGGCAGCCATCTCTAAGGGAGAATTTAGGATTTATCTACAACCTCAGGTGAGGCTCACCGATAGTAAAGTCGTGGGAGCTGAAGCACTGGTGCGCTGGTTGCATCCGCGCTTTGGATTGTTAGCCCCGGGAGCTTTTTTACCAGTTATTGAAAAGAGTGGAAAAATCGGCACGCTTAGTCTCTGGTTATTGCGCGAATGCATGTTGTTGAGTTGTGCTCAAGCAGAGCCCCATAAAATCAGGATCAGCGTCAACCTGAGTGTACAGGATCTAGAGTCTCCGAACTTTCCCCAACAGGTTGAGATTTTGCTTGAGCAAACCGGAGCTCAAGCTGCAGAGCTTTGCATGGAAATTACCGAGTCTAGTGCGATGCGCAACCCGGAGCAGTGTCTGGCATCGATGTTGAGGTTACGCCAGCTAGGTTTTGCCCTGTCAATTGACGACTTTGGTACAGGCTATTCATCGCTCTCTTATCTATCAAAGATGCCTGTCGACGAGTTGAAAATCGATCGCTCGTTCATTACTCAACTGCATGACGCCAAGCAGCGGGAGATCGTTAAGGCCATCATTCAGCTAGGTCTAATTCTGAAGCTGCGACTCATTGCCGAAGGGGTGGAGGATAGTGCTGAATGTGAGCTATTGGAAAGCTTGGGCTGCCACGAGATACAGGGTTATCTCATTGCCAGTCCAATGCCGGCTCTTGATTTTTTTGTGTGGCTGAAGGCTTGTAGTGGATATTGTCGGGAACTGTTTCTATATCCCCAGGTAACAATACCATCCTGTCAAATTGATGCTACAGCCAAGCACCGCCTAGACTCCCTTTGCGAGCGATATTTCAAGGCGCTCCGCAGATGCTGCTTATTGTAATGGTCAACAGTAATTACTACGTTGTGTATTGGCTGCAATATTCCGGGTACACAGCGTCTGCATATCTGGCGATATAGGGAGCGCAAATTATCGCAAGTGGTTTTGTTGACAGTTTGCTAGATGTCAATAGTAATGCTTAAGTGGTTGCGGTTTCTAAGGAGTGCTTTCAATGGCTGCGGATGTCAACGTTGACGTGAAACGCTAGCAATACCTCCAACCTATTTCTGCCTGTGGGATGGGCTGAGCTCAGACCGAGGGCTACCAGCGCTGCCCGAACCCGCCAAAAAATCACTAGCTCGATGCCACTAGAAATCGTGACGACCCCTCCAGCCGGATTTTCATATATCTATCTTCAAAGCTAGTACACAGTAAAAGAGCGTTTCCTTGATAATGTGATTCACACTGTGCACCTCTCTGAAGAGAAGCAACGATTTCCTGATAAAGTCAATGAACGAAGTTTCGTGATATTTCTCACGACTCATGCCCTCTTTACTCGGATAGTAAGTGATGCACTGAGTAGATTCTTTATACTCGAACTTGTAGTGCGCTATAGCATTCCTGAGCTTATTATCAATAGCATCTATATCTGCGCGGTAAAACAATCATCTGCAGAGCCAATTTTATTCCCTAGGTCGACATTTGCAAATGCATTGAGATTCTCCAACTCTGCACGCGTCCCTTTTTTTGTTATTTTCAACGACGGCTCGAATAGGTCAAAATCCCCACGCTTCAGGAGATTATTCAGGCCAGCAAGCAAGGTGATCTGACGCGAAAAGACCTCGGGGCATGGAAATTTTCTCGCCAATTATAAATAGTTGTTTTTTGATCGATTGGATCCTTGCCTATTGTGAGAACACCTAAGCATGGTCAGCTTTCTTCCACACGCTGTAGTGAATGAAGAAGCTGTCGGCCAAGTGACTCTGTGGCCTCAGCCATAACTTCGCTCAAAAAGCAGAGGATCTGACGAAGGTGCCGACAGTCCAATTGATTGAGAAATGCCAGAGCCTCGCCAGTACGCTTAAAAAATGTGAAATTAAGTGTGCATCTCAATGCGGGAAATCTCTCTGAAACACCTTTGCTAGAGCGGCTTTCAGAGATAAAAAAATGTGCAGCTTCAGCCCTATCATCTGCGCCTCCTAAGGCTCAGGGAGAGAGTTGGCGTATGCACCTTGAGGAGGGACGAGAGTTCCTTCAGCTCAATGTGAGCTTGCTCGAAAGTGTCCGTGTTACGGGATAGAACCCAATCGCCATCGCTGACTATCGATTCAGTCCTCACGGTGGACGCACCAGCGTCAGACGCCCCTTCATCGGCTACACGAGAGAACTGGCCTCTCATAGTGAAGCGCGACCAGTAAGGAAAAAGAAGATGACCATGCAGACAATCGAAGAAGCAGCAACGGTTTTGGATGTGTTTTCGTCTGATCCGCGTTTTGCGTCCGTACGCAATTTTTACACAATGAACGTCGACAAAATCCGAGCGATCAAAAGCGAGTCCAAACACTTTCAGACGGGCAAAAATGAGCTGACTACATCGAGTGTGCCGGTGCTGCGTAACTCGCTTTTGCGCATGTTGCAGTTGCAACATGCCGCCCTGGTCTTTTGTGAAAACATCCCATCCGAGTTTGCGAGTCAGAAAGCCAAAATTCTCTTGGAATTCACCCGCCACTTCACCCACCTGAAGGATGGTGCCCAGGCCAAGGATCGTACGTTGCTGCTGTCGGCCATCCTCGGTGATGCCATCAACATCGGACTGACCAAAATGACCGAGTCGAGTCCGGGCATGACCTACGCCAAGCTGTCTTGGCTGCAAGCCTGGCACATTCGCGACGAAACCTATTCGGCGGCACTGGCCGAGCTAGTCAACAACCAGTTCAACCACACCTTCGCGGCCAACTGGGGAGACGGCACCACCTCATCATCCGATGGCCAGCGCTTTCGCGCAGGCGGTCGAGGCGAAAGCACTGGCACGTCAACCCGAAGTACGGCAGCGAACCGGGGCGACTGTTCTATACCCACATCTCCGATCAATACGCACCGTTCAGCACTCGCGTGGTGAATGTCGGTGTTCGGGATTCGACCTATGTGCTCGATGGGCTGCTGTATCACGAGTCAGATCTGCGGATCGAGGAGCACTACACTGATACGGCGGGCTTTTAGGGGTTTCCCTATAGGCGCTGTTTGGTGGCATCCCTAACCTTGGGTGCATGAAATACAAACAGTTTCTTCAACCACTCGACAAAGACTTTTCCTCGCCCAAGGCCGTTGGCAAGCTCCTGCTGCTTTTGGCCTGGTTACTCTTGCTCTGTCTGTTCTGCGGCCTCTGCTTCTATTGGGGGTCCAGTCTGAATAACGAGATCTCCAAGCGACGCCGAGTGATGAACGATGAGGTTTTCAGCGTTCAGGAGTCATTGTTCCAGCGCGAAGCCCTGTTGCTGCACTTCAGCCGTTCGGTTCATTTGAATTCGCCCGATGTGGAGCCTCCCTCCGAAGCATTGAAGGTTCCCCTGGGCCAGGACCAGCGCAAGAGAGTCCTGCTGGGCAACTACGATTCGCCCTGGAGCCTGACGCTTTCCGGGCGCGATATCCGCGAGCTGGAAGCGTTTCAGATGGGCCTGGTGTATGTCTCCGATAATGAAGAGCACACCATCAGCCGCATCTACGATCGCAGCTTCGATCATTACGTGCTGCCGAATAACGTGCTCAATGCGCTGGCTGCGACGACCATGACAAGCAATCAGCAGTTCATCTGGTTGAACGATCCAGGGGACCCGCTTACGCGAATCTATATCTTTCGGCGCATTTCCAATGGTCAGGATGCGGGTTGGCTGGGCCTGGAAATGGTTGGCAAAGAGCTGGCGGCGGGGCTGCTTGGTCAAGGTTCGGATGGTTATCTGTTGTTGAACAGGGCGCGCCAGCAAGTGTTGGGCAGCGAGCCGGACAAAGACCTGAGCGCCTACTTTTCCAGGGTCTGGTCCAAGGACGATTTCGGCTTTACCGGCCGCGGCCTGAACCTCGGTTATCTGTCCCTGAGCAAAAGCATCGGCGGTTCAAGGTGGATGTTGATCTATTACGTACCGTTCAAGGCGCTGCTGACGCCGCTGTGGCGGGACTCCGTGCTGGCCCTGCTGGTGTTCGGCCTGATGGCCATGGGCATTCAGCGTCTGGTGCTGCGGATCAATCGGCGGTTGGTCAACCCGGCCCTGCACCGTTTGGAAGCCTTGATCGAAAGTGAAGAGTTCAGTCGTACGGTCATCGACACGGCTCCTGTCGCTCTATGTGTGTTGCGGCGTCTTGATGGCCAGGTGGTACTGGAAAATCGTCTGTGCGTGCAATGGTTCGCAGAGGATGCACAACGCATCGGCTTGCATCAGGACTGGGTACGGCGGGCGTTCGACGATAACGCGCCCGTCTGCGAGGAGTTGGAGACTGCCAGTGGCCACCATCTGTTCCTGAGTTCGGTGCCTACCCGTTACAAGGGTGAGGACGTGCTGTTCTGCACCTTCAGCGACATCAGTGCCCGCAAGCAGATGGAGCTGGCGCTGGCTCGAGCCAAGCAGCATTCCGATGCCGCCAATGAGGCCAAAAGTATTTTTCTCGCGACCATCAGCCACGAAATCCGCACGCCGCTTTATGGGTTGCTCGGCACACTGGAGTTGCTTGGCTTGACGAAGCTCGAACCACAGCAGGCGAACTATCTGGATGCCATGCAGCGTTCAGCATCGACCTTGGGACATTTGATCAACGATGTATTGGATGTCTCCAAGATCGAAGCTGGCCAGTTGATGCTCGAGCCCGATGATTTCAACCCCTGCGAATTGGTGCAGGAGTTGATCCAGATGTTTTCCGCGGCAGCACAACGCAAGGGGCTGATCCTGCAAGCGTTCTGCGACCCGAAACTGCCGACGATGATGCGCGGCGATGTGGCACGGATCCGGCAGATTCTCGGCAATCTGCTCGGCAATGCCTTGAAGTTCACTGACTCCGGCCGCGTGGTATTGCGCGTCAGGATCGAAAGTCGCGATTGCGAGCGGTTGAACCTGCTTTGGCAAGTGACCGATACCGGCTGCGGTATTCGCGTGGAAGAACAAAGTCGTCTGTTCGAACCCTTCTATCAGGCTGGCGACCGTCAGAGCCGGGCCGGTGGTACCGGGTTGGGCTTGTCTATTTGCCAGCGTCTGGCCGAGTTGATGAATGGCGACATCCGTCTGGTCAGTGCCTACGGGCTGGGTAGCAGTTTCACCTTGTCGTTGCCGCTGGAGCTGGGTCGCCCGGAGAGCATGAGCGAGCAGGGCATTCGCCTGGCGTCGTTACCGGTTTTCGTCAGCTCTCCTCTTCAGGAGGCGGCAGAGAACGTATGCGGGTGGTTGAACCGTTGGGGGGCATCCGCGCAGGTCCTCAACAGTACCGAGTTGCAACTGCCGCCCAAGGCGACGTTGGTGGAACTGATCGTTGAGAACGATGCCGCCAGACCACTGCTATTACCCAGCAGTTCGCGGGTACGGGCTTACCTTGGGGCACCCGGGCAACCGGTACTGACGGACACTGCCTGGGAGGTCAACCTCAACAATATTCACGCTATCGGCCAGGCGGTCAGCCTGGCTCAAGGCAGCAGCCAGGCGCGTGCCGAGACCAGCACCGAACCCTTGCGCCAGTTGTTGCAACGAGTGTTAGTGATCGAAGACAACCCCATCAATCAGTTGGTGCTCAAGGAACAACTCGAAGTGCTGGGCTGTGAAGTGACCCTGGCCAGTGACGGACGCGAAGCATTGATGCAATGGGCATGCGGCACCTTCGATCTGGTGCTGACAGACATCAACATGCCCGACATGGATGGCCACCAATTGGCACGACACATGCGCCGTATCGGCTGCACCGTGCCGATCGTGGGCGCGACCGCCAACACTGACCCCGAAGAGACTGCGCGCTGTCTCGATTCGGGCATGAACCTGTGTTTGACAAAACCCGTGGATCTTCTGTCCCTGTTCAACAGCTTGAACACATTAAAGCCGGAGAAAAACGTATGTGCGCCATGAGTGTATTGATCGTCGAAGATCACCATTTTCAACGCGAATACCTGAAATCGCTGTTCAAGGCCGAGGGCGTGCATCGCATCGAGATTGCCGCTGACGGAAACGAAGCCCTGCAATGGCTGGACCAGCAAGACTTCGATCTGGTGCTCAGTGACCTGATGATGCCGGAGCTCGATGGCGTGCAGTTCATCCAGCAGCTGTCGTTGTCGAAGAAGCCGCCCCGCCTGGCGCTGATGAGCTCGTCCTCGCGACGCATGCTGGGGAGCGCCTGTACCGTGGCTGAAATGCTCGGAATCGAAGTGATCGATACGATTTCCAAACCCGCCATGCCGGCCTCGATCAGAAGCCTGATCGACAAGTGTGCGGCTCCCCGGGCGGTTCCCGAGAGCGCGCCGGCTCCGGTGTTGGTTTTCAACCGACAGCAGTTGCAGGAGGCCTTGGAACAGGGGCAGTTCAAAGCGTGGTTCCAACCGAAGAAGGCATTGAGAAGCGGCAGGATCGCTTCGGCCGAAGCGTTGGTGCGCTGGGAGCACCCGACTTTGGGCACCTTGTTGCCTGGGCAGTTTCTACCGCAGATGGTCGATGCCGGGCTGGAAGAGGCATTGTTGTTCTGCATGATCGAGCAAACCGTGGAGGCCCAGTTCAATTGGCAGAACAGTGGTTTTCGAGTTCCGGTTTCGATCAACCTGCCGACCCACTTGTTGAATGACCCGACCTTGCCCGATCGGCTTCATGAATGTGTTCTACGCTTGAACGGCATGCCGTCCAGGCTGTGTTTCGAACTGACCGAATGCAGCATGACCGAGTTGCTCAGCCACTACATCGCCGGGGTATGCCGGTTGCGGATGAAAGGTTTCGGATTGGCCCAGGATGACTTCGGACAAGGCTTCAGTTCGTTTTACAACCTGGTGAAAACGCCCTTTACCGAGTTGAAAATAGACCGTGCGCTAATAGCCAATTGCGAGCATGAAGAAAGTACTGCGGCGGCGCTCAAAAGTATTATTGCGCTGGGCCAGCATTTGGGACTTGAAGTCGTCGCAGAGGGTGTTGAGAATCACGCGCAGCTGGCGTTATTGCGCCAGTTCGAGTGTGACGCGGTACAAGGGTTCTTGATTTCCAAAGCCGTCTCGAAAGAGTCGTTTTCGGTTCTGCTACAACAAGAGGGGCGATGATGAGCCAGTCGACGCCCTAGGCTTTTCACTGGATTGCATCAGCCGGATGGTTTATGGGAAACGATAATCTGATCAAAAAGTTCGCCCGTACTTCCTTGCGGTTGAACATACTTCTGATCATAGCGATGTCGCTCGCGATTCTGTTATTCGCCATGACCTACTGGGCTGCCGAGCGTCTGGTCCAGGAGCAGTTGTACAAGATTGAGTTTCACTTCTCTCGCTTGATGGGCAACATTCATGAGCAAGAAGCGTTCTTGCAACGTATTGCTCGACACAGCGATGAAGTGACGCAAAAACGCGATCAGGCGATCATTCCATTTCAGCACCGCTTACTCAGGGAAACTCCCGACCTCTCGATTTTCGAAGGGCGCGAATTTTCTTTTGCCATGCCGTTTACCCTGGCTGTTCCCACCGAGATGGCTTCCTTGCAGGGGGTTACCGGTATTGGGCGATTTGGGGTACTGATCTCCAATTTCTATGGAGCGTATTGGAGTACCTCTTCCTATGCTGCGCCGCAAACGCTGTTACTTGATCTTGAGAGCTCGATCAGTATTGGAGTGTCGACAGCGGACGCGCTCAGGGAGTACGGAATGGCCAGCCAGAGCGATTACTTGACGCGGAGCGAGAGCCTCAAGAAGCAAATTTTGAAATTCCGTCCGGCACACCCGAGTGATGCGGTGATGTGGGCTCCAGCTGTGCATATTGATGGTGATGACTCGTCATTTATCGCTTACATGTTCACCGATACGCCGGACAACCTCTGGGTCGACAATAAATCGAAGCGGCAACTGACCATCGCTTCGTTGCTGGATGTACGTTCGATTACCGATTCTTCGCGCCTGAGTGATTGGACGGTGTTCGACACCATGGAGCTTATAACCCCTAGTGGTTTGTTGCTGACGGGCAAAATACCCGGCTTCGATGATGCCCGGGACGGATTGCATCTGACCAGTGCCGGTTTCCTGGTCAAGACCACTAGCAAAGATGGCTGGCGTGGTTATTACCACCTCGATTACCGAAGCTTTTTCCAGTACGCCAAATGGCAGTTATTGATCCTGCTGGCGGTCTGTTTGGCATTTATTGTCGTGGGTTATTTCTTGTTGCGTTGGTATGCCTGGAAAGTGGTCGTGCCGGCTCGGCGTGCCCACGACAGGGTGGTGGAGAGCGACTCGTTCAGCCGGGCGATCATTCAGAATGCGCCAGTGGCGTTGTGTGTGCTGGCACGCAAAGATCGCAAAGTGGTAATGGAAAATGAACTGGCGTTGCAATGGCTGGGGGACACGCAAACCATCAGTCAGTTGAGTCGCGCATGGCCTTCCGTTGGCGAATCAAGCAAAGCCTCCGGGCGCAAGCCTCTACCCGTCACGATTAACAACCGGCAGTTCGAGGTCAGTTTTTCACCATCACGCTATCAGGGCGAAGACGTGATGCTTTGCGCATTCAGCGATGTGAGTGCCTACAAGCTGGCGGAGCAGGCGCTGGCGCAGGCCAAGCAGTCAGCTGATGCCTCGAATGAAGCGAAAACGGTATTCCTGGCGACCATGAGTCATGAGATTCGTACACCCCTGTATGGGGTGCTCGGTACCCTGGAGCTCTTGACACTGTCGCCGCTCAATTCCCAGCAACGCTCGCAGGTGCAAACCATGCAGCGTTCCTCCTCGATTTTGCTGCAAGTGATCAGCGATATTCTGGACGTATCGAAGATCGAAGCCGGGCAGCTGGCGATCGAACACGTCGAGTTCACGCCATTGGAAATGATCGAGGATGTCCTGCAGGCCTATTCGGCTGCTGCGGGCGCCAAAGGGCTGCACCTCTATGCCTGTGTGGAAGTCGAGCTGCCGCGAAGAGTCAGGGGCGACGCCGCCAGGATTCGGCAGATACTCAACAATCTGCTCAGCAATGCGATCAAGTTCACTGATGTCGGACGGATCGCCTTGCGGGTCAAAAGCGAGCAGGTCGAGGGCGCCTGGCAGTTTCAGTGGCAGGTCACCGACACTGGCTGTGGTATCTCCAGCGAGCATCAGGCGCGTTTATTCGAGCCCTTTTATCAGGCGCATAGCCAGCAGCACACCGTCGGTGGGACTGGGCTGGGTCTGTCGATTTGCTGGCGCTTGACGCAAATGATGGGCGGCAATCTGGCGATCGTCAGCGACACAGGTCTGGGCAGCAGTTTCACATTGAGCCTGCCGCTCACGGTGGTGCCTGGTGAGCATCCGCTCCTGCCTGGATTTACCCTGAAGAACGAGGCCGTTGCAGTACGCGCTCCCATCAAGGAGTTGGCCATCAGCGTCTGTAACTGGCTGTCGCATTTCGGAGCGCTGGCGGTGACCGGTAGTGAGGTATCCGATGACCGTTATCCTGGCGCAGTGCTTGTCGATGTGATCCCGGAGCTCTTGCCGGCGCTGGAATGGAGCGGCGAGCGGGTTCGCTGCTCGGAAGAGGGGCTGGTCAAGCCGCAACGTACCGCCGATGGCTATACCGTCAGTCTGCACAGCATCAAGGGCCTGCTACGAGCAGTGGCACTGGCCCAGGGCGAGCCATTGGCTGCGAATGAAAGCGCCGAAGCGATACAGAGTTGGTGTCGGTTCAGTCTGCATGTGCTCGTCGCCGAAGATAACCCGATCAACCAGACCTTGATCAAGGAGCAGCTCCAGCAGTTGGGGTGCAGCGTTGCGCTGGCATCCAACGGCGTAGCAGCCCTGCGGCTTTGGGACCATGATGCTTTTGATGTCGTGCTGACGGACGTCAACATGCCGGAAATGAATGGCTACGAGTTGACGACGGCGCTACGTCGGTCCGACAGCCATACGCCCATTGTCGGTGTGACCGCCAATGCGATGCGCGAGGAAGAGGAGCGCTGTATCGGGGTGGGCATGAATGCTTGTGTGGTCAAGCCGATGTCATTGCAAACATTGCACAATGTGCTGTTGAAGCTCTGCGGACATTTGGATGGCGCAATACTGCCTGCGCAAGAGGCGCCGGAAGAAAAAAGTGTCATGCAAGTGTCCAGTCAATTGCGTGATGTGTTCATTCAGACGTTCAAGGAAGACCTGGACAAAACTCGTGTAGCAGTGCGGGACAAGGATGCCAAGGCAGTGGGCTCCATGTTGCATCGGATACGCGGTGGGTTGTCGGTGGTTCAGGCGCAGGATTTGCTCGATCGTTGTGTAGCCATTGAAGCGCAACTGGAGGCAGAGGGTTGGGCGGATGAAAGAAGGCGTGAAATAGAGGACGTCCTCGAGCAGATTACGCAGGAGATGGAAAAGTTATGAGTGCTACGGAGAGCGTCGGGAGCGGTTTGGTCATTTCTTTTTCAAGGGCAGTCTTGGCATGAATAAAATAAAAGTGGTGCTGGCTGATGATCACCCCATCGTATTGGCGGGGGTGAAAGAAACGATCGAGAACGATGGCCTGTATGACGTGGTGAGCGTGGCCAAGACGTCTGGCGAGTTGATGAGTGCCATTAACGAACATTCTCCGGATATCGTGATCACTGACTTCTACATGCCAGGCGATGAGCACTATGGCGATGGCATGCGCCTGATCAGCTACCTGGTGCGCCATTTCCCGCAGGTACGTTTTCTGGTGCTGACCATGCTGAACAACCGTTCGATCCTGGGGAGCCTTTACGATTGCGGAGTGTCCGGCGTGCTGCAGAAAAGCATCAACCTCGATGAAATAAATGTGGCGTTGCGCACTATCTCCAAGGGCGGCATCTACAAAGGCAACTTCACTCTTGAGCCTGACAGTGTGATGGCCTCTACCTCGTCAGTCAGTGAGCGCATCGCAAGTATTTCAATCAAGGAGGCAGAAGTGCTGCGGCTGTTTTTGGCGGGCGAGCGGCTCAAGGATATCGCTACCAGCCTGCAGCGTAGTGCAAAGACCGTCAGTACTCAGAAGACTTCGGTCATGCGCAAATTATGTGTCCACTCCGATCAGGAGCTGTTCGCATTCTGCCAGGAGCATCAGGTCGTCTGAAGGCTCTTGATTCAGCCAGTTATTCTTGCGCTCTATTGGCAGTGCTGCTGACCACCTTCGGTGGTCATGCCTCCCGCAGTGATCCCGTCGGATTCCTGCTTCTCGTATTTTTATCCCTTCCCCAATAGCTCGCGCCTCGACTCTGTTCGGATCGGCGCGTTTTAGGTTTTTCCCTAAATACCCCTCCAGGGGCGCTCCTTACCATTTGATTAATTCCAGGCACTGGCTCTGCCCATTGTGAAGCAGCCCTGAGAAAAAGCTGTTCCCGCGGGCCGGTATTGGAAGGGGGTACGACAGTACGAAACGCCATTGAGTCGCCGTTTCGCGCTGTGCAGGACTTGAATTGAATGTTTAACGGAGTGGTTATGTTACCGATCAAGATCATCGCAAAAGACACTGGGCATCCCCTGGATGTCACTGGCAGCAATCTGCTGACAATCAATCGGCCGGCGGTCATCAAGATGTTTGCGCCAGCGGAGGATATTCAGTCGGTCAGTCGCGAAGGCGAACGTCTGGTCATCAAGCTCAAGAGCGGTGAAACCATCTCCATCGATGGCTTCTTCGATGTGGTCGATGGCGTGAAGAGTGATCTGGTGTTTGAGGATCCCGCGACCGGTGAGCTGCTGCTTGCTGATTATTCGGTCCCTTGGACCGGCGTTGCCCTGGTGCCGCTTGAGTCGATCGACTCGCTGCTTGCGGTGGCTGAAGCCGACTCCATGGGCCTGCTGGCGCCCTTGCTGGGCCTGGCCGCCGTGGGCGGCGCGGTGGCGATTGCCAACCATGACAGCGGTGGCGGTGGCGGTGGCGGCGGTGGCGGTTCCGATGCAGCGAGCGCCGATCAGGGCCTGACTACGCCTTCGACGCCGAGCGTACTGTTCAACAACATGCATGGCTTGACCGGCAAATCCGATGCGGGGGCTACCGTTGCCCTTACCTTGGCTGACGGTACTGTGGTCACTACTGTGGCCGACGATACCGGGCTCTGGCATTTCAACCCCAATCCGCTGGCCGATGGCGAACAGGGTTCCCTGCAAGCCAGCCTGAATGGCGTGCAGAGCGGTTCCACCGGCACCGGTGTGACTGACGTCACGGCGCCCGCTGAGCCGGTAGTGACCCAGAACAACCAGGATGGCCTGGCCGGTACCGCCGAGCCGGGCAGTACCATTACCGTCAGTCTGGCCGATGGCAGTACCGTCATTGCGACCGTGGGGGCAGACGGTCAGTGGAATGTCACCCCGAACCCGCTGGCCCCGGGCGTTAGCGGATCGATCGTCGTCACCGATGCCGCCGGTAACTCCAGTGCGAGCGTCGACACCGGAATCATCAATTCCACGCAACCGGTACCTCCCACTGTTGACCAGAACAACGCCGATGGCCTGAGTGGCACCGGCGAGCCAGGTAGCACCGTGACCGTCGAACTGCCAGACGGCAGTACCGTAACCACTATCGTCGACGGAGACGGTAATTGGTCGTTCGTGCCGAACCCGTTGCAACCGGGTGAAGAAGGCTCGGTCACCATCACCGATCCAGATGGCAACACCAGCACTGGCGTCGACACGGGTTCCAGCGATCAGACCCCACCTGCGGCCCCGACCGTTGACCAGAACAATGGCGATGGTCTGAGCGGCACCGGCGAGCCGGGCAGTACCGTGGTCGTCGAACTGCCGGACGGCAGCACCGTAACCACTGTCGTCGACGCAGACGGCAACTGGTCGTTCGTGCCGAACCCGCTGCAACCGGGTGAAGCAGGTTCGATCACTGTCATCGACCCGGCTGGCAACGCCAGTGAAGGGGTGAACACTGGTACCAATGACCAGCCGCCATCCCCAGCTCCCGCTGACCAGAATCCTCCTGCTGCTCCCACTATTGACCAGAACAATAGCGATGGCCTGAACGGAACTGGCGAGCCGGGCAGCACCGTGGTCGTCGAACTGCCAGATGGCAGCACCGTGACCACCGTTATTGATGAAAACGGCAACTGGTCGTTCGTACCGAACCCACTGCAACCGGGTGAGGAAGGTTCGATCACCGTCATCGACCCGGCGGGCAACACCAGCGAAGCGGTGAACACCGGTTCCAGCGACCAGACCCCACCGGCGGCGCCAACCGTTGACCAGAACAACGGCGATGGCATCAGCGGTACCGGCGAGCCGGGCAGCACCGTGGTCGTCGAACTGCCAGATGGCAGCACCGTGACCACCGTTATTGATGAAAACGGCAACTGGTCGTTCGTACCGAACCCACTGCAACCGGGTGAGGAAGGTTCGATCACCGTCATCGACCCGGCTGGCAACACCAGCGAGGCAGTGAACACTGGTTCCAGCGACCAGACCCCACCGGCGGCACCGACCGTTGACCAGAACAATGGCGACGGCATCAGCGGTACCGGCGAGCCGGGTAGCACCGTGGTCGTTGAACTGCCAGATGGCAGCACCGTCACTACCGTTATCGATGAAAACGGCAACTGGTCGTTCGTGCCGAACCCACTGCAACCGGGTGAGGAAGGTTCGATCACCGTCATAGACCCGGCGGGCAACACCAGCGAAGCGGTGAACACCGGTTCCAGCGACCAGACCCCACCGGCGGCGCCGACCGTTGACCAGAACAATGGCGATGGCATCAGCGGTACCGGCGAGCCGGGCAGCACCGTGGTCGTCGAACTGCCAGATGGCAGCACCGTGACCACCGTTATTGATGAAAACGGCAACTGGTCGTTCGTACCGAACCCACTGCAACCGGGTGAGGAAGGTTCGATCACCGTCATCGACCCGGCTGGCAACACCAGCGAGGCTGTGAACACTGGTTCCAGCGACCAGACCCCACCTGCGGCACCTGCCATTGACCAGAACAATGAAGCAGGTCTGAGTGGCACTGGCGAAGCCGGCAGCACCGTAGTTGTTGAACTGCCGGACGGCAGCACCGTCACTACCGTTATCGATGAAAACGGCAACTGGTCGTTCGTGCCGAACCCGCTGCAACCGGGTGAGGCAGGTTCGATCACCGTCATCGACCCGGCTGGCAACACCAGCGAGGCAGTGAACACTGGTTCCAGCGACCAGACCCCACCGGCGGCACCGACCGTTGACCAGAACAATGGCGACGGCATCAGCGGTACCGGCGAGCCGGGTAGCACCGTGGTCGTTGAACTGCCGGATGGCAGCACAGTAACCACCATCGTCGACGAAAACGGCAACTGGTCGTTCGTGCCGAACCCGTTGCAACCGGGCGAAGCAGGCTCGATCACCGTCATCGACCCGGCGGGCAACGCCAGCGAAGCGGTGAACACCGGTTCCAGCGATCAGACCCCACCTGCGGCTCCGACCGTTGACCAGAACAATGGCGCGGACCTGAGCGGCACCGGCGAAGCCGGTGGCATTGTGACCGTTGAACTGGCCGATGGCAGCACCGTCACCACCGTTGTCAATGAAAATGGCAACTGGTCGTTCGTGCCGAACCCGCTGCAACCGGGCGAAGCAGGCTCGATCACTATCACCGATGCGGCTGGCAATATCAGCGAGGCCACTCAGACCACTCCTAGCGATCAGACCGCACCGGTCATCGAGGAAAGCTCGCTGGATCTGGTGGATAACGTCGGCACCATTACCGGCACCATCGCGCGTGGCGATGTCACCGATGATGCGCAACCAGAGTTCACCGGGTCGTTCGCTCCTGGTGACGCGGCGTTGGTCAATGTCTATGACAACGGCGTGTTGATTGGCAGTGCGGTCGTGGATGCCTCGGGCAAGTGGAGTTTCGTACCGAGCCTGCCCCTCACCGCCGGTGAGCACAGTTTCGTGGCCGAGGCGGTGGACGCTGCGGGGAATGTCAGCGCCAAGTCTTCGGCCTGGGGCTTCACCCTGGCTGGCGATGCACCGGCAGCTCCTGCCATCACCCAAGTGCTGGACGATGTAGGCACCATCACCGGCGCCTTGCAGAAAGGTGACAGCACCGACGATAACACCTTGACCATCACCGGTACCGGCGCGGCACAAACGCTGGTCACTGTGTTCGTCAACGGTGCTGTTGCCGGCTCTGTCGTGGTCGACGCCAGTGGCAACTGGAGCCTGACCACCGTAGACCTGGGTGCGGACGGGGTGAAAAACATCACCGCGCAGGCCTCCGATGCGGCCGGGCAGTTGAGCCCGATGACCGGCGAATATTCGGTCACCCTGGACACCCAGGCGCCGACTCAGCCTGTGCGGGTCGTCGCGACCGACGATCAAGGAGCACAGCTAGGTCCGATCGCCCAGAACGGCGTCACCGACGATGCCATCCCGACCTTCAGTGGCAGCGGTGCGGAGAGCGGGGCGCTGGTCAAGCTCTACGACAACGGTGTCGTCATCGGTTCGACCACGGTCGATGCCAGCGGCAACTGGAGTTACACCGCCTCTGCCGCGTTGGCCGGTGGTGCCCATGCAATCACTGCGACCCTCACGGACAAGGCGGGTAATACCAGCGTTGCCAGCGAGGCACTCAACTTCAGCGTCGAAACCGGTGAAGTGGTGGTCAGCATCGTCAAGGCCATCGACAACGTCGGCAGCATCCAGGGGGATATCGCCAGCCGCGGCCTGACCGACGACGCCACGCCGACATTGGTTGGCACGGCAACCGCTGGTGCTCTGGTCACCGTCAGCGAGGCTGGCAAGGTCCTGGGTAGTGTGACTGCCGATGCTTCCGGCAACTGGAGCATGGAGCTGCCGATACAGGCCGAAGGCTTGCACACTTATACCGCCGTAGCGCGCAATGCTGCCGGTACCGAAGGCTCGGCAGATTTCATGCTGGACATCGACCTGACTGCGCCGTCCGCACCCGTGGTATCCGGTGCGTTCGATGACGTGGGTGTGTACCAGGGGCAACTGGCGCAGAACGGTTTCACCGATGACACCACCCCGACCCTGAGCGGCAGCGGCAATGCGGGTGAAGTGGTCAAGGTCTACGACAATGGCACCTTGCTGGGCAGCGTGACGGTGTCCGCCGAGGGCGCCTGGAGCTTCACCCCATCGACGCCGCTGGCGCAGGGCGCTCACAGCCTGACCGCCACCCAGTCGGATGCGGCCGGTAACGAAAGCGTGGCCAGCGCGGCGGTCTCGTTCACTGTCGACACCACCGCGCCAACCGCCATCGTGCAGATCACGGCCATCGACCAGGACACCGACGTGCCGGGTGATTTCATCACCTCCGATACGTCGCTGACCCTGTTCGGCACGCTGTCCACGGCGCTGGGGGTCAACGAGAAGGTGCAGATCAGCCTCAACGACGGTAGCACCTGGTCCGATGTGATCGTGAGCGACCTCAACTGGCGTTACGACGATGCCCGGGTGCTGACCGATGACAGGTACAACTATCAGGTACGGGTCATCGACGCTGCCGGCAACGTCGGCTCGCAAGCCTCGCAAGCGGTGGTCATCGATACCGGTATCGGCATCGGCCTGAACATCACCGACATCACTCCGGACTCGGGTGTAGTGGGCGACTTCATCACCAGCGCCACCAGCATTGCCGTCAAAGGCACGCTGAGCCTGGAACTGCCGACCGGGGCACGGGTCCAGGTATCCAGCGATGGCGGCCTGACCTGGGCCAACGCCGCCACTACCGGCACGACCTGGATTTTCGAAGATCCGACCGTGCATGGCGATTCTGTCGTCGTCTATCAGGCCCGCGTGGTTGCGGCCGGCGGCACAGTGGTGGGCACCGCCAGCCAGGAAGTCACGTTCGACACCACGGCGCCCGCGGCTTCCGCGCTGATCGAGTCGATCACCGAAGACCGCGGCGCCAGTCCGAGCGACTTCATCACCAACGACAATCGCCTGGTGATCAACGGTTCCTTGAGCGATGCCGCCGAGGCCACCGATCGGGTCGAAGTCAGTCTCAACGGTGGCAACACCTGGGAAATGGCTGCTTTCGAGAACGGCAAGTGGAGCCTGGACATGACCGACCGCGTGTTGGCCGATGGCACCTACATCGTCCAGGCCCGGGTGGTGGATGCGGCGGGCAACCGTGGCACCATCAGCAGCCAGGTCCTGACCATCGACACGGTCGGCCTCAGCGCCAACGGCATGACCTCGACCTTCGTGATCTCCACCGATACCGCCGCCGGCGTCAGCAACGGCCACAGCACCGCCGAAAGCGCGACCAACAGCGACATGATCACCCGTGACACCACGGTCACCGTGTCTGGCACGCTGAACGTCTCGCTGCAAGCGACGCAGAACCTGCAAGTCTCGTTCGATAACGGCCAGAGCTGGGTCACCGTGCTGTCCTCCAGCGGTTCGCTGTGGACGTACACGCTGCCTGAGTTCGCCCAGAGCCAGACGCTGAACGTGAAAATGCAACTGGTCGACACCGCCGGTAACGTCGCCACGGGCACCGTCTTCAACGATTACACCGTGGTCGTGGATCTGGATGCACCGGAACCCGTCACTGTCGCTCCGGTCGTGGCCGAGGCCGTTGCCACTGGCGTGGCGCTGTCGTTCGCCAGCGATGTGCATGGCCGCGTCGAAGCCGGCGCGCTCATTGCGCTGGTCGAAGACAGCAACAAGGACGGTGTCTACAGCGAAGGGCTCGACAAGATCCTCGGCTATGCCACGGCGGATGCGCAGGGCGATTGGAAAATCGACGCAGCGCTGACCAAAGGCAATCACTCGATCGGCTTCGTTGTCTGGGATGCCGCCGGCAACCGCTCCAGTCTCAGCGATCTGGCGCAGGTCACGGCCAGTGACGCCAGCGCCGCCGGCAGCCGCGTGCTGCAGACGACCTGGGGCGGAACCGCCAGCGGTGCGCAGCAGGGTTTGAACGCCGCCGCGGTAACGGTCAACGAAGACGGTACCTGGTCGTTCTTCCAGAGCTCGATGTCGCAGAGCGGTGTAGCGGCTAACGCCGGGTATGTCTATAGCGGCACCGATAACCAGAATTACACGGCCACTTACCTGGCGGAGCCCACTGGTGTCTCGGAGCACTGGGAAGGGGGTGTAATCAGCCAGGCGGTCTTTGCGGACTACAACCGCGATGGCTTGCAGGATGTCATGAGCCAGACCAGCAGCAGTACCCGCAATACCGCACTGTGGACCCAAAACAGCGACGGTACTTATACGGGTACATCGCTGGCTCTGGGCTGGGGTGGTGTTTGGGGGGTTGCTGCAAATGGTGCTGAAACCCACGTGGGTGGTGTGGTGGCTTACGATGCTCAGGGTGACGGTTACCTGGATTTTGCATTTGCGGGTTCTACCGACACTGACCCATACGTCAAGGTCAGCAACGACAAAGGGACGCTGAGCTACTCGACGGAGAACGGCGCTCGTTTTGCTCATGAACTCAGCGCGGTCGACGTCAATAACAACGGCACCGTGGATCTGGCCGGTCATTCGGCCCATGACTGGACCAAAGGGTTGTCGGTCCAGTTGGGCAATGCCGATGGCAGTCTTGCCTCCACCTATAACCAGGACGGGGTATTCCGCCGCGACAGCACTGTCGACAATAGCAACCTGCCGATCTCCATGACCTGGGCGGACTTCAACGGTGACGGTTACCTGGACCTGTTCATCAGCCGCAGCCTGGGCGATGACCGTGAGACTGATACCGACGAAAGCCGTATCTACCTCAACCTCGGCAACGATGCCAACGGTAACTGGCTGGGGATGGCCCAGAACGAGCAGTCGCTGAAGTTTGGCGACAGCATGGATGGCGGTGCTTCGTTCGCCGTGGACTGGAACCATGACGGTCAGATGGACGTCATCGAAGTGCCACGGCGCAATGCGTCGAACAGCGCTGCCCAGACCGCCTCGCCGACGGTATACCTGAACCAGGGCAACGACGCTTGGAACGGTACCGGGCAGTCGCTGACCGGTATCACCCAGTACGACAACATCACCGGTGCAACGGCGGTGGACTATGACTGGGACGGCGCGGTCGACCTGATCATGTACCGCGCTGGCAGCACCAGTGCCGGCCTGGACGCCAACTCCGCCACGTCGATTCTGGTCAGGAACGAAAACGTGGTTGCCGACGGCACCAGCCTGCACATCCGTATCCTGGACAAGAACGGCCTGAACGTGTTCTACGGCAACACCGTCAAGCTGTACAACTCGGCGGGGGACCTGGTTGCGACTCAAGTCATCAACCCGCAGTCCTCGGCGTCGAGCAACAGCCAGGGGCTGGTGAACTTCTACGGCCTGGATGCCAGCGAGACTTATTCGGTGCAACTGCTGCGCACCGAGAACAGTGTTATCAACCATGTGGGGGCCTCGACCTATCAGCAAAACTATGCCAACGGCACGGTGAACCTGAACTGGGGCGGGCTGACGACCGGCGCGGCGCACGATGCCTATGTGCTGACGGCGGAGTCGACCGCGGCGGTCAACGACACTGTCGGTGCATCGGGCCTGGTGGGGACCGGCTACAACGACACCTTCTTCGGTTCCGAAGGCAACGACACCATCACCGGTGGCGGGGGCTGGAACACCGCCATGGACGGTACCCAGACCTGGAGCGCGACGCAGGGCATGGACGTGGTCGACTACAGTCGCGCCACCCTGGCCATGCAGATCAACCTGGAGTCGGGCGTGGCGATCGGCATGGGGACGGACACCCTGATCAGCATCGAAGGCATCGTCGGCAGTGCGTTCGCCGACACCATCACCGACAGTTCGGCCAACAACCGGATCGAAGGCGGCGCCGGCAACGATGTGATCTACCTCACCAATGGCGGCAATGACACGCTGCTGTACAAGGTGCTGGACGCCAACAACGCCACCGGCGGCAATGGTAGCGACAAGGTCTACAGCTTCCATGTCGGTAACGTGCTCACCGACGGCAATGCCGACGTCATCGATATCAGCGAACTGCTGGGCTACAAAGGCACGGCAGGGCTGTATCAGGACCAGGGCGTGACCAAGCTGGACAACGCCTCTAACGGGTTGCTGGACTACCTGAAGGTGGACGTCGTGGGCAACGACACGGTGATCAGCGTTGACCGTGATGGTACCGGGGCCGAGTTTGGCTTCAGCTCCATCGCGACATTGGTCGACGTCAAGACCGACCTGTTGACCCTGCTGCAAAACCACCAGTTGGTGGTGTGATGTAAAGTCCACCTGCGCTCGATGGACCGGGCGCGGGCGGATGGCTTCGAGAAAAAATAGCTTCGAGAAAAACGCAGACGTGAGTCTGCGTTTTTTTTGCCCCGAGAGCGGAGGGGGGCGTTCCCGGGTGAGCCCAGCGGCTCGCCGATCGGGCCGTTTTCGCTTTAGGGTTTACCCTACAGATCCCGCGGTGCGGTGTTCTTACCATGAAGACCTTGCTTCATGGAGGTCTACCAAAAATGAGTCACAAGTATTGGAGAGCGGGCCTGATCACCGTTGTCTCGTCGATCGCCTTGCTGGGCTTTTCCGAACAGGTGGTTGCCGATACCTCACCTCGTCCCGCCGGGCAGAAACGCATTGTCTGCAACCCGCAATGCGCAACCCTGAGCACTTCTGCTGCGCCAGCCTCGCGGCCGACTCAATCGGCACCCGCGCAACCTGCAGCACAGCAGCCAGGCGCCGCGGGCAAGCGCAATCCTTTTTCCTATGACAGCTTGCCGGCAATGGACGGCAAGGCCATAAACCTGCCGGCCTCTTCGGCCAGCCTGGCTCCGGCGCAAGCTGACGACTTATGGCAAGTCGTCTCGCTGGCGGTCAACCGTTACCCATCGATCCGCGATGCGGCTTCGGTCCTCGAACAACGCCGTGAAGGCATCGACGTCGCCCGGGCCGGCTACCTGCCGAAAGTGGACGTGGGCATCAGTTCCGGTCGGCAGAGTTTCGGCAGCAACGGGCAGGCACTGTCGCTCACCGCCAGCCAGATGCTGTACGACTTCGGCAAGGTCGGTGGCGCGGTCACCGAGGCCGAATCCAACGTGGTGCTGCAACAAGTCAAATGGCAGGGCGAGATCGACGACATTGCCCTGCAGGCCGCCGAGGCGGTGATCGAGGTGCGTCGCTACGAAGCGCTGGTCAAAGCCGCGCAATCGCAGAAAGAGCAACTGAAAAAACTGCAACAACTGGCTGCGCGCCGGGTCAGCGAAGGGGCCAGCACCCAGGCCGACCTGATCCAGGCGCAATCGCGGGTCGAGGCGGCCGAAGCCTCCTTGCTCGCCAGCCAGACTCAGTTGAGCCAGCAACGCAGCAAGCTGCGCACCCTGATTGGCCAGGATCCACTCAATGACATCGCGGTGCCCGAGAGCCGTTTGCTCCAGGCCCTGGCAACCATTGATCCCGATCTGGAAATGACCGTTGGCGTGCAGCAGGCCGAGGCCGAATGGAGTGTCGCCCAGGCGCAGGCTAGCCAGGCCAAGGCCAATGCCAAGCCGACCGTGTCCCTGGATGCGGGCGTCGACAAGTACCTGGGCAATGTCCCTACAGGCCGGGACGAGTACGCCTACACCCTGACTGTCAGCGTCAAGCACAGCCTGTTCGACGGCGGCGCGCCGTCGGCGCGGATTCGCGGGGCGGGCCAGGCGGTCCGTGCCGCCGAAGAGCGCATCCATACCCGCAAGCTCGAGGCGCAGAATTCCTGGTTCCGCCTGCAAGAGCAAATGGCCGGGCTGTCGAGCCGGATCAAGGTGCTGGGTGACCGCTACAAGAGCATGGTCGATACCCGTGCGCTGTACGAACAGCAATACCTGGCGCTCGGTACGCGCTCCTTGCTCGATCTGTTGAACGCCGAACAGGAAATTTTTCAGGCCCAGACCGACCGGGAAAACTCCCGCCACGACCTCTGGCTGGCCCAGGTGAACTACATCAATGCCACTGGCCATATGCGTAACGTATTCGCCCTGATGGGAGCTTCGTCATGACCACTCATTCAACCGTTGCCCCTGCAAACTCTACCGCGGACGTAGCGAACCCCTGGCTGGACGCCATGCTGCAAGTGGCCCGGCATTACCGGCTGGAAACCTCGACGGAGCGCGTGCGCGTCATGCTCGACTGGCAAGCCGACCACCCGGCCGACATGCAGCTCAAGCAAATGGCCCGCGACCTGGGCCTGTCGCTGTGCTTCGAAAAACTCGACAAGGGTGTCCTGGACCCCTGGCGGCTGCCGGTGGTGGCCGAGTTCGACAACGGCCAGGTCGGGGTCATCGAAAGCGTCGACAACGGTCAGCTCGTCGGCGTGCGCCTGAGCGGCGAGCAGGGCGTATTGCAGGCCTTGCCGGCGGCCGAAGTCTGCGCCCGGGTGCAACGGGTCTTGCTGTTGCGCCCTGAAGTGTCGACGCCCGATGCGCGGGTCGACGATTACATCAAGCCCTTCGAGGCCAACTGGTTCTGGAAACTGGCGCTGCACGACTGGCGGCGGTACTCCGATGTGATGCTGGCCTCGCTGATCGCCAACGTCCTGGCCCTGGGCGCCATGCTGTTCTCGATGCAGATCTACGACCGGGTGATTCCCGCCCAGTCCGAGCCGACCCTGTGGGTGCTGTTCGGCGGGGTGGTCATCGCGATCGTTTTCGAGTTCTGCATGCGCCTGTCGCGCACCCATTTGACCGACAAGATCGGCAAGCGCGCCGACCTGCGGATTTCCGACCGGGTCTTTGGCCATGCGCTGCGCATCCGCACCCAGGACCAGTCGAAATCCACCGGCTCTTTCATTTCGCAGATCCGCGAGCTGGAGCAGGTGCGCGAGCTGATCACCTCTACCACCGTGAATGCCTTGGCGGACCTGCCGTTCTTCTTCCTGTTCCTCGGTGTGCTGTGGTACGTCGGCGGGATGATGGCCCTGGTGCCGCTGGCGATCCTGCCGCTGCTGATCATTCCCGGCCTGCTGGCCCAGCGCTGGTTGGCCAAGTACTCCAAGGAAGGCATGCGCGAGGCTTCGCTTCGCAACGCGATGCTGATCGAGGCCGTCCAGGGCAACGAAGACATCAAGCTGTTGCGTGCCGAGCAGCGCTTCCAGACCCAGTGGAACCACCTCAACCAGGTGTCGGCCGACATCAGCATGCGCCAGCGCTTCATCACCGGTGCCTTGATGACCTGGACCCAGGAGCTGCAATCGCTGGTGTATGTGCTGGTGATCCTGGTGGGCTGCTTCATGGTCATCAGTGGTGACATGACCACCGGCGCCCTGATCGGTGCCTCGATCCTGTCGTCGCGGATGATCGCGCCCCTGGCGCAACTGTCGGGCGTCATGGCGCGCTGGCAGCAGGCCAAGGTCGCCCGCGAAGGCCTGGACGAATTGATGAAACGCCCGGTCGACCAGCCCCTGCACGGCAAGATGCTGCACCGTCCGGTGATCCACGGCGACTACCGCTTCGAGGGCGTGAAATTCCGCTACGAGCAGGAGCAGAAGCAGCCGGCGCTGGAGATTCCGGGCCTGACGATCAAGGCCGGCGAGAAAGTGGCGATCCTGGGCCGCAACGGCGCCGGCAAGTCGACCCTGCTGCATCTGTTGTCCGGCTTGCAGGCGCCCCAGGAAGGCAACGTGCTGCTGGACTCGCTGAACCTGTCGATGATCGACCCCTATGACGTGCGCCGCGACGTGGGTTTTCTCAGCCAGCAGGCCTCGCTGTTCTTCGGTTCGCTGCGCGACAACATCATCATGGGCAAGCCCATGGCCACTGACGACGAGATCATCCAGGCACTGACCTTGAGTGGCGCGCTGGCATGGGTGCAGTCGTTGCCCGATGGCCTGGATCACATGATCCGCGAAGGCGGCAAGGGCTTGTCCGGCGGTCAGCGGCAAATGCTCTTGCTGGCCCGCACGCTGATCCGCAACCCCCGCGTGCTGCTGCTGGACGAGCCGACCGCCTGGCTCGACGAACTCAGCGAGCAGCAGCTGATTGAAAAGCTGCTGCCGTGGCTCGAAGGCCGCACGCTGATCGTCGCCACCCACCGGCCGGCCGTCCTGAAGTGGGTGGACCGCATCATCGCCGTGGACAAGGGCCGGGTCGTCCTGGACGACACCAAACACATCGTCATCAGCCAGATGAGCAAGCCGCGAGCATCCGCCGCCTGAGCGCCGAACGGGAGAGATTCATGAACATCAAATTACCCTCATCCGATCGCCTGAACCCGATCAACTTCAGCCTGACCCGTCCGGACCTGTTCGAAGCCCACAGCCGGCTTCCGCGAGCGTCGTGGTTCGTCTGGCTGACCTTCGCCGGCCTTGCCTTGCTGCTGGTCTGGGCGTACTGCTTCACCCTCGACGAGGTTTCCAGCGGCACCGGGAAAGTGATTCCCAGCTCGCGCGAGCAGGTCATTCAATCCCTCGAAGGCGGGATCGTGGCGCAACTCAACGTCAAGGAAGGCGACGTGGTGCAGGCCGGGCAAGTGCTTGCGCAACTGGACCGCACCCGTTCCGAGTCGTCGGTGGACGAAAGTTCCTCCCGGGCCCGCGCCGCCCTGGCCACGGCCAGCCGCTTGCGCGCGGAAGTGGAAGGTAGCGAACTGGCGTTTCCCGACTACGTCATGGAAGACCCGGCCCTGGTGCGTTCGGAAACGGCGCTGTTCAAGTCGCGTAAAGACAGCCTGGCCAAGAGCCTGGCGGGTATTCAGGAAGCCCTGGCGCTGGTCCGGCGCGAGCTGACGATGACCGAGCGCCTGGCCAAGATGGGCGCGGCCAGCAACGTCGAAGTCCTGCGCCTCAAGCGTCAGGCCAACGAGCTGGAAATGAAGGCCAACGATACGCGCACCCAATACCTGGTGCGCTCGCGCGAAGAGCTGGCCAAGGCCAATGGCGAAGTCGAAGCCCAGCAATCGGTGACCCGTGGGCGTGCCGACATGCTGTCGCGCCTGACGGTAGTGTCGCCGGTGCGCGGCGTGGTGAAAGACATCGAGGTCAACACCGTGGGAGGTGTCGTTCCACCCAATGGCCGGCTGATGGTGATCGTGCCGATTGAGGATCAATTGCTGGTGGAGGCGCGGATCTCGCCGCGGGACGTCGCCTTCCTGCATCCGGGGCAGCGCGCCACGGTGAAGATCAGTGCCTATGACTACGCCATTTACGGCGGTCTGGAAGGCGAAGTGGTGACCATCTCGCCGGACACCATCCAGGACGATGTCAAACGCGATGTCTATTACTACCGGGTCTTTGTCCGCACCCAAAGCGACTCGCTGTTCAACAAGAGTGGCGAAGCCTTCCCGATCTTCCCGGGGATGATTTCCACGGTGGACATCCATACCGGTGGCAAGACGGTTTGGGAATACCTGGTCAAGCCGCTTAACAGGGCTCGCGAAGCCTTGCGCGAACGTTAAGCCCCGCCTGTTCCATACAACATCATTAGCACGCTGGGCCGGCCTTCGGGTCGGCCCGGCGAGGACTTTGTCATGGCTAGAAAAACTCGAAAATCCGGTATTCCACCTATCCGCAACTCGCAGCAGCTACTGATCGAAGCCGCTGGCAGGCAAGCCAAGGCTTTGCATAAGCAGGGGCGATACGAGGAAGCGCTCAATGTGTGTCAGCGGGCAATCCGCATTACACCTGGATTGACCCAGGCCTGGACTGATGCGGCGGTCAACTGTTTGAAGCTTGAACGTTGGCAGCAGGCCGTGGGTTATGCCGAACAGGCGCTGGCCCGCGGAGGTCGCAGTTTTGCCTTGTTCGACGCCTTGTCCCATGGTCATGGTGCTTTACGCCAGTGGGAAGAGGTGACGAAGTACGGTTTGACGGCCCTGCAACTGCGGGATCAGCGTTTCGGCGTGGCCCCCGTCGTACCTCATGCGGCACCGCCGATACCGCCTTTGCCTTCGGCACAGACGAGGGATAGAAACGTCATCGCGTTTTCGTTGTTCGGCGCCGACTCCAAGTACTGCGAAACGGCCGTGCTCAACGTGATCGAGCAACCGAAGATCTACCCGCACTGGACGTGCCGTTTTTATATCGACGATAGCGTGCCGCCGAACGTGGTTGAGAGGTTGGTAGCGGCGGGGGCGCAAGTCATGCGGGTCGATGAACAGGCCCGCGGCTGGCCGGGCCCGATGTGGCGCTTCCTCGCCTTGCAGGATGAGCGCTTGCACCGGGTGCTGTTCCGGGATGCCGATTCGGTGATTTCGGCCCGAGAAGCCGAGGCGGTCGAGGAGTGGCTGCACAGCGATTGCCGCTTCCACTGCATGCGCGACAGCGCCACCCACACCGAGCTGATGTTGGCGGGGTTGTGGGGCGTGGTGGCCGGTGCTCTACCGCCATTGCAGCAGCTGACGGAATCGTTCTTCAGCGCCGGTGTCGAGTCGCGGCACTTCGCGGATCAGTATTTCCTGCGCCAGCACGTCTGGCCTTATGCGCGGCAGAGCCTTATGCAGCATGATTCGATGTTCGGATTCATGCAGGCACGTACGTTCCCCGGCGGCCCCATGCCGAGCGATTTTCATGTCGGCTATGCCGAAGGTTCGCCACTGTTCAGGGCACAGGCCGAATGGGCCGATGGCACCCCGGTGCAGTGGACATTGCTGCTCAAACAAGCGGAGCAAGAGGTCGTGGTCTGTCGCTACCCTGGCGTGGTGAGGGCGGGGCAAGTGAGCGCGCATATCCCGGCGCGGTTTGCCAGGATGATCAGCAGCGCGCAAGCGCAGATCAGGTTGCAGATGCTCTCACCGTCCATGTGATGGGCTTGGGAAAGTCAGCCCATTGTGGACTAGCTAGATATAGGGTTAGTTCGTTTTCGATAGCGTTGGTAGTGCTCCGCCGGTGAATGCTACTCCCGAACCAACGAAGAGCGCCTCCATATTCTGGCGACCATCAAGGAAATGTTCGGCGATCGCGGTACGCTGCTTGCCGCTGCCAACGGCTCTTACACCCATGAAGTACTGGAGCAGGTCAAGTGGATTGTGGGCGCCAGTTACAACAACTTGCTGATCGCTCCGCCGTACTAAGTGCTGCTTTCCCAGGAATAACTGCTCAGCCACTACAAAGCGATTCTCGAAGCGCTCCCGAAAATCATTCTTGGGTTCCGCTCGCAGACGACGCAGTTCTAAGTACAATCGATATCCTTAAATAAGCCATGGTATGAGCTTATGTTAATGTATCTAACTTTTTGTAGGGCTCAGAACATCAGTTCTGGAACCATCGTAACTGTTAAATTTTAATATCTTTTTATAAATTATATAGTTATATGATTTAACCGTTTTCATGCTTTATGGTGCGAGAGTTCGATAGTCGGAAGCATTTGCTTGGTCAGTGACGGTAGTGGTTTTGGTTGCTTTTATCCATTGAGATGAACTTGCAGCTATCTTTCACGCTCCTGAAAAAGCTGTTTCTCCGCCTTCCAATATTTCGCAAACAGTTTTCCGAATTCCTCTATTCTCCAGCCCACCTAATAGCTAGGTGATCAGTGGAAGCCCTCTATAAGTATTATCGCGATTGAATGGCAGGTGTTTAGTTGCATGGATTTGACCACCTGTGGGGAACGGTCAGCCTAGTTTGTTGCAGCCTCACTATTGGCCCAGTATCGACTCTTCATTGCTCCCGCCGAGTCAACTCATAACAGTGCATTATTCTCTGATGCTCGATGATTGCTCAGGTCGGGGAATTGTTCGTGATGCTGCCAACCTGGTGATTGGGGGACGCTGTTATCATCTAGCATGGTTTGATACGCTCCCCTCAAAACCATGCAGACTGAGCCAATGCTGGAAGATCTACGCAGAATCGACCTGAACCTATTGTTGACCCTTCATGCATTGCTGTTAGAGCGGCACGTTACACGTGCATCGGTTCGGCTTCACAAAAGTCAGCCAGCAGTCAGCCATGCGCTCGCTCAGTTGCGCGACCACTTCGATGATCAGCTCCTGATTCGCCGTGACGGGAAAATGGTACTCACCGCTAGGGCGCAAGGTTTGCTAGCCCCCCTCGAACAGGCCTTGAGGCACCTCAATGATCTATTGGGCGCCTCAGAGTTTGATCCCGGCAAATCCACGGCTAGGTTCAGGCTTTCGCTGTCGGATTATGCTACGCATCGAATATTGCCCAGCCTCGTTCGTCATGTCCGAAGTGTAGCGTCGGGAGTGGACTTGGCCATCAGCCAGGCAAGCCGTGAGACGATGATGGCGCAGCTTGCAGATGGCGAGCTGGACGTGGCCCTTGGCATCTTTCCTGAGTATCTAGAGGGCATTCAAGTACAAGAGCTTTTTCCGGAACATTTTGTCAGTCTGGCGGATCTAAATGCCCTACCTGAATGCGGCAGCTTAACGCTTGAAGAGTGGCTGGAGCGTCCTCACGTGATGCTCGCCATGCGTCCGGACGCCAATGATGAAATTGAAAGGGTGCTATCTCAAATGGGTGTGCGTCGACGCATCGCAGTGGCTCTTCCTCACTGGAGCGCAGCAATCAAGCTTATTGCTGGTACAGATCTTATCCTTACGGTTGCGAGCTGGGCTGTGAGCGGTCTTGATAGGTATCCAACGCTTCGAAAGTTTGATGCCCCACTGAATCTCCCCATTCTGTCGTATCAGCAGGCGTGGCATATTCGCAAAGACGCTGATCCAGCGAACAGGTGGATCCGGAAAGCTATCCTAGATTGCTCCAGAAACACCTAAATTTTGGCTCGTTCAGTTCCGGCTGCGACTGACCTTTAAGCTTATCCCTTTCAAGGCCTTTTCTTTTTGGCCGCCTTGATGACTCTGGCCGTTGAAGCGTGCGCATGTACCACTGTCCCTTGCACCCATGTCTTGGGCTTGGGCACCTTGGGGCCTCGTTGGCTTTTGGCGACTTACTTGGGGTGGATATTTCTAGCCAGCTCCAGCAAGCGCTGAGCCAGTTTTTCCATTGGAATAGCCGGCAGGTATTCAGAGGGCAGAGCAATTGCATGCCCTCATATCCACTTCGGAACTGGATCGCCAGGTGATAGATCGAAGTCTCCCTGCGCTCAGGCAGAGTCTCTCGGTGAGCCTGTTCGACACTGCGTTTGAGCAAGGCTAGAACGTTGTATGCCAGCACGGCAGTCGTGAATCCGAGCAAGGCCGCTCGCGGACTACCGAGGGTTTCAATTTCACTTTCCAGGATCGCTTCCAGCCGCTGGAACATTCCTTCAATGTTCCATCGACGGCGATAGAAATCTGCGATCTGCGGCGCACTGACGCTCTCGGGCAGATTGCTCCAGAACATCAAGCGGCTGTCACCAGAATCGTTTGGCGAATGGAGTGTCAGTTTGACACGTCGCCACTGGTGTCCACCCTTCACTTCGATGGTCTGCTCGCGCACCCTACCTGTTGCAACAGGCACAGGTGCTTGCCACTCGCCCTCCTGAATCAGGCGTGGGTGCTTGGCTTGCTGGCGAATGACAAATGGCGTTTTCACCTGCTCACAGGCCTCCACTACAGGAAGCGTGCAGTAGAGCCGATCAGCGATCCAAACCTGATTCGCCTTGGCATCGGCCTGTAGTGGCAACACGCAGACTCGCTCGCTTGCGTAGGCGTCTTCGCATAGTTGGAAGCCAACGACCTGATTCAAGTCGGGGTCGTAGACCACGACCGAGAACCCGGGGCGAGCCGCCCCACGCTCCTGGCGTAACGCCCCAAGGCGCTTTTCGGTGGATGCCAGGTGGCTGCCGTCTACCACTCAAACCTGCCAATTGGGAAGCAGGGCTGAGCAACCCAACTCCTTGATCGTCGGTGCCAGGCGTTGCGCACAGCCTGTGACCAAGGAGGAAATAAAATTCCCCCTCGTCGCCTTTTACTTCCATCTGCCCTCTCTTGAGCCTGGTCTCAGCGACATCGATGACCGCTAATTCAAGGTTGCCACGGCGATGCATGAAAATGGCTCCCTCGGAATGACCGCCCAGCCTGGTGACGCCATACCTACCGCAGGCAGCAGTAACCGCATTTAATCAGGAGTCGAACTGGTCGCAGTTCGAATAAGTCACGTGCATGCTTGACTCCTGCTATTCTGAATTCCGTACCATTTAATATGAAAAGTCTTTTCGTATGGAAAACGTCGGAGAGAAGTGGCACATCATTGCTGATATGTATGCCTCTGGAACTATCAAGAAGTAGAGGTCCCCGTTTTGTTTACTTGCCGAATTGGTTGCTCTCCTTCGACAATTGAAGTCGTGCCTGCAATTAAAGGTTGTGGGTGCGTCTTCAACCTCTCCGAACAATTACAATAAGTCGAGAGACCGCCATGTGCTCGCATTTCAGAAAAACCATTTCAGTTTTTCCATTTCTTGTTGCCTTGACTTCAGGCGCAGCAGCCTTTGAAGAGGTCGAATTCTCGGACTGGTCAATTACTCCGAAGCTGGAATTAGGCGCTGGGTGTTGGCGCTGATGCGATTCTGAACCAGACTACCGGAATTCATTGACCCACGCGAGTACTGAAAAATGATGGCCTTGCCGGTGATTTCGAGGGCCGCATGTGGGTCAGTCAAAATCAGCCGCTGGGATCAAAATCGCATCAGCGCCAACACCTTATCAGCATCATCGAGCTCAGTAATTTCTTTCAGGAGGTTGGGCGCGCTGGACAGCGAAGCGGCCTTTCCGAGGGTAGTAATTACCGCGGTAGAAAGCCCAGTAGTAGCGAGCTTCTGAAGTACAGGTTCCTGAGATGGAAATGTCTATGGTCCTGCGGTCGTCTTCTGGCCGTTGATGAAAGCTTGTCGCCACGCCTTGATTTGCTCGGGGTACAGGCCCTTGCGACGGCAGTACTCACCCAGCTCAATCTCGGAAAGGCCGGCGGCTTCAAGGATGACGGCAAACTTGGTTTCGGCTGTCCAGTTCTCGGCCGATGGGGTGTTTTCGGACACTGGGTTTCCTTCAGAACTGACCTGCTTGCGCCAGTTGGACAAAGACATTTCGCTGACCCCTTCACACTGGGAAACCTCGGCCATCGACAGGTTCAGCGGGGGAAGCAGCATCTTGAGTAATGCGGCTTTGCGTTCAGGTGAATAGTACGGCACGAACAGTCTCTTTCCGCCCCCCCGATTGGTGTTTTCAGGAAAATTCGGAGAGGCGACAACTATCCTGACACCAGGGGGAAATGAGAATACCTTTAGATTTCATAATTTGTTCCTTTGACGGTGAATTGACTTTCGTTTCGCAACACAAACATCGTGCGTCAGTGGGAGTTATGGAAATCAAATAACCCCATAATCATTATGAGCCAGACGAATTACGCTACCCTTCAACTCCGGGCGGCGCGGTTTGGGGATCGAGCAACCTAGATGTTTGCAATAGGCTGATTGAGATTCACGGGCCCACTACCAGTACGGCTTAGACAAAAACATTTCTCATGGCTTAAGTCGATGACTGATCCAGAAGTCAATGCTAAGCCGGCCTGCTCCAGTGGTTATGAAACAGAAGAGCCCTCCCGAGATGGCAAGGTTGGAGAAGAACAGCTGACGTTCTTGTAGGATTGATACTTCATGGTGGAAGACTATCGCTGCAGTGATTACAAATAGGCCCAGCGCCAAAGCCGCTATCCGCGTACCGCAGCCTATAAATAAAGAAAAGCTACCAAGCAACAATATTGCAACGGTGCTGCAATAGGCTAGTTCTACCCAAGGTAGGCCGTGCGAAATAATGTAGTTCATAGTAGCATCAGAATTTAATACCATCTGCGTCCCGCTGGTGAAAAACAAGCTGGCAGCTAGAACCCTGCCTATGAGTAATATGAGATCAGAGTGCAGGGGGGGGAAGGGTGATCGCCATGGTAACCTCCGGTTTAAAACGAACGGTGGAAGATCAAGCGCGCTATAAAATTAAAATCAGAAAAATCGGATTGGGTACTCAAGGAGAACACGAATTTCGTTGCCGCTTATACTGTAGTCACTGGACTTTCTTGACACATGTAAAGCTGAGCTTCGCACTCTCAAGGTGAAATTCTTTGCAAGGCCGCCTTGTACGACATACTGCAGTTGATTGAAAAGTTCCTTTTCGGAGCCATCTGTACTGTAACGAGTGGAGATGTCGTCGCCACGTATATAGGCTGTATTGTAAGTGAGGCCTGGCATACCTAGCGAGTCGAAGTTAAGTCCATATCCGATTTGCCAGCTTCGTTCGTCCTCTGCGTTAAAGTCAGACCAAAACACATTTGCAAGATGAACTGTATTACCGCCATCTCCTAACCTACCTTGACCTTTCTGATATCCACCAAATGAATAGCCTAAATTGCTATCGCCGCTTGAGCGTTGATGAGCCAATGTAATGCTGTGTGGACCAGCCTTATAGATTGTCGAAGCACTCCAAATTTTATTATCACTGCCGGTCAAGCTATTTGTGTTGATGTAGGTACGTTCGAACTCAGTTCGATAGGCATGGAGGTGAAAGATGAGTGAGTCGTTAGCGGTGAAAGGTAAGATGTATCTGGCGCCCAAATACTGCTTCTTAAGCACAGCTTGAACAACTGAGGCGTATAGCTCGGCCGATAGTCGTTCTGACGCGTGATAAGAGGCGCCAATTACATTGATGGATTTCAAACCACCGCTATCCCGTCCTTCCGCGCTCTTGCGTTGTTGACTGGTAAAGCGACCAGCGTGAATAACAAGCTTGTCGATATCCTTCGATGTGATCATGGCTCCGGTGTAGCTTTCAGGAAGAAGCCTACCGTAATCATGAGTCAATACAGGCAGCATCGGCATCTGATCACCAACTGCGACTTCCGTATGGGAGGTGCGAAATTTGATGGCTGCTCCCCCACTAGACAGGTTATGCGCTGCGCGTCCTGCATGATCATGTTCAAAGAAGTCGATGCCAGCGGCACCGCTACGACCTCGACCACCGTCCAATCGTTGAGCGAAGATACCAAATGCATCAATACCGATGCCCACGAGCCCTGGTGTGAAGCCGGACGTGAGCGTGGCGATAGCTGCTTGCCCCCATTCCGCCTTATCAGGCTTGTGGTTCTTGTAATCTCGTTTGATGTAGGCGTTACGGAGCACTACATCCAAGTGACTATCCGTGATAACACTAGCTTCATCGTGTGAAACAGAGGCAATCGAGTTTGTGCAAGTCAGAATTGAGGCCAAAATTAGGCTGATACGAACTAACACTGACACCGATCAGTCCTCGCGATTTTTTCATTTCAACTGAAGATGAAAATATTTGGTGTGATCGGTGCTCTGTAGAAGGAGGACACCGTTCAGGATCAGAGCCACTCCTTGAAGGAGCGCCAAGCCATCTGGAGCTAGGGCGAGAATTGCAGCCTTACTCAATATCTTGCTGCTCTCCGGCGCGTATCCAATTCGAATCTATCCTTGCTCATAGATATAAATAATGGAAATCGATTGAATGCACGCACTACATTCGCTGGACGAATAATTTAATTGCTTCCGAAATGCGCGAGTTCCTAGTGAATGTCCGGGCTATTTGCGGGGGGGGGGTGTAAACGGCAATGAAGCTTGACTCTGTGTAGCGTGACGGAAACATTGAAGTCGCGTGTCAGGTTGCTGCGGAAGATGACTTCCCTAGCGCCCCTTTTGAATCCCGTGTCGTCAAGCCGACGTAGCACTCGCTGCCATCGTCCAGAGAACAGGCGATATTGATGAGGTCCCCTACTTCACGAATGGCCTATGGGCCAGCGGAGGGGAGCACATCAGCATCAGACGAATACGGCCGTAGGATCCATCATTTACTACCAGGGAAGCGTTCCAGAAACCAATGCGAACTCCCGTTGCTATTAAAGCGAGTCTCACAAAGCTTTAACTCAATTCAACACGATTTACATTCGTGATACGAATGTATGGCGTGCATATGTTCGATTTCCATATGAAATCCGTATGAAACATCATTGCTCATCCAATCACTGCAATCGCAGAGGGAGCAAAAGATGTTCAGCAAGACAGCAATTCTGGCGTTGATTCCCGTTGGCCTAGCCTTCCTGGCAGGCGTGGTCCTGCCGTTCCAAGCAGCAAGCAACGCTGCCGTAGGCAAAGCGCTGGGGTACCCCCTCTGGGGCGCGCTGACCTCTTTGGTCGTGAGCTCCGTGGTTGTCATTGCTGCTCTGCTGGTACTGCGGATACCCGCGCCGGATCTGGGCAAAGCCTTCCAAGGTTCCTGGTGGTTGTGGATCGGTGGCGTTTTGGGCGCGATCTACGTGGGCGGCGCAGCAGCACTGACCCCAAAACTCGGGGCGGGTGGATTCCTACTGCTGGTCGTTGCCGGCCAGATCATCGCCTCCGTCCTGGTAGATCACTTCGGGTTGATGGGGCTTACCACTAAGCCGATCAACCTCGCCAAGATCGCTGGAGTGGTTCTGATCCTGGGCGGTGTCTTCCTGGTGCAGGGCGCCGGGGCTCCGACGCCCTCTGCCACCTCAGTTCAAAGCGTCAAGTAGTTTGTAGTTCTCAACCCCCGAGGCGGGCACTGTCCGCCGCTTGAAATCAGACGTAACTCAGAAGGAGAAATAAAGATGAACTTCGTAAAACTCCAATTCAGCGATGGCCGTCCAAACGTTGAAGGTATCGAAAGCGTCAATGCGATCCTGCGCAGCGTGGGTGTGCGGGCCAGCACTGTTGCGATTCCTGAGGAGGCCAAGCCGATTCTGAAAGCCTCTCTGGCCCGCGCGACTACCGAAAAAGAGCAGAACAAGCTTCTCGAGATCTTCAGTATGAATCGCGAAAACCTGTTGGAGCAGATTCAACTGGCCGGCCGTACCCCTGAAGTTCATCGTGGCGGCTTTCTCGGGACTCGTGAAGGTGATACCGCGCCTTATCCGAAGATCTACGACATGAAAACCCTGACGCCTGACATGCGGACCTGGGCCCTCAATCGCTACGGCCGTATGCACGTGAATACTTCTGACGATGGCGCAGGTATCGATGAAGTCATGACTGTAGTGTCTGGCGGTGCTTTCACCTGGATGTTCGTACTGCCTGATGGTGTCCTGGCGCGCCTGACCGTGATGGAAATCAATCCGGAAGGTCCAGCTGTACGTCTCAGCTACCCAGGGATTGGCATGCACGCCGGCTATATGGAGCCAATGCAGGGCATCATCGTCGCTTACGCCCATGGTCCTGAGAGCTTCACCATTCGCTTTGAAGAAGCCAGCGTGCCCCACTCGGAGTTACTCAACACCAACCTGTGGGTCGACTTCTCCGGTGACGTGCCGAAGCTCTTTGATAAAGTGAGCTAATCCCGGGATACGCTCTTCATCTCTCGTCACTGGCCCCGGCTCGCCGGGGCGGGTGTTTAAGTCAGTCCGGTTGAGTGCCAGCCGGAAGAGCTTGCAAGGTGTCTAGAGAATCCGGGGCGATTCATCTAGAGAATCTGGGGTGATTCAAAGGAGCGCATCAGTACCTTCTAAAGGTGAAGAGGCCGGGCCGCGCTCAGAGAGCGCTGGAGTCATTTTTCAATAAGGTGATTTCAGCTCTGAGCCGTAATAGCTCGGCCCGTAGCGATGCATTTTCGTTTCGTAGAGACTCCATATTCTGCTTCCTTATCTCTCTGGCTCTTTCAATTTCCAAAATTTGGCGTCTCGAAATATATGGGCGGACCGAGGCGGGAGAAGTTTGTCCAAGTAGCAACGATAAGGAAGATTCAATTGATGTTGTTGAAGTATCCAGTCCCAGTTCTGCGCGTGTAAGAATTTCTTCTGTGATACGATCATTTGTGAATTTTCGTCTGAGAGAGTGAATGCCTACACGCGTTTGCTTTATGTTTAACTTAGCTATTGCGTCGTGGAATATCTCGGATATTGTCTGGTTGTTTAGAGGTTTACCTGTTCGTGCCGACAGAAATATTCGATCTTGTGTTGTAGAGTTATTTGTGTTAATGGCCTGCAGTAGGTCTTTACGGAATGTGTTGATAAAGTGGTTTATGCGATAGGCAAGAAGTATCGGGACTCTAAAACTCAAGGTGTATCCGTACTTCTGGTGAGAAGGTGAGACTAAAATAAAGTCATCTTCTGCGGTGTTAATTAGATCGTCTGAAAACTGTGAGCATAATAGTGAGTTAATGGATGATCTTCGGAAGCCAGTAAGGTTTGCAATTTCTAAAATTAGTGAGTTGCGCTGGCCGATATAGGGGTTAGGGTGATCTAGGAAAACATTTTCTAGGGCTTGCCTGTTTTTTTCTGATGCTTCGTACTTCGTGGTATGCTTGCTGGCACTGCCTATATTACGAAAGCAAAGGGGAAACAATTCCTTGTCTCGATGATCCACTGTTCGTCGTAAGAAATATTCAGGAAATGAAGAGTGTATCTGACAATCGTATCGGCCGATTAGATTACGCAGGTTACTATAGGTCTGCATCCATGTGTAAAAGTGGTAGATTCTACGAAGTCGTAGGTTGACTACTGATTTTATACTCTTGCTTGATGACATTCCTGTACTCAACAATCGGTTGTAGTCGTTGTCGCGGAAATCCCTAACTAGTGTGTTGGTGATGTCAATCAGCTCAATACTTTGGTTGCTTGCAAAGTTTTCGAATACTGATAGATGAAATAACTCATTTTTAATGTATTGGTGGCTAAGGTTTTCCTGGCGCTCCAAGAAAATTGCGTAATCTATGATCTCTGTCTGGATGATGTTGCGTTCTATGTTGTATGGGATGGGAATGTGGAATCCTTCATTGAGCTGCCAGCGGATTCGTATAGGCATTTTAGTCCCCTTTGGACGAGGGTGTTAGCCGCTCAATGATTCTGTTGAGGCGTGCTATTTCTTCAGTTAGTTTTTCTTTTGTCAGAATTAATTGGATCTTCTGGGCGGCTGTATACTCCTCGAGAGTTTTGATATAGTTTTGTTGAGCTTGGATTTTTGCCAGTAGCTTAGAAGTCTTATTGTTCTGGGTTTTCTCTATTACCTCGAGTTTCGCTGATTCGAAAATTGATTTAATCTCAACTATCAAATTTGGATATTTATTCAGTGTCGCGTTGGCGTTAGTGTCTAGGCTTGGGAATTTTTCGCAAAACTGCATCGAGTTTTGGCTGGCATTCCACATGTTGAATTGCCTGATCGTTTTAGGATAATACTCACGTTCGTTTTTTAGGCTCTCATGCGTGGTGATGGCGCGGAGAGCTGTTATCTTGGAAAGAATATTTTTCAGTGCTCTTTTTTGGTTGGCCTCAGCCGCTTTCATCAGAGAGGCTCCATGTTGTCTTTGTGATAAATCAATACCGCTTGCAGATTTTTTATCTCTGTTTCTAATGCCCTTCGTATGATTGAATCGCCTTCAAAACTATTCAGCGCGATTATCTTTTTTCTGTGAGCCGATTCTAAGGTGAGGACATGCTCTGGTGATGTCCAAGAGTAGGGGCAGTTCTTGCAAAGAGCCGGAGATGCGTTTTCCTTGTGCAGCTGATTGTCAGCTTTGTTGTAGCATTTAGAGGGCGATCTGATTTTGATGTTTTCAGACAGGCAATGTGCATGCTTGAACGGTGTGGGGGAGTGGCCGCGTGCGGCTAACTTTGTTATAAAAGATTCGATTCTGTCTTTGTCATCTAACGCATCGAATTTAACTACACGATATAGGCGTTTGTAGAGAGTTAGGATGAGTTTCGAATAACCTCCAGATGAACTTTTTTTCGAAAGAATTGAATAGATGATCTCTGAGAACTTCTCTTTTGTGGTATCTGCCATTTGAATAGAGATTTCCTCGTTGTGTTGTTGGTGACTTGTTTTGTAATCATCTATTTTCCAGTCATAGACGCGGCTTAAAAAAGCGGCTTCATTTTGAGAGACTGGGCTGGTGATATAGATCTGGGTGGTGGCTAAACTGTCATGCTGCAATTGATGGGAAAGAGCTGGAAGATGTGGGTACTCATGCTGATTCATGAATATTGTGCAGTAGAGTCGTCTAAACATATGAGGGGTGGCGTCTATTGCTAAATTTAGATGCGTAACGAAGTGGTGGGCTTGTCCACCTTCGTAGGCTTCAAAATTATAGTTTGTGAATTTTTCGGCGGGGCCGCGATGCGTTAGTGTTTTATATCGAAATAATGCAAGGTGACGGTCAGTCATCGTCCCGCAACTGTGGCTGCAATGATCTTTTTTTGAGAAGATAAGTTGAAGTTTCTCCAACGTTTCGACTGCCTTCTGAGTGGCGTCGCCTACATAGAATGGCGCATAGTCTTTGCGTGATTTTTCGATGTAAAACATCATTTCATATATTCTGAGGTCTGAGTTGTATGTAGTGCAGCAACCGAGGTAGAGACCCAGTTTTGGATGAAGTATTTCATCCCTGCGACGAGCGTTGAATACTGCAATGCAAAGAAAGCAGGCGGTAATTAAGTCTCTAAGCAAATTATTAAGGTCGATTACTTTGATTGGCCTCTGTTCCTGATTCTTGTGCTCGATTAGATCGAATAGTTCCGCGTCTTTTACGTAGTTAGTTATTATTTTGAATTTTTTGTCGTGGTCGGAGTTGTCGCTAAGTATCTTGATGGCGTTACTCAGCAAACCTAATATCGCTTCGCTTCGTTTGTATATGAGGGCTAGCGACTTCTCCATCAGCTTTCCAGCACCATGGCTATCAATGTTCTTAGTCCTTCCAGGAGAGGTCGTTAGTTTTTTTGCGATCCTCACATAATCTGGAAACGGGATGGAGGCGAGGCGAAGGTCTTCTGGAACAAAAAAAAGGAAGTTTATCGACTCTAAGGTCTGTCTCAAACTGCTGTAGTTCAGGGCAGGAAATATTGTGGGGGGTATTGTGTATTCAGAGTGAATCCAACCTTTTGTTTCTCTGAACTGCTGAACTTGGTCGAAGTAGTAAGCAGTCTCCTTATTTGCTATGTTGGTGCCAATGGCAAGCTGCAATCCAGCGCTGCTTAGACTCACTTTCCAGTTTGTAGAGTTGAACAAAGGGTGTAGGGGATCGTCTATTGTTTCTAGGAAGGAGTTGAGCCTGTCGGAGATTTTCAGAGCGCTATGCCAGCCCCCAAACGCCAGAACCTTTGGAAGGCCGGAAATTAGAGATGGTGGTGTTTGGCTAAGTTTATATATATCATTCAGCCATAAGTACTCTAGAAATTTTATGATGTTATAAAACATAAAGGCTATTCGGTTTGCCTTGCTTTTTGAGTCTGAAGTGATACTGGAGTACTCACTAATAGCATGTAAAGCTGGAATCAGCATCTGGGGTTGGTTGATCAGCTTCTGCGGAGCGTCATCAACAGAGTTTATAGGAAGCTGAAAGCGTTTTAGATCAATCTCCCGATAGCCAACCTCGTCATGTCTAGCATCGCATCGCCTTATTCTCAGAAAGCCGTTAATCGTTATGGTCAGATCGCTGTGAAGCTTAAGTGCTGAAATAAGCTCAAGGGAATCGGCCGCAGTCTTATCGCTCATTGTCAATCATTCCTTCTATTTTTTTTAATATGTGGCCGTAAGCGGAAGCTTTGATGAATTCATAGAGAGCACTATTGAAAACGATGCGAGGTGCTATTCGGGCCTTGAAGTTTTCTTGGTTTTCAGCGTGTAGGTCTTTCCAGTTGCTGTGAAAGAAGTTGCGGGTTCTAATAAGTTCAGCGATTCTTTCTTCATTGATCAGAATTACTCTGTTAATACAGCCGTCCCCGCTGTGACAATATTCTGCCCTGCAGTCGCCTTCGCCTTGTATCTCCTTAAATGGATGGTCTATTGGGTTTGAACATAATGCTCCATCCCCTATCGGGATCAGGCTTTTCGAAAGCGACTGGTTCATGTTGAATAGGATTTTTTTCTCCAGTCGCCTTTGAAACTCTAGATTCATAGATGAAAGTAGTTTGTGGTTAAGTAGTTGGTCTAAATAGTGACCGGTTGTGGCTATGTTCTTGTGTCCGTAAATTATTTGAGCTTCGTTTATGCTCTTCAATGAGCAGCTTGCAATATTTCCCACTTGAGTGCGTATTTGCTCGTATGAAAAATTGAATATGTTGTGTCTTGATGCGAAGCTCGCTGTGGCCATTTGTATAACTACAGTTTGCTCCGTGTAAGGTGTTGAGCCTCCAGTCCATGTAAACCACAAACGTTGCTCGGTTGGTGCGATGTGCCCCAGTTTAATTAGTTGGGAGTGGTTCCATAGCAACATGGTTACTGCGTCGTGATAGTAAAATTCACGCCTGTCAATGAAGACGGGTGGGGTAAGATCATCTGTTTTGCTTTTGTAGCCTTGAAGTTCATAGTGTTCATCGATCTCGTCCTTGGTGATCATACCCAACTCCATGTTGTACAGTGAAGACTTGTTCCACCCGGTACGGCAAAGAAGAAGAATGAATATGGCTTGAATTTCAATTGTGCACGCGCGTTGTGAAAGTGCCATGATTTGTAAGGGGGGGAAACCTGGAGGAATACTCACAAGCGTATCGTTGAGCAGCTTGCTTAACTTATAGCTTCTCCATGAGGTGCCGGCATTGAAAAGTTTTTTGTTGTTTAATGCTATTAGATAGCTTGGGAGTTTGTGCTTAAGTGGTATGGACTCATACGATCTATGATCGTACGAAGTAGTACAGTGTTTGACGACGAACCGTTCAATTATTTTTATGTAGGTTTCTGGTGTTGGTGAGCTTTCAGCATCTCGAATCTTCTGGCGAAGCTCGTCAGCAGCTCTAATGTCAGCAAGGCAAGCATCTATAATAGTTTGTAAGTCGCCGTTTAATTTTTTTAGAGTTTTTTCAACGAGGTCTTGGTAGTTTTCATGGCTAATGGCCCCCATAGGCTCGAAGTGAATGATATTGTTCTTGGGGGTGTCGTTTAGGAGCTCTCTTGGGAGGGATTTCAATCTCCCAATTTTTGATTTGTATCGAACAGAGTCTCTGTTGATATGCTTTTGATCGACCAAGCCGTAACGGAAAGGGAAGCTTCGAAAGCTATATGAGAATTTTTTTTTGACTTCGGCCGTGTTATTGGGACTTCTGAGCAGAGCATCATCCAGAATTGTGAACAGGTCTCTTAGCTCCAGCGAGCTTATCTCCTCAGATTTCAAGTTGATCAAGCCTGAAGCGTTCGAATCTGCTGCTAGTAATTTGATGCATTCGACGATGCACCATAAATAGTCGCGGGGGATAGGCTCCTCAAGGGACGATTGACTTATTAGGCGCAGTCCCGCCGTCACCCAGCTTTTTGAGACAATTCCTAGTTCAAAGAGATCGATATGAAACTCGCGTAGGTATTTGCGGCCATGTGTACGCCAGAAGGTGCGCACTGAGATATTGAGGTCGTGTTGCTCATGCACGATGATGTCTCCTCATTCGAAGGCAGGTATAGCAGCGAGCTTTATACTTTGCTCACGTTGGGCACCCTACATTAACGTCCGAGGCTAAGCTGCTGATTGCCGGCGACACGTTGTTCAAGCGCGGGGTAGGGCGCACGGATCTGTGGGGGGGCGACCAGGCCACCATCGTGCGTTCGATCAAGCAGCGTCTGTACACCCTCGACGAAGACGCGACTGTGGTGGCCGGGCATGGTCCGGACACCCGCCTGGGCGATGAAATGCGTGAAAATCCCTTTGTCAGGGCCTGACCTTTGCTGTCAAAAGTTTCACGGAATTTTTGTCATTGGCCGTGTTCAAACGCCTGCAAAGGTCTGTTGCCAACGTCCGCTGCATCACAGAATGAAAAAAGTAGGAGCTTCTCCATGTTCACCTCGCGTCGTTTGATCGTTGTTGCTACCGCTGTGGCCTTGTTGTCCGGCTGTGCTTCGCCTAACCCCTATGACAATCAGGGGCAGGCCGACGGCTCCACGGGCATGAGCAAAACTGCAAAATACGGTGGCCTGGGTGCCTTGGCCGGTGCGCTGGCCGGTGCCGCCATCGACCACAACAACCGTGGCAAGGGCGCGCTGATCGGCGCCGCGGTAGTCGGTGCTTCCGCCGCTGGCTATGGCTACTACGCCGACCAGCAGGAAAAGAAACTGCGTGCCAGCATGGCCAATACCGGGGTCGAAGTGCAGCGCCAGGGCGATCAGATCAAACTGATCATGCCGGGCAACATCACCTTCGCCACCGACTCGGCGAACATCGCCCCAAGCTTCTATCAACCGCTGAACAACCTGGCCAACTCCCTCAAGGAGTTCAACCAGAACCAGATCGAAATCGTCGGCTACACCGACAGCACCGGCAGCCGCCAGCACAACATGGACCTGTCCCAGCGCCGGGCCCAGAGCGTGGCGACCTACCTGACCTCGCAAGGTGTCAGCGGTGCCAACCTGTCGGCCCGTGGCGCTGGCCCGGATAACCCGATCGCCAGCAACGGCGACGTCAATGGCCGTGCGCAGAACCGTCGAGTGGAAGTGAACCTCAAGGCGATTCCTGGCCAGCAGTATGGTGGTCAGCAGCAACAACCGGGTACGGTTCAGCAGTATCCGTAACTGATCGTTTGAATGAAGAAATGCCCGATCCTGTGATCGGGCATTTTTGTGTGTGGCCTTTGCCAGCCTCTTCGCAGGCTTGCCAGCCGCTATCAAATCACCAGATACAAAAAAGCCCCCGGACAACCGAATGGTCCGGGGGCTTTTTACTGGACGCGGAGCCTGATTACTTCTTCAGACCATAATGCTCGTCGAGCATGCCGGGCGCGTTAGGCGTCTTTGGCGCGTAGTCCCGTGGCGGTTCCTGGTCGCGCGGTGGCGTCAGGCGTTCCCGTGGAGCCTGCACCGAGTCGGAGTGCAGCGCGGCCAGCAGGCGTTGGCGGGTCAACTCGTCCAGGGCCAGGCGGTTGGCGCCCTCGGCGAGGTGGTCCTGCACTTCCTGATAGCTTTGAGTGAGTTTTTTCACCAGGGTGGCGGTGCTGTTGAAGTGGGTGACCACTTCGTTCTGATAGCTGTCAAAACGTTCCTGAATATCATCCAGCTGACGTTGCGTGCGGTTAGGCGCGGCATTCGGCAGCAGGCGAGCGACCAGAAATCCAATGGCGACACCCGCGATCAGGGCAAGAGTCGGCAACAACCAAACTAGGAGCGAGTGTTCCACGAGTCCTTCCTCTATAAACGGCTTTGCTTTACGTTAACGGCTCGAACCTGCGCTGTATACCGCGATTCACTCGCAATAGATTGGCACAGACAATTTGCTAGACGAGTCGACCCGATTCGAGGTCACGGAGTTCCTTCCTTGCTTATGCGTGAAACCCCCGTAGTGATTGCCGGCCCGGTCGGCCAACTGGAAGCCCTGTATCTGGATGTCGCCGACGCCCGTGGCGTGGCGCTGATCTGCCATCCGAACCCGGTGCAGGGCGGCACCATGCTCAACAAGGTGGTCTCGACCCTGCAACGTACCGCGCGTGACGCCGGCCTGATCACCTTGCGTTTCAACTACCGTGGCGTCGGCGCCAGCGAAGGCAGCCACGACATGGGCAGTGGTGAAGTCGATGACGCGCAGGCGGCGGCCGAATGGCTGCGAGCCAGGCACCCGGACTTGCCGATGACCCTGCTCGGCTTCTCCTTCGGCGGCTTCGTCGCCGCCAGCCTCGGCGGACGCCTGGAAGCCCGCGGCGAGCCGCTCAAGCACCTGTTCATGGTTGCCGCCGCCGTGATGCGTTTGCGCGATAGCGACCTGCTGCCGCAGAACTGCCCGCTGACCCTGATCCAGCCGGAAACCGACGAAGTGGTCGACCCGCAGCTGGTCTACGACTGGTCCGACGCGCTTGAGCGCCCCCATGAGCTGCTGAAAGTGGCAGAATGCGGACACTTTTTTCATGGCAAGCTCACCGATCTCAAGGATCTGGTGCTGCCACGACTCTCGAATTGATTGCAGTCTGATAAGCGATTACCCATGACTACTCGTACGCGCATCCTCACCGGCATCACCACCACCGGCACGCCGCACCTGGGCAACTACGCCGGCGCCATCCGCCCGGCGATTCTCGCCAGCCGCGACAGCAATGCCGATTCGTTCTACTTCCTGGCCGACTATCACGCGCTGATCAAGTGCGATGACCCGCTGCGTATCCAGCGCTCGCGCCTGGAAATCGCCGCGACCTGGCTGGCCGGTGGCCTGGATGTGGAGCGCGTGACTTTCTATCGCCAGTCGGACATCCCGGAAATCCCGGAGCTGACCTGGTTGCTGACCTGCGTGGCGGCCAAGGGCCTGCTCAACCGTGCTCACGCCTACAAGGCTTCGGTGGATAAAAACGTCGAGACCGGCGAAGACCCGGACGCCGGCATCACCATGGGCCTGTACAGCTACCCGGTGCTGATGGCCGCGGACATCCTGATGTTCAACGCCCACAAGGTACCGGTCGGTCGCGACCAGATCCAGCACGTGGAAATGGCCCGTGATATCGGCCAGCGCTTCAACCATCTGTTCGGCCAGGGCAAAGAGTTCTTCACCATGCCCGAGGCGCTGATCGAGGAAAGCGTCGCCACCTTGCCGGGCCTCGATGGCCGCAAGATGTCCAAGAGCTACGACAACACCATCCCGTTGTTCAGCAGCGCCAAGGACATGAAGGACGCGATCTCGCGCATCGTCACCGACTCCCGTGCTCCAGGCGAAGCCAAGGACCCGGACAACGCGCACCTGTTCACCCTGTTCCAGGCTTTCGCGACGCCGGCCCAGGCTGACGAATTCCGCAGCGAGCTGCTGCAGGGCCTGGGTTGGGGCGAGGCGAAGAATCGTCTGTTCCTGCTGCTGGACAACCAGTTGGGCGAGGCGCGTGAGCGTTATCACCAGTTGATCGAGCGTCCTTCGGACCTGGAAGACATCCTCCAGGCCGGCGCCAAGAAAGCCCGCGCCGTGGCCACGCCATTCCTCAACGAGCTGCGCGAGGCCGTGGGCCTGCGTTCGTTCGTCAATCAGGTACAAGTGGCGGCGACCACCAAGAAGAAAGCGGCCAAGGCCGCGCGCTTCGTCAGCTTCCGCGAAGACGACGGCAGCTTCCGTTTCCGCCTGCTGGCCGCCGATGGCGAGCAACTGTTGCTGTCGCGCAACTTCGCCGACGGCAAGACCGCAGGTGCGGTGACCAAGCAACTGCAATCCGGCCAGGCTCTGGATCTGCGCAGTGAAGCGCTGGGTTTCAGCGTGTGGCTGGAAGGCGAGTGCGTGGCCGACAGCCCGGCCTTTGCCGACACGGCGGCCCGCGATGCGGCGATCGAGGCGCTGCGCGTCGCCCTGGCGCCTGTGCAGGACTAACCGCAATCTCCCGACCAAGGGCTGATTGCCATTCTCAAGGGCCGTCGCTACAGTGACGGCCCGTTTTTGTTGCCTTGCTAACGAATTATGACGCCCCTAGAACGATACCAAGCTGATCTGAAACGCCCGGAGTTCTTCCACGACGCCGCGCAGGAAACCGCCGTGCGTCATTTGCAGCGCCTGTACGACGATCTGATCGCCGCGTCGAACAACAAGCCGGGCCTGCTGGGCAAGCTGTTTGGCAAGAAAGACCAGGTGCCGGTCAAGGGCCTGTACTTCTGGGGCGGAGTAGGGCGTGGCAAGACGTATCTGGTCGATACCTTCTTTGAAGCCCTGCCGTTCAAGCAGAAGGTCCGTACTCACTTCCACCGCTTCATGAAGCGTGTGCACGAAGAGATGAAGACCCTGGGCGGCGAGAAGAACCCGCTGACCATCATCGCCAAGCGCTTCGCCGACGAGGCCCGGGTGATCTGCTTCGACGAATTCTTCGTTTCCGACATCACTGACGCCATGATCCTCGGCACGCTGATGGAAGAGCTGTTCAAGAACGGCGTGACCCTGGTGGCGACCTCGAACATCGTGCCGGACGGTCTGTACAAGGATGGCCTGCAACGTGCGCGTTTCCTGCCGGCCATTGCCCTGATCAAGCAGCACACCGAGATCGTCAACGTCGACAGTGGCGTCGACTACCGCCTGCGTCACCTGGAGCAGGCCGAACTGTTCCACTTCCCGCTGGACGAAGCGGCCCACGAAAGCCTGCGCAAGAGCTTCCGCGCGCTGACGCCGGAATGCACCCAGGCGGTGGAAAACGATGTGCTGATCGTCGAGAACCGCGAAATCCGCGCCCTGCGTACCTGCGATGACGTGGCCTGGTTCGACTTCCGCGAACTGTGCGATGGCCCACGCAGCCAGAACGACTACATCGAACTGGGCAAGATCTTCCACGCTGTGCTGGTCAGCGGTGTCGAGCAGATGAGCGTCGCCACCGACGATATCGCCCGTCGTTTCATCAACATGGTCGACGAGTTCTACGACCGTAACGTCAAGCTGATCATTTCCGCTGAAGTCGAGCTCAAGGATCTGTACACCGGCGGCCGCCTGACCTTCGAGTTCCAGCGCACCCTCAGCCGTCTGCTGGAAATGCAGTCCCACGAGTTCCTCTCGCGGGCGCACAAGCCTTAACGGTTTCCAGATAAAAAGAAGGGCCTGCATTGCAGGCCCTTTTTCATTTACGCGGCTTGTTGGTGAAACTGCTGCCGGTACTGGTTCGGTGACAGCTCGGTGTGCTGGCGGAACAGGCGGGCGAAGAAGCTCGCATCGTCATAGCCGACCTCGTAGCTGATGGTCTTGATGCTCTTGCGCGTCCCCGAGAGCAGGCCCTTGGCGGTTTCGATGCGCAGGCGCTGCAGGTAATGCAGGGGTTTGTCGCCGGTGGCGGTCTGGAAGCGGCGCATGAAATTGCGAATGCTCATGCCATGTTCGCGGGCCACGTCCTCGAAGCGGAACTTGTCGGCGAAATGCTCTTCGAGCCAGTGCTGGATCTGCAGGATGATCACGTCCTGGTGCAGCTTCTGGCCGCCAAAGCCGATACGCCCCGGGGAATAGCTGCGCTGCACTTCATAGAGAATGTCGCGGGCCACGGCCTGGGCCACGTTGGCGCCGCAGAAACGCTCGATCAGGTAGATGTACAGGTCGCAGGCCGAAGTGGTGCCGCCGGCGCAATACAGGTTGTCGGCGTCGGTCAGGTGCTTGTCCTGATTGAGCTGGACCTTGGGGAAGCGCTCGCTGAAGGCATTGAAGAAACGCCAGTAAGTGGTGGCTTCCTTGCCGTCGAGCAACCCGGCTTCGGCCAGCCAGAACACCCCGGTGGCCTCGCCGCAGAGCACGGCGCCGCGGGCGTGTTGCTGGCGCAGCCAGGGCAGGATCTGTGGATAACGTTGGCAGAGGGTTTCGAAATCGTCCCAGAACGCCGGGAGGATGATCACGTCGGTATCTTCCAGGCCGCCGTCCACCGGCATGATCACGTTGCTGAAACTGCATACCGGTTTGCCGTCGGGGCTGACCAGGCGGGTTTCGAAGGCCGGGGTCAGGCCCTGGCCCAGCTGCTTGCCGTAGCGCAGGCTGGCCAGATGGAAGAAATCCTTGGCTTGCATGAGGGTGGAGGCGAAAACCCGGTCGATCGCCAGGATGCTGACGCGCCGCAAGGGCGTGGAGGTTTGGTTAGACATAATTAAATTGTTCTTATAGGGGAAAGTGGTCACCAGACGGCTGGATCGTCTTATTTTTTGTCGGATGTGTCCAGTGTCCTGTGTCGTGCGCGTGGGCTTAGGCTCTGTGGGCCAATCCCGGCTAACAATAACGACAGGTGGCCCCATGATCCCCAGAACCTTGTTCAGCTCCGAGCACGAACTCTTTCGTGACAGCGTACGCACCTTCCTGGAAAAGGAGGCCGTGCCATTTCATGGGCAATGGGAAAAACAGGGCTACATCGACCGCGCCTTGTGGAACAAGGCCGGTGAGGCGGGAATGCTCTGCTCCCATCTCCCCGAGGAGTACGGCGGACTGGGGGCTGACTTTCTCTATAGCGCGGTAGTGATCGAGGAGGTGGGGCGCCTTGGTCTGACCGGTATCGGCTTCTCCCTGCATTCCGATATCGTCGCGCCTTATATCCTGCATTACGGCAGCGAGGAGCTTAAGCACAAGTACCTGCCGAAACTGGTGTCCGGCGAGATGGTCACGGCCATCGCCATGACCGAGCCGGGCGCCGGTTCCGACCTGCAGGGGGTCAAGACCACTGCGGTGCTGGACGGTGACGACTATGTGATCAACGGCTCCAAGACCTTTATCACCAACGGCTATCTGGCCGATCTGGTGATTGTCGTGGCCAAGACCGATCCGAAGGCCGGCGCCAAGGGCACCAGCCTGTTCCTGGTGGAGGCGGATACGCCCGGTTTTTCCAAGGGCAAACGCCTGGAAAAGGTCGGTATGAAGGCCCAGGACACTTCCGAACTGTTCTTCCAGGACGTCCGCGTGCCCAAGGAAAACCTGCTGGGGCAGGCCGGAATGGGCTTTGCCTACCTGATGCAGGAGTTGCCGCAGGAGCGTTTGACGGTGGCGGTAGGCGGTCTGGCGTCAGCCGAGGCGGCATTGCAGTGGACCCTGGAGTACACCCGCGAGCGCAAGGCCTTCGGCAAATCGATCGCCGACTTCCAGAACACCCGCTTCAAACTGGCGGAAATGGCCACCGAAATCCAGATCGGCCGGGTCTTCGTCGACCGCTGCCTGGAATTGCATCTGCAAGGCAAGCTCGATGTACCGACCGCCGCCATGGCCAAGTACTGGGGCACGGACCTGCAATGCAAGGTGCTCGACGAATGCGTGCAGTTGCACGGCGGTTACGGCTTCATGTGGGAGTACCCGGTGGCCCGGGCCTGGGCGGATGCGCGGGTGCAGCGGATCTATGCCGGGACCAACGAGATCATGAAGGAAATCATTGCGCGTTCCCTGTAGTGCGTTGCCTCTTGTGAGGGCGCGAGCTTGGCAGGCTCGCTCCCTCACTGGAAGGTGGGTTACGGCGCCGGATTCGGGTGGTCCTTGTGGATCGCCTCGATGCCGGCCAGCACCTCATTCGACAGCTTCAGCTCGAGACTGGCGATATTGCTGTCCAGTTGTTCGAGGGTGGTCGCACCAATAATGTTGCTGGTGACGAACGGTTGCTGGGTGACGAATGCCAGGGCCATTTGCGCCGGATCCAGGCCATGCTCGCGGGCCAGGGCGACATAGCGGCTGCAGGCCACTTCCGATTGTGGGTTGAAGTAGCGGCTGAAGCGGCTGTACAGGCTCAGGCGGCCTTTGGCCGGGCGTGCGCCGCCTTCGTATTTGCCGGAGAGGAAGCCGAACGCCAGTGGCGAATAGGCCAGCAATCCACATTGTTCGCGAATGGCGATTTCCGCCAGGCCCACTTCAAAGCTGCGGTTGAGCAGGTTGTAGGGGTTCTGGATCGATACCGCCCGTGGCCAGCCGCGGCTCTCGGCGAGGGCCAGGAACTTCATGGTGCCCCAGGGCGTTTCGTTGGACAGGCCAATGTGGCGGATCTTGCCGGCCTTGACTTGCTCATCCAGGGCTTCGAGGGTTTCCTCCAGCGGGGTGAAGTCTTCTTCCTTGTGCTTGTAGCCCAGTTGGCCGAAGAAGTTGGTGCTGCGCTCTGGCCAGTGCAACTGGTAGAGGTCGATCCAGTCGGTCTGCAGGCGCTTGAGGCTGGCGTCCACGGCTTGGACTATGTGCTTGCGGTTGTGTTTGAGCTGGTTGTCGCGGATGTAGTCGATGGTGTTGCCGGGGCCGGCGATCTTGCTGGCGAGGATCCAGTCGGCGCGATCGCCGCGAGCCTTGAACCAGTTGCCGATGTAGCGCTCGGTGGTGGCATAGGTTTCGGCCTTTGGCGGCACCGGGTACATCTCCGCGGTGTCGATGAAATTGATCCCGGCAGCCTTGGCCCGTTCGATCTGGGCGAAGGCCTCGGACTCGCTGTTTTGCTCGCCCCAGGTCATGGTTCCCAGGCAGATTGCACTCACGTTCAGGTCGGTCCGGCCTAGCTGGCGATAGTCCATCGGGTGCTCCTTCGGCAAAACAATCATAAAAGCAGGTTGAATTTTTTTTCGCAATCTGCATAATTCCGCAGCTCTTTCTGCAGTGGAAGTGATGCGCCGCCTGCCGAAGAATCTTGCCGTATAACGGACGCGCTGACCCGAGCCCCCGATAGCGTCTGTATCCGGCTGCCTTTGACTTGTCAAAGTACGCACTATTCAGTAAGATCCGCCGTCTAATTTACAGGGCGGCCCCTGAGGCTATAAAGAATGAAAACTTTTACTGCTAAACCGGAAACAGTTAAGCGCGACTGGTTTGTCGTCGACGCTGCTGGTCAGACCCTGGGTCGTCTGGCCACCGAAATCGCGAGCCGTCTGCGTGGCAAGCACAAGCCTGAGTACACCCCTCACGTCGACACCGGTGACTACATCGTCGTGATCAACGCTGAGCAAGTACGTGTTACTGGCGCTAAAACCACTGACAAAATGTACTACTCCCACTCCGGTTTCCCGGGCGGCATCAAGTCGATCAACTTTGAAAAGCTGATCGCCAAGGCCCCTGAGCGCGTGATCGAGACCGCGGTAAAAGGCATGCTGCCTAAGAACCCGCTGGGTCGCGACATGTACCGTAAGCTGAAAGTCTATGCGGGCGCTGCACACCCTCATACTGCTCAGCAGCCCCAAGAACTGAAGATTTAACGGAATAGTTCATTATGTCGGCGACTCAAAATTACGGCACTGGCCGTCGCAAGACTGCAACCGCACGCGTTTTCCTGCGTCCGGGCACTGGCAACATCTCCATCAACAACCGCTCCCTGGATAACTTCTTCGGCCGCGAAACTGCCCGCATGGTAGTTCGTCAGCCGCTGGAACTGACCGAGACCGTCGAGAAGTTCGACATCTACGTCACCGTTATCGGCGGTGGTGTGAGTGGCCAAGCTGGCGCAATCCGCCACGGCATCACTCGCGCTCTGATGGATTACGACGAAACTCTGCGCAGCGCTCTGCGTAAAGCCGGTTTCGTAACCCGTGACGCACGTGAAGTTGAACGTAAGAAAGTTGGTCTGCGTAAAGCGCGTAAGCGTCCGCAGTACTCGAAGCGTTAATTCGCTTTCGCGTTCAAAAAGCGCCCAGTCTCCTCGCGGAGCTGGGCGTTTTTTTATGGGCGATTATTTTGCGCTGTGACAACTTGCCACATCTGCAGAGCCCCTATACTACAGGGCTTGGGGCAGGGCCAAGTTGGTAATTACCTTGTCAGAGTAGGGGCTTTTCATTACCATTCGGCAAAATTTTTATAAGTTCAGATTTTTACTTAGTAGATGCCTGATTTAACAGGCCACAAAGCTGATGGGAGAGGACTGAATGAGCAATGACGGCGTGAATGCAGGCCGGCGTCGCTTCCTTGTAGCAGCCACATCCGTGGTGGGTGCTGCAGGAGCGGTGGGGGCTGCGGTCCCGTTCGTGGGGTCATGGTTTCCCAGTGCCAAGGCGAAAGCCGCAGGGGCACCGGTGAAAGTGAATATCAGCAAGATCGACCCAGGTCAGCAGATGATTGCTGAGTGGCGTGGTCAGCCGGTATTCATCGTCCGCCGCACACAGGAAATCCTGGGGAATCTCAAAAAGATCGAGGGTCAACTTTCCGACCCCGACTCCAAGAACTCTGTCCAACCAACCTACGTCGACCCGCAAGTGCGTTCGATCAAGCCAGAGATTCTGCTGCTGATCGGTATCTGCACCCACCTGGGTTGCTCACCGACTTTCCGCCCTGAAGTGGCGCCTGCGGATCTGGGCAAGGATTGGGTAGGTGGCTATTTCTGCCCTTGCCACGGTTCCCACTACGATCTGGCTGGCCGCGTCTACAAGTCGCAACCTGCGCCTTTGAACCTGCCAGTACCCCCGCATTCCTATGAGTCGGACGACCTTATTGTCATCGGCGTCGATACGGAGAAAGCGTGATGAGCAAGTTCATGGATTGGGTTGATGCGCGCTTCCCTGCGACCAAAATGTGGGAAGACCATCTCAGCAAGTATTACGCCCCGAAGAACTTCAACTTCTTCTACTTCTTTGGTTCCCTGGCTCTGTTGGTTCTGGTTAACCAGATCGTCACCGGTGTCTGGCTGACCATGAGCTACACCCCGTCGGCGGAAGAAGCTTTCGCTTCCGTCGAATACATCATGCGCGACGTCGAGTACGGCTCGATCCTGCGTCTGTTGCACTCCACTGGCGCCTCGGCGTTCTTCATCGTGGTCTATCTGCACATGTTCCGTGGCCTGCTCTACGGTTCCTACCAGAAGCCGCGTGAGCTGGTGTGGTTGTTCGGCATGCTGATCTACCTGGCGCTGATGGCCGAAGCCTTCATGGGCTACCTGCTGCCTTGGGGACAAATGTCCTATTGGGGCGCCCAGGTGATCATCTCGCTGTTTGGCGCGATCCCGGTCATCGGTAACGACCTGACCCAGTGGATTCGTGGTGACTACCTGATTTCCGGTATTACCCTGAACCGCTTCTTCGCCTTGCACGTAGTGGCCCTGCCAATCGTGATTCTCGGTCTGGTAGTGCTGCACATCCTGGCGCTGCACGAAGTGGGTTCGAACAACCCGGATGGCGTGGACATCAAGAAGCACAAAGACGAAAACGGCGTACCGCTGGATGGCATCGCTTTCCACCCGTACTACACCGTGAAAGACATCGTCGGCGTGGTGGTGTTCCTGTTCATCTTCTGTTCGATCGTGTTCTTCTTCCCGGAAATGGGTGGTTATTTCCTCGAGAAGCCGAACTTCGAACAGGCCAACCCGTTCAAGACGCCTGAGCATATTGCCCCGGTTTGGTACTTCACCCCGTTCTACGCGATTCTGCGCGCGGTTCCGGACAAACTCTTGGGTGTGATTGCGATGGGGGCGGCGATCGCCGTGTTGTTCGTGCTGCCATGGCTCGATCGCAGCCCGGTCAAATCCATGCGCTACAAGGGTTGGCTGAGCAAGATCTGGCTGGTGGTGTTCTGCATCTCGTTCGTGATCCTGGGGATCCTCGGTGTTCTGGCACCGACGCCGGGTCGCACGCTGCTGTCGCAGGTATGTACCTTCCTGTACTTCGCCTACTTCATTCTGATGCCGTTCTATACCAGGCTCGAGAAGACCAAACCGGTTCCGGAAAGGGTGACTGGCTGATGAAAAAGCTATTTGCTGTACTGATTCTTGCTGCTATGCCTGTACTGTCCTTCGCGGCCGAACACGGTGGTCCCGAGCTGGAAAAAGTCGACATCGACGTCTCCGACAAGGCTGCCATGCAGGATGGCGCACGGACATTCGCCAACTACTGCATGGGCTGCCACAGCGCCAAGTTCCAACGCTATGAGCGCGTTGCCGACGATCTGGGGATTCCTCACGATCTGATGATGAGCAAGCTGGTGTTCACTGGTGCGAAAATCGGTGATCACATGAGCATCGGCATGCAGCCGGCTGATGCCAAGACCTGGTTCGGTGCGGCTCCGCCCGACCTGACCCTGGTGGCTCGTGTGCGTGGTACCGACTGGCTCTATGGCTACCTGCGCTCCTTCTACGAAGATCCTGCGCGTCCATGGGGTGTGAACAACAAGGTCTTCCCGAACGTGGGTATGCCTAACGTCCTGGTCGGCCTGCAGGGTCGCCAGGTTGTTGGCTGCAAACAGGTACAGATCGTCGAAGACGGCAAGAAGCAATACGATCCGCTGACTGGTACCGCTTTGACCCATGAAGCCTGCGACCAACTGACCGTGCTGCCAAAAACCGGCACGCTCAACGAAGAGCAGTTCGACGAGAAGGTCAAGAACCTGGTGACCTTCCTGGCCTACTCGGCCAACCCGGTCAAGCTGGAGCATCAACGTATCGGCACCTATGTGTTACTGTATCTGGCCTTCTTCTTCGTGTTCGCCTATCTGCTCAAGCGCGAATACTGGAAAGACGTTCATTGATAAAGCTGTAATTCATTGCTGTTAATCGTGCGCGCCCAAGGGCGTCTCTGAAGGTGTAACGAGTCTGGATCATCCAGGCGTTACGGGAGGCGCCCTCTGGGCGCGCTCGTTTTTCTGCTTCCGATAATTTCAACAAGCGAGGAGGACCGCCATGGGCGTGACCAATCGGTTGGCCTGTTACTCCGACCCCGCCGACCACTATTCCCACCGGGTACGTATCGTGCTCGCAGAGAAGGGTGTCAGCGCCGAGATCATCAGTGTGGAGGCGGGGCGTCAGCCGCCGAAGCTGATCGAAGTGAACCCATACGGCAGTCTGCCCACCCTGGTCGATCGTGACCTGGCGTTGTGGGAGTCGACCGTGGTGATGGAATATCTGGATGAGCGTTACCCGCACCCGCCACTACTGCCGGTTTACCCAGTGGCGCGTGCCAACAGCCGTCTGCTGATTCATCGGATCCAGCGTGACTGGTGTGGGCTGGTGGATCTGATCCTGGATTCCCGGACCAAGGAAGCCGCTCGGGCTCAGGCTCGCAAAGAGCTGCGCGAGAGCCTGACCGGCGTTTCGCCGCTGTTCGCGGAGAAGCCGTTTTTCCTCAGTGAGGAACAAAGTCTGGTGGATTGCTGCCTATTACCAATACTCTGGAGATTACCGATTCTGGGTATTGAATTGCCACGGCAAGCCAAGCCGTTGCTTGATTACATGGAGCGCCAGTTCGCCCGTGAGACGTTCCAGGCAAGTCTGTCTGGCGTCGAACGCGACATGCGCTAAGGCTTAAGGAGCCGCTATGAACTCCAGTCGACCTTATCTGGTCCGCGCGCTCTACGAGTGGATTGTGGACAACGATTGCACCCCGCATATGCTGGTCAATTCCGAATACCCGGCGGTGCAGGTGCCTCAGGGTTTCGCCAGTGACGGACAGATCGTCCTGAATATTTCGCCGAGTGCCGTGCGTCATTTGCACATGGATAACGAGGTGGTGACTTTCGAGGGGCGCTTTGGTGGCGTCCCGCATAGCTTGTACGTCCCTGTGCCGGCGATCCTGGGCATTTACGCTCGGGAGAATGGTCAGGGCATGGTGTTCGATCTGGAGTCGCCCGTGGATGACGAGGACGATGAAATCGAGCCGGATGATGATATTCCACCACCGGATAACGAGCCGCCGCGTCCAAGCGGTCGACCGAGTCTGAAGGTCGTGAAGTAATAAAAAAGGCGATCCATCCGGATCGCCTTTTTTGTGCTCGTACCTTTCGCCTGCATCAGTCGATGTATTCGAACAGTTTGACGATTTTCTGCACGCCGGAAACGCCTTGTACCAGATTGGTCGCCTGGGTGGCTTCCTGTTGAGTCAGCAGGCCCAGCAGGTAGACGATGCCGTTTTCCGTCACGACCTTGATGCGCGAGCCTGGAATGCTGGCATCGGTCAGCATCTGGGTCTTGATCTTGGTGGTCAGCCAGGCATCGTTCTGCCGGGCCAGCAGGGAAGAGGGCGGCAGAACCTGCAGTTCGTTGTGGACTTTCTTCACCCGTTGCACGGCGCTGGCGGCCTGCTCGGCGAGTGTCTTGAGGTCGGCGCGCGGGGTCTGGCCAGCCAGCAGGACGATGCCGTTGAAGCTGGTCACCACGATGTGCGAATTGTGGTCCAGGTCCGGACTGGCCTTGGCGACGTTCACTTCGACTTTGGTCTGGATCAGTGAGTCATCGATCTTGCTGCCGAAGGTGCGGGTGCCGCGGTCATCTTCGATCGGGCTTTCGCGGGTGGCGGTAATCACCGAGCTGCAACCGCTGATGCTCAAGGCTAGGGTCAGGGCCAGTAGGCCAAGGCGATTAGGGGTCATTCTTCACTCCCGAACAGTTGGCTGTCGATCAAGTCGCAGAGGCAGTGGATCGCCAGCAGGTGGACTTCCTGGATACGTGCAGTGACATTGGCCGGTACGCGAATCTCGACATCTTCCGGCAATAGCAGGGACGCCATGCCGCCGCCATCGCGACCGGTCAATGCTACGACAATCATTTCGCGATCATGTGCGGCCTGGATCGCTTGAATAATATTCGCCGAGTTGCCGCTGGTGGAGATCGCCAGCAGGACATCGCCAGGCTGGCCCAGGGCGCGAATCTGCTTGGAAAAGACTTCGTTGTAGCTGTAGTCGTTGGCGATCGAGGTAATCGTCGAGCTGTCGGTGGTCAGCGCAATGGCTGGCAGGCTCGGGCGCTCGCGCTCGAAACGGTTGAGCAGTTCGGAGGAGAAGTGCTGGGCATCGCCGGCCGAGCCACCATTGCCGCAGGAGAGCATTTTTCCTTCGTTTAGCAGGGCGTTGACCATGACCTGGCTGGCTTGCTCGATGTGCGGTGCAAGTACGTCCATCGCCTGCTGCTTGGTGTCGATACTGGCCTGAAAAAGCTGGCGAATTCGGGATTGCATGTCCATCTGTGTGACCTTAAGTGGCGCGGCTTTCTGGCACATGAATGTGCTGCCCGCATAGCAAAGAGCAAAAATGTTGAGTGAAAATGTCCGGCTCGGCCCGAGAGCGTCGATCAGCTTTCAAAGGCATTCCGTAGCCAGTTCAAATGAGTGGTCGTACCTGGGGCGCTGTCTATGGCGACCACATCGAAACGGCAAGGGTGGTTGGACCAGCGCGACTCGCGCTGCAGGAAAAACTGTGCGGCGAGTATCAGTTTCTGACGCTTGCGTGCGTCGATGCTGCCTAGTGCGCCACCCCATTGCGTGTGTTGTCTGTAGCGGACTTCGACGAATACTACTGTATCGCCGTCAAGCATGACCAGATCAAGCTCGCCGCGTTTGCACAACCAGTTCTGCGCCAGCAGGCGCAGCCCTTGTTGTTCAAGATGCCGGAGCGCTTGGGCTTCGGCATCCTGACCGCTTTGCTGGCGTGATCGTTGTGGCATTAGCGCTGGGTGTCAGGCAGGCGAGTGATCTGGCCGCTGACGAACTCGGCCCATGGCAGCTGGCGTTGAACACGCTGGCTCGGGCTCATGGTCAGGCTGCCCGACAGGCCTTCGATGCGGCTGTCCGGCAGGGCCTTGAGTTGCCCCAGGCGTGGTGCCAGGCGGTAGGCGTCGGCGCCCATCGCATACAGTCGACCCAGGCTGCCACCGGCTTGTGGCCATTGCGCGGCGACCTGTCGGCGCAGCGGGTCATTGGCATCCAGCAGCCAAGGCGTCTCGCAGAAGCGTATGCCGTTCATGTCGTTGTACTGGTTCTGGTCGCCGCTGGCGCTGAAGACATGAGAGGTGGCGTAGACAGGTACATCGCCGGCGTACTGGAAGTTCAGGGTCGGCTTGATCTGTTGTGCCTGTTGCGGAGTGGATGCCAGGAAAATGAACTCGATGTCCTGGCGGCGCGAAGGTTGTGCGGCCACTTGAGTACCAGCGGCGTTCTGCAGGCTCTTGGCGCGGGCTTCGCTCTGGCGCAGTTGGAACAGGTCGGCAATCTGCTGGGCCAGGGCTACCGGCTGATCGACGCGTTCGATACCGACCACGCTACCACCGTTGCTTTCCCAGTCCTGACGGAAAGCCTTGAGCACACGATCACCCCATTCGCCGCGTGGCACCAGGACCGCAGCGCGGTGCAGCCCGTCGGCGCGGGCGCGGCGGGAGACTTCGCGAGCCTCGTCTTCGGCGGCCAGGCCGAACTGGAACAGTTGCGCGGGGCCTTGCTCGCCTTCGCTGTAGTTCAGCGCCAGGGTGGTGATAGGCAGTTGCGGGCGTGCGGCGAGCTGTTTGACCAGCGGTTTTTCCAGCGGGCCGACGACCAGTTGCACGCCATCTGCCTGGGCCTTGCGATAGAAGTCATCCAGCGAAGTCAGGCGCGAGCTGTCGTAGAACTCGATGCTGGGTGGTTTTTGACCGGCTTGCTGAGCCTGATAGTGCGCGGCCATGAAGCCGTCGCGCAGGGCCTTGGAGACCGCGGCCAGCGGGCCGTCCTGCGGCAACAGCAGGGCGATCTTGGACAGCGGCTGGCTGGCCAGCTCCTTGAGTTTGGTCAGCGGCAGCGGCAGCTGAATGGCCGCCGGATGCTTGGGGTTCTGTGCGCGCCAGTTGTCGATGGCGGCCTGCTGTTGTTCCAGGGTGCCGGCGGTCTTCACTGCCAGCGCCAGGCTCATCCAGCCGCCCAGGTCATCGTTGCCGACGGCTTGCAGTTGATCGGTCGGCAGGCTGGCAATCAACGTCCAGATGGCTTCGTGGTTCTTGCTCGCGGCGTCGTCCTTGAGCAGTGGCGCAATGAAAATGCGCTCCCGTGCCGCGACGAGGGCCTGGCCGTCAGCCTCTAGTGCGCGAGCGTGGACAGTGCCGGTGCGGATCTGCTGCTCTTCCGGCAGTTCGCTCAGGCGTTGCAGGCTCGGGTGGCTCAGGGCGGTCAGGGCGGCCTTTGGCTGGTTGCGAGTCATGGCCAGTTCGGCGGCCAGGGTGCTGGAGAAAACCTGCTGGCCGGGCTTGAGTTGCTCCATCGGCACTTGTTGCAGGATTTGCGCGGCCTGGCCGGCGTTGCCCTGGCGATAGGCCAGGTCGGCAGCGCTCAAGCGCAGCAGGGCTGCCTTGTCGGGCGTTTTGCTGTTGGCGGCCTGTTCGAGCAGTTGCTCGATGCTGGCATCCGGGGTCCGTGGAAGTTCGCCAAGGCTGGAGGAGGGCGAGCTGGCGCAAGCCGCCAGGAGGGCGGCAAGGCATAAGGCAGAGAACAGCCGCAGGCAAGCGATCATGTAAGTGTTCCTGATACTCGATCAAATTAGCGTGGAATTGTACCCAAGCACTGGCCGGGGCGCGATGTTACTGGCAATAAACCGTCTATTTTAGGTCGAGCAAATGTTGCAGTGCTTTAGAACGGCAGGCGCTGTCGCAGGCGTGAGGTGCCTGTGGCGCGCATTCCGAAGGCTTCTACGCGCTACAATGGCGCTTTTACCGATCAAGAGGTGTGCGCTTTGACTGCTCCAGGTCCTTTGAATTCCGCTGCTGGCTCGCTTTATGTGGTGGCGACGCCCATCGGCAACCTGGACGACATCAGTGCCCGGGCCTTGAAGATCTTGCGTGAGGTGGCGCTGATCGCCGCCGAAGACACGCGCCACTCGCAACGTTTGATGCAGCACTTCGGGATTTCCACACCGCTGGCCGCCTGCCATGAACATAACGAACGGGATGAAGGCAGCCGTTTTCTCACGCGTCTGTTGGCGGGAGACAGCGTTGCGCTGATTTCCGACGCGGGCACGCCGTTGATCTCCGATCCGGGTTACCACCTGGTGCGTCAGGCGCGTGCGGCGGGTATCAATGTCGTTCCTGTTCCTGGGGCTTGCGCTCTGATTGCGGCCTTGTCGGCGGCGGGGCTGCCTTCCGATCGTTTTATCTTCGAGGGCTTTCTGCCGGCCAAAGCGGTAGGACGGCGCGGGCGTCTTGAGCTATTAAAGGAGGAGCCGCGCACGCTGATTTTCTATGAGGCGCCACACCGTATTCTCGAGTGCTTGCAGGATATGGAGTCGGTGTTCGGTGGCGAGCGTCCGGCATTGCTGGCCCGGGAGTTGACCAAGACCTTTGAAACCCTCAAGGGACTGCCGCTTTCGGAGTTGCGGGCTTTCGTCGAGGCAGACAGCAATCAGCAGCGCGGCGAATGCGTTGTACTGGTAGCGGGGTGGTCAGCGCCGGAGAGCGACGAGGCTGTGAGCAGTGAGGCGATGCGGGTTCTCGACCTGCTGCTCAACGAGATGCCGCTCAAGCGGGCCGCGGCATTGGCGGCGGAAATTACCGGCGTGCGCAAGAATGTGCTCTATCAAGTGGCGCTGGATAAACAGAAAGGCGAGTAAACGCGATCGGCGGAATGGCAAAAGGCTTTTATCCCTTGTTCTTCCGCCGCTCTGCCGTTAACCTGCGCGGCGGAGAGTCGATTGGACAGTCGCTGCCCTCTATGAAAATTAGAGGGGGGAGGAAAGTCCGGGCTCCATAGGGCGGAGTGCCAGGTAATGCCTGGGAGGCGCGAGCCTACGGAAAGTGCCACAGAAAATAACCGCCTAAGCACTTCGGTGCCGGTAAGGGTGAAAAGGTGCGGTAAGAGCGCACCGCACGTCTGGCAACAGTTCGTGGCTAGGTAAACCCCACTCGGAGCAAGACCAAATAGGGTTCCAAGGCGTGGCCCGCGCTGGAACCGGGTAGGTTGCTAAAGATGTCCAGTGATGGCCATCGTAGAGGAATGACTGTCCTCGACAGAACCCGGCTTACAGATCGACTCTCCACCTTTTCCCTCCCTGCTTGAATCAATAGCAGAAGCGCTTTTGTAATACCGAAAAGATCTTACTCTTAACAAATTACTTTAACTTCGCGATACAGCTTCTTGAGCTGATTGAAGTTATTGCGCCAAATCCTTCGCCAAATTCCCGTTACCCCTCCTTTTAGTCTCCTAAATCTCCGTTCTATAAGGCTTTTCCGTCGCTCCGTGCCTTGACGGTGTGGTGGGCGCATTCCTATAGTGTGCGCAAGTGGCGGAAAGTGGCATGAAGTGGGTTTTTTGGACGTAAAACGCTAAAATTTGGAGAAACGCTGACGTGTTTCGCGGAGCTAACGCTATCAGTCTCGACGCAAAGGGCCGTCTCGCCATGCCGAGCCGGTACCGTGACGAGCTCGTTTCGCGTAGTTCCGGGCAACTTATCGTCACTATTGATGCCGTTGATCCGTGTTTGTGTGTCTACCCCCTCGACGAGTGGGAAATTATTGAAACCAAGCTGCGTGCGCTGCCTTCGCTACGTGAAGAAAACCGTCGCTTGCAGCGTTTGCTGATTGGTAATGCCGTCGACCTCGAACTCGATGGCAGTGGTCGTTTTCTGGTTCCGCCGCGTCTGCGCGAATATGCCAAGTTGGATAAGCGCGCAATGTTGGTAGGCCAATTGAACAAGTTCCAACTGTGGGACGAGGATGCCTGGAATGCTGTTTCCGCAGCGGACCTGGCAGCTATTCAACAACCGGGCGCCATGCCTGATGAACTGCGTGATTTGATCCTGTGACTATTGATAGCGGCTTTAACCACATCACCGTACTGCTTGACGAAGCCGTCGAGGCTCTCGCCGTACGTCCTGATGGCTGCTATCTGGATGGCACCTTCGGTCGCGGTGGTCATAGTCGTCTGATCCTCAGCAAGCTTGGGCCGGATGGTCGGCTGCTCGGATTCGACAAAGATCCTCAAGCGATTGCCACCGGGCAAGCGCTAGCGGCCGAAGACGGCCGCTTTGTCGTTGTGCAGCGCAGCTTTGCCGAACTGGGCTCGGAAGTGGCCGAGCGCGGCCTGGATGGCAAGGTCAGCGGCGTGCTGCTCGACCTGGGTGTGTCTTCGCCGCAGCTCGACGATCCTGAGCGCGGCTTCAGTTTTCTCAATGATGGTCCCCTGGATATGCGCATGGACCCGTCCCGCGGCATCAGCGCGGCGGAGTTCGTCAACACCGCGCCGGTGGAAGAAATCGCCCGTGTATTCAAGGAATACGGCGAAGAGCGTTTCTCCGGTCGTATGGCCCGCGCCGTGGCTGAGCGCCGCGACATCAAGCCGTTCGAACGTACCGCCGACCTGGCGGAAGTCTTGAAAGTCGCCAACCCGGCCTGGGAAAAGGGCAAGAACCCGGCAACCCGTGCGTTCCAGGGGCTGCGCATTCATGTCAACAACGAACTGGGCGATCTGGAAGCCGGCCTCGAAGCCGCGCTGGAATGCCTGGAGGTCGGCGGCCGTCTGGTGGTCATCAGTTTCCACTCGCTGGAAGACCGCATCGTCAAACTGTTCATGCGCAAGCTGGTGAAGGGCGAGGCGGACAACCTGCCTCGCAACCTGCCGGTGCGCCATGTGGCTTTCGAGCCGAAAATCAAAGTCCATGGCAAAGCGCAGACGGCCTCCGATGCCGAGCTCAAGGCCAACCCGCGTTCCCGTAGTGCTGTCATGCGCGTTGCGGAGAAGCTGCGGTGAGCAAGCTTTTCGCCAAGCCACTTCCAGGCGGAAGCTTTTTCATGCTTCTGCTGTTCATCGGCGTCCTGGTGTCCGCGATTGCGGTGTCCTATAGCGCCCACTGGAATCGCCAACTGCTCAACACGCTGTACGGCGAGTTGAGTGTGCGTGACAAGGCACAAGCGGAGTGGGGACGGCTGATTCTCGAGCAAAGCACCTGGACCGCCCATAGCCGGATCGAAGTGCTGGCCACCGAGCAACTGAAAATGCGCATTCCCGGCGCGGCAGAAGTCCAGATGGTGGCGCCATGATGAAGCTTGAAGGCGCACTCTTCCCCTGGCGGTTCCGCCTGGTGCTGGGCTTGCTCGGCATCATGGTGGCGGCGATCGCCTGGCGCATCATCGACCTGCAGGTCGTCGATCGCGACTTCCTCAAGGGGCAGGGCGATGCGCGCAGCGTTCGGCATATTCCGATCCCGGCTCACCGTGGCTTGATCACCGACCGTAACGGCGAGCCGCTGGCAGTCAGTACGCCAGTGACCACCCTGTGGGCCAACGCCAAGGAAATGCAGCTGGCCAAGGACAAGTGGCCGGCATTGGCTGCTGCCTTGGGGCAAGACCCCAAGGCGCTGGCCGAGCGCCTTGAAGCGCAAGCCAATAAAGAATTCATCTACCTGGTGCGCGGCCTGACGCCCGAGCAGGGCCAGCAAGTTCTCGATCTCAAAGTGCCGGGGGTGTATGGCATCGAAGAGTTCCGGCGCTTCTACCCGGCCGGCGAAGTGACCGCGCATATGGTCGGCTTTACCGACATCGACGATCGCGGTCGCGAAGGGGTCGAACTGGCTTATGACGAGTGGCTCGCCGGAGTTCCGGGCAAGCGCCAGGTCATCAAGGACCGGCGCGGCAGACTGATCAAGGATGTCCAGGTCACCAAAAACGCCAAGGCCGGCAAGCCCTTGGCGTTGTCGATTGACCTGCGCCTGCAATACCTGGCCAACCGCGAGCTGCGCAACGCCATCGTCGAGAACGGCGCCAAGGCCGGCAGCCTGGTCATCATGGACGTGAAGACCGGCGAGATCCTGGCCATGGTCAATCAGCCGACCTACAACCCGAACAATCGTCGCAACCTGCAACCGGCGATGATGCGCAACCGCGCCATGATCGACGTGTTCGAGCCGGGTTCGACCATGAAAGCCATCTCCATGAGCGCGGCGCTGGAAACCGGCCGCTGGAAACCGAGCGACACCGTCGAGGTTTATCCAGGCACGCTGCAGATCGGCAAATACACCATTCGTGACGTATCCAAGAGTGAAGGCGCGGTACTCGACCTGACCGGGATTCTGATCAATTCCAGTAACGTCGGCATGAGCAAGATCGCCTTCGATATCGGTGGCGAAGCCATCTTCCGCCTGGCCCAGAAAATCGGTCTTGGCCAGGACACCGGCCTCGGCTTCCCGGGCGAACGTGTCGGCAACCTGCCGAATTATCGTGAATGGCGCAAGGCCGAGACAGCCACGCTGTCGTATGGCTACGGCATTTCGGTGACCGCGATCCAGCTGGTTCACGCCTTCTCGGCTCTGGCCAATAACGGTCGCATTGCTCCGCTGACTCTGATCAAAACCGACAGGACACCGGAAACCGCCCAGGTGATTCCGGAAAAAGTCGCCAAGACCATGCAAGGCATGTTGCAGCAGGTGATCGAGGCGCCGCGCGGTGTGTTCCGTGCCCAGGTGCCGGCTTATCACGTGGCCGGCAAGAGTGGTACTGCGCGTAAGACTTCGGTCGGTACCAAGGGTTATGCCGAGAACTCCTACCGCTCCCTGTTCGCCGGTTTCGGCCCGATGAGCGATCCGCGCTACGCCATCGTCGTGGTGATCGACGAGCCGAGCAAGGCTGGTTACTTCGGTGGTCTGGTATCGGCGCCGGTGTTCAGCAAAGTGATGTCCGGCACCCTGCGTCTGATGAATATCTCGCCGGACAACCTGCCACCTACCCAACAAGCCAATGCGGCACCAGCTAAAGGAGGGCGCGGCTGATGTCTCTTAGCCTGAACAAAATTTTCGCCCACGCTGGTCGTGATCTGCTGATTCGCGAACTGACTCTGGACAGCCGTAATGTGCGCGCCGGCGATCTGTTTCTCGCGGTGCCTGGCGGCAAGTTCGATGGTCGTGCGCACATCGCCGACGCCTTGCAGCGCGGTGCGGCTGCGGTGGCTTATGAAGTCGAAGGCGCGACCGTCCTGCCGAGTACCGATGTGCCGCTGATTCCGGTCAAAGGCCTGGCGGCGCAGTTGTCGGATATCGCCGGGCGTTTTTATGGCGACCCGAGCCGCAACCTCAACCTGATCGGGGTGACCGGTACCAACGGCAAGACCAGCGTGACTCAGTTGGTGGCGCAGGCACTCGATCTGCTGGGCCAGCACTGCGGCATTGTCGGCACCCTCGGCAGCGGTTTTTATGGCGCGCTGCAAAGCGGCATGCACACCACGCCGAACCCGATTGCCGTGCAGGCCACCCTGGCCGACCTGAAAAAGGCCGGCGCCAAAGCCGTGGCGATGGAAGTGTCGTCCCATGGTCTGGACCAGGGGCGAGTCAGTGCTCTGGCCTTCGACGTGGCGGTGCTGACCAATCTGTCTCGCGACCATCTGGATTATCACGGCACCATGGAAGCCTACGGCTCCACCAAGGCCAAGCTGTTCGGCTGGACCGATCTGGGGTGCCGGGTCATCAACCTCGACGATGAGTTCGGTCGGCTGCTGGCCAGTGACGAACAGGATTCGCGGTTGATTACCTACAGTCTCGAGGATCCACGGGCCTATCTGTACTGCCGCGAAGCGCAATTCGACGACGAAGGCGTGCGTGCAACCCTGGTGACTCCGCAGGGCGAGCATCATCTGCGTAGCACCTTGCTCGGTCGTTTCAACCTGAGCAACGTGCTGGCCGCTGTCGGCGCCTTGCTCGGCCTGGATTACGCCCTCGATGAAATCCTTAACGTACTGCCGAAACTGGAAGGCCCGGCCGGTCGCATGCAGCGCCTGGGCGGTGGTTCGCAACCGCTGGTGGTGGTCGATTACGCCCACACCCCGGATGCCCTGGAAAAGGTACTGCTGGCCCTGCGTCCCCATGCCAAGGGCCGTTTGCTGTGCCTGTTCGGCTGTGGCGGCGATCGCGATCGCGGCAAGCGTCCGCTGATGGCGGAAGTGGTCGAGCGCCTGGCCGACGGCGTTCTGGTCACCGACGACAACCCGCGTACGGAAGATCCGGCGCAGATTTTCGACGACATTCGTGCCGGCTTCAGGGCCGTGGACAAGGTCGAGTTCGTTTCCGGTCGCGGCCTGGCCATCGCCCAGTTGGTCGCCGGCGCTTCGGCGGACGACGTGATTGTCCTGGCCGGTAAAGGTCATGAGGACTATCAGGAAATCAATGGCGTGCGTCTCGACTTCTCCGACCTGGTGGAAGCCGATCGAGCGCTGACCGCGTGGGAGGTGGCCCATGCTTAAGGCCCTGAAACTCAGTGAACTGAGTGGACCGCTGGCGGGGCGCCTGCTGGCTGGCGATTGCAGTTTCGATGGCGTGAGCATCGACAGCCGGGCGATCAAGCCGGGCCAGCTCTTTATTGCCCTGGCCGGCCCGCGTTTCGACGGGCACGACTACCTGAATGAAGTCGCCGCCAAAGGCGCCGTCGGGGCCCTGGTCGAACGCGAAGTGCCAGACAGCACGCTGCCGCAGTTGCTGGTCAGCGATACCCGGCAGGCCCTCGGCCAACTGGGGGCGTTGAATCGTGCGGCTTTCACCAAGCCGGTAGCGGCGATTACCGGCTCCAGCGGCAAGACCACAGTCAAGGAAATGCTTGCGAGCATCCTGCGTACGCGTGGGCCGGTGCTCGCCACGCGCGGCAACCTGAACAACGACCTGGGCGCACCCTTGACCCTGTTGGAACTGGCCCCAGAGCACACCGCGGCCGTGATCGAGCTGGGGGCTTCGCGCATCGGCGAAATTGCCTACACCGTGGCGATGACCAAGCCGCAGGTCGCCATCATCAATAACGCCGGTACCGCCCATGTTGGCGAGTTTGGCGGGCCGGAAAAAATCGTCGAGGCCAAGGGCGAGATCCTTGAAGGGCTGGATGCTTCCGGTATCGCCGTGCTCAATCTCGACGATAAGGCCTTCCCGATCTGGAAAGCCCGCGCCGCTGGCCGTCAGGTGCTGAGTTTTGCCCTGACCAACAATGCCGCCGACTTTTACGCCTCGGATATCCAGCGCGATGCCCGTGGCTGCCCGAACTTCACCCTGCACGCGGGCAACGGTTCCGAGCGTGTCCAGTTGAACCTGCTGGGTACCCATAACGTTGCCAATGCCCTGGCCGCTGCGGCTGCCGCGCATGCCCTGGGCGTGTCATTGTTCGGCATCGCTACCGGGCTCAACGCGGTGCAGCCAGTCAAGGGCCGCACTGTCGCCCAACTGGCGAAAAACGGTATGCGGGTAATCGACGACACCTATAACGCAAACCCCACATCAATGTGCGCGGCCGTTGATATACTCGCCGGCTTTTCCGGTCGCACCGTCCTGGTGCTCGGAGATATCGGCGAGTTGGGCGATTGGGCGGAGCAGGGGCACCGCGAAGTGGGTGCTTATGCCGCCGGCAAGGTATCGGCGCTCTATGCCGTGGGCCCGATGATGGCCCACGCGGTCGCCGCCTTCGGTGAGCACGCCCGACACTTCGCCAGCCAGGCCGAGCTGATCGCAGCCCTGGGCGCCGAGCAAGATACAAACACCACTATTTTGATCAAGGGATCGCGCAGCGCGGTGATGGAAAACATCGTCGCGGCTTTGTGTGGTTCCAGCACGGAGAAACATTGATGCTGCTGCTGCTAGCGGAGTACCTGCAACAGTTCTACAAAGGCTTCGCGGTCTTTCAGTACCTGACCCTGCGCGGGATTCTCGGGGTACTGACTGCACTGGTGCTGTCCTTGTGGCTGGGGCCGTGGATGATCCGCACTCTGCAGACCCGTCAGATCGGCCAGGCCGTGCGTAACGACGGTCCGCAATCGCACCTCTCCAAGTCGGGTACTCCGACCATGGGCGGCGCGTTGATTCTTTCGGCAATCGGTATCAGCACCCTGCTGTGGGCCGACCTGAGCAACCGTTATGTGTGGGTGGTGTTGCTGGTCACCCTGCTGTTCGGCGCCATCGGCTGGGTCGATGACTATCGCAAGGTGATCGAGAAGAACTCCCGTGGTCTGCCGAGCCGCTGGAAGTACTTCTGGCAGTCGGTATTTGGCCTGGGCGCGGCGATCTTCCTCTATGTCACCGCGCAAACCCCGGTCGAAACCACCTTGCTGATCCCCATGCTCAAGGACGTCAGCATTCCGCTGGGCATTGGCTTCGTGGTCCTGACCTATTTCGTGATCGTCGGCTCCAGTAACGCGGTCAACCTGACCGATGGCCTCGACGGCCTGGCGATCATGCCGACCGTGATGGTAGGCGGCGCCCTGGGCATCTTCTGCTACCTGTCGGGTAACGTGAAATTCGCTGAGTACCTGCTGATTCCTTACGTTCCGGGCGCGGGTGAGCTGATCGTGTTCTGCGGCGCGCTGATCGGCGCCGGGCTCGGTTTCTTGTGGTTCAACACCTACCCGGCGCAAGTCTTCATGGGCGACGTCGGCGCGCTGGCGCTGGGCGCGGCCCTGGGCACCATCGCGGTGATCGTTCGCCAGGAAATCGTCCTGTTCATCATGGGCGGCGTGTTCGTGATGGAAACCCTGTCGGTGGTCATTCAGGTGGCCTCCTTCAAGTTGACCGGTCGTCGTGTCTTCCGCATGGCGCCGATTCACCACCACTTTGAACTCAAGGGCTGGCCCGAGCCGCGTGTGATCGTCCGTTTCTGGATCATCACCGTGATTCTCGTGCTGATCGGCCTTGCCACCCTGAAGCTGAGGTAGAACGAGTGTCTCTGATCGCTTCTGACCACTTCCGCATCGTTGTCGGCCTCGGCAAGAGCGGCATGTCCCTGGTTCGCTTCCTGGCGAACCGGGGCGTGTCGTTTGCCGTCGCCGATACGCGGGAAAATCCACCGGAACTGGCCACGCTGCGCCGTGACTATCCGCATGTGGAAGTGCGTTGTGGCGAGCTGGACGTCGACTTCCTGTGCCGTGCCGACGAGCTCTACGTGAGCCCCGGCCTGGCCCTGGCGACCCCGGCCCTGCAAGCCGCCGCCGCCCGTGGGGTGAAACTCTCCGGCGATATCGAGCTGTTCGCGCGTAACGCGAAGGCACCGATCGTCGCCATCAGCGGTTCCAACGCGAAAAGCACCGTGACCACCCTGGTGGGGGAAATGGCCGCGGCGGCGGGCAAGCGGGTCGCAGTGGGCGGCAACCTGGGCACGCCGGCCCTGGACCTGCTCAGCGACGACGTCGAGCTGTATGTCATGGAACTGTCCAGCTTCCAGCTGGAAACCACCGACCAGTTGGGGGCCGAAGTGGCCACCGTGCTGAACATCAGCGAAGACCATATGGACCGCTACAGCGGGCTGCCGGCGTATCACCTGGCCAAGCACCGGATCTTCCGTGGCGCCCGGCAAGTGGTGTTCAACCGCCAGGATGCCCTGACCCGGCCATTGATCGGCGAAGGCCTGCCGTGCTGGACCTTCGGCCTGAGCAAACCCGACTTCAAGGCGTTCGGCCTGCGTGAAGAGAATGGCGAGAAATACCTGGCCTTCGAATTCCAGAACCTGATGCCGGTACGCGAGCTGAAGATCCGTGGCGCCCATAACCAGTCCAACGCCCTGGCGGCGCTGGCCCTGGGGCATGCAGTCGGCCTGCCGTTCGATGCCATGCTCTCGGCCCTGCGCACCTTCGCCGGCCTCGAGCACCGCTGCCAGTGGGTTCGCGACCTGGATGGCGTGGGGTATTACAACGATTCCAAGGCCACCAACGTGGGCGCCGCACTGGCGGCCATCGAAGGCCTGGGCGCGGATATCGAAGGCAAGATCGTGCTGATCGCCGGTGGCGACGGCAAGGGTGCCGAGTTCAAGGACCTGCGCGATCCGGTGGCGGCCAACTGTCGCGCCGTGATCCTGATGGGCCGCGATTCCGACAAGATCGGCGAGGCCATCGGCGATGCCGTGCCGCTGATTCGTGTCGGCTCCCTGGTCGACGCCGTGGCGCAATGCCGTGCCGCCGCCCAGTCCGGCGACGTGGTGCTGCTGTCGCCTGCCTGCGCCAGTTTCGACATGTTCAAGAACTACGAAGACCGTGGTCACCAGTTCGTCCGCGCCGTGGAGGATCTGGCATGAACCTGAGAGACATCATCAAGCCTTATCCATCGCCGATCATCACCGGGCGCGGCGTCGACCTCGACTTCCCGATGCTCGCCGGCTGCCTGACGCTGCTCGGCCTCGGGCTGATCATGATCGCCTCGGCCTCCACCGAAGTGGCGGCGGTGCAATCGGGCAGCGCGCTGTATTACATGATTCGCCACCTGATCTACGTGGTGCTGGGCCTGGGTGCCTGCATCGTCACCATGATGATTCCGATCGCCACCTGGCAACGCCTGGGCTGGATGATGCTGCTCGGTGCCTTCGGTTTGCTGGTGATGGTGATCATCCCGGGGATCGGCCGCGAGGTGAACGGTTCGATGCGCTGGATCGGCTTCAGTTTCTTCAACGTCCAGCCTTCCGAGATCGCCAAGGTCTTCGTGGTGATCTACCTCGCCGGTTATCTGGTGCGTCGCCAGAAAGAAGTGCGCGAAAGCTGGATGGGCTTCTTCAAGCCATTCATCGTGCTGTTGCCGATGGCTGGCCTGCTGCTGATGGAGCCGGACTTCGGCGCCACCGTGGTGATGATGGGGGCCGCGGCGGCGATGCTGTTCCTCGGCGGGGTCGGGCTGTTCCGTTTCTCCTTGATGGTGGTCCTGGCGGTCGCGGCGGTGGTCCTGCTGATTCAGATGCAGCCCTATCGAATGGCGCGCTTGACCAACTTTGCCGACCCCTGGGCCGACCAGTTCGGCGCGGGCTACCAGTTGTCCCAGGCCTTGATCGCTTTCGGTCGTGGCGAATGGCTGGGCGTTGGCCTGGGCAATAGCGTGCAGAAGCAGTTCTACCTGCCGGAAGCCCACACCGACTTCGTGTTCTCGGTCCTGGCCGAAGAGCTGGGTGCCGTGGGTTCCCTGTGCACGGTGGCGTTGTTCGTCTTCGTCTGTATCCGTGGCATGTACATCGGCCTGTGGGCCGAGAAAGCCAAGCAGTTCTTTGCCGCCTATGTCGCTTATGGCCTGTCGTTCCTGTGGATCGGCCAGTTCCTGATCAACATCGGGGTGAACGTCGGCCTGCTGCCGACCAAAGGCCTGACCTTGCCGTTCCTCAGTTATGGCGGCAGTTCGTTGGTGATCTGCTGCGCCTGTCTTGGCCTGTTGCTGCGCATCGAGTGGGAGAGTCGGACCCACCTGGGCAGCGAAGAGATGGAGTTCAGCGAGAGCGACTTCGCCGAGGAGCCAAGCCATGGGCGCTAACGTGCTGATCATGGCCGGTGGCACCGGCGGTCACGTGTTCCCGGCGCTGGCCTGTGCCCGTGAATTCCAGGCGCGCGGTTATACCGTGCACTGGCTCGGCACCCCGCGCGGCATCGAAAACGAACTGGTGCCGAATGCCGGCCTGCAGCTGCACCTGATCAACGTCAGCGGCCTGCGTGGCAAGAGCAAGCTGTCGCTGCTCAAGGCGCCATTCGTGCTGCTCAAGGCGGTGCTGCAGGCGCGCCGGATCATTCGTCAGCTCAAGCCGGTCTGCGTGCTGGGCTTTGGCGGTTATGTGACTGGCCCTGGTGGTGTCGCGGCAAAACTGTCCGGCGTGCCGGTGATCGTTCATGAACAGAACGCGGTCGCCGGTACCGCCAATCGGCTGCTGGTGCCGTTGTCGGCCCGAGTCTGCGAAGCTTTCCCGGACACCTTTGGTGCCTCCAGCAGCCGGCGTACCACCGGCAACCCGGTGCGCACCGAGCTGTTCCTCGATACACCGCGCGAGGCCCTGGCCGGACGCAAGGCGCGTTTGCTGATCCTGGGTGGAAGCCTGGGAGCAGAGCCGTTGAACAAGTTGCTGCCTGAAGCCCTGGCGCTGGTCTCCCCCGAGCTGCGCCCGGAAGTGTTTCATCAGGCCGGCAAAAACCACGATGAAGTGACTGCAGAGCGCTATCGCGCCGCCGGCGTCGAGGCGCAGGTGCAGCCGTTCATCAAAGACATGGCCCAAGCCTACGGCTGGGCTGACCTGGTGGTCTGTCGCGCAGGCGCGTTGACCGTCAGTGAACTGGCTGCCGCCGGTCTGCCTTCGATGCTCGTGCCTTTGCCTCACGCCATCGACGATCACCAGACCCGCAATGCCGATTATTTGGCTCGTGAAGGCGCTGCCTTCCTGATGCCGCAAAGAACGACTGGCGCAGCGGACCTTGCCGCTCGCCTGACAGAGGTTTTGATGCAACCGGAACGACTCAACAGCATGGCCGACGCCGCACGTCGCCTGGCCAAACCCGATGCCACCCGTAGCGTGGTCGATATCTGCCTGGAGGTGGCCCATGGTTGAGAATCAGAAAGCCATGCCACAACCGGAAATGCGCCGTATCCGTCGCATCCACTTCGTCGGTATCGGCGGCGTGGGCATGTGCGGGATCGCCGAAGTACTGCTGAACCTGGGCTACCAGGTTTCCGGCTCCGACCTCAAGGCGTCGCCGGTCACCGAGCGCCTCGAGTCCTTTGGTGCGCAGATCTTCATCGGCCACCGTGCCGAGAACGCCGCCAACGCCGATGTACTGGTGGTGTCCAGCGCCGTGAACACCTCCAACCCGGAAGTGGCCACCGCCCTGGAACGCCGCATCCCGGTCGTGCCGCGCGCGGAAATGCTCGCCGAGCTGATGCGCTATCGCCACGGCGTCGCCGTTGCCGGTACCCACGGCAAGACCACCACCACCAGCCTGCTGGCCTCGGTATTCGCCGCCGGTGGCCTGGACCCGACCTTCGTCATCGGTGGCCGGCTGAATGCAGCTGGCACCAATGCACAGCTGGGCACCAGCCGCTACCTGATCGCCGAAGCCGATGAAAGCGACGCCAGCTTCCTGCACCTGCAGCCGCTGGTGGCCGTGGTGACCAACATCGACGCCGACCACATGGCGACCTACGACGGTGACTTCAACAAGCTGAAGAAAACCTTCGTCGAATTCCTGCACAACCTGCCGTTCTATGGCCTGGCCGTGCTGTGCCTGGACGACCCGGTGGTGCGCGAGATCCTGCCGCAGGTCAAGCGTCCGACCGTCACCTACGGTTTCAACGAAGGCGCCGACGTGCGCGCGATCAATGTACGCCAGCAGGGCATGCAGACCTTCTTCACCGTGCTGCGTCCCGATCGCGAGCCGTTGGATGTCTCGGTCAACATGCCGGGCAACCACAACGTGCTGAACGCCCTGGCGACCATCTGCATCGCCACCGACGAAGGCATCAGCGATGAAGCCATCGTCCAGGGCCTGTCGGGCTTCCAGGGCGTGGGACGTCGCTTCCAGGTCTACGGCGAACTGCCGGTGGACGGCGGCAACGTGATGCTGGTGGACGATTACGGCCACCACCCGACCGAGGTCGCGGCGGTGATCAAGGCCGTGCGCGGTGGCTGGCCTGAGCGCCGCCTGGTGATGGTCTACCAGCCGCACCGTTTCAGCCGCACCCGCGACCTGTACGACGATTTTGTCCAGGTGCTGGCGGACGCCAACGTCCTGCTGTTGATGGAAGTCTATCCGGCGGGCGAAGAGCCGATCCCGGGGGCGGACAGCCGTCAGCTGTGCCACAGCATCCGTCAGCGCGGCCAGTTGGATCCGATCTACATCGAGCGTGGGGTCGACCTCGCGCCGCTGGTCAAGCCGCTGCTGCGCGCCGGCGACATCCTGCTGTGCCAGGGCGCCGGTGATATCGGCGGCCTTGCGCCGAAGCTGTTGAACAGTCCGTTGTTTGCGGGTGCCGTGCCTGCCGGTCAGGGGAAGTCGAAATGACCGCCGCCTACGCCTCTCTGTTTTCGACCCTCGCGCCGAAGGATTTCGGTCGCGTCGCCGTGCTGTTCGGCGGCAAGAGCGCCGAGCGCGAAGTCTCGCTGAAGTCCGGTAACGCCGTGCTCGAAGCCTTGCTGAGCGCTGGTGTGGACGCCTTCGGCATCGACGTCGGTGACGACTTCCTGCAGCGCCTGCTGAACGAGAAGATCGATCGCGCCTTCATCATCCTCCACGGTCGTGGCGGCGAAGACGGCAGCATGCAGGGCCTGCTGGAATGCATGGGCATTCCCTACACCGGCAGCGGCATCCTGGCTTCGGCGCTAGCGATGGACAAACTGCGTACCAAGCAGGTCTGGCACAGCCTCGGTATTCCGACGCCACGCCACGCCGTACTTGGCTCCGAGGCCGATTGTATTTCTGCGGCTACGGAACTGGGCATGCCTTTGATCGTCAAACCGGCGCATGAAGGTTCCAGTATTGGTATGGCCAAAGTGACATCCGCGTCCGAACTGATCGACGCATGGAAAGCGGCCAGTACCTACGACTCGCAAGTCTTGGTTGAACAATGGATTCAAGGTCCGGAGTTCACCATCGCCACGCTGCGCGGCCAGGTATTGCCACCGATCGCCCTGGGCACGCCCCACACGTTTTACGACTACGACGCCAAGTACCTGGCTTCCGATACCCAGTACCGGATTCCGTGTGGCCTCGACAGCAATAAAGAGCAGGAGCTCATGGACCTGACGGCGAAAGCCTGCGGGGCGCTCGGTATCGCCGGTTGGGCGCGTGCCGACGTGATGCAGGACGCTGATGGCCAGTTCTGGTTCCTGGAAGTGAACACCGCTCCCGGCATGACCGATCACAGTCTGGTTCCGATGGCGGCCCGTGCCGCCGGCCTGGATTTCCAGCAGCTGGTTCTGGCCATCCTGGCGGAGAGTGTCGTCAGTAACGCAGAGCCGCGAGGTTAAGGCCATGCAAGGCGCCCAGCTACGTCATCAGCAACCCGCTCCCGGCCGCAAGCCGGTGCCGCGTGGTGCCAGCCGGATGGTGGCCAAGGAGCCGATGTCGGCGCGCCTGCCGAAAGCCAACTTTGGCGTGCTGAAAAGCCTGATGTGGCCGGTGCTGCTGGTCGCGCTGGGCTTCGGCACTTACGAGGGCGCGCAGCGCCTGTTGCCCTATGCCGACCGGCCGATCACTAAGGTCGCGGTGCAGGGCGACCTGAGTTACATCAGCCAGCAGGCGGTGCAGCAGCGGATCGCGCCCTACGTCGCGGCGAGCTTCTTCACCATCGACCTGGCGAGTATGCGTACCGAGCTGGAACAGATGCCATGGATCGCTCATGCCGAGGTACGGCGTGTGTGGCCGGACCAGGTGGTGATTCGCCTGGAAGAGCAGTTGCCGGTGGCCCGTTGGGGCGACGAGGCGCTGTTGAACAACCAGGGCCAGGCCTTCACCCCGCGTGAGCTGGCGAACTACGAGCACTTGCCACAGTTGTTCGGCCCGCAGCGGGCCCAGCAGCAGGTGATGCAGCAGTACCAGGTGTTGAGCCAGATGCTTCGCCCGATGGGTTTCTCCATTGCCCGTCTGGAGTTGCGCGAGCGCGGCAGCTGGTTCCTGACCACGGGGGCCGGCAGCGCCGGTCCTGGTATCGAACTGTTGCTCGGACGCGATCACCTGGTGGAGAAGATGCGCCGCTTCATTGCCATTTATGAAAAAACGCTGAAAGAACAGATTACGAACATCGCGCGCATCGATCTGCGTTATGCCAACGGCCTGGCCGTCGGCTGGCGGGAACCTGTAGCGCCCACGACGGCCCAACCCGCCGTCGCGAAGAATTAAGAAGAGGCAGGACCATGGCAAACGTGCAAAGCGGCAAAATGATCGTCGGTCTGGATATCGGTACCTCCAAGGTGGTGGCGCTGGTAGGCGAGGTCGCGGCCGATGGCACGCTGGAAATCGTCGGTATCGGCACCCATCCATCGCGCGGCCTGAAGAAGGGCGTGGTGGTGAATATCGAGTCCACCGTTCAATCGATCCAGCGCGCGGTAGAAGAAGCGCAACTGATGGCCGGTTGCCGTATCCACTCGGCGTTCGTCGGCGTGGCGGGCAATCACATTCGCAGCCTGAACTCCCACGGCATCGTGGCGATTCGTGATCGCGAAGTGAGCTCGGCGGACCTGGAGCGGGTACTCGACGCGGCGCAGGCCGTGGCGATTCCGGCCGACCAGCGGGTGCTGCACACCCTGCCGCAGGATTACGTGATCGATAACCAGGAAGGCGTGCGCGAGCCCCTGGGCATGTCCGGCGTACGCCTGGAAGCCAAGGTGCACGTGGTGACCTGCGCGGTGAATGCCGCCCAGAACATCGAAAAGTGCGTGCGTCGCTGCGGCCTGGAAATCGACGACATCATTCTCGAACAGCTGGCCTCGGCGTATTCGGTGCTGACCGACGACGAGAAAGAGCTGGGCGTGTGCCTGGTGGATATCGGTGGTGGCACCACCGACATCGCGATCTTCACCGAAGGCGCAATCCGCCATACCGCGGTGATCCCGATTGCCGGCGACCAGGTGACCAACGACATCGCCATGGCGCTGCGTACGCCGACCCAGTACGCCGAAGAAATCAAGATTCGTTATGCCTGCGCCCTGGCCAAGCTGGCCGGTGCCGGCGAAACCATCAAGGTGCCAAGCGTTGGCGACCGTCCGCCGCGCGAGCTGTCCCGCCAGGCCCTGGCCGAAGTGGTCGAGCCGCGTTACGACGAGCTGTTCACCCTGATCCAGGCCGAACTGCGTCGCAGCGGCTACGAAGACCTGATCCCGGCCGGCATCGTGCTGACCGGCGGTACTTCGAAAATGGAAGGCGCGGTCGAACTGGCCGAAGAGATTTTCCACATGCCGGTCCGCCTGGGCGTGCCGCACACCGTCAAAGGCCTGTCCGACGTGGTGCGCAACCCGATCTACTCCACCGGCGTGGGCTTGCTGTTGTACGGGCTGCAGAAGCAGTCCGACGGTATCTCGTTCTCCGGCATCGGTAGCCGAGACAGCTACAGCAGCGATGAACCCAAGGCCGCCTTGCTCGATCGCATCAAGAGCTGGGTGCAGGGCAATTTCTGAAGATTTACCGCAACACCGTTGTAAGCAGTAGGCGAAAAAACTAGAGAAATGAAAGGAGAGGGAAAATGTTCGAACTCGTAGACAACGTCCCCGCAAGTCCGGTAATCAAGGTTATCGGTGTCGGCGGTGGCGGCGGCAACGCCGTCAATCACATGGTCAAGAGCAACATCGAAGGCGTCGAATTCATCTGCGCCAACACTGATGCTCAAGCGCTGAAAAACATCGGCGCGCGGACCATCCTGCAACTGGGTACCGGCGTGACCAAGGGCCTGGGTGCTGGCGCCAATCCTGAAGTCGGCCGTCAAGCCGCCCTGGAAGACCGCGAGCGTATCGCTGAAGTGCTGGCGGGCACCAACATGGTGTTCATCACGACCGGCATGGGCGGTGGTACCGGTACCGGTGCTGCGCCGATCATCGCCGAAGTGGCCAAGGAAATGGGCATCCTCACCGTTGCGGTGGTGACCCGTCCGTTCCCGTTCGAAGGCCGCAAGCGCATGCAGATCGCCGATGAAGGCATCCGCGCGCTGAGCGAAAGCGTCGATTCGTTGATCACCATTCCCAACGAAAAGCTGCTGACCATCCTCGGCAAAGACGCCAGCCTGCTGTCGGCTTTTGCCAAGGCCGACGACGTCCTGGCCGGTGCCGTTCGCGGTATCTCCGACATCATCAAGCGTCCGGGCATGATCAACGTCGACTTTGCCGACGTACGCACCGTGATGAGCGAAATGGGCATGGCGATGATGGGCACTGGCTGCGCCAGCGGTCCTAACCGTGCACGTGAAGCGACCGAAGCGGCGATCCGCAACCCGCTGCTGGAAGACGTGAACCTGCAAGGTGCGCGCGGCATCCTGGTGAACATCACCGCCGGTCCCGACCTGTCCCTGGGTGAGTACTCCGACGTGGGTAGCATCATCGAAGCCTTCGCTTCCGAGCACGCCATGGTCAAGGTCGGTACCGTTATCGATCCGGACATGCGCGACGAGCTGCACGTGACTGTGGTTGCCACAGGTCTGGGCGCGAAAATCGAGAAACCTGTGAAGGTCATCGACAATACCGTGCAAACCTCCATGGCCGCTGCACAGGCGCCAGCACCTGCGCGTCAGGAACTGCCGTCGGTCAACTACCGTGATCTGGACCGTCCGACCGTCATGCGCAACCAGGCCCAGGCCAGTGCTGCGACTGCGGCGAAGCTGAATCCGCAAGATGATCTGGACTACCTGGACATCCCGGCTTTCCTGCGTCGCCAGGCCGATTGATGGAATGTATCAGGGGTATTAGGGTGATTGGTGTTCAGCAAAGGTCTGGTCTGCTATTATCGCCAGCCTTTGTTGATACCAGTTCGCAATTTGCGCTGAAGCGGCCCAAGCCATGATTAAACAACGCACCCTGAAGAATATTATCCGTGCCACAGGTGTAGGCCTGCACTCCGGGGAGAAGGTTTACCTGACCCTCAAGCCTGCGCCTGTCGACACCGGCATTGTGTTTTGTCGTGCCGACCTGGACCCTGTGGTGCAGATTCCTGCTCGCGCGGAAAACGTTGGTGAAACCACTATGTCGACCACCCTGGTCAACGGTGACACCAAAGTGGACACGGTGGAGCACTTGCTCTCGGCCATGGCTGGCCTGGGCATCGATAACGCCTACGTCGAGCTCTCCGCGTCCGAAGTCCCGATCATGGATGGCAGCGCTGGACCCTTCGTATTCCTGATTCAATCTGCCGGCCTGGAAGAACAGGACGCAGCCAAGAAGTTCATCCGCATCCTTCGCGAGGTGACAGTGGAAGACGGCGACAAGCGCGCCACTTTCGTGCCTTTCGACGGTTTTAAAGTGAGCTTTGAGATCGATTTCGATCACCCGGTTTTCCGTGACCGCACCCAGAGTGCAAGCGTGGACTTTTCCAGCACTTCGTTCGTGAAGGAAGTCAGCCGCGCCCGTACCTTTGGTTTCATGAGTGATATCGAGTACCTGCGCAAGCACAACCTCGCACTCGGCGGCAGCGTGGAAAACGCCATCGTGGTCGACGCGGATGGTGTACTGAACGAGGACGGCCTTCGCTACGAAGACGAATTCGTGAAGCACAAGATCCTCGACGCAATTGGTGACCTCTACCTGCTGGGCAACAGCCTGATAGGTGAGTTCAAAGGCTTCAAGTCGGGCCATGCACTGAACAACCAGCTTCTGCGCAAGCTCATTGAGCAGAAAGACGCTTGGGAAGTCGTGACCTTCGAAGATGCCAGCACTGCACCGATCTCTTACATGCGTCCGGTTGCGGCCGTGTAAGTAACACTCTCTTTCCTTTAGTTTTTAAAGGCTGCCTTCGGGTGGCCTTTTTTTATGCCTGCAGATTGCTGCGCGGCTGATGAGGTTATCGCGGGCAGCACGGGCCCCGTAGGAGCGAGGCTTGCCCGCGATGAGGTTAACCCACCACCCGGTTTCGCCCTTCGGCCTTGGCCTGGTACAGCGCCTTGTCGGCCATCGAGCACAGCGCTTCCAGGCTGGGCTTCGGCGTGCCCGCCCAGGTGCTGAGGCCGATGCTGATGGTGATCGGCGAGGCGCCGTCCCGGATCGGCGGCAGGAGCTCGATCGCCAGGCGGATATGCTCGGCGATACGCCGGGCGCCTTCGTTATCGGTCTCCGGCAGGACCACGGCGAACTCTTCGCCGCCGTAGCGTGCGGCCAGGTCGCCGGGGCGCCGGATATTGTCACTGATCACCCGGGCCACGATGCGCAGGGCTTCATCGCCAAGCGGGTGGCCGTAGCGGTCGTTGAAGGCCTTGAAGTGATCCACGTCCAACATCAGCAGCGACAGGGCGCTGTGGGAGCGTTGCGCGCGTCCCCATTCGCGGGCCAGGGTCTGGTCCAGGCTGCGGCGGTTGTCCAAGCCGGTGAGCGCGTCAGTGGCGGCCAGTTGCGCGAGTTCCTGCTCGGCGCTCTGGCGGCGGCGCAATTCCCGGCAAAGCAGCCAGGTCAGCCACAGCAGGCCCAGGCACAGCGCACCGGTGGCGCCGCCGACCACCAGCGCGGTGCGCTGCCAGGAGGCGAAGACTTCATTGCTGGAGAGCGCCACGATCACGATCAGCGGCAGGTCTCCGACCTGGGAGAAGGTATACAGGCGCGGCTGCTGGGTGCTGGACATGCCTTTGAAGCTGCCGTTCCCCTCGCGCAGGATGCGGATGAAATTGGGCCGTTGGCTGAAGTCCTGGCCGATCAGGTTGTCCGCTCGCGGTGGTTCCTGGGCCAGCAGGATACCGTCGCTACTGATCAGGTTGACCGAGCTGTCGCGGCCGACATTCAGGCTTTTGAACAATTGGCTGAAGTAGTCCAGGCGCATGGCCGCTTCGGCCACGCCGAGGAACTCCCCGCGCTCGCCGGACACCCGGCGGCTGAAACTGATGCGCCAATCCAGCTCGGGCGGGCGGGCGCGGAACGGTCGGCTGATCAGCATGCCCGGATCAGGGTTGTTCACATGGGACTGGAAATACTCCCGGTCGGAAAAGTTGCCCTGGCGCGGTTCGACCGAGGCGGAATCGGCGAGCACGTCGCCGCGCGAGTCGAGCAGCAGGATGTTGCCCTTGTAGGGGGCCGCGGTGGCCCGGTCGAACAGCGCCATATGGCGAATGGTCGGCGATACCTGTTTCAGGTCGTCGCGTTGCGAGGCGCTGATCAGGCCACGCAGGGATACGTCGTACAGCTCGACGTTGCGCAGCACGTCGGCGTCGATCAATTGCACGATGTTGGAGGCCGCGCGGGTGGCGGCCATTTCGGCGCTGCCGCGTTCGCGAATCAGCAAGAAGGTCACGATGCTCAGGATGGAGATGACCATCAGTGAGCTTCCAAGAATCAGCATCCTTTCCGACCGGGTCAAAGTGGTCGTGTTGCGGGGTGTCGCACTACTCACACTCATGGTTCTGACTTCTGCGGTGTGTACGTTTCAGGGGTGTTTCCGGATGAAGCAAGCAGAGTTGCAGAGACCGATCGCGCCTGCGGGCGCATGTATAAATCGCAGACAAAAAAAAGGCCAGCAAAATGATGCTGGCCTTTTGCTTATTCGCGCTTAGAACACACTGAATGGGTAATCGACGATTACCCGGTATTCGTCGGTGTCATTGTCCAGCGCGCCATAACCGTTGCCGCCACGGTTGGTGGCCCACTGCAGGCGGACCGCCAGATCCTTGGCCTGGCCACCCTGTACCACGTACTTGAGGTCGAGGTCGCGTTCCCAGTGCCTGGCGTGCTCGCCGCCGGCGCTGTACCAGTTGGCGTAGCCACGGCTGTGCGGGTCGACCTTGGTCAGGTCCAGCTCGCCGCGCGAGTAGGAGAGCGCCGAAGTCAGGCCCGGCAGGCCGAGGCCGGCGAAGTCGTAGGCGTACTTGAGTTTCCACGAACGCTCGTTGGGGCCGTTGAAGTCCGAATACTGCTGGGAATTGTCCAGGTAGATGCTGTCGCCCTGGTTGATGTAGTCGAACGGGGTGTTGCCGTTCACCCGCTGATAGGCGGCGGTGAGGCTGTGATGGCCGATGCCCAGGGTGAAATGCAGGCTGTAGGTGTTGTTGTCGATGTCGCCCAGCAGCGCGTCGCCGGTGTCCTGGGTGTGATAGAAGTGCAAGCCCGGGTTCAGGGTCACCCGCTCGTTCAGCGCATAGCTGTAGTCGAGGTCGTAGTAGTACTGGTTCCAGATGTTCTTGAGTTCGGCGGCGTACAGGCTGCTGGTCAGCCCGGGCACGCCGCTCCAGGCCACGCCGGCCCAGTTCAGGTGGCGGCTTTCGTCGCCATTCGCCAGTTTGCCGTAGGCCGTGTCGATACGTCGGCGGCCGCTCTGGTTATAGGGCTTGGTGAAGCTGGCCTGGCCGCCTTCGAGCAGCCAGCCGTCGAAGCTGTGGTTGGCCAGGCTGACCCCGCGGAAGGTCTGCGGCAGCATGCGGCTCTGGCCACCGGCGATCACCGGATTGTTGAGGAACAGATCGCCGGCCTTGAGCTCGGTGTCGAAGGCGCGGATTTTCAGGGTGGTGCCAGCCGTGGAAAACGAGGTCGGCGCTTTGCCGCTGCCATCGCTGACCGGCAGGATGCTCGAGCTGTCGGTTCCGCCACCGCCATCGAGTTTCAAGCCAAGCATGGCGTTGGCATCGATGCCGAAACCGACCGTGCCCTGGGTATAACCCGACTCGAAGATTCCCAGGAAACCCTGGCCCCATTCGATATTGTCGGGAGCCTGCTGGTGGCGGTTGCGATTCATGTAGTAGTTGCGGGCGTTGAGCTTGAGGCTTGCGCCTTCGACGAAGCCTTCGGGGCTGGCCTCGTCGGCGGCCTGGACACAGGGGGCGATAGTTGCAGCCATTGCAATGAACAACGGGCTGAGAGTTGAAGTGACCTTCACCGGCAAAAAGCTCCTTGGATGAATGATGACAGTTGTTATTGTCGATTCGGGTGTTTCTTGTTCTGGGTGAAACGAATGAAACAGGTAGTTCTACATGGCAAAAAAAAGCCGCTGTTATCAGCGGCTTTAAGACAACTTACTCCAGGGTTAGAGCAGAGAAGTTGTCGAGGGAAACGAGTCGGTAGCGGGTGTCAGCTGTCCTTCTGAACGTCCGGCTGGCGTTGTTCCGCCGTGATTTCCTGCGGCTGCTTGCCGTTCTGTTGCTTGGCAGCCAGCGCTTCCTGGGCGTCCTGGAAGGCAGCGGCGCGCGCGGCGTTATGCGCGGCGAAAGTCTGCGATTCTTCGGCCATGGCCATAGGGGCCAAGAACAGGGAGGACAAAACAAAGGCGCTGGCAATACCCATACTGTTGGACATTTCTGAAGACCTTCTTGCAGAGCAAGTTCAAATTAGGTGCGACAAAAATATAACTTCAAGACGGCTGGAAAAAGCGCCGAACAGGATAAGCACTGTTACGCCAAAAGCAATAGTTGACACCGCTTCTGTAGGCGCCAGGCTTGCCGGCGATAGAGGTAATGCGATGTATCTGACATGCCGCCATCGCGAGCAATCGAGCGTCGACCACAGAGGAGAGGGAGAGGTCAGATCGGCAGGTAGAGGCCGAAGGTGTTCATGCCGTCATCGCTGCGCACGAACACGTCGCCGCCGTGCATCAGGGCGATGGCCTTGACGATCGCCAGCCCCAGGCCGTGGTTGGCGCCGCTGTTGCTGCGGGAGGCGTCGACCCGGTAGAAGCGCTCGAACAGCCGTGGCAGATGCTCGCGGGCGATGGCCTGGCCGGGGTTGCTCACGGCGATGGCCACCTGGTGTTCCTGCACATCGATCTGCACCCGGATCACCTGCCCGGGCTCGGTGTGCTGCACGGCATTGCTCAGCAGGTTGATCAGCGCCCGGCGCAGATGGGCGATCTCGATCTGCACCTGGGCATCGCCGCGCACCTCGACCTTGACCTGGGCGTCCTCGAGGATGAAGTCCAGGTAGTCCAGGGTGGTGGCCACTTCACTGGCCAGGGAGGTGCTGGTGAGCTTGGTGGCCTTGCTGCCCTGGTCGGCGCTGGCCAGGAACAGCATGTCGTTGATGATCGAACGCAGACGTTCCAACTCTTCGAGATTGGATTGCAGCACCTCGAAATAATGCTCGGCGGAGCGCCCGCGAGTCAGTGCCACCTGGGTCTGGCCGATCAGGTTGGTCAGGGGCGAGCGCAGTTCGTGGGCGACATCGGCATTGAAGGATTCCAGGCGCGAATAGGCCTGTTCCACCCGCTCCAGGGTCGAGTTGAACGAGTTGGCGAACTGCGTCAGCTCTGGCGGCAGCGACGACAGCAGCAGGCGTCCGGAAAGCCTCGGCGGGGCCAGGCGCTGGGCTTCTTCGGACAGCCCGATCAAGGGCTTCAGGCCGATGCGCGCCACCCAGTAACCCAGCGCCGAGGCCAGCAGCACGCCGATGATGGCCAGGCTGATCAAGGCAATCAGCAGCTGGTGCTGGGTCTCGTAGAAGGTCTCGGTGTCGATGGCGATCAGAAAGCGCAGCGGCGGGCGCAGCTCCTTGGCCGGCAACTGGCTGACCAGCACTTTCAGCGGATAGGGATGCCCGGGCAGGGTCAGGTCGCGCATGCCCAGCGGGCCCTGGGCGAAGCGGCGGATCTGCGGGTCGGGGTTGCCGTATTCGTAGGCGGGGTCGCTGCTGACCACCCAGAAACGGATGCGCTTGTCTTCTTCGCTGAGCAGCTTGAGCTTGTTGTTGATCTTGGCCCAGTGCTCCGGGTTGCCGAAGCGCGTCAGGGCCGACTCCAGCACGCTGTAGCGCGCGTCCAGCTCGGCCTCGGGCAGCAGGCCCAGGCCCTTGTCCACCTGTTGATAGAGCGCACCGCCGATCAGCAGGAACACCAGCAGGGCGACCAGGGTGAACAGCCCGCTCAGGCGCAGGGCAATCGAATTACGAGGCACCGCGGTTCTCCAGCACATACCCCATGCCGCGGATGGTGTGCAGCAGTTTCTGTTCGAACGGCCCGTCGAGCTTGGCCCGCAGGCGCTTGATCGCCACTTCGACGACATTGGCGTCGCTGTCGAAGTTGATGTCCCAGACCATCTCGGCGATCGCGGTTTTCGACAGGATCTCGCCCTGGCGCCGGGCGAGCACACTGAGCAGCGAGAACTCCTTGGCGGTCAGGTCCAGGCGCGTACCAGCGCGGCTGGCCTTGCGGCTGATCAGGTCGATCCACAGGTCGGCGATGCTGATCTGCACCGGTTCGTGGCCGCCGCTGCGGCGGGTCAGGGCCTGCAGGCGCGCCACCAGTTCGAGGAAGGAAAAGGGCTTGCCCAGGTAATCGTCGGCGCCATCGCGCAGGCCCTTGATGCGGTCTTCGACGCGCTCGCGGGCGGTGAGCATGATCACCGGCGTCTGCTTGCGCGCGCGCAGCGCCCGCAGCACGCCGAAGCCGTCGAGGCCGGGCAGCATCACGTCGAGCACGATCACCGCGTAGTCGCTTTCCAGCGCCAGGTGCAGGCCCTCGACGCCGTCGCGCGCGAGGTCCACGGTGTAGCCTTGTTCGGTCAGGCCGCGGTGCAGATAGTCCGCGGTTTTCTCTTCGTCTTCGATAATCAGAACGCGCATGACCCCGCCTCAGGATGTGCTTGCCAGCGCTGGCGCTGGTGTGGGCCGATGGAATAGCCGCTCGAGCCACAAGTATATGACCGGAGTGGTGAACAGCGTCAGCGCCTGGCTCACCAGCAGGCCACCGACCACGGCGATCCCCAGCGGCTGGCGCAGCTCGGCGCCGGCGCCATAGCCGAGCATCAGCGGCAAGGCGCCGAGCAAAGCGGCGAGGGTGGTCATGATGATCGGCCGGAAACGGGTGATACAGGCCTGGTAGATCGCCTCCTGCGGCGACAGCCCGCCCTGGCGCTGGGCTTCGAGGGCGAAGTCGATCATCAGGATGCCGTTTTTCTTGACGATGCCGATCAGCAGCACCAGGCCGATCAGGGCCATGATCGAGAAATCCTGGCCCAGCAGCCAGAGCATGATCAGCGCGCCAAGGCCGGCCGAGGGCAAGGTGGAAATGATCGTCAGCGGGTGGACGAAGCTCTCGTAGAGCACGCCGAGGATGATGTACACCGCCACCAGCGCCGCGAGGATCAGCCACGGCTGGCTGGCCAGGGAACTCTGGAAGGCCTGGGCCGCGCCCTGGAAATTGCCGGCGATGGAGGCGGGCATGCCGATCTGGTTTTTCGCCTGGTCGAGCATGATCACCGCGTCGCCCAGGGCCACGCCGGGGGCCAGGTTGAACGACAGGTTGGCGGCCGGGAACATGCCGTCGTGGGCGATGGATAACGGGCCGACGGTGGGCGGGTCGACCTTGGCCAGCGCCGACAGCGGCACCATCTCGCTGCTCAGGGGCGAGCGCAGGTAGAAGTAATTCAGGCTCTCGGCCTTGCCGCGCTGCCGGGCGTCCAGTTCGAGGATCACGTTGTACTGGTTGGTCTCGGTCTGGAACTCGTTGACCTGGCGCTGGCCGAAGGCGTCGTAGAGCGCTTCGTCGACATCGGTGGCGGTCAGGCCGAAACGCGCCGCGGCGCTGCGGTCGATGCTGATATGGGTGATGCTGCCGCCCAGTTGCAGGTCGTTGGACAGGTCGCGAAAGGCCGGGTTGGCCCGCAGTTTTTCCGTCAGGCGCTGGGTCCAGGTATTCAGCGTCGGCCCGTCGTTGCTCTTGAGCACGTACTGGTACTGGCTGCGGCTCGGCCCGGAGCTGAGGTTGATGTCCTGGCCGGCCCGCAGGTACAGGACGATGCCCGGGACCTTGGCCAACTGCGGGCGAATGCGGTCGATGAACTGGCTGGCGGAGACGTCCCGCTGGCCGCGGTCCTTGAGGGCGATCCAGAAGCGGCCGTTGGCGATGGTCTGGTTGTTGCCGGTGACGCCCACCGAGTGGGAGAAGGTTTCCACCGCCGGGTCGGCGCCGAGGATCTTCGCCAGGGCCAGGTGCTTTGCCACCATGTCCGGGTAGGAGATGTCGGCCGCCGCTTCGCTGGTGCCGAGCACGAAGCCGGTGTCCTGGACCGGGAAGAAACCCTTGGGAATGAAAACATAGCCGGCGATGGCCAGGCCCAGGGTCAGGCCGAACAGGCCGAGCATCAGCCGTTGATGGGCCAGGGCTCGGCTCAGCCCACGCTCGTAGAGTGCCAGCAGGCGTTCGCCGAAGCCCGGGCGATCGTGGGGATGATCAGTCGGCGCGCGCATGAACAGCGCCGCCAGGGTCGGCGCCAGGGTCAGCGACACCACCACCGAAATCAGGATGGTCGAGGTGGCGGTCAGGGCGAATTCCTTGAACAGCCGCCCGACCACGCCGCCCATGAACAGCAGGGGAATGAACGCGGCGATCAGCGAGAAGCTGATGGACACCACAGTGAAGCCGATTTCGCCGGCGCCCTTGATCGCCGCCTCGCGCATGCCATCGCCGGCTTCCAGATGGCGATGGATGTTCTCCACCACGACAATCGCGTCGTCGACCACGAAGCCCACCGAGATCACGATGGCCACCAGGGTCAGGTTGTTCAGGCTGAAACCCATCACATACATCAGCGCGAAACTGGCCACCAGCGACACCCCGAGCACGCTGGAGACGATCAGCGTCGCCGACAGCTGGCGCAGGAACAGCGCCATCACCGCCACCACCAGCAGCACCGCGATCAGCAGGGTGATTTCCACTTCATGCAAGGACGCGCGGATGGTCTTGGTGCGGTCCGAGAGCACGGTCACGTCCATCGAGGCCGGCAGCATGGCCTCCAGGCGCGGCAACTCGCCCTGGATGCGGTCCACGGTGTCGACGATGTTGGCCCCCGGCTGGCGGAAGATCACCAGGTTGAGCCCCGGCTGGTCGTTGGACCAGGCCTGCACGTAGGCGTTTTCCGGGCCGCTGATGACCCGGGCGACGTCCTTGAGCTGCACCGGCGCGCCGTTCTTGTAGGAGACGATCAACTGGCCGTAGTCCTCGGGATGGAACAGCTGGTCGTTGGTCGACAGGGTCGAGATGCTCGACTCGCCATACAGCGCGCCCTTGGCCAGGTTGAGGCTGGCCTGCTGCAGGGCGACGCGGATATCGGCCAGGGTCAGGCCGATGGCCGCCAGCCGGTCGGGCGAGGCCTGGACGCGGATCGCCGGGCGTTGCTGGCCGGTGATGTTGATCAGGCCGACACCGTCGATCTGGCTGATCTGCCGGGCCAGCAGGGTTTCCACGTAGTCGCTCAGTTCAGTGCCGGGCATCTGCGTGGAACTGATGCTGAGGATCAGCACCGGGCTGTCCGCCGGGTTGACCTTGCGCCAGGTGGGCAGGCTCGGCATGTCGTTGGGCAGCTTGCCCGAGGCGGTGTTGATCGCCGCCTGTACTTCCTGGGCGGCGGTGTCGATGCTCTTGTCGAGGGTGAATTGCAGGGTCAGGTTGGTCGAGCCCAGGGCGCTGCTGGAGGTCATCTGGGTCATGCCGGGGATGGCACTGAACTGCACCTCCAGCGGTGTGGCCACCGAGGACGCCATGGTTTCCGGGCTGGCGCCGGGCAGTTGCGCGGTGACCTGGATGGTCGGGAACTCGGCCTCCGGCAGCGGCGCTATGGGCAGCCGGGGAAAGGCGATGGCGCCCAGCAGCACCAGGGCGAAGGTCAGCAGCAGGGTGGCGACCGGATGGTCGACGCACCAGGCGGATATCGAGCCGTGGCCCTTCATGGCTGTGGCTCCGCGTTCGCCGCCTGGATCTGTTGCGACGGTTCGCTGAGCACTTCGATATGTGAGCCGGCCTTGAGCCGCGACTGGCCGTCACTGACCAGCAGGTCGCCGGCCTGCACGCCCTTGATGATGTTCTGGCCGCTGTCCTGATAGACCATCTGCACCGGGACGATTTCCACCTTGTCGTCCTTGACCCGATACACGAAGTGTTTGTCCAGGCCGCGCTGCACCACGCCGGGCGGTACCACCAGGGCGGCTTTTTCCACGGCGGTCCGGATCTTGATGGTCACCAGTTGGCCGGGCCAGAGCTTTTGCCCGGGGTTGCTGAATTCGGCCTTGGCGCGGATGGTCCCGGTGTTGGTGTCGATCTGGTTGTCGATCAGGCTCAGGTGGCCTTCGCCCAAGCGCTCGCCCGTGTCGGAGTCGGTATCGGCACCCAGGTAGGCGTCCACCGAGGCCGGGTGCTCGGCGACCAGCAGCCCCTGCAGGGTCGGCAGCATCTGTTGCGGCAAGGAAAACTCGACCGCGATCGGGTCGATCTGGGTCACCGAGAACAGGCCCTGGGTATCGCTGGTGCGCAGGAAATTGCCTTCGTCGACGGTGCGGATGCCGACGCGGCCGGACACCGGCGAGCGGATCTGGGTATAGGACAGCTGCACCTGCGCCGCATCGATGGCGGCCTGGTTGCCCTGGACGCTGGCCTTGAGCTGGTTGACCAGCGCCTGCTGCTGGTCGTAGGTCTGCTTGGACACGCCATCATCCACCGACAGCAGCTTGTAACGCTTGAGGTTGACCTGGGCCACTTGCAGTTGCGCCTGGTTTTCCGCCAGTTGCGCCCGGGCCTGATCGAGGCTGGCGCGGATTGAGCGGTCGTCGATGGTTGCCAGCAGGTCGCCGGCCTTGACCAACTGGCCTTCCTTGACCAGCAGCCGGGTGAGGATGCCGTCCACCTGGGGGCGAATCACCACGTTGTGCAGCGAAAGCACCGAGCCGATGCCACTGACATGCCGCGGTACATCCTGCTGGGCGACGCTGATCACCCGCACCGGCACCGCGGTCGGCGCCGCCAGCTTGGTGCTGGGTGGCTTGAGCAGGTACCACAGGCCAGCGGCGGCGAGAACGGTGAGCACGCCTGCGAGCACAAGGGTTGTTTTTCGATTACGCATGGACGCCAGCGCCGGGGGGCAAGGGGGACGGGAGGATGGCCAGAATCGATGGCCCCTTTATAGCCGGCCGACCCGGTCAGCAACGTGACGCCTGCCTGACAGCGCTGTCAGCAAAGGCCGACCGATGACCTTTGGCCGATGACGGTCGCGGCCGCTCAACGATCCGCAACGCGGGTATACTGCCGGCCTTCGCGGCCCGCTTCCCCGGGCCCGGCCTTTGCTTTTCACCCGGAGCTTCCATGACTACCCCAGCACAACCGCCTGTGTCCGACGCGCCCAGCGCCGACCAGGTCGATGACGCCAGCGCGCCTGGCGAAGGCAAGCCGGCGATCGCGCCGTTCAAGTTTCCGTTCAAGCCGTCCGAGTTCGCCCAGGCCAAGAATGCCCAGCAACCCTGGTACAAGAACGGCGCCACCAACGGCCACACCAAGACCCCAGGCGCGGCGCCACCCGGCACCCGCCGCTCGATGGGCAAGCGCTGAGTCCAAGCTTCTGTAGCCGCTGCCGAAGGCTTGGGCCGCGTTCGGACGATCGACCGCGAAGCGGGCGCACGACCTTAAGATCGCCGAAGGCCTTCGGCCTTATCGCAGCCTGTGGCAGCGGCTACAAGTTCCGCGAATGCCGCGATATCCCAATCCGTGTAGCCGCTGCCGCAGGCTGCGTACGAGCGGCGCGCTCGCAACGATTTGACGGACACCGGAGACTCTGCGGGTCAGCGGCAGGGCTTCATGCTGCCCGCAGGGAAATGAAGGCGTAGGTGAGCGGCGCCTCGGTCACCACCTGGGCGCCGGCGTCCTGCACTTGCCCGGCAATGTCTTCACCGGATACATGGAACAGCCACTCGCCGGTCGGCGCCGCCAGCGGTTGCGCCTGGACCCGCTCGATGGCTTCGGCCAGGGCGGCCATGTCCGGCAGGTAGGCGGTAAAGCCGTCGCCCTTGAGGGCGGTGGTGTGAATGCCCAGCAGTTGGCAGATGGCTTGTTTGCTGTGGATATCGTCGCGGTCGGCCTGGCGCGAGCGCTGGATCAGTTCGGCCAGTTCCTGGTCCACCAGCTCACCGCCGACAATCAGCTGCGGGCCTTTTTCCCAGGATTCGGGCGGGCAATCCTTGACCGCCGGATTGAGCGGGATGTGCGGATTGATTTCCATCGGGTAGATGCGGCACACCAGCGGCCGGCGTTCATAGATCCGGCACAGCTGGTCTTCGTCAAGATTCCGGCAGGGGCCGACGTTGTAGGCGGCGAAGGTGATCGCCACGTGGGCCTGGGCATTGCCGCTGGGCACCACGCAGGAACGCCGTTCGGCGTGCTCACGCTGCTGGGCCGGCAGCCCCAGGCCATTGCTCAGGAAGCCTTCCACCAGCACGATCACCTGGCCGCCATCCAGCGCCCACTGGCGGGCTTCGCCGAGGGTCAGGGGAACGTGGTGATCGTTGCAGCACTTGCCGCAGCCTACGCAGGAAAAACGAGTATTCATTGAGCCGGCAGCCATAGTCGAAAGGCGGAAGCGGCGACGGAATGACTCACATCGCCCTCTAAATAGCGCTCTCGAAGCAAGTTATGCGCCAGTCACCGGCCCTTGGCCTCGAGGGCGGGACGGATCGAATCCCATTCGGTGACATGGGCGCTCTTGCGCTGTTTGTCGTACAGGCACAGTTCCACGCCAATCTGGCCCTTCATGTGTTTTTGCGGGTACTGGCCCTGAAGCAGCAACGCGCTGTAGCCGACCCGGTCGTCGAACTGCGCGGCGTTGCCCAGCACTTTGACATTCTTCAACTGGCTGGCCTTGGTGCAACTGGCCCGTACCTGCTTGTCGAAGGTCGCCCAGGCGTCCGGGCTGGAGGCCTGGGCCTGGCTGGCGAGGAGGGCGGTGAGGCAGGCGAAGCTCAGGGACAGGGCTTTCATGGCAGGGCGCTCCTTCGTTCACGAGTGTGCGCGGGAGTATGCCTGAGGCGCCGACAATGAAAATCGCTGTAGCCGCTGCCGCAGGCTCGGGCCGCGTTCGGACGATCGGCCGGAACGGCCGCGGCGATCTTGAAGTCGCTGAAGGTCCTGCGGACCTTATCGCAGCCTGCGGCAGCGGCTACAGGGATTGCAGCAGGTGCTGCGGCAGCGGCTACCGGTTACAGCGGCGTGTGGGGAACCTGCTCACGGCGGATCACCCGCATGCCGACGCTGTCGTACAGCCCGCGGGCTCGCTGGTTGTCTTCCAGCACCCGCAGGTCGACAAAGGCTTCGCGGCGCTGGCGGAAGACCTCGAAGGCCTGCAGCAGCAAGGCCCGTCCCAGGCCCTGGCGGCGGACCCGCGGATGCACCACCAGATCCTTGATATAGGCACTGGTCCAGCACTGGATCACCCCGACGACGCCCTCGGCATCCTGCGCCACCAGGCACAGTTGCGGGTCGTATTCGGCGTCGCTTTCGAAACGCTGGCGCCAGCTGTCCAGCTCCGGTACGTGCCCGCCGCCGTGCTGGTAGCCGAGGTGCATCAGGCCATGCACCGCTGCGGCCAGCTCCGGTCGATAGCTGCCGAGGCTGAAGGCGGTGGGCCAGTTGGCGGGTATCGCTTGCCCGGTCAGGTCGCGGCGCATCAGCAGGCAGTAGTCGTCGGCCACGGCTCAGGCGCTCTGGGCGGCGACGTGACGGGCCGCTTCGATCAGGCAGCGGGTCAGGTCCGGCGAGGAGAACTTGGTCAGCACCGCGTTGGCGCCGGCCAGGCGGGCCTTTTCCGCGTTCATGGCGCTGTCCAGCGAGGTATGCAGCAAGACGTAGAGGTGGGCGAAGTCCGGGGTCTCGCGCAGGGTGCGGGTCAGGGCGTAACCGTCCATCTCCGACATCTCGATGTCCGAGACGATCAGGTTGATCTCCTGGGCGGTGCCTTGCAGGTCCAGCAGGCAGTCGATGGCCTCCTTGGCGCTGCGCGCGGTGTGGCATTGCAGGCCGAGGTTACGCAGGGTATGCACCGACTGCTGCAGGGCCACCTGGCTATCGTCGACCACCAGGATCCGCGCGTTACCCAGCAGTTCGGCGTCTTGCATGCTCAGCTCGGTCGGCGCGGTTTCGATCTGCGCCGGGGCGATGCCATGGATGACTTTCTCGATGTCCAGCACCTGCACCAGGGTGCCGTCGACCTGGGTGACCCCGGTGATGTAGGACTTGACCCCGCCGGAGCCATAGGGCGGCGGGCGGATATCGGTGGTCAGGCAATGCACGATCTTGCTCACCGCCTGCACATGCAGGCCCTGCTTGGAACGGCTGACGTCGGTGACGATCAGGCAGCCGCCCTCCGGGTCTTCCAGCGGCCGTTCGCCGATGGCCCGGCTCAGGTCGATGACCGACAGCGAATTGCCGCGCAGGGTGGCGATGCCTTTCACGTGCGGGTGCGATTCCGGCAGTTTGGTCAGCGGTGGGCAGGGAATGATTTCACTGACTTTGAGCAGGTTGATCGCCATCAGCTTGCCGCTGCGCAAGGTGAACAGCAGAAGCGAAAGAGAGTCTGCGCGGGCTTTGTTGGAAGACATAAAAACCTTCTGTGGAAAAAAGGTGGTTCGCGCCATGGGTCGCGAACAGCTAGCGATAACGGGTTATCGACGTGCAAAGGGCTGGCTTTAGGCTTAATCCCAATATCCGCGACCCGCGCAATCCGTAGCCGCTGCCGAAGGCTGCGATCGAGGACGCAGTCCTCGCAAGATCAGCCACTGCGTCGTTTCGGTCACACCTCATGTATCGGGTTCATGGCCGTTTCGTGGCAATGCCGCCTAAGCCGATCGCAGCCTTCGGCGGCTACAGGTGAGTCACTTCAAGCCTAGCCTCTTGGCCATGCGCCCCAGGTTGGCGCGGTCCAGGCCCAGCTCGCGGGCGGCGCTGGCCCAGTTGTGCTGGTGGCGCTCAAGGCAGGCACTGATCAGTTGGCGCTGGTAGTTTTCGGTGGCCTGCCGTAGATCGCCGGTGCCGGGAAGGTCGGCCATGGTCGTCGCAGCCGGGGGCTGGGGCGTGAGCGGCGCCGAGGCGTCCGGCAGGTCCAGGTCGGCGGCGCTCAGGCTGAGGATCTTCGGTCGTTCGCGGCAATTGCCCAGGGCCTTGAGGGCGCTGCGGCCGATCAGGTGTTCCAGCTCACGCACGTTGCCCGGCCAGGCGTAGGCCAGCAGCGCCGCCTGGGCATCGCTGGTCAGGCGCAGGCTGCCCAGGCCCATGCGCGAGCGATTCTGTTCGAGGAAGTAGCCGCTGAGCAGTAGCACATCGCGGCCGCGGTCGCGCAGGGCCGGCACCAGCAGCGGGTAGACGCTGAGGCGGTGATAGAAGTCCGCGCGATAGCGGCCGCTGCGCACTTCTTCGGCCAGGTCGCGGTTGGTGGCGGCGATCAGCCGCACGTCGACCTGATGTTCCTGGTCCGACCCCAGGCGTTGCAACTGGCCGCTTTGCAGCACGCGCAGCAGCTTGGCCTGCACGGTCAGCGACAACTCGCCCACTTCATCGAGAAATAGCGTGCCGCCATTGGCCAGCTCGAATTTGCCGCGGCGGTCGTTGGTGGCGCCGGTAAAGGCGCCCCGCACATGGCCGAACAGTTCGCTTTCCACCAGGGTGTCGGGCAGGGCGGCGCAGTTGAGGCTGATGATCGGTTTGTCGGCCCGGGGCGAGGCGGCGTGGATGGCCTGGGCCACCAGTTCCTTGCCGACCCCGGTTTCACCGGTGATCAGTACCGTCAGGTCGCTGCCGCCGACCAGGCCGATTTCCTCCAGCAGGCGTTTGTGGGCTTTGCTCTGGCCGATCATCTCGCGGTTCTGGCCGCTGGCCTGGCGATAGACCTCGGCGCGCTGGTGTTCGTCTTCGGCGCGCAGGGCCAGGCGCTCGATGCGCTCGGCGGCGTTGACGGTGGCCGCCGCCAGGCTGGCGAACGCCTGCAGGGCATCCAGCTCGATGGGTTCGAAGCGCTGCGGGTCGAGGGCATCCAGGGTCAGCAGGCCCCAGGGGCGCTCGTCGATAAACAGCGGGCAGCCCATGCAGTCGTGGACTTCCAGGTGTTCGTGCAGGCCATCCACCAGGCCGTCGTAAGGGTCCGGCAACTCGCTGTCGCTGGCGAAGCGGGTAGGGCCGGGGTGGCTGAGCAGGGCGGCGAAACGCGGGTGTTCGCTGACCTTGAAGCGTCGGCCCAGGGTGTCGGTGCTCAAGCCGTCCACCGCCAGCGGCACCAGCCATTCGCCATCCAGGCGCAGCAGCGCGGCGGCGTCGCAGGGCAGCAGGGCGCGCATGGCTTCCAGCAGGCGGCGGTAGCGCTCGCCTTCGGGCAGTTCGCGGGACAGGTCGGAGACCAGGGGCAACAAGGCGGTGAGCAGGGATTTTGCGGTCATAATGACTCCGTATGGTCTTAATGACTATAAATGCGGCTTTGTCGATATGACTACAAATATTTCAAGTAATTGATTTGTATGGTTTTTATTGTTGGCACGAAAACTGATTGGTAAAGGGCAACCTGCAAGTAGTCAGAAAGCTCAGGAGTTGTACTTATGCTTAGCGTCGAAGATCGTGCCATCATCAAATCCACCGTTCCGTTGCTGGAAAGCGGTGGCGAAGCCCTGATCACCCACTTCTACCGGATGATGCTCTGCGAGTATCCGCAAGTGCGCCCACTGTTCAACCAGGCGCACCAGGCCAGCGGCGACCAGCCACGGGCCCTGGCCAATGGCGTATTGATGTACGCCCGGCACATCGACCAGCTCGACCAGTTGGGCGACCTGGTGGCCAAGATCATCAACAAGCACGTGGCCCTGCAGATCCTGCCGGAGCATTACCCGATCGTCGGCAGCTGCCTGCTGCGCGCCATCTCCGAAGTGCTGGGCGAAGAGATCGCCACGCCGGCGGTGATGAGCGCCTGGGGCGCGGCCTATAACCAGCTGGCGGACATCCTGATCGGTGCCGAAGGCGCGATCTACGACCAGAAGGCCCAGGCCCCGGGCGGCTGGCGTGGTGCGCGGGAGTTCAAGCTGGTCCGCCGCGAGCAGGAGAGCGCGGAAATCACCTCGTTCTATTTCGAGCCTGTGGATAACGGCCCGATTCTCGCCGCCGAGCCGGGTCAGTACATCGGCATGCAGCTGTTCCTCGAGGGTGAGGAAATCCGCCGCAACTACTCGCTGTCGGCCCTGTCCGACGCCGGCCAGTATCGCATCAGCGTCAAGCGCGAGGCCGGTGGCCGCGCTTCCAACTACCTGCACGACCAACTGCAGATCGGCGCCAGCATCCAGCTGTTCCCGCCAGCGGGCGAATTCACCCTGGCGGACAGCGACAAGCCGCTGGTGCTGATCAGTGGTGGCGTTGGCATCACCCCGACCCTGCCGATGCTTGAAGCCGCGCTGGCCACCGAGCGTCCGGTGCACTTTATCCACTGCGCGCGCAACGGTGGGGTGCATGCGTTCCGCGATTGGGTCGACGGCCTGGCCGCGCGTCATCCACAACTCAAGCGCTTCTACTGCTACGCCGAAGACGACGGCATCAGCCCGGCGGCGGACAAGGTCGGCCTGCTGAGCCAGGAACAACTGGCCGAATGGTTGCCGCAGGAGCGTGACCTGGACGCCTACTTCCTCGGCCCGAAAGCCTTCATGGCGGCGATCAAGCGCCACCTCAAGGCCCTGGGCGTACCGGAAAAACAAAGCCGTTACGAGTTCTTCGGCCCGGCCGCGGCGCTGGAGTAACCCCACCGGCCAGCCTCCGCCCGGAGGCTGGCCTCTTTGTAGCCGCTGGCGCAGCCTGCGATCGGGGCACAGCCCCGTAAACCTGGCGACGCGGTATACCGGAGCTCCGGTGTCGCCTGGTCTCGCGGTCGCTGCGCAACCGATCGCAGGCTGCGCCAGCGGCTACAGGGGCGCACTCGTAAAAATCCTTTAAAGGTTAATCCGTTCTTAACCTGTTTATCGTTAATTCCCCGATGCTGATGATAGGCGCTCGTTCGCACTGATCAGGATCATCCCATGCAACTCTCAGCCATTTCCCGCATCACCCTGGCCGCGACCCTGCTCGCCAGTCCCCTGGTTTTCGCCGAGCCGGCCTTGCTCCAACCGCAGACCCTGATCGTCGATCAGAGCCTGCCCAAGGCCCAGCGTGAAGCCATGGAGCTGGCCGCGCGGCGCTACGGCAGTTTCTGGAACAGCGGCGATGAAAGCCTGGCCAGGGCCGCGCTGGCGGAGAATTTCGTCGATATGACGCCGCCTGCAGGGCGGGTCCAGGGGCCGACGGGGCCGCTGCTGGCGTCGCGGTTCTTTCGCACGGCGGTGCCGGACCTGAGCGCAGACATCGAGCAGATGATCGTGGCCGGGGATCGGGTGGTGCTGCACCTGCATTTTCGCGGGCACTTCAGCGGGACCTTCAATGCACTCAAAGGTCATGGTCAGCGTGTAGACTTCCGGGCAACCGACATCTATCAGATCGCCGATGGCCGGATCACCGCCAATTGGCATATCGAAGACAACCTCAGCCTGATGCAGCAGTTGCAAACGCTGCCGTCGGGTTGAGCCACAGACAGAAAGGAATTGAGGATGACTGACGACACACTGCGTTTGGGGCGCGAGCGACGTTTTCTGGTGTTGCTGGGGGTGATCTGCCTGGCGCTGATCGGCGGCGCGCTGTACATGCAGGTGGTGCTGGGCGAGGCGCCTTGCCCGTTGTGCATCCTGCAGCGCTACGCGTTTCTGCTGATCGCGATTTTCGCCTTCATCGGCGCGGCCATGCGCAGCCGTCGCAGCCTCACCGTGCTGGAAGCGCTGGTAGTGATCAGCGCGCTGTTCGGGGCGGCGGTGGCGGGGCATCACGTCTACACCCAGGCCCATCCTGCGGTCAGTTGCGGCATCGATGTGTTGCAGCCGATCGTCGACAGCCTGCCGCTGGCGACCGTCTTCCCGCTGGGGTTCCAGGTCGATGGCTTCTGCTCCACGCCGTACCCGCCGGTGCTGGGCCTGTCCCTGGCGCAGTGGGCGCTGGTGGCCTTTGTGCTGACCCTGGTGCTGGTGCCGCTGGGCATCATTCGTAACCGTCGCAAGAGCGCCTGACCCGGCGCAAAAAGCCCCGGTCCCGATGTTCGGGGCCGGGGCTTTTTTGCGTGTAGGACAATGTGTGAAGGGGGCGTGATATGGGGCAATCGGATGCGCGATAAAAGTGCGACATGTTGTCACATGGTGATGTCGCAGCTGTGTTTCAGAGGATGACGTCGAGACGATTTTTCTTGCGCCAGGAGCGAAAAAAGTCTGTCAGTTCGTGTCGGCGCGGTGAACGGCCAGGCAAGCATAGCCTGCTATCTAAATAAATCGGTTCAGCCCTCGTTTTACAAGGGGTAGCGCGATGCCATCGGTGGATTTTGTACGGGTGAAAGGCGCCTTTTTCGACTTGGCTGGAAGGTGTTTTTGGGGCTTTTTATTGCGAATGAATCTCGATATGATCGCGACCCGTTGCAATAATCGCCACGCATTGTTGCGCGAGCCGATAAAAATTATTTCGGGATAAGACATGGTTTATAAAACGCTACATATCTACAATCGCCCGCACTGAATTTCCGGCGCTGCTCACCCCTGAGCATACGGCGGCGGTCGAGGGGCGTTGGACGCTCCATGCGACCCCAGGTGTCGGCACCTTCCAAATATCCGCACCAAATGGAATTGGTCTGTAAAAGGCCTTTGACCACGAATTCGAATAAGAACTCACTGCTAGCCCAGGATTTGTCAAACAACGCGTAACGCGTCGGGCAGGCCCTTATTCAATCGAAGAAAAAATGCCAACCCTTGGCACGGTGAAGTGTTGGCGATCAAAACCCAACTGCATGGCGCAAGCTGCTTTAGAGGTCGTGAGATGAGTAAAAACAGGTACCCCCGATTACTAGGCTTTTTGCCGCTGCTTGGCATGATGTTAATGCTGGGAGGCTGCAAGTGGACCTTGCTCGACCCGAAGGGACAGGTCGGTCTGGATGAGCGAAACCTGATCATCACCGCTACCCTGCTGATGCTGCTGGTCGTGATTCCGGTGATCGTGATGACCTTCGCGTTCGCCTGGAAATACCGCGCGTCCAACACCAACGCGACCTACGCGCCCAAGTGGTCGCACTCCACCAAGATCGAAATCGCGGTGTGGCTGGTCCCGATCCTCATCATCATTGCCCTGGGTTATGTGACCTACAAGTCCACCCACGCGCTGGACCCGTATCGTCCGCTGGAATCCGACGTCAAGCCGATCAACATCGAAGTGGTCGCGCTGGACTGGAAGTGGCTGTTCATCTACCCGGACCAGGGTATCGCCACTGTTAACCAGATCCGGTTCCCGGAGCACACTCCGCTGAACTTCAAGATCACCTCCGACGCCGTGATGAACTCGTTCTTCATCCCTGCCCTGGGCGGCCAGATCTATGCGATGGCAGGCATGCAGACCAAGCTGCACCTGATCGCCAACCAGAAAGCTGAAATGGAAGGCATCTCCGCTAACTACAGTGGCGCTGGCTTCACCGGCATGAAATTCAAAGCGATCTCGACGAGCCAGGAAGATTTCGACGCCTGGGTAGCCGAAGTCAAGGCCGCACCTAAACAGCTTGATCAAGCTGAATACGAAGCCCTTGCCAAGCCAAGCCAGAACAACCCTGTCGCGCTGTACTCCTCGTACACGCCGGACCTGTTTCAGAAAATTGTCGACAAGTATGAAGGCATGAAACCAGGCGCACCGGTCAAGCACGAGAAGAAAGAAGTGGCCGCTGTGGAAGGGACTGACATGAGCTCGCATTCAGCTGCTGGGGCAGAGGAGTAAACGATGTTTGGTAAATTAAGTCTGGACGCGATACCGTTCCACGAGCCGATTGTCATGGTGACCGTTGCCATGATCATCCTCGGTGGTCTGGCGCTTGTCGCGGGTATCACGTACTTCAAGAAATGGTCCTACCTGTGGACCGAATGGCTGACTTCGGTCGACCACAAGAAAATCGGCGTGATGTACATCATCGTCGCCATGGTCATGCTCCTGCGCGGCTTCGCCGACGCGATCATGATGCGTACCCAGCTGGCCATGGCCACCGAGGGTTCGCCGGGCTACCTGCCTCCTGAACACTATGACCAGATCTTCACCGCCCACGGTGTGATCATGATCATCTTCATGGCGATGCCTTTCTTCACCGGCCTGATGAACCTTGCAGTGCCGCTGCAGATCGGTGCGCGTGACGTTGCCTATCCGTTCCTCAACTCCCTGAGCTTCTGGCTGCTGGTTTCCGGCGTCGTGCTGATCAACCTGTCCCTGGGCGTCGGCGAATTCGCCAAGACCGGCTGGGTTGCCTATCCGCCGCTGTCGGGCCTGCAATACAGTCCGGGCGTGGGTGTCGACTACTACATCTGGGCGCTACAGCTATCAGGGCTAGGGACGACGCTGACGGGGGTCAACTTCCTGGCCACCGTGCTGAAAATGCGTACCCCGGGCATGAAGATGATGGACATGCCGATCTTCACCTGGACCTGCACCTGGGCCAACGTGCTGATCGTGGCTTCGTTCCCGATCCTGACCGCTACCCTGGCACTGCTGACCCTCGACCGTTACATGGATTTCCACATTTTCACCAATGAACTTGGTGGCAATCCAATGATGTACGTGAACCTGTTCTGGGCTTGGGGTCACCCTGAGGTGTACATCCTGATCCTGCCGGCGTTCGGTATCTTCTCCGAAGTCATCTCGACCTTCTCGGGCAAGCGCCTGTTCGGCCACCACTCGATGATCTACGCTTCCGGCGCGATCTCGGTACTGGGCTTCATGGTCTGGCTGCACCACTTCTTCACCATGGGTTCGGGGGCCAGCGTCAACGCCTTCTTCGGCCTGGCGACCATGCTGATTTCCATCCCGACGGGGGTGAAGCTGTTCAACTGGCTGTTCACCATCTACCACGGCCGTCTGCGTATCACCAGCCAGGTCCTGTGGACCCTGGGCTTCATGGTGACCTTCGCCATCGGCGGCATGACCGGCGTACTGCTGGCCATCCCGGGTGCTGACTTCGTACTGCACAACAGCCTGTTCGTGATCGCGCACTTCCACAACGTGATCATCGGTGGTGCCGTGTTCGGCTACATCGCCGGTTTCAGCTTCTACTTCCCGAAAGCGTTCGGCTTCAAGCTGCACGAAGGCTGGGGCAAGGCTGCATTCTGGTTCTGGATCTCGGGCTTCTTCGTCGCGTTCATGCCGCTCTATGCACTGGGCTTCATGGGCATGACCCGTCGTCTGAACGCCACGACCAACCCTGAGTGGGTGCCGTACCTGTACGTCGCCATGTTCGGTGCGGTGATGATCGCCATCGGTATCGCCTGCCAGCTGATCCAGCTGTACGTCAGCGTGCGTGATCGCAAGCAGAACCAGACTGTTTCCGGCGACCCGTGGAATGCCCACACCCTGGAATGGTCGACTTCGTCGCCACCGCCGTTCTACAACTTCGCCGTACTGCCGAAGGCCAATGGCATCGACCCGTTCACCGAAGCCAAGGAAAACGGTACTGCGTACCAGAAGCCTGCTCGCTATGAACCGATCCACATGCCGAACAACACCGCCACCGGCCTGGTGATGGGTGCTCTGTTGACCGTCTTCGGTTTCGCGATGATCTGGCACATCTGGTGGCTGGCGATCGCTAGCCTGGCCGGTACCGTGATCTATTTCGTGATCCACGCGGCTCGCGATGATCAAGGCTACATGGTGCCGGTCGACGTGATCGAACGCATCGAAGCCGAGCAGCACGCTCGCCTGGTAGCCGAGAAGAAGATTCCGGCCAACCGTGTAGAAACCTCGTTGGAACAGGCTTAAACCATGTCGAACTTAGTGACCAATGCTGGACACACCCATGTCGATGACCATGGGCACGATGACCATCACCACGACTCGGGCGAGATGACCGTATACGGTTTCTGGCTCTACCTGATGACCGACTGCATTCTGTTTGCGTCGATCTTCGCGGTGTACGCGGTACTGGTAAATAACGTAGCGGGTGGCCCGTCGGGCCACGACATCTTCGAACTGCCTTACGTGCTCGGCGAAACCGCCTTGCTGCTGTTCAGTTCGATCACCTACGGCTTCGCCATGCTGGCGTTCTTCCGGGGCAACAAGAAGCAGGTCCTGGGCTGGCTGGCCCTGACCTTCCTGTTCGGCCTGGGCTTCATCGGCATGGAGATCAACGAGTTCCACCTGCTGATCTCCGAAGGCTACGGCCCTAGCCGCAGTGGCTTTCTGTCCGGGTTCTTCACCCTGGTCGGCACCCACGGTCTGCACGTGACCGCCGGCCTGATCTGGATGGCGATCATGATGTATCAGGTCAACAAGCACGGCCTGACCGCAACCAACAAGACCCGCCTGAGCTGCCTGAGCCTGTTCTGGCACTTCCTGGACGTGGTCTGGATCTGCGTCTTCACCGTTGTTTACCTGATGGGGACTATGTAATGGCTAATGCACACTCCCATGACAGCCATGATGCGGGCCACGGCAGCGTAAAGTCGTACGCCATCGGCTTCATCCTGTCGGTGATCCTGACGATCATCCCGTTCGGCCTGGTGATGTACCCGACCCTGCCGAAGTCCATCACCCTGATGATCGTGCTCGCCTTCGCGGTGATCCAGGTCCTGGTTCACCTGGTGTACTTCCTGCACCTGGACCGCTCCGAGGCCCAGCGTAACAACGTGATTGCGTTCGTCTTCGCTGCCCTGGTGATCGTCCTGCTGGTTGGTCTGTCGTTGTGGATCATGTTCAGCATCCACACCTACATGATGGCGAAGTGAGGTAAGACCCGATGTCGCTCAAGCACTTTATCCAAATCACCAAACCGGGGATCATTTTCGGTAACGTGCTTTCTGTGGCGGGCGGTTTTTTCCTGGCCTCCAAGGGACATGTCGATCTGGCCATCTTCCTGGCCGCGATGATCGGCACGTCCCTGGTGGTGGCTTCCGGTTGCGTGTTCAACAACTGCATCGACCGTGACATCGACCTGAAGATGGAACGCACCAAGAACCGTGTGCTGGTCCAGGGCCTGATCTCCCTGAAAGTGGCACTGGTCTACGCGACCCTTCTGGGTGTCGCCGGCGTTGCGTTGTTGTACAAGGTGGCCAATCCGCTGGCGGCGCTGTTTGCCGTGATCGGCTTCGTCATCTACGTCGGCTTCTACAGCCTGTACCTCAAGCGCAAGTCGGTGCACGGCACGCTGGTGGGCAGCCTGTCGGGGGCGATGCCGCCGGTGATCGGCTACGTGGCCGTGAGCAACAGCTTCGACATGGCCGCGCTGACCCTGCTGGTGATGTTCAGCCTGTGGCAGATGCCGCATTCCTATGCCATCGCGATCTTCCGCTTCAACGATTACCTGGCCGCATCGATTCCGGTGCTGCCAGTGAAGCGCGGCATCCTGGTGGCCAAGAAGCACATCCTGCTCTACATCCTGGCGTTCCTGGTGGCGACTCTGATGCTGACCTTCAGCGGGTATGCCGGCATGAGCTACCTGGCCGTCGCGGCCGCGATGGGCATGTACTGGCTGTACATGGCCTGGACCGGCTACAAGGCGGTGGACGACACCGTCTGGGCGCGCAAGCTGTTCGTGTTCTCGATCTTCACCATCACCGCGCTGAGCGTGATGATGTCCCTGGATTTCAAGGTACCGAGCGAGCTGCTGCTGACCTACGCGCCATAAGCTGCAAACGCTATGAAAAAGCCCCGCCTTCGAGAGAAGCGCGGGGCTTTTTTATTGAGTGTCAGTCAGTGGGCTGTTTAAATATTCAAATGACTCTATTCATGCAGGAAGCAGAATGATGAAGAAAAAAGCTGTTGTCGTATTCAGTGGCGGGCAGGACTCGACGACCTGTCTGATCCACGCATTGCCGCTCTATGATGAAGTGCACTGCATTACCTTTGATTACGGTCAGCGCCACCGCGCAGAAATCGAAGTGGCGCAGCAACTCGCGAAGCAATTGGGGGCGACAGTCCACAAAGTGCTGGATGCCTCGCTACTCAATGAATTGGCGATCAGCAGTCTCACTCGGGACAATATCCCGGTTCCCACGGTGAACAGTTCGGGCGAAAGCCTGCCCAGCACTTTCGTGCCGGGAAGGAATATTCTGTTTTTAACCCTGGCCTCTATCTATGCCTACCAGGTAAAGGCTGAAACGGTCATTACCGGGGTATGTGAAACGGACTTCTCCGGCTATCCCGATTGCCGCGACGAGTTTGTAAAGGCCTTGAACAAGGCCGTCGAGTTGGGCATGGAATACCGCCTGCGCCTTGAGACTCCGCTGATGTGGCTGAACAAGTCGGAGACCTGGGCGCTGGCGGATCATCACCATCAGTTGAGCCTGGTTCGCGAGCAGACCCTGACCTGCTACAACGGCGTTATTGGCAGCGGTTGTGCCAATTGCGATGCGTGCAATCTTCGTAGCAGAGGGCTGAATGATTATCTGGGGAACAAGGCAGCAGTCATGAGCAGCTTGAGAAGCAAGATGAACTTGCAATGAAGGCTTGATCGACCGTCTCAATGGAGTTCAACACTGCATCTGCCTGCTGGATGAGTGTTGAATCCATCAATTTGAGCTAAAGCGTACTTGTACTATTTTGCCTGGCTGTCCGTTATATATCTTTTGAACAGTGACCTTGCGCCATAGGCAGGCAAGATGTTGAAGAAGGCAAAACATACCTTGATCGCGATCTGCACATAAATCATGTTCAGGATGTCGTTGTTCTCCATCGAGCCGTAAAAGGCAATGTAGCAAAACACGAAGCTGTCAATAATGACCGCGAACAGCGTGCTCAAGAATATCCGCAGGAACAGGAATCTGGAGTTGGTCAGCTCTTTTATCTTGCATAGCAAGTATGAGTTTATGTTTTCAGAAACCAGGAACGAGACCGAAGACGCCACCAGCACGGATGACACATGAATGATGACGTCATTGTACGGGGTGTCTAGCTTCCAGCCTGGCAGGCCGGGGAGAAAGGTCGAGCCATAGAGTAGGATGATAATCATGGCGTTGCTGGCAAAGGCAAAGAAAATCGCTTTTCTTGCCAGCCTGAGTCCAAAGTTTTCGTTCAGCAGGTCAACGATCAGGAAGGTCAGAGGGTAAAGAAAGGTGCCCGGAGTGATAATGATGCCAAGGGATTCAAGATAAATGGGCTTGGTGGCGGCAATGCTGGTGAATATATAAAATGTAAAGAGCAGTAGATTCAGGATGATATAAATCATCCATGAGCTTTCGTGGCGGTCATTCAGGTCGTATGCGGTAAGTGCTCCTCCTTGGGAGTAGAACTTCTTGTAAATGTTTTTAACTTCCATTTTGTTCAGGTTTTCCATTATTTCGCTGTTAAGCACTTCGCTTAATTTGATCTTTATGACTTTGCCTGTGGCGATGATCATGATCACGGCCAGGTTCTTGTTGTTTTCAAAGCCCAGAAGTTTGTATTTGCTGTTCTCGAGTTCGCCTTCATAAGCTGCCATTGAACCGCTCCTCGATGATGTCACCCACCACAAATACTCGATCTGAGTCGGAGCATGGCTCATTGATGATGAACAGCTTTTTTGTCTGCCTGTCGTAAACCAGTTTTTCCTTGTCGTCGGTCGACGTTGCCTTTTGAATGATCAACAGGTCACCGGCCTCGTACAGGCCCTTGATCTCATTCTCGAGCAGCACCGCTATCAAGTTGTAGGATGCGCCGAAGTAATAAGTCAGTGGGTGAAGTATGGCCAGTTCGCCAATCCGTTTGTCCATGTTGATCATCAGCAGGCTTTCCTTGAGGATCGGAACCGCCGCCGGGTTCATGTTTCCTTGTGGGGAAATACTGCTGTCGATGATCTCCTTCTCTTCAAAATCGACGGTTTCTATTTCTTCGTAGGAGACACCGAAGAAATCGGAGATTTTGCGAATGGTGGATTGCTGTACGTTGCTGACCTTGCCTTCCAGGATGTTGTATATGGTCGTTCGGGTCAGGCCGCTGGCATTGCACAAAGACAGTTGCGTCTCGCCGCGACTTTTTATCAGGTATTTGATGTTGCTCTTCAAATACTCTGTTCTTTCTCTTCTGTGCATCAAATGCTCACCATTTCCTTATAGTCGCCACGCATAGGGTCTTTCATGGAATGCGTGCCGTGCATGACATTCAACTGCTCGACGCCAAAGGTGAGAACAGTCGGATTGATGCGGCAAGAGCTTGTCGGGTTCTTTCGTGGCCTGTACCAACTCGCTAGCACTCCTTTAGCCAGCCTGCATCCATCCTGGGATATTTCGCTGTCGGTATGGGGCGCACTCGGAATTGTCGGGAGGGTCCGGACCGGAGGCGCCGCGGCGGCAAGTGTTGCATGTCCCAGTCATGACAATAAAGCCCCGAAACGTCCGGTGCCCTGGCCTCGATTGACGAATATTCGGCGGCAACGCAAATCTGCTGTCCCCTCCTGATTCTCGGAAAAGAAGCATTTTGTTTGGAAAATGTTTAATTCTTTGATTAATTAGCGGCTCGCGAACGTTAAATCAGGAAGCGTGCTGTCGTTCGTGGCACGCAAATGACAAGGAAGGAATACCGAACGATGGCAGCTTATACAGCACCACTGAGGAACCAGGCCGACCTGCTGCGACGAGGTTTGGCGGATCTGCGGGCAGAAGACGCCGAACTGGCTGGGATCCTGGACGCTGAAGTCAGGCGTCAACACCGCACACTGTCCCTGGTTTCATCTTCCTGCGCGGCCAACCCTCGAATCCTCGCGGCGTCTGCCTCGGCACTGGTCAACGTCACCGCCGAGGGCATACCAGGCAAGCGCCATCATGTCGGCTGCGAGAACGTCGATCTGGTCGAGTCCCTGGCGATTCGCAGGGCGCGGGAGCTGTTCGGGGCGCAATATGCCAGCGTACAGTCGCATTCCGCCTCCAACGCCAACTACCAGGTGCTTGCTGCCCTGCTCGAGCCCGGGGACACCATTCTCGGCATGGCCCTCGATCATGGCGGGCACCTGACCCACGGCAGCCCTGTCGCATTCACAGGCACTCACTACAAGGCGATCCGCTACGGCACCACATCGCAGGGCGTGATCGATTACGCAGAGGTACGCCATCTGGCGCTCGCCCATCGTCCGCGCATCATCATCTGCGGTGCGACGGCCTATTCCCGGGTCGTGGACTTCCAACGCTTTCGCGCTATTGCCGACGAGGCCGGGGCCATCCTGCTGGCGGATATCTCCTCTATCGCCGGGCTGGTCGCAACGGGTCGACATCCAAGCCCGATCGACGTGGCGCATGTCACCACCGCGTGTACCCACAAGCAACTCGCGGGGCCGCGTGGCGGCCTCATCCTTTCCGGCCGGGATGCCGACACCAAGGTTCCCGGCCTGAGGGCGAGCTTCAGTCGTGTCCTTGAGCAAGCGGTATTCCCCGGGATGCAGGGCTCGCCGGCGGTCAACATGATCGCCGCCAAGGCGGCTGCGCTGGGCTACGCGATGACCCCGGAGTTCGACGCCTACATGGGACGGATTCGCAGCACGGCCGATGCAATGGCCAGCGCATTCATGGCACAGGACTACGAAGTCGTGGGCGGGGGGACGGAGAACCACACGATTCTGCTCAGGCTGCGTGGTGGGGTTAGCGGTTCGATTGCCGCCTCGGCACTGGAGCGATGCGGCATCATCGTGAGTAAAAACCGCGCACTGGGGGAAACCCGATCCTCATTCGTCGCCAATGGCTTGTGTATCGGCACGGGCTCCATCGCCCAACGCTACATCGATCCCCAGGGGTGTCGTGAAGTCGTCGAACTGGTCTGTCGGATACTGGACAAGGTGACGCCCCTCAGCGAGCAGAAGTACCGCCTGGAGCCTGAGCTGCAGGAACAGTTCCGTCTTCAGACCGAGGCTTTGTGCGCGATGTATCCCATCGCCGATTACCGGGGCAACTGAGGGGGCCCCGGCCTTTGATTCGTAGGAGCCAGCCGGCGGAAGGGCGCGCTGCACTGTTGCCCTATCCGCCGTCTGCGCGAGCAAGCCCGCGGGTACGGGTTACTGCTGTTGTAGAGCGCTGTAGCCTTCGAACGCGGTCTGCTGCTGGATCGCGGTGACGATGTTCTTGCGCGTGGCCGGCTGTTCGTTGCCGTCCTTGTCGAAGAACACTTCGCTTTCCAGTTCCGCTTCGTCGCCTTCGCCGACAAAGGCGAAACCGAGGAACTCGAAGGCTTCACGGTCGACGTTGGCCTTGGAACGCGGGCGGATCGGCAGGGTGACGCTGATGCCGTCCTTGCTGATGGCGAACACTTCCATTTCCTTCTTGGCCCGCGAGGCCTTGCTCTTGCCGCCACCCGGGCTGCTGATGGCCTGGTGGGTCTGGTTCAGCACCTTCAGCGCCAGGCCGTAGACCAGCTCCTGGAAGCTCGGGTCGTCCTTGTAGCTGGAGAGGATGCGGCTGATCGGGAACTTGCTGCTCAGGTCTTCCAGGGCGGCGCTGTCGGCGGCCTCGGCGTCCTTGAGCTGTTTGAGCTGGCCCATGAGTTCATAGGCGCGGTCGTCGTCGAAGCGGTCGTGAGCCTGGCGGATCTCGGCGCGCAATTCGCGGATCTGGTCGCTTTCCTTGGTGGACTGGAAAGCGTCGAGGACCATCTCGCTGATGGTCTTGGCCTGGGAGACATGCTGTGAAAGATTGATGGCGTTTTCGTATTCCGCTTTGGACGACAAGGCGTTTACGGATTCTTCTGTATTGGAATCGGACATTGATATTTCACTACTTCGTTTAACTGGAAATGAGGCTAGAAAAGCACCGGGCCTTTTCAGGGCGCCTAATTTATGGGACCGAGGCCCCATTGTCACGGACCAACGGACCGGTGCGAAAAGGCGTGGCTCTACTGACCCGCGATCGACGGGAAAATTCCGGCGCCGATCATCCCTGGCGGGCGTTCGCGGGGCAACGCCTCTGCCGCATTTCCTTCAGCGTCGCGCCTGCTGATGAAACTCGGCGAACGAGACCATGCGCTGGCGCGCTGGGTCCCATAGTTTGAGCCGCAGGCAGCGGTAGATATCCCGCGGGTGCAGTGAGGTGGTGATCGGCGATTGCAGCGCCGGGATCGCCGCCATGGCTTGCGGCAGGCGGTAGAAGGGGATGCCCGAGTTGGCGTGGTGCACATGGTGGTAGCCGATATTGGCGGTGAACCAGGCCATCAGTGGACCGGTGCGCATGTAGCTGGAGGAGAACACCGCGGTGGCCGCGTAGTCCCAGTCGGCGCGCTCGGGGTAACGCACGCCGGGGAAGTTGTGTTGGCAGTAGAACATGTAGGCGCCCAGCGCCGAGCCGGACAGGCTGGGGACCAGCACCCCATACAGCAGGATGTCCGGCGCCAGCAGCGCCAGGGCGACGGCGCTCGCCAGGTTCAGCGCCAGGGCCAACAGCGACCACAGTCGATGCCGCGGCTGGGTGATCAGCGAGACCAGGCAGATGCTGAAAATAAAGATACTGAATGACGCCAGCAGGATCATCAGCGGGTGTCGGGCGACGCGGTAGCGCAAGCGCTTGAGGCGCCCGGCGCGGGCATATTCCTCGGTGGACAGCAGGGGAAAGGTGCCCAGGTCAGTGTGAGTAGAGAGCAGCGGCAGGCGGTTTTTCTCCGCGCCGACATACTGGCAGCTGTGGCCGTGGTGGTAATCGTGGGACTGCTTCCACAGTGTCGGCGGGGCCATCAGCAGCAGGCCGAAAGTCTTGAAAAACACCTCGGCAAAACGCGAGCCCTTGAGGATCGCACCGTGCATGTAGTCGTGGTACAGCACGAACATGCGCACCAGGGACAAGCCCAGCAGCACGCTGCAGCCCAGGCGCAGCGGCCACCACAGCGGCAGGGCCACGGCCGAGCCGAACAGCCCGATCACCAAAAGCGTCGAGTAGAAATGCCACCAGCTCAGGCGGCGGTTTTCCACGGTGAAGGGCAGGGTCTGGCGAATCAGCTCCTTGCCATAACGCGCCAGTTGCTCGCGGTCCAGGCCGTCGGTGGGCCAGGGGATGGCCCCCGGCTGGTGCGGCTCCTGGCCTGCGCCGGCACGGCAACAGGCAGAGGCGGTCGAGGTGTCCAGCGTGCGCATGCTCGGTGCTCTCCTTAGCCGATAACCGCTTCGTCGGGGCTGTGCTGCATGAACAACTGTGGCCGCCGGTCCTTCCACGGGCGTGCCTGTTCCAACTGGCCGGCCAGGCGGAACAACAGGCTTTCCTCGCCAAAGGCGGCGCTGAGCATCAGGCCGATCGGCAGGCCCTCGGCGTTCCAGTGCAACGGCAAGGAAATCGCCGGTTGCCCCGAGGCGTTATGGATGGCGGTGAACGGGCTGTAGTCGATCAGCGGGCCGTAGGTGCTTTCCAGGTCGCTGGAATGGATATCCACCACGCCGTTGCGCAGCGGCGGCCGGGCCAGGGTCGGGGTCAGCCAGCAGTCGTAGGTCTGGTGGAAACGCGCCATTTCCCGACCTACCTGCTGCAACACCAGCTCGGACATCTGGTACTCCACCGCGCTGACGCCAAGGCCGCGTTGATGCACGGCCTGGGTCAGGTTTTCCAGCTCGCCGGGCAACGGGCCGCGTCCCAGTTGCAGGCTCATCAGTTCCACGGCGAAGGCAATGCCGGAGAACCACAGGGCGCTGAAGGCTTCGGCGAAGCTTTGCAGGTCCAACTGCGGCGCCGCTTCTTCCACATGGTGGCCGAGGGATTCGAGCAGGCGCGCGGTGCTTTCCACCGCTGCGATGCAGTCGGGGTGCAGCGGCCGCCCGGCCGGGTCGGTGCTGGAATAGGCGATGCGCAGGCGTCCCGGTTCGCGACCGAGCTGGTCGAGAAAACGCCCCTGCATCGGCGGCGCGCGATACGGGTCGCCCGGCACCACGCCGTGGGTGGCGTCGAGCAGGGCGGCGCTGTCGCGCACGCTGCGGGTCAGCACATGTTCGTCCAGCAGGCCGCTGAGCAGCTCGCCGAAGTCCGGGGCCAGGGAGTTGCGCGCCCGGGTCGGCTTGAGGCCGACCAGGCCGCAGCAGGACGCGGGAATGCGGATCGAGCCGCCGCCGTCGTTGCCATGGGCCGCCGGGACCATGCCGGTGGCCACCGCGGCGGCCGCGCCGCCACTGGAGCCGCCGGTGGAATACTCCAGGTTCCACGGGTTGCGCGCCGGCCCATGGAAGGCGCCTTCGGTGGTGGGCAGAATGCCGAACTCCGGGGCGTTGGTCTTGCCGACGAACACCAGTCCGGCCTGGCGAAAGCGCTTCACCAGCTCGCAGTCCTGGGGCATGACCCGCGCTTGCAGCATGCGCGAGGCCAGGGTCGAAGGCAGGTCCTGACAGTCGCCGAGGATGTCCTTGAGCAGGAACGGCACTCCGTGCAGCGCGCCGGTCGGCGGCGCCTTGTCCTGTGCGGCGGCCTGCGCCCGGGCCTTGTCGTAGGCTTTGTAGACCACGGCGTTGACCGCCGGGTTGAAGGCTTCGATGCGGCGTATGGCTTCCTCCAGCAGTTCGGAGGGGCGTACCTGCCCGGTCCTGACCAGATCGGCCAGGCCGACCGCATCGAAGGTGGCGTATTCGCTAAAAGACATCCTGTTCTCCCGTGCTGCGCACGCTGCTGGCGATACCGGGGCGCTCCCGCTCCGGCCTGGGTTTGATGGCATGGCCGGTTGCACAGGCCCGGCTTGCACGGGCCTGGATATATCGGCTTCACACCCTTGAAAAAAGCTGATGACTGCAAGTGATATGGCAAAAAGCCATGCATGCATCGAGCTGTGAGGCGAATATGCGCCGGGGGCGGAAATTGCGGGTATACGCCGTTCGGAGTATTAACTTCGACTGCGCGCTCCCAGAGGATGATCAAGCGTAATGGATGCGCAAGGCCGCAGATTTCGGGCCTTGCGGGAGATGGCTAAGTACGGCTGCCTGGACACAAAATAATGACTACGAACGACCACGATAGCGACGTTCCGTATGCGAATTTTTCGGAATGTCTGCAGCTTCACGCCCATACGATCCCGGACCGATTGGCCTATCGTTTTCTGCACAACGGGCGAGACGAAGAAACCCTGATCACCTTCTCTGAACTGGACCGCGCGGCCCGAGCGGCGGCGGCCCGGTTGCAGGGGCATTGCCAGGCGGGGGACCGGGTGCTGATCCTGCTCAAGCCAGGCCTGGACTATGTGATCGCCTTCATGGGCTGTCTGTATGCCGGGCTGGTGGCGGTGCCGGCCTACCCGCCGGGGGCGACCAAGACCCTGGACCGGCTGGACGGCATCATCGACGACTGCCAGCCGACGGCGGCACTGGCCAGTGGCGAGGATGTCCCGACCATCCTGGCCCGGCTGGGGCAGGCGCAGAGTCCGCGGGTGCTGGACATGGCGAGCCTCGACCTGGCCCTGGCCAGCGAGTGGCGGGCCGTCCCGGTAACCCGGGACGATATCGCCTTTTTGCAATACACCTCCGGCTCCACCGGGATTCCCAAAGGAGTGGCGGTGACCCACGGCAACCTGATTCACAATTCGCGCAGCATCAGCCGCGGTTTTTTGACCCACAAGGACAGCCACCTGGTCAGCTGGCTGCCGCCGTATCACGACATGGGGCTGATCGGCGGCATCCTGCAATCCTTGTTCGTCGGCTTCGGCTCGACCCTGCTGGCGCCGATCCACTTCCTGCAACGGCCGCTGCGCTGGTTGCAGGCCATCAGCACCTACCGCGGCACCGTCAGCGGCGGGCCGAACTTCGCCTATGAATTGTGCCTGCGCAAGATCAAGGACGAAGAGCTGGCCGGCCTCGACCTGAGCAGCTGGGAGGTGGCGTTCAACGGCGCCGAGCATGTGCGGGCGCAGACCATTGCCGCCTTCCATGAGCGTTTCGCCCGCGCCGGTTTTGCCAGCACCTCGGCCTTTCCCTGCTACGGGCTGGCCGAAGGCACGCTGATGGTCAGCGCCGGCGGCAGCAAGCGCGAGCCGGTGATCCGTCAGTTCCATGCCGGCTTGCTGGAGGACAATGTGGCATGCCTGCATGAAGGCCCGGGCAGCGACGCCGAGTTGCGCCTGCGCACCCTGGTCAGCAGCGGCCGCGGGATCCCCGGGCAGGGTCCGTTCATCTGCGACCCGCACACCGAGCAGCCGCTGGAAGACGGGCGGGTCGGGGAGATCTGCATCCTCGGCGACAGCGTCGCCAGCGGTTACTGGCAGCGCCCGGAGAGCACCGCCGCGGCCTTTCGCCCGGCCCCGCCGGCGCTCGGCTGGTCGCGCTACTTTCGCACCGGCGACCTGGGCTTCCTGCTCGACGGCGAGCTGTTCGTCACCGGGCGGCTCAAGGACCTGATCATCGTCAATGGCGTCAACCATCACCCTGGTGATATCGAGAACACCGTGCTGCGCACCCATGACAGCTTTCGCCCGGACGGCACCGCGGCCTTCAGCATCGAGACCGGCGACAGCGAGCAGGTGGTGATCGCCCAGGAAATCGAACGGCGTGCCTTGCGCAGCCTCGACCTGCCACAGCTGTTCAGCGACTTGAAAGCGCGGCTGTGGCAACAGCACCAACTGGCGCGGCCGGTGCTGTTGCTGGTGTTCGGCGGGTCGTTGCCGCGTACCTCCAGCGGCAAGATCAAGCGCCAGGAGTGCCGCAAGCAGTTCGCTCCCTGGCTGGCGGCACTCGATGATGCCGCGCCGGCCGAAGCCCACCCGCTGGACAAGTCGGTGATCGCGGTGGAGAGCAACGGCCGGGTATTGCGTGACATCACCGTCGACAGCCAGGTCGTGGAAGCATGACCAGTCTATCGATCGGCCCGGTGCATGCGCCCAAGCCCGCGGCGCTGCTGTTCGCCCAGCCGGCCTTCTGCGAACCGCGGCTGGAACTGGCCAGCCGCCCGCGGTCGGTGCTGTCGTTGCCGCCCACCGACAGCCAGCAACGGCTGCAACTGACCAGCGTGCTCAACTGCATCACCTCGGCGCGCAGCATCGCCGAGCTGACGCAGCAGACCCAGCTGGCGCTGCCGCAGATCCTGCCCTGTGAGAACTTCGTGTTCGCCAGCGGCAGGGTCCGCGCGCACCGGGTGTTCTTTTCGCACCTGATTCATCCGGACAGCGTCTCCGATGACCTGATCAAGGCCATCGTCGGTCGCGACGGCATGATTCCGCCGCTGGGCATCGACCCCATCGAGCATTGCGGGCGCCCCAAGTTCACCACCCTGGAGCGCCTGGGCAACTCGCAGGACCAGGTGTGGGCGAAAATCTTTCGCGAACACGGCATACGCAACCTGGGCTGGACCCTGCTGCCCGGATTGCACCGCAACACCTTCACCGGCTACTTCTTTCACAACATCTCGGCCACCGTGGCCCACGAAAGCAAAATGCGCATGATGGTCTTCGCCCCGTACCTGCACATCGCCCTGAACCGGGCGCTGGGCAGCAAGCTGTTGCGCCACAACCCGGGGCCGAACCATCAACTGTTGTCCATCCTGTCCAGCCGCGAAGCGGAGATTTCGCGCTGGGTGGCCCGAGGCAAGACCAACTGGGAGATTGGCCAGATCCTCGGCATCAGCGACAAGACCGTGAAAACCCATCTGCAGAACATCTTCTCCAAACTCCAGGCGTCGAGTCGGGCGCAGATCGCGGCGTTGTTCTGCGACGAGTGAGTGCTGCCTGCCTGTCTTTCATCCGGTAACCCTTCCACAGTGCTGACGGGGGTCAGTGCTTCGGCGTCGCCTGCGCCTCTGTAGGAGCGGCCGGTCGACGCTCGATTGGCCGCGATGGGGTCTGTTTGGGTGCTGCATGTTTGGGATGGTGTACATATCCATTTCTACGGTAACGGCTGCTTATGGTTTCGCCCTTACGGCGAGTCCCTTTTTACAAACGCCTAAAAAGGAACCAAAAACGCTTGCCCCTGCGTACGGCCTTCGCTGCGCTCAGGTTCCCTCGCTCCGGCGTCCCTCAGGGGGCATCGACTCCGGTCGGCTTCGCTTCGACCTCCATACGATGTCCTCGACTGCGTCGAGGGGCGCTGCGCGCCATCCCCCTGATGAACACCGGAACGAAGCCTCCCGATGGGGCGGGTAGATCAAGATCAAAAGCCAAAGCCAAAGCCAAAGCCAAAGCCAAAGCCTGGCGCGACCTACCGGTCGGCGCCAAACCCTGTAGCCGCTGCCGAGCCTGCGAGGCTGCGATCGACTGCGCAGCAGGCGCAGGGATCTTGAGGCCGCTGGAGGACCTTCGGTCCTATCGCAGCCTGCGGCAGCGGCTACAGGGCTCGCTACTCCTTACGGAGTATTGAGCTGAACCGGCATGACGCCGAGCATCGGGGTGTAGCAAATAGCCTGCTCCGTCGGGTTATCCACACTCAACACGCGTTTGCATCATGACGCCTGCCCAAGCGTTGATCCGCTGGTTTCACCACGCGGTTGGCGCGGGCCAACGGCCATGCAAAGGAAGCGAAATACGCTGGGAGGCGACTGTGCACATAGACGAAATAACCTTTGCCGTGACCGAAACCCTGGCCAGCCTGCTGGAGGTCGATTCCGGGTCGCTGGACGTCGAGCGCTCGTTCCACGAGATGGGCGTCGACTCGGTGTTGATCGTCGGCCTGTCCGCCGAGTTCGAGGACCGTTTCGGCATCTCCCTGGACCCTGAGCTGGCCTACCTGCACGACACCGTGAGCAAGGTCAGCCAGCACCTGTACGGCGTCATCAACCAGGGCGCGTTCGGCGCAGTGGGGGAGGTCCGTCATGGCTGATTCATTGCTCAATATCACCCGCCAGGAACTGCTGGAATTCGTCGGCCTCAACGAGACCGTGGTGCGCGCCCAGGGCACCCGCATCGAAACCGCCAGCGGCCAGACCCTGATCGATTTCGTCGGCCAGTTCGGCGCGGTGCCTTTCGGTTATGGCGCGGCGCCTGTTACCGAGGCGATCCACACCTTTCTCGCCAGCGGCCAGGCCTCGCTGGTCCAGCCGCTGATCAACCCCGGCGCCGAAGAACTGGCGCGACGCCTGATCGAGCTGGCGCCGGGTACCCACTCGAAGGTGACCTTCACCACCAGCGGCGCGGAAACCGTCGAAGCGGCGATCAAGCTGTGTCGCGCCGCGACCCAGCGCGAGCTGGTGATCGGCACCCTGACCGGTTTTCACGGCAAGACCCAGGGCGCGGTCGGGGTCACCGGCAAGGCCACTTACCGCGAGCCGTTCCAGATCCGCGCCGACGGTTTCAGCCATGTGCCCTATGGCGACCTGGAGGCCCTCGAGGCGCTGCTGAAAACCCGGCGCGCCGCGGCCTTTTTCGTCGAGGCGGTGCAGGGCGAGGCGGGCATGATCACCCCGCCGCCAGGCTACCTGCTGGCGGCGCAGAACCTCTGCCGCCAATACGGCACTTTGTTCGTGCTCGACGAGATCCAGACCGGCCTGGGCCGCACCGGCGAGCTGTTCGCCGCCACCGCCCACGGTCTGGAACCGGACGTGGTGCTGCTGGCCAAGGCCTTGGGCGGCGGCGTCGCGGCCATCGGCGCGTGCATCTACGGCGAGCAGTGCTGGAGCCGCGATTTCGACCGGCACCACAGTTCCACCTTCGCCGTGAACGGCTTCAGCGCCGCCATCGGCCTGGCCGTGCTCGATCAGCTTACGGCCAACGACGGCGCCCAGCTCAAGCATGCGGCGGAGCAGGGCGCCTACCTGTACGCCGGGCTGTCGCGTCTGGTGCGCGACTATCCCGAGGTGTTCCACAGCCTCGACGGCCGCGGCCTGATGCTCGGCCTGAAGTTCCGCCGCTGGAGCGGCGAGCGCCTGTATACGCTGTCCCTGGCCAGCGCTTTCGGCGCCCTGGTGCCGATCGTCTGCGGCTACCTGAAAAGCCGGCATGGCGTGTACTGCCTGCCGACCCTCACCGAAGGCAACGTGCTGCGCATCCAGCCGCCGCTGTGCATCGAGCGCGCCGATATCGACCTGTTGCTCGAAGGCCTCAAGGCGGTGGCGGAACTGGTGGTGCACAACCAGCAGCATCGCTTGATTCTCGAAGCCCACGGCTATGCCGGGCCACGGGGTGTGCCGAGCCCCTGGGTGGTGCCCGGCAAACCGCGCAGCAGCGGGCGCTGCCTGGGACGCTTCGCCTTCCTGCTGCACCCGACCACCGCCGAGAGCGTCAACGGTGACAGCGTGGTGGACGGCCTGGGGCTGTCGGCGGCGGAAAAAACCTTTATGCAGGGCTGGCTCGACGACTTCTCCGAATGGGCCAAGCCCGACCTCGACGCCGGGGTGTCCTATCACGCCCGCCGGGTCTACAACGATGCCGGCGACTACGTCGAAGGCTGGCTGGTCGGCAGCCTGCTGCAACCGCGCGACCTGATGCGCCTGAGCCTGGGCAAGCGGCGCAAGCTGCTGGCCAACTACCTGGACAGCGTCGCCGAGCTGGAGGTGGATTTCGTCGGGCTGGGGGCCTACACCTCGGTGATTTCCAGTGCCGGCGTGGATGTCATCAACGAGCGGTTCCACACCACCACCGGCAACAGCCTGACGGCCATGGTCGGTGTCGATGCGCTGCTGAGCACTTGCGCCAACCGCGGTGCGCCGCTGGCCAAGCGCCTGACCGGGGTGATCGGTGCCTACGGTTCGGTGGGGCGCCTGGCCAGCCTGCGCCTGGGGCGCTTCTGCGAGCACCTGGTCTTGCTCGGCAATGGGGCCAATCGGGGCGCCATGGACGAGCTGCGGCTGGTGGCCGGCGAGTTGTATCGCGATGCCTTGCTGCAGATCCAGGGCGGCCACAGCAGCGGCATCGCCAAGACCCTGGTGCTGCTCCTGCCGAGCCTGGCCAGCGTCGAGCAACTGCTGGATCGCGACCTTGGCGACGAGGAGCAATTGCGTACGCTGTTCGACAGCGTCGATGCCCTGGCCCAGGGCAAGCCGCAGGTGCAGCCGCCGCTGGTGATCACCGCGGACCTGGGCCACTGGCTGCCGCGCCTGGAAACCGTGCTCTCGGCCACCTCCAATGGCTCGGCCTTTATCGACCCGCTGGTGCTGCATCAGAACGCGATCATCTGCGACTGCGCGCAGCCGCCGGACATCGGCCACGTCACCCTGGCGCTGCGCCCGGACGTCACGGTGATCGAAGGCGGCCTGATCCATCTGCCCGACCGCAGCCAGCGTTTCGGCCAACAGAACCTCACCGGTCTGCCCACGGGCGTGACCTTCAGCTGCCTGGCCGAAACCATGGTCCTGACCATGGCCGGCCTGCAGCGCGACTACAGCATCGGCAAGCGTCCTCCACTGGAGGATGCCGAAGCGATCTTCGACCTGGCCCGAGCCTTCGGTTTCGCCCCCGCGGTGGAGCAGTTGATCGAAAAAGCCGGTTAACCCTGACAACGAGAAAGGAGTCCACACCATGTCGATGCACAACGCCCGCAACGCCACCGAGAAGTACCTGCCGGGCCTGCTCGCCGCCCTCCGGGAGCGCGGCCTGATGGCCCTGGAGCAAGCCGACCCGGCCGTGCTCTGCGGGCTGTTTCGCGACTATCGCGCCGCCGGCCTGATCATCCCCGAGACCTACGGCGGCCTCGGCGCCTCGCCGGAGGAAACCGTGGAGATCCTGCGCGCCATCGGTTCGCTGTGCCCATCCCTGGCGGTGATGATGACCATGCATCACCACACCATCGCCACCATCGTGCAGCTGGGCGGGTTGATCCCGGCGGCGGAAGAGCTGCTGTGGGGCATCACCCAGAACCAGCTGCTGATCGCCTCGGCCTTCGCCGAGGGCAAGCCGGGCTCGGAGATCTTCAACCGCAGCGTCAAGGCGCGGCCGGTGAAGGGCGGTTTTGTCCTCGACGGCAGCAAGAAGCCCTGCACCATGAGCCACCACATGGACGTGATCGTGGTCGGCGTCGCCTGTGAACAGGACGACGGCAGCGTCAGCCAGGGCTTTGCCGTGGTCTTTGCCGATGGCAGCACGATCACCCGCGAACCCTTCTGGAACGCCACGGTGCTACGTGCCACCGACAGCAACGAACTGGTGTTCAACGGCGTGTTCGTGCCCAGCGAGCGCATGCTGCTGGCCGACGGCGCCGACAGCGAAGAAGTGGCCGCCACCGCCATGGAAACCTCGCTCAACGGCCTGAGCTGGTTCCAGCTGATGGTCGGCGGCAGCTACCTGGGCGTGGCTTCGGCGCTGGTCGACCGGCTGCTGAGAAAGCCCTTCGCCGACCCCGCGCAACTGGCCCTGCTGTGCATCGAGCTGGAGGGCGCCCATCAGGCGCTGCTCGGCACCGCCGGCGAATTGCAGGCACAACAGGATGCGCCGATGAACACCTACCACAAGGCGCTGTGCACGCGCTTCCTGGTGCAGGCGGCGATCGAGCGTGCGACCAACCTCAGCGTCGAGCTGTTGGGTGGCATGGCGTTCATCGCCTCCGACGAAGTGGCCTATCTGCTGGCGGCCTCCCGGGCGATCGGCTTCCACCCGATCTCCCGCAGTGCCGCCACGCCGTTGCTGGCGCAGTTCCTGCGCGAGTCCTACAGCGCCTGATTCGCCTGCTACCGCAGCCGGAGCTTCGGCGCCCCTGGCGTCGCTCCGGCCTCGGCAACATGCCTAATGGAGTAGAAGCATGAGTAGCGATTTTCTCTATCCGCCGCGCCCGGCCAATGTCGGTCGCGGGTTTCACTGCCTGGCTATTCCGCTGTTCAGCCTGCTGCTGGTGTTCAACACCGCAGCCATCGCTGTGATTCTGGCCCTGTCATGCACCTTGCAGGCCGGGCGCCGGTCATTGTCGTGGCTGCCGGGCATGAAGGCCCTGGGCAACTGGCTGGTGACGAGCTATCACCGCTTGTTGCAACCCCTGGCCGACCGCTTGCTCAAGGACCCGCGGGACGAGCCGATCCTGGCCGCCGCCATCAGCCTGGGCCTGACCGCCGGGCCGGTGTTCATCGCCCAGCTGTGGCTCAAGGAAATCTCCTGGCTGCTGGTGCTGCTGTTCTACGCCTTCGTCTATGGGCCGAACATTCGCGGCTTTGTCCGCTCCTTCAGCGCCATGCATCAGGAAGGCCATGTGCCCGGCGGTATCTTCAAGCGTTCGAGCCTGCTCGATCGCTGGGTCGGCAATTCCTTCCTGTACATGTTCTTCGCCATTCCCATGGGCCTGATCCCCCATGCGGCGGCGCACCTGCAACAGCATCACCGGGAAAACGCCGGGCCGCTGGATGTCTACGCCACCGCGCGCTACGACCATGCCAGCGCCTGGGATTTCGCCGTGTATATGGTGCGCGAGGTGATGTACCAGCAGTTCATGGTTTCGCCCTGGCTGTACTTCAAGAGCAAACACAAGCGCAGCCAGGCCCGGGCCATGGTCATGGGCAACCTGGTGCATGTCGGGCTGTTCGTCGCGCTGGCGTGCTACAGCCTGCCGATCGCCGTGCTCTACATGCTGGTGCCCTGGTGCGCGAGCAACTTCCTGATGGGCGTCATCCACTGGAGCCAGCACGCCTTCTACGGCGGCCAGCAAGACCCCAAGGACTGGATGTACAACACCGTGACCCTGCTGGAAACACCGGTGAACATCCTCAACGAGGGTTACCACGCCTGCCACCATCACTGGTCTGTCGGCCACTGGTCGGAGAGCCCGGCGCTGTTCGAGCGGCTCAAGCCGGAACTGGCGGCCGCGGGTTCCATGGTGTTTCGCGACCTCAGCGTATTCGGCCTGTTCGTACTGCTGATGCTGCGCCGCTTCGATGCGCTGGCGGACAAGCTCGACTGGTGGCAGCCGCTGGACCACGCAGAGAAAGTCCGCCTGCTGCAATTCCGGGTGCTGCCGGCGCCCATCGCGGCCCATGAACATGCCCATCAACGGCGCCTCGCCACACCGCGCAACGCCGACGAACCCACCCCCGCGCACAGCGCCCTGGGCCAGCCATGAACCGTCCCCTGACCTTGAAAGTCGCCGCCATCGAACGGGAAACCGACGATGCGGTGACCATTCACCTCAAGCAGCCGCTGCTGCGCAAAGTCCGCTACAGCGCCGGGCAGTACCTGACCCTGGAGGTCGACGTCGACGGCGCCAAGGGCTGCCGCGCCTATTCCATCAGCAGCACGCCGGGGCTGGACAAGACCCTGTCGATCACCGTCAAGCGCGTGGCCGGCGGCAAGGTTTCCAACCGCCTGGTGCAGGAGCTGAGCGCCGGCGACGCGGTGCAGACCCTCGGCACCCACGGCCGCTTCACCTTCGCCCCGCAGCCGGGCCGGGGGCGGCACCTGGTGCTGCTGGCTGCGGGCAGCGGGATCACGCCGATCTTCTCGATCCTCAAGTCGGCGCTGCACTTCGAGCCGGATGCCCAGGTGTCGCTGATCTACGGCAACCGCAATCAGGAGTCGGTGATCTTTCGCGACAAGCTCGACCAGCTGCGCCAGACCTTCGGCGAGCGTTTGCAACTGGTGCATGTGCTGTCGCGACCGGACACCCCGGGGGCCCACGAAGGGCGCCTGACCCGGCAGCGGGTGATCGACATTCTCGGCGCGCTGCCCGGCCCGCAAGCCCGCGAATACTACAGCTGCGGCCCCAGCGGCATGATGGACGAGGTGACCGCCGCCCTGGAGGCCCTGGGCATCGCCCCGGAAAGCGTGCACCAGGAGCGTTTCACCCCGGCCAAGGCGCCAGTGGCCAGCGGCGACACGGAAAAACGCGTGGAGCTGCTGATGCAGGGCCAGGCGTTCAGCTTCACGGTCGCCCCGGGCCAGACCCTGCTCGACGCGGCCCTGGCCAGCGGCGTGCAGCCACCGTTTTCCTGCCGCAGCGGTTTCTGCACGGCCTGCGTCTGCACCCGGCTGGCGGGGCAGGTACGCATGCGCGAGGACCATGGGCTGTCGGCGGACGAACTGAACCGGGGCCAGGCACTGTTGTGCGTGGGCTATCCATTGACGGACGACGTGCGCCTGCAAGTCGATTAGCGATACAGACAGAGGAAGGTCAATTCATGAATCATTCAACCCAACACGCCGCCGAGGACGAACTGCGGCTGGCCAAGCGCGCCGAACTGCGGGTCGACCGCGAACGCCAGGCTCAGTTGCAGGCACTGATGCAGCCGCAGCCGCTGAAGTTCGTGCTCTGGTCGGTACTGCATGTGCTGGTCTGGTGCGCGGCGGCGCTGTACATCCTGCTCGGCGACAACCCCTGGGGCCTGGCGCTGGCGGTGCTGGTGCTGGGCAACCAGCTGCATGCCTTCACCGTGCTGCAGCACGATTGCGGGCATGCCAGCGGCTTTCGTTCGGCGGCGCTGAACCTGTGGGTCGGGCGCTTCATGGCCTGGTTCATCGTGTTCCCGTTTTCCTCCTTCACCGAGTGCCACAAATACCATCACCGCTACCTGGGCGACCCGGACAAGGACCCCGACGACTGGAACTACACCGGCGGGGTGAAGTGGATGTTCCTGCGCATCGCCGTGTTCGTGCCGCGCTTCATCTACTTTTCCCTGGTGCGCTACGGCAAGGCGGTGCGCAACCGGGTTCTGCGCGAGCTGGCGTTCAATCTGCTGTCGCTGGCGGCGATCGGCGCCTGGTGCTACAGCCAGGGGCTGATGCTGCAATTCGTGCTGATCTTCATCGTGCCGCTGCTGTTGCTGGCGTTGGTGATCAACCCGATTTCCCGGGGCTACGAGCACTTCCCCATGGCCACCCTGGCGGTTGGCGACCCGGAGCGCCTGGACCTGGCGAAGAACACCGTGACCGTCAGCGACCGGCTGATCGGCCTGTTGTGGGCCAATATCAACTACCACGTCGAGCATCACATCTACCCCGGCGTGCCCTTCGTCAACCTGCCGCGGCTGGCGGCGCTGCTGGACAACAAGCCCTACCTGCGCGATCGCTGGCTGCTGGCGCGGATGTTCGCGCGACGTCCGGTAACAACTTGCGCCGAACCTCGGCGAGCGGCGTGAGCTACATTTACAGCGCCCGAAGGAGCGCCACTCACCGAGGATTCACGGATGACCTGTATTTTCTGCCAGATCGCGGCCGGCGAATTGCCCAGTGCCCTGGTCTATCGCGACACCCACTGCATGGCCTTCATGGATGTGCATCCGCTGGGGCAGGGGCACTTGCTGCTGATCCCGCTGGCCCATGTGGAAAAACTCGAGCAACTGCCCACGGTCATCCGCCAGCACCTGTACCAGGTGTTCGATACCTTGCTCGCCGCCCAGCGGCGCGCCGGCTTCGGGGTGGAAGGCACGCACCTGATCGTCAACGACGGCAAGGCCACCAACCAGCACATTCCCCACGCCCACCTGCACCTGGTGCCGCGGCAAAGGGGCGATGGGCTGGGTTTCGGCCTGCGCATGTTCATGCACTTCACCGGCATATTCGGCCGCCGCACGCCCCTGCAGACCCTGCGCCGCCAGGCCCTGGTGATCGCCGCCGAACTCGACCCGCAGGCGCTGGAGAACCTGGCGCACCGGACCAGCAGGCTGCACGCAGCGTCAACCTAACCGCCAGGGCCGGTGAGCGGCCCACCCTCGATCCACGGAACTTCGGAATGAACAGCCGTGCATGCGCTGCGGACGGTCTCGCCCGGCGTTTGTGCCGCCAGGAGTCAGGAACATGAGTGCGCTACTTCAGGAGCAGGCCGACCCCGCGCGGGTCTATCGGGTCGTGATCATCGGCGCCGGCTTCTCCGGCATCGGCATGGCGATCAACCTGCGCCAGCGCGGCGAACAGGACTTCCTGATCCTCGAACAGGAAGCCGGCGTCGGCGGCACCTGGTGGGTCAATCAGTACCCCGGCTGTGCCTGCGATATTCCTTCCCACCTCTATTCGTTTTCCTTCGAGCCCAACCCCGACTGGTCGCGGCGCTTTTCGCCGCAGCCGGAGATCCGCGACTACCTGCGGCACTGCGCCGACAAGTATCAGGTGCTGCAACACTGTTGCTTCAACACCGCGGTCACCGGCCTGCGCTGGCTGGAAGAGCGCGCCCTGTGGCAGGTGACGGATGCCCGTGGCGGCGTGCGTTTCGCCCAGGTGGTGGTGGCCGGCACCGGGGCCTTGTCGACCCCGGACTATCCCCGACTGCCGGGGCTTGAGCGCTTCAAGGGCCGGGTCTTTCATTCCCAGCATTGGGACCATGACTATGTCCTGGCCGGCAAGCGGGTGGGGGTGATCGGCACCGGCGCCTCGGCGATCCAGTTCGTGCCGCAGATCCAGCCGCGGGTGGCCAGCCTGGCGGTGTTCCAGCGCACGCCGCCGTGGATCATCCCCAAGCCGGACCGGGCCTTTTCCACGACCGCCCAGCGCCTGCTGCGGCGTTTTCCCGCGGTGCAGCGGCTGTTGCGCGGGCTGATCTACACCGCCCATGAAACCCGGGTATTGGGCTTCGTGTTCAACCCGCGGCTGATGGCCTTGCACAAATGGCTGGCGCTCAACCTGTTGCGGCGCCAGGTCAAGGACCCGGAACTGCGCCGGCGACTGACCCCGGACTACGCCATCGGCTGCAAGCGCATCCTGCAGTCCAACGATTATTTTCCGGCCCTGGCCCAGGCCAACACCCGACTGGTCACCAGCGGTATCCGTGAAGTCACCGAGGACGCGCTGATCACCGTCGACGGCCAGCGCCATGCCCTGGATGCGCTGATCTTCGGCACCGGTTTCAAGGCGCGCACGCCGTTCCCGGCGGGGATGATCCTCGGGCGTGGCGGGGTGGACATAGTCAACACCTGGCAGCAGGGCAGCGAAGCCTACAAGGGCACCACGGTCAGCGGCTTTCCCAATCTGTTCCTGTTGATGGGGCCCAACACCGGCCTGGGGCACAACTCCATCGTCTACATGATCGAGTCGCAGATCGCCTACATCCTCGGTGCCCTGGACACCCTGCAACGCCTGGGCGTGACCAGCGTCGATGTCGATCCACAGGCCCAGGCGCGCTTCAACCAGGGCCTGCGCCACCGGCTGCGCGGCGCGGTATGGAGCGTCGGCCGTTGCCAGAGCTGGTACATGGACCCCGACAGCGGGCGCAACGTCGCCCTGTGGCCAGGGTTCAGCTGGCAGTTCCGCCAGCAGACCCGTTATTTCGACGCCGAGGCCTATCGCCTCACCTCGCACCCCCAAGGAGTGAAACCATGAGCCATCCGGGCAAGAGCGTGTTTGTGTTCGGCCTGTACATGTTGTTGCTGGGCGCCGCGTTGGTGCTGGCGCCGAACCTGTTGTTGCCGTTGTTCGGCTTCGCCCTGACCGATGAGGTGTGGATCCGGGTGATGGGCCAGTTGGCCTTGTACCTGGGCGTCTATTACGTCTGGGCCGGCTACACCGAGCGGCGCGAGTTGATGGCCCTGACGGTGGCGATCCGCCTGTCGGTGCCGGTGTTTTTTGCCGCTTTCGTCGCCGCCGGGCTGGTGTCGCCGGTGCTGTTGCTGCTGGCCTTGCCGGACCTGTGCGGCGCGTTGTGGACCTGGCGCGCGCTGAAGGCTGCGCGGGTTTCCCGCCAGTCGCTGGGTAACGCCTGACCCCGCCAGTCTTCTGTTGCCTTGTCCCGCCAGCTAACCCTGGCGGGGTACTCCTTTGCAGTGATTACCGCGCGGCTGCATCCCCTCCATACTCGCCACCAGCCCTGGCGGGTGCCACCCATGTGGCGTCCGGAGACCTGCCGACACTTCAAAGGATCCACGATGAAGATTGAACTGATGCAACTGGCCGGTCGTGACGGCGACACGGCCTACAACCTCGAGCGGGTCCTGCAGGGCATTGCCGACTGTAATGACGACATCGACCTGCTGGTCTTCCCGGAAACCCAGATCAGCGGTTTCGCCAACCAGCAGCAACTGGCCGAGGTCGCCGAGCCATTGGACGGGCCGAGTATCCAGGCCGTATTGCGGGCGGTGCGCGCCAAGGGGGTCGCGGTGGTGGTCGGCATCGCCGAAAAAGCCGCCGGCCATTACTACAACACCTCGCTGCTGGTGACCCCCGAAGGGGTGGCGACGAGTTATCGCAAGACTCACCTGTGGCCCGACGAGCGCGGTCTGTTCCAGCCCGGTGACCGTTACACCACCGTGCTATGGCGGGGCGTGCGGGTCGGCCTGCTGATCTGCTACGACATCGAACTGCCGGAAAGCGCCCGCGCCCTCGGCCAACTGGGCGCCGAGCTGATTCTGGTGAGCAACGGCAACATGGACCCCTACGGCCCGGTGCACCGCACCGCGATCATGGCCCGTGCCCAGGAGAACCAGGCCTTCGCGGTGATGGTGAACCGGGTCGGCAGCGGCACCGGCGGCCTGGTGTTCGCCGGCGGCAGCGCGCTGGTCGATCCCTTCGGCCGACTGCTGTTCGAGGCCGGCCGCGACGAGTGCCGGCAGGTGGTGCAGCTCGACCTCGGGCAACTCAAGGCCGCTCGCCGCGATTACGACTACCTGCACGACCGGCGCCTGCAACTGTCCGGCGAATACGTCGAGCACGCCGATGGCCTTCGCGAGCTGTTGATCCCTTAAACCCCATCGCTGTTTTTCCGCCGCTTTCGGCCCTGCCATAACAATCCATAATCAGAAGGCGAGGCGCACGTCCCTTGGGCGGGTGCCAACGCTCGGAGTCCTCAGATGAAAGCTATCCGCTGTTTGCCCCTGGCCCTGGCCGCACTGTTCGGTTTCGCTACGGCCCAGGCCGCCGAACCGAGCGTGCATTTCTACAACTGGTACGACTACATCGCCCCGGACACGCCCGGACAGTTCCACAAGGAAACCGGCATCAGCGTGCTGCAGGACACCTTCGACAACAGCGACGTGATGCAAAGCAAGCTGATGGCCGGGCGCAGTGGCTATGACGTGGTGGTGGCCAGCAGCGACCTGCTGCCGAACCTGATCAAGGCCGGGGTGCTCCAGGAACTGGACCGCAGCCAGCTCGGCAACTGGTCGCACCTGGACCCCGAGATGCTGGCCAAGGTGCAGAGCAACGACCCTGGCAACCGCTTCGCCGCACCCTACCTGTGGGGCACCACGGGCATCGGTTATGACGTCGACAAGGTCAAGGCGCTGCTCGGCGACCAGGCGCCGGTGGACTCCTGGGACCTGATCTTCAAGGAAGAGAACCTGGCCAGGCTCAGCCAGTGCGGGGTGGCCATGCTCGATGCACCGAACGAAATCATCCCCATTGCCCTGCATTACCTGGGCCTGCCCTACAACAGCCAGAACCCCGAGGATTACAAGAAGGCCGAGGCCTTGCTGCTCAAGGTCCGGCCGCATATCCGCTACTTCGATTCGTCGAAGTTCATCTCCGACCTGGCCAACGGCAACGTCTGTGTGGTGGTGGGCTGGAGCGGCGGGGTGTTCGATGCCCAGGTCGCCTCGCAGAAGGCTGACAACGGCCGTCATCTGGTCTACAGCATTCCGCGCGAAGGCGGGCCGGTCTGGGTGGAGAACCTGGTGTTGCTCAAGGACGCGCCGCACCCACAGGACGGTCTGAAGTTCATCGACTACCTGTTGCGTCCGTCAGTGATTGCCCAGTCTTCCGACTACCTGGGCTACCCCAACGCCAACCGCGATGCCACGGCGCTGGTGGAGCAGAAAATCCGCGACAACCCGGGTGTCTATCCGTCCAGGGAAGTGATGGCCACGCTGTTCCCGCTGGAACCGCTGCCGCTGAAAATGGAACGGGTGCGTACCCGGGTCTGGAGCAAGGTCAAGACCGGGAGCTGAGCCTGGGGGGCGTGGACAGCCATGCTGGCCAAGGGGAAAGGGGCGTCGCGCAAGGAGGGAGCAGAACTGGCTACACCCGTGTAGCCAGTTCCGAAGGGTCGGTACTACGCATTGTTCAATGAAGCTCCTGAGCAAAGTCGCAGTGAGCCAGGCGGGATATCTCGATTCATATCCACAACGGGTTCTTCATCGAACTCGAACTCGCTGCCTGAACGCCCTGTGTCGCTATTACTTGAGCGTTACATCGAGCATCGGCGGGATGTAACCGTAGTCGTACTCGGCCACCACGAAGGTCTGTTGCCCTTTGATCCTGATCCCGACCGTCGGTGCTTCGGTACCGCCGATACGAATCTGCGTGCCGCTTTCGTCGGTCGGTACGCTGTCGATAAAGGAGGTCACCAGGCCGTTGGGCATCACACAGTGCGAGTAGGTCTGGAACGGCTGGGAGGACGGGTTGCCCAGCACCAGACCGGAACCGTTCAACGGCACGTAGGGACCGAACAGCGAATCGGCGACAAAACCGTACACCCCGTCCGGCCCGGTCACGCCGTCGGCATAGGTGAAGGTGTGGCTGATGGTGAACAGGTAGTACTTGCCGTCCTGGAACACGAAGTGCGGGCGTTCGGTCTGGTCGTTGACGCCGACCGCGGTCAGCAGCGGCGGCAGCATTTCCCAGTCGTCGCCGTCTTCGTCGCGGGCCACGGCGATACCGACGCAGGCGGTCTGGAAACGGGAGTTGCCGACGTCTTCATAACCTGGCGGCACGTCGCCGATTTCTGCTTCGCCCACTGTGTGCGAGCCGCGCTCGCCGGCCACGTTGCCTTCGAACAGCATGTACAGCTTGCCGTCGTTGGGGTCGCGGAACGGCCATGGATCGCGGAAGCCCCAGAAGGGGTTTTGCGCTTCGGTCTGGTACATCTTGCCGTCGGCCTCGAACAGCGGCTTGACCTTCTCGAAACCGACCATGCTGACGCCATGCTCGGTGGTCACCACCCGGCCGCGCACCTTGACGATGGTCGCGCCCGGCGTGACGGCGGTGTAGTACAGGTCCACTTCACCCTGTTCGTTCAACAGGATCGGCGTGCCGGCCCATTCGCGAACCGTGGGCGAAACCCCTTCGGCCATCACCCGGCCACCCAGTTCCCAGTCCTTGCCGGTACGGGAAAACCAGTAGTACATCTTTGCCCGGCCGTGGCGGTCGTTCCAGTCGCGGGTGATGTCGTAGTTGCCGTTTTCGTCGATGTACTGCGGGTCGTTCGGATGACGATCTGCGGTCAGGGTGAAGATCACCGACCAGCCGTCGACGGAGGTCACGTTACCGTCCAGGTCGCGCAGCGGCATGGTGTCCCAGATGAACACCTCGTTGCTCAGTACCGGGAAATCCGCGCTGACCAGTGGCTGGGTCGTGGTGGGATCGTCCGCATGGACTTTCAGCGCATCGGCGCGAGTCCAGAGGCTGGGTTGATGGGGTGTTTTGCCGAATTTTTCAGTGTTGCTTTTCATAGGTAATACCTCGTCCGTGAATGGGTTCACATAAATGTTCATCAAAAAATACTGTATGTGCATACAGCAATTTCACCTTAAGCGAGGCGGTTTTTTGGGTCAAGAATAAATTTGCATTTATGCATATTTGCTGTTTTTGCTGAAGCTGATACGTTTCAGCTAGTTCTGTTTCTAGAAGTTCGTTTTCCGCCCGATCAACGACGATGCCTGCAAAATGCGCGCTTGGAACCGCTGGTCGGTCCGAGGGCGCAGAAGGTGAAAGGAGGGAGGCGGAACAAGGTCAAGGGCGGGAGTCGAGCCTGGGCGGATCGGTCAACGCCGCCGAGCGCTGCGAACATTGTCGCTGTCATGGCGCGGACGTAGCCTGAGCCCTCGTCGCCTGAATCACGGTCAGCAGAGGGGGATAGCTCTCATGAAGGGTGCAATCGACGCATGGGCACAACCGGCCAACGGCCGGGCGCGGCAGTTGCTGCCGGAGGTGGCGCGGCTGTTCGAGAAGTCAGGTTCCGCGCACTTGCTGGACCAGCCGCTGAGCATCGAGCAGACCGTCGAGCTGATGGACCAGGCCGGGGTCGAGAAGCTGATGCTGGCGGCCTGGTGCCGGCCGGAGCGCTGGGTGTTCAGCAACGATGAAATTGCTGCATTCACCCGCGCCTATCCCGAGCGTTTCGTCGGCGTGGCCACGGTGGACCTGAGCCGGCCGATGGCGGCGCTGGCCGAGCTGCAGCGGGCGGTGGGCGAGCTGGGCTGCAAGGCCCTGCGCATCGTGCCCTGGCTGTGGAAACTGCCGCCCAACCACCGCCTGTACTACCCGCTGTACGCCAAGTGCGTGGAGCTGGGCATTCCCTTCTGCACCCAGGTCGGCCACACCGGCCCGCTGATGCCTTCGGAAACCGGGCGGCCGGTGCCTTATCTGGATGAGGTGGCGCTGGATTTCCCGGAACTGCGAATCGTCGCCGGGCACATCGGCCACCCCTGGACCGACGAGATGATCGGCCTGGCCTGGAAGCACGACAATATCTACATCGACACCTCGGCCTACCTGCCGGCCTATTACCCGCCGCAACTGCTGCATTTCATGCGTACCTACGGGCAGGACAAGGTGTTGTTCGGCAGTAATTTCCCGCAGTTGCCGTTCGCCAAATGCATGCAGCAGGTCCAGGCCCTGGAGCTGCCGGAGCCGGTGCGGGACAAGTTCCTGCAGGGCAATGCGCGGCGGGTGTTCGGCTTGTAACGCAGCGCCTCAGGCGTGGTCCTGGTAGCGGCGCCGGCTGAAAAACAGCGAACTGCCCATGGCCACCAGCGCCACGGCAATCAGCCCGGCATCGATCTCGCCCAGCATGGGCGGCAGGAACAGTATCCACAGCAGCCCGGCCAGACCCAGGGCCAGGCCTGTCCACTTCCTCAGCGGGTAAGGCTTCATCCAGTAATACAGCGGCGTCAGCAGCAGGTAGACCAGCACAAAGGGAATGTACTGCTTCATGAGTCGTGCTCGCCGCGGCCGAAGATTCCTGGGCTGGCGGCCGTGGGCCGCTCTCTGTAGCTGGGGCATGTCATGTTGCACTTCCTTGTCGATGGCATGAGGCGCGCCAGTGTCCATGGCGAGCGGCTTTTGTGCAAACGCGCGGTGTCATGCCAACCGCGCCAGGCAACCCTCGAGAATATCCAGCCCTTCTTCCAGCACCTGCGGTTCAATGGTCAGCGGCGCCAGCAGGCGGATGATGTGCCGCGACTTGCCGCTGGGCATCAACAGCAGGCCGGCGTCCCGCGCCGCGCTGAGCAGTGCGCTCAGTTGCTCCGGGGCCGGCGAGCCGTCGGCCTTGAGCAGCTCGATGCCGCGCATGGCGCCGACCCCGGTCAGGCGCCCTAGATAAGGCGTCAGGCGCTCGGCCCGCCAGTGCTGGTAGCGGCTGACGATGGCCTGCTCCTGGCGTTCGCCCCAGGTTTGCAGATTGTGGTCGCTCATCTCGTCCAGGGTCGCCAGGGCCGCCGCGCAGGCGATGGGGTTGCCGGAATAGGTGCCGCCCAGGCCGCCCTTGGGCAGGTTGTCCAGCAGCGCCTTGCGCCCGAGCACCGCGCCCAGGGGCACACCGCCGCCGATGCTTTTGCCCAGCAGGACCAGGTCCGGTTCGATCCCCAGCCGCGAGAAGGCGAAGCGCTGGCCGGTGCGGCCGAAACCGGACTGGATTTCATCGGCGATCAGCAGGATGCCTTGCTCATCGCAGAAGCGTCGCAGGGTACGGGCGAACTCGACGTCCAGGGCCAGGAAACCAGCCTCGCCCTGCACCGGCTCGACAATGAAGCAGGCCACTTCGGCGACATCGATCTCCACGCTGAACAGCCGGTCCATGGCCTTCAGCGCCTCCTCGCAGGTCACGCCGTTGTCCGCGCTCGGGTAGGGCAGGTGGTACACCGGGCCGGGCAGCACGCCGATCTTCTGCTTGTAGGGCGCGACCTTGCCGTTGAGGTTGAGGGTGGCCAGGGTGCGGCCATGGAAACCGCCATCGAAGGCGATTACCGCGGTACGCCCGGTGGCGCCCCGGACGATCTTCAAGGCATTCTCCGCCGCCTCCGCGCCGCTGTTGGTGAGCATGCCGCTGACCGGGTAACTCAAGGGCACGAAGCGCGCCAGCCGCTCCATGAACTCCACATAGGGCCCGTGGGGCGCCGCGTTGAACGCGTAGTGAGTCAGCCGGGTGGCCTGCTGCTGGATCGCCGCCACCACCCGCGGATGACAATGCCCCAGGTTGAGCACGCCGATCCCACCGACGAAATCGATGTAGCGCTTGCCATTCTCGTCCCACACCTCGGCATTCTTGCCGTGGCTCAGGCGGATGGGGTGAACGATGGAAATCGACTGGCTGATGCTTTCGCTGCTCATGGGCTAAGGGCTCTGTCTGCCTGGAACATGCGGGCTATCTAAGCCAAGAGCGGGGTGGGGCCGCAAACGAAATAAAGTGCGGGGGTCAGTATGAAAATTCCGGATGTTGGATTGGGGCGGGATCAGTCGTTAAGCGGCGCGGCGTTCCTGGCCCTGGCCCGGCGCTGACGCAGCAGGGCGACCAGCACCACCAGCACCACGACACCGAGGACAATCGGCAGGCGATAAGGCTTCAAATCACCGAACAGATGCTCCAGCACATCGCCGGCCCAGTAGCCGCCGCAGACGAACAGCGTGGCCCAGAGCAGCGCGCCGAGCATGTTCAGTAGGGTGAAACGCAGCGGCGACAGACCGCTGGCGCCGATCACCACCGGGCCGACCCAGCGCATGCCATACATGAAACGCACCGCCAGCACCGAGGTCGAGGGGTAACGCCGGATCAGCCCGGTCACCCGCTCGATGGCGGCCTGCTGGCCCTTCAGGCGCGGCAACAAACGCCCGCCGAAATGCCGCCCGCTCCAGAACAGCAACTGGTCGCCGAACATCCCGCTGACCGTCGCCACGGCAATCACCACCCACAGGTCCAGCACTTGCTGATGCGCAGCCATGCCGCCCAGGATCAGCACGGTTTCGCCTTCGAGCAGGCAGCCGAGGACGATCACCCAGTAACCGTAGGTCGCGAGCAGGGCATGCAGGTCGAGGTGTTCGAACATGGGAATGAAAGGGCCTTCAGAAGTAGTCCGTAAGCTTTAGACGCGCCGAGATATCTCTTGGCCTGCCCAAGCATAGGGGAAAAGTTTGCCTGATCGTTGACCTGTTGGTGACGCGCGCTAGGCTGGTGGCTCTATTTGAAAACGCCAGGAGATAGCTCGATGGCGCAAGGATCAGTCTTTAGAAACAGCAGCGGTCAGACTATTTACCTGACTGAGGCTATGGCGTTTCCTGGTGATGTTACGCAAGTGGAGATCATCGCTATGGGGCGTACTCGGGTCATCGCTCCGGCTGGAGAAGCTTGGGACAGTTGGTTTGATGAGGCTTCTGTGAGTACGGACTGTATGACGGACAGGGATCAACCTGCTGAACCGAAAGACGTCTGAGCGACTCGGTTTTTGCCAAGTCGCTCTCACTCTTCAGTCTTCCTCCGGCGCCAGCATCCGGGTTTTCGGCGCGCCATTGGCGTTGTGCTGGTAGATCTCCCGGGGCTGGCCGTTGTCGTTGAAGAATACCTGGCCAATGCCCGCCGAGTTCCACAGTCGTTCGCCGGCCTCGCGATGTTCGGGGCTGTAGGGCACCACTCGCATCAGCCGGCGGCGGGTGAACCAGTTCAACGGCGAGCGCGGCGAATACAGCCAGCGATTGAGGCGGTCGAACCATTCCAGCAGGGTTGGCGGAAACTCGTTCTTGATGCCGCTGCTGGTGATCTGCCAGATCTTCGGCCCGCCCTTGCGGTGGCGGATCAGCACTTCGTAGACGAAGGAGTAATGCACGTCGCCGGAGAGGATCACGTAGTTACCCGGGGTGCGCGAGTGGCGAAAGATATTCAGGATCACCTGGGCCGCGCCGCGGTGGGCCATCCAGTTTTCCGCGTCCACCAGCAGTGGGTGACCGCACCAGCTGAAGACCTTCTGCACCGTCTCGATCAGCTTGACGCCGAACACCGGCGCCGGGGACACGATGATCGCCGACGGGTGATCCAGCAGTTCATGTTGCAGCTCGCTCAGGGCTTCCCAGTCGAGCAGGCCCGAGGGCTGCGCCAGGTTGAACTCGCTGCGCCAGCGCCGGGTGCGGGTGTCCAGCACCACCAGCGCCGGGGTGGTGGGCAGCGTGTATTGCCATTGCTGGAAGCGCAGCAATTCGTCGATCAGGGTGTCCTGGGTGGTGCTGTCCAGGTAGAGCGCATCGCCCTGGGCCTCGGCGCTCAGGGCGCGGGTGTGTTGCAGCGGCGTGGCGAAGGCATCCGGATTGTTGCCCCAGCCCTGGCATAGCATGTAGGCGATCAGCGCATTGCCGATGATGCGTTTGGAAAACGGGTGGCCGTAGGCGGTTTCTTCCCACTGGGCGCTGAGGTTCCAGTCGTCGGTGATGTCGTGGTCGTCGAAGATCATCAGGCTCGGCAGGTGGGCGAACACCCGCGCCACGCCGCCCAGGCCCTTGGCGAAAGCCTCGATCCGCACTTGTTCGCGCTGGTAGCGCTGCTGCTCCTTGGCATCCAGCTGCGGCGGTCGTGGATCGATCAGGCGCCAGGGCAGCGGCGACCAGACCAGCAGGTACATGGCCATGACTTCGGCAAAGGTCACCAAATGGTTGTCGGCGCTGCTGCTGGTGAAGATCGGCTTCTTCACCCCGCCGAAGAAACGCTCGCGCAGGGTCTCGTTGCTTTTCAGCGCCGGCAGCAATTCGGCGCGTTTGTAATAGCTGGCGCGATGCCGGTAAAGCGCGGCGCTGTCGCTCACCACCGCGCCTTCCAGATGCTCGCCGAACAAACCCAGGCGCTCGATCAGCGCATGAATCGCCCGCAGCATCGGCCCGGCCACGTCGTCGGCGTATACCTGGTCGCCGGTCATCAGCAGCAGGGCAGGGCGTTGCTGCGGATCGGCTGTTTCCGCCAGCAGGCGATCGACGCAAAGCAAACCCTCGTCCGCCGCATGATGGGGCTTGCGGCAGGAGCCGTGGACCAACTGCTGGATGCGGCTGTGCAGCACAAAATCCGGCTGCTGCTTTTGCCCATACAGCAAATGCGGCGCCCACTCGGCGATCCCCGAACTGGAGCCGTCGGCGTTGGCGATCAGCAGGTCATAGTCGATGGGCACATCGCAAGGCAGGGGATTGTCCAGCGGCAGATCTATCAGATGGATAAACGCGTGCTGGCCTACAGGGATGACCTGGCACTGCTCGGCGCTGAGCGGGTAGTCGCGGATTTGCGCCTCGCTGCCTGCCTGCAAACGCAACGTCAGCTCCAGCGCCCGCGAGCCCGCCAGCCACAGCACCAGCCGCGTGGGTTCCAGGCGGCGCAGCAGGGGGCCGGCGAGGACGCAGGGCAAGTTGTTGCTAGCAGCGGTCGAGGGGGACGTTCGAGACACGCGAATTCAAAGCTCATACGGCAGACGGAAGCGCCGATAGTACCGCAGCTGATGTCGAAGATTTGTCAGCCAGTGCTCAGGTTGCTAGGGAGAGTCGCGCAGGGAGGGGGTAAGAACTGCGCGGTACTCGTAGAGGGCTACGGGGTCTCGGGTTTATTGATTTCTCGAAGCAGATCGGCAACGGGTAATTGCAGGGTGTTGGAGTAGTAGGCCTTGTAGCCATAGGCGGTGATAAGTGCTTTGCACGGAATCGTCTTTTTGTTGGCTAACAAGGCGTTCAATTCTTCGACAGAGAGGTCGCGACGGGATTGTCCTTTGTCGAGGGTTTCACTCAAAAAAGCCTCAGTGAAAAAGATTGAAGTTGGTTGATTCGCTTGAGCCGTATCAGCCTGAATCCTGCCATAGGCAGAACGCGCAATTTCATGCTCAACAGAAAAGTCATAGTCACCGTCTAATGCACAAATAAATTGAGCTGAGGCAATACCTTCTCCCATACCTCTTCCGTAGAGATCCAGAAGGTTGATGTTTGATTCGTAGCGGATGATGTACAGCGAAAGATCCGCTTTGCGTTCGACAGAAATGAAACTCAAGTCTGCTGGCGGTTTCTCATGATCTTTTGCGCAGGAGGAACAGGCGATAGCCAGTAGAAGCAGCCATAGTCTTTTCATGTTTTTGCCAGCTTGTTGGTAATGGATTCAAAGATGATATCGCAGGCGGATTGTGAGCCCACAATTGGCCGCATGAACATACCAAATGCATTTGCATGATTAATATCCATGTTTAGATTCAAATCAGGCCCGCTATTCATTATCCATCTTTCACCAAAGTCCGCGACTTTGTCTGAATCGTCAGGTTTGGATGGTGTGGCTCTGATGTTGATCCACTTCTCCGCAACCGGTGTAGGCGCAGATCCGGCAATGTCAGAGCCAAGCCACACCAGCGTACCTTCTCCGACGGGGTCGAGAGTCACCAGTGTTGTTATGGTGTACCCCCAGTCAGCCATGGTTTTAGTCAAATGCCCGCTGTTCCAGCCTCCCAAGCTATGGCCAATAATGTAAATAGGGCACGATTTATAAGGGATAATATTCAAGACATTTTTCTGAATATCTTTCTTTCCTCTAATCTGGTTGTACCCAAGCCATGCGGATCTGTATTTTCCTTGTTTTTGTAAGGTATTGGCTCGCTTATCTAAGGGCTCTTGTGCGTATTTTATATTTTCATAAGGGCCAGAAAAATAATAACTTTCCTTGTCCCCTGCACCCCCCACAAAAAACACAATGGCCTTGGTGCTTTCGATAGGAATGACTTTGTCACTCTTGTCTTTTTTATCCGTAAGCGTGTGCTCGGCTTTCAACTTGACGGGTTTACCGTTCGCCGAGGTAATGGTGTTGGCTTCCATGCGTCACTCTTCCAAAAACAACTTGATGCTTTCTGCAACATGCGAGCTGATTTCATGGGTGAAGCCAGCGGCGTCCGAAACCCCATGCTCAAGGCGCCCATCGGCCCGTTGGATCACGTAAGCATGATTGGGCATCGGTTCGCCCGTTACATCGTTCACCAGCTTCAAACGGTCGGTGAAGTTCACCGGCATGGGTAGGAGCCCGGAGAAGGGAGCGTTGACCACCGTGTCGCCAATGATGACGGTGCCGGAACCCCCGACGATGATGTTGCCGTGCCCGCCGGTGCTGTCCAGCGTGGCGGCATTCAAGCCATTGATGAATACAGTGCTGGAAACCGCCCCGGTGATGGGGCTGCCGCAAGCTGATTGGTCACTCTTTCGAGCGGCGGCCAGGCCGTCGAAAATGACATTGGGCGAACCCGTGACGATAGGGTTGGTGCCATGGCCCGGAAGCGGGCAGGCGGTTGGGTCGCTGACGCGGGCAGCGGGTTTGCCACTCATGATCGGTCCTTGAAGTGTTGCGAGTCATCCATTTGGGGCGCGCATGATGCAGTAGCCGAGCAGGTTCTTCAAATCTGAATGCCCATCATCGGATTCAACTTTTAATCGATGCTCAGGCGTATGCGTTTCGTTGCCAGGTGCAAAAAGCCCTCCGCCGGAAACCGAGGGAGGGCTGCACGCAAGACATGGTGAAACTACCTGTTTTTAATCATCGCCGGTTGGGGTCTCAAGTACCCAGTGGGGTTCACCCTCGGGAGTCGGGGGCATCTTGTTGCCGATACCGATTGACCGGGTTTTGCTTGGGCTACCTGCGGGGTACCAGGTGCCGCCTTGTGGACATTTGTCGCCGATGTTGGCGGTTGCGCCTGCTTCTAGTGTCATGTTCATTTCTCTTTGAGTGTCACCGGGATTAGTGACCTTCGAACCATGACACCGGGACTTTTAAAAACAAACCAAGTCAGAGTTATCATTCTTTTTATGGGAATTATCTGTTTGTCACGACCGACAATGCTTTACGCAACGTTCAGACGCTGCTCTCCAATCAGACTCTTCATCCGTCGTTTCCAAGGCGGGTGCTTGCCTCGGTTTTAAGCCGAAGCTCTTTGCGACTCTCTATTCTGTACCAACACCTGCGGCTCCCCCTGCTTGATCACCCAACGAATCAACTCGGTCACGCTGATGCGGTGTTGGCGTTCGACCCATTCCAGGCCTTCGGGGCTGTAGTGCTCGCTGTAACGGCTGAGGGTCAGGTGCTGCTGGTCGTCTGACAGGCGCAGGCTGACTTCGCGGCATTGCAGGGAGGCGTCGCCGTGTTTGGCTACGCGTTGCAGCAGGACCAGGGCGTCGGTTTCAGAAGTCATCATGAGTCGCTCCTTCACAGCGGTTTTTCGCGGGGCTGGTAGCGCCTTGCTTGCCTTCCTGCACGAAGGCGGCGCGGTGTTCGGCGTTCACGTCGCGCAGGGCGCTGTAGTAGTCGGGCATGGTTTTCAGGCTGTCGGTCAGCGGCAGCAGGGCGGCGCGGCCGTCCACTACGCCGCCGACCATGGCGACAGTGCCTAGGGTCTGCACGGTGTCGCTGTTGTCGCCGAAGGGGGAGACCACGAAGTTGAGGATCTTGCCCACGGAGTCGCGGCTGTTGTCGGTGCCCAGCAGCGGCAGTTCGACGATGGGACCGTTGCCGATGCCCCACACGCCGAAGGTCTGGCCGAAGTCGGCGGTGTGGCGTGGGATGCCGAGCGGGTCCGAGACGTTGAACAGGCCGAGCACGCCGACCGTGGTGTTGACTGCAAAGCGCCCCAGGCTGTTGACCGAGCGCTGCGGGTTGCCCTGCAGCAGGTCGTTGATGAAGACCTTGGGCTCGCCGAAGTTGCTCGCGAAGTTGTGCACACCCTGTTGCATGAAGTCGGGCAGGTGGCGGTAACCGCGGGCGACCGGTGCCAGTGCGTAGTCGTCGACGGCCTTGTTGAAGGCGAACACGCCACGGTTGACCGGCTCGGCGGGGTCATAGATCGGATAGTCGACCTTCGCGCAGGCGGTTTGGGTAGTGGGGCCCGGGCTGGTACAGCCCGCCAGGTAGGACAGGGACAGCAGCAGGGCGGTATGACGAGGCAGGCGGGCGGAACACAGGAATGAGCGCATGGGCGGCGGACCTTGGGAACAGGGAGGCCGATGCTGGCATGGGCGTTTTGCTTAAAGATGTCTGCTTTATTGCGGGGTTGTCGGTTTGTTACTGCGTTGAAATATATGACGGGCCGCGTCCAATGGTTTTGAATGACAGCTCATTCCGAGCTTGAGTGATACACACTGGTGAGCAGTCTGTTGATCGTGGACGACGACCTTGAGGTCCTCGCGCTGCTGAAGAAATTTTTTGTGCAACACGGCTACTCGGTGGAAGTCGCCACCGAGGGCGCTTCGCTGTGGGCGGCGCTGGAGCGGCAGGTGCCGGACCTGATCATTCTCGACCTGATGCTGCCGGGGGAAAACGGCCTGACCCTGTGCCAGCGCCTGCGCCAGCAGCACGCCGTGCCGGTGATCATGCTGACCGCCATGGGCGAATTGAGCGACCGCGTGGTGGGGTTGGAAATGGGCGCCGACGATTACCTGAGCAAGCCCTTCGATGCCCGCGAGTTGCTGGCCCGGGTGCGCGCGGTGCTGCGCCGGGCCGGGGAGAGTCGACCGGTGACCGGGGAGGTGCCGCGCCCGTTGATCCGGTTCGCCGACTGGCAATTGGACCTGACCCGCCGCGAACTGCGCTCGCCAGACCAGGTGATGATCCCGCTGTCGGCGGGGGAGTTCGACCTGCTGCTGGTATTCGTCGAGCATCCGCAACGCATCCTCACCCGCGAGCAGTTGCTCGACCTGGCGCGCGGGCAGGCCCATGACGCCTTCGACCGCAGCATCGATGTGCAGGTCAGTCGCCTGCGGCGCAAGCTGGAGTTCGACACCAAGCGCCCGGCGATGATTCGCACGGTGCGCAATGGCGGCTATCTGTTCACCCCCAGCGTGACCCGCCAATGAGAGCAAGACACAGACCGGGCGGCCCGCGCGACACCATTGCCCGCTGGATCGCCCTGACCACCCTGATGGCGATGCTCACCGCGCTGGCCTTCAATGCGCTGTTCGTGCAGTTGGCCGGGGTCTGGGCCAAGCCACCGTTGAGCGAATCCGGCCTGGTGGAGCGGATCGCGTCTATTACCAACATGATCGAGGCCGCCGAACCGACGCAGCGCTCGCGCCTGGCTGAAGTGGCCAGCAATCCGGTCTTGAGCGTGACCTGGCACAACAGGCGACAAGACATCTCGGTGCCGGTGACCGACGACCCGGAATACCGCACGGATTCGGAGGGGCTTCGGCAGTTGCTCAAATCGCCGAACGGGCATATCGAGGCTTATCAGCCCAGCGATTGGCCCGGGCCGAACGGCCAGTACGCGTTGCTGATCCAATTGGCCGACGATTCCTGGCTGATGTTTTCTTCGGCGTCGCGCAGTTGGGGGCTGGACGAGGGGCCGCGTAACGTGATCGTGATCGGGCTGGTGTTGTTGTCCACCGTCCTGGTCGCCTTGATCGCCACCCGCCGCCTGGCCAAGCCCTTGCAACAGTTCGCCCTGGGCGCGCGGCGCTTTGGCGTGGACTTTCGCGCACCGCCCATCGAGCCGGTCGGGCCCCACGAGATTCGCCAGGCGATCCTCGCGTTCAACGCCATGCAGGCCCAGTTGCAGCACTTCATCAAGGACCGCACGCAGATGCTCGCGGCGATCTCCCATGACCTGCGTACCCCCCTGACGCGCATGCGCCTGCGCGGCGAGTTCATCGAGGACCCCGAGCAGCAGCGTCGGCTGTTCCATGACGTCGACGAGATGCAGGCGATGATCAACTCGGCCCTGGATTTCTTCCGTGACGATGCGCGGCTGGAGGAGGCGACGTCCTTCGATCTGGCGGAACTGCTGCAAACTCTGGTCGACGATTACCGCGACCAGTCCATCGACATCGCGTTCAGCGGCCCGCCGCGCCTGGTGTATTTCGGCCGCCCGCTGGGGCTCAAGCGGGTCATGAGCAACCTGCTGGAAAACGCCATCAAATATGGCAGCGAACCGGCGATTGAAGTGGTGGCGGATGCCGAGCAGGTGAAGGTCTGTGTGCTGGATCGCGGGCCGGGGATTCCCGTCGAGTGGCAGGAACAGGTGTTCGAACCGTTCTTCCGCATGGAAAGCTCACGCAACCGCAACACCGGCGGCGTCGGCCTGGGGCTTTCCGCGGCGCGGGCGATCGTGCTGGAGCATGGCGGCGAACTGCGCTTGCGCAACCGTGACGGTGGCGGGCTGCAGGCCTGTGTATTGTTGCCGGTGCAGGGTATCTAGCTGGCTGGCCCTGCTTCAGGATCTTTCAGCGATCCTGGAGCGGGGCCCGCTTCAAGGCTGGCTGCCTAGGCGAGTGTCGCCTGCGGATTGCGCACCGGCTCCGCGGCCGCTTCGTTGTACACCCGCTCGTCTTCCTCCATCACCCGGGATGCCCGGCCCACCAGCACAGGGTCGGGTTGATGGGCCACGCGCAGGTTCTTGCCCGGATAGTCGAGGGAATGCAGGAAGTGGCGGATGCAGTTGATCCGCGCGCGCTTCTTGTCGTCCGACTTGATCACTGTCCAGGGCGCATCGGCGGTGTCAGTGTGGAAGAACATCGCCTGTTTGGCGGCGGTGTATTCGTCCCACTTGTCCAGCGACTTGATGTCGATGGGCGAGAGCTTCCAGTGCTTGAGCGGGTCGTCGCGGCGCGAAATGAAGCGGCGCAGTTGCTCATCGCGATTGACCGAGAACCAGTACTTGAACAGCAGGATGCCGCTGTTGCACAGCATGCGTTCCAGTTCGGGCGTCTGGCGCATGAACTCCAGGTATTGCAGGGGCGAGCAGAAATCCATGACCCGCTCGACCCCGGCGCGGTTGTACCAAGAGCGATCGAAGAACACCATTTCCCCGGCGGTGGGCAGGTGCTGGATGTAGCGTTGGAAATACCACTGGCCCTGTTCCTGTTCGCTGGGCTTTTCCAGGGCGACGATCCGCGCGCCCCGCGGGTTCAGGTGCTCCATGAAGCGTTTGATGGTGCCGCCCTTGCCCGCGGCATCGCGCCCCTCGAACAGCACCACGACGCGCTGCCCGGTTTCCTTGACCCAGCTTTGCACCTTGAGCAGTTCGATCTGCAATTCCTGCTTGGCCTTTTCATATTCGGCGCGGCGCATGCGGCTGCGGTACGGGTAACTGGCCGGCAGCTTGGCGGTGGAGCTGTCTTCATTACTGCCATGGGGCGCGCTGGCCACCTGCAGGGCGACCGGCTGCTGGCTGATGGCGCTGATTTCGGCCTCGGCGGTTTTGGCCGCGGCAGGTTTAGTGGTAGCGCGTGGCCGGCGCGGGCGTGGGGTGGCGGGCTTGCGTGGGGCGCTTTTGCTGCTGGCCGTGACGGTCGGTTTGGCTGTGGGTGTGGCTTTTTCGGGAAGGGGACGCGCGGTGGATTCTTCGCTCATATCGGGCCTGTCTGATCGCTCCAATGTCTTTCAGACAGTCTATGGCGCACAAGTCAGGGCTTCTTGATGCGTATCAAGGAAGCTTTTGAGCAGGTTTGCATTGGCGCTTTTTAGTCCTCTGTAGGAGCGAGGCTTGCCCGCGAAACAGACGCTGCGCAGTAGCAGTCTCTCCGCGTCATCGTTCATCGCGAGCAAGCTTCGCTCCTGCGGAATCCTGGCGCGCAGGGGCTGCGGCACTTTTCTGCAGGCGAAAAAAAAGACCTTGAATTTCAAGGTCTTTTTTAAGTTTGGTGCCCCGAGGGAGACTCGAACTCCCACTTCTCTCGAAAACGGATTTTGAATCCGCCGCGTCTACCAATTCCGCCATCAGGGCTCAATGGCGGCGAAGTATAGAGACGTGCCTACCGTTGGTCAATCAGGTTTCATGGTCAATTTTGGCTATTTCCGCTAAACTTTCCGGCCCTGCTAGACGAACCCCATCATGCGTGTTGCTGACTTTACCTTCGAGCTCCCTGATTCGCTGATCGCCCGCCACCCCCTGGCCGAGCGTCGCGCGAGCCGCCTGTTGACCCTGGATGGGCTCACCGGCGCCCTGGCCCACCGTCAATTCACTGATTTGCTTGAGCATTTGCGCCCGGGCGACTTGATGGTGTTCAACAATACCCGGGTGATTCCGGCGCGCCTGTTTGGCCAGAAGGCTTCCGGCGGCAAGCTGGAAATCCTCGTGGAGCGGGTGCTCGACAGCCACCGTGTGCTGGCCCATGTGCGCTCCAGCAAGTCGCCGAAACCGGGTTCGAAGATCCTGATCGACGGCGGTGGCGAGGCCGAGATGCTGGCCCGCCACGACACCCTGTTCGAGCTGGGGTTTGCCGAGGAGGTGCTGCCGTTGCTGGAGCGCGTCGGCCATATGCCGTTGCCTCCTTATATAGACCGCCCGGACGAAGACTCGGACCGCGAGCGTTATCAGACCGTGTATTCCGAGCGCCTGGGCGCGGTGGCCGCGCCGACCGCGGGGCTGCACTTCGACCAGCCGCTGCTGGAGGCGATTGCCGCCAAGGGCGTCGAGACCGCGTTCGTGACCCTGCATGTCGGCGCCGGGACTTTCCAGCCGGTGCGGGTGGAGCGCATCGAAGATCACCATATGCACAACGAATGGCTGGAAGTCAGCCAGGACGTGGTGGATGCGGTGGCTGCCTGCCGCGCGCGCGGCGGTCGGGTGGTGGCGGTGGGGACCACCAGCGTACGCTCCCTGGAAAGCGCGGCGCGCGATGGCGTGCTCAAGCCGTTCAGCGGCGACACCGACATCTTTATCTACCCGGGCCGACCGTTCCATGTGGTCGATGCCCTGGTCACCAACTTCCATTTGCCCGAATCCACGCTGTTGATGCTGGTTTCGGCGTTCGCCGGTTATCCCGAAGCCATGGCCGCCTACAAGGCTGCCGTCGAGCATGGATACCGCTTTTTCAGCTACGGTGATGCGATGTTCATCACCCGCAATCCCGCGCCACGCGGCCCTGAGGATCAAGCATGAGTCGCACCTGTCGTATGTCTTTCGAGCTGCTCGCCACCGATGGCAAGGCTCGTCGCGGTCGTCTGACCTTCCCCCGCGGCACTGTGGAAACCCCGGCCTTCATGCCCGTGGGCACCTACGGCACGGTCAAGGGCATGCTGCCGCGGGACATCGTCGCCACTGGCGCCGAGATTATCCTGGGCAACACCTTCCACCTGTGGCTGCGCCCGGGCACCGAAGTGATCAAGAAGCACGGCGACCTGCATGATTTCATGCAGTGGAAAGGCCCGATCCTCACCGACTCCGGCGGTTTCCAGGTGTTCAGCCTGGGCGCTATGCGCAAGATCAAGGAGGAGGGCGTGACCTTCGCCTCGCCGGTCGACGGCGCCAAAGTCTTCATGGGCCCGGAAGAGTCGATGCAGGTCCAGCGCGACCTGGGCTCGGACATCGTGATGATCTTCGACGAATGCACCCCGTACCCGGCCGACGAAGACGTCGCACGGGTGTCCATGGAGCTGTCACTGCGCTGGGCCCAGCGCTCGAAGAACGCCCATGGCGACAACACGGCGGCGCTGTTCGGCATCGTCCAGGGCGGCATGCACCAGGACCTGCGCATGCGCTCCCTGGAAGGCCTGGACAAGATCGGCTTCGACGGCCTGGCCATTGGCGGCCTGTCGGTGGGCGAGCCCAAGCACGAGATGATCAAGGTGCTGGACTACCTGCCAGGCCAGATGCCAGCAGACAAACCTCGTTACCTTATGGGTGTTGGCAAGCCGGAAGATCTGGTTGAGGGTGTGCGCCGCGGGGTGGACATGTTCGATTGCGTGATGCCAACCCGTAATGCCCGCAATGGGCACTTGTTCATTGACACTGGCGTGCTGAAGATCCGCAACGCGTTCCATCGCCATGATGATTCGCCGCTGGATCCGACCTGCGATTGCTATACCTGCCAGAACTTCTCCCGTGCTTATCTGCATCATCTGGACAAGTGCGGCGAAATGCTGGGGAGCATGCTCAATACCATCCATAATTTGCGTCATTACCAACGGCTTATGGCTGGTTTGCGCGAGGCTATTCAACAGGGTACATTGGCCGCCTTTGTCGATTCCTTCTATGCCAAACGCGGGTTACCCGTGCCGCCTTTAGAATAAGTTCTAAAGACGTTTAGACCCACTTTTGCAATTATCCGGAGTGTTACATGAGCTTTTTTATCTCGACTGCAATGGCTGATGCTGCTGCACCTGCTGCTGGCCCCGCCGGCACTGGCTTTGAGTGGATTTTCCTGGTCGGTTTCCTGGTCATCTTCTACCTGATGATCTGGCGTCCACAGGCCAAGCGCGCCAAAGAGCAAAAGAACCTGCTGGGCAGCCTGCAGAAAGGTGACGAAGTTGTGACTACTGGCGGTATCGCCGGCAAGATCACCAAAGTGACCGATGACTTCGTAGTGCTGGAAGTTTCCGACACTATCGAGATGAAGTTTCAGAAAGGCGCGATCGCTGCCACGCTGCCAAAAGGCACGCTGAAGGCGATCTAAGTTTCAACTTTTACCAATCGACGGGGCGCGCAAGGCGCCCCGCTTCATAAACGGGCGGCGTGATGCTGAACAAATACCCTCTGTGGAAATACGTACTGATCCTGGCGGTGCTGGCGATCGGTTTTATTTATTCCGCTCCCAATCTATACCCTGATGATCCGGCCATTCAGGTCAGCGGCGCGAGTACCGCGTTGCAGGTCACTCAGGCGGATCTGGATCGTGCGAGCAAAGCACTCACCGACGCCGGGATCAACGTCAAGGCAGCGACCATCGCGGCCAAGGGCAAGGGCGGCCTGTTGCGTCTGACCAAGCAGGAAGACCAGCTTCCAGCCAAGGACGTCGTGCGCAAGGCCCTGGGTGACGACTACGTCGTTGCATTGAACCTGGCACAAACCACCCCGCAATGGCTGCGCAACCTCGGCGCGCATCCGATGAAGCTGGGCCTGGACTTGTCCGGTGGTGTGCACTTCTTGCTGGAAGTGGACATGGAGAAAGCCCTCGACGCACGCCTGAAAGTCTACGAAGGCGATGTGAAGAGCCTGCTGCGTAAAGAGCGTCTGCGCTATCGCAGCCTGCCGCAGCTGGGCGGTGCCATTCAGCTGGGCTTCAGCGACGAAGCGACCCGTGAACAGGCCCGTGCGCTGATCCGCAAGAACTTCAACGATTTCGACATTGTTCCGGCCGACCTCAATGGTCAGGCGGTGCTGCGTCTGGCGATGACCCCGGCCAAGCTGGCGGAAATCCGTGAATACTCCATCAAGCAGAACTTGACCACGGTACGTAACCGCGTCAACGAGCTGGGTGTTGCCGAGCCTCTGGTTCAGCGCCAGGGTGCCAACCGTATCGTGGTTGAGCTGCCGGGCGTGCAGGACACCGCTGAAGCCAAGCGTATCCTGGGCAAGACGGCCAACCTTGAGTTCCGTCTGGCCGCTGAGCCGGGCGCTTCGAAAGCCACTTCCGAGTCTTTCGAGTTCCGTGAAGGCAATCGTCCTCCTGCGCTGATCGAGCGTGGCCTGATCATTACCGGTGACCAGGTGACCGACGCCCAGGCGGGCTTCGACGAGCATGGTCGTCCACAGGTGAACATCAAGCTCGATGGCCACGGCGGCGAGCTGATGAGCCGTTCGACCCGCAGCAACGTCGGTCGCAGCATGGCGGTGATCTTCATCGAGCAGAAGCCGACCACCACTTACACCAAGCAAGTGGTCGACGGTGTCGAGAAAGACGTCGCGGTGCAGAGCTTCAAGGAAGAGAAGAAGATCATCAGCCTGGCGACCATTCAGTCGCCGCTGGGTAGCCAGTTCCGCATCACCGGCCTGAACGGCCAGGGCGAGTCCTCCGAGCTGGCGCTGCTGCTGCGTGCCGGTGGCCTGGCCGCGCCGATGTACTTCGCCGAAGAGCGCACCATCGGCCCGAGCCTGGGTGCCGACAACATCACCAAGGGTATCGATGCGTCGCTGTGGGGCATGCTGTTCGTGTCGCTGTTCATCATCGCCATCTACCGTTTCTTCGGCATCATCGCCACCGTGGCGCTGGCGCTGAACATGGTGCTGCTGCTGGCCCTGATGTCCTTGCTGGGGGCTACGCTGACCCTGCCGGGTATCGCCGGTATCGTGTTGACCATGGGTATGGCGGTGGACGCCAACGTACTGATCTTCTCGCGGATACGTGAAGAGATCGCCGCCGGCATGACCGTGCAGCGGGCAATCAACGAAGGCTTCGGCCGGGCATTCACCGCGATTCTCGACTCCAACCTGACCACATTGCTGGTCGGCGGGATTCTCTTTGCCATGGGCACCGGCCCGGTCAAAGGCTTTGCGGTGACCATGTCCCTCGGGATCTTTACCTCGATGTTCACGGCCATCTGGCTGACCCGCGCGATGGTCAACCTGATCTTCGGCGGTCGTGACTTCAAGAAGTTGTGGATTTAAGGGGCTGCCATGTTACGTACTATCAACTTCATGGGCGTGCGCAACGTTGCGTTCGGCCTCACTGTGCTCCTGACCGTTCTGGCGCTGTTCAGCTGGTTCCACAAGGGGTTGAACTATGGCCTGGACTTTACCGGCGGTACGCTCATCGAGCTGACCTACGAGCGTCCGGCGGATGTGATGAAGGTTCGTGCTCAACTGAGCGAGTCCGGCTATCACGAAGCGATCGTGCAAAGCTTCGGTGCGACCACCGATCTGCTGGTGCGGATGCCGGGTGAAGACCCGCAACTGGGCCACCAGGTGGCGGAGGCGCTGCAGAAGACCGGCGGCGACAACCCGGCGCAGGTCAAGCGCGTCGAGTTCGTCGGCCCGCAAGTGGGTGAAGAGCTGCGCGACCAGGGCGGCCTCGGCATGCTGATGGCGCTGGGCGGCATCCTGATCTACCTGGCCTTCCGCTTTCAGTGGAAGTTCGCGGTCGGCGCCATCGTCTCCCTGATCCACGACGTGGTGGTGACTGTGGGTATCCTGTCGTTCTTCCAGATCACCTTCGACCTGACGGTGCTGGCGGCGGTACTGGCGATCATCGGCTACTCGCTCAACGACACCATCGTGGTGTTCGACCGGGTGCGTGAGAACTTCCGTGTGCTGCGCAAGGCCAGCCTGATCGAGAACATCAACATCTCGACCACTCAGACCCTGTTGCGCACCATGGCGACCTCGATCTCCACCCTGCTGGCGATCGCGGCACTGCTGTTCTTCGGTGGCGACAACCTGTGGGGCTTCTCCATCGCCTTGTTCGTTGGTGTCCTGGCGGGTACCTACTCGTCGATCTACATCGCCAACGTGGTGCTGATCTGGCTGAACCTGAGCAGCGAGGATTTGATTCCTCCGGCCAATACCGAGAAGGAAGTCGACGACCGTCCATAACGGTTTTCCCTTCCCGCCAAGTAGTCGAAAAGGCGCGAGTATTGAACTCGCGCCTTTTTTTATGCTCCAAGGCTGGGAGAAGCGCGGGCTTGTCCCGCTTGTGATGGTCAGGAGGTTCACGTGAACAAGTCGATGCTGGTTGGTGCGGTATTAGGTGCCGTCGCTGTGACTGCTGGGGGGGCTGTTGCCACCTACAAGCTGGTCAATAGTGGCCCTGAGTATGCGCAGGTGCTGGCAGTTCAGCCGGTCAAACAACAGATCAAAACACCGCGTGAAGTGTGCAAGGACGTCACCGTGACCCGTCAGGCCCCGGTGAAGGATCAACATCAGATCGCCGGTACGGTGGTCGGTGCGCTGGCTGGTGGCCTGCTGGGCAACCAGATCGGCGGCGGTACGGGCAAGAAGATCGCCACGGTCGCCGGTGCGGTCGGCGGTGGTTACGCCGGTAACAAAGTGCAGGAAGGCATGCAGGAGCGTGACACCTACACCACCACTCAGACTCGCTGCAATACGGTCAACGACATCAGCGAAAAGGTCGTGGGTTATGACGTGAAGTACGAGCTGAACGGCAAGCAGGGTCAGGTGCGTATGGATCGTGATCCAGGCAGCCAGATTCCGGTCAACAAGGAAGGTCAGTTGATCCTGGGCCAGAACCAGCCGGTGCAATAAGCATCCAGTGTCATCATGAAAAAGCACCCTGCAGGGTGCTTTTTTATTGCCTGCAGGTTTTTGAGGCTTCTACAGGGAGAGTTGTTTTCCGATAAACCCCAGGCATAAAAAAGCACCCCGAGGGGTGCTTTTTTGTTGCTGGCGCTTAGCGCTTCAGCGAAGCCGGCAGGTGCGGCTGGATGGCGGTGAGGACCGCCTTGAAGCATTTGGTGTTGCCGGCAACCACGTGGCCTTTTTCCAGGAAGTCGTGACCGCCGGTGAAGTCGCTCACCAGGCCGCCGGCCTCTTGGATCAGCAGGGCGCCCGCAGCCATGTCCCACTCGGACAGGCCTGACTCCCAGAAGGCGTCGAAACGACCGGCAGCCACGTAGGCCAGGTCCAGGCTGGCAGCGCCGGCGCGGCGGATGCCGGCGGTCTGGCCGACCAGGGCGCGGAACATGCCCAGGTAGTTGTCGAGGTTGTCCATCTGATCGTCACGGAACGGGAAGCCGGTACCCAGCAGGGCGCCGTCCAGGCTGGTGCGGCCGCTGACGCGCAGGCGACGACCGTTCAGTTGGGCGCCGCGACCACGGCTGGCGGTGAATTCTTCCTGGCGCACCGGGTCCAGAACCACGGCGTGTTCCAGGCGGCCGCGGTATTTGCAGGCGATGCTGACAGCGAAATGAGGAATGCCGCGTAGGAAGTTGGTGGTGCCGTCCAGTGGGTCGATGATCCACAGGTAGTCTTCGCCTTCGCCGCTGCCAGCGTGCAGGCCGGTTTCTTCGCCGAGAATGCCGTGAGTCGGGTAGGCTTTGCGCAATGCGTCGATGATCTTCTGCTCGGCAGCGCGATCAACTTCGGATACGTAGTCTTTGGCGTCTTTTTCGTCGACCTTGATGGTATCCAGGCGCTCGATGGAGCGGAAAATCAGTTCACTGGCGCTGCGGGCGGCGCGCAGCGCGATATTCAGCATTGGCTGCATGGATAGGTCACCTAAGGTTGTTAAAGAAAGCCGAGCATTCTAGCAGAAAACTTTTGCAGATGAAGGTCGACATTCGCTCCGCTTGCCTTGACCTGCCGCTCAAGCCCATAAATACGCGGACATTTTGACGAGTGGTGGTTCGTCTGGAGCTGGTCGGCTTCTATAAGGTGCGATCCAGGAGCAGTTATTTTTGAGGCGGGAGCGCTGGCTGTTCTGTAAGATTTGCTCCCCTTTCCCGTGTCCGAGAGCGCCTCCCTTGCTGCAGAACATTCGTGTCGTCCTGGTCAATACCAGTCATCCCGGAAACATCGGCGGGGCTGCGCGTGCCATGAAGAACATGGGGCTGTCGCGGCTGGTGCTGGTCGAGCCGCGAATTTTCCCTTCCCATGAGGCCGATGCGCGGGCTTCCGGCGCTACCGACATTCTGGAAAACGCTCAGGTGGTCGCCACCCTGGAAGATGCCCTGGCCGGCTGCACCCTGGTGTTTGGCACCAGCGCCCGTGACCGGCGTATTCCCTGGCCGTTGCTCGATCCCCGGGAGTCCGGGGTCAAGGTGGTGCAAGAGGCGGGGCAGGGCGCCGAAATTGCCTTGGTCTTTGGTCGTGAGGATTCCGGCCTGACCAATGACGAGCTGCAGCGATGTCATTTTCACGTGCATATCCCTTCGGACCCGGAGTTCAGCTCGCTGAACCTGGCGACGGCGGTGCAGGTACTGGCTTATGAAGTGCGTATGTCCTGGCTGGCGGCCGAAGGTCAGCCGAGCAAGGTCGAGAAGGATGAAGTGGCGTCGCCGCGCAGTGATGAGCTGGCGACCATGGATGAACTGGAGCGGTTCTACGAGCATCTGGAGCAGACGCTGGTGGCCATCGACTTCCTCGATCCGGAAAAGCCACGGCACTTGATGGCGCGCCTGCGCCGGTTGTACGGACGCAGCTCGGTGAGTCGGGCGGAAATGAATATTTTGCGTGGCATCCTCACGGAGACCCAGAAAGCGGCCCGTGGCGAGCTCCTGAAGCGGAAGAATGATGATGTTTGAGCGTTTGCGTGAAGATATCCAGAGTGTTTTCCATCGTGACCCGGCGGCGCGTAATGCGTTCGAGGTCCTGACCTGCTACCCGGGCATGCACGCCATCTGGATTCATCGCCTGTCCGGCGCGTTGTGGGGCATGGGTTGGAAGTGGCTGGCGCGCCTGGTGTCGAACTTCGGGCGCTGGTTGACCGGGATCGAGATTCACCCGGGGGCCAAGGTCGGTCGCCGTTTCTTTATCGACCACGGCATGGGCATCGTCATTGGCGAGACCGCCGAGATCGGTGACGACGTCACCCTCTATCAAGGTGTGACCTTGGGCGGCACCAGTTGGAACAAGGGCAAGCGTCATCCGACTCTGGAGGATGGCGTGGTGGTGGGGGCGGGCGCCAAGGTGCTGGGGCCGTTCACTGTAGGGGCGGGCGCCAAGGTCGGCTCCAATGCGGTGGTGACCAAGGCGGTGCCGGCTGGCGCCACGGTGGTGGGTATTCCCGGGCGCATCATCGTCAAGTCTGATGACGAGCAGGAAGCCAAGCGCAAGGCCATGGCCGAGAAGCTCGGTTTCGACGCCTATGGGGTCAGTGAAGACATGCCGGACCCGGTGGCGCGGGCCATTGGCCAGTTGCTCGATCATCTGCAGGCTGTCGATGGGCGTCTGGAGGGGATGTGCGGGGCCTTGAAGGATCTGGGCAGTAACTACTGTGCCAAGGATCTGCCGGCGCTGCGCGATGAGGACTTTGCGGGCGTCAAGGACAAGGGCGACAGCCAGGTTGGCTGAGCTTTCGGGGCTTTGGCGTTGATCGCGAGCTGGCTTGCTTTGTCGAGGTGAGCCTGCTCGCGCAACGTCCAAAAGAGCGTTGGCGACCCATTAGTCACCGAGCAAATCCAGGGCGTGCCATTACCCTGCAGACTTTGCTATGATTCGCGCGCTCTTTTGCGGGTAAACCTGACTAAAGTAGTAGGTCTTATAGTTGACTTAATTACTCGGGAATTGCATACTCGCTCCCATCCCGAAACACTCCGTGGTACTTGTCCATGCGACTGACTACAAAAGGCCGATACGCGGTAACAGCCATGCTTGACTTGGCGTTGCACGCGCAACATGGGCCGGTGTCCCTGGCCGATATCTCTGAGCGCCAAGGCATCTCCCTGTCCTATCTCGAACAGCTCTTCGCCAAGCTGCGCCGCAGCAATCTGGTGTCCAGCGTGCGTGGTCCAGGCGGTGGCTACCAGCTGTCGCGTGACATGCAAGGCATTCAGGTGGCCCAGGTGATCGATGCGGTGAACGAGTCGGTCGATGCAACCAAATGCCAGGGCCAGGGCGATTGCCATTCCGGCGACACCTGTCTGACCCACCACCTGTGGTGCGATCTGAGCCTGCAGATTCACGAATTTCTGAGCGGTATCAGCTTGGCTGACCTTGTGACTCGCCGTGAGGTGCAAGAAGTAGCCCAGCGTCAGGATCAGCGCCGCTGTAATGGCAAGGCGCAGCACCTGGACAAGATTGAAGCGTCCGCCGTCGAATGACAGCCAAAGAGCTAGCGGCACGTCAGCCAGCCTGATTTAGGAGAGAGTCCATGAAATTGCCGATTTACCTTGATTACTCAGCGACCACCCCGGTTGATCCGCGTGTCGCGCAAAAGATGAGTGAATGCCTGCTGGTCGACGGAAACTTCGGTAACCCGGCGTCCCGCTCCCACGTGTTCGGCTGGAAAGCCGAAGAGTCGGTGGAAAATGCCCGTCGCCAAGTGGCTGACCTGGTCAATGCCGACCCGCGTGAAATTGTCTGGACCTCCGGTGCCACCGAGTCCGACAACCTGGCAATCAAGGGTGTCGCGCATTTCTATCACACCAAGGGCAAGCACCTGATCACCTCGAAGATCGAGCACAAGGCTGTCCTGGACACCATGCGCCAACTCGAGCGTGAAGGCTTCGAAGTCACCTACATCGAGCCGGGCGAAGACGGCCTGATCACTCCGGCCATGGTTGAAGCCGCCCTGCGCGACGACACCATCCTGGTTTCGATCATGCACGTGAACAACGAAATCGGCACCATCAACGACATCGCCGCCATCGGCGAGCTGACTCGTTCCAAAGGCATTCTGTTCCACGTCGATGCGGCTCAGTCCACCGGCAAGGTCGACATCGACCTGCAGGCGCTGAAAGTCGACCTGATGTCCTTCTCCGCCCACAAGACCTACGGTCCTAAAGGTATCGGCGCGCTGTACGTCAGCCGCAAGCCGCGGGTTCGCCTCGAAGCGACCATGCACGGCGGCGGTCACGAGCGCGGCATGCGTTCCGGCACCCTGGCCACCCACCAGATCGTTGGCATGGGCGAAGCCTTCCGTGTAGCCAAGGAAGACATGGCTGCCGAAAACCTGCGCATCAAGGCGTTGAGCGACCGTTTCTACAAGCAGGTCGAGCACCTGGAAGAGCTGTACATCAACGGCAGCATGACCTCCCGCGTACCGCACAACCTGAACCTGAGCTTCAACTACGTCGAAGGCGAGTCGCTGATCATGGCGCTCAAGGACCTGGCGGTTTCCTCCGGTTCGGCCTGCACTTCGGCTTCGCTGGAGCCTTCGTACGTACTGCGCGCCCTGGGCCGCAACGACGAACTGGCACACAGCTCGATCCGCTTCACCTTCGGCCGCTTCACCACCGAAGAAGAAATCGATTACGCCGCGCAGAAAGTCTGCGAGGCCGTGACCAAGCTGCGCGCTCTGTCGCCGCTGTGGGACATGTACAAAGACGGCGTCGATATCTCGAAGATCGAGTGGGCGGCACACTAAATATAGAAGCCGCCAGGTACAGCTCCTGTAGCGACGCGGCGACTGACGCAGGCGTAACTACAGGGGCTCAAGAGCGGCCCTGATGAGTGAGGATTAAGAATCATGGCTTACAGCGAAAAGGTCATCGACCACTACGAGAACCCGCGCAACGTCGGCAAGATGAACGCGGAAGATCCTGATGTCGGCACCGGCATGGTCGGCGCTCCGGCGTGCGGCGACGTGATGCGCCTGCAGATCAAGGTCAACGAGCAGGGCATCATCGAAGACGCCAAGTTCAAGACCTACGGTTGCGGCTCGGCGATCGCCTCCAGCTCCCTGGCTACCGAGTGGATGAAAGGCAAGACTCTGGATGAAGCAGAGACCATCAAGAACACTCAGCTGGCTGAAGAGCTGGCCCTGCCGCCAGTGAAAATCCACTGCTCGGTACTCGCCGAAGACGCCATCAAGGCCGCCGTTCGCGATTACAAGCAGAAGAAAGGCCTGATCTGATTTTTGCGGATCAGCTTTCACAGATTGAGCGACAAGTAAGGAGTCACGATGGCTATCAGCATGACAGAAGCGGCTGCTCAACACGTGCGGCGCTCCCTCAACGGGCGCGGCAAAGGTGATGGGATTCGTCTGGGTGTTCGCACCACGGGCTGTTCCGGCCTTGCCTATGTCCTGGAGTTCGTCGACGAGATCGGTGAAGACGATCAGGTGTTCGAGAGTCATGGCGAGAAAGTGATCATTGATCCGAAAAGCCTGACCTACCTGGATGGCACCGAACTGGACTTCGTCAAGGAAGGGTTGAACGAGGGCTTCAAGTTCAACAACCCCAACGTGCGCGGTGAATGTGGCTGCGGCGAAAGCTTCAACATCTGAGGCTGCTCGTGGGTACTCCTTGTCATTTCGCTTTATTTGAGCTGCAGCCGAGCTTCCGCCTGGATCTCGAGCAGCTGGCCACGCGCTACCGTGAGTTGGCGCGTGCCGTTCATCCGGACCGCTTCGCTGACGCTTCCGAGCGTGAGCAGCGGCTGGCGCTGGAACAATCCGCCAGCCTCAACGAGGCCTACCAGACTCTCAAGAGTCCTCCCAAGCGCGCGCGATACCTGCTCGCGATGGGCGGCCATGAGCTGCCGCTGGAGGTCACGGTGCACGATCCGGAGTTCCTTCTGCAGCAGATGCAGTGGCGCGAAGAGCTCGAGGATCTGCAGGACGAGGCCGATCTGGCCGGTATCGCAGCTTTCAAGCGCCGCCTGAAAGTGGCCCAGGATGAATTGAACGAAAGCTTCGCAGCCTGTTGGGATGATGCTGCGCAACGCGAACAGGCCGAGCGCCTGATGCGGCGCATGCAGTTCCTCGACAAGCTCACCTACGAAGTGCGCCAGTTAGAAGAGCGCCTCGACGATTAACCCAGTGCCGCTCCGGTCGCACGCCTGATATACAGATAAGTCCAGATAAACATGGCCCTACTGCAGATCGCTGAACCCGGCCAAAGTCCTCAACCACACCAGCGTCGCCTGGCTGTGGGGATCGACTTGGGTACTACCAATTCGCTGGTCGCTGCCTTGCGCAGTGGTCTTTCCGAGCCGCTGGCCGATGCCAACGGGCAGGTCATCCTGCCGTCTGCCGTGCGCTATCACGCCGACCGTGTCGAGGTGGGCGAGTCCGCCAGGCTGGCGGCGTCTGCCGATCCCCTGAACACTGTGTTGTCGGTCAAGCGCTTGATGGGGCGTGGTCTGTCCGACGTCAAGCAGTTGGGCGAGCAGTTGCCATACCGCTTCGTCGACGGCGAGTCGCACATGCCGTTCATCGACACCATCCAGGGCCCGAAAAGCCCGGTGGAAGTCTCCGCCGATATCCTTAAGGTCCTGCGCCAGCGCGCCGAGTCGACCCTGGGCGGTGAGCTGGTGGGGGCGGTGATCACCGTTCCGGCCTATTTCGACGATGCGCAGCGTCAAGCGACCAAGGATGCGGCCAAGCTGGCCGGTCTCAATGTGTTGCGTCTGCTCAACGAGCCGACCGCGGCGGCCGTGGCCTATGGTCTGGATCAACACGCCGAAGGCGTGGTGGCCATTTATGACTTGGGTGGCGGGACTTTCGATATTTCCATTCTGCGCCTGACCGGCGGTGTCTTCGAAGTGCTGGCCACCGGTGGCGACAGCGCCCTGGGCGGTGACGATTTCGATCATGCGATCGCCGGCTGGATCATCGAGAGCGCCGGCCTGTCCGCCGATCTCGATCCGGGCAAGCAGCGTAATCTGCTGCAAATCGCCTGTGCCGCCAAGGAAGCGCTCACCAATGCCCCGTCGGTCGATGTGACCTATGGCGCCTGGTCGGCACCGCTGACCCGCGAAGTCTTCGATGCCCTGATCGAACCGATGGTGGCGCGCAGCCTCAAGGCCTGCCGTCGTGCCGTGCGTGATTCCAATGTCGAGCTGGAAGATGTCCAGGCAGTGGTCATGGTCGGTGGTTCGACCCGCGTTCCACGGGTTCGCGAGGCGGTCGCCGAAATGTTCGGTCGCCAGCCGCTGACCGAGATCGACCCGGACCAGGTGGTGGCCATTGGTGCCGCGATCCAGGCCGATACCCTGGCCGGTAACAAGCGCGATGGTGGCGAACTGCTGCTGCTTGATGTGATTCCGCTGTCCCTGGGGCTGGAAACCATGGGGGGGTTGATGGAGAAGGTGATTCCGCGCAACACCACCATCCCCGTTGCCCGGGCCCAGGACTTCACCACTTACAAAGATGGCCAGTCGGCCATGATGATTCATGTGTTGCAGGGCGAGCGCGAGCTGATCAGCGACTGCCGTTCCCTGGCGCGTTTCGAACTGCGCGGTATTCCGGCCATGGTCGCCGGGGCAGCGAAGATCCGCGTGACCTTCCAGGTCGATGCCGACGGTCTGCTGAGCGTGTCCGCTCGCGAGCTGGGCTCGGGCGTCGAAGCCAGCATTCAGGTCAAGCCCTCCTACGGTCTGACCGATGGCGAAATCGCCAGGATGCTCAAGGATTCCTTCCAGTACGCCAGCGACGACAAGGTCGCCCGCGTGCTGCGTGAGCAGCAGGTCGATGCCCAGCGCCTGATCGAGGCGGTGCAGGGCGCTCTGGAGGCGGACGGCGAGCGTCTGCTGGATGCCGAAGAGCGCATGGTCATCGAGCTGCAAATGCAGGAATTGAGTGAATTGATGCGTGGCACCGATGGTTACGCCATCGAGCAGCAGACCAAGCGTCTGTCGCAAGTGACCGATGCTTTTGCTGCCCGCCGCCTGGACTCGACGGTGAAAGCCGCTCTGGCGGGGCGCAATCTGAATGAAATCGAGGAATAACTGATGCCGCAGATCATTTTTCTGCCACACGCCGTGTTTTGCCCGGATGGCCTGGTTGTAGAGGCTGCCCCGGGTACCTCGATTCTCGAAGTGGCGCATGACAACCACATCGAGATCGAGAGCGCCTGCGGCGGCGTCTGCGCCTGCACCACTTGCCATTGCATCATTCGCGAGGGTTTCGACTCGCTGAACGAAGCCGACGAGCTGGAAGAAGACTTGCTGGACAAAGCCTGGGGTCTGGAGGCGCAATCGCGTCTATCCTGCCAGGCGATCGTCGGCGAGGAAGACCTGACCGTCGAAATTCCGAAATACTCGCTCAACCATGCAGCCGAAGCGCCGCACTGATTCAAGGAATCATCATGAGTCTGAAATGGGTTGATGTGCTGGAAATCGCGATTCAGCTGGCTGAATCCAAGCCGGATGTGGATCCGCGGTACGTAAACTTTGTCGATCTGCACCAATGGGTTCTGGCACTGCCGGAATTCAGCGACGATCCGGCTCGCGGTGGCGAGAAGGTTCTTGAAGCCATTCAGGCCGCCTGGATCGAAGAAGCAGACTGAGTCTGTCCCGTACGCAGTTAGGCAATCCCTATAAACCCGCGTATAATTCGCGGGTTTAATTTTTCGCTTTAATCACCGTTTCTGGAGTTACACCATGGCTGTTCAACGTACTTTCTCCATCATCAAGCCTGACGCTGTTGCAAAAAACGTCATCGGCGAGATCGTTACCCGTTTCGAAAAAGCTGGCCTGCGCGTTGTAGCTTCGAAAATGAAGCAACTGTCGAAAGCCGAAGCTGAAGGCTTCTACGCTGAGCACAGCGCTCGTGGCTTCTTCGGCGAGCTGGTTGCTTTCATGACTTCCGGTCCGGTTGTCGTTCAGGTTCTGGAAGGCGAAAACGCTATCGCTCTGAACCGTGAGCTGATGGGCGCTACCAACCCTAAAGAAGCTGCTGCCGGCACCATCCGCGCTGACTTCGCTGAGTCCATCGACGCCAACGCCGTTCACGGTTCGGACTCCGAAGCCGCTGCTGCCCGCGAAATCGCTTACTTCTTCGCTTCCACCGAAGTGACCACTCGCTAAGCCAAAGGCCCGTGAGTGAAGGTGAAACCATGACTACATCGACTGGCAAAACTAACCTGTTGGGTCTGACTCAACCGGAAATGGAAAAATTCTTCGACTCAATCGGGGAGAAGCGTTTCCGTGCCGGTCAGGTAATGAAATGGATTCACCACTTTGGCGTCGATGATTTCGACGCCATGACGAACGTCGGCAAGGCCTTGCGCGAAAAGCTCAAGGCCGTTGCCGAAATTCGTGGTCCGGAAGTGGTCAGCGAGGACATCTCCAGCGACGGCACCCGCAAGTGGGTGGTGCGCGTGGCGTCCGGCAGCTGCGTCGAGACCGTTTACATTCCCCAGGGCAAACGCGGCACCTTGTGCGTTTCGTCCCAGGCAGGCTGTGCCCTGGACTGCAGTTTCTGCTCCACCGGCAAGCAAGGCTTCAATAGCAACCTCACCGCCGCCGAAGTCATCGGCCAGGTGTGGATTGCCAACAAATCCTTTGGCAGCGTCCCGGCGACCGTCGACCGTGCCATCACCAACGTGGTGATGATGGGCATGGGTGAGCCGCTGCTGAACTTCGACAACGTCATCTCGGCCATGCACCTGATGATGGACGACCTGGGCTACGGCATTTCCAAGCGCCGCGTGACCCTGTCGACCTCCGGCGTGGTACCGATGATCGATGAGCTGGCCAAGCACATCGACGTTTCCCTGGCGTTGTCCCTGCACGCACCGAACGATGCGCTGCGCAACCAGCTGGTACCGATCAACAAGAAGTACCCGCTGAAGATGCTGCTCGAGTCCTGTCAGCGCTACATGTCGTCGCTGGGCGAGAAACGTGTGCTGACGATTGAGTACACGCTGCTCAAGGACGTCAATGATAAGGTTGAACACGCTGTCGAGATGATCGCGTTGCTCAAGGACATTCCTTGCAAGATCAACCTGATCCCGTTCAACCCGTTCCCGCATTCCGGTTACGAGCGGCCGAGCAACAACGCCATTCGCCGGTTCCAGGATCAACTGCATCACGCAGGCTTCAACGTCACTGTGCGCACCACGCGCGGCGAAGACATCGATGCGGCCTGTGGACAACTGGTCGGGCAGGTGCTGGATCGCACCCGTCGTAGCGAACGTTATATCGCCGTGCGCGAGTTGAGCGCCGACGCCGATATGCCGCAAAGCGCTGCGAATCGTACCTGAGAGAGGATCTCCATGACCTTGCGCGTCGCGCTGCTTCTGCTTTTTGTCAGCCTGTCGGCTGGCTGTGTTCTTTCGGGGGATTTCAACCCGATGAAGACAAGCAAGGGGCGGGACGAGGCGCGTGAGGCCTATGTTCAGCTGGGCCTGGGGTATCTGCAACAAGGCATGACCGAACGGGCGAAAGTGCCGCTGAAAAAGGCCCTGGAGCTGGACGAGTCCGATGCTGACGCCAATGCCGCTCTGGCCTTGGTGTTCCAGGCCGAAATGGAACCCGAGCTGGCTGACCAGCATTACCGCAAGGCCCTGGCTGCGCGTCCCTCCGATGCCCGTATCCTGAACAACTACGGCAGCTTTCTCTTTGAAGAAAAACGTTACAAAGATGCTTATCAGCGCTTTGAACAGGCGGCTGCTGATACCCTGTACCCCGAGCGATCCCGAGTGTTCGAGAACCTTGGCATGACCGCCGCGATGCTGGGTGAGCGTGACCTGGCCCGGCAACAGCTGGAAAAAGCCCTGCGCCTGAACCGCCAGCAGCCTCGCGCATTGCTGGAAATGGCTGAGTTGTCCTTCGAAGACAGGCATTATGTGCCCGCACGCGACTATTACGATCGTTTTAGCCTGCTGAGCGAGCAAAATGCACGTAGTCTATTGCTCGGCGTTCGGCTGGCAACGGTGTTTGAAGATCGCGACAAGGCCGCCAGTTACGGCCTGCAATTAAAACGACTCTATCCCGGTACGCCGGAATATCAGCAATACCTGTCGGAGCAATGATGAAAGCGGCGCATCCCGAAGTTCTAGCAGCGACTCGCGTCAACCCCGGTGAGACCCTGCGTCAGGCCCGCGAAAGCAATGGTTGGTCGCTGGCTGAAGTGGCCCTCAAGCTCAATCTGACCGCAAACTCGTTGAGCAATCTGGAAGCCGGCGCTTTCGACAAACTGCCGGGGCATACCTTCGCCCGCGGTTATATCCGTGCCTATGCCAAGTTGCTGGGGATGGACCAGGCCGTTCTGGTCCAGGCCTTCGACCAATACACGGGCACCGATTCCCAGGGCAGCAATGTGCACAGCCTCGGCCGTATCGAAGAGCCAGTACGGGTTTCCCACACCATTTTGCGCATCGTCAGCCTGTTGCTGCTGATCGCGGTGATCGGTGGTGGCTTTATCTGGTGGCAGGATCAAACGTCCGTGCGCACCAAGGAGCTGGTTGGCCTCAATCAGGAACACGTCGAAGTCGAAGGGGCAGACGGCACCACGCAGATTCATCCGATCGACGAGCCGGAAGACCAGGCGGTCGTGGAAGGTCAGGCCGAGGGTGAAACCGCCCTGGCCCTGCCTGAAACCCCGGCTCCAGGCCAGACCCAGGCTGATGCTACAGCCCCTGCGCCAAGCGCGCCGGCTGCCGCACCTGCGGCCCCGGTTGCTCCTGCTCCAGTGGTCGTGGCACCGGCGGCACCAGCGCCGAGCGCTTCGGCCGCGCCTGCCCCTGTAGCGCCCGTGGTCGCAGCAGCGACTATTCCGGCTGCCCCGGCAGTTCCAACTGCGCCCGCCGCCGCGCCTGTAGCCGGCGCGGGTCAGGTACAGATCCAGTTCACAGCCGATTGCTGGACCCAGATCACCGACGGCAGCGGTAAAGTGTTGTTGAGTGGCCTGAAGCGCAAGGGCGAGACCGCCGATGTTTCCGGCAAGCCGCCATTTGCCGTGCGCCTGGGTTATGCCCGTGGTGCGCAGGTCAGCTACAACGGACAAGCGGTCGATGTGGCTCCGTTCACCAGTGGCGAGACTGCTCGCCTGAAGTTAGGTCAATAAGTCATGCACGGCGAATCTCCAATCAAACGTCGCGAGTCCCGCAAGATCTGGGTCGGCTCGGTACCCGTGGGTGGCGATGCCCCCATTGCCGTGCAGAGCATGACCAACAGCGACACCAACGATGTGGCGGCCACTGTGGCCCAGATCAACCGTCTGGAAGCCGCCGGTGTCGATATCGTGCGGGTTTCCGTACCGGATATGGACGCGGCCGAAGCTTTCGGCCGTATCAAGCAGCAGGTCAAGGTGCCGCTGGTTGCCGACATCCACTTCGACTACAAGATCGCCTTGCGCGTGGCCGAACTGGGCGTCGATTGCTTGCGGATCAACCCCGGCAACATCGGTCGTGAAGACCGCGTGCGTGCGGTGGTGGATGCGGCCCGTGATCGCGGGATCCCGATCCGTATCGGCGTCAACGCCGGTTCCCTGGAAAAGGACCTGCAGAAGAAATATGGCGAGCCGACCCCGGCGGCGCTGGTGGAGTCTGCCCTGCGCCACGTCGAGCACCTTGAGCGCCTGAACTTCAAGGACTTCAAGGTCAGTGTGAAAGCCTCCGACGTATTCATGGCCGTCGAGGCCTATCGCCTGTTGGCCAAGGAAATCATCCAGCCGCTGCACCTGGGTATCACCGAAGCCGGCGGTTTGCGTTCAGGCACGGTGAAATCCGCCGTGGGCCTCGGTATGCTGCTGGCCGAAGGGATTGGCGATACTATTCGCATCTCGTTGGCGGCCGACCCGGTCGAAGAAGTGAAAGTCGGCTACGACATTCTCAAGTCCCTGCATCTGCGTTCCCGTGGCATCAACTTCATCGCCTGCCCGAGCTGCTCGCGGCAGAATTTCGATGTGGTCAAGACCATGAACGAACTGGAAGGGCGTCTCGAGGATCTGCTGGTACCGCTGGACGTGGCGGTCATCGGTTGTGTGGTCAACGGTCCGGGCGAAGCCAAAGAGGCGCATATCGGCCTGACCGGCGGGACGCCGAACCTGATTTACATCGACGGCAAGCCGTCGCAGAAACTGACGAATGACAATCTTGTGGATCAACTGGAAAAGCTGATCCGCGAGAAAGCGGCCGAAAAGGTCGAAGCCGACGCAGCGCTGATCGCGCGCGGCTAATCGAACGAATTAAGGATTTTTTGTGAGCAAGTCTCTGCAAGCCATTCGTGGCATGAACGACATCCTGCCCGAGCAGACGCCCCTGTGGCGCTATTTCGAGGGCACCGTTGCGCGGTTGCTGGATAACTACGGTTACAAGCAGATCCGTATGCCGATCGTCGAGTTCACCGAGCTGTTCAAGCGCTCCATCGGTGAGGTGACCGATATCGTCGAAAAAGAGATGTACACCTTCGACGACCGTAACGGCGACTCCCTGACCCTGCGTCCGGAAGGCACCGCGGCGTGCGTGCGCGCTGTGCTCGAGCATGGCATCACTGGCGGTGGCCAGGTGCAGAAACTCTGGTACATCGGCCCGATGTTCCGTCACGAGCGTCCGCAGAAAGGCCGTTATCGTCAGTTCCACCAGATCGGTTGCGAAGTCTTCAACCTCGACGGTCCGGACATCGACTCCGAACTGATCGTGCTGACCTGGCGCCTGTGGGGCGAACTGGGTATCCGTGACGCGGTCAAGCTCGAGCTGAACAGCCTGGGAACCGCCGAAGCCCGTGCGCGTTATCGCGATGCGCTGGTGACGTTCCTCTCGGCACGCATGGACAAGCTCGACGAAGACAGCCAGCGCCGCCTGAAAACCAACCCGCTGCGCGTGCTCGACACCAAGAACCCGGACACTCAAGCCGTACTGGTGGACGCGCCGAAGCTGGCCGACTACCTGGACGAAGAGTCTCGCGTGCACTTCGAGGGGCTCAAGGCCCGTCTGGATGCCGCCGGTATCCCTTATGTGATCAACCCGAAGCTGGTGCGCGGGCTGGATTACTACAGCAAGACCGTTTTCGAATGGGTCACCGACAAGCTCGGTGCCCAGGGCACCGTCTGTGCCGGCGGCCGCTACGACGGCCTGGTCGAGCAGATGGGCGGCAAGCCTACCCCGGGTGTCGGTTTTGCCATGGGTATCGAGCGTCTGGTACTGCTGCTGGAAACTCTGGAGCAGATCCCGGAAGAGATCTCGCGCCAGGTCGACGTTTACCTCTGCGCCTTCGGGGAAGCCGCCGAACTGGCTGCTCTGGCGTTGAGTGAACGGGTTCGTGACCAGTTGCCCAACCTGCGCCTGCAGATCAACGCCGGCGCCGGCAGCTTCAAGAGCCAGTTCAAAAAGGCCGACAAGAGCGGTGCGTTGTACGCATTGATCCTCGGTGACGACGAACTGGCCCAGCAAGTGGTAGGTTTCAAACCCCTGCGTGGCCAGGGCGAACAACAAAGCATTGCCTGGGATGCGCTCGCTGCACACCTGGCCACCTGCGTCGTGCAGGGTTGAAGCTGTCAAACAGCCGATTTAGCGAATAAGGAGTATTGGGGTGTCGAGTACCGAAGATGAACAGCTGGCGGATTTGAAGGACTGGTGGCAGCGCAACGGCAAGCCCCTGGTCACCGGCGGCCTGTTGGCGCTGGTCATCGTGTTCGGCTGGCAGGCCTGGCACAAGTATCAGAACAATCAATCGCAAGGCGCCTCGATGCTCTATCAGCAATTGCTGGAGACCACGCTGACGCCTGACGGCAAGCCGGATGCAGCCCGTGTTGCAGACCTGGCCGGCAAGCTCAACAGTGAGTTCGGCGGTACTGCCTACGCGCAATACGGCAGCCTGTTCGTCGCCAAGGTGGCGGTCGACACCGGCAAGCTGGACGACGCAGCGACCGAACTCAAAGCCATCGCCGACAAGCCGGCCAACCCGACGCTGGGCGAAATCGCCCGTCAGCGCCTGGCCCAGGTCCTGGCCGCGCAGAACAAGGCTGACGAAGCGCTGAAGCTGCTCGAAGGCGATGCCGACAAGGCATTCCTGGCCACTCGCGAAGAGCTCAAGGGCGACCTGCTGGTCCAATTGGGCCGTACTGACGAAGCCCATGCTGCGTATGAAAAAGCCAAGGCCGCGCTGTCCGATGAAGCGGCGGTCGGTGGCCTACAAATCAAGCTGGACGACCTGGCCAAAGGGGATGCGTGACGTGATCCGTTGGAAACATGCAGCATTGCTGGCTCTGGCCGTTCTGGCCGCGGGTTGCAGCAGCAACAGCAAGAAAGAATTGCCACCTGCCGAACTGGTCGACTTCAAAGAAGAAGTGGTCCTGCAGAAACAGTGGAGCCGTTCGGTCGGTGACGGCCAGGGCGAAACCTACAACATGCTGGTTCCGGCGATCGACGGCAGCACCATCTACGCCGCCGACGTCACTGGCGTGGTAGAGGCACTGGATCGCATGAACGGCGACGTCAAATGGAAACAGGACCTGGAGTTGCCTGTGTCCGGTGCCGTTGGCGTGGGTTACGGCCTGGTCATGATCGGTACCCTCAAGGGCGAAGTGGTCGCTCTGGACGCTTCGAGCGGCGAAGAGAAGTGGCGCGCGCGGGTGACCAGTGAAGTACTGGCTCCGCCGTCCACCAATGGCGATGTGGTGGTGGTCCAGACCCAGGATGACCGTGTGATTGGCCTCGATGCCGCCACCGGCAACCAGATGTGGGTCTACGACAGCACCCCGGCGGTACTGACCCTGCGTGGCACCAGTGCGCCAATCACCACCAACCGCCTGGCGGTCGCCGGTCTGTCGACCGGTAAAGTGGTGGCCCTGGATATCCGCAACGGCGTGCCGGTGTGGGAACAGCGCGTGGCTATTCCGCAAGGTCGTTCCGAGCTGGATCGCGTGGTCGACATCGACGGTGGCCTGCTGTTGTCCGGCGGCACCCTGTATGTCGCCAGCTACCAGGGTCGCGTAGCGGCGCTGGACCTGGAAAGCGGTCGTCCGCTCTGGCAGCGCGATGCTTCCAGCTATGCGGGTGTCGCTCAAGGTTTCGGCAGCGTCTATGTGAGCCTGTCCTCCGGCACCGTCGAAAGCATCGACGAGCGTTCCACCACTGCGCTGTGGAGCAACGACTCGCTGGCCCGCCGTCAACTGTCGGCCCCGGAAGTCTTCTCCAGCTACGTGGCGGTCGGTGACCTGGAAGGTTACCTGCACCTGCTGAGCCAGGTTGACGGTCGCTTCGTTGGCCGTGAGCGTATCGACAGCGATGGTCTGCGTGCGCGTCCTCTGGTAGTGGGCAACATGATTTATGTGTATGGCAACAGCGGCAAACTGGAAGCCCTGACCATCAAGTAATGGTTTGACTATGCTTGGGGTTGATCCCCAAGCGGCCTTGCCCCGGCAAGGTTCGCAGCACGTCATGTGCTGCCCCGAGCACCAGCCGCTGCCTCGCAGCGGCTTTTGTATTTTCTGAATTAACGCAGTGGAGAGCCGCATGGTTCCCGTAATCGCCCTGGTGGGCCGACCGAACGTCGGCAAGTCCACCTTGTTCAACCGCCTGACTCGGACTCGCGACGCCATTGTCGGCGACCTGTCCGGTCTGACCCGTGATCGCCAATACGGTGAGGCCAAGTGGCAAGGGCGTACCTACATTCTGATCGACACCGGCGGTATCTCCGGTGACGAGCATGGCATGGACGAAAAGATGGCCGAGCAGTCGCTGCTGGCCATCGAAGAAGCCGATGTCGTCCTGTTCCTGGTAGATGCCAAGGCCGGTTTCACTGCGGCCGACCAGATGATCGGCGAGCACCTGCGCAAACGTAACAAGACCTCTTACGTGATCGCCAACAAGGTCGACAATATCGACCCTGACATGGCGCGTGCCGAGTTCGCCCCACTGGGCATGGGCGACGCGATCCCGATCGCCGGTGCTCACGGTCGTGGTATCACGCAGATGCTGGAAATCGCCCTGCGCGAGTTCCCGAAAGACGACGCAGACGAGCCGGAAGAGGGGGAGGAAGAAGTCGTAGCCGAAGGCGAGGAAGCCAAGCGCATTCCGGGCCCGAGCGAAAAAGACGGGATCAAGATCGCCATCATTGGTCGGCCGAACGTGGGCAAGTCCACCCTGGTCAACCGCATGCTCGGCGAAGACCGGGTCATCGTCTACGACCAGCCGGGCACCACCCGGGACAGTATCTACATTCCCTTCGAGCGTAACGAAGAGAAGTACACGCTGATCGACACCGCCGGTGTGCGCAAGCGCGGCAAGATCCACGAGGAAGTTGAAAAGTTCTCGGTGGTCAAGACCCTGCAGGCGATCAAGGACGCCAACGTGGTGATCTTCGTCATGGACGCCCGCGAAGGCGTGGTGGATCACGACCTGAACCTGCTGGGCTTTGCCCTGGAAGCAGGCCGGGCGCTGGTCATCGCCCTGAACAAATGGGATGGCATGGACCCGCGCGAGCGTGACTATGTGAAGACCGAGCTGGAGCGCCGGTTGTTCTTCGTCGACTTCGCCGACATCCACTTCATCTCGGCGTTGCATGGTACTGGCGTGGGCAACCTCTACCAGTCGGTGCAGAACTCCTTCAAGTCCGCGGTAACCCGCTGGCCGACCAGCCGCCTGACGCAGATTCTCGAAGACGCCGTGAGCGAGCACGCGCCACCGATGGTCAACAACCGTCGCATCAAGCTGCGTTATGCCCACCTGGGTGGTGCCAATCCGCCGCTGATCGTGATCCACGGCAACCAGGTGGAGAAGGTGCCGAAGTCTTATGTGCGCTACCTGGAAAACACCTACCGGCGTGTTCTGAAACTGGTCGGTACGCCGATCCGCATCGAATTCAAGGGCGGCGAAAACCCGTACGAAGGCAACAAGAACACGCTCACCGACCGTCAGGTCAACAAGAAGCGTCGTTTGATGACACACCACAAGAAGGCCGAGAAGAAGCGCAAAGACAAGCGCTGAGTCACCTGATAGGAGCCGGCTTGCCGGCGAAGCCCCGGACCCGCTTCAATGCTTCGCCGGCAAGCCGGCTCCTGCAGGATTTGCCTTGGAAAAAGGGCGCCTTTGGCGCCCTTTTTCATGCCTGTGGTTTGGGCTATTCTCGGGACCTCCCCGAGCCGCCGTAGAGCCGGGTGTTCAGCAGGGAATCACCCATGATCACCAGTAAGCTGCCGAATGTCGGCACCACCATCTTCACGCAAATGTCGCAGCTCGCCGTGGAAACCGGCGCGCTGAACCTGTCCCAGGGTTTTCCCGATTTCGATGGCCCGCAGGCCCTGCGCGATGCCGTCGCCCGGCATATCGCCAGCGGCCACAACCAATACGCACCGATGACCGGCCTGCCGGCCTTGCGCCAGCAAGTGGCGGCCAAGATCGCCCGCAGTTATGGCGTGCAGGTGAATGCCGATACCGAGGTAACCATCACTCCGGGCGCCACCCAGGCGATCTTCTGCGCCATCCAGGCAGTGATCCAGCCCGGTGATGAAGTGATCGTCTTCGATCCTTGCTACGACAGCTATGAGCCTTCGGTGGAGCTGGCCGGCGGCCGCTGCGTGCATGTACAGCTTGGCCTGAACGATTTCGCCATCGACTGGCAGAAGCTTGGCGAAGCCCTTAGCCCGCGTACGCGGATGATCATTCTCAATGCCCCGCACAACCCCAGCGGTGCGCTGATCAGCCGTGCCGAACTGGACCAGTTGGCGGCGCTGATTCGCGATCGGGATATCTACCTGGTCAGCGACGAGGTGTACGAGCATCTGGTATTCGACGGCATCCCCCACGTCAGCGTGCTGGCCCATGAGGAGCTGTACCAACGGGCATTTGTGGTCAGTTCCTTTGGCAAGACCTATCACGTGACCGGTTGGAAAACCGGCTACGTGGTCGCTCCGCCGGCCCTGAGCGCGGAGCTGCGCAAGGTGCATCAATATGTCAGCTTCTGCGGCGTGACCCCTTTGCAGTACGCTCTGGCGGACTACATGGCCGAACACCCGGAACATGTCGAAGAGCTACCCGGTTTCTATCAGGCCAAGCGCGACCTGTTCTGCGACCTGCTGGCACCTTCGCGATTCAGCTTTACCCGGGTGGCCGGTACTTACTTCCAACTGGTGGACTACTCGCAGATCCGCCCGGACCTGAATGACGTCGAGATGGCGATCTGGATGACCCGCGAGCACGGTGTCGCGACCATTCCGGTGTCGGTGTTCTACCGCGAGCCACCACAAGGACAGCGTCTGGTAAGGCTATGCTTTGCCAAGCGTGAGGAGACGCTGCGTCAGGCAGCGGAGAAGCTATGCGTGATCTGAGTGCTTTGCCCAATCTGAATGTGGCGCTGATCCAGACCTCTCTGGTCTGGCACGACCGCCAGGCCAATCTCGAGCACTTCGAGCTGTTGCTCGAACAGGCCCGGGGCGCCGACCTGATTATCCTGCCGGAAATGTTCACCACCGGATTTTCCATGGAGTCCGAAGCCCTCGCCGAGGCGGAAAACGGTCCGACCAGCAAGTGGCTGCGCAGCCAGGCCGCCAGGCTCGATGCGGTCATCACTGGCAGCGTGATTATCCAGGCCGCCGACGGCAGCCACCGCAACCGCCTGCTGTGGGCTCGCCCTGACGGTGAGGTCTGGCATTACGATAAACGCCATCTGTTCCGCATAGCGGGCGAGCACGATCACTACACGCCAGGCGAGCGTCAGGTGCAATTCGAACTCAAGGGTTGGCGGGTCAGGCCGCTGATCTGCTACGACCTGCGCTTTCCGGTGTGGAGCCGCGATGCCCGGGATACCGACTTGCTGCTGTACACGGCCAACTGGCCGGGGGCACGGCGCCAGCACTGGAACCGTTTGTTGCCGGCCAGGGCCATCGAAAACCTGTGTTATGTGGCCGCGGTCAATCGGGTCGGCACCGACGGCAAGGGGTTTGCCTACACCGGGGATAGCCAGGTGCTGGATTTCCAGGGCGAGACCCTGCTCAGCGCCGGTGAGGCCGACGGAGTATTCCAGGTCTGCCTGAATGCCGCGGATCTGGCGGCCTATCGCGCGCGCTTTCCAGCCTACCTCGATGCGGACACCTTCGAGTTCACCCAGGCTTAAAGATCTGTCGGGGTGGGCCGTTAAGGGGTAAGAGGATTTTCAGGGAGATTTGTCATGACCACTATCGGTGCCGCGAGCATCAATCCATTCCCGTTGGGGGCCGCGCCGCAAAAGCTTAACATCGCCGAGCAGCAGGCCAGCCCGCTCGAGGTGCAGGACAAGGGCGCTGTCGATGACAGCGACTCGGTGAGTGTCGACATGCAGGAGTACGGTGCCAAGGCCGACTTCAGCTCATCCACCGCTGATATCGTCGCGCAGTTGCAGAAGCAGATCGACCAGACCGAAAAGACCCTGTCCGAGCAGCAGTCGCAATTGTCCGGGGTGCAGAAGGGCCAGGCGAGCGAGGAGCAGAAGGCGCAACAGGCCTTGGAGGTGCAGGCGCAGATCGCGATCACCGCCAACAACCTGCAAGTATTGCAGGCGGCCTTGCTCCAGGCGCTGACGGCGCGGATCAATACCACCGCCTGAGCGGGGCAATAAATACACAGCCAAAAAAAGCCCCGGATCATCCGGGGCTTTTTTGTCGCCGTAAAACCGTCAGGCGGCTTTGGCGTCCAGCTGGCTCAGGGAGCGGTTCAGCGCGCTGAACAGGGCCTTGAAGCTGGCGGTGGTGATGTTTTCATCGATACCCACACCGTGCACCGCACGCTCGCCGTTCACGCGCAGCTCGATATAGGCGGCAGCCTTGGCGTTGGTGCCCGCGCCGATGGCGTGCTCGTTGTAGTCCATGATTTCCACCGGAACCGGCAAGCCGGCCACCAGGGCTTCCAGGGCGCCATTGCCCTTGCCACGCCAGTGCAGGTTGGTCTCGCCCTGGCCCTTGCCGGACACTTCCACTTCCACGGCGCTGTGGCCGTTTTCTTCCTGCAGGCGATGGCTGACCAGCGCGTACGGGGTGTTGGCCTGCAAGTATTCGCTGTGGAGCAGCGCGTGGATCTGCTGGGCGGTCATCTCCAGGCCCAGGCGATCGGTTTCACGCTGTACCACCTGGCTGAACTCGATCTGCATGCGGCGTGGCAAGCTGATGCCGTATTCCTGTTCCAGCAGGTAGGCGATACCGCCTTTGCCCGACTGGCTGTTGACACGAATCACCGCCTCGTAGCTGCGACCGATGTCGGCCGGGTCGATCGGCAAGTACGGCACTTCCCACAGCGCATCGGATTTCTGCTGGGCGAAACCCTTGCGGATAGCGTCCTGGTGCGAGCCGGAGAAGGCGGTGTGAACCAGGTCGCCGACATACGGATGACGCGGGTGAACCGGGATCTGGTTGCACTCTTCGACCACTTTGCGCACGCCGTCGATATCGGAGAAATCCAGTTCCGGATCGATGCCCTGGGTGTAGAGGTTCAGGGCTACGGTGACCAGGTCGACGTTGCCGGTGCGTTCGCCGTTGCCGAACAGGCAGCCTTCGACGCGGTCGGCGCCGGCCATCAAGCCCAGCTCGGTGGCGGCTACGCCGGTACCACGGTCGTTGTGGGTGTGCAGGCTGATGATCACGCTGTCACGACGGTTGATGTGGCGACCGAACCATTCGATCTGGTCGGCATAGATGTTCGGCGTGGCGACTTCGACGGTGGCCGGCAGGTTGAGGATCACCTTGTTGGCTGGCGTCGGGTTCCAGACCTCGATCACTGCGTCGCAGACTTCCTTGGCGAACTCCAGCTCAGTGGCGCTGAAGGTCTCTGGCGAGTATTCGAACTGCCATTGGGTTTCCGGCTGCTGGGCAGCGTATTTGACGAACAGCTTGGCGGCGTTCACCGCGATCTCTTTCACGCCTTCCTTGTCCTGGTTGAAGACAATGCGGCGGAACGACGGGCTGGTGGCGTTGTACAGGTGGACGATGGCTTTCTTCGCCCCGCGCAACGATTCGAAGGTCCGGGCGATCAGGTCTTCACGGGCCTGGGTCAGCACCTGGATGGTGGTGTCGTCCGGGATGTGGCCGCCTTCGATCAGGGTACGCACGAAGTCGAAGTCGGTCTGCGACGCGGCCGGGAAGGAGGCCTCGATTTCTTTCACGCCGACGGCGACCAGGGTTTTCCAGAAGCGCAGTTTCTTCACCGCATCCATTGGCTCGATCAACGACTGGTTGCCATCACGCAGGTCGGAGCTGCACCAGATCGGCGCGCGGGTGATGGTCTTCGACGGCCAGGTGCGGTCCGGCAAGTTGATGGTCGGGAACGCGCGGTACTTCGAGGAAGGGTCTTTGAGCATGCTCATGGGGAAATCCTTATTGTCCGGGCCGAGAAGAGGCGGCCTGCCGGTGAATCAATGGGTGTGTTGTTTGAAGCAGGGGACGAGGTACCGCGACTCAACCTGGCAGTCGTGCGCTGACGAGGCAGAGGCTTCGGTGTTGACGGCGCTGAATGAGGGTGTGAGAGGTTTTCATGCCCTCAACCCTAACCACTGGGGTGAAAGATGGCAAGCAGTCGAAAAAAATTGAGATAAATCTCTTAAAAATGGTTTTTTGCGAGATTTTATTCTGTCGAGCTTACGGCTGGCTCGATCTTATTGCGCGGAGTTTTGAACCTGCGCAATCCCTGCGGGAGCCACGGCTCAGGGCTGGAAGGCCCCGATAAAGATCGCCGGATCGACCCGGGCGTCGTTCAGGCTGACGTTCCAGTGCATGTGCGGCCCGGTGGCGCGCCCGGTGGAGCCGACTTTCCCGACCACCCCGCCGCGGGCCAGTTGCTGGCCAACCTTCACGTCGATCTTCGACATATGGCAGAACATGCTGATAAAGCCCTGGCCGTGGTCGACGAATACGGTATTGCCGTTGAAAAAGTAATTGCCGATCAGGATCACCTTGCCGGCCGCCGGCGTCTTGATCGGCGTCCCCGCAGGTACCGCGAAGTCCAGCCCGGCGTGTGGATTGCGCTCCTCACCGTTGAAGAAGCGGCGGACGCCGAACTTGCTCGATAGCGGGCCGCTCACCGGCTTGTCCAGCAGCAGATTGCTCGGAGTGTTGGGGCTGAAACTGCGGTAGGCGCGGACCTGCTCGGCCAACTCGGCGTCGATGCGCTTGAGGTCGGCCGGATCGGGGTTGACCTGGCGTTTGTTCTTCAGCGTGATGTGCTGTTCCGGGTATTTCTTGCTGGTCACGCTGAAGTTCAGGCTGCGGCCGCCAGCACTGATTTGCTGGGTACCGGGTTTGACGGTCAGGGGGATGCCGACAATCGCCAGCCAGTTGTTCTGTTCCTTGACTACCAGCAGCGGTTTTCCCTGGTAGCTGGCCTTGGGCGCCTGGGCGGCGCTGCCCAGGTCGATCACCGCCACGCCGCCGGGCACCGGTTTGTTCAGCAGGCGCGTGATGTAGCTATCGGCGTGGGCGTTGAAGGTCAGGCACAGCAACAACAAGGAGCTAAGAAAACGCGGCATGGATCAATCCAGTAAAGAAAGGGTGACAGGCGTCAGGTGATTGTCCTCGACCCGGACCTGCAGTTCGCCTTCGCCGAGCCGGGCTTTGAGGCGCTGGCCCGGCTGGGTCTGTGCGGCGCTGCGAATGGCCTGGCCGCGTTCGTCCAGCAGGATGCTGTAGCCACGGCCCAGGGTGGCCAGCGGGCTGACCACATGCAGGGTCTGCATCTGGCTTTGCAGTTGCAGGCGCCGGGATTTCAGACCTTCGCGCATGGCCCGTGGCAGGCGTTCGGCCAGGCTGTCGAGGCGTTGCCGCAGCAGCGCCAGTTGACGCCCGGGGTGTTGGCCGGCGAGCCGGGTTTCCAGGCGAATCAGGCGCTCGCGGCGGGTATTGAGGCTGCGCTCGAACGCCCGGCGCATACGCATGTCCAGGTCGTCCAGGCGCTGCGCTTGCTGGCGCAGGCGCTCACCTGGGTGACGCAGGCGCCGGGCCATGCCTTCCAGGCGCAGGCGATCACGCAGCAACCGATCGCGCATGCGCATCACCAGGCGTCGATGCAGGCTTTCGACTCGGTGTTGCAGGTCGCTGGAGTCCGGCGCGAGCAGTTCGGCGGCCGCCGAGGGCGTTGGTGCGCGCACGTCGGCGACGAAGTCGCTGATCGATACGTCGGTTTCATGACCCACGGCGCTGACGATCGGCGTGACACAGGCATCCACCGCCCGGGCCACAGCTTCTTCGTTGAAGCACCAGAGGTCTTCCAGGGAGCCACCGCCACGGGCCAGGATCAGCGCGTCGAAGCCCCGGGCATCGGCCATTTTCAGGGCGCGGACGATCTGCGCGGTCGCCTCGCGGCCTTGTACGGCGGTAGGGATCAGGGTCAGGGCCACCTGTGGCGCTCGGCGCCGGAACACGCTGATGATGTCGCGAATCACCGCGCCGGTCGGCGAACTGATAATGCCGATGCGCTGCGGATGGGCGGGCAGCGGCACCTTGCGTTCGCTGCTGAACAGGCCTTCGGCGCTGAGCTTTTCCTTCAGCGCATCGAAGGCCAGGCGCAGGGCGCCGTCGCCGGCCGGTTCGACCGTATCGAGGATCAACTGGTAGTCGCCGCGGCCTTCGAACAGCGAGACCTTGCCGCGCACCTTGACCGCCAGGCCGTCCTTCAGCGCCTGGCGCACCCGCGCGGCATTTTGCCGAAACAGCGCGCAGCGCACCTGGGCACCGCTGTCCTTGAGGGTGAAATACACATGGCCGGACGCCGGGCGGGCGAGGTTGGAAATTTCGCCTTCGACCCAGATGTTGCTGAACACGTCTTCCAGCAACACCCGCGCACGGCCGTTGAGCTGGCTGACGGTCAGGACTTCGCGGTCCAGGCCGAGTCTTGCAAAGGGATCTTTAATCATGGGGCGCAGTTTAAAGGCATTCGGCAAACAATCTCCATGGATCGAAACAAAAGGAGACGATGCCTTTGCCGGCCTCGAATACGCCTTCGGCGGTTAAGGCGTGAGAGCGTTGTGGAAGTGTTCGATGAACTGCTTGACCAAAGGTGTCGGATCTTGCCGACAGGCGAGGGCGACCGTGCTCTGGCAGGCCGGGTCCGCCAAGGGCAGGAAGTGCAGGCTGGCGGGCGCGATGTCACGCATCGACTCGGGCAGCAGGGCGATGCCGAATCCAGCCTGGATCAGTTGCAGCTGCGTGGTCTTGCGCGACAGTACCCGTGCCGCCTTGGGGAAAAAGCCCTGGCGCATGCACAGCTCGGCCGACAGGTAACTCAGGCCGCCACGCTGCGGATGGGGAATGGAGATAAAGGCTTCGTTGCGCAGTTGCGCCAGATCCACGCCCTGCTTGGGAGGATCTGCTGCCAGAGGGTGGCCCGGCGGCACGGCCAGCAGCAGGCGTTCGCTGAACAGTGGCGTGATCCGCACGCCCTCGCGCTGGCGCAGTACCGGCAGTCGCAGCAGGCCGATATCCAGCCGGCCTTCGGCGACTTCTTCCAACTGCGCTTCGGAAGACAGGGTGGCGATGTCCATCGAGGCCCCCGGGCACTGCTCCAGGTAACCGCTGATGGCCCGCAGCAGGCGGCCGCTCATGGACACGGTGCTGGAGTGGCTCAGGCGCAATGTTCCCAGCTGCCCCTGGCCGACCTGGGTCGCCAGTTCGCTGGCCTTGTTCAGCTCATCGAGCAGGTTGCGGGCGCGCGGGTAGAACGCTTCGCCCGCCGCCGTCAGCCTGGGCAGGCGCGCGGTGCGCTCGAACAGCGGGGTCTTGAGGTGGGTTTCCAGTTCCCTGATCTGCCGGCTGAGGGCGGACTGGGCAATAAACAGGCGTTCGGCGGCGGCGCTGAAACTGCCGCTGTCGGCGATTTCCACGAAGTAGCGCAGTTGGCGGGTTGAAATCACGCGTCATGCCTTTTTGAGATGGGTGGATGGCTTTGATGATATTAGTCGCAAGGCTTGTGGCTGGCTAAAGTCATTCCTTGATTAAAGAAGGAAGGCGAATCGATGAGCATGGTCGAGTTGTTGGGGCAGTGGTCGTGGGGGACGAGTGGCTGGTTGGCGATCGGCCTGGGGATCGCCCTGGCCTATATCGTGTTTGGCATCGCCGGGTTCGGCACGGCGCTGGTGGCGGGGCCGGTGCTGATCCTGTTCATGCCGCTGTCGAAGATAGTCCCACTGCTGGTGCTGCTGGATTTTGTCGCGGCCTTCGGCAATCTCCTGCCGTCGCGGCGGGATGTAGATCGTTCCGAGCTGTTGCGCTTGCTGCCGTGCATGGCGCTGGGCTGCACCCTGGGGGTGATCTTCCTGCTCAACCTCAAGTCCGATGTGTTGCTGCTGTTGATGGGGCTGTTTATCAGCGCTTATGCGGCGTACAGCCTTTGGGTCAAGGCAAGGCCCAAGGCGCTGGCGGCGGGCTGGGCGATTCCCATGGGGACCGTGGGTGGAACGTTCGGCGCGCTGTTCGGCAGCGGCGGCTTTTTATATGCGATCTATCTGAACAGCCGCCTGCCCAAGGATGCGGCACGGGCTACCCAGAGTGCATTGATCAGTTGCAGCACGGTGGTGCGCCTGAGCCTGTTCGCCATTGCCGGCGTTTATGCGCAACTGCCTTTATTGGTGCTGGCGCTGTGCTTGTTGCCGGCCATGGCCCTGGGCCTGTGGATTGGCCGGCGGCTGACCATGAGATTGTCCCGCGAGGCGTTCGTCCGGCTGGTGACCTGGCTGGTGCTGGCCAGCGGCATGGCCCTGATCGGTCGTTACCTGAGCACTTGACCTGTGGGGTTCAGGGATTAAGCTGCGGGCCCTCGGATCTACCCGGTATGTCGACTTCTACACTTATTGGTAGGTATCGGTTTGCTGGCGGTACTGTTCGAGCAGGCGACGCAGACTTCCCTTCAGACGCTTCAGGCCCCATCCATGAACTCGCAAAGCATCATCGTCCCGAAAATCTCCACCATGCCGGTTCACGAACCCCGCGCCCGGGCGATCGTGCGTTGGTTGGTGCGCAAGAACATCGTCGAGGAAGCCTTGAGCACCTGTGGCCGTACCGGCAATCGTATGGCGCATGCGATCGCCCCTGGCGCGCGGGATGTGGTGCTGCACCCGGAGGCCTTGCCCTTCGGTGAACCGGTCAACGGCCTGGAAATCATTACCAAGCGCTGCATCTATACCCCGGCCAAGGGGTTTCTCGAGGAAGCGGGTTGCGCCGAATGCCGCCAGGAAGTGGGGGAGGCGCTGTTCGAGAGCCTGGAGGACTGGATGCCCGGGCGCACCGATAACTTCACCTGCCCCGAGTGCGGGCATGAAGATGACATCAATGGCTTTCTGTTCTTGCAGGAGTGCGGGTTTTCCAACCTCGGCTTCATCTTCAACAACTGGGCCGAAGCCGGGTTCAAGCAGAGTTTTCTCGACGAGTTCGCCGAATGGCTGGATCAGCCGGTGAGCTGGGTGAAGGTGGAGTTGTAAGGCGATTTCGGCAGCCGGTTCCGGGTGGTGAATTCATCATCGGCAGGTGCCATGTCTGCTCGCGAAACAGATGCTGTGTTCTGGCAAATTCCCCATCCATCACCCCGTTGATAATAGACAGACTTTTACATTGAGCCCGGGTAGGTGTCTGAGTATAATGGCGCGCTTCCATTTTCCCGCTCGGGAGCCCCCGCGATGCTGCGTATCAGCCAAGAAGCTCTGACCTTCGACGACATTCTCCTAGTGCCCGGTTATTCCGAGGTGCTTCCTAACGAAGTCAGTCTCAAGACCCGTCTTACCCGTGGCATCGAGCTGAATATTCCACTGGTTTCCGCCGCAATGGACACCGTCACTGAAGCCCGTCTGGCAATCGCCATGGCTCAGGAAGGTGGCATCGGCATCATCCACAAGAACATGACCATCGAGCAGCAAGCTGCCGAAGTCCGCAAGGTCAAGAAGTTCGAAGCCGGCGTCGTCAAAGACCCGATCACCATCGAGGCTGACGCCACGGTGCGCGACCTGTTCGAACTGACCCGCATGCACAATATTTCCGGCGTTCCGGTACTGCACGATGGCGACCTGGTCGGCATCGTCACGTCCCGTGACGTGCGTTTCGAAAACCGCCTGGACGCCAGCGTCCGTGAAGTGATGACGCCTAAAGAGCGTCTGGTCACGGTCAAGGAAGGCGCCGACAAGAACGACGTGCGCGAGCTGCTGCACAAACACCGCATCGAGCGCGTGCTGATCGTCGACGACAAGTTCGCCCTCAAAGGCATGATGACCGTCAACGACATCGAAAAAGCCAAGGCTTACCCGCTGGCCAGCAAGGACGATCAAGGCCGTCTGCGCGTAGGTGCTGCCGTCGGTACCGGTAAAGACACCGGTGACCGCGTTGCCGCCCTGGTCAATGCCGGTGTGGACGTGGTGGTGGTCGACACCGCCCACGGTCACTCCAAGGGCGTGATCGACCGCGTTCGCTGGGTCAAGGAAAACTACCCGCAAGTGCAGGTGATCGGCGGCAACATCGCCACCGGTGCCGCAGCCAAGGCCCTGGCCGCAGCTGGCGCCGACGCGGTCAAGGTCGGTATCGGCCCTGGCTCGATCTGCACCACCCGTATCGTCGCCGGTGTCGGCGTACCGCAAATCAGCGCCATCGCCAATGTCGCCGCGGCCCTTGAAGGCACCGGCGTTCCATTGATCGCCGACGGCGGCATCCGCTTCTCCGGTGACCTGTCCAAGGCCATCGTCGCTGGTGCTTCCTGCGTGATGATGGGCTCGATGTTCGCCGGTACCGAAGAAGCGCCAGGCGAAATCGAACTGTTCCAGGGTCGTTCGTACAAGGCTTACCGCGGCATGGGTTCGTTGGGCGCCATGTCCCAGGCCCAGGGCTCTTCCGACCGTTACTTCCAGGACTCCTCCGCGGGTGCCGAGAAGCTGGTTCCGGAAGGCATCGAAGGCCGTGTTCCCTACAAGGGCACCCTGACCGCGATCATCCATCAACTGATGGGTGGCCTGCGTTCTTCCATGGGCTACACCGGTAGTGCCAACATCGAAGAAATGCGCACCAAGCCAGAGTTCGTACGCATCACTGGCGCCGGCATGGCTGAGTCCCACGTCCATGACGTGCAGATCACCAAGGAAGCGCCAAACTACCGCGTAGGTTGATGCTTCAAGCAAAACGTTAAATGACCGGGGCTGTTTTATTCAGCCCCGAGTCGTTTCTGAATCACAACTGTTTTCGAATTACCTAGACGAGACTGAATCATGGCCCTCGACATTCACGCCCACCGCATCCTGATCCTCGATTTCGGTTCTCAGTACACCCAATTGATCGCCCGTCGCGTGCGTGAAATCGGCGTGTACTGCGAACTGCATCCGTTCGACATGGATGACGAAGCGATTCGCGAATTCGCTCCCAAAGGCGTCATTCTCGCCGGCGGCCCCGAGTCCGTGCACGAAGCCAACAGCCCGCGTTGCCCGCAAGCGGTGTTCGACCTGGGCGTGCCGGTCTTCGGTATCTGCTACGGCATGCAGACCATGGCCGAGCAAATGGGCGGCAAGGTCGAGGGTTCCGAACTGCGTGAATTCGGTTATGCCCGCGTCGATGTGGTCGGCAAGAGCCGCCTGCTGGACGGCATCGAAGACCACGTCGACGCCGACGGCCTGTTCGGCCTCGACGTATGGATGAGCCACGGTGACAAGGTCACCAAGATGCCGCAAGACTTCCACATCCTGGCCAGCACCCCGAGCTGCCCGATCGCCGGTATGTTCAACGACGACCTGCGCTACTACGGCGTGCAGTTCCACCCGGAAGTGACCCACACCAAGCAGGGCGGTCGCATCCTGTCGCGCTTCATCCTCGACATCTGCGGCTGCGAAGCCCTGTGGACCCCATCGAAAATCGCTGAAGACGCCATCGCCCAGGTGCGTGCCCAGGTCGGCACCGACAACGTGCTGCTGGGCCTGTCCGGCGGCGTCGACTCCTCGGTGGTCGCGGCCCTGCTGCACAAGGCCATCGGCGACCAGCTGACCTGCGTTTTCGTCGACAACGGCCTGCTGCGCCTGCACGAAGGCGAGCAAGTGATGGCCATGTTCGCCGAGAACATGGGCGTCAAGGTGATCCGCGCCAACGCCGAGGAGCAGTTCCTCAACAACCTGGCCGGCGAAGCCGACCCGGAGAAGAAGCGCAAGATCATCGGCCGTACCTTCATCGACGTGTTCGATGCCGAATCCTGCAAGCTGGACAACATCAAGTTCCTGGCCCAGGGCACCATCTACCCGGACGTGATCGAGTCGGCTGGCGCCAAGAGCGGCAAGGCCCACGTGATCAAGTCGCACCACAACGTGGGCGGCCTGCCGGAAGAAATGAACCTCAAGCTGGTCGAGCCACTGCGCGAACTGTTCAAGGACGAAGTCCGTCGTCTGGGGCTGGAGCTGGGCCTGCCGTACGACATGGTCTACCGTCACCCGTTCCCGGGCCCGGGCCTGGGCGTGCGCATCCTCGGCGAAGTGAAGAAGGAATACGCCGACCTGCTGCGTCGCGCCGACCACATCTTCATCGAAGAGCTGCGCAAGGCCGACTGGTACCACAAGGTCAGCCAGGCGTTCGTGGTGTTCCAGCCGGTGAAATCGGTGGGCGTGGTCGGTGACGGCCGTCGTTACGCCTGGGTCGTGGCCCTGCGTGCCGTGGAAACCATCGACTTCATGACCGCGCGTTGGGCGCACCTGCCTTACGAGCTGCTGGAAACCGTCAGCGGCCGGATCATCAACGAGATCGAAGGCATCTCCCGCGTCACCTACGACGTGTCGAGCAAGCCGCCAGCCACCATCGAGTGGGAATGATCCCGGCCGAGTGATCGGCAACTGATCGTTCAGGCAACAGCAATGGCGATCGAGACCTTCGGGTGTCGATCGCCATTTGTGTTTCAGGGTCTTTAAAAAGCCCGTTTTCCAGCCCTCCCGCAATACCAGGAAAGACATGGGCACATCGTCGCCCGCCTGGCCTGTGTACCCTCGACAGACATTCATCGAACTCCCAGCGGCGGCCTCTGGCGACTCCGGCGCAGGTGTTCAGAATATTTGTGGTTGTCAGTTGACAACCAATTCATTGTTGACGAGACTGGAGGCCATGGATGGCTCGCACACCTCATCCCAAGAAAGACATTGAAATGGCGCTGCGTTACGCCGAATGGCAGGGCTGGCGCGTCGAAGTCGGCGGTAGTCATGCCTGGGGCAAGATCTACTGCCCTTACAACAGCGAGGTGTGTCGTTGCGGCGAGTTCTGCATCACCAGTGTGTGGAGCACGCCGAAAAATCCCCTCCAGCATGCCCGGGCGCTGTGCCGGGTAATCGACAACTGCACGCTGAATCAGCTGCGCGGCGGGAAAGTCCCGCAACCTCGTCGGGAGTCATGACCATGGAATACCTGTTTACCCTCAACTACCTGCTGCCCGCCCACGACTGCGACCCGGACGTGCTGGTGGAGCGCCTCGGCGCGGGGGGCTGTACCGATGCGCTGGTCGGTACCGGGCTGGCGGGGCGCCTGGCGCTGGAGTTCAGCCGCGAGGCCGAAAGCGGTGAGGCGGCGCTGCTCAGTGCCCTGGGCGATATCAAGCGGATCATTCCGGATGCGCGGCTGGTAGAGGCCAGCCCGGATTTCGTCGGCCTGAGCGAGATTGCCGACATCGTCGGGGTCTCCCGGCAGAACATGCGCAAGTTGATGCTCAACCATGCCGGCAGTTTCCCCCTGGCGATCCACGAGGGCAGTGCCTCGCTCTGGCATCTGGCGGAAGTGCTGAGCTGGCTGGAGGCCCGGGGCGGTTACCAGTTGCAGCATCCGGTGATAGAGGTGGCGCGGGTCGCGCAATCCGTGAACGTCGCCAAGGAGGCCCGGCGGGTCGGCACCCCGAGCGCCGAGCTGGTGGCGCTGCTGGGCTGAGCGGGCCTGCCGCGGTGGTCAGCGTCGGGCGACGTCCGAGAAGTAGAACTTGTCCAGGGTATGGCGTGATTCGGTGTACTCGAACTGCCGGCCGTCCTGCAGGAAGGTCTGGTTGCTGACCACTATCACGTGGCTCTGGCCCTCCAGGTCCAGGTGCTGCTGGTCATCCCGGGTGCGCGGGGTGGCCTCGATGGTCCGCTGGGCGTAGCTGATCTGCAATTGCAGGGTCTGTTCGATGTAGGCGTAGATCGAGTGCTCGGCAATCTGCCGGTCCAGCCCCGGGATCAACTCGGCGACGAAGTGGTTGATGTCGAGAATCACCCGTTTGCCATCGATACGCCGCACCCGCTTGATGCGGGTAATCAGGCTGCCTTCCTCGGCCTGCAGGTGTTCGCGCAACGCGCCTTCGAGGGGAAACTGGGTGAACTCCACCACCTCGGTGCTGACGTCGTTGCCCAGGCGCGGATAGGTTTCCTGGAAGCTGACAATGCCGCCCAGCTGGAACTCGATCGGGTGCGGCGACAGCACAAAAGTGCCCTTGCCATGGATCTTCTGGGCGAAGCCGCGCTCCTGCAGCTGCTCTATGGCCTTTCGCACAGTGCCGCGGCTGGCCTGGTAGCTGTCCATCAACTCGGTTTCGGAAGGCAGACGAGCGCCGCGTTCCAGGCGCTCGGTGGTGATGCTGGCAAGCAGATCGCTGTAGATCTGGTTGTATTTACTCATGGGATGGCTCTGTGCCGTCTGCGCTCAAGGCGGGAACCTTAAGGGCCGTGAGCGGATTTGTCTATTTGAGGCGAGTGGGTCGAACGCCTGACTGCGGGTGTCGAAATGGCAATGAAACACCTTACAGCAGTTTAAGAATTTTCTGTCGCGCATGGCGCGCTCTGCCGGAGAGTGTGGATCTAGAGCCGTTTTTGCGCAGCAGAAACTCCCTGCGACCCGGGTTTCGGAGCGATGCCGGCAAACTCGTCTGTACGAGTTGTTGCTTTAACTCGTACAGACGAGTATTTTTCGCTTCGGCGTGCTGCCAATAACAAAAAACCAAAGCGGAAGAACAAGCATGAGCCACGATTACTCCACGATCGCCAGCGAGTTGCTGCACAGCCTCGGTGGCGCCGACAACCTCGAACAAGCCGCGCATTGCGTCACCCGCCTGCGCCTGGCGCTCAAGGACCCGAGCCGGGTGGACAGCGCGACGCTGAACCAGATCGATCTGGTCAAGGGCTCGTTTTTCACCGGTGGCCTGTTCCAGGTGGTCATTGGCCCCGGCGAGGTCGAAAAGGTCTATGCCGCGTTGCGCCAACTCACCGGACTGGCCGCTTCCACCATCGCCGACGTCAAGCAGAAGGGCGCCGACAAGACCAACGCCATGCAGCGTCTGGTGCGGGTGTTTTCCGATGTCTTCATGCCGATCCTGCCGGCGCTGATCATTGCCGGCCTGCTGATGGGGGTGAACAACCTGATCGGCGCCAAGGGCATGTTCATCGAAGGCCGGACCCTGCTCGAGGCCTATCCGACCCTGGATGGCGTGTGGAGCCTGATCAACCTGATGGCCAACACCTCCTTCGTATTCCTGCCGGCATTGGTGGGCTGGTCGGCGGCCAAGCGCTTTGGCGGCAGCGAAATTCTCGGCATCGTGCTGGGCCTGATGCTGGTGCACCCCGACCTGCTCAATGCCTGGAACTACGGCAAGGCCGTGGCCGGGCTGGAGGGCCAGAGCCTGCCGTACTTCGACATCTTCGGCCTGTTCCAGATCGAGAAGGTCGGCTATCAGGGGCAGATCCTGCCGATCCTGCTCGCGGCCTATGTCATGAGCGTCATCGAGAAATGGCTGCGGGCGCGGGTGCCGAATGCGATCACCCTGCTGGTCGTGCCCATCACCACCATCGTGGTCACCGGCGTGCTGGCACTGGCGGTGATCGGCCCGGTGACCCGGCACCTGGGGATCCTGATCACCGAAGGCGTGGTCACCCTGTTCGAACTGGCGCCAATGGTCGGCGGGGCGATTTTCGGCCTGCTCTACGCGCCGCTGGTGATCACCGGCATGCACCACATGTTCCTCGCCGTGGACCTGCAACTGATCTCGACCCAGGGCGGCACCTTCATCTGGCCGATGATCGTCATGTCCAACCTGGCCCAGGGCAGCGCGGCACTGGCGGTGTTCAGCATGAGCCGCAACGCGCGGGACCGCAGCATGGCCTCGACCTCGGCGATCTCCGCCTATTTCGGCATCACCGAGCCGGCCATGTTCGGGGTCAACCTGCGCTACAAGTTCCCGTTCTACGCCGCGCTGATCGGCTCGGCGCTGGGCTGCATTTTCCTCTCGCTGAACAAGGTCCAGGCCTCGGCCATCGGCGTCGGCGGGCTGCCGGGATTCATCTCGATCATTCCCCAGTACATCCCGATGTTCGTGGTCGGCATGGTCGTCGCCCTGGTGGTGCCGTTCGTGCTGACCTGCGGCTTGAGCATGAAGATCATCCGGCCGGGGTATCGCGTCGCTTGATAAATCGCATCGCGAGCAAGCTTGCTCCTACATGACCGCATATTCCTCTGTAGGAGCGAGCTTGCTCGCGATGAGGCCCTCAAGGCCTGTACCCAACCCATTGAAGGAGCCCGCCATGCAAGACTGGCAGCGTTCGGTGATCTACCAGATCTACCCGAAGAGTTTCTACAGCCACAGCGGCCAGGCCACCGGCGACCTGCTGGGGGTGGTCGACAAGCTCGACTACCTGCACTGGCTGGGTGTCGATTGCCTGTGGCTCACCCCGTTCCTGCGCTCGCCCCAGCGCGACAACGGCTACGACATCAGCGACTACTACGCCATCGACCCGAGCTACGGGACCATGGCCGATTGCGAGTTGCTGATCGCCGAGGCCGGCAAGCGCGGCATCAAGCTGATGCTGGACATCGTGGTCAACCACACCTCTATCGAGCATGAGTGGTTCCAGCAGGCGCGCAGCAGCCTCGACAACCCGTATCGCGACTTCTACATCTGGCGCGACCAGCCGAACAACTGGGAGTCCAAGTTCGGCGGTTCCGCCTGGGAATACGAAGCGCAGACCGGCCAGTACTACCTGCACCTGTTCGACCATACCCAGGCGGACCTCAACTGGGACAACCCCCAGGTGCGCGCCGAAGTGTTCAAGATGATGCGTTTCTGGCGCGACAAGGGCGTGGGCGGCTTTCGCCTGGATGTGATCAACCTGATCTCCAAGCCGGCGGATTTCCCTGAAGACGCCAGCGATGGCCGGCGCTTCTATACCGACGGCCCGAACGTGCACCCGTACCTGCAGCAGATGCATCGCGAGGTCTTCGAGGGCTTTGACCTGATCAACGTCGGCGAGATGTCTTCCACCAGCCTCGAGCACTGCATTCGTTACTCGCAGCCCGAGTCGAAAGAGCTGTCGATGACCTTCAACTTCCACCACCTGAAGGTCGACTACCCGAACCTGCAGAAGTGGATCCGCGCCGATTTCGACTTCCTCCAGCTCAAGCGCATTCTCTCCGAGTGGCAGAGCGGCATGCAGGCCGGTGGCGGCTGGAATGCGCTGTTCTGGTGTAACCACGACCAGCCACGGGTGGTGTCGCGTTTCGGCGACGACGGCGAGTACCGGGTGGTCTCGGCGAAGATGCTCGCCACTGCGCTGCACTTCCTCCAGGGCACGCCGTTCGTGTACCAGGGCGAAGAGCTGGGCATGACCAACCCTGGCTTTACCCACATCGACCAATACCGCGATGTCGAGACCCTGAACATCTACCGCCTCAAGCGCGAAACCGGCGACAGCGAGGCGGACAACATGGCGGCGATCATGCAGAAGTCCCGGGACAACGGGCGCACGCCGATGCAATGGAATACCGAGGCCCATGCCGGTTTCAGCAGCGTCGAGCCCTGGATCGGCGTGCCGGCCAATGCCGCGCAAATCAATGTCGAGCAGCAGCTCGAAGACCCGGATTCGGTGTTGCACCACTATCGCCAGCTGATTGCTCTGCGTCGTCGCGAGCCGCTGATCCAGGACGGCGAATATCGCCAGATGCTGGCCGAGCACCCGCAGGTCTGGGCCTATCTGCGCGAGGGCCAGGGCGAGCGCCTGCTGGTGGTGAACAATTTCTACGGCAGCGCCTGTGAAGTGCAGTTGCCGGAGGGAGTGATGACCGAGCGCATGGAGCAGCGCCTGGTCATCAGTAACTACGCAGACCATCAAACCCGCAGTCGCCAGCTGTTCCTGCGGCCTTACGAGTCCTTTGTCCTGCACCTGATCGACCGCTGACAACCTTCCCCGCATGAGCGCGGCGTGCCCGGTACACCGCGAGCTTTCGCTCGCCGGTAGGGCGGCGCCTGCGGGGCACACACAGAATAAAAATAATGGGGTGGCTTATGAAAACAACAATAAATCGCGGTCTCGCAGCCTCTTGCGTCTGCCTGGCCTTGCCGTTCCCGGCCCAGGCCCTGGAGTTCGCCGGTTACTTGCGTAGCGGCCTCGGGACCTCGGTCAACAGCAGCTCGCAATCCTGTTTCCAGTTGCCCGGCGCCCAGTCCAAATACCGCCTGGGCAACGAATGCGAACAGTACGCCGAGCTGGAGCTGCGCCAGGACCTGTACACCCTGGACGACGGCTCGGTGCTCAGTGTCGATGCCATGGCGTCGCTGTATAACCAGTACGACCGCAGCCTGACCTTCCAGGGCGACAACGGCTCGGCGCGCATGCCGCAGATGTATGCCCAATGGTCGAACATGCCCAGCCTCAATGGCGGCTCGCTGTGGGCCGGCCGGCGTTACTACAAGCGCAACGACATCCATATCTCCGACTTCTACTACTGGAACCAGAGCGCCACTGGCGGCGGTATCGAGGACGTGCTGATCGGCGATCTGAAATACAGCTACGCCTTCTCGCGCAAGGACAACCTGTACCAGAAGGACTACATCAACCGGCACGACTTCAATGTCGCCGGTTTCAAGACCAACCCCGGCGGCGAGCTGGAACTGGGCCTGAGCTACATCGACAAGCCCGACAGTCGCGACGCCCATCGGGGTTGGGCGATCACCGCCCAGCATGTGCAAAAGGACTTCCTCGGCGGCAAGAACAAACTGGCGTTGCAGTACGGCGAAGGCCCGGGCACCGGGCTGGGTTACACCGGCAATGTGCAACTGGACGACAGCAACAAGAGCTACCGCCTGGTGGAGTTCTTCGACTGGCAATTGACCCCGCGGTTTGGCGGGCAGGTCGAGGCGATCTATCAGAAAGACATCCGCCCCGACGGCAACGACCAGAACTGGATCTCCCTGGGCATCCGCCCGGCCTATGCGATCAGCGAGCAGTTCAAGCTGGTCACCGAGCTGGGCCACGATCAGGTCGAGGCCCCCGGCGGCACGCGCAAGCTCAGCAAGTTCACCTTCGCCCCGACCTGGTCGCCCAAGGGTCCGGAATTCTGGGCGCGCCCCGAGGTGCGTCTGTACTACACCTATGCCAGTTGGAACCAGGCCGCCAAGCGCGCGGCCAATGAGCTGGCGGCGGGGTCGGCGCTGTCCGATACCGGCGCCTTCGGCACCGCCAGGCATGGCGCGAACGTCGGATTGCAAGTCGAGTACTGGTGGAAATAAGCGATGCTGTCGGGGCTCGCGCTCCATCGGCACTTACAAGAACAAACAGCAGGTGAAGTCATGGCTACAACCCAACAATTGCAACTGCTCGCGCCGCTGTCCGGGCTGCTGATGCCCCTGGAGCAAGTGCCGGACCCGGTGTTCAGCAGCCGGGTCATCGGTGACGGCCTGTGCATCGACCCGACCTCGCAGACCCTGCGCGCGCCGCTGGCCGGTGTGGTCAGCAATGTGCAGGACAGTGGCCATGCGGTGAGCATCACCGACGACAACGGGGTGCAGCTGCTGATGCACATCGGCCTGGACACGGTGAAGCTGGCGGGCAAGGGTTTTAGCCGCCTGGTGCAGGAGGGCCAGCGGGTCGAGGCTGGGCAACCGCTGATCGAGTTCGATGCCGACTACATCGCCGTGCATGCCCGCAGCCTGCTGACGCTGATGCTGGTGGTCAGCGGCGAGCCGTTCACCTGGCTGACCGCGGACCGCGCGTTGGTGGACAGCGGCCAGCCGTTGTTGCAGCTGAGCCTGGGCGCGCCTGCGCCAAGCGCGGAGCCCGAGGAAGAGGGCGAGGCGCGGTTTTCCAAACCGGTGACGCTGCCCAATCCCAATGGCCTGCATGCGCGCCCGGCGGCGGTGTTCGCCCAGGCGGCCAAGGGCTTCAAGGCGAGCATCTGCCTGCACAAGCAGCAGGCCAGCGCCAACGCCAAGTCCCTGGTGGCGATCATGGCGTTGCAGACCGCGCAGGGCGATGCCCTGCAAGTCAGCGCGGCGGGTGAGGATGCCGAGAGGGCGATCAAGACCCTAGCCGAGTTGCTGGCGAGTGGTTGTGGCGAGGCGGTGACCGCGGTGATCGCCGCCGAACCTGTGGCGGCGGTTGCGACGCCAGTGGGCAAGTTGCTGCGGGGCGTCTGCGCCTCGACGGGCTCGGCCTTCGGGCAAGTGGTGCAGGTGGCCGAGCAGAAGCTTGAGGTCGTCGAGTTCGCCAGCGATCAGGCCGCGCAGCGCGGGCAGCTGGAACGGGCGCTGGCGCAGGCCAACGCGGCCCTGCAAGTCCTGCGGGACAAGGCCGCCAGTGCAGCCCAGGGCGAGATCTTCAAGGCTCACCAGGAACTGCTGGAAGACCCGAGCCTGCTGGAGCAGGCCCAGGCCCTGATCAGCGACGGCAAAAGCGCGGCATTCGCCTGGAACCGCGCCACCGAAGCCACCGCCGAGCTGTTCAAGGGGTCAGGCAGTCCGTTGCTGGCCGAGCGCGCCCTGGACCTGATGGATGTCGGCCAGCGGGTGCTCAAGTTGCTGCTGGGTGTGCAGGACAGCGCCTGGGCCCTGCCGGAGCAGGCGATCCTGATTGCCGAGCAGCTCACCCCGTCCCAGACCGCCAGCCTCGATACCCACAAGGTGCTGGGGTTCGCCACGGTCGGCGGCGGGGCCACCAGCCATGTGGCGATTCTGGCCCGGGCCCTGGGGTTGCCGGCGATCTGCGGCCTGCCGGTACAGGTGCTGGCGTTGGCCAGCGGCACACCGGTGCTGCTGGATGCCGACCAGGGCGAATTGCACCTGGAGCCTGCGCCGGCGGTGATCGCGCAGTTGCAGGCACGACGTCAGCAGCAACAGCAGCGCCAGCGCCAGGAGCTGGAGCAGTCGGCCCAGGCCGCGGTGACCCGCGACGGCCATCACTTCGAGGTGACGGCCAACGTCGCCTCGCTGGCCGAGGCCGAGCAGGCCATGGACCTGGGCGGGGAGGGCGTCGGCCTGTTGCGTTCGGAATTTCTTTACCAGGACCGCGGCGTCGCCCCGAGCCACGAGGAGCAGGCCGCGACCTACAGCGCCATCGCCCGGGCCCTGGGGCCGGAGCGCAATCTGGTGGTGCGGACCCTGGATGTCGGCGGCGACAAACCGCTGGCCTATGTGCCGATGGAGCCTGAAGCCAACCCCTTCCTCGGCATGCGCGGGATCCGCCTGTGCCTGGAGCGCCCGCAGCTGTTGCGCGAACAGTTCCGGGCGATCCTCGCCAGCGCCGGGCTGGCCCGCCTGCACATCATGCTGCCGATGGTCACCCAGCTGGCGGAGTTGCGGCAGGCACGGCAGATGCTGGAGGACGAAGCCCTGGCCCTGGGGTTCAAGGAGTTGCCAAAGCTGGGGATCATGATCGAAGTGCCGTCGGCGGCGCTGCTGGCCGACCTGTTCGCGCCGGAGGTGGACTTCTTCTCCATCGGCACCAACGACCTGACCCAGTACACCCTGGCCATGGACCGCGATCATCCGCGCCTGGCCAGCCAGGCCGACAGTTTCCACCCGGCGGTGCTGCGCCTGATCGCCTCCACGGTCAAGGCCGCCCATGCCCATGGCAAGTGGGTCGGCGTGTGCGGGGCGCTGGCTTCGGAAACCCTGGCGGTGCCGCTGTTGCTGGGGCTGGGCGTGGATGAGCTGTCGGTCAGCGTGCCGCTGATTCCGGCGATCAAGGCCGGCGTGCGCGAGGTCGAGCTGAGCCAGTGCCAGGCCCTCGCCGGGCGCATTCTCGGCCTGGAAAGCGCCGAGCAGGTGCGTGACGCCTTGCACCAGCATCGGCAATCGACGCTGGCCCCTTCACCGGTTCTGGAGAACTGAACATGTTCGAGAAATTGCAGCGGGCGTTCTGGAAGGCCCTGACCCCGGACCTGGTGCCCGACCAGCCGAAAGCGACGACCCCGGTCAAGGACGACGCCGCCCTGGACGAGGCCGTGATTGCGGCGCTGGGCGGCGCCAACAACCTCAAGACCCGGCAGCGCGTGGCCCTGACCCGGGTGCGGGTGGAATTGCATGACCCGACCTTGCTCGATGCCACAGCCTTGCGTAGCGCCGGCGTGCCCGGGGTGATGGCGCTGGTCGGCGGCGTGGTGCATCTGCTCGTCGGCCTATCTCCGACGTAGCCGCTGCCGAGCCTGCGAGGCTGCGTACGGATGCGAAGCGTCCGCAACCCAGGCAATGCGTTGCACCTGAGCCACCACGTTGGATGCCTTGGCGGGCGCTTCGCGCCCGTACGCAGCCTCGCAAGCTCGGCAGCGGCTACAGGGGCGGTTACGCCTGCGGCCGGTCGCCGCGCCGGCCTTACTGTTTCTCAACTGCGGGTGTATCGTATTCGCCTTTTGCGGGCCCCGGCCCGCCGCGGATACGTGAGGTAGTTGAGTCCATGTCCTTTACCCGTCGACAGATACTCGGTGGTCTGGCCGGTCTTGCAGTGGTTGGCGTGGGCGCCGGCGGCGCGGCGCGTTACTGGCTGGGCAAGATGGCCGACGCCGAGGCGGGCCACGATTATCAACTGATCGCCGCACCGCTGGACGTGGAACTGGTGCCGGGCCACAAGACCGAAGCCTGGGCCTTCGGCCCGTCCGCGCCGGGTACCGAGCTGCGGGTGCGCCAGGGCGAGTGGCTGCGGGTGCGCTTCATCAACCACCTGCCGGTGGCCACCACCATCCACTGGCATGGCATCCGCCTGCCGCTGGAAATGGACGGCGTGCCTTACGTCTCGCAATTGCCGGTGATGCCGGGCGAATACTTCGACTACAAGTTCCGCGTGCCGGATGCCGGCAGCTACTGGTACCACCCCCACGTCAACAGCAGCGAAGAACTGGGTCGCGGCCTGGTTGGCCCGCTGATCATCGAAGAGCGCGAACCCACCGGCTTCAAGTACGAACGTACCCTGAGCCTGAAAAGCTGGCATGTGGATGAAGCCGGCGCCTTCGTGCCTTTCAGCATTCCCCGCGAGGCGGCGCGTGGCGGCACGGCGGGGCGCCTGTCGACCATCAATGGCGTGTCCCAGGCGGTGGTGGAGATCCCGGCCGGGCAGATCACCCGCGTGCGCCTGCTCAACCTCGACAACACCCTGACCTACCGCATCAACATTCCGGGTGTCGAAGCGCAAATCTACGCCCTGGACGGCAACCCCATCGAGCCGCGGCCGCTGGGCAAGGAGTACTGGCTGGGGCCGGGCATGCGCATCTGCCTGGCGATCAAGGCACCGCCGGCCGGTGAAGAACTGTCGTTGCGCAACGGCCCGGTGCGCCTGGGCACCTTGCGTTCGGTGGCCAACAGCGATGCGCCGACCGAGTGGCCGCCGGCGTTGCCGGCCAACCCGATCGCCGAGCCGGACCTGGATAACGCCGAGAAGCTCAACTTCAACTTCGAGTGGGTTGGCTCGGTCTCGGTGAACGTGGACAATGGCAAGCCACCGAGCCTCTGGCAGATCAACGGCAAGGCCTGGGACATCACCGACAAGACCTGCGCCGACCGCCCGATCGCCACGCTCAAGAAGGGCCAGAGCTACATTTTCGAATTGAAGAACATGACTCAGTACCAGCACCCGATCCACTTGCACGGCATGAGCTTCAAGGTCATCGCCTCGAACCGCAAGAAGATCACCCCGTACTTCACCGACACCTACCTGCTGGGCAAGAACGAGCGTGCCCGGGTGGCGCTGGTGGCGGATAACCCGGGGGTGTGGATGTTCCATTGCCATGTGATCGACCACATGGAAACCGGCCTGATGGCCGCCATCGAGGTGGCCTGATGCGGCAGATTCGCCCCGCCCGGATCATCGATCGCAGCCGCGACCAGGACTTCATGCGTGAAGCCCTGGCCCTGGCCGCCCAGGGCGCGGCCCTGGGCGAGGTGCCGGTGGGCGCGGTGCTGGTGCAGGACGGGGAAATCATCGGCCGAGGTTTCAACTGCCCGATCAGCGGCAGCGATCCCAGCGCCCACGCGGAAATGGTCGCGATCCGCGCCGCGGCCCAGGCGCTCGACAACTATCGCCTGCCCGGCAGCACCCTCTACGTGACCCTGGAGCCGTGCAGCATGTGCGCCGGGCTGATCGTGCATTCGCGCATCGCCCGAGTGGTATACGGCGCGCTGGAGCCCAAGGCGGGCATCGTACAGAGCCAGGGGCAGTTCTTCAGCCAGGGCTTTCTCAACCACCGGGTATTGGTCGAGGGCGGGGTGCTGGCCGAGGAATGCGGCGCGGTGTTGAGCGAGTTTTTCAAGGCACGCCGGGCCAGTCGCAACTGAGTCCCTGCCTCTGTAGGAGCGAAGCTTGCTCGCGATGACGCCAGCCCGGGCCATGCATACCTCGAACCTGGCGTGACGCTTGAAATCGCTATCGCGGGCAAGCCTCGCTCCTACACGGCGCGGGGCATTTATTTCCTGGCGACAATCACCGCGCGCATCGGCGCCGGCAGGCCTTCGATGGTCTTGCTGTGGTCGTTCGGGTCGAGGAAATCGCTCAGCGACTGGTACTTCATCCACTCGGTGCCGCGCTGCTCCTCGATGCTGGTCACGCTCACATCCACGCAACGCACATCGCTGAAGCCGGCACGGCGCAGCCACAGTTCCAGGGCCGGCACCGACGGCAGGAACCACACGTTACGCATCTGCGCGTAGCGGTCTTCCGGCACCAGCACCTGATGCCGGTCGCCTTCCACCACCAGGGTTTCCAGCACCAGTTCGCCGCCCTTGACCAGGCAGTCCTTGAGCGCCAGCAAATGCTCGATCGGCGAGCGGCGGTGGTAGAACACGCCCATGGAAAACACCGTGTCGAAGCCTTCCAGGTTGGGCGGCAGGTCCTCGAACGGGAACGGCAGGTGCCACACCGCGGGCTCCGACAGGTAACGCTGCACCGCCTGGAACTGGCAGAAGAACAGCCAGTTCGGATCGACGCCGATCACGCTGTGGGCACCGGCGCCGAGCATGCGCCACATGTAGTAGCCGTTGCCGCAGCCGACATCGAGGATGCGTTTGCCTTGCAGGTCCAGGTGCTTCGCGACCCGCGACCATTTCCAGTCCGAGCGCCATTCGGTGTCCACATGCACGCCGAACAGGTCGAACGGGCCCTTGCGCCAGGGCGACAGGCCCATCAGCGCGCTGCGCATCTGGGCGCGGGTGGCGTCGTCGCAATCGGTATCCAGGGTCAGGCCGTTGAGCAGGTCGACCGTGCTCGGCTGGATCTTCGGCAGCGCGTCCAGCGCGCTCTGCCAGCGCTCCAGGTCGCCGTGGCCCTTTTCCATCTTGGTGTCGAGTTGCGCTTGCAGGGTGTTGGCCCAGTCGGCCAGCGGCGTATCGGCCAGACGGCGGGCGAGGGGGGACAGATCGATCATGGCAAGGCAATCAACGAGGCAAAGTTAAGACACTGGAACCACGGCACGACTTTCGAGAACCCGGCCGCCAGCAGGCGTTCGCGGTGTTCTTCGAGGCTGTCGGGCTTCATGACGTTTTCGATGGCGCTGCGCTTCTGGGCGATTTCCAGTTCGCTGTAGCCGTTGGCGCGCTTGAAGGCGATGTGCAGGTCGGTGAGCAGCGCATGCTCCTCGGGGTCGTTGAAGCGCAGTTTCTCCGAGAGAATCAGCGCGCCGCCGGGCAGCAGCGCCTGGCGAATGCGCCCGAGCAGGGCCAGGCGCTGTTCGGGGGCGATGAATTGCAGGGTGAAGTTCAGCGCCACCACCGAGGCCGGCTGGAACTCCAGGGCGAGGATGTCGCCTTCGATCACTTCGACCGGCAACAGCTCCTGGAACATCGAGTCCTGGCCGTTGAGGTACTCGCGGCAGCGCTCGACCATGGCCGCTGAATTGTCTATGGCGATCACCCGGCAGCCGTCGGTGCGCACATGGCGACGCAGGGCCTGGGTCACGGCGCCGAGGGACGAACCCAGGTCGTAGAGCTCGCTATTGGGCTGGGCGAACTGGGCGGCGAGCACGCCGAGGTTCTCGACAATGGTCGGGTAACCCGGCACCGAGCGCTTGATCATGTCCGGGAACACCCGCACCACGTCCTCGTTGAAGGCGAAGTCGGGCACCTGGGCCAGGGGCTGGGCGAAAAGGCGGTCGGGTTCTTTGCTCACGGCGGTTCCAGCGGTGGAGATAGAAAGAGGGGCGGCATTGTAGCCGCTGCCGCAGGCTGCGATAAGGCCCGAAGGGCCTTCAGGGCCGCAAGGGCGACACAAGGCGCCGCCCGCTGGATTCCCCGCCTCTGGCCCTGTAGCCGCTGCCGAGCTCGCGAGGCTGCGCACGAGGACGTAGTCCTCGCCAAGCCTGCGCCTGGAGTTTATCTGAAGGACCACGGTGGCCGGTTTTACGGCCGCTTTGTCGGAATGCCGCCCAGACCGATCGCAGCCTCGCGGGCTCGGCAGCGGCTACAGGCTCAGCGGGGCTTCTGGCGGAAGGCCGACGCCGCGATCCCCCATTGCCCCAGCCAGTAACTGAGGATGATCAGGTAGGGCGCGGCATCGAAGGCCACCACAAAACGGCTGATGCCGATCACGCTGTCGGAGAACACAAAGGCCACGGCGCCGGCGGCGGCCAGTTGCGCCGAGCGCTTGGGCACGTCGCTGCCCAGGCGAGCCAGGGCGCGCCAGAGCATGGCGCTGATGGCCAGGCCATAGACGATCACCGGCACCAGCAACGGGCCGAGGCCATGGCTGATCAGGATGCCCAGCAACGCCGCGCCGACGACCAGGGCCAGCAGCAGGGGCAAGGGCGCCAGGCGCCGGCAATCGCTGGTATAGGCCTTGAGATAGGCCAGGTGCGCGACCAGGAAGGCGCCGAGGCCGAACACGAACAGGTCGGCGGGCCAGGCCAGCAGCACGTCGCCGAGCAGGGAGAACAACAGGCCGAGGCTGATCCAGCGGCGATAGTCGCTGGGGGGCGCATCGTGCAGCCAGCCGAGCAGGGCCAGCACCGGCAGCGGCTTGACCAGCAGGCACAGCAGGGTGGCGTGAATGCTCAGGCCGTAGAGGAAGGTCACCGCGCCCATCAGCGCCAGGATCAGCCAGCCCATGTCATTTGACCGAAATGGCGCAGTCGAAGGCTTTCACCGGCGCGACTTCCGGGGCCCAGGGCTGTTGATAGGTCAGCAGCAGGCGCCCGGTGCCGGCGGCGAAGGCCTGGAAACGCCAGGTGGACTGGCCGGCGCTGCCCACCAAGCCACTGTCTTCGGGGTTGCTGTAGACCTCGGGGCTGATTTTGCGCAGCACGCCGCCGGCCGAGTCCTGGATCGCCCAGCGATAACCCGTGGTCGGGTTGCTCGGCAGGGTCAGGATCAGGTTTTGCCCGTTGCTCAGTTGCACTGGGCATTCGCTCTGGTTCTCGACCGTGACGTTGTGCTTGGGTTGGCTGGCGCAGGCGGCGAGCAGGGCGAGGCTGAGGGGCAGCAACAGACGAATCGGTGACATGGGTCAGAAAGCTCCGGTCATGACAAAGGGCGAGCATAACCGAAGATTGAGGAATATGTGCCGGGGAAGGCAGACGCTGTAGGAGCGAAGCTTGCTCGCGATGAAGGCAGCGCGTAGTACCTGACGCACCGCGTCATCGTTCATCGCGAGCAAGGACTGGGCGTCCCCCTGCTCCTACGGACAGCGTTTAGAACAACACTTTCGCCACATCGGCGAAACGCTTGGCAAAGTGCACGGTGATGCCTTCCTTGAGGTACTCCGGCAGCTCTTCGAAGTGGCCGCGGTTGGCTTCCGGCAGGATCAGCTCGTAGAGCTTCTGCCGGCGCGCCGCGATGACTTTCTCACGCACCCCGCCGATGGGCAGGACATGCCCGGTCAGGGTCAGCTCGCCGGTCATGGCCACGCCCTTTTTCGGCGGCTGGTTGCGTGCCAGGGACAGCAGGGCGCTGGCCATGGTCACCCCGGCGCTCGGGCCATCCTTCGGCGTGGCGCCTTCCGGCACGTGCAGGTGGACGAATGCCTCGTCGAAGAACTTGGCATCGCCACCGAATTGCTTGAGGTGCGAGGTGACGTAGCTGTAGGCGATTTCCGCCGACTCCTTCATCACATCGCCCAACTGCCCGGTGAGCTTGAAGCCACGGTTGAGGGTATGAATCCGCGTGGCTTCGATCGGCAGTGTGGCGCCGCCCATGCTGGTCCAGGCCAGGCCGGTGATCACCCCGGTGCCGCTGAGCACCTGCTCGTTGCGGAACACCGGCATGCCCAGGGAGGCTTCCAGGTCTTTCGGGCCGAGCTTGATCACCGCGTCCGGTTCTTCCAGCAGCCGCACCACGGCCTTGCGCACCAGTTTGCCCAGCTGTTTCTCCAGCTGGCGCACGCCGGCCTCGCGGGCGTAACCATCGATCACCGCGCGCAGGGCCGCGTCGCTGATACTCAGGTTGGCCTTGGACACACCCGCCTTTTCCAGCTGCTTGGGCCACAGGTGGCGTTTGGCGATGGCCAGCTTTTCCTCGGTGATGTAGCCCGACAGGCGAATCACTTCCATCCGGTCCAGCAACGGGCCGGGAATCGAATCCAGGGTGTTGGCGGTGCACACGAACAGCACTTTCGACAGGTCCAGGCGCAGGTCCAGATAGTGGTCGAGGAATTCCACGTTCTGTTCCGGGTCGAGGGTTTCCAGCAGCGCCGAGGCCGGGTCGCCCTGGTAGCTCTGGCCCATCTTGTCGATCTCGTCGAGCATGATCACTGGGTTCATCACCTCGACGTCTTTCAACGCTTGCACCAGCTTGCCCGGCAAGGCACCGATGTAGGTGCGGCGGTGGCCCTTGATCTCGGCCTCGTCACGCATGCCGCCGACGCTGAAGCGGTAGAACGGCCGGCCCAGGGATTCGGCGATGGACTTGCCGACACTGGTCTTGCCCACGCCGGGCGGGCCCACCAGCAGCACGATGGAGCCACTGATCTCGCCCTTGTAGGCGCCGACCGCGAGGAATTCGAGAATCCGGCTCTTGATGTCGTCGAGCCCGGCGTGGTGCTGGTCCAGCACCTTGCGCGCATGCTTGAGGTCGAGCTTGTCCTCGCCGTACACGCCCCAGGGCACCGCGGTGGCCCATTCCAGGTAGTTGCGGGTGACCGCGTACTCCGGCGAGCCGGTCTCGAGGATCGACAGTTTGTTCATTTCCTCCACGATGCGCTTTTGCGCTTGAGGAGGCAGGACCTTGCCAGCCAGGCGCTGCTCGAACTGCTCGATGTCGGCGCTGCGATCGTCCTTGGTCAGGCCCAGCTCCTGCTGGATGACCTTGAGCTGTTCCTTGAGGAAGAACTCGCGCTGGTGTTCGCCGATCTTGCGATTGACCTCGGCGGAAATCTCTTTCTGCAGGCGCGCGACCTCGACTTCCTTGCGCAGCATCGGCAGGACTTTTTCCATGCGCTTGAGCATCGGCACGCAGTCGAGCACTTCCTGCAGTTCGTTGCCGGTGGCCGAGGTCAGCGCGGCGGCGAAGTCGGTCAAAGGCGACGGATCGTTGGGGCTGAAGCGGTTGAGGTAGTTCTTCAGTTCTTCGCTGTACAGCGGGTTGAGCGGCAGCAGTTCCTTGATCGCGTTGATCAGTGCCATGCCGTAGGCCTTGACCTCGTCGGTCGGCTCGCTCGGCTGGTGCGGGTATTCGACCTCCACCAGATAGGGCGGGCGATGGTGCTTGAGCCAGGTGCGGATGCGCACGCGGGTCAGGCCCTGGGCCACGAACTGCAACTTGCCGTTCTCGCGGCTGGCGTGGTGCACCTTGACCAGGGTGCCGTACAGCGGCAGGGCCGAGGTGTCGAAATGGCGTGGGTCTTCCGGCGGGGTGTCCATGAAGAACAGCGCCAGGGAATGGTGTTCGGACTTGCTCACCAGCTCCAGGGTTTCGGCCCAGGGTTCTTCGTTGACGATCACCGGCAAGACTTGCGCGGGGAAGAACGGCCGATTGTGGATCGGGATGATGTAGACCTTGTCCGGCAGATTCTGCCCGGGCAGGGCCAGGCCCTTGCCGGAGGACGTATGGAGTTCGGCGTTTTCCGGGTCGGCGTATTCACTCATGGTTTCAGGAAGTTCTTGCTGGTCGCTCATGGGGCACCTGCGCAATGGGGTATGCCAGGTTAGATGGGGCAGGTGACGAGCGGTTTCAATGGTGCCCGGGCCGGATCAATTATTTCAGTCCTTGTCACCGCAACGCAGTGCAGCCTCCAAAGCGCTGATTGTGAGGCTGTCATTTCTGCGCAAGAACGTTGGTAAATTGGCGGTGACAAAAAAATGACTTTATGAACCCCCTGATTTTATTGCGTGATCTTCTTCTCTTGGCAGTCTAATCTGGACCGATTAAATGTTGTCAGGAAAATGGCATTTATTTGACGCATCTTTAGCTGCCCAGAGGGACGCGTAATGATCAAAGGACTTTTCAGCGGGGAGCGGCGGGTGTCGCCGTGGGGGTGCAGGGTCGACAACAGTGAGGTCGCGGCGACGAGAGCCGTCTCATGAAGTGGCGCCATACGTTCCAGGTAAGGATCACTGGGGTATTGGCGTTGTTGCTGTTGATCGTGATCGGGGTGGTGTATTTCGCCGTCAAGGCCGCGACCAATCATGCGGTGGAAAACCAGGCGCAAGTGCAGCTGCAAACCGGCGCCCGGGTCTTCGAACGCCTGCTCGAACTGCGCGGTCGGCGCTTGCGTTATGGCGTGGACTGGCTGGTGGTGGACTCGCAGTTCCGTGAAGCGGTGATCAGCGGCGACTCGCGGGCGATTCTGGAGGCGCTGCGTCAGCATGGCACTGGCACCCGCGGCAGCGAGCTGTTCGTGCTCGGCGCCGAAGGCACGGTGATCGCCAGCACCCTGGGGGCGATCGCCGAGCGTGAGCATTTCCCCTATGACCGAGCATTGCGCACGGCCCTGCGGCAGAGCAAAAGCATGTTGATCGTCGCGCTCAAGGGCCAGCCTTATCTGCTGGTCCAGGGGCAGGTACTGACGCCGATGCACATGAATCGGGTGGTCATGGCGTTTCGCATGGACGACCTGTTCGCCAGCGAGTTGCGCTCCATGAGCAACCTGGAGGTGTCATTCCTCACCCTGCAGGACGGGCGCGCGGGGGAGCTGTTCAGCACTCAGCCGGACATTTTCTGGGCGACCATCATCACCACCCTGCGCAATGCGTCCTGGCGCGCGCGACCACAGTTGAGCGATGCCCACGGCAAGCGCTTCCTCAATCAGGCCCTGCAACTGGCCAATACCGACGATCCCGACGACCCCAAGGTTCTGGCGTTGCTGCAAAGCCCGCTGGATCACGCCTTGCAGGCCTTCGCGCCGCTGGACCGCGAGTTCCTGGTAATTGCCCTGGTGGCGCTGGTGGTGTCGCTGGCCGGCGCCCTGTTCATGGCACGGCGGGTGTCGCGGCCGTTGAATGTGCTGGCCGATGCCGCCCAACGCATCGGCGCCGGCAACTACCAGGTGCCGGTGGTGCTCAAGCGCACCGACGAGTTCGGCTTGCTGGCCGAGGCGATCAACGCCATGCAGAGCGGGATTGCCAGCCGCGAGCTGCAACTGGCCCACAACGCCCTGCACGACCCCCTGACCGGCCTGCCCAACCGGGCGCTGGCCATGGAGCGCCTGAGCAACGCCATCAGCGCCGGGCGCAAGGTGGTGCTGCTGTACCTGGGCATCGAGGACTATCGGGCGATCAACGAAGGCCTGGGCCCGGAAGGGGTGGAGCAGATGATGCGCGAAGTCAGCCGGCGGCTGTCGGAGACGGTGTCCACCGGCGACACCGCCGCGCGCATCACCGCCAACGAGTTTCTGTTGCTGCTGGAAAATACCGAGATCGATGGCGCGGTGGCCATGGCCGACCGGCTCCATGCGTTATTGAGCAGGCCGCAGCCCCTGCGTGGCGATGAAGTGCAGCGCCAGGTGTGCATCGGCGTGGCGGTCTACCCCACCGACGGGCAATCGGCGGAAGAGCTGATCAGCCGCGCCGCCATCGCCCGCCACGACGCGGCCGCCCAGCCCGGTTACCTGCAGATCTACCAGCAGGACCGCGACCTGGCCCATCAGCGCCAGATCGGACTGATCCGCGACCTGCGCCGGGCCGCGGCGGAAGGCGAGCTGTTCTTGCTGTACCAGCCCAAGCTGGACCTGCGCCACGGCCATGTGCACCAGGCCGAAGCCCTGCTGCGCTGGCAGCACCCGGAGTTCGGTATGGTCTCGCCGGCGGAGTTCATCCCCCTGGCCGAGCGCACCGGCAGCATGAACAGCCTGACCCTGTGGGTGATCGAGGAGGGTATGCGGCAACTGGCCGAATGGAACATGCGCGGGCTGCATCTGCAGTTGTCGCTGAACATCTCGGCGGACGACCTGCATGGCCACGACCTGGCGGCGCGGGTGAGCGTGTTGCTGCAGCGTTATCGGTTGTCCGCCGAGCAGTTGATTTTCGAGATCACCGAAAGCGCCATCATGCGTCACCCGGAGCAGGCGCTGGAGGTGTTGCAGAGCCTGCGCGACTGCGGCATCAGCCTGTCGGTGGACGACTTCGGCACCGGCTACTCGTCGCTGGCGCAATTGCAGCGGCTGCCGGTGCAGGAGTTGAAGATCGACCAGTCGTTTATCCGCAACCTCGACGAAACCAGCGGCGACGCGGTGATCGTACGTTCCACCATCGAGATGAGCCACAACCTGGGGCTCAAGGTGGTGGCCGAAGGGGTGGAGCAGGAGCGCAGCCTGCGCCTGCTGGAGCGCTGGCATTGCGACACGGCCCAGGGCTACCTGATCAGCCGGCCGCTGACTGCCACAGCCTTCGAGGCCTGGCTGTTGAAGTCGCGGATTTCCAGCTGAGCAGCCCTGTGTGGCCGCACCGGGCGCTGCAGCCAGAGATCTGCAGGCCCTGCTTCACGGGGTGAAGTCTGGCGCCATGAACCCTCGGCGATGGGCCGCGGCTTACTGCTTGGTGCACTCTGCGGGGAGCGCCACGACGCCGCCCATGGAGGCGAAGGCGACCATGCCGCCACTGGGCAATACGCAATTGTATTCGCCGTTGCTGGTGCTGGCGGTGAAGTAGGTCTGGGACGCGTCGCTACGCACATTGGAGACCGTGGTCACGGGCTTGCCGAGGGTGGTCTGGGCGCGGTTCTTGAGGTCGTCGTTGCTGGGTTTGGCAATGGCGCAACCGCCCAGGGCGAGCGCCAGGATACTCAGCAGGGCGAGGGGGCGAGCAGTGGGGTGGAGGTTCATGGCGATTCTTCCTTGGCATTGTTGTGTTTTCTACGGCGCAGCCGACCCCGACACCGCAGAGCGGCGGTGTTGAGAAGAGCGAGTGAGTGGTTGGCACTATATCGTCGGGGTGGGGGAGGGTCGATTAGCACAGATGGGCTAATGTCCCTTTGCAATTGCGAGGGGCGGGGTATGGGGTCAGGGCCGGCAGAAGGTCGCCGGCCCCGGATCGAGGTTCAGCTCAGCAGTTGTTCCTGCAGGCGCCGGCCGAGTACGTCCAGCAGGTCGCAACCGTCGCGCAGGGGGATGACGCAGAGCTGGGCGAAATCCTGGAGCAGCGCCGGATTGCCGTGCAGGTTGGCGTCGCTGGCGAGGTTTTCCAGCAACTGGGCCGCGGCGCGGATGCGGTGGGCGGCGGCTTCGTGCAGCACATCCAATGGCGCCTCGGTGTCGATCAGCAAGGCGGGGATGGTGCAGTCGTTGCTGGTCAGGGCCATGTAGCGGCGGGGTGAGGTGTCGTCGATGAGCGCGGGTGGATCGGGAGTGAGTTTTTTCATTGGTCTGTTCCTAACGTATGAGTCGGAGTCGCCAGAAATCACTTCCACGTAATCAGGTGGCGGCTGTACGCAGGTGTGGAAGACCGGGACGTTAGGCACCCGGCGCACTCGAGAGTGCCCCACGCACAGCCGCCATAAAGTGCAGGCGAAAAAACGCCTGACTCACGTTGCTTTGCGCGCCTAACGATATAAGGGCTTCCACACCCTGTCACTGAGTTTGCAGTGACAGGCAAACCATAGAGTCCGGGGCCCGGCGGGACAAGGTGATGGGAGTCGACGCGTGTTGTAGGAATTTTCGCTATAACCACTGCCACACCGATCTCGGCTCAACATTGGCCCTGTAGCCGCTGCCGAGCCCGCGAGGCTGCGATCGTCTGCGTAGCAGACGCAAGGGCGGTGTCCCCCATCAGCCTGATACACCGCGTTGTCTGGTTTAGCGTCCGCTTTGCGGCCGATCGCAGCCTCGCGGGCTCGGCAGCGGCTACATGAATCGTTATCGCCCGGGAGGCTGGTGGTGGTTGGGCGGGCCCTATCGCGAGCAAGCTCGCTCCTACAGGTATTGCACCGTCCTTGTAGGAGCGAGCTTGCTCGCGATGACGTCAGGCCGGGCAATACAAAAATGAAAGGCCGAAGAAACTCCCTCCAAACGCCACCCACAAAAAAAGGCGGCTACCCGCAGGTAGCCGCCTTTTCATTCACCGCCGGTAACGCTTATTCCGACAGTTTGTAGGCGATGATGTAGTCGCCCATCTTGGTGCCCAGCGAGCCGTGGCCACCCACGACCACCAGCACGTACTGCTTGCCATCCTTGCCGGTGTAGCTCATCGGCGTGGCCTGGCCGCCCGCTGGCAGGCGGGATTTCCACAGTTCCTTGCCGTTGTTCACGTCATAACCGCGGATGTACTGGTCCAGGGTGCCGCTAAGGAAGCCCACGCCACCGGCGGTGACCATCGAGCCGCCCATGCTCGGCACGCCGATGGGCAGGCCGATCGGTACCGGCGAGCTGTCGCGGCTGGTGCCGTTCTTGTGCTTCCACACCACTTTGTTGGTGGTCAGGTCGATACCGGCCACGTAGCCCCAGGCCGGTGCCTGGCAAGGTACGCCGAACGGCGACATGAACGGATGCATGATCACCGCGTAAGGCGCGCCGGTGTTGGGTTGCACACCGGAGGTTTCGCTTTCGCGCTTGCTGCCGGCGGCGACTTCGGCGCGCGGCACCAGCTTGGAAACGAAGGCCATGTAGTTCGGGCTGGTGAACAGCAGGTGACGGACCGGGTCGATCGACACGCTGCCCCAGTTGAACACACCGACGTTACCCGGGTAGACCAGGCTGCCCTGGATCGACGGCGGGGTGTACTGGCCTTCGTAGCGCAGTTCCTTGAACTGGATGCGGCACAGCATCTGGTCGAACGGCGTGGCGCCCCACATGCCTTTTTCTTCCAGCGGCGGCGGCAGCAGGTTCAGGTCCGAACGGGCCTGGGTCGGCGCGGTGTGGTCACCTTCGACCGCACCGCCCGGCGCCGGTACTTCCTGGATCGGCACGATCGGGGTGCCGTCGCGACGGTCCAGCACATACAGGCTGCCTTGCTTGGTCGGCTGAATCAGCGCTGGCTTGATGCCGTCCGCGGTCTTCATGTCCACCAGGGTCGGCTGGCTGCCCACGTCCATGTCCCACAGGTCATGGTGGGTGAACTGGTAGTTCCAGCGCAGCTTGCCGGTGTCGATGTCCAGGGCCACGGTGCCGGCGCTGAACTTCTCGGCGCCCGCGGTGCGGTTGCCACCCCATTGGTCAGGCATCTGGTTGCCCAGCGGCAGGTAGACCAGGCCCAGCTTCTCGTCGACGCTGGCCAGGGACCACATGTTCGGCGAGTTGCGGGTATAGGTCTGGCCTTCCGGCAGCGGCGTGGTGACGTCGGGGTTGCCGGCGTCCCAGTTCCACACCAGGTGACCGTCGTGCACGTCGAAGGCGCGGATCACGCCGGACGGTTCGTTGGTCGACTCGTTGTCGGTCACGTGGCCGCCGATGATCACCAGGTTACGGGTGATGGCGGCTGGCGACGTCGAGTAGTAGCCGCCCGGGGTGAACGGGCCGATACCGGCCTTCAGGTCCACGGCGCCTTTGTTGCCGAAGTCTTCGCAGACCTTGCCGGTGTCGGCGTTGATCGCGATCAGGCGCGCGTCGGCGGTCGGCAGGAACAGGCGACGCGGGCAGCTGGCGGCGATCGCCTGGCCGGCGGCCGAGAGGCTGGCCGGGGTACTGATGGCGTCGCTTTTGTTGAAGCTGGCTTCGTCGTAGTACGACACGCCGCGGCAGGTCATGTGTGCCCAGCCACGGAAGTCATCGCCGTTCGGGCCCTGGATTTTCGGGTCGAAACGCCAGATTTCCTTGCCGGTGTCCGGGTCCAGCGCCAGCACCTGGCTGTGGGCGGTGCAGGCATAGAGCATGCCGTTGACCTTCAGCGGGGTGTTCTGGTTGGTGATTTCCACCGGGTCCTTGGCGGTCGGCATGTCGCCGGTGCGGATGCGCCAGGCTTCCTGCAGTTTGCCGATGTTGGCCGGAGTGATCTGGGTCAGCGGCGAGTAGCGGTCGCCGAACTCGGTGCGGCCATATGCCTGCCAGTCGCCTTCGGGCATGGTCGGCGCGGCGCTGGTGGTGTCGGCGCTTGCACGGCCCAGTTCGCCCGAGATCTCGCCCGGATGGGTGAACTGGCTGTTGATCGCGGCACCACCGGCCAGGACCACGGCCACGCCCAGTACCGCGGTGCTCACAGGTGCCGGGCCGTTGCGCAGCAGCGGACGACGGAACCACGGCAGCAGCAGAACCACACCCAGGGCAAAGAACAGCGACAGGCGTGGCACCAGTTGCCACCAGTCCAGGCCGACTTCCCACAGCGCCCAGACGGAGCTTAAGAACAGCACCACCCCGTAGACGAGCAGCGCGGCACTACGACCGGCCAGCAGCAGGATGCCGCTGACGATCAGGCCGATACCGGCCAACAGGTAGTACAGCGAGCCGCCGAGCATGCTCAGCTTGATCCCCCCGGCCAGCATGGCCAGGCCCATTAGCAGCAGCAAGATACCGAGCAGGCTCGGCAGCAGGCGGCTCGGACTTGAAGCACCATCAGTGCTCATAGTGTGGTTCTCCGTGACGTTTAAGGTAGTCCCGCGCTTGTTCACTGTAGATGACGATCAGGCGCGGGCATGGTTCAGCAGTGTTTGGGAAAAACAGTTTTATTCAGATTGGGCGCGTTGCCGGTGCGCCTCAGAACGAGCTCTGGATCTTGATCCCGCCGATCAGCGCGTCGTCGACCTTGTCCACGCCACCCGGGTGGCGGATGTATTGCAGGTTCGGGCGCACGGTCAGCCAATTAGTGACATGCACGCCGTAGTACAGCTCGGCGCTGTATTCGGTGTCCTGGGGCGGCAGGTAGGCCGGGTTGTCGTAGTCCTGGATGAGGTTGGCCTGGTTGCTCGCTTCGGCGTTCTTGCGGTAGGCCGGGTTGACGTGGACCCGGGCCATGGCGAAGCCGATGTCGTCCTTGGCGCGTGCATCGAACAGGCCTTTGTAGACCAGGCCGGCCTGGACGTAGTTGTCGATGGCGTTGGTCTTCTTGTCGTGCATCGTCGCGTTGGCGAACAGGCTCAAGCCGCGCGAGTGGTCGCTGGCCAGGCTAGTGATCTGCTGTTGCGCGCCCAGCCACAGGCCATGCTTGCTCGAACTGCTGCGATAGGCCTCGCCGCTCAAGGCCGCCGGCTGGCTGTTGCTGTCCTTGTACACGTCGCTGGCCTTGGCGCTGCTGTAGTAGTAACCGGCGCGGTATTCACCCGGCAGGCCGCCCGGCTTCGGCGTCCACACCAGCTCCACCGGCAGCAGGGTGCCCTGGGTGCCGCTGCCGCTGAGCTTGAAGCCGTTGCCGCGCTCGAGGTTGGACGGGTTCTGCTCATAGGCGCCGATCTGCGCGTAGAGCTCAGGGGTCAGGTGATATTTGACCCGCAGCGCCCACTGGCTGACCGGCCAGTTGTACCAGACGCTACCGGCCCAGTTGCCGACCTGGGAGCCGCAGAACGCCAGGTTCTGGAAGTCGCAGGGGAAGCTGTTGAAGTCTTCGCCCTGGCCGAACCGGCCGACCTTGATATCGAGTTTCTGGTCGAAGAATTTCTGCTGGTACCACATCTGCGTCAGGCGCCAGGTCTGGCCGCGGCCCCAGACTTCCTGGGCCGAGGTGAAGCCACCGACCCGCGGGTCGTTGATGCGGTCGTTGCTGATGTTGTCGCCGTCGCGCTTGGTGATGGTCAGTTGGAACTCGGCATCGTTCCAGCCGAGGATCTTGCCCAGGTCCAGGTGGCTGCCGAAGGCGAACTGGTCGCTGAAGCGCGCGGTGCGGTCATGGTCGTAACCGCCATGCAGGTTGGCGCCCATTTCGCCGACGAAGTCGATCTTGAAGTCATAGCCTTTTTTCGCCAGCTCGGTGCGGTTGCCATTCCAGTCGCCGAGCATCCACGGGGACTCGCTGTCGAAGGCCGGCGCGGCCTGGGCGCAGGTGGCCAGGCCGAGGGCGCCGAGCAGGGTCATGGTTTGGTGCAGGGCGGCAGGGCGAGAGACAGCGCTGTCTTTAAAGGTTTGAACGTCTGGCATAGGTGAAGTCTTGGTCTTATTCAAGGAAATGGGCAGGCAAGCAAAGGCTCGACGTGGCTCGGTTCGCGGCAGTGCGAGCACGTTAATACAGCTGATTCAAAGGGCAGGATTAAAGGTTTCAGCCTGAGCGGCGCGAAGAATAAATCAGGGGCCAGGCGAGAGAAAGGGCTTTTGTTGACATGAATCATTTCGGATTCGGTAACAGTACTGTCTCGCCGCCTGGAGCACAGGCCCTGCCGACGCGCCAGGCGCCAGGAAAGCCGTGGCGCGACGGCCCGTTGCAGGCCGTCGCGGGTCAGAGCCTCAGAAGGTGGTGCGCAAGCCGACCTCGATGCTGCGCCCCTGGGCCGGGGCGATGTCGCGCAGGATCGAGCTGGCGTAGCGCACGGTCTGGTTGGTCAGGTTCTCGCCCTTGACGAAGGCCAGCCACTGGCTGCTGCCGATGTCGAAGTGGTAACCGGCGCTGGCGCCCAGGGTGGTGTAGCCGTCGGTGCCGCTTTCGTTGTCCGGCACGCGACGCTGGCTGGCGGCGTGTTCGACATCGATGCGCGCCTGCCAGCGATCCAGTTCCCACAGCAGGCCGCTGTTCAGGCGCAGCGGCGCGATGCGTGGCAGGGCTTCGCCGTTGTCCAGGTTCTTGGCGCGGGTGTAGTCGCCGGACAGTTCCAGGGCGAACTTGCCGTAGGCGCTTTCGCCGAGCTTCCAGTGGTCCTGGGCCTCGATCCCGGCAAACCGCGCGCGGACCCCGGAGTAGGTGTATTCCGGCATGCCGCCGGCGTCTTCCTCGCCTTCATCGTTGAGGGTACGACCGCTGCCGAGCAGCCCGATGTAGTTGGAGAAGTGGCTGTAGAACACCCCGACGCTGCCTTTGTGGGTGCCGTTGTCGAAACGCAGAGCCAAGTCGCTGGACACGGCTTTTTCTTTCGACAGGTTGGCATCACCGACTTCATAGGTGCCGGTGGCCACGTGGGCGCCGTTGGCATACAGCTCGTAGAAGGTCGGCGCGCGTTCGGTGTAGCCCAGGGTGGCGGCCACGGACCAGATCGGCGTCAGGGTGTAGACCGCGCCGGACGACAGGCTGCCGGCGGTGAAGCTGTTGGAGCTGTCGGCCTGGCTGAAGCGCTCGTTGCCTTTGCTGTCCGGGTCGACGCGGGTGTGTTCCAGGCGCCCGCCGAGGCTGAGTTTCAGGCGCTCGGTGGCCTGCAATTCTTCGAGGATGAACAGCGCGGCGCTGTCGGTATCGGTCTGGGGCACGAAGGCTTCTTCGCCGAGCGCGGAAAATTCGCTGCGGCTGACCTGGGTGCCGATCACCCCATTGAGCGGGCCGAGGGGCTGGTGGCGCGCTTCGACCCGGGCTTCGTAACCCTTGTTCTTGAAAATGGTGCCGGTCTCGCCGCCTTCGATTTCGCGGTGCTCGTAATCGGTGTAGCCGGCGTCGAACTTCAGCGAGCTGAAGGGGCCGTCGAGGTTGCGCAGTTCCGAGGCGAAGGCGTAGTGATCCTGCTTCATGCGGATGCGCACGTCGTCTTCGGCGGGCGAGCCGTAGTTGGAGTCGTAGTTGCTATAGGACAGCCCGGCGTAACCGTCGTCCCAGGTGTAGGAACCGCCGATGGCGCCGCCGTCCTGGCGGCCGTCGCTGTTGCCCAGGCGGCCTTTTTTGCCGTTGCCGTCTTCACTCGCTGGGGCGTGGCGGCTGCGGGCGTAGCCGGGGATTTTCAGGTCGTTGAACTGCCGCGAGTTGGCGTCCAGGTGTAAGGCGAAGGTGCCGTTGCCGGCTTCCAGCTTGCCCGCGCTGCTGCGGGTGGTGTCGGCACCGCCATAACGCAATTCACCGGCACCGTGGATGCCTTCGATGGCTGCGGTGGGGATGCGGTTGTCGAAGGTGTTGACCACGCCGCCGATGGCACTGCCGCCATACAGCAGGGCGGCCGGGCCGCGGACGATCTCGATGCGCTCGACGTTGACCGGGTCCAGCGGCACGGCGTGGTCGTAGGACAGCGACGACGCATCCAGGGCGCCGACACCGTTGCGCAGCAGGCGGATACGATCGCCGTCCAGGCCGCGAATGATCGGCCGGCTGGCGCCCGGGCCGAAGTAGGACGAAGACACGCCCGGCTGTTTATTCAGGGTTTCGCCGAGGCTGCCTTGTTGTTGCAGGGTCAGCTCGTCGCCTTCCAGTACCGTGCTCGGCGCTGCCGTTTGCTGGCTGCCCAGGGGGTTGGCGGTGATGACCTGCGGTTGCAGCTCCAGGGCGTGGGCCTGGGAGGCGAACAGCAAGGCGGCGGACAGCGGCGTCAGGCGCCAGAGTAAGGAGCGAGAAGGGCGGGGGGCAGAGAGGGACATCGGTCATTCCTTGGCAAGCGCAAGGCTGTGCGCTTTGAGTCAAAAGAGAACAGGCGTGACACGGCGAGGTGTCTGGATCAGGGGTTTGTTTTGTATTGATACAATATAACATCTCTTTCTGCGCAAAAAGAAAGGAACTTTTTCAGGAGAAGGGGGCATTCGTTCCGATGTAGCCGCTGCCGCAGGCTGCGATCGAGCGGAACGCTCGCGGCGATCTCAGGTGCATGAGCGCCTTCGGCGCTATCGCAGCCTGCGGCAGCGGCTACAGTTGATGAGTGTTCGCCCTTCCACGGGCTCGAAGCCTCGGCTAAGGTGCGCGACTTCCTTTTTCTCTTGCTCGAAGGCCCGGCATGACTGCAACGAACAACGACCCGCTGCACGGCGTCACCCTGGAACAGATCCTCAAGGCGCTGGTGGAACACTACGAATGGCAGGGGTTGGCCGAGCGCATCGATATCCGTTGCTTCAAGAGCGACCCGAGCATCAAGTCGAGCCTGACCTTCTTGCGCAAGACGCCCTGGGCGCGGGAGAAAGTCGAGCAGCTGTACGTGAAACTGCAGCGCACCAAACGCCCGCTCTAAGGACCTTCGATGGCTGTCGAGCCGGTTTTTCCTTCAGGCGGCAAACGGCTGTTCACTGCGCTGGCCGCGTTGCTCGGCTGGGCGGGGCTGACGATCCAGCTGTACCTGATCCTCCATCTGCGCTGGACAGTGGACGCCAGCCTGCTGGGCGGGCTGATCAACTTTTTCAGTTTCTTCACCGTGCTCACCAACACCCTGGTGGCGGTGGTGCTGACCTGTGGCTTGAACCTGCGCAGCTCGCGCGGGCAGCGGTTCTTTCTGCAACCCTGGGTCAGCAGCGGCATCGCGGTCAGCATTGTGGTGGTGGGGCTGGCGTACAGCCTGTTGCTGCGTCACCTGTGGCATCCCCAGGGCTGGCAGTTGGTGGCGGACGAGTTGCTGCACGACGTGATGCCGCTGCTGTTTCTCGTCTACTGGTGGTGCTGCGTGCCCAAGGGGCGCCTGGGGCTGCGGCATGTCGCCGGGTGGATGCTCTACCCGCTGCTGTACTTCGCTTATGTGCTGCTGCGCGGGCACGTGCTGGGGCTGTATCCCTATCCTTTTGTCGACGTGGGCAAGCTGGGCTATGCGCAGGCGTTCGTGAATGCGCTGGGGATTCTGGCGGGGTTCGTGCTGGTGGCGCTGCTGTTGGTGGGCATTGATCGGTGGCGGGGAGCTGGCTCGGTGTCATCTGGCTGAATGCTTTCGCGGGCAAGCCTCGCTCCTACAGAGGCGGGTCTGTAGGGACGAGGCTTGGCAGTCCGTCACTCTTCTTCGCTACTGTCCAGGCGCCAATAACCGGCGGCCTTGACGAACTCGTCGTCGAGCCGGTGTTCGTCCAGCAGCACCCGGCGAATCTGCCGCGAGACTTTGCTTTCCGTGGCCACCCAGGCGTACAGCTTGCCACTCGGTACCTGCAGCCCGCGCACGGTGCCGATCAGGTCCTGCTGGCCGCCGTCGCGCTCGACCCAGATCACCTCGACCTGCGCCGCGCTCTGCAGCACCTGGCGCTCGGCGGCGTCCTGGATCTCGATCACCGCCAGCACCCGGCGCCCGGCCGGCAATTCTTCCAGGCGCCGGGCAATCGCCGGCAGCGCGGTTTCATCGCCGATCAGCAGGTAGCTGTCGAAGATGTCCGGCACGATCATCGAGCCGCGCGGCCCGCCGATATGCAGGAACTGACCGGGCTTGGCCTGCTCGGCCCAGGTCGAGGCAGGGCCGTCGCCGTGCAGCACGAAATCGATATCCAGTTCACCGATGTCCAGGTCGTAGCGTCGTGGCGTGTAGTCGCGCATGGCCGGCATCGCGCCGTTGTCCTTGCCCGGGCCCAGCACCAGGGTTTCCAGGGCCGCCTGCTGTTCGGCGTTCTGCGGGAACAGCAGCTTTATATGGTCGTCGCTGCCCAGGCTGATGAAACCGGCGAGTTCCGGCCCGCCCAGGGTGATGCGGCGCATGCGCGGGGTCAGGTCGACCACCCGCAGCACTTCCAGGCGGCGGCGTTTGATCTCGTGGCTGACCCGATGAATCGATGGCGAAGTGTCTACGGTCATTCAGCTGACTCCTGAGTGGAAGAGGGGGCCGGGCCGTCGACGATGGCGCGGGCGGTGTTGTTCAGCAGGTCGCGGACGCGCAGGATTTCTTGCGGGTTCCAGCGGCCGTGGTGCATCTGCAGGGCGTGGCGCAGGTTGTGCACCGCCTCGTGGATTTCTGCCGGGCGATCGTGGCCGCGCAGCGAGCGCTTGCTGACGTCGATGCGCATGCGCACGCCATCCAGGGCAATCGCCTGGTCCTGTAAGGACAGACGGCCGGTCTCGGTCACGCTATAGCGTTTTTTCCCGCCTTCGGCGTCGCCGCTGATCAGTTCGCTCTCTTCGAGGAAGGTCAGGGTCGGGTAGATCACGCCAGGGCTGGGGCTGTAGGCGCCATCGAACATGCCTTCGATCTGGCGGATCAGGTCGTAGCCGTGGCACGGCTGCTCGGCGATCAGCGCCAGCAACAGCAACTTCAGGTCGCCGGGGGCGAAGACCCGCGGGCCACGGCCGCCGCGTTCGCGCCCGGGGCGTTTTTCGAAACCGTCGTGGCCGTCGCCGTACTCACGGTGGGGGTGGTGGTGTTCTCTCATTTTCTCTTTCTCCTGTGCGGTTAAGACATAACTTAAGATATATCTTAATGACCGCGCAAGTACTTCCGTGCTGGCCGCACCAGCCGTTTGTCGCAGAGGGGGAGAGTCGAGACAGTCCGTAGCCGCTGCCGAGCCCGCGAGGCTGCGATCGAGGACGCAGTCCTCGCAAAACGGCCTCCGCAGTGATACCTGGAGCAATGGGGTTGCCCGGTTTGCGGCCGCTACGCAGCCGATCGCAGGCTCGGCAGCGGCTACAGGCGGCTACGTTGCGGGGGGAGGTTTCAGCGTTGGGCCAGGCTGCCCAGGCATTGGGTATTGCTGCCCGGTTGCAGGTACGGCGTGAGGATCGGTGCCATGCCCTTGAGCACCTGGACCGGCAAGGCCGAGGTGAACTTGAAGGCTTGCGCCGAGACGCCTGGCACATAGGCGGTCAGGGTGCCGAAGTGGTGTTCGCCGATATAGAACACGAAGGTGGCGGTGCGGTTGATGGATTTCGAGCTGAGGATCCGCCCGCCGGAGCCAATGGCCTCGATACGGTTGTCGCCGGTGCCGGTCTTGCCGCCCATGGCCAGCGGCGTGCCGTCGGCCAGCTTGAAGCTGCCGGAGAGGCGCTTGGCGGTACCGGCATCCACTACTTGCGACAGGGCGCCGCGCAGCGCCGTGGCCACTTCCGAAGGCATCACCCGCTTGCCCTCGGCCGGGTCGTTGACCAGCTTGGTTTCATACGGCGTATCGGCGGCGAAATGCAGGCTGTCGATGCGCAGGGTCGGCATGCGCACACCGTCGTTGAGAATGGTGCCGACCAGTTCGGCCAGCGCCGCAGGGCGATCGCCGGAACTGCCGATGGCGGTCGCCAGTGAGGGCACCAGGTGGTCGAACGGATAACCGACTTTCTGCCAGCGCTGATGAATGTCGAGGAACGCCTCGATCTCCAGCATGGTGCGGATGCGGCTGTCCCGCGCGCTCTTGTGCCGACTCTTGAACAGCCAGCTGTAGACCTCCTGGCGCTCGAATTCGCTGGCTTTGACGATCTCGCTGAACTTGGCGTCGGGGTGGTTCAGCAGGTAGCCGAGCAGCCACAGGTCCAGCGGGTGCACCTTGGCGATGTAGCCCTGGTCGGGCAGGTCGTAGGAACCGGGGCCGTAGCTGTAATAGAGCTTGTCCAGGCGTTCGTCGGTGAGTTTCTCGGTGAGCTTGGCGCCCTTGAGGTGCGAGCGCACGAAACTGTTGAAACTCTCCTGGCTGGCTTCCGGCAGCAGGTAGCGGTGCACGGCCGCCAGGCGGATCGGCGTCGGGTGCATGCTGTCGAGGAAGGTGTCCAGGCGCGCCTGGGTGTCCTTGTTGCGGTATTTCTTCCAGAACCGCAGGAGGAAAGAAGTGCCCTCGCGGTCGGCGAACTTGGCCAGGTATTCCTGGCGCCGCGGGTCGCCGTCGTCCTTGAGCAGGTTGGCGCTGTTGCTCGGGCCGGCGTAGGTGCTGTAGCGCACCAGGTCGCGCATCAGGCGGATGAAGGGCAGGTTGATCGACTCGCGCAGGGCGTCGCGCAGGGTCGGCATGCGGCCGTTGTCTTCCTTGCGGAAGTTATGAAAGGTGTGCAGCCCGCCGCCGGTGAAAAAACTCTCGCCGGGGCTGGCCGAGTATTTGCGATCCAGGGCCGCCTCGAGCATTTTCGGCAGGCTGCGGTCGCTGTTCTGGATCAGGTAGTCCACGGCCCAGCGGCTCAGGCGGTCCTGTTCGGCGATCTCGACTTTCTTCAGCACCGCCGGGGTTTCGGCGCCGTACTGCTCGTACAGTTCGGCAATGATCTGCAGGTAGGTGGTCAGGACCCGCAGCTTGGCGGTGGAGCCCAGCTCCAGCTTGCTGCCTTCGTTGATGTCGAAGGGCTGGTCGGTGCTGTCGGTCTGGACCCGCACCCGCGAACCGTCCGGCGTCAGCTCGAGCAGGGTGAAGCTGTAGCGCACCTGGGTGGTGCTGGTCGGCGTCAGCAGGCGTTCGCCGAGCAGGCCGATCTCGGCGGCGAACACCGGGTCGGCCAGGTGCTTGAGGTACTCGGTGGCCTGGCGTTGCAGGTCGCTTTGCAGGGTGCTGGTGGCGGACAGGTCGAGGCGATCGAGGTCGTACAGCGGCCGGTTGAGCAAGCCGGCCAGGCGACTGCGAGCGACGCTGATGCCCTTGTTGGTTTCGATCGGCTGGATCGTCGGTTGCTGCACCCAGTCGCGGAAGGTGGCCTTGCTGGCCAGGGCGGCGGCCGACAGCGGCGCATCGATCACGCCATTCTGGGTCAGCACGCGGATATGGCTGTCGGTGAGTTCGGCCAGTTCCCGGCGGCCCTTGGACAGGTAATGCGAAGGCCGGCGCTGGGCGATCATCAACGACAGCACCTGGCGCAGGGCCAGGCCGCGTTGCGCCAGGCTCTGCGGATCGCTGGCGGTGCTCGCCAACTGCTCGTTGACCTGGGCGAAGTCGGCGCCGTACCAGACCCGCAGCCCTTCGGCCATGCCATGCACTTCACCGTGGCCGGGCACGGCCGACAGCGGCACGCTGTTGAGGTAGTCGCGAATGATGCGCCGCCGGGCCTCGAGGGTCTGCTGGCCGCCCTGGTAGGCACGCACGCTGGCGGAAATCATCTGCCGGATCTTTTCCGCGCCGGACACGGTCAGGCCGTCCGGCGAGTGCCGGTACTTTTCCAGCTGGGTCGCCAGGGTACTGCCGCCCGCCGTCTGCCCTGGCAAGTGCAGGAGCTTGGCCACTTGCGACCAGGCGGCCTTGGCGAAGCGCGGCCAGTCCACCGCCGGGTTGGCCAGGGGCTGGTCGGGGTCGAGCAACTCGCGGTTCTCGATGAACAGCAGGCTGCGCACCATCACCGGCGGGATGGCGGCAAAGTTCGAATAGAGCTGTTGCGGGTACTTGAATTGATAGAGCGGCGCCGCGCGGCAATCGGTGATCGACAGCCCGGCCTGAATCTTCTCGGTATAGGGTACGAAGAAGCCGTTTTCGCTGTAGTTCATCAAGGCGGGGGAGAAGCGGGTCTGGGCCTCCACCACGTAACCGCGCTTGAGCAGGCGCGCCAGAAAATCATCGAGGGCGCTGTAGCCCAGGCGCTTGTCGAAGGGCCCGGCGCCGGGGTAGACGATGGCATCGCTGGGGCCGGGCACCATGGAATAGTTCAGGTCCGCGGCAAACTTGCTGAGCTCGCGCGCTTGCAGTTTCGAGGTGCGCATTTCCTTGGACGCGGCAAAGCCCAGGGCGATCAGCGCCATCAGCAGCAATAGCCAGAACAGCCGCCACCAAAGCCGGCTTGAATGGGATTTCTCAGGGATAGGCGCTTCTTCCACGCGATCAGTTGGCACTACTTTTTTACTCGAATCGGTCTGTCGCAAAGCACCCATAGTCGACTGATCCATTCACGCAGATTGATCGGACTTGTCTGAAGCTTAGACGGTGGTAGGCAATGGTGAAAAATTTGTGCGCGACCTGAAAGCATTCATCTCCCCCTGTAGGAGCGAGCTTGCTCGCGATGGTCGTCAACGATGGCTCGGTGTATCCAAAGCATCGCGGCGCCCTCGGGTTTATCGCGAGCAAGCTCGCTCCTACAGGGCATGGGGCGAGGCAAAAGAAGCTTGAGATAGAGCCATCGCGACCAGTAAATAGGTCCTAGGTAGGGGCATGACGCTGCACCATGGCTGTGCAATACTCGGCGCCGTTCAAAAATGACAAACGGCGAAAATTCCAGGTAATGCCACTCGGTAAAACCCGAAAATACCGAGATTTCTCTCTAAATTTAGCTGTTTATAGAGTGAAAAAGCCTGTCGTCAGCTTTTTATACTGCACACCCCACTGATCTTGCAGGATTTGTCCTACAAGACGTGTCGGCCCACAAGGTCGATCCGATCTGGTTGGCACGGGTTATCCATCCGTGCCTCACAGACTCGGTGGCTCATATCCAATAACAAGATGAGGTTGTATCCCTATGCCAGTTGGCAACCACCTGCCCCAAGGCGAGACCGCTCAAGGCGGCCCGCTGAAACGCGAACTCGGCGAACGGCATATTCGCTTGATGGCGCTTGGCGCCTGTATCGGCGTCGGCCTGTTCCTCGGTTCGGCCAAGGCCATCGAAATGGCCGGCCCGGCCATCATGCTGTCCTACATCCTCGGCGGCCTGGCGATTCTGGTGATCATGCGCGCCCTCGGCGAGATGGCCGTGCATAACCCGGTCGCGGGTTCCTTCAGCCGTTACGCGCAAGACTACCTCGGCCCGCTGGCGGGCTTTCTCACCGGCTGGAACTACTGGTTCCTGTGGCTGGTGACCTGTGTCGCGGAAATCACCGCGGTGGCGGTGTACATGGGCATCTGGTTCCCCGATGTGCCGCGCTGGATCTGGGCCCTGGCGGCCCTGGTGAGCATGGGCTCGATCAACCTGATCGCGGTCAAGGCCTTCGGTGAGTTCGAGTTCTGGTTCGCCCTGATCAAGATCGTCACCATCATCGCCATGGTCATCGGTGGCGTCGGCATCATTGCCTTCGGTTTCGGCAATGACGGCGTGGCGCTGGGCATTTCCAACCTGTGGACCCACGGCGGTTTCATGCCCAACGGCGTGACCGGCGTGCTGATGTCCCTGCAGATGGTGATGTTCGCCTACCTGGGCGTGGAGATGATCGGCCTCACCGCCGGTGAAGCGCGCAACCCGCAGAAGACCATTCCCAACGCCATCGGCTCGGTGTTCTGGCGCATCCTGCTGTTCTATGTGGGCGCGCTGTTCGTGATCCTGTCGATCTACCCGTGGAACGAAATCGGCACCCAGGGCAGCCCGTTCGTGATGACCTTCGAGCGCCTGGGCATCAAGACCGCCGCCGGCATCATCAACTTCGTGGTGATCACCGCCGCGCTGTCGTCCTGCAACGGTGGCATTTTCAGCACCGGGCGCATGCTCTACAGCCTGGCGCAGAACGGCCAGGCCCCGGCCGGTTTCGCCAAGACCTCGAACAACGGCGTGCCGCGTCGCGCGCTGCTGCTGTCGATCTTTGCCTTGCTGCTGGGCGTGCTGCTCAACTACCTGGTGCCGGAGAAAGTGTTCGTCTGGGTGACCTCCATCGCCACCTTCGGCGCGATCTGGACCTGGGTGATGATCCTCCTGGCCCAGCTCAAGTTCCGCAAAGGCCTGAGCGCCTCGGAACGTGCCGGCCTGAAGTACCGCATGTGGCTGTACCCGGTCAGTTCCTACCTGGCCCTGGCGTTCCTGGTGCTGGTGGTGGGGCTGATGGCCTACTTCCCGGACACCCGCGTGGCGCTGTATGTGGGGCCGGCGTTCCTGGTGCTGCTGACGGCGTTGTTCTACCTGTTCAAGCTGCAACCGAACAATGCCCAACAGGGCGCGGTGCGTTCGGCGTCGTAACGCCATAGGCGATAAAACCAAAAGCCCCGGTCAGTGACCGGGGCTTTTTTATGCGGGCGCTGTTTCTGCGGTTCCGGGTTTTAGTGTTGCAATCGCCCGTTCACCGCAGCCCGGTGAACGGTCAGCTCCCCAACAGCCCTGTGGTGTCCGCATCGAACGCCGCTTTCGCTTGTTGCGCGGCGGGCGCCAGCAGGGCCAGCAACGCGGCCTCGCTGTACAGCTTGGTGCTCGCCAGGTGCTTGGGCGTTGGTTCGATGGGGATCAGCACGTCTTCATCGCTGGCGTGTAGCCAGATCGCCGCGACATGCAGCGCCGAGACAAACAACACACGCAGCTCGAAGGTCCGGCCTTTGAGGTGCGGCGCCTTTTCCGCCAGGTTCAGCGCATTGACCGTGGCCGACGCTAGGGCGCCGTGGTTCAGCGACGAGAACTCGACCTGGCCGGCGACTTCCGCCAGTTGCGCGTCGGCAATCGAGACTCCGTCGCTGAACACCAGGTAATGCCAGTCCCCCAGCGTGGCCTGCTGCAGGCCTTTGCCCTGGGCCAGGTCTTCCAGGCTCAGCGAGTAGCCGCGGTAGGGCTCGGACAGGCTCACTTTACTGGCGGTGGCCTGGGCGAACTGGCGGTTGACGCCGAAGCCTTTGCTCTGCAGGGCCGTCTGGAGAGCCGGGCGCAATACCTGAGCGCCGTTGGCGGGGGCCTTGGGATAAGTCAGTTGCATGCTGCCCTCCTTAGTTTTTCCGGGTGAAGTAGGTGGTGGTCCAGTTGCCGCCGCCGTTGTACGAACGGGGGAAGGTGTTCAGGGCACGGGTCGAATAGCCGTAGATGGAATCCGCAATCAGCAGGTAGCTGCCGTTGGTGCCATAGATCGCCAGAAAGTGCGCGCCGCCGCCAAACCAGGCACAGCGCAGGCCAACGGGGCGTCCCATGTTGATCTGGTTGTCGATGGCCGACAGTTGGATCGAGCCCTGGCTCATGCCGCCAAAACTGCGGGTGGTGCGCAGGGCCGAGTCCAGGTAGCCATACACGTTGCATGGCCCTGGCTGGTTGCAGCAGGAATTGCGCCCCAGTTCCGTGTTGGCAACCCCGCATTGAGTCCAGGAACCGGTGCGGTAAAAGTTGCCGACCGAGGCCGACAGCGCGGCCCAGCACCAGTTGGTCTGGGTTTGCTGCTGAATGCTGAAGTTGAGGCTGGCGGCCAGGGCGGCGTGTTCCGCGCTGTCGTCGACTTCGCTCAGTCCGGCGTTGAGCAGGGTGCCGACCAGGCACTGTGGCAGTGCCTCGGCAGGACCTGTGCGGGTAAAGGGTGTGTCTTCAAGGGTTAACATTTTCATCCTCCATGAGTGAAAACAAGCGTCCAGCTTGTGTCGTTGTTGCGTGTGGCGATGCAGCGTTTTTCGCAAGCCCGTGACCGGCCTGTAGGGTTCGCCATCCTCGATGGCCTGCTCCGGTCGGGCTCAGGGGTAACCTTAGCTGCAATATGCATTGATGCAAGTTTAAATATGCATTTGTGCAATTCGTTGTGGATAGGCAATCAGGCCAGAGAAGGCCTGGGAGGGGGCTTGCACGACGACGGCCCATGCAGGCCGGCTTGGATGCCACACGTCTGAAAGACCGCCGGATCAGCGATTTCGCCAATCGATGGGCAGAAAAACCTGCCATACAAGTTGAGCAACATTCAACGCGGGAGAGTCACCAATGAGACTCTTATGGAAGGGAATCTCCAGATACACGGTGATCGGCATCGCTAATACCTTTATCCACTGGCTGGTGTTCTTTTTGCTGAGCCTGGTGGCGGGCCTCAGCCAGGCGCTCAGTAACCTGGCGGCCTTTTGCGTCGCGGCGTCGTTTTCTTTCTATATGAATGCGCGCTTCACCTTCGCCGCCAGGGCCTCGGTCGGCGGCTATCTGCTGTTTCTGGGGGGCATGGGGGCGCTGAGCCTGGGTGTCGGGCATGCCGGGGATGTGTGGCGGCTGCCCGGCTTGCTGACGGTGCTGGTGTTTTCCGCCCTGAGCCTGGTGGCGGGTTTTCTGTTCGCCAAGTACCTGGTGTTCCGCGGGTGTGAACGATGAAGATCTCGCTGATCGTTCCGGTCTTCAATGAAGAGCAGGCCATCGGTCTGTTTTACCAGGCGGTGCGTCGCGAGTTGCGGTTCGAGCAGGGCGAAGTCGAGATCGTGTTTATCAACGACGGCAGTTCCGACCGCACGGCCGAAGAGGTCAAGGCCCTGGCGCAGATGGACGAGCAGGTGCTGTTGATCAACTTTTCGCGCAACTTCGGCAAGGAGCCGGCGTTGTTCGCCGGGCTGGAGCACGCCAGCGGCGATGCGGTGATTCCCATGGACGTCGACCTGCAGGACCCGATCAGCGTCATCCCGCGGCTGATCGAGGAATGGCAGAAGGGCGCCGATGTGGTCCTTGCCAAACGCCGCAGGCGCACGGCCGACAGTTTTCTCAGGCGCAGCAGCGCGGCGTTGTTCTACCACCTGCTGAACCGTATCGCCTACACCCGGATCGAGGAGAACGTCGGCGACTTCCGGCTGATGGATCGCAAGGTGGTCGATGTGATCCGGACCCTGCCCGAGCATCAGCTGTTCATGAAGGGCGTCCTGTCGTGGGCCGGGTTCACCACGGTGGTGGTGGAATACGAGCGCGCCGGACGGGTGGCGGGCAAGAGCAAGTTCAATGGCTGGAAACTGTGGAACCTGGCGCTGGAAGGCATCACCTCGTTCAGCACCGTGCCGTTGCGCTTGTGGACCTACATCGGTGGCGGCATCTCGATTTTCGCGGTGCTCTACGCGGTGTACATGGTCCTGGACAAGATCTTCTTCGGCAACAGCGTGCCCGGCTACCCTTCGTTGATGACCGCCATTCTGTTTCTCGGCGGCGTGCAGTTGATCGGCATCGGCATCCTCGGCGAGTACGTCGGCCGTATCTACATCGAGGCCAAGCATCGGCCGCGCTACGTGATCAAGGACGTCATCGGCGGCAAAGACCGCCTGGGGCTCTAGCATGGACAGAATGGGCAGCTTGCTCAGCGGGGAACTCGGGCGTCGCCAGGCCTGGCTGTTTTTTCTGTGCGCCACCTTGTTGTATGTGCTGCCGCTGATCCTCGCGGACTTTCCCTATATCGATGACAACTGGCGCTCTCTGTCGGCCGGCACCGCCTGGACGGAGCAGGGGCGGCTGTTTACCGAGCTGTTCTACAACGCCCTGACCTTCAGCGGCGCTGCGCCAAACATCTTTCCCTTGCCGCTGCTGATCGCCACGCTCGCCATGGCCGCGGCCCTGACCAGCCTGACGTTCCATTACTACCCGCAGCCGACGGCGGCCTGCTGCCTGGTGCTGTTGCCGCTCTGGTACAACCCGTTCTTTCTGCAGAACCTGTCGTATCAATACGACGGCCCGGCCATGGCCTTGAGCCTGGTGGCGGTGATCTACGCCATCACCTATCGCAACCCGTACCGTGTACTGCAATGGCTGGTGCCGGCCTTGCTGGTGGCGCTGGCCATCGGGCTGTATCAGATCAGCATCAATGTGTTCCTGGGCCTGTGTTGCCTGGAGGTGATCCGCGGCGCCAATGACAAGAGTGCCTGGCCGCGCTGGTGGGAAACGATCGGCTGGAAGATCGCCCAGGCGGCCCTGGGCTGGATGATCTATTGCGTCACCGCCTACCCCTTCATGGAACAGACCCGCACCTTGCTGCTGAATGGGTCGGCGCAGCCCTTGCTGCAACTGCAAGTCAACATCGCCAGGGTGCTGGAAAAAGTCGTGCTGCTGTTTCACGGCGGGTTCGCCTGGGTGTTCGCCGCGCTGGCGCTGTGCGCCCTGGCCGGTTGCGTGCGGTTGGCGGCGAACCTGTTCCAGCGGCCGGACAGCGGCCTGAAAAAAGTCGTGATGGCCCTGGTCTGCCTGCTGGCATTGCCGCTGGTGCTTGTGCTGGTGTCGGGGATCGCGCTGTTTTTCCGCGACTTCAATGAAGGCGCCCGGACCTTGATGGGCTTCGCGGTGTTGTGGGTGCTGCTGTTCTATCTGAGCCACCTGGCGCTGGCAGCGCTGCATGAGCGCTTGCCGCTGCTGCTGATGGTGCCGCTGCTGGCGATGCTGTCGCTGTCGTTCGCCTATGGCCGAGTGCTGACGGTGCAGAAAACCCTGGTGGCCAGCGCGCTGTCGAGCCTTGAGCGCGACATCACCAGCCACCGGCCGTTGCGCGAGGCCAAGCGCATCTATATGTCGGTGACCTATTCCGATCACTGGCTGCTGGCGGCCGCGGGCTCGTTCAAGCAGATGCCGGTGCTGCACTACCTGCTGAACATCGACTTCTTCATGCTGGCCGAGAACCTGCCCAAGGTGGGTATTACCAACGTGGTCGCGGAAAGGGAGCGGCGCAATGCGACCCTGGTCGGTTACCAGGGCTATCCACCGCTGGTGGACAGCCGCTACTACCGGATCTATCTGCTGGGCGATTACGGTTTTATCGTCATGAAGGAACCGGCGCCGATCAAGACGCTGCACTGGTGAGGCGCCGGGCTTATCCGCTGGATCAGAACTGATCCATCAGCAGCACACGGCATTCCCTGGCCTGGAAGGCGTTGATCTGTGGCACCAGGCGGGTGAAGTGCTCGGTCTGGCAATGGGCCTCGAGCGCCGCGCGGTCTGGCCATTGTTCGATAAAGATGAAGTGCCCCGGGTCTTGCTGGTCGACGAACAGGTCGTAGGCGATGCAGTTCGGCTCCTGGCGGGTTTTCTCCACCAGTTCGGCGTACCAGGGGCGCACGGTGTCGAGGTGTTCGGGCTTGATGAAATCTTCGGCGATGACTTTGAGCACTTGGGTTGCATCCTTTGCATGATGGATAGCGCCCCGCCGTTGCGGCGGGGCGCCGAGTGTGGCCGGTCAGGCCGCGGCTTCGCTGTTGGGCTCGAAGCTGTCGGCGCGCGCCAGCTGCCACATGCGCGAATAGAACTCGCCGCTGACCGCGCCGGTGAGCAGTTCGCCGGGCTTGAGGAACACATGCAGCTGCGAGAACAGCTTGATCTCGGTGGCCGACATGCGTCGTACCAGGTGCTTGGCTTCCAGTTGCGACGGGTGATTCAGGCCGGCGGCGGCGAGCATTTCGGCCAGGGCCTTGAGGGTGTTGCGGTGGAAACTGAACACCCGCTGCGCCTTGTCCGGCACCACCAGCGCGCGCTGGCGCAGGTTGTCCTGGGTGGCGACGCCGGTCGGGCATTTGTTGGTGTGACAGCTTTGCGACTGGATGCAGCCGATGGCGAACATGAAGCCGCGCGCCGAGTTGGCCCAGTCGGCGCCGATGGCCAGCACACTGGCGATATCGAAGGCGCTGACGATCTTGCCGCTGGCGCCGAGCTTGATCTTGTCGCGCAGGTTCAGGCCCACCAGGGTGTTGTGCACGAACAGCAGGCCTTCGCGCATTGGCACGCCGATGTGGTCGGTGAACTCCACCGGTGCCGCGCCGGTGCCGCCTTCCTTGCCGTCGACCACGATGAAGTCGGGGAGGATGCCGGTTTCCAGCATGGCCTTGGCGATGCCCATGAACTCCCACGGGTGGCCGAGGCAGAACTTGAAGCCTACGGGCTTGCCGCCGGACAGCTCACGCAGCTGCTGGATGAAATGCATCATTTCGATCGGCGTGGAAAAGGCGCTGTGACTCGATGGCGAGATGCAGTCCTCGCCCATGCGGATGCCGCGGGTATCGGCGATTTCCTGGGTCACCTTGTGCTTGGGCAGGATGCCGCCGTGGCCGGGCTTGGCGCCCTGGCTCATCTTGATTTCGATCATTCGCACCTGCGGGTCCTGCGCCTGCCTGGCGAAACGCTCCGGGTCGAAACGGCCGTCGCTGGTGCGGCAGCCGAAATAACCGCTGCCCAGTTCCCAGGTCAGGTCGCCGCCGTTTTCCCGGTGGTAAGGGCTGATGCTGCCTTCGCCGGTGTCATGGGCGAAGTTGCCGAGCTTGGCGCCCTGGTTGAGGGCACGGATGGCGTTGGCGCTGAGGGAGCCGAAGCTCATGGCCGAGATGTTGAACACCGAGGCCGAATAGGGCTGCTTGCACTGCGGGCCGCCGACCGTGACGCGGAAGGTGCTCGGGTCGCTCAGGGGCGCCGGGCGCATGGAATGGCCGATGAATTCGAAACCCGACTGGTAGACGTCGACCAGGGTGCCGAACGGCTTGTCGGCGCTTTCGTTCTTGGCTCGCGAATAGACCAGCGAGCGCTGGGCCCGGGAGAAGGGCAGGGCGTCGCTGTCGGACTCCAGCAGGTACTGGCGGATTTCCGGGCGGATGCCTTCCACCAGGTAGCGGATATTGCCCAGGATCGGGTAGTTGCGGCGCACCGCGTGGGGGCTTTGCAGCAGGTCGAAAATGCCCAGCAGGCTGAGCAGGAAGGTGACCAGGGTGATTGGCCAGAGCCAGTCATGTTCGAGAAAGGGCAAGCTGGCGAGGGTGAAAATCACGCAGGCAGCAAAGAAGGCGTAGCGGCTCAGGAGGGACAGGCTCATACGGTTTCCTTGGTTCGGACTCTATAGATTTCGTTTTTGGGTACTCATTCTTCTTGTGTGGCCAACGATCTTGTTGTTGTAGAGAACGGCTGTGGCGCAGCCAGTGTGCGCACAGGGCAGCTTCAGGCGTCAGGCAGTGCGCGCCTGGAGAACAATCGAAAACAGTTCGGACCGGGACGTGATGCCCCGCTTGCCGTAGATGTGTTTCTTATGGACGTTCACGGTTTCGGCAAAGGTTTGCAGCTTACGAGCGATCTCCTTGCGGGAGCAACCGCTTGAGCATCAGGTGTCCGCCCTGGTGCCAGGTGTTGATGAGGGCGATAGACGATTTGCTGCTTTCCTTATTGCAACTGGTTCTCGTTTCCATGGTTGGATAATGTTACTGTATAACGAATTAAATCATCACCCAGCCCTCGGAGACTGCCATGAAAGCCAATATCCATCCCGCCTACCGCACCGTACTGTTCCACGACACCGCCGCGGATGTGTACTTCCTGATCGGTTCCACCGTGGACACCGACCGCACCCAGCGCCACAGCGATGGCAACACCTATCCCTATGTCACCCTCGACGTCTCCAGCGCCTCGCACCCGGTCTACACCGGCCAGCAGCGCAAGACCCAGTCCGAAGGGCGGATCGCCGGCTTCAACAAGCGTTTCGCTTCGTTCGGTTCGTCCGGCAAGACCGGCAACGCTTGAGGGCCCCGGCCCTTGCCGCACAGCCGCTGGTTCCTGCATCCCTGTAGGAGCGGGCGGCATCCTCTGGTCCATTCCCCTCTCTATTCCAACCCGCCCATGGAAGGCCTGGGTGGCAAGCGCTTGGTCCCGCCCGAGGCGCCGGGTGTATGGAAAAAACAGCGGCCGACTGTGTCGTGACGACGCCTCGCCAGTCATGGGATCCTTGCCGCCTCGCGTAACCGATCCAGGTTTTTCATGACTCTTTCAAGCGCTGCATCCCCCCTTATCCGTATCGCCGCGGCCCTGTTGATCGGCCCGGACGGCCGTACCCTGCTGGTGCGCAAGCGCGGCACCCTGGCCTTCATGCAGCCGGGCGGCAAGATCGAGCCGGACGAGTTGCCGGCCCAGGCCCTGGCCCGTGAACTGGAAGAAGAACTCGGGCTGCGGATCGCCCCGGCCGACGCCCGTTACCTGGGACGTTTTTCCGCACCGGCAGCCAACGAGCCGGGTTTTGTGGTCGAGGCCGAATTGTTTCGCCTCGATCTGGACACCGACGAGGTCCGGCCCGCGGCGGAAATCGAGGAGGTCTGCTGGATCGATCCGCAGGCTGGCGACGAGCTCACATTGGCCCCATTGACACGCGACCTGATCTTGCCGTTCTATCGCGCCTCGCAACTGGCCTCGGCCTGATTTTTCAAGGACAAAGGATTGCCCATCATGATTCCCCTTCACGACATGTTGATCTTCATCGCCGCAGCCTTGCTGATGGTGCTGACCCCCGGCCCCAACATGATCTACCTGATCTCCCGTTCGATCTGCCAGGGGCGCCGGGCAGGCGTGACCTCGCTGGTCGGCGTGGTGGCCGGTTTCTTCGTCCACCTGTTCGCCGCGGCGATCGGCCTGACCGCGGTCTTCATGGCGGTGCCGGTGGCCTATGAAGTGCTCAAGTGGGTCGGCGCTCTGTACCTGATGTGGCTGGCCTGGCAGGCCCTGAAGCCGGGCGCGCGTTCGCCGTTCGAGGCGCAGCAGTTGCCGCCGGATTCGTCGCGCAAGCTGATCCTGATGGGCTTTCTCACCAGCGCCCTGAACCCGAAGATCGCGGTGTTCTACCTGTCGGTCTTTCCCCAGTTCATCAGCCCGGAACACGGTTCGGTGTTCACCCAGAGCATCATCCTCGGCCTGACCCAGATCAGCGTGAGCTTCAGCGTCAACCTGCTGATCGCGCTGTTCGCTTCGGGCATCGCCGCCTGGTTCGTGCACAACCCGCTGTGGCTGGCGACCCAACGTTATTTCATGGGCTTCGTGCTGGCCGGGCTGGCGGTGCGTCTGCTGCTGGAACAACGCCAGACGGTCTGACCGTTTCATTCACCTGCGGCCCGGGGGCCTCGACCGACCATGTCCATCCAGCGCCTCGATGCCGGTCACGCCGCTGCCTACCGCGCGCTGATGCTCGAAGCCTACGAGCATCATCCGCAGGCCTTTACTTCCAGTGTCGTCGAACGTGCGGCGATGCCCTTGAGTTGGTGGGAGTCGCGGCTGAGCAGCCCGCTGGACCTGTTGCTGGGGGCTTTCGAGGATGGCGAACTGATGGGCATCGTCGGCCTGGCGTTCGAGGTCCGGGAAAAAGCCCGGCACAAGGCCACGCTGTTCGGCCTGTATGTGGCGCCGCCTTATCGCCACGGCGGCCTGGGTTACCGGCTGGTCCAGGCGCTGCTGCAGGAGGCGCGCAAACGCCCTGGGGTGCGGCTGGTGCAACTGACGGTCACCGCCGGCAACGACGCCGCCCTGGCGCTGTACCAGCGTTGCGGTTTCGTCCAGTTCGGCCTGGAGCCGCTGGCGGTGCGGGTGGGCGTCGAGTACTTCGACAAGCTCCACCTGTGGCGTGAAGTTGTCTCCCCCCTCTGACAGTCCCCGTTCCTGCAGGCCGATGGCGCTTTTCAACGCACCGCGCTGACCCCGTCCAGGGTCGAGAACGAGGTGTCCTTGGCGGTCAGCAGGAAGTCGCGCATATAGGGCGCATCCAGCATGTCGGCGCGGATCGCCGCGTACAGCGTGGCGAACAGGCCTTTTTCCCCCAGGCGCTTGGCCTTCACATAGCCCCGCGAGCTGTATTCATGCAGCGCCCAGTGGGGCATGCCGCACACGCCTCGGCCGCTGGCCACCAGTTGCATCATCATCACCGTCAGCTCCGAGGTGCGGACCTGGGCCGGTTCGATGTCGGCGGGCTCCAGGAAGCGGGTGAAGATATCCAGGCGATCGCGCTCCACCGGGTAGGTGATCAGGGTTTCGCTGAGCAGGTCTTCCGGAACGATGTAGGGTTTGCTGGCCAGGCGGTGCTGGTTGGCCACCGCCAGCATGGCTTCGTAGGTGAACAGCGGCACGTAGGTGATGCCCGCCAGCTCCAGCGGGTCGGAGGTCACCACCAGGTCCAGGTCGCCACGGGCCAGGGCCGGCAGCGGGGCGAAGGAGAAACCCGAGGCCAGGTCCAGCTCGACTTCCGGCCAGGCGTCGCGGAACTGGTCGATGGTCGGCATCAGCCACTGGAAGCAGCTGTGGCATTCGATGGCCATGTGCAGGCGCCCGGCGGTACCGCCGGCCAGGCGGGAAATGTCCCGTTCGGCGGCGCGCAACAACGGCAGGGTGGCGTCCGCCAGTTGCAGCAGGCGCAGGCCGGCGCTGGTGAAGCGCACCGGTTTGGTCTTGCGCACGAACAGCGGCATGCCCATGCGTTCTTCCAGTTCCTTGAACTGGTGGGACAGGGCGGACTGGGTCAGGTGCAGGCGTTCGGCGGCTTCGACCAGGCTGTCGGCTTCGCGCAGGGCGTGCAGGGTCTTCAGGTGACGGATTTCGAGCACCAGGGTCTCCATGAGTAAATTTTGTGATCAACACGAAAAGGTTGAGTTTGTCTCATGTTGGGTGGGCTGTCGACAATAGCGCCATCTTTTACAGGGAGGAACCCACTCATGGCCTTGGCCCACACCCTTGGTTTTCCGCGCATCGGCGCCGACCGCGAACTGAAAAAAGCCCTCGAATCCTACTGGAAGGGCGACCTTGACCGGCAGGCGCTGCAAGACGTCGGACGCCAGCTACGGGCCCGGCACTGGCAGCTGCAAAAGGACGCCGGCATCGACCTGCTGCCGGTGGGCGACTTCGCCTGGTACGACCAGGTGCTGACTCACTCGCTGACCTTCGGCGTGGTTCCCGAGCGCTTCGCCAGCAGCCAGGACGCCCAGGGCCAGCCGACCCTCGACACCCTGTTCGCCATGGCCCGCGGTGCCTCGGCGGGCTGCTGTGGCGGCGATCACGCCAAGACCCAGTACGCCCAGGAACTGACCAAGTGGTTCGACACCAACTACCACTACCTGGTCCCGGAATTCAGCGCCGACCAGTCGTTCAAGCTGAGCTGGGAACAGCTGTTCGACGAGGTCGATGAAGCTCACGCCCTGGGGCACCGGGTCAAGCCGGTGATCATCGGCCCGCTGACCTACCTGTGGCTGGGCAAGGCCAAGGGCAATGACTTCAACAAGCTCGAGCTGCTGGAGCGCCTGCTGCCGGTCTACGGCGAAATCCTCAACCGCCTCAAGGCCCAGGGCGTGGAGTGGGTGCAGATCGACGAACCGATCCTGACCCTCGACCTGCCGCAGGACTGGAAGAGCGCCTTCGAGCGTGCCTACCACATCCTCCAGTACTCGCCGCTGAAAAAGCTGGTGGCCACCTACTTCAGCGGCCTGCAGGACAACCTCGGGCTGGCCGTCGGCCTGCCGGTGGACGGCCTGCACATCGACGCCGTGCGGGCGCCGGAGCAACTGACCCAGGTGCTCGACCGCCTGCCGACCTACAAGATTCTGTCCGTGGGCCTGGTCAACGGTCGCAACGTCTGGCGTTGCGAGCTGGAGCAGGCGCTGGCGCAGCTGCAAGCGGCGCAGGAGCGTTTTGGCGACAACCTGTGGGTCAGCAGTTCCTGCTCCCTGTTGCACAGCCCGGTGGACCTGTCCCGGGAAGACCAGCTGGATGCCGAGCTGAAAAGCTGGCTGGCCTTTGCCGTGCAGAAATGCGGCGAGATCTCGGTGCTGCGTGACGCCCTGAACGATCCCCAGGCCCCGGCGGTGCAAGCGGCCCTGGCCGCAAGCCGCCAGGTGCAGGCCAGCCGGGCGCAGTCGCCGCGCATCCACAAGGCCGAGGTCCAGGCGCGGCTCAAGGCGGTCAGCGCCGCCGACAGCCAGCGTCATTCGCCCTTCGCCCAGCGCATTACCCAGCAGCATGCCCGCTTGAAGCTGCCGGTGTTCCCGACCACTACCATCGGTTCGTTCCCGCAGACCGCGTCGATCCGCCTGGCCCGCCAGGCGTTCAAGCAGGGCAAGCTGTCGAACAACGACTACACCGATGCCATGCGCTGCGAAATCCGCCATGCGGTGCAGGTCCAGGAGCGCCTGGGGCTGGATGTGCTGGTGCACGGCGAGGCCGAACGCAACGACATGGTCGAATACTTCGCCGAGCAACTGGACGGCTACCTGTTCACCCGCTTCGGCTGGGTGCAGAGCTACGGTTCGCGCTGCGTGAAACCGGCGGTGATCTACGGCGACCTGAGCCGCCCGCAGGCCATGACCGTTGACTGGATCACCTACGCCCAGAGCCTGACCGACAAGGTGATGAAGGGCATGCTTACCGGGCCGGTGACCATGCTGATGTGGTCCTTCCCCCGCGAGGATGTGCCGCGTGAAGTACAGGCGCGGCAACTGGCGCTGGCCTTGCGCGATGAGGTGGTGGACCTGGAAAAGGCCGGGATCAAGATCGTGCAGATCGACGAGGCGGCGTTCCGCGAGGGCCTGCCGCTGCGCCGGGCGGACTGGCAGCCGTACCTGGACTGGGCGGTGGAAGCCTTCCGCCTGACCGCCTCTGGGGTGCGCGACGAGACCCAGATCCACACCCACATGTGCTACAGCGAGTTCAACGACGTGATCCAGGCCATCGCGGCCATGGATGCCGACGTGATCACCATTGAGACGTCGCGTTCGGACATGGAGCTGCTGGAGGCGTTCGAAGCCTTTGACTACCCGAACGACATCGGCCCGGGAGTGTATGACATCCACTCGCCGCGGGTGCCGGACACCGCCGAGATGGTCAAGCTGATGAGCAAGGCGGTCCAGCGCATTCCCGCCGAGCGCTTGTGGGTCAACCCGGACTGCGGCCTGAAGACCCGCGCCTGGCCGGAGACCGAAGCTGCCCTGGTCAACATGGTCGCCGCCGCCCGTCAGTTGCGTAACCAGCAGGCCTGAATGCACCCATAGCCCCTGTAGCCGCTGCCGAAGGCTGCGAAAAGGACCGAAGGGCCTTCAGCGGATTCAAGATCGCTGCGTCCCTTCGGGCCGATCGCAGCCTGCGGCAGCGGCTACAGGGTTTTATGACCGCTGGGCAATCTTCATCAAACTGTCACGTAACTGTGGCAGCGCGCTCGACCAAAGTTCATCAGACTCGCGCTCTACTGGGCTTCTGCGTTTCGGTGTTTCTTCATGTGGGCAAGATTTTTTTCAACGACTGTTTTCCTGGCCGCGTTACTGCTCGGCCTGCCGTCTCAGGCGGCGTCTCGCTGTGATGTCAACGTACCGACCCAAAGGGTCGAACTGGAGCAGGTGAGCCTGGCCTACCAGAGTATCGGCCGTGCCTCCGATCCGGCCCTGCTGCTGGTGATGGGCCTGGGCGGGCAGCTGATCCACTGGCCGGACGAAGTGGTCGTTGCCCTGTGCCAGCAGGGTTTTCGGGTGATCCGTTACGACAACCGCGACGTCGGCCTGTCCACCTGGCGCCAGGCGCCGGTCAGCGCCAACCTGACGTTCGAGGTGCTGCGCTACAAGCTCGGCCTGCCGGTGGCCGCGCCCTACAGCCTGACCGACATGGCCGACGACGCCCTGGGCCTGATGAATGCCCTGCAGGTCGAGCAGTTCCATGTCCTGGGCGCGAGCATGGGCGGGATGATCGCCCAGCACCTGGCGGCCATGGCGCCGCAGCGGGTCGAGAGCCTGACCCTGATCATGACCAGCTCCGGCGCCGAAGGCCTGCCGGCGCCCAATGCGGCGCTGGTGCAACTGTTGTCGCGGCGCGGCGCGGCGAACCGTGAGGTGGCGCTGGAGCAACAGGCCGACCTGCTGGCCGCCCTCGGCAGCCCGCAGGTCACCGACGATCGGCAGGCGCTGCTGCATCAGGCGGCGGAGGCCTATGACCGGGCCTTCAACCCGGAAGGGGTGAAGCGCCAGATCATGGCGATCCTCGCCGAACCGAGCCGGGTGGCCCTGCTCAACCAGCTGCGCGTGCCGACCCTGGTGGTGCATGGCACCGCCGATCCGTTGCTGCCGGTGATGCACGGCGTGCACCTGGCGGCGCATATCCAGGGCAGCCAATTGAAGCTGATTCCGGGCCTGGCCCATCGCTTTCAGGAAGCCTTCAAGGCGCCGTTACTGGCGGCGGTGTTGCCGTACCTGCAACGCCATCGCGAAGACACTTCGCACTGGGCACAGATCGATCCGCTGCCTGCGCCGAATCTTCTTTGAGCTGATGCTCATGTCGGAGCGAAGCTTGCTCGCGATGAACGATAACGCGGTCTACTGGTAGACCGCAGCGTCCGAATCGCGAGCAAGCTTCGCTCCTACAGGCCGGTGGCGAGCTTGGCTTCTGTAGGAGCCAGGCTTGCCGGCGATGGAGGCAACGCGGTGAGTCTGAAGTATCGCCATCGCGGGCAACAGGCTTTGGCGCTTCAGCGAACGATCTTGTCGACCTGGATCCCGAGTTTCTTCAGGCGGTACCAGAAGCTGCGCTCGGAAATGCCGATCAGCTGCGCGGCGGCGGCCTGCACGCCGTTGCTCTGTTGCAGGGCGGCGAGGATGTAGGCCTTCTCCACTTCGGCCAGGGCCGCGTCCAGGTCGCTGGGCACGTTGAGGCTATCGCCGGGCAGGGCGCAGGCCCCAGCGTTCACGGGAGGTGAGCTGAACAGATAGCCCGGCAGGTCGCTTTCCTCGATCACCGCGCCCGCAGCGACTATGGTCGCGCGTTCGACGCAGTTCTGCAGTTCGCGGATATTGCCCGGCCAGGCGTAATTGGCCATGGCCTGCAGGGCCTGCGGGCTGAAGCCGGTGATGCGTTTGCCGGCGGTGGCGCCCAGGGTGTGGGCGAAGTGCCGGGCCAGGGGCGCGATATCCTCGACCCGCTCGCGCAGGGCGGGCAGGGGGATCGGGAAGACATTGAGGCGGTAATACAGGTCTTCGCGAAACTCCTTGTTGGCCACCGCTTCCAGCAGGTTCTTGTTGGTGGCGGCGATCACCCGCACATCGACCTTGCGCTCGCGCGGGTCGCCCACCGGTTCGATCACCCGCTCCTGCAAGGCACGCAGGATCTTCGCCTGCAGGGCCAGGGGCATGTCGCCGACCTCATCGAGGAACAGCGTGCCTTTGTCCGCCTGCTGAAAGCGTCCGACCCGGTCGGCCACGGCGCCGGTGAAGGCGCCCTTGCGATGGCCGAACATTTCGCTTTCCAGCAGGCCTTCGGGGATCGCCGCGCAGTTGACCGCGACAAAGGGTTTGTTGGCGCGGTTGCCGTGCTGGTGGATGGCCCGGGCGACCATCTCCTTGCCGGTGCCGCTTTCGCCGGTCAGCAGGATGGTGGCGTTGCTTTCGCGCACCGAGTCCACCGCTTGCAGGACCCGGCGGAAGGTCGGGCTGTCGCCCACCAGGCTATCGATCTGCCGGTGCTCGTCGAGCTCGGCGCGCATGCGCTGGTTGTCTTTGAGAATGTCGCGAAACTGCAGGGCCTTGCTGACGGTGATGTCCAGCTCGTCGATGTCGAAGGGCTTGGCGATGTAGTCGTAGGCGCCGTTGCGCATCGACTGCACGGCATTTTTCACCGTGCTGTAGGCGGTCATGACGATCACCGGGATCTGTGGGTAGCGCTGCTTGACCTCGGCCAGCAGCTGCGGGCCGTCCATGCCGGGCATGCGCCAGTCGCTGATCACCAGGTCGATCTCTTCCTGCTCCAGCACCTTGAGCGCATGCAGGCCATTGCCGGCGGTGAACACCTGGATGCCGTCCTGGCTCAGCGCCGAGGACAGCAGGTCGCAAAGCTTGGGCTCGTCGTCGACCACCAGCAGGTTATGCGTCATGGCTGGGCCTTTTGCTCGTCTTGATCATCTTCGTCGTCCTCACCTTTGGCCGGAATGTACAGGCTGAAGGTGGCGCCGGCATCTATTTCGCTGCTGCATTCGATGTGCCCGTCATGGTTTTCCATGATCGAGAACACCTTGGCCAGGCCCAGCCCGGTGCCCGAGGCCTTGGTGGTGACGAAGGGGGTGAAGATGCGTTCGAGCATGTCCGGCTCGATGCCCTGGCCGGTGTCGGCGACCCGCAGGATGGTGTGCTCGGCGTCCTGGGCGATGCCCAGGGTCAGGCGTCCGCCGGCGGGCATGGCGTCGATGGCGTTGAGGATCAGGTTCAGGCAGGCCTGCTTGAGCTGGCGGGCGTCGGCGTACAGGGTCGCGCCTGGCGCCTGGTCGTCGATCCGGGCGTCGATCTTGTGGCTGGCCAGTTCCGGCTCGCAGAAGCCGATCAGTTCCTCCACCAGCGGCCGCGCCAGCAGGGTCGAGCGGATCGGCGCGCTGGGTTTGGCGAAGTCGAGGAAATCGGTGATCAGGTCGTTGATCCGGCTGACTTCGCTGATCACGTATTCCAGGTGGCGCTTGTCGCCTTCGGGCAGGTCCGCCCGGCGGTGCAGCAATTGGGTGGCGGTCTTGATGATGCCCAAAGGGTTGCGGATCTCGTGGGCCAGGCCCATGGCCACTTCGCCCAGGGCGTGCAGGCGGTCGCGACGGCGCAACTGGGCTTCCAGGTGATGCAGTTCGCCCAGGCGTTCGCTCATATGGTTGAAGGTACTGCTCAGCTCCGCCAGCTCGTCGCCGCCAATCACCGGCACGCGTTGCCGGTAGTCGCCGGCGATCACCGCCTGGACCCCCTTGGACAAGCCGCGCAGGGGCATGGTCAGTCGTTTCGACACCAGCCAGCCGACGGCCAGCGACGCCGCCGAGCTGAGCAGGAAGATCAGGATGAACAGGTTGCTCTGGTTGACCAGCCCCACCAGGCTGCTGTGGCGCAGCAGGCCGCTGAAAATCACCCCCACCAGCTCGCCGCTGTCGTTGAAGATCGGCCGGTACAGCCCGCTGTAGCGGCTGGTGAACTGCTCGGTGGGTTGGCGAGTGTCGCGCAGGATGTTCTCGATCTTTTCCGGCACCTGGGTCGGGTGGTCTTCGAAACGCTGGGTGGCGAAGATCTCGGCGAAGTCGTTGGCCTTGGCCAGGTACAGGCGCAGGTCGAGGGAATGCACGTCGGCCACGCTGGTGAGGAAGCTGGCGTCCAGGTAGGTGGCGATCAGCAGTTGGTAGTCGATGCCGTCGAGGGTGGTCTGGAAGGTCGAGACCACGGCTCCCGTGGCCACGCCGCCGACCTGCAGGGTCTGCAGCACGGCGTTGTGGGCCAGGCTGATCTGCCCGACGATGTCGTCGGCGGCGGTGCTGAACACCACCTGCTGGTCGCGCTTGCGGATCAGCGCCACCACATCGATGCCCATGGAGTCGGCGATGTCGGCGGTGAGCTTGTCGTGCCTGGCCGCGTTGCGGTCGGTGGGCGGCCTGGTGTAACGCAGGAACAGCTGGGCGATGCGCGCGTTGTCGCGCAGGGTCTCGGTGATTTCGTCCTCGACGATCTTGGTCGACTCCTGCAGCCAGATGCGCACGTTGCTGTCGAAGATCTGCGACAGGGTGGTGGCCGCCAGCTCTGCGGCGATCATGGTGGGGATCACGCTGACCATCCAGAACGCCAGCACCAGCTTGCGCTGCAGGCTCCAGCGGGAGATGGCGAAAGGGCGAGGGGCGCGGCGGTCTTTTCTGGTCATGAACTTTCGCTTAGTGCAGCAGCCATGGCGGGGTCGGTGCGATCCGGCCGGAGAACATATTTCAGCCCTTTGAGCAGGGTGTCGAGCAGCGGGTTGCGATGCTGGAAAAACAGGCTGTTGCCGGTGAAGGTACAGCCCAGGCGCAGCTTGCTGGCATAACCGGCCTGGCCACATTCGTAGAGCGCGATCCGGTGCTGGATACAGTAGTCGACATTGGCCATCCAGCTGCGCAAATACAGGTTGTGCTCACGAGTGATATCCAGGTCGTGGGCGAAGAATTTGTCGATCAGCCGGTGCTCGTCCAGCAGCACCAGGTTGAAGGCCACCAGTTGGTCGTCGACCCAGTACAGCACGCAGGCGGCCCGTTCCCCCAACTGCTGGAGGATACCGGTGAAATAGGGCGCGGGTAAGCGTTCGAATTGCAGTTCGCTGCGCCGCAGGGTGGCTTCGTACAGGCGCATGACCTCGGGCAGCACATCGTCGATGTTGTGTCGCCATTCGATTCGCAGCCCGGGCGCGCGCAACTTGCGGCGCAGGTCCTTGCGCGTGGACTTGCCCAGGGTGCCGAGGTAGGCATCCAGCGAGCCGAAGGGCACCGGCAGCAGGGCGCTGGGCAGGCTGGGCATGGTTTGCAGGCCGAACGCCTGGCAGCTGGCGGCCCATTGCCGATCCTGGCTGGCGGCATCCTTGACCGCCAGCAGGCCGATGCCCTGGGCGTCGGCATCGCGCCGGGCCAGGTGCAGCAGTTGCTCCAGCAGGGCCTGGCGGCGCACCGCGGGAATATGGCTGGCGGTGCCGGCGTGGCACTGTTCGGCCACCGGCGAACCGATGGCGTACAGGCGCAGTTGCAGCAGCCCCGGCCACCAGCGTTGCAGGCGTTCGCTCAGGCGCTTGGCCGGGCCCGAGACGGTGGTGTCCAGGCGATAGCAGGTGGTGAAGGCCGGAGCGACGGCCACCAGCTTCGAATCTTCGAACACTGCCAGATAGCGCCAGCTGAAGCCCTCGATGCCGGCGTTCTGTACCGCCAGGTAATAATCCCAATCTTCCAGGGCGCCGGGAAAACAGTCGTTCCAGGCGCTGCGGTCGATGGCCTGGATGCTCGAAAAGACTTGGCTGGTGATCACGTGCGGTCCTTGAGTCAGGCGAACTGGCGCTGGTCGTCGTACGCTGCGGGCCGCGGGTCCGCCTGGCGTTCGATGAAGTCCGCGCTCAACTCCACCACCCGGCGGTACTGCAGGTCGACGGTGATCATGTGGTAGCAGTTGTCGAGCAGCACCTTGACCACCGGGCCGCCGAGCTTGCGCTCGACATAGTCGGCGTTCCAGCGGCTGGTGATGTCGTCCTCGATGGAGTGCAGCACCAGGGCCGGGGTGGTGATCGACGGCATGCGTTTTTTCACCACCGCGTTCATCCGGTGCAGCTCGCGCACGGTCACCCCCTCCATGGTCAGCAGGCCGGCACTGCTGCTTTCGCCGGCCTTCATCTGCCGCTCGACCACCGCCCGCAGGCGCTCGTTCTTGATGCCGTACGGCGGCTTCTCCTCGAAGCTGCAGATGTGCACGCCGAACGGAATCTTCATCAGCAGCGGGGTGAGGAACGCCAGCTTGTTGATGCTCCAGCCGTCGTACTTGAGGGTGGTCGAATACATCAGCAGGCCGCTGACCTGCCCCGGGTGTTCCGAGGCCAGGTACATGGACATGACGGCGCCCATCGACAGGCCGCCGACGAACACCTGCCGGTGGCGGCGACGGATGCCGGCGAAGGTCCGGCGCACGCCCTCGTACCAGTCCTGCCAGCCGGTGGCTTGCAGGTCGGCGTTGTTGCCGCAGTGCCCGGCCAGGGTCGGCACGTACACCGTGCACCCCGCGTTGGCCAGGCCGACGGCCACCCGACGCAGTTCCGTCGGGGTGCCGGTGAGGCCGTGGATCAACAACACCGCGACCTCGCCACTGCCGAGCACGAACCCGGCATCGCCCTGGCCCAGGTCGATGCCTTCGTCCAGATCGATCGGTGCGCTCATCGCTTCATGGCCCGGTCCAGCAGACGGTCGAGCAGGGCGATGCCGAGGTCGATCTCCGCGTAGCTGATTTCCAGCGAGGGGGCCAGGGTGATGACGTTCTTGTAGTAGCCGCCCACATCGAGAATCAGCCCCAGGCGCTGGCCGTTGATTTCGATGTCGCCCTTCATGCCTTCCTCGACCATGTAGTCCAGGGTCGCCTTGTCCGGGGTGAAACCGTCGCTGGTGCAGATCTCGCAGCGCAGCGCCAGGCCCAGGCCGTCGACGTCGCCGATGATCGGGTAGCGCTTCTGCAGGTCTTGCAATCCGGCCAGGAAGTACTTGCCCTTCTCCATGACCATCGCGCCGTAGTCGGTCTCGCTGGTCATCTTGAACATTTCCAGGCCCACCGCGGTGCCCAGCGGGTTGGAGGCGAAGGTCGAGTGGGTCGAACCCGGCGGGAACACCTTGGGGTTGATCAGTTCTTCGCGGGCCCAGATGCCGCCCAGGGGGTTGAGGCCGTTGGTCAGGGCCTTGCCGAAGACGATCACGTCCGGCTTGACGTCGAAGTGCTCGATCGACCACAGCTTGCCGGTGCGGTAGAAGCCCATCTGGATCTCGTCGACCACCATCAGGATGCCGTGCTGGTCGAGCACGTGCTTGAGCTCGCTGTAGAAGTTCATCGGCGGGATCACGTAGCCGCCGGTGCCCTGGATCGGCTCGACGTAGAAGGCGGCGTATTCGCTCTGGCCGACTTTCGGGTCCCACACGCCGTTGTATTCGGTCTCGAACAGTCGGGCGAACTGCTGCACGCAGTGGCTGCCGTACTCTTCCTTGGTCATGCCCTTGGGGCCGCGGAAGTGGTAGGGGAAGGGAATGAAGTTGGCGCGCTCGCCGAAGTGGCCGTAGCGGCGACGGTAGCGGTAGCTGGAGGTGATCGACGAGGCACCGAGGGTGCGGCCGTGGTAGCCGCCCTCGAAAGCGAACATCAGGCTCTTGCCGTTGGTGGCGTTGCGCACGACTTTCAGCGAGTCCTCGATGGACTGCGAGCCGCCGACGTTGAAGTGCACGCGGCCGTCGAGGCCGAATTTCTTCTTGGCATCGACCGCGATCATTTCCGAGAGCTCGATCTTGCCCTTGTGCAGATACTGGCTGGCGATCTGCGGCAGGCTGTCGATCTGTTGCTTGAGGGCGTTGTTCAGGCGCGGGTTGGCATAGCCGAAGTTCACCGCCGAGTACCACATCTGCAGGTCGAGGTAGGCCTGGTCGCTGGTGTCCCAGACGTAGGAGCCCTCGCAGCGGCTGAAGATCCGTGGCGGTTCGATGTAGTGGACGGTGTCGCCGTAGGAGCAGTACTTGGCTTCTTTTTCCAGAAGCACCTGGTCTTCTGCGGTAGCGATACGAATGTCAGACATGGTGGAAGAGTTCCTGAGTGTGTACGGAGTGTTCGGTGGTGTTGTCGAGGGTGAAGGTGCCGGCGTTGGCCGCGTCGTTGGGCAACAGCGCCAGCAGTGCCGGCAGTTCGGCGAAGGAGTCGAAGGTCGCGTGGGGAATGGCGTGGCGTTGGCAGTACTCGGCCAGGCGGCCCTTGGCGAACACGAAGTCGGCGCTGGCGGCCACGCACATGTCGGACTGGCCGTCGCCGATCACCAGCACCCGCTTGCCCTTGGGCGTGGATTTGCATTTGCAGTTGCCGGACGCGGCGCGGCAGGCGTCGCTGGAATGCGGGAAGTCGATGCGCCAGCTGTGCTGGTCGACCTGGCGCAGGCGGTTGGCGAGGATCGGCAGCAGGCTCACGTAGTGGCGCGCGAGGATTCGCGCGATGCCTTGCTCGATGCCGTCGCTGACCACTTCCAGGGACGCGCCCAGGCCGATCACGTGATCGACGAAGTCGGGGAAGTCGGGATCGATCTCGACGCTGTCGAAGCAGGCCAGCAATTCGGCGGGCGAGGCCTTGACCAGCGCCAGTTGGCGGCTGAGGCATTCCCGGGAGCCGATATGGCCATCCAGCCATTGCTGCTCGATGTCTTCCCAGCTCGGGTCGGCGAAGCGTTGGAGGACGTTGTCGATCACGTCGGTGCGGGTGATGGTCCCGTCGAAGTCACACACGATATGCCAGTGCATCATCTGCAGTTACCTGTTGTAGAGGAGCGCACTTTGCGCATGCCAGGTACTGGAGCAGGGACTGTGCCAAGTGGCTCAAGCCCAGGCGGGCTGGGCTTTGCGCGGGAACAAGGCGTTGGATGGGCGGGTTGGAGCTACAAATTTTGTAGCTCGCTACAAACAACATCAGTGCTTGCAGGGAGGGGGCACGGTGGTGATTGATGCGCGCATCTTCACTTAAGGAAACCCGCGCCATGTTCAGCTTCACACGCTCCGCCCTGCTCGCCGCCCTGCTGTCTCTGGGGGCTGTCTGCGGGGCTTTCGCCGAGGACGGGGGCCAGGATGGATTGAGCGGCGCGCTGGGCCTGGGCATCGGTTACCAGCCCCATGACCCCAGCGGCAGCCGGCATGACACCGTGCCCTTGCCCTATGTCGATCTGGAGTGGGGCGATGTCAGCCTCGACACCGACGACGGCCTGACCTGGGACGCCTTCAAGGCCAAGGGTTTCAGCGCCGGGCCCTATATCAACTACTTGTCGGGACGCAACGCCAACGGCTCGCTGCGCGGCCTGCGGGATGTGCCGAACATGGCCGATGTCGGCGGCTACATCCAATACGCGCCGGACGACTTCTGGCGCCTGTTCGCTTCCCTCGGCAGCGCGGTGGGCGCGGGCTCCGGCCAGGGCGGCCTGCTGGGCAAGGTCGGCGGCGAAATCGGTTATCCCCTGGGCCTGGGGATCATCGGCAGCAGCAACCTCACCGCGCATTTCGCCGACGCCCGGCAGACCCAGACCTTCTTTGGCATCAGAGACGCCGAAGCCCAGGCGACGGGCATCGGCCGCTACAGCGCCGGCGGCGGTCTGCAGAACCTGACCCTGACCCAGAACCTGCAAGTGCCCCTGGGCGGCAACTGGTCGTGGATGACCAGCGCCAGCTGGATTCACCTGACAGGCTCGGCGGCCGACAGCACCCTGGTGCGCGAGCGCGGCGAAGTGAACCAGGGCCAGGTCCAGACCGCCCTCAGCTACCAGTTCTGAGGCCGGCCAAGGCCTTATCGCCGGACTTGCGTGGCGTTCTCCAGGTCGTCATCGCGGGCCAGCCTCGCTCCTACAAAAGCGTGGCTGAATACCTCTGCCGGCATGCGCTGTTTCTGTAGGAGCGAGGCTTGCCCGCGATCCAGGCGCTGCGGGGTGTCTGTAACACCGCGTCAGCATTCATCGCGAGCAAGCTTCGCTCCTGCAGTGGAGAAATTGGTCCACCCTTTGCACTGGCAGCCATGAACCCACTTTTCAGGAAGTTCTTCATGGCTCGTCCCGCTTATCGCCTGCTCGCCCATTCGCTGTGGGACATCGTCCCGATCCTGATGGCCCTGGCGCATTTTTCCTTCGTCCTGTGGCTGGTGCTGGCCTTTCACAGCCTGTCCTGGTGGGTGATCCTGCCGGCGGCGTCGTTGTATGCGCTCAGCCTGTCGTGGAGCATCAACAGCATTTCCCACAACCAGATCCACAACGCCTATTTCAGCCTGCCGTGGCTGAACCGCGGCTTCGATCTGCTGCTGTCGGTGACCATCGGTTTTTCCCAGACCCTGTACCGCGATATCCACAACCGCCATCACCGTGGCAACTCGGATCGGCCCGGGCCGGACGGCACCACGATCGACCCGCTGTCGATCTACCTGCATGGCCGCAACGGCCAGCCGGACAATGTCTGGGCCTATACCTTCCTGAGTTTTTTCCGCGACGACCCCAAGGCCATCTACCAGGAAATGCAGCGCAAGCGCCCGGCGGACGCGCGTTGGGTCAAGGTGGAAATCGGCGTGACGGTATTGGCCTACGTGGCGCTGGGGCTATACGACTGGCATGCGCTGCTGGTGCTGCTGCCGTTCTGGTACCTGGGACAGTCGCTGTCCTCGCTCAACGGCTATTACGAGCACCTGGGCGGCAACCCGGACCTGCCGATCGCCTGGGGCGTGAGTAGCTACAGCCGGCTGTATAACCTGATCTGGATGAACAACGGCTACCACGCCGAACACCACTACCGGCCGAAGATGCACTGGACCCGGGTCAAGGCCTTCCACCGGGAGATCCGCGAACAGCAGCGGGCGGCGGGGGTGAAGGTGATTCCGCTGGCCCATGGCCTGGGCTTTCTGCTGAAACACCCCAAGCGCTGACACCCGCGCACCTGTAGCCGCTGCCGCAGGCTGCGATCGACCGGTACGGTCGTGGCATTCTGAAGACCGCAGGTTCGGCGGGAGATTGGGAACCAAGGCCCTGCGGGCCTTATCGCAGCCTCGTGGGCTCGGCAGCGGCTACAGGGGCGTTATGCGCCCCCATGTCCTAGGCTTCTTCGCCCTCGGCCAGCAGGGCGATCCCGCTGACTATCACCAGCACGCCGACCCAGTGCAGCAGGCTGATCTGCTCGCCCAGGCCCAGCCAGGAGCCGAGCAACACCACCACGAACACCAGCGAGCTCAGGGGGAAGGCCAGGGACAGGCTGCTGCGCCGCAGGATCAGCATCCACACGAAGAACGCGCCGATGTAGCAGGCAATCGCCAGCAGCACCCCCGGGTTGACCGCCACCGCGGCCAGCCATTGCAGGTTGAAATCCATCTGGCCCAGTTGGTCGCCGCCGACTTTGGTGGCGATCTGGCCGGCGCTTTCGAAGCCGATCAGCAGGGCCCAGAGCACCAGGGTGCCGAGGCGCCCGTGGAGCCAGCCGTGAGTCTGTGCAGTCATGAAATCTTTCCTTGTGAAGCGTTGAGGGGGCTCAGGTGCTGGCGACGCACACCAGCATCACGCCGAGGGTGATGACCAGGGTGCCCAGCCAGCGTCGGCGGCTGACGTGCTCGCCGAGAATCAGCTTGCCGGCCAGGACCACGCCGCAATAGGCCAGGGCCGCCGCCGGAAACAGCAGGCTCAGCGGCGCGCGGGACAGGGCTTCGAGCCAGACGAAAAACTCGATCACATAGGCACCGATGCCGCACCACAGCAGCGGCGCGTTGAACACCTGGCCCCAGAAGGCATTCAGGCGAAAACCGCCTTCCAGCTCCGGCAGGCGGTCCAGGCCGAGCTTGAAACAGAGCTGGCCGATCACGTCCAGGACAATAGAAAACGCCACCAGCAAGACAACGGTCAGGGTCACGGGAACAGCTCCTCGAACAGCGCCATCAGGGCTTCGTTGGTGGTCGAATTGCGTAGCAGGTCGGCCGCGCTCCAGCGTTCGGCCGGCGGTTGGTCGGAGCGTGCTTCCCAGCGCTTGAAGGCGTTGCTGAAGGCCGGCGCGGCGAACTCGCCGCAGATGTCGATACCGAGGATGCGCTTGCCCGCCGCCAAGCTGCGCAGGGCCTGCAGCAGGTGACTCAGGCGCATGCCGCCCTGGTCCCAGTTGGTCGCGGCGTCGGTACTGGCCAGCACGTCCTTGTCGATGGTGATCCAGATCGCCTGGGTGGGCAGGCTGGCGATCAACTGGTCGAGGAAGGCTGGCCAGTCGAGCCCGGCCAGGTTGCGCCAGTGCAGGTGGTTTTCCTGCTGCTGGTGCCCGGCGCCGTCGCCGACCCGGCCCCAGACCTTGGAGGGCGCGTGCTCCCAGGGAAACAGCTGCAGCTTGCCGTGGCGCAGCGCGCCGAGGTTGCCGCCGCGCAGCTGCGGGTTGTGCAGGTCGTCGCTGCACGGCCCGAGGGTGACGATGCGCTGGATGTGCGGCAACTGCAGCGCCCGGTTGACCCAGGAACCGCAGTGGCGGCGCGGCGCGAAGCGCACCCAGTCGGGGTGGTTGTCGAAGTGGATCAGGCTGACCGGCTGTTGCAGGTCGGCGAGGAAGGCCGGGGTCAGGTGGTGGTAGTCACCGGAGCCGACAAAGAAGATTTCCGGCTGCGGGCCGCTGTGGGCGGGCCTTTGCCGCAGGCGTTCGGTGAAGTGGCGGTAGGTGCGTTCGGTGGACCAGAGCCGCAGTTTCGGGCCCAGGTCCAGCAGGTCCAGGCGTCGCGCCTGGCCGCTGCGCAGCCGGCGCTGGACAGGCTCCTGGGCGGTCAGGCTGTGGTCGAGATCGAGAATGTTCAAAGCAGGATTTACCCATGGCAGCGCCCCTCGGAAAAGCCTGCGTCACAGGTCGCGGACGCAGGCAGAGCGGGCTTTACAGGGTAAATGCAAGGGACGGGCCAGGGCGCTGAACGGCACCTGTAGCCGCTGCCGAGCCCGCGAGGCTGCGATCGCCCCCGCAGGGGGCGCAGAGGTCTTGAGATCGCTGAAGACCTTCGGCCTTATCGCCGCCTGCGGCAGCGGCTACAGGGGGGAGTCAGGCGTGGACGCGGACCCAGACGCTGACCAGCACGGTGGCAGCCATCAGCCAGGCCACCGCGGCCACTGCCAGGGAGGCTTCCAGGCGCAGGCGGTCGACCATCACGTAGAGGGTCGCCAGGTACACGAAGTAGGGAATGATCGACCACATGCCGAACAGGATTGTGGTCTTCAGGTCGTCGATGGAACGGCCCTTGCCGACGATGTAGTGGGCGATCAGGGCGAAGGTCGGGAACAGCGGCACCAGGCCGGCGATGTAGTAATTCCGGGTCTTGGCCAGGGCGGCGAGGATCACCACCACGGCGGCGCCCAGGCAGGCTTTGAGCAATAAATCCACGGTACTTCTCGCAGTCTGGTTAGTGGCTCAGGCCGTATTTCTTGACCTTGTCGAACAGCGTGGTCTTGGCCATGCCCAGTTCCTGACTGGCCTGGGTCAGGTTGCCGCCGCTGCGTTGCAGGGCGTCGTTGAGTAGGTTGCGCTCGAAGGCCTCGACCGCCTCGGCAAAGCCCAGGCCCTGCGCGGCGTTGCCGCTGGACTTCTTGAACGCCGGCAGGCCCAGGGCAAAACGTTCGGCGACGTTGCGCAACTCGCGCACGTTGCCCGGCCAGTCGTGGCTCATCAGGTTCGACAGGGTCTGGTTGTCCAGCTCCGGTGCGGCGCGGTCGAAGCGCAGGGACGATTGCTGCAGGAAGTGTTCGAACAGCTGCAGGATGTCCTCGCGACGCTCGCGCAACGGTGGCAGCTCCAGGGTCACCACGTTCAGGCGGTAATACAGGTCGCTGCGGAACTGGTTGGCGCGCCCCAGTTCGTCGAGGTCGGACTTGGTCGCCGCGATCACCCGGCAATCCACCGCCACGCTCTGGTTCGAGCCCAGGCGCTCCAGGGTGCGCTCCTGCAACACCCGCAGCAGTTTGATCTGCAGGTTCATCGGCATGCTTTCCACTTCGTCGAGGAACAGCGTGCCTTCGTGGGCGTGCTCGATCTTGCCGATGCGCCGCTTGCCGGCGCCGGTGAAGGCGTTGGCCTCGTGGCCGAAGATCTCGCTTTCGAACAGGTTTTCCGGCAGGCCGCCGCAGTTGAGGGCGACGAACTGGTGGGTGTGGCGGCGGCTGAAATCATGCAGGCAGCGGGCGACCAGTTCCTTGCCGGTACCGGTCTCGCCTTCGATCAGCACGTTGGCCGAGGTGTCGGCGACGTTGGCGATCAGTTCCCGCAGGTGCTGCATGGCCGGCGAGCGGCCGATGATCCGCCCTTCGAGGGAGTCGCGCTCGGCCAGCTGGCGGCGCAGCGACGACACTTCCCGGGCCAGCCCGCGCTGCTCCAGGGCTCGGCGGGCGACGTCCACCAGGCGCTCGGGGGAGAAGGGCTTTTCCATGAAGTCATAGGCGCCTTTCTGCATCGCGCCGACGGCCATGGAGATATCGCCGTGGCCGGTGATCAGCACCACCGGCAGGCTGCGGTCACGGGCCTTGAGGCGGGTCAGCAGCTCCAGGCCGTCGATGCCCGGCAGGCGGATATCGCTGATGACGATGCCGGCGAAGTTGTCGCCGACCCGCTCCAGGGCTTCTTCGGCGCTGCCAACGCCGACGCAGGGAATGTCTTCCAGGGCCAGGGCCTGCTGGCAGCCGAGCAGGACATGGGGGTCGTCTTCGACGATCAGGACGGTAAGGTCGTTGTTCATAGCGGCTCGGCTTGTGTAGGGCTGACCAGGGGCAGGCTGAGGACGAAGGCGGTGCCGCCGTCGGCCGGGTGCTCGACGCCCAGGTTGCCACCCGTGGCGGCGGCCAGGCTGGCGGACAGGGTCAGGCCGAGGCCCAGGCCCTGCTCGCCGGGTTTGGTGGTGAAGAAGGGTTCGAACAGATGCTTGCGCGCCTCGGCGTCGATGCCATGGCCGTTGTCGCGTACCCGCAGGCGGTATTTGCCTTCGACGCTTTCGCCTTCCAGCCACAGCTCCGGTCGCGGCTGGGCCTGCATGGCGTCCAGGGCGTTGCCGATCAGGTTGACCAGGATCTGCTCCAGGCGGGTCTGGTCGATCCGCACCTGGACTTCGCTGAAGTCGCGGTGCAATTGCAGCGGCAGGTTTTCCAGGCGTGCGTTGAGCAACTGCAGGGCGGCGTCCACGGCCTTGCCGAGGCTGGCTTCGCCCTGGTCCTCGCCACGACGGGCAAAGGAACGCAGGCTGGCGGTGATGCGGCCCATGCGGTCGATCAGTTCGTTGATGGTCTTGAGGTTGGTGCTGGCGGTATCCAGGGCGCCGCGCTCGAGGAAACGCACGGTGTTGCCGGACAGGGTGCGCAGGGCGGCCAGCGGCTGGTTCAGTTCATGGGCGATGCTGGTGGACATCTGGCCGATGGCGGCGAGCTTGCCGGCCTGGACCAGTTCGTCCTGGGCGCGGCGCAGGGTTTCCTCGGCCTGGCGGCGCTCGCGGATCTGGCCCTTGAGCCGTTCGTTGCTGGCGCGCAGGTCGCTGGTGCGTTCGGCGATCCGCCGTTCCAGCTGGTTGTTGGCTTCCTGCAGGGCTTCGCGGGCGGCGAGGCGGGTGGCGATGACCTTGCGCCGCTCGTTCCAGGCAATCAGCAGGAAAGCCACCAGGGCGAAGGCCACGGCCACCAGGATGCCCTGGTTGATGGCTTCGCGGCGCAGGTCCTTGAGCGGGGTCAGCAGGGTGAAGTTCCAGGGCGTATCGCTCAGGGGCCGGGTCTGGGACAGGTAGCTGATTTCCTTGTCGTCGGACACCAGTTCGGTGTTGGCCGGGAAGGTCAGCTTCTCCACGCCTTCGGCCAGGCGTTCGCGGGCCAGCGGCTCCAGTTCGTTGAGGGTGAACCAGTAATACTGCAGGCTGCGCGCCAGGCGCTCCTTGGTGTCGTCGCTCAGCGGGCGTACCGACCGCAGCCGCCGGGCCGGGTCGCTGGAGAGGATGATGATGCCGTTCTCGTCGCTGACGAAGCCTTCCAGGCGGGCGCGTTGCCAGCGTTCTTCCAGGGCCTCCAGGCGTACCTTGACCACCGCCACGCCGATGATCTTGCCCTGTTCTTCCAGGCCGTGGGCGAGGTAGTAGCCGGGTTCGCCGTTGGTACTGCCGATGCCGTAGAAGCGCCCGGGCTGGCCGCGCACGGCATTCTGGAAATAGGCCCGGAACGACAGGTCTTCACCCAGGTAGCTGTCGACGTCGCGCCAGTTGCTGGTGGCCAGCACGCGACCGGTGGTGTCCATCACGTAAATGGCCCGACTGCGGCTGCGCCGGTTCAGGCCTTCGAGGTAATTGTTGACGGTCTGCCGGTGCTCCGGCGTCGGGTCGTTGAGCAGCAGCGACACACTGGATTCGAGTTCCAGCAGGCTGGGCAGGTAGGTGTATTTGCTGATCTCGCTTTCGACCGCGCGGGCGTGCAGTTCCAGCTGGCGTTCGCCGTTCTCGCTGAGGCTGCGGATGCCGTAATGCTCGCTGATCCAGAAGCCGACGTAGCCCAGGCCGATCATCAGCGCGATGACCAGTGGCGGCAGGAACAGGTGGCGGATCAGACGGGGTTTCACGGCGAGTGATGGCGGCGCGGCGCGATAGAGAGTGGGGTCGCATTTCATCACAGATGCCTTGGGTCAACCACTGCACGATTCCTGTAGCCGCTGCCGCAGGCTGCGATAAGGTCCGCAGGACCTTCTTCGGATCCGAAGAGCACGTCTCCTTCGGAGCCGATCGCAGCCTGCGGCAGCGGCTACAGGCTGTGCTTTAGTGCTGCAGGATTTTCTCGAGGAAATGCTGCGCACGCTCGGAGCGGGCGTTGATGTCGCCGAAGAATTCCTCTTTCGGGCAGTCTTCGATGATTTTGCCGGCGTCCATGAAGATCACCCGGTCCGCAACCTTGCGGGCGAAGCCCATTTCGTGGGTCACGCACATCATGGTCATGCCTTCGTGAGCCAGTTGCACCATCACGTCCAGCACTTCGTTGACCATTTCCGGGTCGAGCGCGGAAGTCGGTTCGTCGAACAGCATGACGATCGGGTCCATCGCCAGCGCGCGGGCGATCGCCACACGCTGCTGCTGGCCGCCGGACAACTGGCCCGGGTGCTTATGGGCGTGGGCGGACAAGCCGACGCGTTCCAGCAACTGCAGGCCTTTCTTGGTGGCTTCTTCCTTGCTGCGGCCCAGCACCTTGATCTGCGCGATGGTCAGGTTTTCGGTGATGGTCAGGTGCGGGAACAGTTCGAAGTGCTGGAACACCATGCCCACGCGCGAGCGCAGTTTCGGCAGGTTGGTCTTCGGGTCGGCGATGGAGGTGCCGTCGACCACGATGTCACCTTTCTGGAACGGCTCCAGGGCGTTGACGCATTTGATCAGGGTGGATTTGCCGGAGCCGGACGGTCCGCACACCACGATCACTTCGCCTTTCTTGACCTCGGTGCTGCAATCGGTCAGCACCTGGAAGTCCCCATACCACTTGTTGATGTTCTTGATAGAGATCATACGGCAAACCTTTTTTGCAGACGCTTGACCAGCAGCGAGGCGGCAAAGCTGATTGTGAAATACACCAGACCGGCAACGATCAGGAACTCATTGGAGCGGCCGATGATGTCGCCGCTGGAGCGCGAAGCATTGAGGAAGTCCACCAGGCCCACGGTGTACACCAGCGAGGTGTCCTGGAACAGGATGATGCTCTGCTGCAGCAGCAGCGGGGTCATCTTGCGGAACGCCTGGGGCAGGATGATCAGGCGCATCATCTGGCCATAGCTCATGCCCAGCGCCTGGGCGGCGCCCATCTGGCCCTTGGGGATCGACTGCACGCCGGCGCGGACGATTTCGCAGAAGTACGCCGCTTCGAACATCATGAAGGCCACGATGCACGAGCCGAACGCGCCGATCGGGGTGTCTTCGCCGGTGATCCAGCGCAGCACGAAGGGGACCGCCAGGTAGAACCAGGTGATCACCAGCAGCAGCGGGATGGAGCGGAAGTAGTTGACGTAGACGCCGGCGATGTTCGACAGCAGCTTGCTGTGGGACAAGCGCATCAGCGCCAGGATGGTGCCGAGGACGATCCCGCCGACGACGCCCAGGGCCATCAGCTTGAGGGTCATCAGCATGCCGTTCCACAGGCCGGGAATGGCCGGGACGACGCCAGTGAAATCGAATTCCATTATTTGCCCCCCACGGAGATCAGGCCGGGCACCGCGACTTTCTTCTCGACCATGCGCATCAGCAGCATCAGACTCATGTTCAGGGTGAAGTAGATCAGCGTGGCCAGGGTGAAGGCTTCAAACAGGTTGGCCGAGAATTCGGCGGTCTGCTTGGTCTGCGCCAGCAACTCCATCAGGCCGATCAACGAGGCCACGGAGGAGTTCTTGAAGACGTTGAGGAATTCCGAGGTAAGCGGCGGAATGATGATCCGGTAGGCCTGGGGCAGCAGCACGTTCCAGTAGATCTGCGGCAGCTTGAAGCCCATGGCGCGGGCCGCGGATTCCTGGCCGCGTGGCAGCGCCTGGATACCGGTGCGCACCTGTTCGCAGACACGGGCGGCGGTGAACAGGCCCAGGCACACGACGACGCTCAGGTAGGCCGAAGTGGTCGGGTTGAGGTCCTGCTTGTACCAGTCCTGCAGGTTTTGCGGCAGCAGGTCCGGCACCAGGAAGTACCAGATGAACAGCTGAACCAGCAGCGGTACGTTACGGAAAATCTCCACGTAGACGGTGGCGATGCCCGACACCAGGCGGTTCGGCACGGTACGCATGACGCCCAGGATCGAGCCCAGCAGCAGTGCGACGATCCAGGCCACCACGGCGATGGCGATGGTCCAGCCCAGGCCCGCGATGTACCAGTCGAGATAGGTCTCGCTGCCCACGCCGGTGGACTTGAAGAACACGCCCCAGTCCCAGTTGTAATTCATTAGGGTCTCCCCTCTGATCGATCGATGTACAAGCACCCGCTTGGGGAAATCCGTTCCCGCCTGGATGACGCCCAGGCACACGCGATCGGCTCGACAACCACCGGTTCGAGTGTTTCCAAAAAAAGCCAGCAGGTAGTGACAGGCTCCTGAAAGGGCCGCGCCCTTTCAGGAGACAAGGTTAGTCAGGAATCAGGACTTTTTATCGTCAGCCGCTTTGTCGGTCGGGTTGGCGATCAGGGCCTTGAGCTCGTCGCTCATCGGGAACATCAGGTTCAGGCCTTTTGGCGGAATCGGCGACTGGAACCATTTGTCGTAGATCTTGTTGATCTCGCCCGACTTGTAGGTGGCGACGATGGCGTCGTCCACGGCCTTCTTGAATGGTGCGTCGCCCTTGCGGACCATGCAGCCGTAGATTTCGTAGGATTGCGCGGTACCGGTCACAGCCCAGTCGGTCGGTTTGCGGGCCTTGGCCATTTCACCGGCCAGCAGCGCGTCGTCCATCATGAAGGCGACGGCGCGGCCGCCTTCGAGCATGTTGAAGGACTCGCCATGGTCCTTGGCCGAGATCACGTTCATGCCCATCTGCTTGTCGGCGTTCATCGCCTTGAGGATGCGCTCGGACGTGGTGCCGGCGGTGGTCACGACGTTCTTGCCCTTCAGGTCGGCGAAGTCCTTGTAAGGCGAATCCTTCTTGGACAGCAGACGGGTGCCGATCTCGAAGATGCCGACGGAGAAGTCGACCTGCTGCTGACGCTCGACGTTGTTGGTGGTGGAACCGCACTCGACGTCCACGGTGCCGTTCTGCACCAGCGGGATACGGGTCTGCGAGGTAACCAGGTTGTATTTGACCTTGAGATCCGGCATGTCGAGGTCTTTCTTGATGGCTTCGACGATTTTCAGCTGGATGTCGTGGGAGTAGCCGACTGGAACGCCGGATGCATCCGCGATGTAGGAGAACGGAATGGAAGCGTCGCGATGTCCGAGGGTGATGGTGCCGGAGTCTTTGATTTTCTTCAGCGTGCCGGTGAGTTCGGCGGCGACCACTGGAGTGCTAATCAGAGCAGCAGCAATGGCTGCGCCCAACAGATGGGGAACGATGCGCATCAATATTTCCTCGACATTTGTTTTTTTTATGAAGCCAGTTCGACGGCTCTCTTATACAGCGAATGCCTTGACGGCTCCTGATGTGTGTTGGCCCATCAGGCATTCGTCGAAGAGTGTAGAGCATGAGTCGTGCCAGGCCAGCTGATCCGTATCAAGACCTTGATTTGAAAGGCTATTAAATATTTATGGCGGATATTGTCGGCGGTCTTTATCCGGTTATCCGAATTGACCCGAAAGTCGCGTTCGGAAAACCGAATGCCCAGCAGGGCCGGGCTCATTCCCGTAGGAGCGAGGCTTGCCCGCGATGGCATCACCGCGCTGATCCTGTTGCACCGCGTTGCGCGGATCGCGGGCAAGCCTCGCTCCTACAAAAGCTGCGGCCATGAAAAAGCCCCCGGGCCGTGTGGCGCGGGGGCTTCTTTATAGGACGGGCGATCAGGCGGCCTCGATCTTCGCCCGGTTCTGCTCGACCTTCTGCAGGTAGTGCTGCAGTTTTTCCTGCTCTGCCGGGGTCGTGAACAGCCCCAGCTTGCTGCGGCGCCACAGGATGTCCTGGGCATTGACCGCCCATTCTTCGCTGCACAGGTAATCGACTTCACGGGTGTACAGGCCGCCACCCAGGTGCTCGCCCAGGTCGCTCAGGTTGTGTACGCCTTCCAGCAGGCGCCAGGTGCGGCTGCCGTAGCTGGTAGCCCAGCGGCGGGCGATTTCGCTGGGTACCCAGTCGAACTTCTGGCGAATCGCTTCGGCCAGTGCCTGCGGGGTGCTCATGTCTTCGCCGCCGGGCAGGGTCGAGTGGGCGGTCCAGCTCGGCTTGATGCCCTTGAAGAACGGCGTCAGCTGGGCCATGGCCGATTCGGCCAGCTTGCGGTAGGTGGTCAGCTTGCCGCCGAACACCGACAGCAGCGGCGCTTCGTCGGCATTGCCGGACAGCGCCAGGGTGTAGTCGCGGGTCACGGCCGACGGGTTGTCGGATTCGTCGTTGCACAGCGGGCGCACGCCGGAGTAGGTGTGCACGATGTCCTGGCGGCTCAGCTGCTTTTTGAAGTGGGCGTTGACCACTTTCAGGATGTAGTCGGTTTCGCCTTCGGTAATCGCCACCTTCGCCGGGTCACCGGTGTACTCGCGGTCGGTGGTGCCGATCAGGGTGAAGTGGTTCAGGTACGGAATGGTGAAGACGATGCGCTGGTCTTCGTTCTGCAGGATGTGCGCATGTTCGCCTTCGTACAGCTTCGGCACGATCAGGTGGCTGCCCTGGATCAGGCGGATGCCGTAAGGCGAATCCAGCTTCAGGTCATCCTTGATGAACTTGGCGACCCATGGGCCGGCGGCGTTCACCAGGGCCTTGGCTTGAATCGAGAACAGGCTGCCGTCGGCGCGCTCCAGGTGCAGGTGCCACATGCCCTTGCTGCGGCGGGCGCTGATGCAGCGGGTCTGGGTGTGCACGTGGGCGCCTTTTTCGCGGGCGGCCATGGCGTTCAATACCACCAGGCGAGCGTCGTCGACCCAGCAGTCGGAGTATTCGAAGCCTTTGGTGATCTCGGCTTTCAACGGGCTGTCGGGACCGAACTTGAGGCTCTTGGAACCGGCGAGTTTTTCCCGCTTGCCCAAGTGGTCATAAAGGAACAGGCCGGCGCGGATCATCCACGCCGGACGCAGGTGCGGGCGGTGCGGCAGGACGAAACGCATCGGCTTGACGATATGCGGGGCCTTGGCCAGCAGCACTTCGCGTTCGGCCAGGGCTTCGCGCACCAGACGGAATTCGTAATGTTCGAGGTAGCGCAGGCCGCCGTGGATCAGCTTGCTGCTGGCCGAGGAGGTATGGCTGGCCAGGTCGTCTTTTTCGCAAAGGAACACGGACAGGCCACGCCCGGCGGCATCGGCGGCGATACCGACGCCATTGATCCCACCACCGATCACGGCAATGTCATAAAGCTCGGCGAGAGGGGGCGCGGGCAAGGTGGAAGTGGGCATCGACTGGCCTCGTGTTCTTCTGGTATTTGAAATCGAACATTAATGTTCATTTGCGAAAATACTAGCGCAGAAACACGCCGACAGCCAGTGAGGTTCGATTGAAAAAACTCATCGAAAGGCAGGGAAAGGAAAATTTACGAACATTGTCGGACGCAAGGCGTCCACGGCTTGCGGAAGGGGGATCTGTAGCCGCTGCCGAAGGCTGCGATCGCGCCCGAAGGGGGCGCAGGATCTCCAGTTCGCTGAAGGCCTTCGGCCTTATCGCAGCCTGCGGCAGCGGCTACGCGGGGAGGGGGTCAGACGACTTCCAGGCGAATCTTGTGCTGCTGCAGCAACTGGGTCAGCGCCGGAACCGGCTGCTGGTCGGTGACCAGGCAATCGATCAGGCTGATGGGGCCGAGGCGGATCATGGCATTGCGCCCGAACTTGCTGGAGTCGGCGGCCAGGATCACCTGCCGGGCATTGGCGATGATTGCCTGGGACACCCGCACTTCCTGGTAGTCGAAGTCCAGCAGGCTGCCGTCTTCGTCGATACCGCTGATGCCGACCAGGGCGAAGTCGACCTTGAACTGGTTGATGAAATCGACGCTGGCCTGGCCGACCACGCCGCCATCGCGACGCACATTGCCACCGGTCAGCAGCACGTCGAAGTCGTCCTTGGCGCTGAGCATGGAAGCCACGTGCAGGTTGTTGGTGATGATCTTCAGGTGGCTGTGATTGAGCAGCGCCCGGGCAATGGATTCGGTGGTGGTACCGATATTGATGAACAGCGAGGCGTGATCGGGGATCTGCGCGGCGATGGCTTCGCCGATGCGTTGTTTCTCATCGCGCATCTGGTCGGCGCGCATGGCGTAGGCGGTGTTTTCGACACTGGAGTCGTAGGCTGCGCCGCCATGGTAGCGACGCAACAGGTTCACTTCCGCCAGTTGGTTGATATCGCGGCGGATGGTTTGCGGTGTAACGACGAACAGCTGGGCCATTTCCTCGATGCTGACATAGCCGCGTTCGCGGACCAGCTCGAGGATTTGCTGCTGACGGGGAGGCAGATTCATGGGGCTTCCTTTGGGCTGCCATGCAAAATTTGCCCATGATGCCGCAGGAATCTACTCCCGACCAGTTACAACCCGATACGAATCCGCGACTTGGCTTATTCAGCGCCTTCGTGCGGTTCCCAGTCGCGGGTGCGGCTGACGGCTTTTTTCCAGCCGGCGTAGAGCTTTTCCTTCTCGGTTTCGGCCAGCTGTGGTTCGAACTCGCGCTCGATCACCGCCTTGCCGCGCAGCTCTTCCAGGCTGCCCCAGAAACCGCAGGCCAGGCCAGCCAGGTAGGCCGCGCCCAGGGCCGTGGTTTCGCGCATTTGCGGGCGCTCGACCTGGGTGCCGAGGATGTCGGCCTGGAACTGCATGAGGAAGTTGTTGGCCACCGCGCCGCCGTCCACGCGCAGGGCCTTGAGGCGCTCGCCGGAGTCCTGCTGCATGGCGTCGAGGACGTCGCGGGTCTGGTAGGCGATCGACTCCAGCGCGGCGCGGATGATGTGGTCCACGCGCACGCCACGGGTCAGGCCGAACAGCGCGCCACGGGCGTAGGGGTCCCAGTACGGAGCGCCCAGGCCGGTGAAGGCCGGGACCAGGTACACGCCGTTGCTGTCCTTGACCTTGCTGGCGAAATATTCGGTGTCGTGGGCGTCGTTGATGATCTTCAGTTCGTCCCGTAGCCACTGCACGGTGGAACCGCCGTTGAACACCGCGCCTTCGAGGGCGTAAGCCACTTCGCCGCGAGGGCCGCAGGCGATGGTGGTGAGCATGCCGTGCTTGGACTTGACCGCCTTGTCGCCGGTGTTCATCAGCAGGAAGCAGCCAGTGCCGTAGGTGTTCTTCGCCTGGCCCGGCTCGACGCACATCTGGCCGAACAGCGCGGCCTGCTGGTCGCCGGCGATACCGCCGATGGCGATGCCGCTTTTGGTGCGGCCGTAGATTTCCGAGGACGACTTCACTTGCGGCAGCATTTCCCGCGGGATATCCAGCACTTCCAGCATTTTCGCATCCCACTCCAGGGTGTGGATGTTGAAGAGCATGGTGCGCGAGGCGTTGGTGTAGTCGGTGACGTGGGTCTTGCCGCCGGTGAATTTCCAGATCAGCCAGCTGTCGACGGTGCCGAACAGCAGTTCGCCGTTGCGCGCGCGTTCGCGGCTGCCTTCGACGTTGTCGAGGATCCACTTCAGTTTGGTGCCGGAGAAATACGGGTCGGTGACCAGGCCGGTGGTGTCGCGGATGTACTCTTCCAGGCCGTCACGCTTGAGCTGCTGGCAGATCTCGGTGCTGCGGCGGCACTGCCAGACGATGGCGTTGTAGATCGGCCGGCCGGTGGTCTTGTCCCAGACCACGGTGGTTTCACGCTGGTTGGTGATGCCGATGGCGGCGACCTGGTCATGGTGCAGGCCGGCTTGCGCCAGGGCCTCGACCATCACCGCGCTCTGGGTGGCGAAGATTTCCATCGGGTCGTGTTCGACCCAGCCGGCTTGCGGGTAATGCTGGACGAATTCGCGCTGGGCGGTGCACACAACGTTGGCGTCGCGATCGAAAATGATCGCGCGCGAGCTGGTCGTACCCTGATCGAGGGCAATGATGTAGTTCTTATTCTGAATGTCGGTCATGTCGATTGCCTTGGACAAAAATAAGGAAGTGGGCAAGAGGCGCAGGTCGGGGTTGGGCAGGACCTTGCGCCGCCGGTTTCAAGAAGTTCTTACTTTGCCGTCAATGGCTTTTTCGGCATCCGTTGGAGCAGGGGCGACGGTTGGCAGGTGGCGGGCAATCAGCCCGCGGTAAGCCACGGCGCCGAGGCAGGCACCGATAATCGGCGCGAAGATCGGAACCAGGAAGTACGGAATGTCGCGGCCGCCGGTAAAGGAAACCTCGCCCCAACCCATGAAGAATGTCATCAGTTTAGGGCCAAAATCCCGCGCCGGGTTCATCGCGAAACCAGTCAGCGGCCCCATCGCGCTGCCGATCACGGCGATCAGCAGGCCGATCAGCAGCGGCGCCATCGGGCCGCGCGGCAAGCCGTTGTTGTCGTCGGTCAGGGACATGATCACGCCCATCAGGATCGCGGTAATCACCACTTCGACCAGGAACGCCTGGGCGGTGGACAGCGCCGGGTTGGGATAGGTGGAGAATACCGACGCCAGTTCAAGGCTGGCCTGGGAGCCGCGGACCATCTGGTGGGCTTGTTCGTAATCGAAGAACAGGTTGCTGTACAGCGTGTAGACCAGCAGCGCCGCGCAGAAGGCGCCGGCGATCTGGGAGACGATGTAGAACGGCAGTTTGCGTTTCTCGAAGTCGGCAAAGATGCACAGCGCGATGCTGACCGCGGGGTTGAGGTGCGCGCCGGAAACGCCGGCGGTGAGGTAGATCGCCATGCTCACGCCGATCCCCCAGATGACGCTGATTTCCCACAGGCCGAAGCTGGCGCCCGCGACCTTGAGCGCGGCGACGCAACCGGTGCCGAAGAAGATCAACAAGGCTGTACCCAGGAACTCGGCCATGCACTGGCCGGAGAGCGACGGTTGTTGTAACGCAGTTGTCATGGAAAACCTCGGTTTTTGTTGTTGTCTGGCACTGGCGTGAAGGGCGCCGAGCGTGATTTTCACCGTCGGCAGGATCCCCATCCTGGACGCGGCTTACTGCTGGGTACGGCTGTTGGATCTACCACATGATATTCGCAAACGAAAAAATATAGACAAGAAACATTACTGTCAAAGGTCGAAAGTGAACCGTTAGTCATTTTATAACTATCAGTCATGTGAATGATCCTGCGGGAAGCGCATGGGTTTTGCGCAAAAGGCGCGGCCAGCCTGGTGCCGGCGGCTGCCGGGACTGAGGTATGGGCCCTGGAATAGAGCCTTTTGCTGGCGGATATCCTAGAATCGCCGGTGTTCTTTTCCCTGCCTATGGAGTTGCCATGACCCCTGCACTGGATCTGCTGAAAAAAGTTCGCGCCGAACATCGGGTGCACAGTTATGAACACGACCCGAAGGCGGCCTCCTATGGTCTGGAGGCGGCGGAGAAGCTCGGCCTCGACCCGGCGCAGGTGTTCAAGACGCTGCTGGCCAGCAGTGAAAAGGGCGAATTGCTGGTGGCCGTGGTGCCGGTCGTCGGAAGTCTCGACCTCAAGGCCCTGGCGCACGCGGCGGGGGTGAAAAAAGCCGAGATGGCCGACCCGGCTGCGGCGCAGCGAGCGACCGGTTACCTGCTGGGCGGGATCAGCCCCCTGGGCCAGAAAAAGCGCCTGCGCACCTTTATCGATAACAGTGCGCAACCTTTTCCCAGCATCTTCGTCAGCGCCGGTCGGCGTGGGCTTGAGGTCGAACTCTCGGCCGCCGTGCTGGCCGAGCACACCCAGGCGGCATTCGCCGATATCGGGCGCGACTGACCGCCAGTGCGCCGATAAGTATCGGCGCTGTATGGCAAAAAATAACTTTCTCTGTGGCTGTCGGCGCCTGGACGGGCAGCCTCATGCTTGCGCGGCATGTTCAAGGAGAGATGTTTATGCAGCTTGAGTTTCATCAGGTCGACGCGTTCAGCGATCGTCCGTTCAGCGGCAACCCGGCGATGGTCTATCGACTGCCGGCCTGGCCGGCCGATGAGTTGATGCAGAACATCGCCGCCGAGCACAACCTGGCGGAGACCGCTTTTGTCGTGCGCGAGCCTCAAGGCTGGCGTATCCGCTGGTTTACCCCGACCACCGAAATCGCCTTGTGCGGCCATGCCACCCTCGCCAGCGCCCACGTGCTGTTCGAGATTTATGGCGAGCCGGGGCCGCGTATCGACTTCATCTGCCAGTCTGGCTCCTTGAGCGTCAGTCGCGAAGATGCGCAGCTTTGGCTGGATTTCCCGGTTCGCGCGCCGCGCGCGATCGATGGCCGCGAGCAACTGGAGTGCGCTTTGGGCACGAGGGTCGTGGCGTTACTGGGGGCCAACGAGTTGTTCGCGGTGCTGGAGTCCGAGCAAGCGGTGCTCGACTGTCAGCCGGACATGGCGGCGCTGGCCAAGCTGCCCTGGCCTGGCGCGATCGTGACCGCGCAGGGCAGCCAGCATGATTTTGTCTCGCGCTATTTCGCGCCGGCCATTGGCATCAACGAAGACCCGGTTACCGGCTCGACCCACTGCGCCCTGATTCCGTACTGGGCCGAACGCCTGGGCAAGACGAGCCTGACGGCTTATCAATGCTCGAAGCGCGGAGGGGCGTTGTTCTGTCGGCTGGAAGGGGAGCGGGTGAAGATTGGCGGGCAGGCGACGCTGGTGGCCAGTGGCAAGCTGTTCCTGGATTGAAAGCGCAGGCGCCGGTTGAGCGGCGCCTGCGGTATCCGCTGGATCAGTGGGCGCTGCTGTAGCGGCGAACGCCCGATTCAGCCTGTGGCAGCTGCGCCGCGGTGCTGCCGGAGGCCTGGAACAGCACCAGGTGTTCGGCGGCGACGCGGATTCCGACGTCAGCGCCTATCAGATGATCGGCATGGCTTGGGAAGATCGACTCGAGCTGGCTGCCGGTCGGCAGTTGTAGGCGGTACAGGGTCGACGCGCCCTGGAAACTCTTGGCGACGATCCGCGCCTTGAGGTCGCTGTCCGGTGCATAAACGATGTCGTCCGGGCGTAGCAGTACATCCACCGCGCCGCCGGGCGGCCAGGTGTAGGCACGGTTGCCGCGCAGTACGCCGAGTTCGGTTTGCACCGATTCCGGGCTGTCCAGCTGGCCGCGAATGAAATAGCCCTGGCCGATAAAGCTCGCCACGAACGGCGTCAACGGTTCGTGATAGAGGTTGTACGGCGTGTCCCATTGCTCCAGGCGGCCTTCCTTGAACACTCCGACGTGATCGCTGACGGCGAAGGCTTCTTCCTGGTCGTGGGTCACCAGAATCGCACTGGTGCCCCGCGCCTTGAGGATGTCGCGCACTTCGTGACTGAGCTTGCGCCGCAGTTCGCCATCGAGGTTGGAGAAGGGTTCGTCGAGCAGCAGCAACTGCGGCTCCGGCGCCAGGGCCCGGGCCAGTGCGACGCGCTGTTGCTGGCCGCCGGACAGCTCATGAGGGAAGCGCTTGCCGAGGTTCTTCAGGTTGACCAGTTCCAGCAGCTCCTCGACCACCCGGTTCTTCTGCGGGTGCTTGCGGATGCCGAAGGCAATGTTGTCCGCCACGCTCAGGTGCGGGAACAGGGCGTAGTCCTGGAACACCATGCCGATCCGCCGGCGCTCCGGCGCCAGGGTGAAGCCGGCGCGGGAGATGGTTTCGCCGGCCAGCTGGATTTCACCTTCGTGCACCGGCTCGAAACCGGCAATCGCGCGCAGGGTGGTGGTCTTGCCGCAGCCGGAGGAACCAAGCAGGCAACCGATATCGCCGGCGTTGAGGTGCAGGTTGAGGTTCTGCACGACCCGTTGGTCCTGGTAGCCGCAGGCGAGATTGCGCAGGTTAAGCAGTAATGGCTGGCTCATGCGTGGTGGTACGCCGGCTCGACCAGAAACTCGAGCAGGGCCTTTTGTGCGTGGAGACGGTTTTCTGCCTGGTCCCACGCCACGGAGCGTGGATCGTCCAGCAGGTCGAGGCTGATTTCTTCGCCGCGGTGGGCGGGCAGGCAGTGCATGAACAGCACGTCTTCGGCGGCCAGGTCGAGCAGCGCGCGATTGACCTGGAACGGCGCGAACAGCTTGAGGCGCAGGGCGGTTTCTTCTTCCTGGCCCATGGAGGTCCAGACATCGGTGCTCACCAGGTGGGCGCCGATCACCGCGTCTTGCGGATCGCGCACGATGCTCACCCGGTCGCCGGCGCGGGCGACGAATTCAGGGTTGGGGTCGTAGCCTTCGGGGCAGGCGATGCGCAGTTGGAAGTCGAACTGGATCGCCGCTTCTATATAGCTGTTGCACATGTTGTTGCCGTCGCCGATCCAGGCCACGGTCTTGCCCTGGATCGAACCGCGGTGCTCGAGGAAGGTTTGCATGTCGGCCAGCAACTGGCACGGGTGCAGGTCGTCGGACAGGCCGTTGATCACCGGTACGCGGGAGTTGGCCGCGAACTCGGTCAGGGTGCTGTGGGCAAAGGTACGGATCATCACCGCGTCGAGCATGCGCGACATGACGATGGCGCAGTCGCTGATCGGCTCGCCGCGACCCAGTTGGGTGTCGCGCGGGGACAGGAAGATTGCCTGGCCGCCGAGCTGGATCATGCCGGCTTCGAAGGACAGGCGGGTGCGGGTAGACGACTTCTCGAAAATCATCCCGAGAACGCGGTTTTTCAGGGGCTCGAAGAGTACGCCGCGGTTACGCAGGTCCTTCAGCTCGATGCCTCGACGAATCACGCTGACCAGCTCTTCGGGCGTGCAATCCATCAGGGAGAGAAAGTGCCTTGCGCTCATCATTAACTACCTTTTTGCAACAGACCGCAGATACTCAAAGCCTTGTTTTATCGAGAAACGGGCGAGACCTGCGGCGAAAGCCGCACGGGGCGACGAAATAGGGGAAGGCGCGATCTTATAATTAAATGTCGCGTCTTACCAATAGCAGGCTTGGTTTCTAAGGCTTTCACCACTTGCAGAGAGTGGCCTGGGCCAAAAAAGTGGGCCATTCGTGACGTTTTACAGCATGTTCAGATGGGCCCAGTCGGATGTGGAGCCGATCCACTTTGCATAGGTCCGCAGCAGCATTTGTACACTGCGCCTCGGCCGCTTTGCAACGCGCCTCGTGGCGCATGCCGCTATCAGGCATATGGCTGGCGCGGGCTGGGTTTTTCTCTGCCGGGCTCTTGGGCACTTCGAGCAGGGCGAGAAATGGAAAGGCTCGCGGCAGGGGATCTCGGCAGAAATATTTCCTCAGGCAAAGGGCTGGGGTTATAAATGCGCACCGGCAACAGGGAAGTGCTTGGAATGGACTCGAAAGAACAGCAACTGAAGACACTGTTGGGGTTGACGACGCGAACCCTAACCGACCTGACGGCATCGATCACCTCGATGTCCTTCGAGTTGCTACGCAGCGAGGACAGCACCACGCGCAACGCCGCGCGACAGATGATCGAGCGCATGCTGACCATCAGCAGCAATCTCGATGAGCATTGGCGGCTGCTTGCCGAATTCAGCGGGGTGCAGGGCGGTGAGGCGTCGATGGACGGCATGACGCCGATCGCCCGGCAGGACGATCCACCGAGGCTGCCCTCCAACTGAGTCATCGGCTGGCTTGATGCTTGCCGATTCACAGGATGAACGTCTCTGGTGCTGATGCCGGTCTGGCACCATAGTTTTGTTCCCGCGGCCTGACGCTGGCCGCCCCGAATAAAATAGAGACTGGCCATGACCAAGACTCTCCATCACCGTGCCTGCCACCTGTGTGAAGCCATCTGCGGCTTGACCATCGAAACCACCGAAGTCGACGGCGCCGGCCCGCAGATCACCTCGATCAAGGGCGATGCCCAGGACAGTTTCAGCCGCGGCCATATCTGCCCCAAGGCGGTGGCGCTGCAGGACATCCAGAACGACCCGGACCGGCTGCGCCAGCCCATGCGCAGGGTCGGTGGCGATTGGCAGGCGATCGAGTGGGACGAGGCCTTCACGCTGGTGGCCGAGCGCCTGGCGGCGATCCAGGAGCGGCACGGCAACCATGCGGTGGCGGTCTATCAGGGCAATCCCAGCGTGCACAATTATGGGTTGATGACCCACAGCAACTATTTCCTCGGCCTGCTGAAAACCCAGAACCGCTTTTCCGCCACCTCGGTGGACCAATTACCGCAGCACTTGAGCAGCTACCTGATGTATGGCCATGGGTTGCTGCTGCCGATCCCGGATATCGATAACACCGATTTCATGCTGATCCTGGGCGGCAACCCGCTGGCGTCCAACGGCAGCATCATGACCGTGCCGGACGTGGAGAAGCGCCTGAAGGCGATCCAGGCGCGAGGCGGCAAAGTGGTGGTGGTCGACCCACGGCGCAGCGAGACGGCGGTCATGGCCGACCAGCATGTGTTTGTCCGTCCCGGCGGGGATGTGGCGCTGCTGTTCGGCATGCTGCATACGATTTTCGCGCAGGGGCTGACGCGTGACAGCCATCTGCCGGTGGACGGCCTGGCCGAGGTGCGTGAGGCCATTTCCCGTTTCAGTGCCGAAGCCATGAGTCCTTTGTGTTCGGTGCCGGCGCAGCAGATCCGCCAGTTGGCGCGCGACTTCGCCGCAGCGGACAGGGCGGTGTGTTATGGCCGGATGGGTGTGTCCACCCAGTCGTTCGGTACCCTCTGCCATTGGCTGGTGCAACTGCTCAACCTGGTGACCGGTAACCTCGACCGGGTCGGCGGCGCTCTGTGCACCGAGCCGGCGGTGGATCTGGTGGCAGCGACTTCGGGCGGGCACTTCAATGCCTGGCAAAGCCGGGTTTCCGGACGCCCTGAATATGGCGGCGAACTGCCGGTCTCGGCCCTGGCCGAAGAAATGTTGACCGCAGGCGAAGGGCAGGTACGGGCGCTGATCACGGTGGCCGGTAATCCGGTGCTCTCCACTCCCAATGGACGGCAGTTGGAGCAGGCGCTGGAGGGCCTGGAGTTCATGCTCAGTATCGACCTGTACATCAACGAAACCACCCGTTATGCGGACCTGATCCTGCCATCGACCTCGGCCCTGGAGAACGATCACTACGACACCACGTTCAATATGTTCTCGGTGCGCAATGTCAGCCGCTTCAACCGGGCGATCCTGCCCAAGCCGGAAGGCGCGCTGCATGACTGGGAAATCTTCGTCGGCCTGGCCAGGGCCTTCGCCGCGCGGACCGGCAAGGAGCTCAAGCCGACCGTGCCGCCGGCACAGATGATCGACAGGGGGCTACGAGCGGGGCGGTATGGCGAGGCGTCCGGGTTCAATCTGTCGGTGGCGACGTTGGCCGACCACCCCCACGGGATCGACCTGGGGCCACTCAAGCCCAACCTGGCAGCGCGCCTGAAAACCGAGAACCGTCGGGTACAGGCCGCTCCCGCGGCGATCATGGCGGACCTCGAGCGCTTTGCCGCGTTGCAGGCTCCGGCAGCCGATGAGCTGGTGATGATCGGCCGGCGCCATGTACGCAGTAATAATTCGTGGATGCACAACTACCATCGGTTGGTGAAGGGCAAGCCACGGCACCAGTTGCTGATGAATCCCGATGATCTGGCCCGGCGAGGGCTGACTGACGGACAGCGCGTGCGGGTCAGTTCGCGGGTCGGGGCGATCGAGGTGGAAGTCCTCGCCAGCAGCGAGATGATGCCCGGGGTGGTCAGCCTGCCCCATGGCTGGGGGCATGGTCGGCCGGGGGTGCAGATGAGCATCGCCATGGCCCAACCCGGGTCGAGTGCCAATGACCTGACCGACGAGCGTCAGCTGGACGAGCTATCGGGCAATGCGGCGCTCAATGGCGTGCCGGTGACGGTGGAGGCGGCCTGAGGAGTCTGTCGGAGAGGCCGAGCATGGCGCTCGGCTTTCCGTTACAATGCGCCACCGTGTCGACAACAGAGTCGGAAAGTTCAGCCGAGGTGCTCCATGGATATCATCGAAACTATTAAAGAGCAGATTGCCAACAACACCATTCTGCTTTACATGAAAGGCTCGCCGAATGCCCCGCAGTGTGGCTTTTCCGCGAAAGCCGCTCAGGCCGTGATGGGGTGTGGTGAGAAGTTCGCTTACGTGGACATCCTGCAGAACCCGGAAATCCGCGCCAACCTGCCTAAATACGCCAACTGGCCTACTTTCCCGCAACTGTGGGTAGCCGGCGAACTGGTCGGCGGCAGCGACATCATGGCTGAGATGTTCGCCAATGGTGAGTTGCAGACCCTGATCAAGGCCGCCGCTGAAAAAGCCGCTGCCAAGACCGAAGCCTGATTTGCCCCCTACAGGAGCGACAAGTTCGCTCCTGTAGGGTTGTGTGGATTTATCCACGCAATTAAAAAGCCCCGCCCTCGTGAAGAGAGGCGGGGCTTTTTTATGGGGTGAAGCTTTTGCTTGGGAGGAATTACTCGTCGCCCATCTGCGATTGCAGGTAGTTCTCCAGGCCGACTTTATCGATCAGGCCCAGTTGGGTTTCCAGCCAGTCGATATGTTCTTCTTCCGATTCCAGGATGTCTTCCAGCAGCTCGCGGCTACCGAAGTCGCCGACCGATTCGCAATGGGCGATGGCGGCTTTCAGGTCGGCATGGCCGGTGCGCTCGATGCGCAGGTCGCACTCGAGCATTTCCTTGGTGTGTTCGCCGATGTGCAGCTTGCCCAGGTCCTGGACGTTCGGCAGGCCTTCGAGGAAGAGGATGCGCTTGATCAGCTTGTCCGCATGCTTCATCTCGTCGATGGACTCGTGGTATTCGTGCTTGCCCAGCTTGTTCAGGCCCCAGTCTTCATACATGCGTGCGTGCAGGAAGTACTGATTGATCGCGACCAGTTCATTGGCAAGGATCTTGTTGAGATGCTGGATGACTGTGACGTCGCCTTTCATGATGGGGTCCTGCCCTGTAATTAGCGGTATATAAGGCAGAGTCTGAGCCGCACGATGATTAGTGTCAAACCTAAGTTATTGAATAATATATGAAAATTAATCGGAATAAGAATGTTTGTGTTCCGCGTTTTGATGCTAAGCGATTGAATTACAGACATAAAAAAGCCGGACACGAAGTCCGGCTCTTTTAAATGGCGTTAATTACGCAACATTAAATTCTACTGGGTAAGGAATCGCTGGCTGGCTGCTTTGCAGTTCGGTCAGGGTTTCACGTACCACCTGCTTGGCGAGGCAGGCACATTTGCCACATTGACTGGCCACGCCGGTCGCTTGGCGTACTTCACGATAGCTGCAGCAACCGTCGTAGATTGCATCGCGGATTTGTCCGTCGGTGACGCCAGTGCAGAGGCAGACATACATAGGGTGAGAACCGTCGCTGGTTATGGCTCAATGCGACGGATCTTAATGTTAACGAGAATGATTGTCAAAGTTGTTTCCTGGGGCTTTTTGCCAGATGCGTATCTGGCAGACGAACGGTTTTTTCTAGCACGGGTGACGAGCTGTCCAGCAGGGCGACTTTTTTGCGGCCTGAATCCGGGAGATGGAAAAACCACTAAGGACAGCTCAAAAACGCGGTGTATGATGTGCGGTCCTTACGAAGCGGGATCGAGTCACAGGGCTGTCGCTTGGCGGCGGCAAACTGGGCTGGATCTCATTCTTCATTCGATCACACCAGGAGATATCCAATGAGCGTACTCGTAGGCAAACAAGCCCCTGACTTCACCGTTCCCGCCGTTCTCGGCAATGGCGAAATCGTCGACAGCTTCACCCTGTCCTCGGCCATCAAAGGCAAATACGGCCTGGTGTTCTTCTACCCGCTGGACTTCACCTTCGTCTGCCCGTCCGAGCTGATCGCTCTGGACCACCGCATGGCTGACTTCAAGGCACGCAACGTTGAAGTGATCGCGGTTTCGATCGACTCGCACTTCACCCACAACGCCTGGCGCAATACCCCGATCAATGCCGGTGGCATCGGTCAGGTCCAGTACATCATGGCTGCTGACATGAAGCACGACATCGCCAAGGCCTACGACGTTGAGTCCGAAGGCGGCGTGGCTTTCCGTGGCGCGTTCCTGATCGACGACAAAGGTGTCGTTCGTTCGCAGATCGTCAACGACCTGCCGCTGGGCCGTAACATGGAAGAGCTGATCCGTCTGGTCGACGCTCTGCAGTTCCACGAAGAGCACGGCGAAGTCTGCCCGGCCAACTGGAAGAAAGGCGACAAGGGTATGACTGCTTCGCCAGAAGGCGTTGCTGCTTACCTGAGCGAGAACGCCGGCAAGCTGTAAGCCGCGCTTCACGCATAAAAAAACCGGCCCCAGGGCCGGTTTTTTTATGCGCGGTCGTTCAGCGACGGTATCAGTCGTTGAAGTCTTGCCAGCCGCCCATTTCCTTCCAGCGATTGACGATGCCGCAGAACAGGTCGGCAGTCTTCTCGGTGTCGTAGCGGGCGGAATGCGCCTCACGGCCATCGAAGTCGATATCGGCAGCCTGGCACGCCTTGGCCAGCACGGTTTGGCCATAAGCCAGGCCGGCAAGCGTCGCGGTGTCGAAGCTGGAGAACGGATGAAACGGGTTGCGTTTCATGTCCAGGCGCGCGACAGCCGCGTTGAGGAAGCCCAGGTCGAAGCTGCTGTTGTGCCCGACCAGGATCGCGCGCTTGCAGCCATTGGCCTTCAGCGCCTTGCGCACGCTGCGGAAAATATCGTTCAGCGCGGTTTCTTCACTGACGGCCATGCGCAGAGGATGGTCGAGCTTGATCCCGGTGAACTCCAGCGCCGCGGCTTCGATGTTGGCGCCTTCGAAAGGCTCTACCCGGAAAAACAGGGTGTGTTCGGGGAACACGAAGCCCTTTTCGTCCATGCCGATGATGGTCGCGGCAATTTCCAGCAAGGCGTCGGTGGCCGAGTTGAAACCACCGGTTTCAACGTCGACGACTACCGGCAGGTAACCACGAAAGCGTGCCGCCATTGGATGACGCGAGCCACCACCGTTATGACCGTCCTGCTCGTCGTCGAAATGGTCTTCACTCACGCGTGTTCCTCCAGCAGGCGCCAGCGCAGTTTTTCACCGGCGCGCAGCGGGATGACGGTCAGCTCGCCGAAAGGCAGGCTGGCAGGGGCGGTCCATTCTTCACGAACCAGGGTGATGCGATCGGTGTTGGCCGGCAGGCCATAGAAGCGTGGGCCGTTGAGGCTGGCAAAGGTTTCCAGCTTGTCCAGCGCGTTGCGCTGTTCGAAGGCTTCGGCGTACAACTCGATCGCGGCATAGGCGGTGTAGCAGCCGGCACAGCCGCAGGCCGCTTCTTTGGCATGCTGGGCGTGGGGCGCGGAGTCAGTGCCGAGGAAGAACTTCTGGCTGCCGCTGGCGGCGGCGTCGAGCAGCGCTTCCTGGTGCACGTTGCGCTTGAGAATCGGCAGGCAATAGAAGTGCGGGCGAATGCCGCCAACCAGCATGTGGTTGCGGTTGTACAGCAGGTGATGGGCGGTGATGGTCGCGCCAACGTTGGCCGAGGCCTCGTTGACGAACTGCACGGCGTCACGGGTGGTGATGTGTTCGAACACCACTTTGAGCGTCGGGAAGCGCTCGACGACACGGCGCATGTGCTCGTCGATGAACAGCTTCTCGCGGTCGAACACGTCGACTTCACCGCGGGTGACTTCACCGTGGATCAGCAGCGGCAGGCCGACTTCGGCCATGGCCTCCAGCGCCGGGAAGATCTTGTCGATGCTGGTGACGCCCGAGTCCGAATTGGTGGTCGCACCGGCCGGGTAGAGCTTGGCGGCATGGACGAAACCACTGGCCTTGGCCGCGCGAACTTCTTCGGGCTGGGTGCGATCGGTAAGGTAGAGCACCATCAGCGGCTCGAAGCGGCTGCCGGCCGGCCGCGCAGCGAGAATGCGCTGGCGATAGGCGTCGGCTTCAGCGGCGTTGCGCACCGGAGGTACCAGGTTAGGCATGATGATGGCGCGGCCAAAGGTGCGCGCGACATCCGCGACAGTATTGGTCAACACGGCACCATCGCGAAGATGAATATGCCAGTCGTCGGGACGCAGCAGGGTCAGGCGGTCGGACATTGGGGATTCCAGGCGGGTCAAACTCCAGTGAATGCTACCGGAAAAGACTCTTCCAGGCACTCGCTATCAAGTTTTGCGTGAAGCTTCCGATATCCCGAAGGTATGCCGTAAACAGGCATTTCGATTTTCGTGATGTACAAGTCAGTGGAGCCTCCCGTGCGCCAGCGTTATCTAGCCTTGCTCAGTGTGTTCGCCAGTCTTCCCGCGATGGCGCTGACTTTCCAGACCCGTCTGGAGAGCATTGAGTGGACGGTCGAAGGCGATAAATTCGAGTGCCGTCTGAGCCAGCCGATCACCGATTTCGGTTCCGGGGAGTTCGTGCGTCGCGCCGGCGAGCAGGCGACCTTTCGCCTCAAGGCCTACAACCCGATGCTCGCTGGCGGTTCGGCCACGCTGCTCGCGGCGGCCGCGCCGTGGCAGCCGGGACGGGGCGACATCAACCTGGGGTCGGTGCGGCTCGGCAATGGCGATGTGCTGTTCAACAGCTCGCAACTGCAGGCCGGGCGACTGATCGGCGGATTGATGGATGGGCGCAGCCCGGTGGTTCGCCACTATTCCCGCGAGGGCGGGGTGTCCGAGGTGCGCTTGTTGCCGGTCAAGTTCAGCAAGGCGTATGGCGACTACCAACGCTGTGTCGCCAAGTTGCTGCCGAAGAACTTCGATCAGGTCAGGCAATCCGAGGTCGGCTTCCCCGGGGGCGGCATCGACCTGGACGCCAAAGCCAAGGCCAGGCTGCAGGTGATGCTCGAGTTTCTCAAGGCCGATCCGACGGTCAATCACATCCAGCTCGATGGCCACTCGGACAACAGCGGCAACCGTTTGACCAACCGTGACCTGTCGCGGCGCCGGGCGCTGGCGGTGATGGAATTCTTCAAGGCCAACGGCATTCCCGAATCGCAGATCGAGATGCGTTTCCACGGCGAGCGCTATCCGTTGGCGCCCAACACCAACGCGGCGAACCGGGCGAAGAATCGTCGGGTCAACGTACAGCTGCAGCGTGTCCCGGTCGCAGAGAAACCGGCACCCCAGGCCGCTGCTCCCGCCAACGCCGCGGCGACTTCCTGAAACGGCTGTCGTCGCCCGCTCGACATAATCTGTCGCTTCGTCGTCATAAGCTGTCGCGCCTCTGTAAATTATCCGCGTTGATCGGTAGACTTGACGGCTTTCCGTAGAACCCCGTGGAGTGATGGCATGGCGGACGTAAACAAGGTCGTTCTGGCGTATTCCGGCGGCCTGGACACTTCGGTGATCCTCAAGTGGCTGCAGGATACTTATAACTGTGAAGTGGTGACGTTCACCGCTGACCTGGGTCAGGGCGAAGAGGTCGAACCTGCACGTGCCAAGGCGCAAGCCATGGGCGTGAAAGAGATCTACATCGACGATCTGCGCGAAGAGTTCGTCCGCGATTTCGTTTTCCCGATGTTCCGCGCCAACACCGTTTACGAAGGTGAGTACCTGCTGGGTACCTCCATCGCTCGTCCGTTGATCGCCAAGCGCCTGATCGAGATCGCCAACGAAACCGGTGCCGACGCCATTTCCCACGGCGCTACCGGCAAGGGCAACGACCAGGTTCGTTTCGAACTGGGCGCCTACGCTTTGAAACCAGGGGTGAAAGTGATCGCTCCCTGGCGTGAGTGGGACCTGCTGTCCCGCGAGAAGCTGATGGACTATGCCGAGAAGCACGCGATCCCGATCGAGCGTCACGGCAAGAAGAAATCCCCGTACTCGATGGATGCCAACCTGCTGCACATCTCCTATGAAGGCGGCGTGCTGGAAGACACCTGGACCGAGCACGAAGAAGACATGTGGCGCTGGACCGTCTCCCCGGAGAAGGCTCCCAACACCCCGACCTACATCGAGCTGACCTATCGCAATGGCGACATTGTGGCGATCGACGGCGTCGAGATGACCCCGGCCACCGTGCTGGCGACCCTGAACCGCATCGGCGGTGAAAACGGCATCGGTCGTCTGGACATCGTGGAAAACCGCTATGTCGGCATGAAGTCCCGCGGCTGCTACGAAACCCCTGGCGGCACCATCATGCTGCGCGCTCACCGGGCGATCGAATCGATCACCCTGGATCGTGAAGTCGCTCACCTGAAAGACGAGTTGATGCCCAAGTACGCCAGCCTGATCTACACCGGCTACTGGTGGAGCCCTGAGCGTCTGATGCTGCAACAGATGATCGACGCCTCCCAGGCCCACGTGAACGGCGTGGTTCGCCTGAAGCTGTACAAGGGCAATGTGATCGTCACCGGTCGCAAGTCCGATGAGTCGCTGTTCGATGCCAACATTGCGACCTTCGAAGAAGACGGCGGCGCCTACAACCAGGCGGATGCGGCTGGCTTCATCAAGCTCAATGCCCTGCGCATGCGTATTGCGGCCAACAAGGGCCGGACTCTGTTCTGATGCCTTGAGTCGTTTTAAAAGAGCCCCGCCATGAGCGGGGTTTTTTATGCCTGATGTTTTAATCGATCAAGCGGGTGTCTGGAGACCATAACTAAAAGTTTCCACTGGCCATTGTTTCAATGGGACCTCGACTATCTTTCAGTCTGTTCTTTTCAATACGAAGTGTAGGGAAGTCAGGAGTAGTTATATATAGGGGGCGACGTTCAATTTTTCCTTGTAGGGCAAATCCGTATTGTTTGTAAGGAACTTCTCGGGGCGATGCTGGCCCAGGGCATGGCCATGCCACGGGCCAAATGACTGGGTTATGGTGTTTGCTTGAAAAACCAATAGCGGACTCTGGACTTACCCATGAAGAAAGTTTTGATCGTAGATGATCATCCCGTCACTCGTCTGGCTGTGCGCATGCTGATGGAGCGGCACGGCTTTGAAGTAGTTGCCGAGGCGGACAATGGCATGGATGCCCTGAAACTGTCTTATGAACATGTTCCAGACATCCTTATTCTTGATATTGGTATTCCCAAACTCGATGGCCTGGAAGTTATCGCCAGACTTTCGTCAAAAGCCATGTCGACCAAAGTGCTGGTATTGAGCCTGCAAGTACCTGGGCCTTTCTCCATGCGCTGCATGCAGGCTGGTGCGGCGGGTTATGTGTGCAAGCAGCAGGACATCACTGAATTGATCAGTGCCGTCAGGGCAGTCCTGGCCGGCTACAGTTATTTTCCCAACGAAGCCTTGCATACCCTGCGCTCGAGCCTGGGCATCGCCAGCGAGGAGGGGATGTTGTCCAGCCTGTCGGGTCGAGAGTTGATGGTCCTGAAGCAACTCGCCGGTGGGCAGACCAACAAGGAGATTGCCGAGGGCCTGTGCTTGAGCAGTAAAACGGTGAGCACCTACAAAAGGCGGCTGTTGGGGAAACTCAACGCCCGCTCGCTGGTGGACCTGATCGAGTTTGCCAAGCGCCATCAGTTGGCATGAAGGTGAGGCGTTACAACAAGGCTCGCGAGGGAAAAACCAGCGGCTTTTGCGAGCCTTCATTGCGTTGTGGGCTTGCCGGTCTGTCGGCGATGTTGGATCCCTCAGCCGCGCATGGCCTGTTTTGAAAAGAAACGACTTGGAATGTTGGCTGGCGTAACAAAAAAGCCTCCGTCAAAGGAGGCTTTTTGTTACTAAAGATCAAAGTCGTAATCGGCCAGTTGCTTTTGCAAGCGCCGCTCTTCCAGAAGGTTGTCGATGGTCCGACGTTTGCTCAAGTTGGTCTTGGCCACCTCTACCACAGGCTCCGCATCTTCTGTTTCAACAGGGGTGAAGTCGTCTTCTACGTCCAGTTGTTCTTTGCCAGTACTCATAAGGTTAACTCCAGGCTAAGACTGCCATTGGCGCTCCTTATATCGATATTCTCGGGACTGGTAAAAAAGATTTTTTCAATCGACCTATCATCAAAATCAATAGTTGCTCAATCGTCAGAGGTCTTGTGCTTGTATTCGCACAGGTCCTCGATCCGGCAGCTTCCACAGCGCGGCTTGCGGGCCAGGCACACATAGCGGCCATGGAGGATCAGCCAGTGATGGGAGTCGAGGAGATACTCCTTGGGCACGAATTTCATCAGTTTCTTTTCGACCTCCACGACATTCTTCCCGGGGGCCAGCCCTGTGCGGTTGCTGACCCGGAAGATGTGCGTATCGACGGCCATGGTCAGTTGGCGGAAAGCCGTATTGAGTACCACGTTGGCGGTCTTCCTGCCGACGCCTGGCAGGGCTTCGAGCTCTTCCCGGGTCTGCGGGACTTCGCTGTTGTGCCGTTCCACCAGCAGACGGCAGGTCTCGATCACGTTTTTGGCCTTGCTGTTGTACAGGCCGATGGTCTTGATGTACTCGGACAGGCCTTCGACGCCCAGGGCATAGATGGCGGCCGGCGTATTGGCCACGGGGAAGAGCTTGGCCGTCGCCTTGTTGACCCCGACATCGGTGGACTGGGCCGAGAGAATCACGGCAATCAGCAGCTCGAAGGGCGACGAATAGGCCAGTTCGGTTTTCGGTTCCGGATTGTCTTCGTGCAGCCTGCGGAAAATTTCCAGGCGTTTTGCGGCATTCATGGGTGAGTCATTTCCTTGAAGGCGGTCGGTGTGAGGTCGTAGAAGCGGCCCAGGCTTGCCTGGCGGCCAGCAACAGCCCCAGCAGGATAAAACCGCCAGGTGCGAGTGTAAGCAGGTGCAAGCCGCCCCGGGCGGTCAGAACCCAGCCTGGCCAGTCGACGTCGTTCATTCCCAGCAGCCATTGCAGATGATTGCCGATCGAGCCACTGCCGAAGGCTTCGCGCAATGCACCCAGGGTAATCAGCAGCAGGCAGAACTGGCCGGCGAAACGCAAGCGCACGGGGCGCAGGAAAAAATCCTGGTATTCCAGCACTACGCATTGCACGGCAATCAGGCCCAGGTAGAGGGCCAACTGTTGTTGCAGCTCGAACGCCCAAGCCTGCGCGGCCAGCATGGCACAACTGGTAAGCGTGGCGCTGAGCAGGATACTGGCGCCCAGGCGGCCCTGACCAGCCAGGCGTGGGCGCAGGGCATTCATGCACAGGCCGAATACCGCGCTCACACAGAGAAATACCAGGGCCAGCCCCAGGGCCTTGACCAGTGAGTCGCTGGCGCCGATCAGCGGCGCGAGCATCAGGGCGTTCTGCAGGGTCGAGGATTTATTCATGGGCGGGACTTCCCAGCAGTTGTTCGCGGTGCTCGTCGAAGTAGCGCAGGCTGTCGTGAATCCCCTCGACCACCGCCCGTGAGGTGATGGTGGCCCCGGCCATCTGGTCGAATTGGCCATGGTCTTTTTTCAGCGCCCAGCCGGCGTCGCCCGGATCACCCAGTGACTTGCCGATAAAACCCTGCAGCCAGGTATTCGGGCGCTCGGCGATGCGCGCGCCCAGCCCGGGCGTTTCCGAATGCCGCAGAGCCTTGCTGCCCAGCAGTTTGCCGTTGGCGGCGACGCCGATCAGCAGCTCGATCGGGCCGCCATAACCGCTGACCTGGCTGCGCAGCAGCACAGCGCTGGGTTGGCCGTTGCGCGTGGCGCGATAACCGGCGAGCAGGGTGCTGTGACTGAGCTGGATGTTATCGATGGCCAGCGGCTGATCCAGCGGCTGATTGTCGTAGCTGTCGACGGGCAGGAGATCCAGCAGATTGCGTGCCTGGATGGCGCGCTGTTCGCGCTCGATGCGGGGAGCCGTCGTCTGCTGGACGAAGAAAGTGCCAGTGGCGCCGACAGCCGCCAGCAGTGCCAACACTCCCAGACTCGTTGCGCGGTTCATGGCAGGGAAGGCTCGGGAGGCGGAGCAGCCAGGCGCTCCAGGGCGGGGACGGCGAGGTTCATCAGCAGTACGGCGAAGGCGACACCGTCCGGGTAACCGCCCCAGGTGCGGATCAGGTAAGTCAGCAGGCCGACCCCGACCCCGAACAGCAGGCGTGCCTTTGCGTTCCTCGGGCCGGAGACCGGCTCGGTGACGATAAAAAAGGCGCCAAGCATGGTCGCGCCGCTCAGCAGGTGGAAAAACGGCGAGCCGTGGGAGTCCGACCCGGAACCGTTCCAGCACAGCAGGCTGATGACGAACAGGCTGCCGAGCATGCCGGCCGGGGCGTGCCAGCTGAACACCCGTTGCTGCAGCAAAAAGGCGCCGCCGGCGAGAAAGGCCAGGTTGACCCATTCCACGCCTTTGCCGCCGAAATGGCCGAAGGCGGCATTGCCGGCGAACAGTTCATCGATGGTCAGGCTCTTGTTGATGCGCAGGCTGTCGAGTGCCGTGGCCTGGGCCCAGGCATCGGGCGCCGTGCTGTCGAGGGCTATGCCGAAGATCTGCTGCAGGCCGCCCAGCAGGTCCAGGCCATGGGAGGCCGGCCAATGAGTCATCTGCTGGGGGAAAGAGACCAGCACCAGGGCATAACCGAGCATCGCCGGGTTGAACGGATTCTTGCCGACGCCACCATACAGGTGCTTGCCGAACAGCAAGGCACAAGCGGCCGCGCTGACTGTCAGCCACCACGGGCAATACGGCGGCAAGGCCAGGGCCAGCAAGGTGGCGCTGACCAGGGCACTGCCATCGCCAAGGAAAGGACGCAATGGCCACTGGCGCAATCGCAGCACCGCGGCTTCGACGGCAAGGGCGGTGGCACAGGCCAGCAGCAGGTTGATCAGAATCCCCCAGCCAAACAGCCAGAACAGCGCCAGCAGTCCCGGCAGGGTCGCCAGAAGCACACGCTGCATGGCTTGTCGCAGGCGTTCGTCCGGTTGCTCAAAGGGCGTCATGGGCTTGTACCTGGCGCTCGGCTTCGGCCAGTCGCTCGCGGGCCTTGGCCAACAGTGGCGGCGGGGTGTCGCTGTGACGCTCCAGCTTGCTGACTTCTGCCCGCGCGTAAGCCAGTTCGGTTTTCAGTTGCCGCAGGCGGGTGTCGATCGGGCGTTTTTCGACTCGCACCAGATTGGGCGCCGGTTGCCCGCTGGCTTCTTCGGTCGCGTGCAAGGCCTGTTCTGCGTCTTTCAGTGCCTGCTGCAGACTGGCCAGTTGCTCGGCAGGCGCCTGGTTGGCCTGGGCCTTTTTCAGTTCCGCGCGGCGCATCGCCAGCTGGATTTTCGCGCGCTTGAGCTCGGCGTCTTTGGCTGGGGGCGCCGAGGCCACGGTTTCGACGGTGGTTTCGGCCGCGCTTTCGAGCTGGGCAAGAGCCTGTTCGGCGGCCATGAACTGGCGCTGCAGGACGATCAGTTGCGACTGTTGCTCGAAGGTCGGCGGATGGCCGAAGGCTTTCAGCGATTTGTTCAACTGGGCCCGGCTCATCGCCAGATCGATCTTGGCTTTTTTTACCGCGGCATCGGCGGCGGCCGCCTTTTGCGCGCGCACCCGCTCGATGGCCGCCTGCACCGGATCCAGGCTGGTTTCACTGGGCTGCGCCGCACGTTGCGCGCGGGTGGCCCGTTCGGCCTGCTTGTGCTGTTCTTCGCGTTGCAGCCGGGCATTGCGGCGCTCGAAGCGCTGGCGTGCGTGATCGCGTTTGGCGGTCCGGGCACGCAGTTCTTCGAGACCGGTGGCCAGGCCGCCGACGATCGGCAATACGTCATTCAGCGGCAGCGGATGCATCTCGATACAGTCTACCGGGCACGGCGCCACGCAGAGATCGCAGCCGGTGCATTCGTCGATCAGCACCGTGTGCATCTGCTTGGCCGCGCCGACTATGGCATCCACCGGGCAGGCCTGGATGCACTTGGTGCAGCCGATGCATTCGGCTTCGCGGATAAAGGCCACCTGGGCCGGCGCCGGGCCGCGACTGATGTCCAGTTCCATGACCGGAACGTTCAGCAGCCTGGCCAGGCCGGCAATGGTTTCGTCGCCGCCGGGCGGGCACTTGTTGATCGCCTCGCCGTTGGCGATGCCTTCGGCGTAGGGCTTGCATCCGGGGTGGCCGCACTTGCCGCATTGGGTCTGCGGCAGCAGGGCGTCGATGCGTTGAATCAGACTCATGGGTTGAGCAGTCCGTTGAAACCGAGAAATGCCACCGCCATCAGGCCGGCGCTGATCAGGTCGATCGGCAGGCCGCGAAAGGGCAGGGGCACATCGTTGTTGAGAATGCGCTGGCGCAGGTCGCTGAACAGGCTCAATACCAGCCAGAAACCGAGGCCCGCACCCAGGCCCAGGGCGAGGCCATGACCGAGCCCGCGATTGGCCTGGACCGCCAGTAGCAACGCGCCGAGTACACCGGCATTGCCCAGCAGCAGCGGCCAGAGGCCGTCGAATGGCAGCCCGGGCAACATCCGGGTCAGCAGCTTGAGCAGCGGTGCGATCAGCAGCACGCCCAGCGGCAGGAACACGAACAGTTGCAGCGAGGCCAGGCCCAGCGGTACCAGCAGCGCCTGATAAAGCCCGTAGCCCAGCAGGCTGCAGAGCAGCATCAGGCAACTGGTGGCGATCCCCAGGGCATGGATCCGCCGCCGCGCAACCTGCGGGTCGGCACTGGCCTGCAACAGCGGATCGACGCCCAGCGGCCACTGCAACACGAAGTTGTTGATCAGGGCAGCGCTGATGAGCGTGAGGACAATCTCGGTCATGTTCGTGGCCGGTGAGGGCGGGCGGATACCTGAAGACTAGGCAATTATCCGGCAAGGGCGCAGGCCCATCCAGATATGAAAATCCCCCCGCCACGCAGCGGCGCGACGGGGGGATCGATCCCGCAAGCGGAGTTACTTGATCCGCTGGCCCGGCTTGGCGCCGCTGTCCGGGCTCAGCAGGTAGATCTCTTCGCCGCCGGGGCCGGCCGCCATCACCATGCCTTCGGAAATGCCGAATTTCATTTTCCGTGGCTTGAGGTTGGCGATCATCATGGTCAGGCGACCGTCGAGCTTGGACGGATCCGGGTAGGCGCTCTTGATCCCGGAGAACACGTTGCGTTGCTCGTCGCCGATATCCAGGGTCAGGCGCAGCAGCTTGTCGGCGCCTTCCACGTGCTCGGCCTTGACGATCAGCGCCACGCGCAGGTCGACGGCGGCGAAAGTGTCGAAGTCGATTTCCGGCGACAGCGGATCCTTGGCCAGCTCGCCGTTGCCCGCAGGCTTGGCTTCACCGGTGTCGGTCTGGCTGGCGGTCAGGTCTTCTTTCGAGGCGTCGGTCATGGCTTGTACTTTCACGGGGTCGATCCGCGTCATCAGCGGCTTGAATGCGTTCAGCTGGTGGTTGCTCAGCAGGTGCTGGTGGTCGTTCCAGGTCAGCGGGGCGACATTGAGGAACGCCTCGGCGTCGGCGGCCAGCAGCGGCAGCACCGGCTTGAGGAAAATCACCAGTTGGCGGAACAGGTTGACGCCGGTGGCGCAGATGGCCTGGACCTCATCCTGCTTGCCTTCCTGCTTGTTCAACGACCACGGCGCCTTGTCGGCGATCCAGGCGTTGGCGCGGTCGGCCAGGGCCATGATTTCACGCATGGCGCGGGCGAAGTCGCGAGCCTCATAGGCGTCGGCGATGCTCGGCGCGGCCGCCAGGAAGGCGTCGGTCAGCTCCGGAGCGGAATTCTGGTCCACCAGCACGCCGGCATTGCCTTTGTGGATGAAGCCGGCGCAACGGCTGGCGATGTTCACCACCTTGCCCACCAGGTCGGAGTTGACCTTCTGCACGAAGTCTTCGAGGTTCAGGTCCAGGTCGTCGACGCCGCGGCCCAGCTTGGCCGCGTAGTAGTAACGCAGGTATTCCGGCGACAGGTGGTCGAGGTAGGTCCGGGCCTTGATGAAGGTGCCGCGGGACTTGGACATCTTCTGGCCGTTGACGGTCAGGTAGCCGTGCACGTTGATGCCGGTCGGCTTGCGGTAGCCGGCGCCTTCGAGCATGGCGGGCCAGAACAGCGCGTGGAAGTTGACGATGTCCTTGCCGATGAAGTGGTACAGCTCGGCGGTCGAGTCCTTGCCCCAGAACGCATCGAAGTCCAGTTCCGGCGTGCGGTTGCACAGGTTCTTGAAGCTGGCCATGTAGCCGATCGGCGCGTCCAGCCAGACGTAGAAGTACTTGCCCGGCTCGTCGGGGATCTCGAAGCCGAAATACGGCGCGTCGCGGGATATGTCCCACTGCTGCAGGCCGACATCCAGCCATTCGGCGATCTTGTTCGCCACGGCGTCCTGCAGGGTGCCGCTGCGGGTCCATTGCTGCAGCATCTGCTGGAAGTCCGGCAGCTTGAAGAAGAAGTGCTGGGAATCCTTGAGCACCGGGGTGGCGCCGGAAATCGCCGACTTCGGATCCTTCAGGTCGGTCGGCGCGTAGGTGGCGCCGCATTTTTCGCAGTTGTCGCCGTACTGGTCCTCGGTGCCGCATTTCGGGCAGGTGCCCTTGATGAAGCGGTCGGCCAGGAACATTTGTTTTTCCGGGTCGAAATACTGAGTGATCGAGCGCGTGGCGATGTGCCCGGCGTCGCGCAGCTTCAGGTAGATCTGGCTCGACAGCTCACGGTTTTCTTCGGCGTGGGTCGAGTGGAAATTGTCGAAGTCCACCAGGAAGTCGGCAAAGTCGGCGCTGTGTTCGGCCTGGACGTTGGCGATCAATTGTTCCGGGGTGATGCCTTCCTTTTCCGCGCGCAGCATGATGGCCGAGCCGTGAGCGTCGTCCGCGCAGACATAGATGCATTGGTTGCCGCGATGCTTCTGGAAGCGCACCCACATATCGGTCTGGATGTACTCAAGCATATGGCCAAGATGGATGGATCCATTGGCATAGGGCAGGGCGCTGGTGACGAGGATCTTGCGTGGCTCGGACATGGGGCTCGGCTACTTGATGAAACGGAGGTCGGCCACTATAAAGCGCCGAGAAATATATTTCACCCCGTGAGCCCGGTTTTCCACGGCCGTCGTAGCCATCGGCGGGCGTGCTATATGATGCTTTGGCATCCCGCCCACGCCACGGAACAGGTAGGATAGCCGCCTGATTTTCCCGTCTTGTTATCGGAGTTGCCCATGAGCGCCGTCAATCGCGCAGCGGTGGAAGCCGTTCTTCGCCAATACACCGACCCCTACCTGAACCAGGACCCGGTCAGCGCCGGTTGTGTCCGTTCCATCGACATCCAGGGCGACGAGGTGCGTGTCGAACTGGAGATCGGTTATGCCGCCGGTCTGTTCAAGAGCGGCTGGGCTCAGTTGCTGAAACTGGCCATCGAAAACATGGACGGCGTGGTCATCGCTCGGGTCAATGTCACCAGCGTGATTGCCGCGCACAAGGCCCAGGCGCAGATTCCCGGCCTGGCCAACGTCAAGAACGTGGTGGCGGTGGCGTCCGGCAAGGGCGGCGTGGGCAAGTCCACCACTGCGGCCAACCTGGCCCTGGCCCTGGCCCGCGAAGGCGCCAAGGTGGGGATTCTCGATGCGGACATCTATGGCCCGAGCCAGGGCATCATGTTCGGTATCGCCGAGGGCACCCGGCCGCAGGTCAAGGACCAGAAATGGTTCGTGCCGATCAAGTCCCACGGCGTCGAGGTCATGTCCATGGCCTTCCTGACCGACGACAACACGCCGATGGTCTGGCGCGGGCCGATGGTCTCCGGCGCCCTGCTGCAACTGGTGACCCAGACCGCCTGGGGCGACCTGGATTACCTGGTGATCGACATGCCGCCGGGCACCGGCGATATCCAGCTGACCCTGGCGCAGAAGGTCCCGGTGGCCGGCGCGGTCATCGTCACCACCCCGCAGGACCTGGCGTTGCTGGACGCGCGCAAGGGCGTGGAGATGTTCCGCAAGGTCAACATCCCGGTGCTGGGCGTGGTGGAAAACATGGCCGTGCATATCTGCTCCAACTGCGGCCACGCCGAGCATCTGTTCGGCGAAGGCGGTGGCGAGAAGCTGGCGACCCAGTACGGTGTCGAGCTGCTGGCCTCGCTGCCGCTGTCGATGCTGATTCGCGAGCAGGCCGACGGTGGCAAGCCGACCGTGATCGCCGAGCCGGAAAGCCAGATCGCCATGGTCTATCAGGAACTGGCCCGCCATGTCGGCGCGCGCATCGTGTTGCAGGAAGCCGCGGCACCGGCGATGCCGAACATCACCGTCAGCGACGACTGAGCCGGTTGGGCCAACAAAAAAGCCCGGTGCAGTGCACCGGGCTTTTTTATGGATGTTTTATGAGCGGGCTCAGATCCGCAGGCCGCCGTCCAGCTCGAGAATCCGGCCGGTGTAATAGTCGTTCTCGAAGATGTAGGCCGCCGAATGAGCGATTTCTTCCGGCTTGCCCATGCGCTTGAGCGGGATGCCGGAGGTCATTCTTTCCAGGGCTTCGGGTTTCATGCCCAGGGTCATTTCGGTTTCGATGAAGCCCGGTGCGATGCCGGCCACGCGGATGCCGTAGCGCGCCAGTTCCTTGGCCCAGGTCACGGTCGCCGCGGCGACCCCGGCCTTGGCCGCGGAGTAGTTGGTCTGGCCGATATTGCCGGCGCGGGAAATCGACGAGATGTTGATGATCGCGCCACTGGTTTTCAGCTCGACCATCTTCGCCGCGACTTCGCGGGTGCAGAGGAACACGCCGGTCAGGTTGACGTCGATCACCGACTGCCACTGGGCCAGGCTCATCTTGCTCATTTCGCCGTCCTTGACCTTGAGCAGCAGGCCGTCGCGCAGGATGCCGGCGTTGTTGATCAGGCCGTGAATGGCGCCGAAGTCTGCGGCGACCTGGGCGACCATGTGTTCCACCTGCTCTTCATGGGCAACGTTGCACAGGTAGGCGCGGGCTTCGACTCCCGCCGCCTGGCAGGCGGCAACGGCCTGGTCGAGTTTCTCCTGGTTCAGGTCGACCAGCGCGAGCCTGGCGCCTTTGCTGGCGAAATACTCCGCCATGGAGCGGCCCAGACCCTGGCAACCGCCGGTGATAATGATTACTTTGTCATTGAGTTGCATTCGCATGCTCCGAAAGCAGAACTGGAGTGGTGTCCTTCAAGGCGCCTCTCTTGTGCGTCGGGCATGGCCTGGCTGCAGATTGAGAATTGCGCGATGGCGTGCTGGAACTTTGTTCCAGGCGCCCGTCCGTTTTAGACGGATTCTATATAAGGAGTCATAAATTGAGCGTTGAAGCTGCGAAGCATGCACGAGAATTACTGCTCAAGGAATACCGTGGCGTGCTGTCGACGCACTCCAAGGCCATGCCGGGTTTTCCCTTTGGTTCGGTGGTTCCTTATTGCCTGGACGAGCAGGGGCAGCCGCTGATCCTGATCAGCCGCATTGCCCAGCACACCCATAACCTGCAGAAGGATCCCAAGTGTTCGCTGCTGGTGGGCGAGCGCGAAGCTGAGGACGTCCAGGCCGTGGGGCGCCTGACCTATCTGGCCGAAGCCGAAAAGCTCGAAGACGCCGCGGCGATCGAGGCGGCCGCCGAACGTTACTACCGGTATTTCCCGGAGTCGCAGAACTACCACAAGGCCCACGATTTCGATTTCTGGCGGCTCAAGCCGGTACGTCATCGCTACATCGGCGGCTTTGGCGCGATCCACTGGATCGACCAGGTGACGCTGGCCAACCCGTTCGCCGGCAAGGCCGAGCTGAGCATGGTCGAGCACATGAACAGCGATCACGCCAAGGCGATCGCCCATTACGTGGACCTGGCCGGCCTGCCGAAAACTGCTGCGGCGCAACTGGCCGGCATCGATACCGAGGGCATGCACCTGCGGATCGGCCAGGGGGTGTACTGGCTGCCGTTCCCAAGCCCTTGTAATACGCCGACACAAGTACGCGAGGCCTTGGTTTTTCTGGCTCACGCCGAGCAATGGCCGAAAAATGCCGGGGCCGAGGCTTGAATTCACGAATTGCCGACGTCATCTAGGGTCTACTGGAAGGCATTCTTCCGTAGAGGAAACCATTTGATGCGCCCTTTTCTGTTGCTCTTTCTGCTGTTCCCGGTGCTAGAGCTGTTCGTCTTCGTCAAAGTCAGCGGTGCGATCGGGTTTTTCCCGGCACTGCTGCTGATCATCCTGGGCTCGATGCTGGGTGTGCTGGTCCTGCGCGTCGCGGGGCTGGCCACGGCATTGCGTGCCCGTGAAAGCCTGAACCGCGGCGAGCTGCCGGCCCAGACCATGCTCGAAGGCCTGATGCTGGCCCTGGCGGGCGGCCTGTTGATCCTGCCTGGTTTCATCAGCGACATCTTCGGCCTGTTCATGCTGTTGCCGATCACCCGTCGCCTGCTGGCCAACAAGATGCGCCAGCGTGCCGAAGAACAGGCCATTCGTCAGCGTGCCTTTGCCGACGACATGCAGGCTGCCCGTGGCGGACCCGCGCCGCAGCGCCCTCTGGGGCGTGAGCCGAATGTGATCGAAGGCGAGTTCGAGCACCGCGATTCCTGAGTCTCTCAATGATCGACACGGCACCTTCGGGTGCCGTGTTCGTTTTGCCCGACTGAAAATCTAAAAAAATTCACTGGGCAGCCCTTGTAATAAGCATATGCGCCCACATGTATCGGTCACCGCAAGGTTTCTGGTGGCGACACCAGACAGACTTCCGCGTCTCGCTCGTCGAGCCGCAACCGGCCACGCCGGATTTGTTAACCCGCCGGTAACGACACCGGCCGCTGAAAACCATAATTAGGAGAGATCGACAATGAAGCTTCGTCCTCTGCATGACCGCGTCGTTATCCGTCGCAGCGAAGAAGAGAAGAAAACCGCTGGCGGTATCGTTCTGCCAGGTTCGGCTGCTGAAAAAGCCAACACCGGTGAAGTTCTTGCTGTAGGTCCAGGCCGCGCTCTGGAAAACGGTGAAGTACGTGCGCTGGCCGTGAAAGTGGGTGACAAGGTTGTGTTCGGCCCTTACTCCGGCAGCAACACTGTGAAGGTAGACGGCGAAGACCTGCTGGTAATGGCTGAGAACGAAATTCTCGCCGTTATCGAAGGCTGATTACCCGCTCATTTTCCCGTTACTACAAAGTATTTAAGGAATATCGATCATGGCTGCTAAAGAAGTTAAATTCGGCGACTCCGCCCGCAAGAAAATGCTCACCGGCGTTAACGTCCTGGCTGACGCGGTAAAAGCGACCCTGGGCCCGAAAGGCCGTAACGTGATCATCGAGAAGAGCTTCGGCGCTCCGACCATCACCAAGGACGGCGTTTCCGTCGCCAAAGAAATCGAGCTGAAAGATCGCTTCGAAAACATGGGCGCGCAGCTGGTAAAAGACGTTGCTTCCCGTGCCAACGATGACGCCGGCGACGGTACCACCACCGCCACCGTACTGGCTCAGTCGATCGTCAACGAAGGCCTGAAAGCCGTCGCTGCCGGCATGAACCCGATGGACCTGAAACGCGGCATCGACAAGGCGACCATCGCCATCGTCAAAGAGCTCAAAGGTCTGTCCAAGCCATGCGCCGATTCCAAGGCCATCGCTCAGGTCGGCACCATCTCCGCCAACTCCGACAACTCCATCGGCGACATCATTGCCGAAGCCATGGAAAAAGTCGGTAAAGAAGGCGTGATCACCGTTGAAGAAGGCTCGGGCCTGGAAAACGAACTGTCTGTCGTTGAAGGCATGCAGTTCGACCGTGGCTACCTGTCCCCTTACTTCATCAACAAGCCGGACACCATGGTCGCCGAGCTGGACGGCCCGCTGATCCTGCTGGTGGACAAGAAGATCTCCAACATCCGCGAAATGCTGCCAGTGCTGGAAGCCGTTGCCAAAGCCGGCCGCCCACTGCTGATCGTGGCTGAAGACGTTGAAGGCGAAGCCCTGGCGACTCTGGTTGTGAACAACATGCGTGGCATCGTCAAAGTCGCTGCCGTCAAGGCACCAGGCTTCGGCGACCGTCGCAAGGCCATGCTGCAGGACATCGCCGTCCTGACCGGCGGTACCGTCATCTCCGAAGAGATCGGCCTGAGCCTGGAAAGCACTACCCTGGAGCACCTGGGTAACGCCAAGCGCGTGATCCTGTCCAAAGAAAACACCACCATCATCGACGGTGCTGGCGTTGAAGCGGACATCCAGGCTCGTGTGACCCAGATCCGTCAACAAGTGGCCGACACTTCGTCCGACTACGACCGTGAAAAACTGCAAGAGCGTCTGGCCAAGCTGTCCGGCGGCGTTGCGGTGATCAAGGTTGGCGCCGGTTCCGAAGTTGAAATGAAAGAGAAGAAAGCCCGCGTTGAAGACGCCCTGCACGCTACCCGTGCAGCCGTTGAAGAAGGCGTGGTACCTGGCGGTGGCGTAGCCCTGATCCGTGCCCTGCAATCGATCAGCGGCCTGAAAGGCGACAACGCCGACCAGGACGTGGGTATCGCTGTTCTGCGTCGCGCTGTCGAAGCACCTCTGCGCCAGATCGTTGCCAACTCCGGCGACGAGCCAAGCGTAGTGGTCGACAAGGTCAAGCAGGGTGAAGGTAACTACGGTTACAACGCTGCTACCAGCGAATACGGCGACATGATCGAAATGGGCATCCTGGACCCAACCAAGGTGACCCGTTCGGCGCTGCAAGCGGCATCCTCCATCGGCGGTCTGATCCTGACCACCGAAGCGGCTGTTGCTGAAATCGTTGAAGACAAGCCTGCAGCTGGCGGCATGCCAGACATGGGCGGCATGGGTGGCATGGGCGGCATGATGTAAGCCAGCCTTACCCCTGTACGAAAAAGCCCCGCCGGCGAAAGCCGGCGGGGCTTTTTTATGGGTGGGCGTTTTTGCCTGGGCCATCGCCGCGAGCAAGCGTGCTCCTACAGGTGTGCGTGGTTTTGTAGGGAGGGCTCGCTCGTGAAAAGACCTCAGGCCTTCACCGGCTCCACCTCCATCGCCGGATCGGCCTTGGCTGCCGGTCGATAGAGAATGAAGTAGTACGCCCCCAGGCAGATCAGCCAGCAGAAGATCGCGGTCCAGACGTTGTGGGAGAAGAAGTGCGCGCCCTGCAGCATGCGCCCGACCGAGAACACGGTGCCGAGGGCAAAGGCGAATACCAGCGCCTTGCGCGCCAGGCGCGGGCGGCGATCACGCAGGACAAAAAACAGCGCGAACAGGGTGAAACCGGTAGCGGCATGGCCGCCTGGCCAGCAGCGACCAGGCTTGTCGGTCGCTGGCCGGGGGCTGAGCAGTTCGCTGTAGGTTTCCTTGCCGCCGAACTCTTTCAGGCTCCACGGGCACTGCACGGCGGTGACCGCCTTGACCGGGGTGACAAAGGCGGTGGCCAGGCCCAGGGACAGCACCAGGCAACCCAGTTCGCGCTTGAACGGCTTGAGACGCTGGACGAAGAAGGCGCCGATGAAGCCGACAATGGCCAGCACTGAAAAGACGATGACCAGCTGCTTGGCCCGGTCATGCAGGATATTTTCCAGGAAATAACTGTGGCCGCCGATGAAACCGCCAGCGGCGGGGTCATAAAAGTACCGGGCCAGGTCCATGTCCAGGGTAGTCAGTTCAAGCAGCAGCAGGATGACGGCAGCCAGGGCGGGTATGCCCAGGCAGATCCACCAGTTCAGCGCTCTGGAGGCGGGGCGGGCGAGGGTCAAAGCCATGGAAAGTCCTTCGAAGGAAGCGTTGCGGTCGCGGGTTCCCGCGGAGTCTGGAGCGGCCCTTGTCGTCAGCGTGTGAACCCTGGGTGAAAAACTCGTCAAGGCCCTGGAACCCTGCGGCGGCATTCGCCGCGGGGGCTTGAACAACCCTAGCCGTCAGCCACGCTTGGCCTTAAGCTGCGCGAGCCAAGACGGCCGTAACTGTGTGCGGAGAGAGTGCCCATGCGAATTCTACTGGTTGAAGACAACCGCGATATTCTGGCCAACCTGGCCGACTACCTGGGGCTTAAAGGCTACACCGTGGACTGCGCCCAGGACGGTCTGTCGGGCCTGCACCTGGCCGCCACCGAACATTACGACCTGATCGTGCTCGACATCATGCTGCCGGGTATCGACGGTTACACCCTGTGCAAGCGTCTGCGCGAAGATGCCCGCCGCGATACGCCGGTGATCATGCTCACCGCCCGCGATCAACTGGACGATCGCCTGCAAGGCTTCAAGTCCGGGGCCGACGATTACCTGGTCAAGCCCTTTGCCTTGTCCGAGCTGGCCGCGCGGGTCGAGGCGGTCATGCGCCGGACCCAGGGCGGCGGGCGCCGGGCCCTGCAGGTCGGCGACCTGAGTTATGACCTCGACACCCTGGAGGTCACCCGCGAAGGGCGCCTGCTCAAGCTCAACCCGGTGGGGCTCAAGTTGCTGGCGGTGCTGATGCAGAAGAGCCCCCATGTGCTGCGCCGGGAAATTCTCGAAGAGGCGCTGTGGGGCGACGACTGCCCGGACAGCGACAGCCTGCGCAGCCATGTCCACCAATTGCGCCAGGTGATCGACAAGCCGTTCGGCAAACCGTTGCTGCATACCGTGCACGGTGTCGGTTACCGCCTGGCCGAGGGTCGTGATGGAGTTTAAGCAAAGCCTTTCCCAGCGGATCATCATCGCCTTTGCGCTGATGAGCGCGCTGGTCGCTGGAGCCTTCGCCCTGGGTATCGTGGCGACGGTGCACCTGGTGGAAGAGAAGCTGATTTCCGCGGGCCTGGGGGGTGACCTTCAGCGTCTGCTGTTGATGGACAACGTTTCCGACTGGAGCCACCGTCCCGAGCCGGACCAGCTGTTTTATTTCAGCGGCGGGCGCGGCGATTTCGAGCTGCCCAAGGATCTGCGGCATCTGGATCCGGGCTTTCATGAGGTCTTCCGCGAACAGCTGTCGTATCACGCCATGGTCGAAGTGGTCGACGGTCGACGCTATGTGCTGCTGCAGGACCAGAGCGATTTCGAAGAGCGCGAACGGGTGCTCTTCGCGGTGGTGCTGGTGGGCTTTGTGCTGAGCCTGGCCTTGGCAGTGTTCCTCGGCTGGGTGCTGGCGCGTCGGGTCATGGCGCCGGTGGTAAGGCTGGCGCGGCAGGTGCGCCATCGCGACCAGTTGCTGGGGCTGGCGCCACCATTGGCACCGGACTACGCGGCCGACGAAGTGGGGGAACTGGCGGTGGCCTTCGACGCCACCCTGGGGCGCTTGCGCCAGGCCCTGAACCGCGAGCGCCTGTTCACCAGCGATGTCAGCCACGAACTGCGTACGCCGCTGATGGTGCTGGCCAGTTCCTGCGAGTTGTTGCTGGAAAACCCGGCGATCGATCAGCGCGGTCGGGCGCAGGTCGAGCGTATCGCCCGGGCATGCGGCGAAATGCGCGAGCTGGTCCAGACCTTCCTGATGCTGGCCCGCGCCCAGCGCGAAGACGGCGGCATGTCGCCCCAGGCAACCTTGAGCCAGGTGGCCGAGGACCTGATGGGCCTGTGGGGCGGACCGATCCGGCAAAAGGGCCTGGAGCTGATCTTCGACGCCGGCCAGCCGCTGGACACCCGCTATAACGCCACCTTTTTGCACGCGGTGATGGGCAACCTGCTGCGCAATGCCTTGCATTACACCGAGCACGGCTTCATTCGCTTGAGCCTTGAGCCGAGCGGCTTTGTGGTCGAGGACAGCGGTGTGGGCATTCCCGAGGAGAAACGCGAGGCGATGTTCGAGCCTTTCGTGCGCGGCAACGAGAAGCGCGGCGAGGGCCTGGGCCTGGGCCTGTCGCTGGTGCAGCGGATCTGCGAGGACCAGGGCTGGAGCGTCAGCCTCAGCACCATGGAGCCCAACGGCTGCCGGTTTCATGTCGAGTTGAACCGCCGCACGGTATGATGGGTCTCCATGACTGCTGCGTGGGTCGTCACGGGAATTTCCCCGGTTGATGGCCCCAGGCCACTTATGGGAGCCTGTAAAACTCTGAAATATTTCCACTCTGGACCGGACGAAGTTTTCACAAAGACATGACCTGACGCTGACAAGCCGCTGCCTAAGGTGGGGCCATCAGATTCAGGAGACTGTGTGATGGCGACCCCGATCAAGCTGGAATTTTCCGAGAAGTACGACGAACAGCACGCTCAGGAGTATCTGCTCAAGCATCAGGATGGCGTCGCTCGCCGTCTGTCCCACAAGCGCGACGAGCAGTTGGCGCGTGCGGCGCTGGCCATGGCCGGAGAGCCGGGGCTGGTGCTTGACCTGCCCTGTGGTACCGGGCGTTTCTGGCCGTTGCTGGCGGAGAAACCCAACCGCGTGATCATCGGTGCGGACAATTCCGCGGCGATGTTGAAGATCGCCACGGTGGCGCAACCGGCCGACGTGGTGAAACGGGTACAACCCTTGCAGACGTCTGCCTTCGACATCGACTTGCCGGATAACGCCGTTGACAGCATTTTCTGCATGCGGCTGCTGCACCACATTGGCGAGTCGTCCCATCGCCTGGCTCTGCTCCAGGAGTTCCAGCGGGTTACCCGGGACAGCGTGATCGTTTCACTGTGGGTCGATGGCAATTTCAAGGCCTGGAAACGCAAGCGCATGGAAGTGCGGCGCAAGGAGGAATCCGGGCAGGAAGGTTACCAGAACCGTTTTGTGTTACCGGCTGCCACGGTTGAAGAAGAATTCAAGCAGGCCGGGTTTCGCGTTCAGGATCATCTGGACTTTTTTCCGCTCTACGCCATGTGGCGAGTCTACGTATTACGCAAGAGGTAACAGGATGGCCGTTGAATGTGCACCGGAAATGGAAGTCGCTGCTGCAGACCGTTTCGACTACTTCTGGAGTCAACAGGGGGAGTGGGTCGAAGAGCCCAATCAGCGTCGCGGCGGGGAAAGTGGCGTCCAACGTCTTCCGGGCACTGACGGGCGTGTGCTGTATGCCAAGCGCCAGGTCGGCCATATCTATCGCAGCTGGTTGCACCCCTTCGGCCGCCCCACGGTGCTGCGCGAACAGGATGCGCTCAAGGGCCTGAGCCAGCTCAACGTGGCGGTGCCGCACCTGGTGTTCTGCGGTGCGCAGCGTGACTCCCAGGGCCAGTGGCGTGCGTTGCTGGTGACCGAGGCGCTGGACGGCTTCGTGGAAATCGACCACTGGTATGCCGCTGGCGAGCGCGAGCGCCACGGCGAGGCCCTGCACGAGCGTGTGCTCAAGGAACTGGCGGCCACGCTGGCGCGCATGCACCGGGGCCGCTGGCAGCATGGCTGCCTGTATAGCAAGCATGTGTTCGTGCGGGTCACGGGTGAGGGCGAAGCGGCGAAGGTGGATATCGCGCTGCTGGACTTCGAGAAATGCCGCCAGCGCCTGACCGCTAAACGGGCCGCCGCCCATGACATCAAACAATTGCGGCGCCACTCGTCGTGGAGCACCACGGACTGGGACAAACTCTACTATTTTTATAGGACGGCGTTTGGCAGCGCTATCAAAGGCTTATAGTGATGAAGCTCGAAATTGCACGAGGTTTGTTTTTAGTAGGAGCCTTGGCAGTTGCATCCTTGGCGGTGGCTGCATGGGAGCAGCCACGCATGGAAGTCCTCAGTACGGCGCAGGGTGATGCGCATTGTCCGTTGCCACGGGTCGTCAAGACGACCCAGGGAGCCCAGCCCGATCGTGACCTGTTGTTGTTCATGTTCGGCCTGACTCAGGGAATGAGGCCACAGAGTTGAAGACCATCAAGCCCGATAAAAAGGCCTCGCATCGCGAGGCCTTTTTTATTGCGCGTCCTTCACTTGTCCGGCCTGGCCAGCAGGGTGTAGATGCAGGGCAGCACGAACAGGGTGAACAAGGTACCGATCGACATCCCCGTGGCGATCACCGTGCCGATGTCGAACCGGCTGACCGCGCCGGCACCGGTGGCCAGGATCAGCGGCACCATGCCGAAGACCATCGCCGCGGTGGTCATCAAGACCGGCCGCAGGCGAATGGCCGCGGCGGCTTCCACGGCCTCGCGCGGCGTCAGTCCCTGGTCCTTGCGCAGCTGGTTGGCGAACTCGACGATCAGGATCCCGTGCTTGCTGATCAGGCCGATCAGGGTCACCAGCCCGACCTGGGTATAGATGTTCATGCTCGACCAGCCGAGAAACAGTGGGATCAAGGCCCCGCAGATCGACAGCGGCACCGTCACCAGGATCACCACCGGATCGCGGAAACTCTCGAACTGCGCCGCCAGCACCAGGAAAATGATCGCCAGCGCCAGGCCAAAGGTCACCCACAGCGCGCTGCCTTCCTGGACGAACTGTCGTGACGCCCCGGCATAGTCGAAGGCGTAGCCTGGTGGGGTCTCTTCCTCGGCGATCTGGCGCACGGTATCGATCGCTTCACCCATGCTCACGACCGGGAATCCGGAAATGGTCGCGGCGTTGAGTTGCTGGAACTGGTTGAGCTGCCGAGGCCGGGCCCGATCGTGGACGCTGATCAGCGTCGACAGCGGCAGCGCCTCGCCCTTGGCGTTTTTCACGTAGTAGTTGTTCAGCCATTCGGGGTTGTCGCGATAAGGTCGTTCGACCTGGGCGATGACCTTGTAGCTGCGTCCCTCGATGGTGAAGCGGTTGATTTCCGCCTCGCCGAGCAAGGTGGCCAGGGTTGCGCCCAGGTCCAGCATCGACACCCCCATTTGCGCGGCCTTGGCGCGGTCGATGTCGACCACCACTTCCGGCTTGTCGAAGGCCAGGTCGATATCGACAAAGGCGAACTTGCCCGACTCCATGGCGCGTTTCTTCACCCGGTCGGACAGTTCCAGCAGCGACTCGTAATCGTTGGGGCTATTGATAATGAAGGCGAACGGCAGCCCTTCGCCGGTGCCCGGCAGGGACGGCAGGTTGAAACCGAAGACCTGCAGCCCGGCGATGCCCGCGAGCCGGGCCTGGACTTCGGGCAGGATCTGCATCTGCGTGCGCTTGCGCTCGTTCCAGGGCTTGAGCAGGAAGCCGCCGATACCCGATTGCACGCCGTTGAAGCCGTTGATCTGGAACGAGGAGTAGTACTCGGGGAACGTCTTGAAGATCTCCAGGAACTCGTCGGTGTAGGCGTTGAGGTAATCCAGGTTGGCCGGCTGGGGTGCGGTGGCCATCATGAAAATGATGCCCTGGTCCTCGTCCGGGGCCAGTTCCGACTTGGTGAAGGTGAGCAGGGCCGGGATCAGGCACAACACGATCAGGGCGAACACCAGGACCACCGGCCGAGTGTTGAGGGTGCCATGCAGCAGGCTCTGGTAGCGGCGCTTGAGGCTTTCGAAAATCAGGTCGAGGCGGTGGGCCAGGCCGCTGGGGTTTTCATCGTGGCGCAGCAGCAGGGCGCACATCATCGGCGACAGGGTCAGGGCGACGATGCCGGAAATCACCACCGCGCCGGCCAGGGTCAGGGCGAACTCCTTGAACAGCGCCCCGGTGAGCCCCTGCAGGAAGCCGATGGGGGCGTAGACCGCCGCCAGGGTGATGGTCATCGACACCACCGGCATGGCGATTTCCCGGGCGCCTTCGAGGGCCGCGTCCAGCGGCGTCTTGCCTTCCTCGATATGGCGGTGGATGTTTTCCACCACCACGATCGCGTCGTCCACCACCAGGCCGATGGCCAGCACCATCGCCAGCAGCGTCAGCAGATTGATCGAGTAGCCCATCAACTGCATGAAGAACATCACGCCGATCATCGACAGCGGAATGGTCACCACCGGGATCACCACCGAACGCAGCGCGCCGAGGAACAGGAACACCACCACGATCACGATCAGCACGGCTTCGAACAGGGTCTTCACCACCTCGTTGATCGAGGCCTGGATGAACAGCGTGGCGTCGTAGGCGATCTCCGACTTGAGGTTGGGCGGCAACTGGGCCTCCAGCTCCGGCATGATCTTGCGCACTTCCTTGATCACGTCCAGCGGGTTGGCGTTGGGGGTTGCCTTGATGCCGATATAGACCGAAGGAATGCCGCCAAAGGAGCTGATGGCGTTGTAGTTCTCCGCGCCCATCTCGACCCGTGCCACGTCGCTGAGCAGCACCCGGCTGTCGCCCTCGGTCCGCAGGGGAATGGCGGCGAAGGCTTCGGCGGATTTCAGTTCGGTGCTGGCGTTGATGCTGGTGACCACGTACTCGCCCTTGATCTCACCGGCCGCGGACAGGAAGTTGTAGCGGCGCACCGCGCTGGTCACGTCGCTGGCGCTCAGGCCGTAGCCGGCGAGCTTGACCGGGTCCAGCCACAGGCGCATGGCGAACACCTGGTTGCCGAGAATCTCGGCCTCGGCCATGCCCGGCAGGGTTGCCAGCTTCGGCTGGATCACCCGCGACAGGTAGTCGGTGATCTGTGGGTTGTTCAGCTCCTGGCTGAAGAAGCTGATGTACATCAGCGCCGAGGCGTCGGCGGCTTCCTTGCTCAGCACCGGGTCCTCGGCGTCCTGGGGCAGCTTGTTCTTCACCTCGTTGGCCTTGGCCAGCAGCTCGGTGAACAGGCGGTCGCTGTTGGCGCCGATACGGGCGTAGACCGAGATCACCGAGAAGTTCTGGCGGCTGACCGAGGTCATGTAGTCGATCCCCTCGGCGCTGGCCAGGCTCTGCTGCATCGGTTGGGTGATATAGCCCTGGATGGTCTCGGCGTTGGCTCCGGGGTAGGCGGTGGTCACCGTGATCAGGGCGTTTTCCATTTGCGGATACTGGCGCAGCGGCAGTTTGCTCCAGGCCTGGAAGCCCAGCAGCACGATCAGCAGGCTGACCACGGTGGCCAGGACCGGACGACGGATGAACGGATCTGTAAAAGCCATAAGGATTCCTTGATCAGTTCGCGCGTGGCTGGCCGCTCTGTTCGGGGGGCAGCATCTTGTCCGGGGTGATGGCGATGTGGGCGCCATGGTCCAGCTTGATTTGCCCGGCGCTCACCACCTGTTCGCCGCTGCTCACGCCCTTGTTGATCAGCACCAGGCCGTTGCGCCGTTCGCCGGTTTCGATGAAGCGCCGCTCGGCGATCAGCACCGGCTGGCCCTTGTCGTCTTTCTCCGGGCTGCCATCAGCGGCCTTTTTCTCGGCCACCACGTACAGCGAGTTACCGTACAGGGTGTAGGTGATGGCGCTCTCCGGTACCACCACCCGGGGCTGGGGATCGGGCAGTAGCACCTGCAGGTTGGTGAACATGCCCGGCAGCAGCTTGCCGTCGGGGTTGGCCAGGGTGGCGCGCACCTGCACGTTGCGCGTGGTGTCTTCGACCTTGGGGTTGATGGCGCTGATGGTGGCGCTGAACTGTTCCGCCGGATAGGCGGAGACCATCACGCTGACCGATTGGCCCAGGGCGATTTTCGGCACGGCCTGTTCCGGGACGAAGAAGTCCACGTACAGGCTGCTGAGGTCTTGCAGGGTGGCGATCACCGTGCCGCTGGCGAGGTAGTCGCCGACATCCACATGGCGAATGCCGATGGTGCCGCTGAAGGGCGCGAGCAGGCGTTTTTTCGCCAGTGCCGCCTTGAGCTGATTGACCGTGGCCTTGTTCTTTTGCAGCACCGCCGACAATCGATCGTATTCGCCGCGGGAAATCGCCTGGCTGCCCACCAGTTGGCTGCCGCGGCCGAAGTCCAGCCGGGACAGGCCCAGGTCGGCCTGGGCGGTTTCCAGCAGGGCGCTTTCCACGTCGCTGTCGAGTTGCAGCAAGGGCTGCCCGGCGCTGACCTTCTGCCCGGACTCGAACCGCAGCTCCTTGACGGTCCCGGCCACTTCCAGGCTGAGGTTGACCCCCTGCAGGGCCTTGAGGGTGCCGACCGTGGGCAGGCGGGTTTGCCACGGTTGTTCGCGAGCCGTGGCCACGGCCACGCTGATCGGCGGCTTGGGCACCGAGAAGAGCTTGACCTGCTGATAGATGGAGAAGGCCTTGTAGCCTGCCAGCAACAGCACGATCAGCAGGACGACACCCAACATGATAAACATGCGGCGACGCAGCATATTCCGGTTCCTTGGAAAACGAAGCTGGGAAAACCAAGCTGATTGCCGAAGACATTACTCCGACTTTTCGGGGGCTTCCAGATGACAATCCGGTCATCCAGAGTCCTGTTTTCCAATCCTGTGTGGCGGCGAAAAACTAGACCAGGTGCAAATGGTTGTCCCAGAGCCCTGCCGGCAAATCCAGGGGTTTTGCCACCAGTTGTTTCTGGCGACAGTCATAGAAGCGGCAACGCCCCTGGCCCGAGGTCACGACAAAACCATCGGCCACCGCACCGACCCCGGCACAGTCCGGCAAGGGCGCGTCCAGGCGCACTTCGGCGCTGTCCAGGTCCCAGATGAAAAAGCGGTTGCCGCGCGGGGCGGTGAGGGCCACCAGGCGCAGTTCGCTGTGCACCGCGACGCTGGCGGTGTAATGCCCCATCGCCTGCAACTGGTGCTCGGCCACCGGGAAGGCCTGGAACGGTTGGCCCGGGCGCTTGATCGCCAGCAGTTGCGACGACTCGTGGGCATCGCCCATGAACTGCTGGCCGGTGACGATGGTGCCGTCGCCGGCGATGCCCATGTGGCGCACGCTGTTCATCTGCTGGGCCAGGGTTTCCTTGCTCAGCAGGTTGCCGTCGCGCTGCATCAGCACCAGGCTCGGCTCCATGGCGTCGAGGTTCATCTCGACGCGGCTTTCCGCTTCGGTGCGAATCCCGCCGTTGGCCACCACCAGGGTTTCGCCGTCCGGCATCCACGACACCTGATGCGGGCCGATGCCGTGGGTCGGGATCTCGCCGCTGTGCACCAGGCGTTCGCCCTCGAACCGGTACACCCCGAGCAGGCCACGACCCGGATCGCTTGTGTCGTTCTCGGTGGCGTACAGCCAGTCGCCGCTCTTGTGGATCACCGCGTGGCCATAGAAGTGCCGGTTCGGCTGCGAGGCCAGGGTTTGCAGGAGGGTGCCGTCGCGCAGGTCGATCAGGTAGCTTTCGGTGCCCGGGCGACGGGCGACGAACAGGGCGATCGGCAGCGTCGGGTGGTTGACGATGTCATGGCAGCGTTGACCGACCCGGGTGGCGAACACTTGCGTGCCGTCCAGGCGATAGCCGACGGCGTAGTGCTTGCCGTCACCATCATCGCGCGCCGAGAGCAGCAGCGGGCCTTGGTCCTTGTGCTTGAACAGCGTCCAGCCACCCAGCGTGACGGCGCTCAGCAGCAGGCTGCCGAGTGCCAGAGCCTGACGTCGCAGCATGATCAGTCACCGTCGTTGGCGTTGAAGCCCAGTTGGATGCCCAGTGCCTTGGCCAGTTCGCCTTCGTGCAGGCGGTGGACGACGTTGAGGCTGTCGTAGATATCGTTCAGTTGCTGGCGGCCGGCGTCGTCGGCCAGCAGCTCGGTCAGCGAACGCTGGGTGCTGGCGAACAGCTTCAGCGAGGCGGTGTAGGCGGCGTCGATCTTGTCGGCCAGCGGCTTCTGCTCGGCCGGCAACAGGCCGCGCAGGCCCTTGTTGTCGACCCCGGCCCAGACGGTCTGGGCTGCGGCGAGGCTGGCTTCCAGGCTCTGCATGGACGATTGGCTGCGCCAGGCGTCGGCCTGGAACGGCTGTGGAATGCCCTTGCTCTGACGGCCCATCGGCGTGCCGAGCTTCTTCTTCAGGGTATCCAGCGCGGTGACCTGGACCCGCAGCAGATCGGCGATGGCCTCATGGGAGTCGGCGTAGCGCTGGTTGGGGAACTTGCTCATCTGCGCGAGCATGCCGTCGCTGGTGTTCCAGCGCGACAGGATCTCTTCGGCGAGCTGCTTCTGGCGTTCGCCAATGGCGCTCAGCAGCGGGCAGTAGCGGGCTTTCTGCTCGCTGTTTGCCATGTCGATCTTGCTGTCGAACAGGATGTATTCGTAGGCCGAGAGGCCTTGTACCACGACGCTGGACTTGGCCAGGGCGGCGGCGTCGATCTGCGGCGTGGCGCTGACCAGCTGTTCGACCTGACGGCCGACCAGGTTCTTCTTGTCCGGCCAGAACTGCACTTGCCAGGAGCGGTTGCCCTCGGCCAGCGGCCCGATCAGCAAGGGTTGCAGTTCGGCCCAGGCTTTCTGCGCGTGCAGGAAGTCGGCACGGGCGGTGTCCAGGCTTTGCTTGCCTTCACAGAAGGCCAGGGCGCTGATCGCCAGCTGGCGGTCGGCTTCGACCCAGCGGCTGTAGGTCGGCAGGATCACCTGTTTGGCGATGGCCGCCGAGGTCACGGCTTGTGGGTCCTGCGGCGAGCAGGCGCCCAGGGCGAGCGCGGCAAGGCTGGTGAACAACAGCTTGGGACGGAACATGTTCGGGCTCCCGTTTCTTGTAAGAAGGCGTTAAAGAGAATTCAGGAATGCCAGCAACGCAGCGCGCTGTTCGGCATTGAAGGATAAAACCTGTCGCTGCGCCGCCTGGGCCTCGCCGCCGTGCCAGAGCACGGCTTCGAGCAGGTTGCGGGCGCGACCGTCATGCAGGAACTGGGTGTGGCCGCTGACCGTTTGCGTCAGGCCGATCCCCCACAACGGCGGCGTGCGCCAGTCGCGGCCGCCGGCCTGGAATTCGCTGCGGTGGTCGGCCAGGCCTTCGCCCATGTCGTGCAGCAGCAGGTCGCTGTAGGGGCGTATCACTTGATTGGCCAGCTCGGGTTCCGCGGCGTCGGCGGCGGTGGTGAATCGGGGGGTATGACAGGACTGGCAGCCGGCCTGGTAGAACAGGTTCTTGCCGGCCAGCACCCGTGGCGAGCCAACCTCGCGCCGCGCCGGCACCCCGAGGTTGCGGCTGTAGAACAGCACCAGGCGCAGGATGTTGTCGCTGACTTCCGGTTCGCCATCCGGCCCGTTGCCGTTGGGGGCTTGCTTGCAGGCGGTCTGGGCGTCGGTGCAGTCATCGAAGGGTCTCAGGCTGGTGGTCAGGCCCATATCACCAGAGAACGCGTGAACATTTTGTTGATTGAGGTTGGGTTGTCCGGCTTTCCAGCCAAAACGCCCGAGTACGGTCTTTTGCTGGGCATCGTCCCAGACCCGGTTCGGCCGTCCGGCAATGCCATTGCCAGCCTTGGCTTGCGCTTGGGCATTGGCCAGGATCGCCGCCTCGGGGATGGCTTCGAGCAGGCCCAGGCCGATCATCGGCGGCGCCACGCGGGCCGAGAAGCGGGTGTCGGGATGCATCGGGCCATAACCGAGCTGAGTGATCTGCAGCTTCGGCTTGCGCAGTTCGACTTCGCTGCCGTCCTTGAAGCGCACGGTCAGCGGCTCGTACTCGACCCGCACCTTGCCTTCCGGGGCGACGCCAGGCACCGCCATGTCCTGAAACTGCCCGCCATACACCGGTTCGGGCACTATGCCCAGCTGCTCGATGACCTTGGCGTAGGCCGGCTCATTGGGGATCGACAGGCGCACCAGCATCGACACGGCATTGTCCGAGTCGGGCGTCGGCGGGTGGCCGCGGCCGTCCTTGATATGGCAGTTCTGGCAGCCGTTGGTGTTGAACAGCGGGCCCAGGCCATCGCGGGCGGTGGTGGTCGAGGGGGCGATCACCCAGGGGCTGCGGAAGAAACTGTTGCCGACGCTGAAGTCCAGGCGCCGGGTCGGCGACAGGTTGGCCGACGGCATGGAAAAGGCGTTCTGGTCGCTCTTGCGCACGGTCGCCTCACCGCCGGAACGCGCTTCGCCCGGCTCGGCCTGGGTAAAACGCGGGGCGTCATCGCAGGCACTCAGGCTCAAGGCCATGAACAGCGCAGACCAGCGAAGCAGCGACGGGGGCATCGGATATCCTGCAGGACGAGCAAAACAAGGGCGCAAAGTCTAACAGGGCAGGGGAGTTTGAATAAGAGGAATTATCGTTCCGCTTGACGTGGGACAACGCAAGCGAAGCCTGCCTGTCCCTGTCCCCTGGCTCTGGTCAGGTCCTGTAGCCGCTGCCGCAGGCTGCGATCGCCACCGAAGGGGGCGCAGGGTTTCAAGATCGCTGAAGGCCTGCGGCCTTATCGCAGCCTGCGGCAGCGGCTACAGGGGCGCGTCATAGACAGGCACAAAAAAGGCGACCCGAAGGTCGCCTTTTCATTCCCGCAACGCTGATCAGAACTCGTGATCGGCGCTGTCCGGGTTCAGGTCGCTGATACCCAGCTTGCCCGCGGCCTGTTCGATCGAACCGGTCTGCTTGACCAGCGCGGCGATGGCGTCACGCACGATCTGGTTGCCCGCGTCGTTGCCGGCGGCGATCAACTGGTCGTAGTGCTCACCCTTGTTGGCGTGATCGACCATGACCTGGATCTTGGCTTCGGTGGCGGCCAGGTCGGCCTTCAATGCGGTGTCGGCGGCCGGGTCGATTTTCGCCACCAGCGACGACAGGCTGGCGCCGGTCAGCTTGGTGCCGTCGACGCGGGTGTATTCGCCCAGGTACACGTTGCGGATGCCCTTGGCATCGTAGAAGTGCGAGTTGTGGGTGTTGTCGCTGAAGCAGTCCTGTTCGTCTTCAGGGGAGTTGGCTTCCAGGGACACCTTCATGCGCTCGCCCGCCAGTTCGCCCAGGGACAGACTGCCCATGCCGAACAGCATTTTGCGCAGGCCGCTTTCAGCCGGTTCCGCTTCCAGGGTGGCGCGGTAGTTGTCGGCCACGTTCGGCTTCCAGTTGCCGACCATTTCTTCCAGGTCGTTGACCAGCAGTTGGGTCACGGCTTTCAGGTAGGCACGGCGACGGTCGTTGTGGCCGCCGGTGGCGCCGGCGCCTTCCAGGTAGTCGGAAGCCGGACGGTTGCCGGCGCCAGGGCCGGTGCCGTTCAGGTCCTGGCCCCAGAGAAGGAATTCGATGGCGTGGTAGCCGGTGGCGACGTTGGCCTCGGAACCGCCCAGCTCGTTGAGGCTGGCGAGTTTTTCCGGGGTGATGTCCTTCACGTCGACCTTGTCTTCGCCGACCTGGACTTCAGTGTTGGCGATGATGTTGGCGGTGGCGCCCGGGTTACCCAGCGCGTGCTCGTAGGACTTGTCGACGTAATCGATCAGGCCTTCGTCCAGCGGCCAGGAGTTCACCTGGCCTTCCCAGTCGTCGACGATGGTGTTGCCGAAGCGGAACACTTCGCTCTGCAGGTAAGGCACGCGAGCCGCGACCCAGGCAGCCTTGGCGGCTTTCAGGGTGTCGGCGTTGGGCTTGGCGAGGAAGGCGTCGATCGCGGTCTGCAGGGTCTTCGCGGTGGATTCGGCATCGCTGTACACGGCGAAGACCATGTCGGCGTAATGCGCGACGACCGCCTTGGCCGCCGCTTCATCGACCTTGCCGGCCGCAGGAGCGGTGGCCGGGGCTGCGGTGCTGGCGGCTGGGGTAGCGGCTTGCGGCGCGGCAGCCTGGTCTTTGCCTTCGCCGCAACCGGCGAGGGAAATAGCGATGGCCAACAGACTGGCGGTAGCCAGAGGCATACGAATCATGGCGAACATCCTGCTTCGAGAGAGGGGTGGAGTGGCGCGGAGGACGCGCAAAACTGCGACATAATGCGAAAGATTTGCATTATGTGTAAAGGGTTGCGGTTGTAAATATTTCCTATTCAGGAAGCGATTGCGCTGGATCAGGCTTATGCGCGCAATCGGGTCTTCAGAGGATGGCCGCGTTACTGCGCTGGGCCTGTTTCAGGTAGGCGCTCAGCTCTCGTGCCGGCAGGGGTTTGCTGTAGTGATAACCCTGACCTTCGTGGCAGCCTTCGGAGATGATGTAGGCCTCTTGTTCGGCGGTTTCCACGCCCTCGGCGATCACCTGCATGCCCAGGCTTTTGCCCAGCTGGATGATCGCCCGCACGATGGTCGCATCGTCGTCGTCATCCAGCAGGTCCTGGACGAAGCTCTTGTCGATCTTGATCTTGTCCAGCGGCAGGCTCTTGAGGTAGCTCAGGGACGAGTAGCCGGTGCCGAAGTCGTCGATGGCGATCAGCGCCCCCGAGCGGCGCAGGCTCAACAGGTGCTGGGCGGCGGTGCTGATGTCTTCCATCAGGCCGGTTTCGGTGACTTCCAGCTCCAGGCTGCGCGGCGGCAGGCGATAGATCTGCAGCAGGTTGTTGACCACCCGCGGCAGCTCGGCGTGGTGCAGTTGCACGGTGGACAGGTTGACCGCCATGCGCAGGTCGCTGAAGCCCAGGTCATGCCATTCGCGCAGTTGGCGGCAGGCCTGGTCCAGCACCCATTCGCCGATGGCGATGATGGTGCCGTTCTGCTCGGCCAGGGGAATGAACAGGTCCGGCGGGACGAAGCCGTGTTCCGGATGCTGCCAGCGCAGCAGCGCCTCGACCCCGACCACACGATGATCGCGGTAGCTGATCTGCGGCTGGTAGACCAGGTGGAACTGCTCGCGGCTCAGGGCTTCGCGCAGGTCTTTTTCCAGTTCGCGGCGCCGGCGCATCTCGCTGTCAACGCTGGCGATATAGAACTGATAACGGTTGCGCGACCGGCTTTTGGCCAGGGTCATGGTCTGCTCGGCTTTCTGCAGCAGCTTCTCGGTGCTGTCGCCGTCCTCCGGGAACAGGGTGATGCCGATGGTGGCGCGCAGGCGGATTTCCTGGTGGTCGAGGGCGAACGGTGCTTCCAGGTCGTCGAGAATGCTCTGCGCCAGTTCGGCGGCTTCGTAGGGTTGTTCGATATCGGCCTGGACCAGGGCGAACTGGTCGCCGCCAAGGCGGGCGAGGGCGCCCAGGCGACCACTGTGGGCCCGCAGGCGATCGGCCAGGGCCAGCAGCAACTGGTCGCCGGTCTGGTAGCTGAACTGTTCGTTGATGCCCTTGAAGTCGTCGAGGCCGACACAGAGCACCGCGACCCGGCGTTGCAGGCGGCCGGCGTCGATCAGGATCTTGTCCAGTTGCTGCTGCAACTGCTGGCGGTTGGGCAGGCCGGTGAGGAAGTCGTACTGGGCCATGCGCAGCAGGCTGTTTTCCGCTTCATGGCGCAGGTGCGTGTTGCGTTCGATCGATGCCAGCAACTGGTTGGCGGTATTGATCCAGATCCCCAGCTCGTTTCGCTCGTGGCCCTTGAGCAACGGGATCTGATGTTCGCTGGGGCGGTCCGGATTGATGGTGGTCAGGTGCTCGATGATCCGCGACAGCGGCTTGGTCAGCAGCCAGTGGTAAACCAGGTACAGCACCAGGCCCATGGCCAGGGCGCGCAGTACGCCGGAAATGAAAATGATCACCGAGCTGACGATAAATCCCTGGCCGTAGGTGGCCGTGTCGAGGGTGATGCTCAGGTCGCCGTAGTATTCGCTGTAGGGCCCGCGACCCACCAGTTGGGTGGTGAAGGTGCGCTCCTTGCCGAGGATCAGATCGGTCAGCCAGCGGCTGGGGGAATTCTGCAACTCACGGGTTTTTTCCGCGAGCATGGTTTCGTTGGGATGGCCAATGGAGGCCATGCGCACAGCATCGTCCTGGAACAGGCCTTCGATGACTTGCATGCCCATTTCGCGGTCCAGGCTGTAGACGGCCTGGGTCGAGGGGTCGCGAAACATGTCGAGAATGCGCTGGGCATCATTAGCGACCGCCTGCCGAGTCTTATAAGCATCGAAGACGATTTGTGCGCAGCTCAGCACTACGCCCACTATCAGTGCCGACAGCAGCACAACCCGGAGCAACTTCACCGACAAGCTGTTTTTGAGTTCCAGCTTCAAAGGGTTATTCCTTGTTCCGTGCGGGTAGCGTCAAGTTGCCATGAGTATTGGCAATCCCGTGATGGCAGTCAAAGGGACAATCAGGCCCAGGATATTTCACCTGTAGGCTTGGCTGGAATGCCGGGAGCCAGCATATCCGCGCTTATCGGTTATATGTCGGTAGCCAAGCCTTGCAACTTGAGGGACGGCGGAGATTTTTTAGCTGAATAGAGAGGTTGGTCCGCCGGGCTGGCGCGGCAAACCTGGCCCTTGCCGGTAAAACGAAAAAACCCGGCAATGCCGGGTTTTTTTGACTGCAAACGGGCTTAGGCGACGAAGGTCTTGCCTTCGAACTGCTCGGCCACGAATTTCCAGTTGACCAGGTTCCAGAACGCTTCGACGTACTTTGGACGCAGGTTGCGGTAGTCGATGTAGTAAGCGTGTTCCCAGACGTCGCAAGTCAGCAGCGGGGTGTCGCCGCTGGTCAGCGGGTTGCCGGCGCCGATAGTGCTGGCCAGGGCCAGGGAACCGTCAGCCTTTTTCACCAGCCAGCCCCAACCGGAACCGAAGGTGCCGACGGAAGTCTTGGTGAATTCTTCTTTGAACTTGTCGAACGAACCGAAAGCGGCGTTGATGGCTTCAGCCAGAGCGCCGGTTGGTTGACCGCCGGCGTTTGGCGCCAGGCAGTTCCAGTAGAAAGTGTGGTTCCAGACCTGAGCGGCGTTGTTGAAGATACCGCCCGAGGAAGACTTGACGATCTCTTCCAGGGTCTTGCCTTCGAACTCGGTGCCTGGCACCAGGTTGTTCAGGTTCACGACATAGGTGTTGTGGTGCTTGTCGTGGTGGTATTCCAGGGTTTCCTTGGAAATGTGCGGCTGCAGGGCATCGTGTGCGTAAGGCAGCGGCGGCAATTCGAAAGCCATGATGATTCTCCTAATCAGGTCAGTTGCGGTGAGCGCAAGGCCGATCACGGGCGGCCAGACAAGCGCCGGGGAGTTTGTACTCTTTGCGGCGCAGGGTTCGGATCATAGCACCGGGGGTGCGGCTTAACCACGCAACAACTGTGTGGGATAGAGGTTCAAGGGGATGCCCTCGCTAAATGACGAAACGCGTTGGCGCTGTGATCGTGCCAGGCAAGGCGCGGGACGCAGAGGATGCTTTTTGCCTCTTCAAGTCCCGCAACGCAGCATGGCACGATCACAGCGCCAACCCGAAGGGCCGTCGCCCCGCAAAGCGCAATCCGTCGTTGTTCGTCGCTCATTTGGACCACCAAACCACGCTCCTCACGCCTAGTCTTGCGCTTTGCGGGGCGGCGGCGCGCTCATCATTTAGCGAGGGCATCCCCTTAGCCTTTTGGAATAAATCACCCGGCGGTCATCAACTGGATCGCGACACTGAACATCATCACCGCCACCAGCAGATCGAGAATGCGCCAGGTGCTCGGCCGCGCCAGCCATGGAGCCAGCCATGCGGCGCCGAGGGCGAGGGTGAAAAACCACAGCAGCGAAGCACTGGCCGCGCCGACCACATAGGCGCCGGGTTCGGTCTGTTGCGCGCCCAGCGAGCCGATCAGCAGCACCGTGTCCAGGTACACATGGGGGTTGAGCAGGGTCACCGCCAGCGTACTGAGCAGCACCGCGCGCAGCGAGCGCACGGTCTGGTTCTCGCCCTGTTGCAGACTCTGCCTGGAACAGGCGCGACGCAGGGCCTGGCTGCCGTACCAGATCAGGAACGCGGCGCCGCCCCAGCGGGCAACCGCCAGCAGCGTCGGGCTCTGCGCCAGCACCGTGGCCAGGCCGAATACCCCGGCCGCCACCAGCAACGCATCGCAAGTCACGCACAGCACGGCCACCGGCAGGTGGTGTTCACGGCGCAGGCTCTGGGCCAGGACAAACGCATTCTGGCTGCCGATCGCCATGATCAGCCCGGCCGCCACCAGCAGCCCGTTAACGTAGCTCTGCCACATGGCGTTTACTCCTCGCCCGAGGCCAGTTGCCGCAGCACGCCCATGGCGCGCTCGGCATCGGCCTTAGCGACAAACAGATGATCGTGGTAGTAGCCGGCGATCACGTTGCAACTGATCCCGGCCTTGCCCAGGGCGCTGGCGAACGCGGCGGTCAGGCCGACGGCTTCCAGGGCCGAGTGCACATTCAGGGTGATCCAGGCCGCGACGTAGTCGAAACCCAGCCCCAGCCGTTCGGCCTGCTGGCGTTCGAGGATCACCGTGAGTCCTTCCTGCTCGCGAAAGCTGCCCAGTACGTCGCTACCTTCGAGCAGCGCGCGATCGGCGATGGAGCAGAACACGTAGTCACCGTGGTTGAGCTGCGGGCTCATGCTGCGCAGCAGGGTATCGAGGGAGGTTTCGCCAGCCATGAAAAAGGTCCTTGAACGAGAAAGCATGCTGGCTATTCTCCGGTGGCAGGCTGTATAAGAAAAACCAATATTGCTGATCGCTCATTAGGAAAACTGATGTTCGACTATAAATTGCTGTCCGCCCTGGCCGCGGTGATCGAACAGGCCGGATTCGAGCGTGCCGCGCAGGTGCTGGGGTTGTCGCAGTCGGCCATTTCCCAGCGGATCAAGCTGCTCGAGGCGCGGATCGGCCAGCCGGTGCTGGTGCGGGTCACGCCGCCGGCGCCGACGGAAATCGGCCGGCGCCTGCTCAACCATGTGCAGCAGGTACGCCTGCTCGAACGCGACCTGCAGAGCCAGGTGCCGGCCCTGGACGAGGAAGGTTTGCCGGAGCGTCTGCGCATCGCCCTCAACGCCGACAGCCTGGCCACCTGGTGGGCCGAGGCGGTGGGCGACTTCTGTGCCGAGCAGCACTTGCTCCTCGACCTGATCGTCGAAGACCAGACCGTGGGCCTCAAGCGCATGCGCGCCGGCGAAGTGGCGGCCTGTGTCTGCGCCAGCGAGCGGCCGGTGGCGGGCGCTCGCAGTGTGCTGCTGGGCGCCATGCGCTACCGTGCCCTGGCCAGCCCGGCCTTCCTTGCTCGGCATTTTCCGCAAGGCGTGCAAGCCGAGCGCCTGGCTCGCACGCCAGCCCTGGTGTTCGGCCCGGACGATTTCCTGCAGCACCGCTACCTGGCGGCGCTGGGGGTCGATGGCGGGTTCGAGCATCACCTGTGTCCCTCGTCCGAGGGCTTCATCCGCTTGACCGAGGCCGGCCTGGGCTGGGGGCTGGTGCCCGAATTGCAGGTGCGCGACCAGTTGGCGCGGGGGGTGTTGGTGGAGCTTTTGCCAGATAAGCCGATCGATGTGCCGCTGTACTGGCATCATTGGCGTAATGGTGGCCAACTGCTGGGCCTGCTCACCGAGCACCTGGCGCGTTCTTCGGCGCAATGGCTGGTGCCCTTGGAGCAGCCATAAGCGTCAAGCGACAAGCTCCAAGTGGGCAGCTTGCGCTTTGGTTTTCAACTTGCAGCTTGCAGCTTGTAGCTCGTCACTGCGTTTTTTTAGGAGCAAGTCATGAAAATTCTGGTCACCGGCGCAAGCGGCTTCATTGGTGGACGCTTCGCGCGTTTTGCCCTTGAGCAGGGCCTGGATGTACGGGTCAACGGGCGTCGGGCCGAAGGTGTGGAGCATCTGGTGCGGCGCGGGGCCGAGTTCGTCCAGGGCGACTTGAGCGACGCGGACCTGGTGCGCGACCTGTGTCGCGACGTCGACGCGGTGGTGCATTGCGCGGGAGCGGTGGGGCTCTGGGGGCGCTATCAGGATTTTCATCAGGGCAACGTGCTGGTCACCGAAAACGTGGTCGAAGCCTGCCTCAAGCGCCATGTCCGGCGTCTGGTGCATCTGTCGTCACCGTCGATCTATTTCGACGGTCGCGACCATCTGGGCCTGACCGAAGAACAGGTGCCCAAGCGCTTCAAGCATCCTTATGCCGCCACCAAATACCTGGCGGAGCAGAAGGTGTTCGGCGCCCAGGAGTTCGGCCTGGAGGTGCTGGCGCTGCGCCCGCGCTTTGTCACCGGCGCCGGCGACATGAGCATTTTCCCGCGCCTGTTGAAGATGCAGCGCAAGGGCCGTCTGGCGATCATCGGCAACGGCCTGAACAAGGTCGACTTCACCAGTGTGCAGAACCTCAACGAAGCGCTGCTCAGCGGTCTGCTGGCCAGCGGCTCGGCCCTGGGCAAGGCCTACAACATCAGTAACGGCGCGCCCGTGCCGTTGTGGGACGTGGTGAACTACGTGATGCGCCAGATGGGCGTTCCGCAGGTCACGCGCTACCGCTCCTTTGGCCTGGCCTACAGCGTGGCGGCCCTCAATGAAGGCTTCTGCAAGCTCTGGCCGGGCCGTCCGGAGCCGACCCTGTCGCGCCTGGGCATGCAGGTGATGAACAAGAACTTCACCCTGGATATCAGCCGCGCCCGCCATTATCTGGATTACGAACCTAAGGTCAGCCTGTGGACGGCCCTGGATGAATTCTGCGGCTGGTGGAAGGCCCAGGACATACGCTGAAAATAAACACTGAACCGAGTTCGGGGTTCAGGGTCGATCAGGGCGGCGGGTTAGCGGTTTATACTCGCCGCATTCAGCTATCACCGCGGTTTAGAAAGGTTGCCCCATGCGTAACGATGCCAACGACGACTTCGACGATGTTCCAAGCCTGCGTGCCGATACCCTCGACGATGATTTCCCGACCACCGCCGCGGGCCGCGCGCGTACTTCGGTGCATTCGCGCAGCGTGCCGGCCGCCAAGGTCAAGACCCCGAATGCCGGGCCGCTCTGGGCGCTGGTCGGCGCCTTGTTCTTCGCCTTTATCGGCCTGGCCTGGTGGAGCTTCCAGCAGATCTCGCTGATGGAGCAGCAACTGGTCGCCACCCAGGAAAGTTTCGCCCGCATCAGCGAAGAAGCGGCGGGGCGCCTGCAGGATATTTCCGGCAAGGTGGTGGCCAGCCAGTCCAGCGTCAACAGCGACAGCGAAGCCTTGAAGCTGCAGATCAAGCAGCTGGAAAGCCGCCTGCAGGACCAGGGCAAGCAGCAGCAAGGCGTGGCCGGGCAGGCCACGGACCTGGACAAGCGCCTGGCCCAGATGACCGCGCAGGCCACCGAGCAGCAGGCGGCCAACAGCCAGTTGCAGGCACAGGTGAAAACCTTGAGCAGCGAACTGGCCGCCCTGAAAAGCGCGCCTGCCGACACCAGCAAGGTCGATGCCCAGTTCAAGAGCCTGAACGGCGAGATCGCGGCCTTGAAGAAACAGGGCAACCCGAGCGCCGCCATCGAGCGTCTGGAGCAGGACATCATCGTGCTCAAGAGTCAGCAGGACAATCGTCCCGCCGCGGCCCAGGGCGGTACCAACACCGCCGAGTTCGATGCTTTCCGCGGCCAGGTCACTCGCAACATCAATACCCTGCAGAGCCAGATCCAGAACCTGCAGCAGCAGCTCAATACCCGCCCCTGACCCTGGCGACCTTCCCGCGCGTGGCGTGGGAAGGTCGCGGTTTTGCCTCTCGCCTCCCTGCTTCGCTGAATACTCGACCATATCCCGCAGCCGTCTACGCTCTTGAAACACCAACAAGAACGAGGGACGCGCAATGAGGGGATTGCTTAGAGCCACGGTGCTGGGGGGGCTGCTGGTGTTCTGTACCAGCCAGGTCCAGGCGGCGGACGATGCCACGGCGGCCAAGGCCCTGCTGGAGAAGGCCCTGGCCTACTACCACGACCAGGGTGACAAGGCCTTCGCCGCGTTCAGCCGCCAGGGCGAGTTCGTCGACAAGGACCGTTATGTGTTTGTGGTCGACACCAAGGGGGTGATGCTGGCCAGTGGCGGGCCGTCGTCGGCGCTGATCGGCCGCGATGTTTCCGAGGTGCTCGGGCCGGATCTGCAAAAGGCCTTCAAGGACGCGCTGAAGATTCCCGAGGGCAATGGCATCCAGCAAGCCGAATACCGCTGGCAGAACTGGGCCGACGGCAAGGTCGAGCGCAAGCATGTGTATTACCAGCGGGTCGGCGAGCGGATCCTGGCGGTCGGCTATTACCTGCCACGGGCTTCCGCCGAGCAGGCCAAAGCCTTGCTGGACAAGGCGGCGACCGAACTGGTCAAGGACGAGAAGGGCACGCTGACAGCGATCAACTCGCTCAAGGGCGGCTTCCTGCAGGACGACCTGTATGTGTTCGTGGTCGATCTGGACAACCAGCGCTACGTGGCCCACGGCACCAATCTGCGGTTGATCAATACCGACTTCGGCAAGGTCAAGGACCCGGACGGCAAACCGGTGGGCGAGCCGATCCTGGCGCTGATGGCCACCCAGGAGCAGGGCGAGTATGAGTACCGCTGGAAGAACCCGGTGACGGCCAAGGTGGAAGACAAGCACGCCTACCTGCGCAAGGTCGGGCACTTCCTGGTGGCGGTGGGGTACTACAGCCCGTAAAGGTCGCTCGCCAGTCAGCTCGTCTGTGGAAGAGCTGGCTGGCGATGCCGTTATTTGACCTTGTCTTCGCGCCCGCGCAGCAGCGCGTTGGGCATGGCCAGCGCCGCCGCCAAGCCGAGCAACGACACCGCCGCGCTGACCATCAGCAAGTGTTTGAAGGTCAGCAGCAACTCAGCCCGCAAGGCGCCCTGTTCCGGACCCGGCGCGGCGTTCAGACCGTCGAGCAGCACATTGCCCGAGTGGCCTTCGCCGATCAGCGCCGAGCCGCTCAACTGGGCGAAGCTGGAATCCTGCAACAGCGCCAGCAACAGCGCCGACATCAAGGCCACGCCCACCGCACCGCCCAGGGAGCGGAACAGATTGGTGGTGCTGGTGGCGACGCCGATGTCCCGTTGTTCCACCGAGTTCTGGCTGCCCACCAGCGACGTCGGGAACTGCATGCCCGAGGCAATCCCGCTGAACAACATGAACACACTGCTCAGCAGCACCGCCTGGGGCGGGCTGAAGGCCATGCCGAGAACGGTCAGTGGCATCAGCAGGGCGCCACCGAGGATCATCGGCTTGTAGCGGCCGGTCACCGAGGTCATGCGCCCGGCGAAGTAGGCGCCCATCGGCAGGCCGATGGCCAGCGGCAGCAGGTGCAATGCCGCGCTGTCGGCACCGGCGCCGGTGACGCTCTGAAAGCGCAACGGCATCAGCACCGTCAGCGAGATGGCCTGGAAGCTGGTGAAGAACACCGTGCACCAGCACAACATGGCGTTGCGGTTGGCGAACAGGTGCATGGGCAGCAGCGGCTCTTGCGTGCGCCGTTCATGCCAGGCGAACAGGGCCAGGGCGACGACGGCACACGCCAGCAGGCCTAGCACTTCGCTGCTGCGCCAGGCGTGGCCCTGGCCGAAATGTGTGATCGCCAGCAGCAGGGCCGTCAGGCCGATGATCATCAGCAGCGTGCCGAGGTAGTCGATGATCGGTTTGCGCTGCGGAATCGGCAGCCCGCGCAGATTGCGCCTGGCCACCAGCCAGGCGCCCAGGCCCAGGGGCAGGTTGATCAGGAACACCCAGCGCCAGGACAGGTATTCGGTCATGTAGCCGCCGAGCACCGGGCCGGCGACGCTGGCCGCCGCGTACATGCTGCTGAAATAGCCCTGGTAACGCCCGCGCTCGCGGGGCGGCACGATGTCGCCGATGATCGCCTGGCTGACCGAAATCATCCCGCCGGCGCCGATGCCCTGGAAGATCCGCGCCAGGACCAGCTGTTCCATGTTCTGCGCCATGCCGCAGAACAGCGACGCCAGGGTGAACAGGCCCATGCCGAACAGCATCAGCTTGCGCCGGCCGTAGAGGTCGCCGAGCTTGCCGTAGATCGGCACCGACACAGTCATGGCCACCATGTAGCCGGAAATCACCCAGGCCAGCAGGCTGACGTCCTTGAATTGCGCGGAGATGGCGGGCATGGAGACCGCGACTATGGTCTGGTCCAGGGCGCCGAGGAAGATCGCCAGCATCAGGGCGATCAGTACGCTGCGAAGAGCCGGTTTGGGCTGGCCAGGCTGGTTGGGATTGGACACGAAATAACCTGCGGGCAGTGATTGACCCGCAGGGTGCAAGGCGAGCGGGAATGCTCGCCAGTGTACTCGATAGGCTCCTACTCGATAGCCTCGTAAGGAAGGCCGACGTAATTTTCCGCGATGGTTTTGCGCCCGGCCTCGGAGTCGACGAAGTACGCCAGCTCCGACTCGGCGATGCGCTGGCTGAAGTCGTCGGAGTCGGGGAAACGGTGCAGCATCGCGGTCATCCACCAGGAGAAACGCTCGGCCTTCCAGATCCGCCGCAGGCAGATTTGCGAATACTTCTGCAGCAAGTCGGTGCGCTGCTCGCGGTAGACCTTGAGCAGGATGTTGAACAGCGTGCTGACATCGCTGGCGGCCAGGTTCAGGCCCTTGGCTCCGGTGGGGGGCACGATGTGCGCGGCGTCGCCGACCAGGAACAGCCGCCCGTATTGCATCGGCTCGACCACGAAGCTGCGCAGCGGCGCGATGCTTTTCTCGATCGACGGCCCGGTCACCAGGCGTTCGGCCAGCTCCTCGGGCAGGCGCCTCTTGAGCTCGTCCCAGAAACGTTGATCGGACCAGTCGGCGACATTTTCTTCTGCCGGTACTTGCAGGTAGTAGCGGGTGCGGGTGGTCGACCGCATGCTGCACAGGGCAAAGCCGCGTTCATGGCGGGCGTAGACCAGTTCGTCGTGGACCGGCGGGGTGTCGGCGAGAATGCCGAGCCAGCCGAACGGATAGACGCGTTCGAACACCTTGAGCTTGTCGGCCGGGATCGACTGCCGGGCGACCCCGTGGAAACCGTCGCAGCCGGCGATGTAGTCGCAGTCCAGGCGATGGGGTTCGCCCTGGTAATCGAAGGTCAGGTAGGGGTGGTCGCTGTGCATGTCGTGGGGGCGCACGTTGTCGGCCAGGTACAGGGTCCGGGCGCCGACGGCCTGGCGGGCTTGCATCAGGTCGCGGGTGACTTCGGTCTGGCCGTAGATCGTCACGCTCTTGCCATTGGTGAGGGTGTGCAGGTCGATGGTCACCCGGCGGCCGTCGAGGGCCAGTTCGAAACCACCGTGCACCAGGCCTTCGGCGTCCATGCGCTGGCTGACCCCGGCCTGGCGCAGCAGGTCGACCATGCCTTGTTCCAGCACCCCGGCGCGGATGCGCCCGAGTACGTAATCCGGGGTTTGTCGTTCGAGGATCAGGGTATCGATGCCGGCCTTGTGCAGCAGTTGGCCGAGCAGCAGTCCGGAGGGGCCGGCGCCAATGATGGCGACTTGAGTTTTCAGGGTTTTCATTGTTTTTATGACTCGCAAGCTTCACGCGAACAGGTTCGCTGACTGATTTTTATGTTTCGAGTGCCTGCATTTTTCACTTGTGATGCTGTCAGTTGAAGGTGAAAACTGAGCCGATACCTGTTCATTTCACCAATCGGTGCGATTATCGCCCGTCACCCAGAGGCCTGGATTGCAGTTATGAATAAGCCTGCCTTGCCTTCAATTCCGGTGTTCAAACTCTATGGGGAAAGCCTGGATTGGCCGACACCGGACCTGCTGCACTGCGAAACCATTTCCAAGCGCAGCCGCGAGCACCATTGGGAAATCAAGCCGCATCGGCATGCCGATCTCTGTCAATTACTGTTCGTGCATCGCGGCCAGGCCGAGCTTGAGATCGAAGGCCAGCGCACGTTGCTGGGGGAGTCGGCGCTGCAGATCCTGCCGGCCCTGTCGGTGCACGGCTTTCGTTTTTCCGAAGACATCGACGGTTATGTGGTGACCCTGGCGGCGCCCTTGATGGCCCATCTGCAAGCCCAGCTGGGGCATTCGGTAAATGCCCTGGCCGTGGCCGAGAGCTACCCGGCGGGCGCCGACGGCGACTACCTGAACAGCCTGTTTGCCGCGTTGCAGAACGAGTACCAGGGGCGTGAGCCGGCGCGGGAAATGCTCATGCACTCGCTGGTCAGCGTGATCATGGTGTGGGTCAGCCGCCAGGCGATCCGGCGCCGCAGTGCCAGCCAGCGACCGCAGCGGGCACGGGAGTATTTCAATGGGTATATCCAACTGGTGGAGGCCCACTATCGCGAGCATGTGAAGGTCGAGGACCTGGCGCACAAGCTGGGGATTTCCGTTTCCCACCTCAATGGCACCTGCCGCGAGCTGGCGGGCCAGCCGGCCCTGCAGATCATGCATGAGCGTCAGCTGCTGGAGGCCAAGCGCCTGCTGACCTACACCAGCATGACCATCTACGAGATTTCCGACACCCTGGGGTTTTCCGATCCCACCAACTTCACCCGGCTGTTCCGCCGCCGGGTCGGGATCTCGCCCAAGGCTTTCCGCGACCGGCTGAAGACCGATCACGAACCGTGACGCCGCGCGCCTGCATCATTTCAGGGAGTTGAGGGTCGCGTTGTGCGGGATGCACTGGTCGACGTTGCAGCTGGCGTAGACACGTGGCTGTTGCCGGGCCTGCTCGACGCGATAGGCCGCTGTTCCATACAGCGCCAGGGTCGCGGTGCAGGTGACGAAAATGGCCAGGTATCTTCTTGTTTTGATGTTCATGGCAAATACCTCTGAACGAATACCCCTGCGCGTGTGGGGGTACTGTTATCAGCATAGATCAGCCATAGGGATCAGCCATGGTCGCCGGCCAGGTCGCGGGCAGCGTGTTGACGGGGTATTCAGCGGTCTTATCGGGCTTTAAAGGCCCTTGTCCCACTCCGGCTCCTCGGGGAAGCGCAGCACCAGGAAATCCAGCATGCTGCGCAGGGCCGCCGGCATGTGTTTGCGCGAGGCGTAGACCGCGTACATGTTCATTTGCCGGGGCTCTGCGTGGGGCAGCAGGCGCACCAGTTCGCCGCTGTGGATATGCACCCCGGCCTGGTAGCTGGGCAGCATGGCCACGCCGGCCCCGGCCATGGTCGCGCGCAACAGGGTGCTGGCTTCGTTGGCGCTGATATTGCCCTGCACAGGGACCGAAACCTGTTCGCCGTCCTGCTCGAAATGCCACAGGCTCTTGCCGAAATAGGAGTGGGTCAGGCAGTTGTGCTGGCTGAGTTCCTCGACGCGTTGCGGTGCCGGGTGCTCGCGCAGGTAGGCCGGCGAGGCGCAGATCACCGAGCGGCAGACCGTCAGGCGCCGGGCGATCAGGTTCGGGTCCAGGTCGTTGCTGGTGCGGATCGCCAGGTCGATGCGCTCGTCCACCAGGTTCACCGTGCGGTCGAGCATCTGCAAGTCGATGCTGACGCCGGGGTAACGCTTGACGTAGGTGGCCATGGCATCGGCCAACTGGGCCTGGCCGAACGAGGTGCTGACGCTGATGCGCAGCAAGCCGCGGGGCGCGTCGTCGGGTTCGCTGACGGCGGCCTGCATGTCCGTCGACAACTCGAGCATCTGCCGGCAGCGCGGCAGGATCTCCGTGCCCGCCGCGGTCAGGCTCAGCTTGCGAGTGGTGCGGTGCATCAGCCGGGCGCCGACCCAGTCCTCCAGTTCCGCCAGATAGCGCGAAACCACCGGCCGCGAGAGGTCCAGGTGGTCGGCGGCGGCCGACTGGCTGCCAAGGTCGACTACGGTGACGAAGACGCGCATTGCTTGAAGACGATCCATGATTTGCCCGCTTTCAGAAACAAACTATGTCCAAGCATCGCATTTTTTGTAACGAGTGCGGCAACTAAGCTTCATCTCCATCGCCACTTACCTATCGCCACCTACCCTGGCCACTTACGGCCGACAGACCATCGGAGCTGCACATGATCGGATTCACCTCACTCAAGCGCCTGCTGCTGGCCACCGCCACCCTGGGTTTCGCCGCCCATGCCGCCGCCGTCGAGCCGGCCCTGAAGCTGGATGTGTACAATCCGGGCGCCGCGGCGATCTTCCCGGTGACCTCGGTGCTGGTCAGCGGCAAGAAGGAAGCGATCCTGGTGGATGCGCAGTTCGGCAAATCCCAGGCCGAGCAACTGGTGGAAAAGATCCGCGCCAGCGGCAAGCAATTGACCACCATCTACATCAGCCACGGTGACCCGGACTACTACTTCGGCCTGGACACCATCACCCGGGCCTTCCCCAAGGCCAAGGTCGTGGCGTCGCAGCCGACCGTCGAGCACATCAAGGCCACGGTCGACGGCAAGCTTGCATTCTGGGGCCCGAAAATGGGCGCCGACGTGCCGGCCAAGACCATCGTGCCGGGCGTGCTCAAGGGCCACAGCCTGAGCCTGGAAGGGCAGAAACTGGACATCATCGGCCTGGACGGCAAGCAACCTGACCGTACCTTCGTCTGGATCCCGTCGATCAAGGCGGTCGTCGGTGGCGTGGTGGTCGCGGAAAACATCCATGTGTGGATGGCCGATACCCAGACCGCGCAATCCCACAAGGACTGGCTGACCACCCTGGACACCATCGCTGCGCTGAAACCCCAGACCGTGGTGCCCGGCCATTACCTGGGCGAAAGCGCCCGCTCCCTGGCTCCGGTGCATTTCACCGCCGACTACATCAAGGCCTTCGATGAAGAAACCGCCAAGGCCAAGGATTCCGCCGAACTGATCGCGGCGATGAAAAAGCGTTACCCGGACCTGGGCGAAGACAGCTCCCTGGAGCTGAGCGCCAAGGTCGCCAAGGGCGAAATGAAGTGGTGATTCGACCGTCCCCGCGCCTGGCGCGGGGGCATTCCCTGTAAGGCTTTGTGTCACTTATCGGAACTGGAGAACTGTCATGAGCAAGATCGCAATCATTGGGGCCACCGGCCGTGCCGGTAGCCAACTGCTGGAAGAAGCCCTGCGTCGTGGTCACAGCGTTACCGCGATTGCCCGTAACCCGGCGAAAATCGGCAATCGCGCCGGTGTGGTGAGCAAGGCGGTCGACGTGCTGGACGGCGCGGCGTTGCAAGCGGCGATCGCCGGTCACGATGCGGTGATCAGTGCGGCGCACTTTTCCACCATCGCGCCCAAGGCCGTGATCGAGCCGGTGAAAAAGGCCGGGGTCAAACGCCTGCTGGTGGTGGGTGGTGCCGGTTCGTTGCTGTTGCCCGACGGCAGCCGGGTGATCGATGCCGCCGGTTTTCCGGACGAATACAAGGCCGAAGCCAGTGCCGGCAGTGTGTTCCTCGATACCCTGCGCCAGGAGAAAGAGCTGGACTGGACCTTCCTGTCGCCATCGGCGGAGTTCGTCGAAGGCGAGCGCCGCGGGCAGTTCCGCCTGGGCCAGGACCATCTGCTGGTGAGCGCCGAAGGCAAGAGCTGGATCACCTTCTCCGACTTCGCCATCGCCATGATCGATGAGCTGGAAACACCGAAGCACTCCCGCCAGCGTTTCACGGTCGGTTACTGAGACATCCTGTAGCCGCTGCCGGAGGCTGCGATTGGCTGCGCAGCAGTCGTAAAACCAGATACCGCGTTTTTGCAGGTACAACGTGTTGACCGGATTACGACCGCTATGCGCTCGATCGCAGGCTGCGCCAGCGGCTACAGGGCTATCGTGCCCGGGCCTGTTCCACCAGCCAGTCCAGCAACGCCCGCAACTGCGGCGACGGTGCCGAGCGATCGGGGTGTACCAGGTAATAGCCCAGCCCCGTACGGACCTTCAATTCAAATGGCATGACCAGCCGCCCGGCGCTCAGGTCTTCGCCGATCAATGCCCAATCGCCTATAGCTACCCCCGTCCCCTGGGAAGCAACCGACATCGCCAGGTCCAGGGTTTCGAAATGCTGGCCCTTGTCGATGTTGTTCAGCACCGTCCCCGAGGCTTTCAGCCAGGTACTCCAGTCATGGGTATCCAGGGTCGGATGCAGCAGCATGTGTTGCTGCAGGTCGGCCGGGGTCTGGAGCGCTATCGCCCCTTTGAGCAATGCCGGTGAACACACCGGCGTCAGCTGTTCGTCGAACAGGTGATAGGCACCGAGGGTGGAAGGTGGCGGGGCACCGTAAATCACCGCGGCGTCGAATTGTTCGCGACTGAAGTCCACCCCATGCTGCACCGTGGTGGTCAGCCGCACAGGCACGTCCGGCCGCTCTTTCTGCCACTGCATCAGGCGCGGCAACAACCAGCGCATCACACAGGTGGACGCCTTGAGTTGCAGGGTGTCGCGGTTCACCCCGACCTGTTCCACCCCCTCGCTGATCAGACTGAACACCTGTTCCACCCGTGGCAGCCATTCCCGGCCTTCGGCCGTCAGGCTCAGGCCGCGGGCCTGGCGCTGGAACAAGGCATAACCCAGGTGACTCTCCAGGCCGGCGATCTGCCGGCTCACCGCACCCTGGGTGATATGCAGCTGCTCGGCCGCGTGGGTGAAGTTGCAGCAGCGCGCGGTGATCAGAAAGGTGTGCAGCGCGGGCAAGGGCGGGAGGCGTTTCATAAAGGGCCAAGGCATGACGTGAGGACATGGCGAGTATGACTTTTTATCCATTGTTCCCGCTACACGCGGCCCGTTCCAATGACGCCTTCCCCGTGCCTGGCCATGCAGCGGCCAGCCAGGCACACCGTCTCAAGCGAACAAGAAGGGCAAGACATGGCGACGTGCGGCGAAGTGTTGGTCAAGTTACTCGAAGGTTATGGCGTCGAGCAGGTCTTCGGCATTCCCGGGGTGCACACCGTCGAGCTGTATCGCGGCCTGGCCCGTTCGAGCATCCGGCATGTCACGCCGCGCCACGAGCAGGGCGCCGGTTTCATGGCCGACGGCTATGCCCGTACCAGCGGCAAGCCGGGGGTGTGCTTCATCATCACCGGCCCGGGCATGACCAACATCACCACCGCCATGGGCCAGGCCTACGCCGATTCGATTCCGATGCTGGTGATCTCCAGCGTGCAATCGCGCAGCCAGCTTGGCGGCGGCCGCGGCAAGCTGCATGAGCTACCGAACCAGGGCGCCCTGGTGGGCGGCGTGGCGGCGTTCTCCCATACCCTGATGTCGGCGGCGGAACTGCCGGGTGTCCTGGCCCGCGCCTTCGCGTTGTTCCAGGCCGGCCGCCCGCGCCCGGTGCACATCGAAATCCCCCTCGACGTGCTGGTGGAGGAGGCCGACGACCTGCTCGACAGCGAGCCGGTGAGCATCGCCCGGGCCGGCGCTGCGCCCGCCGCCATCGCGCGGATGAGCCAGTTGCTGGCCGGCGCCAGGCGTCCGCTGATCCTCGCCGGCGGTGGCGCGATCGATGCCGCCGCGTCCCTGACCCGCCTCGCCGAATCGCTCCAGGCGCCCGTGGCCCTGACCATCAATGCCAAGGGCATGCTGCCGTCGCGGCACCCGCTTCTGATCGGTTCGACCCAGTCGCTGGTGGCGACCCGCGCCCTGGTGACCGATGCCGACGTGGTCCTGGCCATCGGCACCGAGCTGGCCGAAACCGATTACGACGTGACTTTCGCTGGTGGTTTCGAGATTCCTGGCGCCCTGCTGCGCATCGACATCGATCCTGACCAGACCGTGCGCAACTATCCGCCGAAAGTGGCGTTGGTGGCCGACGCGCACAGCGCAACCGAAGCCTTGCTGGCCGAGTTGGGCAAACAACCGCTGAGCGAGCGCGACAGCGCCTGGGGCGCGGCCCGTGCCGCTGCCCTGCGTAGCGCACTGGAGCAGCAGTGGGACGCACCGACCCGGGCGCAGACCCTGTTCCTCGAAACCGTCCTGCAGGAGCTGCCGGAGATCGTCATCGTCGGCGACTCCACGCAGCCGGTGTACAGCGGCAACCTGACCTTCAACCCCGAGCGTCCGCGCCGCTGGTTCAACTCCTCGACCGGCTACGGCACCTTGGGTTATGCCTTGCCGGCGGCGATCGGCGCCTGGCTCGGTGGCGCTTCCGAACGCAAGGCCCGGGGCCCGGTGGCGTGCCTGATCGGCGACGGCGGCCTGCAGTTCACCCTGTCGGAACTGGCCTGCGCGGTGGAAGCGCGCACGCCAATCATCGTGCTGCTGTGGAATAACCAGGGCTATGAAGAGATCAAGAAATACATGGTCAACCGCGATATAGAGCCGGTGGGCGTGGACATCTACACGCCGGACTTCATCGGCGTGGCCAAGGCCCTGGGTTGCGCCGCCGAGGCCATCGACAGCATCGACGGATTGCGCGATGCGTTGCGCGCGGCCAGCGATCGCCAGGGCCCGACCCTGATCGAAATCGACCAGGCCGGCTGGATGCGGGCGGTGCAGGCATGAACCCGACAAACCTGTTGAACGGCCTGTATATCGATGGCCAGTGGCATGCCGGCAGCGAGCGGTTGCCGGTGATCAATCCGTCTACCGAAGAGCCACTGGCCGTGGTCGGTGGCGGCGATCAACACAGCGTCGAGCAGGCGGTAAGTGCCGCCCAGGCCGGGCTCGCCGAGTGGGCCGCCACCTGCGGCGCCGAGCGTGGCGCGGTGTTGCGGCGGATCGCCGCCGGTGTCGCCGAGCGTCGTGAACACCTGATGCACCTGCAGTCGAGCAACAACGGCAAGCCGCAATTCGAAGCGGCCATCGACGTCGACGACGTGATTGCTACCTTCGAGTATTACGCGGAGCTGGCCGAAGGCCTGGACGCCGCCCAGGACCGCGATGTGCCGCTGCCCAGCGATGATTTCAGCGCCCGTGTGCGGCGTGAGCCCTGTGGCGTGGTCGGCCTGATCGTGCCGTGGAATTTCCCGATGGTCACCACCGCCTGGAAGCTCGCGCCGGCCCTGGCCGCCGGTTGCAGCGTGGTGCTCAAGCCCTCGGAAGTCACGCCGCTGCCGGAACTGGAACTGGCGGCGATCATCGCCCGGAGCGGCTTGCCCAAGGGCGTGTTCAACCTGGTCTGTGGCACCGGCCTGGCGGTGGGCGCGCCGCTGGCGGCCGATCCGCGGGTGGCGAAGATTTCCTTTACCGGCAGCAATGCGGTCGGGGTCCAGGTCATGCAGCGCGCGGCGGAGACGGTCAAGGGCGTGAGCCTGGAACTGGGTGGCAAATCTGCGCTGCTGGTGCTGGCCGATGCCGATCTCGAACTGGCGGTGGAGCTGGTCTGCGGCGGCGGTTTTTTCAACGCCGGGCAGATGTGCTCCGCCACCAGCCGGGTGCTGGTGGCCGACGAGCTGGCGGACGAATTCCTCCTGCGCCTCAAGGCACGGGCCGAGGCGATTCGGGTGGCGGACCCTTTCGATCCGGACGTGGAAATGGGCGCGCTGGTCAACCAGGCGCAATACCAGCGCGTGCTGGGCCATATCGATCGCGGGCTGAGTGTCGGGGCCAAGTTGGTATGCGGTGGCGAGCGCCCGACGGACCGCGCGCGCGGCTTTTTTATACGGCCGACCATTTTCACCGAAGTGCCCCTCGACAGTGCGCTGTGGCGTGAGGAGATCTTTGGCCCGGTGCTCTGCGTGCGCAGTTTCGCCAGCGAGGCCGAGGCCATCGCGCTGGCCAACGACAGCGAATTCGGCCTGGTGGCCAGTGTGGTCGGCGCCGATGTGCAGAACGCCGAGCGAGTCGCCAATGCCTTGCAGGCCGGGCTGGTGTGGATCAACGCACCGCAAGTGATCTTCCCGCAGACCGCCTGGGGCGGCTACAAGCAGAGCAGCATCGGCCGCGAGCTGGGGCCTTGGGGGGTGCAGGCGTTCCAGGAGATCAAGCACGTGGTTCGCGCGCGGTAACAGTCTTTTGAAGCGAGATGGTTCTCTGTAGGGGGGAGTCAGACGCTGCTGCGCAGGCGCGCCATATCGCGCAGCGGCGGGGCGCCGAACTGGCGGCTGTATTCGCGGCTGAACTGCGAAGGGCTTTCGTAGCCGACCCGGTACCCGGCGGCGGACGCCTCCAGCCCCTCAGTCAGCATCAGGCGCCGGGCTTCCTGCAGGCGCAGTTGCTTCTGATACTGCAAGGGGCTCATGGCGGTCATGGCCTTGAAACGGTGGTGCAGGGTGGACACGCTGAGGTTCACCCCTCGCGCCAGATCGTCGATGCGCAGCGGTTGCTCGTAGTTGCCGTTCAGCCACTTGATGGCCTGGCTGACCCGGTGGCTCTGGCTGTTGGCGATGGCGATCTCATACAACCGGTGGCCCTGCGGACTGCGCAACAGCCGGTAGAGAATTTCCCGACGAATCAGCGGCGCGAGCATGGCGATGTCTTTGGGCGTGTCCAGCAGGCGGGTCAGGCGCAGCACGGCGTCGAGCATCGGCGTGTCCAGGCGTTCCACATACAGGCCGCGGCCGACAGGACGGTTCGGCACCCCCAGCGGCCCGGCATCGGCGATCAGCGTGCTGATCTCGGCCGGGTCGATGTCCAGGCGCAGGGCCAGGACTGGCTCCAGCGGCGAGACATCGGCCAGGCGCCCACTCAACGGCATGGAAACCGAGACCACCAGGTAGTTGAGCGGGTCGTAGTTGAACTCCTCGTCGGCCAGCCGCACTTCCTTGCGCCCCTGGGCCATGATGCACAGGGCCGGCTGGGCTAGCACCGAAGCGAACTCGTGGGAGTGGCTGTGGCGCGAGACGAACAGCGACTGGATCGCCGTGGCATAGCTGCCGTCTTCGCCGGTATTGCGAGCAATGATCCCGGCCAGCTCCGCCCGCTGTTTTTCCATTTCCGCATCCAGTGGCGGCTGCTGGGTTTCGAGCGATGACATGAAGGCCCCTCCGAGAAGATTGCGAATGGCCACAGCTTAAATTTGTGCAAGCGCCAGGGGTAGGCGATTCCTGCGTAAATCTTGCCTGATCCTGCCACGCGTGCGCGCGTGAGTAGAGCCGAGTCCTGTGCGCGGGCTGTCACTTGCTTGAAACAACGTTGTGGGTTTTTTTCCCTTACCGGGCAGGATTCGGCGTTCCCGGGCAAGACTCGCAGGATTGTGCAATAGGCCGGCAGGAATCGACTAACGAGCATTACGCCGGGCGCTTAATCTTGGATCCTGTCGCAGCCCGTCCCATGGCTGCCTCGACACCACCCTGGGAGGGTCGCACATGTCCACGCATATTCCCGTCAGCCACATGGCATTCGTTCGCGCCCGCGCCGGCCGCTCAACGGAGTTGGGTGCTCGCTTGAGCAGTCTGATCGAACCATCCCGCCAGGCCACAGGTTGCCTGCAGTTCGCCTTGCAGCATTCGCAGTGCGACGCTGACCTGTGGTTGATATCCGGATTCTGGAGCAGCCAGCAGGCGATGACCGATTACTTCTGTTCGCCGGCCATGGCGATCTTCGCCGAGCTGGTCCAGGACCTGGTGGTCAACAGCCTGGATTTCCATACTTTCAGAGATGTCTCGGCGGCCCAGGCCGAAGGCGAATACGCGCAACTGAACGGGGCACCGGTACACCAGCTGGCCAGCTGAGGGTTTAGAATGGCCGACTTTCCATTGGCCAGGACCAGCAACATGGCACGTAAAGAGTTTGCAGCATACGAAGCGGTTTCCGCCGTGGTTCCAGGTGAAGGGGGCTACAGTGCCGCCATCGCGGTCAAGGCCCTGGGTGGTTCAGGGGCACCGCGCTTTCACAAAGTCCTCGACGACCAGAAATTCAAGACCGCCCATGACGCCGACCAGGCTGCCGCGCAGAAGCTTGAGCAGTTGATCGACGTGACCGAAGACGGCGAACTGGCCTGGGCAACGGCCTGATCCAGGTTGCTACCTGATCTGCGCAGCTAGTTGGTTTGAGCAGCTACCTGACCGCCCCCGGGCGGAACATCTTGAACAAGGCCTCTGGCCCCAGCTGGAAATAATCCGCCGGCCCGCCGCCGCGCAGAATCGGCTCTGCCGCGGCGGTGTCGTATACCCCGTCCTTGAGCAGCCATTTGGCGATATGCACGGCGACCACTTCGCCGAGGATCAGCCAGCTGGGCACCAACTCCTGATCCGCGCGCTGCAGTTGAATGATCTGCGTGACCTTGCATTCGAAGGACACCGGGCTTTCGGCTACCCGCGGCACCGCAATCACTTTCGAGGCCACGGGCGTCAGCCCCGCCAGTTCGAACTCATTGACCTCGGCCGGTACGGCCGCGCAGCTCTGGTTCATCCGCTCGGCGAGCGGGCGGGTGGCGAGGTTCCAGGCGAACTCGCCGGTCTGCTCGATGTTGTTCAGGCTGTCTTTGCGACCGACGCTGGAGAAGCCGATGATCGGTGGAATGTAATTGAAGGCGTTGAAAAAACTGTAGGGCGCCAGGTTCAGCCGGCCTTGCTGGTCCTGGGAGGAGATCCAGCCGATCGGGCGCGGGCCGACGATGGCGTTGAACGGATCGTGGGGCAGGCCGTGGCCCTGGGCGGGTTCGTAGTAATGGATGTCTTCGGACATGACGGGCTCTTGCGCGGACAAAGAGGGAAGGCCGCCATAGTGCAAGCCATTGAAAGTGAATGCCAGCCTTGCGGCGTGCGGTTTTCCCCGGGCCATAAACAACCAAGCCCGGCCGAAGCCGGGCTGCGGGGCATCCCTGAGGGTTAGCCGATGGCGGCGGCAGTCCCGGTGCGATCGAAGCCGTCGGCAGCGATTGCGCCTGCGGTACCGGTGTGGTCGAAGCCATCGGAGGCGATAGCGGCGGCGGTGCCGGTGCGATCGAAACCGTCGGAAGCCAGGCTGGCGCTGGCCGAGCTGCCCGAGGTGAAAGTAGCCGAGCCGGTGCGGTCGTAACCATCGGCGGCAAAGGTATTGGCAGCCAGTACGGAAAGGGTCAGGGCGAGGATCAGTTTGCTTTTCATGAGGGTCACTCCAGGTTCGGTGAGTTTTGTGCAGTGGGTGTGAAATGGATACTACGCCAGTTAATTTGATTAAAAAGCGCAAATAAATGCTAAAAAATATCGAATTAATAGATGTTTATGGCGTCAAGAATCACTGCATAAGGCCTCTTGCCTGCTTCTGCCGCGTTTGACGCGCCGACACCGATTTCGATGGAGGAAGAGTGAGGGCTGGGCATTAACCGGTCATTAACCTGCCCGCACCGTCGAAAAATCACGATCAACGGTTTACCCGGCAGGGGCGGGAATGCTGTTGGCGATGAATGCCGGAGGGCTTGCTACGTAAGCTGGAGGGCGTGTCTTGATCGTGGAGCGGCTGCGTCGCGGCTATCGTGAGCAAGCCCCGCTTCTGTAGGAGCGAGGCTTGCCCGCGATAGGCTTTACCTGATGACACCACAGCGCGAGGGCCTTGCACCCTCGCGCTTTTTTTGTCGGTCAGTCAGTCTCGATCCGCGAGTGTTTGCGCGTATCTTTCATGGTGATGTAGACCAACAGCGACACGGCGATGCAGGCGGTGACATACCAGTAGTAACCGGTTTCCATGCCGATGCTCTTGAACCACAGTGCGATGTATTCGGCGGTGCCGCCGAAGATCGATACGGTCAGCGCGTAGGGCAGGCCCACGCCCAGGGCGCGGATCTCGGTCGGGAACAGCTCGGCCTTGACCACCGCGTTGATCGAGGTATAGCCGCTGACGATGATCAGCGCCGCCATGATCAGGAAGAACGCGCCCCACCAGCTCTGGACGGTGTGCAGGGTGGTGAGGATCGGCACGGTGAAAAGGGTACCGAGGATGCCGAAGGCGATCAGGATCGGACGGCGGCCGATCTTGTCCGACAGCGCGCCGACCACCGGTTGCAGGCACATGAACAGGAACAGGGTTGCTGCGGAAATGGTGGTGGAGTCGGAGATGCTCATGCCGACGGTGTTCACCAGGTATTTCTGCATGTAGGTGGTGTAGGTGTAGAAGGCCAGGGTGCCGCCCATGGTCAGGCCGACCACGGTCATCAGCTCTTTCGGATGACGCATCAGGGTGCGCATCAGGCTTTCTTTCGGCTTTTCCTTCTTCTTGGTGAAGGACTCGGTTTCTTCCATGCCACGACGCAGGTACAGCGCGACGATCGCGCACAGGGCGCCGATGCCGAACGGAATGCGCCAGCCCCAGGATTGCAGCTCTTCAGTGGTCAGCACGTTCTGCAGCACGATCAGGACCGCCAGGGCGATGAGCTGGCCGGAGATCAGGGTCACGTACTGGAAGCTGGAGAAGAAGCCCCGACGTTCCTTGGTCGCCATCTCGCTGAGGTAGGTGGCCGAGGTGCCATATTCGCCGCCGACCGACAGGCCCTGCATCAGGCGCGCCAGGACCAGCAGGATCGGGGCGCCGACGCCGATGGTCTCGTAGCCGGGAGTCAGGGCGATGATCAGCGAGCCGAAGCACATCAGCAGCACCGAGGCCATCAACGCGGCCTTGCGGCCCTTGCGGTCAGCGTAGAGCCCCATCAGCCAGCCGCCGATCGGACGCATCAGGAAGCCCACGGCGAAGATCGCGGCGGTGTTCAGCAGTTGCGCGGTGGTGTCGCCCTTGGGGAAGAAGACTTTGGCGAAGTACAGGGAGAAGGCGGCGTAGACGTACCAGTCGTACCACTCGACCATGTTGCCGACCGAACCGCTGAAGATCGATTTCAGGCGGCTGGCGGTGGTCTTTTCTTTGGCAGGCGCAGCTGCCGACCCAAGAGGCAGGGTTTGCGAGTTATCCATGACGGATCCTTCATTTAATTGTTTTTGTGGAGCGCGCCGAAACGCAGCCTGCTGGAGCTATAGCAGGAGCTGTGCCAGGAGCCGAAAGGCCCGGTTTAGAAGGGTCTGGAGATTTTAATGAGCGGAAATCCGCTCATTGCTGGAAGGGCGTAAGCGGAAAGCCGCCGACTTGCCCGCGAAGACGTCAGAATGAACGACACAGCCCTTGAGCTTCACTCCTCCCCAAGAAACATTTCCCGCGCCAGCCCATGGCGCTGCATCTTTTCATTGAAGGTGCGGCGCGGCAGTTGCAGCTCAACGAGCACCGCCTTGATGTCGCCCTTGTGCCGGGTCAGCGCGGCCCGCAGGCATTGCGCCTCGAAAGCTTCCTGCTGCGCCGCCAGGGACTGGCCGGGGTCGATGGTTTCCGGCTCGGGCTCGCCCAGGCCCAGCACCTGGCGTTCGGCGACGTTGGCCAGTTCGCGCACGTTGCCCGGCCAGTCGTGGCTCAGCAGGCGGCTCAACTGCGCCCCGCTCAGGGGCGCGACGCTACGGCCCAGGCGCTCGGCGGCGGCGTGGGCGAAATGTTCGTACAGCAGCGGGATGTCCTCGCGCCGCTCGCGCAGCGGCGGCAGGCGCAGTTGCGCGACGTTCAGGCGGTAGGCCAGGTCTTCGCGAAAACGCCCGGCGCGGGCTTCGTCCAGCAGGTCCGGCTTGGTCGCGGCAATGATCCGCAGGTCCACCTCGATGCTCTGGTTGGACCCTAGGCGTTCGAGCTTCTGTTCCTGCAGCACCCGCAGCAGTTTGACCTGCTGGGCCAGCGGCATGCTTTCGATCTCGTCGAGGAACAGGGTGCCGCCGTCGGCGTATTCCAGCTTGCCGATGCGCTTGCCCTGGGCGCCGGTAAAGGCACCGCTTTCATGGCCGAACAGTTCGGCTTCGAACAGTTGCTCGGGGATCGCCGCGCAGTTCAGGGCGACAAAAGGTTTGTCGGCGCGTGGCCCGAAATCGTGCAGGCAGCGGGCGACCAGTTCCTTGCCGCTGCCGGTCTCGCCGCGGATCAATACGTTGACCGGCAGCGCGGCCAGGTCGACCACCTGGCGCCGCAGGGTCTGCAAGGCGCGGGACACACCGAGCAGGGTGGAGTCGATTTTCTCCCGGGTATCGGCCTGTTCGTGCAGGCGTCGGTTCTCCAGGACCAGGCCGCGTTTGTCCAGGGCCCGGCGCAGGCTGCTCAGCAGGGTTTGCGGGCTGAAGGGTTTTTCCAGGAAGTCGTAGGCGCCGTCGCGCATCGCTTCCACCGCCATCGGCACGTCGCCGTGGCCGGTCAGCAGGATCACCGGCAGGTCGGCGTCGCGCTGCTGCACTTCTTTGAGCAGCTCCAGGCCACTGATGCCGGGCATGCGCACGTCGCTGAGGATCACCCCGGGGAAGTCCCTGGGCAGCCGGGCCAGGCAGTCCTCGGCGCGACTGAACAACTGCACCTCGAAGCCCGACAGGCTCAGCCATTGTTCGACGGCGGTGCGAATACTGGCTTCGTCGTCGACCAGCATCACCGAATTCAACATGGGATATGCGCCTCCAGGTCGATGGGCAGGCTCAGGGTGAAGATCGCGCCCTGGCCTTGATTGCCGGCGCTCAGGCGCCCGCCCAGTTCGTGGACGATAGCGTAGGACACCGCCAGGCCGAGGCCCAGGCCGTCGCCTACCGGCTTGGTGGTGAAGAACGGATCGAAGACATTCGGCAGGTGTTCTTCGGCGATGCCGCCACCGCTGTCGATGACGCTCAGGCTCCACAGCTGCTGGTCGGCTTCGAGGCGGATTTCCAGGTGCTTGAGGGGCTTGTCGCGCATGGCGTCCAGGGCGTTGCGCAGCAGGTTGATCAGCACCTGCTCCAAGCGTATGGCATCGCCGCGGACCCAGGCCGGGCGCATCAGTTGCAGGTGTGTGTCGATCTGTTCGTCGCGCAGCCGGGTGTCCAGCAGTTGCAGGGCCTGATCCACCACCGCCGCCAGGTCCAGGCGTTCGCGCAGGCCGCTGGGGCTTTTGCGGGCGAAGGTTTTCAGGTGGCCGGTGAGGCTGGCCATGCGGGTCAGCATATCGTCCAGCGGTTTCAGGGCCTGGTAGGCCTCGTCGACCCGCCCGTGATCGAGCAGCAAGCGCAGGGTGGCCAACTGCATGCGCTGGGTGGTCAGCGGCTGATTGATTTCATGGGCCAGGGCCGCGGACATCTGCCCCAGGGCCGCCAGCTTGGCCGATTGCACCAGGCCGTCCTGGGCGGTACGCAGGTCGCGAGTGCGCTCCTCGACCAGGCGTTCGAGCTCCTCGCGGCTGCGCTGGCGCAGCCTGGCCAGGCGCCAGCGCTGGTTGAGGAACAGCAGCAGGAATACCAGGGTCAGCCAGGCGCCAGCCGCGGCCAGACCGGCATTGCGGCGGTCCTCAAAAGCGATCTGCGGACGCCGCAGCAAATGCAGGGTCCAGCCTTCGGTGGCCAGGGGCAGGGATTCCCACAGGTAGTCGACGCTGCCGTCCGGGCCCTCGACCCGGGTCAGCGTACTGTCGTCGTCAAAGCGTCGCAGCGGCCGGTATTCAAGCGGGGTCAGCAATTGTTTGTCGTACTGCCGGGTGGCCTTGAGTTCGGCGCGGTCGCTGTCCGACAGCGGGCGCAACTGGCGATAACGCCAGCCCGGCTGGTTGGCGATGAACACGATGCCCCGGGCATCGCTGACCAGCAGGGTGTCGCTGCCCTGGCTCCACTCGCGCTCCAGTTCGGGGAATTCCAGTTTCACCACCATGGCGCCGAGGAACTGCTCCTGCTCGCCCTTGACCGCGCTGGAGAGGAAATAACCGGGAATGCCGCTGGTGACGCCCACCGCATAGAAGCGTCCGCTGCCCTGGCTGCGGGTCTGGCTGAAGTAGGGGCGAAAACCGTAGTTGTGCCCGACATAGCTGCTGGGCAGGCGCCAGTTGCTGGCGGCCACGGCGAGGCCGGTGTGGTCCAGCAGCTCCAGGGTCGAGGAGCGGGCGGCGCCGTTGATCTGTTCCAGTTTGCGGTTCAGGGCGTCCTGCTGCTGCGGGCCGACCGGGCCCTTGAGCGCCGAGCGTAGTTCCGGGTCCAGCGCCAGCACGGCGGGCAGGGCGCGGTAACGTTCGATCAGGGTATGCAGGGAGTTGGCATACAGCGCCAGTTGCTCGCTGGCGCGGGCGGCATCGTCCTCCAGAGCCTGGCGCTCGGCATGGCGCATGGCGAAGGTCGCGCTGACCACGGCGCCGGCGAGAATCACCAGGGTATAGAAGGTCAAGCGCAGCGGGCGGGAGATCTGGACCATGAGTCAAGGGCAGGCTGAAAGGGGGCAGGAAAGATAACACGCCTGTCCGAGGCTTCGTTGATCGTGGACAGTCCTTGCCCGGCCAGGCATGAAAAAGGCGGCGCTGCTCATCGAGCAACGCCGCCTTGGGTAACAGCAAGCAGCGCTTACTGCACTTCTACCGCCAGGCTTTCACTGATCTTTTTCTGCCAGATGGCAGGACCGGTGATGTGCACCGACTCGCCTTTGCTGTCGACCGCGACAGTGACCGGCATGTCTTTGACTTCGAACTCGTAGATCGCTTCCATGCCCAGTTCGGCAAAGGCCAGGACCTTGGACTTCTTGATCGCCTGGGCTACCAGGTAGGCAGCGCCGCCGACGGCCATCAGGTACACGGCCTTGCTGTCCTTGATCGCTTCGATCGCGGTCGGGCCGCGCTCGGACTTGCCGATCATGCCCAGCAGGCCAGTCTGCTCGAGGATCTGGCGGGTGAACTTGTCCATCCGCGTCGCGGTGGTCGGGCCAGCCGGGCCAACCACTTCGTCACCGACCGGATCGACCGGGCCGACGTAGTAGATGAAGCGACCCTTGAGGTCCACCGGCAGGGTTTCGCCCTTGTTCAGCATCTCGACCATGCGCTTGTGCGCGGCGTCGCGACCGGTGAGCATCTTGCCGTTGAGCAGGACGGTTTCGCCCGGCTTCCAGCTCTGCACTTCTTCCGGGGTCAGGGTGTCGAGGTTGACGCGACGGGCCGACGGACCGGCTTCCCAGACGATTTCCGGGTAGGCGTCCAGAGGTGGCGCTTCCAGGGACGCAGGGCCCGAGCCGTCGAGCACGAAGTGCGCGTGACGGGTCGCGGCGCAGTTCGGGATCATGCACACCGGCAGGGAAGCGGCGTGGGTCGGGTAGTCCATGATCTTCACGTCGAGCACGGTGGTCAGGCCGCCCAGGCCCTGGGCGCCGATGCCCAGCTGGTTGACCTTCTCGAACAGCTCCAGGCGCATCTCTTCGATACGGTTCTGTGGGCCGCGGGCCTTCAGCTCATGGATGTCGATGGATTCCATCAACACTTCCTTGGCCATCACCGCGGCTTTCTCAGCGGTGCCGCCGATGCCGATGCCGAGCATGCCCGGCGGGCACCAGCCGGCGCCCATGGTCGGAACGGTTTTCAGCACCCAGTCGACGATCGAGTCGGACGGGTTGAGCATGGCCATCTTCGACTTGTTCTCGGAGCCGCCGCCCTTGGCCGCCACGTCCACTTCCACGGTGTTGCCGGGAACGATGGAGTAGTGGATGACCGCCGGGGTGTTGTCCTTGGTGTTTTTACGAGCGCCCGCCGGGTCGGCGAGGATCGAGGCCCGCAGGACGTTTTCCGGCAGGTTGTAAGCGCGACGCACGCCTTCGTTGATCATGTCGTCCAGGCTCATGGTCGCGCCGTCCCAGCGCACGTCCATGCCCACGCGTACGAATACGGTGACGATACCGGTGTCCTGGCAGATCGGGCGGTGGCCGGTGGCACACATGCGCGAGTTGATCAGGATCTGCGCCATGGAGTCACGGGCCGCTGGCGATTCTTCGCGCAGGTAGGCTTCGTGCATCGCCTGGATGAAGTCCACGGGGTGGTAGTAGGAAATGAATTGCAGGGCGTCGGCAACGCTCTGAATCAGGTCGTCTTGCTTGATCACGGTCATGAGTCGCGCTCCTCTAAAAGACGGGAACATTTAATAAGGTGCTTGCAGCTTGGGTGCATCGGTCGGTTGCAAGCACCTTCAAGGCACGCCGGACACACTGGCGCGACGCTAAAAAGGCGCGGCAGTATACCGCGCCTCGGAGCCGGGCACACGCGCCGGCAGTCAAACCAAAGTCGCATGCCGGGGATGCGCCAGTCGGGGGATGGCGCCAGGCATGACGGTGGGCGCGGCCCCGGGCCGGATGGCGCTGGGCGGGAACAAAAATGGGATAGTTATTTTTTGGCGACACCACTAAAGTGGCAAGTGGCCTGTAGGGTAGGAAACTCTTTAAAGCCCCCTTTCGCATGGTGAGTCAACGATTGACCCATAACGCTATCCAGAGTCTTTTACTCAAGCGCTTCGTTCTTGCGGCGGGTACCTATGGACTGGCGTTGCTGCTGCTCTGGCTGGCCATTTTCAGTGGCTACTATTCGGCGCCGGTGCATTCGGCGCTGATCGATACCGGCCTGGTGGTGCTGAGCCAGGCGCTGCTGTTCTGGCTGTTTGTCTCCGGGCGCAACCTGCGCTTTCGCGACCCGAGCCTGACCGAGATCCAGATACTCCTGGCCATCGGCTGGCAGACATGGCTGCTGGCCCACCTCGATACGGCGCGCGGCACCTTCCTGGTGTTCTATCTGTTGACGCTGCTGTTCGGCCTGTTCCACCTTCCGCGCCGGGCCTTCGTGCGCTGCGCCCTGTGTATTTTCATCGGTTTTGCCGGAATCACGCTGTGGGACGGCTACCACTTCCGGCTGGCCGATCCGATGCTCGCCGTCCTGCAGGTGTGCGTGCTGTTCGCGGTGCTGATCTGGCTGTGCCTGTACGCCAGCTATGTGCAGACTTCCCGGCAGCGCATGCGGCAAAGGCGCTTCGCCTTGCAGGCGCACCAGGACACCTTGCGCGGCATGATGCGACAACTGGAGGATCTGGTTGCCACCGACGAACTGACCGGCCTGTACAATCGACGGCATTTCCTGCGGCTGGCGTCGCGTGAACTGCACACGATGAGCCTGGAGCAGATGCATGGCCTGGCGCTGATCGACCTCGATCACTTCAAGCGGATCAACGACGTGCACGGCCATGCCGCCGGCGATCAGGTGCTGCAGGCGTTCGCCGCCGTAGCCAGCGCCTGCTTGCGCGATGGCGATGTATTGGCCCGCTACGGCGGCGAGGAGTTTGTCATGTTGTTGCCCGATTGCGATCCCGAACGCCTGACCTCCTGCTGCGAGCGTCTGCGCGTGGCCTTTATGGACGCCCAGTTGATCGGGGTCGAGGTGCCTGGCCTGAGCCTGTCCGTCGGCATGACCCTGGTGGAGCTGGGCGACGACCTGGACGATGCCCTGCAACGTGCCGACCAGGCGCTGTATCGGGCCAAGCGCGACGGACGCAATCGCTGCGCCGCGGCCTGGGAAAATATCGATGCCTGAGCTGCGTGTCGGTGAGCGGCAGTGGTCGGTGGTCGCGGGCAGCAATCTGCTGGATGCCTTGAATCAGGCCGGCGTGGCGGTGCCTTACAGCTGCCGCGCCGGCAGTTGCCATGCCTGCCTGGTGCACTGCGTCGAGGGCCTGCCCAGCGACAGCCGGCCCGATGCCTTGAGCGACGATCAGCGCCAGCGCGGCTGGCGGCTGGCCTGTCAGTGTCAGGTGGTGGAAGACCTGCGGGTCGAAACCTACGACCCGCTGCGCGATGGCGCGCCGGCCGAGGTGGTCGGTGTGGACTGGCTGTCGGCCACAGTGCTGCGCCTGCGTTTGCAGCCGGAGCGCAACCTGCGTTATCAGGCCGGCCAGCACCTGGTGCTGTGGACGGCTTCCGGCGTGGCGCGGCCGTATTCGCTGGCGAGCCTGCCTGGCGAAGACCGCTTTCTCGAATTCCATCTCGATTGCCGCCAGCCCGGCGAGTTCAGCGACGCGGCGCGCCAGCTCAAGCCCGGCGATGGGCTGCGCCTGGGCGAGCTGCGCGGCGGGGCGCTGCACTACGACCCGGACTGGCAAACCCGGCCATTGTGGCTGCTGGCGGCGGGCACCGGGCTGGGGCCCTTGTTCGGTATCCTGCGCGAGGCTTTGCGCCAGGATCATCAGGGCGACATCCGCGTCATTCACCTGGCCCATGACGCCAGCGAACATTACCTGGCCAAGCCCCTGGCGGCGCTGGCGGCGAGCCATGCCAACCTCAGTGTCGAACTGTTGATCGCGACCGAGCTGCCAGCGGCTTTGGCACAACTGCGGCTTGTTTCGCGGCAAACCCAGGCTTTACTCTGCGGGCACCCCGACAGCGTCGATGCTTTCGCCCGACGCTTGTACCTGGCGGGGTTGCCGCGCAATCAACTGCTGGCCGACGTATTCCTGCCCCGTGGCTGAGCGCTGATCCGTCCTGAGCGAGACCACCCATGACCGATACCATCCTGCTTGAACGCGAGGGCGGGCTGCTGACCCTGCGCCTGAATCGCCCGGACAAGAAAAATGCCCTGACCCGGGCCATGTACAGCCAGCTGGCCGAAGGGTTGCGGCAAGCCGACGCCGACCCTGAGGTCCGCGCGGTACTGCTCAGCGGCAGCAGCGACTGCTTTACCGCCGGCAACGACATTGCCGACTTCCTCCAGCAGCCACCTACCGGTCTCGACAGCCCGGTCTTCCAGTTCATGCTCAGCCTGTTCGAGTGCCGCAAGCCGGTGGTCGCCGCGGTTGCCGGGCCGGCCGTGGGGATCGGCACCACCCTGCTGCTGCATTGCGACCTGGTGTACGTCAGCCGCGATGCCCGGTTGCGCATGCCTTTCGTCAATCTCGGTTTGTGCCCCGAGTTCGGTTCCAGCCTGATCCTGCCACGCTTGCTCGGGCAGGCCAGGGCCGCCGAACTGTTGCTGCTGGGCGAAGGTTTCAGCGGTGAACAGGCTGCGCAGTGGGGGATTGCCAACCTGGCCTTGGCCGATGGCGCGGCGACCCTGGACAAGGCCCGGGAGATGGCGCTGCGTTTCGAGAAGCTGGCGCCGCAGGCGGTGCAGATCAGCAAGCAGCTGATGCGCACGCCCGATCGCGAACAGCTGCGCAAGGTGATCGAGGAGGAGGGCGCCCTGTTCACCCAGCGCCTGCATTCGCCGGAAGCGCTGGCGGCCTTGTCGGGCTTTTTCGCTAAAAGCTGAAATCGGCACCGCTCGTGTCGCCGCTACCGGAGGTTGCGATCGATTTGGGCGGCATTCCGACGAAGGGGCGTAAGGTCTCAAGATCGCTGAAGGCCTGGCGGTAGCGGCTACAGGTTCGTGAGTTCCATAAATGTGCCCCCATGAAAAAGCCCCGCAGTCTTCACTGCGGGGCTCTTTATTGTTGCGTCAGGGGACTCAGACCATCGGGTCGCCAACGTGCAGGATCTTCATGCCGTTGGTGCCGCCGGTGGTGTGGTAGCTGTCGCCCTTGGTCAGGATCACCCAGTCGCCTTTCTTCACGACGCCGCGCTTGACCAGCTCGTCGATGGCCTTCTGGCTGACTTCGCTTGGCGGCAGGGACGCCGGGTCGAACGGGATGGTGTAGACGCCACGGAACATCGCGGTGCGGGCCTGGGCTTCGCGGTGCGGGGTGAACGCGTAGATCGGCACCGAGGAACGGATACGCGACATGATCAGCGGGGTGTAGCCGCTTTCAGTCAAGGCGATGATCGCCTTCACGCCCGGGAAGTGGTTGGCGGTGTACATGGTAGCCAGGGCAATGCTCTCGTCGCAGCGCTCGAAGGTCTTGCCGATGCGGTGGCTGGAGGTCTTGCTGGTCGGATGCTTTTCCGCGCCGATGCAGATGCGGTCCATGGCCTGGACGGCTTCGAGCGGGTAGGCGCCGGCGGCGGATTCGGCCGAGAGCATCACGGCGTCGGTGTAGTCGAGCACGGCGTTGGCCACGTCGGACACTTCGGCGCGGGTCGGCATCGGGTTCTGGATCATCGACTCCATCATCTGGGTCGCGACGATCACCGCCTTGTTGTGGCGACGGGCGTGCAGAATGATTTTCTTCTGGATGCCCACCAGCTCGGCATCGCCGATTTCCACGCCCAGGTCGCCACGGGCCACCATCACGGCGTCGGAGGCCTTGATCAGGCCGTCAAGGGTTTCGTCGTTGGCCACGGCTTCGGCGCGCTCGATCTTCGCCACCAGCCAGGCGGTGCCGCCGGCCTCGTCGCGCAGTTGGCGGGCGTATTCCATGTCAGCGGCGTCGCGCGGGAAGGACACGGCCAGGTAGTCCAGGTCCATGGCTGCGGCCAGCTTGATGTCGGCCTTGTCTTTTTCGGTCAGGGCCGGAGCGGTCAGGCCACCACCGCGACGGTTGATGCCTTTGTGGTCCGACAGCGGGCCGCCGATGGTCACGGTGCAATGCAGTTCGGTGCTGGTGGCGGTGTCGACGCGCATCACCACGCGGCCGTCGTCGAGCAGCAGCTCGTCGCCCACGCCGCAGTCCTTGACCAGGTCCGGATAGTCGATGCCGACGATGTCCTGGGTACCTTCGGTCAGCGGGTGGCTGGTGGAGAAGGTGAACTTGTCACCGATCTTCAGCTCGATGCGCTTGTTGGCGAATTTGGCGATACGGATCTTCGGGCCTTGCAGGTCACCCAGCAGCGCGACGAAGCGCCCATGCTTGGCGGCCAGGTCACGCACCAGCTTGGCGCGAGCCTTGTGCTCGTCCGGGGTGCCGTGGGAGAAGTTCAGGCGGGCGACGTCCAGGCCAGCCAGAATCAGCTGTTCGAGAACTTCCGGCGAGTTACTGGCCGGGCCAAGGGTAGCGACGATTTTGGTACGACGGACGGACATGCAAAGACTCCTGAGTTCAAGCGCAACGAGAGGCTACTATGGTCCGCAGCTGTAGTCATTGTTCGTTTGCACTACTTATTCGTTTGTTTCTTTAAACGAACATTCCTGAAGATTTTCCAACGCGGGTCGATAACGTGCACAAGACAGGAGAACCCCCATGCGATTCGTGCTCATTGCTGCCCTGGCCGTCAGTGTTGTCGGCTGTACCCGCTGGTCGATGGACCATCATCTGAATACCGCCTACCGCGCCTACGACGCCGGCAACTGCGAACGGGTGATGCTCGAACTGAGCCAGGTCGACCGCACGAGTCGCTCGCGCCCTTATATCCAGCCTGAAGTATCGATGCTGCGCGGACAGTGCCTGGAGCGGCAGAAGCTGTTCCTCGATGCCGCGCAGACCTACCAGTACATCATCACCGAACACCCCAGCAGCGAGTACGCCTACCGCGCCCGCGCGCGCCTGGAAACCCTGCAGCAACTGGGTCATTACCCTTCGCGCAACAGCGCTCAGGCGCGTCCGACCGCGTTGTAATACTCGTCATCAGGCTATTGCTGATCTCGCGTGAGCCTTGAGCTAACATCTGTGGGCCTGTTTTAGAGTATTGTTTCTAAAATGGGCCGGCCGGGGCCGACAGTCCTCGGCGCGACGATGCGCAATGACCTTCCTAAATAGCGATGCATGACATGTTCACGGACCGGCGGATCGAGCGGCACCAGTTGCCGTGTTTTTTGAAAGTCTTCAATCGGCTGACCGATCGACCCATCGGTTATCTGGGCAACGTTTCCGAAGATGGCTTTATGTTGATCAGCCAGTTGCCGATGCTGATCGGCGCCGATTTCGAGTTGCGCCTGCAGGTTCCCGGCCGCGACGGCCAGCTGCAACCGATCGAGATCACCGCCTCCTGCCGTTGGTGCCATGAAGATGTCACGCCCCATCATTACGACACCGGCTTCGTGCTGCTGCGTTCGCCTCCCGAGTACCGCGAGCTGGTGACGGCCTTGCGCAGCTACTTCAGTTTCTACCCGGTGCAGACCTCCGCCTGACCGCTACAGCGTCCCGGCCTTTTTCCAACTGAGGTAACGGGTCACCAGTTCCGCCCCCAGTTCACCCGGCCGCACATCGAGCAGGGCAACGCCCTGGGCGCTCAGGCGTTCATGCAGGTCGGTGCGGGCATTCAGGTAATTGATCGTGCCGCAGTAGGTCAGGGCATCGGGCAGGTTGTGCACCGGCGCCTGGCGCAACTGATCGAGGACTTCCTCGCGCAGGCTGGCCACCAAGACCCGGTGCTGGCGCCCGAGGCGCTTGACCGCGGTCAGCAGTTCCTCGTCGTCCTCGTCCCGCAGGTTGGTCACCAGCACTACCAGGGCCCGGCGTTTCTGTCGGGCCAGCAGCTCGCTGGCGGCGGCCTGGAAGTCGGCGCAGCGCTGGCTGCTGTCCAGGTCGTAGACAGTGTTGAGCAAGGCGCTCAACTGGCCCGCGCCCTTGACCGGCGCCAGATAGCGGCGGCGTTCGCCGGCAAAGGTGCAGAGGCCCACCGCGTCGCCCTGGCGCAAGGCGACATAACTGAGCAGCAGGCAGGCGTTGAGCGCGTGGTCGAAATGCGCCAGTTCGCCGTCCTGGCTGCGCATGCGCCGTCCGCAGTCGAGCATGAAGACGATCTGCTGGTCGCGTTCGTCCTGGTACTCGCGGGCAATCGGCGTGCGTTGCCGGGCGGTGGCTTTCCAGTCGATCTGGCGCAGGCTGTCGCCCTCGCGAAACTCACGCAGCTGGTTGAACTCCAGGCCCAGGCCACGACGCGGCTGTTGCCGCACGCCGATCTGGTTCAGCCAGTTGTCGACGGCCAGCAGCCGGGCGCCGTAGAGGCGGGCGAAATCCGGGTAGACGCGCGTGCTGTCGTCGAGCTTCAGCAGTCGACGCGCCGACCACAGGCCCAGCGGGCTGGGCAGGCTGACCTCGCAGCGCTCGAAGTTGAAATGGCCGCGCTTGAGCGGGCGCACCCGATAACCCAGTTCCTGCGACTGGCCCGGCTCCAGGAGCAGCGACTGCGGCAGGTATTCGAAGCCCAGGCCATCGGGCACATGGTCGAACAGCTCCAGGGTCAGCGGTTGGGTAAAGTCGTGGCGAACCTCTAGGCGCACTTCGCTCCAGCGCCCCAGGGGCAGGCTGCCGGGCAACTGGCGCCGCAGTTGGGGCGAAGGCAGGCGCCTGAGCCGGAAGGCGTCCAGCACGGCCAGCAGCAACAGGGCCAGGAGCAGGCCCCAGGCGATCGCTTGCAGGCTGGCCGCGACCGCCAGGCCGTAGGCACGCGCGGCGCCGAGCAGCACGTCCAGCGCCAGCAATACGCCGAGCCAGGTCAGAAACAGGCGTGAAGGCTTCATCGCTTTGGCGGGCTCACAGTCGTGGCGCCGGCACTTGATCGAGCAGTTGCTTGAGTACCTGCTCCACTGACAAGCCTTCGATATCCAGCTCCGGGGCGATCCGCACGCGATGCCGCAGCACCGCCAGGGCGCAACCCTTGATGTCATCCGGAATGACGAACTCGCCGCCGCGCAGCAAGGCCCTGGCGCGGGCCCCACGGACCAGGGCGATCGACGCTCGTGGCCCGGCGCCGAGGGTCAGCCCCGGCCAGCTGCGGGTGGCCCGGGCCAGCCGCACGGCATAGTCGAGGACCTGCTCGTCCAGCGGCAGGTCGCTGGCGATCCGCTGCAGGGCCAGCACGTCCTTGGCCTGCAGCAGGGTACGCAGCGGCTGCACGTCGAGCATGTCGGCCCGGGGCGAGCGGGTGACCTGGCGGACCATGTTCAATTCCTGGTCGCTGTCTGGGTAATCCATGCGCAGCTTGAGCATGAAACGGTCGAGTTCGGCTTCCGGCAGCGGGTAGGTGCCTTCCTGTTCGATCGGGTTCTGCGTGGCCAGGACCATGAAGGGCTGGGCGATGGGCAGCGCCCGGCCTTCGAGGGTGACCTGGCGCTCCTGCATGGCTTCGAGCAGGGCGGCCTGGGTCTTGGCCGGCGCGCGGTTGATCTCGTCGGCCAGCAGCAAGTGGGTGAACAAGGGGCCCTTGCGCAGCTTGAACTGCTCGGTCTGCAGGTCGTAGACCGCATGGCCGGTGACGTCGCTGGGCATCAGGTCCGGGGTGAACTGGATGCGCGCGAACTCGCCGCCAAAGCAACGGGCCAGGGCGCGCACCAGCAAGGTCTTGCCCAGCCCGGGCACGCCTTCGAGCAGCACGTGGCCGCCGGCGATCAGGGCGGTGAGCACGTCGTCGATCACCGCGTCCTGGCCGATCACCGCCTTTTGCAGTTCGTGGCGCAGGGCCTGGGCCAGCTGGCTGGCGCGCTGGCGTTGCTGGACGGCATGCGCTTGCGCATGACCGGGCTCGGTGGCGGGAAGCGGTTCGGCGGGAAGGTCGCTCATAGGGCATTCCTGAGAGTTTGCAGGTGGGTGACCAGGCGGCTGAAGTCGGCGCTGGAAAGGCGTTGTGCCGGCTGGGGCGCCAGGGCCTGGCTGATGACGCTGTCCGGTTGCCGGGTAAGGCGGGCCAGGACCTGCCCTTGTTCGGCGGCGGTGAGTCGTTCGAAACCGGGATGACGATGCTGGGCGCGGCGCAGGATGTCCTGCCGCAGGCTATGCAGCAGCCCCTGCTGACCGGTGTGGCGCAACAGGAAGCGGGCGCTGGCTTGCAGGTGCTCGCGCAACTGGCGCCGGGCCCTGGGCATCGGGGCCTGCATCGGTCCGTGGCGAAGCCCTACATGCCACAGCCACAGGCCGAGCAGTGCCGCCAGGGCCACCAGCGCCTGGGGGAAATACTTCAGCAGCAGGCTCCAGAGGCTGTCGTGATCGGTGTCGAACAGCAGGGTGACGTCGCTGTCGGCGCTCAGGTACCAGAGCAGCCAGGCGTTGTCGTACTTGGCAATCAACGGCGTCTTCCAGATCTCGGCATCGGTGAGCACGGTCACCGAACCCTGGCCGTAGCTCAGTTGCATCATGTGGGTGGCCCGGGCGCTGTTGGCCCAGGACTGGGCGAGGTTGTCCGGGTCTTCCAGGTGGAAGTCGGTGTCGAAACCGATGTAGGCCGGCGCGTCTTGGTCTTCCAGGTAGAGCTTGGTCAGTTTCGGGTAGGGCTCTTTGCCAGCGCCTGGCGGCGGGGCTTTGAGGTCCTTGCTGAGAAACTGGCGCAGGTGCAGGCGATCGAGCAACAGGTCGCCGCTGCGTCCGGCCTCTTTGTTCCACAGCGCTTCGGCGACGAACAGCAGGCGCCCGCCGGCCCTGGCCCAGTCCAGCAGTTGCTCGACCTGCTGCGGCGTCATGTTCGAGCGCTCGCCCAGCAGCAACAGGCTGTTCTGCTGCGGCTTGAGGGTCGGCAGCACCTCCAGGCCGTTGGCGTGGTGAACCTGCAAGCCGCGCTGGCGCAGGAACATTTCCGCCGCCAGGTAAGGGTTGGCGCGGGCTTGCGGGGAGGGGCCGTGGTCGATGGTTTCCTGGTAGGGCCGGGCGTTGAGGTAGAGGTACAGCAGCAAGCCGCCGAGCAGGCCAGCGACCAGCAGCGCGAGCAGCGGCAGCAGGCGCCGGTTCATCGTGGGGCTCCCGGGCCGAACAGGGTGCGCCAGCCATCGCATAGTTCCTGCTTCAACTGCGCGGGAGGCAGGCGATGACCGTAGGCCAGGTTCTGCCAGTGCCGGGTCAGGCTGTTGCTGAACGCCTGCAGCTGGGGCAACTGCAAAGCCTTGATCTGCTCGAGGACCTGGCCCTCGGTGTCCGCCGGTTTCAACGGCAGGCGGAAGTCATGCAGGAGCCGGCTCAGTAGCGCGCGGTACAACAGCCCGAGGGCTTCGCGTGGCTGCTGTGGCCAGAGCGCCTCGGCAGCGGCGGCGACATCCTCGGGCAAGGCGTCGGGGCTGAGGTCCAGGCCGAACAGCTGGTGCGGAGCGGCTCGCGCGGGTAACTTGCCCGGCAGCGGACGGCGGCCGACAAAGGCCCGTAACCACTGACGATGACGCCACACCAGCAGGGCCAGCGCCCCCAGCAGCAGGGCCCAGAGCAGGATCTCCAGGGCCTTGGCCGCAGCGCCGAAGACGCTGCTGTCGAGCCGATCGATCAGGGCCTTGAGCCAGCCCGGTATCTCAGATTGTTCAGCGCTTTTCGGGCGGTCTTCGTCGAACCGGTAACGGGTCACGGTCTGCGGGTTCTTGAAGGGCGGCTGGTCGAGGATCTGGCTGATGCTGTCTTTCGCGGCCTGGCTGGTCAGCGGCTGATCCAGCAGGCGCGGGCTGTCAGGGCCAGTGGCCGGCTCGGCGGCCCAGGCCTCGGACAGCATGGGCAGCAGGCTCAGGCTGCCCAGGACCAGCAGCAGGGCGGCGCCACTCAAGCGCTGCCGCAGGCGACGCAGCACCAGTTCGATATCCCAGGCCTCCAGCAGCGTGCGGCGATTGAGGTAGAGGCTGAAGCCGCAGGCGACGTACACCGGCTCCCAGACAATCAGGACCAGCGCGTAAAAAGCGTTGGTCAGGTGTTCGAGCCAGAGCCAGTCCTGCTCGGCGGCGGCAATCAGCGTCTGCCAGTCCCAGTCCAGCTCGATCTGTTGTGGCAGCAATAGATAGAACAACGCCAGCAGGCCGATCCACAAGATGCCTTCCAGGTGCACGCCGATCAGGGTCAGCCAGTGCGCGGCCCCGGCATTGCGCTGTTGCAGCACCCGCACCCGTTGCTGGCGCGCCTCGCCACTCAGGCCCTCGAGCTGCACCACGGGCATGATGAAACTGCGGCTCAGGCTCAGGCGGCGCCAGGTCAGGCTGGCCAGCAGTTGTGGCTTGAGCAGTCTGGGCCATTGGCGCAGGGCCTGGCGCAAGGTCGGGGTTTCGCCGAACAGGGCTTTGGCGAGGATGTACAGCGGCAGCCGTTCGAAGGCCGGCTTGAGCCACCAGAACAGCAGCAGGGCGAGGGTAGGCGAGTCCCAGAGCAACAGGCTGAGCAGGGCGAATACCGGGAGCGTGATCAGCGCCCAGCTGGTCATCAGCAGGCGTCGGTGGCGCTGGCTCAGCAGTACTCCCAGGTCCATGGCTTCCCAAGTCGTGCGCGGGCGAATCACCACGCTGGCTTCACTCAGGCGCATGGCGGCGTCCAGCGAATATCAGGTAGGCCAGGACCAGCAGCCAGCAGATGCCGCCGACCAGGTATTTGATCCAGGCCGCGGGCCAGGTCAGGGAGGACCAATAGGCTTCGATAAAGGCAGCGATCAGCAGGAACAGGATGACCCCGCAGATCAACTGCACGCTGGTGCGCGCGGCCAGCAGCAAGGCTTCGCCGCGGGGCAGGCGTCCGGGGGCTATCAGCGCCCAGCCCATTTTCAATCCCGCCGCGCCGGCCAGGGCGATGGCGCTGAGCTCGAAGGCACTGTGGCCGACGACAAACGACCAGAAGGTGGCGCCATAGCCGATCTGGGTCAGGTGCCCGGCCACCGCGCCGATGGTCAGGCCGTTGAAGAACAGGAAGAACAGGCTCCCCAGGCCAAACAGCAGGCCGCTGGCAAAGGTCTGAAAAGCGATGCCGATGTTGTTCATGATGTAGTAGCCGAACATCATCCAGTCTTCGCCGGCGGCCCGATTGGCGAGGCGGCCCAGGCGACTGGCATCTGGATCGTAGAGGCGTTGCATTTCGGCCACCTGTTGCGGGCTGACCACGCTGTAGATCAGTTCGGGCACCAGGTACACCAGCAGGCCGATACCCAGCAAGCTGCCAAAGAACACCAGGCTGGCGGCCAGGACGAAGCGCCATTGTTCGCGCACGAGCTGTGGGAAACCGGCCAGGACAAAGCCCAGGACCCGGGCGCCCAACGGGCTGCGTTGGCGATAGAGCTGCTGATGGCCGCGCAGCGCCAGTTGTTGCAACGGGTCGACCAGGAAGCTGCTGTAGCCGCGTTCCTGGGCCAGGGCCAGGTGTTGGCACAAGCGGCGGTAATCCTCGGGAAAACGGGCATGGGTCTCGGGCGTCGCCTGGCCGCGTTCCAGTTGTTCGAGCTGTTCGCGCAGGCGCTGCCACAAGGCGTGATGACGGTTTTCGAACAGGCTCTGTTTCATGTCGGCCCCAGCAGTCCGCGGGCGATGCCATTGAGTTCGTCACGGGCCTGCGCGGGCGTTACGTGCAGAGGTTCGGCGAGCAGGGCGGCCAGCTCCTGGACCCGGTCCGCGGACAGTTGTTCCTGGCGTTCGGCGAAGCTGAGGATGGCCCGTTGTTCAGTCAGGCTCAGGGCGAAGGCGGCGGTTCTGGCGGGCACTGCCGGCAAGGTCGGGCGAACCACCGGCTGCTCGCGGTAGATCACCAGGGTGCCGGCGGCCAGGTCGCCGAGGCGCTTGAAGGTCGGGTGCTGCAGGCAACTGATGGCGCCGAGGCAATAACCGAACGGCAGCATGTCGACAAAACGCAGCAGGTTGCGGGTCAGGGAAGGGCCCCAGCCGATGGGCGTGCCATCGTCCTGCACGACCCGCAGGCCCATCAGCTGCTTGCCTGGCGAGCAGCCCTGATTCAACACCTCGAACAGCACCATGTACCACCAACTGACCAGAAACAGCAGGATCGAGCCCAGCCCCATGCCGAGCTGGCCGAGAAACCCCAGAACAATAAACAGCACGCCGAGGATCAGGCCACGAAAGCCCAGGTCGATGGCAAAGGCCAGGGCGCGCGACATCAGCCCCGCCGGCCGCAGCGGCAGGTCGATGCCTTCTGGCGTTTCGACCTGGTAGCGGGTGTCCAGTGGCGGGGGCAATGCTTTCCCTGGCAGTGCTGTCGTCTCGAGCATAGGCAACTTGAGGCTGGCCTGGTGGCGATGGATGACCGCCTGATGCTAGCAGTGTCGGAGGGGCGAACGACATCATTAACTGTGCTGCGTGACGTGCGCCGTTACCCTTGAATCATCACAAGGCTGGCCGCGGCTGGTGCCAAGCGCCTAGACTTTGCCGGTCTTTTGCTCAGGAACAGCCCGTGACTTCCATCTTCTGGTACGACTACGAAACCACCGGCATCAACCCGCGCTGCGATCGGCCGTTGCAGGTGGCGGGGATTCGCACCGACTTCGAACTCAACGAGATCGGCGAGCCGGTCAATCTTTACTGTCAGCCCAGCGACGACATCCTGCCCCATCCAGCGGCCTGCATGATCACCGGCATTACCCCGGGCCGGCTGGCCGAACAGGGGCTGAGCGAAGCCGATTTCATGACCCGGGTGCACGCCCAGCTGGCGGCACCGGGCACTTGTGGCGCCGGCTACAACACCCTGCGCTTCGACGACGAGATGACCCGCTACAGCCTGTACCGGAATTTCTTCGACCCTTATGCCCGCGAGTGGCAAGGCGGCAACAGCCGCTGGGACCTGATCGATGTGGTGCGCACTGCCTATGCCTTGCGCCCGGAAGGGATTGTCTGGCCGCGGGACGAGGAGGGGCGGGTGACCCTGAAGCTGGAGCGCCTGACCGCCGCCAATGGCATCGATCACGGGCATGCCCACGAAGCACTCTCCGATGTCCGCGCCACTATTGCCTTGGCCAAGTTGATTCGGGACAAGCAGCCGAAGTTGTATGAATGGCTGTTCCAGTTGCGCAGCAAGCAGAAAGTCATGGACCAGGTTCGTCTGTTGCAACCGCTGGTGCATATTTCCGGACGCTTTTCCGCGGCGCGCAGTTATGTCGGCGTGGTCCTGCCGCTGGCCTGGCATCCGCGCAACCGCAACGCCCTGATTGTCTGTGACCTGCACCTGGACCCACAGGGATTGCTCGACCTGGACGCCGAGACGCTGCGCCAGCGTTTGTATACCCGCCGCGAAGACCTGGCCGAAGGCGAATTGCCGGTGCCGTTGAAGCTGATCCATATCAACCGCTGCCCGGTCGTCGCGCCGCTGAATGTATTGCGTGGCGAGGACCAGCAGCGTTTGCAACTGGACATGGCGGAATATAAGGCCCGGACGCTGCGGCTAAGTGACGCACAAGAAGTTTGGCGGGATAAACTTGCGGCAATTTATGCCAGCGAGGATTTTGCCCCCAGCGTCGATCCCGAGCAGCAGTTGTACGACGGTTTTATCGGCGATCGCGACCGACGCTTATGCGAACAAGTGCGCAATGCCGAGCCGCTTCATTTAGGGCAAGAGCAATGGCCGTTCGATGATGAACGTTTGCCTGAATTATTATTTCGTTATCGCGCCCGTAACTTTCCTGAAACCTTGAACGGGGAGGAGCAAGAGCGCTGGAAGTCATTCTGTCAGCAGCGCCTGTGCGACCCGCAATGGGGAGCGCCCAATACCCTGGAAAGTTTCAATCAGGCGGCTGCCGAACTACGGCTGAGTGCTACAACGATTCAGCGTCAGGTGCTGGATGAATGGCAGGATTACAGCCGGTCGCTGGCCCTGCGTTTCGGGCTTTGATTGTTCGGCTTAGTACATTTCGGGTATTTGCCGGAAATAAAAAAAACGCCAGCAAGCTGGCGTTTTTTCATAAGGTCGCAAATCCCTCTGTGACGGGTGTACGGCTTAACCCAGCAGGGTTGCCCAGCCTTCGACCACGTCGCCGCCCCACTTGGCTTTCCACTCTTTCAGGGTTTTGTGGTTGCCGCCCTTGGTTTCGATGACTTCGCCGTTGTGCGGGTTCTTGTATTGTTTGACCTTGCGTGCGCGCTTGGTGCCGGTAGTTTTGGCGGCAACACGTGGCGCCTTAACTTTCGAGTCCGGATCCAGCAGCGCGATGATGTCGCGCAGGGACTTGGAGTATTCACCCATCAGGGCGCGCAGTTTGCCTTCGAATTCCAGCTCGGCTTGCAGTTTGTCGTCTTGCGACAGGTTCTTCAAACGGGCTTGCAGCTCTTTGATAGCTTCTTCTGTGGCGCGGTATTCGTTGATCAGGGACATGAGAATTGCCTTATGTTGAGTGCTGAGTGGCAGGTGACAGTGGCGTAATAATAGTCAGGCAGTTTCCTCAAGTAAACAATAAAGCCGGCTTTTATTTAATTTGATTAGAGTGTTTAGCAAAGATCCTGATTGATGAGTTAAATATTGTGAACGAGTCCGTACGACTATTTCCCACAAAGTTATAGGACTATTTCCAAGTGTGACTGATTCCCCTCTCGCATCGGGCATGAGCCCTACAGGCTGGTCAGAGGAATCGGATTCCGACATCACGAATACTGCAGTTTTGTCGCGCAATCGCTAGAATGGCGGCCTTTGCGAAGTTCTGGAGTTTCCCCCTCATGCGCACTTTTCGGTTGGTGATTTCCTGCCCGGACCGCGTTGGCATCGTTGCCAAAGTCAGTAACTTTCTGGCGTCCCACAACGGCTGGATCACCGAAGCCAGTCACCACTCGGATGACCTGAGTGGCTGGTTCTTCATGCGTCACGAAATACGTGCAGACTCTTTGCCGTTCGGCCTTGAAGCCTTTCGTGAAGCCTTTGCGCCGATTGCCGAAGAGTTCTCGATGGACTGGCGCATCACCGATACCGCGCAGAAGAAACGCGTGGTGTTGATGGCCAGTCGCGAGTCCCACTGCCTGGCGGACCTGTTGCACCGCTGGCACAGCGACGAACTCGACTGCGAGATCTCCTGTGTGATTTCCAACCACGATGACTTGCGCAGCATGGTCGAGTGGCATGGGATTCCTTATTACCACGTGCCGGTCAACCCTCAGGACAAGGAGCCGGCGTTCGCCGAGGTCTCGCGCCTGGTCAAGCAGCACGACGCCGAAGTGGTGGTGCTGGCGCGCTACATGCAGATCCTGCCGCCGGAACTGTGCAGCGAATACGCGCACAAGGTGATCAACATTCACCACAGCTTCCTGCCGTCGTTCGTCGGCGCCAAGCCTTACCACCAGGCTTCCCTGCGTGGTGTGAAGCTGATCGGCGCGACCTGCCACTACGTGACCGAAGAGCTGGATGCCGGCCCGATCATCGAGCAGGACGTGGTCCGTGTCAGCCACAGCGACAGCATCGAAGACATGGTGCGTTTCGGTCGTGACGTCGAGAAGATGGTCCTGGCCCGCGGCCTGCGCTACCACCTGGAAGACCGCGTGCTGGTGCACGGCAACAAGACTGTCGTGTTCTGATCCAGAGTGTTCTGATTAAAAGCGCTCTGATCGAATCCGCCGGGCCCGGGCATCCAAGCTCCGGGTCCGGCGATTTTTCATGAGGATCGACCGATGAGTGATCCACTGGACAAAGCCACATCCAAGGCACCCGCCACCCTCGGCGAGGGCTGCCTGAGCCGTTACGACCCGGACGATATGAGCGTCGAGGACGGTACCGAGTTTCCCGGCGCCGCCGAGTTGTGGCAGCAGTTGCAGCAGGATGCCCTGGATACAGAGCCGCCTAAGCCTGCTTGAGCTTCATCAGGGTGCGCAGCAAGGGGCGCCCGACCATCATCAGGAATACCGGCCCGCCGGCCAGCAGATAGAAATAGTAGGTAACGGCCCGCCAGATCAGGATGGCCGCGGCCGCCGTCGACTTCCCCACCATGGGCGCCAGCAGCGCCGCCGATGTCAGCTCCGCCGCTCCCGCGCCGCCGGGCAGCAGGCTGAATTGCCCTGCGCTCAGGGCGAGCATCTGGATCAGAAAGGTCCAGGCCCATTGCAGGTCCACCCCCAGCCCGCGCAACGCCAGGTACAGCACGCTGTAGCGCAGCGCCCAATGCATGCAGGTCAGGGCAAAGACCCCCGTCAGGGTCTGCCAGGGCAGTTTCAGGCTATCGCCGAAGGCCTTGAGGAAATGCAGCCATTTGCGCGCCCGGCGCCGACGGGTCGCGGGGCGAATCTTGAAGGGCGCAAGCAGATGGCCGCTGAGCAGGATCAGGCGACGGTGGTAGCGGGCTATCGCCAGGCAGATGCATAACCCGCCGAACAGCGAAAGGCTGCTGAGGGCCAGTAGCCATTCCAGGCGCTGGCTGAGGTTCTGGAACAGCGCGTAGAACAGGATCCCCAGCAGCGCGCAGAGGAAGAACAGCAGGTCGCTCAGCTGATCCATGGCAAACACCGCGCTGCCGCGAGCCGGGCGCACGCCGTTACGCGCCAGCAGGGCCATCAAGGTCAAGGGGCCGCCACTGCCGCCGGGCGTGGCGCACATGGCGAACTCGGTGGACATCACCACCGCGAGGCTCTTCCAGCGTCCCAGCTGGCCGCGGTGTCGGCCCAGCAGCAGGCTCAGGCGCAGCGAATTGATGATCCAGCACAGTAGGATCATGCTCAGCATGCCGAGCAGCAACGGCAGGGAAAAACGCTGGACCCGCCCCCACAGTTCGCCGCCGCCCAGCAGCAGCGGCACCAGGATCGCCGCCAGCAAGGCCATGGCCAGCCAGATCGCCCGGCTCATGGGGTACCGCGCGCCCTTGGCGGCTGGGTGTCGAGCCAGTCGGCCTTGGTCAGTGGCTGGCGTCCTTGCTCCAGCAGGCGTTTGAGGGTGTCCAGCCAGTACTGGCGCGAGTCGGGGTGACGCATGTCCACCGGGTGCAGGCCGAGGCGAATCACCGCTGCCTGCTGCCAGTGTCGTTCGCGTTGCAGGCTGAGCAGCCGGGAGGCTGTTCGGCGCCAGGCGCTGCGGGCGCTCCACACCAGGCCGGGGGCGGCGATCGGCGAGAAGTCCGGCAGCCGGTACAGATGCTGCGGGCCGCTGGTGTAGCGCAGGGGCAGTTGGCGCAGGGCCTGGCGTGTACCCGGGCTCATCAGCCAGGCGGGGGCGACGAACCCTTGCAAGGGCCAGTTGTAACGCTGGAACAATTCCAGGCCGGCATGCAGGCGTGCCAGGGCGGCGTTTTCCGAGAGGTTGTAGAACTCACCCTCATGGGTGTACACGCGACGCATGAACCAGTCATACGGGGTGCGCGGTGGCGGGCCCTCGTCGCAATGGAAGTAACCGTGCAGCACCAGTTCGTCGCCGCGTTCCAGGCGCGCGCTGAGCAGCCGGCGAAAGCCGGGATGAGCATCGAGCGGGTTGTGCCGGTGAAAATCCGGTACCACCAGCCAGGTCATCGGCACATTGCCCATGGCGTCGACGGTTTCGACGAAGGGTTGGTAGTCGATCCAGGTTTGTGGCGCGACATCGTGCAATACCAGCAGCACGCTGGGCACCCCGGCGGACTCAACCATGGGCCAGCATCGGCTGCTGGGTGCCGAGCACGGCGCGATAGTGCTCCAGCAGGCTGGCGACCACCGTATCCCAGGCGTAATAACGTTCGACATGGCGGCGCGCCCGTTGGCCCCGCTCGGCGCAGCCTTGGGCGAACAGCTCCTGCACGGCATGGGCCATCGCCAGCGGATTGTTCGGCGCACAGAGCAAGCCGCCTTCCGCGGTGACGATTTCCTGGAAGGCCCCGGCGGCCACCGCCACCACGGGAATGCCGCTGGCCATGGCTTCGAGGATCACCAGACCAAAGGTTTCCTGGTCCCCGGCGTGAACCAGGGCATCGGCGCTGGCCATCAGCCGGGCGACCTGAGGGGCCGGGCAGAACTCGTCGATCACCGTGACGTTCTCCGACACGGCGGTCGGCATGGCCGAGCCCACCAGCAGCAGGTGGTAGCGCTTGCCCAGGCGCTGCATGCAGTTGAGCAACACCGGCAGGTTCTTTTCCTTGGAACCGCGACCGGCAAAGATCAGCAGGCGGCTGTCTTCGGCAATCCCCAGTTCGGTGCGCAGGGCAGGGTCGCGATGACTCGGGTGGAAGGTCTGCAGGTCGACGCCCAGCGGCTGCACATAGACGTTGCGCACGCCCAGGCCGATCAGTTTGTCGGCCATGACCTGGCTGGGGGCCAGGACCCGGTCGAAGTTGCCGTACAGCTTGCGCACGTAGGCCTCGACATTCGGAGTGAACCAGGGGCCCATGCGGTTGCTGACCAGCAGCGGCAGGTCCGAGTGATAAAAGCCGATCACAGGTACGTCCAGCTGGCGCCGCGCATCCAGGGCCGCCCAGGCGGTGAGGTAAGGGTCGCCGACTTCGATCAGGTCCGGTTGCAGGTCATGGAGAATATTGCGCCAGGGCCCCAGGCGCAGGGGAAAACGGTAGCCCTTGCCAAAGGGCAGGGCGGGAGCGGGGACTTTATAGATACCGTCGCGTTCGCTGAAGTGGGCCCCGGGGATCAGCAAACTGTGGCGGATTCCTGGTTGGCGTCCCAGGCGACGATGCTTGGCGTCCAGATAAGTGCGCACGCCACCGCTGGCAGGGGCGTAGAACATGGTTATGTCAGCGATATGCACGATGATCATCCCTCCGATCCGGTGTTCTCCCTAGGGTTGACCCTTATCAAGGATAGATGTTCGGTCGGGATGCCGTGGCGGTTGGCGATGTGCCTGGATGAACGGTTTGCTGCGGATGCGGGAGGGATTGTCGGCAGTCCGGTGCCTGAGTTTTGTCCAGGCACCGGATGGCTGAAGGGATCAGATACGGAAGCTGCCGACCAGTTGTTTCAGGCGTGCGGCCTGCTGCTCCAGGTCGGAACAGGCGCGCAGGGTCGACTGCAGGTTTTCCACCCCTTCCTGGTTCAGGGTGTTGATCTCGGTGATGTCCATGTTGATCGACTCCACCACCGAGGTCTGTTCCTCGGTGGCGGTAGCCACGGACTGGTTCATGCCGTCGATCTCGCCGATGCGCTGGGTCACGCTGTTCAGGCGTTCGCCGGCCTGGTTGGCGATCTCCACGCTGTCCTGGCTGTGGCGCTGGCTGTTGCTCATGGTGCTGACCGACTCGCGGGCGCCGACCTGCAGTTCCTCGATCATGGTCTGCACCTGTTGTGCCGATTCCTGGGTGCGGTGGGCCAGGTTGCGCACCTCGTCGGCAACCACGGCAAAACCGCGCCCGGCCTCGCCCGCCCGCGCCGCCTCGATGGCCGCGTTGAGGGCCAGCAGGTTGGTCTGCTGGGAGATGCTGGTGATGACTTCGAGGATCTGCCCGATGTTCACGGTCTTGCTGTTGAGGGTTTCGATGTTGCTGCTGGAGGCGCTGATCATGTCCGACAGCTGGTTCATCGCCAGGATGCTGCGGTCCACCACTTGCTGGCCGTCCTCGGCCAGGTTGCGCGCGTCGCTGGCCTGTTGCGAGGCCTGGGCGGCGTTGCGGGCGATTTCCTGGGCGGCGGCGCCGAGCTGATTGATCGCCGCGGCCACGCTGTTGGTGCGGCTGGCCTGCTCGTCGGAATTGAGCATCGACGAATTGGAGGCACTGACCACGCGCAGGGCGACTTCGTTGACGTGCTCGGTGGCCGACGACACTTCGCGGATCGAACCGTGGATGCGTTCCACGAAGCGGTTGAACGCGGTGCCGAGGATGCCGAATTCATCCTGGTTCTGGATGGTCAGGCGGCGGGTCAGGTCGCCTTCGCCGTCGGCGATGTCCTGCATGGCGCGGGTCATGACATGCAGGGGCTGCATCAGCACCCGGATCAGCATGCCCAGCAGGGCGATGATGATGGCCACGGCGATGATGGTGGCAATGATGGCCGAAGCGCGGAACTCGCTGAGCATCGAGAACGCCTTGTCCTTGTCCACGGACAGGCCGATGTACCAGTTCACCGACGGCAGGCCCTTGATCGGGGTGAAGGTGACGATGCGGGTCTTGCCCTCGACTTCGATTTCGCTGAAATCGCCATTGATGCGTGGCGTGTTCTGCGGGTAGGCCTCGCTCAGGCTCTTCATCACCAGCGCCTTGTCCGGGTGCACCAGGATCTTGCCGTCGGCGCTGACCAGGAAGGCATAGCCCATGCCGTCGAAATCCAGGGCGTTGAGGGTTTCGATCAGGGTTTGCAGGCTCAGGTCGCCGCCCACCACGCCGATGCTCTGCCCGCCGTTACGCGAGGCGGTGGCGACGGAAATGATCAACTGGCCGGTGGCTGCATCTATATAGGGTTCGGTGAGGGTCGAGCCGCTGCTGCTTTCGGCACCTTTGTACCAGGGGCGAACGCGCGGGTCGAAGCCGTCGGGCATCTTCGCGTCCGGGCGGATGGTGAAGCTGCCGCTGGCATCGCCCAGGTAGGAGGCCATGAAGGTCGAGGTCAGAGCCTTCTGTTCGAGCAGGCTGGCGACCTTGGTCGATTGCGGGTCGAACGCCAGGTTTTGCGCCAGGTTTTCGATCAACAGGATGCGCCCGGTGAGCCAGGTCTGGATGTTGCTGGCGGTCACATCGCCCATTTCATGCAGGTAATTGTCCAGGTCTTCGCGGATCGCGTTGCGCTGTAAGTAGTCGTTGTACAGCGTGAAGGAAGCGAAGGCGGCAATAACGATGAGGGCGGCGGCAAGCAGGATTTTATGGCTGAAGCGCAGGTTTTTGTTCATGGCTTGTGGTGTCCGCTAGGTCTTAATGTCACGAGCGTGCTCTTATAAAAGCGCGCAAAATGGGCGGGGTTGAAAGTAAGTTGATATTTCCACCTCTCCTTGGGGAATTATCTGAACTATTTTTCAGTCTTTTCTGATCTATCGGCCGGTCAAGGCTAAAGATTAACCATGGGTGACAAAATGCCGGATTCATCGCAACTCGTTATCGGTGCCGATCTCGCGGGGCAACCGATTGCCCAGGCCATGCGCCTGGCAAACCGTCACGGGCTGGTGGCAGGCGCTACCGGGACAGGGAAAACCGTCACCTTGCAGCGACTGGCGGAAGCGTTCAGCGATGCCGGTGTCGCGGTGTTCGCCGCGGACATCAAGGGTGACCTGTGTGGCTTGGGCGCCGCGGGCAATCCCCAGGGCAAGGTCGCCGAACGTATTGCCGGGATGCCGTGGCTGAACCACAAGCCCCAGGCTTATCCGGTCACGTTGTGGGACATTCACGGGCAGTCCGGGCACCCGCTGCGCACTACCCTGAGTGAAATGGGCCCGCTGCTGCTGGGCAGCCTGCTGGAGCTGACCGACAGCCAGCAATCGGCGTTGTACGCGGCATTCAAGGTGGCCGACCGCGAAGGGCTGTTGCTGCTCGACCTGAAAGACCTCAAGGCGTTGCTCAACCACCTCAAGGACAACCCGCAGTTGCTGGGGGATGACGCGGCGCTGATGACCACCGGCTCCAGCCAGGCCTTGCTGCGGCGCCTGGCGACCCTGGAACAGCAGGGCGCCGAAGCCCTGTTCGGCGAGCCGGCCCTGCAACTGGAAGACATCCTGCAGCCGGCCAGTGACGGGCGCGGGCGGATCCATCTGCTCGACGCCAGTCGCCTGGTGCACGAGGCGCCCAAGGTCTATGCGACCTTCCTGTTGTGGCTGCTGGCCGAGCTGTTCGAGCAACTGCCGGAGCGCGGCGATGCGGAAAAGCCGCTGCTGGCGCTGTTTTTCGACGAGGCCCACCTGCTGTTCGCCGGCACGCCGAAGGCGTTGCAGGACCGGTTGGAACAGGTGGTGCGGCTGATTCGCTCCAAAGGCGTGGGCGTGTACTTCGTCACCCAGTCGCCAGGCGACTTGCCGGACGACGTGCTGGCGCAACTGGGGCTGCGCGTCCAGCACGGCTTGCGGGCCTTTACCGCCAAGGAACAGAAGTCCTTGCGCGCGGTGGCGGACGGCTTCCGGCCGAACCCGGCGTTCGATGCGCTATCGGTGTTGACCGAGCTGGGGATCGGCGAGGCGCTGGTCGGTACCCTGCAGGAAAAAGGCACGCCGGAGATGGTCCAGCGAGTGCTGGTGGCACCGCCGCAATCGCGCATCGGGCCGCTGACCGAGGCCGAACGTACTGCGCTGATCAACAGTTCACCGTTGGTCGGCCGCTATGACAAACCGGTCGACCGCGAGTCGGCCTATGAAGTGCTGATGGGGCGCAAGGGCCTGGCACCAGAGGCCGAGGCTGCGCCGGGCAAACCGGCCGCGGAGGAGCCGAGCTTTACCGATCGGGCCGGCGAGTTCCTCGGCACTGCCGCCGGTCAGGCCCTGAAGTCCGCCATGCGTCAGGCCGCCAATCAGTTGGGCCGGCAACTGGTGCGCGGGTTGATGGGGTCTCTACTGGGTGGCAGCAAGCGCCGCTGATCGGCGGCTGGCCAGTTACGCCCGTGGTTTGGCGTGGCTGGCCAGGCGCTCCAGGGCAGCGCGCAGGTTGGGATCGGTGATGCCGTCGGCGGTGGCTTGAATGGTCTCGGCGGCGTTGCTCGACAGGTCCATGGTGTGGCCGGCTGCGCCGCGTTGCACGGTGGGAGGCTGCACTTTGAACAGGATCCGCGTCAGATTATTGAACTCATTGAACTCCAAAAGCTGACGTTGCAGGCGTTTTTGCTGATAACGCAGGCGCGTCGCCCAGTGGCCGTCGGTGACGATCAGCAGCAGGCTGCCTTCACGCCAGGAGGCGACATGGCAGTGCTCGCGCGCGGCCGGTTGCAGCTGGCTTTCCAGCAGACGCTGCAAATGCGCCAGGCGCTGGGCGTGGCCGAGTATGGCTTTGAGAGGCTTGGCTTCGCGAAGGAGTACGGCGGGTGCTCTGGCCGTAAGAGGGCGAAATGCCATGATCAGACACCTGAAGTTACAGAGCCGCCATGGTAGCAGAAAGCGCTGGCCGGACCTCGTTCATCGCTGCGGCTGCGCTTTATCCATTAAATCAATGGTTAACTTCGTACTCGTCCGGGTTGAAACTGGCGCAAAAGGCCTTATTGTAAGTGAGCCCCGTCACAGCGCTGTACCAGCATCGTGGAATAACGCCACTTTCCTCACCATCGTTTCCGGGTAGAATGCTCGTTCGCATGCGGCCATGAGGGCTGCACGGGCGACTCACGGGGCCGCCCTCCATCCCTATGTGTGGAAGATCCTGCCGATATGTTTGCGCCTTTGTTAAAGAAACTTTTTGGAAGCAAGAACGAGCGTGAAGTCAAACGCATGCTCAAGACGGTACAGATCGTCAATGCCTTCGAAGAGCAAATGGTGGCCCTTTCGGACGATCAGTTGCGCGCCAAGACCGAAGAGTTCAAGGCTCGCATAGCCAAAGGTGAAACCCTCGACAAACTGCTTCCCGAAGCCTTTGCGGTCGCCCGCGAAGCCGGCAAGCGGGTCATGGGTATGCGCCACTTCGACGTACAGTTGATCGGCGGCATGACCTTGCATGAAGGCAAGATCGCCGAAATGCGTACCGGTGAAGGCAAGACCCTGGTGGCAACACTGGGCGTTTACCTCAACGCGCTGTCCGGCAAGGGCGTGCACGTGGTCACGGTGAACGACTATCTGGCCCGCCGCGACGCCAACTGGATGCGCCCGCTCTATGAATTCCTCGGCCTGACGGTCGGCGTGGTCACGCCGTTCCAGCCGCCGGAAGAGAAGCGTGCCGCCTACGCCGCCGACATCACCTACGGCACCAACAACGAATTCGGTTTCGACTATCTGCGCGACAACATGGCTTTCAGCATGGAAGACAAGTTCCAGCGCGAGCTCAATTTTGCCGTGATCGACGAAGTCGACTCGATCCTGATCGACGAGGCCCGTACCCCGCTGATCATCTCCGGCCAGGCTGAAGACAGTTCCCGTCTGTACACCGAAATCAACAAGCTGATCCCGCGCCTTGAGCTGCACGTCGAGGAAGTGGAAGGCGAGGTCACCAAAGCCGGTCACTTCACCGTCGACGAGAAGACCCGTCAGGTCGAACTCAACGAAGCCGGTCACCAGTTCATCGAAGAGATGCTGACCCAGGTCGGCCTGCTGGCTGAAGGCGAGAGCCTGTACTCGGCGCACAACCTGGGCCTGCTGACCCACGTCTATGCCGGTCTGCGCGCACACAAGCTGTTCAACCGCAACGTCGAATACATCGTCCAGGATGGCCAGGTGGTCCTGGTGGACGAACACACCGGTCGTACCATGCCGGGTCGCCGTCTGTCCGAGGGCCTGCACCAGGCCATCGAAGCCAAGGAAAACCTCAACATCCAGGCCGAAAGTCAGACCCTGGCGTCGACCACCTTCCAGAACTACTTCCGTCTGTACACCAAGCTGTCCGGCATGACCGGTACCGCGGACACCGAAGCGTTCGAGTTCCATCAGATCTACGGCCTGCAGGTGATGGTGATTCCACCGAACAAGCCGCTGGCTCGTAAAGACTACAACGACCTGGTGTTCCTGACCGCGGACGAGAAATATGCCGCGATCATCAACGACATCAAGGAATGCATGACCCAGGGCCGTCCGGTTCTGGTGGGTACCGCGACCATCGAAACTTCCGAGCACATGTCCAACCTGCTCCAGAAGGAAGGCATCGAGCACAAGGTCCTGAACGCCAAGTTCCACGAAAAAGAAGCGGAAATCATTGCCCAGGCCGGTCGTCCGGGCGCCCTGACCATCGCCACCAACATGGCCGGTCGTGGTACCGACATCCTGTTGGGCGGTAACTGGGAAGTCGAAGTCGCCTCCCTGGAAAACCCGACCCCCGAGCAGATTGCCCAGATCAAGGCCGACTGGCAGAAGCGCCACCAGCAAGTGCTGGAGTCCGGCGGCCTGCAGGTAATCGCGTCCGAGCGTCACGAATCGCGTCGTATCGACAACCAGCTGCGTGGTCGCGCCGGTCGTCAGGGCGACGCCGGTTCCAGCCGTTTCTACCTGTCTCTGGAAGACAGCCTGATGCGCATCTTCGCCTCCGACCGGGTGAAGAACTTCATGAAGGCCCTGGGCATGCAGTCCGGCGAAGCGATCGAGCACCGCATGGTGACCAACGCGATCGAAAAGGCCCAGCGCAAGGTAGAAGGCCGCAACTTCGACATTCGCAAGCAACTGCTCGAGTTCGACGACGTCAACAACGAACAGCGTAAAGTGATCTATCACATGCGTAACACGTTGCTGGCCGCGGACAACATCGGCGAGACCATCTCCGACTTCCGCCTGGACGTGCTCAACGCCACCGTCAGCGCGCACATTCCTCCACAATCGCTGCCTGAGCAGTGGGACGTGGCCGGTCTGGAAGCTGCGCTGCAAAGCGACTTCGGTGTGTCCCTGCCGATCCAGCAATGGCTCGACGAAGACGATCACCTGTACGAAGAAACCCTGCGCGAGAAACTGCTCAACGAGCTGGTGGCGGCGTACAACGAGAAAGAAGACCAGGCCGGTGCCGAAGCACTGCGCACCTTCGAGAAACAAATCGTTCTGCGCGTCCTGGACGACCTGTGGAAAGACCACCTGTCGACCATGGATCACCTGCGTCACGGTATTCACCTGCGTGGTTATGCGCAGAAGAACCCGAAACAGGAATACAAGCGCGAGTCCTTCACCCTGTTCTCCGAGCTGCTGGATTCCATCAAGCGCGACTCGATCCGTGTGCTGTCGCACGTTCAGGTTCGCCGCGAGGACCCGGTCGAGGAAGAGGCGCGCCTGCGCCAGGAAGCCGAGGCACTGGCCCAGCGCATGCAGTTCGAGCATGCCGAAGCCCCGGGCCTGGAACAGCCGGAAGCGCTGGAAGAGGGCGTCGATGTCGACGTGGCCCTGGCTTCGGCTCCGGTACGCAACGAGCAGAAACTGGGCCGCAACGAACTGTGCTACTGCGGTTCGGGCAAGAAGTACAAACACTGTCACGGCCAGATCAACTAAGATTTTCGCCAGACACTGAAATACCCGCGCCGCGACCGGCATCAGCCGTCGCGGCGTTTTTCCATTCGCCGCACTGCCTTTTGCGATGGCGGTGCACACATCAGGTTAAAGAGGAGCGCATTCATGGCTGTTGGTCTTGGTCCTTTGCCAACGTTGCACCCGGTTGCCGGTTTTGAACTTGGTATCGCTTCGGCGGGCATCAAGCGCCCGGGGCGCAAGGATGTTGTGGTCATGCGCTGTGCCGAGGGTTCTACGGTGGCCGGTGTGTTCACCTTGAACGCGTTCTGCGCCGCTCCGGTGATCCTGGCCAAGCAGCGCGTGCAGGGCCCTGTGCGTTACCTGCTGACCAACACCGGTAACGCCAACGCCGGCACCGGTGAGCCAGGCCTGGCCGCCGCGACCCGTACTTGCGCCAAGCTGGCCGAGCTGGCTGGCGTCGATGCCAGCGCCGTACTGCCGTACTCCACGGGGGTCATCGGCGAGCCGCTGCCGGTCGAGAAGATCGAAGGCGCGCTGCAGGCTGCACTGGATGACCTGTCCGTGGACAACTGGGCCGCCGCCGCCACGGGCATCATGACCACCGACACCCTGCCCAAGGGTGCCAGCCGCCAGTTCCAGCACGACGGCGTGACCATCACCGTCACTGGCATCAGCAAGGGCGCGGGCATGATTCGTCCGAACATGGCGACCATGCTCGGCTACATCGCCACCGACGCCAAAGTCTCCCGTGAAGTGCTGCAGAACCTGCTGCTGGACGGCGCCAACAAGTCGTTCAACCGCATCACCATCGACGGCGATACCTCCACCAACGACTGCTGCATGCTGATCGCCACCGGCCAGGCAGCCCTGCCGGAAATCACCGAGGCCAGCGGCCCGCTGTTCGCCGCGCTGAAGCAGGCGGTGTTCGACGTGTGCATGGAAGTGGCCCAGGCCATCGTGCGTGACGGTGAAGGCGCGACCAAGTTCGTCACGGTCGAAGTCAACGGCGGCGGCAATCACCAGGAATGCCTGGATGTCGGCTATACCGTGGCCCACTCGCCACTGATCAAGACCGCGCTGTTCGCTTCCGACCCGAACTGGGGGCGTATCCTGGCCGCTGTCGGTCGTGCCGGCGTGCCGGACCTGGATGTGAGCAAGATCGACGTTTTCCTCGGTGAGGTGTGTATCGCCAGCCGTGGCGCGCGTGCCGCCAGCTACACCGAAGCCCAGGGCGCGGCGGTGATGCAGCAGGAAGAAATCACCATCCGCATCGAGCTGGGACGCGGTGATTGCAGCGAAACCATCTGGACCACCGACCTGTCCCACGAGTACGTGAAAATCAACGCGGAATACCGTACCTGATACACCGCTACTCGCTTCTACATGGACGCGACGCATCACGTGTAGGAGCGAGTCCGCTCGCGATGGAGGCCCCGGGCCTCCATCTCCTCTGAAAGGTGCCCGACATGAATCTTCACCTGATCATCGGCGACAAACTCTATTCCTCCTGGTCGCTGCGCGCCGCCCTGGCGCTTGAGCTGGCCGGCGCGACTTACACCGAAGAACTGATCAAGCTGAACCAGCCCGATACCCGCGAGCTGATTCTCAAGCATTCGCCAACCGGCAAAGTCCCGTTGCTGAAGACCGAGCACGGCACCATTGCCGACTCCCTGGCGATTGCCGAATACCTGGTCGAGCGTTTTCCCGAAGCCGAGCTCTGGCCGCGGGATGTGGCCGCCCGTGCCCAGGCCCGCTCCGCCTGCGCGCAGATGCACAGCGGCTTTTTCGGCTTGCGCGGCAACCTGCCGTTCGACCTGAGCCGCGATGCCGCGCTTTCACCCATGCCGCCCGAGGCCCAGGCCGATATCGAACGGATGCTGGCGTTATGGGCCGAATGTCGCATGGCTGCGACCGAGCCAGGGCCTTTCCTGTTTGGTCGGGTCAGCCTGGCGGACGCCTTTTTTGCGCCAATCGCCGTGCGCCTGCGCACCTATCGGGTGGCGCTGCCGGCTGTCGATGCCGCCTATGTTGAAACGATCTATCAATGGCCAGCCTTCAAGGCCTGGCAGAAAGCCGGTTTAGAGGAAGCAGTGCGGTGAAACGAGTACATGTGGCGGCGGCCGTTATCCGTGATGCCGACGGCAGGATCCTGATTGCCCGACGTGCCGATACCCAGCATCAGGGCGGCCTCTGGGAGTTTCCCGGCGGCAAGGTCGAAGCGGACGAGGCGGTGGAAGCGGCGTTGACCCGTGAGCTGCAGGAGGAACTGGGCATTCTGGTGTCCCAGGCGCGGCCGTTGATCAAGGTGCAGCACGATTATCCGGACAAACAGGTGTTGCTGGATGTCTGGGAAGTGTGCGCCTTTACCGGCGAACCCCATGGCGCCGAGGGCCAGCCTTTGGCCTGGGTCACGGCCCGTGAGCTGGAGAACTACGAGTTCCCGGCGGCCAACCAGCCGATCGTGGCGGCGGCGCGCTTGCCGAGCGACTACCTGATCACCCCGGAAGGCCTGGAAACACCGGCGCTGTTGCGGGGCATGCAGAAGGCCATTGCCGGTGGCAGCAAGTTGATCCAGCTACGCGCGCCCAACGGCTACGACCCGCAATACCGCGACCTGGCGGTAGATGCGGTCGGCCTGTGTGCGGGCAAGGCGCAATTGATGCTCAAGGGGCCGTTCGAATGGCTGGGGGATTTCCCCTCGGCGGGCTGGCATATCACTGCGGCGCAGCTGCGCAAATACGCCAGCGCCGGACGTCCCTTTGGCAAGGAGCGCTGGCTGGCGGCGTCTTGCCATGACGCTGAAGAGTTGTCCCTGGCGCAGCAGATGGATGTGGACTTTGTGACGCTGTCGCCGGTCCAGCCGACCCAGACTCACCCTGAGGCGCAGCCACTGGGTTGGGAGCAGGCCGCCCGACTGATCAGCGGTTTCAACAAGCCGGTGTACCTGCTGGGGGGTATCGGTCCGGATCAGCGCGAGCAGGCCTGGCAGGCCGGTGCGCAAGGGGTGGCGGGGATTCGCGCGTTCTGGCCCTGAGGCCAGTCACCCGCCAGTTCGCTCCTGCATAAGTTGCAGGAGCGGGCTTGCTCGCAATCTGAAGGGTAAATGTGCCCGTTATTCGGGTTTCGCTGCCGCCTGCCAGAGAATCTCGGCAATCCCCTGGCGCTTGGCAATCAGGCGCGCCGCGACAAACAGCAGGTCGGACAGGCGATTGATGTAGGCCAGGCCGACCCCCTCCAGCGGTTCCACGGCATTCAGATGTTGGCAGTGTCGCTCGGCGCTGCGCGCCAGGCTGCGGCAGACATGGGCCTGGGCGATCAAGGTCGAACCGCCCGGCAAGATGAAGTTCTCCAGCGGCCCCAACTCTTCGTTCCAGGTATCGATGGCTGCTTCCAGGCGTTCGACTTCCGCGGTATTGAGTGCCTGATACACCGGCATGGCCAACTCGCCGCCCAGGTCGAAGAGGCGGTGCTGGCAAGGCGCCAGGACGTCGATCAGTTCCTGCAGGCCGGGATGCTCGATGCGTTGTTCGATCAGCCCGGCCAGGAGCAGCCCCAGCTGGCTGTTCAGCGTATCGACTTCGCCGATGGCCTCGACCCGCGGATGGTCCTTGGGAACCCGGCGCCCATCACCCAGCCCGGTTTCACCTTTGTCGCCGGTGCGGGTGTAAATCTTCGACAAGCGAAAGCCCATGCTTACCTCTCCAGTGGGGGATGTTCCAGTGGTGGCGGCTGACTGCTCGCCAATGGCAAACGCAAGGTGAAGCAAGTGCCCTGGCCCTGCGTCGACTGCACTTCCATCTGGCCTTTGTGATTGTTGGTAATGATGAAGTACGAAACCGAGAGCCCAAGGCCGGTGCCCTGGCCGATCTCCTTGGTGGTGAAGAACGGCTCGAAGGTGCGTTTTCGCACGTTTTCGCTCATGCCGATACCGTTGTCCTCGACCTGGATTTCCGCCCAGGGCGGGTTCAGCCGGGTGCGCAGGATGATGCGCCCGGGTTCGCTGTCGTCTACCCGCTGGTGGATGGCCTGGGCGGCGTTTTTCAGCAGGTTGAGCAGGACTTGCTCCAGTTCGTTGGCGGTACCGGGCACCGGCCCCAGTTGCGGGTCGAACTGGCGGATGATGGCCTGGCCCTTGAAGTCGAAGCCTATGGCCAGGTCGAAGTCGTTGCCGGCAATCTCCACGGCCTGGTCGATCAACGCCGGCAGGTCACAAGGCGCCATCTGCCGGTTGCTGCGCCGGCTGAAGCTGAGCATATGGGTCACGATCTTCGCCGCCCGGGCTCCGGCCTGCTGAATGCCATCGAGCAGTTGCGGCACTTCGCGGCTCTGCAGGTAATGGTTGACGGTTTCCAGCTCGATGCCGATCTGCTCGGCGTGTTCCTGATTCTTCGGCAGCTCGGGGGACAGGCGCCGACGAATGTTCTGCACGTTGTGCAGGATGGCCCCCAGCGGGTTGTTGATTTCGTGAGCCATGCCGGCGGCCAGGCCGCCCACGGAGAGCATTTTTTCCGACTGCACCATCATTTCTTCCAGGGACAGGCGCTGGGTGATGTCGTCGATCCGGATCACCACGCCGCGCCCGGCACCACCCATCAGCGGATAGAAGGTCAAGGCGTAATGCCGGGCTTCGTCATCCTTGACCCAGGTGACCCGCTCGACCTTGGTGACCGTATGTTGCTCCACGGTTTCCTTGAGTTGTGGCAGGAACGGCTTGAGCGGTTCGAAGGCGAGGAAGATCGGCTGATTCAGCGCTTCGTCCAGGCGGGTGCCGGAGAGGGCGCTGGCCTCCTGGTTCCATTGGGTGACATAGAGCTGCTCGTCCAGGGCGATCAGCGCCGAGGGCATCGAGTCGATGATGCTGTTGAGGTAGTTCTGAAAGCCGGTGAGTTTCTTTTCGATCTTGCTGCGCACCTGGACTTCCAGCTCCAGCTTGCGGTTGGTGTGACGGGTTTCCTCGGCCAGGCCCTGGGCCTGGTCATAGGCCGCCTGGGAGTCGTCGCGGGCCCGCTTGAGTTGCTGTTCTCGCGCTTCGATGCGCGACAGCATGGTGTTGAAGGCCTCGGCCAGGCTGCCGATTTCATCGTGGTTGCCACGGGCGGCGCGCAGGGAGTAGTTTTCCTCGCGTGTCACCTGCCGGGACAGTTCTTCCAGCTGATGGATGGGTTGGGTGATCAGCCGTTTGATCTGCCGGGCAATGATCAGCCATAGCAGCACGCTGAAGATCAGGATGCCCAGGCTCGCGGTCAGGGTGCCGGTGTAGAAGGCCATCGGCAGCTCACTGCTGGCCACCAGCAACAGGTGGCCGGGGGGCTGGCCGGCGCGGGGCAGGGTGATGATCTGGTTGCTGCGAAACTCGGTCAGTTGCCAGGCTTCGATATGCCGATAGCGCTCCGGCAGGTTCAGGCGTTCGCCATGTTGCAACTGGGCCAAGCGCGTGCCCTTGCCGTCATAGATCGCTGCGGCGCGCAGGGGAGAGTAGCTGTTGAGTTCGTTGAGCAGCTTCTCGGCGTTTTGTGGCGAGTCCAGCGCCTGCGCGGCCAGGGTCGGGTTGGATACCAGCCGGCCGATGGTCTGCAAGGCTTGCGGCGCCATGCTTTCCTGAGAGATCCAGTAGGCGGCGCTGATGAAGGTCAGGTTGGCGACCAGCAGTACGGTAATCAGCAGGACGAGCAAGGCGGCCAGCAGTTTTTGGCCGACCGGCAGGTTTTCAAGGCGCTGGCGCAATGGCATCAGGGACGTCGCTAGAGAGGAACACGTGGGCAGCGTAGCCGCTGCTCAGTCGCTGGGCAATCCGCGTTGTTGCAGGTGTTCCACCAATAGCCGGCGCAGGCGGCCGAGGTTGGGCAGGTGCAACTGGTGCCTGGCGGCAACGTCGCAGGCATGCCCCAATAAATAGCTGATTTCGGTTCTGCGCCGACTGGCAACGTCCTGGTACATGGAGGAGTAGTTGGCGGCGGTCGCCTGGATCACCCGCTCCACTTCCTGCTGCAGGTTCTCGGCCGCGGCGGGCTGACCGCAACATTCCAGCAGTTCGCTCAGCTCGACGCACAGCATCGCCACTTCGCAATGATGCTGCAGCAGGCCGCCGTTGCGGCAGTCGTGCAGGACCGTCAGGGGGTTGATCGCGCAGTTGAGCGCCAGCTTGCGCCAGAGGCGGGTCAGGATATCCGCGCTCCATTCATGGGGGATGCCGCTGGCGCTCAGGTCGTCGAGCCAGAAGGGCGCGGTGGGGTGGCTGGCGTCCCCCAGCCAGGTGTAGCCATGACCGGCGAATACCACGCGCCAGTCGCCATCGCGAAAGGCGCCTTCGGTGCTCGAGGCATAAATGCAGCGGGCCTGCGGCACTTGGGCGGCCACGGCGTCCTGGCTGCCCAGGCCGTTCTGCAGCAGGACCAGTTCGGCATCCGGCGTCAGGCGCGAGACTAGCTGGCTGACGGCCTGTTGCGCGTCATAGGCCTTGCAGGCCACCAGCAGCCGAGTGATGGGCTCAGGGCTGTCGACCGTCTCGCCGGGAATGGCGTAAAAGCTGGCCTGCCCTTGTTCCACCAGCGTCAGCCCACCCGCGGCCTGGTAGGCCTGCAGGCGGGCCTGATCGCGCAGGATCAGGCGTACCGGCAAGCCGGCCCGGGCCAGGCGTGTCGCCCACAGGGTGCCGAGGCTGCCCGCGCCCAGAATGTGCCAGGTCGTCGACATCAGCGTGGTGCTCGGTTTGGCAGGCGCATGCGAGGCTCGCAGTGAAGGAGGGGAAAGACCCGTTATAATGAGCCCGGATTTTAACCGCAAACCGGGCGTGCTCCATCTTTATCGAGCTGCGCCCCTTTTTTTATTGGAGAAATTACATGCCGTCGTTCGACGTGGTATCCGAACTGGACAAACACGAAGTCACCAACGCAGTGGAAAACGCCGTCAAGGAGCTGGACCGCCGCTATGACTTGAAGGGCAAGGGCAGCTTCGAGTTCAAGGAAAAGGAACTCACCGTCAACCTGACCGCTGAAGCCGAATTCCAGCTGGAAGCGATGATCGAGATCCTCAAGCTGGCCCTGGTCAAGCGCAAGATCGATGTGCAGTGCCTTGAGGTCAAGGACGCTTACGCTTCGGGCAAGGTGATGAAGCAGGAAGCCACCCTCAAGGAAGGCATCGACAAAGAGCTGGCGAAAAAGATCGTTGCCCACATCAAGGACGCCAAGCTGAAGGTCCAGGCTGCGATTCAGGGTGAGCAGGTACGGGTGACCGGCAAGAAGCGCGACGATCTGCAGGAAGCCATCGCCGCCCTGCGGGCGAAAGAGTTCGGCATGCCGCTGCAGTTCAACAACTTCCGCGACTGATGGGATTTTTCGGGAACCTCGCGAGCTTATTGGCGTCCGAGGCCCGAGTAGTGGGCAGAAACGATTGAGCCTTTATAAAGCTACTCGTTCTGCCCTTGTTTTTTGTGTGCCCGGCAGCCGGGAATCAGGAGAGATAGATGGATTTGAATGCTGAAGTGGACAACCTGGTCAAGGCTTCCCAAGCCTGGGTTCCAATGATCATGGAATACGGCAGTCGGGTACTGCTGGCCGTCATCACGCTGGCCATCGGCTGGTGGTTGATCAACAGGTTGACGCACAAGGTCGGCAAGCTGCTGGCGCTGCGTAATGCGGACCAGGCCCTGCAGGGTTTTATCAGCAGCCTGGCGAACATCATTCTCAAGGTGCTGCTGATTGTCAGCGTGGCCTCGATGATCGGTGTCGAAACCACTTCGTTCGTTGCCGCGATCGGTGCGGCGGGCCTGGCCATCGGCCTGGCCTTGCAAGGCAGCCTGGCCAACTTCGCCGGTGGTGTGCTGATCCTGCTGTTCCGTCCTTTCCGCATCGGTGACGTGATCGAAGCCCAGGGCATCAGCGGCACGGTCGACAGCATCCAGATCTTCCACACGGTGCTGCGTACCGGTGACAACAAGACCGTCATTGTGCCTAACGGCAACCTGTCCAACGGCATCATCACCAACCACAACCGCCAGATGACCCGCAAAGTGATCTTCGATGTCGGCGTGAACTACGAGGCTGACCTGCAAAAGGCCCGTGAGGTTCTGCTGGACCTGGCCAAGGACGAGCGTGTGCTGGCCGATCCGGAGCCGGTGGCGGTGGTTTCCATGCTGGGTGACAGCGCCATTACTCTTTCGCTGCGTGTCTGGGTGAAGACTGCCGACTACTGGGACGTGATGTTCCGCTTCAACGAGTTGTCTCGTGATCGCTTGAAGGCAGCGGGTATTGATATTCCGTTTCCACAGCGCGTGATTCGTGTGGTTCAGGAAGCGGCTGTTTGAGTCAGTAACGGGGATAGGGATTAAAAGTCTGATCGAGTGGTCAGGCTTTTAACGCGGTATTCGCTGGAGAGTATTTGAAACCTGGTTGTAACAATAAGCTGTCGATAACCGGAGCTTCAGCGAGCTGCCAGCCCCAATAAAAAGGCCCATCGAATGATGGGCCTTTTTATTACTCGCGAAGTAACCGCTATTACAAGATCGACAGTGGGTAGTCGACGATCAGGCGGAACTCTTTGACATCACCTTCGGCCTGGTCGGCGTTGGCAGTGTGCCAGGCCTGACGAACGCGGAACGATAGGTCTTTGGCTGGGCCGGTCTGAACAACGTACTTGGCTTCGAAGTTGGTTTCGTGGTGCTTGCCGTCTGCGCCATAACCGTATAGGCGGTATGGGCTATCAGCGTCCATCTTGGTGCCGTCGATGTCCCAACCTTTCACGTAGCGGGTCATGAAGCTCAGGCCAGGCACGCCGTATTCGGCCATTTTCAGGTCGTAACGGATCTGTGCGGACTTCTCGTTCGGGCCGTTGAAGTCAGAGTACTGGATGGAGTTGGCGAGGAAGATCGAGTCGCCGCCACGGTTGGAGCCACGCTTGGTGGTGTCGTGGCCACCGATACCGATGTAGTCGAATGGCGTGTCGCCATTGACCTTCTGGAACCCGACGGTAAGGGTGTGCGCTTTCAGGAACGAGAAAGCCGCTGCCAGGGAGAACGTGGTGTTGCTGATGTCACCAGCCTTGGCGCTACCAGAGTCGGTGGTACGGTAGATGTTGCCGTCCAGGTTCAGCGACTGATCGCCACCCATCGGGATGGTGTAGTTCAGGTTGGCGTAGTACTGGTTCCAGATATCTTCCAGCTTGGCGCCGTAGAGCGATGCACTCAGGTTGTCGGTGATGCCGTACTTGCCACCGAAGTAGTCGATGCTGTTGGATGCGATGCCGGCATAGTTAGCATACAAGTTGCCGTTACGGGCGTTGGAATCCTGGCTGGTGCCCGAATAGAAGTGACCGCCTTCCAGATCAAGGTTTTTGATCTCGCTGCTCTGCAGTTGGAAACCGCTGGCCGTTTGAGGAAGGATACGGGAACCGCCGACCGCGAAGACCGGGGCGGTGCTTGGCTGCATGTCGCCGACTTTCAACTCGGTCTTGGAGACGCGGAATTTCACCGCAGCGCCGGCTTTGCCCTGGCTCTTGTTGACGTCGCCGTCGGAGTCGCGGCTCATGTTGCCGGTACCGCCAGTGCCGTCGCCGCCGTCCAGTTTGATCGCCAGATAACCGAACGCATCGACGCCGACGCCTACAGTACCCTGGGTGTAACCGGAGCTGAAGTTACCCCAGATACCCTGGGTCCAGTCTTTCTGGTCGTTGTTGCGATTTTTGTTGTCACGGTTGAAGTAATAGTTACGCAGCAGTACGTCGAACTTGGCGTCTTCAACAAAGCCCTTGGCTTCAGACTGGTCACTTACAAAAGGTGCGGCCGTAGCCACTTGAGTACTGGCGGCTGCTGCAACTGCCAGTGCGATCATGCTCCACTTCATCACGCGCATCGTGATTTGCTCCTTTGGTTTTTAGAAGAGTACTGCCGTCCCACCTGTTTTATTATCTGGGCGGCTCTTTCTTTTTGTGTCGGCGCAAACTTATATCACGCCGACAATGTTGGCGATACTTGCGTATCAGTCCTTTCAGCTTCTTTACGACCCTGTCGCAAAATGCTCGATCAATGTCGCAAATCCGCAGTCCGCATGTATCCGGACTGACAACTTCAGCGCTGTTTTCGAAGGCTTGAACCTGGAACAAAAAGAACTTTGGTCAAGCAGTCAAATCTCCATGGGGCAGCCTTGCCACTATTGTTATTAATCACAGGAGAGGCCTTTTTCCGGTGGCTCCTCCTGGGACAATGTGGGTGTGAATGCAACAAGCGTGCACAAAACGCAAAGGCACCGAGTTTTTTTCGGTGATAGCCCTTCTGGCTGTAAAAACCGCATAAAACAGTGGTTTTAAGGTCGTTTTGTTTGGGCTTGACGTTCCTTGTCCTCCTGGTGTTGATCCCTGAAAAAAACGCATGACATTCCAAAACGTTACCGGTTCACCCTGCTGAGTGAGTAGATGGCGGATGGTTAACGCACTGAGCGTAGACGCACTGTGAGGTTTTGGTGCAAAAGTTTCTTGATGCAGCTCAATCGTCATCCGGCGTCGGGCACTGGAAGAATGCGCAGGGAAGGGGCTCTTTCGCGGTTTTCTCCTTGTTTTTTATGAGCTTCGTTCTGTCGTGGTGCAGCCCGCTGGAAAATGTTCCAGGCCGGGGCGCTCTGACGTGTGGTATCGAGGATGAATGTTGAGGCGGGATCTGCGCAGCAGAGCGATGAACGCAAGAGCTTTCGCAGGTATGCTGCCGTTCTGTCGCTTGGCGGGCAGCCGGTCATGGCGTTCGCTAAGCTGAAACTTGATGAGCTGAGCGGGAGTGCGCGCGGTGTTCGCTTTAGATCCACGACTTCAACAAGACACACTGCCCATTGGGGATTTCCCCCTTTGCCGGCTGCTGTTGTCCAACGATTCCAATTACCCGTGGTTCATCCTGGTACCGCGCCGGGAAGATATCAGTGAGTTGTTTCAATTGGATGACGCGGACCAGCAGCAACTATGGCGAGAAACCACGGCGCTGGCGGAGTTGCTTAAAGACTCGTTCGATGCGGACAAGTTGAATGTGGCGACTCTGGGTAATGTCGTCAGCCAGTTGCACATGCACGTTATCGTTCGCAAGCGCGACGATGCGGCCTGGCCTGCTCCGGTATGGGGCAAGCTGCCTGCCAAGCCCTACGGCGCCGAACAGGTGGCTGCGATTCGTGAGCGGTTACGACTGGTCCTGACCGATGATTTCAAGTTTCTGGAGGGCTGAGTCATGAACCTGGAAGAGCGGGTAACCGATCTGGAAAGCCGATTGGCTTTTCAGGATGACACCATTCAAGCCCTGAACGACGTGCTGGTAGGGCAGCAGCGGGTGGTCGAACGTCTGCAATTGCAGATGGCCGCCTTGCTCAAACGTCAGGAGGAAATGGTGGGGCAGTTCGAGTCATTCGAAGAAGAGGCTCCGCCACCACATTACTGAGCATCGGGCGGCCTGCCGTTCAGGCAATAAAAAACCGCGAGCAGCATGGCTGCGTCGCGGTTTTTTTATGGGCGTGAATCAGCGCCGCGGCAATGCCGCAATCACGTCTTCGGCTTGCAGGCCCTTGTCGCGATTCATGACGGAGAACTCCACGCGCTGGCCTTCCACCAGGACGCGGTGACCTTCGCCACGGATGGCGCGGAAGTGCACGAAGATATCATCGCCGGAGTCGCGAGAGATGAAGCCGAAACCCTTCGAAGTGTTGAACCACTTGACGGTGCCGGTATCGCGATTGCTCATGTCATAGGTTTGCGAGGTATTGGCCGAGGGAGACGATTTGTAGAAGCTGACGGCCAGGTGCAGAAGAACGGCGATCGCCGCGGTCAGCAGGCTGAACAGCACAGCCGGTTGACCTGCGATAACCGGCATTGGTGCCAGCAGGGTCAAGGTCTGCAAGACCACCGCCAGCACCAGGAGCGCGCTGACCAGGTTTTGCAGTTGGTGACGCGGGCCTTTGTTCCAGTAGGGGATAACCGGAGCCAGTGTCAGGTTGAGCAGGCCGAAAAAGGCCAGGTAAAGAGCATCGGGTTGTTGCAGGAAGGGAACGGCTTCAGATCGCAGGCTAGGGATAAAGGACAGCAGCAAGGCTGCTGCGCCCGTTAGCAGGTGGACGATTTTCAACATTTTAATGAACTCACGTTAAGACGGATCACAAGGAAGAGCTGAGCGTGCACGGTTCGCTTCTGAACAATGGGAGGCGGTGAGCACGTGCGCGGGATCAGCCTATGCGCTGAGGCCGAGAAATAGGCAACAACGACACGGCCTCTATTTAACAGCAAAGCCCAGGCCTTCTCAAATCAGGCGCTGTGGCCGGGAGGAGGGAGAAAGCCCTGATTGTCCTGAGGGAATACCGGACTATCGGGCAAAGCCTTGTTCTAGAGAGCCAGCCCCCAAAAAAGTAGAACGGCGGCTTTTCAGGCGGGTCACAACTGTCCAGGGCCTTCTTGCAGGTACTGGCCGCCCGCTTGGTGGGCAATCTGTCGCAGTGCCTCGGGCAATCCCGGGCTGCGGGTGCAGAGCAGTCTTGCTAGAGTGGTCCGGTACCTGACCTGTTGAATTCAATGTGCTAACGGAGATAGACATGGCAATCGATATCGGTATCGGCGCAGAAGATCGCAAATCCATCGTGGAGGGGCTCTCTCGCCTGCTTTCAGATACTTATGTGCTTTATCTGAAGACCCATAATTTCCACTGGAACGTCACGGGGCCGCAATTCCGCACGCTGCATCTGATGTTCGAGGAGCAGTACAACGAACTGGCGCTGGCGGTGGACCTGATTGCCGAGCGTATCCGCGCCCTGGGGTTCCCGGCTCCGGGTGCCTATTCCATCTACGCGCGTCTTTCTTCGATCAAGGAAGAAGAGGGTGTGCCAAGCGCCGATGAGATGATCAAGCAACTGGTGGCGGGGCAGGAAGCTGTGACCCGCACTGCCCGTGGCATTTTCCCGATCATCGACAAGGTCAGCGACGAACCCACCGCAGACTTGCTGACCCAGCGGATGCAGGTGCATGAGAAAACCGCGTGGATGCTGCGCTCGCTGTTGAGCGAACAATAGTCCCGCAGACCGAATGGCGCCGTTATCGGCGCCATTTGCCTTTATGGGGCGCGACTTGTCGTCCGATCATCGCTGTTCGTCCTCAGGCCGATGAGTGGGGTATGGCAGCGGGAAGCTGGCTTTGTTTCGGCGGGCGGTGGTCTATCGGCGCCGTCATACGGCTGCACAGGGCCGATTTAATGGATATAATCCCGCCCTTTGCTATATAACCCGGGCCTCGGCACGGGTTAAGCCAGACGTTAAGTACGCCGAGACGCTCTCATGCCCATGTACGACTACCAATGTGCTTCCTGTGGTCATCAGCTGGAAGCCATTCAAAAGATCAGCGCGCCTGCGTTGGTCGATTGCCCTGCCTGCCAGGCGCCCGAGCTGAAAAAAATGCTGTCCATGCCAGGTTTCCGCCTCAGCGGTTCGGGCTGGTATGAGACCGACTTCAAAACCGGCGCCAAGAAGAACCTGGCCGGTGGCGACAAAGCTGATTAAGTTGAACGACACGCGCGAGCTCTTGCATTATCCGGTACCCCGAGGTGCGCAAGGCCTCCCATCGAATTTCGAATTACGAGAAGTGAAACCACTACCATGATGCGCAGCCATTATTGCGGCCAACTGAACGAAAGCCTGGAAGGTCAGGAAGTCACCCTTTGCGGATGGGTCCACCGTCGTCGCGACCATGGCGGGGTGATCTTCCTCGATATCCGTGATCGTGAAGGTCTGGCCCAGGTGGTGTTCGACCCGGACCGCGCTGAAACCTTCGCCGCTGCCGACCGCGTGCGCAGCGAGTACGTGGTCAAGATCACCGGCAAGGTGCGCCTGCGTCCGGCCGGTGCCGGCAACGCCAACATGGCTTCGGGAATGATCGAAGTCCTGGGCTACCAACTGGAAGTGCTGAACGAAGCGGAAACTCCGCCGTTCCCGCTCAACGAATACTCCGACGTGGGCGAAGAAACCCGCCTGCGCTATCGCTTCATCGACCTGCGCCGTCCGGAAATGGCCGAGAAGCTGCGTCTGCGCTCGCGCATGACCACCAGCATTCGTCGCTACCTGGACGAGAACGGTTTCCTCGACGTCGAAACCCCGATCCTGACCCGTGCCACCCCTGAAGGCGCGCGTGACTATCTGGTGCCGAGCCGTACCCACGCCGGCAGCTTCTTCGCTCTGCCGCAATCGCCACAGCTGTTCAAGCAGTTGCTGATGGTCGCCGGCTTCGACCGCTACTACCAGATCGCCAAATGCTTCCGCGACGAAGACCTGCGTGCCGACCGTCAGCCTGAGTTCACTCAGATCGACATCGAAACCAGCTTCCTCGATGAAAAAGACATCATGGGCCTGACCGAAGGCATGATTCGCAACCTGTTCAAGGAAGTGCTGGATCTGGAATTCGGCGAATTCCCCCACATGACCTTTGAAGAAGCCATGCGTCGCTATGGTTCCGACAAGCCGGACCTGCGTAACCCGCTGGAGCTGGTGGACGTTGCCGACCAGCTCAAGGACGTGGAATTCAAGGTGTTCAGCGGTCCGGCCAACGATCCGAAATGCCGTATCGCCGCCTTGCGCGTTCCTGGCGGGGCGAGCATGCCGCGCAAGCAGATCGACGATTACACCAAGTTCGTCGGCATCTACGGTGCCAAGGGCCTGGCCTACATCAAGGTCAACGAGCGCGCCAATGGCGTTGACGGTCTGCAGTCGCCAATCGTCAAGAACATCCCGGAAGCCAACCTGAATGTGATCCTCGATCGCGTGGGTGCGGTCGACGGCGACATCGTGTTCTTCGGTGCCGACAAGGCCAAGATCGTCAGCGAGGCCCTGGGCGCGCTGCGGATCAAGCTCGGTCACGACCTGAACCTGCTGACCTGCGAATGGGCGCCGATGTGGGTTGTCGATTTCCCGATGTTCGAAGAGAACGACGACGGCAGCTTCACCGCCTTGCACCACCCGTTCACCGCGCCGAAATGCTCGCCGGAAGAACTGGAAGCCAACCCGGCGACCGCTCTGTCGCGCGCCTACGACATGGTGCTCAACGGCACCGAGCTGGGTGGCGGTTCGATCCGTATCCACCGCAAGGAAATGCAACAGGCGGTCTTCCGTCTGCTGGGCATCGATGAAGCGGAACAGGAAGAGAAGTTCGGCTTCCTGCTGGACGCCCTGAAGTACGGCGCGCCGCCGCACGGTGGCCTGGCGTTCGGCCTGGACCGCCTGGTGATGCTGATGACCGGCGCCCAGTCGATCCGTGAAGTGATCGCCTTCCCGAAAACCCAGAGCGCCGCTTGCGTGATGACCCAGGCTCCTGGCCTGGTCGACGCCAAGGCGCTGCGCGAACTGCACATCCGTTTGCGCGAACAGCCAAAGGCTGAGTAAGGCCGACCTGAAGGCGCATCTTCGGATGCGCCTTTTTCTATTGGGTCGAGATATTTGTTGCCCGCCCGCTGTTACAGGCGTTGCGGGCAATGTTTCAAAGAGAATTTGGAGCGCGTTATGGCAGGTCATTCCAAGTGGGCGAACATCAAGCACCGCAAAGAGCGTCAGGATGCCAAGAGAGGCAAGATCTTCACCAAGTGGATCCGTGAGCTGACGGTCGCCGCTCGTCAGGGCGGTGGCGAGCCTGGTTCCAACCCGCGTCTGCGCCTGGCCCTGGACAAGGCCCTGAGCGCCAACATGAGCCGCGACATCATCGATCGCGCCATCGCCCGTGGTGCGGGTGCGACCGAGGCCGACAACGTCGAAGAACTGACCTATGAGGGTTACGGCCCGGGCGGCGTGGCGGTGATGGTCGAGTGCATGACCGACAACCGCAACCGTACCGCAGCGGCCGTGCGCCATGCGTTCAGCAAATGTGGCGGCAATCTTGGCACCGACGGTTCGGTGGCGTATCTGTTCGAACGCAAGGGACAGATCAGCTTCGCGCCGGGCGTCGATGAGGACGCACTGACCGATGCGGCGCTGGAAGCCGACGCCGATGACGTGGTCGTTCACGAAGACGGCTCGATCGACGTATTTACCTCGTTCACTGGCTTCTATGCAGTGCGTAACGCGCTCGAAGAGGCCGGTTTCAAGGGCGATGACGCGGAAATTGTCATGCAGCCGACCACCAGTGCCGAGCTGGATCTGGAAGGCGCCGAGAAGGTCCTCAAGCTGATCGACATGCTCGAAGACCTGGACGATGTGCAGAACGTCTACTCCAACGCGGATATTCCCCAGTCGGTTGCCGAGCAACTCGGCTGATAGCGCGATAAAAGATCGCAGCCTTCGGCGGTTTCCCCCCTTTACACACAGGGTTACGCTGTACCTGTAGGGGAGCTGTCGAAGGCTGCGTTTTTTTGTTTTTCCGGCTTCTTCCGGCGTTACCTTAGGCAACCGAATTTTCTCTTTGCAGGCGTTATGACTCTTATTCTTGGTATCGACCCGGGTTCGCGCATCACCGGTTACGGCGTGGTACGTGATACCGGGCGTGGCTGCGTGTACGTGGCCTCGGGCTGTATTCGCACGGGCGCCGGCGAGCTGCATGAGCGGCTGCAAATTGTCTATCGCGGGGTTCGCGAGGTCATTCAGACCTACGGTCCGGTGACCATGGGCATTGAAAAGGTGTTCATGGCGCGTAATGCCGATTCGGCCCTGAAACTGGGTCAGGCCCGTGGCGCGGCGATCGTGGCGGGAGCCGAGGAGAGCCTGGAAATCGCCGAATACACCGCCACTCAGGTCAAGCAGGCCGTGGCGGGCACCGGTGGGGCCAACAAGGAACAAGTGCAAATGATGGTCATGCACTTGCTCAAGTTGACCAGCAAGCCGCAGATCGACGCCTCGGACGCCCTGGCGATTGCCATCTGTCATGCCCACACCCGTTCCAGTCTGCTGCCCCACGGCCTGGGTACCGCACGCAGTCGTGGCGGCCGCCTGCGTCTCTGATAGCATCTGCGCAAACATTTGATGAGTGGAGTGTCCCGCGCCTGTCTGCCCGGCCCGGATCTTCGCTGTATGACTCGCCGGCCGCTGATCTGGCCTGAGCTAAGGATCTGAAACGTGATTGGACGCTTGCGCGGCACCTTGGCTGAAAAACAGCCGCCGTACCTGATTCTCGATGTAAACGGCCTGGGTTACGAGGTGGAAGTCCCCATGACCACCCTGTACCGTCTGCCGTCGGTCGGTGAACCGCTCACCCTGCACACCCATTTGGTCGTGCGTGAAGATGCCCAGTTACTCTATGGCTTTGCCAGCAAGCGCGAGCGGGACTTCTTTCGCGAACTGATTCGCCTCAACGGCGTGGGGCCGAAACTGGCGCTGGCGCTGATGTCCAGCCTGGAGGTCGACGAGCTGGTGCGTTGCGTGCAAGCGCAGGACACCTCGGCGCTGACCAAGGTGCCGGGGGTTGGTAAAAAGACCGCGGAGCGCCTGCTGGTCGAGCTCAAGGACCGCTTCAAGGCCTGGGAAACCGTACCGAGCATGTTTGCCCTGGTGCCGAACCAGCCGGATGCGCCGATGCCGGTGGCCAGTGCCGAGACCGATGCGGTCAGCGCCCTGATCTCCCTGGGCTACAAGCCGCAGGAAGCCAGCAAGGCCGTTTCCGCGATCAAGGAAAAAGGCCTGAGCAGTGAAGACATGATTCGCCGCGCCCTGAAGGGAATGATTTAAGTGATAGAAGCAGATCGTTTGATCGCCGCCACGGGCCCCCGTGAGCGCGAGGAAGTCCAGGACCGTGCGATTCGCCCCGTCAGCCTGGCCGAATACATCGGCCAGCCAACGGTGCGCGAGCAAATGGAGCTGTTCATCCAGGCTGCCCGCGGGCGCAACGAGTCGCTGGACCACACCCTGATCTTCGGCCCGCCGGGCCTGGGTAAGACCACGCTGGCCAACATCATCGCCCAGGAAATGGGGGTGTCGATCAAGAGCACCTCGGGGCCGGTGCTGGAGCGCCCAGGGGACCTGGCGGCGCTGCTGACCAATCTCGAACCGCACGACGTGCTGTTTATCGATGAAATCCATCGCTTGTCGCCGATCGTCGAGGAAGTGCTGTACCCGGCCATGGAAGATTTCCAGCTGGACATCATGATCGGCGAAGGGCCGGCGGCCCGTTCGATCAAGCTCGACTTGCCGCCGTTCACCCTGGTGGGGGCGACGACCCGCGCGGGCATGCTGACCAACCCGCTGCGCGATCGCTTCGGTATCGTCCAGCGCCTGGAGTTCTACAGCACCGCGGACCTGGCGACCATTGTCGGGCGCTCCGCCGGCATTCTCGGCTTGCCGCTGGACCCGGATGGCGCCTTTGAAATCGCCCGGCGCGCCCGCGGGACGCCGCGTATCGCCAACCGTTTGTTGCGCCGGGTAAGGGACTTTGCCGAGGTTCGCGCCAAGGGCCACATCACCAAACCCATCGCCGACCTGGCGCTGAACCTTCTGGATGTCGACGAACGTGGCTTCGACCACCAGGACCGGCGCCTGCTGCTGACCATGATCGAGAAGTTCGACGGCGGGCCGGTGGGGGTCGACAGCCTGGCGGCCGCCATCAGCGAGGAGCGGCATACCATCGAGGATGTGCTCGAGCCCTATCTGATCCAGCAAGGCTATATCATGCGTACGCCGCGGGGGCGTGTGGTGACCCGGCATGCCTATCTGCATTTCGGGCTAAACATCCCGTCACGATTGGGGGAGATGCCTGTGATAGACGAATTCCTCGATGCCGTGGACGATTAATAACCGCTTGGGCAGCGATTTATTCGCAGCTTGTGCGGTCCTAGGGGGCTGGCATTGTCGTTATTTCGCCAGAAAGCCGTTCGAGAATGAAAAACAGTTGCCCGGCCGGATTGGCAACCTGAGGAGTAAGCACTAGAGTATGCGCGCGCAAAACGGGCTTGAGTCGTTCGCACATCGTTGTCGCGTTTATTACGAAGACACCGATGCCGGCGGCATCGTGTATTACGTTAATTACCTTAAGTTTATGGAACGGGCTCGAACCGAACGGCTACGAGATCTGGGCTTTGCCCAATCGCAGCTGGCAGGGGAGAACCTGTTGTTCGTCGTGCATTCCAGCGAAGCGCGCTACCACGCGCCGGCGCGACTGGACGACGAGCTTCTGGTAAGTGCAGAAGTCATCGAATTGAACCGGGCCAGCCTGCGCTTCAAACAGCAGGTCAGGCGAGCCACGGATAATGCATTGCTCTGCGAAGGGCAGTTTCTGGTGGCCTGTGTGCGCACCGACAATTTGAAACCCCGGGCCATTCCCGAAGCTCTACGTGCGGCCTTTGCCGACGTGAGCGGCGCGGGTACACACTCAGAGCAGGAGATAAAGCGTGGAAGCTAACGTCGTCGACCATTCCTCCATGTGGAGCCTGGTCAGCAATGCCAGCATCGTTGTGCAGTTGGTAATGCTGACCCTGGTAGCCGCATCGGTGACCTCATGGATCATGATCTTTCAGCGCAGCAACCTGCTGCGTGCCGGTCGACGCGCCCTGGAGAGCTTCGAAGAGCGCTTCTGGTCGGGTATCGACCTGTCCAAGCTGTACCGTCAGGCGGGCAGCAACCCGGACCCTGATTCGGGCGTGGAGCAGATCTTCCGTGCCGGCTTCAAGGAATTCTCGCGCCTGCGCCAGCAGTCGGGCGTTGATCCCGAGGCGGTCATGGAAGGTGTCGCGCGTGCCATGCGTGTCGCGATCTCCCGAGAAGAAGAGAAGCTCGAGCAGAGCCTGCCATTCCTCGCCACTGTCGGCTCGGTCAGCCCTTACATCGGTCTGTTCGGTACCGTCTGGGGGATCATGAACTCCTTCCGCGGCCTGGCCAGCGCCCAGCAGGCGACCCTGGCGACCGTTGCGCCGGGTATCGCCGAAGCCCTGATCGCCACCGCGATCGGCCTGTTTGCCGCGATCCCGGCCGTTATCGCCTACAACCGCTTTGCGGCCCGTGGCGAGACCCTGATCAGCCGTTACTACACCTTCGCCGACGAGTTCCAGGCGATCCTGCACCGTAAAGTGCACACCAGCGAAGAGTGAGCAGGTAAATCCCCATGGCCCGAGTTCGCCACAAACGCAAGCCGGTTGCCGAGATGAACGTGGTGCCCTACATCGACGTGATGTTGGTACTGCTGGTTATCTTCATGGTGACCGCGCCGATGCTCAATCAGGGCGTGAAAGTCGATCTGCCCAAGGTTTCCAGCGAAGCCTTGCCGCAGGACAACAACACCCAGGTCCTGACCATTTCGATCAAGGCTGACAAGACCTACTACTGGAACCTTGGCAGCGAAGTCGACACCGACAAGCAGATGGACAAGGCCATGACCTTGCCGCAGATGACCGACGCCGTGACCAAGATCATTCGCGCCGGCAATGAAGGCGGCAAGCATACCCAGGTGTTCATTCGCGGCGACAAGTCCGTCGACTACGGCGCCGTCATGGGCGCCATGGGCGGACTGCAGAAGGCCGGCGTCGGTAACGTTGGCTTGATTACCGAGGCGCCCTGATGCAGCAACAGCGAGAGCCGTCCGCCTCGGAAAGCTACTTCTGGCCTAGCGTGTGGGCAATTGCCCTGCACGTTCTGGTGTTCGGCATGCTGTTCGTCAGTTTTGCCATGACGCCGGAGTTGCCGCCGTCCAAGCCGATCGTCCAGGCGACCCTGTATCAGCTGAAATCGAAAAGTCAGGCGACCACCCAGACCAATCAGAAGATTGCGGGTGAGGCGAAGAAATCCGCCGCGCGCCAGACCGAAGTCGAGCAGATGGAGCAGAAAAAGGTCGAGCAGGAAGCGGTCAAGGCTGCGGAACAAAAGAAAGAAGAGGCTGCTCAAAAAGCCGAGGAAGCGAAAAAGGCCGACGAAGCCAAGAAAGCGGATGAGGCGAAGAAGGCTGATGAAGCCAAGAAAGCCGACGACGCGAAGAAGGCTGCGGAAGCGAAAAAGGCTGAAGAGAAACAATTGGCTGATATAGCCAAAAAGAAAGCCGAAGAAGAAGCCAAGAAAGCCGCCGAAGAAGAGGCCAAGAAAAAGGCCGCTGAAGAGGCGAAGAAAAAGATAGTCGAAGACGCGAAGAAGAAAGCCGCGGAAGACGCCAAGAAGAAAGCTGAAGCAGACGAGGCGAAGAAGAAGGTCGCCGAGGACGCGAAGAAGAAAGCCGCCGCCGACGCAGCCAAGAAAAAGGCTCAGGAAGCAGCGCGTAAATCCGCCGAAGATAAAAAGGCCCAGGCCCTGGCTGATTTGCTTTCCGACACGCCGCAGCGTCAGCAGGCCTTGGCGGACGAGCAGGGCGATGAAGTCGCGGGCAGTTTCGACGATCTGATTCGTGCTCGTGCGGCGGAAGGCTGGGCTCGTCCTCCTTCGGCGCGCAACAACATGACTGTCGTGCTGCAAATCGGCATGTTGCCGGATGGTACGGTGACTTCCGTGTCGGTGGCCAAGTCCAGCGGCGATGGTCCGTTCGATGCCTCGGCGGTAGCTGCGGTCAAGAACATTGGACGTTTGACAGAAATGCAGGGAATGAAGCCGAGCGATTTCGCTCCGTATCGTTCATTCAAGATGACATTCACACCTGAGGATCTAGCCTTGTGAGAAACCTTCTTCGAGGATTGCTTGTCGTTATTTGCTGTATGGCAGGGATAGCGACAGCGGATGAAAAGAACATTCTGGTCACCAGTGGCAGTGACCGGGCCACGCCAATCGCCGTAGTGCCATTCGGTTGGCAAGGGGGCAGCGTGCTGCCCGACGACATGGCGGAAATCATCGGCAACGACCTGCGCAATTCGGGTTACTACTCGCCGATTCCAAAGCAGAACATGATCAGCCTGCCGACCCAGGCCAGCGAAGTCATCTACCGTGACTGGAAGGCCCTGGGCGCCCAGTACATCATGGTCGGCAGCATTGTTCCGGCGGGCGGTCGCCTGCAGGTGCAATACGCCCTGTTCAACGTCGCCACCGAACAGCAAGTGCTGACCGGCAGCGTCTCGGGCAGCGTCGACCAGTTGCGCGACATGGCTCACTACATCTCCGACCAGTCGTTCGAAAAGCTCACCGGTATCAAGGGCGCCTTCTCGACCCGCATGCTGTACGTCACGGCAGAGCGTTTCTCCGAGAAGAACACGCGCTACACCCTGCAACGCTCCGACTATGACGGCGCGCGCGCAGTGACCCTGCTGCAATCCCGTGAGCCGATCCTGTCGCCGCGCTTCGCGCCGGATGGCAAGCGCATTGCCTATGTGTCGTTCGAACAGAAGCGTCCGCGCATCTTCGTTCAGCACATCGACACTGGCCGCCGCGAGCAGATCACCAACTTCGAAGGCCTGAACGGCGCGCCTGCCTGGTCGCCGGATGGCCAGCGCCTGGCGTTCGTGCTGTCCAAGGACGGCAACCCGGACATCTATGTGATGAACCTGGGTTCGCGTCAGATCTCGCGTGTGACCGCGGGGCCTGGCATCAACACCGAACCGTTCTGGGGCAAGGATGGTTCGACCATCTACTTCACCTCGGACCGTGGTGGCAAGCCACAGATCTACAAGACCAGTGCCGGTGGTGGCGGTGCGGAACGGGTGACTTTCGTGGGCAACTACAACGCCAACCCGAAACTGTCCGCGGATGAAAAAACCCTGGTCATGATTCACCGGCAGGACGGCTTCACAAACTTCAAGGTAGCTGCTCAGGATTTGCAGCGTGGCAACGTAAAAATCCTTACCGACAGCACACTTGATGAGTCGCCTACTGTTGCGCCCAACGGCACCATGGTAATCTACGCCACCCGCCAGCAGGGCCGGGGAGTCTTGATGCTCGTGTCCATTAATGGACGCGTGAGGCTCCCGCTTCCTACCGCTCAAGGCGAAGTCAGAGAACCGTCCTGGTCCCCTTACCTGAACTGACGCGGCGCTTTACGTTTTACTTAACACACTGGGGTTCATTAGGAGTTTCACGATGGAAATGCTGAAGTTTGGTAAGTTTGCTGCGCTGGCTCTGGCCATGGCTGTAGCTGTAGGTTGCTCCTCCAAAGGCGGCGACAACGCTGGTGAAGGCGCTGTTGATCCAAACGCTGGTTACGGCGCTAACACCGGTGCAGTTGACGGCTCCCTGAGCGAAGAAGCTGCTCTGCGCGCAATCACCACCTTCTACTTCGAATACGACAGCTCGGACCTGAAGCCAGAAGCCATGCGCGCTCTGGACGTTCACGCCAAAGACCTGAAAGCAAACGGCGCTCGCGTTGTTCTGGAAGGCAACACCGACGAACGTGGTACTCGTGAGTACAACATGGCTCTGGGCGAGCGTCGTGCGAAAGCCGTTCAGCGCTACCTGGTGCTGCAAGGCGTTTCCCCAGCTCAGCTGGAACTGGTTTCCTACGGCGAAGAGCGTCCAGTTGCTACCGGCAACGACGAGCAGTCCTGGGCTCAAAACCGTCGCGTCGAACTGCGTAAGTAATTCGTCATGCGAACGTGCCGTCGTGCTCTAACTGTCTTGGCTCTCAGCCTCGCGCCGCTTTCGGTGTGGGCTGCGGTTCCTGTGGTCGATAACAACTCGGGCTATAACAATAGCGGAGGCAGTTATCCGCCAGCGGGTTATGGCACGAACGGCGCCTATGCCGGGGGAGGGGTTTCGACCCCTGTCTCGGCACAGGGCGAGCTGTTCCAGCAACTGCAGCAAATGCAGGATCAAATCGCTCGGCAACAAGGTGTGATTGAAGTACTGCAAAACGATATTGCGCGTATGAAGCAGGAAAGCCTGGAGCGTTACCAGGATCTTGATCGACGCATTGGAGCGGGCGGTGCACCTGCCGCGACTCCTGATAATTCTTCTGCCGGTGGCGATGCAAGTGCCGCCGGTGCAGCTGCCGGGGCTGCCTCGCAAGCTCCAGCGGCAAGCAGTGAACCGGGCGATCCAGCGAAGGAAAAGCTGTATTACGAAGCTGCCTTCGACCTGATCAAGGCCAAGGATTTCGACAAGGCCAGCCAGGCTTTCGCCGCGTTCCTGCGTAAATACCCAAACAGCCAATACGCGGGTAATGCCCAGTACTGGTTGGGCGAAGTGAACCTGGCCAAAGGCGACCTGCAAGGTGCCGGCCAGGCATTTGCCAAGGTTTCCCAGCTGTATCCGAAGCATGCCAAGGTGCCAGATTCGCTGTATAAGCTGGCTGACGTAGAGCGCCGCCTGGGCCACACTGACAAGGTCAAGGGCATTCTGCAGCAGGTGGTGGCCCAATATCCGGGTACTTCCGCCGCCCAGCTGGCTCAGCGCGATCTGCAACGCATGTAATCGAGTTTGAGCTGTTTTGAAGAAACCCGCGCTTGTCGCGGGTTTTTTCGTTAGAATCCATGCCCTTTTTATGAAACACGCTTCCTGGGATTACCGTGTTTGCGGGATTCCTCGAGGTGCCTGACGGAGGCGGACAGCCTGTTTAGCTGTTACGCCCGTGGCGACTATGCAAGACATATTGAGAATTACCGAAGTTTTCTACTCGTTGCAGGGTGAAACTCGGACTGCCGGCCTGCCCACGGTATTTGTGCGCCTGACCGGTTGTCCGCTGCGTTGCCAATACTGCGACAGTGCCTACGCCTTCAGCGGTGGCAGCATCCGCACCCTCGAGAGCATTCTCGAGCAGGTCGCCGGTTTCCGCCCGCATTATGTCTGTGTGACCGGCGGCGAGCCTCTGGCCCAGCCTAATGCCATTCCCTTGCTCAAGCAGCTGTGTGACGCCGGTTACGAAGTCTCGCTGGAAACCAGCGGAGCCCTGGATATTTCCGCGGTCGATCCGCGGGTCAGTCGAGTGCTCGACCTGAAGACGCCGGGGTCGCAGGAAGCTCAGCGCAATCGTTACGAAAACATCGAACTGCTGACGCCGAACGACCAGGTCAAGTTTGTCATCTGTTCCCGCGAGGACTATGACTGGGCGGTTTCCAAGCTGATCCAGTATGGTCTGGAGCGGCGGGCGGGCGAGGTGCTGTTCTCGCCGAGCCATCACGACCTGAATGCGCGCGATCTGGCGGACTGGATCGTTGCGGACAACCTGCCGGTGCGCCTGCAATTGCAGCTGCATAAATACCTTTGGAATGACGAGCCGGGGCGCTGATATGAATGAACAAGTTGCCACTGAAAAGCGGGCGGTAATCCTGCTGTCCGGCGGTCTGGACTCGGCCACCGTAGTGGCCATGGCCCGCGCCGAAGGGTATCGCTGCTACACCATGAGCTTCGATTACGGCCAGCGTCATCGCGCCGAGTTGCAGGCGGCTGAACGTGTCGCTCGCGACCTGGGAGTGGTGGAGCACAAGGTGATCGGCCTCAACCTCAACGGTATCGGCGGCTCCGCGCTGACTGACAGCTCCATCGATGTGCCCGAGGGCCCGAGCGAAGGGATCCCCGTCACCTACGTTCCGGCGCGTAACACTGTGTTCCTGTCCCTGGCACTGGGCTGGGCGGAAGTGCTGGGCGCGCGGGACATCTTCATTGGTGTCAACGCCGTGGACTATTCGGGGTATCCGGATTGCCGTCCGGAGTTTGTCGAGGCCTTCGAGCGCATGGCCAACCTGGCGACCAAGGCCGGGGTAGAGGGGCAGGGGTTCCGTATCCAGGCACCGCTGCAGAACCTGAGCAAGGCCGATATCGTCAAGGCGGGCGTCAAGCTCGGGGTTGATTACGGCCTGACCGTGTCCTGCTACCAGGCCGATGATCAAGGGCGTGCCTGCGGCAAATGCGACAGCTGCCGTCTGCGTGCAGAAGGTTTTGCCGCGGCCGGTGTCAGCGACCCAACACCTTATTTTTGATTTTTTTCATATTGGGTGTTGAATTCTTTTTATAAATCAGTATTATACGCGCCACCACACAGCGGGTCGTTAGCTCAGTTGGTAGAGCAGTTGGCTTTTAACCAATTGGTCGTAGGTTCGAATCCCACACGACCCACCATTTTCTAGCAGTATTTAAAATCCGAAAGGCCCACGAAAGTGAGGATTTTCGGGTTTTTTTTTGCCTGCAGAAAATGTAATGGCGCACTGGATTGGCCTGTTCACCGACCTTCGATACGCAGCGGCAGGCTGTCGATCACCTGTGACAGCGTTTGCTCCAGTTCCGCCTCTTCTTTTTTTACCCGTTCCGGGATTCTTCGGCGTTGTCGGTATTCGCTGGGGCTGGCGCCCGCGAATTGCTTGAAGGCGCGGGCAAAGTAGGACGGGTCCTTGAAGCCGACTTCATAGCCGATGCTGGTGATGGGCATCTGGCTGTTGTCGAGCAGATTCTTGGCGCAATCCATGCGTTTGCTCAGGATGTAGTCCATGAATCCCAGGCCATGGACCTCCTTGAACAGCCGGCTGAAGCGAAACGTGGTCATGCCGCAACGCTTAGCCAGCTCTTTCTGGTCGATGCTTTCACGAAAATTCTGCTCGATGTACAGCAGCACATCGCTGAGTGCCTGATGTTTCTGGTGCTCTACGGTCAGCCGGATGCTGTCCGGCAGGGACGGGCCGTGTTCGATCTGCAGCGTCTTGTTGTCGGGGCCGCTGCTGTGGCGCAGTTCGTAGAGCTGCTTCAGCGCATGCAGGAAGCGCCGGATCTCGGCACTCGAGAGAGGGAGCACCATGTATTCCCAGACACGCGAGCGCATGGCCCAGACGGCGAGTTCTTCGGAGTGTTGCACCGTGAACATGGCGATGGGAATGGAGGGAATCTTGTGTTTGATCTCCAGCAACAGATTGAGCCCCGGCATGTCCGGGCGGTCATAGTGCATGCAGATCATGTCCGGTAGAGGATGGGTGTCCTTTTCGGGCAGGGACGCATCTGTCGACACCCGGCAATCGCAGGTTGGGCGAAACAGCGCGATCAGTTCTTCAGAGGACCGGTCGCGGGTGAGGTCGAACCATAAAAGAGAGGGTTTTTGGGCCGACTCAGGTTTCATTTCCTTATTCCTTCCTGGTGTCTCGCTGTCACTTCCTGGGCTGTCAGTATCGCCACTGGGCTTTGCGGGCAAAGGATCAAGTTCTGATAACGCTTCATAAATTTTCTTGATTACCTTCTATGTCTGACAGCGAGATAAGAGTCACAGGCAGCTCCTTGCTGTTGCGATCGCCTTTTCTTGCACCACCGGCCATGGCTGAATCAATTTAGTTTTATATGAGAACAGTTCCTTTTCTGAAAAAAAACTCCCTCTGCCAGGTTTAGTTTTATTGGTGTTCTTTGCTGTCTTGCCAAGCATTGCAAAAAAGTCCTAGAAACCGGCAATAAACTCCTAACTCTTTCTGTTAGCCCCTGACTAGGATTCAGTCAGGCGGCACAAATACTGATCGCCTTAAAGCAACTTTTCTTATATATGAGGTGAACAAAATGAATCTGCAAACAATCAAAACCTCGGTGCTGGCATTCATCAAGGACGAAGAGGGTCTGACCATCGTGGAATACGCCGTGGCCGGTGGTCTGATTACGCTGGGCGCCGTTGCCGCGTTCGTGACCCTGGGCGGCAACGTGGCCACCGCCATCACCAGTCTGGGTTGCGCTGTTCAGGGCGTGGTGTGCTAACGACAGCCGTTGTGCCGAGTCTTCAGTCCTGGGCGGGAGCTGCTTGTTGCTCGTACGCGGCCAGACTTTTTGGGTCTGGCTGCGAAGAGCGGTTTCCCTCGGGCTGAGGCCGTACCTGTGGTGCATGTGTGTTTCCGCCGTTGTTCTGTCTGCGCTCGTCTGGACAGGATGGAGCCTTCTCAATCGGTATGTGCAGTCAGCGCACAGTAGATGACGGATGGCTCCAGTCCTGGTCTCGAGCGAGTTCAAATTGTCAAAGTGACCTTTGGCCGAGCACGGCTCCATCGCTCTACCGCAGCCTGCAAATTCTCTTTCCAGCTTCAGGAGTATCGTCGCTGTATTGCTCGCGTGAAGATCAAATCCTGATATGGAAGCCTCGGTTTACTTCGTTTCGCACTATGGTTGGGGTGCAGCGAATATGGCCGGGGCTTTTGTCTTTGTCGGCCAGTGCTCAGGCCGGTCTTTCATCGACGGCAAGACTGTTTCAAGGCGACTCTTCAATTATTCCTTCCTTAGATAAGCCATTTGTTCCTTGTGTTGTTTCTGGTGCTTTTTTGCATCTTTCAACAACAGCAATAAAGTCCTAACGATCAGCAAAAAACTCCTAACCCTTCCAATGCTTCCCTGACTAATGTTCAACCAGGCAGTACGACAGTGCTGCTCTTAAACAAAAACACTTGAGTGAGGTGGGAAAATGAATCTGCAATCGATCAAGACTTCGATCATCAAGTTCGCCAAAGACGAAGACGGCCTGACCATTGTGGAATATGCAGTGGCCGGCGGCCTGATCACTTTGGGCGCTGTTGCTGCATTTATCACCTTGGGCGGCAACGTGGCCACGGCCATCACCAGCCTGGGATGTGCTGTTCAGGGTGTCGTCTGCTAATACGCCAACTTCCACCGAGGGCTGCAGTCATGGGCAAAGAGCAATTATTCGTTGTTGCATTGATGCTGGGACTGCTGGGGATTGCGGTGGTGAGCGATCTTCGTCGCCACCGTATTCCCAACCTCTTGGTGCTGGTGGGGCTGGGACTGGGGATTGCCGGCCAGGTCTATTCCTCAGGCGTCATCGGGTTTGGTTATGGACTGCTGGGCATGTTGATCGGTTTTGCCGTTTTTCTTCCCCTGTACGCCTTTGGCGGGATGGCAGCCGGCGACGTCAAGCTCATGGCCATGGTTGGCACTTTTCTCACTCCGCAGCACGCCCTCTGGGCTGCATTTTTCAGCCTGATCGCCGGCGGCGCGTGCGGGGTACTGATTGTGTTGGTACGTGGTCAAGTTCAACAGACCATGGGGCGCTACTGGCAGATTTTGAGAGCCAGGGCCTATTTTTCGCCGGCGGACGATGAAGTGGCCGGCAAACCCTTTCCCTATTCGGTTGCGATCCTGCTCGGCACATTGGCCAGCTTTTACCTCTGGTTGCCCCTTGGCCAGTAGCTCAGGAGAACATTATGTACGCCATCAGTAACAGCCGTCCGACCGGCAATGACCGGGAAGCAGTGCAGCGACTGGCTCCACAGCCACGCACGATCCTCGAGACCGGGCTGGCCGACAATTTCCTGGGAGACCTGGTCTGCAAGCATTTGCACGATGCGGGTGTACTGGACATGCCTCGACTGGTAGAGCGCCTGGCGCTGACGGGGGCGGTGGTTGAAGAAGTCCTGACCTTCCTGCGTCAGGATCACCGGGTCGAGATCCTTGGCCAAGCCGGTGGCCAGGGCTTGCGCTACGGGCTGACCGAGCGCGGCCGCAATGCTGCCCGCGATGCCTTGTCGCGCAGTGGTTATATCGGCGCGGCGCCCTTTCCGGTGAGCGCCTATCGCTCGCTGCTCAAGGTACAGACCATTCACCATGGCCGTATCAGCGCCCGGGACATGCAGGCTTCCTTCGGCTCCATGGTGCTGGCGCAGAACATGCTCGATCAGTTGGGCGTGGCCCTGAATTCCGGGCGCGCCATCATGATTTACGGGCCGGCGGGGACGGGCAAGACCTATGTCAGCAGTCGCTTGATCCGGCTGTTTTCCGAGTCCGTCTGGGTGCCCCATGCGATTGCGATCAACGATGCGGTGATCGAGATCTATGACCCCCAGGTACACCGGCGCCTGGATGTCGGCGATCCGCAAAACAGCCTGATGCTCAATGAGGGGATCGACCGCCGGCTCCTGTGCTGTGAACGGCCGATCGTCATCACCGGCGGCGAGCTGACCATGGAACAGCTGGATATCCGCTACGACCCCTTCACTCGCCAGTACCAGGCACCGTTGCAGCTCAAGGCCAGCAATGGCCTGTTCGTCATCGACGACATGGGGCGCCAGCGCATGGCGCCCGCGGAATTGCTCAATCGCTGGATCGTACCGATGGAGGAGAAACGCGACTTCCTCAACCTCGGCGGCGGGCGGCACTGCGAGTTGCCGTTCGACCTGATCCTGGTGTTTTCCACCAACCTGAACCCGTTGGAACTGGCCGACGAGGCGTTCCTGCGGCGGATTGGCTACAAGCTGCAGTTCGGCTACCTCAAGCCCGAGGAGTACGAACGTATCTGGATTCAAGAGACAGAGCGCCTGAACATCCAATACGACCCGCTGCTGTTGCGCTACGTCCTGGATGAACTCTATGGCGCTGAAAACATGCCGCTGGTGCCTTGTCACCCACGGGATCTCTTGAGCATGGCGCTCGATCGCCAGCGTTATCTGGGCGCCAGCGGCCCCCTGTCAACCCTGGAACTGGAGTGGGCATGGCACAGCTACTTCGTCCAGCTCGACTTTCTTTGAGTAAGGAGATTTCGACATGAGTTCTCGTACTTTCACTCTGGTGACCCTGTCCGTGGTTCTGGGCCTGGGCGCGGCATGGATGGCCAACACCTGGCTCAATGCACGGCTCAACGCCACCCCCGACGATAACCAGCAGAACGTGGTGGTGGCGACTGTGGAAATCGCTTTCGGGCAAATGGTCGAGCCACAGCAGGTCGCGCTGGTCCGTATGCCCAAGGAAACGGTGCCCGAGGATGCTTTCGATGCGACCGAGAAGGTGGTGGGCAAGATCGCCACCTTCTCCATGCTGCGCGGCGACATCCTGCGCGGTGCGCGTCTGGCCGAACACCTGGGCGGCAGCACCCTGGCGTCGCTGATCGAGCCCACCAAGCGCGCGATCTCGGTCCGGGTGGACGACGTGGTCGGCGTGGGTGGCTTCCTGTTGCCGGGCAACCGGGTCGATGTGCTGGCTACCCGGCAGACCGGCAATACCGGCGATGCCGAATCCAAGACCATCCTGGAAGACTTGCGGGTGCTGGCGGTGGACCAGACGGCCAGTACCGACAAGACCCAACCGGTGGTCGTGCGCGCCGTGACCCTGGAAATGACCCCCCAGCAGGCCGAGGAACTGGTCAAGGGGATGGCGGCCGGCAAGCTGCAACTGGCCCTGCGCAATCCGCTGGACAACCAGAAGCAACCGGCGATGGTCGAGCCGGTCGCCATGATCCAGGAAGTGCCTGCCCCGCCAGTGGTTCGGCCGATTGTCCGGCGTCGTCCCAGCGGCGATAGCGGGATCACGGTGATCCGCGGGATCGAGGTCAACGTTGTGAAGTCCCAGCTGTAAATGATCGGGTACGACATAGACGAACAATGAGGGCTTGATGATGAGTGCGCGTATCCAACAGCCATTGAGTGCATTTCCACGGCAGCAGCGCGGCGCAATGCTTGTACTGGTGGTGATTGCCCTGGCCGCGATGCTGCTAATGGGGGCCCTGGCGTTGGATGGCGGCCATATGCTGGTGAACAAGTCCCGCCTGCAAAATGCAGTGGATGCCGCGGCGCTGAGCGGTGCCAAGACCCTCAGTACGGTAATGGGTACCACGGGAGCCGCCAGCCTGGCGCAGAACGCTGCGCTCAATACCCTGACCCTGAATGCCAATGCCAGCGGCAATCAGGAGCTGGCCACCGCCATCGCCAACAATGTCGGCGGCTTTGCCACGGTGGAGTTGGCGTCCACTGTCTATGGGCCTTTCTCTTTCCCGGGGCCGGCCAATGCGAGTTACGTGCGGGTGACGGTCACCAACTATTCCCTGGCCGGATTCTTCTGGGGCGTCTTTCAGACCCTGGGCAATGGGGTCGGTAACAAGTTCGTGAGTGCGGTCGCTACCGCCGGGCCCAGCCCCGCCAGCCCTTGCGACCTCACACCGCTGATGGTGTGCGGCGACCCGACGAAAAACAACCCGTCCACCGGGATGTTCTGGGGGTTCCAGTTCGGCGATCCGCAGGTGCTGAAAACCGCCGCAGGCAACAGCTCGCCGATTGGCCCCGGCAACTTCCAATTGCTCGATTTCGGCTCCGGCGGCAGCACGGTCAGGCAGGGCTTGGCTGGCGGTATCAGCCAGTGCAACAGCGTCGGTTCGAATGTCCAGACCAAGCCGGGGAATACCGTGGGGCCTGCCTCGCAGGGCCTCAATACACGCTTCAACCAGTATTCCGGCGGTCTCAAGGCTGCGGACTATCCACCGGACCTGGTGATCACCACCAACCCCAAGTCGTTCACTTACGACGATGCGCTCGCACAGATTCAGTACAACAATCAGGCGGTTACCTCCAGCAGCGGCAATTTGTCCGCGGGTGGCAGCGCCTTGTACGACTACAACAACTGGGTGCAGGACTCCGCCAACTGCGTTGCCGGTAGCGGTGGTGGCTGCCAGAGCGGTGGGTCGTTCGAGCGGCGGATCATCAAGATCGTGATCGGTGACTGTTCGGGCAAGAACGACGGGGCGTCCTCGATACCGGTGTTGGGTTTCGGCTGCTACTTCGTCCTGCAACCGGCGTCGCAAAAGGGCAATGAGTCGCAGATATTCGGTCAGTTCGAGAGTGTGTGCGAAGGCGACAACGTGCCGGGTCCCAACCCGGCCAATACCACCGGGCCGCAGATCATCCAGCTGTACAAGACCTATATCGACAACAGCCAGACGCCAAGTACCGATTCTTAGGAGGCTTTATGGGACGCAGAGGATTCAGGTCGCCGCGCAACCAGGGCGGCTTGGCGATGGTGGAGCTGGTATTGACGTTGCCGCTGCTGCTGTTGCTGATGCTGACCTTCGCCGAGTTCGGCCGCATGTTGTTCCAGTACAACAGCCTGATGCAGGCCAGTCGCGATGCCGGGCGTTATGTCGCTGACAAGGCGTGGAACGCCACCCTCGGCAAGCTCGACCTGAGCGGCACGCTGCAGACCCAGGCCAAGAACGTCGCTGTCTATGGCGTGCCCGCCAACCCCAATGGCTACCCGGCGGTGGTGTCGGGGCTGACGCCGGCGAATGTCACGGTCACCACGGTGGGAGCCCAGCATGTCCAGGTCAGCATTACCTACACCTATGTGCCGGTGATCGGCAGTGCCTTGCCCGCCTTGTATGGCAGCAACGTGCCGCTGGGCCTGGCCTTGACTTCCACTGTCGTCATGAGGGCCTTGTGATGAACGTCAAAGGTATGCGTGGGCTGTACACCGTCGAGTTCGCGATCACCAGCCTGGTGCTGTTCACCGTGCTGTTCGGTGTGCTGGAAATGGGCCGGCTGTATTTCACGGTCAATGCCCTGAATGAAACCGTGCGCCGCGGTGCGCGTCTGGCGGCAGTGTGCGATATCCAAGATCCGGTGATCCTGCGTCGGGCGATGTTCAACGCTTCCACCGACGGCGGCCCGAGCAGCCTGCTCAATAACCTGACGGCTGCCAACCTGAACCTGGTTTATCTGGACGCCAACGGCGCGGTCGTCACCAGCCCCAACGATCTGAGCGGTACCGGCGGCTTTGTCGCCATTCGTTATGTCCAGCTACAGGTATCCAATTTCAGTTTCAATCTGCTGATTCCTGGGTTCAACGGGGTGTTTGTCTTACCGGTATTCAGGTCGACCGTGCCACGTGAAAGCCTCGGTCGGCAGCCCCAGGCAGCAGTCACACCGGAGATCACGCCATGTTGAGTACCCGAGAAGCGCCCGTCGCTGCCGCTACTGAAAAGCAAGGCAAACGCCTGCTGATCAGTGGGCGCGACGTGACCACCTTGAATCATCTGAAAGCGTTGAGCCAAGGGTTGCCGAACTTGCAGGTAACCACTCGCCTGGTGAGCAACGGTCATACCGATCCGCTGTATGGGCTGGAGCAGATGCCCGACTTCCTGCTGTTGCGCGTCAGCCATCTGTGGCGCGAAGAGCTGGCGGCCTTGTTGCAGCATCCGCTCAAGGAGCGCCCACCGCTATTGGTCTGCGGCCCGCTGGATGAGCGCGAGGGCATGCGCCTGGCGATGCAGGCCGGCGCCCGGGACTTTCTCCCCGAGCCGGTAGCGGCAGAAGAGTTGCAGGCGGCCATCGGCCGTATGCTCATGGAGGCCAATGCGGAGCAGGGGACCGGTGGCAAGCTGATTGCGGTGATGAACGCCAAAGGCGGTTCGGGAGCCTCGATGCTGGCTTGCAACCTGGCGCATCAGCTCTCCATCCGCGGTGGCAGGACCCTGCTGCTGGACCTGGACCTGCAGTTCGGCAGCGTGGCGCATTGCCTGGATGTGGTGCCTACCCACAGCCATGTGGATGTACTGAAGCAGATCGAGTCCCTGGACAGCATCGCCTTGCGTGGCTATTGCAACCACTTCAGCCCGACCCTGCATGTGCTGGGCGGGCGTACCGGGGAGCTGTGCCTGACGCAGGATGTGCACCTGGACCAGCTGGAAAAACTGTTGCGCCTGGCCCGTGGGACCTACGACTGGGTCGTGGTGGATCTGCCACGACAGATCGATCACCTCACCGGCGTCACGCTCGAACAGGCCGATCGCATCTACGTCGTGCTGCAGCAGAGCCTGAGCCACCTGAAGGACGGTACCCGCCTGACCCGCATCCTGCGCGACGACCTGAATGTGCAGAGCAACCGGATACAGGTGGTGGTCAACCGCTACAACAAGGCCTCGCCAGTGAGCCTCAAGGATATTGCCGATGCCCTGCGCTGCACGACCCTGCAAGCCGTGCCCAATGACTATGCGGTGGTCAGCGAGAGTCAGAACACCGGTGTGCCGCTCGAGCTGCATGCGCCACGTTCGGGGGTGACCCTGGCCCTGCGCGAGGTGACCCAGAACCTGATCGGAATCGAGGTCGCCGAGAAGAGTTTGTTCAAACGTACCTTCAATCGTCTGTTCGGAGGCTAGGCCATGCTCAGCGACTTTCGTAATCGCCTGCGTCAGCAACCCGGTAGACAGGCACCGGCAGAAACGCAGGACGCGTCCCTCGACGGCAAAGAGTGCGCCAGCGTGCTCATGGCCTGGGAGGCCAGTGTGCCGGACCTGCTCTATGAAACCAGGACCAAGCTTGGCCCGATGGAGGCCGAGTGGCGGGAAAAGATCTACCAGCAGTTGCTCAAGGTCATGGACCTGTCGCTCCTTGATTCCCTGGAGCCGGCCGAAGCCGGGCGGCAGATCCGCGACATCTGCCAGCGCCTGCTCGACGAGCATTCGGCGCCGGTCAATTCCAGCAGCCGTCAGTTGATCCTCAAGCAGATCGCCGACGAGGTGCTTGGCCTCGGACCTTTGGAACCGCTGCTGAACGATGCGAGTGTGTCCGACATCCTGGTCAACGGTCATGCCTCGGTGTACGTCGAGCGCTTCGGCAAGCTGCAAAGAACGGATGTGCGTTTTCGCGACGACCAGCACCTGCTGAATATCATCGATCGCATCGTTTCCAGCCTGGGGCGGCGCATCGATGAGTCCTCGCCGCTGGTGGATGCTCGCCTGAAGGACGGTTCGCGGGTCAACGCCATCATTCCACCGCTGGCCATCGACGGGCCGAGCATGTCGATCCGCCGCTTCGCCGTGGATTTGCTCAACACCGAGAGCCTGGTGCAGATGGGTACCCTGACCCCGGGCATCGCCCTGATGCTCAAGGCCATCGTCCGCGGCCGGCTGAATGTCCTGATCTCCGGGGGCACCGGCAGCGGCAAGACCACCATGCTCAACGTGTTGTCCAGTTTCATTCCGCACAACGAGCGGATCGTGACCATCGAAGACTCGGCCGAGCTGCAACTGCAGCAGCCCCATGTGGTACGCCTGGAAACCCGTCCGTCGAACATCGAGGGCCGTGGCGAGGTGGGCCAGCGGGAGCTGGTGCGCAACAGCCTGCGTATGCGCCCGGACCGCATCGTCATCGGTGAGGTGCGTGGCGCCGAGGCGCTGGACATGTTGACGGCGATGAATACCGGCCACGACGGCTCGCTGACCACCATCCACGCCAACACCGCCCGCGATGCCCTGGGACGGATCGAGAACATGGTGTCGATGACCGGGGCGACCTTTCCGATCAAGGCCTTGCGTCAGCAGATCGCTTCGGCCATCGGTGTGGTCATCCAGTTGGAGCGGCAGGAGGACGGCACGCGGCGGCTGGTCAGCGTGCAGGAAATCAACGGCATGGAAGGGGAAATCATCACCATGACCGAGATCTTCTCTTTCGTGCGCAGTGGTCTGGGCGAGAAAGGCGAGGTCCTGGGCGAATTCCGCCCCACCGGCATGGTTCCGGCGTTTCGCGATGTGCTGGCCAAACGGGGCATCGAGCTGCCGCTCAGCCTGTTCCGGCCAGACTGGATGGAGGGCTAGTCATGCATCAGATCCCCAGCGAGTTCATCCTGGCGTTTCTCGGCATGGTGTTCACCGCCATATTCCTGCTCAGCCAGAGCCTGGCGGTGCCGGTGTTCGGCGAGGCCGGCAAGGTGCGCAAGCGTATCCGCAGTCGCCTCGACCTGCTGGAACGGGCCAGTAACCTGGAGAACATGCAGTCGGTACTGCGCCAGAAATACCTGCGTCGCCTGTCCCCGCTGGAGGCGCGTCTGGAGCAATTGCCAGCGATGGAGGCCCTGGCGCAGATGATCGAGCAGGCCGGGCATGAGTACCGCGCCTATCGGGTGCTGATGCTCAGCCTGGTCCTGATGATGGTGGCTGGCATGGGGACGTGGCTGTTCACGCAGCTGTGGTGGGCGGCGCTCCCGGCTGCTGCTATGGCCTTCTGGCTGCCGGTGTTGAAAATCTCCCGGGACCGCAACAAACGCTTTGCCCTGTTCGAGGAGCAATTGCCGGATGCGCTGGATGCCATATGCCGTGCGCTGCGTGCCGGACATCCGTTCAACGAAACCCTGCAGTTGGTGGCCGACGAGCACAAGGGGCCGGTTGCCCACGAATTCGGCCTGACCTTTGCCGACATCAACTACGGCAACGATGTGCGTCGGGCCATGCTTGGCCTGCTGGAACGCATGCCGAGCATGACCGTGATGATGCTGGTGACCACTGTGCTGATCCATCGCGAGACGGGCGGCAACCTGACCGAGGTACTGGATCGTTTGAGCAGCCTGATTCGCGGCCGCTTCCGCTTTCAGCGCAAGGTCAAGACGCTCTCGGCCGAAGGGCGCATGTCGGGCTGGATCCTGGTGGCGATGCCTTTTGTACTGGCGGCGGGGATTGTGCTTTCGAGCCCGACCTATCTGCCTCTGCTCATCAATGAGCCACTGGGGCAGAAGATGGTGCTTGGCGCGTTTGTGGCGATGCTGGTGGGAATCTTCTGGATACGCAAGATCATCCGGATCCAGGTGTGAGCACAATCACTCGTAGGGGGTGAGGTCATGGAGTATCTGCTGAGTCTGATTAAAAGTGTGGTCGGTAGCGAGCAACTGGCCCGCCTGCTGTTCGCCGGGGCCATCGGCCTGAGCGTGGTGCTGGCCGTGGCGACCCTGATATTGCTGGTGCAGGGGTTGCAGGACCCGGTGCACCGCCGTCTTCTGCTGATCAAGCGCGGTCATGGCGGCGATGGTCACCGGCAGCAGGGGGCGCCGAGCAACCTGCAATTGATGCTGGAGCAGGTCGGCCAGCGTTTTGCCTCCGGTGAACAGGAGCAAGCCTCGGCGACCCGGACCTTGCTGATCCATGCGGGCTTTCGCTCCCCGGCCGCTGTCCAGATGTACTGGGCGGTGCGCCTGCTGACACCGTTGGCATTGGTGGCGCTGGCGGTCTTGGCGCTGCCGCTGATACCGAAGGTATCGCTGCTTCTGGGGACGGGGCTGGTGATCCTGGCGTTGGGGGTAGGCTGGCTGGTACCGGCCATCTATGTCGACAGCCGCAGGAACGCGCGGATGACCCGTTTGCTCGTCGCCTTTCCGGATGCGTTGGACTTGATGGTGGTCTGCGTGGAGTCAGGCCTTGCCTTGCCCCAGGCGATCGAGCGGGTATCGGAAGAGATAGCGGTCAGCCAGCCTGAGCTGGCCATGGAGCTGGCACTGGTCAACTCCGAGATCCGGGCCGGGATTCCCAGTACCGAAGCGCTCAAGCATCTGGCCGAGCGTACTGGGCTGGAAGACATTCGCGGGTTGGTGAGTCTGCTGGCGCAGAGCATTCGCTTCGGGACCAGCGTGGGGACGACCCTGCGTGTCTATGCCGAGGAGTTTCGTGACCGGCGCACCCAGCAGGCCGAAGAGAAAGCCGCGAAAATCGGCACCAAGCTGGTGTTCCCGCTGATCTTCTGCCTGTGGCCAAGCTTCTTTCTGGTAGCCATAGGACCGGCGATCATCGGCGTCTTCAAAGTATTCGGGAAGTTATAAAAGAGGGGAGGGGCAAGGGCCATCGGCATAGATGGCATTGCCCCCTCTGAACTGAACGCCATCGCGACTTGCTGTCACTTCGAACCACCTGACCCACCCGAACCTACGTACTCTTTGTAGTACTCGGGGATCGGGTGTTTGTAGTTGTCCAGCCAGCGCTGCAGGGTCAGTTCCCGTTCGCTGGGCGAGGCGTTCTGTGGGATGGGCGACTTGACCTGGTTACGACTCTGCAGCAGCAGCCAGGTTTCGGTCGACTGTTGTGACAGGGAGGCCGGGCCGGGTTCGATCGCCTGGGTCACCAGCGGAAGAAGCAAGAGTCCCAGGCAGCTAAGCGTTTGGTATTTCATCACTACCTCTGCGTTATTGGTTGATTGACACTCGATGGCGACGAATCCGTTGCAGTGACTGCCTGATCCTTAGCTGACTTCTTCGTCGCGTTCCTGAGTTTTTCGGCCCGCTCCTTGGCACTGGTGACTTGTTCGGGTTTCAGGCCGGCACGATTGACCAGGTCCGAGGCCTGTTTCCAGTTGCCTTGATAAATCAGCAAGGTCACCAGGTTGAGGGTTGCCAGCTGGTTGTCCTGTTTCAGCTCCATGGCCGTGAGGAACTCAAAGCGGGCCTGGTTGGTATTCCCCTGGTTGAGGTAGACCACCCCCAGGTCGTTGCGGATTTTCTCGTCGGTGGGGGACAGGCGTGCCGCTCGTGTCAGATGTTCCAGGGCCTGCGCGTTATCGTTGCGTGAGGCTGCCAGTTGGCCCAGGCCATGCTCGCCTTCGGCGACCAGGCAGGTGCTGAGCAGGCTGCGGTACAGGGGTTCGGCCTCGCTTTGGCCGAGTTGGCGATAGATCTTGGCCTTGCGCATGCGCACCTGTGGCAGGTCTTCCGGCAGGCGTTGCAGATTGGCCAGGCCGGCGTGCAGCTTGCCTTCGTCGATCATGTCGTCGGCCAGGCTCAGCGACAGTTCCTGATCCGAATCCAGCTTGCTGCAGGCCTGCTTCGACCAGCTACCGCCGCCATTCGTGGCGCAGCCGCTGAGCATGAGCAGCCCTAACGCCGCAATGACTACTTTCATTTTTCCCTCCTGGAACAATCCGATTGTCGAGGAATGGCCAACACCGGACTTGCCGAGTCCGGTGTCATTGCGCCTGAGTGTGGTGAGCAACGAACCAGGTCCCTGGTTCATTGCGAAAGCCCGCTGGCGGCCTGGTCAAAATTGCCGTTTTCCAGGAAGTACAGACGGAACCAGTTCGGGTCGTAGTTGCGCAGTGGCTCGCCAGGCAGTGTTGGCAGCTTGGCATTGACCGCCAGCGGTTGCACCAGATGCGGAGTGACGATCATCAGCAGTTCTTTCTCTTCGCGCCTGATCGAAGAATCACGGAAAAATGCCCCCAGGATCGGGATCTCTCCCAGGCCGGGGAACTTGCTCACGGCCGTGCTATTGGTGGTGCTGATCAGGCCGCTGATCACGAAACTCTCGCCGTCGGCCAGGGAGATGCTGGTGTCGGTGCGACGCACAACCAGGGCTGGCACCGAGATATCGTTGACGGTAATCCCGTTGGTGAAGTCCAGTTCGCTGACTTCCGGGGCGACCTTCAAGGCGATGCGGTTATTTCCGACGATTGTGGGGGTCAGGGTCAGGCGAATACCGAATTCCTTGTACTGGATGGTAATACTGTCGCTGCCGCTGCTGGGGACCGGGATCGGCACTTCACCACCGGCCAGGAAGCTTGCGCTCTGTCCGCTCAGTGCCACCAGGCTCGGACGCGCCAGGGTATAGGCAAACCCACTGCCTTCCAGGGCGTTGATCAGCCCAAGGACGTTACCGCCGCCAATGCCGATATTAAACATGCCGTTGTTGAGCGGTATGTTCGGCCTGAGGCCACCGATATTGCCGGGCGTCACCGTCGTCCCCACCGGGGCGGTGCCCGGGGAGCTGAACAGAAAGTTACCGCTCTTGCCGAAGATCGAGGTGCCGGCCTCTTTCAGCTTGGTGCGGCTGACTTCGACAAAGCGGATATCGGTCTGCACCTGGCTGGCCAGAGCCGGATCTTCGGAAGGGGGTAATAGCGAGCTCACCATTGAATGGGGGCCTTTGCCCTGGACGAACACCATGCTCTGGCGAGGTTCCTTGTCGCAGGCTGTCCAGACCATCAGGCTGGTGGCGCCGGGCGCAATACCCGTCAGCAGGTACGAATCCCGTCCATTGAGATACACATCGGCAATTTTCGGGTCGCCCACGGCCAACCGGGTAATGGCGACGGGGGAGTGCATTATCGTCTGCTGACCCTCTCCCACTTCCACCGTCGACGGCAGTGGCTGCAATCCAGCGCAGTTATTTGACGCCGCCATGGCCATTCCGGTGGGAAGACCAGCGACAATCAATGTCCACGCCACTCTCCTGAGCACCTGTACACAATCACTGTTCATGCACTGCTTCCTTGTTTGGGCTGGGGGAAACCGCAAGGGCCGGTCAGCAGGGATCATTTCTCCGTCATCTGAACCAGAGCCCGCCAAGTGTTGCTGCAACCAACCAGCAGTTAGCTGTTTCTGTAACTGACGTTAGCGCAGAAAGGTAAAATTGCTATGAAGTGTAAAAAAACGCTTGGTCGATCGAGGGGATTCACCGCCAGGCCGAGACTCGCCTGCATGCAATGCGCATAAATGGTGCAAGTGCGCGTTGCGCGTCACTGAACCGTTTGCGCTGTCGGGGCTGCAATTGGCAGGCTTTCATGCCCTTGACCGATGCCTGCTCCATGCCGGGGCGAGCCGTGTGACACAGGTCAGAATCATCTTTTACATCAAGGGGATATTCTGTAGCCTTGCGCAGTTTCAACGCTGCACCTACCTGATGAATACTCACTCTCCCGGCGGTACCCTCAATGGGTCCGGAGCCGGGTGTATACTCGACTTTCGCGCATAAGCGCCCGCAGGTCTTGCGATCATGACGCACATTTCCGAACGCCTTCTGGTTCAGGCCCACCTTGACGCCAAACAGCCCAAGCCGCTGACGGCCGCAGAGGAAGCCCATTACCGTACCGCGATTGCTGCCGAGCTCAAGGCTCAGGACGCCGTGCTGGTGGCTCACTTCTACTGTGATCCGGTGATTCAGGCCCTGGCCGAAGAGACCGGCGGCTGTGTGTCCGACTCCCTGGAAATGGCCCGTTTCGGCAACGCTCACCCGGCCAAGACCGTGGTGGTTGCCGGTGTCAGGTTCATGGGCGAGACGGCGAAGATCCTCAACCCCGAAAAGCGGGTGCTGATGCCTACCCTGGAAGCCACCTGCTCCCTCGACCTGGGGTGCCCGGTGGAAGAGTTCTCGGCGTTCTGCGACCAGCATCCGGAACGCACCGTGGTGGTCTATGCCAACACGTCGGCGGCGGTCAAAGCCCGTGCTGACTGGGTAGTGACCTCCAGTTGTGCCCTGGAAATCGTCGAAAGCCTGATGGATAACGGCGAAACCATCATCTGGGGGCCGGACAAGCACTTGGGCACCTACATCCAGCGCCAGACCGGTGCCGATATGCTGCTGTGGGACGGTGCCTGCATCGTCCACGAAGAGTTCAAGTCCAAGCAACTGGAGGACATGAAGGCGCTGTATCCCGATGCGGCCATTCTGGTCCACCCTGAGTCGCCAACGTCGGTGATTGAGTTGGCCGATGCGGTGGGTTCCACCAGCCAGCTGATTGCCGCCGCGCAGCGCTTGCCGAACAAGACGCTGATCGTGGCGACCGACCGCGGCATCTTCTACAAGATGCAGCAGCTGTGCCCGGACAAGGTGTTCATCGAGGCGCCAACGGCCGGTAACGGTGCGGCTTGTCGCAGCTGCGCCCACTGCCCGTGGATGGCCATGAACACCCTGGAGCGCACCTTGCAGAGCCTGCGTGAGGGCAGCAACGAGATATTCGTCGACCCGGCGTTGATTCCCCAGGCCATTCGTCCGCTCAAGCGCATGCTGGATTTCACTCAGGCGGCGCGGATGAAGCTGGCGGGCAATGCCTGATCGCCTTCGACAAGCGCACAGAAAAACGCCCCGAGATTCGGGGCGTTTTTCTGTGCGGCGGATTATTTTTTCTGCTTGGGAATGCGCACGATCTGGCTGGAAGAGTAGATGTCGTGCCAGCTGCGCTTCTGCTTGTCTACCAGGATCCAGATGAAACCCAGCCCGGCGCACAGCCAGGAAGCGATCGAGACCATGAAGCGCAGGAGGGCCTGCCACAGGCTGATGCGGCTGCCGTCGGCGTTCTGCACACGAATGCCCCAGACCTGCATGCCTAGGGTCTGGCCGGAATGGGTCCAGAACTTGGCGAAGAAGGCGAACAGCACGAACAGCAGGACGGTCGAGTAGAGCGGATCGCCGTCCAGGGCGCCGGATTCGGTCAGGGTGCGCATCCGGGTTTCACCGAGGATCTGCAACTGGATGAACTTGTAGATGCCGCCCGTGACGATCAGCAGTGCGGTGCACAGCAGGAAATCGTAGAACATCGCTGCCAGACGACGGCCCAGGCCAGCGGCGGGGAAATCGCCCTGGGGGGTTAGCAGGTGCTTCGGCATCACAGGCCTCTCGATCGAAAGAAAGAAGCCATTTTACGGAATTGCGCGCACAAAAAAGCCCCTGATGTCAGCATCAGGGGCTTTTTCGTTACAGACGATCAGCCTTCGGCTTGAACTTCGTCAGCCTGCATGCCTTTTTGGCCCTGCACAGCGATGAAGGTCACTTTCTGGCCTTCTTTCAGGCTCTTGAAGCCGTTGCCCTGAATAGCGCGGAAATGCACGAACAGATCCGGACCGCTTTCTGGAGTGATAAAACCAAAACCTTTCTCGTCGTTAAACCACTTGACGGTACCGCTCTGACGTTGGGACATTTCTTATTTCCTTTGACGCTAAAAAATTAATGACAGTCTCTTTCTCATGAAGGAGTACTGGGCTGGGTTGCAGGAAAGTAAGAGACGTCGAACGGGTTGTAGCAAACTTGTTAGCTACTGCCCAGGTCACGATTCCAAGCGACCCATGCAAACACAGTGGGGAAACTCTACGCCAACTATGGGAGAAAAAACAAGCCCTGCGAAACCCCGGTTTTCCTCAGCTTGGTGGCTGTTTGCCGGAACTAGGCATCTGGGCTTATTCGATAGGGTCGTTCAATTGTTTTCAACTGTTATAAGGCAAGTTCAATATCGAAGATATGCACTATTTTATGGCGGTTGCGTTACAGATTAGTGCACTTTTAACGCAACCGCGTTACTTATAGAAACAGTTGATCAACCACGATAGTAGCGTTGTGCAACGAATGGCATTTTGCTTACACGCATTGGCACCTTTTTCCCACGAACAATTGCCCAAACTGGCGTATCGAGTGCGACATAAGCGCTATCGATGTAACCCATGGCCAACGGACCACCCAGGGTCGGGCCAAAACCGCCGCTGCAGACACTACCGATCACCTCGCCCGCTTCGTTGACGATCTCCGCACCTTCACGCACCGGTGTGCGTTCCTGGGGCAGCAGGCCCACGCGTTTGCGCTTCACGCCATTGAGTTGTTGGGCGAACACCTGTTCCGCGCCTGGGAAGCCGCCAGCCCGCGCGCCATCGGCGCGCCGTGGCTTGGAGATGGCCCACAGCAGGCTGGCTTCGATCGGCGTGGTCTGGCTGTTCATGTCATGGCCATACAGGCACAGGCCGGCTTCCAGGCGCAGCGAATCCCGGGCGCCGAGGCCGATGGCGGCCACTTCCGGTTCGGCCAGCAGGGCGCGGGCCAGGGTTTCGGCGTCAGCCGCCGGTACCGAGATTTCGAAACCGTCTTCGCCGGTGTAGCCCGAACGGCTGACAAAGCAGTCCACGCCCAGCAGCTTCACGCGGGTGAATTGCATGAAGGTCATCTTCGCCACTTCCGGCGCCAGGCGCGCCAGCACGGTGACGGCTGCCGGGCCTTGCAGGGCGAGCAGGGCGCGCTCCTCGAACAGCGGCTCGATGCTGCACAAATGGCCGATGTGCTGGCGCAGATGGGCCAGGTCCTGGTCCTTGCAGGCGGCGTTGACCACCAGGAACAGCTCGTCGTTGCCCAGGTTGGCGACCATCAGGTCGTCGAGGATGCCGCCGTTTTCATTGGTGAACATGGCGTAGCGCTGCATGCCCACGGGCAGGTCGATGATGTCCACCGGCACCAGGGTTTCCAGGGCCTGGGCGGCCTTGGCGCCGGTCAGGCGGATCTGGCCCATGTGCGAGACGTCGAACAGGCCGGCCTGCTCGCGGGTGTGCTGGTGTTCTTTCATCACGCCCAGCGGGTATTGCACGGGCATGTCGTAACCGGCGAACGGCACCATGCGCGCGCCGAGTTCGAGGTGCAGCGAATGCAGCGGGGTCTTCAACAGTGTTTCGGTGGACATGTTCAGCTCCTGGGTAAACGTGAGATGCGTATGTGCGTGCATCAGCACTCGATGATGTTGACGGCCAAACCGCCGCGGGCGGTTTCCTTGTATTTGCTTTTCATGTCGGCGCCGGTCTGGCGCATGGTGCGGATCACCTTGTCGAGGGAGACGAAGTGCTGCCCGTCGCCACGCAAGGCCATGCGCACGGCGTTGATCGCCTTGACCGAGCCCATGGCGTTGCGCTCGATGCAGGGCACCTGCACCAGGCCGCCGATTGGGTCGCAGGTCAGGCCGAGGTTATGTTCCATGCCGATCTCGGCGGCGTTTTCCACTTGTTGCACCGTACCGCCGAGCACTTCGCACAAGGCCCCGGCCGCCATCGAGCAGGCCACGCCGACCTCGCCCTGGCAGCCGACTTCGGCGCCGGAGATGGAGGCGTTTTCCTTGTAGAGAATGCCGATGGCGGCGGCGGTCAGCAGGAAACGCACCACCCCGTCTTCGTTGGCGCCGGGGATGAAGCGCATGTAGTAGTGCAGCACTGCCGGGATGATGCCGGCGGCGCCATTGGTGGGCGCGGTGACGACGCGCCCGCCGTTGGCGTTTTCTTCGTTGACCGCCAGGGCATACAGGTTGACCCAGTCCAGTACCGACAAGGCGTCGCGCAGGGCCGCCTCGGGGTGCTTGCACAGCTGGCGGTGGAGGGCGGCGGCACGGCGCTTGACCTTCAGGCCACCCGGCAGGATCCCTTCGTTGCGGCAGCCGGCATCCACGCAGTCCTGCATCACTTGCCAGATCTTCAGCAGGCCGGCACGGGTTTCCGCTTCCGGTCGCCAGGCACTTTCGTTGGTCAGCATCACCTGGCTGATGGACAGCCCATAGGTGGTGCAGTGACCGAGCAAGTCCTTGGCGCTCTTGAAGGGGAAGGTCAGCTTGGTGGTGTCTTCGACGATGCGGTCGGCACCGGCGGCGTCCTCGTCGACCACGAAGCCGCCGCCCACCGAGTAGTACTCGCGGCTGCGGATCTGCAATCCGGCGGCATCGAAGGCGCGGAAGATCATGCCGTTGGGGTGGTAGGCCAGGGGTTTGCGGATCATGGCCAGGTGTTCTTTCTCGTTGAACGCGATGAGGTGTTCGCCGAGCAGGGTCAAGCGTCCGCTGCTGCGTATTTCCTGCAGGCGAGCGGCGATGTTTTCGGTATTCACGGTATCCGGGTGTTCACCTTCCAGGCCCAGGAGTACGGCCTTGTCGCTGCCGTGGCCCTTGCCGGTGGCGCCGAGCGAGCCGTACAGCTCGACCTTGACGCAGGTGGTGGCGCCCAGCAGTCCGTCGCGCCGCAGGCCTTCGACGAAGCGCGCGGCCGCGCGCATCGGGCCAACGGTGTGGGAGCTGGAGGGGCCGATGCCAATCTTGAACAGGTCGAACACGCTCAAGGACATGTTGGTTCTCCGGTTTCTTATTGTGTTGATCGGCACGCACGGGGGAAGCGGGTATTGCGGTTCGGTCTGGCCGGTATTCGTCGCCAGCCGCCTCGCTCCTACAGGTATACGCAGAAACCGTAGGAGCGAGGCTTGCCCGCGATGGACGGCGATGCCGTCTTAGGCGTCCTGATAGCTTTCGATCGACGGGCAGGCGCACACCAGATTGCGGTCGCCGAACACGTTGTCGACGCGGCCGACCGGAGGCCAGTACTTGCCTTCGATCAGCGAGGCCACCGGGTACACCGCCTGTTCACGGCTGTAGGGGTGCGACCACTCGCCAACGATTTCCGCTGCGGTGTGCGGGGCGTTTTTCAGCGGGTTGTCGTCCTTGTCCAGGCTGCCGTTTTCCACCGCGCGGATTTCTTCGCGGATGCGGATCATGGCGTCGCAGAAGCGGTCCAGTTCTTCCCTGGATTCGCTTTCGGTCGGCTCGATCATCAGGGTGCCTGCCACCGGGAACGACATGGTCGGGGCGTGGAAGCCGAAGTCGATCAGGCGCTTGGCGACGTCGTCGACGCTGATGCCGCTGCTGTCCTTGAGCGGGCGCAGGTCGAGGATGCACTCGTGGGCCACCAGGCCGTTGCTGCCGGTGTAGAGCACTGGGTAGTGTTCTTCCAGGCGACGGGAGATGTAGTTGGCATTGAGGATCGCCAGCTGCGAGGCACGCTTGAGGCCTTCTCCGCCCATCATGCGGATGTACATCCAGGTGATCGGCAGGATGCTCGCGCTGCCGAACGGCGCGGCGCAGACCGCGCCTTCCTTGCGTTCCATGGCCGCGTGGCCAGGCAGGAACGGCGCCAGGTGCGACTTGACGCCGATCGGGCCGACGCCCGGGCCGCCACCGCCGTGGGGAATGCAGAAGGTCTTGTGCAGGTTCAGGTGCGACACGTCGCCGCCGAACTTGCCCGGGGCGCAGAGGCCGACCATGGCGTTCATGTTGGCGCCGTCGATGTACACCTGGCCGCCGTTGTCATGAATGATGCCGCAGATTTCGCGGATGCCTTCCTCGAACACGCCGTGGGTCGACGGGTAGGTGATCATCAGCGCGGCGAGGTGCTCGCGGTGCTCGATGGCCTTGGCCCGCAGGTCTTCGATATCGACGTTGCCACGGGCGTCGCAGGCGGTGACCACCACGCGCATGCCGGCCATGTTGGCGGTGGCCGGGTTGGTACCGTGGGCGGACGAAGGGATCAGGCAGATGTCGCGACGGTCGTCGCCACGGCTCTGGTGATAGGCACGAATGGCCAGCAGGCCCGCGTATTCGCCCTGGGAGCCGGCGTTCGGCTGCAGGGACACCGCGTCATAGCCGGTGGCGGCGCAGAGCATGGCTTCCAGTTCGCTGGTCAGTTGCTGGTAGCCGGCGCTTTGCTCGGCCGGGGCGAACGGGTGCAGGGCGCCGAATTCGGCCCAGGTGATCGGGATCATTTCGCTGGCGGCGTTGAGCTTCATGGTGCACGAGCCCAGCGGGATCATGGTGCGGTCCAGGGCCAGGTCTTTGTCCGCCAGCTTGCGCAGGTAGCGCATCAGCTCGGTTTCCGAGTGATAGCGGTTGAACACCGGATGGCTGAGGATCGCCGACTGACGCACCAGCGCCGCCGGGATACGGCTCTGTACCGTACTGGCCAGCGCGGCGAAGTCCGGTAGCGCCTGACCGTCGGCCAGCAGGCTCCACAGCGCTTGTACATCGGCCTGGCCGGTGGTTTCGTCCAGCGACAGACCCAGGCGTTCGGTGTCGATCACCCGCAGGTTGATGCGCTGGGCGCGGGCCTTGTCGTGCAGCGCCGCGGTGCGTGCGCCGGTGTGCAGGGTCAGGGTGTCGAAGAAGTTTTCCTGCTCGACCTTGATCCCCAGCTTGCTCAGGCCCTGGGCCAGGATCGCGGTCAGCTGGTGGATGCGCCGGGCAATCCGGCTCAGGCCTTGGGGGCCGTGGTACACGGCGTACATGCTGGCGATGTTGGCCAGCAGCACCTGGGCGGTGCAGATGTTGCTGGTGGCTTTCTCGCGACGGATATGTTGCTCGCGGGTCTGCATGGCCAGGCGCAGCGCCGGCTTGCCGAAACGGTCCACGGACACCCCGACAAGACGGCCCGGCATGTCGCGCTTGAACGCGTCCTTGGTGGAGAAGTAGGCCGCATGCGGGCCACCGAAGCCCAGCGGCACACCGAAGCGCTGGGCGCTGCCGATGGCCACGTCGGCGCCGAATTCACCCGGAGGGGTCAGCACGGTCAGCGCCAGCAGGTCGGCGGCGACCGCCACCAGGGCGTTGGCGGCGTGGAAGCGCTCGGTCAGCTCGCGGTAATCGAACAGATCACCGTTGCTCGCCGGGTATTGCAGCAGGGCGCCGAAGAACGGGCTGACATCGGTCAGTTTGCGCTCGTCGCCGACCACCACGTCGATGCCCAGCGGCTCGGCACGGGTGCGCAGCACGTCGAGGGTCTGCGGGTGGCAATGGCTGGAGGCGAAGAAGGCGTGGCTGCCCTTGTTCTTGCTCAGGCGCTTGCAGAAGGTCATGGCTTCGGCGGCGGCGGTGGCTTCGTCGAGCAGGGAGGCGTTGGCGATCGGCAGGCCGGTGAGGTCGCTGATCAGGGTCTGGAAGTTCAGCAGCGCTTCCAGGCGGCCCTGGGAGATTTCCGGCTGGTACGGGGTGTAGGCGGTGTACCAGGCCGGGTTTTCCAGGAGGTTGCGCAGGATCGGCGACGGCGTGTGGCAGTTGTAGTAGCCCTGGCCGATGTAGGTCTTGAACAGCTGGTTCTTGGCGGCGATGGCCTTGATCGAGGCCAGTGCGTCGGCTTCGCTCTGCCCGGCGGGCAGGTCGAGGACGCTGGTGCCCTTGATGCTGTCGGGGATCACGCTGGCGCTCAGGGCTTCCAGGGAGTCGAAGCCCAGGCTGTTGAGCATGGCTTGCTCGTCGCCTTGGCGCGGGCCGATGTGGCGCGCGATGAATTCGTTGGCGGTGCTCAGGTTGACTTGAGTCATGGCGGTTCCTCAGGCGTCGGCGTTGGCTTTGATCAGGCGGTCGTAGGCGTCCTGATCCAGCAGTTGGCCGACAGCGGCGGCGTCCGCGGGAATGAAGCGGAAGAACCAGCCTTCGCCCAGCGGGTCTTCGTTGACCAGCTCGGGGCTGGTTTCCAGGGCCGGGTTGGTTTCCACCACTTCCCCGTCCAGGGGCATGTACACGCCGCTGGCGGCTTTTACCGATTCCACGGTGGCGGCTTCGGCGCCCTTGTCGTAGGCCTGCAGTTCCGGCAATTGCACGAATACCACATCGCCCAGGGCGTTTTGCGCGAAAGCCGTGATGCCGACGGTAACGCTGCCATCGGCTTCGGTACGCAGCCATTCGTGATCTTCAGTAAAACGCAACTCGCTCATGGAAACTCCTCAAGGGGCCAGATTCGTCTGGTGGACGCGATTGAATGCTCGTGCAGGGCCGAGCGGAATGGATAAGCCCTTAGCAAAAATGCGGCCAATGTTTTTTAGTTGTTATTAATCAATGAGTTATGAGTTGTTGGTGGTGGCCGAAAGCTAACGGCTGTAGCGAAAACGCTACAGCTGGAGGGCCAGGGAAAAGCCTATGGGGATCAAAGCCTTGCGTAGCGCCGATTACAACTGGCTGTAGCGATATCGTTCCGCTGTAGCGCTTTCAGTACAGGTGGAGGTCGCTTTCAGATGCGACTACGCCACCTGTAGCCGCTGCCGCAGGCAGCGATAAGGCCGAAGGCCTTCGGCGATCTTGAGAGCTTGCGCTCCCTGCGGGAGCGATCGCAGCCTGCGGCAGCGGCTACAACATCAAAAGCCGCGGCGGCTCAGGGCTTGCTGGGGATACCGTATTTGCGCAGGCGATGGGCGATGGCGGTGTGGGAGGTCTGCAGGCGGCTGGCCAACTGGCGGGTCGAGGGGTAGTTGACGTAGAGGCCTTCGAGCAGTGCCTTCTCGAACTCCTCGACGGCCTGTTCCAGGCTTTCGACTTCGGTGTCGTTCTGGCGCGCCACCGAGGTGCCGGCGATATCCAGGTCGCCGATGTCCACCAGGCTGCTTTCGCAGATCGCCGCCGCGCGGAAGATCACGTTCTGCAACTGGCGCACGTTGCCCGGCCAGCGGTTGCCCAGCAGCGCCGGATAGGTGCCGGGCGCCAGGCGGCAGACCGGGCGCTGGATCTGCGCGCAGGCCTGCTGCATGAAGTAGCGCGCCAGCAACAGGATGTCCTGGCCGCGCTCGCGCAGGGGCGGGACTTCCACATTCAGCACGTTGAGGCGATAGAACAGGTCTTCGCGAAAGCTGCCCTCGGCGACCATCTTTTCCAGGTCGCGATGGGTGGCGCTGAGGATCCGCACATTGACCTTGACCTCACGGTCGCCACCCACCCGGCGAAAGCTGCCGTCGTTGAGAAAACGCAGCAGCTTGGCCTGCAAGTAGGGCGACATTTCGCCGATCTCGTCGAGAAACACCGTGCCCTGGTTGGCCAGCTCCATCAGCCCCGGCTTGCCGCCGCGCTGGGCGCCGGTGAAGGCGCCGGGGGCGTAGCCGAACAGCTCGCTCTCGGCGAGGTTTTCCGGCAGGGCGGCGCAGTTCAGCGCCAGAAACGGCGCGCCGTGCCGCGCACTGATGGCGTGGCAGGCCCGCGCCACCAGCTCCTTGCCGGTACCGGTTTCGCCCTGGATCAGCAGCGGCGCATCCAGCGCGGCGACGCGCTGGGCGCGGGCCTTGAGGGTGCGGATGGCCGGGGAGTCGCCGAGCAGGGCATCGAAGCCTTCGGCATGGTCGTGGTGCAGGGCCGACAGGCGTTCGCCGATGCGATTGGGCTGATACAGGGTCAGCAGCGCGCCGGCGTCGGTGATCGGCGTGGCGTCCAGCAGCAGGGTCTGGCCATTGAGAGTGATTTCCCGCAGGGGCAAGCGAAAGCCCTGTTCCAGCAAGGTTTCCAGCAGCGCCGGGTCGTCGAACAGCTCGGCCACGCTTTCCCCGGCCGGCTCGCGGCCATAGAGGGCAATCAGCGCCGGGTTGGCCAGCAGCACCTTGCCGGCGCTGTCCAGGGCCAGCACCGGGTCGGTCATCGCCGCCAGCAGGGCATCGAGCTGCAGGTGGCGGCGCTGGCCGGGCAGGATGTCGACCACCGTCACCGCCTGCACGCCGCGCACGCTGAACAGCGCGTCGCGCAGCTCTTCCAGCACTTGCGGGCTGAGGGTCGGGGCGTCGATGTAGACGTTGGGCGGCACCATCTCCACCGCATCCAGGTTGAGGTTGCGCCCACCGAGCAGGGCCAGGACTTCCTGGGTGATACCGACGCGGTCGATAAAGCTGACGTGGATGCGCATGGGGCGGTCAAGGGTTCTGGAAAACGGAGGGTGGCAAGTATGCCTTGGCGGACGCTGTTTGGTGAAATTCGCCGTGGCCACGGGCTTCTGTAGGAGCGAAGCTTGCTCGCGATAGCCTCAACGATGACGCGGGAAGCCTGGCCTGATACGCCGCGGCGTCCTTGAGTTCATCGCGGGCAAGCCTCGCTCCTACAGGTTAAGCGGGCAGGGGAAGCCCGCGGCCCACGGGCTGGGGTTACTCGAGGTGTTCGGGGTTGACTGGATCCCCGGATTTCATATTCAACTGCACCCGCACATCCTCAAACATCGCGTCGTAATATTTGTGCAGCGAGCCGATGCTGCTCAGTGCCTTGGGAATCCCATACTTCTCGGCGATTTTCGTCACGTTGCTGGCGAAGTTGTAAGCCTGATCCTTGGGCAGAAAGAACGGTTCATCGAGCTCCTTGCCCTGAATCGTTCCATGCATCTTGAACTGCATCCCTTTGCCTTCCTTGGGGTCCTGCGCGACTTCATAGTCGATACAGATGTTGTAGCTGACATCGTCCTTGGTCAGTGCGTGTCGCTCGATGTGTAAATGACCGGGTTCGAACTGGGCCATGGCTCTCTCCTTTACAAGGCATGGGGAGCGGTGCAGGCCAGCGGCCTGCACCCTGAGTTGCTCTTATCGGTAAGTGATGCCCGGCTGGGCCGTGCTGATGCGCGTACCGGCCTTGCCCTGGACGATCGCTTCGATGTCCGAGAGTGAACCGATCACCGCGACTTTTCCAGTATGGCGGGCGAACTCGCAGGCCGCCTGGACCTTCGGTCCCATGGAGCCGGCGGCGAAGCCGAGCTTTTCCATTTCGTCCGGGTGCGCCTGGGCAATGGCTTTCTGCGACGGCTTGCCCCAGTCGATAAAGGCCGCGTTGACGTCGGTGGCGATCACCAGCAGATCGGCCTCCAGCTGTTCGGCCAGCAGTGCCGAGCACAGGTCCTTGTCGATCACCGCCTCGATGCCCCGGAGCTTGCCATCCTCACCGTACATCGTTGGAATGCCGCCACCGCCGGCGCAGATCACGATGCTGCTCTTTTCCAGCAGCCATTTGATCGGGCGGATTTCAAAGATGCGCTTGGGTTTCGGGCTGGCCACCACGCGGCGGTACTTGTCGCCATCGGGGGCGATGGCCCAGCCTTTTTCCTTGGCCAGTTTTTCTGCTTCGTCTTTGCTGTAGACCGGGCCGATGGGCTTGCTCGGGTTCTGGAACGCCGGGTCCTTGGCATCGACCTCGACCTGGGTCAGCAGGGTGGCGAAGGGCACTTCGAAATCCAGCAGGTTGCCCAGTTCCTGTTCGATGATGTAGCCGATCATGCCTTCGGTTTCGGCGCCGAGCACGTCCAGCGGGTAAGGCGACACCGAGGTGTAGGCCGCCGCCTGCAGCGACAGCAGGCCGACCTGCGGACCATTGCCGTGGGCGATCACCAGCTGGTTGCCGGGATGGATCTTGGCGATCTGTTCGGTGGCGATGCGGATATTGGCGCGTTGATTGTCCGCGGTCATGGGTTCGCCCCGGCGGAGCAGGGCGTTGCCGCCCAGTGCGACGACGATACGCATAATGCATTCCTTCCAGAATTCGGTGATCCCGTGGGCGCGTGGCTTGCCTGCGATGGTGGGGTGTCAGGTTGGACGCCTTCGCGGGCGAGCCTCGCGCCTACAGGTCGAGGGCCGACCGCCAGGCGGTCGGCCACGGACGTCGGGGTTACAGGTCGGCCAGGGTCGAGACCAGGATCGCCTTGATGGTGTGCATGCGGTTTTCCGCTTGCTCGAAGGCGATGCAGGCCGGCGACTCGAACACGTCGTCAGTCACTTCGATGCCGTTGGCCAGGTGTGGATACTGCTCGGCGATCTGCTTGCCGACCTTGGTATCGCTGTTGTGGAACGCCGGCAGGCAGTGCATGAACTTGGTCCGTGGGTTGCCGGTGGCCTTCATCAGCTCGGCGTTGACCTGGTACGGCAGCAGTTGCTGGATACGTTCGGCCCAGGCTTCCACCGGCTCGCCCATCGATACCCAGACGTCGGTGTGGATGAAGTCGACGCCCTTGACCGCGGCTTTCGGGTCTTCGGTCAGGGTGATGCGGGCACCGCTTTCTTGCGCGTACTGCTTGCAGCGGCTGACCAGGTCGTCATGGGGCCACAGGGCCTTTGGCGCGCAGATGCGCACGTCCATGCCGAGCTTGGCGCCCACCAGCAGCAGGGAGTTGCCCATGTTGTTGCGGGCATCGCCCAGGTAGGCGTAGCTGATGTCGTGGATCGGCTTGTCGGCGTGCTCACGCATGGTCAGCACGTCGGCGATCATCTGGGTCGGGTGGTATTCGTCGGTCAGGCCGTTGAACACCGGCACGCCGGCGAACTTCGCCAGTTCTTCGACGATTTCCTGCTTGAAGCCGCGGTACTCGATGGCGTCGTACATGCGCCCGAGCACGCGGGCGGTGTCCTTCATGCTTTCCTTGTGGCCGATCTGCGACGAGTTCGGGTCGATGTAGGTGACGTTGGCGCCCTGGTCATAGGCGGCGACCTCGAAGGCGCAGCGGGTACGGGTCGAGGTTTTCTCGAAGATCAGGGCGATGTTGTTGCCCTTGAGGTGCTGCTGCTCGGTGCCGGTGTACTTGGCGCGCTTGAGGTCGCGGGACAGGTCGAGCAGGTAGCGCAGTTCGCGCTCGGTGTGGTGTTCGAGGCTGAGCAGGTTACGGTTGTGGATATTGAACGCCATGATGATTCTCCAGGGATTCTGTACTCGGCCCGGCCAGCACCGCAGAGGTGCGGCCGGGGAAGTCGTTTAGTAATCGATCGGGTCGCGCACGATCGGGCAGGTCATGCAGTGGCCGCCGCCACGGCCGCGGCCGAGTTCGCTGGCGCTGATGGTGATCACTTCCACGCCGGCCTTGCGCAGCAGGGTGTTGGTGTAGGTGTTGCGGTCATAGCCGATGACCACGCCCGGTTCCAGGGCCACCACGTTGTTGCCGTCGTCCCACTGCTCGCGTTCGGCGGCGAAGCTGTTGCCGCCGGTTTCCACCACGCGCAGTTGCTTGAGGTTCAGGGACTCGGCCACCACCTCGATGAACGATTTGTTCTCCCGTCGCACGTCCATGCCATAGGGCTTGCTGGTGTCGGGGCGGATGACGAACGGCACGATTTCCTTGACCACTTCCGGGAAGACCGTGACCAGGTCGCGGTCGCAGAAGCTGAACACGGTGTCCAGGTGCATCGCCGCGCGGGATTTCGGCAGGCCGGCGACCACGACTTTTTCCACCGCGCCCTTGGCGAACAGGGATTGCGCAAGCTGGCCGATGGCCTGGCGCGAGGTCCGCTCGCCCATGCCGATCAGCACCACGCCATTGCCGATCGGCATGACGTCGCCGCCTTCGAGGGTGGCCTGGCCGTGATCCTTGTCCGGGTCGCCGTACCAGACTTCGAAGTCGGCGTTGGCGAACTCGGGGTGGAATTTGTAGATGGCGCTGGCCAGCAGGGTTTCCTGGCGCCGGGCCGGCCAGTACATCGGGTTGAGCGTCACGCCGCCGTAGATCCAGCAGGTGGTGTCGCGGGTGAACTGGGTGTTGGGCAGCGGCGGCAGCAGGAAGCTGGAGTGGCCCAGGTAATCGCGGTACATCTTGATCACGCTGGCGCCTTCGCTTTCCGGCAGGTCCTCGCCGGCCACGCCGCCGATCAGGAATTCGGCCAGCTTGCGTGGCTCCAGGCTTTCGAGCCAGCTGCGCACTTCGTTGGTCAGGCCGACACCGACGGTGTCGGGGGTGATCTTGCGATCCAGAATCCACTTCAGGGCTTCGGGGTTGTGCACCGTATCGGTCAGCAGGTTGTGCATTTCCAGGACTTCGATCCCACGCTCGCGCATTTTGGTGACGAAGTCGAAATGGTCGCGCTTGGCCTGGTTGACCCAGATCACATCATCGAACAGCAGTTCATCGCAGTTGTTCGGGGTCAGCCGCTGATGGGCCAGGCCTGGGGAGCAAACCATGACTTTGCGCAGTTTGCCGGCTTCGGAATGGACGCCGTACTTAACTTTTTCCGTGGTCATTACCGTGATCCTCCAGAGGTAGAAACAATCGTGCGGTTACAGGGTCAGGAAGCCGTCGTAGAGCCCGTAGGCGGCCAACAGGGCGCCTATGACCACTGCGGCGAAAATCAGCTTCTCGACGTTGGTGAAAATCGGTTTGCCCAACTCCCGCTTGGCCTTGGCGAACAGGATCGCGCCGGGGGCGTAGAGCAGGGCGGAGAGCAGCAGGTACTTGACCCCGCCGGCGTACAGCAGCCAGATCGCGTAGAACAGGGCGATGGAGCCGATCAGCAGGTCTTTCTTGCGTTCGGCCAGGGCCGCTTCGTAGGTTTCGCTGCGCACCGCCAGCAGCACGGCATAGGCCGCCGACCACAGGTAGGGCACCAGGATCATCGAGGTGGCGAGGTAGATCAGCGACAGGTAGGTACTGGCCGAGAACAGGGTGATGACCAGGAAGATCTGCACCATGGCGTTGGTCAGCCACAGGGCGTTGACCGGCACGTGGTTGGCGTTCTCCTTGCGCAGGAACTCCGGCATGGTGTGGTCCTTGGCCGCGGCGAACATGATCTCCGCGCACAGCAGCACCCACGACAGCAGCGCCCCCAGCAGCGAGATGATCAGGCCGACGCTGATCAGCACCGCGCCCCAGTGGCCGACCACATGCTCGAGCACCGCCGCCATCGACGGGTTCTGCAGTTTCGCCAGCTCCGGCTGGGTCATGATGCCCAGGGACAGCACGTTCACCAGCACCAGGAACAGCAGCACGGTGATGAAGCCGATCACGGTGGCCTTGCCCACGTCCGAGCGTTTTTCCGCGCGGGCGGAGAAGATGCTCGCGCCTTCGATGCCGATGAACACCCACACGGTGACCAGCATCATGTTGCGCACCTGGTTCATCACGCTGCCCAGGTCAGGGTTCTTCACGCCCCAGATGTCCGCGGTGAAGATGTCCAGCTTGAAGGCGAACAGGGCGATCAGCACGAACAGCAGCAGCGGCACCACCTTGGCGACCGTGGTCACCAGGTTGATGAACGCCGCTTCCTTGATCCCGCGCAGCACCAGAAAGTGCACGGCCCACAGCAGCAGCGAGGCGCCGATCACCGCGGCCGGAGTATTGCCCTCGCCGAAGATCGGGAAGAAATAGCCCAGGGTACTGAACAGCAGCACGAAGTAGCCGACGTTGCCCAGCCAGGCGCTGATCCAGTAGCCCCAGGCCGAAGAAAAGCCCATGTAATCGCCGAAACCGGCCTTGGCATAGGCGTAGACACCACCGTCCAGATCAGGCTTGCGGTTGGCCAGGGTTTGAAACACGAAGGCCAGTGTCAACATACCGACAGCGGTAATAGCCCAGCCAATAAGAACAGCGCCTACATCGGCACTTGCCGCCATGTTTTGTGGCAAGGAAAAGATCCCGCCGCCAATCATCGAGCCGACTACCAAGGCGACTAACGCACCAAGCCGTAGTTTTCCGGGAGTGTCAGACATTGCGTGACTCCATTGCAGGAGAAGAGAGATGTCAGAGTAAATCTGCGAGAAATCCGAACAGCTGATTTAGATCAGGTCATTGCTACATTCCATTGTGAATGAACGACTTAAGCTGTCTTTGCGGAAACCGGTGGGAAGCCTGAAAGCGCCATTCCATAAGGCCTCGGGTTCCGGGTGAAAGGTCTTCTCATTGGCGCCAGGTTGAAGCTAGCCCGCTTTCAAGAATGCGCAACTCATTAAAAAGTTATAAGGCTGCCCGGCGCGCTGATGGCATTTAGGTTTTATGCATAATAAAAAGCCCAACTATTCAATATGTTCTGATCCTCGTCATGTCGATTAATCCAAAAAAGATCAATAATTGACTCTTTTAGTCCGTTTCCAATCTGTGGAAGTTAATTAATTTCATATAGTTTGTTGTCGGACAATTGGACCGGACGCAGAGGTAGGCATGCCACAAACCACACAAAAACTGCGACTCGGCGCCTTGATCGCCCTGGTGGTGGGTTCGATGATTGGCGGCGGGATCTTTTCCTTGCCGCAGAACATGGCGGCCCGGGCCGACGCCGGGGCGATCCTTATCGGTTGGGCGATCACCGCCGTGGGCATGCTGACCCTGGCCTTCGTGTTCCAGACCCTGGCCAACCGCAAGCCTGAACTCGACTCTGGGGTGTACGCCTACGCCAAGGCCGGGTTTGGCGACTACATGGGTTTTTCGTCCGCCTGGGGCTACTGGATCAGTGCCTGGCTGGGCAACGTCGGCTACTTCGTGCTGCTGTTCAGCACCCTGGGTTATTTCTTCCCGGTGTTTGGCCAGGGCAACACCCCGGTGGCCATCGCCTGCGCTTCGGTCCTGTTGTGGGCGGTGCACTTTCTGGTGCTGCGCGGGATCAAGGAAGCGGCGTTCATCAACCTGCTGACCACCGTGGCCAAGATCGTGCCGCTGGTGATGTTCATCGTGATTGCCGCGGTGGCGTTCAAGGCGGACATCTTCACCCGCGACATCTGGGGCCGTGGCAACCCGAACTTCGGCGGGGTGATGGACCAGGTGCGCAACATGATGCTGGTCACGGTCTTCGTGTTCATCGGCATCGAAGGTGCCAGCGTCTATTCGGCCCGGGCCGAGAAGCGTGCGGACGTCGGTCGGGCCACGGTGATCGGTTTTATCGGCGTTCTGGCCCTGCTGGTGCTGGTCAACGTGCTGTCCCTGGGGATCATGAGCCAGCCGGAACTGGCGACCTTGCAGAACCCGTCGCTGGCGGCGGTGCTGGAGCACATCGTCGGTCCCTGGGGCGCGTTGCTGATCAGCGTCGGCCTGGCGGTTTCCCTGCTCGGTGCCTTGTTGTCGTGGGCGCTGCTGTGTGCCGAGATACTGTTCGCCACGGCCCGCGACCGGACCATGCCGGCCTTCCTGAAAAAGGAAAACGCCAACCATGTGCCGGTCAACGCCCTGTGGCTGACCAACAGCATGATCCAGGTGTTCCTGCTGATTACCCTGTTCTCCGCCGGGACCTACACCAGCCTGATCTACCTCGCCTCGTCGATGATCCTGGTGCCTTACCTGTGGTCGGCGGCCTATGCGGTGTTGCTCAGCGGCCGCGGCGAAACCTACGAGCGGGCTTCGGCCGAGCGCATGAAAGACCTGTGCATCGGTGGCGTGGCCCTGTGTTACGCGGTCTGGCTGTTGTACGCCGGTGGGGTCAAGTACCTGCTGCTGTCGGCCCTGCTGTATGCCCCCGGGGTGATCCTGTTCGCCAAGGCCAAGCGCGAGCAGGGCGAGCCGTTGTTCACCGGCATCGAGAAGGGCATTTTCGCTTGCGTGGTCGCCGGGGCCAGCCTGGCCGCCTATGGCCTGTACAGCGGTGTGCTGTCGCTGTGAGGCTGGTTTACCAGCCGCCCTATGACTGGCCGGCGATGCTGGCCTTTCTCCGGGCGCGGGCCATCGAGGGGCTGGAGACCGTCAGTGGCGACCGCTACTCGCGCAGCATCAGCCTCGATGGCGTACACGGCTGGTTCAGTGTGAGCCCGGGCGACAGCGATGCGCTGGCGCTGACCCTGCACTTTCCCGATCCGCAGGCCCACGCGCGGATCGTTGCGCGCATCCGCCGTCTGCTGGACCTGGACACCGACCTGGCGCCGATCCATCGGCAACTGTCCGCCGACCCGTTGATGGCCCGCTTGATCGCCTCGCGGCCGGGGCTGCGCGTACCCGGTGCCTGGGACGGTTTCGAGCTGGCGGTGCGCGCGGTGCTGGGGCAGCAGATCACTGTGGTGGCGGCCATCCGCCTGGCGGGCAAGCTGGTGGCGCAGTATGGCCAGCCATTGAGCTGCAAGGAGGCGCCAGCGGGGTTGAGTCATGTGTTCCCCGAGCCGGGGCGGATGGCGGGCGCCGATCTGGCGAGCCTGGGCATGCCGCGCAGTCGGGGCCGAACCCTGTCCGGCGTGGCGCAGGCGCTGCTCGACGATCCGCAGCTGTTTGCCCCCAAGGCCAGCCTCGAACACAGCCTGTCGGCCTTGCGGGCGCTGTGGGGTGTCGGCGACTGGACCGCGCATTACGTGGCCCTGCGCCAGTTCCGTGAAGCGGACGCCTTTCCCGCGGCGGACGTGGGCCTGCTCAACGCCCTGGCGGCGCTCGAAGGCGGACCGGTCAGCGCCAGCCAGTTGCTGGCCCGCGCCGAGGCCTGGCGGCCATGGCGCGGCTACGCGGCGCAGCACCTGTGGACTACTTTGTAATCCCCCAGCACCTGTAGCCGCTGCCGAGCCCGCGAGGCTGCGCTCGAGGACGCAGTCCTCGCCAACCCTGCGCACGCGGTATGAATGACGTAACGCGCGGCCTGATTTACGTCCGCTTTGCGGCCGATCGCAGCCTCGCGTTGCTCGGCAGCGGCTACAGGGTTACGCGCCACAGGGCTCACCATTTCGGGCGATGGGCGCCCAGGTCGCTGGCGGGGTAGGCCCATTGCAGGGGCGTGCCGCTGATCTGCAAGGGTACTTGCAGGCGATGGGCCGGGCCCCAGGAGGTCTGCTCCACCAGCACCCCCTGATCGTCCTGGTCTTCGGTGCGCAAGGCGGGCTCGGCGTTGCCAGGGGGGCGCTCGATCAACAGCTTGGCGGTCCGTGCCAGCGACAACCGTGCGCTGCCGACGGCCCCGGTTTTCAGTCGTTCGTTCAGGGTGCGGATCGCGGCGGCGGCCATCAGGTAGCCGGTGGCGTGGTCCAGGGCCTGCACTGGCAGCGGTACGGGTTTATCGGCCTGCTGCCAGCGCTGGCCGGCCTCGGCAATGCCGCTGCTCATCTGCACCAGGCTGTCGAAGCCACGGCGGTTCTGCCAGGGGCCGCTCCAGCCATAGGCGTTCAGGCACACGTCGATCAACTCCGGGGCGAGGCGCTGGCGTTCGGCGGCCCCGTAGCCGAGGCGTTCCAGGGCATCGGCGCGGTAGCCGTGCAGCAGCAGATCGGCTTCCCCCAACAGGCTTTCGAAGACCTGGCGATCGGCGGCGTCGTGCAGGTTCAGGCGGGCGCAGCGTTTGCCCAGGGTGACTTCCGGGACCACGCCGGGCTCGTTCCACTCCGGTGGGTCGATGCGCAGCACATCGGCGCCCAGCCCGGCGAGAAAACGGCTGGCGATGGGCCCGGCCAACACCCGGGTCAGGTCCAGCACCTTGATCCCGGCCAGGGGGCGTGACAGTGATCCGCGCCAGGGTTGGGCGACGCTGGCGTTGCAGGTCTGGTAATGCACCAGGGGCTCGGCATTCACGGCCTGCCCCTGGGGATGGGCTTGCCACTCGGCCCAACTGCGCATTTCCGCAGCACAGCCGCCTGCCTCGACCACCGCCTGCTCCAGGTCGCTCTTGTTCCACTGCGCGACCTTGGCGGCCATGGCCGGACGATCCGCGACCCGGCCGAGCACCTGTTCGGCTGCCCGCCGATGATGCGGCGCGTTGGTGTGCAGGCGAATCCAGCCGTCCTGGGTGGCGTAGTCGCCGGCGACCGGGTCCCACAGCGGCGGCACGCTCCAGCCCAGCGGACGCAGGGAGGTGGCGAACCAGAAAGAGGCCAGGCGTCGGTCGACGCTCAGGGTGGGCATGCGCCCGGTCTGGCTGAACAACAGCCCGGCCGCCGCCTGGCCGGCCGCGGCGATGCTGGCGCTGGCCAGTTCGGTCACGGCGAAGGCCGAGGGCAGGGCGCCGCTCGAGGTCATGGCAATCGGGGTACGAGGCAAGCCCAGCGCGGCTTGAACAGACGACAGCACATCGGTCATTGCAGGCCCTCCGCAAGAGAGGGGGCAGCATAGATCAAAAAAGTGAAGCACCGCAGCCCCCCGTAGGAGCGAAGCTTGCTCGCGATGGTCGTCAACGATGACGCCTGATCACTGGCTCAACGCGGCGCTCTCTGGTGCATCGCGAGCAAGCTTCGCTCCTACAGGGGCAAGGTCAAACGCGGAACTGGTCCATCAGCTTCATCTGCTGGGTGGTCAGGGCGTTGAGCTGGCTGCTGACCTGGGCCGATTCGGTGGCCTGCTCGGTGAGGGATTCGGTCACGCTGCGGATCGCCGAAACGTTGCGGTTGACCTCTTCGGCCACCGCGCTCTGCTGTTCCGCGGCGCTGGCGATCTGCAGGTTCATGTCGCTGATCACCGTGACCGCGTCGCTGATCTTGCCCAGGGCCTGCACCGCTTGCTGGATCTGCCCGGCGTTGCTCTGGGCCTGGGCCTGGCTCGAATGCATGGTCGCCACCACGCCCCGGGTGCCGCTCTGGATGCGCTCGATCACCAGGCGGATTTCTTCCACCGAATCCTGGGTGCGCTTGGCCAGGTTGCGCACCTCGTCGGCGACCACCGCGAAGCCGCGGCCGCTTTCCCCGGCGCGCGCCGCTTCGATGGCGGCGTTGAGGGCCAGCAGGTTGGTCTGTTCGGCAATGCTGCGGATCACTTCCAGCACCGAGCCGATTTGTTCGCTGTTGACCGCCAGGGCCTCGACCTCGACCACCGCCTTGCTGACTTCCTCGGCCAGGGTGCTGATGTCGCGGGTGCTGCGTTCGATGATGGTCATGCCATCCCTGGCCGACTGGTCGGCGCCACGGGCGGCGTTGGCGGCGTTCGAGGCACTGTTGGCGACATCGTGGGCGGTGGCGCTCATTTCGTTGGAAGCGGTGGCCACCTGGTCGATTTCGCGGAACTGCACCTGCATGCCTTCGCTGGTCTGGCGGGCGATCTCCGAGGACTGGTCGGCGGTGCCGCGGGCGTCGGTGATGCTCTGCTTGATCTGCGCGATGGTCGGTTGCAGCTTGTCGAGGAAGCGGTTGAACCAGCCCACCAGCTCGCCCAGTTCGTCTTGCTTGCTGTACTTCAGGCGCTGGGTCAGGTCGCCGTCGCCGCTGGCGATTTCCTTGAGCATCTGCGCGACGCTGTTGATTGGCCGGGTCACGCCGGAGGCGGTCAGCCAGATCAGCAGCAGGCCGATCACGCCGGCGACCGCCGCCACCAGCAGCGACACCAGGGTGCCCTGGGCCTGGGCGTCGTCGAGCACACCCTGGAGTTTCACGGTGTCGGCCAGCAGCACTTGCTCCGGCAGGTCGATCACCACGCCCCAGGGGCGGGCGTCGGCGATCGGGCTGACTGGATACACGGCGCGGATCAGGTCGCCCTGCTTGAGGATTTTCGGGGTATTGCCAGCCAGCAGTTGCAGCACATCCTTGCCTTCGGCGCCGAGGGTGTCGGCGATGCCCTTGCCGACCTTGGCTGCATCGTTGCTGTAGGCGGCGAGGATGCCGCTGCCGGCGACGACCAGCATGTGCCCGGCACCGTCGAACAGCCCGCGCTGGGAGTCGGCGGCCGCGGCCTGCAGGGCATCCAGGGCGATGTCCACGCCGACCACGCCTATGACTTTGCCGTCGACGATCAGCGGCAGGGAAATGGTGGTCATCAGCATCAGCTTGCCGCCCACGGTATCGGCGTACGGGTCCAGCAGGCAGGTGCGCTTGCTGTCGCGCGGGCAGGTGTACCAGCTGTTGTAGGGGGTGCCGCTGACGCTCAGGGTGGTCTTGTTCATGTCCTCTTCGACCATCACCGTGTTCAGCCCGGTGCCGCCGGCACGGCTCCAGTAACTGGCGAAGCGCCCGGCTTCGTTGGAGGCGTGGCCGGCGTCGTTGGCGAACTCGCTGTCCTTGCCGTCGAGGGCGTTGGGCTCATAGGCGAGCCAGATGCCCAGCACCTTGGTGTTGCGTTCGAAGGCGGTTTTCAGGCTGTGGTTGAGTTCTTCACGCAGCGCCGCGGCGTCCAGCGAACGCTTGCCGGCCATGGCCCGCAGGTCGTTGATCTGGTCGGCCAGGGCGGTGATCACCAGCAGGCTCTCGCCAAAGGTTTTCTGTACCCGCACCGCCTGCTCCGCAGCCCGGGCCTGCAGCAGGTTCTGCACGCTGTCGGTGAGCATTCGCGAGCTGGAGCTGCTGACCAACTGATCGTTCTGGTTGGTCTGGTAGATGTTCATCCCGACGATCAGGCCCACCACGCCGAGCAGGCAGAGTCCGGACAACAGCACGATTTTCAGGCGAATGGACAGAGAGTCGAACATGGGGCGATCTCGCGAATGGATAGGGGTGAGCGGTGAGTCGGATGACTCCGGTCGCCAAGTCCATTCAGCGCCATGCCCGGAACATCGGCTTGGGCGGCATTTGTCTGAGAGAAAGCCGACGAGCGGTCATGTGTTTGACATAAACGAGGAGCAGGGCGATTTCGCTGGAGGGCATGTCGCGAGCAGCCGAACGTCGACCGGCTGCTCTTGCAGAGGAATCAAGAGGCCTGGGCCAGAGCCTCCGGGCGCGACCAGATCCACAGGTTGCCCAGGCCCATGCCGGCCAGCGCCAGGTACAGGGTCCAGTGATGGTTGAGCAGGCTCAGCATCAGGCCGGCGCACAGCAGCATGCTGACGGTGGCGCTGACCTTGGCCCGGCGGCTGACGATCCGGCCATTGCGCCAGTTGCTCAGGATGGGGCCGAACAGGCGGTGGTTTTCCATCCAGGCGCTCAGGCGTGGCGAGCTCTTGGTCGCGGCCCAGGCGGCGAGGAGCACGAACTCGGTGGTCGGCAGGCCGGGGACGACGATGGCGATCAGGCCGATGGTCAGGCTGATGTAAGCCAGGCAGCCGAAGAACAGGCGGGAGGCCTTGGACGGGGATCGGGTTGTGCCGGTCATGGGGTCGATGATGAGGTGACGAGCATGGGGCTCAATCCACAAGGGGTGGGAATAACGGCTGACGCCGGCGGGTTCGTTCCTGCAGCGGGCGTGAGTCTACGCCTTCAATACAGGAACGAGGGTGCCGGCGAAAAAATCAGGCCAGTTCAGGCGCCGTGTCGTAGGCCTTTTCCAGCAGCACGGTAAAGCGGTTGAAGGCATCCAGCGCGCCTTTTTCCGCCGCGGCTTCCTCTTCGGCACTGAACGCCAGGCCATCGAGGGTGCGGGTGAAGGTTTTCCAGCCTTCGGCGCGACCGCCGGCCGGCTCGCCCAGGTGCCGGGCACCGAAGGTTTCGCCGAGGCCCAGGCCCACCGCGCGCTTGATCAGGAACGCCGCGCCGAGCTTGGAGCCCTCGGAGACGAACAGCCAGCCCAGGGCCTCGGCCTTGCTCGGGTTCTGCACCGCGCCCGCCACCGGGGCCGGGACTTCGGTGTCCAGGTCCGCCAGGTCGGCCTTGGCCGCTTCGGCGCGGCAACGTTCTGCCAGGTCCGGGACTATGGCGATCAGCGCGGGATCGTTGTACAGGGCGACCAGTTCGGACTGGAACAGGTACTGGGCGACGACGAAACGGGCAAAGCTGCTGGCGCTTTCGAATGGCGCGTGGGCCTTGACCAGGGCGTCGAGCCTGGCATGGGGTTCGTGGGTGATCTGGTTCAGGCGCTGGGAGCGCAGGCTCGGGCGCTGTGGGGAATCCTGGGTGGTCATGACGATGTCCTTGGTCAATGGAAATGAGAGCTACTGAAAACGAGAGCGGCTTGAAATGAGAAGCACTTGCTAACTAGACGAACAAGTAGACGCGGCACAGTAAAAAATCCTCACTGCGCCCCATCGAAAAGCGCAGTGAGGCAGACCGGATCAGATGTCCCAGATCAGGTTGACCGCGAAGTTGCGGCCCGGCTGGGTCAGGCGGTCGAGGTTGGCCGGGCTGAGCACGGCGGCTTCGCCGACGCTGTCGTAGCCGCGCACGTCATCCCACAGCCAGTACTTCTTGTCGGCCAGGTTGTAGATACCGGCGCTGACGGTGACGTCGTCGCTGACCTTGTAGAAGCCGGTCAGGTCGAGCACGCCGTAGCCCGGGGTCTTGAACTGGCTGCTGGTGCCGTCAGGGGTCTTGAAGCTGCTGCTGTCGACGCGGTCCTTTTTCTTCACCAGGGTCCAGCTGAGCAGGGCGCCGTAGTGGTCCTGGTCGTAGCCCAGGCCGAACACGCCGGTCAGCGGGTTGACCGCGTTCAAGGGTTCGCCGGTGTCGTTGTTGCGACCGTAGGCATAGGCCACCGAACCCTGGGTGTACAGGCCCTGCGGCGCGCCCAGGGCGTCGAGGTTGAGCCGGCCTTTGACTTCCACGCCCTTGATGGTGGCGTGCTTGATGTTGTTGCTCTGGAACGTCAGTTCGTCGTAGCCCGGGGTCACCGCGTCTTCGTTGATGAAGTCGCGGTACTTGTTATAGAACACCGCCACGTCGAAGTTGCCGGACTCGAAGTTGCCGCGCAGGCCGGTTTCATAGCTCTGGCTTTTCTCCGGCTTGAGGTTCGAGTTCGGCGCCACCCGGTAACCGGTGGTGGTGTTCTCGAAGCGGCCGTACAGCGCCTTGGCGGTCGGGGTGCGGAACCCTTCGGCGTACTGGCCGTACCAGGTGTACTGGTCGCTCAGGGCGTAGGTCAGGCCGAACTTGGGCGATACCCGGTGCCAGGTCTTGTTCTGGTCGCTCACCTCACCATTGCCATCGGCGGCCACGGTGTTGAGGAACTCCTGGGTAATGTGCGGCTTGAGCTGGGTGTAGTCGTAGCGCAGGCCCGGCAGGAAGGTCCACTGGTTCCAGCTGATCTGGTCCTGTGCGAACAGGCTGTAGGTGTTGATGGTCGGGTCGGGGAAGTCGCTGGACTTCTTCAGCACGTCGGACGGGCTGATGGCGCCGACCGCCGTGCAACCGCGACCGACCGCCAGGCAGGTGCCGCTGCCACTGCGCGAGCCGGTGACCTTTTCCTGCTTGATGGTGGTGCCGTAGGTCAGCAGGTGCTCGGTTTCACCGATGGCGAAGGCCTTGTCGGCCTGGGCGTCGAAGACCCACTGCTTCTCCTGGTAGAGGGTTTCGCGGCTGCGCATGACGTTGCGGCTGAACGGGAAGTAGTTTTCCAGGGTGCTCTGGTCGGTCTTGGCGATCTGGTAGTTCAGGCTCCACTTCACGTGGTCGGCCAGCAGGCTGTCGAGGGCGAAGTGGTTGTCCAGGCCGAAGCGTTCGCGGGTGATGGTGTCGTTACCGGTGCGCGAGCGGTACATGCCCAGCGGCTGGCCGGCATTGAACGGGCCGCCCACGGCGCTTTTCTGGTTGGTGTCGCGGTCGTCCTTGTACTTCTCGTAGGTCAGGCCCAGGCGCGCGTCGTCGGCATAGTTCCAGCCGGCCTTGGCCAGCACGTTGCTGGTGCGCACGTCTTCCGGGTTGGCGGCGGTGCGCGCCAGGCCGGTGCCGTTGTGACTGCCGTAGGAGTCGGTTTCGTGGCCGTCGCGCTGGCTGAAGTGCAGCAGGCCGTCGAACTGACCACTGCGTCCAGCCACAGTGGCGGATTTCAGCCAGCTGTCGTCGGCCGAGCTGTAGCCGGTCTTCAGGCGGGCGCCGACGTCCTGGCCTGGCTTGATGATGTCGTCCGGGTCGAGGGTGAAGTAGCTGACCGCGCCGCCGATGGCGTTGCTGCCGTACAGCACCGAGGCCGGGCCGCGGAGGATCTCCACGCGCTTGATGATTTCCGGGTCGACGTAATTGCGCTGGGTCTTGGCATAGGGGCCGTTGAAGAAGCCGTTGGGAATCTCCACGCCGTCGACCTGGGTCAGGATACGGTCGCCGTCGATGCCGCGGATGTTGTAGCCGCTGATGCCGCCGCCGCGCTGGCCGGCGCCGCCGACCGAAACGCCCGGCTCGTAGCGCACCAGATCCTTGATGGTGTTGACGTTGTTGCGGTCCAGGTCCTGGCGGTCATGCACGGTCACGGTGCTGGGCACGCTGCTGACGTCCTGTTCCTGGCGCGTGGCGCTGATGGTCACCTGTTGCAGGTTCAGGGCGCCGCCGCTGGCGCGTTTTTCCAGGACGATGTTGTTGGCGCCCAGCTTGCGGTAGCTCAGGTTGGTGCCCATCAGCAGGCGGTCCAGGGCTTTTTCCGGTGGCAGCGAACCGCGCACGCCCGGGGAAGCGATGCCTTCGCCCAGTTCCGCCGGCAGGCCGACCTGCCAGCCGGTGACGGCGGTAAAGGCGTTCAGCGCCGACACCAGCGGCTGCTGGTCGATGGCGAAGCTGTAGTCGCCCATGTTGCGTGCTGGCAGGGTCTTGGCCCCGGCGGTGGCGGCCATGACTGGCGCGGCCCCGGCCAGCAGAATGGCGGCGGTCAGCAGGGACAGCGTGCAGTTCTGCAGGCGGGCCTGGCGGGAGGATGAAGAGGACCGGCTGTTGAGGCGAGAGGACATCGATAGCGCTCCGTGTCGCACGAATCTTTATAGGTGCTGATTCGCCATTTTTAATGCGAATCAATTGCATTGGCTATAACGAGACGAACGACCGACAGCGATCGCGTAAAAATAAATGCGTTTTAGTTGAGGATGACCAGCGCCGGGAATTCCTGCAGGCGTGCCGAGGTGATGTGAGCCAGGGAACGCACCACGTCCAGCGGCTGGTCGAGGCGGTAATTGCCGGTGACCGCGACATCGGCCAGGCGCTCGTTGTTGTTGACGATCCAGCCCGGGTAATACCGACGCAATTCGGCCAGCACCTGGTTCAGCGGGCAGTTCTCGAACACCAGCCGGCCCTGGACCCAGGCCAGGTCCTTGTCGAGGTCGAGCTTGGCCGGGCGGTCGAAACCGTTGGGGCCGATGCGGATGCTTTCGCCGGCCGACAGGCGCACCCGGGCATCGTCGTGGGTGGCGCGCAGGTCGACATCGCCGCGCTGCACCCGCACCTGGGCCACGCCGTCCAGGTAACGCACGGCGAAGGCGGTGTCGCGCACGCTGGCGCGTACCGGGCCGGCGTCGAGTTCCAGTGGCTGGCCGCGGCTGGCGGGGATCTCGAAGAAGGCTTCGCCCTGGTACAGGCGGGCCACGCGCTGGCGCTCGTCGATGCTGCTGGAGAAGGCCGAGTTGGTATTGAGCAGGACTTTCGAGCCGTCCTCCAGTTGCAGGCGCTGGCGCTCGCCGACCACGGTCAGGTGGTCGGCCTGCAGGCGCAGGGGCAGGTTGCTGAAACTGAACAGGCCGAGGATCAGCACCGCCGCGGTCGCCAGGGGCCGCCAGTGCGGACGCAGGCGCGACAGCAGGCTGAGCTTGGTTTTTTGCGTGTCCAGGTTTTGCGCGCAGCGCACCACTTGCGGGCCGTTCCAGATCGCCTGGGCCTTGTCGAAGGCTGCGCTGTGCAGGGGCGAGGCGTTCAGCCAGTCGTGGAATTGCCGGGTCTGCTCGGGGCTCGGGTTCTCCAGCAGGATCAGCCAGTCCAGGGCCTGGTCCATGGCCTGATCCGCAGTACGGCGAGTGGCTGTTTCCCCGTCCTGGGCGGTCGGCTGGGTGCGGTGGATGTCCGTCACGGGTGTTCCTCGGCTGTGTCTGTGCACGGCTGTTTTTTAGATGGAGAGCGCAGGGCGGTCAAGGGTAGCAAAGGGCCGCGGCTGATGCCCGCCCGGCTGGGCCTCAATGACCGTTCAAGCGCTCGGCGACGCCGATGCAGATGGCCATGATCAGCTTCAGCTCCTTTTGTACCGTGCTCTGGGAGACCTCGAGTTTCTCGGCGATTTCCAGGTAGCTGTGGCCGTGCAGGCGGCTGAGGATGAAGATCTGCTGTTGGCGCGGGCTGAGTTGGGCAAGGCTCATGTTCAGGCGTTCCAGCAACTGTTCGGCATGGGCGGCATCCTCGGCGCTGCTCAGGGGCGCGGCCACGCTTTCGACCACGTCCACCGGCACGTCTTCGAGCAGGGTGCGGGCCTGGATGCGTCGTGCGCGCAGGTGGTCGAGCGCCAGGTTGCGGGCGGTCTGGAAGACGAAGGGTTCGAGGTGGTCGATGGCCCGTTCGCTCAGGGCCCGGGTCACCCGCAGGTAGGTTTCCTGCAGCAGGTCCTCGGCGGTGCTGTGGTTGTTGACCATCCGCTCCAGCGTGCGCAGCAGCGAAACGCGCTGGGTGAGAAAGACGTGATTGAAGCGGGATTGGCTCACAACAGGACCTGGCTGATTTTTTCAGCAGATGATAATGCTTATCATCTACGTCGATGGTCAAGCCCTGAGTGAATCATCGACGCCCGGAGAGGTAGGCCGGGTAGTCCGGAATCCGGTAGCTGTGCGCCTGCTCCATCAGCGGGCTGCTGAGCAGGTAGTCGGCGCTGCATTCGTTGCAGGCCACGGGAATGTTCCAGACCGCCGCGACCCGTAGCAGGGCCTTGATGTCCGGATCGTGGGGCTGGGGTTCGAAGGGGTCCCAGAAGAACACCAGCATGTCCACCCGCTGCTCGGCGATCCGCGCGCCGAGTTGCTGGTCGCCGCCCAGGGGGCCGCTGATCATGCTTTCCACCGGCAGGCCGAGACGTTTGTGCAGCAACTGGCCGGTGGTGCCGGTGGCCAGCAGATCGTGCTCGGCGAGCCGGTCTTTCTGTCGCTCGGCCCAGTCGAGGAGGAAACTCTTGCAATGGTCGTGGGCCACCAGGGCGATGCGCTTGCGCGCCGCCATGCTGGCCTGGGTGAAGCTGATACCGATCATCGGTGGTGGCTCCGGGAGGGAGAGAGTCTGCAGGAGCTGCCGAGGCTGCGATCTTTGCGCGCTTGAACCTCGAATGTGAAGATCAAAAGATCGCAGCCTGCGGCAGCTCCCGCGCCGCAGGCCATGGGTTTACTCGGCGCTGCACAGGGCCAGGCAGTTATCCAGCATGCGGTTGGAGAAGCCCCACTCGTTGTCGTACCAGGCCAGGACCTTGAGCAGCTTGCCGCCGCTGACCTTGGTGTGATTGGCGTCGAAGATCGACGACAGCGGGTTGTGGTTGAAGTCGCTGGAAACCAGCGGCAGGCTGTTGTAGCCGAGGATCTTCGAGTGCTGGCTGGCGCTCTTGAGCAGGGCGTTGACCTCCTCGGCGGTGGTGTTGCGCTTGAGCTGCACGGTCAGGTCCACCAGCGATACGTTGATCACCGGGACGCGCACCGCCATGCCGGTCAGCTTGCCCGCCAGCTCCGGCAGCACCAGGCCCACGGCTTCGGCCGCGCCGGTCTTGCTCGGGATCATGTTCTGGGTGGCCGAACGGGCGCGGTACGGATCGCTGTGGTAGACGTCGGTCAGGTTCTGGTCGTTGGTGTAGGCGTGGATGGTGGTCATCAGCCCGCTTTCGATGCCCAGCTCGCGGTTCAGCACCTGGGCCACCGGCGCCAGGCAGTTGGTGGTGCACGAAGCGTTGGAAATGATCTGGTGCGACTGGCGCAGAATGTCGTGGTTCACGCCATACACCACGGTGGCGTCGGCGCCTTTGGCCGGGGCGGAAATAATCACTTTGCGGGCGCCGGCGCTGAGATGGGCGGCGGCCTTGGCACGGTCGGTGAACAGACCGGTGCATTCGAATACTACGTCAATCTTCTCGGCGGCCCAGGGCAGTTCGGCCGGATTGCGGATGGCGCTGACGGCGATCCGGTCGCCGTTGACGGTCAGGCTTTCCTGATCGTGCTGCACCTCGGCATCGAAGGTGCCGTGGACGGTGTCGTATTTGAGCAGGTGGGCATTGATCGAGCTATCACCCAGATCGTTGATGGCGACGATCTGCAGATCCTGACGATAGCCTTGGGTATAAAGTGCGCGCAGGACGTTGCGGCCGATGCGGCCAAAACCATTGATTGCGATTCGTAGAGTCATAGAAAAGCGCCTGCCGTAGTTTTGTTGTTGGAATTACAAGATTATTCGCAAAAAAATAGAAAACAAGCCTTTTTGATGGCAATATTTTGTTTTATCTACAACGAGTGACCTGAATCAACTGGTCCAAATGGTCAAGAAACCCTCTGCCATCCCCTGTGCCGCGGGCGTTTTGACCAGCATAGACAAACAGGTCGCCACATCCGTTAGCCTGGAGTTCTACACATGCATCCCCGCGTTCTTGAGGTCACCGAACGGCTTGTCGCCCGCAGTCGCGCCACTCGCGAGGCTTACCTCGCCCTGATCCGCGGCGCCGCCAGCGATGGCCCGCAACGGGGCAAGCTGCAGTGTGCGAACTTCGCCCACGGCGTTGCCGGCTGCGGCTCGGAAGACAAGCACAGCCTGCGCATGATGAATGCCGCCAACGTGGCGATTGTTTCGTCATATAACGACATGCTCTCGGCGCACCAGCCGTACGAGCACTTTCCCGAACAGATCAAGAAGGCCCTGCGCGAGATGGGCTCGGTCGGCCAGTTCGCCGGCGGCACGCCCGCCATGTGCGATGGCGTGACCCAGGGCGAGGCCGGCATGGAGCTGAGCCTGCCGAGCCGCGAGGTGATCGCGCTGTCCACCGCGGTGGCCTTGTCCCACAACATGTTCGACGCCGCGCTGATGCTCGGCATCTGCGACAAGATCGTCCCGGGCCTGATGATGGGCGCGTTGCGCTTCGGCCACCTGCCGACCATCTTCGTCCCGGGCGGGCCGATGCCGTCGGGCATTTCCAACAAGGAAAAGGCCGACGTGCGCCAGCGTTACGCCGAGGGCAAGGCGAGCCGCGAAGAGCTGCTGGAATCGGAGATGAAGTCCTACCACAGCCCGGGCACCTGCACCTTCTACGGCACCGCCAACACCAACCAGCTGCTGATGGAAGTCATGGGCCTGCACTTGCCGGGCGCGTCCTTCGTCAACCCTTACACGCCACTGCGCGACGCCCTGACCCATGAGGCGGCGCAGCAGGTCACCCGCCTGACCGCGCAGAGCGGCAACTTCACGCCGATCGGCGAGATCGTCGACGAGCGTTCGCTGGTCAACTCCATCGTTGCCCTGCACGCCACTGGCGGTTCGACCAACCACACCCTGCACATGCCGGCGATCGCCCAGGCCGCGGGCATCCAGCTGACCTGGCAGGACATGGCCGACCTCTCCGAGGTGGTGCCGACCCTGTCCCACGTCTATCCGAACGGCAAGGCCGACATCAACCACTTCCAGGCCGCGGGCGGCATGGCGTTCCTGATCCGCGAACTGCTGGAAGCCGGCCTGCTCCACGAAGACGTCAATACCGTGGCCGGCCGTGGCCTGAGCCGCTACACCCAGGAGCCGTTCCTGGACAACGGCAAGCTGGTGTGGCGCGACGGCCCGATCGAAAGCCTCGACGAAAACATCCTGCGCCCGGTGGCCCGCGCGTTCTCGCCGGAAGGCGGCCTGCGGGTGATGGAAGGCAACCTCGGTCGCGGGGTGATGAAAGTCTCCGCCGTGGCGTTGCAGCACCAGATCGTCGAAGCGCCGGCGGTGGTGTTCCAGGACCAGCAGGACCTGGCCGATGCGTTCAAGGCCGGCGAGCTGGAGAAAGACTTCGTGGCGGTGATGCGCTTCCAGGGCCCGCGCTCCAACGGCATGCCGGAACTGCACAAGATGACGCCGTTCCTCGGTGTGTTGCAGGACCGCGGCTTCAAGGTCGCGCTGGTTACCGACGGGCGCATGTCCGGGGCCTCGGGCAAGATCCCGGCGGCGATCCACGTCAGCCCGGAAGCCCAGGTCGGCGGCGCGCTGGCGCGAGTACGCGACGGCGACATCATTCGCGTGGATGGCGTAAAGGGCACGCTGGAGCTTAAGGTAGACGCCGACGAATTCGCCGCCCGCGAGCCGGCCAAGGGCCTGCTGGGCAACAACGTCGGCAGCGGCCGCGAATTGTTCGGTTTCATGCGCATGGCCTTCAGCTCGGCGGAGCAGGGCGCCAGCGCCTTTACCTCTGCTCTGGAGAACCTTAAGTGAAGTTAGCGCTGGTCGGTGACATTGGTGGAACCAATGCGCGTTTTGCGTTGTGGAAAGACCAGCGCCTGGAGTCGATCCAGGTGCTGGCGACGGCGGACCACGCCAGCCCGGAAGAAGCCATCGGCGTCTACCTGGGCGGCCTCGGCCTGGCGCCGGGTGCGATCGGCGCGGTGTGCCTGTCGGTGGCCGGCCCGGTCGGCGGCGACGAATTTCGTTTTACCAACAACCACTGGCGCCTGAGCCGCAAGGCCTTCTGCCAGACCTTGCAGGTCGACGAGCTGCTGCTGGTCAATGACTTCTCGGCCATGGCCCTGGGCATGACCCGCCTGCAGCCCGGCGAGTTCCGGGTGGTTTGCGAAGGCACCGCCGAGCCGTTGCGCCCGGCGGTGGTGATCGGGCCGGGCACCGGCTTGGGCGTCGGCACCCTGCTGGATCTGGGCGAAGGCCGCTGGGCCGCCTTGCCGGGCGAGGGCGGGCATGTCGACCTGCCGTTGAGCAGCCCGCGGGAAACCCAGTTGTGGCAGCACCTCTACAGCGAGATCGGCCACGTCAGCGCCGAGACCGCGCTCAGCGGCGGCGGCTTGCCCCGGGTGTACCGGGCGATCTGCGCGGTGGATGGGCACGAGCCGCTGCTCGACACCCCGGAAGCCATCACCGCCGCGGGCCTGGCCGGCGACCCCATCGCCCTGGAAGTGCTCGAGCAGTTCTGCTGCTGGCTGGGCCGGGTGGCGGGCAACAACGTGCTGACCACCGGTGCGCGCGGTGGCGTGTACATCGTCGGCGGGGTGATCCCGCGGTTCGCCGACTTTTTCGTCGAAAGCGGTTTTGCCCGTTGTTTTGCCGACAAGGGCTGCATGAGCGATTACTTCAAGGGCATTCCGGTGTGGCTGGTGACGGCGCCGTACTCGGGCCTGACTGGTGCCGGAGTGGCGCTGGAGCAGGCGTTTGCCTGATCCAGTGCACTACATCCGTAGCCGCTGCCGAGCCTGCGAGGCTGCGATAAGGCCGAAGGCCTTCAGCGATCTTTAAATCCCTGCGCCCGCTTTGTCGGAATGCCGCCCAGGTCGATCGCAGCCTCGCGGGCTCGGCAGCGGCTACAGAGCCTTGGTATCTACGTTTCGTTGATCGGTAAGGCATAATCCGGCCCCATCCATAACAACAAAGGACGGCCCGCGTGAGTTCAGTCAGTAAGTCGATCTTGTTGGTTGATGACGATCAGGAAATCCGCGAGCTGCTGGAGACCTACCTCAGTCGCGCCGGCTTCCAGGTCCGCAGCACGCCCAACGGCGCCGGTTTTCGCCAGGCGCTGAACGAGGCGCCGAGCGACCTGGTGATTCTCGACGTGATGCTGCCGGACGAAGACGGCTTCAGCCTGTGCCGCTGGATTCGCCAGCATCCGCGGGTCGGCCAGGTGCCGATCATCATGCTCACCGCCAGCTCCGACGAAGCCGACCGGGTGATCGGCCTGGAGTTGGGGGCCGACGATTACCTGGGCAAGCCCTTCAGCCCTCGCGAGTTGCAGGCGCGGATCAAGGCCCTGTTGCGCCGTGCGCAGTTCGGCCAGGAGCGCACCGGCGGCGAGGTGCTGTGCTTCGACGAGTGGCGCCTGGACATGGTCAGCCACCGGCTGTTCCACAACGACGGCGAGGAAGTGATCCTCTCCGGCGCTGACTTCGCCCTGCTCAAGCTGTTCCTCGACCACCCCCAGGAAATCCTCGACCGCGACACCATCGGCAATGCCACCCGCGGCCGTGAGCTGATGCCCCTGGACCGTATCGTCGACATGGCGGTCAGCCGCCTGCGCCAGCGCCTACGCGATACCGAGAAGCCGCCGCGGCTGATCCGCACCGTGCGCGGCAGCGGTTACCAGTTGGCAGCCAATGTGGTTGCCGGCAATGCTCACTGAGTGGCCGCGCAAGCTGCTGGCGCGGGTGCCGGTGCCGCGTTCGCTGCTGGGCCGGATGTTGCTGCTGACGCTGCTGGCGGTGTTGTTCGCGCAAACCTTGTCCAGCGTGATCTGGGTGTCGCAATTGCGCGCCACCCAGCTCGAAGGCCTGGTCACCAGCGCCCGCAGCCTGGCCCATTCGATGACCGCCAGTGTCAGCTACTTTCGCTCGCTGCCGGTGGCGTACCGGCCGCTGGTGCTCGACCAGTTGCGCAGCATGGGCGGCACCCGTTTTGTCGTGACCCTCAACGACAAGCCGCTGGGCATGGAAGTGCTGCCGATCACGCCACGCAAGCAGGCGGTGCTCAAGGCGGTGGAGGAAGTGCTGCGCCAGTCCCTGGGCAACGATGCCTACATCTCGGTGACCTTCGTCAGCCCCGAGGACCTGCGGATTTTCAACGGCGGCCTGAAACTCGATGAGTTGCCGCGCTCCTGGGCCCACTACGCCCTGACCCTGGAACCGGTGAACCCGCCGGTGCTGGTCACCCAGATCCAGATGGCGCCGGGCGAGTGGCTGTACATCGCCTCGTTGTTGCCCGAGCCCTACACCAGCCTCGAAGAACAGGGGCTGCCGGCGCAGCAGGTGTGGTTCATCGTGCTCACCAGCGGTTTCCTGCTGCTGTTCATCGGCCTGCTGGTGCATTGGCAGAGCCGGCCGCTCAAGCGCCTGGCGCGGGCCGCGCGGGACATGTCCCTGGGCGCCGATGTGCAGCCGGTGGCCGAAGGCGGCGGCAGCGAAGTGGTGGAAGTCGGCCGGGCCTTCAATGCCATGCGCGAGCGCATCAGCCGTTACCTGACCGAACGCAGCCAGCTGTTCAGTGCGATTTCCCACGACCTGCGCACGCCCATCACCCGCCTGCGGCTGCGGGTCGAACTGCTGGAGGACGAGCAGTTGCAAACCAAGTTCGGCCGCGACCTGGATGAGCTGGAGTTGCTGGTCAAGGGCGCGCTGCAATGCGTCAAGGACACCGATATCCATGAGAACATCGAGCCGGTGGACCTCAACCAGGTGCTCGACTGCCTGGTGGAGCCTTACCTGGCGCCCAACGGCAACGGCCGCGTGACCCAGCAGGGGCGGGCGCTGGCGCCTTATCCGGGCAAGCCCCTGGCGCTCAAGCGCTGCATGGGCAACCTGATCGACAACGCGCTGAAGTACGGGCAGAACGCCCACCTGCACATCGACGACGATGCCAATGCGTTCATCCTGCATGTCGACGACGAAGGCCCGGGCGTGCCGGAGCAGCGCCTGGAGCAGGTGTTCGAGCCGCACTTCCGCCTGTCCGGCCAGCAGCAGGGCTACGGCCTGGGCCTGGGCATCGCGCGCAACATCGCCCACAGCCATGGCGGCGAGGTCAGCCTGCAGAACCTGCGCGAAGGCGGTTTGCGCGTGACCCTGTACCTGCCGCGCTCCATGGATTGATGCCCTTGTAGCCGCTGGCGAAGCCTGCGCCCGACCGCGTAGCGGTCGTAAAACGTTATGCCGCGCTAGGCTGTATGACCGAGGCGTCGGTTTTGCGAGCCCTGCGGTCTCGAGCGCAGCCTGCGGCAGCGGCTACAAGGTTGTTTGTCACGGCTTGGTGACATTTCCTGTGACCTTCGTTACCTGCCCGCGCGAACCCGTTGTTTAGACTCAAGGCCCTGATAAGAACAACAACAGGTTCGCCATGAACACTATTCCACTGACGTTCAGCAGCTGGCTGAACGCTCCTGCCCATCATCAATGGCTGGCCGCCGAAGGCCAGCGCCTGCTGGGGTTCGCCCGCGCGGCACGGCTGCCCGAAGGCTTCGGCGACCTGGACGAGCGCGGGCGCCTGCCGAGCGGTGCCCGCGCCGGCACCATGAACACCGCGCGCATGACCCACAGTTTCGCCATGGCCCATATCCAGGGCATTCCCGGCTACGCCGCGCTGGTGGACCACGGCATCGCCGCGCTCAACGGTGCGCTGCGCGATGGCCAGTACGGCGGCTGGTTCGCCAGCCCCGGACAGGGCGACGGCAATAGCGGCAAGGCCGCCTACCTGCATGCCTTCGTCGCCCTGGCGGCGAGTTCCGCGGTGGTGGCCGCGCGCCCCGGCGCCGAGGCCTTGCTGGCGGAGGCGATCCGGGTCATCGAAACGCATTTCTGGAGCGAGGAGGAGGGCGCGATGCGCGAGTCCTTCAACCGTGACTGGAGCGGCGAGGAGGCCTATCGCGGCGCCAACAGCAACATGCACGCCACCGAGGCGTTCCTCGCCCTGGCCGATGTCACCCAGGACCCGCGCTGGCTCAACCGTGCCCTGCACATTGTCGAGCGGGTCATCCATGAGCACGCCGCCGCCGGCGATTACCGGGTCATCGAGCATTTCGACCGGCAGTGGCAGCCGCTGCCGGATTACAACCAGGAACATCCGGCCGACGGTTTCCGCCCCTATGGCACCACCCCCGGGCACGCCTTCGAGTGGGCCCGCCTGCTGCTGCACCTGGAAGCCGCGCGCTGCCAGGCCGGCATGCTCAGCCCCGGCTGGCTGCTGCTGGATGCCCAGAAACTCTTCGAGAATGCCTGCCGTGACGCCTGGGACGTCGATGGCGCGCCGGGCATCGTCTACACCCTGGACTGGCAGCAGCGCCCCGTGGTGCGCCAGCGCCTGCACTGGACCCACGCCGAGGCCGCGGCGGCGGCCAGTGCCTTGCTGCAACGCACCGGGGAGGCGCAGTACGAAACCTGGTATCGGCGCTTCTGGGAGTTCACTGCCGAGCATTTCATCGACCCGCTGCACGGCAGCTGGCATCACGAGCTGGATAGCAACAACAGGCCCAGCGCCGAGATCTGGGCCGGCAAGCCGGACCTGTATCACGCCTGGCAGGCGGTGCTGATTCCGCGCCTGCCCCTGGCACCGAGCATGGCATCGGCCTTGGCCGAAGTGTCTAGACTGGGCATTGTGTAACCATATGGTGACATTCGCGCATCCCTTCGTTACCTGCGCGGGTGGGTCCCCTGTTTAGAATCCTATGCAGCGCAAGCACCAGACTTGCATGCATAACAACAAGAAAGGTACACCTCAGATGAATGCGATTTCTCGTCTAGCTGCTGTCATTTCCGTTGCCTCGTTGTTTCCCCTCAGTGCGTTCCCTCTCGTTTCCGTTGCCGCCGATGCCAAAGGTTCCGTGGAAGTCGTCCACTGGTGGACTTCCGGCGGTGAAAAAGCGGCGGTCGATGTGCTCAAGGCCCAAGTCGAAAAAGACGGTTTCACCTGGAAAGACGGCGCAGTCGCCGGCGGTGGCGGTGCCACGGCCATGACCGTGCTGAAAAGCCGCGCCGTTTCCGGCAACCCGCCGGGCGTTGCCCAGATCAAGGGCCCGGACATCCAGGAGTGGGGCAGCACCGGCCTGCTCAGCACCGACGCGCTGAAAGACGTGGCCAAGTCGGAAAACTGGGACGGCCTGCTTTCCAAGAAAGTCTCCGACACCGTGAAGTACGAAGGTGACTATGTCGCGGTGCCGGTGAACATCCACCGCGTCAACTGGCTGTGGATCAACCCGGAAGTCTTCAAGAAGGCCGGGATCGACAAGGCCCCGACCACCCTCGAAGAATTCTATGCCGCCGGCGACAAGCTCAAGGCCGCCGGCTTCATCGCCCTGGCCCATGGCGGCCAGCCATGGCAGGACAGCACCGTGTTCGAAGACGTGGTGCTCTCGGTCATGGGCGCCGATGGCTACAAGAAAGCCCTGGTCGACCTGGACCAGAAAACCCTCGCCGGCCCGGAGATGACCAAGGCTTTCACCGAGCTGAAGAAAGTCACCGGCTACATGGACCCGAACCGCGCCGGGCGTGACTGGAACATCGCTGCCGCCGACGTCATCAACGGCAAGGCCGGCATGCAGATGATGGGCGACTGGGCCAAGAGCGAGTGGACCGCGGCGAAGAAAGTCGCCGGCAAGGACTACCAATGCGTGGCCTTCCCGGGCACCGACAAAGCCTTCACCTACAACATCGACTCCCTGGCGGTGTTCAAGCTCAAGGCCGATCGCAAAGGCGATATCGCCGCGCAGCAGGACCTGGCCAAGGTCGCCCTGGGCAAGGACTTCCAGAAGGTCTTCAGCATCAACAAGGGTTCGATTCCGGTGCGCACCGACATGCTCAACGACATGGCCGCGCAAGGCTTCGACTCCTGCGCCCAGGCGGCGGCCAAGGACTTCCTGGCCGACGACAAGACCGGCGGCCTGCAACCGAGCATGGCGCACAACATGGCCACCTCCCTGGCCGTGCAGGGCGCGATCTTCGATGTGGTGACCAACTTCATGAACGACAAGGACGCGGACCCGGCCAAGGCCAGTGCGCAGCTGGCATCAGCCGTCAAGGCCGCCCAGTAAGGTCCGGTGCCGCAGGCTAGCCTGCGGCTGTTCCTGAGAGCGCTCTTCCCCTGCAGGAGCGAGGCTCGCCCGCGAAAGCGTCGTACCTGACACGACGCGTGATCGTTCATCGCGAGCAAGCTTCGCTCCTGCAGATACTCACTCCTTCAACTGGATTATCCCGATGAGCTCTGTGGCGGTTTTCAGCAAAGCCTCACCGTTCGACGCGCTGCAGCGCTGGCTCCCCAAGTTGGTCCTGGCGCCAAGCATGCTGATCGTCCTGGTCGGTTTTTACGGTTACATCATCTGGACGTTCATTCTGTCCTTCACCAACTCCAGCTTCATGCCGAGCTACAAGTGGGTCGGCCTGCAGCAATACATGCGCCTGATGGACAACGACCGCTGGTGGGTGGCGAGCAAGAACCTGGCGCTGTTCGGCGGCATGTTCATCGGCATCAGCCTGGTGCTCGGCGTGTTCCTGGCGGTGCTGCTGGACCAGCGCATCCGCAGGGAAGGCTTTATCCGCACCGTCTACCTGTACCCGATGGCGCTGTCGATGATCGTCACCGGCACCGCCTGGAAATGGCTGCTCAACCCCGGCCTGGGCCTGGACAAGATGCTGCGTGACTGGGGCTGGGAAGGCTTTCGCCTGGACTGGCTGGTGGATCAGGATCGCGTGGTGTACTGCCTGGTGATCGCCGCCGTGTGGCAGGCCTCCGGCTTTGTCATGGCGATGTTCCTCGCCGGCTTGCGCGGCGTCGACCAGTCGATCATCCGCGCCGCCCAGGTCGATGGCGCGAGCCTGCCGACCATCTACCTGAAGATTGTCCTGCCGAGCCTGCGCCCGGTGTTCTTCAGCGCCTTCATGATCCTCGCGCACATCGCGATCAAGAGCTTCGACCTGGTGGCGGCGATGACCGCCGGTGGCCCTGGCTACTCGTCCGACCTGCCGGCGATGTTCATGTATTCCTTCACCTTCAGCCGTGGGCAGATGGGCATAGGTTCGGCCAGCGCCATGCTGATGCTGGGCGCGGTGCTGACCATCCTGGTGCCGTACCTGTACTCCGAACTGCGAGGCAAACGCCATGACTAACCAGCTCGGAAAACCTGCGCTGAACTTCAGCCGCATCGCCATCTACGCCACCTTGCTGCTGGCCGCGGCGGTGTACCTGGTGCCGTTGGTGGTGATGCTGCTCACCAGCTTCAAGACCCCGGAAGACATCCGCACCGGCAACCTGCTGAGCTGGCCGGCCGTGATCGACGGCATCGGCTGGATCAAGGCCTGGGATACCGTGGGCGGCTACTTCTGGAACTCGGTGAAGATCACCGTGCCGGCGGTGATCATCTCGACCTTCGTCGGCGCGATGAACGGCTACGTGCTGTCGATGTGGCGCTTTCGTGGTTCGCAGCTGTTCTTCGGCCTGCTGCTGTTCGGCTGCTTCCTGCCGTTCCAGACCGTGCTGCTGCCGGCGTCCTTCACCCTCGGCAAGTTCGGCCTGGCCAACACCACCAGCGGCCTGGTGCTGGTGCACGTGGTCTACGGGCTGGCGTTCACCACGTTGTTCTTCCGCAACTACTACGTGAGCATCCCGGACGCCCTGGTCAAGGCCGCGCGCCTGGACGGCGCGGGCTTCTTCACCATCTTCGGCAAGATCCTGCTGCCGATGTCGGTGCCGATCGTCATGGTCTGCCTGATCTGGCAGTTCACTCAGATCTGGAACGATTTCCTGTTCGGCGTGGTGTTCGCCAGCGGCGATGCGCAACCGATCACCGTGGCCTTGAACAACCTGGTCAACACCAGCACCGGGACCAAGGAATACAACGTTGATATGGCGGCGGCGATGATCGCCGGGCTGCCGACACTGCTGGTCTACATATTCGCTGGCAAGTATTTCCTGCGTGGGCTGACGTCCGGCGCGGTCAAGGGGTAAAAGATGGCAACTCTCGAATTACGCAACGTCAACAAGACCTACGGCAGCGGCTTGCCGGACACCCTGAAGAACATCGAACTGAAGATCGATGACGGTGAGTTCCTGATTCTCGTGGGGCCCTCGGGCTGCGGTAAATCCACCCTGATGAACTGCATCGCCGGCCTGGAAAACATCAGCGGCGGGGCGATCCTGGTGGACGACGCCGACATCAGCGGCATGAGCCCGAAAGACCGTGACATCGCCATGGTGTTCCAGTCCTACGCGCTGTACCCGACCATGAGCGTGCGCGACAACATTGCCTTCGGCCTGAAGATCCGCAAGATGCCGGCCGCCGAGATCGACGAGGAAGTGGCGCGGGTGGCCAAGCTGCTGCAGATCGAACACCTGCTCAGCCGCAAGCCCGGCCAGCTGTCCGGCGGCCAGCAACAGCGCGTGGCCATGGGCCGGGCCCTGGCGCGGCGGCCGAAGATCTACCTGTTCGACGAACCGCTGTCCAACCTCGATGCCAAGCTGCGGGTCGAGATGCGCACCGAAATGAAACTGATGCACCAGCGCCTGAAAACCACCACGGTCTACGTCACCCACGACCAGATCGAAGCCATGACCCTGGGCGACAAGGTGGCGGTGATGAAGGACGGCATCATCCAGCAGTTCGGTACTCCGAAACAGATCTACAACGACCCGGCCAACCTGTTCGTGGCCAGCTTCATCGGCTCGCCGCCGATGAACTTCATCCCCCTGCGCCTGCAGCGCAAGGACGGCCGCCTGCTGGCCCTGCTGGACAGCGGCCAGGCCCGTTGCGAGCTGCCGTTGGGCATGCAGGACGCCGGCCTGGAAGACCGTGAAGTGATACTCGGCATCCGCCCGGAGCAGATCAGCCTGGCGAACGGCGAGGGCAACGGCCTGCCAACCTTGCGCGCCGAGGTCCAGGTTACCGAGCCGACCGGTCCCGACACCCTGGTGTTCGTCAACCTCAACGGCACCAAGGTCTGCTGCCGCCTGGCGCCGGATGTGGCGCCGCAGGTCGGCGAAACCCTGACCCTGCAATTCGATCCGGCCAAGGTTCTGCTGTTCGATGCCAAGAGTGGCGAGCGCCTGGGGGTTGCGGCCCCTGCGCAGGCCGAAGCCCATGCCAGCAACGTGGCGCAGTTCAAGGGGCGTTGAAGCCCGCGTCATTGGAGCAAGGACATACCGAATGCGCGGCGGATGGCCTGTCATCCGTCGCATCAGGTGTAAACCGCGTTAGAGAAAAACAGTTAATAACAATAAAGACGAGGATGTAGGGATGAAAAAGAAGAGCACCAATGCACGCTTGATCTGCCAGTTGTCAGCGATTGCGGCAATGACCCTGGCCGGTAGCGCGCACGCTGACGAAGCGTTCAGCGCCGATTCGAAATGGATGACCGGCGACTGGGGTGGCGAGCGGACCAAACTGCTCGAGAAAGGGATCGACATCAAAGCCGATTACGTTGGCGAAATGGGCGCCAACCTGCACGGCGGCTACAACGACGACAAGACCGGGCGCTACAGCGACCAGTTCGGCCTGGGCGTGGCCCTGGACCTGGAAAAACTGTGGGGCTGGGATAACACCCAGGCGAAGATCCAGTTGACCAACCGTAACGGCCAGAACATCTCCAATGACCGTATCGGCGATCCGCGTGCCGGCACCCTGAGCTCTTCCCAGGAAGTCTACGGCCGTGGCCACATGGTGCGTCTGACCCAATTGTGGATCCAGCACCAGTTCCTCGACGGCAAGCTCGACGTCAAGGCCGGTTACTTCGGCGAAGGCGAAGACTTCAACACCTTCCCCTGCGACTTCCAGAACCTGGCGTTCTGCGGCTCCCAGGTGGGCAACTGGGCGACCAACATCTGGTACAACTGGCCGGTCAGCCAGGCGGCACTGCGGGTGAAGTACCACATCACCCCTGAGCTGTATGCGCAGATCGGTGCGTACAACCAGAACCCGTCGCAACTGGAGCACGGCAACGGCTTCAAGCTCAGCGGCAGCGGTACCAAGGGCACCGTCCTGCCGGTCGAGCTGGTCTGGTCGCCGAAGGTCAACAACCTGCCGGGCGAGTACCGCGTCGGTTACTACAAGAGCACCGCCGATGCCAGTGACGTGCGCGAGGACGTCAATGGCCGGGACGCTGCGGTCACCGGCGACAGCTATCGCGTGCACAGCAGCAAGCACGGCTACTGGTTCGTCGGGCAGCAGCAACTCACCACCCACAACGGCGATGCGACCCGCGGTCTGAACATCGCGGCCAATGCCACGTTCCACGACAAGGACACCAACTTCATCGACAACTACCAGTCGCTGATGCTGGTGTACAAGGGCCCGTTCGACGCACGTCCGAAGGATGACGTCGGCATTGGTTTCGCCCGTATCCATGTCAACGACGACGTGAAGAAAAACGCCCAGTTGCTCAATGACACCAACGGTGTCAGCAACTACGACGATCCGCTGTTCTCGCCGATCCGCGAGACTGAGTACAACTACGAAATCAACTACGGCTTCCATGTCACCAACTGGCTGACCGTGCGTCCCAACCTGCAGTACATCACCCATCCAGGCGGTGTGGATGAAGTCGACAACGCCCTGGTGGCCGGCCTGAAAATTCAGTCGGTGTTCTAAGGTCTGTACGAAAAGTCGGCGAGCGAAGGTCAGGCAAGGCAAAAACAGGCGAGGAACGGCCGGGGTCGCGCTCGACTGTAGGGGCCTACATGAGCATTCCGAGCCTGTTTTTAACGCAGCATGACCGAGCGCAGCCACTTTTCGTACAGAGCTTAACGCTGTTGCGATAAGCTCCTCCTCTATGTGCGCATTTTTGCGGATGGCCTTGGCTATCCGCTTTTTTTTGCGGGACAATTCGCCCCCTGTAGCCGCTGCCGCAGGCTGCGATAAGGCCGCAGGCCTTCAGCGATCTTGAGGACGCTACGGCCGTTCCGGCCGATCGCAGCCTGCGGCAGCGGCTACAGGAGCTTGCGCAGCATGATGACTATCAGGACAGCAATGATCTTCAGGACCGTGGCCCATGCATGAGCATCCGCTACAACGCTTTTTCAAATCCTTGCGCGAGCGCCCGACCTTCGCCTGGGAGCGCTATCAGATGCGCGATGTGCTGGTGATCGACCATCCGCTGTGCCAGGCGGTGTTCAGTCGCCAGGGCGCGCAGCTCCTGCACTTCCAGCCGACCGGGCAGAAGCCCTGGCTGTGGTGCGCAGCGAAGTGGCCGCAGGTCGGGGCGATCCGTGGCGGGGTGCCGGTATGCTGGCCCTGGTACGGCCGTCACCCGAGCGAAAACGCCTGGCCGTCCCATGGCTGGGCCCGGCTGATCGACTGGAAGCTGCTCGACAGCCGCAGCGATGACGAGGGCGTGTACCTGCACTGGCAGTTGCAACTGTGCGACTGGCAGGTCGACCTGCACGCGCACCTGGGCGAAAGCCTGGACCTGCGCCTGAGCACCGAGCACCAGGACAGCCTGCCGTGCCAGCTGAGCCAGGCTTTGCACGCCTACTGGCGTATTGGCGACGTCGGTGAGGTAGCGCTGTCTGGGCTTGATGGCGCCGAGGGTTACGACCAGTTGAGCCGCCAGGCGTGCCGGCAAACGGGCGAGCTACGGGTCGATGGCGGCTGCCAGCGGGTGTTCCAGCACGAGGGCGAATTGCAGCTCAAGGATCACGCCTGGCAGCGCGAATTGCGCATCGACACCGGCGACACCGCCGACACCGTGGTCTGGCATCCAGGCAGCCGGCCGCTGCTGGGGGTGAGCTGGAACGAGGTGTCCGGGTTCGTCTGCGTCGAGGCGGCGGCGGGCGGCACCGACAGTCTGTGCCTGGCGCCGGGGGAGCGGGCGCATCTGAGCCTGCAGGCGCGAGCGGGGGCGTAGTGGCGGGTTGGCGGTGTGGCTGCTGCCGTCATCGCGGGCAATCGAGCGTCGACCGGCCGCTCCTACAGTTCGATGTGTTCCTGTAGGAGCGGCCAGGCGAAACTCAGTTGTACTCGTCGCCCACCGGATAACGGCTGGCGTTGAGGCTTTCCTTGATCTTGCGCAGGTGCGGCTGGAAGTCCACGCCGCGGCGCAGGGTCATGCCGGTGGCGAGGACGTCGAGCACGGTGAGCTGGATGATCCGCGAGGTCATCGGCATGTAGATGTCGGTGTCTTCCGGCAGCGGGATGTTCAGGCTCAGGGTACTGGCCTTGGCCAGCGGCGAGCCGGCGGCGGTCAGGCCGAGTACCGAGGCGCCGTTTTCCCGGGCGATGCGCGCCACTTCCACCAGCTCGCGGGTGCGCCCGGTGTAGGAGATGATCACGAACAGCTCGCCGGTGTGCGCCACCGAGGCGATCATCCGCTGCATCAGCACATCGGCATGGGCGGTCACCGCCAGGTTGAAGCGGAAGAACTTGTGCTGGGCATCTAGGGCCACCGGGGCCGAGGCGCCGAGGCCGAAGAAGTGGATCTGCCGGGCCTGGATCAGCAGGTCGACGGCGCGGCTGATCAGGTTCGGGTCCAGGGCCTGGCAGGCGCTGTCCAGGGAGGCGATGGCGCTGCCGAAGATTTTCTGGGTATAGGCTTCGGGGTTGTCGTCGGCTTCCACCGCGCGGCTGACGTAGGCCGCGCCGCTGGCCAGGCTCTGGGCCAGTTGCAGCTTGAGTTCGGGGTAGCCGCTGACGCCGAACGAGCGGCAGAAACGGTTGACCGTCGGCTCGCTGACCGAAGCGGCCTGGGCGAGGGCAGCAATACTGAAGCGGGTCGCCTGCTGTGGGTTGAGCAGGATGACTTCGGCGACTTTACGTTCCGCCTTGTTCAATTCTTCAAGGCGATTCTGGATCTGTTCCAGAAGATTTCGCACGCGGTCCATTAGGGTTTTCCTGGTTCGGCAATGCAAAGGAAGCCGGTCTTAACCGGTCTTTGGCGGTGGCCTATCCTACTGATGGCTCCGACGGACCACCACTTCGAATCTATATTTTGCTAAAATGTTGTGGTTATTACTACATTTTCCCTTGAGTGATGCCTTGAAAAAAGGTATTTGTAGCTTAACTTGATAAAAGAACAAACATCATGCCTTCGATAACGGTTGAACCGTGCACCTTTGCCTTGTTCGGCGCGCTGGGCGATCTGGCGCTTCGCAAATTGTTTCCTGCCCTCTACCAACTCGATGGCGCCGGCCTGCTGCATGACGACACGCGCATTCTGGCCCTGGCCCGCGAGCCGGGCAGCGAACAGCAGCACCTGTCATTCATTGAAGCGCAATTGCGCAAGTATGTCGGTGCCAAGGAGATCGACGCGGCGGTGCTGGAGCGCTTCCTGGCGCGCCTGACCTACCTGCACGTGGACTTCCTCAAGGCCGAGGATTACCAGGCCCTGGCCGAGCTGGCCGGGCGCGAGCAACGCCTGATCGCCTATTTCGCCACACCGGCGGCGGTGTACGGGGCGATCTGCGAGAACCTGTCGAAGGCCGGCCTGGCGGAAAACACCCGCGTGGTGCTGGAAAAGCCCATCGGTTCGGACCTGGAGTCGTCGCGCAAGGTCAACGACGCGGTGGCGCAGTTCTTCCCGGAGAACCGCATCTATCGCATCGACCACTACTTGGGCAAGGAGACGGTGCAGAACCTGATCGCCCTGCGTTTCGCCAACAGCCTGTTCGAGACCCAGTGGAACCAGAACTACATCTCCCACGTGGAAATCACCGTGGCCGAGAAGGTCGGCATCGAAGGCCGCTGGGGTTACTTCGACAAGGCCGGCCAGCTGCGGGACATGATCCAGAACCACCTGTTGCAACTGCTCTGCCTGATCGCCATGGACCCGCCCGCCGACCTCTCGGCCGACAGCATCCGTGACGAGAAGGTCAAGGTGCTCAAGGCCCTGGCGCCGATCAGCCCGGAAGGCCTGACCACCCAGGTGGTGCGCGGCCAGTACATCGCCGGGCACAGCGAAGGCAAGGCCGTGCCGGGGTACCTGGAGGAAGAGAATTCCAACACCCAGAGCGACACCGAAACCTTCGTCGCCCTGCGGGCCGACATCCGCAACTGGCGTTGGGCCGGGGTGCCGTTCTACCTGCGTACCGGCAAGCGCATGCCGCAGAAGCTGTCGCAGATCGTCATTCACTTCAAGGAGCCGTCGCACTACATCTTCGCCCCCGAGCAGCGCCTGCAGATCAGCAACAAGCTGATCATCCGCCTGCAGCCGGACGAAGGTATCTCCCTGCGGGTGATGACCAAGGAACAAGGCCTGGACAAGGGCATGCAACTGCGCAGCGGCCCGTTGCAGCTGAATTTTTCCGATACCTATCGCAGCGCGCGGATTCCCGATGCCTACGAGCGGTTGTTGCTGGAAGTGATGCGCGGCAACCAGAACCTGTTTGTCCGCAAAGATGAAATCGAAGCCGCGTGGAAGTGGTGCGACCAGTTGATCGCCGGGTGGAAGAAATCCGGCGATGCGCCCAAGCCGTATGCGGCCGGGTCGTGGGGGCCGATGAGCTCCATCGCACTGATCACGCGGGACGGGAGGTCGTGGTATGGCGATATCTAAATTGAAACTGCCCGCGGGCGTGCACGCCCACGAGTTCCATAGCCCGGCGCTGTTGGCCGAAGGCCTGGCGCTGAAGGTGGCCGGGCAACTGAGCCAGGCGATCCAGGTGCGCGGCGAAGCCACGCTGGTGGTGTCCGGTGGGCGCAGCCCGGTGGCGTTTTTCCAGCACCTGGCCAAGCAGCACCTGGACTGGTCCAAGGTGTTGATCACCCTGGCGGACGAGCGCTGGGTCCCGGTGGAGCACGCCGACAGCAACGCCGGCCTGCTCAAGCGCTACCTGCTCCAAGGGCCGGCGGCCAAGGCGAAGTTCCTCAGCCTGTACAACGCCGCGGCGAACCTCGAACAGGCCGCGGTGCAGGCCGATCGTCTGCTGGCCGAGTTGTCGGCCATCGACGTGCTGATCCTGGGCATGGGCGACGACGGTCACACCGCCTCGCTGTTCCCCAACAGCCCGAACCTGACCGAAGCCCTGCGGGCCGACGGCCAGCGACGCTGCTGGCCGATGCTGGCGCCGAGCGTGCCGCATCAGCGCCTGAGCATGAGCCGCGCCTTGCTGGCCTCGGCCACGTACAGCGTGCTGTCGATTTCCGGTCAATCCAAATTGACCACCCTGAGTGCCGCACTGGCCGGTGACGATGTCGCCGCGATGCCGATTCGTGCCTTCCTGCAACCTCCGTTAGAGATTTACTGGTGCCCATGAGCCAAGGATCAGCCGCTATGACAATCCCACAACCGACCGTTTCCATGGCGGACAAAGTTGCCCTGATCGACAGCCTCTGCGCCAAGGCGCGGATTCTGCCGGTGATCACCATCGCCCGCGAACAGGACGTGCTGCCCCTGGCCGACGCCCTGGCCGCCGGTGGCCTGACCGCGCTGGAAGTGACCCTGCGCTCGCAGTTCGGCCTCAAGGCCATCCAGATCCTGCGCGAGCAGCGTCCGGAGCTGGTGACCGGCGCCGGTACCGTGCTCGATCGGCAGATGCTGGCCGCCGCCGAAGCCGCCGGTTCGCAGTTCATCGTCACCCCGGGCATTACCCGCGACCTGCTGGAAGCCAGTGTCGCCAGCCCGATCCCGCTGTTGCCGGGGATCAGCAATGCCTCCGGGATCATGGAGGGTTACAGCCTGGGCTATCGCCGCTTCAAGCTGTTCCCGGCGGAAGTCAGTGGTGGTGTGGCCGCGATCAAGGCCCTGGGTGGCCCGTTCGGCGAAGTGAAATTCTGCCCGACCGGCGGTGTCGGCCCGGCCAATATCAAGAGCTACATGGCGTTGAAGAACGTGATGTGCGTCGGCGGTAGCTGGATGCTCGATCCCGAGTGGATCAAGAACGGCGACTGGGCGCGGATCCAGGAGTGCACGGCCGAGGCCCTGGCGCTGCTGGACTGACAGCTTTCCTGCTTTTTTCTCAAAGATTCGTTGGTGTGTTCTACGGCTTTACGGTGCGCTTGGTCGGTGCACCGTTTTTTTTTGCCTGGAGAAAAGCTGCCTGGCGACGCCGGGTCTTCTGTAGGAGCGCAGCTTGTTCGCGATGACGCCGGGGCGGGCAACGCGATCTGAATGGTCGCTACTGTCTGTTGCCGCTGCCGCAGGCTGCGATCGGCCGAAAGGCCGTAGCGTCATCTGGATCGCAGAAGGTCCTTCGGACCTGTCGCAGCCTGCGGCAGCGGCTACAGGTCATTCAACTGCCAGTTCGGTCAATGCCTCGACCAGCATCTGGATATCCGCGCTCGGCGTGGTAAAGCCCGGAGTCACCCGGATACAGGGCCCGCAACGCGAACCGCTGCGCGCCACGGTGAACAGGTTGTATTCCTGGAGCAGCCGCTCGGCCATCGCCTGCTGGTCCGGCTGGCGGGTGAAGCGAAACGAGGTGATGCCGCAATACAGCCGTGGATCGTCCGGGGTCATGACTTCAATGCCGGGCAGGTCGCGCACCTGGCTCACCCACAGGTCGCGCAGGTAATTCAGGCGTGCGCCCTTGAGGGCCGAGCCGCCCATGCCGCGGTGCTCCTCGAACACCCGTGGCAAGGTCAGCCAGGCCGGGATGTTCGGCGTGCCATAAGGCGCCCGTGAGCGGATATCGTCCAGGGCATAACGTTGCTCGCCCATGTCCGGATCGATATCGGCCAGGCGTTGCGGGTCGATATAGACAAAACCCAGGCTCAGCGGCGCGCCAATCCACTTCTGCAGGTTATAGCCGGCGAACGCCACGCCCAGTTCACTGAGCTGGAAATCGACCTGGGCCAGGGCGTGGGCGCCGTCGAGGATGACGTCGATTCCCCGTTCGCGGGCATCCAGGGCGATGGCCTGGACCGGCAGTACCAGCCCGGTGCGGTGGGTGACGTGGGTCAGGGCCATCAGCTTCAGCCGAGGGTAGCGCTCGAAGGCCTCGCGATAGCTGCCCAGCAGGCTGTCGAAACTCGCCGGATGAGCATGCTCGATCTCGATGACCTCGACCCCGCGATGGCGCGCCAGCCAGCGCATGGCGCCCTTGACGCTGTCGTATTCCAGGTCGCTGATCAGCACCTGATCGCCCGGCTGGAGGCGGTTGTAGTTGCGAATCAGTGATTGCAGCGCCTCCGAAGCGCTGCGGGTGAGGGCGATGGCCTGGCGATCGACGTCAACCAGCTCGGCCAATTGCTGTCGAATCTGCAAATTGCCGATCTGTTCGAAATGCTGGCGCACATGCACCGAGTTGCTGCGGTTCACGAAGTCGATCTGGCGCTGGTATTCCTCGACCACGGCGCGGCTCATGCGCCCGAAATAGCCGTTTTCCAGGTTGATCGGCCCGGGCTCGACGTCATATCGGCGGGCAATCGCCAGCCAGTAATCTTCGTCGCGGGCGAGTTGGGCATTACATGGCATGGCGGTCTTCTTAATGACGGGGTTTGGGTTTGCCGTGTTTGGCGCGCAGCGGGTCCAGTAGATCGGAGAGGCCGTTGTGATCGATTTCCTGCATCAATGCCAACAGGCCGCCCAGCTCGCCGTGGGGGAAACCTTCGCGGGCGAACCAGTTCAGGTAGGGGCCGGGCAGGTCGGCGAGGATGCGGCCCTTGTACTTGCCGTAGGGCATTTCGCGGGTGACCAGAAGTTCAAGTTTTTCGGGATTCATGGCGGCTGTCTGTAGAGGTGACGAACACCTTGGAAAATACAGGCATTCTGCATGCAGGCCAAATGACAGATCATGCAAATAACGCGGATACAGAAAGCGGTAAAAAATTTAACTATTTGAAAAATAATGGAAAAATTTTCATTCCAGGACTGGCATGCAGGGTGCAACACCTATGACAACTCCCTCAATCTGGAAGGAATGAAAAATGACTGACATCAACAAAGAAGCGATTTCGATCCTCAACGACCTGATCGAAACCAGTAAGGACGGTCAGGAGGGGTTCAAGACCTGCGCAGAAGACATCAAGCAGCCTGAGCTCAAAGCGCTGTTCGTCAAGCGCTCCGCCGATTGCGCCACCGCCGCGGCCGAATTGCAGGCCAGCGTGCGTTCCATGGGCGGCGATCCGCAGACCTCCACCAGCGTCAGTGGCGACCTGCACCGCCGTTGGGTCGACCTCAAGTCCCTGGTGACCGGCAAGGACGAAGAAGCGGTGCTCAACGAAGCCGAGCGCGGCGAAGACCACGCCCTGAAGGCCTACAAGGATGCGCTGGAGAAAATCAGCAAACACAACCTGGTCGGCATTCGTGACCTGGTGGAGCGTCAGTACCATGGCGTACAGCGCAACCACGATCAGGTCAAAGCCTTGCGCAACCAGGCCCGCGCCCGTTCATAGCGGGCTAAACCTGTCAAAAACGCCAGCCTGCCTGGCGTTTTTTTGTGCCTTGAAATTAATGCTGGACGACTGATAGTTAGCTAGCTAATAATTTGTGGGCGTCATCTCTCGCTCCCGGGCATCTATCGTTGTTTTGTCCTTCCCAGGGTTCTTTCCGTGCGTATCACTTTGCAGGCGTTGTTCGCCCCCAATCTTGCGGCCGTGCAGTTCGCGATCAAGACCGTGCTCGGCGCCGGCCTGGCGTTGTGGTTGGCCATGCGGTGGGGCCTGCAGCAGCCGTCCTGGGCCCTGATGACGGCGATCATCGTCGCCCAACCGCTGTCCGGGATGGTCCTGCAAAAGGGCATGGCACGGCTGGTGGGGACTTTGGTGGGAACCTGCATGTCGGTGCTGTTCATGGGGCTGTTCGCCCAGACACCGTGGCTGTTCCTGCTGGCCCTGGCGCTGTGGCTGGGGCTGTGCACCGCCAGTTCGACCCTGCTGCGCAGCGCCTGGTCCTATTCCTTCGTGCTGGCCGGCTACACCGTGGCGATCATCGCCTTGCCGGCGATCTCCCATCCGTTGTCGATCTTCGACCAGGCCGTGGCGCGCTGCACGGAAATTTCCCTGGGCATTATCTGCGCCACCGCCAGCAGTGCCTTGCTCTGGCCGATGCGGGTCGAGCGGCAGTTGACCGCCCAGGCGCGCAGCGCCTGGCAAAGCGGGATGCAGGCGGCGCGGGCGACCCTGGCCGGCGATGCCCTGGCGCGCAAGGGCCTGCTGGAAATCCTCGGGCGCATCGTCGCCGTGGACTCCCAGCGCGAACATGCCTGGTTCGAAGGTCCGTCGGGGCGGCAGCGGGCGCGGGCGATCAGCGGCCTGAGCCAGAAGCTGCTGATGCTGCTGCGGATCTCCCGTTCGGTACGCCGGCAATGGAAGCAATTGGACCAGGCCGAGGCGCAGCAACTGGCGCCGTGGATGGAGCAAGTGCAGCAAGCCCTGGCGGCCATGGACAAACCGACCTTGCAGGCGTTGCGACCGCAGTTGCTGGACGCTTCCCATGACTCGGCGATCAGCTCGGCGCAAAGCTATTGCCTGGCCCGTTTCACCCTGTTGCTGGATACCGCCCTGGCCGCCGGCGAGGCGCTGCGGGCGGTGGAGGAGGGCAAGGCGCCGGTGGAGCAGCCCGCCACCCTGAGCCCCCATCGCGATCTATCGCTGGCGCTGCTGTTTGGCGCGCGCAGCGCCCTGGCTTTCCTCACCGTGGCCTGCTTCTGGCTGGCCACGGCCTGGCCGGCGGCCTCCGGGGCGATGCTGCTGACCTGCGTGGTGTGCGGCCTGTTCGCCAGTCGCGAAAACGGCGCGCAGATTGGCATGAGTTTCATGCGCGGCATCTTCCTGGCGATTCCGGCGGCCTTCATGGTCGGGCAGATCCTGCTGCCGCAGTGGAGCAGTTTCGCCCTGCTGGCGATGGCCATGGGCGTGCCGTTGTTTTTCGGCGCGCTGGGCATGGCCAAACCGCAGATCGGCGCCACGGCGACCTCGTTCTGCCTGCACTTCGTGGTGCTGATTTCACCGCAGAACCCGATGACGTTCGACGTCGCGAATTTCTTCAACAGCGCCCAGGCGATGGTGCTCGGCGTAGGCGCCGCAGTGTTGGCGTTTCACCTGCTGATCCTGCGCGACCCGGCCTGGCATGGGCGGCGCCTGCTGGCGGCGACCCTGCAGGATCTGGTGCGCTTGACCCGGCGCAATCTGCGCGGCGCGGAAAGCTGGTTCGGCGGGCGCATGGCCGATCGCCTGCTGCAACTGGCGCGGCACTACCCGGAATTGCCGGAACAGGCGCGCAGCCGCTGGGACGATGGCCTGCTGGGCCTGGATATCGGCGATGAACTGATGCATTTGCGGTTGAGCCTGGCGGTAGCCCAGGTGCCCGCGGATGCTTCGCAGCGACGTTATTTCGAGCATCTGGAACAGGTGCTGGAACAAGGGCCGGCCGCCGGTCGCGACGATGCGCTGGCCGACGCCAGCACGGCCTTGCTCGAGGCCCTGGGCAGCCAACCGCCGAGCGATGCGTTGAAGCTGGCCCAGGGCGCGGTGGTGCAGTTGCAGAAGAGCTGGCGCACCTGGTGCCGGCAGCAGGAGGAAAACCATGGGGCTGCGTGAGTGGTCGCTGGGCGGAGTGTTGCTCAGCCCGTTTCTGATTTATGTGGTGCTGGCGCTGGTGCTGACCGGGGTGTTGCGCATGCTGTTGCGCGCAACGCCTCTGGGGCGCTGGATCTGGCACGAAGCACTGTTCGATGTGGCCTTGTACGTCTGTGTCCTGACGTTGGTCACTGTCGTACTCGGACCTTTATAAGGAGTTGTTCATGCGTGCCTCCGTGCGTATCGCTTTTACTTTGTGCCTGGTGGCTGCGGCGCTGTTTGCCGGCTTTCATCTGTGGCAGTACTACATGCTCACGCCCTGGACCCGGGATGCGCGGATTCGCGCCGACGTGGTGATAGTCGCCCCCGATGTGTCGGGCTGGGTGCGTGAACTCAAGGCCTATGACAACCAGGCGGTGAAGGCCGGCGACCTGTTGCTGAGCATCGACCGCGACCGCTTCGAGGCGGCGCTGGAAAAGGCCCAGGCGGTGGTGCAGACCCGCCAGCAGCAACTCAGCCTGAAAGAGCACGAAGCCAGCCGCCGGGCCAGCTTAGGCCCGCAGGCGATCAGCGCCGAGCTGCGGGAAAACGCGCAGATCAATGCCGGGGTGGCCCGTGGCGAGCTGCGCCAGGCCCAGGCCGACGCCAAGGTCGCCGAACTCAACCTGGCACGCAGCCAGGTCCGCGCGCCGCGCAGCGGGCACATCACCAACCTGCGCCTGGCCGAAGGCAACTATGTGAACGCCGGGCAATCGGTGATGGCCCTGATCGACGATTCGACGTTCTACGTGCAGGCCTATTTCGAGGAAACCAAACTGCCGCGGATCAAGGTCGGCGACCCGGTCAAGGTGTGGCTGATGAGCGCTGGAGAAGCCTTGCAGGGGCATGTGGAAAGCATCAGCCGCGGCATCACCGACCGCAACGCCACGCCGGACGGGCAACTGCTGGCGGAGGTGGAACCGACCTTCAACTGGGTGCGCCTGGCGCAGCGGATTCCGGTGCGCATCAGGCTCGACAAGGTGCCCGAAGGCGTCAACCTGAGCGCCGGGATGACGGCGAGCGTGCAGGTGGAGGAGGGGGGGCGCTAATCCCGCCTGTAGCCGCTGCCGAGCCTGCGAGGCTGCGCCAGCGGCTACAGGGCGGTTCAGCCGATATTGATGGCCGGCAAGGTCGGCAGGGTGACGGTCTGCTGTTTGCGTGGGGCGAGGATTTCGGCTTCGCCGTCCACCACCAGCTCATCGCGCTGGTTGAACACGCGGGTGGCGATACGCACGCGGAACTTCGGCAGTTTTTCGAGGATTTCCAGGCGCACGGTCAGGGTGTCGCCGATCTTCACCGGCTTCTGGAAGCTCATCTGCTGGCCGATATAGATGGTGCCCGGCCCAGGCAGCTCGCAGGCCACCGCGGCGCTGATCAGCGCACCGCTGAACATGCCGTGGGCGATACGCTCCTTGAACATGCTGGCGGCGGCGAATTCGGCGTCCAGGTGCACCGGGTTGTGGTCGCCGGACATGGCGGCGAACAGCTGGATGTCACGCTCTTCCACATGCTTGCTGTAGCTGGCGGTCTGGCCGACTTCGAGGGCTTCGTACGGGGTGTTGGTAACCTGGGTCATCTCTCTCAAGTCCTGTGCTGAGCGTTGATTGGTATATCGATTTGAAACAGGGTCATTCAGTCTTCGGCGGTCGGCGATGCCGCAGGGCCTGGTCGAGCCAGGCCAGTACATCGGCAGTCACTTCGTCGCGGTTGCTTTCATTGAACAATTCGTGCCGCGCCTGCGGGTAGATCGTGAGCTGCAGGCACTGGCTGCCGGCCTCGCGCAGAGCACCGGCCAGATCCTTGAGACGTATGCCATTGCTCACCGGATCACATTCCCCGCCGATCACCAGCAATGGCAGGCCCGGATCGATCTGGGCCAGGTTGGAGGCCTTGCTGATTTGCTGCAGGCCACCCAGCAGGTCGACCCACAGCTGGTTGCTGCAGCGAAAGCCGCAGAGCGGGTCGTGGGCGTATTTGTCGACTTCGTCGGGGTCGCGGCTGAGCCAGTCGAAGGCGGTGCGGTTGGGTTTGAAGGCCTTGTTGAACGAGCCGAAGGACAGCCATTCGATCAACGCGCTGCGTCCCAGGGGCCCCTGGCGCCAGCGTTCGAAGCGGGCGATCTGGCGAGCCGCGCGGTACAGCGCCACCGGCTGGAAATTCGAGCCGCTGAGGATCGCCCCGTCGAGGCTGGCGCTGTGGTGCAGCAGGTAGGCCTGGGCGATGTAGCTGCCCATGCTGTGGCCCAGCAGCACGATCGGGGTTCCCGGGTGCTGCTGGCCGATGTGCTGGTTGAGGCTGGCCAGGTCGCCGACCACCTTGCACCAGCCATCATCGTCGGCCAAGTGCCCGAGTACCCCGTGCTCGGCGGTCTTACCGTGGCCGCGCAGGTCCAGCGCATAGACCCCGTAGCCTTCATTGCACAGCGCCTCTGCCAGCCTGGCGTAGCGCCCGCTGTGTTCGGCCATGCCGTGGGCCAGCAGGATCACGGCCTTGAGCGGGGCCGCCGGGAGCCACTGGTTGACGTAGAGCTGGCTGTGGTCGCTCGCGGTCAGCCAGAAAGAGTGGTGGATCATGGCGATTCCTTTGCACGGGGTCTTTGCACGGGGTCGTTGCATTGTATAGCTCATCGTCGCGGCCCCGTCCGATCCGCGCGCGCCATGGCGGCAAGATTCACGTTATCAATGACGCGCCCGGCCTTATTTGCCCTATCCGCCATAGCTGCTAACGTCCGCAGAGCCCCGCCTTTCGTAGCGTGAGAGAAGCGGCCCGGACAGCTCAGGTTAAAGAGGACAAGAACAATGCAGCCTGATTTCTGGAATGACAAACGCCCGGCCGGAGTGCCCACCGATATCGATCTGGGTGCCTACAAGTCGGTGATCGAGGTGTTCGAGCGTTCCTGCAAGAAATTCGCCGACCGCCCGGCCTTCAGCAACATGGGCGTGACCATGACTTACGCCGAGCTGGAACGCTACAGCGCGGCCTTTGCCGGTTATCTGCAGAGCAGTACCGACCTGGTGCCGGGCGATCGTATCGCGGTGCAGATGCCCAATGTCCTGCATTACCCGATCGCCGTGTTCGGCGCCTTGCGCGCCGGGCTGATCGTGGTCAACACCAACCCGCTGTACACCACCCGGGAAATGCGCCACCAGTTCAAGGATTCCGGAGCGCGGGCCCTGGTGTACATGAACCTGTTCGGGCAGAAGGTCGAGGAGGTGCTGCCCGATACCGATATCCAGTTCCTGATCGAGGCGAAGATGGGCGACCTGATGCCGTCCGCCAAGGGCTGGCTGGTCAATACCCTGGTCGACAAGGTCAAGAAGATGGTGCCGGCCTATCGCTTGCCCCAGGCCGTTTCCTTCAAGAGCGCGCTGCGCCTGGGCCGTGGCCAGCCGATCAAGCCTTTGAACGCCCGCCTGGACGACGTCGCCGTGCTGCAATACACCGGCGGCACCACGGGGCTGGCCAAGGGCGCGATGCTGACCCACGGTAACCTGGTGGCCAACATGCAGCAGGCCCGTGCCTGCCTCGGGCAACTGGGGCCGGACGGCCATCCGCTGCTGCGTGAAGGCCAGGAGGTGATGATCGCGCCGCTGCCGCTGTACCACATCTATGCCTTCACCGCGAACTGCATGTGCATGATGGTCACCGGCAACCACAACGTGCTGATCACCAACCCACGGGACATCGGCGGTTTCATCAAGGAGCTGAAGCAGTGGCGCTTCTCGGCGCTGCTGGGGCTGAACACGCTGTTCACCGCGCTGATGGATCATCCCGAGTTCAAGAACCTCGACTTCTCCAATCTCAAGCTCACCAACTCCGGGGGCACGGCGCTGGTCAAGGCCACCGCCGAGCGCTGGACGCAGGTGACCGGTTGCCGCATCACCGAAGGCTACGGCCTGACCGAAACCTCGCCCGTGGCCTGCACCAACCCTTACGGCGACCAGTCGCGCCTGGGCTCGGTGGGCTTGCCGGTGCCGGGCACGACCCTCAAGGTCATCGACGATGAGGGCGTCGAGCAGCCGCTGGGCGAGCGCGGCGAACTGTGCATCAAGGGGCCGCAGATCATGAAAGGCTACTGGCAGAAGCCGGAGGCCACCGAGGAGGTGCTGGATGCCGAGGGCTGGTTCAAGTCCGGCGATATCGCGGTGATCGATCCGGATGGCTTCGTGCGCATCGTCGATCGCAAGAAGGACATGATCATCGTCTCGGGTTTCAACGTGTACCCCAATGAAATCGAGGACGTGGTGATGGCCCACCCGAAAGTCGCCAACTGCGCGGTGATCGGCGTGCCGGACGAGCGTTCGGGGGAGGCGGTGAAGCTGTTCGTGGTGGCCCGCGAGTCAGGGGTCAGCCTCGAAGAGCTGAAGGCCTACTGCAAGGAAAACTTCACTGGCTACAAGGTGCCGAAACACATCGTGTTGCGTGAGTCGTTGCCGATGACGCCGGTAGGCAAGATTCTGCGCCGGGAGTTGCGCGACATCGCCTGATGTTTCACCGCATGTAACAGTCCCGCGCTATAGCGCGGCTATCGCGAGCAAGCTTCGCTCCTACAGGGATCCGTACACTTCCTGTAGGAGCGAAGCTTGCTCGCGATGCTTTTGAAGGGTCGAAAAACCCATTCCAGAGCCTTGCATGGCTAGATAGGATTTTTACTCTAAAAGTGACTATTGAATATTCTTGAGTCACCAAAGTGACTGTTTGGGCCGATTTTGGCTCTAGGCGGCCTTTGGCAAAGCTGCTACTCTCGGCGCGCTTTGTGACTTCTCGGCCTATGTAGACAGCCAGACTCACCAACAATAGACATCAATAAAAAACACACACAAATAATAATCGCATCAAATGCGCTGACGAATTCGCGTTGCTGAGGAGTGGGCTTCCATGATCCAAGACTTTTGGAAGGATAAGTACCCAGCTGGGATTGCTGCCGATATCAATCCAGACGAGTATCCGAATATTCAGGCGGTGTTGAAGCAGTCCTGCCAACGTTTTGCCAACAAACCGGCCTTTAGCAACCTCGGCAAGACACTCACCTACGGTGAGCTGTACGAACTGTCCGGTGCTTTTGCCGCGTACCTGCAACAGCATACCGATTTGCAACCCGGCGATCGAATCGCCGTGCAACTGCCCAACGTCCTGCAGTACCCGGTCGCGGTATTCGGCGCCATCCGCGCCGGCCTGATCGTGGTCAACACCAACCCGCTGTACACCGCGCGGGAAATGGAACACCAGTTCAACGACTCCGGCGCCAAGGCCCTGGTCTGCCTGGCCAACATGGCGCACCTGGCCGAAGCCGTGGTGCCCAAGACCGGCGTCAAGCATGTGATCGTCACCGAAGTGGCGGACCTGCTGCCACCGCTCAAGCGCCTGCTGATCAACAGCGTCATCAAGTACGTGAAGAAGATGGTGCCGGCCTATCACCTGCCCAAGGCCGTCAAGTTCAACGACGTGCTGAGCCAGGGCCACGGCCAGCCGGTCAAGGACGCCAACCCGGCCAGCAGCGATGTCGCCGTGCTGCAATACACCGGCGGCACCACCGGCGTGGCCAAGGGCGCGATGCTGACCCACCGCAACCTGGTGTCGAACATGCTGCAGTGCAAGGCGCTGATGGGCTCCAACCTCAATGAGGGGTGCGAGATCCTGATCACCCCGCTGCCGCTGTACCACATCTATGCCTTCACCTTTCATTGCATGGCGATGATGCTGATCGGCAACCACAACATCCTGATCAGCAACCCGCGCGACCTGCCGGCGATGGTCAAGGAACTGTCGAAGTGGAAGTTCAGCGGTTTTGTCGGCCTCAACACCCTGTTCGTCGCCCTGTGCAACAACGAAGCCTTCCGCAAGCTGGATTTCTCGGCGCTGAAAGTCACCCTGTCCGGCGGCATGGCGCTGCAACTGGCGGCGGCCGAGCGTTGGAAAGACGTGACCGGTTGCCCGATCTGCGAAGGTTACGGTATGACCGAAACCAGCCCGGTGGCCACCGTCAACCCGATCCAGAATATCCAGATCGGCACTATCGGCATCCCGGTGCCGTCGACCCTGTGCCGGATCATCGACGACGCTGGGACCGAGCTGCCCCTGGGCGAAATCGGTGAGCTGTGCGTCAAGGGCCCGCAGGTCATGAAGGGCTACTGGCAGCGCCAGGACGCCACCGACGAGGTGATGAGCGACGGCTGGCTGAAGACCGGCGATATCGCGCTGATCCAGCCTGATGGCTACATCCGCATTGTCGATCGCAAGAAAGACATGATCCTGGTCTCCGGTTTCAACGTTTATCCGAACGAGCTGGAAGACGTGCTGGCGGGCCTGCCGGGCGTGTTGCAGTGCGCGGCGATCGGCGTGCCGGACGAGAAGTCGGGCGAGTCGATCAAGATCTTCATCGTCGCCAAGCCGGGCGTGACCCTGACCAAGGAGCAAGTGATGGAGCACATGCGCGCCAACGTCACCGGCTACAAGGTGCCCAAGGCCGTCGAGTTCCGCGATGCGCTGCCGACCACCAACGTCGGCAAGATCCTGCGTCGCGAATTGCGCGACGAAGAGCTGAAGAAGCTGGGCGTGAAGAAGTAACACACCAGGCAAACAAAAAGCCCCGCATCCGCGGGGCTTTTTATTGGGGGGTTGTGTAGCCGCTGCCGAAGGCTGCGATCGACCTCGCAGAGGGCGCTGTTCTTGCCGGCGCAGGAGGTCCTGCGGACCTTGCGCAGCCTGCGGCAGCGGCTACAAGTGGATCACTGCTGGAACTGCGCGAAGTTCACGCCGGTGCCGGCGGGGCGTACGTCCTTGAGGAACGAGTCCTTGTCGGCGCTCAGTTCCAGGCTCAGGGCCGCCTTGCGCTTGCCGGCGTTGCGTACCACCAGGCCTTCGAGCTTCTCCCGCAGGAACAGGGTCGGCACTTTCAGGTGCAGCAACTGGTCGGTGCTCGGGGTGTACAGCAGCAGGTGGACCCATTCGTACTGCCCGATGGCCAGGCGGCCGACCGGCAGATCGAACCACCAGATATTGCGGCTGCGGCTCAGTTCCGCGAAGTGGCAGTTGTTGACGCCCAGCACCGCACCGCCCAGTTCCTGGTTCCGGCGGGCGATGGCCAGCTTTTTATCGAGTTTCATAACATTCCTACGGGATTGGATCTTCAGCGCAGTGCCTGAATACGTTGCGCATTCTCGTGGGTTGGTCGCCAAACATAAAGCGCAACCTGCGTGCGGCGGGCAAATAAGGCGATGAAATGCCCCGCTGAAAATAATTGAAACTCCGCGCAAGGGCCTTGGGTCAACCTCAGGGCAGGACCCCAAACCCTCGATTGTTCTACGGATCTATGGATCTACGGAGAAACACCATGGGCAGCACAGCGGACAAGGCAAAAGGCCTGGCCAACGAGGCCGTTGGTCATATCAAGCAAGGTGTCGGCAAAGCGACTGATAACGATCGGTTGGAAACCGAAGGCAAGATTCAGGAAAAGAAAGGCGAAGCACAGCAAGCCCTCGGCAAGGCCAAGGATGCGTTGAAAAAGACCATCGACAAGGCCTGATTCACTGGCTCGCACTGCGACACGACGGCCATCCGCGGATGGCCGTTTTTACATCGGCCATGGCACCAAAACAGGACGAAACGGTTCAAAATCGCCAAACTAGGCTAGTTTGTTGTACAAAACGGCCCCTGAGTCGCCACCGACCCTGAATTCTTGCGGCGAAAGGAGACGCTATGTTCTTGCCGAATTTGAAAGGCCTGCCCCTGCATCGTGTGCTGGTGCGCACGGTCACTGAGTTCATCGACGATGAAATGTCGACCTACGCCTCGGCACTGGCCTATCAGATGCTGTTTTCGTTGTTCCCCTTCATCCTGTTCCTGATCGCCTTGATCGGTTTCCTGCACCTGCCGGACTTCTTCTCCTGGTTGCGCCTGCAATCGGAACTGGTGTTGCCGCCCCAGGCGCTGGAGCAGGTCAACCCGGTGATCGACCAGTTGCAGCAATCCAAGGGCGGCCTGCTGTCGGTGGGTATCGTGGTTGCCCTGTATACCGCCTCGGCCGGCGTGCGGCTGATGATGAGCGCGATGAACGCCGCTTATGACGTGGTGGAAAAGCGCCCGTTGTGGAAACGTTTTCCGCTGTCGATTTTCTACACCATCGGCATCGCCGGCATGCTCCTGGCGGCCGCGGCCTTGATGGTGCTCGGGCCGCAGGTGATGGGCTGGATCGCCGCGCAGGTCGGCCTGGAAGACTTCATCGTCACGGTCTGGACCATCCTGCGCTGGCCGGTGATCGTGATCCTGATGATGGTCGCCGTGGCGCTGATCTACTACGTGATGCCCGACGTGAAGCAGGAGTTCCGCTTCATCACCCCGGGCTCGGTGCTGGCGGTGGTGGTGTGGATCATCGCCTCGTTGGGCTTCGCCTTCTACGTGAAGACCTTTGCCAACTACAACGCCATGTATGGCAGTATCGGAGCGATCATCGTCCTGCTGCTGTACTTCTATATTTCCTCGGCAGTGCTGTTGCTGGGGGCCGAGATGAATGCGGCGATCGAGCACATGTCGTCCGACGGCAAGAACCCTGGAGAAAGGGTGCCCGGCGAGCACGACGAACCCAAACAACACGTATCGGGACTGGGCCGGGACCACTCGCTCAAGCCGACCACTGACGAAGTCTGATCATGATCCGTGAAATCCTCAAAATGGGCGACGAGCGCCTGCTGCGCATCGCGCCACCGGTGCCGCCCGAGATGTTCGACAGCCCCGAGCTGTGGCAACTGATCGACGACATGTTCCAGACCATGGAAAGCGTCGGCGGGGTCGGCCTGGCCGCGCCGCAGATCGGCGTCGACCTGCAACTGGTGATCTTCGGTTTCGAGCACAGCGAGCGTTACCCGCAAGCCGAGGCCGTGCCGCAGACCATCCTGATCAATCCGCTGATCACGCCCTTGAGCCCGGTGCTGGAAGAAGGCTGGGAAGGCTGTCTGTCGGTGCCGGGGCTGCGCGGCGCGGTCGAGCGCTATCAGCACATTCGCTACGAAGGTGTCGACCCCAGGGGCGAGCCGATCGTGCGGGTAGCCTCGGGTTTCCATGCGCGGGTGGTGCAGCATGAATGCGATCACCTGATCGGCCGCCTGTACCCGTCGCGGATCCGCGACTTCAGCAAGTTCGGTTTTACCGAAGTGATGTTCCCCGACCTCGATCCCCACGCCGACGATTGAAACAGACAGCCAGAAGTGTCGGTTTCATGGACCTGCCGGAGACCGGTTTGTCGCCGAGGCGGGCACGCGCTCCAGGGCCCGCGATCACACCCTGTCGCGGGTCGAGCTGACCAAAGGATCGATGCCCATGGCGATCAGGCTCTTGCTCCTGCGATAACGCTCCAGGCGATCCGCCAGGGCCTGGGGCAGGGCGGGGGCGGTGGCAAAGCCCATGCGTTCGTACAGGGCTTGCAGGTCCGGATGACAAAACAGCCACAGCGGCCCCGGCAGCTGCGCGCGTGCCCGTTCGACCAGCATCGCGGCAATGCCCTGGCCGCGATGGGCCGGGTCGACGAACAGCCCGGTCAGCCAGTGGCCCTGGGCGATGGGCGTGAGGTTCAGCCCGGCAATGATCGCTCCGCGTTTCGCCACCCATGATTGCCCTTCCCCGGCCGCGCGCATTGGCGAATTGTGGGCGCGATAGAACTTGTTCAGCAGCGGTCGCAGGGTGTCGGCAAGCAGCAGGTATTGGGTGTCGGGCATGGGTTTTCGCAGGGTGGGCCGGGGCGGTGATTATAAAAGTACGAAGTGCGCGGGATAGGTGTATACCAGATGAACGATCCCCTGCGAGTGGAGTGTGCATCATGTCCAAAGGTATGAATGCCAAAAAGACGGCGAAGAAAAAACCCAGCCGGACCGCCGATGAAAAGCGCGCGGACAAGAAAGCCAAGAAGATCGAGCACAATATTTTCGGTCATTGATCCCCTGCGAAGCCCGCCCCGCGGGCTTCCTTGTTTTTGCTTCTAAGTAAATAACCCATCGATCTGCAAGTTTTCCCCTTCTCGTTGCACAGAACAGCAAGACGCCGAAGGTTCGCCCCTCGGCCAGCCCCTGTCCTGAGTAGCGCCATGGCCCATTACTTTGATCCGCTGCACCGCGAACAAATCGACACCCTGCGCCAGAGCTTCAGCGCCCGCACCGAATGGCCCACCTGGCTGTTGCTGATCGGCACCAGCACCAGCTGGTTCGCCGTGCTGCTGGCCAGCCCGCTGCTGGGGCTGTGGCCCAGTACCTTGTTGCTGATTCCGATCCTGGTGCTGTGGCTGTCGGTGCAGCATGAGCTGCTGCACGGTCATCCCACGCGCTGGCTGTGGCTGAACAAGCTGCTGGGTTATGCGCCGTTTGCCGTCTGGTACCCCTATACCCTCTACCGCGACAGCCACCTGCAGCATCACCGTGACGAAGACCTGACCCTGCCAGGTCGCGACCCGGAGAGCCGTTACCTGGGCCAGCGGCAATGGCACAGCCGTTCGCTGTTCGAGCAGGGCCTGCACTGGCTGAACAAGACCCTGCTGGGGCGGCTGCTGCTCGGCGCGCCCCTGGCCTTGCTGGCGCTGGCGCGGGAGGAAGGGGCGCGCCTGCGCCAGGGGCAACGCCAGGCCTGGCTGATGTGGCTGACCCATGGTGCGCTGACCCTGCTGATGCTGGCCTTTATTGCCCGCTACAGTGTGTTGCCGGTCTGGCATTACCTGCTGCTGGTGAGCGTGCCGGCGCTGTCGGTGGCGATGGTCCGTTCCTACTACGAACACCGCCCCCATGCCCGGGTGGAGCAGCGTACGGTGCTCAACGAAGCGGCGTGGCCCTGGAGCTGGCTGTTCCTGCACCTCAACCTGCACCTGGTGCACCATGATTTTCCCGGGCTACCGTGGTATTGCCTGCCACGGGCCTATCGGCAGCGCCGCGAACAATGGCAGGCGCGCAGCGGCGGCTTTGTGGTGCAGGGGTATGGCGAGCTGTTGCGGCGCCATGCCCTCAAGCCGATCGATAGCCCGGAACATCCCTTCGCCCTGTAGCCGTGCCCGAAGAGCCTGAACCATGACCGCTTGTTATGCCGAACTGCTGATGTACGTCGCCCCCGAGCCGGTGCGCCAGGCCAATGAGCAGTGGCTGGCGGCGATCCTGCAGCGCCTCGAAGGTGACCGGCTCGATGCCCGGGAACTGGACCTGATGCAACTGTGGCTGTCGCCGCGCCTGCTGCTGACCCAGACCTGCGGTTACCCGCTGATGACCGCCCTGCGCGGCCAGGTCCGGGTCATCGGCCGGCCGCGTTACGAGCTGCCGGACAGCACCGCCGGCAATCATTGCAGCCTGCTGCTCGGTCGCGACGACGACCCGCGCCGGACCTTGCAGGCCCTGCGGGGCAGTCGCGGGGTGATCAATGGCGAAGACTCCAACAGCGGCATGAACCTGCTGCGCCAGCGCCTCGCGCCGCTGCAGCGCGACGGCCGGTTTTTCGCCAGTGTCGGCATCAGCGGCAGCCACCGGGAAAGCCTGCGCTGGCTGCGCGAAGGATGGGCCGACCTGGCCGCCATCGACAGCGTGACCTTCGCCTACCTGGCGCGTTATGCCGAGGAGGAGGTGGCCGGCCTGCGGGTGATCGCCCGCAGCGCCTTCAGCCCGACCCTGCCCTATATCGGGGTGGCCGGCCTTGGCGAGGAACAGGCCGAAGGCATTCGCGCGGCGATGAACCAGGCGCTGGTGGCACTGCCCGCGGTGGCCGAAACCTTGGGGCTGCGCGAGGTGTTGCCGGCCACCGAGGCGGACTACCAGATCCTGCTCGACTATCAGCGCGAAGCTGAAGAGCTGGGTTACGCGCGGCTACGTTGATGCGCCCCAGGAGGGCGGCTTGGCCGGTAAAAAAGCATCAGGCGCGGCCTCTCTTTTAATTCCATAAAATTCTATAAAAATGAAATTTAAATATTATTAAAGAATAAGCCTTCCTTGTTAGGATCGCCGCACCGGAACACCGGACATACCGCGCAACCTTCTTCATTGGAGCCACTATGTCCGGCGCCGACACCACCCACAGCGACTATGTGGGCGGCCTGTTCCGCAGTCATTACGACTGGCTGTGCAGCCGCCTGCGTTACCACCTGCACCACTCCCTGGATGCCAGCGCCGAAGACATTGCCGCCGATACCTTCGTCCAGCTGTTGAGCAGGCCCGAAGTGCTGCCGATCCGTCAGCCACGGGCCCTGCTGACCACCATTTCGCAACGCCTGGTGTACCAGCTGTGGCGCCGCCGCGACCTGGAGCGGGCCTACCTCGATGCCTTGCAGCATGACGAGGAAACCGTGCAGCCCTCGCCCCAGGACCTGGCGCAGATGCTCGAGGCGCTGGAGGCCATCGACCGCCTGCTCGACGGCCTGCCGGCCAAGGTCAGGGCGACCTTCCTGCTGTCCCAGGTCAACGGCCTGACCTACCCGCAGATCGCCGAGCAACTGGGCATTTCGCAACGTTCGGTCAGCGACTACATGACCCGGGCCGCCCAGCGTTGTCTGCGCCTGAGCCTGGAATGACATGAGCCGCGAACCGAGTCGGGAACAGCTGATCGACGATGCCACCCGCTGGTGGGTGCTGATGAATTCGGGGCAGGCCAGCGAGGCCGAGCGTCGTGCCTACCAGCGCTGGCGCGACGCGGATCCGCGGCACGAGCAGCTGTGTCGCCAGCTGGAAACCCGCCTTGGGGTGTTCCAGGTGCCGATTGCCCAGGGCGTCGATGGCGAGCTGTTGCAGCGGGCGCTGAACGTGCCGAGCAGTCGGCGCAAGGTGCTGCAGCGGGCCTTGCTCGGCGCCGGGGTGGTCCTGGGCGCCGGTGCGCTGGTCAGCCAGCGTGGCCTGCCTTTGGCCGAGCTGACCGCGGACCTGCACACCGGCACCGGCCAGCGCCAGTCGCTGACCCTGCCGGACGGCAGCGAATTGCGCCTGAATGCCCGGAGCGCGGCGAACATCGATTTCGATCGCCAGCGTCGGGTGGTGCATTTGCTGGACGGCGAAGTGCTGCTGAACCTGGCCAGCGATCCGGCCCGACCGTTTTTCATCCACACCGCGCAGGCGCGGATCCAGGCCACGGGCAACCGCTTATTGGTGCGCGAACGCGATGGCCAGGGGCATGCCACGGCCCTCAACGGCCCCTTGGACATCGCCGCGGGCGGTGGCGAGCGTCTGCAATTGCCCGGTGGCCATGAGGTGGCCTACGACGCCTTGCATTTCGGCCCGGTGCGCCCGAGCCGTGGCAGTGCCACGGCCTGGGTCGACGGCTTGCTGGAGTTGCGCGACACGCCGCTGTCGGAGGTGGTCGAGGCACTGCGCCCGTATCGACGCGGGGTGTTGCGCCTGGATCCGGCCATCGCCGGGTTGCGGGTCAGTGGCCTGTTCCGCCTGGACAACCCGCAACAGATCCTCGACAGCCTAGCCCGCACCTTGCCGATCCGCGTCACCCGCCATACCGAGCTGTGGGTGACCCTGAGTGCCACCTGAACCTGCTTCTGTAGGAGCGAGGCTGGCCCGCGATGGCGGTTTCCCTGGCCCACCGCGTTGGCGGCATCGCGCAAGCTGCTCTCCAGCAGAAGCACTGGCCTGCGCCGCTTGCGGTGGTTCTAAGGCCATAACCAAACGATCTGCAAGTTTTCCCCCGGCCGTTGCACATCACTCCCGTAAACGCTGCGGGGAGCAGCGTTGTTGGATGCTTTTGGGGGAGAGAGTCATGTTGCCTATATCCACAACCGTGCAGCGTCGTTCGCGCCTGGCCTTGGCCATCGGCCCCTTGGCCGCGGTGTTTTTCACGGGCGCCCAGGGGGCCGAAGCCGCCCGGCAGCAATATCACCTGGCGCCCGGTCCGCTGGACGAGGTGCTGCTGAGCATCAGCCGGCAAAGCGGCCAGGTGATTTCCTTTACCCCGCAGCTGGGCAGCTACTCTTCGGCCACGGTCGACGGTTCGTTGTCCGCCGAGCAGGCGGTGGCGGCCGCCTTGCGCGGCACCGGCCTGCAACTGCAAGTCAGCCCGGATGGCGCGTTCATCATCAAGGAAGGCCCGCAACCGGCGAGCTCGGCTGGCAGCAGGGTCAAGGCCGAGGCCAGCGAAGCCGCGGCGCCGACCCTCGACCGGGTGGTGGCCATCGGTACCCGGCGCAGCGACGCCACGGCCCTGACCAGCGCGGCGCCGGTGGACGTGATCAACAGCGAAGAGCTGGTGCAGACCGGCGCCACCAGCCTCAACCAGGCGCTGTTCCAACTGCTGCCGTCGTTCAACTTTCCGCAGAACCAGAGCGCCACCCGCGGGCAGAACCCCAAGGGCGCTTCCCTGCGCGGGCTGTCGCCGGACCAGACCCTGGTGCTGATCAACGGCAAGCGCCGGCATGCCTCGGCGGTGGTCAACATCTCCGGCGGCGTGCCGTTCATTGGCGCGCAGCCGGTGGACCTGGACATGATCCCCATCAGCGCCATCGACCATGTCGAAGTGCTGCGCGACGGCGCCTCGGCGCAGTACGGTTCCGACGCGGTGGCCGGGGTGGTCAATATCGTGCTCAAGGAACGTGACAGCGGCGGCCAGCTCAACAGCCAATTGGGCCAGTACGCCCAGGGCGACGGCTTCAGCAAGAGCGCCGACGGCTGGTATGGCCTGGGCCTGCCGGGGGATGGTTTCCTGACCCTGAGCTTCAACGGCCTGAACAACAAGCCCACCGACATCGGCGACAAATATGAAGCCGGCGGCCAGTTGCAGGACCCGCGCTGGGGCGGCGCCAGTCGCGACAAATACAACCTGGCGGCCAACGCCGAAGTCGGCCTCAGCGATCAATGGCGGCTCTACAGCTTTGCCACCTTCGGCCAGGACAAGTCGGTCAATAACACGCCGCCGCTGCTGGCCAGCAACCCCAACAACGTCGCCTCGATCTACCCCAACGGCACCATTCCCAAGTACCGCTACCGCTATGAGGATGGCGCGCTGACCGTGGGCAGCCGCTACGAGGACGAGCGCATCGGGCGCTTCGACCTCAGCGCCACCTACGGCCGCGACAAGCACGATGAACTGGCCTTCAACACGGTCAACCCGAGCTACGGCGCCAACAGCCCGACCAAGTTCGACGTGGCGACACTGGTCAACGAACAGACCAACCTGACCCTGGATTACGCCAAGGACCTGGACGTCGCCTGGTCGGAGCATCCGCTCACCGTCTCGGCGGGGGTGGCCTATCGCGACGAGCAGTACCGGCTGGAGGAGGGCGACTATGCCTCCTATTCCTTCGGCGGCATCGATGGCGTGCAGGTCGGCGCGGTGCAGGCATCCGGCCTGACCCCGGACGATGCCGGGACCTACAAGCGGCATGTCGGCGGGGTGTATTTCGGCCTGGAAAACCAGGTCACCGACAAGTTCCAGCTCGGCCTTGCCGGGCGCACCGAGCATTATTCCGACTTTGGCTCGGCCACCACCGGCAAGCTCTCGGCGCGCTACGACTTCACCCCGCAGGTGGGCTTGCGGGCCACGGTCAACAACGCCTATCGCGCGCCGACCCTGGGGCAGATCGGCACTTCCTGGACCACCACCACCAACGTCGATATCAACGGCAACCCGGTGCTGACCCGCATGCTCCCGGCCGACCACCCGGCAGCCCGCGCCCTGGGCGCGCAGTCGCTGAAGCCGGAGAAGTCCACCAACTATTCCCTGGGCCTGGTGCTGCGGCCGAGCGAGCAGGCGTCGCTGACCATCGACGCCTACCAGATCTCCATCCGCGACCGCCTGCTCTACAGCGGCGGGATTTCCGGGCCGGACGCCGAGCGGATTCTCAGCGAGGCCGGGTTCGGCCAGTACACCTGGGCGCAGTTCATGACCAACGCCGCCGACACCCGCACCCGCGGCGTCGACATCGTCGGCAAGTACAACCTCGACCTGCAACGCTACGGCGCCCTGAGCCTGTCGGCCGGCTACACCAAGGCGCGCACCACCATCGAGAAGATCCATTCCAACCCGTTCGGCTTCGACGTGCTGACCCGCGAAGCCCAGGGCTTCCTCGAACATGGCTACCCCGAAGACAAGCTGGTGCTGGGGGCGATCCATCGCTACGGCCCCTGGACCATCGCGCTGTCCGAGACCCGCTACGGCGAGTACCGCAAATACGCGGCGTCGGCGGCCAACGCACAGTACGACCAGACCTTCTCCGCGCAGTGGAACACCGACCTGGACGTCAACTACGCCTTCACCCGGCAACTGCGCCTGTCGGTGGGCGCCAACAACCTGTTCGACAGCAAGCCCGACGACTTCAACAGCCGCCTGCGCCAGACCCCGGGGCAGCAGTACAGCTACCTGTCGCCGTCGGCGCCGGAGGGGGCGTTCTATTACACCAGGCTCAGCTACGACTTTTAACCCTGTAGCCGCTGCCGAAGGCTGCGCCAAGGTCCGCAGGACCTTCCCGGCGGGCGGTCTTGAAACCCACGAACAACCAGCAAGAGGCTCACCATGAAGATCATCAAACACCTGCTCGGCACCTCGCTGCTGACCTTCAGCCTGCTGGCCCAGCAGGCACCGGCGGCGGACAAGCCGGCGCCGATCCACTTCGGCGACATCACCTGGGAAAGCGGCAGCCTGATCACCGAGGTGCTGCGGCTGATCGTCGAGAAGGGCTACGGCTATCCGACCGAGACCCTGCCCGGCAGCACCGTCAGCCTCGAAGCGGCGCTGGCCAAGAACGATATCCAGGTGATCGGCGAAGAGTGGGCCGGGCGCAGTCCGGCCTGGGTCAAGGCCGAAGCCGAGGGCAAGGTGTTCGGCCTGGGCGATACGGTCAAGGGCGCCACCGAAGGCTGGTGGGTGCCGGAGTACGTGATCAAGGGCGACGCCGAGCGCGGTATCAAGCCGCTGGCGCCGGAGCTGAAATCGGTGGCCGACCTGGCGCGCTACAAGGAGGTGTTCCGCGATCCGGAAGACCCGGGCCGTGGGCGCTTTCTCAACAGCCCCACCGGCTGGACCTCGGAAATCGTCAACAGCCAGAAGCTCAAGGCCTATGGGCTGAGCGACAGCTTCGTGAACTTCCGCACCGGTTCCGGCGCGGCCCTGGATGCCGAGGTCAGCTCGTCGATCCGCCGCGGCAAACCGGTGCTGTTCTACTACTGGTCGCCGACGCCGCTGCTGGGCAAGTTCAAGCTGGTGAAGCTCGAAGAACCGGCCTTCGATGCCGAGGCCTGGAAGACCCTGGCCGATGCCGGCAACCCCCATCCGCGGGGTACCCGGTCGATGCCGGCGCACCTGGCCATCGGCGTGTCCGCGCCGTTCAAGGCGCAGTACCCGGAACTGGTGAGTTTCTTTGAAAAGGTCGACCTGCCGATCGACCTGCTGAACCGCACCCTGGGCCAGATGAGCGAAACCCGCCAGCCACCGCGCCAGGTCGCCGAGGCCTTCCTGCGCGAGCAGCCGCAGGTCTGGCAAGGCTGGGTGCCAAGCGAAGTCGCCAGCCGCGTCAGCGCCGCGCTGTAAGCCGCTTGCGACTGGCGCGGCAGCGCCTCTGTAGGAGCGCAGCTTGCGCGCGATGCAGGCGGCGGGGTGTGTCAGGGGGATCGCTTTCGCGGGCAAGCCTGGCTCCTACATTGGCCGGCGGCGTTTCTGGCTTCTGTAGGAGCCAGGCTTGCCGGCGATGAGGCCGTCATGGCCGACAGTGTTTTCAATCCGTTTGGGAGTTACCGATGTTCAAAGGTTTTATCGTCACCCTGTGTCTCACGCTCTGCGCTTCGCTGGCCCTGGCCGCCGAGCCTGGGCAATTGCGTATCGGCTATCAGAAAAGCTCGGTGAGCATGGTCCTGGCCCGCGAGCACCAGTTGCTGGAGAAAGCCTTGCCGGGCACCCAGGTGCAATGGATCGAATTCCCCGGTGGGCCACAGCTGATCGAGGCGCTGAACGGCGGCAGCGTCGATGTGGGCAATATCGGCGACATCCCGCCGATCTTCGCCCAGGCCGCGGGGATCGACTTGCAGTACATCGGCGTCGAGCCCAGCGACGGCAAGACCGAAGCCATCCTGCTACCCAGGAACAGCCAGACGCAGAGCCTGGCCGACCTCAAGGGCAAGCGGGTGGCGTTGCTCAAGGGCTCCAGTGCGCACAATTTTTTCCTCAAGAGCCTGCAGCGCGCCGGGCTGAAACTCAGTGACCTGAACCTGGTGTACCTGTCGCCGGCCGACGCCCGCGCGGCGTTCGAGCAGGGCAAGCTGGACGCCTGGGTGATCTGGGACCCTTACTATTCGGCGGCCCTGCTCGACGGCAGCGCCCGCCTGCTCAGCGATGGCCAGGGCCTGGATTCCGGCGGCAGCTTCTACATCGCCAGCGGTGCCTTCGTGCGCCAGCACGGCGCTGCCGTCGCCCCCATCCTCAAGGCCTTCGGCGCGGCCCAGCAGCTGTCCTTCGACCAGCGCGACGCCAGCATCGACAGCATGGCGCGCATCCTCGGCCTGCAACGGCCGGTGGTGGAAAGCTACTTCAGCCATCGTTCGCGCTCGCCGCTGCAAGGCATCGATGCCCGGGTCGTGGCCAGCCAGCAGCGCACCGCCGACCTGTTCCTCGCCAACCACTTGATCCCCAAGGCCGTGCGGATCGAGCAGATCGTGTTCAAGAGCGAGTGAGGCCCATGCAACCCATCTATATCGATTTTCTCAACGGCCTGGACATCGCCGAGCTGGCCCTGAGCAACGACGAAATCCTCGCCGCCATCGAAGCCGGCCTGGTGCTCCAGGGCCGTGGCGAGGCGGTGATCGAGCCGCGCACCCACCTGATTCCCGGGGGCGCAATCAACGGCCATTTCAACGTGCTGCGCGGGGTGCTGGGGGGTGACATCGGCCACGCCGGGGTCAAGGTGGTGGGTGACTTCGTCGACAACTACCGCCAGGGCCTGCCCTCGGAACTGGCGATCCTCAACCTGCTGGACCCGGCCACCGGCGTGCCCCAGGCGATCCTCGACGCCTCGGCGATCACCGATATGCGCACCGGCGCGATCACCGCCATCGGCGCCAAGTACCTGGCGCGCCCGGACAGCAAGGTGCTGGCGCATATCGGCGCCCGCGGCACGGCGTACTGGAACGTGCGGCTGCTGGACCACCTGTTCGACTTCGAGGAAATCCGCGTGCACTCGCGCCGCGAGGACAGCCGCGAGGCCTTTGCCGAACGCCTGCGCCGCGACCTGGGCAAGCCGGTGATTGTCACCCACGACTGGGAGAGTGCGGTGCGCGGCGCGGACATCGTGGTCGAGGCCTCGCGGCTGAACCAGCCCGAACCTTTGCTGCGCACCGAATGGATCAAGCCCGGCGTCTTTGTCGTGCCCTACGGCACCATGAGCGCGGTGGAGCTGTCGCTGACCGACATCATGGACAAGTTGGTGGTGGACGACTGGGGCCAGTGCAAGGGCGGCCTGTTCGGTTCGCTGCGGGCCCATGTCGAGGCCGGCAAACTCAGTGAGCAGACCCTGCACGCCGAGCTTGGGCAGATAGTCGCAGGCCATAGAAGCGGCCGGCAGCACGCCGAGGAAAACATCCTGTTCTGGCACCGCGGCCTGAGCCTCAGCGATATCGCCCTGGGCCACGCCCTGCTGCAAAAAGCCCGGCGCCTGGGCATCGGCCAGCGGCTGCGTTTCGCATGATCGGCCTGGGCCCGGAAGGCCTGGCGCTGACTGACCTGCTGCGCGTTGCCCGCGAGGAGGCGGCGCTGCAATTCACCCCGGCCACCCGGCAACGGATCGCCGCCGGCCATGGGCTGTTGCGGGAGCGGATGGCCGCGGGCGACGCCATCTACGGCGTGACCACGGGCCTGGGCGCGGCGGTGGATGTGGCCCTGACCCAGCCGGATGACGACCTGCAACGGCGCATTCCCCTGGGCCGGGCCGTTGGGCTTGGGCGCCTGGCCACGCGGCCTGAACTGCGGGCGATGATTGCCGCGCGCCTGGCCGGGCTGGCCCAGGGTCGCTCGGGGATCTCCCAGGCCAGCGCCGACAGTTTGCTGGCCTTGCTCAACGCCGGGATCGAGCCCGAGGTGCCGTTGCTTGGCTCCCTGGGGGAAAGCGATCTGGCGCCATTGGCGCACCTGGGCCTGGCGCTGATCGGCGAGGGCTGGGTGCGCTGGCGCGGCGAGCGGCTGCCGGCGGGGGAAGCCTTGCAGCGCAATGGCCTGCAACCGGCGCGGCTGGTGGACAAGGACGGTCTGGCGCTGGTCTCGGCGAATGCCGCGAGCATTGGTTTGGGTGTCCTGTTGCTGGCCGAGGCCGACCAGGCCCTGGACAGCCTGCTGGCGGCGCTGGCGCTGTCCTGCGAAGGCTATCGGGCCAACCTCAGCCCCTTCCAGCCCTGGGCGTCGCGCTTGCGGCCGGCGGCGGGCCAGGCCGAGCAATCGGCGGCGCTGCTGGAGTTGCTGGAGGGTGGCCAGTTGCGCCAGCCCGGCAGCGCCCGGCGTTTGCAGGATCCCTTGAGCTTTCGCTGTGCCGGCGTGGTGCAGGGCGCGGCGCGACAGGCCTGGGCACAACTGCGCGAACATCTGCAACTGGAGCTGGCCAGCGGCGCCGACAACCCGGCCTTGATCGACGAGCAGCGCCAGGTCCTGGCCACCGCCAATTTCGACAGCACCCACCTGGCACTGGCCGGGGAAGGCCTGGGGTTGGCTTTGAGCCGGGTCGCGGCCTGTTGCGCCGAGCGCATCGCCAAGCTGCTGTCTCCAACTTCCAGCGAGCTGCCGCGCTTTCTTATCGAGCGGCCCGGGCATGTCGGCATGGCCGCCTTGCAACGCAGTGCCGCGGCGCTGCTGGCGGAGATCGGCCATCTGGCCAATCCGCTGCCGGCGGTCTGCGTGCCGGTGGCCGATCGGGTCGAAGACTACGCCGGCCAGGCTCTGGCGGTGATCGAGAAAACCCGGCAACTGACCCAGCGCCTGGCCTGGCTGGCGAGCATTGAGCTGATAGTCGCGGCCCAGGCCATCGACCTGCGCGGGCTCTTGCAACTGGGTGTCGGCAGCGCCCGCATCCACCGCGCGGTGCGCAGCCAGGTGGCGTTTCTCGATCAGGATCGGCCGGGCTCGGTGGATGTGCTGGCCCTGACTGAATTTATTCAACGGGGAGGGCTGGGCTGAGCAGGCGAGCGGCTTCTGTAGGAGCCAAGCTTGCTGGCGACGCGGACAATCGAGCGTCGACCGGCCGCTCCTACAGAACAATCTCGGCCGCGAGTGCCGCTTGCACCGCTTCGCGCTGGGCGATTCGCGCCTGGAAGCGCGCCAGCGCCGGCCATTGTTCCAGGTCGATGGCGAAGCCGGCGGTCCAGCGCAGCACGGTGAACAGGTAGGCGTCGGCGACACCGAAGGATTCGCCCAGCAGGTAGGTTTGTTGTTGCAGCGTGCGGTCCAGCAGCGCCAGGCGCTTGAACAGTTTCTGCCGGATCAGCGCCTGGGTCGCTTCGGGAAACTCAGGGTTGAACAGCCAGCCGAGGCCGCCATGGATCTCGCTGGAGACGAAGTTGAGCATCTCCTGCAACCGCACCCGTTGCCAGCTGCCATTGGCCGGCGCCAGGCCCGCCTGCGGCTTGAGGTCGGCCAGGTATTGCAGGATCGCCGGGCCTTCGGTCAGCACCTGGCCGTCCTCCAGCTCCAGCGCTGCCACATAACCCTTGGGGTTGATCGCCAGGAAGTCGCCGCCGTCGGCCGTGGTCTTGTTGCGGTTGTCGACCCGGACCAGGGTGAACGGCAGGGCCAGTTCGCGCAGCACGATGTGCGGGGCCAGCGAGCAGGCGTGGGGCGAGAAATACAGGTTCATCGAGGGCTCTCCAGAGGGGGGAGATCAGTGTCATAGTCCGCGCTGCTCTCAGTAAAATTAATCTTTCAGAAAAAACCCATAAGGACAGCTACTGCCATGATGAACCTGATGCACTGGCGCATGCTGGTGGCCGTGGCGGATACCGGCAACATCACCCGCGCCGCCGAGCGGGTCGGCATGACCCAGTCCGGCGCCAGCCAGGCCCTGGCGCTGCTCGAAGACAACCTGGGCGTGCAGCTGTTTACCCGGGAGAACCGCCAGACCCTGCCCACCGCCATTGGCGAACAGGTGGTGGAACAGGCGCGGCTGATGCTCGCGGCGTTGCAGAACATCCGCGACACCGCGGACGCCTGCCGGGACATTCAGCGCGGCACCATTCGCCTGGCGAGTTTCCCCATGGTGCTGGCGACTTTCCTGCCGCCGCTGCTGCGCCGTTTCAAGCAGTTGTACCCGGGCATCCAGGTGGTGGCGCTGGAGGTCAGCGACGACGAGGTCGAGGCCTTGCTCGAGGCGTGCTTGATCGATGTCGGGGTGCTGCTCAACCCTGCGTCCGAGCGCAGCGTCGGCCTGCTGGGACGCGATACCTGGGTGGCGGTGCTGCCGACGGGGCATGCCCTGGCGCGCCGCGGTCAGGAGCAGGGGGTGACCTTGCAGGAACTGGTGAGCCAACCCTTCGTGCTGGCCACCGGCGGCTGTTCGGTGAATGCCCGCAGCCTGGCGGCGGATGCCGGCCTGGAGCTGGCGGATGTGCGGGTCGAGGTGCGGGAGTGGAGCAGCGCCTTCACTCTGGTTCGCGAGCAAGTGGGGGTGACCCTGGTGCCGCAGATGACCTTGCCGGAGCAACGCCACGGTTTGTGCGTACTGCCATTGAGCGAGCCGATCCCGCGCACCTTTGCCCTGGTGCTGGCCGAGGGCAGCGAGCCGTCGCCGGCGCTGCGGGCCTTGCTCGATATGCTGGCCCAGGGCTGAGCGCAGCCGCTCAAGCCGACTCATAAAAAAGGGTTCCCGTGGGGAACCCTGTTTCGGCTGGCCGCTTTTAAAGCGCCGCGAGGAACTTGTCGGTGACTTGCTTATCGACGCCGCTGGCGTCCTTCTCGACTTGCGCCAGTTTCAGTTTGTCCTGGACCCGCTGGGCAATTTCCTGAGCCACCGCCTGCTGTTTCTCCGGCGGCATGTTTTTCAGGTTTTCCTCGGTAATGCCCATCTCTTCGAGGATGCGGTCGCGCATGCGCTGCTCAGGGGACTTGCTCATGTAGTCCTTGAACTCATCCAGGGCCGAGCTCTGGGTGGCGCTGTTGGCCTGCGCGGTGCTGGCGGTCGGCGGGGTGGCCTGCAACAGCACGCGGGTCTTGGCGAAGGCCGCGGCGACATTGTCGCTGACCGTGTTGCTGGCCTGCTGCACGGCCTGGGACGCTTGCAGGGTCGCGGTGTTCTGCACGTTCTGCATCAAACCGCTGTACAGCGCGCTGGCGGCCGCGGTGCTCGGGTCCATGTCGGACCGCTGGGTGGGCTGGATCGCCGTGGTTTTCTGGGCACTGACCAACATGATTGGGTACCTGTGTGTAAGGGCTGTCGAAGGCTGCGCAGCAATTTGCATGCCGCCACCCCGCAGCGCCCCGGGACGGGGCTCTTTGCCAGGGCTCTGCGCCGATTGCCCGGCAAGGCTGGCGGCACGCGGCGGACAAGCCTTGCCGCTTGCGGCCAGCGGCGACCGGTCAACGCTGGGCGATGTTCTCCAGGGCCAGGTTGCGGGTACGCGGGCCGAAACGGCCGATGGTGAACATCACGATCAGCATGCTGCCGACAATGAACGCCAGGACCCCGGGCGTGCCGAAGCGGTCGAGGAAAAAACCGATCAGCAGGCTGCTGAACACCGTCGACAGGCGGCTGAACGAGTAGCAGAAACCTACCGCTCGGGCGCGGATATTGGTGGGGAACAGCTCGCTTTGATAGGAGTGGTAACTGAAGCTCAGCCAGGCGTTGCAGAAGGTGATCATTACCCCGCAGACGATCAGCCCCAGGGCCGTGCTCTGCCAGGCGAACAGGGTGCCGAAGGTCATGGCGCCGAGGGCCGAGCCGACGATCTGCCACTTGTTCTCGAAGCGGTTGGCGAACTTGACGAACAGCAGCGGCCCCAGCGGATAGGCGAGGGTGATGATAAAGGCGTACATCAGGCTGTGGGTGACGCTCACGCCCTGGCCCGAGAGCAGCGCCGGCAGCCAGTTGCCGAAACCGAAGAAACCGATGGCCTGGAACACATGGAACACGATCAGCATCAGTGCCCGGCGCCGATAGGGCGGTTGCCAGATATCGGCGAAACGCCCCGAGCCCTGGACGCCGAGGGCCTCGGGCTGCGGAGTGTCCAGCGGCTTGCCGTAGTCCTTGGCGCAGCGCGCCTCGATGTTGTCCATGATCCGCTCGGCCTCGGCGAAGCGCCCATGCTGGGCCAGCCAGCGCGGCGACTCGGGCAGGCGTGAACGCAACCACCAGATAAACAGCGCGAACACCGCGCTGGCCAATACCACCCAGCGCCAGCCGGCGATGCCGAACGGGTCCTGCGGCACCAGCCACCAGGACATCAGCGCCACCGCCGGCACCGAGAGAAACTGCACGAAAAAGGCAAAGGCGAAGGCCGAGCTGCGCATGTGCTTGGGCACCAGCTCGGAGAGGTAGGCGTCGATGGTCACCAGTTCGATGCCCAGGCCGATGCCTACCAGAAAGCGCATGCCGATGATCCCCAGGGCCGAGGTCTGCACGCCCATCAGCACCGTGGCCACGGTGTACCAGATCAGGGCGAAGGTGAAGATCGCCCGGCGCCCGAAGCGGTCGGCGATCGGGCTCAGCAGGCTGGCGCCGAGGAACAGGCCGAGAAAGGTCGCCGAGGCGAAGGCCGCCTGGTCGGAAAAACCGAACACGCCCTGGCTGCCGGTGGCGAAGATCCCGTCGCGGATCAGGCCGGGGCTGATATAGGCGGTCTGGAACAGGTCATACAGCTCGAAGAAACCGCCAATCGACAGCAGCGCCACCAGGCGCCAGACCGTGGTGACGGCGGGCAGGCGATCGATGCGGGCGGAGATATCGGCGGCGCGGACCGGGTCGAGGCCGTCGGTGGCGACAGTGGGGGCGAGGGACGACATGGGCGGGATTCCAGGTTTCGGTGAGGAGGAATCTTAGCTGGCTAACGGAAATCAATGATTGTGAATGCGGGGTCGGAAGCCGGGCTGTGCGCTGATTTATTGTCGTATTCCGTTACATCTTGGCGGTTTGTGCCGCAGCATCAACCAAAGCGGCATCCAGCTCCTACAGAAAAAGGACGATTCAGGGAATGCCATTGCGTCCATGCAGCAGGAAGGCCGGGCGTTCGCTGAGCCGTGCGTAATAGGCGGCGATGGCGGGGAAGTCGGGGCGCTCCATGGGCGTCATCATCCAGCGATGCACCGACAGCCCGAGGACGATATCGGCCAGGCTGAACTGCTCGCCGAGCACATAGTCGCCGCTGCTCGCCAGTTGCTGTTCGAGCAGGGCCATCTTGGCGTTCCAGCCGCGAAGGCCGGCGGCGATCCGCTGCGGGTCCTGAAAGTCCGGGTTCTGCCGGACCAGGGCAACGAAGGCGTAGCTCCACGCCGGATTGAGCTCTGTGGCCTGCCAGTCCATCCACTGCTCCACCAACGCCCGGGCCCGGGGTTCGCCGGGCAGCAGCCGTTGCACGGCGACCTTGCCGGTCAGGTACCGGCAAATACTGTTGGACTCCCACAGCGCGCCGGCGTCATCGATCAGCACCGGCACCTGGGCGTTGGGGTTGAGCCGGAGAAACTCCGGTGTGTGGGTCGACTGGAAGCCGCTGCCCCAATCCTCGCGTTCGTAGGGCAGGCCCAGTTCCTCGCAGGTCCACAGCACTTTTCGGACGTTGATCGACGAGGCTTTACCGAGAATTCTCAGGGTTCCCATGCAAGCTTTCCTTGGCGGGTGGAGGGCCCTGGAAATCTAACAGCGGCGCCGCTCTTGGGCGATGCCGATTTGCACTCTGGCCTCAGACCGGGTCCGGCAGCGCCGACGCCGGCAGGCCAAAGACCCGGTCGAACAGCCAGTTGAAGACGAAGGTGTAGCAGGGGATGAACAGGATCAGCGCCAGGTCGAGCAGGAAGGCCTGCACCAGGCTGATGTGCATCCACCAGGCGATCAACGGAATCAGGAACAGGATCAGCGTCAGCTGGAAACCCACGGCATGGGCGATCCGCCGCGTGACCGTGCGGGTCCGCGAGACCTGGCGGCTTTCCCAGCGCTCGAACAGGCTGGTGTAGATGAAGTTCCAGGTCACCGCGATGCTGGTGATCACCACCGCCAGCGGGCCGGTGCTGCTCGGCGAGGTGCCGGACAGCAAGGCCAGGCCCAGGGCCGAGAAGGTCATGCCGAACACCTCGAACAGTGACACGTAAACCAGTTTGCGCTTGATGCCTTGCATGCTTTTTTTCCTCCGCGTTCGTTGGCCCGGGCCGCTCCTTTTGCAGGAAGGGCTGGCCAATGCGGCGCAAGATAGCTTCAATGTGTCTGACAGAAAAAGTCAGTAGCTTTCAGGTTTACTGATAGGTCGACATTCTAGACAGGCGTCTGCATGAATTTCTCCAGCGACAGCATCCAGTTGTTTCTCGCCGTGCTCGAGCGCGGTTCGTTTTCCGCGGCGGCCCGGGCCCTGGGCAAGGTGCCGTCGGCGGTGAGCATGGGTATCGCCAACCTTGAGGCGGAGCTGGGCTACCCCCTGTTCGACCGCAGCCATCGCGAGCCGGTGCCCACCGCCATGGCCAATGCCCTGGCGCCCCACGCGCGGCTGATCGCCGAGCAGCTCAAGCACTTGCAGGTGCATGCGGTGGAGTTGTCCCTGGGGCTGGAAAGCCGGCTGTCCATCGGCGTGGTCGAGGACATCGACAAGTCCCGGGTGCTGGCGGCGATCAAGTGGATCGCCGAGCGTCATCCGTTGCTCGACATCGAGGTACTGAGCGCGCCCCAGGACGATCTGTTGCAACTGCTGCACACTGGCCGGATCGCGGTCGGCGTGGCCTTCGCCGGGCTGAGCCTGAACGTGCTGGAGTATTTCCAGTACGTCGGCAGCGAGCGGATGATCGCCTGCATTTCCGCGCGCCATCCATTACCCGAGGCGCCGGATGCCACCCTCTATCTGGAAGAGCTGGTCAACGTGCGTCAGGTGGTGGTTGCCAGCCGCGACCTGCCGATCCGCGACACCCGGCCACTGATCGCCGAGTCCTACTGGCGCACCGACAGCCTGGCCATGGCCCTGGACATGGTCGAGTCCGGCATTGGCTGGGGCAATTTCCCGTTGTCGGTGATCGCGCCCTTGCTCAAGGCCGGGCGGCTCAAGCGTCTGACCTTCAAGAACATCGACAACGGCCTGCTGCTGCCGGTGCACGCGGTATGGCTGAAGAACCAGCCTCTGCAAAAGGCCGCCCAGGCGTTCGTGCAGTTGCTGGGTGGGCAGGACCCGGCGCTGGCCCCGCAGGTTCATGCCGAGGTGAGGCCGTAAGCCTGTCCGCTTATGGGGCCGGGTGGGTGGCGTCGTGCTGCTCGCTGCCCAGCGCCTGGTGACGCAGCCAGTCGAGCAAGCGGGCAACGGGCGAGTCCGGGTCGACAGCCTCGGGCGACAACAGGTAGTAGGCGCTGCCGTCGGCGATAAAACCGAAAGGCGCGACCAGCAGGCCCGACTCCAGGTCGTCGCGCACCAGTTGCCAGGGCGCGATGGCCAGCCCCAACCCAGCCACCGCCGCTTGCAGGCTGAAGTAGAAATGCTCGAAGACCTGCTCCGTGCCCGGCGCCTGTTGCATTCCCTTGAGGGTCAACCATTGCTCCCAGGCCGCTGCCCGGGTCGCGCTGTGCAGGCGTGGCGCCGTATCCGACAGCCGCACTCTGCCGCTTGCGTCGCGGGTCCAGCCGACGGCCTGGTCCGGGCGACACACCGGGCCGATGGCTTCATCGAACAGCCACTGCGCATGGGTGTGCGGCGGCCAGGGAAAGTCGTTGCGGCGGATCGCCAGGTCGATGCCTTGAGCAAAGGCGAAGGGCCCGCCGCCGGCCACCAGTTGCAGGGGGATATCCGGATGAGCGGCGAAGAAGGCCGGGATCCGTGGAATCAGCCAGCGCATCAGCAGAGTCGGTTCGCAGGACAGCACCAGGGCCGCGGCCTTGTCGGGCGTTCGCAGTTTGCGGGCGGTGGCGTCGATCAGGTCGAAGGCATGCTCCACGCTGTGCAGCAATTCGCGGCCAGCTTCGGTGAGAAAGACCCGATGGCTGCGACGCTCGAACAGCCGTGTGCCGAGGTCTTCTTCCAGGGTGCGGACGGCACGGCTGATGGCGCCGTGGGTCAGGTGCAGGGCTTCGCCGGCGCGGGTGAAGCTCTCCAGGCGAGCGGCGGCCTCGAAACAGCGCAGGGCGCTCAGGGGTGGCAGGCGGCGATGGGTTGTCTGTGAGTTTTTATCACCGTGAATGTCAGTTTTCATCGTTCGCTCTGTGACGGTTCGTGCCCATAAAGTATGGGCCGGATTCTATAGCGAAGGCGCTTGAAAATGACTGAACTGTTAGTAGTAATCACCATCACCATCCTCGCGGTGCTCAGCCCGGGGCCGGATTTCGCCATGGTCACGCGTAACAGCCTGGTGCTGTCGCGTCGGCATGGGGTGTTCACGGCGCTGGGGATCGGGCTCGGAGTGATGCTGCATATCGGCTACACGCTGTTGGGCGTCGGCCTGCTGGTCAAGGAATCGCTGCTGCTGTTCAGCGTGCTGAAAATCGCCGGGGCGCTGTACCTGGTTTATCTCGGTATCGGCATGCTGCGCAGCCGTGCGGTCGAGGAAGAGGTAGCGGTCGATGCGCCGCGGGTCTCGGCGTGGGCGGCGTTGCGTACGGGGTTTTTGACCAATGCGCTGAATCCCAAGACCATGATTTTCGTGGTCAGCCTGTTCATGCAGGTGATGCAGCCAGGTACCGCGCCGGGTGTGCAGATCGGCTATGGCGCGATCATTGTCCTGGCCCATGTGCTGTGGTTCGTGGCGGTGGCGCTGTTCTTTTCGGCACCGGGCATCCGGGCCCGGCTCATGGCTTACAAACGGCGTATCGACCAGCTGTTCGGCGTTCTGCTGGTAGGTTTCGGCGTGCTGCTCAGCGCCCTGAGCCTGCGTTCCTGAACGCGGCTCAGGTACTCTCGCGCACCATCAGCTCGAAGCCCATGTCCACCACCGGCTTGGCCACGCTGTTGCCGGCCATCAGGGTCAGCAGCTGTTCCGCGGCGCGGCGGCCGATGGCTTCGCGCGGGGTGCTGATGCTGCTCAGGCGCGGCACCATGTGCGCCGAGGCGGGCAGGTCGTTGAAGCCCATCACCGCCACTTGCTCGGGGATCCTGATGCCGCAACGCATGGCTTCCAGCAGGGCGCCGTGGGCCAGGTCGTCGTTGCCGAAGAAGATCGCGTCCACGTCCGGGTGGCTGTGCATCAACTGCAGGAAGAGTTCGCCGCCCAGGCCCACCGACGAGGGGCGCGGGGTGAGGACTTCCAGTTTCGGGTCGTAGAGGCCGGCTTTCTCCAGGCCGCGGCGGAAACCTTCGCCGCGCATCAGGGTGCGCTGGTCGAGCTGGGCGCCGATATAGGCCAGGCGCTTGCGGCCGCGGGAGATCAGGTGCTCGGCGGCGGTTTCCCCGGCGTTGTGCTGGGAGAAACCCACGCAGTTCAGGCCGGCCTCGGGGTTGAGGTCCATCATGTAGACGCAGGGAACGTTGCTGGCTTCGACCATCCGTCGGGCGCTTTCGGTCCGGTCGAAGCCGGTCAGCAGCAGGCCGCGGGGCTGGTAGGCCATGTAGTTGCGCAGCAGGTTTTCTTCTTCGTCGGGGGAATAGTGGAAGTTGCCGATCAGCACTTCGAAGCCCTTGGGCCGCAAAACCTGATGAATGGCTTCCAGGGTATCGATGAACAGCAGGTTGGACAGCGACGGCACCAGCACCACCACCGAATGGCTCTGGGCCGAGGCCAGGGCGCGGGCGGCGGGGTTGACCACGTAGTTGAGTTCGCGGGCGGCCTTCTGCACCTTTTCCACCAGTTCAGTGGCCACTGTGTCGATGCCGCGCAGGGCTCGCGAGGCGGTGATCGGGCTGACGCCGGCCAGGCGCGCGACTTCGTTGAGGGTCGGGCGCCCCGTGGTGCGGGTATTTTTATCGTTCTTGGAGGAGGTCATCAGACGGCTTGCCAAACAAAATTCAAGTCACTAAGGTAGCGCTGTCTCGAAACAGCTGCAATGCGTGAGCGCGGTCGGCCTGACCCGCACTCTTTGGTTTCGCGGCCTATATACGCGGCAACCCACAAAAATGACAAGAAGGCGTCGGCATAAACTATTTTTGCACTAGCGTTTTCAAGAGCGAAGGTAGCGCTGTCTGCGCGCTGAGGTGTTACATGAGTCAACCCATCACCGCCCTGGTCATCATGGGCGTTGCCGGCTGCGGCAAGTCCAGCGTCAGTGAAGCGCTGTGCCAGCGCAGCGGCGCCACGGCCATTGAAGGCGATACGTTCCACCCTGCCGCCAATATCGCCAAGATGAGTGCCGGTATTCCCCTGAACGACGACGACCGTGCCGGCTGGCTCGACAGCCTGTGCGACGAGTTGCGTCGCGCCCTGGCCGCCGGACAACGTCCGGTGCTGACCTGCTCGGCGCTCAAGCGCAAGTACCGCGACCGCCTGCGCAGCGCCACGCCCGGCCTGGGCTTCGTTTTCCTGCAATTGACACCACAGGTGGCCGCCGATCGCGTGGCCCACCGTCCGGGGCATTTCATGCCTTCGACCCTGATCGACAGTCAGTTCGCGACCCTCGAATCCCCCGTGGGCGAACCCCTGACCCTGGCATTGGACGCCACCATCCACAGCGTTGACCGGCTGGCCGAACAGGCCCATGGCTGGTGGCTGGAGCACGGGCTGGACTCACCCCGATAAGCTTCGGCTCACCTAGATAGCGCTATCCCACTCGGCTCACGTTTTTAACGCTTGAATAAAAACAACAAACCGGAGGCAACCCCATGTTTGGCATGTCCCAAGAGACCTATCTGCTGGTAGACGCAGTGGTCACCATTATCGGGCTGATCGTGCTGATCACTCGATTCAAGCTGCATCCCTTCATCGCCCTGACCATCGCCGCGGGTTTCCTCGGCCTGACGTCGGGCATGCCGGTGGACAAGATCATCAAGGCGTTCCAGGACGGCTTCGGTGGGGTACTCGGTTTCGTCGGGATCATCCTCGCGCTGGGCACCATGCTCGGCAAAATGATGGCCGAATCCGGCGGCGCGGATCAGATCGCCCAGACCCTGATCCGCTCGTTCGGCAAGGAGCGGGTGCAGTGGGCGATGATGTTCGCCGCCTTCCTGGTGGGCATCCCGCTGTTCTTCGAGATCGGCTTCGTGCTGCTGATCCCGCTGGTGTTCATCGTCGCCCGGCGCACCGGCGTGTCGATCATCAAGATCGGTATCCCGCTGCTGGCCGGCCTGTCCGCGGTGCACGGCCTGGTGCCGCCGCATCCGGGCCCGCTGCTGGCCATCGGCGTGTTCGGCGCCGACATCGGCAAGACCATTCTCTACGGCCTGATCGTGGCCCTGCCGACCGCGATCATCGCCGGTCCGATCTACGGCACCTTCATCGCCAAGCACATCCCGGGTCATCCGAACCAGGAACTGGTGGACCAGCTGGCGCGCGAAAACACCTCGGCCAACCTGCCGAGCTTCAGCGTGACCCTGCTGACCGTGCTGCTGCCGGTGTTCCTGATGCTGCTCAAGACCTTCGCCGACGTGGCCTTCCCGGACGGGCATTTCTTCCGCATCTGGATGGACATGATCGGTCACCCGATCAGCGCGCTGCTGCTGGCCTTGCTGCTGTCGCTCTATACCTTCGGTTCGCGCCAGGGCATCGGCTCCAAGCAGATCCTCAAGCTGCTCGACGCCAGCCTGGCGCCGACCGCGGCGATCATCCTGATCATCGGTGCCGGCGGTGGCTTCAAGCAGATGCTGGTGACCAGCGGCGTGGGTGACGTGATCGGCCACATGGCGGTCAACGCGCAGATCTCGCCGATCCTGTTGGCGTGGCTGGTGGCGGCGGTGATCCGGATCGCCACCGGTTCGGCGACCGTGGCGACCATCACCGGCGCGGGCATTGTGGTACCGGTGGTCGGCATGATTCCTGGGGTCAACCGCGAGCTGCTGGTGCTGGCCACCGGCGCCGGCTCGCTGATCCTGTCCCACGTCAACGACGCCGGTTTCTGGCTGGTGAAGCAGTACTTCAACATGACCGTGGCGGAAACCTTCAAGACCTGGACCGCGATGGAAACCATCCTCTCGGTGGTGGGCCTGATCTTCATCCTGCTGCTGTCGCTGGTGGTCTGACCCGAACCCTGTAGCCGCTGCCGAAGGCTGCGATAAGGCTCGAAGAGCCTTCAGCGATTGCAAGATCGCTACGGCCGTGCCGGCCGATCGCAGCCTGCGGCAGCGGCTACAGGGGCGACAGACAGGCACAAAAAAACCGCATCGCTGCGGTTTTTTTGTGCCTGCTTATAGGGCGACGCGGATCAGCCTTTCTGCACCAGGCCATCGGCGCGGAACATGCCGCGGATGCCGCGCACGGCCTGGCGGATGCGGTCCTGGTTTTCGATCAGGGCGAAGCGCACATGGTCGTCGCCGTACTCACCGAAACCCACCCCTGGCGAGACGCAGACCTTGGCCTCGGCCAGCAGCTTCTTGGCGAACTCCAGCGAGCCCAGGTGCGCGTAGGCCTCGGGAATCTTCGCCCAGACGTACATCGAGGCCTTGGGGTTCTCGACCATCCAGCCCAGCTCATGCAGGCCCTTGACCAGCACATTGCGGCGCTGGCGGTACTGCTCGGCGATGTCTTTCACGCACTGCTGGTCGCCTTCCAGCGCAGCGATGGCCGCCACCTGCAGCGGGGTGAAAGTGCCGTAGTCGTGGTAGCTCTTGATCCGCGCCAGGGCGCTGACCAGCTCCGGGTTGCCGACCATGAAGCCGATGCGCCAGCCGGCCATGTTGTAGCTCTTGGACAGGGTGAAGAACTCCACCGCGATGTCCTTGGCGCCCGGCACCTGCATGATCGACGGGGCTTTCCAGCCGTCGTAGACGATGTCGGCGTAGGCCAGGTCGTGGATCACCAGCACGTCGTACTGCTTGGCCAGGGCGATCACCCGTTCGAAGAAGTCCAGCTCGACGCACTGCGCGGTAGGGTTGGATGGGAAGCCGAGGATCATCATCTTCGGTTTCGGGATCGAGCCGCGGATGGCCCGCTCCAGCTCGTCGAAGAAGTCCACGCCCGGCACCAGCGGCACCGAACGCACCTGGGCGCCGGCGATCACCGCGCCGTAAATGTGAATCGGGTAGCTGGGGTTGGGCACCAGCACGGTGTCGCCCTGGTCCAGGGTGGCGAGCATCAGGTGCGCCAGGCCTTCCTTGGAACCGATGGTGACGATGGCTTCGCTTTCCGGGTCGATATCGACCTCGTAGCGATCCTTGTACCAGCGCGAAATGGCCCGGCGCAGACGCGGAATACCCTTGGAGGTGGAGTAGCCGTGGGTGTCTTCGCGCTGGGCGACGGTGACCAGTTTCTCGACGATGTGCGGCGGAGTCGCACCGTCGGGGTTACCCATGCTCAAGTCGATGATGTCTTCGCCGCGCCGACGCGCAGCCATCTTCAGCTCGGCAGTGATATTGAATACGTAGGGGGGGAGTCGATCTATGCGCGCAAAGCGGCGCGGCGAACCTTGTTCGGCCATTGTTGCCTCGAGTACGTGAGCGCCCGGAACCGTCCGAGCGACGTCGGCCACTGCGGTGGCCTGGGGGCAGACGATAAGGGCTGTGGCGCCAGGCTGTCCAGAGGGGCGCGGCAACTATTTTTTGCCGGCAGCGGCGTTGCCTGGACAGGGATTTGCATCATGCAGGCTGGATTCGCAGCCCGCGCATTGTGTTTGCCGGGCCCTCCCGCGTTAAATACCCCCCACTCGAACAACCGCATCGAACAGGATGAATGATGGAGTTTACCAGCGGCTTTCTGCTGAGCCTTTCGCTGTGCCTGGACATAGGCGTGGCCAATATCGCGATGATTACCCTGGCCATGCAGCGTGGTTATTTCCAGGGTTTCTGCCTGGGCCTGGGCACCTGTGTCGGTGACCTGGTCTACGCCGTGCTGGCGCTGGCCGGCATGACCGTGCTGCTGCAGTACGAAGCGGTGCGCTGGGTGCTGTGGATCGGCGGATCGGCGCTGCTGGTGTACTTCGCGGCGAAGATGATCTATTCGGCGATCCACCACAGCGCGGTGCTGGCCGAGGCCGGGGAGGTGGACAACGGTTCGCCGCGCAAGGAGTTTTTCCGCGGCATTTTCCTGGCCATGTCGTCCCCCAGCGCGATCCTCTGGTTCGCCGCGGTGGGCGGTACCCTGATTGCCCGTTCCGGTGGCGGCGACCTGCTCAGTTCCGGGCTGTTCCTCAGCGGTTTCTTCTGCGCCGGTCTGGCCTGGGTCGTGGGCCTGTGCTTTGCCGCGACCCAGGGCGGCAAGCTGCTGGGCGACAAATTGTTGCGCTACTCCTACCTGGCATCTGCGGCGATCTTCTGCTATTTCGCGGTCTACGTGATCCTGTCCGGTTACCAGGAGTTCATCGTCGGCGCGGCGGTCGCGGAGCTTCCCGCGCTCTGACCCAGCGATTCGGGTTGTTTGGCCTCTATACTCCCTGCCGAACCCATTTTTCAGGCAGGAGTCGCATCATGGATGAGCAAAAACAGGTCAGCGGGCCGGTGCCGCGTTTCGAGAAGGGGCGCTTTCTGCTGATCGCCGGTCTGGGCGGGCGTTTCACTCCCGAGACGACGCAGGGCATTCCTGAACTCTGGGAGCGCTTCATTCCCCATATCGGCAAGGTTCCCGGCCAGGTAGGGGAGGAGACCTACGGCCTCTGCTGCAACCCCGACGGCAAGGGCGGGTTCGAATACATCGCCGGGGTCGAAATCAGCAAACTCGACGATTTGCCCGAGCTGTACCGCTGGGTCGAGGTGCCGCCGCAGCACTATGCGGTGTTCGAGCACCAGGGGCCGCTTGCGGGCCTGCCGCAGACCTTCCAGTACATCTGGAAAACCTGGCTGCCACAGTCCGGGCGCGAAGCCGCCGATGCGCCGGAATTCGAACGCTACAGCGCCGACTTCAACCCCGATACCGGCCAGGGCGTGCTGGAAATCTGGCTGCCGCTCAAGGAACAGTGACCCGCACCGCGAGCACCGGCCGGGCCCGCGGTGGGCCCGGTCATTTGCCTTTGTTCGGCCGGCGGGCGCGCCACAGGTCGATGGACAGGGTGACAAAACCGAACGCACTGATACCGAACAGCACCAGCAAACCGATCTGAACATTGCTCATGGCGACTTCCGTACTCGACCAGGATGGGATTGATTGAGCCCTGATAAATAACCCGCTCGGCGCGCGGATGACAGCGACTCTACGCAGGTTTTACGGGCTTGCCGCCGTTCGATATGCAAGCCTTATTACTTTATGATCGGCGGCATTTCCCATAGCCGATCCGTTCCCCATGACCTTATCCAGCCTGTTGATCCGTCAGGTCGCCGCCGCTGACCTGGACCGCTGCTTCGCCATCGAAACCCTGGCCTACGAAGGCGACGAAGCCGCCACCCGGGAAAAGATCGCCACCCGCATCGCCACCTGGCCCGAGGGCTTCATCGTCGCCGAAGTGGAGGGCGTGGTGGCCGGCTTCATCAACTCCGGGGCGGCCTTCGAGGTGGAGATGGCCGACGAGGCCTTCAAGGAACTGATCGGCCACGACCCGGCCGGGCCCCATGTGGTGATCATGTCGGTGGTGGTGCATCCGGACTCTCAGGGCCAGGGGGTTTCCCGGCGTCTGCTGGAGGCCTTTATCGAGCGCATGCGCGGCCTGGGCAAGGCCAGCATCAACCTGATGTGCAAGGAGCGGCATGTGCCCTTGTACGAGCGCTTCGGCTTCGTCTATCTCAAGGCTTCGGCGTCGGACCATGGCGGCATGGCCTGGCACGAGATGGTGCTGGAACTGTGAGGTCGTAACGCAGGTCGTAACGCCACGGCGTAGGGGCGAGGCTTGCCCGCGATAGGCGCGCCGCGGTCTGGCTGATGTACCGCGTCAGCCTTCATCGCGAGCAAGCTTCGCTCTTGCAGGGCCTTCAATACAGGCTGTTGCGCACCCGTTCCGGCATTTCCCGGTCGTAGCGGTCGGCGTCGAACTGGCCGTCGCAGAGGCGCTTGAGGATGGCGCCGGCCGAGGGCAGGGCCGAGCGTTCCAGGTAGTGCTCGGGGTTCCACAGGTCGGAACGCACGATGGCCTTGGAGCAGTGGAAGTAGGCCGCCTCGACGTCCACCAGGATCACTGTGCGCGCCGGCTTGCCATTCACCGCGAAGCTGTCCAGCAGCGCCGGCTCGGCCGAGATCCGCGCCCGGCCATTGACCCGCAGGGTCTCGCCGATGCCCGGAATGATGAACAGCAGGGCCACCCGCGGGTCGCTGACGATATTGCGCAGGCTGTCGATGCGGTTGTTGCCCGGGCGGTCGGGCAGGGCCAGGGTGCGCTCGTCGATGATCCGCACGAAACCCGGGGTATCGCCGCGGGGCGAGCCGTCCATGCCGTCCGGGCCGCTGGTGCTCAGGATTACCAGCGGCGAGGCGCGCACCATGGCCTGGTAGTCCGGGTTGAGGAAGGGGATTTCCTTGCGCACGGCCCGCTCAATGGGCTGGCCGTAGATTGCTTCCAGTTGCTCGAGGGTGGTCAGCATCATGCTTCTCCTGGGTAATGTCAGAACATCAGGACCAGACGGCGTTCATAGCCGATGCGGCCCCTGTAGGCCTCGCCGCTGTCGACCCAGCCTTGCTTCAGATAGAGGCTGAAGGCCGCGGCGTTGTCCGCGTCCACCGACAGCATCAGCCCCTTGATCTCTGGCCACGCCTGGCGCGCGGCGGCGGGCAGGGCTTGCAGGCAGGCCCGGCCGTAGCCCTGGCCCTGGACCCGCTGATCGACCTGCAAGGCATGCAGGGTGGCGGTGTCGGGGTCGGCCCAATGGGGCAGGAACGGTGGGCGCTTGAGCAGCAGGAACGCCACCGGGACCTCTTCGGCCAACAGGGCGAAGCCCTTGATACCAGGCTCCGGCGCCTTGAGCAGGGTATGCAGCGCGGTGTAGATATCGCCGGAATAACTCTTCTGCCGCGGGTGCACTTCGAGCGCGTCGAGCTGCTGCAATTGCCTGGCGTCGAGCTGTTCGTAGGGCACGAGTCGGGTGGTCACTGGGCTGTCCATATCCGGGCACTGAGGGTGGGCTGTATGAGTGGCGATTCTAGCGATTTTGTCCAGGGTTCCGGTTTTTTTTCCGGGCCCTGTCGATTTACCGGGCGGCCAGACGACTAAGGGTGTCTTCACGATTTAACGGTCGCCTGTGGCGGCCACCTTGAGCCCGTATCACTCAATCGCAAGGAGAATCGCCATGAACGCCCAAACCACCGAAAGCGAAATCCGCAGCCTGATCGACGCCTGGCGCCAGGCCGTGATGGCCAAGGACATCGAGCGCATCGTCAGCTATTACGCCGACGACATCACCGCGTTCGACGCCGTGGCCGCGTTGCAATTCAAGGGCAAGCAAGCTTACCGCGCGCACTGGAAGGCCTGCATGGAGTTCTGCCCCGGCCCTGGCATCTTCGACTTCGAGCAACTGCACATAGTCGGCGCCAGCGACAGCGCCTTCGCCCACTGGCTGGCCCACTGCGGCGGCACCGACGACAAGGGCGAGACCAAGGCCTGCTGGATGCGCGTGACCGCGGGTTACCAGCGCCTGGGCGGCCAGTGGAAAGTGGTCCACGAACACTGGTCGGCGCCGTTCGACATGCAGAGCGGCAGCGCCTTGTTCGACCTGCAACCCTGATCGTCGGGTTTTTCGCCAAAGCCTGAAACTGCAGCCATAGTTGATCAGCCCGATCGAGGAGAGCCCCATGAAATACCTATGCCTGGTCTACAGCGACGAACAGCTGTTGCACAGCCTGCCGGAGAGCCCGAAGGACGCCGAGTGCATGGCGTATGCCGAGTCGGTGCAAGGCAGCGGCCGGATGCTCGCCGCCGAGGCCCTGGAGTCGGTGCAGACCGCGACCACGGTGCGTATGCGCGGCGGCCGGCTGTCGATCACCGACGGCCCGTTCGCCGAAACCAAGGAACAGTTGGCCGGGTTCTACCTGATCGATGCCAAGGACCTCAACGAAGCCATCCAGGTCGCCGGCAACATCCCGGCGGCCCGGGTCGGCAGCGTCGAGGTACGTCCGGTGCGCGAGTTGAATCCCTGATCGCCACCCTGGAAAAACGAGCCCTGAAAAAACAAGCATAAGCAGGAGTTTCGCCATGACCGAGCACAGCGTGGGCCGTGCGCCCGCCCAATATGAGTTGTCCATCAGCCGCCTGATCGATGCGCCGCCCGGCAAGCTGTTCCGTGCCTGGACCGAACCGCAGTTGCTGGTGCAATGGTGGGGCCCCCACGGCATGACCACCCCGGAGTGCGAAATGGACCTGTGGGTCGGCGGCCAGTTTCGCACCCTGATGCGCGCCCCGGACGGCAACGAATACCCGACCATGGGCGTGTTCCTGGAGATCGTCGCGCCGCGGCGGCTGGTGTTCACCGATGCCTTCCTGCCGGGCTGGATTCCTTCGGACAAGGCCTTCATGAGCGCCGAGGTGACCTTCGACGACCTGGACGGCAAGACCCTCTACACCGCTCGCGCCATGCACTGGAGCGAAGAGGATCGCCAGGCCCATGAAGCCATGGGCTTTCACGAGGGCTGGGGGCAGAGCCTGGATCGCCTGGAAAGCCTGGTGACCCGAGGCATGCCGGACTGATGCCGACGGCAACGCAAGACAGCGTCAAGGCGCTGGTGGAGACGGTCTACCGCAACGAGTCGCGGCGGATCCTGGCGACCCTGATTCGCCTGCTGGGGGATTTCGACCTTGCCGAGGAAGCCTTGCACGAGGCGTTCTTCGTCGCGGTCGAACGCTGGCAGCGCGATGGCGTACCGGACAACCCGCGGGCCTGGCTGGTGTCGGCCGGGCGTTTCAAGGCCATCGACGGTTTGCGTCGGCGGGCGCGTTTCGCCGCGTCCCAGGCGGCGCTGGTCAGCCAGCTCGAAGAGCTGGAGCAGGCTGACTGGAGCGAGGAGGACCTGGAAGACGACCGCCTGCGCCTGATCTTCACCTGCTGCCACCCGGCGCTGGCGGCGGACGCCCAGGTGCCGCTGACGTTGCGGGAGATCTGCGACCTGACCACCGAGGAAATCGCCCGGGCCTTTCTCTCGACGCCGGCCACCATCGCCCAGCGCATCGTGCGCGCCAAGGCCAAGATCCGCGATGCGCACATCCCTTATCAGGTACCGTCCCTGAGTGAACTGCCCGAGCGCCTGGACAGCGTGTTGCGGGTGATTTACCTGGTATTCAACGAAGGCTATTCGGCGTCGATGGGCGCGGAGCTGACCCGCGAAGACCTGACCCATGAGGCGATCCGTCTCGGCCGTCTGTTGCTGGAACTGCTGCCGGAACCCGAAGTGATGGGCCTGCTGGCCTTGATGCTGCTGCATGAGTCGCGGCGCCTGGCGCGAACCTCGGCCACCGGGGAGCTGGTGCTGCTGGACGAACAGGACCGCTCGCTGTGGGACCGCGAACTGATCGCCGAAGGCTGCGCCCTGGTGGAACACGCCCTGGGCACCCGCCGTTTCGGTCCGTACTGCCTGCAGGCGGCGATCGCCGCGGTGCATGCCGAGGCGGCGACGGCCGGGGAAACCGACTGGCAGCAGATCGTCGGCCTGTATGACGTGCTGTTGCGCGCCATGCCCTCGCCGGTGATCGAACTGAACCGCGCAGTCGCCATCGCCCAGCGGGACGGACCGTTGGCCGGCCTGGAGCGGGTCGAGGCGATCCTGGCCCGGGGCGAGTTGCAGGATTACCACCTGGCCCATTCGGCGCGGGCCGAGTTCTGCCGGCAATTGGGCCGGGTGGAGCCGGCGCGGGAAGCCTATCTGCGCGCCCTGGAACTGACCCGCCAGGAACCGGAGCGGCGTTTTATCGAGAGCAAGCTCGAAGCTCTGAAAACCCTCTGAACGCCTGCCGATCCGAAGACTGCGGTCGGCCGAGCGGTCGTGGTCTATTGACGATCGCTGAAGGCCTGCGGCCTTATCGCAGCCTGCGGCAGCGGCTGCAGGGAGGGTGGCGCGAGCAGGGGCCGGGACCGACCTCGGAAACGTCGCAACGATGCGCTTTTCTTCAGATCAGCCGAGCCCTGTTGGCCTTATCGCAGCCTACGGCAGCGGTTACAGGGAGGGTGGCGCGAGCAGGGGCCGGGAGCGACCTCGGAAACGTCGCAACGATGCGCTTTTCTTCAGATCAGCCGAACCCTGTAGCCGCTGCCGCAGGCTGCGATCGGGCGCGGAGCGGCCGCCAGCGGGGCGAGCCTCTGCAAAAAAACGCTTATTCCAGCATCCGCCCCAGCAACCAGCTGCCCGCCGGGCCTGGCGGATGCAGGCGCGACCACAGGGCATCGACCGCCACGTTGCGCGGCCAGCCACGGGCATCGAGTTCCACCAGGCTGTCGGCGCCGAAACGTTCCACCAGCCAGCGCGGCAGGGGCGCCCAGCCAAAGCCGCCCTGGGCCATTTCCAGCAGCATCAGGTAGCTCGGCGCCGACCACACCCGGCCCCGGGCCCGGCTGTCGTAGGGGTTGACGATGGTCGCCAGGCGCAGCTCGCGGTGCTGTTGCAGGCGTGCCTGATCGATATTTTTCAGCGCCGCCAAGGGGTGGTTGCGCGACACGAACAGGGCGATTTCGGTGCGCTCGTCCACCGTCGAATGGTCGAGGTCCGCCGGGTATTCGGGCTGCATCTCGGCGAAGGCGATCTGCGCCCGACCGCGCTGGACCAGCTCGATCAGGTCGTCGCATTCGGCGATCAGGCATTCCAGCTCCAGGTCCGGGTAGCGTTGTTCGAAGGCGCTCAGCGAGGTTTCGAAACGATCCGACTGATAGGTGTCGGACAGGGCCACCGTGAGCTTGGCTTCCACGCCCTGGGCCAGCTGGCTGGCAGCCATTTCCAGGCGGCTGGTGGCGGCCAGGATGTCTTCGGCCCGCTGCAGCATGACGTGGCCTTGCGGGGTGAGGGCGGGCTTGCGGCTGCTGCGGTCGAACAGCTGCAGGTCGAGGTCGATCTCCAGGCTCGCCACCGCCGCGCTGATGGTCGACTGGCTCTTGCCGAGCTTGCGCGCGGCCGCGGAAAACGAGCCTTGGGTGGCCGCCTGGACAAAGGCCAGCAGTACTTCGTGTGAGGCCATGAACTATCGCCTTGATCGATGGTTAATGATTATGAAGTATCGACAGGCAGGGTGATCATGGCAACCACATTCACTTGCAGGAGCCGGATCATGAGCAGCACCAAATCCTTGACCGAACGGGTTTTCCAGGCCGTGGGCTTCGAGCTGCTGGCGTTCGCGCTGTGTACGCCGCTGCTGGCCTGGATCATGGACAAGCCCTTTGTCGACATGGGCGTGGCGACTATCGCCATCGGCCTGATCGCCCTGGCCTGGAACGTGGTCTTCAATGGCCTGTTCGACCGCCTGCTCAAGCGCCTGGCCCTGGCGCCCAGCGGCTGGACCCGGGTCGCCCATGCGCTGCTGTTCGAAGGTGGCCTGGTGGCGGTAAGCGTGCCGCTGATCGCCTGGTGGCTGCAGGTCAGCCTGATGCAGGCGTTGATTCTCGACATCGGCGTGCTGCTGTTCTTCCTGCCGTACACCTATGTCTATCACTGGGGTTACGACCTGGTGCGGGAACGCTTGATGCTGCGTCGCCCGCTCGATCGCGCCAGTTGAACACCGCAGGGGTCAGCGGGCGGCGTGATGCCGCTCGATGGCCTCCAGGTAGGCTTTCATCGCCCGGGGGACTTCCTGCAACAGCAGGATGCTCTTGAGCTGACTATTCTCCAGAGCAACCTGGAACAGGCCGATGGGCAATCCGCGCATGGCCGTCACGTAGGCGTCGCGTTCCGCGGCGCTGGCGGTGGGCAAGCGCAGGGCGAGCATGCGGTCGTAGGTTTCCTGGATTCGTGCCTGGATGGTCGGGGCCTGGAGCTGGCAGGGCGTGAAGGTGGGGCTGATCATCTGCAGCAGGTCGGGATGGGTCTCGAGGTATTCCATGATCGGCATGATCATCCGGTCGATCACCTCCTGGCTGCTCGACTCGACCCAGGTGGCCGGGTCGATGGCCAGGAGGTTGGCGGTGATCTGTTCGAAGGCGTCGATATGGCGCTGGCCCAGGGCGTCGAGCACGCTCTGCTTGTCGCTGAAGAAGTGGTACAGCGAACCGATGGAGGTGCCGGCTTCGCGCGCGAGGCCATGCATGGTCAGGCTGGCCACTCCCTGGCTGACCAGCAGGTGGGCGCAGGCGTCGAGAATCGCCGTGACCCGTTCATGGCCACGAGTCTGTTTCGGCGAGCGCGGGTTTTTGGCCGGGAGCATTTTTGAATCGTTCATGGTCTGAGAGGCAGCAAGGGGCATACATTATGGCGCACCAGGGCGTTTGCAGTCCTCAGGTAAAACTAGACACCATCCTCTACTTTTGCAGAGAATACGCGCCATGGATCAGCGCCCTCCGCTGTCCCACCTGACTCGAAGACCATGACACTCTCTCCCAACTGGATCATCTGCGAGCATTGCGATTCGCTGTACGAATCCGTGCCGCTTGCAAAAGGCCAGACCTCCCAGTGCTCGCGCTGCGGGGCGGTGCTGGAGCGCGCCCGGCACCTGAACGTGCAGCAACTGCTGGCCCTGTCGATCACTGCGGCGCTGCTGTTCGTGTTCGCCAACGCCTTTCCGGTGATCGGCATCAGCCTCGAAGGCCTGAGCAACGAAGCCACCCTCTGGCAGTCGGTCGAGGCCCTGGCCCAGGGCCGCATCAGTCTGATCGCCGCCGTCACCGGCCTGGCCATCATCCTTGCCCCCGGCCTGCAGATTGCCCTGCTGTGCTGGGTGCTGGGCTTTGCCAACATCGGGCGCGCGGCGCCGGGCTTCAAGGCCTGCATGCGGGCTCTGGAACACCTGCGGCCGTGGAGCATGCTGGAGGTGTGCCTGCTGGGCATCCTGGTGGCCATCGTCAAGCTGGCCGGCATGCTCGACGTGCACCCGGGCCTGGGGCTGTGGTCGTTGGCGATGCTGACGGTGCTGATCATCCTGATTTCCGGCAAGGGCATCCGCCGCCTCTGGGACGACCTGGAGGGCCGCTACTGATGAACCAGCCTCCCTACGCCCGCGACCTGGGCCTGATGCTGTGCCACACCTGCGGCCAGACCTGCCCCCAGGACGTTCACTACTGCCCGCGCTGCGAGGCTGTGGTGCATGCGCGCAAACCCAACAGCCTGAGCCGTACCTGGGCCTTTCTCGTGGCCAGCCTGATTCTCTACATCCCGGCCAACGTGCTGCCGGTGATGTATACCCAGATCTTCGGCAGCGGCAGCGAAAACACCATTCTCAGCGGCGTGCTGGAGTTCTGGCAGCACGGCTCCTGGGACATTGCCCTGTTGATCTTCATCGCCAGCGTGGTGGTGCCGTGCAGCAAGTTCCTGGTCCTGGGGATGCTGCTGATCACCTGCCAGCGCCGCAGCCATTGGGCGATGCGCGAGCGCGCCAAGCTGTACCGCTTTATCGAGGTGATCGGCTACTGGTCGATGCTCGACGTGCTGGTGGTCGCCCTGGTGGCGGCGCTGGTGCAATTCCACGCCCTGAGCTCGATCGAGCCGCGCATGGGCATCCTGTTTTTTGGTTTGGTCGTGGTCCTGACGATGTTCGCGGCCATGAGTTTCGATCCCCGGCTTATCTGGGATGTAGAGGTTGAAGATGTCTGATCATCCAGGTTCCAACGCTTCAAGCGCGCCAGCGAGGCCGGGTACCCCCGCGGTCAGGACGCGCCGGTTCAATATCTCGCTGGTGTGGATCGTGCCCATAGTCGCGGCCCTCGTCGGCCTGTCGATGCTGGTGCACAAGTCGCTGTCGGCCGGGCCCGAGATCTCCATCAGCTTCCAGACCGCCGAAGGCCTGGAAGCCAACAAGACCCAGGTCAAATACAAGAACGTGGTGATTGGCAAGGTCACCTCCATCGCTTTGAGCAAGAACCGCAGCAAGGTGATCGCCAAGGTCGAGCTGGACCAGTCGGCGGAGTCCTTCACCGCCGCCGACTCGATGTTCTGGGTGGTGCGCCCGCGCATTGGCGCGGGCGGTGTGTCCGGGGTCGACACCCTGCTGTCGGGGGCCTTTATCGGCGCCGACGCCGGCCAGGAAGAAAAACGCAAGAAGAGCTTCGTCGGCCTGGAAACGCCGCCCCCGGTGACTTACGGGCAAAAGGGCAAACGCTTCACCCTGCGCACCGATGACCTGGGCTCGCTGGACGTCGGTTCGCCGGTCTATTACCGGCGCATCGAGGTGGGCCAGGTGATTTCCTACAAACTGTCGGAAAACGGCAAGGGCGTGGACGTGCGGATCTTCGTCAACGCGCCCAACGACCAGTACGTCACCACCGACTCGCGTTTCTGGAACGCCAGCGGCGTGGACGTGACCCTGGGCGCCAACGGCCTGAAGGTCAACACCGAATCCATGTCGTCGATCCTCGCCGGCGGCATCGCCTTCGTCGAACCCAAGTACAGCCCCAACGCCAAGCCGGCCGAGGAAAACGCCAGCTACCAGCTGTTCGCCGACCAGGACACCGCGCTGGCGCCGCCCGATGGCGACCCGTACTACATGCGCATGCGTTTCGACCAGACCCTGCGCGGGCTGGCGCTCAATGCGCCGGTGGAGTTCCTGGGGGTGAACATCGGCCGGGTGGTGTCGATGGACCTGGATTACGACGAGCAGAAAAAGACCTTCTCCACCGTGGTCGGCGTGGTGATCTACCCGGCACGCCTGGGCAAGGTCCATCAGCAACTGGAGAAGCTCAGCGGCGCCGACGAAAGTCGCGCGGGCTACCTGATCAGTACCTTTGTCCAGCACGGCCTGCGGGCCCAGGCGCGCAGCGGCAACCTGCTGACCGGCCAGTTGCTTATCTCCCTGGACTTCATCCCCAACGCCAAGCCAGTGCCTTTCGATGCGACCGCGCGGCCGCTGGAAATTCCTACCGTGCCGGGCGGCCTCGACAAGCTGCAAGAGCAGTTGCAGCGGGTGGTGGAGAAGATCAGCAAATTGCCGATCGATACCATCGCCAACAACCTCAACGGCAGCCTGACCGAGATGCAGAAGACCTTGCAGAACGTCAACGGCAAGGTATTGCCGGAGATGCGCGACACCCTGGAACAGACCAAGAAAACCCTGACCACGGCCAACGACAGCTTCGCCGAGGACTCGCCGCAGCGGCTGCAACTGGGCCAGGCGATGGACGAAGTGCAGCGCACCGCCCGTTCGGTGCGGGTGCTCACCGACTTCCTCAGTCGTCATCCCGAAGCACTGATCCGTGGGCGGCTCAAGGACAATCAGCCGGACGCCTACAAATCCTCGACCTCGTCTTCTCGTGAGCCTGAATCGGAAGTCCAGCCATGAAAAAAACTCTAGTGTTGCTGATCGCGTCCCTGGGCCTGGCGGCCTGCAGCTCGGCGCCGACCCATTACTACACCCTGATGCCGCCGGCGCCCGAGCCGGCGGCGGCTGGTGGCACGGCGTCGGGCCTGCAGTTCGAGATGGCCGGGGTGCGCATTCCGATGCAGGTCGACCAGCCGCAAGTCGTGGTACGCCAGGACGGTGGCACCCTGGCGATCCTGGAAACCGCGCGCTGGAGCGCGCCGCTGGTGGACGAGTTCCACGACGCCCTGGCCAGCCAGATGGAGCAGCAATTGGGTACGCGCAACCTGGAAGGCCTGCCCAAGTCCGCGGGGCAGCCGATCCTGTCGTTGCAGACCGATGTGCGTCGCTTCGAATCGGTGCCAGGGCGTTATGCGCTGATCGACGTGGTGTGGAACCTGCGCCTGCGCGGCGATGGCGTCGAGCGTCGCAGCCTGACCTGCAGCAGCCGCATCAGCCAGCCGGCCAGCGTCGAGCTGTCGAGCCTGGTCCAGGCCCACCAGCGGGCTATCGACGAGCTGGCCAAGCGCATTGCCGGCACCGCCAAACGCTGGGCGCAAAACCCTGCCATGCGCTGTCCCTGACCCGGCTCTTGTAGCCGCTGCCGTAGGCTGCGATAAGGCCGCAGGCCTTCAGCGATCTTCAGTACGCAGCGGCCGTACCGGCCGATCGCAGCCTGCGGCAGCGGCTACAGGGGGCCGTATACCGAAGGGCAATCCGGCCCCCTGTAGGAGCGAGCTTGCTCGCGATGGCGTCAGCAGCCACACCGCCGATTCAGCCGAAGAGGCGTGTTCAGAACAATTGGGTGAACAGCCAGTACAGGCTGCCGGACAGCAGGATCGCCGCCGGCAGGGTCAGTACCCAGGCCATCAGCAGGTTGCGGATGGTCTGCATCTGCAGGCCGCCGCCGTTGGCGACCATGGTCCCGGCCACACCTGAAGACAATACGTGGGTGGTGGACACCGGCAGGCCGAACAGATCGGCGGCGCCGATGGTCAGCATCGCCACGGTTTCCGCCGAGGCACCCTGGGCGTAGGTCAGGTGGGTCTTGCCGATCTTCTCGCCGACGGTGACCACGATGCGTTTCCAGCCGACCATGGTGCCCAGGCCGAGGGCAATGGCCACGGCGATCTTCACCCACAGTGGAATGAAGCGCGTGGCGTTGTCGATCTGCTGCTTGAACAGTTGCAGCTTGCCCTGGGTGTCGGCGTCGAAGTCGCCGACCTGGTTCTTGTCCATCAGGCGGATGGTTTCGCTGCTCAGGTACATGTCGTTGCGCACGTTACCCATGGCTTCGGCCGGCACCTTGGCCAACGAGCCGTAGCCCTTCACTTCGTCACCGATATGACCGGTCAGGGCGGCCAGGGCCGGGACCAGCTGCGGCGTGGCTTCCTTGCTGCGCACATAGTCGGAAAGCACCGCGCGCGGGTCGGCGGGGGCCGGTTGCGGGGCGTTTTTCACCAGGGCTTGCTGGGTGACCTCGGCCACCGCGGCGAATTGCAGGGCCTGGTCGGCCGGCATGGTGCGATTCAGCGCGTAGGCCATGGGCAGGGTGCCGACCAGGATCAGCATGATCAGGCCCATGCCTTTCTGGCCGTCGTTGGAGCCGTGGGCGAAGGACACGCCGGTGCAGGTGACGATCAGCATGCCGCGAATCCACCACGGCGGCGGGGTGTTGCCCTTGGGCGCCTTGTACAGCGCGCGGTTCTTGACGAACAGGCGCAGGGCCAGGAGCAGCAGGGCGGCGAAGGCGAAGCCGATCAGCGGCGAGAACAGCAGGGCGTAGCCGACCTTGGTGGCCTGGCTCCAGTCCACGCCGCTGGTGCCGTCGCGGCCGTGCATCAGGGCGTTGGCCACGCCGACGCCGATGATCGAGCCGATCAGGGTGTGGGACGACGAGGCTGGCAGGCCCAGCCACCAGGTGCCGAGGTTCCACAGGATGGCGGCGATCAGCAGGGCGAAGATCATGGCGAAGCCGGCCGACGAGCCGACCTGCAGGATCAGCTCCACCGGCAGTAGGGCGATGATGCCGAAGGCCACCGCGCCGCTGGACAGCAGCACGCCGAGGAAATTGAAGAAGCCCGACCAGACCACCGCGAAATGTGGCGGCAACGAGTGGGTGTAGATCACCGTGGCCACGGCGTTGGCGGTGTCGTGGAAACCGTTGACGAACTCGAAGCCCAGGGCGATCAGCAGCGCCACGCCGAGGAGCAGGAACGGGGTCCAGGTGGTGACCGTGGTGCCCAGCTCGTGCACGTCGTGCATCAGGCTGTAGGCAGTGAACAACAGGCCCATGGCGAGTACCGCGAAGAACACCACCAGGGTGAAGGGGCTGGCTTTTTTGTCCAGTTGCGGTCTGGCTTCGAGGGCGGGGGAAGGGGAGGCGGCGGTCAGGGAAGGGGTGGCCATTGCCGGACAATCCTGTGGCAGGGAGGAGTGTCGCCCATGATCGTTGCCAAATATTACAGAGAGGCTGCCTCAGGTCAGTGTTTGGGTGAATCCTTTAACCACTGGTCGTAGGAGCGAGGCTTGCCCGCGATGAGGTCATGACAAACGCTACCGGGCCAGGCTCCTGACACGGTTGGGTAATCACCGGCGCCATCGCGGGCAAGCCTCGCTCCTACGACATGCGGCGGCCTACATATCCTGGCGCTTGCGAAACGCCCAGCGGCCGGCGATGACGGTGAAGGTGGCGACCAGCGCGACGAGGATCCAGAAGCCCTCCGGGTCCTCGGAGAAGGGAATGCCGCCGACGTTCATGCCGAAGAAGCCGGCGATGATGTTGATCGGCAGCGCCAGAACCGTGACCACGGTCAGGGTGAACAGGGTGCGGTTGGTCTGTTCGTTGATATTGGCGGCGATCTCTTCCTGCAGCAGCTTGATCCGCTCGCCGAGGGCGGTGAGGTCGTTGATGATCAGGGCGAACTCCTCGGTGGACTTGCGCAGCTCCTTGACGTCCTCCTTCTGCAGCCATTGCGGCGGCCGGTTGAGCAGTCGCAGCAGCGAGCCCGGCTCCAGCGCCAGCAGGCGTTGCAGGCGCACCAGCACCCGGCGCATGGCCCCCAGCTCGGCACGGTTGGTGGCGATCCGCGCGGCCAGCAACTGGTCTTCGATCTGGTCGACGTTGAGGCTGGTCTTGCGCACGATCTGGGTCAGCACTTCGCCCTGGTCGCGCAGCAGGTGCACCAGCAGTTCCAGGGGCGAGCGGAAACGTTCGCCGGCCTTGACCGAGGAGCGCAGCTTGTCCACCGAATGCAAGGGTTGCAGGCGCGCGCTGACGATCAGCCGGCTGCGCACGCAGACCCACAGGGTGGAGATGTCCGAGGAAACCATGCTGCCGAAGTTGAACACCACGTCGTTGACCACCGCCAGCAGGGCCGAGTCCACATGCTCGATACGGGTCGAGCGCGAGCCTTCGTGCAAGGCTTCGAAGAATTCCTCGGGCAGGGCCAGGTGAGTCTGCATCCAGCGTTCGCAGGCGGCATGGGCCAGGTTCAGGTGCAGCCAGAGAAACGCCTCGCCATCGTCCGGCTGTTGCAGGGCTTGCAGGGCCTTGGCCGAATCCAGTTCGCGACCCCGCTCGCCGGGGCGGAACGCAAAGCCGTAGAGCAGGCCGAACAGATCCGAATCGCGATGGGCATGGTCGAGGCTGTGGTTCATGGAGGCTCGCAGGAGGGAAGGCACCTGTAGGCGGTTTTACAGGTTCACTTGAACCCGATCATCGCAAGGCTCCATGACTATTTTGTGACGATTCGAAGTGCAATATTCGGCGGTTATAACCGGCTGTCGGAGGCGCTCAAGAATGCCTCTTTCAGGCCGATCACGCCTGCGACGACTGCGCGATCGGCTTGCCCCGGTTTGCCTGACAGGGATGTTCGCACGCTACCCATGCCCGCCTCGGGCGTGCTCTATCCCTGTTGAGAGATCTCATTCGATGTCCTTGCAAAAATCCCTGAGAGCGCAAGTTCTGGCTTTGTTGAGCGGCAGCCTGCTGGCGGTGCTGTTGATCGCGCTGGCGTGTTTTCACTTCCTGTCCAACGGCGTGCAAAGTTATCGCGAACTGATCGAGGGGCCGTTGCGCACCTCGCAGTTGATCGATGAAGCCAACCTGCAATTCAAGGTCCAGGTGCAGGAATGGAAAAACGTGTTGCTGCGTGGCAAGCAGAGCGCCGACCTGAGCAAATACTGGCAGCAGTTCGAGGATCGCCAGCGCGATGTGCAGGGCATTCTTGGCCAGCTGGCGGCCGAGCCCGGCATCGATGCGGCGCTCAAGGGCCGTATCGAGCGCTTGCGTGAAGAGCACCGGGTGCTGGGCACGGCGTACCAGAAAGGCCGCGATGCCTTTGTCGCCGCCGGTGCCGATCCGGCCGCCGGCGATGCCGCGGTCAAGGGCGTGGACCGCGCCACCAGCGAGCAGATGAGCGAACTGGTGAGCGAGCTGCGCAAGCAGGGCAGCGAGCGGTCGCGCGACATCAGCGCCGCCGCCCAGCGCACGGTGTGGATCGGCCTGCTGGTGATGCTGGCCTCGGGGGTGCTGATTGGCCTGCTGAGCCTGTGGCTGGTCAACCGCAGCCTGGTGGAGCCGATCCGCCAGTTGATCGACTACGTGGCGCAACTCAGCCGTGGGCGGATTGCCGAGCGCGTGGCCAGCAGCCGTCAGGACGAGCTGGGCAAGCTGGCGGTGGCCGCCAACACCTTGCGGGATTTCCTCGCTGAAACCTTCAGCCGCCTGCAGCGCAGCGCCACCGACCTGGACAGCTCCAGCGGCGAGCTGAATGCGATTGCCACCCTGATGTCCCAGGGCACCAACGATCAGTTCAATCGCACCGATCAGGTCGCTACGGCGATGAACGAAATGTCCGCCACCGCCCAGGAAGTGGCGCGCCATGCGGCGGATGCGGCGCGCGCCGCCGATGACGCCGACCAGTCGGCCCAGCAGGGCGAGCAGGTGATGCAGGGCACCATCCACACCATCACCCTGATGCGCGGCGAAATCGCCAACACCGCCGAGGTGATCCGCCGTCTGGAAGCCGACAGCGGGCGTATCGGCAAGGTGCTGGAGGTGATCCGCGGCATCGCCGAGCAGACCAACCTGCTGGCGCTCAACGCGGCCATCGAGGCGGCCCGGGCCGGCGAGGCCGGGCGTGGTTTCGCCGTGGTCGCCGACGAGGTACGCAGCCTGGCGCAGCGCACCGCGGCGTCGATCATCGAGATCAACCAGATTATCCAGAGCGTGCAGACCGGCGCGCTGGACGCCGCCCATGCGATCGAGAGTGGCCAGGCGCGCAGCGATGCCAGCGTCGAGCAGGTGACCCAGGCCGGCGCCATGCTGGAGCGGATCACCGAGGCGGTCGAGGCGATCCGCGACATGAACCGGCAGATCGCCACGGCGGCGGAAGAGCAGACCTCGGTGGCCGAGGACATCTCGCGCAACCTGACCGAGATCACCTCGATCGCCAGCACCAACCTGGATAACGTGCAGCGCACCGAGCGCGCCAGCCAGAACCTGCACGAGCTGTCGGGGCAGTTGAACGAGGTGACGGCACGCCTGAGTGCCTGATGCGCCAGGGCATGAAAAAGCCGCGTGGCCTTTCGGCCGCTCGGCTTTTTTTGTCCTGAAGAATTACTTGTCTTGCTTGTTGCTCAGGACCTTGCCGGTCTTGGCATCCAGGTCGACGTCCCACTCGACGCCCTTGGCGTCACGCAGTTCCACCTGGTAGACGTAGGCGCCGGCCGCTGTTTGCTCAAGCTCGGTGTCGGTGATGTTGGCGGCGGTGGTGCCAGGGTGTTCGGCCAGTGCTGCCTGGTTGAGTTTTTCCAGGTCCATGATGGTGCCGGCCTTGAGCAGGCCCGGGATCAGGTCCGGGCGCACGTCGGCCTGGGCCAGGCCGGCGGTCAGGGTCAGGGCGGTAGCGGCGAACAGGGCAGTCAACGTTTTCATAGGGTCTTTCCTTGGGGTGATTCGTTTAAGTGGGTTCAGGTTAGCCGGTACAACTTAATTCACCCTTAATTCAGCGCAAGTTTTGCGCCGTTTGTTCAATCGCCGTGGCCCTCGGGTCTTTCAAGCTGTGCTCTCGAACAGGAGAGGCAGTGATGAAAGCAATGATCAAAGGTTTGTACGGTCCCGCGTTTTTCGCCGGCTTCATCGGCGCTGGCGTGTGGGTGATGGGCACGCCGGGGCTGGCCCCGGGCTGGTTGCTGCTGGTGTTCGCCGGGGCGCTCGGGGTGTCCTTTCTGGCGGAGTGGTGGTTGCCCTATGAGGTGGACTGGAACCGCCCGCAACAGGATCGCTTGCGCGACGTGTTGCACGCGCTGGTCAATGAAAGCCTGAACGCCCTGGGGTTGCTGCTGTTGCCGGGGCTGGTGAGCCTGCTGGCGTTCGATGGCCTGTGGCCGCGCGGCTGGTCGCTGTGGGCGCAGTTGGCGCTGGCGATGGTCATCGCCGACTGCGGCCTGACCCTGGCACATTACTTCAGCCATCGGCTGCCCTGGCTGTGGCGCCTGCATGCGGTGCATCACAGCGTGCAGCGCTTGTATGGCTTCAACGGCTTGATGAAGCACCCGCTGCATCAGTTGCTGGAAGCCAGCGCCGGACTATTGCCGCTGCTGTTTTTGGGAATCCCGTTGCAGGTGGCGCAACTGCTGGCGTTTGCCATTGCCATCCAACTGCTGTTGCAGCACTCCAATGTCGACATGCGCCCCGGTCCCCTGGGCTGGGTGTTTGCCTGGGCGCCGATGCACCGCTTTCACCACATGAAGTACGGCACCGCCGGCAATGTGAATTTCGGCCTGTTCCTGAATGTCTGGGACTGGTTGCTGGGCACGGCGTTTTATTCTTCGGCCTACCCGATCCGCCAGGGCGACCTGGGCATCGGCAGCCAGCCGGATTATCCGCAGGCGTATTGGCGACAATTGCTGGCCCCCTTCAGCAGGCAAGCCGTGCATGAGGAACCGCCGGTGCCCTTGCCGTTGCGCCGTTGAATCAGTCCAGCAGGTGCAGTTCGATATGTTGCAGGGCCTGGCGCGCGGTGACGCCGAACAGGGTTTTCAGGGTGCGGGAGAAGTGCGCGGAGTCGGCAAACCCAGCGCCATGGGCGGCCTCGGTGATGGCCTGGCCCGCCAGCACCAGGCCCATCGCCAGGCGCAGGCGCCGCCACAGCACCAGGCGCCGCACCGGCAAGCCGAGCTGGCCGCTGAACAGCCGTTCCAGCTGGCTCAGGGACAGGTGCGCGTGGGCTGCCAGAGCACTGGCCGAGACCTTGCCTGCCAATTGTCGGTCGAGGGCGGCCAGGGCCTTTTCGATCCGTCGGTCCTGCAAGATACGGCGCGGGCAATGCCGCAGCGCCTCGGTCAGTGCCGGCAGCGTCAGCTCGACACCCAGCAGGCTGTCTTGCAGAGCCTGGGCGTCAATCGTCAGCGGTTCGGCGTAGAGGGTGAACAGGGTCCCGGGTGCGTCGAGGATGGCATGCCGTTGCATGGCCGGGATAAACACCTGTCGGGCGGTACAGGGCAGGCCGTCGAGGCTGACGGTGACCGGTGCGGCGGGGGCGAGGATCAGTTGATGGGCGTAGTGGGCGTGGGGCGCGGTACGCCCCAGCTCGCCCTGGATCAGTCCGTAGTCACGCCCGAGCCACAGCTGGCCTGTCCACTCGGGCGTGCGCACGGCGACGGGCTCAGTAGCCGTTGGCCTCGAGCAACTGGCTGACGCTGCCGCTGGCCGGGCGCTTGACGTACTTGAGCAGCTCCGCGGCGCGGTTGGTGAAGATGCCGTCGACACCGGAGTCCAGGACCTTCTTGAAGTCCACCGGCTCGTCGATGGTGTAGACGTGCACCAGCAGACCCTGGTCGTGGGTGAACTGGTTCATCCAGGGTTGCACCAGGTCGAAGTAGCTCTGGTCGCCGCCATTGGTCAGTGCCGCCGACGGGCCGGTGCCGATGGCGCCCTGGGCCTTGGCGTAGCTGACCCACTGCTCGAACTCGGCCTTGTCCTTGGGCTCCTGCTTGGCGTAGTAGGCCGCCTTGTCCTTCTCGCCGCTGTTGGCGAAGGTCACGTCGGACTTGGGCTGCATGCCGCCTTCACCGATCCACAGCAGGAGGATCTTCGGCACTTTCGGCATTTCTTTCTGCAGCAGTTCCAGGCTGCTCTTCTCGAAGGTCTGCAACACCACCTTGCCTTTGCCCTGGCCTACCGCCAGGTCGCTTTTCGCCAGCTTGGAGCCGGCCGGGCTGAGCCAGCCGCGGTCCTGGAGTTTTTCCTTGAGGTCGTGCTCGATGCCGGGGAACTGCTGGGGCTCCTTGGTCTCGATGTACAGGCCGGGCTTGTGATGCGGGTTGCTCTGGGCGATGTCGATGATTTCGTCGAGGGTCAGGATCTTCAGGCCGACGTAGCTCGCACGGGCACGGCCGGGATAGGCCTGGTTGAACCAGCTGCCGGCGTCGAGGGTTTTCAGCTCGGCCATGGTGAAGGCGTTGGCCGGGCTGTCCTTGCGCTCGGGAAACTTGCTGGCGACGTCGGTGGTGCGCTGCAGGTTGTTGTCGTGCAGGGCGAACAGCACGCCGTCCTTGCTGCGTTGCAGGTCCATTTCCAGGTAGTCGGCGCCCAGGTCGCGGGCCAGTTTGTAGGCGGCGGCGGTGGACTCCGGTGCATCGAAGGACGCGCCCCGGTGAGCGATCACCGCAGGGTGTGGAATGCCTTGGCTGACAGCCAGTGCGGTGGGGCTTGGGCTGGCGGCCTGTGCCTGGCCCAGGCCAAGCATCAGGCTCAGCATCAGGGCGCTTTTGGTGAAGGTGGCAGGCATGGTCGAGGTCCTTTCGTGGAGGGCGATTTTCAAAGGACTACCTTTTAACAATTGAATGGCCGTTGTGCTATCGCGAAACCGACATAAATCTGCACCTGCGGCAAATTTTCCGACGCTTTTGTGGGGTGCTTTGCAGTACGCTTGCGCCCTGAAGTTTCCCCGTCAGAGGGAAGCGCGAAAACATTTCCACCCTTGCCTGGCGTGTAAACCATCGATCACCTGTCCTTCGGGACACTCAGTGAGGTTTACCATGCGCATCACATCCGAACTCATCTGCCAGGCCGCCGACCAGCTCAAGGGTTTTGTCGGTTTCAACCGCAAGAGCGGCCAGCACATCGTGCGCTTCAGCGAAGACTCCTTCGGCATGGACGTCGCCGACGACGCCATCACTCCCGCCAGCGAATTCGTCTGGGCCAGCGCCGAGGGCCAGGTCATGGTGCTCAAGCGCGAGCTGATCCAGTTGCTGCTGGAACAGAACATCGATGACCGCATCAACATCAGCGAACCCTTGCGCGTGTACATGCGCCGCACCGACCTGCCGGAGATTTCGGCGGTGCGCAATCTGCTGCCGGCGGCGCAATAACCGGGATGCGCGGTGGCTGGGCTCGCGATCAGGTCTCAGCGTTCGAACAGGTAGGCGCGTTCGACCTTGCACACCCGGGTGTGACAGGCCGCGTACCAGTCGCTGCGCCCGCGTTCGCGGGCGATGCGGTGTTCGGCCTGCTGCTTCCAGGCGAGGATCGAGGCCTGGTCCCGCCAATAGGAGACCGTGATGCCGAAGCCCTCCTCGTTACGCGCGAACTCCATGCCGAGAAACCCCGGTTGCTGTCGCGCCAGTTCGACCATGCGTTCGGCGATCTGCTCGTAGGCCGGGTCTGGTTCGCGGCGCTGGGCGCTGAAAATCACCGCGTAATAGGGCGCCTCGGGGGTATGGGCGATCATGCGTGACGCTCCAGGCAAGCGGCGAGCAGGGCGCTGACCAGGGGCGGCACGACGCCTTTGAGCGCTGCCCGTTCCGGCTGGAACAGGGTGGCGACAAAAAACCGCTGGTCGCGCAGTTCCACTGCCCGCAGATCGCCGGCCGAGTCGTAGCCGCTGGGGCGCAGGTCGTGCTCGAGCAATTGCGCCGCGAACTGCGGATTGACCCCGTAGCGACAGCGATAACCTTCGCTGATCTGGTGCTCGCCATAGGCTTCGGCGATGCGGCTGCCTGCGCACAGGTGAATGCTGTCGGTGGCTTCCACCAGGGCGCAGGTCAGCGGCGTGAGCAAGGCGCGCTCGGCCTCGGGATGGGTTTCGCCGTGTTCGGCATCGGCCCAGCCCAGCACGTTGCGCGCGTACTCCAGCACCGCGTGCTGAAAACCGCCGCAGGTGCCGAGGAAGGGGCGGTGCTGCTCGCGGGCAAAGCGGATCGCCCGCAAGGCGCCGTCCATCGAGCGGTAGGGGCTGGCGGGCACACACCAGATGCCGTCGACCGCTTGCAGTGGCGCGTCGCTGGTCAGGCTGTCGGTGGCCAGCCAGCGGTAGTGCACCTTGAGGCCGGTTTCCTCGGCGGCCATTTCCAGGGCCAGGGGAATGGCCTGGTGCGTGGTGACCTGAGGGTCGTAGTCGCCCACCAGGGCGATGTGCAGGATGGGCGGACGTGCGATGTGCGGCATGGACTTCTCCCAGTAGGGCCAACGCTTGTCGGTTGCTGGCCGTCACTATAGATTGGCGTTCACGCATTCAATATTGGCGTTTATCCAAGTGATCAATGCAGCCACGCACTATCGTCTCGACTACCCCGACCTGTCGCTGATCCTCGCCCTGGTGCGCGGTGGCTCCCTGGCCCGCGCGGCGGCGTTGTTGAAAGTCGATGTGTCCACGGTGTTCCGTGCGGTGCGTCGCCTCGAGGCCGCGCTGGGCCAGCAGCTGTTCGACAAGAGCCGCGCCGGCTACCTGCCCACCGGCCTGGCCCGCACCCTGGCCGAGCAGGCCGAACGCGCGGAACAGGCACTGGACGCGGCACAGATCGGGGTGGAGCAGGGCGGCGCGGTGGTCAGCGGCACGGTGCGCCTGACTTGTACCGATTCGGTGCTGCAGGGCCTGTTGTTGCCGGCGCTGGCTCACTTCATGCCGCGCTATCCGGCACTGGCCCTGGAGCTCAGCACCTCCAATGATTTCGCCAACCTCAGCCGGCGCGACGCCGACCTGGCCCTGCGCCTGACACGCACGCCGCCGGAGCACCTGGTGGGCCGGCAGTTGCGGGCGGTGTCTTACCGGGTCTGTGCCAGCCCGAGCTATCGGCAGTCGGTCGGGGCGACGGATCTGGCCGGACTGACCTGGATCGCCCCGGACGATTTCCTCCCGGACCACGCCACAGTGGCCTGGCGTCGGCAGGCATTGCCCGGCGTGGTGCCGGGCTATCGCTGCAACAGCATGCTGGCGGTCAGTGAACTGGTGAAGGCCGGACTGGGGGTGGCGGTGCTGCCGGATTTCCTGCTCGATGACGCCACCGCCTTACAACCCCTGAGCGACCCGCTGCCGGGTTGCGACACTACGCTCTGGCTGCTGACCCGGGCCGACTGCCGGGCGCTGCGCGCGGTGGTGACGCTGTTCGACGAATTGAGCCAGCGCCTGCGCGCGCCACAGTGAGTCATGCCTGGGGCGGGGCCTTGTGTAGGACGTGCTGGTGCATGTCCGAGGTCAGGCTTTCGATGCGTTCGCTCAGCTGTTTGGTCATCTGGGTCAGGCGGGTATTCTGCTCCAGCAGTTCGAGCAGTTGCGCGGTGTGTTGCGCGGCTTGCGCCTGGCGTTCGCTGTTGGCGATAGCGATGGCTTCGCGGTGCTGGGCATCAGCGTCGGTCTGGGCTTTGTCGCGTGCGGCCTGACGGGTCTGGGCCAGCAGGATCAGCGGTGCGGCATAGGCCGCTTGCAGGCTGAAGGCCAGGTTAAGGAGGATGAACGGGTAGACGTCGAAGTGCGTGACGCCGCTCAGGTTGAGTCCGACCCAGACCAGCACGATCAGGGTTTGTGCGCCGAGGAAGGTCGGGGTGCCGAAAAAGCGGGCGAAGGCTTCGGCCTTCAGGGCAAAGCGGTCGGTGCCGAAGGTCGGGGCCAGATGGGCGTGGGGACGGTGGAAACGCAGGTGGTCGACAGGGGCGGCTGAGGCTGTTTCGGATGGGGTCGGGTTCATGGCGGACTCGGGCGATGGGACTGCCGGTCACTATAGCCCGTTGCCCGACGCCTTCCCTGGCGTCGACACCGTTGATTGATAAACGCCGCTTTAGAGCGTGGCGCGCTCGTTGGCGAACATGCTCACCGCCTGTACCGCCTCGCTGGCACCGTCGCGAATCTGCAGGATCACCGTGCCGGCCTGATCCGCCAGGTCCACGCCCTTGGCCGCCCGGTCCCGAGTACCGTCCATGCTTTTGATGGCCTGCTGGGTTTCGTGCTGGATCATGTCGATCATCCCCGAGATTTCCGCGGTCGAGCCGCTGGTGCGGGCGGCCAGTTGCCGGACTTCGTCGGCGACCACGGCAAAGCCGCGGCCCTGGTCGCCGGCACGCGCGGCTTCGATCGCGGCATTGAGCGCCAGCAGGTTGGTCTGCTCGGCGATCGCGCGGATGGTGTTGACGATGGCGGTGATCTGCTCGGAGCGCTCGCCGAGCTTGGCGATCAGGGTCGAGGAGTCTTCGATGTTGGCCGCGATCTGACGCATTTCGTTGGCCGCCTGCTGGATCACCGAGGTGCCCTGTTCGGCAACTTGCCGGGTTTCTACCGAGATGTGGTAGGCCTGGGTCGCGCTCTGGGCGTCCTGGGCGTGTTTCTCCACCCTCGCGGTCACGTCGGAAGCGAACTTCACCACCTTGCACAGGCGCCCGGCGGCGTCGTACACCGGGTTGTAGTTGGCCTCCAGCCATACCGATTGGCCACGTTTGTCGACGCGCTCGAACTGCCCGCTGAAGAACTCGCCCTGGTTGAGGCGCCGCCAGAAGTCCTGGTAGGCATTGCTGTTGGCCAGCTCGGGTTTGCAGAAGATCCGATGATGCTTGCCCTTGAGTTCGGCAAGGCTGTAGCCGAGGCGATCGAGGAAGTTCTGGTTGGCGGTGATGACGCTGCCGTCGAGGTTGAACTCGATCACCGCCATGGCGCGGTCGATGGCGTGCAGCTTGCCCCTGGACTCGCTTTCCTGCTGGATTTTCTCGGTGACGTCGAGGGCGTACTTGACCACCTTGAAGACCTTGCCGTCGGCATCCCTGATCGGGTTGTAGCTGGCCTCCAGCCATACCGGCTGGCCTTGGGCATTGACGCGCTCGAAGGTCCCCGATTGGAATTGGCCGTTTTTCAGGCGCGTCCAGAGCTCGCGGTATTGATTGCCGCGGGTGAATTCGGCGTTGCAGAACTGGCGATGGGGGTGACCGATGACCTGCTCTGTGCGATAGCCCATGGTCTTGAGGAAGTTGTCGTTGGCCCGCAGGACCGTGCCCTCCAGGTCGAACTCGATCACTGCCATCGAACGGTCGATGGCCTCGAGCAGGCTGGCTTGCTGGACGATGGTGTGGTGCAAGGCGTCGATGGTTTTGTTATGGCGGTTGAATAACATGATGGCTGGTGCTCAGTGGGAAAAACCTGGAGTCAGTCCCTGTTGTCTGCGCCTGCATGCCGATAGCCCCGGAGCCTCGGCCTTGTCTGCTCAATGCCAGCATTCCATGACTGGCAGATAACCCTTGGAAGGGCACGACCCTGTCCGGAGCGTATCCTTGCTCAACGTCTGAGGTGAGACGCTGGGCCTGCGAGTTAATTTAGGGAGGTTATGTTGCACGGTCGAGAATGGCCGGCTCGGCTTTTTTGGGATAACCGCATAGCGGCATTATGCCGGCTTGGCTCGGAGTGGTGTTCGTGAAAGTTGTACAAAATGTTGGGTTTTTACATTTTTGTATAACTTTTCAAGGGCCGGTCGGCACGGAGGGTGTCGTTTACCGGACTGGCGGCGGCGACTTTGTTGCGCCCGGTGTTTTTCGCGGCATACAGGGCTTTGTCGGCCTCCATGAGCCACATTGCGGCATCGCGCAGCCCAGGGTGCCAGGCGGCCAGGCCGATACTCAGGCTGACCCTGAGTTGTGGAACGCCAGGATGGCGATAGTTGCTGAAGACTTGCCGCAGCCGTTCCATCACTTCGTGGGCCTGCTGGATAGAGGTCGTCGGCAGGATCACGCAGAACTCGTCGCCGCCATAGCGCCCGGCCAGGTCGTCCTGACGCAGGTTGAGCTTGAGGTCCCGGCTCAATTGATGCAGCACGGCATCGCCGAGGATATGGCCGTAGCTGTCGTTGATGTGTTTGAAGTGATCGATGTCGATCAAGGCAATGGTGCCGTGACAGCGTTGCTGCTGGCACTTGGTGAACTTGAGGTGCAGCAGGTCTTTCCAGGCGCCGTGGTTGAGCAGGCCGGTCAGGCTGTCGGTGCGGCTCAGCGCGCTGAGGGTGCGCTTGTGCTCGGAGAGCTTGATCGCCAGCCGGTAGCAGACCATACCCACCGCCATCGGGTAGAGGGTCAGCATCGGCAGGCAGGCGTAGATCTGCAGCTGGGTGGCATCCCCGGTGAAGGCAGGACCGAGCAGCAACCACGACAGCAGTACCCCGCTCAGTTGGGCCATGGAGCCATGGATGAACAGGCGCAGGCCACCGGCCGCGACGTTGTTCATTGCCATCATGGCCAGAATGGTCACCGTGGGCAGCGGATTGAACTGCATCGCCGCCGCCCAGAAACCACCGAAGAGCGAGTCGCACAGCAGGTTGCGGCGTTCGGCCTGGTAGGGGAAGGCCGCGCGGCTCGAGATCAGGTACGCCAGGTGCGGCCAGATAAAACCGTTGAACAGCAGGAACAGCCAAACCCAGGTCGGTTGCGGCACCGGGTACAACCCGGCGAATACGCTGAGGCTGCCAATCCCCAGCCCGACGATCCTGGGCAGGTAAATACGTTTGGCAAACGACAGCCCTTTGCCTTGTTGGTTATCCATAAATTTCTGCGCGAGCCCGGGTTTGAAACACTTTGTGGTGTTTTTATTGGCCGTCACCCTTCATTGGGCAAGGCGGCGAATATTGTCATTTATTCCAACAAGAATAATCAGTGTCCTTGCAGGCCATTTAGTGGAACGAGCGTACGCAAATGCCCATTGCAGAGCACTCGGTGCACGTCATGGCGGTCGGCAGATCCGCTGTCGGAGCAAATCGAGGGAGAAGGGAATCAGGCTTGATAGCAGGCCAGGAACATGTCCAGCGTGGACTCGACGACGCGCTGCTGTTCGTCTTCCTTGAGGGGCGGCCGGTTCATGGTGATCTGTGGCCAGAAGGCAAACGCCTTGAGCATGCCGTGGAGTTGCTGGGCGGCGAAGTCCGGGTCCAGGGGCTTGAGTCGGCCGTCCGCCTGGGCCGAGCGAATCCACACCATCAGGCTTTCTTCACGCTCGCCCATGCGCGCCACCATGTACTGGGCGCGCTCGGGGGAATGCAGGGTCGCGGCAATGGCGACCCGCGCCAGGTTGAGGAAGTTGTCATCGGCCAGCAGTTGCAGCTTGGCCATCAACAATTCCCGCAACTGTTCACGCAGGGTTAATCCGGGGTGGTAAAGAATGTCCGCCCGCGCCCTGATGCTTGCCCATAACTTATGCATGATCTCGGTGAACAACTCCTCCTTGCTGGGGAAGTGGTTGTACACCGTGCGCTTGGACACTCCGGCGGTTGCCGCGATCTTGTCCATGCTGGTGATATCGAACCCGCTGGCATGGAATTCGGTGATCGCCGCCTGGATGATGGCTTCGCGTTTGAGGTCGGTCAGGCGCTTGGGAGCTGTCATAAGTTGGGTTCGATGGCGGTCGTTGGCAGTTATCCGGGGGCAGTTTACTTAGTCCCGGGTTTGTTGCAATCTAGAAAAAACTACACTGTGCAGTGTAGTTAATGACAGAAAAAACGATGGTCGGCTGACGCTTGCGTGCATTGGCCTTTGTCGTTCCGCAGAGAATCACCGGAGCCTTTTCGGGTTCCTTGGAGTCACTGATTCATGGCCACTCTCTCTTCCCGTGCAGACAGCGCCTCACGTCCCGAAACGTCCCTGCAGGAACAAGGTGCGTTCCGTAATCACACGCCGGTACGACGCGCCGGGCTGGGCAAGACGCTGGGTATTTTCTGGCGCATGCTGTTCCACAAACCGCGTAATACCCGCCCGGTCGGGGCCATCCCGGTGCAGCCATTGACCCACGAACAGCTGCTGGCGGCGCCGAACCAGAGCGTCTACCGCCTGGGGCATTCGACGGTGCTGTTGAAGCTGCATGACAAGTTCTGGATCACGGATCCGGTATTCGCCGAACGCGCATCGCCGGTGCAATGGGCCGGTCCCAAACGTTTCCACCAGCCGCCTATAAGCCTGGAGCAATTGCCACCGATCGAAGCGGTGATCCTGTCCCATGATCACTACGATCACCTGGACCACCAGACCGTGCTCAAGCTGGCGGACAAGACCCGCCATTTCCTCACCCCCCTGGGCGTGGGCGATACCCTGGTGAAGTGGGGTGTGCCGGCCGACAAAGTGCGTCAGCTGGACTGGTGGGAAGGCACGGAAGTCGATGGCATTCGTCTTATCGCCACGCCGTCCCAGCATTTCTCCGGCCGTGGCCTGTTCGATGGCAACAGCACGCTGTGGGCCTCCTGGGTGATGATCGATGGCGACAGCCGGATCTTCTTCAGCGGTGACACCGGTTACTTCGACGGCTTCAAGCGGATTGGCGAGCGTTACGGCCCTTTCGACCTGACCCTGATGGAAACCGGCGCCTACAACGTCGAGTGGCCGGGCGTGCACATGCAGCCTGAGCAGACCCTGCAGGCGCACATCGACTTGAAGGGCCGCTGGTTGTTACCCATCCACAACGGCACGTTCGACCTGTCGATGCATGCCTGGTACGAACCGTTTGACCGTATCCTTTCGCTGGCCTGGGAACGCAGCATCGCCATTGCCACGCCGCAGATGGGCGAGGCCTTCAACCTGTCGCACCCGCAGCGGGGGCACGCCTGGTGGGTGGAGGTCGACCCCATGGCCGAGCAGGTAACGGCAAGCGATCTGTAGACCCTTCATCGGCTACTCCCCGAGCCCGGCTATCGCCAGGTTGCCGTGCCCGGGCCTGGGGAGTATCTAGAGAACTCCCCCAATACCCTCGACGGACCTGGTGATGGCTTATCGGCTTCATCTGTTTGGCGCGTCTGGTTCCGGCACCACGACCTTGGGCCAGGTGCTGGCCCAGCGTTTGGGTATTGCCCACTTCGATTCCGATAACTTCTTCTGGCGCCCCAGCGAACAGCCTTTCAGCCTGCGCCGTCCCCGGGACGAGCGCATCCAGCTGTTGCGGCAGCAGGTGGCCGGGTTGGACAGCTGGGTGTTGTCCGGCTCCTTGTGCGGTTGGGGCGACCCGATGATTGAGGCTTTCACCCATGCCATTTTCCTCCGCCTGGACCCCGAGGTCCGCCTGCAGCGTTTGCGGGTGCGCGAGTTTCAGCGTTACGGCGAGCAGATCCATGAGGGCGGCGAACGCCATCTCGCGACTCAAACCTTTCTTGCCTGGGCGGCTGGCTACGACACGGGTGGCCAAGGTACGCGCAGCCTGCGGCGGCATGAGAGCTGGATCACCGGGCTGAGCTGCCCGGTAATCCGCCTCGATGCCACTCACCACTCGGTGCAGGCATTACAGGAAGAGGTATTGAGCGCCCTGGATCACTCGATCATGGCGTAGTCGGGCCGTTCCATCGGGTTGGGCGTCGCACCCTTGATGTTCATGCCACGCCCCGGAGCGAAACCGGGGAAGAACACCAGGCCTTCTGCTTCCAGGCGAAAGGCCAGGGCCAGTCGGGTCACGTCGAGCAATTCGCCGCCCGCCTCGAAGCGGTGAATGGCGGCTATCGAGACGCCGGATTCCTGTGACAGCTGTTCCTGGCTCCACCCCAGCATGGCGCGGGCCTGAATGCAGTGTTCTGGGGTGAACTGGAAGAGGGCGATACGTTCCAGGGTGACTTTCATCGCGAGTGAGGCCATGGGATTTCTCCGGAAGCGGGTGAAAATGAGTCAATAAAGTACTGTTTATTTGTACAGTTGTTTTGCTCCCGGATCAAACTCATTTTGCCGATCGCCTCAACGTCTTCGTGACAAGTCTTGTCCCGGCGCTATGCCCCCGGTTTCCAGGTAGGCGCTGGGCGCTTGCCCCGCTACCCGGCGGAACATGGTGGAAAAGGCGGCGGGGCTGTCATAACCGAAATCGAGGGCGATTCGCGTCACCGACTCGCCTGCGGCCAGTCGGGGCAAGGCCCTGACCACGCAGGCGCGCTGGCGCCACTGGACGAAACTCATGCCGGTCTGCTCGCGGAACAGGCGGTTGAAGGTGCGCAGGCTGATGTGCAGCTGTTGCGCCCATTGCTCGGGAGACTGGTGGGCATCGGGTTGTTGCAGGAAGGCCTGGCACAGGGTGAGCAGGCGTGGCATTTCGGGCAGGGGAATGTGCAGGGGCAGGCGGGTGGTACGGCTCAGTTCATGCAACAACAGGCTGACCAGCACACCGTCGCGTCCGTTCTCGTCGTACGCCAGCGGCAGATCCACCGCCTCCATCAGCAACTGGCGCATCAGTGGCGACACGCTGATCACCTGGCACTCATCGCTCAGGGCCGGCATGGCCGCCGGTTCGATGTACAGGCTGCGGGTACTGACCCCGAGCATCAGCACCTCATGGGCCACCCGGGGCGGAATCCATACCGCACGCTGTGGCGGCACCACCCAGCGGCCATTCGTGGTGCTGACCTGCATCGCCCCGGTGGCGCCATACAACAGTTGCGCGCGACGATGGCTGTGGCTCGGCAACAGGTGGCCCTGGGGGTAATCGGTGCCGATCGCCACCACGGCGCGTGGGGTGTGATCCAGCAGGTCGATCGAAGTGTTACGCATGGCGTCGGCGTCCGCGGGTTGGCGTGAATGCAAATAGTATTGGCTAACTTGCTAAGGCCGGCCAAGCCCTGGCGCTCTATCGTCGAGGTCTTCTGCTAACGGAGAACCCTTCGATGTTTTATCTATGGCTGGCGGTGTTCGGCTGCATGAGCGGGATCAGCTCGGTGCTGTTCGGTTTTGGCGGCGGCTTTGTGGTGGTGCCGCTGCTGTATCGCATGTTGCTGAGCAGCCATGGCGCTGACGATGCCGTCGCTCAGTCGGCCATGCATATAGCGGTCGCCACCTCGACCTGCGTGATGATCGTCAACGCGCTGATGGCCACCGGCAAACACCGCCGCGCGGGCAACCTGATTCGACATTATCTGTGGCCGCTGGGTGGCTACATCGGGCTGGGAGCTATAGCGGGGGCGGTCCTGGCAATGGCGGTGAGTGGTGAGGCGATGCGCTACGCCTTTATCGCCTACCTGGCGCTGACCATTGCCGATTGCCTGATGCGTCGTGGCTTTCTTGAACAGAGCGACACCCGTGCGCCGCGCTGCCTGGGGCGACTGGAAAACACCGGAGGCCTGGGCATCGGGGCCATTGCTACCTTCCTGGGTGTCGGCGGCAGTGTGATGACCGTGCCCCTGCTGCGCCGTTGTGGCTTGAGCATGACCCAGGCCACCTCCATGGCCAACCCGCTGAGCGTGCCGGTAGCCCTGGCCGGGGCCTTGACCTATATGGCCATGGCCGGCTTCAGTCGCTTCGATCTGGGCCCCTGGTTTATCGGCTATATCGACCTGCTGGCGTTTGCCGTGCTGACCCTCGGCTCATTGCTGGGCATGTGCCTGGCCTCACCGTGGATCGGGCGCATTCCCGACCGGCTGCATGCGCGGGTGTATATCGGCCTGCTGGTGCTGGTAATGCTCGGCATGCTGGTTCGCTAAGGGTTAGCCCAGCGCCAACCCCGGCGCTTCACGAATGATGAAGTGGTCGAGGTTCTCGATGTTGGCGCTGAATACCCCGAACGTCTGTTCGGGGTGTTTTTTGCTTGGCACCTGTTTCAGCTCCGGGGTCACGCCATAAAAGAAGCAATACAGCTCTTGTTCGCTGTCGATCGCATGCTTGATCTCTTCGAGGAAGGCTTTGCGCTTGCGGTAGCTCTCGATCAGTTTTTTGCTCAGGTAGACGTTGACCGAGTAGGGCTTCTTTTTCGTCTCGTCCGCCTGTTTGAACCAGACCTTCTGTTCGAAGTCGATGCGAAAGCTCTGGGTGTAGTCCTTGATCTCCTTGATCTTGCCCCAGTAGATCAACCCCTTGTTGTCCAGCAGGTATTCGATCTTCTTGAAGAACGAGGCATAGGACGCCGTGTGTTCGCCGATCTTCAGCGGCATGCGCTTGAGCAGCTCCTTGTCGTCGATATTCGACACAAAACACTCCACCGGATGAGCGAAGACACTGGTCTTGTCTGGGGTGCCGGCCTGAGCCGGGGCTGGCGTGCGCGGGCTGGAGGAGGGGGCTGGCGCGGCAGTTCCTGGCGTATCGCTATCCGCTGCCGGGCTGGCGGGCTTGCGCACATATTCGCGGCGGGCCAGCAGCAATTCCGATGGGAAGTGCTCCTCCCGATCATCCTCGTCCGGCGTACCCTCCACCCCGGCTGCCAGCGTCCTGCTGGTGCCATACGGGCAGCCTTCGATATGCCGGGTGCCAGGCAGGTTCTTGAAATGCGGGGTGCGGATGTAATTGACGTTCTTGGCATTGAAGGTCCCCAACTGATTGTCAGCGGCAAAGGTGGCGCGACAGGCATCGTTGGGGCACTGGAATTGTTCCTTGGCTGAGTCGAAGGCCATGGTCTCGTCGAAATTCAGATCGCGCACGTCATAGATCGACAGCTTGTCGTCGAGGCTGATGCAGTAGGCGGTGTCGAATTTCATGGGGGCTCGGGTCCTTGAGTGAAGAAGGCTATTAATAGCGGGTGGCGCAGTGGAGTGCACTGATCTTTTCAAGCATGGGCGCTGATCTCGGCATAACCTTGTAGGTAGCACGTTCCACTCATCACCGGAAAAGGCTCAGGTTCATGTCTGACGGTAATCGCATCAATATCGGCTCCATTGGTGATGCCAACCACATCAACATTGCCCAGAATCAGGCGCCTGAACGCACCAGCATTCAGTTCGTCATCGATCCCAGGAGTGTCGAGCGGGTTAGCCGGGGCAGCGTCATCAAAGGCGCGGTGGCGTTTTTTCTATCGCTGCCGGCGCTGGCGCTTTCGGTCATGTCGATCCTGGCCGACGCGTTGGGCATCCTTTCCTACTTCAATGTGGAGTCGCGGATCCTGGCCTACCTCATCATGGCCGCCGCCATGGGCGGGGTGATGCTGTGCAACGGCAAGCGCAAGATGGCCACCGCCAGCATTGCGCCCGACCAGGCCCGATTCATCGATGGGCGTTGGGTCGAGCGTGATGAAAGTGGCGATTACCTGCTGTATCGCAATACCGCGCCCTGCAATTACGAAAACTGCCACGGTACCGTGCGTATCCAGACGCCACCGCCGCGCGAACAGCATAACCACGATCTGATCGGCGTCTGCGATATCGGCGGCAAGCAACACACCTATCGCGTCGACTTCAATGGCGTCGGCGAACGGCAGCATTTCGACTGGCGTCCGCTGGAACAGAACAAGCCATGACCCCGTTCCAACCACGCCCTTGGTAGGGCGGGCGTGCTCACGAAAAATCCCCCGTCGGGACCAATCAAACTGACAGCCTTCCTGAGTCTTGCCAGGTCATGGCGGCTGCATGAGGGGCATGAAATTTCCTACAGTTCTAATTAACAAAACTCTCACCATATAGAGACGATTCCTACGAGTTAAAGCTTGTAAAAACAAAAGCTTAGGTGTCTTGAACAGTCCTGGCAGAGAACGTCACACCTTTGGCAAGGAGGGACAAGTAAGCCTCGAACAAATGGCCGATAAGAAGGCGCCGGCCTCATGAATGAAGGCCCGGTGGGAACCAGCCAGACGGCTTTTCCCCTCACAATAACGAGGACCTCCATATGCCTGTTCTTGCGCGTTCATTGTTGTTTTGTCTGGCCCTGTCCGGCACCGGGGCCGTCCTGGCGGAACAGGCAGCCTTGCCTTATCTGCCGGCCAATCAGTTCCGGTTGGCTGACTACCTGCCACCACCTCCAACTGTTGATTCATCGTTGCAACAAAGCGATTTGACAGCCGTGCTGGCGGCCCAGGCAGCACGCAGTAGCGCTCAGGTGAGCCGGGTCCAGCAGGATGATGAATGGGAAGACAGCGTGTTCCACTTCGCCAGGGAATCCCTCGGCGCCGGTTTCAGCATTGAGCGCTTGCCCCTGACCCGGGCCTTCTTCCGGCGGGCCCAGGAAGACCTGGTGCAATTCCTGATGCCGGCCAAGCACAGCTATGGTCGGCCGCGCCCTTACGAAGCCTCGGCACTGGTGAAGCCAGTATTGCCGCCACCGGAGGGCGATTCCTACCCCAGTGGTCACTCGATGAATGGTTATCTCAATGCCACCTTGCTGAGCATGGCGCTGCCGGAGAAACGCAGCGAGTTGTTCAGCCGCGCACAGATCAATGCCGACAGCCGGGTCATCGCCGGTGTGCATTTCCCCAGCGACCTGGAGGGCGGAAAGATCAGTGCCGCGGTGTTGGCGGCCCGGCTGCTGGACGATCCCCGCGCGGCGGCGGATTTCGAGGCGGTGAAAAAGGAGATTCGTGGTGTCCTGGTCTCCGCCGATTGAGTTCCGGGTTGGATGATTTGCCTGGAGTCGGGGATACCGGGTCTCAATAAAAAAGCCCTGAGCAAGTCAGGGCTTTTTTTGATCTTTCGTTGTGCCGATTCAGATCGAGATCGGCACAGGGCAGGAGCTCGGAATCAATCCCAGCTCAGCGCGCCGCCAGTCTGATACTCGATCACGCGAGTCTCGAAGAAGTTCTTCTCTTTCTTCAAGTCCATGATTTCGCTCATCCATGGGAACGGGTTGGTGGTGCCCGGGTATTCTTCTTTCAGGCCGATCTGCGACAGGCGACGGTTGGCGATGAACTTGAGGTAGTCCTCCATCATCGCCGCGTTCATGCCCAGTACGCCGCGCGGCATGGTGTCGCGAGCGTATTCGATTTCCAGTTGGGTGCCCTGGAGGATCATCTGGGTGGCTTCTTCCTTCATCTCGGCATCCCACAGGTGCGGGTTTTCGATCTTGATCTGGTTGATCACGTCGATACCGAAGTTCAGGTGCATGGATTCGTCGCGCAGGATGTACTGGAACTGCTCGGCGACGCCGGTCATTTTGTTGCGGCGGCCCATGGACAGGATCTGGGTGAAGCCACAGTAGAAGAAGATGCCTTCCAGAACGCAGTAGTAGGCGATCAGGTTGCGCAGCAGTTCCTTGTCGGTGTCGACGGTGCCGGTTTCGAACTTCGGATCGGAGATCGAACGGGTGTACTTCAGGCCCCAGGCCGCTTTCTTGGCGACCGATGGAATCTCGTGGTACATGTTGAAGATCTCGCCTTCATCCATGGCCAACGATTCGATGCAGTACTGGTAGGCGTGGGTGTGGATCGCCTCTTCGAACGCTTGGCGCAGGATGTACTGGCGGCATTCCGGGTTGGTGATCAGGCGGTACACGGCCAGTACCAGGTTGTTGGCAACCAGGGAGTCGGCGGTGGAGAAGAAGCCCAGGTTACGCATCACGATGCGGCGCTCGTCGTCGGTCAGGCCTTCCGGGTTTTTCCAGAGGGCGATGTCGGCGGTCATGTTGACTTCTTGCGGCATCCAGTGGTTTGCGCAACCGTCCAGGTACTTCTGCCAGGCCCAGTCGTATTTGAATGGCACCAGCTGGTTGAGGTCGGCGCGGCAGTTGATCATGCGCTTTTCATCGACGGCGACACGGGCGGAAGCACCTTCCAGCTCGGCCAGGCCTTCGGCGATGTCGAGCTGGTCCAGGGATGCCTTGGCACGGGCAACGGCAGCGGAATCACTGGCGGTTACGGCGCGGGCTTCGAGAGCGGCGGCACCACCGGCGCTGTCGAGTTTGTCCATGGCAGCTTCGGCAGCGTGGCCGGCGTTGGCGCCTTTAACGGTGACTTCGCCTTCTTCTTTGTCGAATTCGTCCCAGCTCAGCATGACGTGTCGTCTCCTGCGTGAGGGCCAGATGCCCGTGTGAAAACTGATGGTTGGCTTTTCACACGGCCGAACTGGCCGCGTTGGATCTTAAGGAATCGTTTGTTGCGGCAGCTAACGCAGGCAATAAACAAAAATATGTACGGGAGTTCCGAGGCGGTTATGGGCGCAGAGGACCGAGTCGACTCCTGCGTTGGCTTCGGATTGGCTGTTTATCCCTGTAAGGGAATATTGCAGGCCCGTTTTAAGGCCGCATTATAGGGATTTTTTTGCCGCTGTGGTGCGACGAAGTGGCTCACGATTCGGTTGGCGAGGGGCGTGATCGCGGCGGAGCGAGGGTTTACAAGGCTTTGGCCGGCAAAGATTTTTTTTCACCCGGTTTTGCGGTTTTTTGCCGCCTGGAAGCGATCCGAGGCCTTGGCTTTTTCGCGCAATGCTCTGCAAGCCCTGTAGTACATGGCTTACAGGGAAGGTCGTGGGCTTTGGTAGACAGGATTGTGTTCAATTCACGGTACAAATTGTCAGTCGTATATTTTGCTCAAAAAATAAGCAAAAAAACGCTTTTGCCACTACATCTTGTGTTGGATGATCAATTCTTGACCTTTGAAACACTACTGTCCCGGGTTGCCACCCGAGGTCGCTCTTGATGCTCGAGAAGGCATTTTCGGACCATCATCAAGCCCCTTGGGGCGATACGGAAACGCTCCCTGCAAGGTGGCTCGACAGATGAAAAAGGGGAGTGCGAAAGCCGTGGTCGCACTGCATTGGGCGATGGCTTGCAACCAGTCTGGATTCAGCTGTGCATCTGGCCATCTTTGCCGCAAGAAAGATCTCTTGCGGCCGGCAATTGTTGGAACTTGAAGAGCAACTTTAGTATCAGCCGTTAGAGCAGCCGTTACCCATGACGCGGTATTGCAGAATGTGCCGCAGACCTTTCGAGTCTTCATATTCCATACGTGCAGGTACAACTTCGCATACATTTGGAACTTCGCTCATGGATATAACTTTGGCGATGTCCAGGTCGGACGAGTAAGAGTATTCCTCTACTGCTGGTTGCTGGCTTGCGACATCAGTCGGGATCTCGTCGGCCATTGCTGTAACGCAAAGACTGCTGAGGGCCAGAACTAATAAAGCTTTCATTTTGATTTCACCTTTCTAAGGTCGTGTGGGGTCACGCAGCCTTTGTGGGGCTGCGTGTGGAACTTGAGTAGAAGTCTGGATTAACTGCCTTCGTGGGGGCTGTAACTTGGTTAATCACATTGCCTTGTTGGCGAGGTTGATTTTAGGCGCCTGAGTAGGCGCTATACAGGCGTGCTTTTGATAAACACTATTGACGGTTTTTGTAACAATCCCGGTAAAAACGACCCCCAGCGGCCTGGCAGCGGTCTTCTACTTACCGCAGAAACTACCGCAAGTCCCGTAATAGAGGGGGTAAAGCACTTTTCAGGGGGATCGGCTGGGGGTTGTTACTACCATCGTCGAATGGTTCTATAGGCCCGCCCCGGCTACAACGGGGTCATACAACAACAACTATGTCACCGAGGTAAGAAAGATGAGTGCGGCTTCTCTGTATCCCGTTCGTCCCGAGGTTGCGGCCAACACGCTGACTGACGAGGCGACCTACAAGGCCATGTACCAGCAGTCGGTCGTCAACCCGGACGGCTTCTGGCGCGAGCAAGCCAAGCGCCTCGACTGGATCAAGCCTTTCACCACGGTGAAGCAGACCTCCTTCGACGATCACCATGTCGATATCAAATGGTTTGCCGACGGCACCCTCAACGTTTCCTACAACTGCCTGGATCGCCATCTGGCCGAGCGCGGCGATCAGATCGCGATCATCTGGGAAGGCGACGATCCTTCCGAAAGCCGCAACATCACCTACCGCGAACTGCACGAGCAGGTCTGCAAGTTCGCCAACGCCCTGCGTGGCCAGGACGTGCACCGCGGCGACGTGGTGACTATCTATATGCCGATGATTCCCGAAGCCGTGGTCGCCATGCTGGCCTGTACCCGGATCGGCGCGATTCACTCGGTGGTATTCGGCGGCTTTTCGCCGGAAGCGCTGGCCGGGCGGATCATCGACTGCAAATCCAAAGTGGTGATCACCGCCGACGAAGGCATTCGCGCGGGCAAGAAGATTCCGCTCAAGGCCAATGTCGACGATGCGCTGACCAACCCGGAAACCAGCAGCATCCAGAAGGTCATCGTGTGCAAGCGCACCAATGGCCAGATCAAGTGGAACCAGCATCGCGACATCTGGTACGAAGACTTGATGAAAGTGGCCGGTACCGTCTGCGCACCTAAAGAAATGGGTGCCGAGGAAGCGCTGTTCATCCTTTATACCTCCGGCTCCACCGGTAAGCCCAAAGGCGTGCAGCACACCACTGGCGGCTACCTGCTGTACGCGGCCCTGACCCACGAGCGCGTATTCGATTACCGTCCGGGGGAAATCTACTGGTGCACCGCCGACGTCGGCTGGGTTACTGGCCACACCTATATCGTCTATGGTCCGCTGGCCAATGGCGCGACCACCGTGCTGTTCGAGGGCGTGCCTAACTATCCGGACGTGACCCGCGTGGCGAAGATCGTCGACAAGCACAAGGTCAATATCCTCTACACCGCGCCGACCGCGATCCGCGCCATGATGGCCTCGGGTAACGCCGCCTGCGCAGGCGCCGATGGCAGCAGCCTGCGCCTGCTGGGTTCGGTGGGTGAGCCGATCAACCCGGAAGCCTGGGACTGGTACTACAAGAATGTCGGTCAATCCCGTTGCCCGATCGTCGATACCTGGTGGCAGACCGAGACCGGCGCCACCCTGATGAGCCCGCTGCCGGGCGCCCATGCCCTCAAGCCGGGTTCGGCGGCGCGTCCGTTCTTTGGCGTGGTGCCGGCGCTGGTGGACAACCTGGGCAACATTATCGAGGGCGCCGCCGAAGGCAACCTGGTGATCCTCGATTCGTGGCCAGGCCAGGCGCGCACCCTGTATGGCGACCACGATCGTTTTGTCGATACCTACTTCAAGACGTTCCGTGGCATGTACTTCACCGGTGACGGTGCCCGTCGCGATGAAGACGGCTACTGGTGGATCACCGGGCGGGTGGACGATGTGCTCAACGTCTCCGGCCACCGCATGGGGACCGCGGAGATCGAAAGCGCGATGGTCGCTCACCCGAAAGTCGCCGAAGCGGCGGTGGTCGGTGTGCCCCACGACATCAAGGGGCAGGGCATCTATGTCTACGTCACCCTCAACGGTGGCGAAGAGCCGAGCGAAGCATTGCGCCTGGAGCTGAAGAACTGGGTGCGCAAGGAAATCGGTCCGATCGCCTCGCCGGATGTCATCCAGTGGGCGCCTGGCCTGCCGAAGACCCGTTCCGGGAAGATCATGCGCCGTATCCTGCGCAAGATCGCCACGGCGGAGTACGACAGCCTGGGGGATATCTCCACCCTGGCGGACCCGGGCGTGGTGCAGCATCTGGTCGATACCCACAAGACCATGAACGTCGCCTGAGACGGACCTGTGTCAGCGAAAGCCCCGCCCGGCCTTGTGCCGGGCGGGGCTTTTTTATGGGCGTTACTCAGTTCCCCTGTAGCCGCTGCAGAAGGCTGCGATCGGCTCCGCAGGAGACGCGCTCTTGAAGGCCCTGAAAGGCCCTTCGGGCCTTATCGCAGCCTGCGGCAGCGGCTACAGGCAGCGGCTTTTCGATCGAATAAATATCGGTATGTCCATCAGGCGTATCTGAATGTTACCGGGGGAGGGGAATGTGTAACCCGCTGCCCGGATTCGGGGCAATGAGAAACGCCAAGCCCTGTTTCAGGGCCTTTGCGGGGGCGGTAAAAAATAAGTCATAACGCTGCGCTTGCCGGAATAGAAGGCTTTGCGAATAATAGGCCCGCAATTTGCAGCACAGATTGGTTTACCGTCTTTTGCTCTTGCATAAACTTGAAGAGCTGTCAATGTGCTCGACCTGGTTTCTCGGTGCTTCTGTAATTTGTTGTCGCATTGAGGAAATATCGGCTTCGGGCCTGTCGTTAGAATGCCGATCACTCGCTCGTCGTTGCCTGCCCGGGAACCCGCATGGGGTTCGTGGCCAGGTCCTCAAGGACGCAGCACCGCTATCAGGTTCCACCCATTCGCATATTGGGCTGTCGCTCACTCTGCCGTTTTCGCCCTTTACCGATGGAGTCCTAAGATGAAGAAACTCGTGCTTCTTGGCGCCCTGGCACTGTCCTCCGTACTTTCCCTGCCGACGTTCGCCGATGAAAAGCCTCTGAAAATTGGTATCGAAGCGGCTTACCCTCCATTCGCCTCCAAGGCTCCGGACGGCAGCATCGTCGGTTTCGACTACGACATCGGCAACGCCCTGTGCGAAGAAATGAAGGTCAAGTGCGTGTGGGTCGAGCAGGAGTTCGACGGCCTGATCCCTGCGCTCAAGGTTCGCAAGATCGATGCGATCCTGTCGTCCATGTCGATCACCGACGACCGCAAGAAGTCCGTGGACTTCACCGGCAAGTACTACAACACCCCTGCGCGCCTGGTCATGAAGGCCGGTACCCAGGTCAGCGATGGCCTGACCGAGCTCAAGGGCAAGAACATCGGCGTGCAGCGTGGTTCGATCCACGAGCGTTTCGCCCGTGAAGTGCTGGCTCCGCTGGGTGCCGAGATCAAGCCATATGGCTCGCAGAACGAGATCTACCTGGACGTGGCGGCCGGTCGCCTCGACGGCACCGTGGCAGACGCTACCCTGCTGAATGACGGCTTCCTGAAAACCGACGCCGGCAAAGGCTTCGCGTTCGTCGGTCCGGCGTTCACCGACAGCAAATACTTCGGCGACGGCGTGGGTATCGCCGTACGCAAAGGCGATGCGCTGAAAGACAAGATCACCGGTGCGATCGCTGCCATTCGCGAGAACGGCAAGTACAAGCAAATCCAGGACAAGTACTTCGACTTCGACATTTACGGCCAGTAAATCGTCGAATCAGCAAGTCCGAGATGGCGCAAGCAGCAGAATCTCTGAAGTTTGCGCCATTTTTTCATCCCAATTTTCGAGGACCTGAATCATGTTGAAAGGCTACGGGGCTGTCATCCTCGATGGCGCTTGGCTGACGCTTCAGCTTGCCTTGTCGTCCATGGCCCTGGCCATCGTTCTGGGTCTGATCGGGGTCGCACTGCGTCTCTCGCCGGTGCGCTGGCTGGCGTGGCTGGGTGACCTGTATTCCACGGTGATCCGCGGGATTCCCGACCTGGTGCTGATCCTGCTGATCTTCTACGGCGGCCAGGACCTGCTCAACCGTGTCGCGCCAATGCTGGGTTACGACGACTACATCGACCTGAACCCGCTGGCTGCCGGTATCGGCACCCTGGGCTTCATCTTCGGTGCCTACCTGTCGGAGACCTTCCGCGGTGCCTTCATGGCGATTCCCAAGGGGCAGGCGGAGGCGGGGATGGCCTATGGCATGAACAGCTTCCAGGTGTTCTTCCGGGTGCTGGTGCCGCAGATGATCCGTCTGGCGATTCCGGGCTTTACCAACAACTGGCTGGTACTGACCAAGGCCACCGCGCTGATTTCGGTGGTGGGCCTGCAAGACATGATGTTCAAGGCCAAGCAGGCGGCTGACGCCACTCGCGAGCCTTTCACCTTCTTCCTCGCGGTGGCGGCGATGTACCTGGTTATTACCAGTGTCTCGTTGCTGGCATTGCGTCACCTTGAGAAGCGCTACTCGGTAGGCGTAAGGGCGGCTGATCTATGATCTTCGACTACAACGTCATCTATGAGGCCTTGCCGCTGTATTTCAGCGGCCTGCTGACCACCCTGAAACTCTTGGCCCTGTCGCTGTTCTTCGGCCTGCTGGCGGCGCTGCCCCTGGGGTTGATGCGGGTGTCCAAGCAGCCGATCGTCAACCTCAGCGCCTGGCTCTACACCTATGTGATCCGCGGCACGCCGATGCTGGTTCAACTGTTCCTGATCTACTACGGCCTGGCGCAGTTCGACGTGGTGCGTCAAAGCTTCCTCTGGCCTTGGCTGTCCAGTGCGACCTTCTGTGCGTGCCTGGCATTTGCCATCAACACCAGCGCCTACACCGCCGAAATCATCGCCGGCAGCCTCAAGGCCACGCCGAACGGCGAGATCGAAGCGGCCAAGGCCATGGGCATGTCGCGCTACAAAATGTATGCCCGCATCCTGCTGCCGTCGGCCTTGCGCCGGGCACTGCCGCAGTACAGCAATGAAGTGATCATGATGCTGCAGACCACCAGTCTGGCCTCCATCGTGACCCTGATCGACATCACCGGTGCGGCCCGTACGGTCAACGCGCAGTACTACCTGCCGTTCGAGGCCTACATCACCGCCGGCGTGTTCTACCTGTGCCTGACCTTTATCCTGGTGCGCCTGTTCAAGCTGGCCGAAGGCCGCTGGCTGCGTTACCTGGCGCCGCGGAAGCACTGATATGGAACGCATTGACCACGCATTGCCATGGAGCCACCTGGGCAGCGAGCGGCAGATCTCGGTGTTCCGTTTCGGCCACGGCGAGCGCAAGGCCTATATCCAGGCCAGTCTGCATGCGGACGAACTGCCCGGGATGCGCACCGCCTGGGAGCTGAAAAAGCGCCTGGCCGAACTGGAAGCCCAGGGCGCGCTGAACGGCGTGATCGAACTGGTGCCGGTGGCCAACCCGATGGGCCTGGGGCAGTTGTTGCAAGGCAATCACCAGGGGCGGTTCGAGGCCGGCAGCGGCAAGAACTTCAATCGCGATTTCGTCGAGCTGAGTGTGCCGGTCGCGGCCCGCCTGGAAGGGTGCCTGGGGGATGACCCGCACGCCAATATCCAGATGATTCGCCAGGCCATGAGTGATGTGCTGGCTGAACTGCCGGCGCCATCGAGCCAGCTGCAAGGCATGCAGCGTATTCTCCTGAGTCATGCCTGCACCGCGGACGTGGTGCTGGACCTGCACTGTGATACGGAAGCGGCGCTGCATATGTACGCCTTGCCGCAGCATTGGCCGCAGTGGCGTTCGCTGGCAGCCCATCTGAACGTGCGGGTCGGCTTGCTGGCGGAAGACTCTGGCGGCAGTTCGTTCGACGAGGCCTGTTCGCTGCCCTGGCTGCGCCTGTCGCGCCAGTTCCCGCAGGCGCAGATTCCGCTGGCCTGCCTGGCGACCACCCTCGAGCTGGGCGGTCAGGCCGACACCGGTCGTCCGCAAGCCGAGGCGCACGCCGAGGGCATCCTGGCGTTTCTCGCCGAGCAGGGGCTGATCGCGGACGAATGGCCGGCGCCGCAGCATGAAGCGTGTGAGGCCATGCCTTTCGAAGGCACCGAATTGTTGTTTGCGCCGCATCCCGGCGTGGTGAGTTTTCTGCGTCCGGCCGGTAGCTGGGTGGAGAAGGGCGAGCCGATTTTTGAAGTGATTGATCCCTTATCCGATCGGGTCAGCACCCTGTGTGCTGGCACCAGCGGCGTGTTGTTCGCCGTTGAGCGGCTGCGTTACGCCCAACCCGGTTTCTGGCTGGCCAAGGTGGCGGGGCGCGAAGCGCTGCGGCACGGGCGCTTGCTCAACGACTGACTGCTTTTGTGAGAACCGACAGCATGTACAAACTTGAAGTCCAAGACCTGCATAAACGCTATGGCAGTCACGAAGTGCTCAAGGGCGTGTCCCTGAAAGCGGCGGCTGGCGATGTGATCAGCATCATCGGCTCCAGTGGCTCCGGCAAATCCACCTTCCTGCGTTGCATCAACCTGCTGGAGCAGCCGCACGCCGGCAAGATCCTGCTGAACAACGAAGAGTTGAAGCTGGTGGCGAACAAGGACGGCGCCCTGAAGGCGGCCGATCCAAAACAGTTGCAGCGCATGCGTTCGCGCCTGTCGATGGTGTTCCAGCATTTCAACCTGTGGTCGCACATGACCGCCATCGAAAACATCATGGAAGCGCCGGTGCATGTGCTCGGCGTACCCAAGGCCGAAGCCCGTGAAAAGGCCGAACACTACCTGGCCAAGGTCGGCGTGGCGCATCGCAAGGATGCCTACCCGGGCCACATGTCCGGCGGTGAGCAGCAGCGTGTGGCGATCGCCCGGGCGCTGGCGATGGAGCCTGAGGTCATGCTGTTCGACGAGCCGACTTCGGCGCTCGACCCCGAGCTGGTGGGCGACGTGCTGAAAGTGATGCAGGCCCTGGCCCAGGAAGGCCGGACCATGGTGGTGGTGACCCACGAAATGGGCTTTGCCCGTGAAGTCTCGAACCAGCTGATATTCCTGCACAAGGGCCTGGTGGAAGAGAGCGGCAACCCCCGCGAAGTGCTGGTCAATCCGCAATCGGAACGTTTGCAACAATTCCTCTCGGGCAGCCTGAAGTAAATCGCTCCCGTAATGCACCAAATTAGGTCATGCTGCGCACCGCGCGCCAGATGGTCTAATTTGGTTGCAGCCGCCTTTGGCCTCTAACACTGTTTTCGTTTCGGATTGCCCGCCATGACTGCCCATCGAATTGGTTTCCTGATTTGGCCCAGCACTAAAGCCTTGACGCTGGCGCTGGCCGAGGAGGCCTTGCGTGTCGCTCAGCGCGTGCATCCGGAAGTGGTCTACGAACTGGCCTTCCTGCAGGCCGAGGCGCCGGCCGACGGCGCCTGGCAACTGCCCGGTGAACCCTGGTCGGGCAAGCTCGAAGGCTGCCAGAAACTGTTCCTGCTGGCCGATGAGCCGCCTGCCACCCTGGCGCCGGCCCTGAGCAGCGCGCTCAAGCAACTGGTGCGCGCCGGCTGTGTGATCGGTGGTTTGTCCGCCGGTGTGTATCCCCTGGCGCAGCTGGGGTTCCTCGACGGTTATCGGGCGGCGGTGCACTGGCGCTGGCAGGATGATTTTGCCGAGCGTTTTCCCAAGGTCATCGCCACCAGTCATCTGTTCGATTGGGATCGCGATCGCCTGACGGCCTGCGGCGGAATGTCGGTGCTGGATCTGTTGCTGGCGGTGCTGGCCCGTGACCACGGCGCGGAACTGGCCGGCGCGGTCTCGGAAGAACTGGTGGTAGAGCGGATCCGCGAAGGCGGCGAGCGCCAACGCATTCCGTTGCAGAACCGCCTGGGTTCCAGCCACCCGAAGCTGACCCAGGCGGTGCTGCTGATGGAGGCCAATATCGAGGAGCCGCTGACCACCGACGAAATCGCCCAGCATGTGTGTGTCTCGCGTCGGCAGCTGGAGCGGATCTTCAAGCAATACCTCAATCGCGTGCCGAGCCAGTACTACCTGGAATTGCGCCTGAACAAGGCGCGGCAGATGCTGATGCAGACCAGCAAATCGATCATCCAGATCGGCCTGTCCTGCGGTTTCTCCTCGGGGCCGCATTTCTCCAGCGCCTACCGCAACTTCTTCGGCGCCACGCCGCGGGAGGACCGCAACCAGCGGCGCAGCAGCAGCCCGTTCGAACTGTCTTCGGTGCCTTCCGAGCGCGGTTGATCCACCTCTTCGTTTTGTCTGTCAGTTTTTATCGCGAGCAATCGAGCGTCGACCGGCTGCTCCTACAGAAGATCACTTCCTTTTGCAGGAGCAAGCTTGCTCGCGATGGCGCCGTAATGTGTGGTGCAAATCGTTGGACAATCCTGCCGTTAAAGCCTCCAGCAGTTTAAACTGCGCCTTTGCGACGCTATTTGTCGCATTGCCGTAAACCCGCGTAAAACCGGGGTTGGCGCTATAAGAAGTTGTCGCTTGGCGACAAGGCCGGGCAGAAAACTGTCCTTACAATCCCCCCATCGCTCGCCAGTTTCAGGCAGGCGTTCCTCTTCAGGAGACTCCGATGTCCGTTGAGCAAGCTCCGGTGCAACGCGCCGATTTCGATCAGGTCATGGTTCCCAACTATGCGCCTGCGGCTTTCATTCCTGTGCGTGGCGCGGGTTCCCGAGTCTGGGATCAGTCGGGCCGAGAGCTGATCGACTTTGCCGGCGGGATCGCGGTCAACGTACTGGGCCACGCCCATCCGGCGCTGGTTGCTGCTCTGACCGAGCAGGCCAACAAGCTGTGGCACGTATCCAACGTCTTCACCAACGAGCCGGCCCTGCGCCTGGCCCACAAATTGGTCGACGCCACCTTTGCCGAGCGCGCGTTCTTCTGCAACTCCGGGGCCGAGGCCAACGAGGCCGCCTTCAAGCTGGCCCGTCGTGTCGCTTTCGACCGTTTCGGCGCGGAAAAATACGAAATCATCGCGGCCCTCAACAGCTTCCACGGTCGCACCCTGTTCACCGTGAACGTCGGCGGCCAGTCGAAATACTCCGATGGCTTTGGTCCTAAAATCACCGGTATCACCCACGTTCCCTACAACGATCTGGCGGCATTGAAAGCGGCGATTTCGGACAAGACCTGCGCGGTGGTACTGGAGCCGATCCAGGGCGAAGGCGGTGTATTGCCGGCCGAGCAGGCTTACCTGCAAGGCGCCCGCGAGCTGTGCGACGCGCACAACGCGCTGCTGGTGTTCGACGAAGTGCAGACCGGCATGGGCCGCAGCGGCGAGCTGTTCGCCTATATGCACTACGGCGTGACCCCGGACATCCTGACCAGCGCCAAGAGCCTGGGCGGCGGTTTCCCGATTGCTGCGATGCTGACCACCGAGGCGCTGGCCAAGCACCTGGTGGTCGGTACCCACGGCACCACCTACGGCGGCAACCCGCTGGCATGCGCGGTGGCCGGCGCGGTGATCGACGTGATCAACACGCCCGAAGTGCTGAACGGCGTGAAGGCCAAGCACGATCGCTTCAAGACCCGCCTGCTGCAGATCGGCGAGAAATACGGCCTGTTCACCGAAGTGCGTGGCCTGGGCCTGCTGCTCGGTTGTGTGCTCAGCGATGCCTGGAAAGGCAAGGCCAAGGACGTGTTCAACGCCGCTGAAAAAGAAAACCTGATGATCCTCCAGGCCGGCCCGGACGTGGTGCGTTTCGCCCCGAGCCTGGTGGTCGAGGAAGCGGACATCGAAGAGGGCCTGCTGCGCTTCGAGCGCGCGGTCGCCAAGCTGACCCAGGCCTGATTCGGGCCGCGGTACTTCTCGGCGCTTGTCTGCAGGGCAGGCGTCGAGCCTCATTTTCGGTGCCGGGCTGTCCCGGCATTTTTTTCCCTGAGTCGGCCTCCTGGCCGGCCTGTTTCGAGTAAGGAGTGACACCATGCTGGTGATGCGCCCCGCGCAAATGGCTGATCTGGGCGAGGTACAGCGTCTGGCTGCGGACAGCCCGATTGGTGTCACTTCCTTGCCGGATGACGTGGAACGCCTGAGCGACAAGATCGCCGCAAGCGAGGCTTCGTTCGCCGCCGAGGTGAGCTTCAATGGCGAGGAGAGCTACTTCTTCGTCCTCGAAGACACCGAAACCGGCAAGTTGGTAGGTTGCTCGGCCATCGTCGCCTCGGCCGGTTATTCCGAGCCGTTCTACAGCTTCCGTAACGAGACCTTCGTGCACGCCTCCCGCGAGCTGAAGATCCACAACAAGATCCACGTGCTTTCCCAGTGCCACGACCTGACCGGCAACAGCCTGCTGACCAGCTTCTATGTGGTCCCGGAGCTGGTGGGTTCGCCGTGGTCGGAACTCAATTCCCGCGGCCGCCTGCTGTTCGTCGCCAGCCACCCTGAGCGTTTCGCCGATTCGGTGGTGACCGAGATCGTTGGCTACAGCGATGAGAATGGAGACTCGCCGTTCTGGGATGCCATCGGTCGCAACTTCTTCGACCTCAACTACGCCGCCGCCGAGCGTCTGTGCGGGCTGAAAAGCCGCACCTTCCTCGCCGAGCTGATGCCGCATTACCCGATCTATGTGCCGCTGCTGCCGGATGCCGCGCAGGAAGCCATGGGCCAGGTGCACCCGCGGGCGCAGATCACCTTCGACATCCTGATGCGTGAAGGCTTCGAGACCGACCATTACATCGACATCTTCGACGGTGGCCCGACCCTGCACGCCCGGGTCTCGGGGATCCGCTCGATCGCCCAGAGCCGCGTGGTGCCGGTGAAGATCGGCGAGGTCGCCAGGGGCGGCGGCCGCCAGTACCTGGTCGCCAATGCGCAGTTGCAGGATTACCGCGCGGTGCTGCTGGAGCTGGATTACGCGCCGGGCAAGCCGGTGACTCTGGATCTGCAAGCGGCCGAAGCCCTGGGCGTCGGCGAAGGTGCCAGCGTGCGCCTGGTGGCGGTTTAACGGCTGCGGCAAATGCCGGAAGAATCCTGGAAAGCAGCGAGTTTCGCGGGGGCCGTCAGCGGCTCCCGTCTGAGGAGATAGCATGATCGTTCGTCCCGTACGCAGCAGCGACTTACCCGCTCTGATCGACCTGGCCCGCAGCACCGGCACCGGCCTTACCACCTTGCCGGCCAACGAAGAACGCCTGAAACATCGCGTGGGCTGGGCGGAAAAGACCTTCCGTGGCGAAGCCGAGCGGGGCGATGCGGATTATCTGTTCGTGCTCGAGGACGACAATGGCCGCGTGGTGGGGATTTCCGCGATCGCCGGCGCCGTTGGCCTGCGCGAGCCCTGGTACAACTTCCGGGTCGGCCTGACCGTCAGCGCCTCCCAGGAACTGAACATCTACCGCGAGATTCCGACGCTGTTCCTGGCCAACGACCTGACCGGCAATTCCGAGCTGTGCTCGCTGTTCCTGCATGCCGATTATCGCACCGGCCTCAACGGCCGCATGCTGGCCAAGGCACGCATGCTGTTCATCGCCGAATTCCCGCAGCTGTTCGGCAACAAGATCATCGCCGAGATGCGCGGCATGTCCGATGAAGCCGGGCGCTCGCCATTCTGGGAAAGCCTGGGCCGGCACTTCTTCAAGATGGAGTTCAGCCAGGCCGACTACCTGACCGGCGTGGGTAACAAGGCGTTCATCGCCGAACTGATGCCGAAGTTCCCGCTGTACACCTGCTTCCTCTCCGAGGGCGCGCGCAACGTGATCGGCAAGGTGCACACCGATACCGAGCCGGCTCTGGCCATGCTCAAGAGCGAGGGCTTCAGCTACCAGGGTTACGTCGACATCTTCGACGCCGGCCCGGCGGTGGAGTGCGAAACCGCCAAGATCCGTGCGGTGCGCGACAGCCAGGCGCTGGTGTTGGCCATCGGCACGCCGGGCGACGACGCCACGCCTTTCCTGATTCACAACCGCAAGCGCGAGGACTGCCGGATCACCGCTGCACCCGCGCGCTTCGCGTCGGGCACCCTGGTGGTTGATGCGCTGACCGCCAAACGCCTGCAACTCAATGCGGGCGATCAGGTCCGTGCCGTTGCGCTGTCTGCTTCCCGGGAGTCGAAATAATGAACACGCTGTACATCGCAGGCCAATGGCTGCCAGGCCAGGGCGAAGCCTTTGAATCCTTGAATCCGGTGACCCAGCAGGTGCTGTGGTCGGGCAACGGCGCCACCGTCGCCCAGGTTGAAAGTGCGGTGCAGGCCGCGCGCCAGGCATTCCCGGCCTGGGCCAAGCGGTCGCTGGACGAGCGGATCGCGGTGCTGGAAGCCTTTGCCGCCAGCCTGAAAAGCCATGCCGACGAACTGGCGCGCTGCATCGGCGAGGAAACCGGCAAGCCGCTGTGGGAAGCCGCCACCGAAGTGACCAGCATGGTCAACAAGATCGCGATCTCGGTGCAGAGCTACCGTGAACGTACCGGCGAGAAGAGCGGCCCGCTGGGCGACGCCACCGCGGTATTGCGCCACAAGCCTCACGGTGTGGTGGCGGTGTTCGGCCCTTACAACTTCCCAGGCCATCTGCCTAACGGGCATATCGTTCCTGCGCTGCTGGCGGGTAACAGCGTGCTGTTCAAGCCCAGCGAGCTGACCCCGAAAGTCGCCGAGCTGACCGTCAAGTGCTGGATCGAAGCCGGCCTGCCGGCGGGCGTTCTGAACCTGCTGCAAGGTGCGCGGGAAACCGGCATCGCCCTGGCTGCCAACCCGGGGATCGACGGTCTGTTCTTCACCGGTTCCAGTCGTACCGGTAATCACCTGCATCAGCAGTTTGCCGGCCGCCCGGACAAGATCCTCGCGCTGGAGATGGGCGGTAACAATCCGCTGGTGGTGGACCAGGTCGCGGACCTGGACGCGGCGGTCTACACCATCATCCAGTCGGCCTTCATTTCCGCCGGCCAGCGTTGCACCTGCGCGCGCCGCCTGCTGGTGCCGCAAGGCGCCTGGGGCGATCAGTTGCTGGAGCGCCTGGTGGCGGTCAGCTCGACCATCGAGGTCGGTGCGTTCGACCAGCAGCCGGCACCATTCATGGGCTCGGTGATTTCCCTTGGCGCGGCCCGCGCGCTGATGCAGGCCCAGGAAAACCTGTTGGCCAATGGCGCCGTGGCGCTGCTGGAAATGACCCAGCCGCAGGTCCAGGCCGCACTGCTGACCCCGGGCATTCTCGACGTGACCGCCGTGGCCGAGCGCCCGGACGAAGAACTGTTCGGCCCCTTGCTGCAAGTGATTCGCTACGCCGATTTCGCAGCGGCGATCGCCGAGGCCAACGACACCCAATACGGCCTGGCAGCGGGCCTGCTGTCGGATTCCGAGGCGCGTTACCAGCAGTTCTGGCTGGAAAGCCGGGCCGGTATCGTCAACTGGAACAAGCAGCTGACCGGTGCCGCGAGCAGCGCGCCGTTCGGCGGTGTGGGTGCCTCGGGCAACCATCGCGCCAGTGCCTATTACGCGGCGGATTACTGCGCGTACCCGGTGGCGTCGCTGGAAGCCTCGAGCCTGACCTTGCCGAGCGCGCTGACGCCGGGTGTACGCCTGGGGTGATGGGTTGCGCCGCAGATTGCCGGAAGGTCCTGCGGACCTTATCGCAGCCTGCGAAGCGGCTACAGAGAGCGGCGGGGCGTCGGTGGTTGTGGTAACCCTGTAGCCGCTGCCGCAGGCTGCGATCGTCCCGCGAAGCGGGCGCCGACGGCCTCAAGACATGTACTGATACCGATGCCTATAACAACAGATTCTCGTGGAGCCTCGCTGATGAAATCCTATGAAGTCAATTTCGACGGTCTAGTGGGGCCTACCCATAACTACGGCGGCCTGTCCTACGGCAACGTCGCGTCCCAGAGCAACAGCCAGCAGTCTTCCAACCCCAGGGAAGCCGCGCTGCAGGGCCTGGCGAAAATGAAAGCGCTGATGGAAATGGGTTTCCAGCAAGGCGTGCTGGCGCCACAGGAACGCCCGGACGTGGCCGCCCTGCGTCGGCTGGGTTTTGCCGGCAGCGATGCACAGGTCATCGAGCGCGCCGCCAAGGATGCGATGCCGCTGCTGGTCGCCAGTTGCTCGGCGTCGAGCATGTGGGTGGCCAACGCCGCCACGGTCAGCCCGAGCGCCGACACCCGCGACGGTCGCGTGCATTTCACCGCCGCCAACCTGAACTGCAAATATCACCGCAGCATCGAGCACCCGACCACCAGTCGCGTACTGGGGGCGATGTTCGCCGACCAGAAGCACTTCGCCCATCACGCGGCGCTGCCGGCGGTGGCGCAGTTCGGCGATGAAGGCGCGGCCAACCACACCCGTTTCTGCCGTGACTACGGCCAGGCCGGTGTCGAGTTCTTCGTCTTCGGTCGCAGTGCCTTCGATACCCGCTACCCGGCACCGCAGAAGTACCCGGCGCGCCAGACCCTGGAAGCCTCGCAGGCCGTCGCCCGCCTGCACGGCCTGAGCGACGACGGAGTGGTGTATGCCCAGCAGAACCCGTCGGTGATCGACCAGGGTGTGTTCCACAACGATGTGATCGCGGTGGGTAACGGCGAAGTGCTGTTCTATCACGAAGACGCATTCCTCGAGACCGACAAGATGCTCGCCGAGCTGCAGGCCAAGCTGGGCAAGTGTGGCGGCAACTTCCAGTCGATCTGTGTGCCGCGCTCGCAGGTCACGGTGGAAGACGCGGTGCGTTCCTACCTGTTCAACAGTCAACTGCTGTCCCGCGCTGATGGCTCGATGCTGCTGATCGTGCCGGAAGAGTGCCGCGGCAACGAGCGTGTCTGGCAGTACCTGCAAAGCCTGACCAGCTCCGGCGGCCTGATCCGCGAAGTGAAAGTCTTCGACCTCAAGCAGAGCATGCAGAACGGCGGTGGCCCGGCGTGCCTGCGGCTACGGGTCGCGCTCAATCAAACCGAGCTGGCGGCGGTCAACCCAGGGGTTATCATGACTGCGCCGTTGTACGGCACGCTGACCCAATGGGTCGACAAGCACTACCGCGACCGCCTGAGCGAAAACGATCTGGCGGACCCGCAATTGCTGCTTGAGTGCCGGACGGCACTGGATGAACTGACGCAAATCCTTAAACTGGGCGCGGTTTATCCATTCCAGATCAATTAAAAGCCCGCGCCTGCTTCTGCTGATCCAGGCGCGCCGCTTTACCTCCAGATGAGAGCGTAATAAATGAGCGATACCCTGCAGCTGATCCTTGAAGACACCGACGGCACTCAACTGGAAACTTCCTGCACCCGCGTTGCCGTGATGTGGCAAGGCAAGGAACTGTGGATCCAGCAGGACGGCCGCGGCCAGCTGCTGATCGGCGTGGACGTCGAGGAGGGCGACGAAGAATACGCCAACCTGCTGCTGCGCCCATTGGCGACTAATCTGGTAAGTCTGCAACTGGAAATGGAACCGGCCGACGCGGGTGACGACGATCACGTGCACGGCCCTGACTGCCAGCACGACCATTAAGGAATAACGTTCTATGCTCGCCCTCGGCAAACTGCTTGAACTGACCCTCGCCGGTCGTGAACCGGCGGAGAAGACTCAACTGACTGTCGACGGCGTGCGGATGCGCTGGCTGAGCGAAGGTGCGCTGGAAGTCCGGCCACCCCAGGCGCGGGACAATGGCATGGATGTGCTGCTGTCGGCCGGCATCCACGGCAACGAGACGGCACCGATCGAGTTGCTCGACCGTCTGTTGCACGACATCGCCCGCGGCGACCTCAAGCCGTGCGCACGCATTCTGTTCCTGTTCGGCAATCCCGAGGCGATGCGCCGCGGCGAGCGTTTCATCGAGCAGGACATCAACCGGCTGTTCAATGGCCGTCATGAACAAAGCAGCGGCAACGAAGCCTTGCGCGCCTGCGAGCTGGAGCGCCTGGCGGCGAGTTTCTTCAGCCTGCCGGAGCGTACCCGCCTGCACTACGACCTGCACACGGCGATCCGCGGTTCGAAGATCGAACAGTTCGCCCTGTATCCGTGGAAGGAAGGTCGCCAGCACTCGCGCCGGGAACTGGCGCGCCTGCGGGCCGCGGGCATGCAGGCGGTGCTGCTGCAGAACAAACCATCCATCGTGTTCAGCTCCTATACCTACGACAAGCTGGACGCCGAGTCTTTCACCCTGGAACTGGGCAAGGCCCGGCCGTTCGGGCAGAACCAGGGGGTGAATGTCGAGCGTCTGGAAACCCGCCTCAAGCAGATCATCGAAGGCCGCGAACCGCCCATGGCGGAGGAGAAGCTGGATGGATTGCAGCTGTTCAGCGTCGCTCGGGAAATCATCAAGCACAGCGATACCTTCCACCTGCATCTGCCGGCGGACATCGAGAACTTCTCCGAACTGGAAGTGGGTTACCTGCTGGCCGACGATATCGCCCAGACCCGCTGGATAGTCGAGGAGGAGGGCGCGCGGATCATTTTCCCCAACCCCAAGGTGAAGAACGGCCTGCGTGCCGGAATTCTGATCGTGCCGACCACGGCTGACGGCCTGGCTTGATACGGCAATCTGTAGCCGCTGCCGAAGGCTGCGATCGACCGCGTAGCGGGCGCCGCTTTTGAGGTTGATTAGAAGGCCCTGCGGGCCTTATCGCAGCCTGCGGCAGCGGCCACAAAAAACATCGCGAGCCAGCTCGATCCCTGTAGGAGCAAGCTGGCTCGCGATTTTGCTTTCAGCGTCTGGCGCTTACACCGCTACCCGCTGCTCGTGACGACGCAGGGCGCGAGTCTTGTGCAGGGTGTCGGCGCAGGTCTTCGCCGCTTCCTGGCCCTTGTGCACGAAATGCTCGAAGAAGAACTTCTGATGTTCTTCACCAGCGTGGAAGTGGTGCGGGGTCAAGACCACCGAGAACACCGGCACTTCGGTTTCCAGCTGGACCTGCATCAGGCCACTGATCACCGACTGGGCGACGAATTCGTGGCGGTAGATACCGCCGTCCACCACCAGGCCCGCGGCGACGATGCCGGCATAACGACCGGACTTGGCCAGCAGCTTGGCGTGCAGTGGAATTTCAAAGGCGCCGCCGACTTCGAAGAAGTCGATATCGCTTTCCTGATAACCCTGGGCGAGCATTTCGCTGACGAACCCTTTGCGGCTCTGGTCGACGATTTCCTTGTGCCAGCAGGCCTGGATAAACGCCACGCGTTCGCCGTGATGCTGTTTGCTTTTGCTATCGATTGCGGTGGGTTGCATCTGTTCTGACTCCTGTTTGTGTGAAAAACAGGGCGTTATGAATCGAAAGGGATTTAAGGGTACGTACAGGCCAGGCGCACAAGCAGTCATGCGCAGGTCTGTGGACGGCCCTTTGGCACCAATCCCGTTCTCTCTTCATCCGGACTATGACCGTCGGCCCCGGGATCACACCGGGTCTGCTGACCTTGCCGTCATTCGCCGCCGAAGCGGTGCCTGTCGCCAAGCGCTCGCGGGCTATGCGCATTGCGCGCAATTACCGCCGGTGGGGAATTGCACCCCGCCCTGAGAACGTTGCCACCGGGCTTTGCGGCGGCGGTGAGTTTGTAACACATATTTTTCGGCGGTGCATTGCGGCGTTTGGATGATAAACATCGGTTTTTCATGTTCATCGCTGGGCTTTTCCCGGGTGGGCCTTGATAAATCGCGGTTGTGCCCGTAGTAATTCAGTTCGAAAGAATTTCCTTATCCGCAGCGACGTTCGCGTCCCCTTGCCGAGGCCTGATTCATGAGCGTTATCGATCTTCGTAGTGACACCGTTACCCAACCCACGGCAGGCATGCTGGAAGCTATGGCCACGGCGGCCACGGGCGATGATGTCTACGGCGAAGATCCAACGGTCAACCGCCTGGAAGCTGAACTGGCGCAGCGTCTGGGGTTCGCCGAAGCGCTGTTCGTGCCGACCGGCACCATGAGCAACCTGCTGGGCTTGATGGCCCATTGTGAGCGTGGCGACGAATACATCGTCGGCCAGCAGGCGCATACCTATAAGTACGAGGGTGGCGGCGCGGCGGTGCTGGGTTCGATCCAGCCACAGCCACTGGAAGTCCAGGCCGACGGCTCGCTGGACCTGGCCCAGGTGGCCGCGGCGATCAAGCCGGATGATTTCCACTTTGCCCGTACCTGCCTGCTGGCGCTGGAAAACACCATGCAGGGCAAGGTGCTGCCATTGAGCTATCTGGCGCAGGCCCGGGCCTTCACCCGTGAGCATGGCCTGGCCCTGCACCTGGACGGCGCGCGGCTGTACAACGCGGCGGTCAAGCTGGGTGTCGATGCGCGGCAGATTACCCAGCACTTCGATTCGGTTTCGGTGTGCCTGTCCAAGGGGCTGGGTGCGCCGGTGGGCTCGGTGCTGTGCGGTTCGGCGCAGCTGATCGGCAAGGCCAGGCGCCTGCGCAAGATGGTCGGCGGTGGCATGCGCCAGGCCGGAATTCTGGCTGCGGCGGGCCTGTATGCGCTCGATCATCACGTAGCGCGCCTGGCCGATGACCACGCCAATGCCCAGTTGCTGGCGGAGGGGCTGCGTGAGGCGGGCTATGACGTCGAGCCGGTGCAGACCAACATGGTCTATGTCGCGATGGGGGACAGGGCAGAAGCGCTCAAGGCCTTCGCCGGCGAACGCGGGATCAGGCTGAGCGCCGCGTCGCGGCTGCGGATGGTCACCCATATGGACGTCAGTCGTGCACAAATCGAGCAGGTCGTCGGGACTTTTATCGATTTTTCCCGCAACTGACAGTGTTAGCCGTCCAATTGACCGTCTCTATCGTATAAACACGCTGTACCCCAAGCTCAGGGCCGATATAATGCGGCCCTTTGCCGTCGTTTCGTCTGATGACGTTTCGCACAGGCCTTTGGCCGCAGTCTCCGTGGAAGAACCTAATGAAAAGCGCAGAAATCCGTGAAGCCTTCCTTCGCTTCTTCGAAGAGCAAGGCCACACCCGTGTAGCCTCCAGCTCTTTGATTCCGGGCAACGACCCAACCCTGCTGTTCACTAACGCGGGGATGAACCAGTTCAAGGACTGCTTCCTGGGCCAGGAAAAGCGCGCCTATACCCGCGCCGTAAGCAGCCAGAAATGCGTACGCGCCGGCGGCAAGCACAACGACCTGGAAAACGTCGGTTACACCGCCCGTCACCACACGTTCTTCGAAATGCTGGGCAACTTCAGTTTCGGCGATTACTTCAAGCGTGATGCCATCACTTTCGCCTGGACGTTCCTGACGTCCGACAAGTGGCTGAACCTGCCGAAAGAAAAGCTCTGGGTCACCGTCTACGCCAGCGATGACGAGGCCTATGACATCTGGACCAAGGAAGTCGGGGTTCCGGCCGAGCGCATGGTCCGTATCGGCGACAACAAGGGCGCGCCATACGCCTCCGACAACTTCTGGACCATGGGCGATACCGGCCCGTGCGGTCCTTGCACCGAGATTTTCTACGATCACGGCGCCGACATCTGGGGTGGCCCACCGGGCTCGCCGGAAGAGGACGGCGACCGTTACATCGAGATCTGGAACAACGTATTCATGCAGTTCAACCGCACCGCCGATGGCGTGTTGCATCCGTTGCCAGCGCCGTCGGTGGACACCGGCATGGGCCTGGAGCGGATCAGTGCGGTCCTGCAGCACGTTCACTCGAACTATGAAATCGATCTGTTCCAGAGCCTGCTGAACGCGGCGGCCAAGGCCATCGGTTGCACCAACGATGCCCAGGCGTCTTTGAAAGTCGTGGCCGACCACATCCGCTCCTGCGGCTTCCTGATCGCCGACGGCGTGCTGCCTTCCAACGAAGGCCGCGGTTATGTCCTGCGTCGCATCATTCGCCGCGCTTGCCGTCACGGCAACAAGCTGGGCGCCAAGGGCAGCTTCTTCTATCAGATCGTGGCCGCGCTGGTCGCCGAGATGGGCGAAGCCTTCCCGGAACTGAAATCCCAGCAGGCGCACATCGAGCGCGTGCTGAAAGCCGAAGAAGAGCAGTTCGCCAAGACCCTGGAGCAGGGTCTGAAGATCCTCGAGCAGGACCTGGCCGAACTCAAAGGCACGGTGGTACCGGGCGACGTGGTGTTCAAGCTGTATGACACCTACGGTTTCCCGATGGACCTGACTGGCGACATCGCTCGTGAGCGCGAACTGACCCTCGACGAGGAAGGTTTCGAGCGCGAGATGGAAGCCCAGCGCGTACGTGCCCGTTCCGCCAGCTCCTTCGGCATGGACTACAACAGCCTGGTCAAGGTCGATGTGGCCACCGAGTTCACCGGTTATCACGCCACCAGTGGTTCGGCCAAGGTGGTTGCTCTTTATAAGGAAGGGCAATCGGTCGACGTGCTGAGTGAAGGCGAAGAGGGCGTGGTCGTTCTCGACCAGACGCCTTTCTACGCCGAGTCGGGCGGCCAGATCGGCGACTGCGGTTACCTACAAGCGGGTAACGCGCGTTTCGACGTGCGCGATACCACCAAGACCGGCGGGGCTTTCCTGCACCACGGCGTCTTGGCCAGCGGCAGCCTGACCGTTGGTGCACCGGTGCAAACCCAGGTGGATGCGGAAGTGCGTCACGCCACTTCGCTGAACCACTCGGCCACCCACTTGCTGCACGCCGCTCTGCGCCAGGTGCTGGGCGAGCATGTACAGCAGAAGGGTTCGCTGGTCGACAGTCAGCGCCTGCGTTTCGACTTCAGCCATTTCGAAGCGATCAAGCCTGAGCAGATCAAGGCCCTGGAAGACATCGTCAACGCCGAGATTCGCAAGAACACCGCGGTGGAAACCGAAGAAACCGATATCGACACCGCCAAGCAGAAAGGCGCCATGGCGCTGTTCGGCGAGAAGTACGGCGACAGCGTGCGTGTCCTGAGCATGGGCGGCGATTTCTCCGTTGAACTGTGTGGCGGTATCCACGCCAACCGCACCGGTGATATCGGCCTTTTGAAAATCATCAGCGAAGGTGGCGTCGCTTCGGGTGTACGCCGTATTGAAGCCGTCACCGGTGCCGTGGCACTGGCGTACCTGAACGCTGCGGAAGAGCAACTCAAGGAAGCGGCGACCCTGGTCAAGGGCAGCCGTGACAACCTGATCGACAAGCTGTCGGCCGTGCTGGAGCGCAACCGCCTGCTGGAGAAACAACTCGAGCAGATGCAGGCCAAGGCCGCCAGTGCCGCTGGCGACGATCTGTCGGCGCAGGCGCTGGATGTCAAAGGCGCGAAAGTGCTGGCGGCGCGCCTGGACGGCCAGGACGGCAAGGCGCTGTTGGCGCTGGTCGATCAGTTGAAAAACAAACTCGGTCGCGCAGTGATCCTGCTCGGCAGTGTCCATGAGGAAAAGGTCGTACTGGTTGCGGGCGTAACCAAGGACCTGACTGGCCAACTCAAAGCCGGTGATTTGATGAAGCAAGCCGCTGCGGCAGTGGGCGGGAAGGGCGGTGGTCGTCCGGACATGGCGCAGGGCGGCGGTGTCGATGCCGCTGCGCTGGATGCCGCGCTGGCCCTGACCGTTCCGTTTGTCGAGCAGGGGATTTAAGGTTCCAAGCCGAGCCCGTCGTCTAGTGGCGGGCTTTGGAGCTGCGCAGTTTGATTGATTAATGGGCGCCCCTTTACGGGCTGAGGCGGCTTAGAAATGGCTTTGATCGTACAGAAATTTGGAGGTACCTCGGTCGGTTCCGTCGAAAGAATCGAGCAGGTCGCCGACAAGGTGAAAAAATTCCGCGAAGCCGGTGACGACCTGGTGGTTGTACTGTCGGCCATGAGCGGCGAAACCAACCGTCTGATCGACCTTGCCAAGCAAATCAGCGGCGACGGTCAGCCGGTTCCTCGCGAGCTGGATGTGATCGTTTCCACCGGTGAGCAGGTGACGATCGCACTTTTGGCCATGGCGCTGATCAAGCGCGGCGTGCCGGCAGTCTCCTATACCGGCAACCAGGTGCGGATTCTGACCGATAGCGCGCACAATAAAGCGCGCATTTTGCAGATCGACGATCAGAAAATTCGCGGTGACCTGAAGGCTGGTCGCGTGGTTGTGGTCGCAGGTTTCCAGGGCGTCGACGAGCACGGCAACATCACTACCCTCGGTCGTGGCGGTTCCGACACCACCGGCGTGGCACTGGCGGCAGCCCTGAAGGCTGACGAATGCCAGATCTACACCGATGTCGACGGCGTCTACACCACCGATCCGCGCGTGGTGTCCGTGGCCCAGCGCCTGGACAAGATCACCTTCGAAGAAATGCTGGAAATGGCCAGCCTGGGTTCCAAGGTGCTGCAGATCCGCGCGGTCGAGTTCGCCGGCAAGTACAACGTTCCGCTGCGCGTACTGCACAGCTTCAAGGAGGGTCCGGGTACCCTCATTACTATTGATGAAGAGGAATCCATGGAACAGCCGATCATTTCCGGCATCGCTTTTAACCGCGATGAAGCCAAGCTGACCATCCGTGGCGTGCCAGACACTCCCGGCGTGGCCTTCAAGATTCTCGGCCCGATCAGTGCCGCGAATATTGAAGTCGACATGATCGTGCAGAACGTTTCGCACGATAACACCACCGACTTCACCTTCACCGTGCACCGCAACGATTACCTGGCAGCCCAGCAAGTGCTGGAAAACACTGCCCGTGAAATCGGCGCTCGGGAAGTGGTAGGCGATACCAAGATCGCCAAGGTCTCGATCGTTGGCGTCGGCATGCGTTCCCACGCGGGTGTTGCCAGCCGCATGTTCGAAGCACTGGCCAAGGAAAGCATCAACATCCAGATGATCTCGACCTCGGAAATCAAGGTTTCCGTGGTGATCGAAGAGAAGTACCTGGAACTGGCTGTGCGCGCTCTGCACACGGCTTTCGAACTGGACGCTCCGGCCCGACAGGGCGAGTGATGCGTTGCCCGAAGGGCGCGGTTTACCGCGCCCTTTGTTTTTTTGATCGGCGTGACAGAAAACTGTTCTTTTGCTCGCGCTAGTCAATACTTAGGCGTGTAGGGCTACGGCCGTCCTGGTTGTAGGTCGATACCCTTTTTTTTGCAGACTGTTGTCCCTGAAATGAAATGCGTGAGGAGAAAGGTATGCTGATTCTGACTCGTCGGTGCGCAGAAAGCCTGATTATTGGTGATGGCGAAATCACCGTGACCGTGCTTGGCGTCAAAGGAAATCAAGTGCGTATCGGTGTCAACGCCCCTAAAGAGGTAGCGGTGCACCGGGAAGAAATTTACCTGCGGATAAAGAAAGAGAAGGACGAAGAACCAAGCCATTAATTTTTATCGTTTTTTTTGTTTGCAAACGGGGAGAAAGCTGGTTAATATACGCCCCGTGTTGCGGAGAGCTGGCCGAGTGGCCGAAGGCGCTCCCCTGCTAAGGGAGTACACCTCAAAAGGGTGTCGGGGGTTCGAATCCCCCGTTCTCCGCCATTATTTGCTTAGTTCGTTGTAATCTGGCTTCTTCTGTAAGTTGTTGAAATTACTAGAAAAAGTGCTTTACAAAAAGATTTAACGGCCTATAATGCGCGGCAACAAATGCACTCGTAGCTCAGCTGGATAGAGTACTCGGCTACGAACCGAGCGGTCACAGGTTCGAATCCTGTCGAGTGCACCATTTAAGAGTTGTTTGCAGTAATGTGAATAACTTGGCTTCAGCCAGTTGTGGTCTGGTCTAAAAACACAAATTGCACTCGTAGCTCAGCTGGATAGAGTACTCGGCTACGAACCGAGCGGTCACAGGTTCGAATCCTGTCGAGTGCACCATATACCAAGAAGCCCGCATTTATTGCGGGCTTTTTGCTTTCTGCCGTTTGGGTTTTCTCCCTTCTTTATTGGTTCCTCTGTTTGAACGTCGCGATCATTCTGGCGTCGTATTCAGCGTGTGCCTGTCCTTTTGATGTGGCCTTTCGAAAACTCCCGGCAATTGTGAATCGATAGCGGGAGCGAGTTCCGGGCGCAGTTTTTTCGTCTGGGGTGTGTTTTCTTTTTCGGATGGTGCGTCGCAGCTTTATAGATTCAGCGCTTCTTCAGCTTTGCGCCGCAAGCGCTTGTTCTTGCCATGATTTTTTAACGTTTAAAGCCGTCAAGCGGTGTATGATTGCGCCCGTCAGCCCCGCCGGGGCTTGTGGAATACCTCCATGGACTTACCCAGTAGTTACTCAGTATCCCGTTTTTACAATCATGAATTGACTGATTGATCCTTCCGGCGTGCTCCTCTGCTGGGAGTGGAGTTCGCCTATGACCGAAGTAGAAGTAAAGAAAACACAAGACAGCCTGCAGGATCGCCTTGCTCAAGTCGTTGAGCTGCTGCAGCGCCAGCGGGTGGTCGAAGACCTGACTCATCGTCAGGAAGGTCATCATCAGGATCGGGTCGAGAACCTGGTCCACCGGCAAAACCTTGTCGAGCTGCAACGCAAGCTCGACGATCTGCACTCTGCCGACGTTGCCTATATCCTTGAAGCCTTGCCGCTCGACGAGCGTCTGACTGTCTGGCAGTTGGTCAAGGCCGAGCGTGACGGCGACATCCTGCTCGAAGTATCCGATTCCGTACGTGAAACCCTGATCGCCGACATGGACGATCATGAGCTCCTGGCTGCTGCCAAGGAGATGGACGCCGACGAACTTGCTGACCTGGCTCCCGAGCTGCCGCGAGACGTTGTCCATGAGCTGATGGAGGCGTTGGACGGCCAGCAGCGCGAGCGCGTTCGCTCCGCCTTGTCGTATGACGAGGAGCAGGTCGGTGCGTTGATGGACTTCGAAATGGTGACCATCCGTGAGGATGTCAGCCTTGAAGTGGTTCTGCGTTATCTGCGTCGCCTCAAAGAGTTGCCAGGCCATACCGACAAGCTGTTCGTCGTCGACTATGACGGTGTGCTCAAAGGTGTGCTGCCCATCAAGCGGTTGCTGGTGAATGATCCGGAGAAACAGGTTTCGGAAGTCATGGCCAGCGACCCGGTAAGTTTCCATCCGGACGAAGATGCCTACGACGCTGCGCAGGCATTCGAGCGCTACGACTTGATTTCGGCGCCGGTGGTCGACAAGAACGGCAAATTGATCGGCCGTCTGACCATCGATGAAATGGTCGACCTGATTCGTGAGGAGAGTGAGACCGAAGTCCTCAACATGGCCGGTCTGCGTGAAGAAGAAGATATTTTTGCCTCGGTCTGGCGTTCCCTGCGCAACCGCTGGGCCTGGCTGGCAATCAACCTGATCACCGCATTTGTCGCTTCGCGAGTGATCGGTCTGTTTGAGGGCTCCATCGAAAAGCTGGTGGCCCTGGCGGCCCTGATGCCGATCGTGGCGGGTATTGGCGGCAACTCGGGTAACCAGACCATCACCATGATCGTTCGCGCCATGGCGCTGGACCAGGTCAGCACCGGCAATACCTCGCGTCTGATGCGCAAGGAATTGGCGGTGGCGTTGATCAACGGCCTGGTCTGGGGCGGAGTCATCGGCGTGGTGGCTTACCTGCTCTACGGCAGCTGGTCGTTGGGTGTGGTGATGACGGCGGCCATGACGCTCAACCTGTTGCTGGCGGCGCTGATGGGGGTTCTGATTCCGATGACGCTGGCGCGGCTGGGGCGCGACCCGGCCATGGGGGCCAGCGTCATGATCACGGCCATGACCGACAGTGGCGGCTTCTTCATCTTCCTTGGGCTGGCCACCATCTTCCTGCTTTGATCCCGCATACAGCCCCTCTAATGGGGCTGTATCGTTTTCTCCATCCCCTTGCCATCCAGGCTTCTGTTTTTGTAGCGTTCGAGCAGCAAATTTCGCGCAAAAAAAAGCCAGCACAAGGCTGGCTCTAGCTTTCGAGGTCGAATCAGGAAGCGTCTGCGGCCATTTCGGCGTCATGGGCGATCAGCGAAACAAGAGCGTTCTGCTGGCGGTGGGAAAGTTGACGGAAACGTTGAAGCAGTTCGCGTTCATGCAAGGAGAGTTCTGGGCTGTCCAGGCGCATGCTCAACTCTTCACCCAAGGCGCCTTCCTGAATAAGACTCTGTTCCAGGCGCGCGATGATTTCGGAGTTCATGCTGCGGTGATGATTGCGAGCCACCTCGGCAATGCGTTCACGCATCCCGTCGGGTAGACGTACGACGAACTTGTCAGCCGTACGGCTGGAATAAATTGCCTGTTTCAATGGGCGCATATATTTAACCGGTTAGTTCAGGGGAGCGGTTCTCGGAATTGGCCGCGGGATGTCAGTTAGGACAAGCGTTGCTGCCAAATGTTCAACCTGAATTGTTAAGAGGCCCGCATCATGCCTCAAAATAGCCAGATCCTTGGCGTCAATTCTGTGACAAATATTGAACTGGGTAAAGGCGTTATGCCAGCACCAATTATCAGAAATGCGGACTGGTTTGAAAAGATTGCCTGGTCCGCCTATCTGCCCGCGTCCTGATGTCCGATGGTGGTGCGCTTGTGCGTCGCCAGACGGGCATGCATGCGGATCCGATCATTGTTTCCTACCTTGTACAGGATAGTGGCAAATTGCCGATTTACTAGGCTGCGAGTGCCATGGAGTCTTCAAATGCCAGGCAGACTGATTTATTTGATGGGGCCTTCCGGATCGGGAAAGGACAGCCTGATCGAGGCTGCGCGCCGTCCTCTGGCGCAGCTCGGCTGTGATGTGGTGCGGCGGGTGATCACCCGTTCCGCGGAATCCGTAGGGGAGGCGGCCCATGGGGTAAGTGCTGACGAGTTCGAGCGTCTTGAGCGGCAGGGCACCTTTGCCTTGTGCTGGCGGGCCAATGGCCTGGCCTACGGAATTCCCGTGCAGATCGACGAATGGCTGGCCAGTGGGCGTCATGTCCTGATCAATGGCTCCAGGGCTCACCTGGATCAGGCTCGCCAGCGTTATCCGGAGCTTTTGGCGATTCTGTTAACGGTGGATATCGACGTGCTGCGGCAAAGACTGATGAACCGCGGTCGCGAAAGTGCGGCGCAGATCGAGGCGAGACTCAAGAGAAGCGCTCTTTTTTCCGCTGAGGGCGGGCCCGTGCTGGGAGAGTCCGTGTTTTTTCTGGACAACTCGAGCGAGCTGTCCGTGACGCTTGAGCGTTTTCTGAAGCTATTGAGATCGCAGGGGATCAGCGCAATACAGGGTCGAACTTGATCTTACGTCCCAACACCAGCGCCAGCAGAAACAGGCCGGAAAAAACACCACAGGCAACCAAGAGCGCATCACCCAGGGTATTTTCAGTGGTGAAGCAACCCAGTGTGGCACTGAGTACTGCCAGGATGAGAAGGCCTTTGGCAAGTCGGGACATTAACAGGCTCCTGATGGGGTGATATTCAAAATACCCAGCTTTCGGGTCTTGGGTTGGCAGGTAGAACAACGGCTTCTGGGGCATCGGCGACCTGTGCCATGCCAGGATTCTCCGATGCGCTGCTCATCACAGCCAATTGCGGGGTCTGGTGTTGCACGTAGTGGGCCCTGTACTGGGGGCTCTGATCCGCGCGGCCATCAGGCTGAAAGTGGAAGACCACCAGTGCGGCGATGGCAATGGCATTCGATAGAAGAAGGGCGCTGTTCATGGGCTTGATCTCCACTGTTCTTTCATAGAGAGGAAGCAGCGCTCATGCCAAGAGTCTAACCTCTAATAAACCCTTTAAAAACAATGATTTGATAGGGTTTTTAGACGATGGCGGATTGCATTCTGCAATGATGGCTTTTTGCAGTGATGCAATTTGCACGGCGGCTCTGGCAAGTTGCCTGATGATCAGAGGCCGCCACCGGTTAAAAAGCCCTACTCACAACATGACAAAAGCAGGGCTGACCGTTAACATGCACGCCGTCCTTTGCGCCGTGGCAGTACACGCGGTGGTCAATTTGTCCCAGTAGCTCAATTGGATAGAGCATCCCCCTCCTAAGGGGAAGGTTGGCAGTTCGAACCTGCCCTGGGACACCATCTATTTCCGGGCTTTCAGGCCAAACGTGGTTTTCGTCTTTATTTCCTGGTAACGGCTACGTTTGGTACACGCAGTTCTCGATGCTGTGGAGTCACCCATGATTGTCATTGCTGGAAAAAACAATATTTCGGTATTTGGCCTGGAGCGGGCTCTGCGACAATTTTCGCCCGACGAAATTGCCGTGGTCTGCAACCGTAACGATACGGGCGTCGATGGTTGGCAACGTTCGTTGCGGGCGGCCGCGCAAAAGTATGGCGTGCGTGAGATCAGCCTGGAGGCGGCTTATGAAGTCGCGTCCATCGCATTCATTTCCCTGGAGTTCGACCGGATCGTCGTGCCTGGGCGCTTCTCTATCAGTCGTGTGTTCAATATTCATTTCTCGAGGCTGCCCGAATACAAGGGTATGTTTACCTCGGTCTGGCCGTTGCTGGAGTCCAGGGCCGAGGCGGGTGTGACCCTGCATTTCATCGACCGGGGTATCGATACCGGGGACATCGTCGCGCAACAGGTATTTCCGATCCTGTCCTGGTGGACCTGCCGCGATCTCTATTTCGCCTTTAACCAGCATGCCGGCCAGTTGCTGGAGCAGTGGTTTGCCAGGCTGGTCGATGATGGCGTCAGAGCGCAGCCACAGAATGCGGCGGGATCCAGCTACTTTTCAAAGGACGCCATCGACTATGGGGCGTTGAAGATCGATCCGCTGTCGACGGCCTGGGCGCTACGCAACCAGATTAGAGCGTTCGCCTTTCGTGAATATCAATTCTTGCGCTGGGATGGGAAACCGGTGGTCTCGGCGACGATTCTGCCTGGGCGTTCGCAATTCAAGGCCGGGACCCTGATCAGCACAACTGACGATTATGTCGAGCTCTGCACCATCGACTATGACGTCCGGCTGAATTTTGATCGGTTGCCGGAGATGCTCAAGGCTTGTGAACGAGGCGATCTGGAGGCGGTGGTGGCACTGCAGGCCAATATTGCCGGTTACAACGATGCCACCCCGCAAGGCTGGACGCCGCTGATCGTCGCCAGTTATGCGGGTGCCTATGAGGTGGTTGACTGGCTATTGCAGCAAGGTGCCGACCCGGAGCGGTCCAACAACAAAGGCACGACGCCCTTGATGTATGCCAAGGATGCCTACCTCGCCGGGCGTTGTCGTAAAACCTTTCAGTTGTTGCTGCGCAAGGGGGCGAGGCTGGAGGCTGCCGACCATTGCGGTCGGGCACTCGCCGACTATGTGACTGACGAGCAGTTCGCTCAGTTGCGAGGTGCTTTCTAGGCACCTCGCAACAGGCGCATCAGTGGGCGGTGAACTGGTTGATGGCGGTGACAATGTGTTGCTGTTGTTCCTGGTCCAATGTCGGGTAGATCGGCAATGACAGGATCGAGTCATGCAGCGGCGCCCGGGATGCCTGGGAGGTCCTGGCCAGATCGCGGTAGGCCCGCTGCTCGGTGATCGCCAGTGGGTAGTGAACCAGGCATTGGATGCCACGCTCGGCCAGATGCGCCTTCAGCTGATCGCGCCATGGGCAGGTAATGACATACAGGTGCCAGACATGGGCGCTCGCAGTCGTCACCGAGGGCAGGGTGATTCCCGGGTGCCGGATGTGTTCGCCGTAGTAGCGGGCGATGCTGCGTCGACGGGCAGTATCGCTGTCCAGGTGCGCCAGCTTCACTCCCAGCATCGCGGCCTGGATTTCATCGAGGCGGCTGTTTACCCCCTGATGATCGTGCTGGTACTTGACGCGCGAACCGTAGTTGCCCAGCGCCCGGACCAGGGTTGCCAGCTCGGCGTCGTTGGTAGTGATGGCTCCGCCGTCGCCCAGGGCTCCGAGGTTCTTCCCGGGGTAGAAGCTGAACGCCGCGGCATCGCCCCAGTTGCCGGCCTTGCGCCCGGCCAGCTCGGCACCATGGGCCTGGGCGGCATCTTCGAGCACCAGCAGGCCATGCTTGTGGGCCAGCGCCATGATCTGCGGCATCGGCGACAGCTGCCCATAAAGATGCACCGGCAGGATCACCCGGGTTTTTTCCGAGATGGCCCGTTCGACGGCTTCGATCTCCAGATTGTGGGTGGCAGGGTCGACATCTACCAGGATCGGCGCCAGATCGTTTTCCAGAATGGCCGAGATGGTGGCGATAAAGGTATTGCTCTGCACTATCACTTCATCACCGGCCTGCAGCCGGCCTTGTTCTTTCCAGGCGCGCAGGATCAGGGTCAGGGCATCCAGGCCGTTAGCGACGCCGATGGCATGCCGGCTGCCGCAGTAATCGGCGAACGCGGCCTCGAATTGCTCAAGCTCACGCCCCATCAGGTACCAGCCGGAGTCGATCACACGGCTGCAAGCGGCTTTGAGCTGATCGGCATATTCGTGATTGATGCCTTTCAGATCCAAAAACGGAATATTCATCATTTGAGTCATTGTCCGAGCATGTCCATGAACTGGGCATAGTCTCGAACATAGTCGCCTTCTTCGTAGAGTTGATCGGCCAGGACCATCAGCACACAGTCTGGGGAGAAGTCATACATCTCACGCCAGATAAAGGATTCGATCAGCAGGCCCTGGCAAGGATTGTCCAGGGTGATGTCGATTTTTTCCCGACCGTCGTCCAGCAGAAAACGGCACGAGCCGCGTACGGCAATGGCCACCTGCTTGAGGGTCTTATGGGCGTGGTAGCCGCGGCGAACCCCTTCACCGGTATTGAACATGTAGTACACCCGCTTCACCGGGAAGGGGATGTTTTTCCCTTCTTCCAGGGCGATCAGCGAACCACGGTCATCGCCGTGGGTCTGCAGCGGCAGAATGTGAATCTTCATCGCGTCTCCCCTTCGAGCCGTTTCGACAAATGCTGTTGCAGCCAGTTTTCAACGCTCTTGGCGTCGACCCGATAATTCCGGTAATACAGTTCTCGGGAGTCGGTCGAGCCTACCCGGTAAGCGATGTAGTCCATTTCCACGCCGACGATCGCCGCCAGGTTGGAAAAGCACGACAGCTCTGCGTATTCCTCGGCCATCCAGCACAGTGCGCGGGCGTTTTTCGAGGCGAAAATCAGATTGGTCCAGGCCGCGCCGGTGGGGCCGACTATGACTTCGGCATTGGCCATGATCGCCACCTGATGGTTGATGTCCTGTTCTTCCATGTACACGCAGGTAAACCCATAGGGTTCCAGCAGCTTGAGGATCTCGGCCTGGTTGTAGTGCCGGAGAAAGCCTTTGCGGGCCAGGAATACTCGTTTGGGGAGTTCGCCGATGGGAATGTCGTGGGCCAGATGCAGCGCCTTTTCCCGCAGGAAATGGATCGACTCCGGGCGGACGAAGCCGCTGCTGGCACTGTTCTGTGCCGCGCCTTTGAAGTTCGGGATCATATTGTTCGGGGCACTGATCAGCAGCAGGTCGGCCACCTGATAGCTGGTGATGTTGTCCAGGAGCTCCAGCGGGCGGTCAACGCCGATCGCCTCGATCAGGGCCTTGATCGAAGGAATGTTCTGGCTGCTCTTGGAGATCAGCAGAGGATAGTCCGCATATTGCGGCGGCAGTTCGGCCACGAATTGCAGTTGCGACAAGACTTCTACCGTCCAGTGGTAATAGTTCTGCTCGTTGCAGCCGCTGATCAGCAGGCCTTTTTCCAGCTCTGCAGGTGTGCCGGTCCTGACCAGGGCCAGGCGCTGGCCGTGGTAGAGCAGGTGCGCGGCACTATAGTCGGCCAGCAGGGATTTCGCCGTGGGCACTCGCTCCAGCACCAATTGCCCGCCGGGCAGTATCACCGAACGGGACACCGAGCAGACTTGTCCCTGCCGGAAGTGATACAGGGCGATCTCGGGTAACGCCAGGGTGATCGCTGGTGTCGATTGATGGAGGAACCGTGGGGGCTGGCTGGTGCCCGGTTGGCTCGGGCGAAAGACATGGACCTTGTGCTCGTCGCTTTCATCCAGCCAGCGCAAGGCCAGGCGCCGGGTATCCTGGCGTCGAAAAAACAGTCGATACAGCAGGTCGCTGATCAGTCCCGGCTTTCTGCACAGTCGTTCATAGCCCAGTTGCTCGAGGCGTTTGCCAATACGCTGGAACCATGGGAGCTGCGAGCTGATCTGCGCGCCATGGAACACTTCGACTTTTTGCTCGTTGATGGCCAGCTTCTCAGTGAGTTGCGGATGGATCTCGCGGTAGTAATCACTGGCGATGATGATCTTGTCGAAAGCCAGCGAACTCAATTGTTGAGGCGCGTGGATCAACTTGCCGAACAGGCGCTGGCCCTGCTTCTGCTGATTGTTATCGACGAAGCCGATCACCCGGTAGCGGCGGCGGTTGTACTTGTAGAAGTTGACCCCGCCGGCGCCGGTGCCGAATATCAGCACCCGCGCTTTTTGTCCAAACCCTGTCGACACATTGACCTCGTCTTGCTGGTGCTGCCGGTGGTAGATCGTCACCCGAGCGGTTCGCCCGCTCGGTAAAGGCGGTGACGCTAGCCATTGTTATTGATGATGTTGCCCTTGATCTGGGCGATACCCTTGGCGTTCAGGTCGCGTCGGGTCCTTATCGGTTGCAGCTCGCCCTGGATTGCGGCGTTGATGGTATCAATCGCGGTCTTGCCGGTGTTACTCCGGGACTTGCCCAGCAGGTAGCGCAGCGACAGGCGGAACTGCTCTGACTCGTTGGCCACTGGCCGCGTACCGTGCAAGGTGCAGTTGTGCCAGAGCCCGACGTAACCCGGCCCGCCTGTCAGCCGGTAATCCTGGCAGGCCATCTGCTGCCCCTGATCGTCGGCGTAGGTCCATTGGTCGTGCTCCTGATGTTCCAACTGATGAGGGAACAGCGTGGCACCAAAGCGGTGAGTGCCGGGCATCAGGTGCAGGGGCGAGTCGTTTTCGGTGACGTCGTGCAGGTACACATACAGGGTCAGAAAGGTCGAGGGGTCGAGTTCCACCCGGCCCTGGGGCCAATCGATGATGTCCTGGTGGAAGTCGATCCCGCGAAAGTAGGTGATGTCGCGAAAGGGTTTTTTGATATAGGGCCCCAGGTTCGCCACATTCACATCGCGGATCTTTTCCCGCACCCAGTCCGGCAGCCACGAATCCGGTACGCCGCACACCGCTTTCTTGATCACTACCTCATAGTCGGCGCCGAGCACTTCATCGAGGACTGCAGTGAGGCGCGGATCCTGCTCGATGAACTGCAATTGCGACTCGAAGCCATTGAGGAAGTTGAAGGTCTTGTTCGGGTTGGCGTTGAGGTGGTTTTCCTGGGCCAGGTATTCAGCCTCGTCCATGAACAGCCCGGCCCCGAAGGCCCGTGCGGCGATCATTTCGCGGTACAGCGCCTGCGTGCGGTCAGCGTCCAGGATCTCGCCGAAGATATGGGCGCCCTGGTCGATGAGGTTTTGGATACAGGTTTGCATGTTGCGCTCGTTTTGACTGTTGCTGTCTGTCTGCAAGGTATCGGCGCGGCTGGCTTAAAGTTGATGCCGCGCGGCTGATATTCCCGATGGAGTTTGCCGCAATCGGAGCTGGCGGGCGGCGCGAGCAAGGATATCGAATGCTTTTGGCAACTATCTATAAGGGAACGCCGGAATCGGCCGATAACCCCATGGATGTTGTTGCAGGTCAAATGGCGGGGCCATGGACCGAGTGTCCGGCGAGAGCGGGCGGGCGCCATTGTGGGTTGATGTAGAATGCATTGATGGCCTGTGGCCATTATCGTTGTCCGGGGGCAACAAGGGTGACGACCTTGAGCGTGTCCTGCTGTTGCCGCGGGCTTCATCTTTTTTACGGGTCTGGAATCTTCGATGCTGGCGTACCACCAAAAAAGCTTTTTGATCGTCGATGATTTCTCGGATTTCCGCAGTTCTGTCCGGTCCATGCTGCGTGAGCTGGGCGTCAAGGACGTAGACACTGCCGATACAGGCGAGCAGGCGCTGCGCATGTGCGCGCAAAAGCGTTATGACTTCATCCTGCAGGATTACCACCTGGGCGACGGCAAGAAGAATGGTCAGCAGGTGCTCGAAGACCTGATGACCGACAAGCTGATCAGCCATGAAAGCGTGTTTCTCATGGTCACCGCCGAGACCAGCCAGTCGATGGTGCTCAGCGCCCTCGAGCACGAGCCGGACGCCTATCTGACCAAGCCTTTCAACCGCTCCAGCCTGGCTCAGCGGCTGGAGCGGCTGCAGCAGCGCAAGTCGTTGCTCAAGCCGATCCTGCAGGCGCTCGATCGCGGCAAGCCGCTCGAGGTGCTCAATGCCTGCATCGCCCTGTGCAAGCAGGATCCGCGTTATGCGCCGTTGTGCCTGCGTTACCGGGCCGATGCCTTGCGTGACATGAATCAGAACGAGGCGCTGGAGCGGTTGTACGAGAGCATCCTGGCGGATCGCCCGTTGCCGTGGGCCTATGTCGGCCTGGGGCGTCTGCTGTTCAAGCGTGGCCAGGTGACCCAGGCCAAGGCCATCTATGAAAAGGCCTTGAAGGCCTTTCCGATGATGCCGGCGCTCTACGATGGCATGGCCGATGTGTTGCTCGCCGAGGGTGATTCCAAGCGCGCCCAGAGTGTGCTGGAGGAGGCGGTGCGCCTGTCGCCGCTGGCCGTGCGCCGGCAAGCGCTGCTGGGCAAGCTGGCGATGACCAACGAAGACTTCGAGACCGCATCCAAGGCGTATCGCCAGGCGGTATCGCAAGGCGCGCAATCGCGTTTCAAGGATCCGGAAAGCAACCTTGGCCTGGCCCATGCGTTGATCAGCAAGGGCAGCGAGAGGGGCCTGGATACTCGCACGCGCCTGGAAATCAACAGCACCCTGAGTGCGGTGGCCAAGGAAAACCCCAGCGATCCGGGGCTGCAGATTCGCGCGCGCCTGATGAAGGCCACCAGCCTGTTGCTCAACGATGCTGAAACGGCGGAAAAACTCACCGAGCAGGCGATGCTGCGTCTGGACGGGATGGAGCAGTTCATGAGCCCGGAAGCGGCGTTGCTGGTGGCCAAGCAACTGCAGATGCTGGGACAGGCCGATGCCGGCGCATCGATGCTGAAAAACTGTGCGGAAATCTACGGCGACGACCCGAAGGTGATGGAAGGCATTGCCAAACTTACCGATGACCCGGCGATCCTCAACTCCGCCAACGCGGCGGCGGACATGAACCGTCAAGGCGTGCGCAGCTACAAGGCCGGCGCGCTGGGCGAAGCCCGGGATCTGTTCCGTCGGGCCCTGGCCATGCAACCGAAGAACATCAGTATTGCCCTGAACATGGCGCAGTCGCTATTGCACGGCACCGACATCACCCAGGACACGGCACTGCTGGATGAGTGCCGGACCTGCCTGAAAATGGTCGGTCTGATGCCCGATACCGACGCGCGTTATCCGCGTTATCAGAAGCTGCGAAGCAAGGCGTTTGGCGAATGAATACCCACGAACAGGCTCTCGACTTTTCCACGGTGATCGCCTCTACCGTGCACGACATGAAGAACTCCCTGACCCTGCTCATGCAGGCCCATGCCCAGTGGCTGGCGGCACTGCCGCAGGCGCACCAGGGCACGCCGGAGCAGGGCGTGATGGAGTTCGAGTTTGCCCATCTCAACGGCATGCTGGTGCAACTGCTGGGGCTCTACAAACTGGGGGTCAACCAGTTGCCGGTGCAGCCGGGTTACCACGAACTGGATGACTTCATCGAGGCGCAACTGGTCAGCCATCAGGATGTGTTCGCCAGTCGTGGCATTGCCGCGACCTATGAAGTCGATCCCTTGACCCCACTGGGGTTCTTCGATCGGGAATTGATCGCCTCGGTGCTGGACAACTGCATCAACAACGCCATTCGTTATGCGCGCCATGCGTTGCTGGTCAGCGTGCACGATGAAGGTGGGCAGACGGTGCTGACCATCAATGACGATGGCGAGGGTTATCCGCAGCCGATGATCGATAACCAGGCCGACTACGTGCAAGGCATCAATCACAGTAGCGGCAGCACCGGCCTGGGGTTGTACTTCGCCGGGCGCATTGCCGCGCTGCATCAGCGCAACGGTGTCTGCGGACGTACCGAGATTCGCAACGGCGGGCCTTTGGGCGGCGGTGTGTTCAGTCTCTACCTGCCCTGAGCCAGCTGCTGTTGCGCTTGCTCCAGGGCCTGTAGAAAGCAGGTCAGGGCGGCTTTCGGCTCCTGGCCCTGACGGGTGATGCAGTGAAAGGTCGAACGATAGGCCAGGCGCTGCGGTAACAGGGCGCGCATTTGGCCCCTGGCCACCCAGTTGGCGGCATAGTGGCTGGGCAGGTAACCCAGATAGCTGTCGGAAAACACCAGGGTGGCAATCGCTTCCATGGTGTAGACGGTGGCGCTCTGCAAAAAATACAGGCCATGGGGGCGCTGGTTCTCAGCCATGTAGCCACGGCCGACATAGGGTGTGTTGCATATTTCTTCCAGGGTCAGGTCGGTGTCGCTGCGTTGAAACAGCGGGTGCCCAGCAGCGCAATAGAGGTTTTGTTCCTCCTCGAACAGCGGCTGGTAGCGCAGCCCGGAGAGCTGGTGGTGGAAGGCTCCGATGGCCAGGTGCAGGCGCTCGTCGAGCACGGCCTGTTCAAGCTCGTCGGGACGCAGTATGTGCAGGCCCAGGCGGACTTCCGGCAGGCGCTGGCGGAACAGGTTGATGGCCAGGGGCAATGGCGCATAGGACAGGCTGAGCATGCTGTCGACATTGCCGATCTGCAGATGGTCGCGTGCCGGCCCGCCGAGTTGGTTGGCCTGCTGCCGAAAGCGCTCGATGTCGCGAAACAGCAACTGCGCAGCATCGAACAGTTCCAGGCCTTCCTCGGTCAATTGGAAGCCACTGCTACCGCGTCGGCACAGCGAGCAGCCCAGGCGCTCCTCGAGATCGCGTACCACCACGCTCAGGCGCGACAGGCTGGTATTGAGCCTGGCCTGGGCCGCGGTGAAACCACCGGCGTCGACTATGGTGCAAAAGACCCGCAGCATGCGCAGGTCGATATCGGATAGGCTGCCCAGCACATTGGCCTCCATCAGGCGCGGCAAGGGGATGGGCAAAGCCTACACCGGCGCGGATCTGCGAGTCAGCGGCGAGAGGCGATGGACTCGGCCAGCAGGCACATCAGCTCGAACATCATGGTCGCCCCCACCAGCGCCGTGGCGCCGCCGACGTCGAAGGGCGGCGACACTTCCACCACATCGGCTCCGATCAGGTTCAGGCCGCGCAGGCCACGGATCAACTGCTGGGCCTCCAGGGTGGTCATGCCGCCGATTTCCGGGGTACCGGTGCCGGGGGCGAAGGCCGGATCCAGCACGTCGACATCGAAGCTGACATAGGTCGGGCCGTCACCGACCACGCATCGGACCTCGGCCAGGGTGGCGGCGACGCCGATCTCGGCAAACTCTTCCATATGGATCACGCGGATGCCGGTCTCGGCAGCGAAGGCCTCGTCATCGGCCGAATAGACCGAGCCACGGATACCGATCTGCACGGTGCGTCGCGGGTCCAGCAGGCCTTCCTCCACGGCACGACGGAACGGTGTGCCGTGGGTGTAGGGATTGTTGCCGAAGTAGCGGTCGTTGGTATCGGAGTGAGCGTCGAAATGCACCATGCCGATTGGCCGCTGGCGGGCCAGGGCGCGAAAGATCGGCAAGGTCACCAGGTGGTCGCCGCCAACGGCCAGCGGCACGGCACCGGCTTCGTGCAAGTCGCGGAAAAAGGCTTCTATGCGCGACAGCGAGTCCTGCAGGTCGATGGGGTTGACGGGAGCGTCGCCGAGATCGCCGATGCGCACCAGGTCATAGGGGGCGATACGGCTGACATGGTGCACCTTGCGCATCAGGCTGGAGAGGTTGCGCACTTCTCGCGGGCCATGCCTGGCGCCGGCGCGGTTGGTGGTGCCGCCGTCCCAGGGCACTCCGACCAGGGCGATCTGCACCTGGGCCGGGTCATCAAAGACCGGCAGGCGCATGAAGCTCGGAATCCCGGCGAAGCGTGGCACCAGCGCTGCGTCCACGGGTTGGGGAAAATCATTGGGCATGGTGGAGCTCCTGTGGCGAATGGGAGCGGCATGTGTCTGCTCCCTGGGTAAGCGCTGTCAATGGGTTTCGATGGACGGCGCGGCGGCCGGGCTGGTCAGCAGGGGCCTTGCGCATGCCTCGCCAGCCGAGCCCGGCCAAGCGAGTTGGCGGGGGCGAAAAAATCATAGGGCGGGAGTGGCAGGCCGATAAATCATCAGCTCGGCAAGCTGGCTTGTGTTTTGTGACAAGTTCCTTGAGAGCGCTCCTTGCGAAGGCATGCCGGATGATGGTTGTCTATCCGGGTATTTCGAGTGTCCCTGCTTGATATTCCGAACAGCCGGAGCCTATTTTGTACGGGTCGCCGTTCTCGGCTCGTACAACAACAAGGATTGAGTCATGACAACCGATGGCCGCAGTTCACTCGCTCAGCGATTGACGGGCATTGACGAGATTGAATGTGTCACTCCGGATCTGAACGGCGTGCCACGGGGCAAGGTGATGACCGCCGAGGGTTTCCTCGAAGGGCGGCGTCTGCAGATGGCCCGTGGGGTGCTGTTGCAATGCATCATGGGGGGTTATCCGCCCGCGCGTTTTTACGGCAGTGACGACGGCGACCTGGCGCTCACTGCCGACCCGCAACAGATTCATCGCCTGCCCTGGAGTTCGCAGCCGCGTGCACTGGCGATTTGCGATGCGGACGAGTTGAGCGGTGAAAGCTCGCGTCTTTCCACCCGGGGCCAGCTCAAAGAGGTCATCGCGCGGTACGCCGCTCACGGCCTGGCGCCGGTGGTGGCGACCGAGCTGGAGTTTTTCGTGTTTGCTCCCAATACCGACCCGACCCAACCTTTCCAGCCGCCCCTTGGCCTGGACGGTCGTCGCGAGGATGGGCATTCGGCGTTCAGCGTCAGTTCCAACAGCGGTTTGCGGCCGTTCTTCAGTGAGGTCTATGCCTGCATGGCGGCATTGGGCTTGCCGCGCGATACCTTCATGCATGAAATGGGCGTCAGTCAGTTCGAGATCAATCTGCTGCACGGTGATCCGCTGTTGCTGGCCGACCAGACATTCCTGTTCAAGCACCTGCTCAAGGAAGTGGCGCTCAAGCATGGTCTGACCGTGGTGTGCATGGCCAAGCCGCTGGCGCACACACCGGGCAGTTCGATGCATATTCACCAGAGCCTGGTGGAGTCGGCCAGCGGGCGTAACGTGTTCAGTGATGAGGCCGGAGAGCCGACCGCGATGTTCCGCCACTTCATTGGCGGGCTGCAGGCGGGGATGGCGGATTTCACTGCGCTGTTCGCACCGAACGTCAATTCCTACCAGCGCCTGTGCCATCCTTACGCGTCGCCGAACAATGCCTGCTGGTCCCATGACAATCGGGCGGCAGGCCTGCGCATTCCGGCCAGTTCGCCGGTGGCGCGGCGGGTCGAGAACCGCTTGCCGGGTGCCGATGCCAACCCGTATCTGGCGATCGCCGCGAGCCTGGCGGCAGGTTTGCACGGTATCGAAAACGAGCTGGAACCGACGCCGGCGATTCAGGGTGAGTTTGCCGTGCCGGACAGTTTATCTCTGCCTTGTACCTTGCATGCCGCTCTTGAGCGTCTGAAACGTAGCCAGTTGGCCAAGGAATTGTTCGGCAATGAGTTCGTCGAAGGTTACGTCGCTTCGAAGACCATGGAGTTGACCAGTTTCTTTGATGAAATAACTCCCTGGGAGCGGCGCGTCTTAGCGGCCCAGGCTTAACCGAACCGTCGCAGTTGGGCTATCGTCCAGATGGCCCGACACTCAATTCAAGGAGCCGCTCGGAACGCCGATGCGCCAAATCTGGAAATCCTTTCGAGCGCTTTATTTCGCCTCGCTGATGATGTTGATCGGCTCGGGCTTACTCAGTACCTACCTGGCGTTGCGCCTGGCCGCCGATCATGTCGACGGGTTATGGGTGGGGGCCTTGATGGCGGCCAACTATTTCGGCCTGGTGCTGGGCGGGAAAATCGGCCACCGCCTGATTGCCCGGGTCGGCCATATCCGTGCGTACGCCACCTGTGCCGGGATCGTCGGTGCGGCGGTGCTGGGGCATGGCTTGGTGGACTGGTTGCCGGCCTGGCTGGTGCTGCGGATGATCGTCGGCCTGGGCATGATGTGCCAGTACATGGTCATCGAAAGCTGGCTCAACGAGCAGGCCGATGCCAAGCAGCGCGGGCTGGTGTTCAGCGGCTACATGATCGCCTCGTATCTGGGGCTGGTCCTGGGGCAGTTGATTCTGGTCATGCATCCGGCCCTCGGGCTTGAGTTGCTGATGCTGGTGGCCCTGTGTTTTGCCCTGTGCCTGGTACCGGTGGCCATGACCCGGCGTATTCACCCGGCGCCTTTGCATCCGGCGCCCATGGAACCGCGCTTCTTTATCAAGCGCGTTCCGCAGTCGCTGAGCACGGTGCTCGGGTCGGGGCTGATTGTCGGTTCGTTCTATGGTCTGGCACCGCTGTATGCCTCCCAGCAGGGCTTGAGTACCGAGCAGGTTGGCCTGTTCATGGGGAGCTGCATTTTTGCCGGGCTGGTAGTGCAGTGGCCATTGGGATGGCTGTCCGACCGTTATGATCGGGCCCTGCTGATTCGCTGCTTTGCCTGCTTCCTGGCAGTCGTGGCCTTGCCGTTGGCGATTCTGCCCCAGGTGCCACTGGAGGTGCTGTTCGCCCTGGGGTTCCTCTGTTCGCTGGTGCAGTTCTGCCTGTACCCGCTGGCGGTGGCGTTCTCCAACGACCATGTCGAAGGCGATCGGCGGGTTTCGCTGACCGCGATGCTGCTGGTGACCTATGGCGTCGGGGCCAGTGTCGGGCCTTTGGTGGCGGGGGTGCTGATGAAGTTGTTCGGCAGCCAGATGCTCTATGCGTTCTTCAGTTTCTTTGCCCTGGTACTGGTCTGGCGCATCCGGCCGAAAGCCGTGACCAACCTGCATCAGGTCGATGATGCGCCGCTGCATCACGTGGCGATGCCGGACAGCATGTCCAGTTCGCCATTGGTGGCCGCGCTCGATCCGCGGGTCGATGAGCAAGTGGTGCAAGATCAGATGCAACAGACCAGCGCACCGGAAGCCGAGCCTCCGGTCGAGACGCCGGCCACGGATGAGGTTGAGGCTGAGGAGCCGGTAGTGAAGCCGGATGAGCCAGGGCCGGACCAGTTCAGTGGGGCCAGGCCCTAGAAACGAAAAACGGGCAGCTCCGCAAGGGGCTGCCCGTTTTTTATCGACGCTCGAATCTCAGAGGTCGTCTTTGTCGAAGCGCCGGGCTTCGCGTTGCAGCTGGTAGACGAAGCGCTCGACCTGGCGTTGAACCAGGCCGCTCATGTTGTGAAAGCGCACGCCGGCGAAAGTCGTGTCGATCTTCTCTTCGTGGTGCAGGTAACGCAGTTCCACTGGCGCAGTCATGCTGCCGAAGGGCAGGGCGGCGATAAAACGCTCGTAGACCTGGCCCAGTTGCAGGCGGCCGGAGATGTCGCCCTCGAAGCGCAGCTTGCAGCCGGTGGCGGAGATATCCAGCAGCTTGCCGGCGATCGGTGTCTTGAGTTTTTCGCCGCCCAGTTCGATGTTGACCAGTTGGGCCAGCTTCAGGGCTGCGCGAAAGGCATTGCGGCGCTGGTGATAGACCACTTCGTCTGGCAGCGTACCGCGGTAGCATCGCCCACCATTGGACTCGTCGATAGTCGGGATGCCATTGCTTTCCCAGGCGATGCGCACGCCTTCGTGAAAGCCTTCGACGCGAAACGGTTCGCCGGCGAGCATGAAGCGTTCGCCATCGCGGGGGATCATTTCGTCCAGGGCAATCATGTTGCTGTCACGATCGATCTCGACCAGATAGCTTTGAAAGCGCTGGCTGCGTTCGTGGAAAGTGATGATCAGCGGGTCATGGCTGTCTTGCAGCAAGCGCAGCGTGGAGTTGATTTCCAAGGAGGTGGTCAGCACCTTGGGTGGCTGCGGCGCATCTTCTGCGTTTACGGCATTGAACACGGTTCATCAATCTCCAGACAAAATACGACTACACGCAAGAGCCGGCATTTTGCCAGCATGTTCCGCGACTTGATAGGGCGCGCTCATCTCTGGGGTCAAGCCTGGCTAAGCGGGCGAGGCTTGGCCAGCTTGGCGGTTGAGCCACGGGCATCATAGAGGGCTGGAGGCTCGCCACCGGTGAGGATTTTCAATTGATTGGCGGTGGTGGCCTGTTGAACCTGGATCGAGCGACCGTTGAGTTCGTTCGCCGCCTGGCAATCGGCAAGCATTTGGGTCAGCACGTCACTCTGGGCCAGTAACTGGTCGCCGATCGAGGAGTGGCTGGCCAACTGTTCCAGGCCGGCGCGGCTGGCAGGAAGGTTCAGGCTGGCGAGGAGTTCGCTGCGTTTGCGGCCATGCTGCTCGAGCAAAATGATCAGGGCTTGCTTCTGCGCGAGAATCTCTTCCAGCAGCGGCATGTCGCGACCGTGCAGGGCTAGGGATTCGGTGCGCAGCAATTCCAGCAATTGTTGAGCTGGAGCAAAGTCGTCGGTGATCAGTTGCAGCAAATTAGTGTCGTGCATGTATGGCCTTGGGTTTTGAGCGTCCAAAAAACTGGCGCAGGCCTTATTGGCTAGCGCTGGGCTTCGAAATTAAGCAGTTTGCTGGCTACACGGTTGCTGTCGACTTTATAGCTGCCATCGGCAATCGCTTGCTTCAGCTCGGCCACGCGGGCGTTGTCGACGGCAGGCTGGTCGCGCAGCTTGTCAGTGATCTTCTGCAACTGTTGAGCCTCATTACTGAGGTGTACCGACTCCCCGCTGGTGCTGGCCTGTTCGGCCGGAGCGTTCAGCGGCGCGGATTTGTCGGCGTCGCCGGTTTCCTTGCTGGCGCTGGTGCGCGTGCTGCCGGTGAGTGAGGGAGAGCTGTTTAAACGGCTGAAATCGATGACCATGGTAAAAAACCTCTGGGTATTTGGACGCTTGACTTGTTTTCGGCAATACGCCGGAAAACTTTAGGCTCAAATATCGATAAGCCCGCACGCGCCGCTGTTGCCCTGCATGGGCCACAGTTTAGGGGGCAACAGTGCACAGCGCCAGTCGTCTACATGGCGACTTCCACCTGTCCCGGCGCGGTGATCCGCGCTTTGATGACCCGTTGTGAATTGAGGTTCTTGACCCGTATCTGCTCGCTCATGCCGCCATTGGACAAGGCTTCGCCGGGCATTTTCACGTTCAGCGTGCCGCTACGGGCAGAGATCACCACCTGATCGCCCTTGCGTACCACTTCCGCCTGTTCCAGGTGAACCAGGGTGACGAGCTGGTCGGCGACCATTGGTCGGACAAGCTTCTGCCCAATGGCCTGGTCCACTGAAGTCAGATAGCCCTGGTTGATCTGGCCGATATCGCGCTCGCGCAGCATCACGTCTTCGGGGCTGATGATGCCGGCGCGCTTGAGTGGCCGGGTGGTGGTCACCACCTCGCGGAACAGCTTGACCTGGGCGGGCACGAATACGGTCCAGGGCGAGGCGCCGTCGCAACGGACGCGAACGGTCACGCGTCCCAGCGGTTGCGCCGGGCTTTCCAGGGTCGCTGTCAATTCCTTGTCGCAGTGCGGCATGCGCAGCCGCGGGTCGAGTTGGTTGACCTGGATCTCGTAGCGCCCAGGCGTTTGACTGGTGGCTAAATAGTCTTCTACGGTGAATTCAAGAAACCCCTGAGTGACGCCGATAAGTAGATCAGGCAGGGTTACCGAGTCAGCAACGGCAGGATGGCCAGGGTTTAAAAAAAACAAAGCCGACAGCCCGTACAGCAATCTGCGGTAGTTTGATGTCAGGCGTCGGGAAAATGTCGTTTTGGCGTTCATAACAGTTAAAAAGCAAGCGCCGTGCCGTTTAGCGATGAGCGCGCGTCGGAACTTAAGCTTTGGGGAGTCTGGGCATGGCTGGTGTAATGGATTCGGTGAACCAGCGCACGCAACTGGTAGGGCAGAATCGCCTTGAGCTGTTGTTGTTCCGTCTCGACGGGCAGCAGCTCTATGGGATCAACGTGTTCAAGGTTCGGGAGGTGCTGCAATGCCCCAAACTGACGTTGATGCCCAAATCCAGTCCTGTGGTGTGCGGTGTCGCGAATATTCGAGGGGCGACCATTCCGATCCTGGACCTGGCGATGGCCACCGGTTCAGGCGGGTTGCAGGATCTGAGCAACCCCTTTGTCATCATCACTGAGTACAACACCAAGACCCAGGGGTTTCTGGTGCGGTCGGTCGAGCGCATCGTCAACATGAACTGGGAGGAGATCCATCCGCCACCCAAGGGGACGGGGCGCGATCACTACCTGACGGCGGTGACGCGGGTCGACAATCAGTTGGTGGAAATCATCGACGTCGAGAAGGTGCTGGCCGAGGTCGCGCCGACGCCCGAGACCATTTCGGTCGGCGTGGTGGATGTCGAGACTCAGCACAAGGCTGTTTCACTGCGGGTACTGACGGTCGATGACTCGTCGGTGGCGCGCAAGCAGGTCACGCGTTGCTTGCAGACCGTGGGGGTCGAGGTGGTGGCCTTGAACGACGGCCGACAGGCGCTGGATTACCTGCGCAAGCTGGTCGACGAGGGCAAGAAACCTGAAGAAGAGTTTCTGATGATGATCTCCGACATCGAGATGCCGGAGATGGACGGTTACACCCTCACGGCTGAAATACGCAACGATCCACGCATGCAAAAGCTGCATATCATCCTGCATACTTCGTTGTCAGGTGTATTCAATCAGGCGATGGTGAAGAAGGTCGGTGCCGATGACTTCCTTGCCAAGTTTCGTCCTGATGACCTGGCATCCCGGGTTGTCGACCGGATCAAAGCAGCAGATAACAGCTAGGGATATCCATCCCTGGCGGTCACACGATTTAAGAGGCGGCATCATTGTCTACGGGTAATTTGGATTTCGAACAGTTCCGGGTGTTCCTGGAAAAAGCCTGTGGGATCTTGCTGGGTGAGAACAAGCAATATCTGGTGTCGAGCCGTCTCAACAAACTGATGGAACAGCAAGGCATCAAGTCCCTCGGGGAGCTGGTTCAGCGCATTCAGTCCCAGCCGCGCAGCGGTTTGCGAGAGATGGTGGTCGACGCCATGACCACCAACGAGACCCTATGGTTTCGCGATACCTATCCATTCGAGGTGTTGAAGAACAAGGTCTTGCCGGAGGCGATCAAGGCCAGCCCCAACCAGCGCTTGCGCATCTGGTCGGCGGCCTGTTCCTCGGGGCAGGAACCCTATTCGTTGTCCATGTCGATCGACGAGTTCGAGAAGACCAACATGGGGCAATTGAAGATGGGGGTGCAGATCGTTGCCACCGACCTGTCCGGGACCATGCTGAACAACTGCAAGACCGGCGAGTACGACAGCCTGGCGATCGGTCGCGGTTTGTCGGCCGATCGCTTGCAGCGCTATTTCGACCCCAAGGGGCCGGGGCGCTGGGTGGTCAAGGCGCCGATCAAGAGCCGGGTCGAGTTCCGCTCGTTCAACCTGCTGGACAGCTATGCCAGCCTGGGCAAATTCGATGTCGTGTTCTGCCGCAATGTGCTGATCTACTTCTCCGCCGAGGTGAAGAAGGACATCCTGATGCGCATTCACAGCACCCTGAAGCCGGGTGGTTACCTGTTTCTCGGCGCTTCCGAGGCGCTCAATGGATTGCCCGACCACTACCAGATGGTCCAGTGCAGCCCTGGGATCATTTACCAGGCGAAGTAAGATTGTCGTTGTTGAAAAAGAGAGGCCTTCGGGCCTCTTTTTTGTGCCTGCGATTTTGCCAGCGCAGGAGAGGCGGCAACCGCTGCATTGCCGCTTTGCTGACGTTTCGCGGAAATGCCTTGCCGCTTTTCTGGCATTGCCGCTTTGCCGCTGCCGGCAAAGCCTTGATTTACGGGCTTTTAGCACTTGGCACGCAGCTTGCTATATCCCGTTTACGAAAAATCTGGTCGAAGGTTTCCCGACATGAGCATCAGCTTCGATAAAGCGCTCGGCATTCATGAGCAGGCTCTTGGTTTTCGCGCCAAGCGTGCCGAGGTGCTGGCCAACAACATCGCCAACGCCGACACCCCGAACTACAAGGCTCGGGATCTGGACTTCTCTGCCGTGCTCGCCGAGCAGAACGAGAAAGCCAAGAACGGCACCTTTGCCCTGAACATGACCAACAGCCGGCACATCGAAGCTGAAGGTCTGGGCAGCGGCGACGAATCGCTGCTGTACCGCACACCGATGCAGCCGTCGATCGACCAGAACACCGTGGATGCCCAACTGGAACAGTCGAACTACGCCGAGAACTCGGTGAACTTCCAGGCCAGCTTCACGCTGCTCAACAGCAAATTCAAAGGGCTGGTGTCAGCCCTGCGCGGAGAGTAATCCATGTCCCTCGCCAGTGTTTTCAATATTGCCGGTAGTGGCATGAGTGCCCAGACCACTCGTTTGAACACCGTCGCCAGTAACATCGCCAACGCCGAGACAGTCTCCTCGAGCATCGACCAGACCTACCGTGCGCGCCACCCGGTGTTCGCCACCATGTTCCAGGGCGCGCAAAGCGGTGGCAGCGAGTCGCTGTTCCAGAATCAGGACGCGGCCGGTCAGGGCGTTCAGGTGCTGGGTGTGGTCGAGGACCAGAGCAACCTCGAGGCGCGTTACGAGCCTAACCATCCGGCCGCCGACGCCAAGGGGTATGTCTACTACCCCAACGTCAACGTGGTGGAAGAGATGGCCGACATGATTTCCGCCAGCCGCTCGTTCCAGACCAACGCGGAAATGATGAACACCGCCAAAACCATGATGCAGAAGGTCCTGACCCTCGGTCAGTGATAAGGGGCGACTCAGATGAGTGTTACCGATACCACCAGTGGCCTGACGCTCAAGGAGGTCCTTGCGAACTCCTCGAAGAAGACCCCGACCACCAGCAATGACGGCCTGGCGGCGGCCACCAATAGCGTCAAGGGCAAAAATGAGCTGGGCAAGGACGCGTTCCTGAAGTTGCTGGTGACCCAGCTGAAAAACCAGAACCCGCTGGACCCACAGGACAACAGCGCATTCGTTGCCCAGTTGGCGCAGTTCTCCACCCTGGAAGGGATCACCACCCTCAATACCTCGGTGAACTCCATCACTGGCAACTACAAGTCGTCCCAGGCCCTGCAGGCTTCGTCCCTGGTGGGTCGTTCGGTGATCGTCCAGACCGGTACCACTCAGGTCGACACCACCAAGAGCATGACCGGTTCGGTGACAGTGCCTACCGGAGTCAGCGGCGTCACCGTGACCATCACCGACAAGGATGGCAAAACGGTCAAGACCCTCGACCTGGGAAGCCAGAAGGCCGGCAGTACCAGCTTTGTCTGGGACGGCACCAAGACCGACGGCACCAAGGCCGATCCGGGCAATTACACCTTCAAGGCCAGCACAAAGATCGATGGCAAGGCGACCGATCTGGTCACCTACCTGCCGGCGACGGTCAACAGCGTCACCATCAGCCAGACCGGCGGTGAGCTGATGTTGAACCTTGCGGGACTGAGCAGCCCCGTGGCGCTCTCCAAAGTTCAAACCATTGGTATCTAGAGCCGACTAACACGGCACAAGGAGTGGAATATGTCTTTTAATATCGGCCTTAGCGGTCTCTATGCTGCCAACAAGCAACTGGACGTGACCGGCAACAACATCGCCAACGTGGCGACCGCCGGCTTCAAATCGTCCCGTGCCGAATTCGCTGACGTCTACTCGGCTACCAAATTGGGCACCGGTAGCAAGACCATAGGTAATGGCGTGCGCCTGGCCAACGTTTCCCAGCAGTTCGGCCAGGGCGACGTGAACAACACCGGCAACGTACTGGACATGGGTATCCAGGGTTCGGGTTTCTTCGTGCTGAGTGACAACGGCTCGCTGACCTACACCCGCGCCGGTACCTTCAAGACTGACAAGGACGGCTACATCACCAACACCGATGGCACTGCCCGCCTGCAAGGCTATGCGGTCGATGCCAATGGCAAGATCGTCAACGGCGTGCTGACCGACTTGCGTATCGACACCTCGAACCTGTCGCCGAAGGCCACCAGCTCGGTGTCCTCGACCATCAACCTGAACTCCACTGCGCCGGTCATTGACCAGAGCGTGACAGGTTTTGCCTTCGATCCGACCAAGGTGGAAACCTACACCAAGCAGTTCAGCACACCGATCTATGACAGCCAGGGCAACGAGCACAAGCTGGACCAGTACATGGTGAAAACCGGTGCCAACACCTGGAAGACCTACACCCTGGTCGATGGTCGTAACCTCGATGGTTCCGCTCCGACCACCACCGGCGCTACGGCTCCAGTCGCATCGACCATGAATTTCGACTCCGCCGGCAAACTGGTTTCGGTCATCACTCCGCCTGCCACTACACCTAATCCGGGCAACAACCTGACCCTGGCGGGTTGGGTGCCTGGCACTGTGACCAACGGTACGTGGAAGGCCAACGGTGCCAGCGCCAATCCCGGCGGCGTGACCATCTCAATGACCAGCACCACTCAGTTCAACGCCGATACCGCGCGTTCGCTGCCGGTGCAGGACGGCTACGCCACTGGCCAGATCACCAACCTGACCATCGACGGCACCGGTACCCTGTTCGCCAACTTCAGCAACAGCCAGAACAAGGCCATCGGCCAGATCTCCCTGGCCAGCTTCACCAACGAACAAGGCTTGCAGCCGGTAGGCGGCACCAGCTGGAGAGAAACCTACGCTTCGGGCGTACCGGGTTACGATGCTCCACAAACCGGTACCCTGGGTTCGATCGTGTCCAACTCCCTGGAAGAGTCGAACGTCAACCTGACCAACGAACTTGTGGACCTGATCAAGGCCCAGAGCAACTACCAGGCGAACGCCAAGACCATCTCCACCCAGAGCACCATCATGCAGACCATTATTCAGATGACCTGATAATGGCTGGCTGACAGCGCTCGAAAAAAGCCCCTCACCGCAGGGGCTTTTTTGTGCCTGCAAGATTCATCCACCGTGGCCTGCTTCTGTAGGAGCGAAGCTTGCTCGCGATGAGGGATATGGCATGCGGAGGAGGTGTATCGGTCCTGCTGCGGCTGCCTGGCCCGCAGGGCTGTATTCGGCGGGTTCATTCCCGCGAAGCTGGCGATGGGGGCTTCTGGCAAATCGCGTGCAGCAAGTTGTGGGAGGGCTTCGTCCTCGAGTGCCGTCCGGCGCTGTGGCTTTTCCCAGGCAAAAGAAAACCCCCGGCAGGCCAGGGGCCTGTCGGGGGTTCGGATAAGCGCCGACAGGCGCCTATCGGCTCAGCTTATTGGCAAGCTTCGCAATCCGGCTCGTCGATGGCGCAAGCCTTCGGCACTGGAGCTGGACCGGCTGGAGCCGCCAGGACCGAGTCGTCTCCGTGGTTGCCGCCGCTGGAAACAGCGTTCAGCTTGCCGGTGTTGATGGTCGACTTCTCGGTGCTGGTCGCGGCCAGGGCACGGAGGTAGTAAGTGGTTTTCAGACCACGGTACCAAGCCATGCGGTAGGTCACGTCGAGCTTCTTGCCCGAAGCACCGGCGATGTAGAGGTTCAGCGACTGAGCCTGGTCGATCCACTTCTGGCGACGGCTGGCGGCGTCGACGATCCACTTGGTTTCCACTTCGAAGGCCGTCGCGTAGAGCTCCTTGAGTTCTTGCGGGATACGCTCGATCTGCTGCACGGAACCGTCGTAGTACTTCAGGTCGTTGATCATGACCGAGTCCCACAGGCCACGAGCCTTGAGGTCGCGAACCAGGTACGGGTTGATCACGGTGAATTCGCCCGACAGGTTCGATTTCACATACAGGTTCTGGTAGGTCGGTTCGATCGACTGCGACACGCCGGTGATGTTGGCGATGGTTGCGGTCGGCGCGATGGCCATGATGTTGGAGTTACGAATACCTTTCTGTACACGGGCGCGCACTGGTGCCCAGTCCAGGGTTTCGTTCAGGTCGACATCGATGTACTTCTGGCCACGGGACTCGATCAGGATCTGTTGCGAATCCAGCGGCAGGATGCCTTTGGACCACAGCGAACCCTGGAACGTCTCGTAGGCGCCACGCTCGTCGGCCAGGTCGCAGGACGCCTGGATCGCGTAGAAGCTCACTGCTTCCATGGACTTGTCGGCGAAGTCGACAGCGGCATCGGAACCGTAAGGGATGTGCTGCAGGTACAGCGCGTCCTGGAAGCCCATGATCCCCAGTCCGACCGGACGGTGCTTGAAGTTGGAGTTCTTCGCCTGCGGTACCGAGTAGTAGTTGATGTCGATCACGTTATCGAGCATGCGTACCGCGGTGTTCACGGTGCGTTGCAGCTTGGCGGTGTCCAGCTTGCCGTCGACGATGTGGTTCGGCAGGTTGATCGAGCCCAGGTTGCAAACGGCGATCTCGTCCTTGTTGGTGTTCAAGGTGATCTCGGTGCACAGGTTCGAACTGTGGACCACACCCACGTGCTGCTGTGGGCTGCGCAGGTTGCACGGGTCCTTGAAGGTCAGCCAAGGGTGGCCGGTTTCGAACAGCATGGACAGCATCTTGCGCCACAGGTCTTTGGCCTGGATGGTCTTGAACAGCTTGATCTTGCCGTATTCGCACAGGGCTTCGTAGTACTCGTAGCGCTCTTCGAAGGCCTTGCCGGTCAGGTCGTGCAGGTCCGGCACTTCCGATGGCGAGAACAGGGTCCACTTGCCGTCGTCGAAGACGCGCTTCATGAACAGGTCAGGGATCCAGTTGGCGGTGTTCATGTCGTGGGTACGACGACGATCGTCACCGGTGTTCTTGCGCAGCTCGATGAACTCTTCGATGTCCATGTGCCAGGTTTCCAGGTAGGCACACACAGCGCCTTTGCGCTTGCCACCCTGGTTCACGGCTACCGCGGTGTCGTTCACCACTTTCAGGAACGGCACGACGCCCTGGGACTTGCCGTTGGTGCCCTTGATGTAGGAGCCCAGCGCACGCACTGGAGTCCAGTCGTTGCCCAGGCCACCGGCGAATTTCGACAGCATGGCGTTGTCGTGGATGGCGCCGTAGATGCCCGACAGGTCGTCCGGCACGGTGGTCAGGTAGCAGCTCGACAGCTGTGGACGCAGGGTGCCGGCGTTGAACAGGGTCGGAGTCGAAGCCATGTAGTCGAAGGACGACAACAGGTTGTAGAACTCGATGGCACGGTCTTCGCGTTGTTTTTCTTCGATTGCCAGGCCCATGGCCACGCGCATGAAGAAGACCTGTGGCAGTTCGAAGCGCACGCCATCCTTGTGGATAAAGTAACGGTCGTACAGGGTCTGCAGGCCCAGGTAGGTGAACTGCTGGTCGCGCTCGTGGTTGATCGCCTTGCCGAGTTTCTCCAGGTCGAATTCGGCCAGCACCGGGTTCAGCAGTTCGAACTCGATACCTTTGGCGACATAGGCCGGCAGTGCCTTGGCGTACAGGTCGGCCATCTCGTGGTGAGTGGCGCTCTCGGCCACTTCCAGGAAGCTCAGGCCTTCGGCGCGCAGGGTGTCCATCAGCAGGCGGGCAGTCACGAACGAGTAATTCGGCTCGCGCTCTACCAGGGTGCGCGCGGTCATCACCAGGGCGGTGTTGACGTCCTTGAGCGCTACGCCGTCGTAGAGGTTTTTCAGGGTTTCGCGCTGGATCAGGTCGCCGTCGACTTCTTCCAGGCCTTCGCAGGCTTCGGTGACGATGGTGTTCAGGCGGCCCATGTCCAGAGGCGCGAAGCTGCCGTCGGTACGGGTGATACGGATCGACGGGTGAGCCTGCACCGGCTCTTCGCCTGGGGTGCGGGTGGCGCGCTCTTTGGCGCGTGAGTCACGGTAGATCACGTAGTCGCGGGCAACTTTCTGCTCGCCGGCGCGCATCAGGGCCAGTTCGACCTGGTCCTGGATCTCTTCGATATGGATGGTGCCGCCCGAAGGCATGCGACGCTTGAAGGTGGCGGTGACCTGCTCGGTCAGGCGAGCGACGGTGTCGTGGATTCGCGACGAAGCGGCAGCGGTGCCGCCTTCAACTGCGAGAAACGCTTTGGTGATGGCGACGGTGATTTTGTCATCGGTGTAAGGAACGACAGTGCCGTTACGCTTGATCACTCGCAGTTGGCCAGGCGCGGTGGCAGACAGATCCAGGTTGGAATCGGCAGCCTGCGGCGCTTTGGCCTGCGGGTTCTCGCGAGTTGTGTCGGTTTGCATGGGTGTCTCCACGTTCTCTATGTTTGTTTGGGCACCCTTTGGGTGCCCACCGTTCCGTCCTGAAGCACTACAACCGGCGCACGCCGGGCATAACGACTTCGGGACAGTTCAGGAAGGGGGGCTGTTGGCGCCGCTTCCATGCCGAAGTCATAGGTCGCGAGCCAGTGGCTCGTGACCGTATTCCTGATGGGTGACAGTCATGTACTGCAACACCCGTACCGTTTTCCTCGCCGTGGGCTGGAAAACCGCAGCCATCCGCACGCGCGGTTTGGCTTCTGAAAATCCGATTGGTTCCACCAAACGAGTGCAAGAAAAGCGCTTGAGTTTCTTGTCTGATTTGTGTTTGGTTTTTGGCCTGAAACCCTAGATGTAGGGTTTTTTTGCAGCCGAGCTACAAGATAATGCGTTTTTGGGGGTGATTGCAACGTACAGCCTGTGGATAAGGTTGTGCGTAAATTGTGTATGAAGCAGGTAAACCTCACGCAGGCCGCAGCAGGGCTGGATCCTACCGTTTGTCACTGTTTTTTACCCTGCAAAACTGCCCGGGGCGGATTTTTGCGGGCGCGAACCCTATCACAAAAAAACGCCTTTACCGAGCGCATTCAGCGCCTTGTGTTCACGGCCTTTGCCGTTGCTACAATCGGGCCTTCCAGACATTGTTTTATCCATCTCACATTACAAAAAGACGGGCGGATTCTTCCTGAGCCCGTATCTGGCAAGCAGAGGTCACCGTGGAGCAAGAAGCGTGGCAGATATTGATCGTCGAGGACGATCAGCGACTGGCCGAGTTGACCTGTGAATATCTGCAGAGCAATGGATTGCGTGTCGCCATCGAAGGCAATGGCGCCCTGGCCGCGGCGCGGATCATTGCCGAACAACCCGATCTGGTGATCCTCGACCTGATGCTGCCCGGCGAGGATGGCCTGAGCATTTGCCGCAAGGTCCGCAATCGCTACGACGGGCCGATCCTGATGCTGACCGCGCGCACCGACGACATGGACCAGATACTGGGGCTGGACACCGGTGCCGACGATTACGTGTGCAAGCCGGTCCGTCCGCGCCTGTTGCTGGCCAGGATCCAGGCCCTGCTGCGGCGCAGCGAACCCGTGGAAAGCAGCGCGCCGGAGAAATCCCGGCGCCTGCAATTCGGCCCGCTGGTGGTGGACAGCGCCTTGCGCGAGGCCTGGCTGCACGACGCCGGGATCGAGTTGACCAGCGCCGAGTTCGACCTGCTCTGGCTGCTGGTGACCAACGCCGGGCGCATTCTGTCCCGCGAGGAAATCTTCACCGCCCTGCGCGGCATCGGCTATGACGGCCAGGACCGCTCCATCGATGTGCGCATTTCGCGGATCCGTCCGAAAATCGGCGACGACCCGGAACACCCGCGGCTGATCAAGACCATCCGCAGCAAGGGTTATCTGTTCGTCCCCGAAGCCGCTGCCGACCTGTCGCCGTGAACTCCATATTCCTGCGCATCTACGGCGGCATGTGCGCCGCGCTGATTCTGGTGGCGCTGTTGGGCGTACTGGCGCTGCACCTGCTCAACCAGGTGCGTAGCGAGCAATACCGCGAGCGCCTGGCCCACGGTACGTTCTCGCTGATGGCCGACAACCTGCAACCCATGAGCGAGATCGAGCGCCGCCGCGCCCTGGCGGTGTGGGAACGCCTGTTGGGCATCCCGCTGACCCTGCAGACCTTCACCCAGACCGGCCTCGACCTCGGGCAGCGCAACCGCGTTTTGCGCGGCCAGGCCCTGGTGGAGCAGACCGGGCCTTATGCGGCACGGGTCTACCGTCTGGTCAGCGAGCCTGAGCAATTGTTGCTGACCGGTGAAGTGCAGCAGATCAGCGAACAACTGGCGCGGGCGACTATCTATCTGCTGGCCGACGAGCTGGTGCGCTTTCCGGTGGCCGAGCAGCCGGAACGCCTGGCGGCACTGAAAAAGAACAAAGGCTTTGGCTTCGACATGCACCTGGTCACCCAGGACGACGCGGACATGGACGAGGACCAGCGTCGCCGGGTTGCCGAGGGCGATACGGTGATGGCGCTGGGCAAGGGCGGCGATTCGATCCGCGTGTTCGCAGGGATGGTGGGCACGCCCTGGGTGCTGGAAATCGGCCCGCTGTACCAGATGAATCCCTACCCGCCGCAATGGCTGGTGTTGATCGCGGTGCTGGGCCTGAGCCTGATCGGCCTGATCGTCTATTTATTGGTACGCCAGCTGGAGCGGCGCTTGCGTGGCCTGGAATCGGCGGCCACGCGCATTGCCAAGGGCAGTCTGGAAGCCCGGGTGCCGGCCGGTGGCGCCGACTCCGTGGGACGGTTGGCGGCGGCCTTCAACGGCATGGCCGAGCATTTGCAGCGCTTGCTGGCGATCCAGCGCGAGCTGGTGCGCGCGGTGTCCCATGAGTTGCGCACGCCAGTGGCGCGCCTGCGCTTTGGCCTGGAGATGATCGGCTCAGCGACCACCCCACAGGCCCGGGACAAGTACATGGAGGGCATGGACAACGATATCCAGGACCTCGACCGGCTGGTGGACGAAATGCTCACCTATGCGCGGCTGGAACAGGGTTCGCCGGCGCTGAACTTCCAGCGCATCGACCTGGACGCGCTGATCAACCAGGTGATCAGCGAGCTGGCGCCGTTGCGCGCGCAGGTCAAGGTACAGCGTGGTTCGTGCCTGTCCGCGGCGGATTGCGATGGCGCCTGGGTCGAGGCCGAGCCGCGCTACCTGCATCGGGCGTTGCAGAACCTGGTGAGCAACGCCATGCGCCACGCCGAGTCGCAGGTGCTGGTCAGTTACCAGGTGGGGCAGATGCGTTGCCGGGTCGATGTCGAGGACGATGGTCCAGGGGTTCCGGAAAGCGCCTGGGAGCGGATCTTCACCCCGTTCCTGCGCCTGGATGACAGCCGTACCCGCGCTTCGGGTGGGCACGGCCTGGGGTTGTCGATCGTGCGGCGGATCATTCACTGGCACGACGGCCGGGCATTGATCAGCAGGAGCAAGACCCTCGGTGGCGCCTGCTTCAGCCTGAGCTGGCCACGGCATCAGGATAAAGGTTGAAGGCTTGCGCTCAGGTTCGTCCGGGCATCAAGCCCGGATACTGACCAGGCTCAGCAGTTGCCCGTCCTGCAGGGCGAATTGCGCGTCCAGTTCACTGCCATTGCGCCATTCGCTGGACAGGTCCGTCAGCAGGCGCAGGCGGACCTGGCCGCTGGCCGTCCACTCCAGCACTTCGGCGTGTTCGAAGTAGAAGCGTTGCCGGACGATCGGGTACAGCGCCTTGAACAGGCTTTCCTTCACCGAAAAGGTCAGGGTGACCCAGAGCGCCAGTTGTTCCCGCGGGGCGGCGGCCATGCGCTGCATTTCGGCCGGGATGAGGATTTCCCCCGCCAGGCGTTCCGCCCGTTCGCTGTTGAGCAGGTTCTCCAGGTCCATGCCCAGCCCGCGCCAATGCTCCTTGCGCGCGACAATCGCCGCGGCACGCCCGGTGCTGTGGGTGATCGAGCCGCTGATGTGCGTCGGCCAGATCGGCGCCCGGTCCTCGCCGATCGGCGGAATGCAGTCCAGGCCGTCCAGGCGTTGCAGGGCGGCGCGGGCGCAGAAACGCCCGGCGAGAAACTCGGCCTGCCGTTTCGCCACCGAACGTTGAATGCTCGCGGGCGGCTCGATGGCGCTGAGCTGGAAGTCGTTGCTGGCCAGGCGCGAGGCATCGAAATGGGTGCCGAGCAGGACGGTGTCCGGCAGGGCGTCGGGCAGCGGCCACTGGTCGTCGAGTGGGGTGCAGCAGGCGGGGAGGGTGGGGATGCGATTCATGCCAGGCATTTTGCCGGGTTGTAAGGCTGGAGGGTAGCCTGGCAAGCACCGGCCTCGATGCCGCCGCCCCGGGAATTGAGACCTCGGGGCGGTCGACGCGGGGTCAGCCGAACAGCTTTTTGAAGAACTCTCGCATGTCCGCCCATGAGCGTTCATCGGCGGCTTTGCTGTAGCCGATGTCCAGCCCGCCATGTTCGCCGTGGCTCATGCGGTCGGCATCCGGATTGCTGAAGCTGTGCTTGGCGCCCTCGAGGTTGACGAACCGGTAGTCGGCGCCGGCCTTGTCCATTTCTGCCTTGAAGGCGCTGACGTTATCGGCGGTGACCATGCTGTCGAGGGCGCCGTGCTCCACCAGGATTTTCGCCTTGACGTTGCCGGGAGTGGCCGGGGTGCTGGTGACCAGGGCGCCATGGAAACTCACCACACCGAGCAGGGGCAGGCCCTGGCGCGCTGCGTCCAGCACCACCTTGCCGCCGAAGCAGTAGCCGATCGCGGCCAGCTTGGCCGGGTCGGTCTGCGGTTGTTTCTTCAGCAGGTCGAGCCCGGCCTTGAAGCGCGCGCTGGCGGCGGCACTGTCTTTCGAGGCGGCCTGCATGAAGGCCATGGCGTCTTTCGGGTGCTCGGTGTTCTTGCCGTCGCCGTACATATCGATGGCCAGGGCGCTGTAGCCCAAGGCCGCGAGATCCCGGGCCCGGCGTTTGGCGTAGTCGTTCAGGCCCCACCATTCATGCACCACCACGACGCCGGGACGTGGCCCTTGCAGGCTGTCGTCATAGGCGTAGTAGCCGATGAGCCGGGTACCGTCGGGGCTCTGGTAGGGGATTTCCTGGGTCTTGATGGCTGCCTGGCTCAAGCCGCAGAAAGCCAACAACAAGCAAGCGAAAAGCGCGCGCATGGTCCGTTCTCCTTTTAAAAGACTGCCCAACAGCCTAGTCGATTTGATTCAGCCGAGGTTCAGAGTGTGTTCAGGGGGAGTTCAGGGCGGGGTCGGTAGTCTGGCTCCCGTACCCAAAAACACATAGCGAATGAGGAAACACCCATGACTACTTTCAAGAAGATGATCCTGGCCTTCACTGTTCTCGGCGCCAGCGCTGTCGTCCAGGCCGCCGACAGCAACTTCGCCAGCCTTACCTATGGCCAGACCAGCGACAAGGTCAAGAAGTCCAGCCTGCTCAACAGCAACCTGAACAACCCGAACGCCGACGGTGTGATCGGCAAGGACAATACCTGGGGCGTGCGCCTGGGTCAGCAGAATGACCAGCACCGCTACTACGCCACCTACGACAATGTCTCCGGCTCGCACAATGGCATTAAACTGCGCCAGGAAAACCTGCTCGGCAGCTACGATGTGTTCCTGCCGGTGACCAGCAGCACCAAGCTGTTCGGCGGCGGTACCGCGGGCCTGACCAAGCTGACCCAGGATTCCCCAGGTTTCAGCCGCGACAGCGATATCGGTTATGCCGTCGGCGTGCAGGCCGGTGTCCTGCAGCAGGTTTCACAGAACACTTCGGTCGAACTGGGTTACCGTTACCTGCGCAGCAATGCCAGCACCGAGATGAGCGAGCGCAGTGGCAGCAAGCAGGGTTCGCTGAGCCTGACCAGCAGCGCCCAGACCTACCTGTCGGCCAACTACGCTTTCTAAAATATTGTCCTGGTTCTGAGCGCGCCGGATCTGCCAAGGCAAGATCCGGCGTTGCCATATATACGATCAGGGCGCCTGAGCGCCCTTGGAGATGTCGAATTTTGCTTGGGAGAGCTGCATGAAACTGCTCGTCGTTGAAGATGAGGCGCTGCTGCGCCATCACTTGCAAACCCGCCTCACGGACAGCGGCCATGTGGTCGAGTCCGTGGCCAATGCCGAGGAGGCGCTGTATCAGACCGAGCAGTTCAACCATGATCTGGCGGTGATCGACCTGGGCCTGCCGGGCATGGGCGGGCTGGACCTGATCCGCCAGCTGCGCTCGCGGGGCAAGGCGTTTCCGATCCTGATCCTGACGGCACGCGGCAACTGGCAGGACAAGGTCGAAGGGCTGGCCGCCGGCGCCGACGACTATGTGGTCAAGCCCTTCCAGTTCGAGGAGCTGGACGCACGCCTGAATGCGCTGCTGCGCCGCTCCAGCGGGTTCACCCAGTCGACTATCATCGCCGGCCCGCTGCTGCTCGACCTCAATCGCAAGCAGGCTTCGCTTGACGAACAGCCGCTGGCGCTGACCGCCTACGAGTACCGGATTCTCGAGTACCTCATGCGCCACCATCAGCAGGTGGTGGCCAAGGATCGGCTGATGGAGCAGCTGTACCCGGACGATGACGAGCGCGATCCGAACGTGATCGAAGTGCTGGTCGGCCGCCTGCGGCGCAAGCTGGAAGGGCCGTCGGGCTTCAAGCCCATCGATACCGTGCGTGGCCTGGGTTACCTGTTCAACGAGCGCTGCCGATGATCCGATCGTTACGCCTGCGCCTGATGCTGGCGGCCACGACGCTGGCGGTGCTGTTCATGCTGGCGTTGTTGCCGGCCATGCAAGGCGCGTTCAGCCTGGCGCTGCAGGACTCCATCGAGCAGCGCCTGGCCTCCGATGTGACCACGCTGATCTCGGCGGCCCGGGTCGAGAACAATCATCTGCAAATGCCGGCGCAACTGCCGGACGAGCGTTTCAACCTGACCGACAGCCGTCTCCTGGGTTACATCTACGACCGGGAGGGGCGGCTGGTCTGGCGCTCCAAGGCGACCCAGGAAGAGAACATCAACTACAAGCCGCGGTATGACGGGCGCGGCAACGAGTTCGCGCGTATCCGCGAGGTCAACGGCCAGGAGTTTTTCGTCTACGACGTCGAGGTCAAGCTGCTGGGCGGTAAAAGCGCGGCGTTCAGCATCGTCGCCTTGCAGCCGGTGCGTGAGTACCAGTTGACCCTGGAAGGGGTGCGGGAAAACCTCTACCTCGGGTTCGGCGCCGCGTTGCTGGTGCTCCTGGCGCTGCTCTGGCTCGGCCTGACCTGGGGCCTGCAGGCATTGCGCCGGCTGAGCCAGGAGCTGGACGAAATCGAGAGCGGCACCCGGCAAAGCCTCAGCGAAGAACATCCACGCGAACTGCTGCGCCTGACCGGCTCGTTGAACCGCCTGCTGCACAGCGAGCGCGAGCAACGCAGCCGTTATCGCGATTCCCTGGATGACCTGGCCCACAGCCTGAAGACCCCGCTGACGGTGTTGCAAGGGGTCAGCGAGGACATGGCCCTGCGTCCTCAAGACCGCGAACAGGCCTGGGTGCTGCAGACCCAGATCGAACGCATGAGCCAGCAGATCAGCTACCAGCTGCAGCGCGCCAGCCTGCGCAAGAGCGGCCTGGTGCGCCACCAGGTGCGTTTGCGTCCGGTGCTGAAAAGCCTGTGCGACACCCTGGACAAGGTCTATCGCGACAAACAGGTGCGGGTTTCGTTCGATCTGCCGGAGCGCTGCTATGTGCCGATCGAGCATGGTGCCTTGCTCGAATTGCTGGGCAACCTGCTGGAGAACGCCTACCGCCTGTGCCTGAGCGAGGTGCGTATCAGTGTCCGCCAAGACCTCCACGGCGCGCAGTTGTGTGTCGAGGACGATGGGCCGGGCGTGCCGCCGGACCAGCGGGCGCGGATTCTCCAGCGCGGCGAACGGCTGGATCGCCAGCATCCGGGGCAGGGGATCGGCCTGGCGGTGGTCAAGGACATCATCGACAGCTACGGCGCGCAACTGACCCTTGGCGATTCCACCCTGGGCGGGGCGGCGTTCCGCATTCACTTCCCGGCGATTTGATCGGCGCGCTCAGGTTTCCTGGGCGCGGTAGGCGCCCGGGGTCAGCCCGGTCCACTTCTTGAACGCGCGGTGAAAGGCCGATGGCTCGGAAAAGCCGGTCTGCTCGGCGATCTGTTGCAACGACAGGTCGGCCCGACGCAGGTGGTAGATGGCGATATCGCGCCGCAACTGATCCTTCAACTCCTGAAAACTCGTGCCTTCTTCGCGCAAGTGCCGGCGCAGGGTCTGCGGGCTGATGTGCAGGTGCTGGGCGATGCTTTCCAGGTCCGGCCAATGGTTGCTGTCGCGGCTGAGCAGGCGGCGCAGCTGGCTGCTCAGGCTGTCGCCGTCGTCCGGGCGGGCCAGCAGGTCGGCGGGGGAGCGTTCAAGGAAGTGCTTGAGGGTTCGTTCGTCCTGCAGCAGCGGCATGCTCAGGTAGCGACTGTGGAACAGCAGGCTGCTGCAGCCGCGGGAAAACACCAGGGGGCAGGGGAACAGCAGGTCGTATTCGTTGCCGTGCTCGGGTTTCGGGTAGCTGAAACAGGCCTGCTCGAGGCGGATGCGCTGGCCGATCAACCAACTGCCGAGGCGATGCCAGATCACCAGTAGGCTCTCGCTGAGGAAGTGGTCCGGGTCCCACAGCGCGGCGTCGTCCAGGCTCAGGCGGGTCATGTCCCCTTCGCGCGTCAGGCTCAGGCGCGGTGCCTGGGGGAACAGGCTATAGAACAGCAGGCCGCGCTGCAGGGCCTTCTCCAGGTTGCTGCAGTGGATCAGGGCGTGGCACATCATGGCGAAGGTGCCGCGCTTGCTCGGGCCGTCGCCGAACCCCAGATACTCGTCGTCCAGGACTTGCCAGAGCTGTTGCAGCAGGCTGGCGAACTGCTCGGGGGCGATACGGGCCTTGGGTTCGTTGAGCAGTTCGAGGCTGATGCCCAGGGTCTGCAGCAGCTCCGAATAGTCGTAGCCCCGCCGACGCGCCCCGCCCAGGGCGGCGCGGGCGAAATGACTGGCGATGGTGCGTTCGCGCATGAAGGTTGATCCGTCCATTAAGTGGCGGATGTTAACAGCCGACAACGACTGGGCAAGGCGGATATCCGCCAAATTGTAGGACGAGCGTCGGGCGATGGGCGGAAATCCGCCACTTCATGTAGGGGCAGGGAGAGCGAAGGCGAGCGCAAACCCTGATGTCCAAAGGCTTTCAGGGTTTTTTGGCAAGCTGGCACGGGCTTTGCGATAGCGAGCAAGGAGAAGGGAGCAGCGAAAGGTGTTCCCCGCAGCTCTACACAACAAATCCCTCCAGTGCAGGAGGGTTCGCACTTTAGGCGTCGTGTGCATCGATGGATGGTGTGCAACGGTGCTCTTGAGGAACTTTGCAATGACGACTCGTCAGCCACTGTACAAATCCCTGTATTTCCAGGTGATCGTTGCCATCGCCATCGGCATCCTGCTCGGTCACTTCTACCCGCAGACCGGTGTGGCCCTCAAGCCCCTGGGTGACGGGTTCATCAAACTGATCAAGATGGTCATCGCGCCCATCATCTTCTGTACGGTCGTCAGCGGTATCGCGGGCATGCAGAACATGAAATCGGTGGGCAAGACCGGTGGCTACGCGCTGCTGTACTTCGAAATCGTTTCGACCATCGCCCTGCTGATCGGCCTGGTCGTGGTCAACGTGGTGCAGCCGGGCAACGGCATGCACATCGACGTGTCCACTCTGGATGCCTCGAAAGTGGCGGCCTACGTCACCGCCGGCAAGGACCAGAGCATCGTCGGCTTCATCCTCAACGTCATTCCGAACACCATCGTCGGCGCCTTCGCCAACGGCGACATCCTGCAAGTGCTGATGTTCTCGGTGATCTTCGGTTTCGCCCTGCACCGCCTGGGTGCCTATGGCAAGCCGGTGCTGGACTTCATCGATCGTTTCGCCCATGTGATGTTCAACATCATCAACATGATCATGAAGCTCGCGCCGATCGGTGCGCTGGGCGCCATGGCCTTCACCATCGGCGCCTATGGCGTGGGTTCGCTGGTGCAGCTGGGCCAGCTGATGATCTGCTTCTACATCACCTGCGTGCTGTTCGTGCTGGTGGTGCTGGGCGCCATCTGCCGCGCCCACGGTTTCAGCGTGCTGAAGCTGATCCGCTACATCCGTGAAGAACTGCTGATCGTGCTGGGTACTTCCTCCTCGGAATCGGCCCTGCCACGCATGCTGATCAAGATGGAACGCCTGGGCGCGAAGAAATCGGTAGTGGGCCTGGTGATCCCGACCGGTTACTCCTTTAACCTCGACGGTACTTCGATCTACCTGACCATGGCGGCCGTGTTCATTGCCCAGGCGACCGACACCCACATGGACATCACTCACCAGATCACCCTGCTGCTGGTGCTGCTGCTGTCCTCCAAAGGCGCCGCAGGCGTGACCGGTAGCGGCTTCATCGTGCTGGCGGCGACCCTGTCGGCCGTGGGTCACCTGCCGGTGGCCGGCCTGGCGCTGATCCTGGGTATCGACCGTTTCATGTCCGAAGCCCGTGCGCTGACCAACCTGGTGGGTAACGCGGTAGCCACCGTAGTGGTCGCCAAGTGGGTCAAGGAGCTGGACGAAGACCAGTTGCAGGCCGAGCTGGCTTCCGGTGGTCGTGCTATCAGCGACACTCGCGAAGAAGATGACCTGGGCGTTGCCGAAGGCCCAACCCCGACGTCCGTGAAGTAACTTCACCACGTCGATGAAAAACCCGCTGCGGCGGGTTTTTTCATGCCCGGGGTTTGAGCGCAACGGTCAGCCCGGGTGGCGCTTGCGGTGATTGCCGGGCCTCGAGACGCTGCCTACTCTGTGGGCAGTCAATCGGCAAGGGAGGGTACTCATGCGCGGGCCACTGGCGTCACTCAAGGTATTGGATTTCTCCACGCTGCTGCCGGGGCCATTCGCCTCCTTGCTGCTGGCGGACATGGGCGCCGAGGTGCTGCGCATCGAATCGCCGACCCGCACGGACCTGCTGCGGGTGCTGCCGCCCCACGATCAGGGCGTCTCCGCCAGCCATGCCTACCTCAATCGCAATAAGCGCAGCCTGGCGCTGGACCTCAAGCAGCCCGAGGCGCTGGAGGTGATCCGCCAACTGGTGCTGGAATACGACATCGTCCTGGAGCAGTTCCGCCCCGGGGTGATGGAGCGCCTGGGGCTGGGCTACGAGGCGCTGAAGGCGCTGAACCCGAAGCTGATCTATGTCTCGATCACCGGTTACGGCCAGACCGGCCCGTACCGGGATCGCGCCGGCCACGACATCAATTACCTGGCCCTGGCGGGCTTGGCCAGCTACACCGGGCGCAAGGACAGCGGGCCGCTGCCCCTGGGCATCCAGGCGGCGGACATCGCCGGCGGTTCGCTGCATGGGGTCATCGGCCTGCTGGCGGCGGTGATTGCCCGCCAGCACAGCGGCCTGGGGCAGCACCTGGACGTGAGCATGACCGATTGCGTGTTCAGCCTGAACGCCATGGCCGGGGCCGGCTACCTGGCGTGCGGGATCGAGCCCGCGGCGGAGCAGCAGGTGCTCAATGGCGGCAGCTTCTATGACTATTACCGCAGTCGGGATGGTCGCTGGCTGTCGGTGGGCAGCCTGGAGCCGCCGTTCATGCAGGCGCTGTGCAAGGCCCTGGGGCGTCCGGAACTGGCGGCCCAGGGGCTGTCGCCGCAGCCGGAACAACAGCAGGCGCTCAAGCAGGCCTTGCAGGTCGAGTTCGAGAAGCACGATTTTGCCGAGCTCTGCGAGTTGTTTGCTGGGGTCGACGCCTGCGTCGAACCGGTGCTGGGCCTGGCGGAGGCGGTGGCGCATCCGCAGTTGCAGGCACGGCAACTGGTCAGCCAGGTGCCGCGTGGCGATGGCAGCTACCAGGCGCAGATGGCCTGTCCGCTGAAGTTTTCCCAGGGGCTGCCGGAGCCGCAGCATATCGGGGCGGAACTGGGGGCCCATAGCGACCAGGTGCTGGCCGAGCTGGGTTACAGCGCGCAGCGCATCGCTGAGCTACGCCAGGGCCGGGTCATCCTGTAGGGCGCCAGGACCGGGTTCATTCCACCCGCATCTCGCCGCTGAACACCAGGGTGTGCCGGCAACGCCGGCACAGATAACGCCGGCCCTGGGCGACCAGGCGATGGCGCTGGGCGGAAAACGGAAAGTCGTTGTCGCAGGGGCAGCGGTAGATGTAGCGGGTCACGCTGCGGCGCTGGATCTCGTAGGTGTGGCAGCGATTGGGCGGCAGTTCGTACACGCCGCGCATGATCAGTTGCCATTCTTCGCCGTGGGGCTGAATGCGCTCGCCGAACAGTTGGTGGGCGATCAGGTGCGCGACTTCATGGGCCACGGTCTGCTTGAGGAAGTCTTCGGTGTTTTCCCGGTACAGCTGCGGGTTGAAGCGCAGCAGGTTCTCGTGCAGGTGGGCGACACCGGCTTTCTGGCCGCGCAACTTGAGGCTGACCACCGGGCGTTTGAAAGGTCGTTTGAAAAAGGATTCAGCGAGTTGGAAACAGTCTTCGACGCGGGTATTGAGTTGCTCGGGCATGCTTAACGGCTCTCCAGAGCGGGTGAGTATGCCGCAAAGCCGATGCATTCCGAATCGTCCAGGCGCCGAATGGTCGTTGCGCAGATTAGAAGGCCGCCTTGCGGCGGCCTGTGTTGGCAGATTGTGTTGGTTTTTTGAGCGACGTCAGTTGGTGTAAACGGGGCCGACGCCAAGACCCCAGACGATCACGGTGAACGCCATGATCGCGACCAGCACCACCAGCCCAACGGCCAGTACGGAGCTTGAGAACAGGAAACCTTCGTCCGAGGGAATGTTCATGAAGGTCGGCAACCCGACATACAGCAGGTAGACGGTGTAGCAGATGGCGGCCGTGCCGACGATCATGCCCAGCCACATGTGCGGATACAGCGCCGCCAGGCCGCCGATGAACAGGGGCGTCGCGGTATAGGTGGCGAACGCGATGCAGCGCGCCAGGCTCGGGCTGGCGTCGTAGGTGCGGGCCATCCAGTGGACGAAGGCGCCCATGACCGCAACCCCGCCCAGCATCGCCAGGTACGACATGATGGTCATCCACAGCGCGCTTTCCATGGTCAGCATGACCGGTGCTCGATTGCCGATGACCCAACCGACCTGGGTGGTGCCGATAAACGCCGAAATCGCCGGAATTGCCGCGAGAATCAGCGTGTGGGTGAGGTACATGTGGCTGATGCTTTCCTCTTCGTCGCCACGTATTTCTCGCCATTCCTGATCGGGGTGGGTGAAGAGTCCCACGACATGATGAATCATAGTCAGTCACTCCTTTGTTATTGCCATCGCCCCCCAACGGAGCGCCTACGGGCCAGCGGCCAAGTAAGTAAAGGTCTGAATATGCGTGCGACCTTATGTCGCAGTATAGAAAGGACTGACCTGCAAAGGTCATGGGTGTTAGAGCAAATCGCGCTGTCGGCGCGGCTGGTAATCGCATTCGGCGATTTGATCGGTCGACTGGCGCCCGGCGCTTCGCCCGCGCGCGGTTTTTGCGTAAAATGACCGGCTTTTCGTCACACACCGCGGATTTCAAGCGCCATGGGCACTCTTACGGTCAACCAGAACAAACTGCAGAAACGCTTGCGCCGCCAGGCCGGGGAAGCGGTCGCCGACTTCAACATGATCGAAGACGGCGACAAGGTCATGGTCTGCCTGTCCGGCGGCAAGGACAGCTACACCATGCTCGACGTGCTGATGCACCTGCAGAAGGTTGCACCGATCAAGTTCGACATCGTCGCCGTGAACATGGACCAGAAGCAGCCCGGGTTCCCCGAGCACGTGCTGCCGGCCTACCTCGAGACACTGGGTGTGGAGTACCACATCGTCGAGAAGGACACCTATTCGGTGGTCAAGGAACTGATACCGGAAGGCAAGACCACCTGTTCGCTGTGCTCGCGCCTGCGTCGCGGCACCCTGTACACCTTCGCCGACGAGATCGGCGCGACCAAGATGGCCCTGGGTCACCACCGGGACGACATCGTCGAGACCTTCTTCCTCAACATGTTCTACAACGGCTCGCTCAAGGCCATGCCGCCCAAGCTGCGGGCCGACGACGGGCGTAATGTGGTGATCCGACCCCTGGCCTATTGCAGCGAGAAGGACATCCAGGCCTATTCCGACCTCAAGCAGTTCCCGATCATCCCGTGCAACCTCTGCGGCTCTCAGGAAAACCTGCAGCGCCAGGTGGTCAAGGAAATGCTCCAGGAATGGGAACGCAAGACCCCGGGCCGTACCGAAAGCATTTTCCGCGGCCTGCAGAACGTGGTGCCGTCGCAGCTGGCGGACCGCAACCTGTTCGACTTCACCAGCCTGAAGATCGATGAAACCGCGGCTTCGCGTTTCGTCAATGTGGTGAACCTCTGAGTCGTCTCGCGGCTCTGTATCGTGGAATCACGGCGCTCCTTCGAGCGCCGTTTCTTTATCGTCATTAGGAGAGGGCATGCGCGATTACAAGTGGCTGCACGAATACTGTCTGAACCGCTTCGGTTCGGCGGCCGAGCTGGAAGCCCATCTGCCGGTGCCGAAAACCCCGGCGCAATTGCGCAAGATCAGCGATGACCGTTATCTCTCGACCCTGGCCCTGCGGGTATTCCGCGCCGGCTTGAAGCACAGCCTGGTGGACGCCAAGTGGCCGGCCTTCGAAGAGGTGTTCTTTGGCTTCGACCCGGAAAAAGTGGTGCTGATGGGCGCCGAGCACCTCGAGCGGCTGATGCAGGACACGCGGATCATTCGCCACCTGGGCAAGCTCAAGAGCGTGCCGCGCAATGCGCAGATGGTGCTCGACGTGGAAAAGGAGAAGGGCAGTTTCGGCGCCTTGATCGCCGACTGGCCGGTGACCGACATCGTCGGCCTGTGGAAGTACCTGGCCAAGCACGGTCATCAGTTGGGCGGCCTGTCGGCCCCGCGCTTTCTGCGAATGGTCGGCAAGGACACCTTCGTGCCGACCTATGACGTGGTGGCGGCGCTGAATGCGCAGCAGATCATCGACAAGGTGCCCAGCAGCCTCAAGGACCTGGCCACCGTGCAGGGCGCCTTCAACCAGTGGCACGCCGAAAGTGGCCGGCCGCTGTGCCAGATCTCGATGATGCTGGCGTATACGGTCAATCACTGATCGGGGCGTGTTCCCTGGAGTACCGCGTCATCGTTCATCGCGAGCAAGCTTCGCTCCTACAGAAGTACAGGGTGCTCTGTAGGGGCGAGGCTTGCCCGCGACAGTGTGCCGTCAGGCGGCGCTGACCTGGCCTTCGCCCGCCAGTTTGCGGTTGAGCTGGAAGCGCCAGCGCACGTAGAGCAGGGCCGAGCAGAACACTGCCAGGCTGGCCAGCATCTCCAGGATGCCGAACAGCTGACGGTTCGGATCGTAGGCGGCCAGCGCGCCCTTGATGAAATACAGGTTCACCACAAAGCACATCCAGGAATGCCCGCGGGCGCTGCCCACCAGCATGCCCGGCGCCATCAACAGCAGCGGCACCAGTTCGATCAGCAGGATCACCCAGGGCCGGGCGCCGTGCAGGTCGGCGACGAACAGGTAGTAGCCGCAGAGCAGGCCGACCAGGCCGAAAAAACAGATCAGGCTCAGCACCCGGGTGATGCGTACGCGCGGCTCCAGCCATTCGATGGCCGGCAGGATCTTCGGCTTTTTAGCCACGGCTGCTCTCCAGTTGCAGGGCAGTCTTGGCCAGGCGCAGGCCCAGGGCGCGGCAGAGGGCGACCTCGTGCTCGTTCAGCGGGCTCTTGCCGTCGGCGCCGGCATGGTGGCTGGCCCCGTAAGGCGTGCCACCGCCACGGGTTTCCAGCAGGGCCGATTCGCTGTAGGGCAGGCCGGTGATCAGCATGCCGTGGTGCAGCAGCGGCAGCATCATCGACAACAGGGTGGTTTCCTGGCCGCCGTGCAGGCTGGCGGTGGAGGTGAACACCCCGGCCGGCTTGCCCACCAGGGCGCCGGTCAGCCACAGGTTACTGGTGCCGTCGAGGAAATACTTCAGCGGCGCGGCCATGTTGCCGAACCGGGTCGGACTGCCCAAGGCCAGGCCGGAGCAGTGCTTCAGGTCGTCGAGGCTGGCGTACAGCGCGCCGTCTTCCGGGATGCTCGGAGCCACGGCCTCGCAGTCGGCGGATATCGCCGGCACGGTGCGCAGGCGCGCTTCCATGCCACCTTGTTCGATGCCCCGGGCGATCTGCCGGGCCATCTCGTTGGTCGAGCCGTTGCGGCTGTAGTAGAGAACCAGGATGTACGGCGTACTCAAGGCAGGATCTCCAGCACGTTCTCCGGCGGCCGGCCGATGATGGCCTTGTCGCCGACTTCGAGAATCGGCCGTTCCATGAGTTTCGGGTGCGCGGCGATGGCGGCGATCAGCTGCGCTTCGCTGAGGCTGGCGTCGGCCAGGTTGAGGGTCTTGTACTCGTCTTCGCCGGTGCGCAGCAGCTGGCGGGCGCCGATCCCGAGCTTGCCCAGCAGGCTTTGCAGCTGGGCGGCATCGAGCGGGGTTTCCAGGTAGCGGACCACGGTTGGAGTCAGGCCACGGGCTTCCAGCAGTTCCAGCGCACCGCGGGATTTCGAGCAGCGCGGGTTGTGATAAAGCGTCAGATCGGTCATGGGCGGGTCGCATCTTGCGTAAGGTGGCGGCTATTCTACCTGTGCGACGGGCAGTCCTGAACCTTGCGAGGCGATGGGTCGCACGAGAAAGCGGGTTTGACGGTTTTTTTCAATACAAGGATCAAGGCATGGCAAGGCAACTGGCAGCGGCATTGGCGATCATCGGCACCTTGTTGCTGAGCGGCTGCGGTAACGATTACGGGGTCGATCAATATGGCCGGAAAGTCGCCGCCGAGCGCGTGGACAAGCAGTGGCTGGTGCTCAATTACTGGGCCGAATGGTGTGGGCCGTGCCGCACCGAGATTCCCGAGCTCAATGCATTGGCCGAAGGGCTCAAGGGCCAGCCGGTGAGTGTGCTGGGGGTCAATTTCGATAATGTGCAGGGCGAAGAACTGAAGAGCGCCAGTGAAAAACTGGGGATCAAGTTCACCGTGCTGGCGCAGAACCCTGCGGAGATTTTCGACTTGCCACGCAGCGAAGGCTTGCCGGTGACCTACATCATCGATGACCAGGGCAAGGTGCGTGAGCAACTGATGGGCGAACAGACCGCGGCGGGCGTGATGGCGAAGCTGGAAGCCCTGCGTGGGCATTGATCTGTAGCCGCCGCAGGCTGCGATCGGCCTGCAAGGCCGTTGCGATCTTGGGATCGCTGAAGGTCCTGTGGACCTTATCGCAACCTGCGGCAGCGGCTACAGGGGGTGGTATCAACCTTCCTCGAGCCACCAGCGCAACGGCTTGCCTTCGGCCGGCCAGAAGCGCACTTGCTCGATTGGGGAAATGTCCCAGCGCTGGACGGTTTCCAACGCCTGCAGGAAGCGTCGTTCCTGCTCCATCAGGGCTGGCGCGCACAGCTTGCGGGTGCTGCCGACCTTGCCGAAGCTGAGCTTGTCGCCCTCCAGGGTATAGGGCGCGAACCAGTGGTTGCAGCCGCCGTTGCCGTAGGCGCGCCCGTCTTCACCGAGGGTGATGGTCAGGTGGCTGTAGTCGATCAGCGGACGCTCGCCGATCCACTCCAGGATGTAGCTGCGATCCTGCTGCAGTTTCACCGGCTCCGCCGCGCAACCCAGCAGGCCGGCGCCGAACGCGGCGGTCAACGCCAGGCGTTTCATTGGGCGGCTCGCTGGCATTTCGGGCAGAGGTGTTTTTCCCCTTCGCTGATCCAGCCCAGCTCGGCGATCCGCGCGCTGGCCGCGGGCTTTTGCGCCTTGCTGCCCAGCTTGGCGTCCACCGCGAACTCGAAGCTCAGCTCGGCCGCGCAGCTGTCGCAGTTGACCTGCCACTGATGGATCGCCAGCTCGCCGAATACCGGACCACGGGCCACGGCGACCCACTGGCCGACCGGGTTGATCAGGTGCCGCACGGTTTCCACCGTCAGTCGCATCGACAGGTCCTTGCTGCCCTTGAGGGTGACGATCAGCACGTCGTCGTTGCGGATGGAACCACCGTTGCCGGTGACCTGATAGCGGCCGGGCACCAGGGCGCGGCATTCGATCAGAGTGTGTTGCGGGTTCATCAGGCTGTAGCGGAAATCGTGTTCGACCATGGGTCCTCCAAATCTGGCGCGTATGCTAGCACGCACCCCGATAGCTCAGGTTGCAGGCAGATGACCTTCGCTTACCGCCGGTCCGTCGACTCAGCCTTCCACCCGGTTGCAGGGCGCGCCGGCGGCCCAGGCGACGATGTTGTGCAAGGTGGTGTCGGCGATCGCCGCCAGGGCCTCGCGGGTGAGGAACGCCTGGTGGGCGGTGACAATCACGTTGGGGAAGGTCAGCAGCCGCGCCAGCACGTCGTCCTGTAGCGGCAGGTCGGAGCGGTCCTCGAAGAACAGCTGCGCCTCCTCTTCGTAGACATCCAGCCCCAGGTAGCCCAGTTGGCCGTTCTTCAGGGCCTCGATCAGTGCCGGGGTATCCACCAGGCCGCCGCGGCCGGTGTTGATCAGCATTGCGCCCGGTTGCATCCGGGCCAGGCTCTGGCGGTTGATCAGGTGTTTGCTGTCGGCGGTGAGCGGGCAGTGCAGGCTGACGATCTGCGCCTGGGCCAGCAGCTCCGGCAGGCTCAGGTAACGTGCGCCCAGGGCCTCGACTTGCGGGTTGGGGAAGGGATCGTGGGCCAACAACTGGCAGCCGAAGCCGGCCATGATCCGGGCAAATGTCGCGCCGATTTGCCCGGTGCCGACGATGCCGACGGTTTTTCCCACCAGGTCGAAGCCGGTCAGGCCGTGCAGGCTGAAGTCGCCTTCGCGGGTGCGGTTGTAGGCGCGGTGCAGGCGGCGGTTCAGCGCCAGGATCAGGGCCACGGCATGCTCGGCCACGGCATGGGGAGAATAGGCCGGGACCCGGACCACGCTCAGGCCCAGGCGTTTGGCCGCGGCCAGGTCGACATGGTTGTAGCCGGCCGAGCGCAGCGCGATCAGGCGCGTGCCGCCGGCGGCCAGTTGCTCCAGCACCGGGGCGCTCAGGTCGTCGTTGATAAAAGCGCAGACCACCTCGTGGTGCTCCGCCAGGGCCGCGGTGTCCAGGCTCAGGCGCGCGGCCTGGAACTGCAGCTCGATGCCCGGCGGCAACTCGGCACCGAGGAAGCTGTCGCGGTCATAGTTCTGGCTGCTGAAGAGAATCGTGCGCATGGCGTCGTCCTTGTGGGAGGTTGCCCCGAGCATGAACCTTCGGGGCAAACCTGTCGTTGCTCTGGGTCAGGCGTTGATGCGGGCCTCCGTGGCCAGGCGGTTGATGGCCCGTTCGAGTTCGTCGAGGGCGGCGAAGGCCTTGACGTCTTCCTGCTTGAGCAGGGTTTCGCTGCGCTGGCAGGCGGCGCGCAACTGCGGCACTCCGCAGTAGCGGGTCGCCCCGTGCAGACGGTGGACCCGTTCGATCAGCGCATTGTGGTCGTTGGCGGCACGGGCGGCGCGAATCGCTTCACGGTCGGCCTCCAGCGAGGCCAGGAGCATCGCCAGCATGTCGGCGGCCAGGTCCGCCTTGCCGGCGGCCAGGCGCAAACCTTCGTCGTGATCCAGCACTTGCAGCTCAAGGCCGTTGCCGGACGGTTCGCCAGTGCGTTCCGGCCCCTGGTTGCGCAGGGCCAGACCGGTCCACTTCAGCACCACCTGAGCCAGTTGCCGCTCACTGATGGGCTTGGTCAGGTAGTCGTCCATGCCGCTTTGCAGCAGTGCGCGTTTTTCGTTGGCCATGGCGTGGGCGGTGAGGGCGATCACCGGCAGCGGCGTGCAGTTGCGCTCGCTCTCCCACTGGCGAATCGCCTCGGTGCTCTGGCGGCCGTCCATGCCGGGCATCTGCACGTCCATCATCACCAGATCGAAGGATTCGTTCTGCACCGCCTTGACCGCCGCATAGCCGCTGTCGACCGCGAGCACCTTGGCGCCCATGTCTTCGAGCAGGGTCTGCACCAGCAGCAGGTTGGCCGGGTTGTCATCGACACACAGCACCCGTGGCGGGCGACTGGCGATCGGTTCGCTCGGCTCGTTGCGCACCACCTTGGGGTTGACCAGGTCGGCCAGGGCGCGCCGCAGTTTGCGGGTGCAGGCCGGTTTGGCCTGCAACTGGCTGTGAGGGTTGGGCACCGACAGATGGAACAGCGTCTGTTCGGTGGTCGGGCACAGCACCAGTACTTTGCAGCCCAGGTGTTCGAGGTCCCAGATGTGCTGGTTGAGGCGTTCCGGCGGCATGTCGTTGGTGGTGATGCCGAGCACTGCCAGATCGATCGCCTGTTCGGTCTGATGCACTCCGGTCACGCCGTTGGTCAGGGCTTCCAGGGTATTGAACGGCGTCACTTCCAGGCCGCAGTCCTCGAGTTGATGCTGCAGGGCCTGGCGCGCCAGTTCATGGTTCTCCAGGACCGCGATCCGCCTGCCGAGCAGCGGCGGGGCGGGCAGGTCTTCGGCGTCGTCGCGGGTTTTCGGCAGGCGCAGGCTGATCCAGAACTCCGAACCTTCGCCGGGCGTACTGTCGACGCCGATCTCGCCACCCATCTGTTCGATCAGGCGCTTGGAAATCACCAGCCCCAGGCCGGTACCGCCAGGCTGGCGCGACAACGAGTTGTCGGCCTGGCTGAAGGCCTGGAACAGGGCGCGCACGTCCTGGTTCGACAGGCCGATGCCGGTGTCCTGAATGCTGATGCGCAGTTGCACGCTGTCTTCGTGTTCTTCTTCGAGCATGGCGCGGGCGACGATGGTGCCTTCGCGGGTGAACTTGATGGCGTTGCTCACCAGGTTGGTGAGGATCTGCTTGAGGCGCAGCGGGTCGCCCACCAGCGACAGCGGGGTATCGCGATACACCAGGCTGACCAGTTCCAGCTGCTTGGCGTGGGCGGCCGGGGCGAGGATGGTCAGGGTGTCCTGCAACAGATCGCGCAGGTTGAACGGAATACTGTCGAGCACCAGCTTGCCGGCTTCGATTTTCGAGAAGTCGAGAATTTCGTTGATGATTCCCAGCAGGCTGTCGGCGGACTTTTCGATGGTGCCCAGGTAATCCAGCTGGCGCGGGGTCAGTTCGCTTTTCTGCAACAGGTGGGTGAAACCGAGGATGCCGTTGAGCGGTGTGCGGATTTCGTGACTCATGTTGGCCAGGAATTCCGATTTGATCCGGCTGGCCTCCAGGGCCTCCTTGCGCGCCAGGTCCAGTTCGATGTTCTGGATCTCGATGGTTTCCAGGTTTTGCCGGACGTCCTCGGTGGCCTGGTCGATGCTGTGTTGCAATTCTTCCTGGGCATTCTGCAGGGTGCCGGCCATGCGGTTGATGCCCGAGGCCAGCTCGTCCAGCTCCTGGCTGCCGAGCAAGGGCAGGCGGGTTTCCAGGTTGCCGTCCTTGAGTTGGGTAACGGCATGTTTGATCTGGCTCAGCGGGTTGTTGATGGTGCGCCCCATGCGCAGCGCCAGCAGGCCGGTGCAGATCAGCCCGGCGATAATCAGCAGCAGGCTGGCGAACAGGCTGCGGTAGCCGCGCAACAGCATGCTGTTATGGGACAGCTCCAGCTCGACCCAGCCGAGCAAGCGGTCGGACTCGTCGGGAATCAGGTCGCCGGCCAGGTTGCGGTGGCGGCCGAACACCGGCAGCAGATAGCGGGTGGCGTCGCTGCCGGTGCGTTGCAGCATCTGGCTGCCGTTACCGGTCGGCGCCTGGTTGAGCATGCTCGGGCCGGCATGGGCCAGGGGCGTGCGGTCGGGCGCGAGGAAGGTCACTGCGCGCACGTCCTGCTGTTCCAGGGACTGGGTGGCGATGCGTTCCAGCAGGGCGGTGTTCTTGTGGGCCAGGGCCGGTGCCACCAGGGGCGCCAGTTGCTCGGCGATCATTTCACCGCGTTGCAGAAGCTGGGTTTGCAGGTCCGACTGCTGCATCCAGGTGAAATAACCGCCCAGCACCAACGCCATCAGGCTGGTTGGCAGCAAGGTCAGTAACAGCACGCGGCCTTTGATCCCCAGTTTCTTAAGCACGCAACTCTCCTGCTACCACGCCGTTTTGAATGAACCCTGCGCACATCCGGTGCGCACCACCTGCGCAGTGTAGCCATTTGCTTTGCCGCAATCTTCGCAAAATTAACCGTCGAACCGCTCAGGTGCCGCGGGTTAGCGAGCGCTTTGTCGACCGGTGTCGGTTGCCCGGCCGCGGACAATCTTGAATAATCGCCCAACTGAGAATTACTTGCAGAAGCTAATGAATCCCGTATCTGTCGGCCATCCCCGGATCCTGAGTATCGAAGACGACCTGGTGCTCGGTGCCTATGTGCATGAGCAATTGGGCCGTTGTGGGTTTGATGTCACCTGGTGCCAGAACGGCCAGGAAGGCCTGACGATGGCTCGCCAGCAACCTTTCGATGTGGTGCTGATGGACATCCTGCTGCCGGGGATGGACGGGCTGACGGTGCTCACCCATTTTCGCCAGAGCCATTCCACGCCGGTGCTGCTGATGTCGGCGCTGGGGGCCGAGGCCGATCGCATCAGCGGTTTTCGCCTGGGGGCCGACGATTATCTGCCCAAGCCCTTCAGCATGGCCGAGCTGCGGGTACGGATCGAAGCCATCCTGCGGCGCGTGGCCCTGGATCGCCGGCCGGCCCCGGCGCCGCTCAGGCAGGAAGCCCAGGGCCTGCGTTTCGACGACGAGCTGTGCGACGTGCATTACGGGCAACAGTGGGCCGGGCTGACCCGCAGCGAATACCGCCTGCTGGAGACGCTCAACCGCAACGGCGACGAGGTCCTGAGCAAACCCTTCCTTTATCAGCATGTGCTGCAGCGCGGCTATGCGCCCCATGATCGCAGCCTGGACATGCACATCAGCCAGATCCGCCGCAAACTCAAGGCCATCGGTTATGTCGCGCGGGAAGTGCGCACGGTCTGGGGTAAGGGCTATGTGCTGAGTGCCGTCGATGAAATGGCCTGAGCTGCCCGGCAGGCATTCGCTGTTCTGGAAGCTGGCCTGCCTGTTGGTCGCGTTCTGCCTGCTGATGATCTGGCTGAGCTGGTCCTGGGGCCGCTACATGGAACAGAAGAACCTGTTCCTTTCCGACGAGGCCCGCGGCACGCTGACCGGCTACGCCGCCGAAGCCGAACGGGCCTGGAACCAGGGGCAGAGCGCCGGGGTCGATGCCTGGCTGCAGGGCATGGCCGAGCGCGAGCGCCATTGGGTGGGGGTCATCGGCCGCGACCTGCAATCGCTGAGCAGTTATCCGCTGAGCGAAGCCGAGAGCCAGCACCTGACGTTCCTGCGCGGCCTGGATTGGCCGGTCAGTCGGCATACCCGTGGCTTGCCCTGGCTGAAGATTGCGTTTCCCAACGACCCGTCCGCCGGCAGCCTGGTGATCGAGTTGCCCCAGCGCTTCATGCCCGGGCGCTACCGGGTGTTCTGGCGGGTGCTGACCAATGGCGTGATTCCCGGCCTGTTCACCCTGCTGCTGTGTGTCGGGCTGTATCGACTGCTGGTAGTGCCGCTGAACCAGCTGCGCGAACAGGCCAACGCCTGGCGCGCCGATCAACTGAATGCGCGGCTGTCGAGCCAGACCACCAGTCGCCAGGACGAGTTGGGTGAGCTGGGCCGGGCGTTCGACCAGATGTCCGAGCGCCTGCAGGGCACCGTGGCCTTGCAGCAACAATTGCTGCGCGATCTTTCCCATGAATTGCGCACGCCCCTGAGTCGCCTGCGGGTCGCCTGTGACGGCGAGCAGAGCCTGCCAGCACTGCGCGAGCGGCTGGCGCGGGAAGTCGATGGCATGCAGCGGCTGGTGGACGACACCTTGCAACTGGCCTGGCTCGACACCGAGCGGGCACCGCTGGCCGAGGAAGACATCCAGATCCAGGCCCTGTGGGAAATGCTCACGGAAAACGCCTGCTTCGAAAGCGCCTGGTCCGCCACGCAACTGCATTGCGCGCTGGACGCCTCGTGCTGGGTCCGGGGCAATCTGAATACCTTGGCCCAGGCCTTGGAAAACATTCTGCGCAATGCCATTCGTCATTCGCCCGCGGGCGGTCGTGTGCTGCTGGACGGCCAGCGCCAGGGCGAGCATTGGTTGCTGTGGCTGGAGGATGAAGGGCTTGGCGTGGCCGACGCCGATCTGCAGCGGATCTTCGATCCCTTTATCCGCCTCGACGGCTCGCGCCCGGGCCATGGCGGTTTTGGCCTGGGGTTGAGTATTGCGCGCAACGCCGTGCAGCGTCAGGGCGGCCAGCTGTGGGCGGAAAATACCGGGCGTGGGCTGCGTTTGAACATGCGCCTGCGGGCTACGGTTGTGATGGACGCGCCTTCGCCCGAGGCTGATTCGCTGCCTTATATCGTTAAGCCATAAGACCCTCACTTTGCGTGATATGGCCTGCGAACGTTTGCCGGTATGATAGTCGCCCCCGCAGTCCGGATTGCGAATACGCCATGACCTTGCAGTACCCCACCATCGCCGATTGCGTCGGCAACACCCCGCTGGTCCGTTTGCAGCGCCTGCCTGGCGTCACCAGCAACACCCTGCTGCTCAAGCTCGAGGGCAATAACCCGGCGGGTTCGGTCAAGGACCGCCCGGCGCTGTCGATGATCACTCGCGCCGAGCTGCGTGGGCAGATTCACCCCGGCGATACGCTGATCGAAGCGACCTCGGGCAACACCGGGATTGCCCTGGCCATGGCCGCGGCGATCAAGGGCTACAAGATGATCCTGATCATGCCCGACAACTCCAGTGCCGAGCGCAAGGCGGCGATGACCGCCTATGGTGCCGAACTGATCCTGGTCAGCCAGGAAGAGGGCATGGAAGGCGCGCGCGACCTGGCCGAAAAGATGCAGGCCGAAGGTCGTGGCAAGGTGCTCGACCAGTTCGCCAACGGTGACAACCCGGAGGCGCACTACACCGGCACCGGCCCGGAAATCTGGCGGCAGACCGAGGGCACCATCACCCATTTCGTCAGCTCCATGGGTACCACTGGCACCATCATGGGCACCTCGCGTTATCTGAAGGAACAGAACCCGAACGTGCAGATCATCGGCCTGCAACCGATGGAAGGCTCGGCCATTCCCGGCATTCGCCGCTGGCCGCAGGAATACCTGCCGAAGATCTACCAGGCCAGTCGCGTCGATCGCATCGTCGACATGGCGCAAAGCGAAGCCGAAGAGGTGACCCGGCGCCTGGCCCGCGAAGAAGGCATCTTCTGCGGCGTGTCCTCGGGCGGTGCGGTGGCGGCGATGTTGCGCCTGTCCCGCGAAGTCGAAAACGCGGTGATTGTCGCGATCATCTGTGACCGTGGCGACCGTTACCTGTCGACCGGCATCTTCGATGCGCCCAACTGATGGCTAAGCCAGTCAGAGGCCTGCGCTTCCAGCCTTCGGGCGGCAGCCGCGCTGCGCAGATACCCGTCGGGAAAAAACAGCGCCTGACCATCGAGCGTCTGGCCAACGATGGTCGCGGCATTGCCTTCCTTGAAGGACGTACCTGGTTCGTCGCTGGCGCATTGGCGGGCGAAGAGGTCGAGGCGCGCGTGTTGGGCGCCCACGGCAAAGTGGTGGAGGCCCGTACCGAGCGGGTGTTCAGCGCCAGCGAGTTGCGGCGCCCGGCGCCATGTGCCCATGCCGGCCGTTGCGGTGGCTGCAGCGTGCAGCATCTGCCCCATGACGAACAGCTTGCCCTGAAACAGCGCATGCTCGCCGAGCAGCTATCGCGGGTCGCCGGTGTCGAGCCAGAGGTGTGGGCGGCGCCCTTGAGCGGTCCGGAGTTCGGCTACCGGCGCCGGGCTCGGGTCGCGGTGCGCTGGGACGCCAAGGCGAAAAAGCTCGAAGTGGGTTTTCGCGCCGCCGGCAGCCAGGACATCGTCGCCATCGACGAATGCCCGGTGCTGGTACAGCCCTTGCAACCGATCATGAGCCGCTTGCCGGCCATGCTGCAGCGCCTGAGCAAACCGCAGGCACTGGGGCATGTGGAATTGTTCAGCGGTTCGGCGATTGCCGTGCTGCTGCGCCATATGGCGCCGTTGTCCGCGGCCGACCTGGAGATTCTCCAGGCGTTCTGCGCATTCCATGAGGCCCAGTTGTGGCTGCATGGCGAAGGCGAGCCGCAACCGGTGGACCCGGACCAGGCCCTGGGCTATCGCCTGGAGCCCTGGAATCTGCAGCTGGCTTATCGGCCGGGAGACTTTGTCCAGGTCAACGCCGGGGTCAACGAGGCGATGGTGGCCCAGGCCCTGGAGTGGCTGGCGCCACAGGCCGACGAACGCGTGCTGGACCTGTTTTGCGGCTTGGGCAACTTTGCCTTGCCGCTGGCGCAGAACGTTCGGGAAGTGGTGGCGGTCGAAGGGGTGGCGACCATGGTCGCGCGTGCGGCGCAGAATGCCGCTAGCAACAATTTGCATAACACCCGGTTTTTTCAGGCCGATTTATCGCAGCCTCTGAGCGACGCCGAGTGGGCCCGCGAAGGCTTTTCTGCGGTACTCTTGGACCCACCTCGGGACGGTGCTTTCGAGGTGGTACGCAAGCTTGCGAGCCTGGGCGCCAAGCGCCTGGTTTATGTGTCATGCAACCCTGCCACTCTGGCGCGTGACACAGTCGAACTGGTCAGACAGGGCTACCGGTTAAAACGTGCCGGGATCCTCGATATGTTTCCTCAGACGGCACATGTCGAGGCCATGGCGTTATTTGAAGCGAGCTAGGATGGCTCGTCTAATCCGTTGGCCCGTCAGGCAGCACTCGCCGGCCCAGCGAGGAAATACTGGCAGTGAAGGTCAGCGATTTGACGCATTGAATGTGCGTCGTAGGGAAGGTAAAGCAAGATGGTACAGGTGAGAGCGCACCAGCCGATCAACACCGACGGCAGTATCAATCTCGAGGCGTGGCTCGATCATGCGGTCAGCGTCGACATGGCGCTGGACCGTGAAGCCTTGAAAGAAGCCTGCGAGTTCGCTCGTGAGGCAGAGCAACAACACATCGCGGCGAAGAATCTCAGCGGCGAGGACATGTCGAGTTTCAGCACTGGCCTGGAGATCGCGGAGATCCTCGCCGACCTCAAGCTGGATCAGGATTCGCTGGTGGCCGCGGTGCTTTACCGTGGCGTCCGGGAAGGCCAGATCCCGCTGCCGGCCGTCAGCCAGCGCTTCGGCCCGGTGGTGGCCAAACTGATCGACGGCGTGCTGCGCATGGCGGCGATCAGCGCCAGCCTCAGCCCCCGCCAATCCCTCGTGCTCGGCACCCAGGCCCAGGTGGAAAACCTGCGCAAGATGCTGGTGGCGATGGTCGATGACGTGCGCGTGGCGCTGATCAAGCTGGCCGAGCGGACCTGCGCTATCAGGGCGGTGAAAAACGCCGACGACGAGAAGCGCAACCGGGTCGCCCGGGAAGTCTTCGACATCTATGCACCGCTGGCGCATCGCCTCGGTATCGGCCATATCAAATGGGAGCTGGAGGACCTGTCCTTCCGCTACCTGGAGCCTGAGCAGTACAAGCAGATCGCCAAGTTGCTGCACGAGCGGCGCCTTGATCGCGAGCGTTTCATCTCCGACGTGATGAACCAGCTGCAGAACGAACTGCGGGCCACCGGCGTCGACGCCGACATCAGCGGCCGGGCCAAACACATCTATTCGATCTGGCGCAAAATGCAGCGCAAGGGCCTTGAGTTCAGCCAGATCTACGATGTGCGCGCGGTGCGCGTGCTGGTCCCGGAAATGCGCGACTGCTACACCGCGCTGGGGATCGTCCACACCCTGTGGCGGCACATTCCGAAAGAGTTCGACGACTACATCGCCAACCCCAAGGAGAACGGTTACCGCTCGCTGCACACGGCGGTCATCGGCCCTGAGGGCAAGGTCCTGGAAGTGCAGATCCGTACCCACGCGATGCACGAAGAGGCCGAGCTGGGGGTCTGCGCCCACTGGCGCTACAAGGGCACCGACGTCAAATCCGGTTCCAACCACTACGAAGAGAAAATCTCCTGGCTGCGTCAGGTGCTCGAGTGGCATGAGGAACTGGGGGATATCGGCGGCCTGGCCGAGCAACTGCGGGTGGATATCGAGCCGGACCGGGTCTATATCTTCACCCCCGACGGCCACGCCATCGACTTGCCGAAAGGCGCGACCCCGCTGGACTTCGCCTACCGTGTGCACACCGAGATCGGTCACAACTGCCGGGGCGCGAAGATCAACGGGCGCATCGTACCGCTCAACTACAGCCTGCAGACCGGCGAGCAGGTCGAGATCATCACCAGCAAGCACGGCACGCCGAGCCGCGACTGGCTGAACCCGAACCTGGGGTATGTCACCACCTCGCGGGCGCGGGCGAAGATCGTCCACTGGTTCAAGCTGCAGGCGCGCGATCAGAACGTGGCGGCGGGCAAGACCCTGCTCGAACGCGAACTCAATCGCCTCGACCTGCCGCAGGTGGATTTCGACAAGCTGGCCGACAAGGCCAACATGAAAACCGCCGAGGACATGTTTGCCGCCCTGGGCGCGGGCGACCTGCGTCTGGCGCAACTGGTCAACCTGGCTCAGCAACTGGTGGAGCCGGAACGCGGCAACGAACAGCTGGAACTGATCCCGCGCAAGGCCACCGGCTACAAGCCGGGCAAGCGCGGCGACATCCAGATCCAGGGCGTCGGCAACCTGCTGACCCAGATGGCCGGCTGCTGCCAGCCGCTGCCGGGGGATGCGATCGTCGGTTACATCACCCAGGGCCGTGGGGTGAGCATTCACCGCCAGGACTGTGCCTCGGTGCTGCAACTGGCCGGCCGCGAGCCGGAGCGGATCATCCAGGTCAGCTGGGGCCCGGTGCCGGTGCAAACCTATCCGGTGGACATCATCATTCGCGCCTACGACCGCTCCGGCCTGCTGCGTGACGTGTCCCAGGTGCTGCTCAACGAGCGGATCAACGTGCTGGCGGTCAACACCCGCTCGAACAAGGAGGACAACACCGCGCTGATGTCCCTGACCATCGAGATTCCGGGGCTGGACGCGTTGGGGCGGTTGCTGGGGCGTATTTCCCAGTTGCCGAACATCATCGAGACCCGCCGTAACCGTACCCCTTGAAAGTCGGAGCGTAGGAGCGAGGCTTGCCCGCGATGGCGATTTGTCTGACATACCGCTATCGCGGGCAAGCCTCGCTTCTACAGAAAACATGGTTTGGCAATGAGAGTGAGCGATGTACAGCCTTGAAGACCTGTTGCACCTGATGGCGCGGCTGCGGGACCCGCAGTACGGCTGCCCTTGGGATATCAAGCAGAGCTACGCCACCATCGTCCCCCACACCCTGGAAGAAGCCTACGAAGTGGCCGATGCCATCGAACGAGGCGATTTCGAGCACTTGCAGGGTGAGCTGGGCGATCTGCTGTTCCAGGTGGTGTATTACAGCCAGCTGGCGCGGGAGGAGGGGCGTTTCGAGTTCGATGGCGTGGTCGACAGCATCACCCGCAAGCTGATCCGTCGCCATCCCCATGTATTCCCTACCGGGGACCTGTACGCGCCGCTGGATATTCCGCGGCTGGATGAAGAACAGGTCAAGCAGCGCTGGGAAGAGATCAAGGCCGAGGAGCGTGCCGAGAAGTCGGCGCAGCCTTTGCAGTTGTCCTTGCTCGACGATGTGCCCGCGGCGCTGCCGGCCCTGTCCCGTTCGGCCAAGCTGCAAAAACGCGCGGCCCAGGTCGGTTTTGACTGGCCGGACGCCTTGCCGGTGGTGGACAAGATCCGCGAAGAGCTCGATGAAGTGCTCGAAGCCATGTCCGAGAATGACCCGCAGGCGATCGCCGACGAGGTGGGCGACTTGCTGTTCGCCGTGGTCAACCTGGCCCGACATCTGAAGGTCGATCCGGAAACCACCCTGCGTGGCGCCAATGCCAAGTTCGAGCGACGGTTCCGATTTATCGAGCAGGCATTGCGCGATACCCGCCGACCCATGGAAGATTGCACCCTCGAAGAGTTGGACGCCTTGTGGGGCGAAGCCAAACGTCAGGAAAAGAATTTGCCCAGCTGTGGCTGAGGCTGTTGCCTAAGTGAGTGAGCACCAATGAGCCTTTCCCTTCGCGACCAGTTGCTCAAAGCAGGGCTGGTCAACCAAAAGCAGGCCAAACAGGTCAGCAAAGAGAAACAGAAGCAGCAACGCCTGGTCCATAAAGGCCAGGTCGAGGCGGACGATACCCAGGCGCGCCTGGCCCAGGAGGCGCAGGCCGAGAAGGTCAAGCGCGACCAGGAACTCAACCGCCAGCAGCAGGAGAAGGCCGAGCAGAAGGCCCGTGCCGCGCAGATCAAGCAACTGATCGAAGTGTCGCGCCTGCCGAAGCTGACCACCGAGGACTACTACAACTTCGTCGATGACAAGAAGGTCAAGCGCCTGTCGGTGAACACCCTGATGCGCAACAAGCTGAGCAGCGGCTCGCTGGCCATCGTGCACCATGCCGGCGGTTATGAGGTCATCCCGCGTGAAGCCGCGCTGAAGATCCAGGAGCGCGATCCACGGCGCATCGTTCAGCTCAACACGCCGACCGAGGCGCCGGACGAGGACGATCCGTACGCGGCCTACCAGATCCCTGACGATCTGATGTGGTAAACCCGCAGAAACAACAAACCCCGCCATGAGCGGGGTTTGTTGTTTCTGAAGCGCCTGCCGATGCGTGGCGGCAGGCGCGGCAGTCGTTGTGAGGTCAGGAGCTTTGCGGTGCGCGGTTCTGCTCCAGCTTCTCCAGTTCGGCCTTGTAATTATGGGCATCGCTCTCGGAATGAAACATTCCCACCAGCAAGTCTTGTTGATGCACGTCCCAGATCCGTACACCTGCGGCTACGCCTTCATGGGACATGTGTGAATCGTCGCGTTCAGTTACTTTTACAGTCATCTGCTAGCTCCAATCTCTATTGATCTGCAGCAAGGCGTGTGCAGGACTCTGTTATATATTTTGTTAGCTGGCTAAGTAAATTGCTTTCAAATGCAACAATCTTTTGCAGATTTCGAAACAGTCCCGCAGGCCGCGGAAACTGTGGCATTCGGTCGCAGGGGCCGGAGTTTTATGACAAAAGTTTCATGTTGGGCGGCTGTCGTACTGGGTGTTTTGGCCCGGCGAGAGAGCCTGCCGGGTCGCCAGGAGGGCTGTGCTTGAGCGGCTAAATGGAAACACCAGGCGAAAAAAAGCCCCGCATCGGCGGGGCTTTTTCATTGTCGTGCGGCTTAGCTGCCTTTGACGGTCTTGCCGTTGACGGTGCCGTTCAGGAGCATGATGTTGTACTCCTTGCCGTCGGTTTCGACCTGTTGCAGGCGAACCAGCAGGTAATCCCAGTCCTTGGCGAACCACATGACGGTGATGCGTTTGCTTTGTGTCGGGTCGCGCACGCGCTCGACCTTGATCGCATCGATCTGGCCGGCCTTGGTGTCGACTTTTTCCGAGCCCAGGACGCGGAAGTCGTAGGTATCGACTTCGCCATCATCGACGACCTGGTAGCTCATGCTTTTCTTGCCGGCGGCTACATCGTGCTGCAGAGCGAGCTGGTAGGTGGATTTGTCGACCATGCCGCGATTGAGCGGGATCTTGACCGCATCGCCGCGATCGGTGCCGGTGACCATCTTGGCGTTCCAGTCGAAGTCCAGGTCGGCCTTCTTGGCTTTGCCGAGGCCGCCGCGCTCGAAGTGATAGGACTGCGGCAGCAGGGTGTCCTTGTCGAGCGTCAGGGTGCTTTCTTCAGTCAGGCTGGCGATCATCATCGAAGCCTTGAAGCTCAGCTTCCAGGTGCCATCGCCTTTCTTTTCCAGGCTGCGTTCGGCGGTACCGCTCATCGGCAGCTGTTTCCAGTCGGCGGTATAGCTGGCGGAGAAGGGTTGAAGGTCCGCAGCCTGCGCGAAGGGCAGGGCGAGCAGAGCACAAGCGAAGAGCAGGGCGCGACGCATAAAATCTCCTAATTACGAATCAAGTGGCCACTGGCGGCCAGTAACTGACCATCCAGTAAAGCACCCTGTTCGCCGAGTGTGAGTCGACCTTCGGCAAACCAGCGTACGGCCATCGGGTAAATCCGGTGTTCCTGGACGTGGACCCGCTGCGCCAGGCTTTGCGGCGAGTCGTGCAACTCTACCGGGATCACTGCCTGTACGACCAGTGGTCCGCCATCGAGTTCCTCTGTCACAAAGTGCACGCTGCAGCCGTGCTCGGTGTCTCCGGCCTCCAGCGCTCGCTGATGAGTGTGTAACCCTTTGTATTTGGGTAGCAGCGAAGGATGGATATTGAGCAGGCGACCCTGATAGTGCCGCACGAAGTCCGCGCTGAGAATGCGCATGAATCCGGCAAGCACCACGAGCTTGGGCTGGAAGGCGTCGATCAGTTCGATCAGTGCGGCATCGAAGGCCTCGCGGCCTTCGAATGCCTTGTGATCGAGGGCGCGGGTATCGATACCCGCATCCTGGGCGCGTTGCAGGCCGTAGGCGTCGGCGCGGTTGGATATCACCGCGCGGATGCGTGCCGGGCTGTCGTCGCCCTGGGTACTGTCGATCAGGGCCTGCAAGTTGCTGCCGGTACCGGACAACAGCACCACTACATCACAGGTGGCTGGCATCGGCTCTTGCATCAATGTGCCTTGAGGTTTTTCAGCTCGACCTGGGCAGCGCCTTCGGCGGCGCTAGCGATCTGACCAATGACCCAAGGTTGTTCGCCGGCTTCGCGCAGGACGTTCAGGGCGCTTTCAACATGCTCCTGAGCCACGCAGATCACCATGCCCACACCGCAGTTCAGCACGCGGTGCATTTCGTGTTCGTCGACGTTGCCTTTCTCTTGCAGCCAGTCGAATACCGCCGGGCGCTGCCAGCTGGCCACGTCGACCACGGCCTGGGCGCCTTTTGGCAGGACACGCGGGATGTTGTCCAGCAGGCCGCCGCCGGTGATATGGGCCATGGCCTTGACCGCGCCAGTGTCCTTGATCAGCTTGAGCAGTGGCTTGACGTAGATGCGGGTCGGGGCCATCAGCAGTTCGGTCAGCGGCTTGCCGTCGAGCTGGACGGTTTCGATATCGGCACCGGAGACTTCGATGATCTTGCGGATCAGCGAGTAGCCGTTGGAGTGCGGGCCGGACGATGGCAGGGCGAGCAGGGCGTCGCCGGTGGCAACCTTGGAACCGTCGATGATTTCGGCTTTTTCCACCACGCCGACGCAGAAGCCGGCCAGGTCGTAGTCTTCGCCTTCGTACATGCCGGGCATTTCAGCAGTTTCACCGCCGACCAGGGAGCAGCCAGCCAGTTCGCAGCCGGCACCGATACCGGTAACCACGGTGGCGGCAACGTCGACGTTCAGTTTGCCGGTGGCGTAGTAGTCGAGGAAGAACAGCGGCTCGGCACCGCAGACCACCAGGTCGTTGACGCACATGGCGACCAGGTCCTGGCCGATGCTGTCGTGTTTGTTCAGGTTCAGTGCCAGGCGCAGCTTGGTGCCCACGCCGTCGGTACCGGAGACCAGTACTGGCTGCTTGTAGCCGGCCGGGATTTCGCAGAGGGCGCCGAAACCGCCCAGGCCGCCCATGACTTCCGGGCGCGCAGTGCGCTTGGCGACGCTCTTGATGCGTTCGACCAATGCTTCACCGGCGTCGATGTCTACACCGGCGTCTTTGTAGCTCAGGGAGGGTTGCTTGCTCATGATCCAGGCCTTTAGGGGGGATTCAGGGGGTATCGACCGAGTCCAGGGAGGCCATTGAAACAGTCGCGGCGGCAATGCCGCGCAATCATTTCAGCGACCCCGGCTGTTGCCGGTCTGCGAAGGCGCGCGATTTTATCAGGCTTGAGGTGTAGCGGCCATCCTCGGGCCGACGGGCAGGGCATATCCGCTTAAAAAAAACCGCAATTGCGCGTGTCGATCGCGCCGCTCGGGGCTGTATAAGGTATAGCCTTGTACCCGCTATCGTTATGACAGCACGAAAACTTCCATCGACCGGGTGAATGTTTGCCCAGACTTTGTGGTCACAGCCTGGGTCAATCCTGTTCATGCGGTCTGTTCCAGCCGCCTTTTGTCGTCGGGAATCCTCCATGCGTTTGTGTAAATTTCTTTTTGTGGGCTGTTTGTCATTGGTCAGCCTGGCGAGTCATGCCGAAACCCTCAATAACCTGTATCAGGTCCGCGAACCGGTCAGCAGCCAGGCCCCTGGCGAGCGCGATCAGGCCACCCAGCGGGCCCTGGAAACCCTGGTATTGCGCCTGACCGGCGATAGCAAGGCCCTGCAGAACCCGGGACTGGCGGCGATCCGCAAGGACCCGCAGCAGATCATCAGCCAGTACGGCTACGACGCCGGTCCTCCCGAAAGCCTGCAGGTCGACTTCGACCCGGCCAGCACCGACCGGGCGTTGCGCCAGGCTGGCCTGTCGCTGTGGGGCAGTAATCGCCCGTCGATTCTCGGCTGGTGGCTGACCGACTCCAGTGAAGGTTCCAGCCTGGTGGGCGATGGCCAGGCCAGCGCCACGCCGTTGCGCCGCGCTGCCCTGCATCGCGGCCTGCCGCTGCGTTTGCCGCTGGGTGACCTGAATGAGCAGATTGTCGCTACGGCGCCGAATCTCGAAGGTTCCGATCCGGCGCCATTGCGCGCCGCGTCGGAGCGTTACGGCGCGGACGCCCTGCTGGCGGTGCATGCCAGTGAAGAGGGCGGTCAGTGGCAGGCCAAATGGCGCCTGTGGCTGGGTGACCAGAAGGAACAGGGCAGCGTCCAGGGAGCTGATGTGCCGGCCTTGGCCGATGCCGTGCTGTTGGCGGTCAGCCAGCGCCTGGCCCCGCGTTTCGCGGTCAAGCCGGGCGCATCCAGCGAGCAGTTGCTGGAAGTGCAGGGCATGAACCTGGAGCGCTATGCGGCGTTGGGCCGTTTGCTCGAGCCCTTCGGTGGGCGTTTGCAGAGCGTCGATGGTGATCGTTCGGTGTACCGGGTCAGCGGCAGCGCCGAGCAGTTGCGTGCGCAACTGAGCCTGGCACGGTTGCAGGAAGTCCCGGCGGGCGCTGTGCCTGTTCGCCCGACTGTCGAAGGCGCGACACCTGCGCCTTCGCCGGCCGCGCAGCTGCGGTTTCGCTGGTAGGTTTTCTTTCTTTATATAGAAGCAATGGAGTGGTTCATGGCTGATACGCGTCGATGGGTCTGGTTGGGTGGGTTGGTCCTGCTCTGTGGATTTGTGTACCTGTTGCATCCGATCCTGACGCCGTTCCTGGTGGCCTTGCTGTTGGCTTATCTGTTCGATCCGCTAGTGGACCGCCTGGAAAAGCTCGGGTTGTCGCGCACCTGGGGCGTGGTGGCGGTATTTGCCCTGTTCACCCTGATCGTCATGGCGTTGTTGCTGGTGCTGGTGCCTATGCTCGCCAAGCAGCTGCTGCGCCTGTACGAACTGGCGCCGCAGATGCTCGATTGGCTGCAGCACACGGCAATGCCCTGGGCGCAGTCCAAGCTGGGCTTGTCCGATGGTTTCTGGAAGTTCGACAAGGTCAAGGCGGCGATCAGCGAGCACATGGGGCAGACCACCGATATCGTCGGCGTGGTCCTGAGCCAGGCAACGGCCTCCAGCCTGGCGCTGATTGGCTGGCTGGCCAATCTGGTGCTGATTCCGGTGGTCAGCTTTTACCTGCTGCGCGACTGGGACCTGATGATGGCGAAGATCCGCAGCCTGTTGCCCCGTGATCGCGAGGAACGTGTGGTGGCGCTGGCGGGGGAATGCCATGAAGTGCTGGGGGCGTTCGTCCGTGGTCAGCTGCTGGTGATGGTGGCCCTGGGGATGATCTATGCGGCCGGCCTGATGCTGGTCGGGCTGGAACTGGGGCTGTTGATCGGTCTGATTGCCGGCCTGGCGGCCATCGTGCCGTACATGGGGTTTGTCATCGGCATCGGCGCGGCGCTGATTGCCGGGTTGTTCCAGTTCGGCGGCGACCTGTACCCGATGATCGGCATCGTGGCCGTGTTCATGGTCGGCCAGGCCCTGGAGGGCATGGTGCTGACCCCCTTGCTGGTGGGAGACCGGATCGGCCTGCACCCGGTGGCGGTGATCTTCGCGATTCTCGCCGGTGGCGAGCTGTTCGGTTTCACCGGCATCCTGCTGGCCTTGCCGGTGGCGGCGGTGATCATGGTGCTGGTGCGCCATGTGCACGACTTGTACAAGGATTCGGACATCTATAGCGGTGTAGAGGAGTCCGAGTTGTAACGTCCATGGTTAACGCTTTCGGGGCGCCTGCGTTTCAGGCGGGGGCCATCGAGAGTGTTTACAGCTGTCACATCCACCGTCAAAGAAACCCCCGTGATTTCATCAGGCTAACGCAAACCTTTGATTTTGCTTGTGGTCTGCTACATTGTGCGCCCGGCGTCACGGGTATAAACTTTGCAAACTTTACACAGAGGCCACTAACGGTTCGTTTGGAACTGTTCAGTCAGCATGAAACCGATTCAGCTGCCCCTAGGTGTGCGTCTGCGTGATGACGCCACCTTCATCAACTACTACCCAGGCGCCAATGCCGCTGCACTCGGCTATGTCGAGCGGCTTTGCGAAGCCGACGCCGGCTGGACCGAAAGCCTGATCTACCTCTGGGGCAAGGATGGGGTAGGGCGTACGCACTTGCTGCAGGCGGCCTGCCTGCGGTTCGAGCAGTTGGGGGAGCCAGCGGTCTATTTGCCCCTGGCGGAATTGCTGGACCGCGGCATCGAAATCCTCGACAACCTGGAACAGTACGAACTGGTCTGCCTGGACGACTTGCAAGCGGTGGCGGGCAAGGCTGACTGGGAAGAGGCGTTGTTTCATCTGTTCAACCGCTTGCGTGACAGCGGCCGGCGCCTGTTGATCGCGGCTTCGACCTCTCCGCGAGAGCTGCCGGTGAAGCTGGCGGACCTCAAATCCCGCCTGACTCTGGCGCTGATCTTCCAGATGCGCCCGCTCTCCGATGAAGACAAGCTGCGTGCATTGCAATTGCGCGCCTCGCGTCGCGGGCTGCATCTGACCGACGAAGTCGGGCACTTTATCCTGACGCGCGGTACCCGCAGCATGAGTGCCTTGTTCGAGCTGTTGGAGCGCCTCGATCAGGCGTCCTTGCAGGCTCAGCGCAAGCTGACCATTCCCTTTCTCAAAGAAACCCTGGGCTGGTAAAACCGCGGGCGGTAGTGGCTTTTTGGCATATTCCAGGCGCCAGAAACCCGCATCCGGAAGCGGTTCCAGAGGCGCGTGCGTTTAAAATGGGCTTAAGGCCTTAGATGTTGAATAGAAACCGATAAGTCACATTTCAATCGATTGAATTTGCAAATTAGAGCGATAGAAGGCATAGTCGCGGCTTCTTTATAACTTTAAGCCACGGTCGTGCCCATGCTAAAGCGCTTCGCACCCCTCGTGCCTCTTGCACTCGTTACCCTGTTGTTTGGTTGCGCCACCCACTCTCCGGTGAGCCAACAAGAGCAGCAACAACAGGTTCAAAACTCTTCAAAAGCCCAGTCTTCCGCTATTTTCCAGGAAGAGCTGGCAACCGAAAAAGAACTCGCCGAGTTCGCTGACAGCAAGCCTTACCAGCTGCCAGTGCTGGCTGACAGTATTCTCGAACGTGGCATGTCCCTGATCGGTACCCGTTACCGTTTCGGTGGTACCTCCGAAGCCGGTTTCGATTGCAGCGGTTTCATCGGCTATCTGTTCCGTGAAGAAGCCGGCATGAATCTGCCGCGCTCCACCCGTGAAATGATCAACGTTGATGCTCCGCTGGTTGCGCGTAACAAGCTGCAGCCGGGCGATCTGCTGTTCTTCGCCACCAATGGCCGCCGCGGTCGCGTAAGCCACGCTGGCATCTACCTGGGCGATGACCAGTTCATCCACTCCAGCAGCCGCCGCAGCGGTGGCGTGCGGGTGGACAGCCTGGGCGACAGCTACTGGAGCAAGACCTTCATCGAAGCCAAGCGGGCCCTCGCCATGGCCCCGACTGTGGTCACCGCACGCAAGTAAGCGGACTTTTTGTAAGGTGAAGTTAAAGTCTTACTTGAAGTTTGGCGCGTAGACGCTAGAATCCTGATCTATTGTTGAAAACTAACCGCGTAAGCCCTGCTTACGCAGTTTTGTTTTCGGCCTCACGGCAGAGAAAGCCGCATCCAGATCAGGATTGTTCTGCATATGTCGACGTCGGCCCGCCTTGCATTGATCGTTCTCGCCGCGCTGCTCAGCGCGTGCGCCAGTCGTACCCCGCCACCCGCGCCCGTGGTACGTGCTCCCGTATTCAACACTCCCCAGACCTTCTCGCCGGCTGCCGAAGACGTGCTGTTTCGTGCGTTGGGCCTGGTGGGCACACCTTATCGCTGGGGCGGCAACACACCGGACTCCGGTTTCGATTGCAGTGGCCTGATCGGCTACGTCTATCGCGACGCAGCCGGTATCTTGCTGCCGCGCTCGACCCGCGAAATGATCGGCATGCGGGCACCGAATGTCGGCAAGAACGCCTTGCAGACCGGCGACCTGATATTTTTTGCCACCAATGGCGGTTCCCAGGTCAGCCACGCGGGCATCTATGTCGGCGAAGGCCGCTTCGTCCATGCGCCGGCCACCGGTGGCACGGTGAAGCTGGACAGTCTGTCCAAGGCCTATTGGCAAAAAGCCTACCTGAGCGCCAAGCGCGTGCTGCAGCCAGAGCATCTGGCGCACAACCCCTAGTCCTGTCTCTGCGTCGAGGTTGCCATGACCGCTCGTACCCTCAACCTCGACGACGCCCTCTATCACTACCTGCTCGACGTTTCCCTGCGCGAAACGCCGCTGTTGCGCCGTCTGCGTGACGAAACCCAGGCGCTGCCCATGGCGCGCTGGCAGGTGGCGCCCGAGCAGGGTCAGTTCCTGGCGTTGCTGATCAAGCTGATCGGTGCCCGGCGTGTGCTGGAGCTGGGGACCTTCACCGGCTACAGCGCCTTGTCCATGGCCGCGGCCTTGCCGGAGGATGGTCAACTGATCTGTTGTGACATCCCGGGTGACTACAACGCCACCGCGCGCCGCTATTGGCAGGAAGCAGGTTTCGCCGGACGGATCGAGTTGCGCCTGGCACCGGCCTTGGAGACCTTGGCCAGGATCGAGCAGGAGGAGGGTGAGGGTGGTTTCGATCTGGTCTTCATCGACGCCGACAAGGCCAATTACCCGGCTTACCTGGAAAGTGCCCTGCGCCTGCTACGCGTTGGCGGGCTGGCGGTGTTCGATAACACGCTGTGGAGCGGTCGGGTGCTGGAGGAAAATCCCCAGAGTGAAGACACCCGGGCCATCCAGGCACTCAATCGCGCCTTGAAGGATGACCCGCGTGTCGACCTGTCGCTGCTGCCCCTGGGGGACGGCTTGACCCTGTGCCGCAAGCGCTGAACCTACTGCGCCTTGACTGCTGATACGCGCCAGACTTTGTTGCCGACATCATCGGCTACCAGCAGATCCCCTTGCTTGTCGATCACTACGCCGACCGGGCGGCCCATGGCTTTCTCGTCGGCGTTGAGGAAGCCGGTCAGCACGTCCACCGGTTGGCCTACCGGCTTGCCGTTGGCGAAGGGTACGAAGATCACTTTGTAGCCGCTGTGGGGCTTGCGGTTCCACGAGCCATGCTGGCCGATGAACACGCCTTGGGTGAACGGCGCCGGCAGCTTGCTGCCTTCGGCGAATGCCAGGCCGAGGGAGGCGGTATGCGGGCCGACGGCATAATCCGGGGCGATGGCCTTGGCCACCAGGTCCGGGTTCTGCGGAGTGACTCGCACGTCCACATGCTGGCCGTAATAGCTGAATGGCCAGCCATAGAAGGCGCCGTCCTTGACCGAGGTGATGTAGTCCGGCACCAGGTCGCTGCCGATCTCGTCGCGCTCGTTGACCGCGGTCCACAACTGGCCGCTTTGCGGCTCCCAGGCCATGCCGTTGGGGTTGCGCAGGCCTGAGGCAAAAATCCGTTGCTTGCCGCTGGCGCGATCGACTTCCCAGATGGCGGCGCGACCTTCCTCCTGATCCATGCCGTTTTCGCCGACGTTGCTGTTGGAACCGACCGTGACATACAGCTTGCTGCCGTCTTTGCTGGCAATCACATTTTTGGTCCAGTGGTGGTTCAGCTTGCCGCCAGGCAGGTCCACCACCTTGGTCGGCTGGGCGCTGATCTTGGTGTCGCCGTCCTTGTAGGGGAAGCGCAGCAGGCGATCGGTGTCGGCGACGTACAGATCATTGCCCACCAGGGCCATGCCGAACGGCGAGTTGAGGTTTTCCAGGAATGCCGTGCGGGTTTCCGCCACGCCATCGTGATCCTTGTCCCGCAGCAGGGTAATGCGGTTCGGGCTGGGCACGCCGGCCCCGGCGCGGCTCATGATCTTGCTGGCGATCCAGCCACGAATACCTTTGCTGTCATCGGGGGAGGGCGGGGCGTTGGTCTCCGCCACCAGTACGTCGCCGTTGGGCAGCACGTACAACCAGCGCGGATGGTCCAGGCCTTCGGCGAATGCGGCGACCTGGGTGCCGGCGGCGGCCACCGGTTTGGCGCCTTGCGGCCAGCCGATTGCGGGCGCGATGTTCACGGTCGGGAACAGGGTCTTGTTCGGTTCGGGCAGTTTCGGCGAGGGGCCGGTGCCGTCGGAGACCTGGAGGGTGGAGGTCTCGCCACAGGCGGCGAGGCCTGCGGCGACGGCGGCAAGGATTGCGTATCGAAGCTTGAGCATGCTGATTTCCCTATGAATGCACGAAGTCGGTGTAGTCATAGAGAAGCACAGATGGACGATGGTTCCACCTGCTCAGCGTGCTTCCTTGAACAGCACGGCAACGCCGGGGTGATAGTTGCCGGCTTCGTTGCGCAATTTGCGGTACGCATAGGGGAAGTACCAGGCCACGGCGCAGCAGTGTTCCTTTTGCAGGTCGTCGACCATGTCCTGCAATTCTTCCGGAGTGGCACTGTGCTGGGTTTTCTGTGGCGTGACGAACAGGCAGCCAAGTTTCAGGTCGCTGGGGTAGCTGGCTTTTTTCGCGTCGCTGGCGGCATCCAGCAACGGTTGGGTCAGGTGCAGGCTGTTGACCCGGGGCCAACGCTGGGTGGTCTGGATATAGACGCGTTCCTCCTGCGTGGCGATGTACAGGTCGGTGCGGCCGTTGCGGTCGCCGTCCTCGAGCTGTTTTTTGCTCGGTGCGTGTTCCAGGGTGACCATCTCCGCCATCCAGGCTGCCGCCGAGAGCATTCCCAGGTTGGCTTTTTCGTCGAACCAGTACGGGCTTTCGTTATCGCCGCGCACGGCGTTGTAGCGGTCGATGCAATCGAACCAGCGTTCCAGGGCAGGGCGCAGGAATTCCAGTTTCGGATTGCTGATGATCATGCCTTGCATCGGACTTTTCCTATTATTGTTGAGATATTGGAGTTTTTTAACGAGATTATGGCTATTTGATATCACTGCGCTGAGTGTGGCACAAGATTGGCGTCATTTTTCCGATATGCAGCATTCGCCGATCTGCGGGGCTTTAATTGACGCTCCACCCCCAACCCTCTAACCTTCGCGACTTGTTTCAGGTGCTCTGTGGCCTTGGGTCGACAGAGTGAAACAGGGAAGCCGGTGAGTACGCGTGCCGAAGGCGCACGCACGACGATTCCGGCGCTGCCCCCGCAACGGTAAGTGAGTCAAGACTGCGCCTGATGCCACTGTGTCGACTGTCGACATGGGAAGGCGCGCAGTTGGGCATCCCAGCCACTCACAAGCCCGGAGACCGGCCTGATCCATCCAACGGCATCACGGTGGGCGATGCCAGGCTTGCGCCGTCTATTCCTATTCCTGCCCCCCGTTATCCAGCCCCAACGGAGAGCTGCCCCATGACTGAATCCCCCGATCGTGACGAACGCCATCTGGCGCGCATGTTGCGCAAAAAAGCCGTGATCGATGAACGCATCGCCAACTCGCCGAACGAGTGCGGTTTGCTGCTGGTGCTGACCGGCAACGGCAAAGGCAAAAGCAGCTCGGCCTTCGGCATGCTCGCGCGGGCCATGGGCCACGGCATGCAATGCGGCGTGGTGCAGTTCATCAAGGGCCGCAACAGCACTGGCGAGGAATTGTTCTTCCGGCGCTTCCCGGAGCAGGTGCGTTTCCATGTCATGGGCGAAGGCTTCACCTGGGAAACCCAGGACCGCCAGCGCGACATCGCCGCGGCCGAAGCGGCCTGGGCGGTTTCCCGCGAACTGCTGAGCGATCCGACGATCGGCCTGGTGCTGCTCGATGAACTGAACATCGCCCTCAAGCACGGCTATCTGGACCTGGATCAGGTGCTCAGCGACCTGCAGGCGCGACCGCCGATGCAGCATGTGGTGGTCACCGGACGTGGCGCCAAGCCAGAGATGATCGAGCTGGCCGACACCGTCACCGAAATGGGCATGGTCAAGCATGCCTTCCAGGCCGGGATCAAAGCGCAAAAAGGCGTCGAACTGTGAGTGATGCCCGTCATTGCCCGGCGGTATTGATTGCCGCACCGGCTTCCGGTCAGGGCAAGACCACCGTGACCGCCGCGCTTGCCCGCCTGCATCGCAATCAGGGGCGCAAGGTGCGCGTGTTCAAGTGCGGCCCGGACTTTCTCGACCCGATGATCCTCGAGCGCGCCAGCGGTGCGCCGGTGTATCAACTGGACATGTGGATGGTCGGCGAGCAGGAAAGCCGCCGCCTGTTATGGGAGGCCGCCGGCGAGGCGGACCTGATCCTGATCGAAGGCGTGATGGGGCTGTTCGACGGCACGCCGTCCAGCGCCGACCTGGCGCGGCATTTCGGGGTGCCAGTGCTCGCGGTGATCGATGGCACGGCCATGGCCCAGACCTTCGGCGCCCTGGCGCTGGGGCTGGCGCGTTATCAGCCGGACTTGCCGTTCGCCGGCGTGCTGGCCAACCGCGTCGGCACCCTGCGGCATGCGCAGTTGCTCGAAGGCAGCCTGACCGAGGGCCTGCGCTGGTACGGCGCGCTGTCCCGGGAGACCGGTATCGAACTGCCCAGCCGCCATCTGGGGTTGGTGCAGGCCAGCGAACTCAACGATCTGGATCTGCGTCTCGACGCCGCGGCCGCCGCCCTGGCGGACAGCTGCGAAGTGGCCTTGCCGCCCGCCGTGGCGTTCGCCGCTCCCCAGGTGGTTGCCGTCGAACCGTTGTTGGCCGGCGTGCGCATTGCCGTGGCCCGCGACGAAGCCTTTGCCTTTACCTATGGCGCGAGCCTGGATCTGTTGCGGGCCATGGGCGCCGAGCTGGGCTTTTTCTCGCCGATCCATGACGCGACGCTGCCGGAGGCGGACAGCCTGTACCTGCCGGGCGGTTACCCGGAGTTGCATCACCGGGCGCTGGCGGCGAACGGCTCGATGCTCAGCGCGATTCGCGCGCATCACGCCGCAGGCAAACCCTTGCTCGCCGAGTGTGGCGGCATGTTGTATCTGCTGGACTCCCTGACCGACGTCGACGGCGAGCGCGCCGAACTGCTGGGCCTGTTGCCCGGCGATGCGGTGATGCAAAAGCGCCTGGCGGCCCTGGCCTTGCAGGCGGTGGAGTTGCCGGAAGGTTCGTTGCGCGGGCATACCTATCATCATTCGTTGACCAGCACCGAGCTTGCGCCGATCGCTCGCGGCCTGAGCCCGAATGGCGGGCGCGGCGCGGAAGCGGTTTACCGCGAAGGGCGGATGACCGCCTCTTATGTGCATTTCTATTTTCCGTCCAACCCCGAAGCGGTGGCGTCCCTGCTGGCGCCGGCAGGAGCGAGCGTGCTCGCGCGGCGCCCATGAGCGACAACGCCTTTTCCGCGGCCGAGCGCGACGCGGTCTATCGCGCGATCGCCGAGCGTCGTGACATGCGTCACTTCGTCGGTGGCACGGTCGAGCCGCAGGTCTTGCGTCGCCTGCTGGAGGCGGCGCACCAGGCGCCCAGCGTCGGCCTGATGCAGCCCTGGCGGTTCATCCGTATCAGTGACCGGTCGTTGCGCGGGCAAATCCAGCAACTGGTGGAAGAGGAGCGGGTACGCACCGCCGAGGCCCTGGGCGAGCGTTCCGATGAGTTCATGAAGCTCAAGGTCGAAGGCATCAACGACTGCGCCGAGGTCCTGGTGGCGGCGCTGATGGACGACCGTGAGCGGCATATTTTCGGCCGCCGCACCCTGCCGGAAATGGACTTGGCCTCGCTCTCCTGCGCGATTCAGAACCTGTGGCTGGCGGCCCGGGCCGAAGGGCTGGGCATGGGCTGGGTGTCGCTGTTCGAGCCCGCTGGCTTGGCCCAGTTGCTGGGCCTGCCGGCCGGGGCCAAGCCGCTGGCGGTGCTGTGCCTGGGCCCGGTCGGCGAGTTTTACCCGGCGCCGATGCTGGTGCTCGAGGGCTGGGCGCGGGAGCGTCCGCTGAGTGAGTTGCTGTATGAAAATTATTGGGGAGTGAGTCAATGAGTGTGGCGTTGCTGAGTGTCGCCGGGGTGGCGCTGGATGCGTTGCTGGGCGAACCCAAGCGCTGGCATCCGCTGGTGGCGTTCGGTCGTTTTGCCGATCGCATCGAGCAACGCTTCAACTCCGGTGGCCGCGGCTGGCGCAGTCATGGCGTCACCGCCTGGGTCATCGCGGTGCTGCCGCTGACCCTGCTGGCAACCCTGTTTTCCTGGCTGCCCTACATCGGCTGGTTGTTCGAGATCCTGGCGCTGTATTGCGCCCTCGGCCTGCGCAGCCTCGGCGAGCATGTCGAGCCGGTGGCCCAGGCCTTGCGCAGCGACGACCTGGACCAGGCGCGGCAGCGGGTCGGCTATCTGGTGAGCCGGCAGACCAGCGAGCTGGATGCCACCGAAGTCGCCCGCGCAGCTACCGAGTCGGTGCTGGAAAACGGCAGCGACGCGGTGTTCGCCGCCTTGTTCTGGTTTGCCGTGGCCGGCGCGCCGGGCGTGGTGCTCTATCGCCTGAGCAATACCCTGGATGCGATGTGGGGCTATCGTAATGAACGTTTCGAGCGTTTCGGCTGGGCGGCGGCGAAGATCGACGACCTGCTCAACTACATTCCAGCCCGCCTGGTAGCCCTGACTTATGCGTTGCTGGGCAAGACCCGCCTGGCGCTGAAATGCTGGCGCCGCCAGGGGCCGACCTGGGACAGCCCGAATGCCGGGCCGGTGATGGCGGCCGGGGCCGGTGCCCTGGGCGTCGAGCTGGGCGGCGCGGCGATCTATCACGGCGAACTGCACCAGCGCCCGCAATTGGGCGAAGGCGTGGCGGCCGATGCCTCGTCCATCGATCGCGGCTGGCAACTGGTGCAGCGCGGGGTCTGGTTATGGCTGCTGATTCTCTGCGTGGGAGCTGAGTTCTATGCTTGAGCACGGTGGTCGCCTGCGCAAGGCGGCCGAGCAATACGGCATCGCCGAGGCCGACTGGCTGGACCTGTCCAGCGGCCTGGCACCCTGGCCGTGGCCGATTCCCGAGATCGGGATGCGGGCTTGGGCGCGCCTGCCGGAAACCGACGATGGCCTGGAGCAGGCCGCCCGCGACTACTACGGCGCGGCCCATGTGTTGCCGGTGCCCGGTTCCCAGGCGGCGATCCAACTGCTCCCGCGTTTGCGCCGCGCCGGCAAGGTTGGCGTGCTGTCGCCCTGTTATGCCGAACACGCCGAAGCCTGGCGCCGCAGCGGCTACATCGTGCGGGAAGTGCTGGAGCAGGAAGTGGACTTTTTCCTCGACAGCCTGGACGTGCTGGTGGTGGTCAACCCGAACAACCCCACGGGCCTGAGCCTGACTCCGGAGCGTCTGCTGGACTGGCACGCGCGCCTGGCGCAGCGCGGTGGCTGGCTGGTGGTCGACGAAGCCTTCATGGACAACACTCCCCAGCTGAGCCTGGCGGCCCAGGCCGATCAGGTGGGGTTGATCGTCCTGCGTTCCTTCGGCAAGTTTTTCGGCCTGGCCGGGGTGCGCCTGGGCTTCGTGCTGGCCGAGCGCAAGCTGCTCAAGCTGCTGGCCGAACAGGTCGGCCCCTGGGCCGTCAGTGGGCCGACCCGGGTGCTGGGCCAGGTGTGCCTGCGTGACAGCCAAGGCCATGAGCGGCAACGAGTGCGCAGCGAAGCGGCGAGCCTGCGCCTGGCGCAACTGCTCGAGCGCCACGGCCTGAAACCCCAGGGTGGCTGTGCGCTGTTCCAGTGGCTGATCACCGATCGCGCCGAGCTGTTGCATGAGTTCATGGCGCGCCGGGGCATCCTGCTGCGGCTGTTCACCCACAACAGCAGCCTGCGCTTCGGCCTGCCGGCCGACGAAGCCGACTGGTCGCGTCTCGAACAGGCCTTCGTCGCCTACGCCAAGGAACATCCATGACCACCCTGATGGTGCAGGGCACCACTTCCGACGCCGGTAAAAGCACCCTGGTGACGGCGCTCTGCCGCTGGCTGACGCGCCAGGGCGTCAGCGTCGTGCCCTTCAAACCGCAGAACATGGCCCTCAACAGCGCGGTGACCGCCGACGGTGGCGAGATCGGCCGGGCCCAGGCAGTACAGGCCCAGGCCGCGCACCTGGAGCCGCACACTGACATGAACCCGGTGCTGCTCAAGCCCAACAGTGACACCGGGGCCCAGGTGATCATTCACGGTCGCGCGGTGACCACCATGAATGCCGTGGCCTATCACGACTACAAGGCTATCGCCATGCAGGCGGTGCTGGCCTCTCATCAACGCCTGAGCGCGGCCTATCCGGTGGTGATGGTGGAAGGCGCGGGCTCGCCGGCGGAGATTAATCTGCGGGCCGGCGACATCGCCAATATGGGCTTTGCCGAAGCGGTGGACTGCCCGGTGGTGCTGATCGCCGACATCAACCGTGGCGGGGTTTTCGCCCATCTGGTGGGCACCCTGGAGCTGTTGTCGCTAAGCGAGCAGGCGCGGGTCAAGGGTTTCATCATCAACCGTTTTCGCGGCGATATCGCCCTGTTGCAACCGGGCCTCGACTGGCTCGAAGCGCGTACCGGCAAGCCGGTGATCGGCGTGTTGCCCTATGTGCTGGACCTGCATCTGGAAGCCGAGGACGGCATTGACCAGCGTCAGGCCGACAAGGCCGAGCAGGTGCTGAAAGTACTGGTGCCGGTATTGCCGCGCATCAGCAATCACACCGACTTCGATCCGCTGCGACTGCACCCTCAGGTGGACCTGCAATTCATCGGTCCCGGCCAGGCGATTGCGCCGGCCGACCTGATCATCCTGCCCGGCTCGAAAAGCGTGCGCAGCGACCTGGCGTACCTGCGCGCCCAGGGCTGGGACACGGCCATCGCCCGGCACCTGCGCTACGGCGGCAAGCTGCTGGGCATCTGCGGCGGTTTGCAGATGCTCGGCGAGCAGCTGCACGACCCTTTGGGGTTGGAAGGCGCGCCAGGCTCCAGCGCGGGGTTGGGGCTGCTGGCGTTCGAAACGGTGCTGGAACAAGAGAAGCAGCTGCGCAATGTGCGTGGACGTCTGGCGCTGGAGGAGGCCGAGGTCAGCGGTTATGAGATCCATGCCGGCGTCACGACGGGGCCAGCGCTGGAACTGGCCGCCGTGACCCTGGACGACGGTCGCTGCGACGGCGCGCGCAGCGACGACGGGCAGATTCTCGGCACCTACCTGCACGGTCTGTTCGAGGCGCCGGCGGCCTGCAGTGCGTTGCTGCGCTGGGCGGGTTTGCGCGAGGTGCAGGCGGTCGACTACCACGCCTTGCGCGAGCGCGATATCGAGCGCCTGGCCGATCTGGTGGAGCGGCACCTGGACACCGAGCACCTGCGCCAGCTTTGCGGGCTTTAGAGCGTCGGCGCCGGCATTGCCGCGCCGCTGTGGCTGTACCTCAATTCAAGGGTTTCCAAGCATGTTGCAACTGATCCTCGGCGGTGCCCGTTCCGGCAAGAGTCGCCTGGCGGAAAAGCTCGCCGGCAAGAGCGGCCTGGCCGTGACCTATATCGCCACCAGCCAGGCGCTGGACGGCGAAATGAGTCAGCGCATCGCGCATCACCGCGAACGGCGTCCGGCCCAATGGGCATTGATCGAGGAGCCGTTGGAATTGGCGCGGGTGCTGCGCGAAAGCGCGAGCGCCGAGCGCTGCCTGCTGGTGGATTGCCTGACCTTGTGGCTGACCAACCTGTTGCTGCTGGAGGATGCCCAGCGGCTCGCCAGTGAGCGCGAAGCGCTGCTGGAGTGCCTGGCGTCGCTGCCGGGCGAAATCATTTTTGTCAGCAACGAGACCGGAATGGGTGTCGTGCCGCTGGGCGAATTGACTCGCCGTTATGTCGATGAAGCCGGTTGGCTGCATCAAGCCCTGGCCGAGCGTTGTCAGCGGGTAGTGCTGACGGTGGCCGGCCTGCCCCTGACTCTGAAAGGAGCTGCGTTATGAATGACTTCTGGTGGCTGCGGCCGTGCAAGGCGCTCGACACTCAAGCCCTGGAGGCGGCGCAGTCGCGCCAGCAGCAATTGACCAAGCCCGCGGGTTCGCTGGGGCAGCTGGAGCGGGTCGCGGTACAGCTGGCCGGCTTGCAGGGGCGGGTCAAGCCTGGCCTGGAGCAGCTGTGGATTGCGATTTTCGCCGGCGACCACGGGGTGGTGGCCGAGGGCGTTTCGGCTTATCCGCAGGCAGTCACCGGGCAGATGCTGCACAACTTCGTCAGCGGCGGCGCTGCCATCAGCGTGTTGGCGCGGCAGCTGCGGGCACGCCTGGAAGTGGTCGATCTCGGCACGGTGACGCCCGGCTTGAACCTGCCCGGCGTGCGGCATTTGAACCTGGGGGCGGGCACCCGGAACTTCGTCGAGGGGCCGGCCATGACCCAGGCCCAGGGCGAGCAGGCCCTGCAGGCCGGACGTGACAGTGTGCTGCGGGCCGTCGAGCAGGGCAGCGAACTGTTTATCGGCGGCGAGATGGGCATCGGCAACACCACCGCGGCCAGCGCCGTGGCCTGCGCCTTGCTGGATATTCCGGTGGCGCACCTCGCGGGGCCGGGCACCGGCCTGGATGCGGCGGGTGTCAGCCACAAGGCGCAGGTGATCGAGCGGGCCTTGAGCCGGCATGCCGCCCAGCGTGGCGATGCCTTGCAGACTTTGTTCAACCTTGGCGGTTTCGAGATCGCCGCGCTCGTTGGGGCGTACCTGGCCTGTGCCCAGGAAGGCGTCGCGGTGCTGGTCGATGGTTTCATTTGCAGCGTGGCGGCGCTGGTGGCGGTGCGGCTGAACCCCGAGTGCCGCCCGTGGTTGCTGTTCGGCCACCGTGGGGCCGAGCCGGGGCATCGGCATATCCTGCAAACCCTCGAGGCCGAGCCTTTGCTGGACCTCGGCCTGCGCCTGGGCGAGGGCAGCGGCGCGGCGCTGGCGGTGCCGTTGCTGCGCCTGGCCTGCGACCTGCACGCGCAGATGGCGACTTTTGCCGAAGCGGCCGTGGCGGATCGTCCGGCATGACCTTGCGCCTGGACCTGCTGCGCCACGGCGAAACCGAGCTCGGTGGTGGCCTGCGCGGCAGTCTCGACGATGCCCTGACCGACGACGGTTGGCAGCAGATGCGTGCTGCTGTCGCAGGCCGGGGGCCCTGGGATCGGCTGGTAAGTTCGCCCTTGCAACGCTGCGCGCGTTTTGCCGAGGAACTGGGGGCGCACCTGGCGCTGCCGGTGACCCTGGACCCGGATCTGCAGGAGCTGCATTTCGGTGCCTGGGAAGGGCAGAGCGCGGCGGCGCTGATGGCGACCGATGCCGAGGCGCTGGGGCGGTTCTGGGCCGATCCCTATGCCTTTACCCCGCCGCGGGGCGAGCCGGTGCTGGCGTTTTCCGCGCGGGTGCTGGGGGCGGTCGAACGTCTGCATCAGCGTTATGCCGGCGAGCGGGTGCTGTTGGTCAGTCATGGCGGGGTGATGCGCTTGTTGCTGGCCCGGGCCCGGGGTTTGCCGCGTGAGCAGTTGCTGAATGTCGAGGTTGCTCACGGTGCCTTGTTCGCCCTGACTGTCGAGGCTGGCCTGGTATTGAGCGAAGGAGTCTGAGCGTGCTGCCATTCTGGATCGCCCTGCAATTTCTCAGCAGTTTTCCGGTGCGTTTGCCGGGCATGCCATCGCCCGAGGAAATGGGCCGGTCGTTGCTGTTCTACCCGTTGATCGGCCTGCTGTTCGGGCTGCTGCTCTGGGGGCTGAACCAGTTGTTGATGGGTGCGCCGCTGTTGCTGCATGGGGCGTTGTTGCTGACGGTCTGGGTGCTGCTCAGCGGTGCCTTGCATCTGGACGGGCTGGCCGACAGCGCGGACGCCTGGCTGGGCGGCTTCGGCGATCGCGAGCGCACGCTGACGATCATGAAGGACCCGCGTAGCGGGCCGATTGCCGTGGTCACCCTGGGGCTGGTGTTGCTGCTCAAGTTCGCCGCGCTGGTGGCGCTGATCGAGCAGCAGGCCGGCGTTGCCTTGCTGCTGGCGCCGCTGATCGGTCGCGGCGCCTTGCTGGGATTGTTCCTCTGCACGCCTTATGTGCGCCCTGGAGGCCTTGGGCAGGCGTTGGCGAATCATCTGCCAAGTCTGGCCGGCAAGTGGGTGCTGGCGCTTGCTGTGTTGGTGTGCGTAGTGCTCGGTGGCTATAGCGCGGTGTTGGCGTTGCTGCTGGCGGGCCTGGTGTTTGCCGGTTTGCGTCAGCTGATGCTGCGCCGTCTGGGCGGCACCACCGGGGACACGGCGGGCGCTCTGCTGGAATTGTTGGAAGTGGCGGTCCTGGTGGGGTTGGCGCTGTTGTAGAAAGGCGGAGCGCGGGTTTTATTCGCGCCCTGAACTATGCAAATTTCTTGCATTCCCTTAATCGCGGGTATATACACGCAACATGCTTCCTTCTCAATGTCTGTGCACCAACCTGCGGCGCGCCGCCCGTGGCGTCAGCAGGTTCTACGACGGCGCTCTCGACGGCTTCGGGATCAACGTTGCCCAGTATTCCTTGCTGAGCAACCTGCAGCGCCTGGACCAACCGAGCATTTCCAGCCTGGCCGAGGCCATGGGCCTTGACCGCAGTACCCTGGGCCGTAACCTGCGGGTGCTGGAAGGCGAGGGCCTGGTCCGGCTGTCCGAAGGCGAGGATCAACGCAATCGCATCGTCCAGCTGACTGATGAGGGTCAGCAGCGACTGCTGGCGGCCTTGCCGGCCTGGGAAGCGGCGCAACAGCGCTTGATCGATCGTCTGGGTGCAGAAAAACGCGAAACCTTGCTGGCCTTGCTGAACGAACTGGCGTGAAGGCCTTTCGTTCGATGATAAGCGGGTATATACCCGTAAATGGAGAATAAAATGACTTCGATGTGGCGTACCAGTGGTTGGGTTCTTCTCGGGAGTGCGCTGATCCTGGCCTTGTCCCTGGGGGTAAGACATGGCTTCGGGCTGTTTCTGCCGCCCATGAGCGCGGAATTCGGCTGGGGGCGCGAGGTGTTTGCCTTTGCCATTGCCCTGCAGAACCTCATCTGGGGCCTGGCCCAGCCCTTCACTGGAGCCCTGGCCGACCGCTTCGGTGCGGCCAAGGTGGTGCTGGTCGGCGGCGTGTTGTACGCCGTGGGTCTGTTGTTCATGGGGTTGGCCGATTCGCCACTGTCACTGTCGCTGAGTGCCGGGTTGCTGATCGGTATCGGGCTTTCGGGGACCTCGTTTTCAGTGATTCTCGGCGTGGTGGGGCGCGCGCTGCCGGCGGAGAAACGCAGCATGGGCATGGGGGTCGCCAGTGCGGCCGGTTCGTTTGGTCAGTTCGCCATGCTGCCGGGCACCCTGGGTTTGATCGGCTGGCTCGGCTGGTCCTCGGCACTGTTGGTGCTGGGGTTGCTGGTGGCATTGATCGTGCCGCTGGTGAGCATGCTCAAGGACAAGCCGCTGCCCAGCCTGGGCCATGAGCAGAGCCTCTCTGAGGCGTTGCGTGAGGCCTGTTCCCATTCCGGGTTCTGGCTGCTGGCGTTCGGCTTTTTCGTCTGCGGTTTCCAGGTGGTATTCATCGGCGTGCATTTGCCGGCCTACCTGGTGGACCAGCACTTGCCGGCCACGGTGGGCACCACGGTGTTGGCGCTGATCGGCCTGTTCAATATCTTCGGTACCTATACCGCCGGCTGGCTGGGTGGGCGCATGTCCAAACCGCGCTTGCTGACCGGTTTGTACCTGTTACGCGCGGTGGTCATCGGCCTGTTTCTCTGGCTGCCGGTGACGCAACTCAGCGCGTATCTGTTCGGCATGGCCATGGGCTTCCTGTGGCTGTCGACGGTGCCGCTGACCAATGGCACGGTGGCCACCTTGTTCGGGGTGCGCAACCTGTCCATGCTGGGCGGCATCGTGTTTCTGTTTCACCAGTTGGGCTCGTTCCTCGGCGGCTGGCTCGGCGGGGTGGTCTACGATCGAACCGGGAGTTATGACTTGATCTGGCAGGTGGCGATTCTCCTCAGTTTGCTGGCCGCGGCCCTGAACTGGCCGGTGCGCGAGCGTCCGGTTGCCCGTCTGCAGGCGAGCGCGGCATGAGCCGGACAGGCTTGCGCTGGGTCAGTCTGGTGGCTGTCGTCGCGCTGTTGGCGGTGGCCTGGTGGGGCTGGCACCAGGGTGGGCTGGCGCTGATGCAGTTGGGCATGGGCGTCTGCCAGGAAGCGCTTGCTAGGGCGTCCGCCGGGCGAGTAGTTTGACCCTTTGACGGTACTTTCAAGGAGTTGAATATGTTGGCGCGCTGGCTTGCTGTTCCAGCTGTACTCATGATATTTGCCGGTTCGACCTGGGCGGGCGAATGCCCGTCGCTGTTGCAGGGCTCGCTGCCCAAGCTGCGCGCCAAGGAGTCCATCGACCTGTGCCAACGCTTTGCCGGCAAGCCGCTGGTGGTGGTCAATACCGCGAGCTTTTGCGGCTTCGCCCCGCAGTTCAAGGGGCTCGAGGCGTTGTACCAGCGTTACAAGGATCAGGGGCTGGAGTTGGTAGGCGTGCCGTCCAATGACTTCAAGCAGGAGTCCAAGGATGGCGCGGAGACGGCCAAGGTCTGTTATGCGAACTACGGCGTCACCTTCACCATGACCGAGCCGCAGCAGGTCCGAGGCCCGGACGCGGTGCACCTGTTCAAGGTTCTGGCCGAGCAGAGCAGTGCGCCGAAGTGGAATTTCTACAAGTATGTGGTCGATCGCCAGGGCAAGGTGATCGCCAATTTCTCCAGCCTGACCAAGCCGGACAGTCCTGAGCTGATCGAGGCCGTGGAACAGGCGCTGGCGTCCAAGCCTTGAGATTTATCCACGGCCAATAAAAAAGCCCCGGCATCCTTGGATGCGGGGGCTTTTTTATTGGCCGTCAGGCTTTAGAAGCGGTAGGTTGCACCCACGCCGAAGCCATTCGCGCTGTTTTCGTACTCGGCGCTGTAAGACTGGCCGAGTTGCTGGTTCCTGTTGTTGACCTTGACCTTCTCTTCCTTGAGGTAGGAGTAAGCCACGTCGATGGTCAGGTCTTCAGTTGGGCTCCAGCCGGCGCCGAGGCTGAAGATGGTCCGGTCGCCGGTAGGGATGCGTGGCGAACGGTTGGTGTTGTTGGCCGGCGACTGGTCGAAGCTCAGGCCGGTACGCAATACCCACTGCTTGTTCAACTGGTAGGAAGTACCGATGGCATAGGCCCAGGTGTCGTGCCAGTTCTGCTTTTCCTCGACGGTGCTGAGGGCCCCTGGGGCCAGGAGACCGCCGGCGCTGGCGGTTACGCCTTCGTTTTGTACGGTGATGTCTTTCAGGCGGCTCCAGCGGGTCCAGGTCGCACCGGCGTAGAGTTTCCAGGCATCGTTGAGGTCCTGGGTCACCGACAGGTCGGCCGACTCAGGGGTGGTGATGTCCAGCGAGGCGTCGTAGCGAGCACCGCGCAGCAGGGCGCCCGGAGTACCGGCGCCTGGGCTGACTTCGGTGTGGCCTTCCAGCTTGTACTTGACCTTCGAGTGATAAGTCAGGCCCACGCGAGTGGTGTCGGTCGCCTGGACCAGCACACCGATGTTGTAGCCGTAGCCGATATCGTCACCCTTGATCTGGACATTGCCATCGTTAGGCGACAGTGGCGTGGTCAGCGCGGATTCCAGGGTGCCGGAGATGCGGTTGATGGTCGGGCCGAAACCGATCGACACCTTGTCGTTGAAGGCATAGCTGACGGTTGGCTGGAAGGTGACGACTTTAACTTCGCTTTTGCTGCCGAAGTTACGGCCCTGGAAGCCGCTTTCATAGTCGGTGATCAGGCCGAACGGGGCGTAGACACCCAGGCCGAAGGCCCACTGGTCATCGATAGGCTTGACGTAGTAGGCCATTGGGACGGCGGTGAACGGCACCATATCGCCTTTGTTGGTCCCTCTCTGGCTACCGCTGGCGTCGTTGATATCGGTGGACGCGTCGATGGCCGCGAGGCCGCCAGTGACTTGCTGGCGTTTCAGGCGCGACATACCGGCAGGGTTACCAAAAACTGTGCTTGCATCGTCGGCAGCAGAGGATCGACCGGCGAAACCAGTACCCATGCCGCTGATGCTTTGTTCGTTCAGGGCAAAGCCGCTTGCGAAAAGTTGGGTGGATGCCATGGCAACGGCAAGGCTAAGACTGGTTTTGAGTATTACTTTTTTCATTATTAGAACTCCTGGTGATCACCGGAGCGAAAATTACCAACATTTCCTCCTCAACGCTATAGGCTGTATGGCTTGAGATAGAGCGGTTTTGTAGGACAATCCGACCAAAATTGCGGTTGTTTGCGCGATCTTGCAAAAAGTCTGGTCAGCAGGCGACCTGATTCAGTGGCGCAACACAGGTCTGCCAGGCATCGGCGAAGTCCCGCAGACGTCCTTGTGGCTGGAAGATCTGCTTCCAGATACGAGCCATGCCGACCAGGTCATCGGCTTCGGGAAGCGGGGTGTTCTGCTCTTCTACCAGCAGCCAGGCGATGGCGGTGGCGTAACGCAGGTTGACGGTCAGTTCCAGATGCGGCCCGCTGAGGAATGCATGCTGGCTGGCCAGGCCGCGAACCAAGCTGGCGCGTTCCGGGTCCAGGGCCAGGTAGTGGTCCCAGAGTGCCTGGTGGCGGGGTTCGGCGATGCGGTAGAGGCCATGGCCTCTGCGGTCGTGCAGGGCGGAGCCGAGGGCGGATTGACTGGCGGCGATGCCTAGCAGCAATGATTCTGCGGTGCGACTGTGATTGCCCAGATAGATCAGGGTCGGGCGGATCACGTAGCGGCACAGTTCGCTGGCGGCAATACCCATAAAGCCCTCGAAGCGTGAAGTGGCCGGCGAGGCCTGATGGGGGAGCTTGGCAGCGATGGATCGGTCAGGCTCGCCGGAAGCGGATCATGCCGCTTGAGTTGAAGTGTAGTGTCATATCGTTGCTGTAAAGGCCTGTTTTTAAAATATTTCCGGCTTCCTGTTATAACCGTTATACCGGATGGTGCTTTAGCCGAAGGCGGGAAAATCGAAATAACAGGTAATAAAAAGCCCCGCTATTCAGGCGGGGCTTCGGGTTTTCAGCGCTCTGGCGTCTCAGGCGGTCAGGGCCTGACGGGTGCGCTCAATCACCGCTTGCAGCGGCTCGGCGCTGGAATACTGATCGGGGTACAGGCGTTCGCTGTGACGAGCGATACCGTGTTCGTTGACCAGGGTGAAGCTGAAGCAGCCTTTGCGAGCGGCCATGATCAGGCAGTTCATTGGAGCAAAAGCATTGGTAAGGGTGCGAATGGCATCCTGAGTCTGGATTTGAGTAGACATAGTTATTGGGTGTTCCTACAAATGACACGGTTAAGAACCGTGCAACGTTAAAACGTTCCAGTAACGCCGACCACCATTGGTCGAACGAAGAACCCGACTGGAACAAAGCAGCCAGTTGGAAGCGCTTTATCAAGTGCGCGCTAGGGCTGGCAGGTAGGTACTTAGGAGGGCAGGCAATCACAGCAGGGGTTAAGGTTCTGGGCCCCAGGTGAAGATCCTGATCAATTTGCAGGTTGGTTCGGTCAGAGTAAAAAGGGTTTCGCGACATCCTTTGCAATGTGTTCAAAGGCAGTGTCGGCGAAAGCTTTACCTGGAAACCAGCGAGGTGGTCGATCCCGTGTAGTCGGTAGAAACTTCTCTTCAGGGAAGCTGAACCGGGGGACTTGTTCGACCAGAATTGACTTTCAGCTTGGTACTAACGCTGTGGATGATAACGGATTGATGTAGCTGGTGCAAGTGTGTTAGGCAAAATGGTTATGAGCGTCACAGGGGCGAGGTCGTGAACGAGGCAGGCCGGCCTTTCCACCGTAGTTGAGCAGAAAGTTGTTACTGGAGCTTTGGTCTTCGCTGCCGTTCTCCCGTGAACGGGCGAAAAAGGTGCACCGATATAACCGGATCAAGGGTACTTGTGCACAATAGTTGCGCGGACTGTCACCGGCCTGTCACCTCACCTGTCGGGCCCTCCAATGCCTGCGATGAAAATTTAAGTCAATGAAAAACATCGGTTTTTTTTACTGGTGAAAAAATCGTCAGTTTGACTGCGGGCCCCGTCCCATGCGGCTTTCGGAGACTTGTAGGGCGGTTGTCCACTGAGTTATCCACAGCTTCTGTGGATTGTCCCAAGCGCTTGCTCTAGCACGGGCGTGCCGAGTTTTTTCGACTTTACGCGTGTGAAAAAAGGAGTAGAGTGGCGCGCCTTCCGATCTGCCCTACAGTGCTTTATGAAGTTTCGCTCAGTGTCACCTTCTGTTACCTCTGCCTCTTCCAGTGTTACCGAGCCCAAGCGTTTTTCGTTACGTGTGGCCATGTGGCTGCTCGACAGCCCGCGCCTGGGTGATAACCGGAACGTCAAGCACTTTGCCGGGCGTTTGCTCAAGCAACCTGCCCGGGAAGGGGTAGTGGCGGCGCAGAGCCGTCTCGGCCAACTGATGTGCCGCGAATGCGGCAACGCCCGCGATCGGCGGATCGGTCATGACCTGCTGCGCCAGGCGGCACGGGCTGGCGATCGCCGCGCCCAGCTGGAGCTTGGCCAGATCGAAGACTGAGCTGTCCAAGCCTCGGTCCCTTGGTTAACCTTCAAGCTTTATTTCACTGTCTGGAGTGGCTATGGCTATGGACTTGACCAGCGTACTGCTCGGTCTGGCAGGCGCGGCATTGCCCTTGGTGGCGCTTGCCTGGCAACTGCAACGCCGTCTGAGCTCCCGCCAAACCGAACTGTCCCTGCTGGAGGAACGCCTGGCCACGGCGTTGCTGGCGCAGGATGGCTTGAACGCCCAACTGGATGCCTGTCGCGACGAGATCAGCGACCTGGGCCAGGCCAATGCCGTGAAGCAGGCCGATCTGGCGGCGGTGCGCCGGGAAGTCGAGTTGTTGCAGATCGAACGCGACAACGCCCGTGATGCCGCCCACGCCTGGAACCTTGAACGGGCTAGCAAGGAAGCCGAGCTGCGGCGCCTGGATGCCCAGGCCGCGTCATTGAATGCCGAGTTGCGCGAGCAGCAGGAAAGCCACCAGCAACGCCTGAGCGACCTGCAAGGCTCGCGGGACGAGCTGCGGGCGCAGTTCGCCGAGCTGGCGGGCAAGATCTTCGACGAGCGTGAGCAGCGTTTTGCCGAGAACAGCCAGCAGCGTCTCGGACAATTGCTCGACCCGCTCAAGGAGCGCATCCAGTCCTTCGAGAAGCGGGTCGAAGAGAGTTATCAGGCCGAAGCGCGCGAGCGTTTTTCCCTCGGCAAGGAGCTCGAGCGCCTGCAACAGCTGAACCTGCGCTTGAGCGACGAGGCGACCAACCTGACCCGTGCGCTCAAGGGCCAGAAAACCCAGGGCAACTGGGGCGAGCTGATTCTCGAGCGGGTACTGGAGCATGCCGGCCTGGAGAAGGGTCGTGAGTACCAGACCCAGGTCAGCCTCAAAGGGCCCGACGGCGAGCGTTTCCAGCCCGACGTGCTGATCATGCTGCCCGGTGACAAGCAGGTGGTGGTGGACTCCAAGGTCAGCCTGACCGCCTACCAGCAGTTTGTCGCGGCGGACGATGAAGTGATCGGCCAGGCGGCGCTGAAGCAGCACGTACTGTCCTTGCGCAATCACGTCAAAGGCCTGGCCGGTAAGGATTACAAGCGTCTGGAAGGCTTGCACAGCCTGGATTTCGTGTTGCTCTTCGTACCCATCGAGGCGGCTTTTTCCGCCGCCTTGCAAGCCGAGCCCAACCTGTTCCAGGAAGCCTTCGACCGCAATATCGTGATCGTCAGCCCGACCACCTTGCTGGCTACCCTGCGAGTGATCGACAGCCTGTGGAAGCAGGAGCGGCAGAGCCAGAACGCCCGGGAAATCGCCGAGCGCGCCGGTTGGCTGTACGACAAGTTCGTGTTGTTCATTCAGGATCTGGATGAAGTCGGCAATCGTCTGCAGCAACTGGACAAGGCCTACAGCGCCGCGCGCAACAAGCTGACCGAGGGGCGTGGCAACCTGGTCAGCCGCAGCGAGCAACTGCGGTTGCTCGGGGCGCGTGCCAGCAAGAGCCTGCCGGCGGACCTGCTGGAGCGGGCGATGACCGATGCCGACGGCGCGTTGCTCGAACTGCCGGATTGACCCGGGGGCGGAAGGTCAGAGCGGCAGATGCCGGCTCAGCAGCGCCCGCAACGCCGCGGGCTTCACCGGCTTGGCCAGGTAGTCCAGCCCAGCGGCGTGCACCTCGGCGACCATCTCGGGGCGCCCGTCGGCGCTGATCACCACGCCTGGCACCGGGTCACCCAACTGGGTACGCAGCCAGGCCATGACCTCGGTGCCGGTTTCGCCATCGTCCAAGTGATAGTCCACCAATGCCAGTTGCGGGCGCACGCCATCATTGAGCAGCGCCGCGCATTCTTCGCGGTTACGCGCGGTCCAGACCTGGCAGCCCCAGCGGCTGAGCAGGCTGTTCATGCCGATCAGGATGCTGTCTTCGTTGTCGACACACAGTACCTGGGCGCCGGACAGCAGATGGCCGTTGAGTTCGGCCACCTGCCTCGGTGCACTGACGGCCGCCTTGGCCAAAGGCACGCTGACACTGAAGACGCTGCCCTTACCCGGCCAGGAGCGTACTTGCAGGCCGTGACCGAGCACGCGACACAGCCCGTCGGCGATCGCCAACCCGAGGCCCAGGCCTTTTTCGGCGCGGGTCTGGTGGCTGTCGAGGCGTTTGAATTCTTCGAAGATCACTTGCTGCTTATCCAGTGGAATCCCCGGTCCACGGTCCCAGACTTCCAGGCACAGCTGGTTGCCGCGGCGGCGCACGCCCAGCAGCACAGGCCCCTTGGCGTAACGGAAGGCATTGGTCAGGAAATTCTGCAGAACCCGGCGCAGTAGCTTGATGTCGCTGTCGACCCTGAGACGGCTGCCGCGCAGGCGGAATTGCAGGCCTTGCTCCTGGGCCAGCACCTTGAATTCGGCCCCCAGGGTATCGAACAGTTCGTTGAGCACGAACGGCTTGCGCTCCGGATTGATCTTGCCGTTTTCCAGGCGGGAGATGTCCAGCAGGTCGCTGATCAGGTCTTCGGCGGAGCGCAGGGAGCTGTCCAGGTGCTGGACCAATTGCTGGGCTTCGGCGGACAAACCGTCGTCCTGGTGGGAGAGGGCGGCGGAGAACAGCCGGGCGGCATTCAGCGGTTGCATCAGATCGTGACTGACCGCTGCCAGGAAACGAGTCTTGGACTGGTTGGCGGCCTCGGCGGTGCCCTTGGCCTCGGTCAGCGCGGCGTTCAGTTGCGACAGTTCGTGGGTCCGCTCGGCGACCCGCTGCTCCAGGCCCTCGTTGGCTTCGGTGAGGGCCTGTTCGGCTTCGCGGAACGGGGTGATGTCGGTGAAACTCATGACAAAGCCGCCGCCGGGCATCGGGTTGCCGATCAACTCGATCACCCGGCCATTGGGGAACAGCCGTTCGGAGGTGTGGGCGCGGCCCTGACGCATCCAGTGCAGGCGGCGGGCGACATGCACTTCGGCCTCGCCCGGCCCGCACAGGCCTCGTTCGGCGTTGTGGCGGATGATGTCGGCGATCGGCCGGCCGACGCTGATCAACCCGTCCGGGTAGTTGAACAGCTCCAGGTAGCGACGGTTCCAGGCCACCAGCCTGAGGGACTGGTCGACCACGCTGATGCCCTGGCTGATGTTCTCGATCGCGCCTTGCAGCAAGGCCCGGTTGAATTGCAGCACTTCCGAGGCTTCGTCGGCGATGCGCACCACGTCTTCGAGCTGCATCTCCCGCCCTTCGATGGCGGCCTTGACCACCGCGCGGGTGGACGATGCACCGAGCACGCCGGCCAGCAGGCGTTCGGTGTGGGCGATCCATTCGCCGTCGGCGTTCTGGTTGGGGTTGAAGCCTTTGCCCTGGCGGTAGGCAAAGCGGATGAAGCTCTGGCGGGCCCGTTCTTCCCCGACAAAACGCGCGGCGAGCTTGAGCAGGTCGTCGATCTGCACCGAGAGCATCGATCGGGAGCTGGGGCGGCCGCTGATTTCCTGGCCGATGAAGCGCCCGGCCTGCCAGTGCTCCGAAACCCGGGTACGCGACAGTACCGAGACCCAGGCGAACAGGGTGAAGTTGCCGGCCAGCGACAGCACCACGCCTTGGGTCAAGGGGGTGATCGGCAGGTTCAGCGGGTTGCCGTGCAGCCAGGCCAGGCCCGGGAAGCTGTTCAGCGACCAGCCCAGGCTGTGGGCGGCGATCGGCAGGACCAGGGTGTAGAACCACAGGAAAGTACCGGCCGCCAATCCGGCGAACACGCCGCGGCGGTTGGCCTGCTTCCAGTACAGCGCACCGAGCATGGCCGGGGCCAGTTGGGTCACCGCGGCAAAGGCGATCTGGCCGATGGTCGCCAGGCTCGCGGTGGAGCCCAGCAAGCGGTAGCTGACATAGGCCAGCAGCAGGATGACCACGATGCTGACCCGGCGCACCGAGAGCATCCAGTGGCGGAACACTTCGAAGGGCCGTTCGGCACTCTGCCGGCGCAGCAGCCAGGGCAGCAGCATGTCGTTGGAGACCATGGTCGACAGGGCCACGCTGGCGACGATCACCATGCCGGTGGCGGCCGACGCGCCGCCGATGAAGGCCAGCACGGCCAGGGCCGGATGGGCCTGGGCCAGGGGCAGGCTGATGACGAACGAATCCGGCAGCACCGAGCTGGGCAGCAGCATCTGCCCGGCAAGGGCGATCGGCACCACGAACAGCGCGGCCAGGGCCAGGTAGGCGGGAAACACCCACTTGGCCAGGCGCAGGTCCTGGGGTTCGATGTTCTCCACTACGGTGACGTGGAACTGCCGCGGCAGGCAGATGATCGCCATCATGGCGACGCCGGTCTGCACTACCATCGACGGCCAGTTGATGGTTTCTTCCCAGTACTGCTCCAGGCGCGGGGCGAGCATGGCCTGGCTGAACAGGTCGTCGAAACCGTCGTACAGGCCATAGGTGACAAAGGCGCCGACCGCGAGAAAGGCCAGCAGCTTGACCAGGGATTCGAAGGCAATCGCCAGCACCATGCCTCGGTGGTGCTCGGTGGCGTCGAGGTTGCGGGTACCGAAGACGATGGTGAACAGCGCCAGGATCAGCGACACGATCAGCGCCGTGTCCTGGGCGCGGGTGCCCATGGTATCGGCACCCGCGCCGATCAGCAGGTCCACGCCAAGCACGATGCCCTTGAGCTGCAGGGCAATATAAGGAAGCACGCCGACCAGGCAGATCAGCGCCACCACCACCGCCAGGGTCTGGGACTTGCCGTAGCGCGCGGCGATGAAGTCGGCGATGGAGGTGATGTTTTCCTGCTTGCTGATCATCACCATCTTTTGCAGGACCCAGGGCGCGAGTACCAGCAGCAGGATCGGCCCCAGGTAGATTGGCAAGAACGACCAGAGTTGCTCGGCGGCCTGGCCGACGGCGCCGAAGAAGGTCCAGCTGGTGCAATACACCGCCAGCGACAGGCTGTACACCCAGGCACGCACCCGCGGCGGCAAGGGCGCGCTGCGACGGTCACCGTAAAAGGCGATGGCGAACATGATGGCCATATAGGCCAGGGCGACGATGGCGATCAGCCCGCTGGACAGCGACATGGAAACTCCGAACATAAAGGCGCGCCGGGCGCTTCAGCCCGGTCAGACAGTCTCGCACGATGTTCGGGGTTCGTCAGTGTCGACCAAGGTATTGGCGCGGCCAGGTGTCGCAGGGGGAAGAGGGCTGCCTGTCAGGTTTTATCGCGGAAGGCACGCGCCTATGGAAGGTGGCTCGGAACCGGTCGGCGCGAGAGCGGCCTCAAGGCTGCAGCGCGATGTCGATCAGTTCATGCAGTTCCTGCACTTCAAGCGGTTGCGCTGCGAACAGGATGCGGAACACCGTTGGCGCCACCAGCATGTTCAACAGCCGGTCGATGCTGGGCAGGGCCGCCTCGTTGTGCCGGTGACGGTCGAGGATGATCTGCAATTGCCCGCTGAGAATGCTCACGCAATAGCCGGGTGTGCTGCTGCATTGCACGTCGCGCATCATGTTGCGCCCGGGTTCGGAGCTCATTTCGTCGAGGTACTGTTCGGCCCAGGCCCGCAGGTCGCCGCGCAGGCTGCCGGTGGCGGCCGGTTCGCTGTCCGGGCGCATGCGTTCCAGGGCGACATCCGCCAGCAGTGCCGACAGGTCGCCCCAGCGCCGGTAGATGGTCGAGGGCGTAACGCCGGCGCGGGTAGCGATTTGCGGCACGGTCAGGGTCGAGCGCCCCTGTTCTTCGAGGAGTTCCCTGACTGCCGAGTGGATGGATTCCTGCACCCGGGCACTGCGCCCGCCCGGGCGTAAACCTTCTTTAATAGCCATGGATCGAACCTTAACACAAAGAATTTGCTTTAAGAGCGAGGCGGTAGCACACTCCGCAAAAGCAAAAAATTAGCTTTAATGGAGCGTGCCCATGTCCAGTAGTGTCGACTCTTCACGGTCAAACCGTTCCAGACTGTTGTTTCTGGCGATCACCTTACTCAGTTTTCTCGCCGCTTCCAGTGTGCCGACGCCGATGTATCACCTGTATCAGGAGGCGCTGCAATTCTCGTCGGCGACCTTGACCCTGATCTTCGGCGTCTACGCCTTGAGCCTGCTGGCGGCGCTGCTGACCGTCGGCTCGCTTTCGGATTATCTGGGACGCAAGCCGGTGATCTTCGTGGCGTTGCTGCTGGACATACTGGCGATGCTGCTGTTCATCCAGGCCGACAGCGTGGCCTGGCTGATTGCTGCCCGGGTGATGCAGGGCTTCGCCACCGGCATGGCCACCAGTGTGCTGGGGGCGGCGCTGCTGGATACCGACCGCCAGCAGGGGCCGTTGGTCAACAGCGTGGCGCCCTTGCTGGGCATGGCGTGCGGGGCGATGGGCAGTGGCTTGCTGGTGGAATATGCGCCGTTGCCGCTGCAACTGGCCTACTGGTTGCTGCTGGTGCTGTTTGTCGCCCAGGCGCTGTACGTCTGGCGTTTACCGGAGACGGTCACTGCCCAGGCCGGTGTCTGGGCTTCCCTGCGGCCCTCGCTGCATGTACCGCCCCAGGCGCGACGGGCGCTGTGGTTGGCGTTACCGGTGGATGTGGCGGTGTGGGCCGTGGGCGGGTTCTTTCTGTCATTGGCGCCATCGCTGGTGCGCGCTGCGACGGGCTCGACCTCGAACCTGATCGGCGGTGGCCTGGTGGCGGTGCTGACGCTGAGCGGTGCCCTGATGATTGTTTCCCTGCGCTATCGTCCGGCCGACAAGGTTTTGCGGTTGGGCGCGAGCCTGCTGGCCGTCGGCATCAGCCTGATCCTCATCTCCGTGCACACCGCCAGCCTGCCGCTGTTCTTCCTCGGCACCCTGGTCACGGGCGGAGGTTTTGGCTCCGGGTTCCTCGGCGCTCTGCGCAGTGTGATGCCGCTGGCCTTGCCCCATGAGCGGGCGGGGTTGATGTCGGCGTTTTATGTCCTGAGTTATCTGGCGTTCTGCCTGCCGTCCCTGTTGGCGGGAAACCTGACGCGCAGTTTCGGCCTGATCGCGACCACCGATGGTTATGGCGCGGTGTTGATCCTGTTGTCCCTTGGCGCTTTGCTGGGGTTGCTGCGTCAGCGAACCGCCAAGGCCTGTGTCGCCCAGGAAAGTTGAGCGCGACGCGGGTGCCGATGGTTGAAGTGCAGACAGTGTCTAGCCCTTATATTTATAAAATAGATAACAGATAGAGAAATTACCCGTTATATAGATATTCGATCCGGTTCTACCATGGGCTCCACCTCATCGGAGGACAGGAGATCACACCATGACATGCCCCAATACCCTCAGAACCGGACGGCCCTTGAGCCAGCTGCAACATCCTCGCGAAGCCATCCGCCATTTCACCCCCAACTGGTTCGCGGCCACCATGGGCACCGGCGTGCTGGCTCTGGCGCTGGCCCAGTTGCCGCTGCGGATCCCGGGCCTGCACCTGTTGGCCGAGGGGCTGTGGCTGTTCACCATCGGGCTGTTCGTAGTGTTCAGCGCGGCCTATGCGGCACGCTGGGTAATGTTCTTCGACGAAGCCCGGCGGATTTTCGGGCATTCCACGGTCTCGATGTTCTTCGGCACCATCCCCATGGGCCTGGCCACCATCATCAACGGTTTCCTGCTGTTCGGCGTACCGCGCTGGGGTGACGGCGTGGTGCAGTTGGCCGAGCTGCTGTGGTGGCTGGATGTGGCGCTGTCGCTGGCTTGCGGGGTGTTGATTCCCTACATGATGTTCACCCGCCAGGAGCACCGTATCGACCAGATGACCGCGGTCTGGCTATTGCCGGTGGTCGCGGCCGAAGTCGCTGCCGCCAGTGGCGGGCTGCTGGCGCCGCATCTGGTGGACGCGCATTCGCAACTGGTGATGCTGGTGACCAGCTATGTGCTCTGGGCCTTCTCGCTGCCGGTGGCTTTCAGCATCCTGACCATTCTCCTGCTGCGCATGGCCTTGCATAAGCTGCCTCACGAAAGCATGGCTGCCTCGAGCTGGCTGGCCCTGGGGCCGATCGGCACGGGGGCCCTGGGCATGTTGCTGCTGGGCGCGGACGCTCCAGCGATCTTCGCCGCCAACGGCATGGCCGCAATGGGCGAAATCGCCGAGGGCCTGGGCCTGGTGGCCGGTATCACCCTGTGGGGTTTCGGCCTGTGGTGGATGCTGACGGCGCTGCTGATCACCCTGCGTTACCTGCGCGACGGCATTCCGTTCAACCTCGGCTGGTGGGGGTTCACCTTCCCGCTGGGGGTCTATGCCCTGACCACCCTGAAACTGGCCGCTACCCTGAACCTGACGTTTTTCGCGGTGCTCGGCAGCCTGTTGGTCCTGGCGCTGGCACTGATGTGGCTGCTGGTGGGCAAGCGCACGCTGCTGGGCGCTTATCGGGGTGAGTTGTTCGTTTCGCCTTGCATCGCAGGATTAGCGAAATAATCCGCGAACTTTAGGTAAGGTTGTGGCCTGGATCGAAGATCGATAATCCAATAACAGCATCCAAGCCACTCAGGGACATGGAAGATGAGTCACCCCTCACAGTTCACCTTGCTTCGTACGCGGCGTTTCCTGCCGTTCTTCATTACCCAGTCCCTCGGCGCGTTCAACGACAACATCTTCAAGCAGTCGCTGATCCTCGCCATTCTCTACAAGCTGGCCATCGAGGGAGACCGCTCGATCTGGGTCAACCTCTGCGCCTTGCTGTTTATCCTGCCGTTCTTCCTGTTCTCGGCGCTGGCCGGGCAATTCGGCGAGAAGTTCGCCAAGGATGCGTTGATCCGCCTGATCAAGCTCGGCGAGATCGTGATCATGGCCGTGGGGGCGGTGGGGTTTGTCTTCGATCACCTGTCGCTGATGCTGCTGGCGCTGTTCGCCATGGGCACCCACTCGGCGCTGTTCGGCCCGGTGAAATATTCGATCCTGCCCCAGGCGCTACGGGAGGAAGAGCTGGTGGGGGGCAACGGCCTGGTGGAAATGGGCACTTTCCTGGCGATTCTTGCCGGGACCATAGGCGCCGGGATCATGATGTCCTCCGTCCATTACGCACCGATTGTCTCGACGGCGATCATTGCCGTCGCCGTGCTCGGTTACCTCGCCAGCCGGGGCATCCCCCGGGCTGCGGCGGCCACCCCGGACATGCGTCTGAACTGGAACATCTTCAGCCAGTCCTGGGCCACCCTGCGCCTGGGCCTGGGGCAGACGCCGGCCGTGTCGCGCTCGATCGTCGGCAACTCGTGGTTCTGGTTTGTCGGGGCGATCTACCTGACGCAGATTCCGGCCTATGCCAAGGAGTGGATGCACGGCGACGAGACAGTGGTCACGCTGATCCTCACGGTGTTCTCGGTGGGCATCGCCGCCGGCTCCATGCTGTGCGAGAAACTCTCGGGGCGTAAGGTCGAGATCGGCCTGGTGCCTTTTGGCTCGTTCGGCCTGACGGTGTTCGGTCTGCTGCTGTGGTGGCATTCCGGCGGGATCCCGCCAAGCGAGGCGGGGTACAGCTGGCTCGAGGTACTCGGTCATGGCCATGCCTGGTGGGTGCTGATCGATATTCTCGGCCTGGGCATCTTCGGTGGTTTCTATATCGTGCCGCTGTATGCACTGATTCAGTCGCGGACCCCGGAGAACGAGCGGGCGCGGGTGATTGCCGCGAACAACATTCTCAACGCGCTGTTCATGGTGGTGTCGGCGATTGTCTCGATCGTCTTGCTGAGCCTGGCCAAACTGTCGATCCCGCAGCTGTTCCTGGTGGTGTCGCTGCTGAACATCGCGGTCAACGCCTACATCTTCAAGATCGTCCCCGAGTTCAGCATGCGTTTCATGATCTGGCTGCTCAGCCATTCCATGTACCGGGTCGAGCACCGCAACCTGGAGGCGATCCCGGACGAAGGCGCGGCGTTGCTGGTGTGCAATCACGTGTCCTTCGTCGATGCCTTGCTAATCGGCGGCGCGGTGCGGCGGCCGATTCGTTTCGTGATGTATTACAAGATCTACAACCTGCCAGTGCTCAACTTCATCTTCCGTACCGCCGGGACCATTCCGATTGCCGGGCGCAACGAGGACATCCAGATCTACGAAAGGGCGTTCACCCAGATTGCCCGCTACCTCAAGGATGGCGAGCTGGTGTGCATCTTCCCGGAAGGCAAGCTGACCACCGATGGCGAGATCAATGAGTTCAAGGGCGGGCTGACGCGGATTCTCGAAGAGACGCCGGTGCCGGTGATTCCGCTGGCGTTGCGGGGGCTGTGGGGCAGCTTTTTCAGCCGCGATCCAAGCAAGGGACTGTTCCGCCGCCTGTGGTCGCGAGTGACCCTGGTGGCGGGTTCGGCCGTGACCGCCGACAGTGCCGAACCGGCCCGTTTGCAAACCCTGGTGGGCGAGCTGCGCGGTAGCGTGCGCTAGGTTTCCAGCGCCTATAAAAACGCCCACAGAGTTGTGGGCGTTTTTGTTGGGGCGTTTGCTTGTATCAGGCCGCGCTGACCTTCAAGCCGATCAGCCCGGTAATGATCAGCGCCACGCTGGCCAGGCGGAACAGCGCCATGGACTCACCGAACAGAATGATCCCGGCGATCACCGTGCCGACCGCGCCGACCCCGGTCCAGATAGCATAGGCAGTGCCCAGCGGCAGTTCCTTCATGGCCAGCCCCAGCAGGCCGAGGCTGACCGCCATGGCGGCGATGGTCAGGGCGGTGGGGAGAGGGCGACTGAAACCGTCGGTGTACTTGAGGCCGACGGCCCAGCCCACTTCGAACAGGCCGGCGAAAAACAGAATGATCCAGGACATGATGACCTCCATCGATTGACGGGGTCGTCCCCAGATTAATGACTCGATCGAGCCGCGGGGTCGTCCCCGCGTTGCGCAGTATAGTGCCCATCATTAATCCGGGGATCAAGGTTTCTCCTCAGTCGCTCGCCTGCTGGACAGCCAGTGCGTGGTCGTCCTTTTCGCTCATGCGGCGGAACCAGGTGGAAAGCAGCGCCCCGGAAATGTTGTGCCAGACGCTGAACAGGGCGCTGGGCACCGCCGCCAGCGGCGAGAAGTGCGCGCTGGCCAGGGCGGCGCCGAGGCCGGAGTTCTGCATGCCGACTTCCAGGGCCAGGGATTTGCGTTGCGCCAACGGCAGTTTGAACAGGCGGCCGGTGAAGTAACCCAGCAGGTAACCGAAGCTGTTATGCAGCATCACCACGGCCATGATCAGCAGGCCGGACTCGGCGATTTTCGCCTGGCTGGCGGCCACCACCGCGGTGACGATGATCACGATGCTGACCACCGATACCAGCGGCAACACTTCCACCGCATGCCGCACCCGGTCGCCGAGCACACGCTGGGCAATCACCCCGAGCACGATCGGCAGCAGCACCACCTGTAGGATCGACCAGAACAACTCCATGAACGAGACCGGCAGCCAGGCCGAGGCCAGCAGCCAGATCAGGGCCGGGGTCAGCAGTGGCGCCAGCAGGGTGGTGACGGCGGCGATCGCCACTGACAGCGCCAGATCGCCGCGGGCCAGCCAGGTCATGACGTTGGATGACGTACCGCTCGGGCAGCAGCCGACCAGGATCACGCCGACGGCGATTTCCGGCGGCAGGTGGAATACCTGGCACAGCAACCAGGCCACGCCCGGCATGATCACGAAGTGCGCGACCACGCCCAGGGCCACGCGCCACGGATGGCGGGCGACTTCGGCGAAGTCTTCGAGCTTCAGGGTCAGGCCCATGCCGAACATCACCAGGCCCAGCAGTGGCACGATGGCGCCCTTGAGGCCGATGAACCAGTCCGGCTGCAAGAACGCCACCACCGCGAAAATCAGAACCCAGTAGGCAAAGGTATTGCCGACAAAACGACTTAATGCTGCCAGTGCACGCATGGCCTGTTCCTTCTTATATGAAAACGCCACCGAAAGCGGTGGCGTCTGTGGTGCTCCCGCAGGAGCGAGCGAGTTGGCGATTAGGCCGGATGCGGCCCGCCGCCGGCAAGCAGGCTGCTACAAGATCAGATGCCTTGTGGAATCTCTTCGCCACCCAGGGCTTCGAACAGCGCCGGGAGGAAATCGCCGAAGGTCAGCATCATCAGGGTGAAGCTGGCATCCAGCTGGCCGAGGGCTTCGTCGCCGCCGTCCTGCTCCGCCTGATCCTGCAGCAGGTCCTCGAACTTCAGGCGCTTGACCGTCATCTTGTCGTCGAGCATGAAGGACAGTTTGTCCTGCCAGGCCAGGGACAATTGGGTGACCACCTTGCCGGTGCTCAGGTGCAGCTGGATTTCTTCGCTGGTCAGGTCCTGGCGCTTGCAACGGACGATACCGCCGTCTTCATGGGTGTCGCGCAGCTCGCACTCGTCGAGCACGAAGAAGTCGTCGGCGGCTTGTTGGGTTTTCACCCAGTCGGTCATGATCGCGGTCGGCGCGGTCTTCACGGTCAGCGGACGCACCGGCAGGGTGCCGAGCACTTCGCGCAGGGTGGAAAGCAGGTCTTCGGCGCGTTTCGGGCTGGCCGAGTTGACCAGGATCAGGCCCTGTTTCGGCGCGATGGCGGCGAAAGTCGAGGAGCGGCGGATAAAGGCGCGGGGCAGGAAGGCCTGGATGATTTCATCCTTGATCTGATCGCGTTCCTTTTTATAGACCTTGCGCATTTGCTCGGCTTCGATCTCTTCGACCTTTTCCTTGACCGCGTCGCGCACCACGCTGCCAGGCAGAATACGTTCTTCCTTGCGCGCGGCGACCAGCAGGAAGTCCTGGCTGACGTGCACCAGCGGCGCATCTTCGCCTTTGCCGAATGGCGCGACGAAACCGTAAGTGGTCAACTCCTGGCTTGCACATGGACGCGCCAGTTTGGTGGCCAGTGCGGTTTCCAGCGCCTCAGCATCAAAGGGCAGATCTTGGGTCAGGCGATAGATAAGCAGGTTCTTGAACCACATGGGGTGAATCTCTCCTTTATACAAAGGGGGGCATTATTCTCCGCGCAGCTCCATAGGCCAACCCTCCGCTAAGCCTTTGGAAGGCCTGAAAAAATTATTTTAAAAAGTGCTTGCCAGAGTAGGGGGCGCTCCGTAGAATGCGCGCCACACCGAACGTGAAGGGTGATTAGCTCAGCCGGGAGAGCATCTGCCTTACAAGCAGAGGGTCGGCGGTTCGATCCCGTCATCACCCACCATTCGCTTTCAGTGTTACGCGCAGCGGTAGTTCAGTCGGTTAGAATACCGGCCTGTCACGCCGGGGGTCGCGGGTTCGAGTCCCGTCCGCTGCGCCATATTCGATGATCTGGAACACTGAACGCCAGGTCATCACAGAAAGCCCGCTAACGCGGGCTTTTTTGTGCCTGTGTTCCGCGCGAGGCGCCCGATACATCGTAATTCAGCTTTTTTAATAATTTTGTTATTTAAATCAGCACGTTATGAATTTCTGTGTAATAATGCGCCCCGCAACGAAGGTAAAGGGTGATTAGCTCAGCTGGGAGAGCATCTGCCTTACAAGCAGAGGGTCGGCGGTTCGATCCCGTCATCACCCACCACTTGCTTTCAACGCTACGCGCAGCGGTAGTTCAGTCGGTTAGAATACCGGCCTGTCACGCCGGGGGTCGCGGGTTCGAGTCCCGTCCGCTGCGCCATATTCGATGAGCTGGAACACTGAACGCCAGCTCATCACAGAAAGCCCGCTCACGCGGGCTTTTTGCTGTCTGGAGTATGTAAATGTTCCCCAAAAAAGCGGCCCGCGGGCCGCTTTTTTCGTTTCTGGATCACTGCTCGGCATTGCGGCTGTGCCGGTAGTCACTGACCGCTTCGTACACCGCCTTGCGCAGGCGGTTGATGCCGCCGATGGGGCGGTGCGCTTCCAGCCCGAACCAGGGGTTGAAGGACAGGTTGTCGCATTGCAGGTTCTGCCGCGGGGTATCGAAGTCCTGGGCAGGAATTTTGATCCGCGCCACGGTTTCGAAGGGCGCATCGCTTTCTCGCCATTCGATGCTGGTGTCTTCGATGGGCATGTAGTGGCTTGGGTCCTGGTGCTGCACCTGCAATACGAAGCAGGCCGGCACGCGGTCGGTCGACAGCTGCTGGTTCAGGGCGTTGCGTAGAAAGTTGGGCAGGGCCTGGTTTTGTGGGGGCAGGTTGTATACCGGGCAGCTGTCGGGATCCGGCGCGACACGGAACTTGGCGTTGGCGCTGCCGAACTTGTAGGGCGAAACCGAAAAATAGCGGGTTTGCGTCGGGCTGGCCGGGGGCGGTGACAGGGTGGCCAAGGCAATGAACAGGTGGCGGACCTGCCAGGTGCGTGGGTTCCAGCCGGGGAAAAAGGCCCCGACCTTTTTTCCATCCGCCTGCGCGGCGACATTCTGCCGGTACTCGGCGACATCGCTGACGAAGAAGTTCGGATGGTTGAACATCACGAAATCCTGCTCGCCACGGCCCTGCTGTTCCTTCAATAGCTGGGTGCCGGGCACATTCAACAACTTGATCGCCATCCCGCGCGCGTCACGAATGCTGTCGAACTGTGAATAAGCATTGCCGTTGGACAGCCGCACCATGGCTTGCCAGGTCTTGCCGGGTTCGGCGAATACGCCCTGGCGCAACGGCGGCGCCAGTTGCTCGAGCACCTGGACCTCGGCCTTTACGCAGCCGTGGGCCTTGGCATGGGCGTCGCGCAGGTAACGGGTGTTATCCCGGTGCTGATCGACGATGCGCACGGCGGTCTGGATGATGTCCTGGGTCATGGCGGCTTCGCCGGGCGGAACCTGTTCTTCGGTCGAGACCGGCCCCTGGTAGCGCCAGATCGACCAGGCGCTGTTCAGCGCCCAGCCGAGCAGGGCGATCAGCACCAGCAGCAGAAGTGTCTTGAGCAGCAGCGCACCGATGCGCAGCCATAAGGTGATCAGCATGAAACCGTCCTTTCGATGAGGGCCAGGGTCATGGCAGTTGCACCTCCAGCGGCCCGCCCAGCACTTTCAGGTACTCCAGCAGGGCCCAGCGTTCCTCGGGTTGCAGCAGGCGGCCGATCACCCCGTCGCCACGCTTGCCCGAACGGAATTCATGGCCGCTGTTGTGATTGCCGCTGATCCTGGTATCGAACAGAAAGCCGTTCTTGAACGGCTCGGTACGATAGCCCAGATGCTTCGGATCGTATTCGAAGGTGCCTTTATAGAAGGTGCTGGCGCGTTCGTCCTGAGGCGAAAGCAACTGGTACAGGCTGGGCACCGAGCCGTTATGCAGGAAGGGCGGGGTAGCCCATACCCCGGCCAGCGGCCGGGCCTTGTAGGCGCGCAGTTCGCGGACGCCGATCGGCAAGCCATAGCCGTCGAGTCGCGGGTGTTCCTCCGGAGTCACCTGGGCGTCCCGGTAGGCGCGCTCCTCAACGAAGGCAGTGACATAGGCCAGGCCCTTGGCCGCTGACAGCTGGCGCATGTCCAGCGGCTCAGTGGGTGTGGGGTGCAACTGGACATTCGATTGCGCCAGTTCGGCGGCGTCCCATTGCAGCGCGCTCAGGTCGTAACGCTGATCGGCAATATTGTTGGCCGTATTCGGGTCGGTACCGATCACTGCAACCGGCAGCATCTTCAGTTGTTGTACCGGGCGCCCGTTGACCTCGGTGACCGGCGGGACATGGCAACCTGCACAGTTTTCCGCGAACAGCGCTCGCCCCTTGGCCGCCAGGGGCTTGTCGATGTCGCCGAACAGTTCTTCTGGCCAGGTCGGCGGTTTCAGTCGTTGCAGGGTTTCTTCGATGCGATTGAGGTCGCGCACCCGAACGCTCGACGGGTAGCGGGCGTCGCCCTTGAGCGGCTGGCCCTGGGCATCGAAGAAGTTCAGGGTGGCGCCTACACCCAGCGCCTCGCCGATATTGCGGGCCATGGGTTGCTGGGCCGAGCCGTTCCACTGCACCCAGTCGAAGGTCCAGATGTCCCATAGCTGCGGATAGTCCACCGGTGCGTTGGCTACCCGATAGTTGTCGGGGGAAATGGCGTCGCCGAAGCTGGCATTGGCGATCCGGCCAAAGGCATCGGTACGTCCGGGGCCTTCCTCAGTGGGATAGAGGCCGCGGTGAGTGTCGTTCCAGGCGACGTGCAGGAGGGTGTCCAGCGACGCCTTGAAGTCCTTGCGCAGTTGTTCATGCTCGGCGTCGTAGTCCTGGCCCAGCACGTTGCGGGCGAAGCGCTCGAATTTCCACGGGTTGTAATAGGTCGACGCCAGGCTGGCGACCAGCGCCTGGCCGAAGCTGCCGCCGCGCAGGGTGGGCACGCTGGAGGGCAATACATGTTGCGCCGAACCGCCGTCGACCCGCAGGGCCTGCTGGTTGTAGCGCAGCTCGCCGGTGTGGCAGGCGGCACAGGTGATGTCCAGGTACTGCTGCGGGCTGCCAGGGTTCTGGTGGCGAGTGAAACCGACCGGCAGGTTCGCCGGGTTATCGGCGCTGGCCTGCTGCGCTGGATCCACCAGGAAGCCGAAGCGGGCCAGGTACTGCGGCGCGGCGAAGCGTTGCGTGGAGAAGGGCAGTTCCAGGGCGGCGAACCACTCATAACGCAGGCCCTTCACCTGAGTGCCCTGGGGGGTGAAGTAATAGGTCTGGCGGTCGGCGGCGCTCCATTGATCCTGATAGTGCACCTGCCGGGCGGGCATATAGTCGGGCAATTTCGGATTGGCCACGTAATACAGGACCACGGCCAGGGCGACGCCGATCAGGGCGAGGATCAAGAGCAAAACACGGGATAAGAGGCGCAAGATAAACATCCTTGTCGAGTTGTGGCTCTCTTATGCCTCAAGGGCAAACTGCCGGGCAAGTGGCCATTACGTCCGCTGTCATTACTTTGCGGTCGAGGTGTTCTTTCCCGCGCTCGTTGTAATGGCTGGCGAAATGCTTTTAAACACGTGAACTTATCGGGCTAATCCGGCTCTCATGCCGGTAGCCATTGGTCGTGGCCGCCTGATAAGCTCGCGGCTTTACTCGATTGCCCTTTAGGCGCATGAACAAGGAAATAGCATGAAACAGCATCGGTTAGCGGCGGCGGTAGCCCTGGTTAGCCTGGTACTTGCGGGTTGTGACTCGCAGACCAGCGTGGAGCTGAAAACCCCGGCGCAGAAAGCTTCCTATGGTATCGGCCTGAACATGGGCAAAAGCCTTGCCCAGGAAGGTATGGATGACCTGGATTCCAAAGCGGTAGCCCAGGGCATCGAAGATGCCATCGGCAAGAAAGAACAGAAGCTGAAAGACGACGAACTGGTCGAAGCCTTCGCCGCGCTGCAAAAGCGTGCTGAAGAGCGCATGGCCAAGATCAGCGAAGAGTCGGCAGCAGCCGGCAAGAAATTCCTCGAAGAAAACGGCAAGAAGGCTGGCGTGACCACTACCGCCTCCGGCCTGCAGTACGAAGTGCTGAAAAAAGCCGATGGCGCCCAGCCTAAGCCGACCGACGTGGTGACCGTTCACTACACCGGCACCCTGACCAACGGCACTGTGTTCGACAGCTCGGTCGAGCGCGGCAGCCCGATCGATCTGCCGGTCAGCGGCGTGATTCCGGGTTGGGTCGAAGGCCTGCAACTGATGCACGTCGGCGAAAAGTACAAACTGTACATCCCGAGCGATCTGGCCTACGGCGCACAGAGCCCGAGCCCGGCCATTCCGGCCAACTCGGTTCTGGTGTTCGAGCTGGAACTGCTGGGTATCAAGGATCCAGCGAAACAAGACGACGCCAAGTAATCTTCGTCTGGTTCAATGACAACGCCCCGTCCTTACGGGGCGTTGTCGTATCTGGTCGTTGGTCCGGGAAAAAATGCGAACCCACGGCATAAGGCATAGTCTTAACAGCACGTGTTGCGGCTAGCCGCATGAGGCTGCCAAGTCAATGAAATTATGGGTTTTTTTATGTGAGTAAAAAACGCCCGATCTGAGCCGAGCCCTTGTAAAACGGGGCTTTCAGCTGTGAAAAGCGGCTCTGTTCACAAGGTTATCCACAATTTGTGTGGATAACATTTCAGTGGGAGTGACGATGAAAGCACCCTGGAATTTTGCCCGCTTCCTGCCCCTGGCCGGCCGCTTGCTCAGCCGTGGCCGACTGCCGACCCTGTTGTTCGCCGTGGCCAGCAAAGGCGCCTTGCAAGGCGGCCGTCTTGGCAAGCTCAAGGACGATCTGCGCCTGCTGCAGGCCCTGTGCCTGGCTTACTGGCGTGGCGAGTACCGCGCCATCAGCCCCAAGGCGCTGCTGTCGGTGGTCGCGGGCCTGATGTACTTCCTCAGTCCGCTGGATGCCATCCCGGACTTCCTGCCGATGTTCGGCATGCTCGACGATATCGCCGTTCTGGCCTGGATCATGAAAACCCTGGACGGCGAACTCAACGCCTTTCGCGCCTGGCGCAATCGCCAGCAACCGGAGAAGCTGGCGGTAGTGGAGCGTTTGCCCGACACCCCGGAACAACTGCAATTGGAAGGTCCGAAGAAAAACTGAGTGAATTCGGATCCATACAACGATGCCCCCGCGACCTTAGTGACTGTTAGGATTACACTTCATAAGGAAAAGTCCGACTCGTTATGTGTCGTCCTACGGGGTAGTAATGGATATTCAGATAATTGCACGCGATGGCGAGCCCGAATATGCGGTTCTGCCATGGGCTCAGTATCAGGCTTTGCTAAAAGCCGCAGGTATCACCGAACAATCTCCGCGAGAAGCCAGGGGGGGTATCGCGACCACAGCCGACCAGCCGCTTCCAGGTCTGGATCAACTTCGCAGTTTGCGTGAAGCCAAGGGCATCGCCATTGAGGCGCTTGCCCGTACGGTAGGTATCAGTCCGTCATATCTGGCCATGATTGAAAGCGGTGAGCGTCAACCCGACGCCGCTATACGCCGTAGCCTGGCCTGGGAATTGACGGTTCCGGGTTGGAGGGATGAATCGTGAGCGTAAGGATCAGTCGTCAACATTGGGATGGCCTGTTGGGGGAACTCGACCAGGCCCGTCGGCAACGCCATCTTTTGACCTATCGCGCTCTGCTTGAGCGCTTGCAGCTACCCAGCCCCGCCATGCAGACCCTGACGGCGGCCCTTGAGCATCTGGCCGCGCTGGATGCGCGTGCGGAGCAGCCGTTGCGCAGTTCGCTGGTGATCAGCCAGGGGGCGAGTCGATTGCCGCGCACCGGTTTTTTCGAGTGTGCGGAGCGCCTCGGGCGTTTTTCCGGGCCTTCCGATGGGGTCGCGGCCGCGTCGTGGCACGCCTCGGAAGTGGTTCGTGTGTTCGAGTACGAATACCCCGAGTCGGTGGAGGCCTGAGTGTTCTGGCGCCTCAAGGCGCGAGCCGGCTACTGGCTGGCTCGCCGGTTGTTTCATTGGCCCTGGTTTGTGCGTCAACCTCGGGGCTGGCACTGGTTGGAGGGGCAATTGGCGCGCATGGCGAACCTGGGGGACGTCGACGCACAGAGCTTTTATGGCCATATCCTGACCTTTCGTGGCCAGGGGCTGGGGGCTCGCGAAGAAGGCATACGCCTGTTACGTCTTGCCGGCTTGGCCGGGGACGCCAAGGCGGCCTATCAGATGGGCGTCATCAGCCTGGCCGGTTCGCCCAGCAAGGCCGCGGATGCGGCGCAAGCTGCCCGTTGGTGGGCCCTGGCGGCGAAAGCCGGGCATCCCCTGGCCGAGGTCAAGCTGGCGCAGCTGAATCAGTCGAGTACGCCGGACCCGCAAGCCGGTCCGCGTCAGCCGTAAAGCCGTCTGCCATCTGGCGGCTGTCGATCACATGGATGCTGTAGCCCGGCACGTTCTTGGCGTGGTGCTTGGCTTGCGAGGCCAGCTCGGCCAACTGGCTGGCATCGAGTTGTCCACAGGCCTGTGGATACAGGTGCACCACGCCAATAGACAGTGACAGCAAGGCGAACTCCTGGCGAATGCCCTGGCGGTTGGGGGCGATGAAGCAGCCGGCTTCCAGGTGTTCGCTGCGATAAAAACGCCGGCACTGGCTATGGAAGTCGTCCAGCAGCTGGTTCAGGCGTTTTTGCCAGTCCTCGGGGCCCAATACCAGGAGAAAGTCGTCGCCGCCGATATGGCCGACGAAATCGCGGCTGGGGTCCACCCGGTCATTCAGGCACTGCGCCAGGCACAACAGCACTTCATCGCCACGGCCGTAGCCATAGATATCGTTGAAGGGTTTGAAGCTGTCGATGTCCACGTAACAGATCAGCGATTCTCGTCCTTGTTGCAGCAGGTGGGTCAGGCACTGCTGGATCGGCACGTTGCCAGGCAGCAGCGTCAATGGGTTGGCATAACGCGCCTGCTGGATCTTCAGCTCGGTAATCAGCTTGAGCACATCGATCACCCGCCCCAGGCCCAGGTAGCTACCGTTGAGGGTGATGATGAAATCCTCTTCGATCCGTTGCCGGGCACGACTGGTGATCAGGCGGCTGACTTGTTGCAGCGACTGGCTGATCTCTACCGCGAGGAAGTCATCGTTCATCAGGCGGCTGATGGGCTTGCGGGCAAACAGGTCGGTGGCGAAGGGCTTGAGCAGGGCATCGGACAATGAATGGCGGTGCACGATGCCGCAGGGCTGGCCCTGTTCGTCGAGCACCGCCAGCGAGTTGAGGTTGGCCTGGCGGCGGAAGGCTTCCAGCACCGTGGCCGTCGGTATGTCGCGTGCTACCGCTGGTTGTTCGTTGAGCAGGGCACTGAGGTCGCTGCCTTCGTCGTTGAGCGTCGCGGGAGTGCTTTCGCGCTTGGGCAGCAGGTTGCGGCCATCGCGGGGCGGATGTTCCTGGGGGCGGCAGAGCAGGTAACCCTGTAGCAGGTCCACGCCCATTTCCGTGAGCACCTCCAGCTCTTCCGCCACTTCGATGCCCTCGGCGATCACCTGGGCGCGGGAGGCCTTGGCAATTTGCAGGATCGAACCGACGAACTCGCGCTTGAGGGCATCCTGATGAATGCCGTCGATAAAGTGCCGGTCGATCTTCACGTAGTCCGGGCGCAGCTCGGACCACAGGCGCAGGCTCGAGTAACCGGCGCCGAGGTCGTCCAGGGCGATCGAGAAACCCATGTCCCGATAATGATGCAGCGCATTGTGCAGCAGCTGGAAGTCATCGATTGGCGTCTGCTCGGTGAGTTCGATCACCACCTGGCTCGGCGGAATACCGAAGTCTTGCAGCAATTGCAGGGTGCGCCCGGGCTGGTGGGCAGCCTCCAGCAGCGATTCCGGAGAGACGTTGAGGAACAGCTTGCCGGGCAACTGCTGCTCGCTGAACCCCTTGCAGGCGCTCTGGCGGCAAGCGATTTCCAGCTCGTTGAGGCGTCCGGCCTGGCGGGCCACGGCAAACAGGGCGACAGGGGAGTGCAGCGGGCTGTTGGACGGACCACGGGTCAAGGCTTCATAGCCGAGAATGCGTCGTTCGGAGAGGCAGATGATCGGCTGGAACAGACTGTGCAAACCGCTTTGAGCCAGGATTGAGCTCAAGGCACTCAGCTGTTCGGTCGTGGTCATGGCGATCTCTGTCGATAAAAAAAGGACCGGGCGCGCCCTTGATTCAAGAGCAGCGCCCGGTCCTTCATTTCACGACAGAATGATGACTGTTTGATGACGCTCCGAGGAGCGTCAGCATTAAATTGCCATCATCTCAGTGCTTGGCGACCGCGGTGTTGAGCTTCAGGTAATCGAGGAGGATTCGCCCGGTTTCGCTGAGGTAAGCGTCGTCTTCCGGCTTGGTCTTGTCCGGATCGGCGGCCGCAATGGCGTCCTCGTCTTCTTTCTTCAGCTCCTTGAGCGGCTCTTCACCCTTGGCCTTGCGGCGGATGTTTTCCAGCGCCAGCTGCTTGGCCTCGATGTCGGCATGCTGCGCCCGACGTTCGGCTTCGTTGAGGCTGACGGTTTTTTCCGCCATCAGCTTCTTGGCCAGGGCCAGCTTGTCGCGGATGAAGACGAACTCGGCGTCCTTGGCCGAGCGCACGTCATGCTCGGATTTCAGCTGCGCGAGGAACGGCTTGAACGGATCCACCGCCGGCTTGATGGCCGGGCGAATGGTGTCCCATGGCATGGCTTCGGGCAGGGCGCTTTCGCCGATTTCCTTGGTGTCGATGATCGACGGGTAATCGATGTCCGGCAGCACGCCCTGATGCTGGGTACTCTGCCCGGAAACTCGGTAGAACTTGGCCAGGGTCAGTTTCAGCTCGCCGTGGTTGAGCGGCTGGATGGTCTGCACGGTACCTTTGCCGAAGGTCTGGCCACCGATGATCAGGGCACGGTGATAGTCCTGCATCGCACCGGCGAAAATCTCCGAGGCCGAGGCAGAGAGACGGTTGACCAGCAGCGCCATCGGCCCTTTGTAGAAGGCGCCAGGGTTTTCATCTTCGAGCACATCGACCCGGCCGTCGGCGTTACGCACCAGCACGGTAGGGCCCTTGTCGATGAACAGGCTGGTCAGCTCGGTGGCTTCCTGCAGGGAACCGCCGCCGTTGTTGCGCAGGTCGATGACCACGCCGTCGACCTTGTCTTTCTGCAACTCGGTCAGCAGTTTCTTCACGTCACGGGTGGTGCTCTTGTAGTCCGGATCACCGGCACGGAAGGCCTTGAAGTCCAGGTAGAAGGCCGGGATCTCGATCACCCCGAGCTTGTAGTCCTTGCCGTCCTGCTTGAGGTTGAGGATCGACTTCTTCGCCGCCTGCTCTTCCAGCTTCACCGCTTCGCGGGTGATGGAGACGATCTTGCTGGTCTGGTCGTTCGGCGCGTTGCTCGCCGGGATGATTTCCAGGCGCACCACCGAGCCTTTCGGACCACGGATCAGCTTGACCACTTCGTCCAGGCGCCAGCCGACCACGTCGACCATTTCCTTGTCGCCCTGGGCCACGCCGATGATCTTGTCCGCCGGGGCCACCTGCTTGGTCTTGTCGGCCGGGCCGGCCGGCACCAGGCGCACGACCTTGACCTGGTCGTTGTCGCTCTGCAACACGGCGCCGATGCCTTCCAGCGACAGGCTCATGTTGATGTCGAAGTTCTCCGCGTTATCCGGCGACAGATAGTTGGTGTGCGGGTCGTAGGACATGGCGAAGGTGTTGATGTACGCCTGGAAGATATCTTCGGCGCGGGTCTGGTCCAGGCGGGCGAGCTGATTCTTGTAGCGCTTGGTCAGCGTTTCCTGAATCTGCTTGGGTTCCTTGCCGGCGATCTTCATGCGCAGGACTTCGTCCTTGACGCGCTTGCGCCACAGGTCGTCGAGTTCCGCGGTGGTCTTGAGCCACGGCGCGTCCTTGCGATCGATCAGCAAGGACTCCTTGGTGGTGAAGTCGAATTTGTCGACGCCTTTGCCCAGCTCGGCCAGGGCAAAGTCCAGGCGCGCCTTGACGCGGTCCAGGTAGCGTTTGTAAATGATGAAGCCGGCGTTCAGGTCACCGCTTTTCAGGAAGTCGTCGAACTGGGTTTTCCACTTGTCGAATTCCGCGATGTCGCTGGCCATGAAGTAGCTGCGCGACGGGTCCAGCAGCTTCAGGTAGCTGTCATAGATGATCGCCGAGCGCGCGTCGTCCAGCGGTGGCTTGCTGTAGTGATGACGCTTGAGCAGCTCGACGACATTGAGGCTGGCAATTACCTCGTCGCGATCCGGCTGAAGTTTGTCCCAGCTATTGGCTGCGAACGTATTGGTCGACATCGGCAGCAGACCGAGACCAATGAAAAGAGCGAGGGCGGTGCTGGGGAACAAATGCTTCATGCTGATTCGACGCGGGGGCAATTGATAACGCATATTAGGCCGTCTTTGAAGTCGCCGGTTCCACAAGGACCGGTCGCATAATGCAAAAAGCCCGGTGCTACAGCTCCGGGCTCAGTCCAGACTCACTATGGAGGCACTGTGAAAGCATTGCAAGGCGTTGAAGGTCATGTGGAGTGGGTTGAAGAGCCCAGTCCGACGTGCGACGTAGGACAAGTGCGAATCCGCGTGGCGGCCGCGGGACTGAACCGGGCCGACCTGTTGCAACGGGCCGGGCTCTATCCGCCGCCACCGGGCGCCAGCAAGGTGTTGGGCCTTGAGTGCTCGGGGGTGATCAGCGAGGTCGGCCCGGGCTCTGCGTGGCAGGTCGGCGATCGGGTCTGCGCACTGCTGGCCGGGGGCGGGATGGCCGAGGAAGTGGTGGTCGATGCTCGTCATGTCCTGCCGGTGCCGGAAGGGCTGTCCCTGGCGCAAGCGGCGGCGCTGCCCGAGGTGTACAGCACCGCCTGGCTGAACCTGTTCCAGCTGGCGGCCCTCAAGCCGGGGGAAAAGGTCCTGCTGCACGCCGGCGCCAGTGGTGTCGGTTCGGCCGCGATCCAGTTGTGCAAGGCATTCGGCAACCCGTGCTGGGTCAGCGTCGGTTCCGCCGACCGCCTGGCCTACTGTGAAGCGCTGGGGGCCCAGGGCGGCGTGGTGCGCACCGACGGCCTGGAAGGCCTGCGGGATTTCGGGCCGTTCGATGTGATCCTGGATCCGGTCGGCGCCAACTATGCCGCGCACAACGTCAAGCTGCTGGCCCTGGACGGGCGCTGGGTGCTGATCGGCTTGATGGGCGGGCGCGAGGCCCAGTTGGACCTGGCGCAGATCCTCGGCAAGCGCATCCAGTTGCTGGGTTCGACCTTGCGCAGCCGCGACGAGCAGTTCAAGGCCGATCTGTTCAGCGACCTCAGCCAGCATGTCTGGCCACTGTTCGCCGAAGGGCGCCTGAGCCCGCAGCTGGCCATGACCTTCCCGATCAAGGACGCCGAAGCGGCCTTTGCCGAGCTGGCGACCAACCAGGTGTCGGGCAAGCTGGTGCTGCTGATCGACGAGACCTTGGCCTGATCCTGTAGCCGCCGCCGAAGGCTGCGATAAGCCCGAAGGGCTTTTTAGCGATCTTCAGATCTTGCGCCCACGTTGTGGGCGATCGCAGCCTGCGGCAGCGGCTACAGAGGCACCTACTTCCACTGATGAATCGGCCAGCCGGCCTTTTCCGCGTGTTCGCGCAGTACCGGGTCCGGGTTGACCACATGCGGGTAGTCGACCTTCAGCAGCAATGGCAGGTCGTTGCGCGAGTCGGAATAGAAGCTCGCGCCTTCGAGGTTTTCTTCTTCGGCATCCAGCCATTCCAGCAGGCGGGTGACCTTGCCTTCGCGGTAGGTCAGGGTGCCCAGGGTATTGCCGCTGTAGACCCCGTGCAGCACCTCCAGCTCGATCCCCAGGACTTCATCGATGCCCAGGCGTTCGGCGATGGGCTGGACCAGGTGAGTGCCCGAGGCCGAGATCACCAGGATCCGGTCGCCGGCCTTGCGGTGTGCGGCGATGGCCTTGCAGGCATCGCTGAAAATGATCGGTTCGATCACGTCCTCGACCCAGGGGCCGACCAGGTGCCCGACCTCTTCCGGGGTGCGTCCGGCCATCGGCTCCAGGCTGAAGGCCATGAACTCTTCCATGGCCAGCTTGCCGTGGCTGTAGGCGTCCATCAGCTCGTTGTTGCGGCGCATGAAAGACTCGCTGTCGACCCAGCCCAGGCGCCCCATCTGTTCGCTCCAGAGGGTGGCGCAGTCGCCGTGGATCAGGGTCTCGTCCAGATCAAAAATTGCCAGGGCCATTAGTACCGCTCTCTCTTAATCGTTTGCGTCAAAGTCATCAGGCTACCTCACAGAGGGCCGTGGGATCGATGGAAAGTGCCAGGCGTTGGCCGTCGGGGTGCAGATCGTCCGGCGAGCGGTTCAGCACATCCACCACCAGTTCCACGCCACGGGCTTCGACCCGGTAGCGGATCACGTTGCCCAGCAGGCTGTGGCTGCGGATCAGCGCGTCGGGTTCGCCGTCCTTGCGCAGTTCGATGGCCTCTGGGCGAATCGCGATACGCCCGTTGATCGGCCGCTGCAGCAGCTTGCTGGCACTTTCTGCATCCAGCAGGTTGTAGTTGCCGATGAAGCCGGCGGCGAACACATCCACAGGTGCGGTGTAGAGCGTCTCGGCGTCGCCGCTCTGGACGATCTTGCCCTGGTTCATCAGGAAAATGCGGTCGGACATGGTCAGGGCTTCTTCCTGGTCGTGAGTGACGAAAATCGTGGTCAGCCCCAGTTCGCGCTGGATCTGCCGGATCTGTTCGCGCAGGTGCTTGCGGATCCGCGCGTCCAGCGCCGACAGCGGCTCGTCCAGCAGCAACAGGCGCGGACGGGTCACCAGCGAGCGGGCCAGGGCCACGCGCTGGCACTGGCCCCCGGACAGTTGATGGGGATAACGGCTGGCGAAGTCGTGCAGTTCCACCAGGCGCAGGACTTCGAGCACGCGCTTGTGGCTCTCGTCGGCGTTGACCTTCTGCATGCGCAGGCCGAACGCCACGTTCTGCTCCACGGTCATGTTGGGGAACAGCGCATAGCTCTGAAACACCATGCCGATCCCGCGTTTTTGCGGGCTCAGGGGCACTATGTCGTGGCCGTCGAGGAGGATCTTGCCGGCGTCCACCGGGGTCAGGCCGGCGATGCAGCGCAGCAGGGTGGACTTGCCGCAGCCGGACGGGCCGAGCAGGGTGACGAATTCGCCCTTGTGGATTTCGCAGTTGATGTCGCTGAACACCGGGGTGCCACTGTAATTTTTCTGCAGGTGTTGGACGTTGACGAAGCTCATTGGCTTTTGTCCTTGTTCAAGATGTTGGCGGCCCAGGTCAGAACCAGCACAAAGAAGAAGTAGGAAATCACCAGCGCGCTGGTGAAGTGGCCGCTGCTGTTGCGCATGTTGTTCAGGTAGACCTGCAGGGTTTCGTAGCGGGTGCCCACCAGGATGTTGGCGAACACGAACTCGCCGAACAGGAACGAGAACGACAGCAGCAGGGCCACCATCAGGCCCTTGCGCAGGTTCGGCAGCACCACCAGGAAAGTCGCCTGCCAGGTACTGGCGCCCAGCAGCTGGGCGGCGTCCATCAGGTCGCGCAGGTTGATCGCTTGCAGGTTATTGGTGATCGCCCGGTACATGAACGGCAGGGCCACGGTGAAGTAGCAGCCGACGAGGATCCACGGTGTGCCGACCATGGCGAACGGTCCCGAACCGTAGAGTTGCAGCAGGCCCACCGAGGACACCACCGGCGGCACCGCGAACGGCAGCAGGATCAGGATGTTCATCAGCGCATCGAGCCTTGGGAAGTGGTAGTGCACCACGAACAGCAGGGGCAGGATCAGCACCACCGACAGGATCAGGGCGCCGACGCAGACCAGCAGCGACTGGCCGAAGGCGTGCAGGAAGCGCGGGTCGCTCCACAGCTGGATGTACCACTTGAAGGTAAAGCCGCTGGGCAGGATGGTCGCCGACCAGTTGCTGGCGATGGAGTAGATCAGGGTCCCGGCCAGCGGCAGCAGGAGGATGGCGAACAGCAGGTACACCACGACCCGGTGATAGAGGGCGGCGGAGCCGGGTTCAGCGCGAGACATGGTAGCTCCTCTTCAACAGCAGCTGATGGACGATGGTCACCAGGGTCATCAGCGCCACCAGGACCACGGCCAGGGCGCTGGCCATGTTCGGGTCGAGGGAGATGTCGCCGGAAACCATGGCGGCGATGCGGATCGGCAGCACGTTGAAGTTGCCGGTGGTCAGTGCATAGACCGTGGCATAGGCGCCCAGGGCGTTGGCCAGCAGGATGACGAAGGTCCCCAGCAGCGCCGGGGTCAGCACCGGCAGGCCGATGTGGCGCCAGAACTGCCAGCCACTGGCGCCAAGCAGTGCCGCGGACTCGCGCCAGTCTTCACGCAAGGCATCGAAGGCCGGGTAGAGCAGCAGCACGCCCAGGGGGATCTGGAAGTAGGTGTAGAGGATGATCAGGCCGGTCTTGGAGTACAGGTTGAAGTCCTGAATGATCCCCGCCTGCTTGAGCATGATGGTGATGCTGCCGTTGAAGCCCAGCAGGATGATGAAGGCGAACGCCAGGGGCACGCCGGCGAAGTTGCTGGTCATGTTGGCGAAGGCGTTGACGAAGTTGCGCAGCTTCGAGTCGACCCGGCGCAGCGAGTAGCTGCCGAGAATCGCGATGACGATGCCGAACACGCTCGACCAGAAGCTGATCTCCAGGCTGTACTGGATGGCTTGCAGGTAGAACCTGGAACTGAAGATCTTGTTGAAGTTGGCCAGGCCCCAGCCGAACTCTTCCGATTGCAGGCTGTTGATCAGCACCCAGAGCAGCGGGGCGATCTGGAACACGATGAAGAACAGGGCAAACGGCAGCAGGCACAGGATCGCCAACCATTTGCCGCGGGTGAATGCATTCACTTCAGCAACTCCCGGCATACAGGTTTGTCGTGGGGCACGCCGAGCAACTCGCAGATGGTGCCGCACAACTCGGTCTGATCCGGCGTGGCGACGGGGCTGAAGCTGAACGCATCGCCGAGAACGAACAACGGCACTTCCCGCTCCTCCGGCAGCAGGCCGTTGTGGGAACGGTCGTTGTTCATGCCGTGGTCGGCCGTCACCAGCACCTGGTAGCCGGCGTCGAGCCAGCCTTGCAGGTAATCGGCGAGGATGATGTCGGCCGAGCGTGCGCTGTTGCGGTACTGCGGGCTGTCGAGGCCGTGCTTGTGGCCGGCGTCGTCGATGTTCATCGGGTGCACCAGGAGAAAGTTCGGGGCATGGCGCAGCCGCAGGTGTTCGGCGTCGGCGAACAGGTGGGAATCGGGGTAGTGGTCGTTCCAGTAGAAATGCCCGTGCTGGATCGGCAGTTTCTTGTTGTCGGTATGCCGGTCCCGGGCCGGGTTGAACGGTGAGCGGTTGTACAGCTCGCTGATCCAGTGATAAGCCGCGGCGGCGGTGCCGAGCCCGGCGGCGCTGGCGTAGTGGAAAATGCTGCGCTGGTTGGACAGGCGCGAGACGTTGTTGTGCACGATGCCGCTGTCCAGCGGTGGCACCCCGGTCAGGATGCATTCGTAGAGCGGTCGGGACAGGGCCGGCAGTTCGCATTCCAGCTTGTACAGCGCGGCGCGCCCCGCGCCGACGTAGGCCTGAAGGTGTCCCATGGCATGGCGGGCGACCTCATGGTTGAGGCCGTCGAGCACGACAAGGATGACGTTGTGTGACATGGGGGGGACTCCGCAAGACAGAACAGCCCTGTAGGAGCGGAGCTTGCCCGCGATGGCTTCACTGCGGTTTAAGACAGACCGCAGTGCCTGTATCGCGGGCAATCCTCGCTCCTACGGATGCAGCATTACTGCATGTTGATGATCACTTCTTCCTGCCATTTCTGTGGCAGGCCCTTGGAGGTTTTCTCCCAGGCGTCGGCGTCCTTGATCGGCGTGACTTTCTTGTACTGCTCGTTGGGCAGCAGGTTGGCCTGGACTTCGGCGGGCAGGGTCAGGTGCTCGGCGCGGATCGGACGGGCATTGCCGCGCGCCAGGTTGATCTGGCCGGCATCGCTGAAGATGTATTCACGGGTCAGCTTGGCCGCGTTCGGGTGCTTGGCGTATTTGTTGATGATGGTGGTGTAGCCGGAGATCACCGAACCGTCCGACGGGATCAGCACGATGTAGTCGTCCTTGTTGACCATCTTGTTGCGGTAGCTCAGGCCGTTGAAGTCCCAGACCACGCCGACTTCCACTTCACCCTTTTCCATGGTGGCGATGGTCGGGTTGGCCAGGGACAGGCGCCCCTGCTTGGCGATCTCGGCGAACATCAGCAGCGCCGGCTGGATGTTCTTTTCATCGCCGCCCTTGGCGATGGCCGCGGCCAGCACGCCGTTGGCGGCCTGGGCAGCGGTGCTCACGTCGCCGATGGAGACCTTGTATTTGCCTTTCTCCAGGTCGGCCCAGCTTTTGGGGGCTTCGGAGCCGTGCAGCAGCTTCTTGTTGATGATGAAAGCAATGGTGCCGGTGTAGGCCAGCGCCCAGTTGCCGTCCTTGTCCTTGGCCCAGTCCGGGACCTGTGCCCAGGTGCTTGGCTTGTAAGGCTGGACCACGCCCTGCTTGACCGCGATCGGGCCGAAGGCCGCGCCGACGTCGCCGATGTCGGCGCTGGCGTTGTCTTTCTCGGCGGCGAACTTGGCGATCTCCTGGGCCGAGCTCATGTCGGTGTCGATGTGCTTGAGGCCGTAGTACTTGGCCAGGTCTTCCCAGGTCCCTTTCCAGTTGGCCCAGTCGTCGGGCATGCCGACGCTGTTGACGGCGCCTTCGGCTTTCGCCGCGGCTTCCAGGGTCTTCAAGTCGGTATCGGCGGCCATGGCGGCGGTGCACAGGGCAATGGTCGAGCCTAACAGTGATGCCAGGAAAAGCTGTTTCATCCGAAGCTCCTTTGGGCGTGTTCAACGCTGGGTTTGTCTAACGTTGTTGGTCTAGGTCAGCAATACCTGAGCCAATTTAAGCCGGCTGGATGACACTTTGATGTCGGCATCAGTCCTGCAAGGCGTTTGCGAGTGTCAGGCACGGGTCTGCGAGATAAGCGTAGCCCAGGGCTAAACAGCTGATATGAAAGGACTTGGCCAGCCAATTGCAGGTGTCTGGCACAGCGATTTGGCGGCGTTGTCATCTGTCAGTCATATGCAGTGCCTAGGCTCTCGGTGAAGGCTGAGTGCCTTTTTCCCAGGCACGTTTTGCCCTGAAACAGTGCTGGTCTAGTCCAGATAGGTAACGTTGATGCGCGAAGAGGCAGTCAAGGCGGTGACAGCCATTGGGCAGGTCCTGCAGGAACAGATCGATCACGGGTTGTTGGCACCCGGTAGCAAGCTGCCGGCCGAGCGCAAGCTCAGCGAGTTGTTCGGCACTACGCGGATTACCGTGCGCGAAGCCTTGTTGCAGTTGGAGGCCCAGGGCCAGATCTACCGCGAGGAGCGGCGCGGCTGGTTCGTCTCGCCGCCACGGCTGGCCTACAACCTGATGCAGCGCAGCCATTTTCACGCGATGGTCAGCGCCCAGGGGCGGGTGCCGTCGACCGAGATGATTTCGGCGCGCCTGCAACCGGCTTCAGCGGCGGTCTGTGCCTGGCTGCAACTGCCGGCGCTGTCCAGCGTGATCCAGATCCGTCGAGTACGGCGCATCGACGAGCGTCTGGTGCTGTATGTCGAGCACTACCTCAATCCGCAGTACTTTCCGGGCATTCTCGAGTTCGACCTGAACCAGTCGATCACCGAGCTGTATGCCCGGCACTACGACCTGCATTACGGGCGGGTGCGCTTCGAGATCGTGCCGACCTCCTTGCCGGTGGAGGCGGCCGCGGCGTTGAAGGTTTCGGCCGGCAGCCCCGGGTTGCGGATTGCCCGGGTCAATTACGACCAGCACCAGCGCCTGATCGACTGCGACCTGGAGTTCTGGCGCCACGACGCGATCCATGTCGGCGTCGATGTGGTCTGAGCCCGCTCCCGGTGCGGGAGCGAGCTTGTTCGCGATGACGCCAGGGGCCAGTCCTTAAGGTTTGGCCCCGGCAAACAGATAATCCGTGGTCAATGACGCCAGGGTACGCACGCCCACCACCAGCGCCGATTCATCGACAAAGAACCCCGGGTTGTGGTTCGGCGCGGCCTTGGCCATGTCCTGGTCCCGCGGTGTCACGCCGAGAAACACGAACAGCCCCGGTACCTCCTTGGCATAGAAGGAAAAGTCTTCCGCGCCCCCCACCAGCGGGCCCTGCACCACATCGTCCTTGGCCGCCCAGCGCAGGCTCGGCAGCATCTTTTCGGTCAGGGCCGGGTCGTTGATGGTCGGGTCGTACTTCTCGATGATGGTCACCTCGGCCTTGGCGCCGCCGCTTTCGGCGATCTTTTCCACGGTCTGGCGCACATCGCTGTGCAGCTTCTGGCGAATGCCGTAGTCGTACGAGCGGATGGTGCCGCTCATGTCCAGCGACTCGGGAATGATGTTGTAGCGCGTGCCACCGTTGATGGTGCCGATGCTGACCACCGAGGGAAACGACGAGATGTCGGTGCGGCGGCTGACCACGGTCTGCAGCCCGACTATGGCCTGGGCACCGACCGTGATCGGATCGATGCCGTCCCAGGGGCGGCCGGCGTGGGTCTGCTTGCCGAGAATCCTGATGCGCAGGTCGTCGGAGCTGGCCAGGGTCGGGCCTGGGCGGTAGGCGATGCGTCCGGCCGGAATCCCGGCCCAGACATGTAGGCCGAACACTGCGTCCGGCTTGGGCGATTTCATCACGCCTTCCTGCACCATCATCTTCGCGCCCCAGATGTTCTTGCCGTCGGGGATGAAATCGCTCGGGCCTTCTTCGGCGGGCTGGAAATAGAACACCACGGTGCCGGGCAGGCGCTCGCGCATGTCGCTGAGGATTTTCGCCGTGCTCAGCAGGATGGCGGTGTGGGCGTCGTGGCCGCAGGCGTGCATGACGTCCACTTCCTTGTCCAGGTAGCGCCCCTTGGCCTTGGAGGCGAATGGCAGGTCCGCGACTTCCTTGACCGGCAGTGCGTCCATATCGGCGCGCAAGGCCACGGTGGGGCCGGGTAGGGCACCCTTGAGCACCGCCACCACGCCGGTGCGGGCGACGCCGGTCTTGACCTCCAGGCCCAGGGCGCGCAATTGCGTGGTTACCAGTTGTGCGGTGCGCTGTTCGGTGTTGCCGAGTTCCGGGTGGGCGTGGATATCGCGACGGGTTTCCAGCAGCACTGGCTCCAGGGCCTTGGCCTGTTCGGCGATGTGCTGGCGGGCCTGTTCCATGGCGCTGTCGTCGACAGCGTTGGCGGCCTGGCCGGACAAGGCCAGGACGCCGATCAGGCAGGCTTGGGCGATAGCGGATAGCTGCATAGGGGACTCTCTCCATGATTAGTGTTGTGCTGCTCAGGTGCCAGAACCTGTGACCGCCCCAACCCTGGAGAGTGCGGCCGCGCCCTTGCCGAGACGCGGCCGGACGCCTTACTCCTCTTGCTGGGGCCCACCGCCGGCGGTGATCACCTGCACGCTCATGCGTGGCGTGGCCAGGTCCATTCCGGCTTCGTCGAGGTGGCGCTTGAGGGACAGGTTGAAGGCCCGTGACACCTCCCATTGCTTGATCGGCGCGGTCTTGAAGCGGGCGCGCAGAATCGCGTTGCCGGACTCGAAGCTTTCCACCCCCTGGAACTCCAGCGGCGACCAGATGTTGCGCCGTTGCAGCGGGTCGGTGCGCATCTTCTGGCCGACATCGCGCATCAGTTTGATGGCTTCGTCTATGTCCATGTTGTACGGAATGGCCACCCGGAAGATCGCGTAGCCGAACTCCCGGGAGTAGTTCTTGATGCTCTTGATTTCGCTGAACGGGATGGTGTGCACGATGCCGTCGATGTCCCGCAGGCGCACGGTGCGGATGGTCAAGCCTTCGACGGTACCCAGATGGCCGCCGACATCCACGTAGTCGTCGATGGCCAGGGAGTCCTCGATGATGATGAACAGGCCGGTGATCAGGTCGGCCACCAGCGACTGGGCGCCAAAACCGATGGCCAGGCCGATCACACCGGCACCGGCCAGCAGCGGCGTGACGTTCATGCCCATGTTCGCCAGGGCGACGATCAGGGCAATGATGAAGATCGCCACGAACAGCACGTTGCGGATCAGCGGCATCATGGTCTGCGCCCGGGCATTGGCCAGGCCTTTGCGCGAGCGGGTCAGGGCGTGGTGCACCGCGGTGTCGCTGAGGATCCAGATCAGCCAGGCGAACAGCAGGGTGCCGCCGAGGCTGAACAGCTTGACGCTGATTTCGTGGCCGTCGCCTTCGGTGAAGCGGATCAGCGACATGCCCCAGACCCGCAGGCCGAGTTCGATGAACACCAGCCACACCAGCAGGTGGGCGAGGGTGTAGAAGAAGCCTTTGAGGCGCTCGGAATACAGGGCGTGGCGTTTGTGCCCGCGCTGGGGCTTGAGGGAATGGCGGCGCACCAGGCCGTTGATCACCATGCACAGCACCAGCAGCACGGTGCAGATCAGCGACTGGCGCAGCGCGGTGCTGGTATCGCCGGCGGAAATGAAGGTGGCGAACAGGGAAATGGCCACCAGCACCAGCGCTGGCAGGTACCAGAAGGTGCCGATGATCTCGATGGTGTCGCTCAGGGCGCGGCGGGTCAGGCGGCGGGACAGCGGCTGGTTGCGGATCAGGTGAGCGATCGGCCGGCGGAAACGCAGGATGAACACCCCGGTGGACAAGGCCGCCATCACATTGGCGAAGGTGGCCGCGGTGTGCGCCAGGTGGCTGCCCAGGCTGGCGATCAACCGTGGGTCGTTCAAGGCCTCGCCGAAGGCGGCGAAACTGCCGATCAGCCACAACGGCCGGAACGCCTGGCGACGCAGGATGTACAGCGCGCGGTGACGGTTCGGACCGTCCAGCACGGAAAAGGCGATCACGCAGATCGCCGAGAAGCAGGTGCCGACCACCAGCGCATAAGCCAGGACCATGGCCAGGTCCTTGCCCAGGGACGAGGGCAGTTTGTAGGTCATGTACACGGTCATGATCAACGCGATCAGCCAGGGCCCCAGTTTGCGCAGGGCGAAGCGCAGCAGGTCCCAGGTCTTGGGGTGTTGCGGTAGTTCTTCGGTGAGGCCGAAACGCTCGCGCAGGCGGTGGCTGAGCCAGATCAGCGCCGCGGCGAGAAGGCTCCAGACCATCAGGATCAGGGCGAAGGCGAAGATGATCGGCAGCCATTCGCTGGCCGGCAGCATCAGGGCCGCCAGTTCATCCTGGGCCTGATCGAATTCGTTCGACCAGCGAGTGATCGGGCTGTCGGCGCCGGAGAACTGTTTTTCGAAGCTGGACAGGGTGCCGCCGATAAGGCCGAGCACGCCTTCTTCGGCGGGCGTCTGGGCCTTCTTCGTGGCGTCGCGGAGTTTTTTCAGGTCGGTCAGCAACTGGGTGCGTTGCTGGTCGTTTTCCAGGGACTTGATCACTTCATCCAGCGACTGCCCCAGGGGCTGCTCGGCTTGTGGCTGGGTTTTGCCGCTGTTGAGCAGGCCCGGCAAACCCACTGCCTGGGCCGATGAGAGCGGCAATAGTGTCAGGAGACAGAGAAACAGGCAGTAGGGCAGAACGGAAAGACGAGCGAACACTGGGCGGTCAACCTCAGAAAAAGCGGATCGACCGAGTGTACGAGGCAGCCAATACCAATGCGAGCCTGGACGGCGGATTTATTCGGCGAGTTTGGCGAGGATCTTGTAGATCACGGTGCCGAGGATCAGCAGCATACCGGCCCACATACTGAAGATGCCGGCGTTCTTGTCGCGGAAGTTGTAGCCGATGGCCAACAGGATCATTCCCGAGAGAATGGGAATGAGCATGGCGTGGAACGAAGACATCGAGATCATGGCGACAGCCTTGTCGGAAGGGGATAGTCCTAAGTCTAGGTGGCTTTGGCGAGGTTCGGGTTGATGTGCATCAGAAATGCTGCGGCACCCTGTAGCCGCTGCCGCTGGCTGCGATCACCTGTAAAAACAGGCGCAGGATCTTGGGATCGCTGAAGCCCTTCGGGCTTGTCGCAGCCTGCGGCAGCGGCTACATGGGGCTTACGGCAGATCGCGGCTGGCGTAGAACGCGCTCAAGACCTTCACCAGGTGGGCCAGGTCGTGGCTGCCGCACAGTTCGCGGATCGAGTGCATGGCGAAAGTCGGCAGGCCGATATCCACGGTGCGCACGCCCAGGTGGCTGGCGGTGATCGGGCCGATGGTCGAGCCACAACCCATGTCGCTGCGCACCACGAAGCTTTGCACCGGCACTTCCTCGGCCATGCACAGGTGGCGGAAGAAACCGGCGGTTTCGCTGTTGGTGGCGTAGCGCTGGTTGCTGTTGACCTTGATCACCGGGCCGGCGTTGAGTTTCGGGCCGTGGTTGGCATCGTGCTTGTCGGCGTAGTTGGGGTGCACGCCGTGGGCGTTGTCGGCCGAGACCAGCAGCGACTTCTGGATGGTACGCACGAATTCGTCGCCTTCGGGCAGCAGGCGGCGCAGGGTCTGTTCGAGCATCGGGCCGTCGGCGCCGCAGGCCGAGCAGGAGCCGACTTCTTCGTGGTCGTTGCAGACCAGCACGCAGGTTTCCTCGGTGTCGGCGTTGAGCAAGGCTTGCAGGCCGGCGTAGCAGGACAGCAGGTTGTCCAGGCGCGCGCCGGCGATGAAGTCGCCGTGCAGGCCGATCACCGCCGCGCTTTGGGTGTCGTAGAAGCTCAGCTCGTAATCGAGCACCACATCGGCGTTGAGGCCGTGTTCGCGGGCCAGCTGGTCGGTCAGCACCGCGCGGAAGTCGACCCGCTCGTCGCCGGCGAATTGCGCGAGGATCGGCGGCAACTCGGTCTGGGCATTGATGGCCCAGCCCTGGTTGGCTTCGCGATTGAGGTGAATCGCCAGGTTGGGGATGATCGCGATGGGCGCCTTGAAGTCGATCAGCTGGCTTTCAACCTTGCCGTCGCGACGGAAGGTGACGCGGCCGGCCAACGACAGGTCGCGGTCGAACCAGGGCGCCAGCAGGGCGCCGCCATAGACTTCCACGCCCAGTTGCCAGAAGCCCTGGCGTTGCAGCTCAGGTTGCGGCTTGACCCGCAGGCACGGGCTGTCGGTGTGCGCGCCGACCATGCGGATCCCGCCTTGCAGAGGCGAATGCCGCCCCAGCTTGACGGCCACGATGGAGGAGTCATTGCGGGTGACGTAGTAGCGACCGTTGGCTTCGGTGGTCCACGGCTCGCGCTCGTCGAGACGCTGGTAGCCCGCGGCCTCCAGGCGTTGTACGAGGCTGGCGGTTGCATGGAAAGGGGTAGGGGAGGCCTTGAGGAAGTCGATCAGGCCCTGGTTCAACTCTTCGCGCATAAGTAACTCCAGACAGCAGTGGCGCGAGTTTACCGTATCGGCTCGCGGCATTGCAGGCGCAATGCCGTTGAGGGAGACAACATTCATCGCGGCAGGGAAAACGGCTCAACCAGTGATCAGGTTGCCTTTGAGGAACACTTCGCGGCGTTGCTTGCGACCCACATATTCATGCTTGCTGGCCTGGTAAACCTCATTGAATTTCTCTGCGCAAATGCCCGGCAGTTGATCGAGGTACTCCTCCACCAGCACGTCGTACTGCGCTTCGGTGATCAGTTTGTAGACTTCGCGGCGATAGAAGAAACCCAACTGAAAACCCAGGGTTTCGCTGGCATGGGGCGTGATGGTCGCGAAGCAGTTCTCGAAGTCGATGGCCTTGAGCGGAGCCTGGGGGCTGATCATGATGTTGCCGGCCCAGAAATCCATGTGGGTGATGTTCTTTTGCGCGAGGGAGTGCAGCAGGCCGAATGCATCGCGGATAAAAGGCTCGATCTTGTCCGGGTTGTTACGCAACCACTGTACGCCGTCGACGTAATCATCCAGCAGGCGGGTAATGATGAAGTATTCCTGTACCAGCCCCAGGCGATCCCGGGTATAGCCGAATCCTTCAAGGTCGGACATCTGTACGCCGCGTCGCTGGGCTTCGACGGTGTTGATCAGCTCTTCCAGCGGCCAGTCGAAGCGGCCGTTGCGCTGGGGCTTGCCCAGGGTGACGCGAACTTTCGCCTTGAGCGTATCCAGAGGCTGCACCTTGGCGAACAGCGGTGTCTCGCCGGTCGCCAAGGGGGTGCTGGCGCGGGTCTGTTTGTGGGCGTGACGTTGGCGGATGAGTTGTTCGAGGGCTGTGCAGGCGTCTGCCGAAGGTTTTTCGCGAAGGTGCAGGGTGGTATTCAGAAAGCAGAAGGTGAAAGGGTAATCGCGTTGAAATGGCTGACTGCTGAGCACGAGGGCTTCCTGCCTTAATGTCGAATAGCCACTATTTTAATATTATTTTCACAAATTCATAACAAATTGTTCAGATTAATCTTCATTTCTGATCAGATTTTTCCGTGTCCGTATGCCCCTCAATCGAGGGGCGTCCCGCTACGGTGGTCGCTCTCGATCAGAACGGTGCCGGGCACTCGAAGCGCAGGCGTTCGCCACTCTGCGGATGGGTGAAGCTGAGCATGCTGGCGTGCAGGCACAGGCGTGGCCAGGCGGCCAGTGCTTGCGGATGCGCGTACAGGCCGTCGCCCAGCAGCGGGTGGCCAATGGACAGCATATGCACCCGCAACTGGTGCGAGCGCCCGGTGATCGGGGTCAGCTCGACGCGGCACCAGTCACCGCAGCGTTCCAGCACTCGCCAGAAGGTCAGGGCGTTCTTGCCGAATTCGTGGTCCACCACGTGCCGCGGTTTGGTCGGCGGGTCGTAGCGCAGTGGCAGGTCGATGCTGCCGCTGTCCAGTTCCGGCTGGCCCCAGCACAGGGCGGTGTAGGCTTTTTCGGTCTCGCGGTCGTGAAATTGCCGGGACAGTTCGCGATGGGTATCGGGGTCGCGGGCCAGCAGGATGATGCCGGAGGTTTCCCAGTCCAGGCGATGGACGATGCGGGCTTCCGGGTAGCCGTTTTCCTGCAGGCGGGTGATCAGGCAATCCTTGTTGTCATCGGCCCGGCCGGGCACGGAGAGCAGCAGGGTGGGCTTGTCCACCACCAGGACGGCGGCGTCCTGGTGAATGATGCGGATATTCGACAGCGGCATTAAAACAGCCTCGTAACAAACGCCAACGGCGGCTCGATCGACCCGGCGTCTACAGGAGCACCTGTGCTCCTGTAGAAAAACCGAGGGACCGAGCCGCCGTGGCTCCAGCCGAATCGATCAGCGATCAGGCAGGGTGATATTGAGTTCCAGGATCGAGCAGCTGCCCTGGTTTTCCAGGGCGACATGCACGTCATCGGACCCGATATTGACGTACTTGCGGATGACTTCCACCAGTTCCTTCTGCAAGGCAGGCAAGTAATCAGGGGTAGTGCGCTGGCCGCGTTCATGCGCCACGATGATCTGTAGACGCTCTTTCGCTACCGACGCGGTGCTTACTTTTTTGCTGGCACGAAAGAAGTCAAAAAGATTCATTACCTACCTCCAAACAGGCGCTCGAAGAATCCCTTCTTCTCAACATCAAGGAACCGGTGTTCCACGGTTTTACCCAGCAGACGGTCGACAGCATCGCTGTACGCCTGGCCGGCGTCGCTCTGGTCATCGAGAATCACCGGAACGCCTTGGTTGGAAGCCTTGAGTACTGCCTGGGATTCTGGAATCACGCCCAGCAGCGTTACTGCGAGAATCTCTTTGACGTCTTCGACGCCAAGCATTTCGCCGTTGCTGACGCGCGAAGGGTTGTAGCGGGTCAGCAGCAGGTGTTCCTTGATCGGGTCTTCGCCGTTCTCCGCGCGCTTGGACTTGCTGGCCAGCAGGCCCAGCATGCGGTCGGAGTCACGTACCGAGGAAACTTCCGGGTTGGTCACGACAATCGCTTCGTCGGCGAAGTACATGGCCAGGTGAGCACCTTTCTCGATACCGGCCGGGGAGTCGCAGACCACGAATTCGAAGGTTTCCTTGAGCTCCATCAGCACTTTTTCCACGCCTTCCTGGGTCAGCGCGTCTTTGTCGCGGGTCTGACTGGCGGCCAGTACGTAGAGGTTTTCCAGGCGCTTGTCTTTGATCAGGGCTTGCTGCAGGTTGGCTTCGCCGTTGACCACGTTGACGAAGTCATACACCACGCGACGTTCGCAACCCATGATCAGGTCGAGGTTACGCAAGCCGACGTCGAAGTCGACGATGACAGTTTTGTGGCCGCGCAGAGCGAGGCCGGTACCGATAGCGGCGCTGGTGGTGGTCTTACCCACACCACCCTTGCCGGATGTAACCACGAGAATCTTGGCCAAGGTGTTTCACCCCTAAGGAAAAAGGACTTTTAGCCCCTGAAAAACATCTCTTGAAAACTACTGCAGTCGGACAGCCTTGGCTGGAGGTCGGTTAACACCTGCTCCTACTTCGTTTGAGCCGTATTCGCTACGTTTTAGAGATGCTTGGAAAATGCGGCAGTATCCGTTAAAGACGTGTGATGTTCAACACGTCACCCGACAGGCTGACCTGGACCCCGGCACCCCACAACGGATCGCGCCGCAGGTCCTCGGAAACCTTGTACTGGCCGGCGATGGACACCAGTTCAGCGCTCAATTGCTGACAGAAAATCCGTGCCTTGGTATCTCCCTTGACCCCGGCCAGCGCTCGACCGCGCATCGGGCCGTATACATGGATGTTGCCATCGGCCAGAAGTTCCGCACCCGGGCTGACCGAGGAGGTCACGACCAGATCGCCACCCTGGGCATAGATCTGCTGCCCGCCGCGTACTGGCGAAGTGATGATTCGGGTGGGCTTGATGGTCGGCTCAGGCGGCTTTTCAGGCTTTTTCCGGGCTTCGTTTTCCTGCGGTTCCAGCGGTCGTTCCCGGGCGCCGGAAGGCGGCAGCACGGGCAGGTCGACGGCGATCGCCGCGGCGATGTCTTCGATGCGGCTGGCGCGGATCGCCAGGGTGCGCAGACCATGGTGACGGCAGACGCGCATCAGGCCGGGCAGATCGACCGCGCCTTCGCTGGCCGGCAGTTTGTCCAGCGCCAGCACCAGCGGGGCGTTGCTGAAGAAATTCGGGGCTTGCGCGACCTTCGCCGCCAGTTGGCGATCGAGGCCCTCGAGGTCGTTGCGGGCCAGTTCCAGCACGGTGATGGCCAGCATGCTGCCCTTCAACTGGAACACAGGATCCAGGTCTTGCGATTCGGTTTGGCTCATGGTCGGCATAAAGCGGCTTGTCACTAAAAGTGCCGAGACTTATAACGAGAACGCCCGCGGGCCGCAAGCCGGGTCGAACCGATGTAGAATGCGCGACCTTGTTGTCTGTCCGGAATCTGTAATGGATCGCCCGCGTTTTCGAGCTGCATTTCTTTATCCCCGTTTTTGGCCGCTGTGGCTGGGTCTGGGTCTGCTATGGCTGGTGGTTCAACTGCCTTATCCGTTGCTGCTGTGGATCGGTCGTGCCCTGGGCGCGCTGATGTACCGGGTGGCCGGTGAGCGTCGGCGGATCGCCAAGCGCAACCTGGAACTGTGTTTCCCCGAAAAGTCCGCCGCCGAGCGCAAGCGCCTGCTCAAGGAAAACTTCGCCTCCACCGGCATCGCCTTTTTCGAAATGGCCATGAGCTGGTGGTGGTCCAAGCCGCGCCTGGCGCGCCTCGCCCATGTCGAAGGCCTGGAGCATCTCAAGCAGGCGCAGCTGGAAGGCAAGGGCGTGATCCTCATGGCCCTGCACTTCACCACCCTGGAGATCGGCGCCGCCTTGCTGGGCCAGCAGCACACCATCGACGGCATGTACCGCGAGCACAAGAACCCGCTGTTCGATTTCATCCAGCGTCGTGGCCGCGAGCGGCACAATCTGGATTCCCTGGCGGTGGAGCGTGAAGACGTGCGCGGCATGCTCAAGCTGCTGCGCGCCGGGCGGGCCATCTGGTACGCACCGGACCAGGATTACGGCGCCAAGCAGAGCGTGTTCGTGCCGCTGTTCGGCATCCAGGCGGCGACGGTCACCGCCACCAGTAAGTTCGCCCGGCTGGGCAAGGCCCTGGTGGTGCCTTTCACTCAGCAGCGGCTGGCCGATGGCAGTGGTTATCGGCTGGTGATTCACCCGCCGTTGCAGGATTTCCCGGGTGAGACCGAAGAGGCCGATTGCCTGCGCATCAACCAGTGGATCGAAGGTGTGCTGCGCGAGTGTCCGGAGCAGTATCTGTGGGCTCATCGGCGCTTCAAGAGCCGTCCGCCAGGCGAGCCGAAGCTGTATAAGAAGCGCGGTTGAATTTATCGCGTTAGGCTCTAGGACGAAAAGTCGGCGAGCGAAGGTCAGGCAAGGCAAAAACAGGCGAGGAACGGCCGGGGTCGCGTTCGACTTTAGGGGCCTAAATGAGCATTCCGATCGGATTCGCGCACGAGCCTGTTTTTAACGCAGCATGGCCGAGTGTAGCCACTTTTCGTACAGAGCCTAGATTGAAAGCCCTTTATCAGCGCCATGGAGTGTAGCGATGAGCCCAGCGGAACCGGTCACAGGATTGATTCTTTCCGGCGGCGGGGCTCGTGCGGCATATCAGGTGGGGGTGCTGGCGGCGATTGCCGAATTGCTGCCGGCGGGGGCGAGCAATCCCTTCCCGGTGATAGTCGGGACCTCGGCCGGGGCGATCAATGCGGTCAGCCTGGCCAGCGGCGCGCTGGATTTCACCGCGGCCATCGAGCGTCTCACGGCGTTCTGGCAGGGCTTTCGCAGCCATCAGGTGATTCGCAGCGACTGGCCCGGGGTGATCCGCCAGGCCACCCGGTTCGTTGGCCACAGCCTGCTCGGCCTGGGCGCGCAAGTGCCGGTGGCGTTGCTCAACAGCTCGCCGCTGCGGCAGTTGTTGAACGATAAATTGCAGCTGTCCGGTATTCGTCATGCCATTGCGCAAAAGCATCTGCAGGCGGTGGCGGTCACGGCCTTCGGTTATGAATCGGGCCAGGCGGTGACCTTCTACCAGGGCGGCGGCACCATCGAGGCCTGGCTGCGCCATCGGCGTATCGGCCTGCCCACCGAGCTCACGGTCGAACACTTGCTGGCCAGCTCGGCGATTCCACTGCTGTTCGCGCCGGTGAAAATCGACCAGGAGTTTTTCGGCGACGGCGCGGTGCGGCAATCGGCGCCCATCAGTCCGGCCTTGCACCTGGGGGCCAGCCGGGTGCTGGTGGTCGGGGTCAGCGGCAACCCCCGTGGCATCGATCCGCAGGCGCCCCAGCAACGCAGCTACACCGGGCAGCAGCCGACGCTGGCGCAGATCGGTGGCCACATGCTCAACAGTACGTTCATTGATAGCCTGGAGAGCGACATCGAGCTCTTGCAGCGACTCAACCAGTTCAGTCATCTGCTGCCGTCGGGCACGCCCGTCCGTACCCTGGGCGTGGCGCCGGTGGAGGTGCTGGTGATCGCCCCCAGCCAGCCGATCGACGAGATCGCCGCGCGTCACCGGCATGAGCTGCCGGCGGCATTGCGCCTGTTCCTGCGCGGGCCGGGGGCGACCAAGACCAGCGGTGCCGGGGTCTTGAGTTACCTGCTGTTCGAGGCGGGGTATTGCAGCGAATTGATCGAGCTGGGGCGCAGCGATGCCTTGGCCAAGCGCGACGAGCTGCGGCGGTTTCTGGGGTTGGCGGCAGAGGTCGCGACGGCCTGAAAGAACATCGCGAGCAGGCTCGCCTACAGGGAATTTATTATCTCTGTAGGAGCGAGCTTGCTCGCGATAGCGTTTCTGAGGGCAATGCTCAGGCCGTCAGCTTGTCATCGCGAAAATCCCGCAATGCCTGCTCGATCTCTTCCCGGGTGTTCATCACGAATGGTCCGTACTGCACGATCGGCTCGCCCAGCGGCTTGCCAGCAATCAACAGCACACGGGCGCCGGCGGCACTGCTCAACTGAATCTCGCCCTGGTCGGACAGGCGCACCAGCTTGCTGCTGGCGACCGGTTGCGGATGCCCGGGCAGGTCGATCTGACCTTCATAAACGTACAGCAGGGCCCGATGTCCTGCAGGCAGCCGCGGGCTGATACTGGCGCCCGCAGGCAGGCGCAGGTTGAAGTAGTGGGGCTCGGTGTCCGGCCGTTCGACGGCGCCGGTCTGCTGCGCCTGGCCGTCATCGAAGCGGCCGGCGATCACCACCACTTCCACGCCATTGGCGGTGGTCAGGCGGGGGATGTCCTGGGGTTGAATGTCCCGGTAGCCGGCCTTGTCCAGCTTGTGCTTGCCCGGCAGGTTCAGCCAGAGCTGGAAGCCGCGCATCACGCCTTCTTCCTGTTCCGGCATCTCGCTGTGGATGATGCCCTTGGCGGCGGTCATCCATTGCACGCCACCGCCTTCCAGCAGGCCGACGTTGCCCAGGTGATCCTCGTGGCGCATGCGGCCTTCGAGCATGTAGGTGACGGTTTCGAAGCCGCGATGGGGATGGGGCGGGAAACCCGCGATGTAGTCGTCGGGGTTTTCCGAGCCGAATTCATCGAGCATCAGGAACGGGTCGAAGCGCTCGACACCCTGGCCACCGAAGACCCGGGTCAGTCTGACGCCGGCGCCGTCCGAAGCGGGCTGGCCGGTATGGACGCTGAGTACTGTGCGAAATTGAGTCATCGATGCAACTCCTGATCAGGTTGGGATGAGCGACATGCTATGCCAGCTCAACTGATCGATGGTTGCGAATATCGGCGCGTTGCTATCGATTTATTCGATGTAGTCCGTTCCCGCGACCCGCACGGGAACGGCGCTCACTGCATCAGAAGTGGTACTTGAGCAGCAGGCTGGCGGTGTTCTGGTCGGTGTCGAAGTAGGGGGTGTCCTTGACTCCGTACTTGTTCTTCCAGTAGTCGTACTCGATACCCACATACAACTGTTTGTCGCCCAGTTTCAGCGCCTTGCCCAGGTCGTACTTGATCTGCGGGTTGATGTGCAGGTTGGCGTGGTACTCGCCTTTGGAGTTTTTGTCGTTGTCCACCACCCAGTCGATGAAACCGTCGATCAGGATGTCCGAACGGCCCACGGGAATGGTGTAGGACCAGACCGGGGTGATCTGCCAGACATTGTCGCCGGCACGGCTGCCTTCGGTCTGGCGGTTGTAGAAGTTCAACTGGAAGTAATCGAACCCGGGGATTGCCAGGTCGAAGCCCGGACCGATCAGGTAGGACTCGTTATCGCCTTCGCCGAACTCGTAAGTCATGGCCAGCAATACATCCTTGATCGGGCCGAACTCCAACTTCCGGTCGAAGATCTTGCCGAACGAAAGACGCGGGCTGAACTCGCCGTAATAAGTGTTCGGGCCGACGTTGCCGTCCTTTTTACCGTTGTAGAAGATCTTGTCGATAAACAGGAAGTTGTCGCCGTACTTCCAGGCATCGGCATGTTCGAAAGTCACGGTTTGCTGGATCTGCGGGTTGATCGTGAAGTCTTTGCCGTAGAGGTAGGTCAGGCTGTTGTTCTGCCATTGCAGCAGGTCGCCGGCGGTGGCCTGGGCCCCTGCCAGCAAGGATCCGGCAAGCATCAGGCCTTTACAGATGCGGTTCATTCGGTTGCTCCCAAAAAGTAAGTGGTTCCACGTTTTTCTTTAAAAGCCGGTGCTCTGGTGTGGCACCTTTTAGTGGCTGAAAAATCATCCGATCGGTCAGCTTTGTTGCTGATAGCAAGAGCTGAGCCAAGGCGAAAAAAAAGCGCAAAAACTCCCGCGCGCCTGTACGAATACAGTCGATCGAGAGTGAATTCGGTTTTAACTCGGTACGCCTTGGTACTTTCCGGAGGCCGGGATAAGTTGGCTTTCCGGTCAGGTTTTAAATCCGGGCTTTTTTTTTCACCGGATTCAGGCGGCCGCGGAGAATACTGACTCCCACGGCCTTGCTCAAGTGCTCTGCAATAGCGCACTTGAAACAACTTTGGGGCACGTTTGCCGGTCATTCTAGAAATGCACCTTCACCAGCAGGCTGGCGGCGTTCTGATTGGTGTCCAGGTTGGCGCTGTTCTGAATGCCGTATTTGTCTTTCCAGTAGCTGTATTCGAGACCGACATACAGCTGCTTTTCGCCCAGGCGCAGGGCCTTGCCCAGGTCGTATTTGATCTGCGGATTGATGTGCAGGTTGGCGTGGTAGGTACCGCGGTCGTTCCGGTCGTTGTCCACCACCCAGTCCAGGTAGCCGTCGATCAACAGGTTCGAACGGCCCAGCGGGATGCTGTAGGACCAGGAAGGGGTGATCTGCCAGACACCGTCGCCGGGGCGCGGGCCTTCGGTCTGGCGGCGGTAGAAGTTCAGGGTGAAATAGTTGAAGCCCGCAACGGCCAGGTCGAAACCGGGGCCGATCAGATAGGCCTCGCTGTCGCCTTCGCCATATTCGTAGGTCATGGCCAGCAACACATCCTTGACCGGGCCGAAGGCGAATGAGCGGTCGAGGATCTTGCCGAACGACAGCCTGGGGCTGAACTCGCCGTAAAAGGCGTGGGGGCCTTTGTTACGGTCTTCCTCGCCGTTGTAGAAAATCTTGTCGACGAACAGGAAGGTGTCGCCGTACTTCCAACGATCGGCGTGTTCGAAGGTCACCGTCTGCTGGATCGACGGGTTGATCGCGAAGTTCTTGCCGTACAGGTACGTCAGGCTGTTGGTCTGCCACAGCAGCAGGTCGCCGGCCATGACCTGGGTCGTGGCCAGCAGTGCGCCGCCGAGCAGCAGGCGTGCGTGTGCAAGTCTCATCGTGTTGCTCCCTGTTTGTTTTTATTGTCAAGGCGCAGGCAGCCGCCGACTGCGACCGGGCGCGGTGCCGGGTCTGCCTGTCGTGCGTGTATTTCGGGTATCGACGGTCAAGCAGGGGCGGCTGTCGGGCCGCCCCGTCCAGGCTTCAATGCTGGTGGGCGTGTCGGGCGTTGCTGGCGGCCCGTTCGGTGCCGCCCAGGATGTTGAACAGCAGGTTCAGGGCCAGCGCACTGAGGGTGGCCATGGCGATTCCGCTGTGGGTGATCGGGCTCATCCACAGGGGCAGGTGGGCGAAGAATTCCGGACGGATCACCGGAATCAGGCCCATGCCGATGCTCACCGCCACCAGCAGTTGATTGCGCCGGTCGGCGATATCGGTTTCCTGGAGGATCTTGATCCCGGTCGCCGCCACCATGCCGAACATGGCGATAGCCGCGCCACCCAGTACCGCCGGGGGAATCGAGGCCACCAGGAAAGCCGCCTTGGGCAGCAGGCTCAGCACGATCAGCAGGCCGCCGGCGACTATGGTCACCGAGCGGCAACGCACGCCGGTCATCTGCACCAGGCCGATGTTCTGGGCGAACGAAGAGTGGGTGAAGGTGTTGAGGAAACCGGCGAAAAACGAGGCGCCGGCATCACACAGCAGGCCGCGGCGGAGCATGCGCGGGGTGACTTCCTGGCCGGTGATTTTCCCCAGGGCGAGGAACATCCCGGTGGACTCGACGAAGATGATCACCACCACCAGGCACATCGAAAGAATCGGCGCCAGATGGAACTGTGGCATGCCGAAATGCAGCGGAGTGACTACCTGCACCCAGGGTGCCTGGGCCATGCCGCTGAGGTCGACCATGCCGATCAGGCCGCAGAGCACGTAGCCCAGGCCCATGCCGATCAGTACGGAAATGTTCACCCAGAAACCGCGCATGAAACGGTGCACCAGCAGGATTGTGCCCAGCACCAGCGCGGCGATGGCCAGGTAGATGGGGGAGCCGAACTCGGCATTGTGGCTGCCGCCGCCCGCCCAGTTCACCGCGACCGGGAACAGCGACAGGCCGATGGAGGTGATGACGGTGCCGGTGACCAGGGGCGGAAAGAAGCGCACCACCTTGGACATGAAGGGCGCGATCAGCATGCCGAAGAAACCGGCGGCGATGGTTGCGCCAAAGATCCCCTGCAGGCCGATGCCCGGCATGCCGGCCATGGCCACCATGCTGCCCACCGCGGCGAAGCTGGCGCCCATCATCACCGGCATGCGGATGCCCATGGGGCCGATGCCGAGGGATTGCACGAGGGTGGCGATGCCGGCGACCAGCAGGTCGGCATTGATCAGGAAGGCGATTTCTTCACGACTCAGACCCGCGGCCTGTCCGATGATCAGCGGCACCGCGATGGCGCCTCCGTACATCAGCAGGACATGCTGCAACCCGACCAGGATCAGTTGCAAAAGGGGCAGTCGCGCAATGGCGGGTGCGTCGGGGATGCGCGGTTCGTTTAACGCGGACATGCAACACCTCGGATCTTCTTATTCTTGTGATTAGAAAGCTGTGTGGTTGCGAACAGCTTTTTTGCAGCAGGCCAACCGCGTGGCGGTCGATCGCGAGCAAGCTTCGCTCCTACAAAAGCAATACACATGCTGTAGGCGCGAGGCTTGCCCGCGATAGCGGTCGTCGGGCATCGCGGTACTAGTTGGTGCGTGCCCCCTGGTTGATCCAGGCACCGATCAGGTCACGTTCCTGCTGGGTCATCTGAGTAATGTTGCCCAGTGGCATGATCTGGCTGGCGACTGCCTGGGCCTGGATACGTGGGGCCTGGAGCTTGATCTGCTCCGGGGTGTCGAACATCACGCCGGCCGGCGCGGCACTGAACAGCGGGCTGGTGGGCTTGGCCGAGTGGCAGACGGTGCAACGTTCCTGGATCACGTTATGCACCTTGTCGAAGCTCGGGCCCTGGGTTGCCGTGGACGCTTGTGCCGGGGCCACTTCGGGAGTCGCCGAAGCTGCTGGAGTTGCTGCGGTTTCAGGCTTGGCGCCGCCGCCAATGGCGGTTTCCGGCAGTGGCTGGTACTCGATCTTCGCCGGCGCCTTGGCCACTTCCGGGCTGTTGGCCATTTGCGCGGGGCCGGTGACATAGGCCAGGCAGATCATGCCCAGGGCGGCGACCGGCAGGGTCCAGGCGAACTTGTGGCTGTCGTGGCGGGTGTTGAAGTAGTGACGCACCAGTACCGCCAGCACCGCGATCCCGGCCAGGATCAACCAGTTGTACTGGCTACCGTAGGTGCTCGGAAAGTGGTTGCTGATCATGATGAACAGCACGGGCAGGGTGAAGTAGTTGTTGTGGCGCGAACGCAGCAGGCCCTTGGCCGGCAGGGTCGGGTCCGGCGTGCGGTTTTCCGCGATGGCGGCCACCAGCGCGCGCTGGGCCGGCATGATGATGCGGAACACGTTGCCGACCATGATGGTGCCGATGATGGCGCCGACGTGCAGGTAGGCGCCGCGACCGCTGAACACCTTGCTGAAGCCATAGGCCGCGGCGATCAACAGTACGAACAGGATGAAGCCGAGCAGGGCAGGTTTCTTGCCCAGGGGCGAATCGCAGAGGAAGTCGTAGACAAACCAGCCGGCGATCAGCGAACCGATGCCGATGGCCACGCCTTCAGGGCCGGTCAGGCCGCTGCCGGGCGCTACCAGGTAGAGCATCGGGTTGTAGTAGAACACCAGGCACAGCAGGGCGATCCCCGACATCCAGGTGAAGTAGGCTTCCCACTTGAACCAGTGCAGGTTTTCCGGCATGGACGGTGGGGCCAGTTTGTATTTTTCCAGGTGATAGATGCCGCCACCGTGGATTGCCCAGAGGTCGCCCGACAGGCCGTCCTTGGGGTTGACGCGATTGAGGTTGTTTTCCAGCCAGACGAAGTAGAACGACGCGCCGATCCAGGCCACGCCAGTGATCATGTGAACCCAACGCACGCTCAGGTTGAGCCATTCCAACAGATGTGCTTCCACAGTCTTTACCTCTCGCCTGTCACCCTTGTTTTCGGGTGATCAGACCTTCTCTTATTGGTGGGGGGCGAGGATCAAACACTCATCCTCTTCAAAGAAATGCTCATCGCAGTTGTTGCCTGTGCCACTGCGATCAACCACCAGGAAGTCATCCCGCTTTTCGATCGTCAGCACCGGGTGGTGCCAGACGCCGCGATGGTAATTAATGCCCTGCCTGCCGTTGCTGACAAAGGCGCGGACCAAGCCCGATACAGGTGCATCGCCAAGTGGCGCGACCACGATCAGAAAGGGATTGCCGAGCAGCGGAATGAAAGCCTGGCTGCCCAGCGGATGGCGCTCCAGCATGCGGACGGTCAAGGGCATGTCCAGCGCGTCGGCGCGGAAGATGCTGATGATCGCCTTGTCGTCCGGCGTGGCGGTTTCCACGGTAGCCAGACGATGGAAGCGCATGGTCGAACCGTTGTTGATCATGAAGTGATCGCTGCCGTCGGTTTCGATCACGTCACCGAAGGGGGCGAAGGCTTCTTTGCTCAGCGGTTCGATCATCAATGTGCGCATGCTGTTCTTCTTAATCTGTGAGTTCGTTGTTGTCGTCTTGTGCTGTCCTGTAGGAGCGAGCTTGTTCGCGATGCGGTTGTCCGGTGTTCATCTATCGCCCGGTCTGACGCCATCGCGAGCAAGCTCGCTCCTACACCTACAGGTTCGGCATTACTTCGCGACCTTGCCGAGGATCCGCAGGCGGCTGACGCCACCGTCCGGGAACACGTTCAGGCGGATATGGGTGATCGGGCCCAGGGCCTTGATCTGCTCGGCGAAGGTGTGTTCGGCGTGCATTTCCAGCTTCTGGCTCGGCAGCAGTTCACGCCAGAACAGCGACTGGGTTTCGATCTGGCTGTCGGTACCGCCCTTGACGAAGGCGCCCTGGATCGAGCAGCTGTCCGGGTAGTTGCCCTTGAAGTGCAGGGTGTCGACGATGATTTTCTCGATCTCGCCCGGATGGCCCAGGGCGACGATCACCCAGTCATTGCCTGGCGTGCGGCGGCGTGCGGTTTCCCAGCCATCGCCCATGTTGATGCCGCGGCCCGGGTTGAGGATGTTGCTCATGCGGCCGAAGTGTTCGTCGGAGCAGGCCAGGGCGCGGCCGCCGTTGAGGGCGGCTGCCAGGTCGATCTGCTCGTTGTCGCCGACCGCCGACCAGTCGCGGTACGGAATGCCATACACGCGCAGGCGGGCCACGCCGCCATCCGGGTAGATGTTGAAGCGCAGGTGGCTGAACGCCTGGTCGTTGCTGATCTCGTGGTAGTGGTGGCTGTTGCCTTGCAGCTCGACGGCCGACAGCACTTCCACCCACTGGGTGTTTTCATTCGGTTCGCCTTCGGCCAGGAAGCAGGCTTCCAGGGAGGCCGATGGCGGGAAGTTGCCGGTGAAGAATGAGGTGTCGATGTCCACGCCTTTGATCTGGCCAGGCACGCCCAGGCGGATCACCGCGCTGTCGTAGCCTTCGAAGCGCTTGCGGCGCGACTCCCAGCCGTCCATCCACTTGCCGTTGTCATCGAAAACGCCCTCCTTCCATACGGCCGGGGTCGGCTGGAACAGACGGTTGGCGTCAGCGAACCAGTCATCGGTCACCGAAATGATCTTGGTGCCCAGGCGGGCGTCGGCCAGGTTGACGAACTTCTCGAAAGGTACGGCGTAAGCTTTCATTCTTCTTGTCTGCCTTTATAGAGTGGCTTGGGATGCTTGCAGGGCCCTGGGTACGTTTCGTACTCGGGCCAGGCTTGCTAGAGAGTCAGTAATCGGAACAGGGCGATCTTGTTGATCTCCGCCAGCGCGCACCTGAATTCGGTGTCCACCGAGTTGTGGATGCGGGCTTCGAACGCCGCGAGGATCTGATGCCGGTTGCTGCCTTTTACCGCCATGATGAAGGGAAACTTGAACTTGGCCTTGTAGGCGTCGTTCAGCTCGGTGAAGCGCTGGAACTCTTCGGCCGTGCATTGGTGAATACCCGCGCCAGACTGTTCTTCAGTGCTGGCCGCGGTCAGTTGCCCCTGGACGGCGGCTTTGCCGGCCAGGTCCGGGTGAGCGTTGATCAGGGCCAACTGGCTCTGGTGGTCGGCGCTCAACAGGATGTCGCTCATGCGCTGGTGCAGGGTGTCGATCCGGTCGATCGAGGCATCCTGGCCCAGGTCGAAGGCCTTTTCGGCGACCCATGGCGAATGTTCATAGATATCGGCGAAGGCATTGACGAAGGCGTCGCGGCTCAGGGTCGAGGGTTTCAGGGTTTGGAAGGTGCTCATTTCGCCGCCCCCGGGAACGGATGGGTTTGCTGCCAGTGGCGGGCGATGTCCACTCGGCGGGTGAACCAGACCTGATCGTGACCTTTGACGTACTCGATAAAACGCTTCAGGGCGGCCAGGCGTGCCGGGCGGCCGATCAGGCGGCAGTGCAGGCCGATGGACAGCATCTTCGGTGCCTCGGCGCCTTCGGCGTACAGCACGTCGAAGGCATCCTTGAGGTACTGGTAGAAGTCGTCGCCCTTGTTGAAGCCCTGGACCTGGGTGAAGCGCATGTCGTTGGTGTCCAGGGTGTAGGGGATCACCAGGTGCGCCTTGCCGGTCGGGTTGTTGGTTTCCCAGTAGGGCAGGTCATCGTCGTAGGTGTCGCAGTCGTAGAGGAAACCGCCTTCCTCCATCACCAGGCGCCGGGTGTTCGGGCCGGTGCGGCCGGTATACCAGCCCAGCGGGCGCTCACCGGTGATTTCGGTGAGGATGCGGATCGCCTCGAGCATATGCTCGCGTTCCTGGGCTTCGTCCATGTACTGGTAGTCGATCCAGCGGTAGCCGTGGCTGCAGATCTCGTGGCCGGCCTCGACCATGGCGCGGATCACGTCCGGATGGCGCTGGGCGGCCATGGCGACGGCGAAGATGGTCAGCGGAATGTCGAATTCCTTGAACAGCTTGAGGATCCGCCAGACGCCGGCACGGCTGCCATACTCGTACAGCGATTCCATGCTCATGTTGCGTTCGCCCTGCAGGGGCTGGGCGGCGACCATTTCCGAAAGGAAGGCTTCCGACTCCTTGTCGCCGTGCAGGATATTGCGCTCGCCGCCTTCTTCGTAATTGAGCACGAACGACAGGGCGATGCGGGCATTGCCCGGCCAGTGAGGGTGAGGAGGGTTGGAGCCGTAACCGATCAGGTCGCGTGGGTAGTCAGCGCTCACTGCAGTCTTCCTTCTTATCGTGATAACGGTGGCGTGGCGGGGCCTGGGGAGAAGGACAGGCTGGCGTCACAGCGATGGACTGATTGTATACAACTTTTCATTCGGTTTGTAAGCCCGATTTTTTGCATTTTTCATCGATTGTGTTCGTGCCTGGGTATTGCAAGAAACCTGCCTGGTTGGTCAGCTAATGGATGAAAAGTCTTCTGTCCTCATGGTGTAGCCGCTGATCAAGGGAATACGGGGGCTTGCTCGAAGTACCCGGAAATGGGTGATTTTTATTGTGTACAATTTTTTTGAAAAGTGTCTTAATAAATTCCTCGCCGCATCCTTTCGTGCTCCGAAACGGTGCGGTCTCCTTATCAACTGACTTCAGGAGGCGCGAGGTCTGGACGTGTGAGCGCGCACAGACACGCAGAATCAATGGGACGTTTGACTACACACGTGTTGGATGCCGCGCATGGCTGCCCAGGCAGCGCCATCAAGGTCGAGTTGTACCGGGTCGAAGGTACGCAGCTGGAACTGGTCGCCAGTGCCCTGACCAACAGCGACGGCCGTTGCGATGCGCCGCTGCTGCAAGGCGATGACTACCGCACCGGGGTTTACCAGCTGCAATTCCATGCCGGTGATTACTACCGTGCCCGCGGCGTACAACTGCCCGAACCTGCGTTTCTCGATGTGGTGGTGCTGCGCTTTGGCATCTCGGCCGAGCAGGAGCATTACCACGTACCGCTGCTGATCTCGCCCTACAGCTATTCGACCTACAGAGGAAGCTAGGACTTTCCCCCCACGAAGCCTGCGCAAATAGCTTCTTTGGTCTTTCGCCCGCTCACACTGCGGGCTTTTTTTCGTTCCCAGAAAGGTGGTGCTTGTGAGGACGCTATCGCGGGCAAGTCGGATCGCCGCCCGCTCGCTCCTACAGGATTGGCTTCTGTAGGAGCGAGGCTTGCCCGCGATGCTTTCAGCGGCTCAACAGCGACGCGGCACCGGCGCCGCTGAACAGCCCGGCGCTGACCCGGTTGAACCAGCTCTGGCCCTTGCCGCTGCGCAGGTAGCGCGCCGCCCCGTGGGCGCCCAGGCCATAAGCCAGCTTGCACAGCAGGTCGAGCACGGTCCAGGTGGCGATCATGATCAGCAACTGTGGCAGGAAGGGCTGCTCGGTACTGAGAAACTGCGGCAGAAACGCGGCGAAGAACAGAATGTCTTTCGGGTTGCTGGCACCCAGCACAAAAGCGCGCCCGAACAGTGCGCGAAAGCGTGGTTTTGGTGCGGCCTCGGGCACTTCGGCGCCATGAGACGGCTGCCGCGATTGCTGCCAGCTTTGCCAGGCGAGATAGAACAGGTACAGCGCGCCGACGATTTTCAGGGCGCTGAACAGCTGTTCCGAGGCCAGCAGCAGGGCGCCCAGGCCCAGGGCCGAGGCGCTCAGCAGGCAGATCGAGGCAAACACACCGCCGAGAAACGCCGGGTAGGACCGGCGCAAACCGTAATTCAGACTGTTGCTGATCATCAGCAGGGACAGCGGGCCCGGAATCAGGATCACCACCAGTGCCGCGCCGCTGAACAGCAGCCAGGTTTCCACGCTCATTGCCTTTCTCCTTATGCGCAAAAGCCTCACCCGACGGGGTGAGGCCGTTTGAAACCGATGTACCTACAAGAAAATGAACTTGGCGATAAAGATCGCGCACAGCACCCACAGGCTGATGGAAATTTCCTTGTACTTGCCCGTCCCGGCCTTCAAGGCCACGTAGGTGATGAAGCCCAGGGCGATACCGTCGGCGACCGAGAAGGTCAGCGGCATCATGATCGCGGTCACGATCGCCGGGATGCTGTCGGTGGCCTCTTCCCAATCGATGTGGGCCATGCCGCCCATCATCAGCATCGCCACATAAATCAGCGCGCCGGCGGTGGCATAAGCGGGGATCATGCCAGCTAGCGGTGCGAAAAACATGGCTGCGATAAATAGCACACCTACGGTCACTGCGGTAAGACCAGTCCGACCACCTGCGGCGACGCCCGCGGCACTTTCCACGTAGCTGGTCACGGGCGGAACGCCGACCACCGCACCGAATACGCTGGAGGCGCTGTCCGCCTTCAGGGCACGGGAGAGGTTCTCGATCTTGCCGTCGGGGTTGACCAGGCCGGCGCGCTGGGCCACGCCCATCAGGGTGCCGGCGGTATCGAACATGTGCACGAAAAGGAACGCCAGCACCACGCTGATCATGCTGACGTTGAACACCCCGGCCACATCCATGGCCATCCAGGTCGGTGCCAGGCTCGGCGGGGCCGACATGATGCCCTCGTAGTGCACCAGGCCCAGGCCCCAGCCAGCCAGGGTCACGGTGATGATGCTGATGAGGATCGCGCCGAATACCCGGTGATAACTGAGCACGGCAATCATCAGGAAGCAGATCGCCGCCAGCAGCGGGCCGGGTTCGCGCAGGGAGCCGAGCTTGATCAGGGTGGCCGGGCTATCGACCACGATGCCCGCGGTCTTCAAGCCGATCAGCCCCAGGAACAAACCCACGCCGGCGCCCATGGCGAAGCGCAGGCTGGCCGGAATGCTGTTGAGCAGCCACTCGCGGATCCGCGAGAAGGTCAGGAACATGAACAGCACGCCGGAGACGAACACCGCACCGAGGGCGGTTTCCCAGTTGTAACCCATGGTTCCGACCACGGTGTAGGTGAAAAAGGCGTTCAGCCCCATGCCGGGCGCCAGGCCTACCGGCCAGTTGGCGTACAGCCCCATCAACAGGCAACCCAGGGCCGCGGCGATGCAGGTGGCGACGAAGGCCGCGCCGTGGTCGATGCCGGCGTCGGCCATGATGTTGGGGTTGACGAAGATGATGTAGGCCATGGTGATGAAGGTCGTCAGACCGGCGATCAACTCGGTCTTCACCGTGGTGCCATGCAACCTGAGTTTGAAGATGCGCTCCAGCCAGCCACTGTTCAGCGGCGGCGAGAGTTCCAGCGTAGGGGCTTCGGATTTGCGGCTTTCCACAGCGAGTACTCCTCAAGAGTTTTATTATTTTTTCCAGAGCCGGGCACGTGAGGGTGGGCAGCGGCTCTTTGAGGTATGTAAGGCTTGCGGGCTTTTATTGACCTTTAGGTCAGGAACTCGCACGTGGCGAATTATGCTTTTGTATACAAAGAAAGCAAATAATGTTTTTTAGGTTGTGTGCGAAAAGTTCGCCAGAAAGGCTATATGGCCTGTAGCCGCTGGCGCAGCCTGCGATCGAGCGCGCAGCGGTCGTAATGGGGCTGACGCGGGTCTTGCAGAAGCATCGGGTATGCAGGTTGACGACCGCTGTGCGCTCGCAGGCTGTGGTTCAGCGGTTGTCGCCCAGAGCCTTGTTCACCGCCAGCCAGCCATCCACTGCCGCCTCGCCGGCCTCGGCGAATACCCGTTGCAGCAGCTTGACCTGCTCGCGCCGCAGCGATTGCTCAAAGCGCGCGCCGTCTTCCGTCAGCTCCAGCAGGCGTTTGCGCTTGTCACTCTGCGAGGCAACGCTGTTGACCAGGTGCATCTCCATCAATTGGCGCAGCGGGATATTCAGCGCCTGCTTGCTCACGCCCAGTGCCGTGAGCAGTTCTTTCACGCTCAGCCCTGGATAGCGGGCGATGAAAAACACGATGCGCTGATGCACGCGACTCAGGCCGCGACGCTCGAGCATTTCGTCGGCCTTGGCGGTGAACGCCTGGTAACCAAAGAAGAAGGCTTCCATGGCGGCTTGTTGGGTGGTCTGGTTTTTAAGGTCAAGCATATTGACGTATCTGCGAAAGTCGGCGTAATTTCGGTCAAGCAGTTTGACGTATTTTCCTCCGCCTTTGCTACCGGTGACCTCATGGCCTTCTCCGAACGTGTTTCGCGTCTTAAAAGCTCACTGATCCGTGAAATCCTTGCCGCCGCGCAGCGTCCGGAAGTGATGTCGTTCGCCGGAGGCCTGCCCGCCGAGGCGATGCTGCCGAAGGTCGATTGGCAGGCGATGCCGGTGTCCATGGGCCAATACGGCATGAGTGAAGGCGAGCCACAGCTGCGCGAGGCCCTGGCGGCGCAGGCCCGGGGGCTGGGCGTGCCGTGCGAGGCCAGCCAGGTACTGGTGGTCAGCGGCTCCCAGCAGACCCTCGATCTGGCGGCCAAGCTGTACATCGACAAGGGCACCGAGATCATGCTGGAAGCGCCGACTTATCTCGCGGCACTGCAGATCTTCCAGCTGTTCGGCGCCGATTGCCTGACCGTGCCGCTTCAGGCCGATGGGCCGGATCTGGCGCAATTGCGCGCCTGCCTGGAGCAGCATCGTCCCGCGTTCATCTACCTGATCCCGACCTTCCAGAATCCTTCGGCGGTGCGCTACAGCGAGGCCAAGCGCGATGCCGTGGCGGCGCTGCTCGACGAGTTCGGAGTGACCCTGATCGAAGACGAGCCTTACCGCGAACTGACGTTCGATGGCGGCAACGCCACGCCTATTGTCGGGCGCCTGCGCAAGGCCAGTTGGATCTACACCGGCACGGTGTCGAAGACCCTGCTGCCAGGGTTGCGGGTCGGTTACCTGATCGCCAGCCCGGACCTGTTTCCCCATCTGCTGCGGTTGAAGCAATCGGCAGACCTGCACACCAACCGCGTCGGCCAATGGCAGGCGCTGCAATGGATAGGTACCGAGCAGTACCAGCAGCACCTGGGCGAATTGCGCGATTTCTACCGGGTGCGCCGCGATGGTTTTCAGGCCGCCCTGCAACGTCATTTCGGCGATCTGGCCGATTGGCAGGTGCCCCAGGGCGGGCTGTTTTTCTGGTTGACCTTGAAACAGCCGCTGGACACCCGCACTTTGCTGAAAGCGGCGCTGGAGCAGGACGTGGCATTCATGCCGGGCGAACCCTTCTTCTCCGAGCCGGACCGCAATCCAGGTCACCTGCGGTTGAATTTCAGTCATATCGATCCGGCGCGTCTGGACGAAGGTCTCAAGCGGCTGGCCACCGTGGTACGTCAAGCACAGGCTGCACAGGCAGCCTAAGGGGAGAGGGCCATGTACAAGGTTTATGGGGATTACCGGTCCGGCAACTGCTACAAGGTCAAGCTGATGCTCAATCTGCTCGGTCAGCCTTACGAGTGGCACGCCGTGGACATCTTGAACGGGGATACGCAGACCGAGGCGTTTCTGGCGAAGAACCCCAACGGCAAGATCCCGGTGCTGGAGCTGGAAGACGGCACCTGCCTGTGGGAGTCGAACGCGATTCTCAACTTTCTCGCCGATGGCAGCGAGTTCCTGCCGAGCGAGCCGCGTTTACGCACGCAAGTGCTGCAATGGCAGTTTTTCGAGCAATACAGCCATGAGCCGTACATTGCCGTGGCACGTTTCATCCAGCTCTATCTGGGGCTGCCGCAAGAACGCCAGCACGAATACGAGAAGCTGCAAAAACGCGGTTACAAGGCCCTGGATGTGATGGAACACCAGTTGGCGCGCACGCCGTATCTGGTGGGCGAGCAGTACTCGATTGCCGATATCGCGCTCTATGCCTATACCCATGTCGCCCATGAAGGTGGCTTCGACCTGGCGCGCTACCCGGGCATCCAGGCGTGGATGCAGCGGGTGGAAAGCCACCCGCGGCATATCGGGATGCTCGACTGAGTCTCTGCGGGAAACAAAAAACCGACCCTTGGGTCGGTTTTTTTATGGTCTGGATCTTGTGGGGGCTGTTCTGGCGCGATGACGTCCTTCAGAACGCCACCAACCATTCAAGCTGTTGCAAAGCGCTTGTCCAGATAATCGATGATCACCTTGGACTCGTATATCCAGGTGGTCTGGCCGTTTTCTTCGATACGCAGGCACGGCACCTTGATCTTGCCGCCTTGCTCCAGCAGGGCCTGGCGATCCTGCTCGTTGTTTTTCGCGTCACGCAGGGCCACCGGAACGTTCAGGCGGTGCAGGGTGCGGCGGGTTTTCACGCAGAAGGGGCAGGCGTGGAACTGGTACAGGGTCAGGCCCTTGGCGGCCTGTTCGACCTGGGCTTGAGCGGCGGCGGGGCGCTGCTGCTTGCGTGGGCGGGTGATGAAGTCGATGAAGATGATGAGCTGGCCCAGGCCGACTCGAAGCGCTTTGACGATCACGATATTGCCTCTTGCCCATGAAAGAAGGGGCGGCAGCTTACCTGATTTTTGCCAGGCGAAAAAAAACCGGCGATGAACGCCGGTTCTTTCGGGCAGCCGTTTACTTGATCAGGCTGAGAAACTCGCTGCGGGTTGCCGCGTTTTCGCGGAACTCGCCCAGCATCACCGAAGTGATCATCGACGAGTTCTGCTTCTCCACACCGCGCATCATCATGCACATGTGCTTGGCCTCGATCACCACCGCGACGCCCAGGGCGCCGGTCACTTGCTGGACCGCGTCGGCGATCTGGCGGCTGAGGTTTTCCTGGATCTGCAGGCGGCGCGCGTACATGTCGACGATGCGCGCGACTTTCGACAGGCCCAGCACCTTGCCACTCGGAATGTAGGCGACGTGAGCCTTGCCGATGAAAGGCAGCAGATGGTGCTCGCACAGCGAGTAGAGCTCGATGTCCTTGACCAGCACCATCTCGCTGTTATCGGAGCTGAACAAGGCACCGTTGGTGACTTCTTCCAGCGTTTGCTCATAACCGCGGCAGAGGTACTGCATGGCTTTGGCGGCACGTTTTGGCGTGTCGAGCAGGCCCTCGCGGGAGACGTCTTCGCCCAATTGGCCGAGGATCGCCGTGTAATTCTGTTCCAGGGACATGAAACTACCTGTGGGATTTTACGCAAAGGGCAAGGGTACGGTGGCGGACCGGGCGCTGCAAGCGCGACGAAGCGGCTTTACTCGTCGCGGCCTTCCATCATGGTGCGTTTGAGCATCACGTAGACCGCCCCGGCACCGCCATGTTTGGCCTGGCACGAGGTGAAGCCGAGCACCTGGGGATGCTGGCGCAGCCAGGTGTTGACGTGGCTCTTGATCATCGGCCGCTTGCCGTCCAGGCGCACGGCCTTGCCGTGGGTGACGCGCACGCAGCGGATTTCGAACTTGGTGGCTTCGGCGAGGAATGCCCAGAGGGTTTCCCGGGCCTTTTCCACGTTCATGCCGTGCAGGTCGAGGCTGCCCTCGAAAGGGATCTGGCCGACCTTGAGCTTGCGCATCTGGCTTTCCTGAACCCCGTCGCGGGCCCACATCAGCTCGTCTTCCGGGCCGACATCGATCACGAACTGATCGGACAGCCCGTCGACGGTCGTGGTTTCGGTGCGCACGCTGGCTGCCTGGCGCAGCTTGGCGATCTGCGCCCGGTCAGCCTTGGGTTTGCCGGTTTCGGCGCGATCGTGCTTGATCGGCTTGACGCCTTGGATCGCGCTTTTGAACAGGGAAAAATCGTCGTCTTGCATGTCAGCCTCCGCGAAGACCGAGCAGTTTACCCAACTCGACGGGAGAGGGGCGGGACAAAACGTGTTGCCGTCGATTCAGTCATGCTTCTTCATCAGGTGGGGAGCCATGTTCAGGGTCTGCGGCTGGCGCATGCGCCGCCGGCAGCGACGCCACAGCCAGACGCCGACATACAGCAGTAACAGACCGACCGCTAGAATCACCGCGGAACCCGCCGGACTTGCATTCAATTCGCCCAGCGCCGGAGGGCGCCCCAACAGGCTGGCGGCCCCGGCCATCGCCAGCAGCACACCGAAGGTCGCCAGCAACGCGGAGAATCCCGCGCCCAGGCGCAAACGCCAGTTCCGCGGGCCTTTGGGCCGCAGACGACGTGCGTCAAAACCATCGGATATCTTCATTCCGACCTTCCTCAATGGGTATCGGCCCTTCGACCGAAAGATGACCGGGTGGTTCCTGAGGCTAAGGCAATTACGGCAAATGAGAGGCTTTTACGGATGAGCGGCCTTGCCCCTGAAGGCGCGCCGCTCATTGCAGGTCGATCAGATCAGATCTTTGGTGGCGGCGAGGGTGGCGAAGTTGTCCGCCATGATGGCCATTTCGGTCTGCTGCACGTGCTCGGCGCTGAGGATGCCGCCCTTGTAAGGCAGGTCGCGGGTGGCGCAGGCGTCTTCCACCAGGGTGCAGCGAAAACCCAGGTTCTTCGCCGCGCGCACGGTGGTGCTGACACTGGAATGGCTCATGAAACCGCAGACGATCAGGTCCAGGGAGCCCAGGTCCTGCAGGCGCTTTTCCAGTTCGGTGCCATGGAAGGCGCTCGGCAGCAGCTTGCCGATGATGGTCTCGTCGCCCTGGGGTTCGAGGCCGGGGATGAATTCACCGCGTTCGCCCTGGGGGTCGAACAGGCCGCCGACGGTGCCGAGGTGGCGCACATGCACAACCGGGCGGCCGGCGGAGCGGGCGGCAGCGACCAGTTGCTTGATGTTGGCGACCGCAGCGTCCATGCCGGACAGGGCCAGGGGGCCGCTGAGGTACTCTTTCTGGGCGTCGATGATCACAAGGGTCGCGTGGCTCAAATTAGCCGCTGCATAACCACGACCGCTGAGTTGAAACATCGTCTTTGGAACGGACATTCTGGGGCTCCTGTGAGTGGGGCTTTTGCGACATTGTCCTCTGGCGGAGCGCTTCTGTGAATCGCTACTAACGTAAGGTGCGTGGTTGCTGGCCTACAGCCGTGTCAAGGGCTATGGAGAATCGGGCCGAATGTGGAGAAAACCGCCTGAACGCCCCGCAGACTCAGATTTTTCATGCGTCGTCCTCAGACGTTTTGGCTGTTAGAATCGCCAGTCGTTTTTTCAGGAGTCTGTCCCGTGATCACTTCCCGCCTGCGCACCCTGCGCGACCACATCCGTTGGGCTGTCAGCCGCTTTCATGGGGAGGATCTGTTTTTCGGCCATGGGACCGACAACGCCTGGGACGAAGCCCGCCAATTGGTACTGGGTGCCTTGCACCTGCCGTGGGAAATCGCTGACAGCTATCTGGACTGCGCCCTGGAAGACGACGAACTGGTCAACCTGCAGCGTCTGCTCAAGCGGCGCATCGAAGAGCGCGTACCGACCGCCTACCTGCTGGGCGAGGCCTGGTTCTGCGGCCTGTCGTTCATTGTCGACGAGCGGGTGCTGATCCCGCGTTCGCCGATCGGCGAGCTGATCGAAAAACGTTTCGAGCCCTGGTTGGGCGCCGAGCCCGCGCGCATTCTCGATCTGTGCACCGGTTCCGGCTGCATCGGCATTGCCTGCGCCTACGAATTCCGTCATGCGGAAGTGGTGCTGGCCGACTTGTCGTTCGAAGCCCTCGAGGTGGCGAACCAGAACATCGAGCGCCATGGCGTCGATGAGCGGGTGTTCACGGTGCAGGGTGACGGCTTCGAGGGTTTGCCGGGCCAGCGTTTCGACCTGATCGTGTCGAACCCGCCGTATGTGGATGCCGAGGACTTCGCCGACATGCCCGAGGAATACCAGCATGAACCGGAGCTGGGCCTGGCCTGTGGCGACGATGGCTTGAACCTGGTGCGGCGCATGCTGGCCGAGGCGGCGGATCATCTGACCGAGAAGGGCCTGTTGATCGTCGAGGTCGGCAACAGCCAGGTTCATGTCGAAGCGCTGTACCCGGAAGTCGATTTCGCCTGGCTGGACTTCGCGCGCGGCGGTCATGGCGTGTTCATGCTCACCGCCGAGCAGTGCCGACAGCACCAGGCACTGTTCAACTCCCGGGTCTGATCGGCGTTTCTGTAGGAGCGAGCGGGCGGCGATCCGACTTGCCCGCGATCCAGGCACCGGGGTGTGCCTGGACGGACGCTATCGCGAGCAAGCTTCGCTCCTACAATAGTCCGTAGAGGCAGCCAGGGGTCAGCGGTGGGTCGCGATCCAGATCAGCAACCCGGCCTGGAACACCGCAAACGCTACCAGGCAGGTGATGGTAAAGCGCAGCCCGGTGTCTTCGCGCTTGTACTTGGCGACCTTTTCTTCGTGCTTGCGCAGCTTCACTTCCTGTTCTTCGAGGTTCTGCTCGGCCTGCTGCAGCATTTGCGCGGCTTCGAGGATCTCGACGAATTGCAGCTTTTCGGTGTTCCAGTTGGGCAGCAGTTCACCGACCTGCACGTGCTTGACGCTGCCCTTGAGATGCTGGGCATCGGCGTAAACCACATCGAAACCCTGGACCCGCAGGAAATGATCGCGCCGCAGGCGCGTGGCCTCGTTCAGCGCATCCTTGTTCGCCAGTTCGAAACCGTCCACGCGGTAGTGCGGCCATTTCTTCTGGGCCCAGCTTGCCCCCTGCGCCAGCAGAAAGCGGCCGATGCCGCGGTTCGCCGGCTCGATCTGCAGGTTTTCCGGCTCGAAGCGCACCCGACGAGTCGCGTGGTCGACCCAGACATCCAGGTGATTCTGTTCCTTGCGCACCCGTTGGCCCGGCAGTTGGAGGGTCATGCGCAACAGGCTGTGTTCCTTGTTGCTGCGCTCGGCATAACCGAACTCGATAAAGCGCAGGGGCCGTCCGCCCGTGGCGCGATCGGTTTGCAGGGGGGCCAGGCGAAGCATCCGGTGATGCTCGGCATGGACGTCCGCCCACGGCAACGCCACGGCTTCGGGAGCGGGGTTTTCAACCTCGGTTTCGGGAGGGTTCTGGGTATCGGTCATAACGGCGAGATCCTGTCCAAGCGCTACTTGCCGACGGCAAGTGAACGGCCGGCAAAGGCTTATCGGCCGTTTTTTTCAGGACTGGAGGGGAAAACGCGTCAACGGGCGTGAAGTCCGTCAATAAAGCTGATGATGCGGGTGCCGAGTTCCGAGGCCAGGGGCAGCTGCGGATCCTTGTAGGAGGCCAGTTGCCGCTTGACGTCGTTGGGCACGATACGCAGGACATGGTTCATGCCTTCGATCAGCGCCAGTTGGGCGTCCGGCTTGGCGGCCTTGAGCATCTGCGCATCGCCGACACCGACCTGGATGTCATTACTGCCCTGGACGATCAGCGCCGGCATCTTCAGGCGGGCGAACGCGGCGGCCGGGTCTTGCCTGAACAGGGTGATCAGGTACGGCTGCACGCTGGGGCGAAAGATCACTTCCAACTGCGGCGGCACGTCGGTGTCGACCCGGCCGGCCTTGAGGCTGTCGAGCAGTTCGTTGCTGCGCAGCATCAGCGGCGCCGGCAGGCGATAGCTCAGTTGCTGGCGCAGCACCTGGTCCACCGGGCGGGCGGTGCCGGAGATGGAGATCACCGCCGCCGCATCGACCTGGGGCGCCGCCAGGGTGGCGATCAGCGCGCCTTCGCTGTGGCCGAGCATGATCAACGGGCCCAGGCGCGGGTCGCTCTTGAGCTTCTTGCCCCAGGCCACGGCGTCGGCGACATAGGCGTCGAGGGTCAGGTTGCGCTCGTCCGGGGTGGCGGCGAGGCTGGCGGCCACCCCGCGCTTGTCGTAGCGCACGCTGGCGATGTTGTGCTTGGCCAGCACCCAGGCCAGGCGCTTGAGGCTGTCGTTGCGCCCACCGTCGGGATTGTTGCCGTTGCGGTCGGTGGGGCCGGAGCCGGAGACGACCAGGACCACCGGCACCGGGGCGTCGGACTTGGGCAGCAGCAGCGAGCCGTATAACTCGCCAGTGCCGGTGTCGAGGCTGATGGGACGTTGCAGTACGGCCGCCTGGACCAGGCCGGTGAACAGGGTAAGGCTCAAGAGAAGAACTCGCAGCATCATCACGCCATCATGGAGAAGGTGCCGGTTGGACTTCCGGACACGGATAAGGTTCGAGGATGAACTAGTTGGGGAGCCTGCGTATACTTCCCGGCTCAGTAATCCAGATTGAGTTATTTCGGCTGATTTCATGGAGCGTCCTGCATGTCCGGCAATACCTACGGCAAGCTGTTCACTGTCACCACCGCGGGCGAAAGCCATGGTCCGGCGTTGGTCGCCATTGTCGACGGCTGCCCACCGGGTCTTGAGCTGTCGCTGGACGATCTGCAGCGCGATCTGGACCGGCGCAAGCCCGGCACCAGCCGCCACACTACCCAGCGCCAGGAAGCCGATGAAGTCGAAATCCTCTCCGGCGTGTTCGAGGGCAAGACCACCGGCTGCTCCATCGGCCTGCTGATCCGCAACACCGACCAGAAGTCCAAGGACTACTCGGCGATCAAGGATCTGTTCCGCCCGGCCCACGCCGATTACACCTACCACCACAAATACGGCATCCGCGACTACCGCGGCGGCGGTCGCAGCTCGGCGCGGGAAACCGCCATGCGCGTGGCGGCGGGGGCCATCGCCAAGAAGTACCTGGCCAGCCAGGGCATCGTGGTGCGTGGCTACATGAGCCAGCTGGGCCCGATCGAAATCCCGTTCAAGACTTGGGACTCGGTGGAAGACAACGCCTTCTTCAGCCCCGACCCGGACAAGGTGCCGGAGCTGGAAGCCTACATGGACCAGCTGCGTCGCGATCAGGATTCGGTGGGCGCCAAGATCACCGTGGTCGCCGAGGGCGTGATGCCGGGCCTGGGCGAGCCGATCTTCGACCGCCTGGATGCCGAGCTGGCCCATGCGCTGATGAGCATCAACGCGGTCAAGGGCGTGGAAATCGGCGCCGGTTTCGCCAGCGTCGCCCAGCGTGGCACCGAGCATCGCGACGAGCTGACCCCGCAAGGTTTCCTCAGCAACAACGCGGGCGGCATCCTGGGCGGGATTTCCTCCGGCCAGCCGATCGTCGCGCACCTGGCGCTCAAGCCGACCTCCAGCATCACCACTCCGGGCCGCTCGATCGACATCGATGGCAACCCGGTGGACGTCATCACCAAGGGCCGTCACGACCCGTGCGTGGGCATCCGCGCCACGCCGATCGCCGAAGCCATGATGGCCATCGTGCTGATGGATCACCTGCTGCGTCATCGTGGCCAGAATGCCGACGTGCGCGTCAGCACGCCGGTGCTGGGCCAGTTGTAATGGCGTCTCTGCCAGTCGCCACGGTCTGACGGCCGTGGCGGCGCTCCCGTACTGGCGGCTCTCCAGTTTCTACCTGTTCTATTTCGCCTTGCTGGGTTCGACCGCGCCGTTTCTGGCGCTGTATTTCGATCACCTGGGGTTTTCCAGCGCGCGTATTGGCGAGCTGGTGGCGATTCCCATGCTGATGCGCTGCGTGGCGCCGAACCTCTGGGGCTGGCTGGGCGACTACACCGGCCGGCGCCTGGCCATCGTGCGTTTTGGCGCGATCTGCACGCTGCTGAGTTTTTCGCTGATTTTCGTCAGCAAGAGCTACGCCTGGCTGGCGATGGTCATGGCCCTGCATGCGTTCTTCTGGCACGCAGTATTGCCGCAATTCGAAGCGATCACCCTGGCGCACCTGCAGGGCCAGACCGCTCGCTACAGCCAGATCCGCCTGTGGGGCTCGATCGGTTTCATCCTCACGGTGGTGGCGCTGGGGCGGCTGTTCGAGTGGTTGAGCCTGGACATCTACCCGGCGGCGCTGGTGCTGATCATGGCCGGCATCGTGCTCAGCAGCGCCTGGGTGCCCAACGCCCAGCCAGCGGCCCAGGGCAGCCGCTTGGCCGCCGGGGGCTTTCTTGGCCAGCTGCGCAGCCCCGGCGTCCTGGCCTTCTATGCCTGCGTGGCGCTGATGCAAATGAGCCACGGTCCTTACTACACCTTCCTGACCCTGCACCTGGAACACCTGGGCTACAGCCGCGGCTTGATCGGCCTGTTGTGGGCGCTGGGGGTGGTCGCCGAAGTCTTGATGTTCCTGGCAATGAGCTGGATTCTCTCGCGGTTTTCGGTACGCCGGGTGCTGCTGGCGAGTTTCCTGCTGGCAGCCCTGCGCTGGTTGCTGCTGGGCGCCTTTGCCGAACACCTGTGGCTGCTGTTGTTTGCCCAGGTGCTGCATGCCGCGACCTTCGGCAGCTTTCATGCCGCGGCCATTCATTTCGTGCAACGCAGCTTCGGCGACCGTCAGCAAGGCCAGGGCCAGGCCCTGTACGCGGCCCTGGCCGGCACCGGCGGCGCATTGGGCGCGTTGTATTCCGGCTACAGCTGGAACGCCCTGGGCGCGACATTGACCTTTAGTATTGCAAGCCTCGCAGCGCTGGCGGCAGCCGTTATCATTGCCACACGTATGCAAGAGGAGAGGCCATGAGCCTTACCCGCGAACAGCTGGCACAGGACATCATCGAGGTCGGACGCTTTCTGTATGCCCGCGGCTGGTCCCCGGCCACCAGCAGCAACTATTCCACGCGCCTGTCGCCGAGCGCGCTATTGCTCACGGTTTCGGGCAAGCACAAAGGCCAGTTGGGCCTGGATGACGTGCTGGCCACCGACTTGTCGGGCAACAGCCTGGAGCCGGGCAAAAAGCCGTCGGCCGAAACCCTGTTGCACACCCAGCTGTACAGCTGGAACCCGCAGATCGGCGCCGTGTTGCATACCCACTCGGTGAATGCCACGGTGCTGTCACGCCTGACCGCCGAGGACTTCATCGAGTTCGAGGGTTACGAGCTGCAAAAGGCTTTTACCGGCATTGCCAGCCACGAGTCGCGGGTGCGCGTGCCGATTTTCGACAACGATCAGGACATCGCCCGGCTGGCGACCAAGATCCAGCCCTGGCTCGACGCCCATGCCGATTGCGTCGGCTACCTGATTCGCGGTCATGGCCTCTACACCTGGGGCGCGCGCATGAGTGACGCGCAGCGCCAGATCGAGGCCTTCGAGTTTCTGTTCGAGTGCGAGTTGCAGACTCGCGCCCTGTTAAACCGTTAAGGCTTGCTTCGACTGAAGTAGCCAGCGCCTGATGATATGCACTGCCTGACCGGCCTGGAAAAAGCCGGAAGGCACTGCCGATAACGAGGAATTGCCAAGATGAGCAGCCTGTCCGTTTACCACGTATCCAGCCCGGACCTGCCGAACAAGGTGCTGACCCATTTCGACGATATCGCCGCGACCCTGGCCGAGCAGGGCGTGCGTTTCGATCGCTGGCAAGCCGCCACCAGGATCCAGCCGGGCGCCAGCCAGGAGGAAGTGATAGGCGCCTACCAGGAACAGATCGACCGCCTGATGACCGAGCGCGGCTACATCACCGTCGATGTGATCAGCCTCAATGGCGATCACCCGCAGAAGGCCGAGCTGCGCGCCAAGTTCCTCGACGAACACCGGCATGCCGAGGACGAAGTGCGCTTTTTCGTCGCCGGCCGCGGCCTGTTCAGCCTGCATATCGGCGACTACGTGTATGCCGTGCTCTGCGAGAAGAACGACCTGATCTCGGTGCCGGCCGGTACCGCGCACTGGTTCGACATGGGCGAGAACCCATACCTGGTGGCGATCCGCATGTTCAACAACCCGCAAGGCTGGGTCGCCAACTTCACCGGTTCCGATATCGCCAGCCAGTTCCCGCTTCTGGAGGATTGAGCGGATGCCGATCAAGGCCATTCTCACCGACATCGAAGGCACCACCAGCGCGGTGAGCTTTGTCTTCGAGGTGCTGTTCCCCTATGCGGTGCGGCACCTGCCGGACTTCGTGTGCAAGCACGCCAGCCGGGCCGACGTTGCCGAGCAGTTGCAGGCGGTGCGCGAGGCCAGCGGCGAGCCGGCGGCGGACGTCGAGCGGGTGATCGGGATTCTGTTGGGCTGGATCGCGGAAGATCGCAAGTCCACGCCACTCAAGGCGCTGCAAGGCATGGTCTGGGAGCAGGGGTACCGGGCCGGACAGCTCAAGGGCCATGTCTACCCGGATGCGGCGGCGGCGTTGCAGCGCTGGCACCAGGCCGGCTATCGGCTGTACGTCTATTCGTCGGGTTCGATCCAGGCGCAGAAACTGATTTTCGGTTGCTCCACTGTCGGGGACCTGTCGCCGCTGTTCAGCGGTTTCTTCGACACCACCTCGGGACCGAAACGGGAAGTGCAGTCTTACCAGCGCATTACCCAGACCATCGGCTGTGCGCCCGGGCAGATTCTCTTTCTGTCCGATATCGTCCAGGAGCTGGATGCGGCCCGGTCCGCCGGCCTGGCCACCTGCGGCCTGGTGCGCGAAGGCGGGGTATTGGCGGGGCATGCGAATGTAGCGAGCTTCGCCGATATCGATCCGCAGGGTTTCTGAGAAGCAATCAGGCCGTGTCAGCGCAAGGCTGGCACGACCTGATTGGGGTTATCTGTTATCCAGTTGCCGGTGATCATCGCGAATCCGCAGCGGTGCGGATTTAAAGCGAGTGATACGACGGCAGGGCAAAACGGTTCTGGCTTTGCAGCAGGGAAATCTGTGGCAATTCGCTGGCCTGTTCGGCCAGGTCGCGACGCAACGCGCTGATCACCCACGACAACTGATCGCCCGCATGCAACTGCGCATAAGAGATCGAGCGCTTGAGCTGTTTACCTTCGCTGTTACGCAGCGTCAGCAGGATGCCGCCATCGGGCCGTGGCTGAGTGGTCACTTCGTAGTTGGAGAACAGGGAAGCGAATTTTTCTTGGATCAGGCTCATGTCTATCAGCTCCATTGGTTCTTGAATGGCAAACCTGGAGTGATAGGTGCAGCGATTGTGCCAGCCTCAATTTTTTATAAAAATCGTTATAAATCAGATTGTTATAAAAAATCGCCGTTTTCGGGATCGTGCAATTTGCATGAATGGCCATCGTGCATCCTGCATTTTGCGAGATCGCGGGCCTGGGCAAGGGCAGGGGAGTAACGCTGTGACTGCCGGTTCACGCAAAAGATTCAGCCGGCAAGCCCGGCCCTCAAGCGCGAGGCACCTGGCGGCGCGGAGGAGATACAAAACTTTGCAAAAACTCCATGTACAGGCCAGGAAGCGCTGACGTATTTTTTTGCCAGCGACAAGCTTGGCGCAGACTCTTTGCACAAGCCCAAGCCCTGATGTTCCGGGCTGTACAGGTCAATCAGACGTTTCACCGACATGGACAGTCATGCGCCATGGTCCCCTTGGATCATGGGCGCCTGATAATAAGAAAATAGGACGTCATCCATGAACGCCATGCTCTGCGTTACTGCCAATAGCACGCCCCCTGTTTCTCCTGTTTGCCGTCGCGGCCCGCCCTCGGGCCCCAGCTGAATAGCCCCATCGACCCTTATCCGCCTGCCCGGCCTGGCCCCGTGCAGGATCCTTTTGCGTCGAACAGGAGCCGTCATGAGCACTCATCAGCACGACATGATCACCTGGGGCATGATGCTACGGAAGTTGCCCTCCATCGCCCGGGCGTTGCCGCGGGTCATCAAGGGCATGCAGATAGCCAACGTCAAGCGTGCCGATCAGCCCTGCGGGCTGGGCTGGACCTTCGAGCAGGCCACCCAACGCAACCCCGACGGCCCGGCGCTGCTGTACGGCGACCGGGTGTTGAGTTATGCACAGGCCAATCAGTGGGCCAACCGGATCGCCCATTACCTGGCGAGCCAGGGCATCGGCAAGGGCGACGTGGTGGCGATCTTCGTCGAGAACCGTCCCGAGTTGCTGGTGAGCGTGCTGGCGGTGGCCAAGCTCGGCGGTATCTGCGCCATGCTCAATACCGCGCAGACCGGCAGTGTGCTGGTGCACAGCGTGAACCTGGTGAAGCCGGTGGCGATGATCGTCGGCGGCGAACTGCTGGATGCCTACTCGGCGATTCGCGATCAGGTCGCCATCGACGAGGCGCGCATCTGGTTCGTCGCCGATCCGGATGTGGCGCCCGGGCCAACGCCTGCCGGTTGCATCGACCTGATGACCGCCAGTGCCGCCAGCGAATCGTCCAACCCACCAAGTACCGCGCGGATCTACCTCGACGATCCGTGCTTCTATATCTACACCTCCGGCACCACCGGGCTGCCCAAGGCCGGTATTTTCAAGCACGGTCGCTGGATGCGCAGCTCGGCCAGCTTCGGCATGATCGCCCTCGACATGCAGCCGGCCGATATCCTGTACTGCACCTTGCCGCTGTATCACGCCACCGGGTTGTGCGTGTGCTGGGGCTCGGCCATCAGCGGCGCCTCGGGCTTCGCCATTCGCCGCAAGTTCAGCGCCAGCCGTTTCTGGGAAGACGTCCGCCGGTTCAAGGCCACCACCATTGGTTATGTGGGCGAGCTGTGCCGTTACCTGGTTGACCAGCCTGCCTGCGAGCACGACCGTGACAACAGCGTGGTGAAGATGGTCGGCAACGGCCTGCGCCCCGGCGTGTGGGGGCCGTTCAAGCAGCGTTTCGGCGTCGAGCATATCTGTGAGCTGTATGCCGCCAGCGACGGCAATATCGGCTTTACCAACGTGCTCAACTTCGACAATACCGTGGGTTTTTCCCTGGCGCCCTGGGCGCTGGTGGAGTATGCCCACGACACCTGTGCGCCGATCCGCAACGGTTCCGGCTTCATGCAGAAGGTCGCCAGGGGCGGGCAAGGCCTGCTGCTGGCGAAGATCGACGACAAGGCACCGCTGGACGGCTATACCGAGCCGGAAAAGAACCTGAAGGTGATCCTCACCGACGTGTTCGAGAAGGGCGACCGTTACTTCAATACCGGCGACCTGCTGCGCGATATCGGTTTTGGCCATGCGCAGTTCATCGATCGCCTGGGCGATACCTATCGCTGGAAGGGCGAAAACGTCTCCACCACCGAGGTGGAGAACATCCTCCTGCAACATCCGCAGGTCGCCGAGGCGGTGGCCTATGGCGTGGAGGTGCACAACACCAACGGCCGTGCCGGGATGGCGGCGATCACCCCGGCCGAATCCCTGGCGACCCTGGATTTCACCGAGCTGTTGCAGTTCGCCCGCGAGCATCTGCCGGGCTACGCGGTGCCGCTGTTCCTGCGGGTCAAGGTGAAGATGGAGACCACCGGCACCTTCAAGTACCAGAAGACCCGGCTCAAGGAAGAAGCCTTCGACCCGTCGAAAACCGGCGGCGATCCGGTGTACGCCTGGTTGCCGGGTTCGGCGACCTATGTCCGGGTGACGGAGGCGGTCCTGGCGGATATTTGTGCCGGTCGACACCGTTATTGATTCTGGCTATGGCCGCTCTTGAGAAAAAAGGGATGACAGGGCGGGAGCCGCTTGGGGACACTAGCGGCTTTCCGATTGGCCGAAAGTGGAGTTCCCGATGTCAGACAAAAGCCGCCAGATGACCGCAGAAGAAGCCGCCGAGTTCACCGAGCAGGTCTTCAACGTCGCACGTCAAGGCGACGCCCAGATGCTCGACAAGCTGGCGAGCAGCGGTCTGCCGGTCAACCTGCGCAATCACAAGGGCGACACCCTGCTGATGCTGGCCAGCTACTACGGGCATGTGGACGCGGTACAGGTGCTGCTCAAGCACAAGGCCGACCCCGAGATCCGTAACGACAACGGCCAGAGCCCGATCGCCGGCGCAGCCTTCAAGGGCGACCTGGCGGTGGTCAAGGCGCTGGTGGAAGGCGGTGCCGAGGTGGAAGGCTCGTCCTTCGACGGGCGTACCGCGCTGATGATGGCGGCGATGTTCAACCGCACGGAAATCGTCGACTACCTCATCGGCAAGGGCGCCAACCCGCGGGCCACCGACGCCAACGGCGTGAGCGCACTGGACGCGGCGAAGACCATGGGCGCCGTCGACACCACCGCGCAATTGCAGAAGTTGCTGGGCTGAGCTGAACGGCGCATACCGTCGGGCCAAGGCCATGCCTGGGTTGCGGCGGTAGGTTCGCGGGCCGGGTTTAGGCTATCCTGCGCGCCCGCCATTGACCCGTAACAGGATTCGCCCCATGAAAACCGTCCTCGCCGAACTCATCACTAAAATCAGCTCCGGCTGCATGGGCGAAGAAGAAATCCTGCGGATCGCCGACGAGGCCGCCCAGGCCTACGCCGATCCCCAGGCCTTCCTGGCCGCCAATCCGGACATCAACTACGACGACAGCTTCCCGATCCCGCTGGGCGAATGGGTGGTGGTCGGCAGCCTGCCGGACACCGTGCTGTTCCAGGCCGACACCTACATGGACCTGTTCGCGCAGATCGTCGCGTCTTTCGGCCCGGGCGTGGCGTTCAATATCAAGCCCAAGCAACTGGCCAAGACCGAGGCCCTGACCGCGCTCAACCGCATCCAGATCCAGATGGGCAGCATGAACCCTGAAAACGGCGGTTACGTGCTGATGAACTTCAGCCAGTTGCTGGACGACGAGCTGCAAGTGGTGCTGGTCTACGGCAACGACGTGCCGCGGGTGCTGCAGCTGTGCGCCGAAGCCGGCATTGCCGCCGCGCCGTCCCTGGAAGCGCTCAAGGTCGCGGTTCACGTCTGAGCCGCGGGCCACAGCCGACCGCGCAGGCAATAAAAAGGAACCCCGCTGCCGGCCGACTATCCTAAGTGGGCAAGCCCTCATTTAGGAGCGACACCATGGGTTCCACTTTCAATACGCTGGTTGGACTGATCATCCTCGCGCTGGACATCTGGGCGATCATCAATGTGCTTAAAAGCAGTGCCGAAACCGGGATGAAAATCCTCTGGGTGTTGCTGATTATCCTGTTGCCGGTGCTGGGCCTGATCATCTGGGCGATTGCCGGGCCGCGCGGCAACGTACGGCTCTGAAGGTTGGCGTGGGGTTCAAAAGGGGCCGCCAGGCCCTTTTTTATGTGACCAAATATGCGCTGCACGAAATTTTCACAAAGTCTCCATGACAATTCGCCAGCGCTGTTTTTCCGCTGCTCCCGTGCGATCTCCGATTGCGATCCCTGGCTCTGGGCCATTGCCGGCCAGGGGAGGGCGCCTGCCAGTAATCAATGGCAATGCCGCTGCTGATCGTGCAACATTTGCGCACCGCGCCATCCCCCCAGCCCTGAATGGCTACAAGAGGGCAAAGCGCAGCTGCATTCTTTTCGCAACTTCAACTTCCATTGGGTCCTAAAACGATATGGCAAACCCGGACGTCCTGAGTCAGCAGCGAGCCTCGAGTCGCCTGCTGCAACCGACCGTCAAATCGCATCTGGCTTATACGCTGCTCTGCGCGCTGGCCATGATGGTCATGCTGTCTTTGCTGCGCGTGGCGCTGCTGGTCTACAACCGCGAGATGATCCTCGACACACCGGCCTCGACCTTCCTTGAAGCCTTCGCCAACGGCCTGCGCTTCGATGTGCGCCTGGTGGTCTACCTCAGCATCCCGCTGCTGCTGGCGCTGTTCAGTGCCCGGGCCATGGCGGCTCGCGGTTTCTTCCGCTTCTGGCTGACCATCGTTTCGAGCATCGCGCTGTTCCTCGGCCTGATGGAGATGGACTTCTACCGCGAGTTCCACCAGCGTCTCAACGGCCTGGTCTTCCAGTATGTGAAGGAAGACCCGAAAACCGTGATGAGCATGCTCTGGTACGGCTTCCCGGTGGTGCGCTACCTGCTGGCCTGGGCGGTCGGTACCTGGCTGCTGAGCCTGGCGTTCAAGGGCGCCGACCGCGCGACCCGGCCGCGCGGCCCGTTCAGCGGCGGCAGCATCGGCACCCGGCAGGTCGCCCCGTGGTACGCCCGTATCGGCGTATTCGTGGTCTGCCTGCTGGTCTGCGTGGTCGCCGCCCGCGGCACCCTGCGCCAGGGCCCGCCACTGCGCTGGGGTGACGTCTACACCACCGAATCGAACTTCGCCAACCAGCTGGGCCTCAACGGCACGCTGTCTCTGGTCGAGGCGGCCAAGAGCCGGATGGGCGAGGACCGCAGCAATATCTGGAAAGCCACCCTGCCGCAGCCCGAGGCGCAGCAAGTGGTGCGCGACCTGCTGGTGATGCCGGACGACAAGCTGGTGGACGCCGATATCGCCGCCGTGCGCCGCGACTACACGCCACCGGCCGCCAAGACCCTGCCGATCAAGAACGTGGTCGTGATCCTGATGGAAAGCATGGCCGGTCACTCGGTGGGTGCCCTGGGCGCTCCAGGCAATATCACCCCGTACCTGGACCAACTGTCCAAGGAAGGCCTGCTGTTCGACCGCTTCTTCTCCAACGGCACCCATACCCACCAGGGCATGTTCGCCACCATGGCCTGCTTCCCCAACCTGCCGGGTTTCGAATACCTGATGCAGACCCCGGAAGGCAGCCACAAGCTGTCCGGCCTGCCGCAGGTGTTGAGCGCCCGCAAGTATGACGACGTGTATGTCTACAACGGCGATTTCGCCTGGGACAACCAGTCGGGCTTCTTCAGCAACCAGGGCATGACCAACTTCGTCGGTCGCAACGACTTCGTCGATCCGGTGTTCTCCGATCCGACCTGGGGCGTGTCCGACCAGGACATGTTCAACCGTGGCCTGGAAGAATTGAAGGCGCGGGAAAACGGCAAGCCGTTCTATGCCCTGCTGCAGACCCTGTCCAACCACACCCCGTACGCCTTGCCGACGCCATTGCCGGTGGCGAAGGTGACCGACCGTGGCAGCCTGAACGAACACCTGACCGCCATGCGCTATTCCGACTGGGCCCTGGGCCAGTTCTTCGAGAAGGCGCGCAAGGAGCCGTACTTCAAGGAGACGCTGTTCGTGATCGTGGGTGACCATGGTTTCGGTAACGAGCGCCAGATCACCGAAATGGACCTGGGCCGCTTCAACGTGCCGATGCTGATGATCGCTCCGGGCATCCAGGAAAAATTCGGCCAGCGCAACCACACCGTGGGCACCCAGGTCGATATCGTGCCGACCATCATGGGCCGCCTCGGTGGCGAAGTGCGTCACCAGTGCTGGGGCCGCGACCTGCTCAACCTGCCGGAAGGCGACACCGGCTTTGGCGTGATCAAGCCGTCGGGCAGCGAGCAGACCACGGCTATCGTCACCGCCGACCAGATCCTGGTACTGCCGCGCGAGAAGGAAATGGCGCCGAAGATCTACCAGTACGAACTGGGCGCCAATCCGCATGCCGAAGTGGTGCCGGACGCACCGCGTACCGCCGAGTTGAAGCACAAGCTGGAAGCTTTCCTGCAAACCGCTACCAAGAGCCTGTTGGATAACACCGCAGGCGTGGTGCACGGCACGCCGGACTGATTCATTGCGCTAATGAAAAAGAGGCCCTCGGGCCTCTTTTTTTTGACGGTTATTCAAGTGCCGGACATGAACTGGCGAAAGCTATATCCGGCCCAGTAACAGGAGAACCAGCAACACCACCAGCACCACACCGATGATGCCGGACGGGCCATAACCCCAGCTTCTGGAGTGCGGGAATACTGGAAGACCACCGATCAGCAGAAGAATCAGAATAATGATCAGGATTGTGCCCATGTCGTTTTCCTTATTGGAGGATCGAAGGCGCGGCTGGACTCGAAGGCAATTAATCCGTACCGCTTAATCATTCGGACTCTGTGCCTTGAAGGATGATTCCAAGTTTTTTTAATGCTTTTTGCACGCAGGCCTATTTCTTTTCGTACCTGCTGCCGGTGGCCATCGAGTTGAACGTGCAACACCGCGGGAAGTCGCACCGAGGCCCCGGTTTGCCTGGGGCATTCAGCAATCTGATGGTGCGTGGGCGGCACAAAATCCTTCGCTACACTCGCCTCATCTTCCCCGGAACAACAAGGCAACTCCTATGCAAAATCGCATGATGATCACTGGCGCCGGATCCGGCCTGGGTCGCGAAATCGCTCTGCGCTGGGCGCGCGAAGGCTGGCAGTTGGCGTTGTCGGATGTCAGCGAACCCGGCCTGCAGGAAACCCTCAGGCTGGTACGCCAAGCCGGCGGCGATGGCTTCGTGCAACGTTGCGACGTGCGTGACTACAGCCAGTTGACCGCCTTCGCCCAGGCCTGTGAAGTCAAGCTCGGCGGCATCGATGTGATCGTCAATAACGCCGGCGTGGCCTCCGGCGGCTTCTTCAGCGAATTGTCCCTGGAGGACTGGGACTGGCAGATCGCGATCAACCTGATGGGCGTGGTCAAGGGCTGCAAGGCGTTCCTGCCGCTGCTGGAAAAGAGCAAGGGCCGGATCATCAACATCGCCTCGATGGCGGCCTTGATGCAGGGCCCGGCGATGAGCAACTACAACGTGGCCAAGGCCGGCGTGGTGGCCCTGTCCGAAAGCCTGTTGATCGAACTGGCCCAGCAGGAGATCGGCGTGCACGTGGTATGCCCGTCGTTCTTCCAGACCAACCTGCTGGATTCGTTCCGTGGCCCGACCCCGGCGATGAAGGCCCAGGTCGGCAAGCTGCTGGAAAGCTCGCCGATCAGCGCGGCGGACATCGCCGATTACATCTACAACCGGGTCGCCGCCGGCGAATTCATGATCCTGCCCCACGAACAGGGACGCATGGCCTGGGCCCTGAAGCAGAAGAACCCGCAGTTGCTGTACGACGAAATGACCCTCATGGCCGACAAGATGCGCGCCAAGGCCAAGCAAAACGCCAGCTGAGCTTGCTCCTGCCCCGGCGCGTCGTTAGGGTTGCCAGCATCTGGCATCCCTGACGAGACCTTGCATGCTCAATTACCTGTGGTTCTTCCTCGCCGCGCTGTTCGAGATCGCCGGCTGCTACGCCTTCTGGATGTGGCTGCGCCAGGGCAAAAGCGCCTGGTGGATGGTCCCGGCGCTGGCGAGCCTGATGCTCTTCGCCCTGTTGCTGACCAAGATCGAAGCGAGCTACGCCGGCCGCGCCTATGCGGCGTACGGCGGGATCTACATCATCGCCTCGATCGGCTGGCTGGGTATGGTGGAGCGGGTGCGGCCGCTGAGTTCGGACTGGCTGGGTGTGGCGCTGTGCGTGATCGGCGCGAGCATCATCCTGTTCGGGCCGCGCTTTACCAACGGTTGAGAAACTGGCCGGGTTGCGGGCGCCGCGATGGCGCCCGGTCCCGGCCGGGAATCAGTCGAACAATTCCTTGGGCACGTCGTGCTTGAGCATCAACTGGCACTGCTCGCTGTCCGGGTCGAAGACGATCACCGCCTGGCCCTTGGTCAGCGCCTGGCGCACGCGCAGGACGCGGGTTTCCAGCGGGGTGTCGTCGCCATTGTCGGTGCCGTCGCGGGTGACGAAGTCTTCGATCAGGCGGGTCAGGGTGTCGACTTCTAGTTGGTCATGGGGAATCAGCATACGGGCCTCCGGCAAACAATCCCGGATCCTACTGCGCCGGGCCCCGCGCGGCTAGGCAAACCTCGCGCGGGGCCGGGCTTTTCCCTTCAGGGCTTTTCACCTCAGGACTTTTGCCCCACCAGGCTGTCCACCGACGGCACCCGGGTGTCGCTTTCCATCTGTGTGTCGTGTTCCAGCTGATGGCTGAAACGGTCCAGGGAGCCCTGGGCCGGCTGTGCGTCGCTGGCGAACACCGGCGGGCTGAGGATGTAGGCGCCCAGCAGGCGGCTGAGGGCCGCCAAGCTGTCGATATGGGTGCGTTCGTAGCCGTGGGTGGCGTCGCAACCGAAGGCCAGCAGGGCGGTACGGATATCGTGGCCGGCGGTGACCGCCGAATGGGCATCGCTGAAGTAGTAGCGGAACAGGTCGCGGCGCACCGGCAATTCGTGTTCCGTGGCCAGGCGCAGCAGGTGGCGCGACAGGTGATAGTCGTAAGGCCCGCCGGAGTCTTGCATGGCCACGCTCACCGCGTGCTCGCTGGAGTGCTGGCCGGGGGCGACCGGGGCGATGTCGATGCCGACGAACTCGCTGACGTCCCAGGGCAGGGCCGCCGCCGCGCCGCTGCCGGTTTCTTCGGTGATGGTGAACAGCGGATGGCAGTCGATCATCAGCGGCTCGCCGCTGTCGACTATGGCCTTGAGCGCGGCCAGCAGCGCCGCGACCCCGGCCTTGTCGTCGAGGTGGCGGGCGCTGATATGGCCGCTTTCGGTGAACTCCGGCAAGGGATCGAACGCGACGAAATCGCCGACGCCGATGCCCAGCGACTCGCAGTCGGCGCGGGTGGTGCAGTAGGCATCCAGGCGCAATTCGATGTGGTCCCAACTGATGGGCATCTCGTCCACCGCGGTGTTGAAGGCGTGCCCGGAGGCCATCAGCGGCAACACGCTGCCACGCAATACGCCGTTGTCGGTGAACAGGCTGACCCGGCTGCCCTCGGCGAAACGGCTGGACCAGCAACCGACCGGGGCCAGGGTCAGGCGGCCGTTGTCTTTCACCGCGCGCACGCTGGCGCCGATGGTGTCCAGATGCGCCGAGACGGCGCGGTCAGGGCTGTTCTTCTGGCCCTTGAGGGTGGCGCGAATGGTCCCGCGGCGGGTCAGCTCGAAGGGGATGCCCAGTTCTTCCAGGCGCTCGGCCACGTAACGCACGATGGTGTCGGTGAAGCCGGTGGGGCTGGGAATGGCGAGCATTTCCAGGAGGACTTTCTGCAGGTAGTTGAGGTCCGGTTCGGGAATCGATCGGGTCATGGAAACTCCTGATGATGAAAAGGCCATCGATGGTTTCGATGAACAAGGCGTCGGGCGCTCGCTCCCACAGTGCGTTTCTGTAGGAGCGAGGCTTGCCCGCGATAAGGCCGGTACTGTCGGCCCATGACGGTCAGACTGCCGGCTGGCTGTGAGGAAACAACAGGTCGACAAAGCGCTCGGCCGTCGGCTGCGGTTCATGGTTGGCCAGGCCGGCGCGCTCGTTGGCCTCGATGAACACGTACTGCGGCTGGTCCGCCGCCGGCACCATCAGGTCGAGGCCGACCATCGGGATATCCAGCGCCCGCGCCGCGCGGATCGCCGCGTCCACCAGTTCCGGATGCAGAATTGCGGTGACATCTTCCAGGGTGCCGCCGGTATGCAGGTTGGCGGTGCGCCGCACGAACAGCCGTTCGCCGGCCGCCAGGATGCTGTCGTAGCCGTGCCCGGCGGCGTGCAGGGTGCGCTGGGTTTCGTGGTCCAGGGGGATCTTGCTTTCGCCGCCGGTGGCGGCCTGGCGGCGTCGGCTTTGCGCTTCGATCAGCTGCCTGATGGAGTGCTGGCCGTCGCCGATCACCTCGGCCGGCCGGCGAATGGCGGCGGCAACTACCTCGAAGCCGATCACCAGGACGCGCAGGTCCAGGCCCTCGTGGAAGCTCTCGAGCAACACCCGGCTGTCGAACCGCCGGGCGTTGTCGATCGCCTGTTGCACTTCTTCGATGGTGCGCAGATCCACGGCCACACCTTGGCCTTGTTCCCCGTCGAGTGGCTTGACCACCACCCGTTCATGCTCGTCGAGAAACGCCAGGTTGTCGTCGGCGTTGCCCGCGAGTTGTTGCGCCGGCAGGTTCAGCCCGGCCTGTTTCAGTACCTTGTGGGTCAGACTCTTGTCCTGGCACAGGCTCATGCTGATGGCGCTGGTCAGGTCGCTGAGGGATTCACGGCAACGCACCCGGCGGCCGCCATGGCTGAGGGTGAACATCCCGGCTTCGGCGTCGTCGACCTGCACGTCGATGCCGCGGCGATGGGCTTCCTCGACGATGATCCGCGCGTAAGGGTTGAACTGCGCCTCGGGCCCGGGGCCGAGGAACAGTGGCTGGTTGATGCCGTTCTTGCGCTTGATGGCGAAGGTCGACAGGGTGCGGAAACCCAGCTTGGCGTACAGGCACTTGGCCTGGCGATTGTCGTGCAGCACCGACAGGTCGAGGTAGCTCAGGCCACGGCTCATGAAGTGTTCGATCAGGTGCCGGACCAGCACTTCGCCGACCCCCGGGCGGGTGCAATGCGGGTCCACCGCCAGGCACCACAGGCTGCTGCCGTGCTCCGGATCGTGGAAGGCCTTCTGGTGGTCCAGGCCCATGACGCTGCCGATCACCGCGCCGCTGTCTTCGTCTTCGGCCAGCCAGTACACCGGCCCGCCGGCATGGCGCGGGGTCAGCAGGCTCGGGTCGACCGGCAGCATGTTGCGGGCCAGGTACAGCTGGTTGATGGCCTGCCAGTCCGCCGCACTCTGCGCCCGACGGATGCGGAAGCCGCGAAACACCCGGGTGGCCTGGCGGTAGTCGCTGAACCACAGGCGCAGGGTGTCCGACGGGTCGAGGAACAACTGGGTCGGTTCCAGGCCGAGGATCTGCTGGGGTGCGGCGACATACAGGGCGATGTCGCGTTCGCCGGGGTGTTCGTTGAGCAGCTCCTCGGCCAGGCTCGTCGGGTCGGGAAAGGTATGGCCGATCAGCAGCCGGCCCCAGCCGCAATGCACGGCAATCGGGTCGGTGCCGAGGGCGCTGCGATCTTCGGCGAAACGCGCCTGCAGACGCTCGTAGGAGGGCGCCTGACCGCGCAGCAAGCGTTGGCTGTAAGCCGTGGCATGGGGTTTCATGGTCAGATTCCTTGTTCGCTGAGCCACAGGTTCAGCGCCGCCAGTTGCCACAGCTTGGAGCCGCGCAACGGTGTCAGCTGGCCTTGTGGATCGGTCAGCAGGCGGTCGAGCATCGCCGGGTTGAACAGGCCGCGGTCCTGGCTCGGGTCGAGCAGCAGTTCACGTACCCAGTCCAGGGTGGCGCCCTGCAGGTGCTTGAGGCCGGGCACCGGGAAGTAGCCTTTCTTGCGGTCGATCACTGCGCTGGGGATCACCAGCCGCGCGGCCTCCTTGAGCACCTGCTTGCCGCCATCGGGCAGCTTGAACCGGGCCGGCACCCGCGCCGACAGCTCCACCAGCCGGTAGTCGAGAAACGGCGTGCGTGCCTCCAGGCCCCAGGCCATGGTCATGTTATCCACACGCTTGACCGGGTCGTCGACCAGCATCACCGTGCTGTCCAGGCGCAGGGCTTTATCCACAGGCGCGGCAGCGCCGGGCTGGGCGAAATGCTCACGCACGAAATCGCCGGCGGCGTCGTTCGCGGTCAGCCACTGCGGCTGCACGGTGGCCGCGTAATCGTCGTAGCTGCGGTCGAAGAACGCCTCGCGGTAGGCCGCGTAGGGATCGCTGGCGCCCTCCACCTGCGGGTACCAGTGGTAACCGGCGAACAGTTCGTCGGCGCCCTGGCCGCTCTGCACCACCTTGCAGTGCCTGGCGACTTCCCGCGACAGCAGGTAGAAGGCGATGCAGTCGTGGCTGACCATGGGTTCGCTCATGGCGCGGAACGCCGCCGGCAGCTGTTCGATGATCTCGCGCTCGTCGATGCGCAACTGATGGTGATCGGTGCCGTAGTGTTGGGCGATCAGGTCCGAATACTGGAACTCGTCGCCGCGTTCGCCGCCGGCATCCTGGAAGCCGATGGAGAAGGTCGACAGGTTATCCACCCCGACTTCCCGCAGCAGGCCGACCAGCAGGCTCGAATCGACGCCGCCGGACAGCAGCACGCCGACATCCACTGCCGCCCGTTGGCGGATCGCCACGGCTTCGCGGGTGCTGTCGAGTACGCGGTCGCGCCAGTCTTCCAGGGTCAGCCCGGTTTCATCGGCGCGCGGGCCGTAGGGCAGGGTCCACCAGGTTCGCTGCTCGGTGCGGCCGTCGGCTTCGATGCGCATCCAGGTGGCCGGCGGCAGTTTCTCGATGCCCGCCAGCAGGGTGCGCGGCGCCGGCACCACGGCATGGAAGTTCAGGTAATGATTGAGCGCCACCGGGTCGAGCAGCGGGTTGATGTCGCCGCCCTTGAGCAGCGCCGGCAAGGCCGAGGCGAAACGCAGGCGCTGGCCGGTGCGCGACAGGTACAGCGGCTTGACGCCCAGGCGGTCGCGGGCGATGAACAGGCGCTTGGCGTCCCGCTCCCAGATGGCGAAGGCAAACATGCCGTTGAGCCGCGGCAGCAGCTTGGCGCCCCAGGCGTGATAGCCCTTGAGCAGCACTTCGGTGTCGCCGCCGGAATAAAAGGCGTAGCCCAGGCTTTCCAGCTCGGCGCGCAGTTCGGGGAAGTTGTAGATCGCGCCGTTGAAGGCCAGGGACAGGCCCAGTTGGTTGTCGATCATCGGCTGGGCCGAGCCGTCCGACAGGTCCATGATTTTCAGGCGCCGATGGCCCAGGGCTATCGGGCCCTGGCTATGGAAACCCCAGGCGTCGGGGCCGCGAGGGGCGAGGTGGTGGGTAATTCGTTCAACCGCTGCCAGGTCGGCGGGTTGATGATCAAAACGTAGTTCTCCAGCTAATCCGCACATAAGTCCTTACCGGTTTTTCCGTTGGGGAGGGGTGAATCGCGACCGGCCAGAAATGGCAGGTACCCGGAAACTGACCCAGGTGATCCCCTGGAGTTTTAGACCGATGGGTTATAAGCGGCGGGGCGCAAGTGCGTTGTGGGCTGGGGCAAAGGCCTTGATCTGCCTGGAGTTTTGCCGTGCGGGCAGTGCCCGTGGGCGTTTGCGGGAGATGGCGAAGCGATGCCAGGGCGGCTGGCATCGCTGCTTTATTTCATGGCTTGCCGCGAATCAACCGACGCAAGGCAAAGCGATTGGGGTGACAGGCCTCGGCCACGCTGCGCGGCAGGGGCAGCGGTTCGTTGTCCAGCCAGGCGGCCAGCAACTCGCCCGACAGCGGCGCGGTGATCAAGCCGCGCGAGCCGTGGCCGCTGTTGATATACAGGCCGTCCAGCCAGGGGCAGGGCAGGTCCGGAACCTGGCGCGCGTCCTTGCCCAGCACCGCGTAGACCTCGGCGAATGCCGCCTGGTCCGCCAGGGGACCGACGATCGGCAGATAGTCCGGGCTGGTGCAACGGAAGGCGGCCCGTCCTTCGAGGGTTTGCGCTTGCAGCCGGTCGGCTTCCAGGCGTTCCACCAGGTCCTGGGAGATCTCTTCGAGCATCTGCAGGTTGCCCGCATGCTCGGCGGCGGTGGGTGTCAGGTCTTCGCTCTTGAAATCGAAACTGGCACCCAGGGTGTGTTCGCCCAGTCGCGCGGGGGCGACATAACCCTCGGCGCACACCACGGTGGCCAGGCTCTGGCTGCGCGCGGTCTGCGGCAGTCGGGTGATCTGCCCGCGGATGCGCTTGAGCGGCAGCTCGGCGCTGGCGGGAAAGCGCTTGATCTCGGCGGCGCCGGCGAGGATCACCACCTCGGCACTGGCCAGCAACCGCTCGCCGTCCCAGGCCTGCCACTGGCCATCGACCCGGCGCAATTCCACTACATCGTGGTGGGGCAGCAGGCGAATCCGCGGGTGCGCGGCTTGCCACTGGCACAGGGCCGGCGGATGCACCCAGCCACCTTCCGGGTAGAACAGCCCACCGTGGGCCAGGCCGACGCCGGCCAGGGCCAGGGCCTGGGGTTGGTCCAACTGATGCAGCAGGTCCGCCGGGAAGGCCGCCGCCAACTGCGCCTGGCGCTCGGCTTCCTTGGCGTTGAAGGCCAGTTGCAGCACGCCGCAGCTGTCCCAGTCGACACCCCGTTGCAGCTGTTCGAGCAGGCGCCGGGTGTAGCCGAAACCGCTGAGGATCATCTGCGACAGGGCGGTGCCGTGGGCCGAGAGTTTCAGGTACAGCACGCCCTGGGGATTGCCCGAGGCCTCCTGGGCCAGTTGCCCGTGGCGCTCCAGCAGGCTGACCCGCCAGCCCCGCGCGGCGAGGCTGGCGGCGCTGGCGCAACCGGCCAGGCCGGCGCCGATCACCAGGGCGTGTTTGTCCTGGATTTGTTGCGTGGGGCGAGCGAACCAGGGCTTGCTGGCGGCAGGCAGCGGCGTGTCTTCGGGCCAGCCGAGAAACTCGCCGCGCAGCACTTCCCACTTGTGGCCGATGCCCGGGGTGCGCTTCATCTTGAAGCCCGCGGCATTCAGCAGGCGGCGCACCCAGCCGGTGCTGGTGAAGGTGCTGATGCTCGAACCCGGCGCGGCCAGGCGCGCCAGTTCGGCGAACAGCTCGGCGGTCCACATCTCGGGGTTTTTCGCCGGGGCGAAGCCGTCGAGGAACCAGGCGTCGACCTGCCCGTCGAGTTGCGGCAATTGCTCCAGGGCATCGCCGACCAGCAGGGTCAGGGTGACCCGGCCCTCGTCCAGCACCAGGCGCTGAAAGCCCTGGTGCACCGCGACATAGGCGCGCAACAGGCGCTCGGCCAGCGGCCCCAGTTCCGGCCACAGGGCCAGGGCGCGCTGCAGGTCGGCTGGCGTCAGCGGGTACTTTTCCACGCTGACGAAATGCAGGCGTGCGCTGGGGTCAGCCTGTTGTTCGAACAACTGCCAGGCGCAGAGAAAGTTCAGGCCGGTGCCGAAGCCGGTTTCGCCGATGACGAAGCAGCCACTGGGCGGCAACGCGGCAAAACGCTCGCGCAGGCGGTTCTGTTCGAGAAACACATGGCGGGTTTCGTCCAGGCCCGACTCGGTGGAGAAATACACATCGTCGAAGACCCGCGAACGCGGGCGACCCTGGTCGTCCCAGTCGAGCTGGGCGTGGGGCTGGGGAGGGGGCAATTCGGCGCTCATGTTCGGCTCGGTAGCGGCAAGGCGGCCATTCTAGCCGATCGACACACCGGGTAATGATCCACGGCAATAAGCGGTATGTTCGGGGCCGACAAAACCTAGGTCGATCCGCTAGTCTTGCTCCATCTTGCCAGGGAGTCGCTCATGTTCGAATCTGCCGAAATCGGTCACGCCATTGACAAAAAAACTTTTGACGCCGAAGTCCCGGCCCTGCGCGAAGCCCTGCTGGAGGCCCAGTTCGAGCTGAAGCAGAAAGCCCGTTTTCCGGTGATCGTGCTGATCAACGGCATCGAAGGCGCCGGCAAGGGCGAGACGGTGAAACTGCTCAACGAGTGGATGGACCCACGCCTGATCGAGGTCCGTACCTTCGACCAGCAGACCGACGAAGAACTGGCGAGGCCACCGGCCTGGCGCTACTGGCGGATGCTCCCGGCCAAGGGCCGCATGGGGGTGTTTTTCGGCAACTGGTACAGCCAGATGCTCCAGGGGCGGGTGCACGAACTGTTCAAGGACGGCCGTTTCGACCAGGCCATCGCCGGCGCCGAGCGCCTGGAAAAGATGCTCTGCGACGAAGGCGCGCTGATCTTCAAGTTCTGGTTCCACCTGTCCAAGAAACAGATGAAGGCCCGCCTCAAGTCCTTGCAGGACGACCCGCTGCACAGCTGGCGCATCAGCCCGCTGGACTGGCAGCAGTCGGAGACCTACGACAAGTTCGTCAAATACGGCGAGCGGGTGTTACGCCGCACCAGCCGCGACTACGCGCCCTGGCATGTGATCGAAGGCGTGGACCCGCATTACCGCAGCCTGGCGGTGGGCAAGATTCTCCTCGAGGGCCTGCAGAGCGCGCTCAACCGGCCGACGCTCGAAGTCGAGTCCCATGTGGCGCCGCTGGGCGAGGCCGTCGACAAGTTGACCCTGCTCGACAGCCTGGACATGAGCCAGCAACTGGACAAGGACGACTACGAGGAGCAACTGATTACCGAGCAGGCGCGCCTGGCCGGCCTGCTGCGCGACAAGCGCATGCGCAAGCACGCGTTGGTGGCGGTTTTCGAGGGCAATGACGCGGCCGGCAAGGGCGGGGCGATTCGCCGGGTAGCGGCGGCGCTGGACCCGCGCCAGTACAGCATCGTGCCGATTGCCGCGCCGACCGAGGACGAGCGGGCCCAGCCGTATCTGTGGCGCTTCTGGCGGCATATTCCGGCGCGGGGCAAGTTCACCGTGTTCGACCGTTCCTGGTACGGCCGGGTGCTGGTGGAACGGGTCGAGGGCTTTTGCAGCCCGGCGGACTGGTTGCGCGCCTATGGCGAGATCAACGACTTCGAGGAGCAGCTCGAGGACGCCGGGGTGATCGTGGTCAAGTTCTGGCTGGCGATCGACAAGCAGACCCAGCTGGAGCGTTTCCAGGCCCGTGAAGAGATTCCGTTCAAGCGTTTCAAGATCACCGAGGACGACTGGCGCAACCGCGACAAATGGGATGCCTACCGCGCCGCCGTCGGCGACATGGTCGACCGCACCAGCACCGAGGTCGCGGCCTGGACCCTGGTGGAGGCCAACGACAAGCGCTGGGCCCGGGTCAAGGTATTGCGCACCCTCAACCGCGCACTGGAAGAGGCATTCGACAAGTCCGAGAAAAAGGACAGGAAAGGCAAGAAGGACAAGAAATAACCGCCGCGGGTTGTGAGCGGGTCACTGGATAAACCCAGCACCGCGATGGTTTTGCATACGCCGGATGAATGATCGTCGCGGCCGGGCAAGGGCTGGATCTATGCTCGAGCCACTCACAACCGACAACAACAATGAGGTATGCCATGCGTGAAGTGGTGATCGTCGATAGCGTGCGGACCGGCCTGGCCAAGTCCTTTCGCGGCAAGTTCAACCAGACCCGTCCGGACGACATGGCCGCCCATTGCGTCAATGCGCTGCTGAGCCGCAACGGTATCGACCCGGCCAGCGTCGAGGACTGCATCGTCGGCGCCGGTTCCAACGAAGGCGCCCAGGGCTACAACATCGGGCGCAACGTCGCGGTGCTGTCGCGCCTGGGCACCGGTACCGCGGGCATGACCCTCAACCGTTTCTGTTCGTCCGGCCTGCAGGCGATCGCCATCGCGGCCAACCAGATCGCGTCCGGTTGCAGTGACATCATTGTCGCCGGCGGGGTCGAGTCAATCAGCCTGACGATGAAAAGCGTCAACACCGACAACCTGATCAACCCGCTGCTCAAGGAGCAGGTGCCGGGCATCTATTTCCCCATGGGCCAGACCGCCGAGGTGGTCGCCCGGCGTTATAACGTGAGCCGCGAGGAGCAGGACCTGTATGCCCTGCAAAGCCAGCAGCGCACCGCGGCGGCCCAGGCGGCCGGGCTGTTCGACGACGAGATCGTGGCGATGGCGGTGAAGTACAAGGTCGAGGACAAGAACAGCGGCCAGGTGCAGATTCTCGATGGCGTGGTCGATCGCGACGACTGCAACCGCCCGGACACTACCCTGGAAAGCCTGGCCGGTTTGAAACCGGTGTTCGCCGAAGACGGTTCGGTGACCGCCGGCAACTCCTCGCAATTGTCCGATGGCGCGTCCATGACCCTGGTCATGAGCCTGGAGCGGGCCCTGGCGCTGGGGCTCAAGCCCAAGGCGTTCTTCCGCGGCTTCACCGTGGCCGGTTGCGAGCCGGACGAAATGGGCATCGGCCCGGTGTTCTCGGTGCCCAAGCTGCTCAAGGCCAAGGGCCTGCAAGTGGACGACATCGACCTCTGGGAGTTGAACGAGGCCTTCGCCTCGCAATGCCTGTACAGCCGCAACCGGCTGCAGATCGACAACGCCAGGTACAACGTCAACGGCGGCTCGATCTCCATCGGCCACCCGTTCGGCATGACCGGTTCGCGCCAGGTCGGGCACCTGGTGCGGGAACTGCAACGGCGCAACCTGCGCTACGGTATCGTCACCATGTGCGTCGGCGGCGGCATGGGCGCGACCGGGTTGTTCGAAGCGGTGCGCTAAGCCGTCAGACGGGGTGGAACCTATCGCGGGCAAGCCTCGCTCCTACAGAACGGTGGTGCTTCTGTAGGAGCGAGGCTTGCCCGCGATGCTTTTTGCGACCTGCACCATCCTGTTTACGTTCCCCCTCCAACTGTCTCTGTGTAAGTCACGGTCCCGAGCCTAGAATGCGGGCTCTCTCCATCAGGCTTTTGGGGGTCGCATGCATATCTCGTCCGGTCGCTGGGTCTACGGCTTGTTCCTCGCACTGCTGACGGCGCTGCTGTGGGGCATCCTGCCGATCAAGCTCAAGCAAGTGTTGCTGGTGATGGACCCGGTGACCGTGACCTGGTTTCGCCTGTTGGTGTCCGGTGGTTTCCTGCTGATCTACCTGGCGGCGGTCAAGCGTTTGCCGAGCTGGCGCGTGCTCGGGCCGCGCGGCGGCTGGCTGGTACTGATGGCGGTTTGCGGGCTGGTGGGCAACTACGTGCTGTACCTGATGGGGCTGAACCTGCTGAGCCCCGGCACCGCGCAACTGGTGGTGCAGATGGGGCCGATCCTGCTGCTGATCGCCAGCCTGTTTGTGTTCAAGGAGCGTTTCAGCCTGGGGCAGGGGATTGGCCTGGCGGTGCTGCTGATCGGTTTCGGGCTGTTTTTCAATCAGCGCCTGACCGAGCTACTGACGTCCTTGAGCACCTACACCGCCGGTGTGCTGACGGTGCTCGCCGCCTCGGCGGTCTGGACCTTCTACGCCCTGGGCCAGAAGCAGTTGCTGACGGTGTGGAATTCCTTGCAGGTGATGATGGTGATCTACCTGTTCTGCGCGCTGTTGCTCACCCCGTGGGCCCATCCTCTCGAAGCGCTTGAATTGAGCCCGCTGCAAGGCTGGCTGTTGCTGGCCTGCTGCCTGAATACCCTGATCGCCTACGGTGCGTTTGCCGAAGCGCTGGCCCATTGGGAAGCGTCGCGGGTCAGCGCCACGCTGGCGATCACGCCCTTGGTGACCTTCGCCGCAGTGGCGGTGGCGGCCTGGTTGTGGCCCGAATATGTGCATGCCGAACAGATCAACGGCCTGGGCTATGGCGGGGCGGTGCTGGTGGTGCTGGGGTCGGCCTTGACGGCCCTGGGGCCTTCGCTGATGGCCGGGCTCAAGGCGCGGCGGGTGCGCATGGAAATGCCGTAGAGTTAGGGCGCGTTATCGTCGATCGCGGGCAAGCCTCGCTCCTACGGAAGCAGGAGCGAGGCTGATTTGCAGTTGGCGATCAGCCCTGCTTGCCAGCCTCCAACATGTTTTCCGGACGCACCCAGGCATCGAACTCTTCGTCCGTCAGGTAACCCAGTTCCAGGGCCGCTTCACGCAAGGTGCGGTTCTCGGCATAGGCCTTCTTGGCGATCTCGGCGGACTTGTCGTAGCCGATATGGGTGTTGAGCGCGGTGACCAGCATCAGCCCGCGTTCCAGGTGGTCGGCCATCTGCACCGGGTCGGGCTCCAGGCCGGCGATGCAGTGCTGCTGGAAGTTGCTGCAGCCGTCGGCGAGCAGGCGCACCGATTGCAGCAGGTTGTGGATGATCACCGGCTTGAACACGTTCAGTTGCAGGTGGCCCTGGCTGGCGGCGAAGCCGATGGCCACGTCGTTGCCCATCACCTGGCACGCCAGCATCGACAGGGCTTCGCACTGGGTCGGGTTGACCTTGCCCGGCATGATCGAGCTGCCCGGTTCGTTGGCCGGCAGCCTGACCTCGGCCAGCCCGGCCCGTGGTCCGGAGCCCAGCAGGCGCAGGTCGTTGGCGATTTTCATCAGGCATACCGCCAGGGTCTTCAGGGCGCCGGAGAGGGTGGTCAGGGGTTCGTGGCCGGCGAGGGCGGCGAACTTGTTCGGCGCGGTGACAAACGGCAGGCCGGACAAGGCCGCCAGCTCGGCGGCGATCGCCTCGCCGAAACCATGGGGCGAGTTCAGCCCGGTGCCGACGGCGGTACCGCCCTGGGCCAGCTCGCAGACCGCTGGCAGGGCCGCGCGAATGGCGCGCTCGGCGTAGTCCAGTTGCGCGATGAAGGCCGACAGCTCCTGGCCGAAAGTGATGGGGGTGGCATCCATCATGTGGGTGCGCCCGGTTTTCACCAGCTTCATGTGCCGTGCCGCGAGTTCGGCCAGGCCGCCGGACAGTTCGGCGATCGAGGGCAACAGATGCTGCTGCACCGCCTGGGCCGCGGCAATGTGCATTGCCGTGGGGAAGCAGTCGTTGGAGCTTTGCGAGCGATTCACATGGTCGTTGGGGTGCACCGGGGTCTTGCCGCCGCGCGGGTTGCCGGCCAGTTCGTTGGCGCGACCGGCGATCACCTCGTTGACGTTCATGTTGCTCTGGGTGCCGCTGCCGGTCTGCCAGACCACCAGTGGGAACTGGTCGTCATGCTGGCCGTCCAGCACCTCGTCGGCGGCTTGTTCGATCAGGCGGGCAATGTCGGCCGGCAGATCGCCGTTGCGGTCGTTGACCCGGGCCGCGGCCTTCTTGATCAACGCCAGGGCATGCAGGACCGACAGCGGCATACGCTCGTTGCCGATGGCGAAGTTGATCAGCGAACGCTGGGTCTGGGCGCCCCAATAGGCGTCGTCCGGGACTTCAACCTGGCCAAGGCTGTCGGTTTCGATTCGACTCATCGTGCTCACTCCTGTAGGTCTGATTGCGCAGTTTAGGCCGTGATCCACAGCCTGGGTTCCATAAAGCGCCTTTTGTGTCATTTGGTCGAGCAAATGCAGGCACCACAAGGCTTGGGGTTGAGCGACAGAGTTTTTTAGGCGCAGAATGGTCGCCCTTGGGGTTATACCTCGCCTGCTAGAAAAGGAAACTCGATGACTCGTCTTCGTGCCATCTGTACCGCGGTTGTTCTGGTTTGTGCCAGCGGCCAGGTGCTTGCCGATACCGCCAGCCACAACGCCAGTGCCGAAGCTTTCCTGACCCTGGCGCACGCTGACAAGCTGGGCACTCCGGTGTACATGCAAGTGCAGCAAATGTTCGCCCAGCGTTTTGAACAGACCAAAGCCCCAGAGTCGAAAAAAGCCGTGCTGGAAACCTACCAGGCCAAGGCCAACGCCGCCCTGGACCAGGCCATCGGTTGGAACAAGCTGAAGCCGGACATGGTCAAGCTCTACACCAGCAACTTCAGCGAATCCGAGCTCAAGGACCTGGTGGCGTTCTACCAGTCGCCGCTGGGCAAGAAAGTCCTGGAAAAAATGCCGCAGCTGACCCAGCAATCGGCCCAGATGACCCAGGCCAAGCTGGAAAGCGCGGTACCGGTAGTCAACAAGCTGCTGGCCGACATGACCGCCGAACTCGAGCCTAAGGCCGCACCGGCGAAGAAGAAGTAAGCGGAGCCAGGAATGACCATGCAACAACGTATCGAATCGGCACTGGGCGCATTGCAGCCAGAGCATTTGCAGGTGCTGGATGAAAGCCTCATGCACAGCCGCGGCCTGGAGACCCATTTCAAGGCCGTGCTGGTCAGCGAGCAGTTTGCCGGGCTCAACAGCGTCAAGCGTCACCAGAAGGTCTACGCGACCCTGGGCGAGCTGATGGGCCAGTTTCATGCGTTGGCGCTGCATACCTACACGCCAGAGGAATGGGCGAAGATCGGCGTGGCCCCGGCCTCGCCGACCTGCGCTGGCGGCAGCAAGCATTAACCACAGGTTTTTTGCTAGAATCCGCAACGCGCCGCTCAGTCGGCGCGTTTTTTTTGCATCCGGTTCACCCTTTGCGAGGGTAGCCACCTGGAGAATTACCCATGACACAACAGATTGTCGTGGCGGCACTGTATAAGTTCGTCACCCTCGAAGATTACGTTGCCCTGCGCGAACCGCTGCTCAAGGCGATGCTCGACAACGGCATCAAGGGCACCCTGCTGATCGCCGAAGAAGGCATCAACGGCACCGTTTCCGGTAGCCGCGAAGGCATCGACGGGCTGCTGGCCTGGCTCAAGAACGACCCGCGCATGGTCGACATTGATCACAAGGAATCGTACTGCGACGAGCAGCCGTTCTACCGCACCAAGGTCAAGCTCAAGAAAGAGATCGTGACCCTGGGCGTACCCGGCGTCGACCCGAACAAGAAGGTCGGCACCTATGTCGAACCGCAGGACTGGAACGCGCTGATCAGCGACCCGCAAGTGCTGCTGATCGACACCCGCAACGACTATGAAGTCTCGATCGGCACCTTCGAAGGCGCCATCGACCCGAAGACCACCAGTTTTCGCGAATTCCCCGACTACATCAAAGCCAACTTCGACCCGAGCAAGCACAAGAAAGTCGCGATGTTCTGCACCGGCGGCATTCGTTGCGAGAAAGCTTCGAGCTACATGCTCAGCGAAGGCTTCGGCGAGGTCTTCCACCTCAAGGGCGGTATCCTCAAGTACCTCGAAGAGGTGCCGCAGCAAGAGAGTAAATGGCAGGGCGACTGTTTCGTCTTCGATAATCGGGTGACCGTGCGTCACGACCTCAGCGAAGGCGACTACGATCAATGTCATGCCTGCCGCACGCCGGTAAGCGTCGAGGATCGCGCCAGCGAGCACTATGTGCCGGGTATCAGTTGCCCGCACTGCTGGGACACACTGAGCGAGAAAACCCGCCGCAGCGCCATCGACCGGCAGAAGCAGATTGAACTGGCCAAGGCTCGCAACATGCCGCACCCGATCGGTTACAACTACAAGCAATCTTCTTCCGAGGCCTGAGCCATGTCTGCCCGCCTGCTCTATGTGATGGACCCGATGTGTTCGTGGTGCTGGGGCTTCGCTCCAGTGGCCGAGGCCCTGGTCGAGCAGGCGCGGGCCGCGGGCGTCGAGTTGCATCTGGTGGTGGGCGGCCTGCGGACCGGCAGTGGCTCGGCCCTGGAGCCGACCACCCGCCGCTATATCCTCGAACACTGGCAGGCGGTCACCGAGGCCACCGGCCAGCCGTTCAAGTTCGAGGGCGCCTTGCCCGACGGTTTTGTCTATGACACCGAGCCTGCGTGCCGCGCCATCGTCACGGCGCGCAGCCTGGCGCCGGATTGCGCCTGGAAACTCTTGCGCCTGATCCAGCGGGCTTTTTACGTCGAAGGCCGGGATGTCACTCGCGCCAGCGTTCTGGTGGAACTGGCCGAGGAAGCGGGCGTGCCGCGCATCGAGTTCGCCGAGGCGTTCGATCGCGCCGAGCAGCATGCCGCGACCGCCGCCGATTTCACCTGGGTCCAGGACCTGGGGATTGCCGGCTTCCCGACGATGCTGGCCGAGCGCAATGGCCAGCTGGCCTTGTTGACCAATGGCTACCAGCCCCTGAGTGAGCTGTCTCCACTGCTCGGCCGCTGGCTGGAGCGTGCCGCCTGTGCGTGATCCACAAGCGCCGGAACCCGTCGATCGCCTGAGCTGGGCGCAAGTCCGCCGGCTGGCACTGCAGCATAAAAAAGCCCTGTGGATCGCCAATGGCGTGGCCGTCCTGGCGACGCTGTGCAGCGTGCCTATCCCGTTGCTGCTGCCGCTGTTGGTGGACGAAGTACTGCTGGGGCATGGCGATGCTGCGCTGAAGGTGATGAACCACGCCTTGCCCGCGGGCTGGCAGAGCGCCGCCGGCTACATCGGCCTGATGTTGTTGATCACCCTGATGCTGCGTTGCTCGGCGCTGCTGTTCAACGTGCTGCAGGCGCGGTTGTTTGCCGGGTTGGCCAAGGACATTGTCTATCGCATCCGCCTGCGGTTGATCGAGCGCCTCAAGCGCATTTCCCTGGGCGAGTATGAAAGCCTGGGCAGCGGTACGGTGACGACTCACCTGGTCACCGACCTCGACACCCTCGACAAGTTTGTCGGCGAAACCCTCAGCCGTTTTCTGGTGGCCATGCTCACGCTGGTGGGCACCGCGGGCATCCTGATGTGGATGCATTGGCAGCTGGCGCTGCTGATCCTGTTGTTCAATCCCTTGGTGATCTACGCCACGGTGCAGTTGGGCAAGCGGGTCAAACACCTGAAAAAGCTCGAGAACGACAGCACCTCGCGTTTCACCCAGGCCCTGACCGAAACCCTGGATGCGATCCAGGAAGTCCGCGCCGGCAATCGCCAGGGCTTTTTCCTCGGCCGTCTCGGCCGGCGTGCCCAGGATGTGCGGGACTACGCGGTGGCCTCGCAATGGAAGAGCGACGCCTCCAATCGTGCCAGTGGGCTGCTGTTCCAGTTCGGTATCGATATCTTTCGTGCGGCAGCCATGCTCACCGTGCTGTTTTCCGATCTGTCCATCGGCCAGATGCTGGCCGTATTCAGCTACCTGTGGTTCATGATCGGCCCGGTGGAACAACTGCTGAACCTGCAGTACGCCTACTATGCCGCCGGTGGCGCGTTGTCGCGCATCAATGAGCTGCTGTCGCGGGCCGACGAGCCGCAGTATGCCGGTGGTGTCGACCCGTTCCAGGGGCGCGAGACCGTGGGTATCGAAGTCAGCGGCCTGAGTTTCGGCTACGGCGACGAGCTGGTGCTGGACCAAATGAACCTGTCGATCGAGCCGGGGGAGAAGGTGGCGATCGTCGGCGCTAGCGGCGGCGGCAAAAGTACCCTGGTGCAGCTGTTGCTGGGGCTCTACACACCGCAGGCGGGCATCATTCGTTTTGGCGGCAAGACCCAGCAGGAAATCGGCCTGGAAACCCTGCGGGAAAACGTGGCGGTGGTGTTGCAGCATCCGGCGCTGTTCAACGACAGCATCCGCGCCAACCTGACCATGGGCCGCGAGCGCAGCGACGAAGCCTGTTGGCGGGCATTGGAAATTGCCCAGTTGGACTCGACGGTCCGCGCCCTGGCCAACGGCCTGGACAGTGTGGTCGGCCGTTCCGGCGTGCGTCTGTCTGGCGGCCAGCGCCAGCGCCTGGCCATCGCGCGGATGGTCCTGGCCGAACCCAAGGTGGTGATCCTCGACGAAGCCACTTCCGCGCTGGACGCCGCCACCGAGTACAACCTGCACCAGGCGCTGACGCGTTTCCTCCACGGTCGGACCACACTGATCATTGCCCACCGCCTGTCCGCGGTAAAACAGGCGGATCGGGTTCTGGTGTTCGATGGCGGACAGATTGCCGAAGATGGCGACCATCAGCAGCTAATTGCCGACGGCGGCCTTTACGCCAAGCTTTACGGGCATTTGCAGCAAGTCCAGCGACCTTGAGTTTTATCCGGTTTTCTGTGCTTAGTGCTTGAATTCTCTGGTGGAAATGACCCTCCTGGGGCGCGGCCCTGTCGTGTCTCGACTGGCAGCGTGCTCGAACGTCACGGCCTGTGCGCTCGAAGCGGCGGAAATTAGCCTAGTCTGTGCTGTCAGGAGCGGTATTTCCTCGGGTGTTCATCTGGCAGTGCTTATGCAAGGGACCTCATGAAGCAAAAGCGGACTCTCGGAACGCCACGGTTATTGGGCATCGTCTGGCCATTTATTGCGGTGGTGTTGTTTCAAGCGCTGTTGGGTGGCCTCAGCTTATATGTCCTTTCGGCGGTACGTGGTTACGTTGCCGGGGAGAGCCTTTGGTCCAAGGGCCAGAAGGACGCCATTTACTACCTCAATCTCTACGCCGACAGCCGCGACGAATCGATCTTTCTGAAGTACCAGAATGCTATTGCCGTGCCTCAGGGCGGGCATGAGCTGCGGGTCGCGCTGGATCAGCAACCGCCCGACCTGAATGCCGCGCGGGCGGGGATTCTCAAGGGTGGCAACCACCCTGACGACAGCGACAGCGTGATCTGGCTGTATCTGAACTTCCGCCATTTCAGCTACCTGGAAAAAGCCATCGACCTGTGGACCGTGGGCGACAGTTATCTGGTGCAGCTCGACAGCGTGGCCCATGAAATGCACCGCAGCATTACCAGCAACCAGGCCTCCGAAGCCGATATCCAGCGCTGGAAGAACCAGATTTTCGCCATCAACGATGGCGTGACGCCCGCTGCCAAGGCCTTTAGCGATGCTTTAGGCGAGGGCTCGCGGGTCATCCTGCGGCTGTTGCTGATCACCAACCTGGCCACCGCGCTGGGGCTGATTGTCCTGGCCTTGCTGCGCACCCATAAGCTGCTGGCCCAGCGTCATGAATTTGCCAGCGCCCTGCAGTTGGAAAAGGAACGGGCGCAGATCACCCTGCAATCCATTGGCGACGGCGTCATCACCACCGACGTGGACGGCGCCATCGCCTACATGAACCCGGCCGCCGAGGAAATGACCCACTGGAAGGCCGAGCAGGCCATGGGGCTGCCGCTGGCGGCCTTGTTCAATCTGCTCGATGAAAATGCCCAGACCGATGGCTTCACCCTGATCGAACACATCCTCAGCGGCCAGCTCAGTGGCGGCAGTGAGCACTCGAAGCTGATCCAGCGCCTGGATGGCAGCACGGTGTCGGTGACCCTGGTCGGCGCGCCTATCCAGAACGCCGGCAAGGTCAGCGGTACGGTGCTGGTGCTGCACGACATGACCCAGGAGCGCCAGTACATCGCCAATCTGTCCTGGCAGGCGACCCACGACGCCTTGACTGGCCTGGCGAACCGTCGCGAGTTCGAATACCGCCTGGAGCAGGCATTGCACAGCTTGAGCCGGCAACCGGGGCGGCACGCCCTGATGTTCCTCGACCTGGACCAGTTCAAGCTGGTCAACGATACCTGCGGCCATGCGGCAGGGGACGAGTTGCTCCGGCATATCTGCGCCTTGCTCCAGTCGGGCCTGCGCGAGGGCGATACCCTGGCGCGCCTGGGGGGCGATGAGTTCGGCATCCTGCTGGAGAACTGCTCGCCGGAAGCGGCGGAAAAGATCGCCGAAGGCCTGCGCCAGACGGTGCAGAACCTGCATTTTGTCTGGAAGGGCCGGCCCTTCGTCACCACGGTCAGCATTGGCCTGGTGCATGTGGCGCAAACCCCGACCACCCTCGAAGCATCACTGCGGGCAGCGGACATGGCGTGCTACATGGCCAAGGAGAAAGGGCGCAACCGGGTCCAGGTCTATCACGCGGACGACTCGGAGCTGTCCCTGCGGTTCGGTGAAATGGCCTGGGTACAGCGTCTGCATATGGCCCTGGAGGAAAACCGCTTCTGTCTTTATGCCCAGGAAATAGCCGCTCTGGGTCATGTGGACCGGCTCGGCGGGCATATCGAGATTCTGCTGCGCCTGCACGACGAGGCCGGGCGGATGATCCTGCCCGACAGCTTCATTCCGGCCGCCGAGCGTTACGGCCTGATGACCTCCCTTGACCGTTGGGTGGTGGAGAATGTGTTCAAGATCATCGCCGAATGCATCCGCGAGGAGCGCGAAGGGCCCTTGGCGATGTGTGCGATCAACCTGTCGGGCGCGACCATCGGTGACGAGGCTTTCCTGGACTTCCTGCGCGAGCAGTTCATCGTCCACGGTGTGCCACCGGACCTGATTTGTTTTGAAATCACCGAGACCAGCGCTATCTCCAATCTCGGCAGTGCGATTCGATTTATCAACGAGCTCAAGGGCTTGGGCTGTCACTTTTCGTTGGATGACTTTTGTGCGGGAATGTCGTCATTCGCTTATCTCAAACATTTGCCTGTAGACTTCCTCAAGATCGATGGAAGTTTCGTAAAAGATATGCTGGACGACCCGATCAATCGTGCGATGGTCGAGGTGATCAACCATATCGGTCATGTGATGGGCAAACGCACGATTGCCGAGTTTGTCGAAACACCGCAGATTGAGCAGGCATTGTTGGAGATTGGCGTGGATTACGCTCAGGGCTACCTGATCGAGCGCCCGCAACTCTTCACCTGCGACAGTCTGCAGTGCCGGCCTTCGCGACCACAGCCTCTGTTGTTCAAGGCTCCTGGCACGTTCCGTTGAATCTCTCGCTGATCCGTACCATCACCATCAAAAGGAGCCCCGACAGTGATCGACGCATTCAACAGAACCGGTCCGCTCATGGACGCTGCAAGCTATCCGGCCTGGGCCCAGCAGCTGATCCAGGATTGCAGCGAGAGCAAGCGCCGCGTGGTCGACCACGAACTGTACCAGCGCATGCGCGACAACAAGCTCAGCAACAAAACCATGCGCCAGTACCTGATCGGCGGCTGGCCGGTTGTCGAGCAGTTCGCCCTGTACATGGCGCAGAACCTGACCAAGACCCGCTTCGCCCGTCACCCCGGTGAGGACATGGCGCGGCGCTGGCTGATGCGCAATATTCGGGTCGAGCTCAATCATGCCGATTACTGGGTGAACTGGAGCCGCGCCCATGGCGTGAGCCTGGAAGATCTGCAGGCGCAACAGGTTCCACCGGAGCTGCACGCTTTGAGTCATTGGTGCTGGCATACCAGCTCCGCCGACTCATTGATCGTGGCGATCGCTGCGACCAACTACGCAATCGAGGGTGCCACGGGTGAGTGGTCGGCGCTGGTCTGCTCCTCCGGCGTGTATGCGGCGGCCTTTCCCGAAGAAGAGCGCAAGCGGGCGATGAAGTGGCTGAAAATGCATGCCCAGTACGACGATGCGCATCCTTGGGAGGCGCTGGAAATCATCTGTACCCTGGCCGGCATGAAGCCGAGCAAAGCCTTGCAGGGCGAGCTGCGCCAGGCGATCTGCAAGAGTTATGACTACATGTACCTGTTCCTGGAGCGTTGTATGCAACAGGAAAAGACCCCGGCGGCCCGTGAGCGGATGGCGCTGGTCGAAGGTTGAATGGCGGCCTCCGATGGAGGCGGCCCCAGCCATTCTCTCAGCCGGCCATCGCCAGGCGGTTGCGGCCTTCGCGCTTGGCCACATACAGCGCGCTGTCCGCACGGCGCAGCAGGCTCTCGGCTGATTCCCCTGGCAGCAGGGTCGAGCAACCCAGGCTGACCGTCAGTTCGATCAACTTGCCATCCGCCCAGTAATCCTTGGCCTGGGCCGCCTGGCGCAGCCGTTCTCCCACCATGGCGGCGGCATCGCGTCCGGTGTTGGACAGCAGGATCAGGAACTCCTCGCCACCAAAACGAAACACCATGTCGACGTTGCGCAACTGCGCCTTGATGGCCGCGGCAACAGCCTTGAGCACTTCATCGCCGGCGCTGTGGCCGTGGCTGTCGTTGATTCTCTTGAAGTGATCGATATCCAGCATCAGCAGCGACAGTGGGTGCAGGTGGCGGCGGGCCATTTCGATTTCCCGTTGCAGCGTCTGGTCCATGGCGATCCGGTTGCCGGTATCGGTCAAGGGGTCGCGCAGGGCGCTACGGGTCGCGGCCCGATAGAGCAGAGCGTTGCGCATCGGATAAAGCAGGGTGGACAGCAGGGATTCCAGATGGCCCTGTTCCTGGTCGCTGAAACGCTGATTGCGCCGAAATACCAGCTCGCCCATGGTCTCGCCTTCATGGCTCAGGCTGTAGCTGATGGAGTGGTGGCCGCGCTGGCCGAACTCCAGGCGCAGGTCGCTGGGTTTGTGCTGGTAAACCAGGGCATCCAGGGGCACAAGGCGTTGGGTTTCGCGGAAGAACAGGCCGAGAATGCGTTGCGGCTCCAGGCTGGTCTGTAATTGCAGGCTCAGCTGCTGGCGCAACTGGGCAAGGCTGACCGGGCGTTGCAGGAGTGGTGACTGCTGGCCAAAGCCCAGGCGTTGCAATTTGGCGCTATCGAAGTCAATTGCGTTGGTCTGGGTCGGTATTTTCATATGGCGTGAGCCCCTGGGCACGTAATGCAGTCTTACTGGCTGGGTGAGAGCGGCTCATGGCTGCACGTCATACTGTTCCATCAGTCCCGTAGGACAAGCGATCACAGTCTAATCCGCTTTACGGGCCGTTATAAGCCCCGACTCGATCGTCGCTGAGTTTCGCCAATACACTGCCTATTTGAGGGAGATGAGAGCGAAAGTCATGCCATTCGCTTCATCCGAGTAAAATGCTTTTGAATTCAGCGGGTTGGCTGACCGTGCCGAGGCTTGGCGTGGCCCGGGGTGGCATTTGTCTGGCGATGACGGGGTGGAAGGCTGGCAGGAAAGGAGTGCCGCGACGATATTCCGCCGCGGCCAAAGAACGGATTACTGGGCGTCGAATGCCTGGCCGTTGATCCCGGTACTGTCCGGACCCATGAGGTACAGGTAGACCGGCATGATCTCCTCGGGGGCCGGGTTGTTGCTCGGGTTTTCCCCTGGATAGGCCTGGGCGCGCATGCTGGTGCGGGTAGCGCCCGGATTGACACTGTTGGCGCGCACCGGTGCGACACCGTCGACTTCGTCGGCCAGGGTTTGCATCAGGCCTTCGGTGGCGAACTTCGAAACGCCATAGGCGCCCCAGTAGGCACGGCCCTTGCGGCCAACGCTGCTGGAGGTGAACACCACCGAGGCGTCCTGGGACAGCTTGAGCAGCGGCAGCAGGGTACTGGTCAGCATGAACATGGCATTGACGTTGACTTGCATCACCCGCATGAAGTTCTCGCCCGACAGCTGTTCCAACGGCGTGCGCGGACCAATGATCGAGGCATTGTGCAGCAGGCCATCGAGGTGACCGAACTCGGCTTCGACCATGGCGGCCAGCTCGTCGTACTGGTGCGGCAGGGCGGTTTCCAGGTTGAACGGAATCACCACCGGCTGAGGGTGGCCGGCGGCTTCGATCTCGTCATAAATCTGGATCAGGTTGGCTTCGGTCTTGCCCAGCAGCAATACGGTAGCGCCGTGGGCGGCGAAGGTCTTGGCGGCAGCGGCGCCGATGCCGCGACCGGCACCGGTGACCAGGATGACCCGATCCTTGAGCAGTTCGGGGCGGGCGGAGTAATCAAACATAAAAACCTCGGGAAATCAGAAGCGAAAGCCTGGGCCGATCAGCAGCTGCACAGCGCCTGGTCCAGGACCTGGCGCAGTTCCAGCGGATGGTCGACCACCACGTCGGCGCCCCAATGCTTGGGATTGTCGTCCGGATGGATGTAACCGTAGGTCACGGCGGCGGTCCTGGTGCCTGCGTCGCGGCCCGATTCGATGTCACGCAGGTCGTCGCCGACGAACAGTACGCTGGCCGGGTCGAGGTCGAGCATCTTGCACGCCAGGATCAACGGCTCCGGATCGGGCTTGCTGTTCTTTACGTGATCCGGGCAGATCAGCAGGGCGGAACGTTCCGCCAGGCCCAGCTGCTGCATGATCGGCTCGGCAAAGCGCACCGGCTTGTTGGTGACCACGCCCCAGAGCAGATTGGCCTTCTCGATATCGGCCAGCAGCTCGGCCATGCCGTCGAACAGTTTGCTGTGCACCGCGCAATGCTTGAGGTAACGCTCCAGAAACTCCAGGCGCAGCTCCTCGAACCCCGGGGATTCCGGGTCCGTCGAGAAGGTCACGGCGACCATCGCCCGGGCGCCACCGGAGATTTCGTCACGGATATGTTTGTCTGCGATCGGCGCCAGGCCGCGGTCGGCGCGCATGGCCTGGCAGATGGCGATGAAGTCCGGCGCGGTGTCGAGCAGGGTGCCGTCCATGTCGAAAAGAACTGCTCTGATACGCATGGGCTTATTCCTCCCGCAGGGTCTGGATCATGTAGTTGACGTCGACGTCGGCGGCCAGCTTGTAGTGCTTGGTCAGCGGGTTGTAGGTCAGGCCGATGATGTCCTTGACGGTCAGGCCGGCATCGCGGCTCCAGGCACCCAGTTCGGAAGGCCGGATGAATTTCTTGAAGTCATGGGTGCCGCGCGGCAGCAGCTTCATGATGTATTCGGCGCCGATGATGGCGAACAGATAGGCCTTCGGATTGCGGTTGATGGTGGAGAAGAACACCTGGCCACCGGGCTTGACCATGCGAAAGCACGCGCGGATCACCGAGGACGGGTCTGGTACGTGCTCGAGCATTTCCAGGCAGGTGACGACGTCGAACTGCTCGGGCATTTCCTCGGCCAGGGCTTCGGCGGTGATCTGCCGATACTCGACGTTCACCCCGGACTCCAGTTGATGCAGTTGTGCCACCGCCAGCGGGGCCTCGCCCATGTCGATGCCGGTTACCGTGGCGCCGCGCTGGGCCATGGCTTCGCTGAGGATGCCGCCGCCGCAACCGACGTCGAGGACTTTCTTGCCGGCCAGGTTGACGCGCTCGTCAATCCAGTTGACCCGCAGCGGGTTGATATCGTGCAGCGGTTTGAATTCGCTCTCGCGGTCCCACCAGCGATGGGCGAGGGCTTCGAATTTGGCGATTTCGGCGTGGTCGACGTTACTCATGGGTAATCCTCTGAATCTGGAAAATTCTGGCTGTCGGTCTCGAGCCGGGCTCGAGGGTTCCTGCTATTCGGTATGGCCGCTGATACGCCGGCCCCAGGCTGTCGCCGTGGCGTGCAGCTGTTGTTCGTCCAGGCGCGTCAGGCGCCGGTCGTCGAGCAATTGCTTGCCGGCGACCCAAAGGTGTTTCACGCAATCGCGGCCGGTGGCATATATAAGCTGCGAAACCGGGTCATAGATCGGTTGCTGTGCCAGGCCGGACAGGTCGAATGCCACCAGGTCCGCGGCCTTGCCGAGTTCCAGCGAGCCGATCTCGCTCTCCAGGCCCAGGGCCCGCGCGCCGTTGAGGGTGGCCATGCGCAGCGCCTGGTGGGCATTCAGGGCGGTGGCCGAGCCTGCCACGGCCTTGGCCAGCAGTGCGGCGGTGCGGATTTCGCCGAGCAGGTCCAGGTCGTTGTTGCTGGCGGCCCCGTCGGTGCCTACTGCAACATTGACGCCAGCCTGCCACAGCCGTTCCACCGGGCAGAAGCCGCTGGCCAGTTTCAGGTTCGACTCCGGGCAATGAATGACATTGCTATTGGTTTCTACCAGCAAAGCCAGGTCGTCATCGCTGATTTGGGTCATGTGTACGGCCTGGAAGCGCGGCCCGAGCAGTCCCAGTCGCGCCAGGCGGGCCAGGGGCCGCTCGCCGTGCCGGGCGACGGCCTGTTCCACCTCGAAGGCGGTTTCATGGACGTGCATATGAATGGAGGCATCGAGCTCTTCGGCAATGATCCGGATCTTCTCCAGGTTTTCGTCGCCGACCGTGTAGGGCGCGTGGGGACCGAAGGTGATCTTGATGCGCGGATGATGCTTGAGGTCGCTGAATAGCTCGACGCCCTGGCGGATGGCCTCGTCGGCGCTGTGGGCGCCCGGAATCGGAAAGTCGAGGACTGGAATTGCAATCTGCGCCCGAATGCCGCTGTTGTGCACGCGCTCGCTGGCAACCTTCGGAAAGAAGTACATGTCGGAAAAGCAGCTGATGCCGCCTTTGAGCTGTTCGGCGATGGCCAGGTCGGTACCGTCGCGGACGAAGGCTTCATCGACCCATTTGGCTTCGGCGGGCCAGATGTGGTTCTCCAGCCAGGTCATCAATGGCAGATCGTCGGCCAGGCCGCGGAACAGGGTCATCGCCGCATGGCCGTGGGCGTTGATCAGACCAGGGCTGAGCAGCATGCCCGGCAACTCGCGGACCTCGGCAGCCTGCAGCTTCAAGGCCGCGGCGCGCGGGCCGATGAACACGATGCGGCCGTCGCGGATACCCAGGCCGTGCTCCTTGAGCACCACGCCGGCCGGTTCAACAGGCACCAGCCAGGTCGGCAACAGGAGTAGGTCGAGCGCAACGACAGGGTTCGGCATCGAAGATCGGTTCCAGGGCGTTTGTGGAGGATGGCGAAGTATACCCGAGCGTCTTCGCCGGGGGATCGCTATAATCGGCGGCTTTTGTTCATGAGTGCGGGGTGAGGGATGCGCGATCGACTGTTGGCAGCGGAGAAGGTGAAGGCCATCGATTGGCGGGATGACGCCCTGTATCTGCTCGATCAGCGTATTTTGCCCTTCGAGGAAAGCTGGATTGCCTACACCAGCGCGGCTGCCGTCGCGCAGGCCATTCGCGAAATGGTGGTGCGTGGCGCGCCGGCGATCGGTATCAGCGCAGCCTATGGCGTGGTCCTGGCGGCGCGCGCGCGTTTTGCCGTCGGTGGTGACTGGCAGGCGGCGATGGAAGAAGACTTCGCACTGCTCGCCGACTCGCGTCCGACCGCGGTCAACCTGTTCTGGGCGCTGAACCGCATGCGTGAACGCCTGGAGCGCCTCAAGGGCCACGCCGACCCGCTGGCGGTGCTGGAGGCGGAAGCCCTGGCCATTCATGAAAGCGACCGCGAAGCCAACCTGACCATGGCCCAGTTGGGTGTCGACCTGATTCGCCGGCATCAGGGCAATGCCCAGGCCATCCTGACCCACTGCAACACCGGCGCCCTGGCGACCGGCGGCTTCGGAACGGCCCTGGGGGTGATTCGCGGGGCCTTTATCGAAGGTATGGTCGAGCGGGTGTATGCCAATGAAACCCGTCCTTGGCTGCAAGGCTCGCGGCTGACTGCCTGGGAGCTGGCCAACGAGGGCATCCCGGTGACCTTGAATGCCGACTCCGCTGCCGCGCACATCATGAAAACCAAGGGCGTGACCTGGGTGATCGTTGGCGCCGACCGCATTACCGCCAATGGCGATGTGGCGAACAAGATCGGCACCTATCAGCTGGCGGTCAATGCAATGCACCACGGCGTGCGTTTCATGGTGGTCGCGCCGAGTTCGACCATCGACATGGCCCTGGCCAGTGGCGAAGACATTCCGATCGAGGAGCGTGATGGCAAGGAGTTGCTCGAGGTCGGTGGCAAGCGGGTAGGGGCGGATGTGCAGGCCTACAACCCGGTATTCGACGTCACCCCGGCGGACCTGATCGACGCCATCGTCACCGAGAAAGGCATAGTCGAGCGTCCCGATACCGCGAAAATGGCCCAATTGATGTGCCGCAAGCGCTTGCACTGAGATCGTTTTGCAAAAGGTTTCGCTGACGGCTGCCGTGGGGTGGTCGTCAGTCCGGGAAAAAAACCGCATTTACGCGCGAAATCAGCCTCTGAGCTTCTCTCGTCTCTTATCAGCCTGTCACCGGTCAACTAACTATGCTCCATGCGCATCAGGGGGATAGGTGCGTGGCGGCGATTGTGATAACATCCGGCGGTTTCCAAGGTGGTCCGAAGTGACCGCCTTCACTGCGCAAATCCATGGCATAACTTGTTGATTTGTCGTAAGTCGGTGCATGGCACTAGGCCTGCAGCGGCGAGCTTCGTTCGTCCCATATGGATGTGACGAAGTTTCACCAGAAAAAGGAATCAGGCTTCTCATGGGCGAACTGGCCAAAGAAATCCTCCCGGTCAATATCGAAGACGAGCTGAAACAGTCCTATCTCGACTACGCGATGAGCGTAATCGTCGGGCGGGCACTGCCTGATGCGCGCGATGGCTTGAAGCCCGTGCACCGGCGTGTGCTGTACGCGATGAGCGAGCTCGGTAACGACTGGAACAAGCCGTACAAGAAATCTGCCCGTGTTGTCGGTGACGTGATCGGTAAGTATCACCCGCACGGTGATACCGCGGTGTACGACACCATCGTTCGTATGGCCCAGCCATTCTCCCTGCGCTACCTGCTGGTAGACGGCCAGGGTAACTTCGGTTCGGTCGACGGCGACAACGCGGCGGCCATGCGATACACCGAAGTGCGCATGACCAAGCTGGCGCACGAGCTGCTGGCCGACCTGCACAAGGAAACCGTGGACTGGGTGCCGAACTACGACGGCACCGAACTGATCCCCGCGGTCATGCCGACCAAGATCCCCAACCTGCTGGTCAACGGTTCCAGCGGTATTGCCGTGGGCATGGCGACCAACATTCCGCCGCACAACCTCGGCGAAGTCATCGACGGTTGCCTGGCCCTGATCGACAACCCGGAGCTGACCGTCGATGAGCTGATGCAGCACATCCCGGGCCCGGACTTCCCGACCGCGGCGATCATCAATGGTCGCGAAGGCATCATCGAAGCCTACCGTACCGGTCGCGGGCGCATTTACATGCGTGCCCGCTCGATCATCGAGGACATCGACAAGGTCGGTGGCCGCCAGCAGATCGTCATCACCGAGCTGCCTTACCAACTGAACAAGGCGCGTCTGATCGAGAAGATCGCCGAGCTGGTCAAGGAGAAGAAGCTCGAAGGCATCACCGAGCTGCGCGACGAGTCCGACAAGGACGGTATGCGCGTAGTGATCGAGCTGCGTCGTGGCGAAGTGCCGGAGGTGATCCTCAACAATCTCTACGCCCAGACCCAGCTGCAGAGCGTGTTCGGTATCAACATCGTTGCGCTGATCGACGGTCGTCCGCGGATCCTCAATCTGAAGGACCTGCTGGAAGCCTTCGTGCGTCACCGTCGTGAAGTGGTGACCCGCCGCACCGTGTTCGAACTGCGCAAGGCTCGTGAGCGTGGTCACATTCTCGAAGGCCAGGCCGTTGCCCTGTCGAACATCGACCCGGTCATCGCCCTGATCAAGGCCTCACCGACCCCGTCGGAAGCCAAGGAAGCGCTGATCAGCACGCCTTGGGAATCCAGCGCGGTGATGACCATGGTCGAGCGTGCCGGCGCGGATTCCTGCCGTCCGGAGAACCTCGATCCGCAATACGGTCTGCGCGACGGCAAGTACTTCCTGTCGCCAGAGCAGGCGCAAGCCATTCTGGAATTGCGTCTGCACCGCCTGACCGGCCTCGAGCATGAAAAACTGCTGGCCGAGTACCAGGAGATCCTCAACCAGATCGGCGAGCTGATCCGCATCCTCAACAGCGCCACGCGCCTGATGGAAGTGATCCGCGAAGAGCTGGAAGTGATTCGCGCCGAATACGGCGATGTGCGTCGCACCGAGATCCTCGATGCCCGTCTCGACCTGACCCTGGGCGACATGATCCCGGAAGAAGAGCGCGTCGTGACCATTTCCCACGGCGGCTATGCCAAGACCCAGCCGCTGGCCGCGTACCAGGCCCAGCGTCGTGGCGGCAAAGGCAAGTCGGCAACCGGCGTCAAGGATGAGGACTACATCGCTCACCTGCTGGTGGCCAACAGTCACACCACGCTGTTGCTGTTCTCCAGCAAGGGCAAGGTCTACTGGCTGAAAACCTACGAAATCCCCGAGGCTTCCCGTGCCGCCCGCGGTCGTCCGCTGGTCAACCTGCTGCCGCTGGATGACGGTGAATACATCACCACCATGCTGCCGGTCGAGGAATACACCGAGGGTCACTACATCTTCATGGCGACCGCCAACGGCACCGTGAAGAAGACCCCGCTGGAATCCTTCAGCCGTCAGCGCAGCGTTGGTCTGATCGCGCTGGAACTGGATGAGGGCGATGTGCTGATTTCCGCCGCGATCACCGATGGCGAGCGCGAAGTCATGCTGTTCTCCGATGGTGGCAAGGTGACTCGCTTCAAGGAGTCCGACGTTCGTGCCATGGGCCGTACCGCCCGTGGTGTGCGTGGCATGCGTCTGCCGGAAGGGCAGAAGCTGATCTCCATGCTGATTCCGGAAGAAGGCAGCCAGATCCTCACCGCTTCGGCGCGTGGTTATGGCAAGCGCACGGCGATCACCGAGTTCCCTGAGTACAAGCGCGGCGGTCAAGGCGTTATCGCCATGGTCAGCAACGAACGTAACGGCCGCCTGGTCGGAGCGGTCCAGGTGCTCGACGGCGAGGAAATCATGCTGATTTCCGACCAGGGCACCCTGGTGCGCACCCGGGTCGATGAAGTGTCCAGCCTGGGCCGTAACACCCAGGGTGTGACCTTGATCAAGCTGGCCAGCGACGAAACGCTGGTAGGCCTGGAGCGGGTTCAGGAGCCGTCGGAAGTCGAAGGCGACGAATTGGAAGACGAGGATGGCGAGGTGCTCGAGGGCGCCGTGCTGGATACGGCGACCGACGCGGATGATGCCGTCGAAGGCCAGCAGGCTGACGCCGCGGGCGAAGAAGAGTCGCAAGACTAAATAAATCGTAGCAGGGCAGAGTGTTTGCTCTGTCCGCTACCGTGAATGCATAGCGAGAGTGGATGTGAGCAAACGAGCCTATAACTTCTGCGCAGGTCCCGCTGCGCTACCTGAAGCTGTCCTGTTGCGTGCCCAGGCCGAATTGCTGGATTGGCATGGCAAGGGCCTGTCGGTCATGGAGATGAGCCATCGCAGCGATGAGTTCGTCTCCATCGCCACCAAGGCCGAGCAGGATCTGCGTGATCTGCTGAATATCCCCTCGAACTATAAAGTGCTGTTTCTGCAAGGCGGCGCCAGCCAGCAATTTGCTCAGATCCCTCTGAACCTGTTGCCGGAAAATGGCACGGCCGACTATATCGACACCGGTATCTGGTCGCAGAAAGCCATTGAAGAAGCCTCGCGCTACGGCCATGTCAATGTGGCTGCCACCGCCAAGCCTTACGATTACTTCGCCATCCCTGGCCAGAACGAATGGCAGCTGTCGAAAGACGCGGCCTACGTGCACTACGCGCCGAACGAAACCATCGGCGGCCTGGAATTCCAGTGGATCCCGGAAACCGGCGACGTTCCGCTGGTGGCCGACATGTCTTCCGACATCCTCTCACGCCCTGTGGATATCTCCCGTTTCGGCATGATCTATGCCGGCGCGCAGAAAAACATCGGCCCGAGCGGCATCCTGGTCAATATCGTTCGCGAGGACCTGCTGGGTCGCGCGCGCGCGCTGTGCCCGACCATGCTCGACTACAAGGTCGCGGCGGACAACGGCTCGATGTACAACACTCCGCCGACTCTGGCCTGGTACCTGTCCGGTCTGGTGTTCGAGTGGCTCAAGGAGCAGGGTGGGGTGGAAGCCATCGCCAAGCTCAATGACGTCAAACAGCGCACCCTGTACGACTTCATCGACGCCAGCGGCCTGTACAGCAACCCGATCAACAAGTCGGACCGCTCGTGGATGAACGTGCCGTTCCGCCTGGCCGATGACCGTCTGGACAAGCCGTTCCTGGCCGGCGCCGACGCGCGCGGCCTGCTGAACCTCAAGGGGCACCGTTCGGTAGGCGGCATGCGCGCCTCCATTTACAACGCTGTCGACATCAATGCGGTCAACGCGCTGGTGGCCTACATGGCAGAGTTCGAGAAGGAACACGGCTAATGTCTGAGCAAGAACTCAAGGCACTTCGCCTGCGCATCGACGCTCTGGACGAGAAAGTCCTGGAGCTGATCAGTGAGCGCGCGCGCTGCGCCCAGGAAGTCGCGCGAGTAAAGATGGCCTCGCTGGCCGAAGGCGAAGTGCCGGTGTTCTATCGTCCTGAGCGTGAAGCTCAGGTGCTCAAGCGGGTGATGGAGCGCAATCAAGGGCCGTTGGGCAACGAAGAGATGGCGCGGCTGTTCCGTGAAATCATGTCGTCCTGCCTGGCGCTCGAGCAGCCGCTGAAAGTGGCTTACCTCGGTCCGGAAGGTACCTTCACCCAGGCCGCGGCCATGAAGCACTTCGGTCACGCGGTGATCAGCAAGCCAATGGCGGCGATCGACGAAGTGTTCCGTGAGGTGGCGGCGGGAGCGGTGAACTTTGGCGTGGTGCCTGTGGAAAACTCCACCGAGGGTGCGGTCAACCACACCCTCGACAGTTTCCTGGAGCACGACATGGTGATCTGCGGCGAGGTCGAGCTGCGTATCCACCATCATCTGCTGGTTGGTGAAAACACCAAGACCGACAGCATCAGCCGCATCTACTCCCATGCCCAGTCCCTGGCGCAGTGCCGCAAGTGGCTGGATGCCCATTATCCGAATGTCGAGCGGGTGGCGGTTTCCAGCAACGCCGAGGCGGCCAAGCGGGTCAAGGGCGAGTGGAACTCGGCAGCCATTGCCGGCGATATGGCGGCGAGCCTGTATGGCTTGACCCGTCTAGCCGAGAAAATCGAGGATCGCCCGGACAATTCCACGCGCTTCCTGATGATCGGCAACCAGGAAGTGCCGCCGACCGGCGACGACAAGACCTCGATCATCGTTTCCATGAGCAACAAGCCCGGTGCTCTGCATGAGCTGCTGGTGCCGTTCCATGACAACGGTATCGATCTGACGCGTATCGAAACCCGGCCTTCGCGCAGCGGCAAGTGGACCTATGTGTTCTTTATCGACTTCGTCGGCCACCATCGCGATCCATTGATCAAGGGTGTGCTGGAAAAGATCAGTCAGGAAGCAGTGGCACTCAAGGTGCTGGGTTCCTACCCGAAAGCGGTTCTCTGAGGCTTTAACAATGAGTGGCGACTTCCTCGCTCTGGCTCAGCCAGGCGTGCAACAACTTTCGCCTTACGTTCCGGGCAAGCCCGTGGACGAACTGGCACGCGAGCTGGATATCGATCCGGCGAAAATCGTCAAGCTGGCGAGTAACGAAAACCCGCTGGGCGCCAGTCCCAAGGCGTTGGCGGCGATTCGTGAAGAACTGGCCGAGCTGACCCGTTACCCGGATGGCAATGGCTTTGCGCTCAAGACCCTGCTGGCCGAGCGCTGTGGCGTTGAGCTGGCGCAGGTCACTCTGGGCAATGGTTCCAACGACATCCTGGAGCTGGTCGCCCGCGCTTATCTGGCGCCTGGCCTGAATGCGGTGTTCAGCGAACACGCCTTTGCGGTCTATCCGATCGTTACCCAGGCCGTGGGGGCCGAAGCCCGTGTGGTTCCGGCTAAAGACTGGGGGCATGACCTGCCGGCCATGCTGCAGGCCATCGATGCCGATACCCGGGTGGTCTTTATCGCCAACCCGAACAATCCGACCGGCACCTGGTTCAGCGCCGAGGCGCTGGACGATTTCCTCCAGGACGTACCGGCGCATGTACTGGTGGTGCTGGACGAGGCTTACATCGAATACGCCGAAGGCAGCGACCTGCCGGATGGCCTGGATTTCCTGGCGGCCTATCCGAACCTGCTGGTTTCGCGAACCTTCTCCAAGGCCTACGGCCTGGCTGCGTTGCGCGTGGGTTATGGCTTGTCGGCTCCGACCGTTGCCGATGTGCTCAATCGCGTCCGCCAGCCCTTCAACGTCAACAGCCTGGCCCTGGCGGCGGCGTGTGCGGCGCTGGAGGATACCGATTACCTGGCCGAGAGCCGTCGCTTGAACGAGGCGGGCATGCAGCAGCTGGAATCCGGCTTCCGGGAACTGGGCCTGAGCTGGATCGCTTCCAGGGGCAACTTCATTGCGGTGGATGTCGGGCGGATTGCCGCACCGGTGTTCCAGGGCTTGTTGCGTGAAGGGGTGATCGTGCGTCCGGTGGCCAACTACGGCATGCCGAATCACCTGCGCGTGACCATTGGCCTGCCGGCTGAAAACACCCGTTTCCTCGAGGCTTTGGCCAAGGTTCTGGCTCGTGGTTGATGTCATTCCAGTGCAACCTGCGGTGCCTATGATCGGTCGCCTGGTGGTGGTCGGTCTGGGACTGATCGGCGGTTCCTTTGCCAAGGGCCTGCGTGAAAGTGGCGTATGTCGTGAAGTGGTCGGTGTCGATCTCGATCCGCAATCGCGCAAGCTGGCCGTTGAGTTGGGTGTGGTGGATCGCTGTGAAGAAGACCTGGCGCTGGCGTGCCGGGGCGCTGATGTGATCCAGCTGGCGGTGCCGATTCTGGCCATGGAAAAGTTGCTGGCGATTCTGGCAGGCATGGATCTGGGGCAGGCGATCCTGACCGATGTCGGCAGCGCCAAGGGCAATGTGGTGCGAGCAGCGACCGAGGCTTTTGGCGGCATGCCGCCGCGCTTCGTCCCGGGGCATCCGATCGCCGGTTCCGAACAGAGTGGGGTGGAAGCCGCCAATGGCCAGTTGTTCCGTCGCCACAAAGTGATCCTGACGCCGCTGGAGCAGACCGATCCGGCAGCGCTGGCGGTGGTCGACAAACTCTGGCGGGAGCTGGGGGCGGATGTCGAGCATATGCAGGTCGAGCGCCACGATGAAGTGCTGGCGGCGACCAGTCATCTGCCGCACTTGCTGGCGTTCGGTCTGGTCGATTCGTTGGCCAAGCGCAGTGAAAATCTGGACATCTTCCGCTACGCTGCGGGCGGTTTCCGTGATTTCACGAGAATCGCCGGTAGTGACCCGGTCATGTGGCACGACATCTTCCTCGCCAATCGCGAAGCTGTCCTGCGCACACTCGATACATTTCGCAACGACCTCGACGCCTTGCGCGACGCGGTCGATGCAGGGGATGGGCACCAGTTGTTGGGCGTATTCACTCGCGCCCGGGTTGCTCGCGAGCATTTCAGTAAAATCCTGGCCCGTCGGGCCTATGTGGACGCTATGAACTCCAATAACCTGATTTTCCTGGCAAATCCTGGTGGCCGCCTGACTGGGCGGATTCGTGTACCAGGCGACAAGTCGATTTCTCACCGTTCGATCATGCTCGGCTCCCTGGCTGACGGTACTACTGAAGTCGAAGGCTTCCTCGAGGGCGAAGACGCCCTGGCGACGCTGCAGGCTTTCCGTGACATGGGAGTGGTGATCGAAGGTCCGCACCATGGTCGCGTGACCATTCATGGCGTCGGCCTGCATGGCTTGAAGCCGGCTCCGGGGCCGATCTACCTGGGCAACTCCGGCACCTCGATGCGCCTGCTGTCCGGCCTGCTGGCCGCGCAGAGTTTCGATAGCGTGCTGACGGGCGATGCATCGCTGTCCAAGCGTCCGATGAATCGCGTAGCCAATCCGCTGCGCGAGATGGGGGCAGTCATTGAAACCGCAGCGGAAGGGCGTCCGCCGATGACCATCCGTGGTGGTCACAAACTCAAAGGCCTGACTTACACCATGCCAATGGCCAGTGCCCAGGTTAAGTCATGCCTGCTGTTGGCTGGCCTGTACGCCGAAGGCAAGACCACTGTGACCGAGCCTGCGCCAACCCGCGATCATACCGAGCGCATGCTGCGCGGCTTCGGTTACCCGGTAGCGGTCGACGGCGCCACGGCTTCGGTCGAGTCCGGCGGCAAGCTGCAGGCGACCCATATTGAAGTACCTGCGGATATCTCCTCGGCGGCCTTCTTCCTGGTGGCTGCGTCCATCGCCGAAGGTTCCGAACTGGTGCTCGAGCATGTTGGCATCAACCCGACTCGTACCGGGGTAATCGATATCCTGCGCCTGATGGGGGCTGATATCAGCCTGGAAAACCAGCGTGAGGTCGGCGGCGAGCCTGTGGCGGACCTGCGGGTTCGTGCGGCGAAGCTCAAGGGGATCGAGATTCCGGAAGAGCTGGTCCCGCTGGCGATCGACGAATTCCCGGTGCTGTTCGTTGCCGCAGCCTGCGCCGAAGGGCGTACCGTGCTGCGTGGCGCCGAAGAGTTGCGGGTCAAGGAGTCCGACCGCATCCAGGTGATGGCCGATGGTTTGCTGGCCCTGGGTGTCAAGTGCGAGCCGACGCCGGACGGTATCATCATCGATGGCAGCCAGATTGGCGGCGGCGAAGTGCACGGGCATGGCGATCACCGTATCGCCATGGCTTTCAGCGTGGCTTCATTGCGTGCCAATGCGCCAATCCGCATCCATGACTGCGCCAACGTTGCCACGTCCTTCCCGAACTTCCTTGCGTTGTGCGCTCAGGTCGGCATTCGTGTTGCGCAAGAGGCCCAGTCGTGAACATCAAGGCGCCAGTCATCACCATCGATGGGCCAAGCGGCTCGGGCAAGGGCACCGTTGCCGGGATTCTGGCGAAGCGCCTAGGCTGGTGCCTGCTGGATTCCGGTGCCTTGTACCGGTTGCTGGCTTTTGCCGCGCGCAATCATGGTGTCGACCTGACCAATGAGGAGTCGCTGAAACTGCTGGCGGCTCATCTGGATGTGCAATTCGTCGGAGCGACCGAAGGTCATCCGCAACGCATCATTCTGGAAGGTGATGACGTCACCGACGACTTGCGCAACGAGCAGGTCGGCGCCTGGGCCTCCCAGGTTGCGGCGCTGCCGGCCGTGCGCGACGCGCTGTTGCAGCGTCAGCGAGCTTTTCAGGAACCGCCGGGGCTGGTGGCCGATGGGCGCGACATGGGGACAGTGGTATTTCCCGATGCGCCCCTGAAGATATTCCTCACCGCAAGTGCCGAGGAGCGCGCGCGCCGTCGCTACTTGCAGTTGAAGGGAAAAGTCGATGGTGTTAGTCTGTCGAGTCTGCTAGATGAGATTCGTGCGCGCGATGAGCGCGACACCCAGCGAGCAGTCGCCCCGCTCAAACCGGCGGTTGACGCTATACAGCTGGACTCCACGGAGTTGTCCATCGAGCAGGTGCTGGAACGCATCTTGAGCGAAATCGCCATTCGCGATATCGCCGGGTGACCAAGGAGGAGCGCAGGGGACCAGTCATAGTCCTGCGGTCCTTCTTTTATATGAACGTAACCCACATTGTCTGGGATGTGGCAGATGGGCGTATTCTTCGCCCTTATCAACAGGAATTAAAATGAGCGAAAGCTTTGCGGAACTCTTTGAAGAAAGCCTAAAAACCCTGAACCTTCAGGCAGGCTCCATCATCACCGGTGTTATCGTCGACATCGACTACCAAGCGCGTTGGGTAACCGTTCACGCTGGTCTGAAGTCTGAAGCGCTGATCCCGCTTGAGCAGTTCTACAACGATGCTGGCGAACTGTCCATCAATGTTGGTGATGAAGTTCACGTTGCTCTGGATTCGGTTGAAGACGGCTTTGGTGAAACCAAGCTGTCCCGTGAAAAAGCCAAGCGCGCTGAATGCTGGATCGTTCTGGAAGCAGCCTTCGCAGCCGAAGAAGTGGTCAAGGGCGTTATCAACGGTAAGGTTAAAGGCGGCTTCACTGTCGACGTTAACGGCATCCGTGCGTTCCTGCCAGGTTCTCTGGTTGACGTCCGTCCAGTGCGCGACACTACGCACCTGGAAGGCAAAGAGCTCGAGTTTAAAGTCATCAAACTCGACCAGAAGCGCAACAACGTTGTCGTTTCCCGCCGTAGCGTCCTCGAAGCCGAGAACTCCGCTGAGCGTGAAGCTCTGCTGGAATCCCTGCAGGAAGGTCAGCAAGTCAAAGGTATCGTCAAAAACCTCACCGATTACGGCGCATTCGTCGATCTGGGTGGCGTCGATGGCCTGCTGCACATTACCGACATGGCTTGGAAGCGCATCAAGCATCCTTCCGAAATCGTCAACGTTGGCGACGAGATCGATGTCAAGGTTCTGAAATACGATCGCGAGCGCAATCGTGTTTCCCTGGGCCTGAAGCAGCTGGGCGAAGATCCATGGGTTGCTATCAAAGCCCGTTACCCAGAAAGCACTCGCGTTACCGCTCGTGTAACCAACCTGACCGACTACGGCTGCTTCGCCGAGCTGGAAGAAGGTGTTGAAGGTCTGGTGCACGTTTCGGAAATGGACTGGACCAACAAGAACATCCATCCTTCGAAAGTCGTACAAGTCGGCGACGAAGTGGAAGTTATGGTTCTGGACATCGACGAAGAGCGTCGTCGTATCTCTCTGGGCATCAAGCAGTGCAAATCTAACCCATGGGAAGATTTCTCTGGCCAGTTCAACAAGGGCGACAAAATCTCCGGCACCATCAAGTCGATCACCGATTTTGGTATCTTCATTGGTCTGGACGGTGGCATCGACGGTCTGGTTCACCTGTCCGACATCTCTTGGAACGAAGTGGGCGAAGAAGCCGTACGCCGCTTCAAGAAGGGCGACGAGCTGGACACCGTTATCCTGTCGGTTGACCCAGAGCGTGAGCGCATCTCCCTGGGTATCAAGCAGCTGGAAAGCGATCCGTTCTCCGAGTACGTTCAAGAGAACGACAAGGGTGCAATCGTTAAGGGTGTTGTAAAAGAAGTTGACGCCAAAGGCGCCATCATTACCCTGGCCAACGATATCGAAGCGACTCTGAAAGCCTCCGAAATCAGCCGTGATCGCATCGAAGATGCTCGTAACGTCCTGAAAGAAGGCGAAGAAGTTGAAGCCAAGATCATCAGCGTTGACCGTAAGAGCCGTGTAATCCAGCTCTCGATCAAGTCGAAAGACGTTGAAGACGAGAAAGAAGCTATCCAGAGCCTGCGCGACAAGCCAGCTGCTTCGGATATCGCTGCTGGTCCTACCACTCTGGGCGACCTGCTGCGTGCACAGATGGAAAAGCAGAACTAAGTTCTGTCAGACCATAGAAAAAGGGCGACTTCGGTCGCCCTTTTTTGTGTCTGCGATTTGGGTTCTGGCTTGCGTCTGTCGAGGGGGGAAACCAATAGAGTCATTTGGGTGTCTATTTTCTTAAGAGGATCAATAACCTATTCAGGGCTATGCGTGTTTGAGCTGAATGATGGTGGGGCGATTGCCTGGTATAAGGAAGTAGATGAAAAATCTCATCGTGATTTTCGCGGTTCTAGTCTTGGTGGGCTGTACGACCAATGCCAAGGTCCATGCGGTCCGTGGTGTCAGTGGTATCGAGATCGATTGCTCCGGTCTTGGGGCTGGCTGGGGCAAGTGCTACAAACGCGCTGAGCGTGAATGCAAGGGGGATGGCTATAAGGTCATTACCAGGTCTAGTGATGCCAAGGACGAGGAGGGTGACTATCCCTTTGGCTGGAATCCTGCGGGTTACCTCACTCGGACCATGCTTGTCATATGCCGCTAGTAGGATGGCGTGGTGGGAGGTCAAATTGCTGCGGAGTTTTCATTTTAGGCGCTGTTGAATGCCCTCGTTTGTGGTGTTTTCGCAAGGTGGGAGATAAGTCAATGCTTGGGCTGTTCAAAATCTCCCGGTCGTGCTAAAACCTTTGAAGCGCTTATCTAGCTGCTTGAAAAAGAAGGGAAAAATATGACGAAGTCGGAGTTGATCGAACGAATTGTCACCCATCAAGGGCTACTCTCATCCAAGGATGTGGAGTTGGCCATCAAGACCATGCTTGAGCAAATGTCCCAATGCCTCGCAACCGGAGATCGCATCGAGATTCGGGGCTTTGGTAGCTTCTCCCTGCACTATCGTGCACCGCGCGTAGGTCGCAATCCGAAGACAGGTCAGTCTGTCAGTTTGGATGGCAAGTTCGTTCCACATTTCAAGCCGGGCAAAGAGCTTCGGGATCGTGTGAATGAGGAAGAGGAGGAGGTGTGATGTTTTTTGCGGGAGGGATCATATGCGTACTTTGAAGCGTGTGCTGCTCGCGATTGTTTTTTTTGCTTTTGCCTTGTCGATTCTCATTTTTGTGTTGGAGAACCGGGAGGTTGTTGTATTGAGCTTTCTGGGTCGCTCTATTTCTGCATTTCCTGTTTCTATCTACATTATATTTTCATTGTTGATTGGTATGATTTTTGGTCCATTGTTAAGAGCTGTGCTCAAGGGTGGGCAAAAAAAATAGTGGTTGCCTGTAGTGTGGCTATGGTGTCAAAGACTGGCTAGCATGAGGAGATTTTCTTGGATGTCTGGTATGGGGTTGTTGGCGCATTTTTGAGTCAGGGTGTTTAATTAAAAGGTTGATTTGCATGCAGGGCGACTTGATGGTGAGCAAGAAAGATGAAGAGGTGGATCTGCAGGAGCTTGTTCGGGTTCTTTGGGATAAAAAGGCTTGGATACTGATTTTTACGTTACTGTCGGTGCTATTTGCCGCCGTCTTTGCCTTTTTGAGTAAACCTGAGTATGAAGCCAAAGGATATGTGGTGCCTCCAACTCAGAAAGATATAGAAAACTTTAACTATGGTCGAGCTAAGGATTCTCAGTTAACCCCTTATACTATTAAAGATGTATATGGTGTATTTATTTCCTATTTTCAGGCTGAGTCGCTCCGGCAAGATTTTTTTAACAACGTCTATCTGCCTTCTTTGAGTGAGGAGGAGCGCCAAGGGGCGCAAGATGGATTGTACTCAGGCTTTTCCAAAAGGTTGAGCATCACTCTGCCAGGCAAGGATTTTGCTGATCGTTATTCCATTACTGCGCGCAGTGACAGTCCTGCTCAATCTGTAGAGTGGGTTCACCAATATGTAGCTCGTGCCAGTGATCTGGCAAAGCAGGAGCTATTGGCCAACGTAAGGCGTGAGGCTGAGGTGGGGGCGCGAAACGTCGAGCAGCAGATTGCAGCATTGCGTGATGTTAGCCAGAAAGAGCGGGAGGACTCTATTGTTAGGCTTCAGGAGGCATTACAAGTTGCGGAAGCATTGGGGCTTGAAAAGCCGTTGATCATAACAGGAAACTCGGCCATCGAGGTTGCTGGCAATATAGCGGGCCAACCTGCTTATATGCGCGGGGCCAAGGCTTTGAAGGCTGAGATTGAAAATATGGAGTTGCGCAAATCCGATGACCCCTTTATTGGTCGTTTGCGTGAGTTGCAAGGTAAGTATGACTTTTATAAAGGGATTGAGGTCAAAGTTGGTGATGTGTCTGTCTATCGAATGGATGGCGGTATTGCTCGATATGACACGCCGGTAAAGCCGGTGAAATCCATGATTCTTGCATTGGGGTTGCTGATCGGCTTGGTCGGGAGTAGCGGGTTGGTGCTTATTGTTTATTTGATAGCTAGAGGTCGGTCTGCTGTGTCCTCCTGAGAAAGATTGTTTCAGCTTTGGCGTGTGTGGGCACTGAGTTGGCTATGTTTTCAGGTTGGACTGTGACGCTCGCGTTCAGAAGCTACTGAGGTTGCCTCAGGTTTTTTTGCTTGACGGGCTTGACATTTCTTTGGCGTGAGCTCAGCTCATGCATCGATGCTGCCTTGCGGAAAGGCTTCCAGTGGCTATCGGCTCAGGTGTTTTTCTTCTTTTACGGGCAGGTCGGTAGTGATTTTCCCGGTTCGAGGCCTCACTTTGGCGCTTCTAGCACCATAAAAAACTTGGCTTGGCGCCCAGAATTGCTCAGTCAGTTCAGGCATAATGGTCATTATGATGCTGGAGGATGGCGTGGCTGAAGGTTACTCGCTTCAAATTCCGTGTTGAATGCATTTGTGGCTCTATTAGGTAATCGGTAGTGGCTAAATAGTGGCTGCTGGGCGCTTTCTGTTGGTATCTGCGAAAAGCTCTGCTTGTGAGGCATCGTTCACTGGGCGTATCCGAATAATGTATTATGCCCGGTGATATGTCTGCGATTGGTGCGGAATCGTCCGATCTTATGTGGTTCGATAGGTCAGGCAATGGTGTGGCGGTAATAAAGCTTCAGGCTGAACTGCTGAATAAATAATGATATGGAATCATTGGTAATCTAATGACTTTAAAGATCTTGAGTGTTTTCGGGACGCGGCCGGAAGCCATAAAAATGGCACCACTGGCTTTGGCATTGCGTGCGGATGAGCGTTTTGACGCAAAAATCTGTGTCACGGGTCAGCATCGCGAAATGCTCGATCAAGTGCTGGAGTTATTCGAGCTTGAGCCGGACTTCGATCTAAATATCATGAAGCCAGGCCAAGACCTTACCGATGTAACCACATGTATTCTACAGGGAATGAAGGGTGTATTTGCCACTTATAAGCCGGATATCATTCTGGTGCATGGTGATACAGCAACTACTTTCGCAACAACCCTCGCAGCTTATTATCATCAGATCCCTGTAGCGCATATCGAGGCAGGGCTGCGTACAGGCAATCTTTATTCGCCGTGGCCGGAAGAGGCTAATCGGAAGTTGACAGGGGCTTTGGCGCGCCTTCACTTCGCGCCTACCCAAAAATCCGAACAGAATCTGTTGCAGGAAGGGGTGCCTCCGGAGTCGGTTTATGTAACTGGCAATACTGTTATTGATGCCTTGCTCAATGTTGTTGAAAAGCTCGGATCTAACACTAGGCTGAATCAGCAGTTTTCGGAGCAGTTCAAGTTTCTTTCAACAGAACGCCGCTTGATTCTTGTGACGGGACATCGCCGCGAAAGCTTTGGTGATGGATTTGAAAGAATCTGTATGTCACTGGCTTCTATTGCTCGTGAATTTGATGATGTTGAAATTGTTTATCCTGTGCACTTGAACCCTAATGTGCGCGAACCTGTTAATCGTTTGCTGTCTGGTATCGATAATATTCATCTCATCGAACCATTGGATTATCTTCCTTTCGTCTATTTGATGAACCGTTCCTACTTGATTCTGACGGACTCCGGCGGTGTGCAGGAGGAAGCTCCGTCCCTGGGTAAGCCAGTGCTAGTTATGCGTGATACTACTGAGCGCCCGGAGGCCATCGAAGCCGGTACCGTCAGGTTGGTCGGAACTGAGAAGGAAAAGATTACCAGCAATCTGCGCGAGCTTTTGCTTGATAGCGATGCTTATCAGGAAATGAGCTTTGCTCATAATCCTTATGGTGATGGTAATGCCTGTGCCCGGATTATTAATACTCTTGCCACTTTTAAAAAGTAAGGTTTCGTTATGAGCTTTTCCACTATTTCCGTGATTGGCCTAGGGTATATCGGCTTACCCACTGCTGCAGTGTTTGCTTCGCGAAAGATAAAAGTTGTTGGTGTTGATGTTAACCAGAAAGCCGTAGATACCATCAACTGTGGGCAGATCCATATCGTAGAGCCTGATCTTGATATCGTAGTTCATGCTGCCGTAACCGAAGGGTATTTGCGTGCCAGCACTCGTGCAGAACCTGCAGATGCTTTTTTGATTGCGGTACCTACTCCCTTCAAGGGTGATCATGCTCCAGATCTTTCTTATATCGAGTCTGCAAGCAAGTCGATTGCGCCTGTTCTGAAAAAGGGTGACCTGGTTATTCTCGAATCCACTTCGCCTGTAGGGGCAACCGAGCAGATGGCGCAGTGGCTGGCCGAGGTGCGTCCGGACCTGACCTTCCCTCAGACTCATGGCGAGGCATCGGATATTCGAGTTGCTCATTGCCCGGAACGCGTATTGCCTGGCCATGTGCTGCGTGAGTTGGTGCAAAATGACCGGGTTATTGGTGGCATGACACCTAAGTGTTCTGAGGCCGCTACCCGTCTTTACAAGCTGTTTGTAGAAGGTGAGTGCATTCTTACCAACGCGCGCACAGCGGAAATGTGCAAGTTGACCGAGAATAGCTTTCGTGATGTCAATATCGCGTTTGCCAATGAGCTTTCTATGATCTGCGATAAGTTCGGTGTAGATGTGTGGGAACTCATCAAGCTGGCTAACCGACATCCTCGAGTCAATATCCTGCAGCCTGGTCCCGGTGTGGGGGGGCATTGTATTGCCGTCGACCCCTGGTTCATCGTCAGTCAGGCCGAAGGGCAGGCGAAACTGATCAAAACTGCTCGTGAGGTCAATGATTCCAAACCATCTTGGGTTGTTGAAAAAGTTGATGCCGCGGTGGCTGAGCATCTTTCGCACAATCCTGAAAAGTCCGAGAAAGATGTTGTTATTGCCTGTTTTGGTCTGGCATTCAAGCCTGATATCGATGACTTGCGAGAGAGTCCATCGTTGGAAATTACCAAGCACATTGCGGGCTCTCACTCTGGCAAAGTCCTGGCAGTCGAACCCAATATCGAGTCTTTGCCGGCAGCCCTGGTATTGCCTGGTGTGGAACTGTGTGCGATAGAAGAGGCCTTCAGTCGGGCGGATGTTCTTTTGCTTCTGGTGGATCACAAGCAGTTCAAGGCTGTCCCGTCGTCGGCTTTAGAGGGGCGTCAGGTAGTTGATACTCGCGGGATCTGGTTTGTATGAAGATTCTTCCGGTAATCATGTCCGGAGGCGCCGGGACGCGCCTGTGGCCCCTTAGCAGAACGCTCTACCCTAAGCAGTTTCTAGCTATATCAGGTCGTGAAACCTTGTTTCAGCAAGCCATCGGTAGGTTGATAGGGATAGCTGCGCCAGGCTCGGATTTGCTGCCACCTTGTATCGTCGCCAATGATGAGCACCGTTTCCTGTGTCTGGACCAGATTCGGGAGATGAAACTGAGCAAGAGCTCCATCATTCTCGAGCCTATAGGGCGTAATACGGCGCCCGCACTCACACTGGCTGCTCTCTATGCGCGGGATGAGCTGTCACAGGTCGATCCAATTCTGGTTGTGGCGCCTGCTGATCAAATGATTCTCGATGTGCAGATGTTCACCCAGTCAATCAGCAAGGCTGTTGAAGTTGCAGCGGACGGCGATATTGTCATATTGGGTATAAAGCCTGATCGCCCTGAAACAGGCTATGGCTATATTCATTCAACAGATGCCGCTGAAGTTAAGCGAGTCGACGCCTTTGTTGAAAAACCCGGACTGCAAACTGCACAGAAGTATCTGGATGAAGGTAGTTATTTCTGGAACAGTGGTATTTTCGTTCTGCGAGCATCCGTATGGTTGAAGGCGCTAAAAATTTTCAGGGAAGATATTTACCTGGCCACTGAGAAAGCCTGGGCCGAGAGAGCTCAGGATAGTGGATTTATTCGGCCTCAGGCCGATGCCTTCTCTCTTATCCCGTCGGAATCAATAGACTACGCGGTGATTGAGCATTGCGCGAAGCATCCTGAGTTGCAACTCAAGATGCTGGCGATGGATGCAGGCTGGTCTGATCTTGGGGCATGGGATGCCGTTTGGCGCTCAAGCGAGAAGGATGACAGCCACAATGCAACTCATGGTGACGTGATTGTCGAATCCAGCGCCAATACGCTGGTTTATGCTTCTCACCGTCTGGTGACCGCTGTTGGGCTCGACAATATCGTGATCGTCGAGACGCCTGATGCTGTTTTGGTTGCCAACAAGGAGCGCAGTCAGGGCGTGAAGGCGATTGTCGAAGCATTGAATGTCTGCTCGCGGAGTGAGACCAAACTGCATCGTCGCGTTCACCGGCCTTGGGGTTGGTACGACAGCATTGATTCCGGCTCACGTTTTCAAGTGAAGCGGATATTGGTCAAGCCAAAGGCAACGCTGAGCTTGCAGAAACATTATCATCGTGCAGAGCACTGGATTGTGGTTTCTGGTACAGCAGAAGTTACCTGTGAGGATCGGGTTTTTCAGCTGAACGAAAACCAGAGTACTTATATTCCTGTTGGACATGTTCATCGTCTTTCCAATCCGGGCACGATACCTCTTGAAATCATCGAGGTTCAGTCCGGAAGTTACTTGGGTGAGGATGATATTGTTCGATTTGATGATACTTACGGTCGTGTATAAGATTTAAATAGGGGCTGTACAAATGCGGAAGAATGCGCTGGTCACCGGGGTTACTGGTCAGGATGGGGCTTACCTTGTTGAGTTGTTATTGTCAAAAGGTTATGAGGTATACGGAGCATATCGGCGTACAAGTTCTGTAAACTTCTGGCGGATGGAAGAGTTAGGTGTCCTGAATCATGATCGGCTGCATCTTGTCGAGTTTGACTTGACCGATCTGGCTGGGACTATTCGCTTGATTGAAAACTGCAAGCCAGATGAGGTGTATAACCTCGCAGCCCAAAGTTTTGTTGGTGTTTCTTTTGATCAGCCTATCACTACGGCTCAGATTACGGGTGTTGGTGCGCTTAATCTGCTTGAAGCAATTCGGATCGTGAACCCCAAGATACGTTATTATCAGGCATCGACTTCTGAGATGTTTGGATTGGTTCAAGCTGTTCCCCAATCCGAAAGTACCCCGTTTTATCCTCGGAGCCCTTATGGGGTGGCGAAGTTGTTCGCTCATTGGACCACGATAAACTATCGTGAGTCTTATGGTATCTTCGCTACCAGCGGTATTTTGTTTAATCATGAATCCCCGCTGAGAGGTAAAGAGTTCGTTACTCGAAAAATTACCGACGCGGTAGCTAATATTGAAATAGGTACTCAGCAAGTTCTGGAACTCGGCAATATGGATGCCAAGCGTGATTGGGGTTTTGCCAAAGAGTACGTAGATGGCATGCACCGCATGTTGCAGATCGATACTCCGGAAACTTTTGTACTGGCTACAAATCGCACTGAAACCGTTCGTGACTTTGTCTCCATGAGTTTCAAGGCTGTCGGTGTTGATATCGACTGGCGTGAAAGTGGGGAGAACGAGTTTGGTGTCGACCGTAGGACAGGTGTGACTCGAGTCAAAGTTAACCCGCGTTTCTACCGACCTGCAGAAGTGGAATTGTTGATCGGTGATCCCTCCTTCGCCAAGGAGCGCCTGGGCTGGAAGCCTGAAACGACGCTGGAGCAACTTTGCCAATTGATGGTAGAGGCGGACTTGAGAAGGGCTCGTAATGGCGTCTCACACTAATGACCGCAGGGTCTTGATCACGGGCCTCTCCGGTTTTACCGGGAGGCACCTGGCCGAGACTTTGACCCAGGCTGGCTGGCAGGTTGCCGGCCTGGGAGGGCAGCGACTACCTTGTGAGTTTGATCACTTGGAAGCTGACCTTAATGAGACTGATCGGTTGTGCGATTGGATCAAGCAGGTTCAACCGACTCATGTCATCCACTTGGCTGCCTTGGCACATGTGACGGGCAGTGATGCGCTGTCCTACTACCGAGTCAATGTACTGGGTACGGAAAGTCTGCTTACCGCTATCATCGAGTCGAAAATAGACATCGAAAAGGTGGTAATTGCCAGTAGCGCCAATATTTACGGCAACGCGCTTTCGTCACCTATCGTGGAGTCTGCCCAGCCACAGCCGATGAACCATTATGCTCTGAGCAAGTTCGCCATGGAGGCGTTGCTCCGTAAGTGGTTTGTTCGCTTGCCTATATTGGTGACGCGGCCTTTTAACTACACGGGGCCAGGCCAATCGGAGTCCTTTGTGTTTTCCAAGATCGTCGGTGCTTTTGCCAGAGGTGAAAAGGAAATCAGGTTGGGGAATCTGGACGTTTCTCGCGATCTTTCCGATGTGAGATACGTGGTTGAGGCCTATGCGCGCCTTTTGACATGCGAAAAGCATAGTGAGTTTGTCAATATCTGTTCGGGGCGGAGTATTTCCTTGCTCAGCGTGATTGACGAAATGGTACAGATTGCTGGGTATCGGCCTAATATAGTAGTGGACCCGGCTTTCGTCCGGAGCGATGAAGTAAAAGAACTTTATGGAAGTTCAGCCAAACTTTTCGATACTGTGGGAGTGTTAGAGGTGCCTGGTTTGCATGAGACACTTCTCTCCATGTATCAGCAAAAGATAAGCGTCCAAGGTTAATGGCTATAGCGGGTTGGTGAACTGTGCGTATATGTTTTTTTGCGAATATGTCAGCTCACGCCAATTGGCGTGAGTTGTTTGATAAAGTTGAGTTTTATAGGGTCGATATTCGGATTCTTAAAGAGCTCGGGCATGAGGTTGTGCTATCCGGGACGCCAGGGACTCTGGATTGGAAGGCTGATCTTTATTTTTGCTGGTGGTGGGGGCACTCACCTTTTCCTTTGCTCGCGGGAAAACTTCGCCGCCGACCGGTTGTGGTAACTGGAGCTTTTGACTACTCCACCTGCCGAAAAGAAATTCCAGGTCTCTGTTATCTGGATCGGCCATGGTGGCAGAAGCTTGTGCTACGTAGCTCTTTGTTATTGGCCGATAGAAACCTGTTTATCTCGAAGTCCGAGTGTGAAGAGGTTACTTCCAACCTTCCAGTAAAAAATCCTGTCTATGCCACATTGGCAATTGATACAGAGTTCTATTCACCGGGCGAATCTCCGTCTGCTGAGTCAGATTACTTTTTTACCGTTACTTGGACAAGCCGGACTAATGCTATTCGTAAAGGTCTCATTCCGACTATTGAGGCATTTGCAGAAGTTGCGAAAAAAGCGAGCAAGCTTCGGTTGGTAGTAGCTGGTAAGCATGGTGACTATCTGGATGAGCTGAAAAGCCTTGCGCATAGATTGGGTGTTGCAGACAAGGTCGAGTTTGTTGGGATGATTTCCGACGAAGAGAAGCTTGAACATTACCGTAAATGTCTTGCTTATGTTCAGCCTACCCTTTACGAGGGGTTTGGCCATGCAATAGGCGAGGCTTTGGCCTGTGGGGCGCGAGTAATCACCTCGCCAAGAGGTGCGGTACCTGAGGTCGCTGGGGAGTTTGCTTACTGGGTCCAGCCGGACAGCCAGAAAGAGATTACCGCAGCCATGGAAATGGTAGTGGCTACACCTATTGCGGAGGGAGAAGCGCAGGCTAGGCATCAATGGATTTCCTCTAACTATTCGATCGCATCTCGCCGGGCTGCATTGAAAAGTGTTCTGGATTCACTATCGCCAGAAAAGAAAGGGTAACTTCATTGATAATAATTAATAATACTAATGGTGGTACTGCGTGCTAGCCCGTCTGATCAGTATTTTCGAGAGTTCGAGGCTATTACAGCTGTTTGTTATCACCGCTTGTATTCAAGGTGGCGTTATCATCAGCCAGTTTTTGATTACGCCTTGGGTCGACCCTTCAGTTGTAGGGGTTGTCCGTTCTCTGGAGACAGTCATAGCGCTCGTTGTATTGGCTGGTAGTTTGGGGATGCAAAGTATCGCTATCCGCGATACAGCGGCCTATAGCGATGCATCCTGTCAAAGCGCGGTGCTTCGGCAGGTTTTTTTACTTGTCTCGTTAGCGTCTGGCGTCGTTATTTTTGGCATATATATCGTTCATGAATTTGTGCTGACTTCTGCAATAAGCTCCTATGTCTTTACAACTTGTGGTTTAGTCGTGTTGACTAATTTTCTTCGTGTCAGTACAGGTTTTGCCCAGGGCGCGAAGGCGATAAGGGAGATTTATCTTGTACTAATGCTAGTCACCGCCGCGGGCGTTGTGCTGCACGTCATACTCACCAAACTTTACGGGGTGCGGGGATGGATGGCGGCTCGTTATCTGGGGGAGCTTTTCTGTCTGATAGCTGTGTGGTGGAGGCTCAGAGCTTATATTCTACCGGCCCTGAATTTTGCCGCAGTAGATAAGAAGCAATTGATGATTACTGCCAAGTCCGGTGTAACTATTAATGCCAGTTTGTTTGTTCGTCTATTGGTTGATAGCTTGCCGGTTCTGATGCTGACTGCCCTTCATGTCAGAACCGAAGAGATTGGTTTTTTTGGAATCGCGATACTAAGCTTAGTTCTCGGATTGTTACCTTTGGCTATCATTGCCCAGCGAGCGTTACCCGATCTGGTCGAGGCGCTCGGCCATCCTGATGAGCTCCGCAAAAAGTACTCTTCTGCTTTGAAAAGCATGTTGAAAGTATCTTCTGCTGTGGCGTTGCTGCTGATTCTCATATCATCAGCCTGGTGGCTTTTTATCGGTGGAGCCTATAAAACCACTGCTCTCTATGTGATGGTCTTGGCGTTAACGTTGCCGTTGAAAGCAATTGCTCTCGCGTGCGGCACAATGTTGGTGGCGCTTCGTGTATTTGGATTGAGCCTCAAGGTCAATATCTTGGAAGGTTTACTTGTACTGATTCTTCTCTATGTGGGAATTCCGATTCTGGAAGGATGGGCTGGGGTTATGGCTTATTCGGCTGGCGCAGTGCTATCAGCAGTGCTCCTACTCTCTGCGGTAAAAATCCGCTTAGCTGTTTTATAATTATCAGAGAGAGGCTGGTCATGTCGAGGAAAAGCTGGTTTATGCCTTCAGCAAGAAAGGAAAGTTTTGATTGTTTTAGCGTGGGTTTTTTCTTTTTTGTGATTTGGTTTGCAGGGGTTATCGTTCCGCTGTATCCGTTTATTATGAGTTTTGACGGTTTCAGTCAGATTTGGAATTTTAACTTTTCTAATAAAAGTTTAGCTATCCGGAGCGCTCTGATTTTATATACAGCGGCGCTCTTTTTTGTGCTTCTCGGCTGTTATTTGGGGCGTAGGCTTCAGCTGAATATGCCTGCGGCGGTTCGTTGTATTGTGAGTACGAAAATATTCTTTTTTCGGTCTTTTGTATTTACGGCAGTTGCTCTGTTGGCGCTTGTCATAATTCTGATTGCGCTAGGTGGGCTGTCAGGGCTGATTCAAGGTGCTAGTGATCGAATCAGGGCGTTTGCTGGTTTGAATGGTTTCTTTCTTTTGCAGAACTTACTTCTTTCTGTTTCGTTGGCGTGGTTTATTCGCTTAACAGGCGGGGAAAAGAAGGGGCTCTCCGAACGGGTTCTCTTTTGGTTGTATTTTTTGGTTGGGATTTTTGTTTGCGGGTTGCAGGGGCAGAAATCGACTATTTTTATTATCGTGCTTTCATTGATTATCGTCAGGCATTACCGGGTTCAGCGCGTTAGTCTGATAAAAGGGGCTGTGCTTGGTTTTGTGATGTTTGTTTCCTTGATGGCTTACCACCTATTCAAACAAGAGTTTTTGGTGTCGGGGAAGTTTTCGTTTATCAATGATGAGCAAGGTGTATTTTTATCCTTTGTTAACTTCTTGGCCATACAGTTTACAGGGAATCTCATGCAGTTGCAGACCATGAGTGTACTGGTTGATGCCATGCCGCGGCTTCTTGACTGGCAAAACGGTACGACACTGTTAATGATCGTTTTGATTTTAATTCCATCCGGAATCTTTCCTAACAAGCCTATGACTGCTGCTGGAGTGTTTACAGGCGCTTTCTGGCCGAACATGTGGTTGAGGGAAGGTACGACATTGCCACCTGGAATATTTGGTGAGCTTTACATGAACTTTGGAACTCTTGGTGTTCTACTAGGAGGCTTGCTGCTTGGGGTCCTATGGGGATGGCTCTACGGTGCTACCATCAACAACCCTAAAAGCGACCGGGCATTGGGTGTATATGCGCTGACCGTTGCTTCCATGCTTCATTTGTTCAGAGGGGAATTGGCTTCGGTGGCTCTTCTCGTTGCCTCTATTCTGATCCCCTTTTTATTATTAAGCTCAAAGCGCCAAGAACCTGTTAATAATTCGATCTAGAGACTCTTATGTGCGGAATTCTGGGCTACATACATAACGGGACGCGAGAGTCCATTGATTTCTCTTCGGCACTTTCTTTCATTCGACGTCGTGGTCCGGATGACAAGGGGATCTGGGCTGACACTGATGTGGGCGTATGGTTGGGACAGGTCCGCCTGTCTATCCTCGATACCACGTCTGCCGGACACCAACCCATGGTTTCGGCAGACGGCCGTGTGGTCATGGTCTTCAACGGTGAAATCTATAACTTCCGCGAGCTGAGAGCCCATCTGGAGGCGGCGGGAGATGTTTTCTCCAGCCAGTCCGACTCCGAGGTGTTGCTTGCATTGTTTTGTCGTTATGGCATTGAGTGCTTGAATCGGCTGAACGGTATTTTTGCCGTTGTGTTCTGGGAACGGGACACGAATACGCTCTGGGTGGCGCGCGATCAACTTGGTGTAAAACCTCTTTATATCCATTCCGGTGATGGCTGCTTTGCTTTTTCTAGTGAAATGAAAGGGCTCATTCGCAGTGGTTTTGGTACCACCGAAATCGATCCGCGGGCTGTGCTGGCTCATCTCGGCTTCTTATGGTCGCCGGGAGAGAAAACAATCGTCCGGGATATCAAGAAGGTTCTTCCAGGGCAGGCACTGTGCGTTCGTAATGGACGTATTGAAAAGAGCTGGTTTTACTACGAGTTGCCTATTGCGGAAAAGAAACTGGCGAAGAAAGTCGATGATGTTGCTATCGAGGTGGCTGACGCGGTTAGAACCGCAGTCAAGCGACAGCTGGTTTCGGACGTCCCGCTGGGTTCTTTTCTGTCCGGAGGGTTGGACTCCAGTGCGATAGTCGCCTTTGCTGCACAGGAGATGCAGAACAAGGGACGACTGCAGTGTTTCAGTATCCGTATCGATAATGGCGCCACGTCAAATGAAGGGTTTGCTGACGATCTTCCTTATGCGCAGAAAGTTGCCAAGCACCTGGATGTGGATCTGCATGTGGTCGGCGTTGGCGATGAAATGATGGACCGACTGCCTGAGATGGTTTATCTGCTGGATGAACCAACTCCGGACCCGGCTGCCCTGAATGCCTTGTTTATCTCTGAATTGGCGAGCCAGAACGGTATCAAGGTGCTGCTGTCCGGTGCGGGCGGAGACGATATCTTCACCGGTTATCGTCGGCATTTCGCCTTGGCCCAGGAGCGGTGGTGGGGCGGCTTGCCTAAACCGCTTCGGTCGGTGCTTGCCAATGCCTCCAATTTGCTCCCTGCGTCGTCGCCACTGTCCCGGCGTCTCGGGAAGGCTTTTCGTTATGCGGATCTTCCAACCGACGATCGCCTGATCAGTTATTTCCTTTGGTTGGAGCCCGAGCAGGCTTACGGCCTGTTGGCACCGGATCTGCGTCGCCAGTTGGCGGCGGACGATCTGTTTGCGCCGATGCGTGAGACACTTTCGCGTTTGCCTTCCGACGTGACTCCGCTGGACAAGATGCTCACCCTGGAATGCAAGCACTTCCTCACGGATCACAACCTCAATTACACCGACAAGATGGGGATGGCCGCGGGCGTTGAAGTGCGTGTGCCATTGCTCGACCTGGATCTGGTGCGCTTGGCGGGTTCGTTGCCTTCCGACATCAAGCAGAAAGGCCGTGAAGGAAAATGGATCTTCAAAAAAGCGATGGAACCTTATCTGCCGCACGACATCATTTACCGGCCTAAAACCGGCTTCGGTGTGCCGTTGCGCAACTGGTTGCAGGGGCGATTGAAGCCGCTGGTCGATGAAGTGCTGTCTCCAGCCTCGTTGCTTCAGCGAGGAATTTTTGATCCGCAAGCGGTGGCGCGCCTGATCGAGGCTGATCGTTCAGGGCGCATTGATGCGGCCTACACCTTGTTTGGCATCGTTTGTATGGAGTTGTGGTGCAAACAGTACCTTGATGGCAACTTCGCCCTTGATCGCTGAGAGCAGCGAGGCCCCGCGCAACCAAGGTTGCGCGGGAATCAGGGGTTCTGTGTAAATACGGATTGTATGAACCGATGTTAATCTAGGCGGCTAGACACAAGATTCTCAGTGATGAGTGAAATTTTTAACTTTATTGGTACGAATGCATGAAGCAGGTTGTTCAGAATATGGCTAGCGGTGAGACGTCATTGGTTAATGCGCCTGCCCCGACTGTTCGTAGTGGCGCTTTACAGATCAACACGACCAATACGCTGATTTCTGCTGGCACGGAGCGCATGCTTGTGGGCTTTGGCCGGGCTAACTGGCTGGAAAAGGCCCGTCAGCAACCCGATAAGGTCCGTATGGTTCTGCAGAAGGTCCAGACCGACGGTTTGGCAACCACTGTAGAAGCCGTTCGCTCGAAGCTGGCGCAACCTTTGCCGCTGGGATATTGCAACGTCGGTGTTGTCGCGGCAGTAGGCAATCATGTTTCCGGTTTCAAACAAGGTGACAGAGTCGTTTCCAATGGTCCTCATGCCGATGTGGTGATCGTTCCGAAAAACCTCTGTGCCGTCATTCCGGATTCGGTCAGTGACGAAGCAGCGTCGTTTACCGTCCTGGCCAGCATCGGCCTGCAAGGTATCCGGCTGGCTCAGCCGACGCTGGGAGAGGCCTTTGTCGTCACCGGCGTTGGTCTGATCGGTCTGATGACTGTCCAGCTTTTGCGTGCCCAGGGCTGCCGTGTGCTTGCCATAGATTTTGATGACCAGAAACTGGCCCTGGCGCGTAGCTACGGTGCCGAAACCTGCAATCCGGGCAAGGGCGAGGATGCTGTTGCCGCCGGTATGATGTTCAGCCGTTCCAGAGGTGTTGACGGCGTTATCATTACCGCCTCCACCAAGTCGACTGATCCGGTCACCCAAGCCGCGCATATGTGTCGCAAGCGCGGGCGCATTGTGCTTGTAGGTGTCACCGGCCTGGAGCTGAATCGGGCCGATTTCTATGAAAAAGAACTGACATTCCAGGTTTCATGCTCCTACGGCCCAGGGCGCTATGACCCTACATATGAAGATCAGGGCAATGACTTCCCGATCGGTTTCGTTCGCTGGACTGAGCAACGTAACTTCGAGGCTGTGCTGGACATGCTTGCCAGTGGCCAACTGGAAGTCGATTCGCTGATTTCCCATCGTTTTGCCTTTGAAGACGCGGCAGATGCTTATCAGACGCTCACGGCGGATAATTCCGCGCTGGGCATCATCCTGCAATATTCTTCAAGTGCGGCTGAGCGCAACATCAAGAAAGTGGTGTTGGCACCGGAAGCGGTCGCGAGCTTCAACCCGGTCAAACCCGTGGTGGGTTTCATCGGTGCTGGAAACTACGCCTCAAGAATGCTGATTCCTGCTTTCAAGGCGGCAGGCGCGCAATTCCATACGATCGTGACCGCAGGTGGGATCAACGGAGTCATCCACGGCAGCAAGGCCGGATTTGCGGAAGCATCGACAGATATTGGGGCGATGCTGGGCAACGACCTGATCAATACCGTGGCGATTGTCACCCGTCACGATAGCCATGCTCGTTTTGTCGCTCAGGCGCTCGAGGCCGGCAAACACGTATTTGTCGAAAAACCATTGGCCATAGAAACCCAAGAGTTGGCGATGGTTGAGCAGGCCTATCAGAGTGCTGTCGAGAAGGGCCTCAAACCTCATCTGATGGTGGGCTTCAATCGACGTTTTTCGCCGCAAGTGCAGAAGATGAAAGCTTTGCTTGCAGCGGTAAAAGAGCCGAAATCCTTTGTCATGACGATGAATGCCGGCGCTATTCCCGCGAATCACTGGACACAGGACCCTGCGGTTGGCGGCGGACGTATTATCGGCGAGGCCTGCCACTTCATCGATCTGATGCGTTTCCTGGCCGGTAGCAAAATCGTTTCGATCCAGGCCCGTAGAATGGGCGATACGGACGCCTTGGAAATCACCGAAGATAAAGCTGCGATCATTCTGGGTTTTGAAGATGGTTCTTTCGGTACCATTCATTACCTGGCCAATGGCGCATCGAGCTTTCCAAAAGAGCGCGTGGAAGTCTTTGCCGCGGGCCGTGTCCTGCAACTGGATAACTTCCGTAAATTGAAAGGTTTCGGCTGGCCGGGCTTTAACAAGCTCAACCTGTGGAAACAGAACAAGGGGCAAAGCGAGTGTGCGGCTGCATTCCTTGCTGCCGTGGGGTCTGGCAAGGCGACGCCGATCTCCTCCGATGAAATCTTCGAAGTGGCGCGAGTGAGTATCGAGATTTCGCGGATCCTGCGTGAGCAATGAGCCTTTTTATTACTAAAGCCAGAACTGCCGCCGCGCTAGGGGGCGGCAATCTGGTTCGCGCATTGACGTATCGGCTTGGGGTCAAGACCGGGTTGAACCCTGTCAGACGTCTTTGCGCTGATATGCCTCAGGGGCCTTTTTTTGTGCCCAGTGCCAGACGCGCCAACTCATTGCCCGTCAATACCCAATGGGATACCCAGGCCCGCTATTACGGGTGTTGGGCCATTCCTGTTTCAGACAATGCGCCTGACTGGCACCTGAACCCGCTCAGTGGGATTCGGGTTCCGGATCCCGAAAGGGAGTGGTGGCGCATCCCTGACTTTGATGCAGCTGTTGGCGACATCAAGAATATCTGGGAAGCGTCGCGTCTAGACTGGACGCTGGCATTCGCTCAGCGAGCCTGCTCAGACGATGCCTCGCAGATGGAGCGGCTGAACCAGTGGTTGACGCACTGGTGCAAGAATAACCCTCCTTATTGCGGTCCGAACTGGAAGTGCGGTCAGGAGGCTTCCATTCGTGTTTTGCACCTGGCGATGACGGCGATCATTCTCGAGCAGTCGTCGACGCCGTTGCCTGGGTTGATGGAGCTTGTTCGACTGCATCTCAAGCGTATCGAGCCAACGCTGAGTTATGCGATGGCCCAGGACAACAATCACGGCACCTCTGAAGCTGCGGCCTTGTTTGTCGGTGGTAGCTGGCTGGCACTGTGCGATCATCCCGAAGGGCTGCGTTGGCAGCGATTGGGGCGTAGGTGGCTGGAGAACCGTGCTGCTCGATTGATTGAGCTGGACGGTAGTTTCAGCCAGTACTCGGTCAATTATCACCGGGTCATGCTCGATACCTTTTCCATGGTCGAGGTCTGGCGAGTCAAGGCCGGACTCGAGGCCTTCTCCGCAACCTTTCAATCCAGGATGCGGGCCGCTACGAATTGGCTATTTTCGCTGGTTGACGAGAGTTCCGGGGATGCGCCGAACATAGGGGCCAATGATGGCGCGCGGCTGTTGCCGCTGACGGACACTGACTACCGCGATTTCAGGCCGGCGGTTCAGTTGGCCATGGCGCTGTTCTGCGGAAAAAGAGCCTATGCGGCTCCAGGGGCGTGGGATTTGCCTTTGCAGTGGCTGCAACTGTCCGCGCCGTCGGCTGTTGTCGAGCGCCCGGCTAGCCAGCTGTTCGACCAGGGTGGATATGCACTGTTGCGACGCGTAGACACCCTTGCCGTGCTGCGTTATCCGCGCTTTCGTTTTCGACCCAGCCAGGCCGATGCCTTGCACGTGGATCTCTGGCGCTCGGGCCTCAATCTGCTGCGCGACGCAGGAACCTATAGCTATAACACCTCGGCTCAATGGCTGAGCTATTTCCCAGGTACCGTCAGCCATAACACCGTGCAATTCGACGGGCGTGACCAGATGCCAAGACTCAGTCGTTTCCTGTTTGGCGACTGGTTGCGTACGCGCAAGGTCGATGGTCTGGGCGATACACCGGAGGCCACTACCTGCGGTGCCAGCTATAGCGACAACGCTGGTGCCTCTCACACACGCCAGGTGCGTCTGAGCGATACCGGGTTACAGGTTCGGGATGAGATCAAAGGGTTCAAAGCCGGCGCGGTTCTGCGCTGGCGTTTGCAGCCTGGCGATTGGCAGATGTCGGATGGCGTATTGAGCAACGGTTCGCACCGGATATCGGTAACGGGCAGCATGTCGATTGTCCGGCAGGAGCTGGTTCAGGGCTGGGAGTCTCGTTACTACTTGCAGAAGACTGAAGTGCCGGTGCTTGAAATAGAAGTGGATTCGGCGGGTGTTTTGATTACGGAGTATCACTGGTAAACATGAAAATTCTTTATTTTCATCAGCATTTTTCCACTCCGAAAGGAGCGACTGGTATTCGTTCCTACGAAATGGCCCGTCGTCTGATTGCTCGAGGGCATCAGGTTTCCATGGTATGCGGTAGCTACGGCGGTGGGCAGACAGGGTTGGAAGGGCCTTTTGTCGGAGGGAAACGCAAGGGCACCGTCGACGGAATCGAAATCATCGAGTTCGATCTGGCGTACTCCAACAGTGATGGTCTGTTCACCCGTACACTCAGTTTCCTGAAATTTGCATTTCGCAGTATCGGCTTGGCGCTGACCGAGCGTTACGATCTGGTTTTTGCCACGACAACACCATTGACGGCAGGGATCCCCGGTATCTTTGCCCGCTGGTTGCGCAACAAGCCGTTTGTATTCGAAGTCCGCGATCTCTGGCCCGAACTCCCCAAGGCAATGGGCGTCATTCGCAACCCTCTGATTCTGTCTGCCATGTCGCTGCTTGAATGGGCAAGCTATCGTTCCGCTCACCGAGTCATCGGGCTTTCCCCGGGTATTGTCGACGGTATCGCCCATCGCGGTGTTGCACGCGATCGGATCACCATGATCCCCAATGGCTGTGACCTTGACATTTTTAATGCGCCCGCCGAGCCATGGCGGCCTGCCGGTGTGGAAAAAGATCAACTGATGGCGGTCTTTGCCGGTACCCACGGCGTTGCCAACAAACTGGATTCGGTACTGGATGCGGCGAAGGAACTGAAACTTCGCCAGCGTGACGATATCCGCCTGGTGCTGATCGGGCAGGGCAAGCTGAAGCCGGCGCTGCAGCAGCGAGCGGCCAGGGAAGGGCTGGATAATGTGATCTTTCACGATCCGGTGAACAAAGCGAAGTTGTCCGGTCTGATGGCCAGCGCAGATCTTGGCTTGCAGTTGCTCGCCAATGTTCCTGCTTTCTATTACGGCACCTCACCCAACAAGTTTTTCGACTACATTGCTTCGGCATTGCCTGTTCTGAATAACTATCCAGGCTGGCTGGCCGAAATGATCAGCAAGGAAGATTGCGGTTTTGTCGTGCCGCCGGAAAACCCATCGCTGTTCGCCGATGCCCTGATACAGGCCGCCGATGTCCGTGAAGAACTCAAGGCCAAAGGCCTGAGAGGTCGTGAGCTGGCGGTCAGAGAGTTCGATCGTCGTAAGCTGGCGGATCGATTTGTCGATTGGCTGGAGGGTGTGGCCTGATGATCAAGCGTGGGTTCGATCTGCTTGCTTCGATACTGGGCCTGTTGCTGCTGGCACCGGTCATGGCGATAGTCGCCTGGCAGATCCGCAAGAAACTTGGTTCGCCCGTGTTGTTCCGCCAGGTCCGGCCGGGCAAGGAGGGCAAGCCCTTCGAGATGGTCAAGTTCCGTACGATGCGCGATGCTCATGACGCGAAGGGCAATCCACTGCCGGATTCGGAGCGCATGACGCCGTTCGGCAGCTTCCTGCGTTCGAGCAGCCTGGATGAGCTGCCTGAACTGTGGAATGTGTTGAAGGGCGATATGAGCCTGGTAGGGCCTCGACCTCTGCTGATGGAGTATCTGCCGCTCTATAATAGCGAACAGTATCGTCGCCATGAGGTGCGTCCGGGTGTGACCGGCTGGGCCCAGATCAATGGACGGAACGCCTTGGAGTGGGAAGAAAAATTCAATCTGGATGTCTGGTATGTGGATAACCAGTCGTTATGGCTGGATCTGAAGGTCATCTTCCTGACGATCAAGAAGGTCGTTATCCGTGATGGTATTAGCGCGGAAGGCGAAGTCACCGCCGCCAAGTTTACCGGGACCAAGCGATGAACCGGCTGGCAGTGCTGGGAGCCAGCGGGCATGGCAAGGTCGTTGCTGATACGGCTGAGTGCTGTGGCTGGAAAATTGTCGAGTTTTTTGACGATGCCTGGCCCGAGCGGCGACGCAATGGTGCCTGGGATGTCGTGGGTGATACCGCGGCGCTTCTGGCCAATCTGGATCACTATGACGGTGTGATTGTCGCGATCGGCAATAATCGTATTCGTCAGGCCAAGCTTGCTCAGCTCAAGGCGGTGGGTGCCAGGCTGATAAGCCTGTTGCATCCTGGCTGTACGTTCAGCCGGTATGCCAGCCTCGGTGAAGGGTCGGTTGTGTTTGCCGCGGCTGTGGTGAATGCTGATGCGATCGTTGGCGCGGGGGCCATTCTAAATACAGGTTGTAGCGTCGATCATGATTGCCGCCTGGGCGACTGTGTACATATCAGCCCTGGTGCCCGGCTTGCCGGTGGCGTATCGGTGCAGGATCTGAGCTGGGTAGGTATTGGTGCCAGTGTGCGGCAGCTTGTGAACATTGGGGCGCAAGTCATGATCGGTGCCGGCGCGGCAGTGATCAAAGACGTGCCGGACAACGTTATCGTCGCAGGCGTGCCTGCCCGGATAATGGGGCCCGGTGTTTAAAGCACCCCCCCGCTTTTTGTAGACAGCAGGAGCTCATGAAGAGCTCTCCATATTTTCGAATGAAAACTGACGGGTATTGGTTGTGTTGAATACACCTTTTTCTCCCTGGCCTTCCTTTTCCGACGAAGAGGCCAATGCTGTACGTGATGTGATCCTGTCCAACAAAGTCAATTACTGGACCGGCACGCAAGGACGTGAGTTCGAAAAGGAATTCGCGGCATGGACGGATACTCAATACGCCATTGCGCTCGCTAACGGCACGGTCGCCCTGGACCTGGCCCTTAAGGCTCTGGGGATTGGCGCCGGTGACGAAGTGATCGTTACCTCGCGTACGTTCCTGGCATCGGTGTCCAGCATCGTCAATGCCGGAGCGACTCCAGTTTTCGCCGATGTGGATCGCGATTCGCAAAACTTCACCGCGCAGAGTATTCGTGCCGTAATGACTCCTCGTACCTGCGCGGTCATCTGTGTGCACCTGGCTGGCTGGCCTTGTGACATGGACCCGATCATGGCCCTGGCGCAGGAGTTCGATCTCAAGGTGATCGAGGACTGCGCGCAGGCCCATGGGGCCCTGTACAAAGGGCGTCCCGTCGGTTCGATCGGTCATGTCGGTGCCTGGTCTTTCTGTCAGGACAAGATCATGACCACGGGTGGCGAGGGCGGCATGGTCACCACCAACGATCGCCAGTTGTGGGCAGACATGTGGGCCTTCAAGGACCATGGCAAGAGCTGGGAGGCTGTCTATGAGCGCGAGCATCCACCAGGTTTCCGCTGGGTGCACGAAAGCTTTGGCACTAACTGGAGGATGCTGGAAGTCCAGGCCGTGATTGGCCGGATTCAACTCAAGCGCATGACCGATTGGCAGGCAAGCCGTCTGCAGAATGCACAGCAGATTTGGGATTGTGCTCGCCAATTGAATGGTCTGCGTACTCCAGCCATACCCGAAGGCAGCGTTCATGCGGCCTACAAGTGCTATGTGTTCGTGGAACCGCAACAGCTCAAGGACGGGTGGGACAGGGACCGTATTCTCGCGGAGATTACAGCGCGGGAGGTCCCGGTATTCTCCGGCTCCTGCTCCGAGGTCTATCTGGAAAAAGCCTTCGACAATACTGACTGGCGCCCCACGACTCGTTTGCCGATTGCTCGAGAGCTGGGTGAAACCAGCCTCATGTTCCTGGTACACCCTACGCTGAAGGCATCTGAAATCGAGAAAACGTGCTCGGTGCTCAAAGAGGTCATGCAACTGGCCGCGCGGTAACTATCAGCCAACGGTGTGCGGTGGGGCGGTTTCTGCTCCCTGCACAAAAAGAATTCGGCTGCTGGGCTGTAAAGCGGGTTTGCCTGTTGTCATAAAATGGAACTTCTTGGGATCACCCAGTGTGGCACCAGATATATTTCAGGAGTAATAGAGGTGTTCAAGGTGTTATGGATAAGTTGAGAGCCTTTTTACTGGGATTAACGCGCCGGCAAAAGCGTGCCTTTCAGGTGGTGACTGACGTTGTCCTCGTCTGGTTCGCCCTCTGGATGGCTTTTGTCGTTCGTTTAGGCGTCGATGAGCTGGTCAATCCCTTTGCTGATTACCTCTGGTTATTTTTGAGTGCCACTGTTGTCGCCATCCCATTGTTCATACGCTTCGGCATGTACCGCGCCGTCATGCGTTATTTCGGCAACGATGCGCTGATTACCATTATCAAGGCTGTCAGCCTGTCGGCGCTCATTCTCGCCCTGATCGTGTATTGGAGCAGCAGCCGTCAACCGCTGGTACCCAGATCGATAATCTTCAACTATTGGTGGCTAAGCCTAGTGATGATCGGCGGGTTGCGTCTCGCGATGCGCCAGTACTTCCTGGGCGACTGGTTCACGGCCGCGCAGCATGTTCCCTTTACTAGCCGGGATGACGGTTTGCCGAAGGTGGCCATTTACGGCGCCGGTGCAGCGGGTAACCAGTTGGTCGCCGCTTTGCGGATGGGCCGCCTGATGCGCCCGGTGGCATTCATCGACGATGACAGCAATATTGCCGAGCGAGTGATTTCCGGGCTGCACGTCTATAAGCCCAAACATATTCAGCAAATGATCGATGTGACCGGTGCTCAGCAGATCCTGTTGGCGATCCCTTCTGCAAATCGTACGCGCCGCCGAGAGATCCTGAGTTTTCTAGAGGGGTTCGGCCTGCACGTGCAGAGTGTGCCGGGCTTTATGGATCTGGCGAGCGGACGGGTCAAGGTCGATGATATTCAAGAAGTCGATATTGCCGACCTGTTGGGGCGCGACTCGGTCCCCCCCCAGGAAGAGTTGCTCGAGCATTGCATCAAGGAGCAGTCGGTACTGATCACGGGGGCCGGTGGCTCGATCGGTTCGGAACTGTGCCGTCAGATTCTTGCGTTGCGCCCGACCACGATGCTGCTCTACGAGCACAGTGAGTTCAATCTTTATAGCATCTTGCAAGAGCTCGAACAGCGTATCGTGCGCGAGTCGCTGTCCGTGAAGTTGCTGCCCATCCTGGGGTCTGTGCGTAATCAGGAAAAGTTGCTCGACATCATGCAAACCTGGCATGTGGATACGGTGTATCACGCCGCAGCCTACAAGCATGTCCCCATGGTCGAGCACAATATTGCTGAAGGCCTGTTGAATAATGTGATGGGCACATTGAGCACGGCGCAGGCCGCTCTTCGTGCGAATGTCGCGAACTTCGTGCTGATTTCTACGGATAAAGCGGTACGCCCGACGAATGTCATGGGCAGTACCAAACGTCTGGCCGAAATGACGCTGCAGGCTCTGAGTCGTGAGGTAGCTCCAGTATTGTTCGGAGAGCACGCCAATGTTTCCCGGGTGAATAAAACCCGCTTTACCATGGTGCGTTTTGGCAATGTGCTGGGTTCTTCCGGCTCGGTCATTCCGTTGTTTCACAAGCAGATCAAGTCCGGTGGACCGCTGACCGTCACGCATCCCCGTATCACGCGTTATTTCATGACTATCCCGGAAGCTGCCCAGTTGGTGATCCAGGCGGGCTCCATGGGGCAGGGGGGGGATGTGTTTGTGCTGGATATGGGCGAGCCGGTCAGGATTGTCGAACTGGCCGAGAAGATGGTTCATCTGTCCGGGTTGAGTCTGCGTTCCGAAAAGAATCCCCACGGCGACATAGCCGTCGAGTTCACTGGACTGCGGCCGGGCGAAAAGCTTTACGAAGAACTGTTGATCGGCGACAACGTCGTGGCGACACAGCATCCAATGATCATGAGCGCCAACGAAGACTATCTGCCTTGGGATGTATTGAAGGCCAGGCTGGGTGAATTGCTGTTGGCAGTCGACCAGGATGATTACTCAAGAGTCCGGCAACTGTTGCGTGACACGGTCAGTGGCTACACTCCGGATAGCGAGATTGTCGACTGGATTTATCAACAGCGTCGTCTCGAGCCTTAGTTGCACCGATAAAGCCCCTCGCCCGCCAGAAAGCTTTCTGTCTGGCGCTGAGGGGCAGTTACACCAACCGGCATTACCCGTATTCTTGTTGTACTTACACGGAGCGAGCGCCGCCGGGATGGCCACCATCCTGACCCGTCTGAAAAAACGTTCTGCTCTGCAACTACAAAAATAAAAAACATATTGAAGTGGTCAGCCGGGACCGCAGTCTGGTTCCAGACTTCGCTGCCACGACATGCCGTTGGAGTCGACACCTTGAACTTTCAAGCATCGTCTGACCTATGGTTTCCTTGGATTGGACTTTTGTGGTCGCTACCGATCATGGCGATCCTCTCGCTGGCGGTGACCGGTGTTTTTCTTCGTTATGCGCTTACTCAAAGGCTGATGGAGATTCCGAACGCACGCAGCTCCCATTCCATTCCTACACCGCGTAGTGGCGGAGTAGGCATTGTCCTGACCTTCCTTATTGCCTTGCCCTTGGCCGGAATGCTTGGCGCTATCAGCCAGAATCTGGTCTGGAGCCTGTCAGGCGCTGGTGCTGGCATTGCTTTGCTCGGGTTTATGGACGATCACCGGCCTATTGCAGCCCGCTGGCGTTTGCTCGGACATTTTGCGGGTAGTCTCTGGGCGTTGTTCTGGCTGGGAGGATTGCCGGCGCTCGAGGTGTTCGGCATGACGCTGGAGCTTGGCTGGATCGGGCATGGGCTGGCGGTGGTGTATCTGGTCTGGATGTTGAACCTCTACAACTTCATGGATGGCATCGATGGGATTGCCAGTGTCGAAGCCGTGACATCCTGCCTGAGCATTTGTCTGATCTATTGGTTGTCGGGATATGACGAGCTGATCTGGCCGCCGTTGCTGCTTGCCACCTCCGCTCTGGGTTTCCTGTACTGGAATTTCCCGCCGGCGAAAATCTTCATGGGTGATATCGGCAGCGGTTTCCTGGGGATTGTGCTGGGTATTCTTTCACTGCAGGCCGCCTGGAGAAGCGCCGATTTCCTGTGGGTATGGTGCATTTTGCTCGGGGTGTTCATCGTTGATGCGACCTTTACCTTGATCCGGCGTTTTTTACGTGGAGAGCGTATCTATGAAGCTCATCGCAGCCATGGTTATCAATTCGCTTCACGCCAACTGGGAAGTCATTTCCCGGTGACCTTGGGCGTTGCATTGATCAACCTTCTCTGGCTGTTACCCATCGGTCTGTGCGTCGCCATGCAGAAGCTTGACGGAGGACTGGGGGTAATCATGGCCTATGTACCTTTGCTCATCCTGGCGGTGAAGTATCGGGCCGGTGAGTCGGAACACCGAGCAGATGGATGAGGCTTTACTATTACATAAGCTGTAATTAATCCCTTTTTGACAGTGCATCACCATGACCTAAGTTTGAGGGGCAGCTTCGGAAAAGCTGCATCTCTATCAACGGTGTCATGGAGTGTCACTTATGCGTGCAAATTATTTCTATTCCTTGCTTTTTGCCCTGCTGACTAGCGCCTCTATCAGTGTAATTGCTGCTCCCGCGTCGAAACAGGAGGCAGCAAGCACGGCGCCAGTCGTGACTGCGGCTGTTGCCCCACAAACTGCCACGGTCGATATCAACAAGGCTGATGCGGCTACGTTGCAGCGTGAGTTGTTGGGAGTCGGTGAGGTAAAAGCCAAGGCAATTGTTGCATATCGTGAAACTAATGGAGCTTTCTCGTCAGTGGACGAACTGCTCGAGGTCAAGGGAATCGGCAAGGCGATTCTGGAAAGCAACCGGGACAAATTGAAGGTCAACTGACGCTTCAATTCATGCGCAAGGCCGATCACTGATCGGCCTTGCGTTTTTCGGGCCCACCATAAGCAAGGTTGTGCCATTCAATGTTATCTATCGTATCGATAGAATTATGATCGTAATATTTTATTAAATTATGACTATAATCAAACCGCTTCCCAAGCAGCGTATCAATTCCTTGTCTTTCCCTTCTCAAGCACTTTTCTGGAGAGCCGTCATGAATTCGATTTCCCCCAGGGGGCTGGCACTTGTCACCGGTGCTTCATCTGGCATCGGTGCGGTTTATGCCGAGCGGCTGGCCGCTCGTGGTTACGATCTGTTGCTGGTTGCACGCGATGAGCAGCGCCTGCAAGCCGCCGCGACCCGGTTACGGGCCGAACACAAGGTGCAGGTTGAAGTGTTGAAGGCCGATCTGACGCTCCAGGTCGATATGCTGAAGGTCGAGCAGCGCTTGCGCTCCGACTCGAGCATCAGTCTGTTGCTGAACAATGCCGGTATCGCGGCTGACGGAAGCCTGGCCGTTGCCGACACCGATCAGTTGGAGGCAATGATCCAGTTGAATGTGGTTGCGGTCACTCGTCTGGCTGCTGCGGCCGCCGGCAGCTTTTCGGCGGCGGGAAGAGGAGCGATCATCAATATCGCTTCGGTGGTGGCGCTGATTCCCGAGCGTTTTAATGCGACCTACAGCGCGACCAAGGCCTATGTCCTGAGCCTGACTCAATCGCTTGCTGCGGAATTGGACGGTAAGGGTGTGCAGGTCCAGGCGGTATTACCTGGGGTGACCCGCACTGAGATCTGGGAGCGCTCGGGCATCGACGCCCAAGGGATTCCAGCCGAGATGATCATGGAAGCCACCGAGATGGTAGATGCGGCTCTGGCCGGTTTTGACCAGGGTGAGTTGATCACCATTCCCTCGCTACCTGACTCGGCTGACTGGGAGGCCTTTGTAGCTGCGCGTTTTGCCCTGGGGCCGAACCTGTCGAAAAGCAGTGCGGCTGCTCGCTACAAATAACGGTGTCGAGGCGGGAGGTTGGTGGAGATCACTCCGCCTGACCATCCTGTTTTTTCAGATGCTCGCGTGTTACCTCCAGTATCCGTTTGGCCAGGTCGGGGTTCTCGACACTGCGCGACAGCACCAGGGCCCCGACCAGGGTCGACATGATCACCAGGCTCTGGTCGGCGGCATTTTCTCCTTCGAGACTGGCCTCTACCTGTGCAAGTCGTGCATTGAGCACCGCATCAGTGGTGGGGCTGGCTTGCCCGCGCAGGCCCAGCTCCGATGACATGGTGGGCAGCGGGCAGCCTTCACCGGGGGAGGTCTGGTGCCACTCGGACAGGTAGCTGTCGATAAAGGCCGGCAGGGGTTGTTCCTGGGCAAATAGCGTGGCGCAGTGCGCATCGAGTTCTTCCGCCGCGGCCTGCAGGGCTTTTTCGACCAGTTCGTCCTTGGATTTGAAATGCGAGTAAAAACCGCCATGGGTCAGGCCCAGGGCTTTCATCAATGGTTGCAGGCCTGTCGCCCCGATACCGTCGCGCCGAAAGCGCTCGGCGGCCTCCTTGATGATGCGTTGATGGGTTTGGGCTTTATGGTCGTGCGAGTAACGCATCGGGGAAGTCTCCACAGCTAGGGAGTCATCTTACCCAAGGTTGATGGAAGGGGGATTGCACTATTAACCCCGGAAACCTCATTTTTTCCTACTGAATGGCTAGAAAGACATGGTTCGTCAGTGAGCCAAGTATCAGTTGGCATGAATAGTGATTATTGGATATCCATAGATTGTTCAACAATCGCAAGGCGATATTCATGAGCAACGTACTGTCCCTGGCCGATCAGATAACCCTCGAATTACGTGCCGATATCATCGGCGGTCGCTTGCTGCCGGGCATGGCCCTGGTGGAAAACGATCTGGTCTGCGCCTATAACGCCTCGCGCAACACCATTCGCGAGGCCTTGCATCGCCTGGGGCAGGAAGGCCTGACCCGCTACACACGCAATAAAGGCGTCACGGTGCGCAGGCTGGGCATCGATGAAGTGCGGGATCTGTTCCAGGTGCGCCGTACCCTGGAGTTGCAGGCCATTGCCTCCAGCAAACCGCTGCGCGACTACCAGTCCGACCGGATGCTCGAGGCTATCGAGGCCAGCGAACTCGCCCGCGAGCGCGAGGACTGGCGCTCGGTGGGCACCCACAGCCTGGCCTTTCATCAACACATCGTTGGTCTGATGCGCAGCCCCTTGTTCGATGAGTTCTTCACCAACGTCGTGGCGCAGATGCGCCTGGTGTTTTGTGCCGCCCCTGACGAGCAGCATTTTCAATCGCCCTGGCTGGCCCGCGACCGGCAGATCCATGACTTGCTCGCCGCTGGCGACAAGCAGGCCGCCAGCGAAACCCTGGCGGTTTACCTGGACGATTCCGAACGGCTGCTGCTCGACATCCTCAGCCACTCTTCCCGCCACTGATCGAGGATTTCAACCATGTACAAAGACTATCCCGCGGCTTATCAGGTCAGCAAAGGTTCGGCCCTGCAGGTGGACACGGTCTTTTATGAGCGGGTCCGTGACAGCAAGGACCAGCGCACCTTGATCGAGCAATTCGAAGTGCCGATCCGTACCGGGCGCGCCTGGCATGTGCCGGCCGGGCATGTGTTCCGGGTGACCACGCCGGCCGGCCCGCAGGTCGGGGACTTCAACGTCTGGAATGCCAACGATCCGCGGGAGCGTCTGTGGGCGGCGCGCACCCGGCAGTTGCAGGGCGCGCATGTCAGTACCCATGACCGGTTGTGGTCGAACCTGCCGTTTTTGCGGCCACTGGTGACCATCACCGATGACAGCCTGGCCGGTTACGGGATCGACGAGCATGGCGGGCGCTTGCACGACCTGCTCGGCACGCGCTGCGATCCTTACGTGAACCGCATGCTCACCGGGGAGGACTTCCATCACCATTGCCATTCCAACCTGACGCGCGCGGTCCTGCCCCACGGCCTGACCGAGTTCGATGTGCATGACGTGCTGAACATCTTCCAGTGCACCGGGCTCAATCATGACGACATGTACTTCATGAAGGCCTGCCCCGCGCAGAAGGGCGATTACCTGGAGTTCTTTGCCGAAATCGATCTGTTGTGCGCGTTGTCGAGCTGCCCGGGTGGCGATCTGTCGCTGCCCATGTGGGGCCCAGAGGCTCAGGACCCACTCAGCGTCTGTCGGCCGTTGGGTGTGGAGATCTACCGGCTCGACGAGGCATTGCTCGAAGGCTGGAGCCAGCCTGAGCGGGCGGCCTACAAAGGTTTGCATGGCCTGCACATCGCCAAGGCTGCCTGGGAGAAATAGCGCTGCCGGCCGCAGGGGCGGATAAAAAAGCCCCGCCATTTCGAGAAGGGCGGGGCTGTTCGATCGGGTTATCCAGTCAGCGGTCCTGCGCGTCCTTGGCGTCCGCTTCCGCGTTGCGTTCAGCAACGCGCTTGCGTTGCTCATCGGTCAGTTCCACCTTGTTGGCGGTGTCGCGCAACATCATCAGACCGCCAACGATCGAGCCGATTGCAACGACCAGAATCAACCAGGCATACCAGGGCATAGGGCTCTCCTTGAGGGCATACCGGCGGGCGAGGAGTTTCGCCCGTCAAGTTGCCATACCACTTCGAGTTACAGCGTTCCGCAGTGGTTCCATTGTAGGCCTGATCTGCCCCGGCAACCTCTCTTGCATCAATCTTCTCGAAGGTCGCATTCGGCCATGCAAGCCAACTACAGAGAGATGCCATCCCCTCGGAGCCCGGTCAGCATTGCATCCGCCGGCGCATCGGCGCGCAGTTGCGCGGTCAGTTGGAAATAGATGAAACCGGCCACCATGAAACCGAGGAAAATCAGGCCGATCAGGCTGTTGAACCAGGCCATCGCCACCAGGCAGACCACGGCCAGTGTCAGGGCAATGGCGGGGACCAGCGGGTAGCCCGGTGCGCGGAAGGTGCGTTCCAGGTGCGGCTCGGCCTTACGCAACTTGAACAGGCTGAGCATGCTCATGATGTACATCACGATGGCGCCGAATACGGCCATGGTGATCATCGCCGCAGTCAGGGTCATGCCTCCCAGGTTGATCAGGCCATCGCTGTAGATGGCGGCGATGCCGATCAGGCCGCCGGCGATGATGGCGCGGTGCGGCGTCTGGAAGCGTGACAGCTTGGCCAGCGACGCCGGCAGATAGCCGGCGCGGGCGAGGGCGAAGAACTGCCGCGAGTAGCCAAGAATGATGCCGTGGAAACTCGCCACCAGGCCGAACAGGCCGATCCACACCAGCATGTGCAGCCAGCCGGAGTTGTCCCCGACCACGGCTTTCATCGCCTGGGGCAGCGGGTCGTTGATGTTCGACAGGGTGCGCCAGTCGCCCACGCCACCGGCGAAGAACATCACGCCCATGGCCAGCAGCACCAGGGTCAGAATGCCGCTGATGTAGGCCTTGGGGATGGTGCGTTTCGGGTCCTTGGCTTCTTCGGCAGCCATGGCCGCGCCTTCGATGGCGAGGAAGAACCAGATGGCGAACGGAATCGCCGCGAACATCCCGGCAATCGCCGGCGCGCCGAAGGTGTCCGAGCCCGCCCAGCCGTTGAGGGCGAAGTGGCTGAAGCTGAAGGCCGGCGCGACCACACCCATGAACACCAGCAGTTCCGCCACCGCCAGTACGCAGACCACCAATTCGAAGGTGGCGGCGAGTTTGACCCCGAGGATGTTCAGCCCCATGAACACGATATAGGCGCCGACCGCCGCATGCTTCGGGTCCAGGGCCGGGAACTGCACATTCAGGTAGGCACCGATCGCCAGAGCGATGGCCGGTGGCGCGAAGACGAATTCGATCAGGGTCGCCAGCCCGGCGATCAGCCCGCCTTTTTCACCGAAGGCCCGGCGGCTGTAGGCAAAAGGGCCACCTGCATGGGGAATGGCGGTGGTCAGTTCGGTGAAGCTGAAGATGAAACAGGTGTACATGGCCGCGACCATGAGCGAGGTCAGTAGAAAGCCCAGGGTGCCGGCGACGCCCCAGCCATAACTCCAGCCGAAGTATTCCCCGGAGATCACCAGCCCGACCGCGATCCCCCATAAATGCAGCGTGCCCAGCGTTGGTTTGAGTTGTGTGTTCATGCGTGGCTCCCGGAACGGAATGAAATGCTCGGGACTGCTCATTGCACCGCTCATGCCAGAGCGAAAACGGCCGTCGTAAAGCGCAAAAAGCTGTCGTATCGAGGATGTTTCCAGTTGTTTCGGGGTCGAAGGCGCCTGGGTTGGTGCACAGTCGTGCAACAGAGGAGGGCGGTGGAGCCTGGAGGCGCGCGATCGCGAGCAGGCTCGTTTCTACGTGCATCGTGCTTTTCCGGTGCAGCAGCAAACCGGCTGGCGATCCCTCCCCCTGGCCACGCCGATGGCCGGTGTAAATCCCGCGTAAAGCCTTTCTTTACGCTTTCTTTATGCGTCGCCCACGCCCTCGATCTCGTTCCTTTACAGCCTCCCTGCGGACAATGCCCCACACGCGGCGATTGCCGTACGACGGAGAGATTCCATGAGCGTTCTGGACGGGGTGTCCCTGCTGCTGGCAGTGGGGCTGTTCATCTATCTACTGGTTGCGCTGTTGCGCGCGGATCGGAACTAGGAGCGGCTATGCACAGTTATGACTATTGGCTGATCCTCGGCTTCTTTGCCTTGGTGCTGCTGCCCGCGCCTTTCCTGGGGCGGTTCTACTACAAGGTAATGGAGGGCCAGCGCACCTGGCTGACGCCGCTGTTGGGGCCGGTCGAACGCGCTTGTTACCGGCTTTCGGGCGTCGATGCGCAAAGCGAACAGAGCTGGCAGAAATACACCCTGGCCCTGCTTGCGTTCAACCTGGCCGGCTTCTTGTTGCTGTTCACGATTCTGTTGTTCCAGGACCATCTGCCGCTCAACCCGCAGAACCTGCCGGGGCAGGAGTGGACGCTGGCATTCAACACTGCGGTCAGTTTCATGACCAACACCAACTGGCAGTCCTACAGCGGTGAAGCCTCCCTGAGCTACCTGAGCCAGATGATCGGCCTGACTGTGCAGAACTTCGTCAGCGCCGCCACCGGTTTGGCGGTGCTGGTTGCACTGTGTCGTGGCATCGGCCGCAAGTCGACCAAGACCCTGGGCAACTTCTGGGTCGACATGACCCGTGCCACCCTCTACGGCCTGCTGCCGCTGTGCCTGCTGCTGGCATTGTTCCTGGTCTGGCAGGGCGTCCCGCAAACCTTCGCCCAGTATGTCCACGCTGTGACCCTGCAAGGTGTCGATCAGGTGATTCCATTGGGCCCGGCCGCCAGCCAGATCGCCATCAAGCAACTGGGCACCAACGGCGGGGGCTTCTTTGGCGTCAACTCGGCGCATCCGTTCGAGAACCCGACGGCCTGGAGCAACCTGTTCGAGGTGGCCTCGATCATCCTGATCCCGGTGGCCCTGGTGTTCACTTTCGGCCACTACGTCAAGGATCTGCGCCAGAGCCGGGCGATCATCGCCTGCATGCTGGCGCTGTTCCTGATCGGTGGCGCGACCTCGCTGTGGGCCGAGTACCAGCCCAACCCGACCCTGAACAACGTCGCGGTCGAGCAGACCGCACCGCTCGAGGGCAAGGAAGTGCGTTTCGGGACCACCGCCACCGTGCTCTGGTCGGTGACCACCACCGCGGCCTCCAACGGTTCGGTCAACGGCATGCATGACAGCCTCAGTCCGCTGAGCGGCATGGTCGCGCTGATCAACATGATGGTCGGCGAGGTGATCTTCGGCGGCGTCGGCGCGGGCCTCTACGGCATGTTGCTGAACGTGCTGATCGCGGTCTTCCTCGCCGGCCTGATGATCGGGCGCACCCCGGAATACCTGGGCAAGAAGCTGCAGGCCAAGGAAGTGCAGTTGCTGGTGGTGACGCTGATGGTGATGCCGGTCGGCGTGCTGGTACTGAGCGCCATCGCCGCGAGCCTGCCGGGGCCGGTGGCGGCGGTGAGCAACCCTGGCGCCCACGGTTTCAGCCAGTTGCTGTACGCCTACACCTCGGCCAGCGCCAACAACGGTTCGGCCTTCGCCGGCCTGGGCGCCAACACCCCGTTCCACAACCTGATGCTGGGCCTGGGCATGTTGATCGGCCGCTTCGGCTACATCCTGCCGGTGCTGGCTCTGGCTGGCAGCCTGGCGCTGAAAAAGACCGCGCCGGTCGGCCAGAACAGCTTCCCGACCCATGGTCCACTGTTCGTCACGCTGCTGACCATGACCATTTTGCTGGTGGGCGGACTGACCTTTTTGCCGACCCTGGCGCTGGGCCCGATTGCCGACCACTTGAGCTTGGCTGCCTTTGGAATGAAGGGCTGAGGACTTAATGATGAATATGCATGTTCCTGCTTCCAAGAAGGCTGTAACCGAAATGCCCGGCGCTAAAACCGCGGCTTCGAAACACACTGCTGCCGAACAACAGAAAACCTCGATCGCAGCCCTGTGGCGTCCGGCGCTGGTACAGGCCTTCGTCAAGCTCGACCCACGCCAGTTGCAACGTTCGCCGGTGATGCTGGTGGTCGAGCTGACTGCGATCCTGACCACGGTACTGTGCCTGGTGCCGGATACCGCGGTGCCGACCTTCGTCGCCGCGCAGATCGCCCTCTGGCTGTGGTTCACCGTGCTGTTCGCCAACTTCGCCGAAGCCCTGGCCGAAGGCCGTGGCAAGGCCCGCGCCGACAGTCTCAAGGCCGGCAGCGAGGGCCTGAGTGCACGCCTGAAAAAGGCCAATGGCAATTTCCAGGTGATCCCTGCCGCCAATCTGCGCAAAGGCGACGTGGTGCGGGTCGAGGCCGGGGAAATGATCCCCGGTGACGGTGAAGTCATCGAAGGCATTGCTGCGGTCAACGAAGCGGCGATCACCGGCGAGTCGGCACCGGTCATCCGCGAGTCCGGCGGCGATCGCTCGGCGGTGACCGGCAATACCCGGCTGGTGTCCGACTGGTTGCTGGTGCGTATTACCAGCAATCCGGGCGAATCGACCCTCGATCGCATGATCGCCCTGGTGGAAGGCGCCAAGCGCCAGAAGACCCCGAACGAAGTGGCCCTGGATATCCTGCTGATCGGCCTGACCCTGATCTTCCTGATCGTGGTCGTGACCCTGCAGCCGTTCGCCCACTTTGCCAATGGCAGCCTGCCGCTGGTGTTCCTGGTGGCGTTGCTGGTGACCCTGATTCCGACCACCATCGGTGGCCTGCTGTCGGCTATCGGGATCGCCGGGATGGACCGCCTGGTGCGGCTGAACGTGATCGCCAAATCCGGTCGTGCCGTGGAAGCGGCGGGTGACGTGCATGTCCTGCTGCTGGACAAGACCGGCACCATCACCTTCGGTAACCGTCGTTGCGCGGCCATCCACGCAGCGCCCGGGGTCAACCACCAGGAAATGGCCGAGGCGACCTTGCTGGCCTCGCTGGCGGACGACACGGCGGAAGGCAAATCCATCGTCGAATACCTGCGCGGGCTTTATCCACAGCCCGAGCCGGGCGCCGAAATGCTGACCGCGGTGCCATTCAGCGCGGAAACCCGGCTGTCCGGTGTCGACTATCAGGGGCGGGTCTATCGCAAGGGCGCGGTGGATTCGGTGCTGGCCTTCGTTGGTCTGCAACGTGGCGAGCTGGCCCCGGCGCTGTCCCGGGAAATCGACAAGATCGCCCAGAGTGGCGGCACCCCGCTGCTGGTGTGCGCCGAGGGCAAGCTGCTCGGCGCCATTCACCTCAAGGACGTGGTCAAGCCCGGTATCCGCGAGCGTTTCGCCGAGTTGCGCAAGCTGGGGATCCGTACCGTGATGGTGACCGGCGACAACCCGCTGACCGCCGCCGCCATTGCCGCGGAGGCCGGGGTGGATGACGTGCTGGCCGAAGCCACGCCGGAGAAAAAGCTGGCGCGCATTCGCCACGAGCAGAACGACGGTCGCCTGGTCGCCATGTGCGGCGACGGCGCCAACGACGCCCCGGCGCTGGCCCAGGCCGACGTCGGCATGGCAATGAACGATGGCACCCAGGCGGCGCGCGAAGCGGCGAACATGGTCGACCTCGACAGCGACCCGACCAAGCTGCTGGACGTGGTGCAGATCGGCAAGGAGCTGCTGGTGACTCGTGGCGCCCTGACCACCTTTTCCATTGCCAACGACATCGCCAAGTACTTCGCGATCTTGCCGGCGCTGTTCGCGGCGATTTATCCACAGCTCGGCGTGCTCAATGTCATGCAACTGAGCAGCCCGCAGAGCGCGATCCTTTCGGCGATCGTGTTCAACGCCCTGATCATCGTCGTGCTGATTCCGCTGGCCCTGCGCGGGGTGCGGGTGCAGGCGGCCAGCGCGGCCCATCTGCTGCGCCGCAACCTGCTGATCTATGGCCTGGGCGGGATCCTGGTGCCGTTCCTGGGCATCAAGCTGATCGACATGCTGCTGACGGCTTTGCATCTGGTGTAACCGCATCCCTGGAGGAGCGGGCCTGCTCGCGAGGTGCTGTCACTGAAGCACTGCCGACAGGCTGGCTCCTACAGCGTTTGGGGTGAGTTTGTTAACCGAATCGAGGATTTGATGATGTCCACAGTATTGCGTCCGGCCTTGAGCCTGATTGTGTTGATGACCCTGATCACTGGCGTGGCCTATCCGCTGGTGGTCACCGGTGTAGCCCAGGTGGCGTTCCCGAAACAGGCCAATGGCAGCCTGGTGCTCGATGGCGTGGGCCAGGTCCGTGGTTCGGCCCTGATCGCCCAGGATTTCAGCGGCGACAGCTGGTTCCACCCGCGTCCATCGGCGGGGGGCTTTGCCACGGTATCCAGCAGCGCGAGCAACCTGGCGCCGAGCAACCCGGCCCTGGCCAGCCGTGTGATCGACGACGCCAACAAGCTGGCGGTGCCAGGGCAGGGGCCGGTACCGCTGGCACTGCTGACGACTTCGGGCAGCGGCCTGGATCCGCACTTGCCACCGGCAGCGATTAACTATCAACTGGCGCGGGTCGCGGCGGCGCGCAACCTGCCGGTCGCCACGTTGCAGCAACTGGTGGATTCCCATGTCGAGCAGCCTCTGATCGGCCCGCCGGTGGTGAATGTGCTGGCCTTGAACAGGGCGTTGGAAAAGCTCGCCCTGTAGCCAGCTGCTACAAGTTTGTATGTCGATGATTTGAGTCCAGAGAGAACAATGCATGAGTGATTCCGGCCGCGCCGACGCCCTGTTAGCCGATCTGTCCCATGACGGCCGCGGCCGCCTCAAGGTCTTCCTTGGCGCCGCCCCGGGCGTCGGCAAGACCTACGCCATGTTGCAGGCGGCGCACACGCAATTGCGCCAGGGGGTGACGGTCCTGGCCGGGGTGGTGGAAACCCATGGCCGGGCGGAAACCGAAGCCTTGCTCGGCGGTTTGCCGCAACAGCCGCTGGTGCGTTCCGAATACCGCGGGGTCATGCTCGAAGAGATGGACCTCGACGGCCTGCTCAAGGCCAAGCCCAAGCTGGTATTGGTGGATGAACTGGCCCATACCAACGCCCCCGGCAGCCGGCACGCCAAGCGCTGGCAAGATGTTCAGGAACTGCTGGCGGCCGGTATCGACGTCTTCACTACGGTCAACGTGCAGCATCTGGAAAGCCTCAACGATCAGGTCCGCGGCATTACCGGGGTGCAGGTCCGCGAGACCCTGCCCGACTGGGTGCTGCAGGAAGCCTACGAGTTGCTGCTGGTGGACCTGCCGCCGCGAGAACTGCTGGAGCGCCTGCGCGAAGGCAAGGTGTATGTGCCGGAGCAGGCCCGGGCGGCGATCGATGCGTTCTTCACCCAGACCAACCTCACCGCGCTGCGCGAGCTGGCGATGCAGGCCGCGGCGGCGCAGGTCGACGACGATCTGGCCCAGGGGTATCGCAAGCTCGGGCAGGCCGCGCCGGCGGTGCGCGGACGCTTGCTGGTAGGGGTCGATGGCGATGCCCAGGCCGAGCGCCTGGTGCGTCATGCCAGCCATGTCGCCCGGCGGCGGCATCTGCCCTGGAGCCTGGTGCATGTGGATGACGGCCGGGTGCCTGACGAGCAAGCTCGCCAGCGCCTGCAAAGTGCCCAGCAACTGGCCGAGCGCCTGGGCGGCGAGGTGGTCCTGCTGCGGGCCGGCGAGGTGGCCAAGACCCTGATCCAGCATGCCGCGGAGCGGCGCGCCAGCCTGGTGCTGGTGGGGCAGTCACGCAAACGCCTGCGCCGCCGTTTGTTCGGCGGCGGCCTGGCGGCGCGCCTGCTGCGCAACGCCCAGGGCCTGGAAATCAACGTGCTCGACAGCGAGGACGAACCCGGCCAGCCGCGCCTGCGGGTGGAGCGTTCGCTGGTCTGGTTCGACTACGCCCTGGCGGTCCTGGCGACGGTCCTGGCTTCGGGGCTGTCGTGGGCGGTGGCGAGCGTGCTGGCGTTGCCGAACATCTCCCTGGTGTTCCTCGCCGCGGTGCTGCTGGTGGCGGTGCGCAGCAGTCTCGGGCCGGCACTGGTGTGCGCGGCGTTGTCGTTCCTGACCTACGATTTCCTGTTCATTCCGCCGACGTTCTCCTTCGCCATCCAGCGCGAGGAAGACGTGCTGACGCTGCTGTTCTTCCTGTTGATGGCGGCCCTGACCGGCAACCTGGCGGCGCGCCAGCGTCGGCAGTTGCAGGCATTGCGCGACACCCAGGAAGAAACCAGCGAGCTGTTGGACCTGTCGCGCAAGCTCACCGCCGCCACCGACCGGCAGGCGGTGATCAGTGCCGCGGCGCAGCACCTCAATGGCTGGAAGGAACTGCAACTGTGCCTGCTCAATCGTGACGGGCAGGGTGGCTGGAAGGTCGAGACGGGTGGGCCCTTGCAGTTTTCCGAGTCCGAACGGGCCGCCGCCGACTGGGCCTGGCAACACGATCAACCGGCCGGGATGGGCACCGGAACCCTGCCTTTCGGGCGCTGGTGGTGGTGGCCGTTATCCGTCGACGAGGGCCCGCTGGGCTTGCTTGGAGTCTGTCCGAAAGAAGGCGAGGAGCTCAACGCTCAGCGTCGTCGCCTGTTGAGTGCCTTGAGCCAGCCCCTGGCCCAGGCTTTGGCCCGGGCACAGTTGGCCGAGGATCTGGAAGCGGCGCGTCTGCACGGCGAAACCGAGCAATTGCGCAGTGCGCTGCTGGCCTCGGTGTCCCATGACCTGCGTACCCCCTTGACCTCGATGCGCGGCAGCATCGACAGCCTGTTGGCGCTGGGGGAGGCGATCCCCCTGGAAGACCGTCGCGAACTGCTCGAAGGCACGCGGGATGAGGCCGAGCGCCTGGATCGCTACATTCAGAATCTGCTGGACATGACTCGTCTTGGCCATGGCTCGTTGAAGCTGGCGCGAGACTGGGTGGCGCCGGCCGATATCGTTGGCAGCGCGCTGAATCGCCTGCGAGTGGTGCTGGCGCCGCTGCGGGTCAGCACCGAATTGCCGGCCGAACTGCCGTTGCTGTTCGTGCATGCGGCGCTGATCGAACAGGCGCTGATCAATGTCCTGGAAAACGCCGCGCGCTTTTCACCGGCCAACGGCCGTTTGCAACTGAGTGTCGGGACCCGCGATACCGAGTTGCTGTTTGCCGTGAGCGACGAGGGGCCGGGAATTCCAGTGGAAGATCGGCCGCGGATTTTCGACATGTTCTACACCGCGGCACGGGGCGATCGCGGCGGGCAGGGCACCGGCCTGGGGCTGGCGATCTGTCAGGGCATGGTCGGTGCCCATGGCGGGCGCATCACGGTGGGCGAGGGGATCGATGGGCGTGGTACCTGCATCACCTTGTGCCTGCCGCTGCAGGCGCAACCCGAGCTTGAAGGAGAGGCCTGAGTGCCGGTAAAAAGCGTCAACCCAACGAGGCCAGGAGGGCCGCATATGTTCTTTACGATCCACAGCCTCGCCTGCGCTACTCTTGCGCCACTTATTTGTCTTGAAGCGAAACCATGAGCCAGACCGCGACCATCCTGGTCATCGATGACGAGCCGCAGATCCGTAAATTCCTGCGCATCAGCCTGGTGTCCCAGGGCTACAAAGTGCTTGAAGCCGGCACCGGCAACGAAGGCCTGGCCCAGGCGGCGCTGAACAAGCCGGACTTGCTGGTGCTCGACCTCGGCCTGCCGGATATGGACGGCCAACAGGTGCTGCGTGAGTTTCGCGAGTGGTCGGGTGTACCGGTGCTGGTGTTGTCGGTGCGGGCCAGCGAGGGGCAGAAGGTCGAAGCGCTGGACGGTGGCGCCAACGACTACGTGACCAAGCCCTTTGGCATCCAGGAGTTCCTGGCGCGTATTCGAGCGCTGTTGCGCCAGGCGCCCGTCGGCGAAGCGCAGGAAGCAGCCCTGGATTTCGGCCCGCTGACCGTGGACCTGGCGTATCGCCGGGTACTGCTCGACGGTGCCGAAGTGGCGCTGACGCGCAAGGAATACGCCGTGCTGGCGCAACTGGCGCGGCACCCGGGGCGGGTGATCACCCAGCAGCAACTGCTCAAGGATATCTGGGGGCCGACGCACACCGAGGACAGTCACTACCTGCGTATCGTGGTCGGGCATCTGCGGCAGAAGCTGGCGGACGATCCGACCCGGCCACGCTTTATCGTGACCGAGGCCGGGGTGGGGTACCGGTTGCTGGGGGCGCAGGAGTGAGCGGGCTCGCGGCCCTCTTTCAGTTCAGTTCGTTCTCGTAGCGGTCCAGGGTGTCGCTGGCAATTTCCCGTCCCAGTGCGATCAGTTCCGGAGCCTTGTAGAACTCGAAGAAGCGGCACACCCGCTTGGGTACGTTGATCAGGATGTCCGGCGGGTAGCCGGCGATCTTGTACTGGGCCAGCGAGGTCTGCATGACCTCGAAGCTCTGGTTGATCAGGTCCAGCAGGGAAGCGGGGCCGACGTTATCGATAATGAACGAGCCGGTGGCCGATTTTGGGGCGCCATCGGTTTCCGGAGCCGCGGCCGGTTGCTGGGCCTCGGGCTCGGCGGATTCGATCCAGGGGTTGCCGATGTCGGCTGCCTCGCTGCGCAGCGCTTCCTGTTCGAGCAGCAGCAGTTGTTCGGCTTGCTTGCGGCGAAAGGGCAGGTGCGAGCCCAGGGAGTTGATCAGGCTGTCGAAGCGGCTCTTGAAGGCGGCGGGGCGCTGGATCACCGGCAACTGGTAACGACGCTGGTTAGTCGAGTTGAGGTTGACGGCGATGATCAGGTCGCAGTGGCTGGAGACCACCGGCACGATGGGCAGCGGGTTGAGCAAGCCGCCGTCCACCAGCATGCGATTGCCTTGCATGACCGGGGTGAACAGGCTGGGGATCGCCGCCGAAGCCCGCATGGCCTGGTGCAGGCAGCCTTCCTGGAACCAGATTTCCTGCTGGTTGGTCAGGTCAGTGGCCACGGCGGTGTAAGGGATGCGCAGGTCTTCGATGTTGATTTCGCCGACGATCTTGCGGATCTGGCCGAATACTTTCTCCCCGCGTATCGCCCCCAGGCGAAAGCTGACATCCACCAGCCGCAGCACATCCAGATAGTCCAGGCTTTCGATCCAGCTGCGGTAGTCGTCCAGTTTGCCGGCGGCGTAGATACCACCGACCACCGCTCCCATGGAACAGCCCGCGACACAGGCAATGTCGTAACCACGTCTTTCGATTTCCTCAATCACCCCGATGTGGGCGTACCCCCGGGCACCACCAGAGCCCAGGACCAGTGCGACACGCTTCTTCATGACTCGATCCTTCGCCAGACAGGTTTCCACAATGCACCCATCGAGGGTCTCGGTTCAATCACTGACGGCCTCTGCGGGCCCTGGATAGAGGGATTTTTTCCAGTGTTTTGCCGCATGGGGTTATGCTCGCGCGGCTATATTTTCCCTGACGAGCCAAGGCACTTTTAGTGGCGGCGATCGTCTTACGTTCACGATTGTTTTTATTGTTCGCAATTGCTTCTTATCGTTCACGACTGTTTCCCCCCCTACCTTGAGGTGTCATTGATGAAAGCCTGGATCTGTCTACCGTTGATTGCATTGGTACTCGGTGGTTGTGCTGGCAAGACCGCCTATCGCGACAGCTGCGGTACGCAACTGGATGCGGCCTGGCATGAACTGGACCTGGCCAAGGCCGAAGGTTTCGCTGGCACAGTCAGCTATTCCAAGGCCCTGTCGCTGCTGACCGGGGCCAAGACCCAGCAGCAATTCGAAGCCTTCGAGGGCTGCACCAAAAAAGCCGAGAAAGCTCGTTTCTATATTCGTGAGTCGCGCGCCGGCCGCTGATCGCAAGGCTGGCGTTTGCCGCTAGACTGAAGAGCGCTCTTCAGTTTCCGTCTCGCAGGCGTCGTGAGCGCGCCTGCCAGTCATGCCAGGGCCCGGCCGCAGTCTTTGTGCTGCGAGCCGGGTCATTCGTTTCGGGAGTCAATGATGTCTGCCTTGGTTGATCGGTTGGTGGCACAGGTGTTGGGGCTGGAGGTGCGCTTGCTGGCGTGCCAGGCGCGTTTGCAGGCGGTGACCGACCCCGAGGCGCTGCACGACCTGCGTACCACGGTGCGCCGCTTGCGCAGCCTGTTGCGAGCGTTGCGCGGCTCGCCTGGTGTCGAGCAACTGGAAGCGGCGGCTTCGGCGGTCGGGCAACTGACGACGCCGTTACGCGACCGTGAGGTCCTGGCTGCGTACCTGCATCAGCATGACTACCATCAGGCCGCAGAACGCCGTACTGCGGGGTTGGCGGATGAATACCGGACAGTGGCGACGGGCTCCGAACTCCAGCAGCTGCTGCTGGTGCTGGATGCCTTCCCGCGTTTCCTGCGGGCGGCGCAACGTCAGGAGCTGTTGCGCGGCTTGCGCAAACGCATCGAAAAGCGCCTGTCCAAGCAATGGAAGGCACTGGACGAGGCCCTGCACGATCCGGCTCACGATCGGCACCGTTTGCGCCTGCTGATCAAGCGTGTGCGCTACGCCGCCGAGGCTTATCCCGAACTGGCCGAACTGTCGCCCAAGGCGGTCTCTCGCTTGAAGGCCGCTCAGGGCGCGCTGGGCGACTGGCATGATTGCTGGCAATGGCTGGCCCAGGCCGAACGGCAGGCGGACCTGTTGCCTTGTGTTCCGGTCTGGCACGCCACCATGCACAAGGCCGAGGGGCGTGCCGATCGGGTGCTCGACAAGCTGAGCGCTACCTGTTTCCGTAGCTGACTCCCGGCTGGCGGCTTATCTGTCAGTCTTTTTGGCGGGAACAAGTGCTTTACGCGTGTGCGCTGCTGGTTAAGATCCTCGAACCCTTTTCTTGATCAGAGGTGCTCATGCGCTTTTGCGATTTGCTCGATGCCGTCCGCCACCATCCGTTGGAACTGTCGATTCCAACCGAGTGGGCGCAGGGGCGGGCCAGTTTCGGCGGATTGGTGGCGGCTTTGCAGTATGAAGCCATGCGCGCAAAAGTCCCCGCCGAACGTCCGGTGCGTTCACTGGCGATCACCTTTGTCGGTCCGGTCACCCCCGATGTGCCGGTCAGCTTTGAAGTCGAGGTGCTGCGCGAAGGCAAGGCCGTCAGCCAGGTGCTGGGACGTGCGGTGCAGAACGGTCAGGTAGTGACCCTGGTACAGGGCAGTTTCGGTGCCTCTCGGCCGTCCGAGGTGACGGTTGTCGCCGAGGAAGCGCCCAGCATGAAGCATTGGGACGAGTGCCCGGAACTGCCTTACGTCAAGGGCGTGACGCCGGAGTTCATGCGCCATCTGGCAATGCGCTGGAGCATCGGTGGCATGCCGTTCACCGGCAACAAGTCGCGGGACATGGGCGGTTGGGTGCGCCTGCGGGGCGACGTCAAGGAAGAGCCCATGACTGAGGCGCATATCCTCGCACTGGTGGACGCCTGGCCGCCGGCCTTGTTACCACAACTGACCAGCCCGGCACCCGGCAGTACCCTGACCTGGACCATTGAATTCGTGCAGCCGCTGCTGGCGTTGAGCACCCTGGACTGGTGCAAGTACCGGGTGAATATCGAACATGCCCGTGACGGTTACGGGCATGCGGCCGCGGCACTCTGGAGTGCCGAAGGCCGGTTGATTGCGCTCAGCCGGCAGACGGTCACCATCTTCGGTTGAACCCCTCTCAATGTCGGTGGCGCTTGCGCCATGCACGCCACCAGGCGCCGCTGAGGACGAAGCGTGGAAAGGTCACGAATTGTTCTACCAGCAGGCGCTGGACTGCATCTTTACGGTCACTGAACGGCTCGGCGGCTTGGGCCTCCAGGCTATGGCCGTGACGCTGCAGGCCCAAAGCGGCGATCAGGCCTACCACGCCGATGGCGACGTTGGTGAAGCTCAAGCCGAATACTCCTGAAACCAGCAACAGAAAGCCGACGATGAACAGCGGCACTGCAATCAGGTGCAACACCAGGTTGGTCGGGTTGCGGTGGTTATGCGGGTAGGAGCGCCATTGCCAGGCGGGGAGGTTGGGGTGACGTTTACCCATGACAGTGATCCTTGATTCGTAGAAGCCTATGTATCAAAGGATAGGCCTCATGCGAGGGGGCGGCGAATCAAGGCTGGCTATGGGGGCGATAGCTTGGCAAGGGTTTCGCCGCGGCAGGGAGGCTGATCCTGCTGCAACGAAACTCGTGTTTTTAAAGCTTCAATTGACCGATGGCCTTGCTCAGTTCCCCAGCCAGGGTCGCCAGTTCGTTGCTGGTGGTCGCCGAGTCGACGGTCTGTTGCACCGTGTTTTCGGTGACGTCGCGAATACTCACCACGGCGCGATTCATTTCTTCCGCCACCTGGCTTTGCTGCTCGGCGGCCACTGCAATCTGGGTATTGCTTTCACGCATCTGCGCCACGGCCGTGGTGATTTCCGCCAGCGCTGCGCCGGCTTCCTGTGCCTGCTGCACGCAATCGTCCGCCTTGAACGAGCTTTCCTGCATGAAGTCCACCGCGTCGCGGGTACCGGCCTGCAGGGCGGAGACCATCCGGGTGATTTCGTCGGTGGAGGTCTGCACCCGCTTGGCGAGGTTGCGTACTTCATCGGCGACCACCGCGAACCCGCGGCCCATTTCACCAGCGCGCGCCGCTTCGATCGCGGCATTGAGCGCCAGCAGGTTGGTTTGCTCGGCAATGCTGTGGATCACGTTGACCACGCCATTGATCTTCTGACTGTCCTCGGCCAGGCGCTGGATCATCTCGGCGGTCTGTTGCACGCCGCTGGAGAGCCCGGAAATGGACTTCTGCACGCGGCTGACCACTTCCTGGCCGCTGCCGGCGAGGACATCGGCGGCCTGGGAGCGATCCCGGGTGGCGCCGGCGTGCTGGGCGATGTGATAGACGGTGGCGGACATTTCGTTGATCGCTGTCGCGGCCTGATCGGTTTCGCTTTGCTGGCCCAGCATGCCGTGACGCACATCGTTCATGCTCGATGCCAGGCGCGCGGCGCCGATATCCAGTTGCCGGGCGGTATTGGCGACGGTGTTGACCACCCGCTGATAACCCGCCTGCATCGCATTGAAGGCGCTGGCCATCTGGCCGACCTCGTCCGTGCACGACAGGGGCACGCGGGCCGACAGGTCGCCGGTCTTCTCCACATGCAGCATCACATCCTTGAGGGTGTTCAGTTGGCTGAGCAGGAAACGGATCAACAGTTGCGAAGCACCGAGCATCGCCAGCATCAGAATGAACACGGCCACCGCGTACTGGCTGAAGCGTTCGCTGAACACCTGACGCAGGCTTGGCCCATGGGCAAGCACCGCAATCCGTTGGCCATCGGCCCGGGGCAGCACTTGCGCGCCGATCAGAGGGTTTTCGCCGAACAGCGGCATTTCATCGAAGGCCACCCATCCATTGGCATTGCTCAACTGCGGCAGGGAGCGCTGATCGAGGCTGGGGATCTGGCCGGCCGCGAAGCTCAGCAGATTCTCGGCATTGGGCAGCGCTTGCCCGGAGGGCCATGCGTCGAGCAGGCTCGCCTGGGCCCTGGCGTTGTTTTGTGAGGCCTGGCTACGCGCTTGCTGCTCCAGCTGGACGGCGTACAGGACCAGTAGCAGGGTGGTCACGAAGGCGACCGCATTGACCGCCCAGAACTTGTATTTCAATGAGATATTGCTGAGCCAGGCACCCATGGAAGGTCTTCTCTGATTAAGCGGAACAGTATTGGCAAGGTGCCATTATTGTGCCGCTATGCAGAGAGTCGAATCTTGATATGCGTCAAGCAATCTCGGGCAAGGCGAAGAAGGCACGGGCGCTGGCGGTACTGTGGGCCGCCAGCTCTTCCTGGCTCTCGCCGCGGTGCAGGGCCACCTCGCGCAACACTTCGGTCAGGTAGGCCGGTTCGTTGCGACCGTTCTTCGGCTTGGGGCGCAGGCTGCGTGGCAACAGATAGGGGGCGTCGCTTTCGAGCATCAGGCGACCGCGGGGAATCTCTCGTACCAGCGGGTGCAAGTGAGTGCCACGGCGCTCGTCGCAGATCCACCCGGTGATGCCAATGTGCAGGTCAAGGTCCAGATAGTTGAACAGCGCGCGCTGTTCGCCGGTGAAGCAATGCACCACCGCGGCCGGTAATCGGTCACGAAAGTCGCGGACTATTTCCAGCAGGCGCTGGCTGGCGTCGCGTTCGTGGAGGAAGACCGGCAGTTGCAGTTCAACGGCCAGGGCCAGGTGTTCCTCCAGCACTTTTTCCTGTTGCCCTCGGGGGGAGAAGTCCCGATTGAAGTCCAGGCCGCATTCGCCCACGGCCTTGACGCTGCTTTCCTTGAGCAGACTGCGCAAGCGCTGTGCGCTGTCGGCATTCCAGTCGCTGGCGCAATGCGGATGAATCCCGGCGGTAGAGAACAGTTGGCGGCCACTTTCATCCAGTTGCCGCGACAGCTCGAGTGCCTGTTCGCTGCCCTCGACACTGGTGCCAGTGAGCACCAGTTGGCAGACGCCGGCGGCATAGGCACGGTCCAGTACTGCGCGATGTTTTTCGGCGAAACTTGGATTGGTCAGGTTGACGCCGATATCGATGAGTTGCATGGTGCTATCTCCGCCTGCGGCCGGAAAGCATATCAGAGCTGTAGATTTATAAGAAAAGCCAAGAACTACAACGAGTTGAAGCTGTCTCTTGATGCCGGAAGAAAGGCTGCGGTTGGTTTGCCAGCCGTGGTTGTGCCAGTCTTTCGCATCTTGTCAGCGCTCTAGGCGCTCTGTTTCTGTCGCCCGCGTTTTCGCCATTGCTCGAAAACCCGGACAGTATTCTTCCCGGAGAGCGGATGACGCGACCCTCGGTTTTGCTAGCGTTGTGCTTGTCGTTGCTGCTGCCCCTGCCGGCGGTAGCACGCTTGGCTGGCCCTCCGGAAGCGGCCGTAGCGGGCAAGGTTCGCGACCTGGCGGACATTCGCAGCAGCCGGGTCTTGCGCGTGCTGGTCAACCAGAGTCGCAATAGCTCCGGTGAAGTCCAGGGCCAGGCCATCGGTGTCGAATATCACCGTCTGCGTGCCTTTGAGCAGTACCTCAATGGTCACGCTCGCGACGGTCAGGAAATCAGTCTCAAGATCATTCCCAAAGCCAAGGATCAATTGCTCGGTGCGCTGCAGCGTGGCGAGGGGGATCTGGTCGCTCCGGGAGAGTTGTTGGAGGCGCTACCGGGGCAAGCGGTAAGCCCCAGCGAACCGGTCGCCAGCAACGTGCCGTTGCTGCTGGTGGGAATCAAGGGCGAGCGGCGCTACACCCGACCTGAACAACTCTCCGGCAAGACCCTGGCGCTGACCACAGGCAGCGCTGCCGGGGATGCGGTGAGCCAGATCAATCAGAAACTGGCGCTGCATAAGCTGGCGCCGGTCAAGGTCGAGTGGGTCGATCCGAGCCTGGCAGTCGAAGATGTCCTGGAAATGGTCCAGGGCGGGATCTTTCACCTGACCATCGTCGAGAAGCCCATTGCCGAGCGCTGGGGCAAAGTCCTGCCAAAGCTGCGTTTTGATCGGCAACTGGTCATCAGCGAGCCTGGCGAGGAGCACTGGTTCGTGCGGCGGGATGCCTCGATGCTGCGGGCGAGCATCGATCGTTTCCTGAAGGTCTATAAGGCTCCGGCGGATCAGGACGTTGCGTTCTTGCGCATCTATCGACGCCTGTATCAGGTGCATAACCCTTTGACCCGGGCCGATCGCCAGCGCCTGGAAAAATTGCGCCCGGTATTACAGAAGCATGCCGATGCCCAGAACATGGACTGGTTGAACCTGGCGGCGCTGGCCTTCAAGGAGTCGTCGTTGCAGCCCTCTGCCAGGAGCGGCAGCGGCCCGACCGGCCTGATGCAGATCACCCCGTCAGCCGCCCAGCGGGTAGGGGTCAATAACATCCAGACCCTCGATAACAATGTGCTGGCCGGAGCCAAGTACCTGGCGTTGATCCGGCGCAAGTTCTTTTCCAGTCCCAAGCTCAACGAGCGCGAGCGTATGGCATTTGTCCTGGCGGCCTACAACATGGGGCCGGAGCGAGTACAGGGTATGCGGACCGAAGCCCGGCGACGCGGGTTGAACCCCAATCAGTGGTTTTTCCAGGTCGAGCGCATTGCGATGGAACAGGTCGGAATGGGCGCCGTCAGCTATGTTAATAGCGTCAACAAATACTATTTGGCCTTTGACCGGGAACGCGAATCGTTGGAGCCGCAAGCGCGTAAGGTCGTCTCAAGGAAATAATCGATAAAGTTGATTGTTATCTTGCTATTTTTGCACTTTTAACATGAGATTTTGTGATTAATATAGCGACCCATTACCCAACACTACAAAGGACTACACAGCATGAGCACACTGATCAAAACCGTACTGAACACCCGTGCAGGCTACGGCCTGACCGTCCTGCGAGTTTTTGTCGGCATCATTTTCGCCGCTCACGGCGCGCAAAAGCTTTTCGGCCTGTTTGGCGGTTATGGATTGGCAGGTACGGCACAGTGGATGGAGAGCATCGGCCTGGCACCAGGACACCTGATGGCGCTGTTAGCGGGCGGTACCGAGTTCTTCGGCGGTCTGGCGCTGATTATCGGTCTGTTGGCACGTCCTGCCGCGTTGGGGTTGAGCTTCACCTTGCTGGTGGCGATTTTCTCCGTGCACATCAGCAATGGCCTGTTCATGGCGAACAATGGCTATGAGTTCGCCCTGGCTCTGCTCGGTGGCACCATTGCGGTTCTGATCGAAGGCGCAGGCAAATTGTCACTCGATGCGGCGATTGCCAAGTAACTTCCGGAAAACACCCAAGGCCCGCTTGTAGCGGGCCTTTTTCGTTGCTGATTTCGTTATTGGGGATTCTTGACACTACCCCGTCGGCTTCTCTAGGATTGTTGCCCATGCGCCGATTTAAACAGCTACTTGCGGGGCGCCAGGTGATTCGGAATATCACCGACAGAAGCTCTACCGGCTTCGAAATACCGCTAAAGCGCTGGTTCGGTGTTGCCTCTCACCTGCCCGGCAGAAAATTGAGGCAGAGACACGACACGATGAATGCACTCCACCCTCCTGTACGTCTTGCGCCAATCACGGCGAATCTTGTTCAGCGCAATCCAAAAATTCTTCTTGGCGGCACACACCAGCCGACATTGCTGCGTTATCTCGATGGCTGGCCACGTCGTAGCACAGGCCCTTCGGCCTTTCTCATCCAGTTCATCGAAGACGGCGAGCCCTTGGCTCGTTTTGCCAACGACAGTTTTGACCTTGCGGTGATACAGGCGCCCAGCTCGGAAAATGCTGCGGAAGTCATCCGGCATCTGACCCGCGTGGCTCGACAGGGGCTGATCACCCGCAGGTAAGTACCGTAGGTGACCAACCTGGCTGTCGAGGTGGGGGCGATGTTTCTGAATCCCAGCTAAAGGCTGCATCGATATCAGGGGTTCAAACTACGGAGTTGCGTTTGGCCAGCTCCGCCAGCGCTACCAGATTGGAAACATTGAACCGTTTTAGCAGCCTGACCTTATAGGTGCTCACCGTCTTGTGGCTGATCAGCAACGCATCCGCGATTTTCTGATTATTCAGGCCGCTTGCCAGCAGTTTCAGGACGGTGATTTCCCGGTCGGTCAGTTGGGCAATCAAGACACTTTCCTGGCAGGCGGCGTTTGTATTCTGTTGCAAGGTGCTGATTGTATCTTCGGGGAAATAGCTATACCCCGACAATATGGCTTTTACCGCATTAGCCAGTTCGTTCAGATTATCGTTCTTGCACAGAAACCCGGCCGCACCGGCCTGCAAACAGCGCAAGGCGAAGTTCTTGGAGTTGCTGGAAGTCAGCACCAGTGTCTTTATCGGCAGTCCAGCGGACTTTATATGGGAGATAACGGAAAAACCGTCGAGGTTGGGTATGTTCAAGTCCAGGATGAGCAGGTCTGGAAGATGCTTGCGTACCAGCTGGACGGCGTCGGCCCCGTTGTCCGCCTCCGCGACGATGTTGTGTTCGTGAGGTTCCAGAACGGTTCTTATGGCGAGTCGAATCAACGGATGGTCGTCGACGATGATGATACTTCCCATGCAAGGCATCTCGATATTTAGGGGGAGGGTGCCCTGCGTATGTTATCCGAGCACTCTGAAAACTAAATCAGACGAATCTGATAGTTGTCATTGTGTGGCTAAGTTATGGTTGAGCTCCGTTTTTATCTGGCCAAGCCACGCTCGCTATGCATATTATTATCTTTAGACCGACCTCTCATCTGAAAGGCTCTTGGTTATTCAACACTCTTTTGCGTCTTGATCGTTTCATCTACTGGTTTGCTCCTTCTCTAGCGATGTTGATGGGGGTGGCTGGTGTCGCGCTGTGTTTTTTTAGCTGGCAGCAACGACTGATATTGACAGGAGGGGCCGGGCTAGTACTGCTACTGCTGGCGGGAGGGTTGGTCATGCTATGGTCGAATTATGATTGGTGGCTGTTCAAGCTCAGTCCGCAGAAGGGCTTGAATATTCCTCTTAAATGAGATCGGAGTTGTCAAGGCTGTCAGCCATAACATGGTAAATTGACAGCGTTGACTTTTCTGGTAGTGAGTTGTCGGATAGTTCTACCTGAAGAATGGGAATTGTCCGGTTGCTGGCATGTGTTGTTAGGAGGTATTTTTTACTCCGTGTGATATGTTTTTAGATATATGACGGAGCCTAAGTCAGCGATGCTGCTACGAACTATTTCCATCGAAAACGCAGAGCAAGAAGTGCTGAATGGTGCGGTGCTCTGCAGTTTTGCAATTCCTATGCTGAGGCGTAATTTTCTTGCCTATAGCTTAAATGAGGGCGCTGAAGTCGGAGAGTCGCGAGTTTATATTGCGATGTTGCATAAAAAGGGGGAAGAGTATGCGCTGAGTTCGATTGAAAGCGAACGCGATTGGCGTCTGGTTATTCAGGTCTTCAAAGAGATAGTTACTCATGCAACGCGGCTTGAGATTCGACAACAAGGTGCTGCTGGCAGTGTTGGCACTCCCTACCATCTGATTGACCTTAAAGGCTGTGTGATACCGACGGGGAACCTTTCCGAGCATCGTTCACTCACCATCAAGAAAAATTTGGTGGTGAAACTCATATCATCAGAAGCTTCGACAGTTTGTCTGCCTGCAATTGATGACACCGAACTCAGCGTTCCAGCCCTTGATGTTTCTATTGAGACGACCTCTCAAAATCCCCCTGCTGCAAAAGATGCCACAGAGTGTGTGGACGAGGTTCCTGACTCGAACGAGTATGGTTCGCCAGAAACTGTTGAGGACCTTGAAGGGGACCTGCCTGATGATGCCCCATCCAGATCTGAGCCGATTGGAGAGCCATATGAATTATGCCAAAAGGACGCTGAAACCGAGGCTTATGTAAGGGAGGGCTCTACTGAGACCTCGTTATTGGCCGAGGATCTTCAACAGGGTATTGCTGGCTTAGCTATCACCAATGTCGAAAGTCATGTCGACTCATCCAGGAGTGATGCTCTCCTGTCAGGTGTTACAACACATAGAATAGATGCTGACCAGTCTGCTGACCCGGAGGTCGATGCCGTACGTCTGCATCAAGGTATACAGAACACACTGGCTGATTTGGCGGAGGTGGTTCGCGATTTGACTTCGGAGGATGATGTGGAATTAACCCAGGGAAATGAGTACGACCTGTCGATGTCTGACAGAGTTCCGACTTTGGTAGACAGGCAGCTTCAAACCATCCCTGATATCGATCAGTCCGGTGAAAATGCTGTGGATGCAATGCCGGATGAGTCGGACGGTTGTGAAGCCTCACTAGAGCATTCGCTGGATAAGGATCAGTTCCTGATGGATACGGCTCCCGATACCGAAGTTGTATCTCAGGGGGCGGATACCGATCATCTGCTTTTTGATGTAGAGAACACGTTGTCAAATCTTGCACATATGGCGCAGGAACTGGCACAACAAAAATTGATTGCAGTGAAGCAGCAGGAGGCCTTGGAGCTTTTAAAGGAGCAATTGCAGGAGCGAGAACGCAAGCTTCAGGAAAAGGATGAATACTTGCGCCAGTTACAAAGCCAGCTTCAACAAGAGAGGATCGCTATCGATAAATCCGCAGAGCACAACTCCAAGGTGATTGCCGAACGCAGCGTTGCTCTACAACAGTTGGCTGAAAATGTGGAGTCCCGAGAGCGAAGTGTTGCGCGGCGCTCTGAGCTATTGCAGTTGGAGCAACAACGTCTTGAAGAAATTTCTGTAAAACAAAGTGTTCGTGCATCCGAGCTTGAAAAACGGGACATCGGGATCCAGCAAAAAAATGCCGAGCTTGTGGAAAGATTAGCGCAGCTATCCAGTACCCGTAAAAAACTGAGCAATATTGTAAAAGGCTTCAATGAGACAGTGACCTTCAATAATAGTCTGCATAGCATATCTAGTACCTTATTCAACGACGACGAGTAAGGCGCCTCAGTTGAAATCGCAAGTGTCTATTTTAGTCCCTGGGTGTTTTTTCATGTAAGGCAATATGTGATCTGTATGAAATAGTCGGCTAGTAATGGTTGGGCAGGAGACGGGAGAAATGGGGTGCATGCGTGTTCTTTGATGAGCGTTCTGATCGGACTTGCACATGAGCTTGTTTTTACCTCGCATGACCAAGGCAGTCGCTTTTCATACAGAGCCTAGAGATCGATTCATTCTAGATGGTGGATGTTCCGATGGCATGCGTCTTACTGGAAGGTTTATTTTGCTCAATATTGGTTCTCAGTGCTCCGGTTGACCCATAATGCTGAACGGCTCATAAGGCTCTGCATGGGGAATTTAACCAATTGAGTACCAAGCTCATTACGCAGGAAGGTTTCGAGGCTCTGAAAAGCGAGCTGGATTACCTGTGGCGGGAGAAGCGTCCGGATGTGACGCAGAAAGTCACTTGGGCGGCCTCCCTGGGGGACAGAAGTGAAAACGCCGATTATCAATACAACAAGAAACTCCTGAGGGAAATTGATCGCCGGGTTCGCTACTTGCGCAAGCGACTCGAAGACATGAAGGTCGTGTCTTATTCGCCGGAACAGGAGGGTCGGGTTTTCTTCGGCGCCTGGGTCGATATCGAGAATGAAGAGGGTGAAACCAAGCGTTTCCGTATCGTCGGTTATGACGAGATATACGGGCAGAAGGATTACATCTCTATCGATTCACCCATGGCCCGGGCGCTCTTGAAGAAAGAAGTCGGCGACGAGGCGATAGTGCAGACGCCTGGTGGAGAAATGTGCTGGTGGATCAATCAGATCGAATACGTGAAATGAACTGCCTGCGAGGGGCTTACCCCTCGCGCAGTACTGTCAGTGGACTGGCATTCAATGCCCGGCGTGTCCCGTAGACACCGGCACCGCCGATCAGCAGGGCACCGATAACAGGCAGGAGCAACAGCCAAGGATGTGGATGCCAGGGCAGGTCGAAGGCAAACCGATACAGCACCAGGCTCACCAGTTCCGATCCCAATGCCGCCAGTAGCCCGCTGACGGCTCCCAGCAGCCCGAACTCGATACGCCGGGCCTTGACCAGTAATTGTCGTTCTGCACCCAGCGCCCGTAGCAGGGCGCCCTGACGAATACGCTCGTCCAGGGTGGCCTGCAGTCCGGAAAACAGCACGGCCATGCCGGCGGCGAGCACAAACAGCAGCACGTATTCCACGGCCAGGGTGACCTGGGCCAGGATGCTGCGCAGTTGTTCGAGCAGAGCCTCCACTTGCAGGATGGTCACTGCCGGAAACGCCCTGGACAACTCGACCACCTGCTGGTCATGACCCGCAGCCAGATAGAAGCTGGTCAGGTAAGTGGCGGGCAGATCCCGCAGCGTGCCCGGCTGAAAGATCATGAAGAAGTTGGGCTGGAAGTTGTCCCAGTTGATTTCCCGCAGGCTGGTCACCCTGGCCTCGCGATTGACCCCTCCGACGCTGAATGTCATCTGGTCGCCGAGTTTGAGTTTCAAGCTTTCGGCCACCAGGGCCTCGACCGAGACGCCAGGTAAATCCCCTTCGGGCTGTTGTGCCCACCACGAGCCGCTGGTGATCTTATTGCCCGCTGGCAGATCCGCGGCCCAGGTCAGGCTCAAATCGCGCTGCACGGCGCGGTCGCCACTGGAATCCTTGCTGACGATTTCCCGGACCGGTTCGCCATTGATGCTGATCAGCCGCCCTGGCACTACCGGATACAGCGGTGCGGAAGGGGCGGAAAGCGCCACCAGCTTGTCGGTGAAAGCTTGTTTGTCCGCGGGCAGGATATTCAGCGCGAAATAGTTCGGTGCGTTCTTGGGCAACTGGTTTTGCCAGGTGTCGAGCAACTCTCCACGTAACAGCGCAATCAAGGCCATCGACAGCAGAATCAAGCCGAAGGCCAGGGATTGCCCCGCAGCGGCCAAAGGATGCCGCAGCAACTGGCCCAGCCCCAGGCGCCATGGCAGCGACGCCTTGGTCAGCAAGCGACGCAGACTCTGCAGGGCCAGCAGCAGTAATCCGCCCAGAACCAGGGCAGCGATGACGCCGCCGCCGAGCAAGGCAAAGGTCAGCAGCAGATCCAGGCTCAGGCGCCACATGATCAGGCCCAGGGCCAGCAAGGCGGCGCCATACACCATCCAGGTGCTTGGGGGGATCGGCAGCAGGTCACGGCGCAACACCCGCAAGGGTGGGACACGCCCCAGCGCCGCCAGTGGCGGCAAGGCGAAACCGCCAAGTGCCACCAGGCCGGTGCCGATACCGGCGACAGCGGGCAGCAGCCCGCCAGGAGGCACGTCGGTTGGTAGCAGGTCATGCAGCAGGTAAAACAGCCCAAGCTGGGCGAGCCAGCCAAGCAGTGCGCCGACGATGCTGGCCAGGATGCCGAGCAGGGCCAGTTGCAGGGTGAACAGCAGCATGGTTTCCCGGCGGGACAGGCCCAGGCAGCGCAGCAGCGCGCAGGCATCGAAACGGCGGGAAGCGAAGCGCGCAGCGGACAGGGCAACCGCCACGCCTGCCAGCAGCACCGCCACCAGGCTGGCCATGTTCAAGTAGCGTTCGGCCTTGCCCAGGGCTCCGCCGATCTGGCGGTTGCCATCTCGGGCATCCTGCAGGCGCTGATTGGCCGCCAGGCCTGGCTTGATCAATTGGCGATAGGTTTCCAGGGCGCTTCCCGGACCGCGCCAGAGCTCCTTGTAACTGACCCGGCTGCCCGGTTGCACCACGCCGGTGGCGTTCAGGTCGCTCAGGTTGATCAGGACCCTGGGGGTCAGGCTATAGAAGTTGCCGGCGCGATCCGGTTCGTAAGTCAGTACCCGGCTCAGGCGCAGGGTTTTCATCCCGACGTCGATGCTGTCGCCGATTTTCAGGTCCAGCGCGGTCAATAGTCGAGCTTCGACCCAGGCTTCACCCGGTTGCGGACCACCGCCGGTTTCTTCCGTCGCGTAAGGGGCCGGGGCGCTTTTCAGTTCGCCGCGCAGCGGGTAGGCATCGTCCGCGGCCTTGATACTGGAAAGCTGGATGCCATTGTCGGTGGCGATCACACTGGAGAACTCCACCACCTGCGCATGTTGCAGGCCCAGTTCCCGGCCGCTTTGTATCTGTTCTGGCCTTGCTGGAGAGCTGCTTTCAAGCAGCAGGTCCGCGCCGAGAAACTCCGTGGCGCGCAACAGCATCGCGCCGTTGAGGCGTGCACCGAAATAGCCGATGGCGGTGCTGGCGGCTACAGCCACCACCAGGGCGAAGAACAATACCCGCAGTTCTCCGGCGCGGGCGTCGCGCAGAAGTTGGCGAACGGCAAGGCTGAACAGGCGCAACAGCGGCAGGCGTGCCATCAAGGCTCCAGGGGGGCGACCAGCAGGCCGGCTTCAAGGCGGATCAGGCGCCGGCAACGATGGGCCAGGCGTTCATCGTGAGTGACCAGGACCAGCGTCGTGCCGCTTTCCTTGTTCAGATCGAACAGCAGGTCGCTGATGCGCTCGCCGGTGTGGCTGTCGAGGTTGCCGGTCGGCTCATCGGCGAACAGCACGTCAGGTTCGGCGGCAAAGGCGCGGGCGATGGCCACCCGCTGTTGTTCGCCGCCGGAGAGCTGGCGAGGCGAGTGACTCAGGCGTTGCCCGAGCCCGACGCGCTGGAGCAGTTCGGTCGCACGCTCGCGGGCATCCCGACGGCCGTCCAGCTCCATGGGTAACATGACGTTCTCCAGGGCATTGAGGCTGTCGAGCAGTTGGAACGACTGGAAGACAAAGCCCACATGCTCGGCCCTGATTCGGGCGCGCTGGTCTTCGTCCAATGTGCCGAGGCTGCGACCGGCCAGGGTGACCTCGCCGCTGCTGGGCAGGTCGAGCCCGGCCAGCAGGCCGAGCAGGGTGGATTTTCCGGAGCCGGAACTGCCGACGATGGCCAGGCTGTCGCCTTTGTTCAGTTCCAGGCTGAGTTCGTGCAGGATGGTCAGTTCACCTTCCGCGCTGGGAACCACTTTGCTAAGGTTCCGCGCAGTGAGAATGCTTGCGCCCATGGAGAATCCGATGCGTGTGTGGTTTTTGAGTGCTGGCCTGGCCTTGATGTGCATGGCCCAGAACGCAGCGGCGGGTACAGTCCTGATCGTTGGCGATAGTATCAGCGCGGCTTTCGGCCTGGATACCCGGCAGGGGTGGGTGGCACTGCTCGAGCAACGGCTCAAGAGCGAAGGTTTCAACGATAAGGTGGTCAATGCTTCCATCAGTGGAGACACCAGCGCAGGTGGCCAGGCGCGGCTGCCGGCGCTGCTTGCAGAGCACAAGCCGGAGCTGGTGATTCTCGAGTTGGGCGGCAACGATGGCCTGCGTGGGCAACAGCCCACGCAATTGCAACAAAATCTTGCTTCGATGATCGACAGCTCCAAGGCCAGTGGTGCCAAGGTGCTGTTGCTTGGCATGCAGCTGCCACCCAATTACGGCGTGCGTTATACCCAGGCGTTTGCCGAGGTGTACAGCAAGCTCGCGAATGAAAAAAACGTAGCGCTGGTGCCATTTTTTCTGGAAGGGGTCGGCGGCAATCCCGAGCTGATGCAGGCCGATGGCATCCACCCTGCGGTCACCGCTCAGGGCAAGTTGCTGGAAAATGTCTGGCCGACGCTAAAACCGCTGCTTTGACGCTTTTCTACCGGCAGTGTTTCGGCTAATGTGGCGCCCCCGATTTGGAGCCCCCGATGCCGCGTCCCGCCTGGTCCCTGTTTGCCTACCAACTGATCGAGCCTGACGAACAGCTCGACCTGTTCGCCTGCCAGGAAGTCCGGGTGCACCTGGTGACGCGTCAGCTGGAGCTGGGCGGCTCTGCCGATCGCACGTTGTGCGGCACCTTGCTGCCCGCGCAACCGCGCTGGTCGAGTGTCGACCGGACCATTTTCCAGGACCAGCGCCTGTGTCCGTTGTGCCGGGCGATCCTCGAATCGCAAAAGCGCGGCACGCCACCGATCTGGCCAGAGTTGCGTTTCGAGCTGTAAGGCAGCAAGTTCTCGCCCGGCTCCCTTCTTGCGCTGATGCAGCTGTCGCTCCCGCAGCCACGGGGGCGGGTGTACAATCACTTTTTTACTCGTTGATCATGCGAAGGATTTTCCGGATGTTGCCGCGCTTTCCTGTCGTCACCCGTTGCCTGACGCTTGCCGCCTTCTGTGTGGCCGGCCCCGTTGCCGCATTGGAACTGCCTCTACCTCCACCGGGCGAAGATATCGTCGGTCAGGTACAGGTGATCAAGGCCAAGTACGAAGACACCTTTGCCGACCTGGGCACGACCTACGACCTGGGCTATTACGAGATGGTCGCGGCCAACCCGGGAGTGGATCCCTGGTTGCCGGGCGCGGGCACCGAAGTGGTGTTGCCGACGCGTTTCATCCTGCCGCCGGGACCTCGTGAAGGCATCGTGATCAACCTGGCTGAATATCGCCTGTACTACTACCCGAAAGGGCGGAACGTGGTGTACACCTTCCCCCTGGGTATCGGCCGGGAAGGTTGGGGGTCGCCGATCGCCCATACCAGCATTGTCGCGAAGACGCCGAATCCGACCTGGACTCCGCCAGCCTCGATCAAGGCCGAGCACGCCGCCGACGGTGACCCGCTGCCAAACGTGGTGCCGGCGGGTCCGGACAATCCGTTGGGGCCATTCAAGTTCACCCTGGGCACGCCGGGCTACCTGATCCACGGTTCGAACAAGAAGTTCGGGATCGGCATGCGCACCAGCCACGGCTGCTTCCGGATGTTCAACAACAACGTCCTGGAAATGGCGAGCATGGTGCCAGTGGGGACATCGGTGCGCATTCTCAACGATCCGTACAAGTTTGGTATCAGCGCTGGCAAAGTCTATCTGGAAGCTCACACGCCGCTGGATGACAAGGGCAATCCGTCGGTCGTGGACAAGCACACCGCGGTGATCAACGCCTTGCTCAAGCGTGAAGACCTGGCCAATAACTTGCGGATGAACTGGGATGTGGTGCGCGACGTGGTGGCGGCCGAAGATGGTTTACCGGTAGAGATCGCCGTACCGAGCACTGCGCCCGTAGTATCGGCGCTGCCTATCGATATGCAGCAGTAACGGCTGGAACAGCAACCCGTCGATGCCTCCGGGCGTCGACGGGTTTTTTATTGCCGCAAGAAAATCCGGGCAATAAAAAAGCCGACCCAATAAATGGGTCGGCTCGATAACAATCCCGAGGGATTATTACTTGCGGCTAGCTTTTTCCAGCATACGCAGAGCGCGCTCGTTAGCTTCGTCAGCAGTCTGTTGTGCTTTTTGAGCAGCAGCCAGAGCTTCATCAGCTTTACGGTAGGCTTCGTCTGCACGAGCCTGGGCACGAGCTGCTGCGTCTTCAGTTGCAGTCAGACGAGCTTCGGTTTCTTTGGATACGCTGCTGCAACCGGTAGCCAGAACTGCGGCCAGAGCCAGAGCAGAGAATTTCAGAACGTTGTTCATCGTGTTCCCCTTCAAGGACTTTCTATTAAGTAGCTATCTCATCCGAGTGATGAAATGGCCGGCGTACATACTACCCATTACTTGTAGTAAGTAAACTGACGTAGCGCAAGAAGCAAAAAAAATTCTAGGCGTTGAATCTTTTTCGAGCAACTTTTTATTGATCTGTATAAAAAATACGCAACCTTGTCACCCTGTTGGGAGGTTGCGCTTGTTGACCGTATCTGCCGTAGAGCCCCTTTGCACGGCGCTTGCGGAGTGTAGGCTAAAGTCTATCTATATCGACTCGTCTACACTTTTGTTCAGAATCTGTGGGGCGCCTCACGCATCTTTGTCCATGTTGAGGTGACTTTAAATGGGTGGGCTCGTCTTAAATCTCAACATCCGGCGATGTTCAGGTTGTTGATCCTCAGGCGGTTTGATCGAGCGTTTTGTATGTAGCTGGGAACAGGTCCGGGGAAGTATCGACAGAAAACTGGCCTGATGCCAGTATCTTGAACGCAAGCGTCCCTTGAGCATTGGTGCCAATGGTGCCTACTATTTGAAACGTGCTCGGTCATGCGAGAGCGGCAAGCTCTCCTCGGTGTTCAAACAGGCACGGGGTGGCGTAGTTGTTCCTTCGCCGGAAAAACATCGGTAAGGTAGGGGTCAGAATCCAAGACCCGCGAGGAGTAGTGATGAGCGAGGCGTTGTCCATCCACCATGACCAGGCTGGTCATCAATTCGAGACCAATGTGGACGGTCATCGTGCCTACCTGACCTATATGGACCTGGGTAAGCAGACCCTGGATATTTATCGGACGTTCGTGCCTAACGCGCTGCGTGGTCGTGGTATTGCCGCGGCACTGACCGAGCAGGCGTTGGAATATGCTGACCGCATGGGTTACACGGTGATTCCGTCGTGCTCATATGTGGAGCGCTATATGGAGCGCCATCAGCGCCATGCCGCGAAACTCTGAGCGGGGACGCCAAAAAAACGCCGGGCTTGGCCCGGCGTTTTTGTGTCTGCGATACGGGGTCAGGTACGAACCCGTTTTGGCAGGACGTCCTTGAGCTTGGCGTGCATGCTGCGCAAGGTTTTCTCGGTGCTTTCCCAATCGATGCAGGCATCGGTGATCGACACGCCGTATTGCAGTTCGGCCAGGTCCTTGGGAATTGCCTGGCAGCCCCAGTTCAGGTGGCTTTCGACCATCAGGCCGATGATCGACTGGTTGCCTTCGAGAATCTGGTTGGCCACGTTCTCCATCACCAGCGGCTGCAAGGCCGGGTCCTTGTTGGAGTTGGCGTGACTGCAGTCGACCATGATGTTCGGCTTGATCTTCGCCTTGTTCAGCGCCTGCTCGCAGAGGGCGACGCTGACCGAATCATAGTTCGGCTTGCCATTGCCGCCGCGCAGAACCACGTGACCGTAGGCATTGCCCTTGGTGGTGACGATGGATACGCCGCCTTCCTGGTTGATGCCGAGGAAGCGGTGAGGGCTGGAAACCGATTGCAGGGCGTTGATGGCAACGGTCAGGCCGCCGTCGGTGCCGTTCTTGAAACCTACCGCCGAGGACAGGCCGGAAGCCATCTCGCGGTGGGTCTGGGATTCGGTGGTACGTGCACCGATCGCCGACCAACTGATCAGGTCCTGCAGGTATTGCGGGGAGATCGGGTCCAGCGCTTCGGTGGCGGTCGGCAGGCCCATCTCGGCCAGGTCCAGCAGCAGCTGGCGACCGATGTGCAGGCCGTCCTGGATCTTGAACGAGTCGTCCAGGTACGGGTCGTTGATCAAGCCTTTCCAGCCAACGGTGGTCCGTGGTTTCTCGAAGTACACACGCATCACCAGATAAAGGGTGTCGCAGACTTCGGCGGCCAGGACTTTCAGGCGCTCGGCATATTCGTGAGCCGCCTTGATGTCGTGGATCGAGCACGGGCCGATGACGACGAACAGGCGGTGGTCGGTGCCGTCGAGAATATTGCGGATCACTTCGCGACCCTTGGTCACGGTGCGCAGGGCGGCGTCGCTCAGCGGGATGTCACGCTTGAGCTGGTCGGGAGTGATCAGGGTTTCGTTGGAGGCGACGTTAAGGTCGTTGATCGGTAAATCAGCCATCGTGTTACTCGTCAGGTCACGGGTGCCGGCCGCCAGCGATCCCCGCGCGGCGGTGCACAGCGGATTTAAGCGCGTCGGGGAGCCGAACCTTAGCGCGTTACACCGGGGCTCGACAATGGGCAGAGGCGGGTTTAATCCAGCGCTGGCTGCATAAAAGCCTGGTGAACCCGGTCATGGGAGAACTCGGCGGCATGCTGTTCGACCCATTGCTGGGCCAGGGCTTCGATCTGTCGCTGCTCAGCCTGGGGCTCATGCAGGTGGCAGTAGTGGGTGATCTGGCACACCTGCTCACTCATCCGGGCATGGAACAGGGTCTGTTCGTCGATGAAGGCGATCCCCACCAGATAGCCATGCTTGCGTCGCAGGCACCAGGCCACATAGCCGTTGTAGCGGGCGTTTTCACCCAGAGTGGGGATGCAGATTTCCAGTGCGGTGCCGCGGCGCCAGGCGCGGTGATAATTGCAAGCCATGCCGCCGAGGCTGATAGTGTGCAACCGTTGCCGCGAAATACATGCGTGCTCGCGTAAGGTCATCTCAACCGGAACATCGTCAGGATGAGGAATGAAACGTCCCATGAACGCAGACTCCGAGTGTCGGCTATGTGACATTGTTTCCCCCAGTATAGTGGTCGAATTGGAGCTGACCGATTTCGATATCGATCAGCGGTTATTGGCGATGAGCGGTGTTTCGCTGGTGATATTCACCAGCGTCGGCTGCGCCAGTTGTCGTTGGGCCCGGCAGCAGTTGCCCGGCTTCGATCTGCCGATCGAGCGGTTGTGCTGGATCGACGCGGGGAACAATGGCGGCGCGGTCGAGCGTTATCAGGTGTTTCACTTGCCGGCACTGTTCGTGGTGCGCGACGGTGAGTTTTATGGGGCCTTGCAGTCGCGCCTGGCACCCGGCGAGCTCCGCGAGCGCCTGGCGCAGACGCTGAACCGAATTCCAGAGGAGTTGCCTTGATGGAGGCAGTCCACACGCCGCGAATCGGCATTATCGGTACCGGAGCGATCGGTGGTTTCTATGGGATGCTGCTGGCGCAAGCCGGCCTGGATGTGCATTTCCTGCTGCGCAGCGAATTCGCCGCGGTCACCGAGCGGGGGTTGCAACTGCATAGCGCGGTGCATGGTGAGCTGACCCTGAACCCGGTCCAGGCCTATGCCAGTGCCGAAGATATGCCGCCCTGCGATTGGCTGCTGGTGGGGGCCAAGACCACCAGCAACGCCGAGCTGGCTCCGGCGATTCTTCGCGCGGCGGCTCCCGGCGCCAAGGTGCTGTTGTTGCAGAATGGCCTGGATGTGGAAGATGGCCTGCGCGACCTGCTTCCCGACTCGCTGCATCTGTTGGGCGGCCTGTGTTTTATCTGCGTGCACCGTGCCGGACCAGGGGTGATCGAGCATCAGGCGCTGGGCGCGGTGAACCTGGGGTATCACAGTGGCCCGGCAGCGCAGGACGAGTCGCAGCGCCAGGCAATAGTGGAAGAGGGGGCGGCGCTGTTCCGCAAGGCCGGTATCGGCTCCCAGGCCATGGCCAACCTGCAGCAGGCGCGCTGGCAGAAACTAGTGTGGAACGTGCCCTATAACGGTTTGTCAGTGTTGCTCAACGCCAGCACCACGCCGCTGATGGCCGATGCCGACAGCCGCGAGCTGATTCAGGCCTTGATGCGTGAAGTGGTGCAGGGCGCCCTGGCCTGTGGTCACAGCATGCCGGACGGCTATGCTGAGCACTTGTTCAAGGTGACCGAAGGCATGCCGGACTATTGGCCGAGCATGTACCACGACTACCAGCACAAACGTGCGCTGGAGTTGTCGGCCATCTATGCCGCGCCATTGGCCGCGGCCAAGGCGGCGGGATGCGAGCTGCCGAAAATGGAAGCCTTGTATCAGGCGTTGAGTTTTATCGACCGGCATAACGGTTGATCGCAGCATCGGGGGGAAGGGATATGGCAAAGGGCTTGGGCGGTAAACTGGTGGTGGCGATTTCATCGCGGGCCCTGTTCGATCTCAGCGAGAGCCATAAGGTCTATCTGGCCGAGGGGGTCGAGGCCTACCGCAAGTATCAGATCGATCACGAGGAGGAATCCCTCGAACCGGGCGATGCTTTTCCCCTGGTGAAAAAGCTCTTGAGCCTCAATGCCAGCCTCGGCCGGGCTCGGGTCGAGGTGGTACTGGTGTCGCGTAACAGTGCCGACACGGGCCTGCGGGTCTTCAACTCGATTCAGCATTACGGCCTGGATATTTCCCGGGCCGCGTTTGTTGGTGGGCGCAGCCCTTATCCCTACCTTGCGGCCTTTGGTTGCGACCTGTTTCTTTCCACCCACGCCGAAGATGTGCGCAGCGCACTGGACGCCGGGTTCGCCGCGGCGACCATTCTTTCCGGTGGCGCCCGACGCGCCGCCAGCGCCGAACTGCGGATCGCCTTCGACGGTGACGCCGTGCTGTTTTCCGATGAGTCGGAACGGGTCTATCAGCTCGGTGGCCTGGAAGCCTTTCAGGCCAAGGAGCGCGAGTCCGCCCGCGAGCCGTTGCGTGGGGGGCCGTTCAAAGGCTTCCTCGCCGCGCTCAATCTGTTGCAGCGCGAATTCCCCGACGATGGTTGTCCGATCCGCACCGCCCTGGTGACAGCGCGTTCGGCCCCGGCCCATGAGCGGGTGATCCGCACCCTGCGCGAATGGGATATCCGCCTGGACGAATCGTTGTTCCTGGGCGGCCTGGAGAAGGCCGCCTTTCTCGAAGCCTTCGCCGCCGATGTGTTCTTCGACGATCAGGCGGGTCATTGCGAACTGGCTCGCGAAGTGGTCGCCACCGGTCACGTACCCCACGGTATCAGCAACGAAACCAAGGTTTAGCTCAATGTTCACGGGCTTGCGCGGGACGTCGTAGTCGCCTTGGCACTGCTAAGCTGAATCAATCTCCGCCATATTGGCAGTCGAGGAGGTCATATGATTCGTTCGATGCTGTATGCCACTGACCTCGGTCTGTATGCGCCCTACGTGATGCAACATGCCCTGGAGCTGGCTCGAACATTCAATGCCGAATTGCACGTGGTTCATGCGGTGGAGCCCATGGGACTGTTTGCCGAGTCGGTGTTGCAGAGTTATCTCGACGAACAGGCCCTGAATGAGTTTCACAGCCAGGGTCTGAGCACGGTGATGGCGAATATCGAGCAACGGGTACTCGACAGCTTTCGCGAAGAGTTGGGGGAGGGCATGCAGGATCTCGCGCTGATTCAGTCGGTCAGGGTCTTTCAGGGGGACCCCTCGCACGTCATTCTCGAGCAGGCGTCGAAACTCTCTGTGGATTTGTTGATCGTAGGAAGTCACAGCCATGGGGCGGGCGGTGAGACTCCATTGGGCAGGACGGCAGCCAGGGTACTGCAACTGGCCAAGGTTCCGGTTTACCTGGTGCCCTTGGTACAGCGTCGGCGGCTCGGAGATATCTGACGCGCTTGTTGGAATTTTCTGAAGAAAAGTTCTAGATTTATTCTTCGAACCATTAATATAGTTATATACCGTCGCTGATGCCCGTGGCGTCTACCTGCTTTGAGGGATTCATATGAAGCTTCAACAATTGCGCTACATCTGGGAAGTGGCGCACCACGACCTCAACGTCTCTGCTACAGCCCAAAGCCTTTATACCTCGCAACCGGGTATCAGCAAGCAGATCCGCCTGCTCGAGGACGAGCTGGGGGTCGAGGTATTCGCTCGTAGCGGCAAGCACCTGACTCGCGTCACCCCGGCTGGCGAACGCATCATCACCACCGCTGGCGAGATCCTGCGCAAGGTCGAAAGCATCAAGCAGATCGCCCAGGAATTCTCCAACGAGAAGAAGGGTACCCTGTCGATCGCCACCACCCATACCCAGGCCCGTTATGCCTTGCCGCCGGTGATCAGCAGCTTTATCAAGCAGTACCCGGATGTGGCGTTGCACATGCATCAGGGCTCGCCGATGCAGATCGCCGAAATGGCTGCCGATGGCACCGTCGACTTCGCCATCGCCACCGAAGCGCTGGAGCTGTTCGGCGATCTGGTGATGATGCCGTGCTACCGCTGGAACCGTTGCGTAGTGGTACCGCAGGGCCACCCGCTGACCAAGCTGCCGAAGCTGACCCTGGAAACCCTCGCCGAATACCCGATCGTGACTTACGTGTTCGGTTTTACCGGCCGCTCCAAGCTCGACGAAGCCTTCAGCCATCGCGGCCTGACGCCGAAGGTGGTGTTCACCGCCGCCGACGCCGACGTGATCAAGACTTACGTACGCCTGGGCCTGGGTGTGGGCATCGTTGCCAAGATGGCGGTCGATACCAAGCTCGACAGTGACCTGGTGGTACTGGATGCCAGCGAACTGTTCGAGTCGAGCATCACCAAGATCGGGTTCCGTCGCGGCACTTTCCTGCGTGGCTTCATGTGCGACTTCATCGAGAAGTTCGCGCCGCACCTGACGCGCGAAGTGATGGCCAAGGCCATTCAGTGCCACAACAAGCAGGAACTCGAAGAGCTATTCGACGGCGTCGAACTGCCTGTCCACTAAGCCGGGCTTACTTGACCTCGGTGACAGCGAACTGTTGCCGAGCGCCCGCGACGACGATCTCCAGTTCATCCCCCTCGAACTTGCCCAGCAGGCCTTTGCCCAACGGTGAACGAGGGGTGATGACGGTCACCGGTTGCCCCACCACCTCTACCTTCAGTCCCGCCCCATCCGGCGCCAGGAACAGCCATTGTTCGTGGCCGTTTTCGTCTTCGAGGCCCAGCAGCGCGCCGACCTGGATACCAACTTGCTCGTCGTACGGGCGCAGGGTCAGGTTCTGGCAGAGCGCCAGCGCCTGCCGGATTTCCTCGACGCGCCTGGCCTGGCCGGCGGCGAGATAGGAGGCCTCGAGCCCCAGGGTGTCGTACTTGTTTTCGGCAATGTTCTCTTCGTGGGTCGCCGCCTCATAGGCGGTCTGCGCCGCCCGCTGAGCGATCTCCAGATCGCCACGGAGCTTGTCGAGAATCAGTTGGTGGACCGTAGGTTTGTTCATGATCAATCGCAGAATTGCAGGACGTTGGCCCGGCTCTTTTCGCTCGGCGCCGTCTGGTCCTGTTGCAACCAGAACTGGCATTTCGGGTTGGACTGGTTGCGCAGGTTGCTGCGCGCATTATCCAGGGCCTGCTGCTGTTCGTTTTTACGCAGGTTTTCCTGGTACTGCTCGAACATGCGGTTGGACGCCGCCGATTCCGCGCTGGGCGGTTTTGCCAGCTGTTGCACGGCCTGGGCGACGGGCGCCAATTGCTGGTCGAACAGAAAACGCCAGGCCAGCCAGCAGGTCAGGGCGATCGCCAGAAAACCCAGCCACAATCCCAGGGCAATACTGCCGCTGAGTTGAAGTGCGTTTACGCTGATACGTAATGATCGACGGGGTGTCGGGCGATAGGGCATGGCAGCCTCCTGGCAGGCGGTGTCGGCAAGCTGCGATTGTCGCACGAAGATTATCGGCGTTGGCTCTTCTGTCAGTAGCCATTTATGCGGACAATCGGCGCCTTTGCCAAATGGAGCCCGGAATGAAAGCCTCCTGGGATATTTTCTGCAGCGTCGTCGACAACTACGGCGATATCGGCGTGACCTGGCGGCTGGCCCGGCAATTGGTGGCCGAACATCAGTGCGCGATGCGGCTGTGGGTGGATGACCTGCGGGCCTTCGAGCGTTTGTGCCCGCCCATCGATATCGCCTTGCCTCAGCAATGGCAGGAAGGTGTCGATGTGCGTCACTGGCCAACCGAGTGGTCGCCGGTGGCGGCTGCCGATGTGGTGATCGCGGCCTTTGCCTGCCAGTTGCCAGCGGCTTATATGGAGGCGATGGCCGAGCGTGAACATACCCCTTTGTGGTTGAACCTCGATTACCTCAGCGCCGAGACCTGGGTGACCGGCTGCCACGGCCTGCCCTCGGTGAAGTTCAAGGGCGTGCAGAAGTACTTCTTTTTCCCCGGGTTTCAAGCCGGCACCGGTGGGCTGCTACGCGAGGCTGGATTGCTGGAGCGGCGCAGGGCGTTTCAGCAGGACTCCCTGGCCCGGCAACGCTTCCTGGAAGGGCTCGGCGTATTTGCAGCACCTGGCGCGCGATTGATGTCGCTGTTCGCCTATGAGAACGCCGGCCTGGCCAGTTGGCTGCAAGCGCTGGCTGCCGACTCGCGGGCTACCCATCTGCTGGTTCCCGAAGGGCGGATCCTCGGTGACGTGCAACACTGGCTGGGTGTCGAGGCGCTGGCGGCGGGTGCGGTGCAGGTCCGTGGGGCCTTGACGGTACAGGTGCTGCCGTTCGTCCGACAGGAGGAATACGACCAGCTCCTGTGGTCCTGCGATTTCAACGCGGTACGCGGTGAGGACTCGTTCGTGCGTGCGCAATGGGCCGGCCGGCCGATGCTCTGGCACATTTATCAACAGGACGAAGACATTCACCTGGACAAGCTCGACGCCTTTCTCGAGCTTTATACGCAGGGGCTGTCGCCAGAGGTCAAGGCGGCGCTGATCGACCTGTGGCGGGCCTGGAATGCCGGAGGCGAGATGGCGCAAGGCTGGAAAAAGCTGCTCGAACACTGGCCGGAAGTGGCTGCTCACGCCGAAAAGTGGTGTCTGGAACAGGGCTCGCAGCCCGATCTTGCTGCGGCGCTGGTGCAGTTTTACCTAAATTGGATATGATACGCGGCCTAGATTTTTGTAAATCCCATCCAAATTCGGATATTCGCAATGAAAACTGGTAAAGAACTCAAACCCGGTACCGTGATCCGTATCGACAACGATCCTTGGCTGGTTCAGAAAGCTGAATTCACCAAGTCCGGTCGTAACAGCGCGATCATGAAGACCAAGCTGAAGAACCTGCTGACCGGTTACAAGACCGAAACCGTTTACGGTGCGGACGACAAACTGGACGACGTGATCCTGGATCGCAAAGAAGCGACCCTGTCGTTCATCAGCGGCGACACCTACACGTTCATGGACACCACCGATTACACCATGTACGAGCTGAACGCTGAAGACATCGAAGCCGTTCTGCCGTTCATCGAAGAAGGCATGACCGACGTTTGCGAAGCTGTGTTCTTCGAAGACCGTCTGGTTTCCGTTGACCTGCCGACCACCATCGTGCGCCAGGTTGACTACACCGAAGGTTCCGCTCGCGGCGACACTTCGGGCAAGGTGATGAAGCCTGCCAAACTGAAGAACGGTACCGAGCTGTCGGTTGCGGACTTCATCGAAATCGGCGACATGATCGAGATCGATACTCGCGAAGGCGGTTCCTACAAAGGCCGCGCCAAGGTTTAAGCCCCTGCTTGAATCCTTAGCCACGAAAAAGCCCGACCATCGAGTCGGGCTTTTTTGTGGCCGAAGGCCTGGGTGGCAAACTTACTTCAGATGTTGCTTGAGCTCATCGGATGCCTGCAGCAGGGCCGAACGCACCGCGGGTACCTGGCTGACCACGTTGAGCAGACCGTAGTCATGGATCATCCCGTTGTAGCGCACCGAGGTCACGGTCACGCCGGCTTCGTCCAGCTTGCGGGCATAGGCTTCGCCTTCGTCGCGCAGTACGTCGGCGCCGGCCGTCTGGATCAGCGCGGGTGGCAGGCCCTTGAGCTGGGCGCTGGTGGCGCGCAGCGGTGAAGCGTAGATCTCGTTACGCTGCTGGGCATCGGTGGTGTAGTTGTCCCAGAACCACTTCATCATGTTTTTGCTGAGAAAGTGCCCCTCGGCATATTGGTTATACGACGCCGTTTCGAAATTCGCGTCGGTCACCGGCCACAACAACAGCTGGAACCGGATCGCCGGCGTGCCCTTGTCCTTGGCCATCAGGCTGACCACTGCTGCCATATTGCCGCCGACGCTGTTGCCGGCAACCGCCAGGCGCCTGCCGTCGACGTTGATTTCCCGGCCATGCTCGGCCACCCATTGGGTGGCCGCGTAAGCCTGATTGATCGCCACCGGGTAATGAGCTTCCGGGGACGGCGTGTAATTGACGAATACCGCCGCCGCCCCGGAGCCCACCACCAGGTCCCGCACCAAGCGCTCGTGGGTCGGGAAGTCTCCCAGCACCCAGCCGCCGCCGTGGAAGAACATGAACACCGGCAAGGTGCCTTTCACTCCGGCCGGCCTGACGATGGTCAGGCTGATGGCCTGGCCGTCGACGTCGATGGTCTTCTGGCTGACATCCGCCTTGGGCAGCGTCAGCTTGACCCCGGCCTGGGCGCCGACCAGCACGGCTCGGGCCTCTTTGGGTGTCATCTGTTCCATCGGCTTGCCGCTGCCGGCGTTCAAGGCGTCGAGGAACGCCTGGGTGTTGTGTTCGACCCCGCCTTCGGCGAACGCGGTGTTGATGGACAGGGCGAGAAGGCTACCGGTCAAGACCTTGCTGAAAGTGTTCATGTTCGTCTCCTGGGCGGTGCGGGCGCTGGCGCGCAGCTGGGTTAGACAGTCACGTGCAGACGTACGTCGACGTTGCCGCGGGTGGCGTTGGAGTAAGGGCAGACCTGGTGAGCCGCTTCGACCAGGGACTGCGCGTCGCTCTGTTCAAGACCTGGCAGGCTGATATGCAGGTCGATGTCCAGGCCGAAGCCGCCAGGAATCTGGCCGATGCCGACGTGCGCAGTGATCGACGCGTTGTCCGGGATCTTGCGCTTGCTTTGGCTGGCGACGAATTTCAGGGCGCCGATAAAGCAGGCGGAGTAGCCGGCGGCGAAGAGTTGCTCAGGGTTGGTCGCCTGGCCGCCGGCACCACCGAGTTCTTTGGGGGTGGAGAGTTTGACGTCGAGGATGTTGTCGCTGGAGACGGCGCGACCATCACGGCCACCGGTTGCGGTTGCGACTGCGGTATAGAGAGTTTGCATGGTGTGAGCCTCTTGGGTTTTGAAGTTTTGCGCTAAATATTTGCGCGCTAAGTAAGTGCGAAACAAATGTATCTCTCAAATATTTAGTGCGCAAGATAAATTTTGAAAAAAACTCGAAAATGCTTGCCAGCAGTCCATGTTTTTCGGCTAAGCGAATGATTTAAATAATATTTTTATCGAGAATTTTTTTCGTCGATACGCTATTAGCGGCATCGAAACAGAGAGAATCGCGAGCAAGCGCTCCTGGAGAGGGGCGGGGTGTGCTCGCGAGAGCGCCGTTAAAGGCTGTCTTGCAGATGGCCACGCAGGTTCAGCAGGTCGGCCTGCAGTTTGCGCAGTTGCTCCAGGGTCAGGCCGCTGGCGCCGAGGATGCATTGGGGAACGCCGCGCGCCCGGTCATACAGGGCCTGCCCTTGCTCGGTCAGCTCGATGATCACCACCCGTTCGTCTTCGCGGCTGCGGGTCCGGCTCAGCAATCCCTCGGCTTCCAGGCGCTTGAGCAAGGGCGTCAATGAACCGGGATCGGTCAGCAGGCGACTGCTGATCTCGCCGACGGTCAGGCCGTCCTGCTCCCAGAGCACCATCATTGCCAGGTACTGGGGATACGTCAGGCCCAGCTCCTGCAGCAGTGGTTTATAGACTTTGGTCATCAGCAACGAAGTCGAGTGAAGGGCGAAACACAGCTGGTTATCCAGCAGCAGGTCGTCGCATTTTTCCGGGGTGGAGCCTTTGGTGTTCATGGTCGGGCCTTGATCGATATTCGCCCTGAATCTAGCGGGCGAATCTTTAATGCGCCAGATAATTCTCACGAGCGCTCAGCCCATGGCGCTCTGCAGGGCCAGATCCCAGGGCGGAATCGGACTGAAGCGAGTCTTCAGGTATTCCAGCAACAGGCGGCTGCGAGCGTTGGTGTGCTGTTCCAGGCGCAAGGCGTAGATACCGGCGCTTTCCGGTTTGGGCAGGCCGGTTTCGCAGAACAGCGGCAGCAGTTCCCCACGCAGCAGGTATTCGCTGGCCAGCCAGGTCGGCAGGTGGGCGATGCCCAGCCCGGCCAGGGCTCCGGATAGCAGGGCCTCGGCATTGTTGGCGCTCATGCGGATGCGTTGTGGGCGATGAGTCTGCAACTGCCCGTCCAGTTCGAAGCGCCAGGCGAACAGTGGGGCCAGGCCGTCCCAATCCAGGCCGTCGTGCTGGCTCAGTTCGGCGGGATGCACCGGGGTGCCGCGCAGCTTGAGGTAGGCCGGGCTGGCGCAGGCGATGCGCACGATGCTCGCCAATGACGTCGCCACCATCCGGGTATCGACCCTTTGCCCGGCGCGCAGCACCAGATCGACCTTGCCCAGGTGCGAACCCTGCATGTCGACGAAGCTGTCGATCAGGTGCAACTGCACATCCAGCCCCGGATAGAGCATCAGGAAATCGGCGATCGCCGGCGCCAGGTGTCGCCGGCCGAACGCCGCGGGAGCGTCGATGCGGATCAGGCCTTCCGGCGCGTGGCTCAAGGACACGGCTTCCGCCCGCGCCAGTTGTAGTTCGGCGACGATGCGCCGGGCGCGTTCGGCAAAGGCCTGGCCAGCCGCCGTCGCCACCACCGCGTGGGTGGTGCGCATGAACAGCTTGCTGCCGACGGCGTTTTCCAGGCTGTCGATACGCCGGGCCACCGCCGAAGGGGTCAAGGGATGCCGGCGGGCGGCAGCGGAAAAACTCCCGGCTTCCAGCACATCGAGGAATAGACCGAGCTGATCGGTGAGGGCGTTGGGGTTCATGGCGGACATTTGCTTGTGCGAAGTTGGCAAAGCCATTGTGCGTTGCTGTGCGTTTCCGCACCAGAGCCGACTGCGTAGCATGCAAGGCCTGAGTGAGGAGAGCGGCGGTGATCGATTTAGCGATGTATGTGGTATTGGGCGCGGCGCTGGGCACGGTGGGCGGCTTGTTCGGGATCGGTGGAGGGCTGATTGCGATTCCGGTGCTGGGCGTGCTGTTCGGGCTGGACCAGCAGATCGCCCAGGGCACGGCGTTGGTGATGGTGGTGCCGAACGTGATGCTCGCGCTGTGGCGTTATCACCAGCGCAACCGGATCGAGGCGCGCCATGCGTTGCCGTTGGCCCTGATGGGCTTCAGTTTTGCCTGGCTCGGTTCGATCTGGGCGGTGGGCATTGATGCCCAAGTCATGCGGATCGGCTTCGTCGCGTTCCTGGTGGCCTTGTCGGCCTACAACCTGTTGCGCATGTTCCTGGCCAATGCCCCGGCTTCGGCGCAGATGCGCTATCCCTGGCCGTGGCTTGGTGTGCTGGGTGCGGCTTCCGGGGCCATGGGCGGGCTGTTCGGCGTCGGCGGCGCGGTGGTTGCCACCCCGGTGCTGACCAGCGTGTTCGGCACCACCCAGGTGGTCGCCCAGGGGCTGTCGCTGGCCCTGGCCCTGCCCAGCACCGGGGTGACCCTGGTGACCTACGGGGTGCATCAGGAAGTGGACTGGATGATCGGCCTGCCGCTGGCGGCGGGTGGGCTGTTGAGCATCAGTTGGGGGGTGAAAATCGCCCATGCGCTGCCCGAGCGAATGCTGCGCGGGCTGTTCTGCGGCTTCCTGGTGGTCTGCGCGGTGATGCTCGCCTTTAAAGTTTGAAGCCTTCGACTATGTGCTCGGCCAGGCATTCGGTGATGGGCGAGGGCGTGTTGAGGTTGCGCACCAGCATGATGCTGGCCTCGGGCAGCAGGGGCAGATCCTCGGCGGCGCCCAGGATGCGCATGTCCGGGGTGATCAGGCTTTCCAGCTGAGCGGTGATCGCCAGGCCGGCGCTGACCACGGCCATCAGTGCCGACAGGCTGGAGCTGTTATAGGCGATGCGATAGTCGCGCCCGGCGGCGTCCAGCGCATTGCAGGCCCATTGCCTGCAGAAGCAATCGCTGTTGAACATCGCCAGGGGCAGCGGCGTCTGTTCGTGGGGGCAGAACCCCTGGGCCTCGGCCCAGACGAAACGCTCCTTGCGCAGCAACTGGCCGATTTCGCTGCCCGGCTCGCGGGTGACGATAGACAGGTCCAGATCCTGGCGCAGCAGCAGTTGCTTGGACGACTCGCAATGCACCTCGATCTGGATCAAGGGGTAGGCCTGGGCAAAGCGCGACAGGATCCCCGGCAGAAAACGCATCACGTAATCGTCCGGCGTACCGATGCGCACGGTGCCGACCATGTGCGGCTCGCGCAGGGTGTTGAACACCTCGCTGTGCAGTTTCAGGATGCGCCGTGCGTAACCCAGCAGCACCTGGCCTTCGGCGGTCAGGCGTACCTGCCGGCCCTCACGCTGGAACAACTGGCGTTGCAACACGTCTTCCTCGAGCCGCTTCATCTGCATGCTCACCGCGGACTGGGTGCGATTGACCTGCTCCCCGGCCTTGGTGAAACCGCCCTGGTCGGCGATGGCGACGAAGGTGCGCAGAACCTCGGTATCAATGCTTGGGTAGCTGGACAATTCATCAAACTCCGAGATGTATTGCATAAGAAACATTCGTTGGATTGATCTTAGCCCTGGGTGGAGACTTGAGCCATCCCCACTGGAGGGCAAGACGATGAAAGGTCAAAAAGGTTTTGTACTGGCTCACCGGTTTGCATGGCATGGCACTTCCTTGCGGCACCTGCTGCAGAGGATTGTCCGCTGGCATCAGCTGCACCGTGAACGCAACATGCTGGCCGGCATGAGTGATGAGGCGCTGAAGGATATCGGCCTCAGTCGCGCGGATGTGGAGCGGGAGACCGTGCGGCCGTTCTGGGACGATCCGATGCACAAGTGAATGTCAAAACGCTACACAAGCCACTTCTCACTGAGGTAGTTTGCGGGCAGACAAGGAGATTGCCATGCCCGCAGAACTGTCCTTTTCCCTCAAGCAGGCTCGGCGTCTGGCGCTGGCCGCCCAGGGTTTTTCCGGGCGGCCACTGCCTGCGACGATCAGGCCCGCACAGCTCAATCGCCTGATCGCGCGCCTGGGTATCCTGCAGATCGATTCGGTCAATGCCCTGGTGCGTTCGCACTACCTGCCGCTGTTTTCCCGCCTTGGCGACTATCCTGCGCAACTGCTGGACCAGGCTGCCTGGAGCCAGGGCCGGCAACGCACGCTGTTCGAATACTGGGGCCACGAAGCCTCGTTGCTGCCGCTGTCGCTGTACCCGCTGATGCGTTGGCGCATGCAGCGGGCCAGCCAGGGGCAGGGGATCTACCAGCAGTTGGCGCGTTTCGGCCAGGAGCAGCAGGCGACTATTCGCCGGGTGCTGGCCGCGGTCGAGGAACAGGGCGCCCTCGGGGCGGGCAGCCTGTCGACCCGTGAGGAACGCGCCGGCCCTTGGTGGGACTGGAGTGCGGAGAAGCATGCGCTGGAATGGCTGTTTGCCGCCGGTGAGGTGACGGTCGCTGGTCGGCGTGGATTCGAGCGCTTGTACGACTTGCCGGAGCGGGTGATTCCTTCGAGCATCCTGCAGCATTCGCCGCTCAGCGAGGCCGATGCCCAGCGCGGTTTGCTACTGCATGCCGCCAGCGCCCTGGGCGTGGCCACCGAGAAGGATCTGCGCGACTATTTTCGCCTGGAGCTGGCAGACAGCCGGGCGCGCCTGGCGGAATTGCTGGAGGGCGGCGAACTGCTGGCCTGCGAGGTGGCGGGCTGGAAGCAAGCGGCGTATTGCCTGCCAGAGGCCAAGGTGCCGCGCAGCGTGCCGGCCAGCGCCTTGCTTTCTCCCTTCGATTCGCTGATCTGGGAACGCAGTCGCACCGAGCGCCTGTTCGATTTCCGCTATCGCCTGGAGATCTACACCCCGCAGCACAAGCGGGTGTACGGCTATTACGTGTTGCCGTTTCTGCACCACGAACGGATCGCCGCGCGGGTCGACCTGCGGGCAGAAAGGGCGCAGGGGCGCCTGGCGGTGCATGCCGTGCATGAGGAGGATCTGGGGTTGGACGAGCAGGGGATGCAGGCGCTGGCGAGCAGCTTGCGGAGCATGGCCGACTGGCTGGGGCTGGCCGACGTCCAGCTCAATTGCCCAAGGGCCAGCGCCCAGCGCTTGCGTGCGTTTCTTTGACCAGCATCGATCATCCAGCTTCCCCTGGATGATCGAATGCTAGGAGTTCAACGCTTGACCTGTTTCAAGGTCTCGGCAATCAGGAACGCCAGCTCCAGCGACTGATCGGCGTTCATCCGCGGGTCGCAATGGGTGTGGTAGCGATCCGACAAAGCATCTTCGGTAATCGGCCGCGCGCCACCGATGCACTCGGTGACGTTCTGCCCGGTCATCTCGATGTGGATACCGCCGGCATAGCTGCCCTCGGCTTCGTGGACCTGGAAGAACTGCTTCACCTCATTGAGGATCTGCGCGAAATCGCGGGTCTTGTAACCGCTGCTGGCCTTGATGGTATTGCCATGCATCGGGTCGGAACTCCACAGCACCTTCTTGCCTTCGCCTTCCACCGCGCGGATCAGCTGCGGCAGGTGGTCGCCGACCTTGTTCACGCCCATGCGCACGATCAGGTTCAGGCGGCCTGGATCGTTGTCCGGGTTGAGGATGTCGATCAGGCGGATCAGCTCCTCGGTGTTCATGCTCGGGCCCACCTTGACCCCGATCGGGTTATTCACCCCGCGCAGGAATTCGACGTGGGCGCCGTCGAGCTGGCGGGTGCGATCGCCGATCCACAGCATGTGCGCCGAGCAGTCGTAATAGTCGTTGGTCAGGCTGTCGCGACGGACGAAGGCTTCCTCATAGTTCAGCAGCAGCGCCTCGTGGGCGGTGAAGAAGCTGGTCTCGCGCAGTTGCGGCGAGCTGTCCATGCCGCAGGCGCGCATGAAGGCCAGGGTTTCGTCGATGCGGTCGGCCAGTTGGCTGTACTTCTCGGCCAGGGCGGAGTTGGCGATGAAGTCCAGGTTCCATTTGTGCACCTGGTGCAGGTCGGCAAAACCGCCCTGGGCAAAGGCGCGCAGCAGGTTCAGGGTGGCGGTGGCCTGGTGATAGGACTGCAACAGGCGGTCCGGGTCCGGCACCCGGCTTTTCGCATCGAAACCTATGCCGTTGACGATATCGCCGCGGTAGGCCGGCAGGGTCACGCCATTGATGGTTTCGTCGTTGGCCGAGCGCGGCTTGGCGAACTGGCCGGCCATGCGCCCGACCTTGACCACCGGGCAACCGGCGGCGAAGGTCATGACGATCGCCATCTGCAGCAGGACCTTGAAGGTGTCGCGGATCTTCGCCGCCGAGAACTCGGCGAAGCTCTCGGCGCAATCGCCACCCTGCAGCAGAAAGGCACGACCCTGGGTCACTTCGGCAAACTGGCGGCGCAACTCCCGGGCTTCGCCGGCAAACACCAGCGGCGGGTAGCTGGCCAGGGTCTGCTCGACCTGCAACAGGTGTGCGGCGTCGGGGTAGACGGGTTGTTGCTGGATCGGCAGGGCGCGCCAGCTGTCAGGGCTCCAGGGTTGGCTCATCACGGACTCGGGTGTTTTTAAGGTCGGACAGGCATGTTATCAGCAATTAGTGCGTGACCTGTTCCCGCCGGTTCGCGGACAATCGCGCCTTTCCCGCTCGGCGCCGAGCGGCCGGTTTATCGCGACGGCGAGGTTGAGCCCCGTCGCGGCTAGGAGAAGAGATGACTGAGGAGCGCGTCGAGCGCCTGCTCGCCGAAGTGCACGATGAGTTCGGCATGATTCGGGTACTGGAAGTGGCGGATTACCGCTTCCTCGAATTTGGCGATGCCATCGAGCAGAGCTGCGTGTTTACCGCCGACCCGAGCTGGCTGGAGTACGACTACACCCGCGCCATGCTGATCGGTGCGCTGTGCCATGAGCAGCCCGAGAGTGCGCTGTTTCTCGGCCTGGGCGCTGGCACCCTGACCCAGGCCTGCCTCAAGTTCCTGCCGCTGGACGATGTCGAGGCCATCGAGCTGCGCCCCGACGTGCCGCGCCTGGCTATCGAGTACCTGGGGCTGGATGACGATCCGCGTCTGTATATCCGGGTGGGCGATGCGCTCGAACTGCTGGACAGCGCCGAGTCGGCGGACCTGATTTTCGTCGACCTGTACACCGACGTCGGACCGGGCGTCGGACACCTGGCCTGGGGTTTCCTGGAAAACTGCCAGAAGCGCCTCAACCCGGGCGGCTGGCTGGTGATCAACCAGTGGGCCACCGACGATGGCAAGCCGCTCGGTGCGGCCTTGCTGCGCGGGCTTTACCATCGGCACTACTGGGAGCTGCCGGTGAAGGAGGGCAACGTGATTCTGATCGTGCCGTCCGACCTGGAGCAGGGTCTGGACATGGACGGTCTGAGCGCCCGGGCCGAGGCGCTGGCGCCACGCCTGGGCTATTCGTTGCAGTCGTTGATCAAGTGCATCCGTCCGGCGACCTGAGTCGGCTGTCCGCTTCGCGGATCGTCCGCATCTGTAGGAGCGAGGCTTGCCCGCGATAGAACCTCACATTCACCACGGGTTCAGGCCGCTCAACACCCCTTGAACACCCCCGGGCGCTTCTCGACCATCGCTCGCACACCTTCCTTGGCATCCTCGCTGTTCAACAGCGTCTTCACCAGCGGCGGCAGCCCCTGCGCTGCCGCGCTTTCTCCTTCGAACCGGGCTTGTCGGGCCGACATCAGGGTGGCTTGAACCCCCAGCGGCGCCTGGCAGGCGATCCGTTCGGCGAGGGCCAGGGCGCGGGGCAGCAGGTCTTCGCTGGCCATCACCTCCTGCACCAGCCCCAGGCGCAGGGCTTCATGGGCGTCGAACTCGTCGCCGGTGAGCAACCAGCGCATGGCATTGCCCCAGCCGGCGATCTGATGCAGGCGCAGGGTGGCGCCGCCAAAGGGAAAGATGCCGCGTTGCACTTCCAGTTGGGCGAAGCGGGTATTGCTGGCGCACAGGTTGATATCCGACGCCAGCATCAGCTCGATGCCTATGGTCAGGCAGTAGCCCTGCACCGCGACTATCACCGGTTTGCTGACCCGTGGCCCGGCGAAGACACCCCAGGGATCGCAACCGCCGGCCGGTGCCTGCCAGCCTTCGGCGAGTTTCGCCCCGACGTTGGCCAGGTCCAGCCCCGCGGTGAAGTGCTCGCCATGGCCGAACACCACGGCGACCCGGGCCTCGCTGCTGGCCTCGAACTCGCCGTAGGCCAGGCTGAGTTGATCGAGCAGCTGCAGGTCGAAGGCATTGCGCTTGGCGACCCGGTCCAGGCCGATGAGGAAGAGATGACCACGTTGTTCACGGCTGACGCGACTGCAACTGGGCTGGCTCATGGGGCATTTCCTCGGACGGTAAAGAGTGTCTCGGACCGACGGTATCGGCCGGCAAGATGAACCGTTTAAGCGTCATCCCCCGACAGGCGTGGGCCTGTGCAAAATAGACCTTTGCCGGATTATCCGCAAAGCCTGTGACAACTAGGTATTCAGCGGGTTTTTCCGATAAAAAAAACTCCCTTTTTTGAGTAATTCCGGTATAGTGCGCGCCGGCCTTTAACCGGGCCTCGTTTAGGTGATGCAATTCCCCGAAGTCAGCTTCGGCTGCTTGTCCGCTGCGCGGACTATCCTTGACGTTCATTTCTTTCAATCGTTTTCGCAAATCCCCGCCGACAAAGCTGCCAGGGTGACTCTTGAGTCTTACACGGCATGCGCAGCTTTGGAGCATGGGTCTTTGCGGATGCACTTAGAGGCAGACCCATGACCCAGGAAATCGGCGGCTTCGCCGCTCTTGAACTTCATCCCAATATTGTCGCTGCAGTAGTCGCTACCGGCTATGAAGAGCCTTCGGCCATTCAGCAGCAGTCGATCCCGATCATCCTCGCCGGTCACGATATGATTGGTCAGGCGCAAACCGGTACCGGTAAGACCGCCGCGTTCGCCCTGCCTATCCTGCACCGCATTGATCCGTCCAAGCGCGAGCCGCAAGCTCTGATCCTGGCCCCAACCCGTGAGTTGGCGCTGCAAGTTGCAACCGCTTTCGAAACCTACGCCAAGCAAATGCCGGGCGTAACTGTTGTGGCTGTCTACGGCGGCGCGCCGATGGGCCCACAACTGAAAGCAATCCGTAATGGCGCACAGATCGTTGTCGCCACTCCGGGCCGTCTGTGCGACCACCTGCGTCGCGACGAAAAAGTCCTGGCTACCGTGAACCACCTGGTTCTCGACGAAGCCGACGAAATGCTGAAACTGGGCTTCATGGATGACCTGGAAGTCATCTTCAAGGCCATGCCGGAAACCCGTCAGACCGTACTGTTCTCGGCCACCCTGCCGCAGTCGATCCGTGCGATCGCCGAGCGTCACCTGAAGGACCCGAAACACGTCAAGATCCAGAGCAAGACTCAGACCGTCACCGCGATCGAACAGGCTCACCTGTTGGTTCACGCTGACCAGAAGACTTCTGCTGTTCTCAGCCTGCTGGAAGTGGAAGATTTCGACGCCCTGATCATGTTCGTGCGCACCAAGCAAGCGACCCTGGACCTGGCCAGTGCCCTGGAAGCCAAAGGCTACAAAGCTGCCGCGCTGAACGGCGACATCGCCCAGAACCAGCGTGAGCGTGTGATCGACTCCCTCAAGGATGGCCGCCTGGACATCGTTGTGGCGACTGACGTTGCCGCCCGTGGCCTGGACGTACCGCGCATCACCCACGTATTCAACGTGGACATGCCGTACGACCCGGAATCCTACGTGCACCGTATCGGCCGTACCGGCCGTGCCGGTCGCGAAGGTCGTGCGCTGCTGCTGGTGACTCCACGCGAGCGCCGCATGCTGCAAGTGATCGAGCGTGTAACCGGTCAGAAGGTTGCCGAAGTTCGCCTGCCGGACGCTCAAGCCGTTCTCGACGCGCGCATCAAGAAGCTGACCAACAGCCTGTCGCCGCTGGTCGCTGACGCTGAATCGACCCACGGTGATCTGCTGGATCGCCTGACCGCCGATATCGGTTGCAGCCCGCGTGCCCTGGCCGCGGCCCTGCTGCGCAAGGCCACCAACGGTCAGGCGCTGAACCTGGCAGCGATCGAGAAGGAACGCCCACTGGTGCCGAACAGCGCGCCACGTGGCGACCGTCCTGAGCGTTCCGGCGATCGTCCTGATCGCGGCGAGCGTGAGCGTCGCGCACCGATGCCTCTGGCTGAAGGTCGTGCCCGTTGCCGTACCGCGCTGGGCGCGCGTGACGGTATCGCGGCCAAGAACCTGCTGGGCGCCATCCTCAACGAAGGCGGCCTGGCCCGCGAAGCCATCGGTCGCATCCAGGTGCGTGACAGCTTCAGCCTGGTCGAGCTGCCGGAGGAAGGTCTGGAGCGTCTGCTGACCAAGCTGAAGGACACTCGCGTGGCCGGCAAGCAGTTGAAGCTGCGTCGCTATCGCGAAGACTGATCAGTGCTGAGCTGATTGGTTGAACGAAAAAATCCCCGCCTGGTGCGGGGATTTTTTTTGCCTGGGGTTTGGATCAGTTGTCGCATCGTGATGCGCCAGGCCCGGCAAGGGCATCAACCGAAGCGATAGATATCCATGCCCAGCGCGCCCATGGTGAAGCCTTGATGGGCGATGCTGAAGTCGCCACCGGCGCCTCTGGCGAAGTACAGCGGCAGCAGGTGTTCATCGCTGGGGTGGCTGCGCACGGCATTCGGCGCCTGGCGACGGTAGTCGTGCAACGCGGCTTCATCATTGGCGGCGAGTTTCTCGATTATCCAGTCGCGGAACGCCTTGGCCCACGGCTCGACGCTTTCCGGGCCGGCGTGCCAATCCAGTTCGCGCAGGTTGTGGGTAATACTGCCCGAGCCGATCAACAACACCCCCTGTTGCCGCAGGCTGGACAGGGCATGCCCGACCTGAGTCTGCAGGGTTGGTCCAAGGCGACTGGGCAGAGACACCTGGACCACCGGAATATCCGCCTGTGGGTACATCAGCGACAGCGGCACCCAGACCCCGTGGTCGAACGGGCGCTGGTCATCGAGCTGCGCCGGCAGGCCATCGGCCCTGAGCAACTGCGCCACCTGTTCCGCCAGTTCAGGCTGGCCGGGGGCGGGGTATTGCACGGCGAACAGCGCGGCGGGAAAGCCGCCGAAGTCATGCCAGGTTTGCGGTTGCGGGTTGCTGCTGACCCGCAGGTCCTGGCTTTCCCAGTGGGCCGACACCACCACTATGGCCTTGGGGCGCGGTAGCTCGGCGGCCAGGCGGGCGAGGGCCGGGCCGCTGGCGCCGGGTTCCAGGGCGAGCATCGGTGATCCGTGGGAGATGAACAGGCTAGGGAGCATGAATAAGGTCCTGAGCGTTAAGATGCACCATCTTCAATCAGATCATTGATCTGAATCTAATATAAGTTTTTGTGGTTTTTGATCGAATTTCAGGGTGATTTATGCAGCCGGAGTTTTGGCACAAACGGTGGGAACAGAATCAGATCGGCTTCCATTTGTCCGAGGTTAATCCTTACCTGCAACGCTACTGGCCCCAGTTGGAGCTGGCGTCGGGTTCGCGGGTACTGGTGCCGCTGTGCGGCAAGAGCCTGGACCTGAGCTGGCTGGCCAGCCAGGGCCATCAGGTGCTGGGTATCGAGTTGTCGGAGAAGGCCATCCAGGACTTTTTCAGCGAACAGCAGGTGCAGCCGCAGGTTGAGCTTCGAGGTGGATTCAAAGTCTATGAGTACGGCCCGATCCAGCTCTGGTGCGGCGACTTTTTTGCCCTGCAGGCCACGGATGTCGCCGGCTGCCAGGCGTTGTACGACCGCGCGGCGTTGATCGCCTTGCCGCCGCAGATGCGTGAGCGGTATGCGGCGCATCTGCAGTCGGTCCTGCCTCAGGGCTGCCAGGGGCTGCTGATCACTCTGGATTACGACCAGGCGCTGATGGCGGGGCCGCCTTTCGCCGTGCTCGATGACGAGGTCAAGGTCTTGCTCGGTAAGCGCTGGCAGCTGCGGGTCGAGGAGGTGCGGGACATTCTTGGCGAGAGCTGGAAGTTTCTCCAGGGCGGCGTGACCCGCCTCGAAGAACGGGTCTATCGCTTGCTGGCGCGCTGAGCCCCGGCCTTTTTCCAGACCATGAAAAAGGGCGACTTGCGTCGCCCTTTTTTGTGTTTGCCAGCGTTATCAGCCGCGACGACGGCTCAGGGCGTCGATACGCTCTTCCAGTGGAGGGTGGCTCATGAACATGCGAGCCAGGCCTTGTTTGAGGCCACCGTTGATGCCGAAGGCATTCAAGGTGTCGGGCATGTGCACCGGCAGGCCCTGTTCCGAGCGCAGGCGTTGCAGGGCGCCGATCATGGCCGCGGTACCGGCCAGTTGCGCGCCGGCTTCGTCGGCACGGAATTCGCGCTTGCGCGAGAACCACATGACGATGGCGCTGGCCAGGATGCCCAGGACCAGTTCGGCGAAGATGGTCGCGATGTAGTAGGCGATGCCCTGACCTTCTTCGTTCTTGAAGATCACCTTGTCGACGAAGTTGCCGATGATGCGCGCGAAGAACATCACGAAGGTGTTCACCACGCCCTGGATCAGCGCCAGGGTGACCATGTCGCCGTTGGCCACGTGACCGATCTCGTGGGCCAGCACGGCTTTCACTTCATCGGGCGAGAAACGCTCGAGCAGGCCCTGGCTGACCGCAACCAGCGCGTCGTTCTTGTTCCAGCCGGTGGCGAAGGCGTTGGCCTCGTAGGCCGGGAAAATACCGACTTCGGGCATCTTGATCCCGGCTTCGCGGGACAGTTGCTCGACGGTTTGCAGCAGCCATTGCTCATGACGAGTACGAGGCTGGGTAATGATCTGGGTGCTGGTGCTCATTTTCGCCATCCACTTGGAGATGAACAGCGAGAACAGGGAACCGGCGAAACCAAAGACCGCACAGAAAACCAGCAGCTGATTGAGGTTGAGATCAACCCCATTGGCCGCCATGAACCCGTTGAAGCCGAAAAGGCTCAGGGTGATGCTGGCAATCAGCACGACCGCCAGGTTAGTGGCCAAGAACAGCAGGATGCGCATCATGGTTGTAGAAATCTCCTCATGCTAAAGATGTAGCGTTCTGCGGGGTATATAAGGTGCGGCACCGGCCTATTCAACCGGGTGACTATTTCAAACTGTGTCCTGCAGGCTGATTTTAGACGCTTGCATGAGCTTTCTGTCGCAGTTGGGCAGCCACCGGAAGCCGAGCCGCACTTCAGAGGCATGCAACCACTGGGCACAAGGCGCAAGGCAAAGATACAGAAGGGTAGGCGTAGCAGGGAGTACAGAAGTGTTGCTGAATTAATCGCAGTGCGACCGTGGCGGCCGCACTGCGTCGCAAGGCTTACTTTACTGGCGATACGACTTGAGGAAGCTGCCGATACGGCCGATCGCCTGTTCCAGGTCATCGACCCGTGGCAGGGTCACGACGCGGAAGTGGTCCGGCCATGGCCAGTTGAAGGCGGTGCCCTGAACCACCAGCAGTTTCTCCGAGAGCAGCAGGTCCAGGACGAACTTCTCGTCGTTGTGGATCGGGCAGACTTTCGGGTCGATTTTCGGGAAGGCGTACAGCGCGCCCATAGGCTTGACGCAACTGACGCCGGGGATGTCGTTGAGCAGTTCCCAGGTGCGGTTGCGCTGTTCCAGCAAACGGCCCGGTGGCAGCACCAGGTCGTTGATGCTCTGATAGCCGCCCAGCGCCGTTTGAATGGCGTGCTGGCTCGGCACGTTGGCGCACAGGCGCATGTTGGCCAGCATGTCGATGCCTTCGATGTAGCTCTGGGCGTGGTGCTTGGGACCGGAAATGGCCACCCAGCCGGAACGGAAACCGGCCACCCGGTAGGACTTGGACAGGCCGTTGAAGGTCAGGCACAGCAGGTCCGGCGCCAGGGAGGCGGTGCAGACGTGCACGGCATCATCGTAGAGGATCTTGTCGTAGATCTCGTCGGAGAACACCACCAGGTTGTGCTGGCGTGCCAGTTCGAGCATGTCCAGCAACACTGCCTTGGGGTACACCGCGCCGGTCGGGTTGTTCGGGTTGATGATCACCAGGGCCTTGGTGTTCGGGGTGATCTTGGCCTTGATGTCGGCGATGTCCGGCCACCAGTTGGCCTGCTCGTCGCACAGGTAGTGCACCGGGTTGCCGCCGGCCAGGCTCACGGCCGCGGTCCACAGCGGATAGTCCGGGGCCGGGACCAGCACTTCGTCACCGTTGTTGAGCAGGGCCTGCATGGCCATGACGATCAGTTCGGAAACGCCGTTGCCCAGGTAGATGTCTTCGATGCCGACGCCTTCCACCTGCTTTTGCTGGTAGTACTGCATGACGGCCTTGCGTGCGCTGAACAGGCCCTTGGAGTCGCTGTAGCCCTGTGCGGTCGGCAGGTTGCGGATTACGTCCTGGAGGATTTCGTCCGGCGCTTCGAAACCAAAAGGCGCCGGGTTGCCGATGTTCAGCTTGAGGATGCGATGGCCTTCCTCTTCCAGGCGTTTGGCGTGCTTGAGCACTGGGCCGCGAATGTCATAACAGACGTTGGCGAGCTTGTTCGATTTGCTGACCTGCATGGCGATGTGTTCCCGAAAATGAACGATCCAGACGGTGAGTGAGCTACCGTACTGGGAATCCTGCGTTTGCACACAGGCCTGAAGCCTGGGTTCGCGGCGGCAAAATCCGTTTGAACCCGTGTAACACGGCTGCCAGACTGGCGTCTAACGAGGCGCAATCATACGTGCCGCCCGATCCGTGGAAAAGATACAGATCGGGCTTTTTCAGTTGCAGAGGAAGGACCATGGAAAAGCTGGAAAAAACCCTTGAAGAATGGCGTGCCATGCTCGATCCGGAGCAGTACAACGTCTGTCGTCTCAAAGGCACCGAACGACCGTTCTCGGGCAAGTACAACGCCACCAAGACCGACGGTGTGTATCACTGCATCTGCTGCAATGCGCCGTTATTCGACTCCAGGGCCAAATTCGATTCCGGTTGCGGCTGGCCGAGCTTCTACGAGCCAATCGGCGAGAGCGCCATGGTCGAGATCCGTGACCTGAGCCACGGCATGATCCGTACCGAAGTGGTCTGCGCCAAATGCGATGCGCACCTGGGGCATGTGTTCCCGGACGGTCCGCCGCCGACCGGCCTGCGCTACTGCATCAACTCGGTGTGCCTGGACCTGGTTCCACGCTGACCGGAGCGAGCGGCCAAGGCGATTTTTCGGAATCGCTTTTCGATTTATTAAATTGCGCACAATTTAATTGAGTACTACTTTTATCGGACCTTTCATTTCTGGAGTCCGCACCATGAGTGACACATTGCTGAACATCCCGTGCACCACCATCAAGGGTGAGCAAAAGACCCTGGCCGACTTCGCCGGCAAGGCCGTGCTGGTGGTCAACACTGCGAGCAAGTGCGGTTTCACCCCGCAGTACAAGGGCCTGGAAGAACTGTGGCAGACCTACAAGGACCGGGGCCTGGTGGTGCTGGGCTTTCCCTGCAACCAGTTCGGCAAGCAGGAGCCGGGCAACGAAGGGGCCATTTCCGAGTTCTGCGAGCTGAACTACGGCGTCAGCTTTCCGCTGTTCAAGAAGATCGACGTCAATGGCGCCGAGGCGCATCCGCTGTTCGTGCAACTGAAAAAACGCGCGCCGGGGGTACTGGGTTCCCAGGGCATCAAGTGGAACTTCACCAAGTTCCTGATCGGCAAGGACGGCGCGCTGGTCAAGCGTTTCGCCCCGGCCACCAAGCCCCAGGACCTGACCGGCGAGATCGAAGCCCTGCTCAAATGACCGACCTGTTCGCCGATTCGCTGAAACTCGACAGCCAGCTGTGCTTCAAGCTGTACGCCGCCTCGCGGGCCGTGGTGCGGGGCTATAAGCCGATGCTCGACCAGTTGGGGCTGACCTACCCGCAGTACCTGGTGATGCTGGTGCTCTGGGAATGGCAGGCCACGCCCCCCGAGCTGCCGACGGTCAAGGCGCTGGGGGAGCGCCTGGCGCTGGATTCCGGGACCCTGACGCCGTTGCTCAAGCGCCTTGAACAGCTGCAACTGGTGCAGCGCCAGCGATCGTCCCGCGACGAGCGCGAGGTGCACCTGAGCCTGAGCGCGGCCGGCCTGGCGCTGCGCGATCAGGTGCCGCCGCTCAAGGCGGCGCTGTTATGCGACAGCGGGGTCGACCTCGACAGCCTGAGCGAATTGCGCCATGGCCTGGACCGGTTGCTGGCCCAGGTCAAAGCGCCGTCGTAGTCGGCACCCAGAGGTCCAGCAGGGCAATCAGCTCTTCACGGCGGAAGGGCTTGGACAGGTAGTCGCTCATGCCCGCGGCCCGGCAGCGCTCGCGCTCTTCGGGCATGGCATTGGCGGTCAGGGCGACGATCGGCAGGTCCGGCCAGCGGCCGCTGCGGCGGATCTGCCGACTGGCCTCGTAGCCATCCATCACCGGCATGTTGCAGTCCATCAGCACCAGGTCGAAATGCTGGTGCTCCAGCACGTCCAGGGCCTCGGCACCCTGGGAGGCGACCGTCACCTCGCAGCCGAGCTTGCTCAACATGCCTTTGGCCACCAGTTGGTTCACCGGGTTGTCCTCCACCAGCAGGATAAAGGCGCGGCGCAGGGGCACCAGGGTTTCCAACTGGGTTTCATTGATCACCGCGGTTTCGGCCAGCAGGGCCCGGCGCAGGGTCTGATACAGGGCGTTGCGCGCCAATGGCCGCGCCTGTTGCTGCAACGGCGCCAGGGCGCTGGCTTCTTCGCTGGGCAGGAAACTGCCGTAGGCGGTGACCAGCAGAATCGGCGCGCTGATGCTCGGGCGCAGGCCGAACAGGCATTCCGGGCAGTCGGTGATCAACAGGTCCGGCTTCTGCCCGAGCAGTGACTCGTCGAGATCGCAGCGCCGATACTCCAGCCCCCAAAACGGCAACTGCACGCTCAACAGTTCGGCCAGGCCGCTGCCTTCGGAGGTAATGGCCAGTACCTGGCCGTGCAGCGGCGGCGGTGGGCTGGCTGGCGTGTGGCAGGGCAGCGGCAGGTCGGCACAGAACTGGCTGCCGAAACCCACCTCCGAGCTGATGCTCAGGCGCCCCTGCATGGCTTCGCAGAGGTTGTAGGTCAGGGCCAGGCCCAGGCCGGTGCCGCCGTATTGCCGGGTGATCCCGGCACCGGCCTGGGTATAGGGCTGGAAGATCTTCACCTGGGCCTCGCGGGCGATCCCGATGCCGGTGTCGCAGACTTCGATCCTGACCCCGTCCTCGAACGTACGCAGGCGCACATCGACACGGCCGAAGCGGGTGAACTTGAGGGCGTTGGACAGCAGGTTGCTGACGATCTGCCGCACGCGCGTGGGGTCGCCGAGGACCAGGGCCGGAAACTCCGGCTCGATCAGGCAGGCCAGCTCGACGCTCGGCGCGGCGTTCTGCGACAGCAGGTTGGCGGTGTCTTCCACCAGTACCCCGAGGTCGAAGGGGATGCGCTCCAGCTCCAGCTGGCCGGCGTCGAACTTGGACATGTCGAGAATATCGTTGAGCAGCTCCACCAGCACTTTGCCGGAGTCGTGGGCGATCGACAGTTGCTGGCGTTGTTCGGCGTTCAGCGGGCTGTCCAGCGACAGGGCGATCATGCCCAGCAGGCCGTTGAGCGGGGTGCGGATTTCATGGCTCATGTTGGCCAGGAAGGCGGCACGCGCCTGGGCCATGTCGAGGGCGGTGCTACGGGCGACTTCCAGTTCTTCGTTGGACTGGCTCAGCCGGTCGTTGATCGCCTTGAGCTCGGTGGTGCGCGCCGAGACGATGTTTTCCAGCTGCCCGAGATAGTCGGTCAGGCGGTTTTCGGCATTGCGCCGTTGCTGGATCTCGGTGGCCATGTTGTCGAACTGCTGGTTGGCGACCTTGACCAGCACGCCGATCTCGTCCTGTTCGTGGCTGGGCGGGAAGTCCAGCCGGGTCTGGTCGGGGCTGCGCGGATCGCGCCCGCTGAGTTCGCGAATGACGCCGACCAGGGGTTTGGTCAGCATCACGTAGAACAGCGCCAGAAGCAGCCCGGTGAGGATCAGGCTGCGCACGAAACCGTTGATCAGGGTGATTTCCGCACGGCGCAGGAAGCGGCTGCCGAACGAGTAGGTGTCGACTTCCAGGTGCAGGACGCCGAGGGATTCCGAGGGCAGGTGGTCGAGGTACAGGCGGTCCTGGAACTCGCGCTTGGCGCCGAATAGGAAGTCGCTGAGCATCCGGTAGGAGCTTTGCTGGGCCGGCCGGGTGACGTTGGCCAGCAAAGTGTCGTTGTTGTCGATCAGCCGGGCGCGGATGATCGCCGGCGAGCGCAGCAGGCCGAGCGTCAGCTCCTGGGCGAGCTCGGCGTCGATGTTATAGGCGATACGCGAGGCCGGATTGTGGCTGATTTCCAGGAGTGCGTTGATTTCCCGGTTGATGGAGGCATCTTCACTGGCATAATCGATGCCGATTTGCAGCAGACTGAGCGCCGTCCCCAGGACAAAACCGACCAGCACAGTGAGCCTGGCTTGCTTGTAAGACAGGCGGTTGGTGAACTTGATGTCCATGGGGTGTTGAACCAATTTCCGTTTCCCTTCGCTGGGCAAGCATAGCTGATCATCAGTGTGTGCCGGCAGGGCTCGGCGCCGTTCGCCTGCGGTAGACCTGGCATGCGCAAGGTCGTTGCGTCTGCGTGCCACATCATTACTGGGAACCTGCCCGAGGAGAAGTCGTGGAATCTCGATTGAATGCTTTTCTTGAGCGCGCCGATGCGGTTCTGGCGCGTATCGAGCCGCTGTTGCCCGCGCCGCGACAAGCCATCGACTGGACCCAATGCCTGGCCGCGCGCTGGCAGCGTGAGGGCCGCAGCGGTTTCCTGCTGCCGCTGGACGTCAGCCTGGACATGCGCCTGTCCGACCTGATCGGGGTCGATAACCAGCGCGACCAGCTGGGGCGCAATACCCGGCAGTTTCTCGACGGCCTGCCGGCCAACCACGCCTTGCTGTGGGGCTCGCGCGGCACCGGTAAATCGTCGCTGGTCCGCGCGCTGCTGGCCGAGCATGCCCAGCACGGCCTGCGCCTGATCGAGATCGAGCGCGATCACCTGGCCGACCTGCCGCGGGTGGTGGAGCAACTGGTCAAGCTGCCGCAGCGTTTCGTGCTGTTCTGCGACGACCTGTCGTTCGAGTCGGGCGAGGGCGACTACCGGGTCCTCAAGAGCGTGCTCGACGGCTCGCTGGAGCAGGCCCCGGACAATGTGCTGCTGTACGCCACGTCCAACCGCCGGCACCTGGTTCCGGAGAAGGAAAGCGACAACGAGAACTGGAAGCGCGTCGATGGCGAGCTGCACCCGAGCGAAGCGGTGGAAGACAAGATTGCCTTGTCGGACCGTTTTGGCCTGTGGTTGTCGTTCTACCCCTTCACCCAGGAGCACTACCTGAACGTGGTCGAGCACTGGATCGGCGAGTTGGGACGCAAGGCGGGCCTGCAATGGCAGCGTGACGAAGCCCTGGACATCCTCGCCGTGCGCTGGGCCACCGGCCGTGGCAATCGCAATGGTCGCTGCGCGTATCAGTTCGCGCGCTACTGGGTAGGTTTGAAGTTGTTGGAGCAAAAAGCATGATCGATCTGCAGAACACCGGCAAAGGCCTGGACGGCTATGCCTTGCTGTGCGCCCAGCTGGAATCGTTGCTGGCCGACGAGCGCGATTTCATCGCCAACGCCGCGCAATTCTCGGCGTTTCTGTTCAACCAGCTGGACGACTTGAACTGGGCCGGGTTCTACCTCAATCGCAACGAGGAACTGGTGCTCGGCCCGTTCCAGGGCCAGATCGCCTGTGTGCGCATTCCCTTCGGTCGTGGTGTGTGCGGCGCGGCCGCGGCGAGCCTGCAGACCCAGCGGGTCGAGGATGTGCACGCGTTCCCCGGGCATATCGCCTGCGACAGCGCTTCCAACAGTGAGCTGGTGGTGCCCCTGGTCAAAGAAGGGCGGCTGATCGGCGTGCTGGACCTGGACAGCCCGAAAATCGCCCGTTTCACCCTCGAGGACCAGGCCGGCATCGAGCGCCTGGCGGCGATCTTCCTGCGCCTGACCGACTGCTGAGCCTCGTCAGACCCTGAGCCCGGCCTTGCCCAGCACGGCCTCGGGGTCTACCCCGTCGATCTGCTGCGGTTCCATGAAGCGGTCAGCGTACTGCTGGTAGATCCCGGTCTGGATGAACAGCTCGAACAGTTCCGGATCGATATGGGCAGTGCGGCACATGGTTGCCATGATGCCCAGCGCTTCGCTCAGGGTCTTGCCTTTCTTGTAGGGACGGTCCGCCGCCGTCAGGGCTTCGAAGATATCGGCGATCGCCATCATCCGCGCCGGCAGGCTCATCTGCTCCCGTTTCAGCTGCTTGGGATAACCGCTGCCATCCATTTTCTCGTGATGGCCGCCGGCGATCTCGGGAATGCTGCTCAAGTGGCTGGGGAAGGGCAGATGGTTGAGCATCAGGATGGTCTGCACCATGTGATGGTTGATCACGTAGCGCTCTTCCCGGGTCAGCGTGCCTTTGCCAATGCTCAGGTTGTACAGCTCGCCACGGTTGTATTTGTAAGGCGGGACATCGAGCTTGAAGCCCCAGGGATTGTCCGCCGGGATCAGCTCGGCGGGGTTGCGTTCGATCAGTTGCTCGGGCTTGTCGGCCAGCAACTGTTCGGTGACCGGCAGGGTCGGCGCCGGTGTGCGTTGCTGGCGGTGGTTTTCTTCCCATGACACGCCCAGGCGGTCGTCCAGCGTCCGGCTCCAGGTGCGCTGGGCGATCCTCGCCAGCCGTTGCAGATCGGCCTCGCCCATGGCTTCGGTGCCCAGGTTGCAATGGGCGATAAAGGCAAAGTCGTCGTCCAGTTCCACCAGGCTTGCATCGCGGGTCGCGGCCAGGGAAACCTCATCGCCACCCTGGGCGCGAGCCTGCCAGTAGTCGATCCAGGCATCGCGCTTGAGCACCTCGACGCGGGTGCGGATTTCATGGATACGGTCGTTCAGGGTTTCCAGCTTGGTGGCCTTGTCGACCACGTACTCGGGGGTGGTGATCTTGCCGCAATCGTGCAACCAGGCGGCGATATGCAAGGCCTCCCACTCATCTTCGCTGGGCTGGTAGGTGCTGAACGCCGGCTGCTGGCTGGCCGCGGCGGCCTGGGCGAGCATCAGCGTCAGTACCGGCACCCGCTGGCAATGCCCGCCGGTGTAAGGGCTCTTGGCATCGATGGCCCCGGCCAGCAGTTGGATGAAGGCGTCGAGCAATTGTCTTTGCCGGTTCTGCAGGCGCTGGCTGTCGATGCTGACCGCCGCGGCGCCGGAAACCGCCTGCAGGAACGCGACGCGGTCCGGGCCGAGTTTTTCCAGGTCGGCTTCCTGGCCGCTATCGGCCAGCAGCAGCACAAGGATGCCGACGGTTTCGTTGTGGCGATTGTGCAGGCGGATACCGATCAGGTGCACGCTGGGGCAGTTCATCGCCAGCAGCACGCCTTGCAGGTCGGCCGCCTGCTCGAACCCCAGGGTCGTGACCAGGCTCTCGCCGTTCGCCAGTTGCCGCAGCCATGCGGGGCTTGCCTCGTGCTGGATGTCCTGGCTGCGTACATCGAACGCCTGCAGGTCCTGGACAACATCGGCGATGATCAGGCCGTGGGGCTTGAGGTTCATGCCATCGTTTTCGCGCAGGTAGATCAGCCCGGCCTGGGCCTGGCCGATCTTCATGGTTTCAACCAGCACCCGTTGCAGCAGCGGGTCGAAGCGGGTTTCCGCGGAAAGGCTGGCGGTGATCTCGAAAAAGCTGGCCAGGGTTTCCTTCATGCGGGCCATCGACACGCTTAACTGGTCGATTTCCAGCACGGGTGAGCGGCGGGTCAGCGGGTAATCGAAATCGAAGCTGCGGATGGCATCGGCTTCCTGCACCAGGGCGCGCAGCGGCCTGACCAGCACGCGCGAGGTCAGCCAGCCGAGCGGCAGGCACAACAGCAGAATGCCCAAGGTGATGAGCGCGCCTTGCCAGCGCAGGCGATAGGCATCCGTCAGCAGCTCGTCCTCGGGCACCAGCAGCGCCAGCTGCAACCCACCGGGCCCACCTTCCTGCAGGTGCTGGCTGGCAACTATCCATTGGCGATCCCCGAGCCGCAGGCGGTTGCCCTGGGCCTTGCCTTGCAGCAACGCGTCGAGAGCCGGGTTCAGGTCGTTGGCGCGGATCAGCCGGGCGCTCTGTTCTTCGACGATCAGGCGACGGCTGTCCGGGTAGGCCACGGCATGGCCATTGCCATCCACCAGAGCGATTTCGGTGCTGGGCGTGACCCGATGCTTGGCCAGGGTCGCCGAGAGTTGTTCCAGGGTCAGGTCGGCCCCGATCACCGCCTGGTTGCCGCTGCGGCGGGCGAGGGTGGTGCCGACGTTGCGGGTCGAGAAAAAGACGTAGGGCTCGGTGGTGATCTGATCGGTGTCGTCCTTGGCGCCCGCAAACCAGTTGCGGGCGCTCGGGTCGTAGGATTCCTGGGGGTTGTCGCGGCGGCTGACGGGGCCGAGGCTGGCGTCGTAGAACAGCGACTGCGAATGCAGTTGCCCGGTGTGGCGGTCTCGCTCGATGCTCCAGACTTCGTAGGCCGCGGCTTCAGGGGCCTGGCGAGCTTGTTTCAAAGCCTGGGTGCGCAAGGGCCGGACCATGAAAAAATCCCCATCGGCATAACCCACATAGAGTGAGGCCAGGTCGGGGTTGTCCTTGAGCGATTGGCTGAAAGGCCCAAGCAGCGCCAGGCGTTGCTCGAGGTCGCCGGCCTGGATGGCCGGGTTGCCCACCAGCAGGCTGAGCAGATGGCGAATCGGTTCGTAAGTCGCTTTCAGGTCCAGTTGCACGTCCTGTTCGATGCGCTGGAACAGTTTTTCACTGCTGGAAAGGATGATGCGGGTGGTCTGCTGGTAATTGAAAAAGCCCAGCACCACGCCGGTCAGCAGAAGCAGGCAGGTGAACATCACGCTGATATGCACATGGAGAGGAAATCGGCGTTTATCGAATGACAGCGTGCTTGGCATTGCAGCTCTCTCCAGGGGGCGCGTGATGCGCAACTCAACGTTTGAGCATAGTTAAGGCAGGTGCATTGCGCTCAGGGGAGGCAGCTCCGGGGGGGCGTTGCGAATTGCATTGCCATGAGGCTTTTGGGGCCGACTGACAGGATAGTGGCTTTTTGATATTTACCTGGCAACTAGCCGCACCACAAGTTGCTGCGCTGGTGATGGGGATCAGGTCGTGGCCGGGCTGTGCTGTTGATCGATTTGCCACAGCAGGGCCCGTTCGAGCTTGAGCATGGCCTGTTCCAGGGCGGTTCTGCGCTGCATCAGGGTTTGCCTGTCCGCGTCTTGCAAAACAGCCTGCTCAAGGGCTTCGCACTGCGTTTCAAGCTCTTTTGCCTGCACCATCAGGGCCGAGCCCTTGATCTTGTGGGCGAGTTCCGCCAGTGCCTGGGGCGGGGGCTCGCAGGGCAGGGCCATCAGTTGCTGGCGGTCCCGGTAGCTGCAATGCAGCAGTTCGGTAAGGATGCGCAGGGCGAACTGCGGTTTGCCGCGGGACAGGGTGCGCAGCGCCTTCAGGCTGAACACGCCATTCCAGGGCCGCGGTTGCAGGCCCGCCAGTTTATGGCCGAGGGTCGCCAGGCCGACAGGCTTGAACAGGCAGTCATCGATGCCGGCCTGTTCGCACTGCTGCCTCTCTCGCGGCCTGGGGCTGGCGATCACCCCCAATACCCGGCAAGCCGCGCGGGACTCCAGGCGTTCATGCTCGCGGATGGCGCGGACCAGGTCGTAGCCGTGCATACCCGGCATGTTGCAATCGACGATGAGCAAGTCGAAGAACCCCTTGCACCAGAGCTCGAAGCCTTGCTCGACGTCTTCGGCGGTGCGGCAACGGTGCCCGAGAAAGTGCAGTTGTTCGCTCAGCAGCAGGCGGTCCGCCGCATGGTCATCGATCACCAGTACGTTCAAGGCCTGGGTGGCAGGGGCAATGAGTGGCTCGACGAGGGGCGCGGGTTTTCGCGCTGGCTGACAGGCCAGCGGCAACAGGACCCGGACTTCCGTGCCTATGCCCGGCTGGCTGGTCAGTTGCAGCGTGCCCTGCATGAGCTCGCAGAGGTGACGGCAAATGGTCAGGCCCAGCCCTGCGCCGTCAGGTCTGGATGGGGTGCGAGCCTGGGCCTGGAAGAAGGGTTCGAACAGCCTGTGCTGATCCTGCTCGTCGATGCCGATGCCGCTGTCCGTCACTTGCAGCATCAGCCGCACCTGTTGCGGCTGTGTGGCCGCTTGCAGGTCGAGATGGATTTTGACCTGACCCTGTTCGGTGAACTTGATCGCGTTGTGCAGCAGGTTGCCCAGAACCTGCTTGAAACGCAGTGGGTCGAGCAGCACATCGACTGGCTCGACGCTGGAGTGGACGGTCGGTAGCAGCTTGAGGTGCTTCTCCCGGGCCTGGCTGTCGAACTCCCTGACGATGGATTCGACAAGGGCGCGCGGCTCGAGCCATTCGGGCGCCAGGTCCAGGCACCCCGATTCGATGCGGGCGATATCGAGGGTGCCGTCGACCAGGCCCTGCATCGCCCGGGCCGAGCGATAAGCCATTTCAATGACCGGACGATCCTGGGACTGGCTGTCGGAGCGCTGCCGCAGCAGTTCCAGCGCACCGATCAGGGCATTCATGGAGCGGCGCAGTTCGTGGCTGGTGCTGGCCAGGAAAGCGCTTTTCGCCAGGCTGGCTGCTTCGGCCTGTTGTAGGGCGGCCTTGAGGCTGTCGCTGAGCCGATGGCGTTCGCTGATATCGACCCAGCCGCCGATGATGCCCTGGACCTCGCCGTTCGCGTCCCGGTAGGGCAGGACCCAGTGCTGGACGGTCAGCTCCTCTGTGTTCAGGCGTAGTGGCCGGTCACGCAGCAACGGGCTGTCTTGCGCCATGACGCGCTGGTAGTCGGTGTGATATTCGCGGGCCTGCTGGGGATCGTCCAAAAGTCCCTGCAACAGGCTTTTGCCGATGATCTCTTCGCGCCGGGCGGCGAAGCTTTCCAGGTAGCTGGCATTGCAGCTTTGCAGCAGGCCCTGGCGGTCGCGCACGTAAGTCGGATGCGGCACGCCGTCGATCCAGGCCTGCATGAAGGCGAGCTGCTGCCTGAAGTCATGGGTGGCCTGTTGCTGCTGGGTCAGTCGCCGGTGCAGCCAGGCATTCCAGCCCAGGGACGCCAGCAGCGGCACGCCGAGCACCAGGCCTGCGAGCAGGAGCAGCCCGCGATGCCCGTTATCGAGAGGCGGGGCGGTGGCCGATTCAAGACAAGGCGCCGTGTCAGGGCACTGAGGGAGGGATGTCATTGCGGACTCTGGTTGCCCGGCCTCGACCAGGCCAAACAACAGGAACAGCGAAACTGCCGTGGCCGTCAGGGTTAAATAATAAAGAATGGGTTTGAACATCCTGTTTCTCACACCAGTTCGTGACGTTGTGCCAACTCGATAAGTTCCGCCATGGAAGTCGCGCGAAGTTTGTGCATGATTCTTTTTTTATAGGTACTGACGGTCTTGCCACTGAGAAATATGCTGTTGGCTATTTGCGTGCTGGTGCTGCCCTTGGCAAAAAGTTGCAACACCATCAATTCCCGATCGCTGAGCAACATCAAGCGGCTCAGTTCGTTGTTTGTCGTTTCATCCTGACGCGGCGTTTGCAGGGCATGACTCGGAAAGTAGTTGTAACCACATAGCACCGCCTTCATGGCGCTGAGCACTTCGCTCAGGTCTTCCTGCTTGCACACATAGCCGCAGGCCCCGGCCTGCATGCAGCGCGCGGCGAACAGGGCCGGCGATTGCGCCGTCAGCACCAGCACCCGCAAGGACTTGTCCAGGGCGCCGAAACGCAGCAGCAGTTCCAGCCCGTCGAGCTTGGGGATACTGATATCGAGCACGATCAGGTCCGGCATGCTGTCGCGAACCATTTGCAGGGCATCGACACCGTTATCGGTTTCGCCGACGACTTTATAACCCTCATGTTCCAGCAACATGCGGATGGCCAGTCGGATAACGGGATGGTCGTCGATGATGAAAACAGAACTCATGGTCAAACCCGTGGAAATAAATACAGGTCTGGACCTTAGCGCAGGCAGGACAGTGGATATATGCGGGTTAAGGCGGGGTTGGGGACAATAAGGCAGTTCTTACATGAAAGACGGTTTCGGATTACAGCAGTTTTTCAGTTGAAAGTAGGAATGAGTATCCAGCCATGTAAAAGGTAAGGAGATGTTGGAGGTTTAGTGCACTTTTTCGCAGGGCAATAAAGGGCGCTGAGAAGAGAAGGGAGCCAGGCAAGGCTGCCCCCCGTTCATGGGGGGCAGCCGCTCACGGAGCGCTTGCCTCAGGGCGCTTTCTGATCGATGCCGGCCTGCAGCAGCTGGCTGTCGCTATGGCCACCGACGCGCAGCGGCCCCAGGTTGAACGCCTGGTCGTTGCGGGTGGCGTCGTCCTGCTTGCGGGTCAGCTCATCCTTGGCGCCGAGGACCAGGTTGACCGGCGACTTCGACAGGTTGAGCCCGACGTCGGCGCGGTAATCCGTGCCCGCCAGTGCGGTGCTCTTGACGGTCGAGCCGCCGAGGTCGACCTTGCCTTCGCTGGCGCCGATCCGTGCACCGCTGAGCTGGGTTTCACCCGACACCTGCAGGTTGACCCCGCGGCTGCCACTGATGCCAGAAGCCTCTGCCACGCTGTCCTTGCTCTGACGGCTGACATTCAGGTTCAGGGTCGGCGTGTAGGAGGTGTTGCCGCTCTTGTCGCCGAACAGCACGCCTTGCGCGGTGTTGGTCAGCTTGCTGCCAGCGCCGGTTTTCTCGCTGACGGCGTAGCTGTCGCTGGTTTTCGGCCAGACCCGTTCCTTGAGGCTGGAGAAGCGATCGCCCAAGGCTTCGGTCTTGTCGGCGAGGTAGCTCTTGGCTTTGTCTACGCCGCGACCGAAGGCGCCCTTGGGTTCCGGGTTGACGTCATAGCTGCCGCTGCGGGTGAATTTCTCGCCCAGGCGTTCCTTGGCGATTTCGGCCTTGTTCACCAGGTTGTCCTTGGCCGCAGTCAGGCGTTCGGTGCCTTTGTCGACGACGTTTTCCAGCTTCTCGCGGTGCTTGTCGAAACCGCCTTCGGCCTTGGCCTGCAGCTTGTCCTTGAGCGGGCCGGTCTGTTTGGTCAGCTTGTCGACCACACCAGGCTGGTTTTTCTCCGCGTCCAGGCGGGCGTCGAGGTTGACCGTGGTGCTGCTGAGTTGGTCCTTGCGGCTCTCTACCTTGAGATCGCCACCGATCCGCCCATCGACCTGATTGGCGTCGATGCGCGCCCCCGCCAGATGGGTGTCGCCGTTGCTATTGAGCGTCACCTGGTCGGCCTTGATCAGGCTGTTGTGCTGGGTGGTGCTGTGCAGTTGCTCGACGTCGATCTTGGCCCGGGCGTGGATACCGCGATCGGTTTTCGGCGAGTCGTGTTCGCCGGCGTCGGCCCGGGTGGTCTTGCCACCGTTGCCGCCGGCACCCAGGGTCAGGCCCCAGTTGTTGTGGGCCTGGGTGGACTGCGCCGACTCCTGGTAGATCCCGCCCTGGTCGGCGCTGAGGGTGACACCCTTGGCCTCGATCTGGGTGCCTTGCAGGTGCAGCGCGGTAGTGCTGTCGGAGCCGCTGGCGAGTGTTACCTGGCCATTGCTGTGCAGTTGCCCGCCGGTCTGGCTCTGGTCCTGTTCCGAGACCCGGCCGATGTTGAAGTTGGCGCTCAGGTTGGCGCTCTTGCCGCTGCTCTGCTCGCTGCTGGTCTTGCTGGCGCCGCCCGTCAGGCCGCCACCGAGGTTGCTGCCCTGGCTGCTATGGGTATCGACCGCGGCCTGCAGGTCGAGCTTGCCGCCGGCGTTCAGGTTGATGTCGCCGGTCTTGGCGGTCTTGCTGCCGATGGTGGTGCCCTGGAGGATCAGGTCGCCGCCGCTGGTCAACTCGATCGGGCCCTTGCCCTGGATAGTTGCCACCCGCGCCTGGCTGTCCTGCTGATCCAGGCGCTTGTGGTCCAGTTGTACGCCGGCGCCGAGGTTGAGGTTATTGCCGTTGGCGCCCGGTGCGCTGCCGACGGTGAGCGAGGCATCGCCGCGCAGGCTGGAGTCGCTGCTGTTCTGCCGGTCATTGGCCTGGTTCAGCGCCAGTTCGCCGCCGCTGTGCAGCTTGACGCCGGCGTCGCCGCCATCGAACCGGCTGCCTTCGTACTGGCCATCGCCGTTCAGCGCGATGTCCACACCCTGTTTGCCCACATAGCTGCCGACTACCGCCTTGCTGCTGTCGCTGCGCTTGTCGCTGCTGCCGCCGGCGCCGCTGCCACGCACGTTCACGTCCTCTCCAGTGGTGGTGTAGACCCGCACGCCGGCCTTGGCGTCCAGTGCCTGCTCGCTGCTGCTGTGGGTATCGCTGGCGGCCTTGGCCACCTGGCTGCCGGCGTCGATCTTCAGCGCACCTTGAGTCGCCTCGTAGCGGCTGCCTTCATCCTGCAGCTGGCCGGCGACCTTGACCTCGACCTGGCCACCCGTGAACTGGCTGACCACGGCGGTGCTGCCTTGCTCGGTGCGCTGTTTGTTCTGGTGGCCGACTTCCACGTCCAGGCCAACATTGGGTTGTTCCAGGGCATCGAGCAGGCCCGGTTGATGGAACTTGCGCTGGGCCACGCCTTCGATGGCTTTTTCCACCGGGCGGGTCAGGCCCTTGTATTCGACGTTGGCGCCGATATCGGCGCTCCAGGTGTTTTCCTTGTGGCTGGTGGACTCACTGTCGTGCGCCGCGCGGTTGTCGACCTGCTCGGCCTTCACCAGCAGCTTGTCGCCGGCCTTGACCTGGGCACCCTCGGTCACCAGGGCGTTGCCGGCCTTGATGGTCAGGTTGCCGGTGGCATTGATGCCGGTGGTGTTGGCGGTGCTGCTGTCATGGGTGTCCTGGGTACTGCTGTGGGCGAACTCCACACCGTTGCCGGCGCGGTCCAGGCCGCCGGTGTAGTAGAAGCCGCCGCCGGTGGTGCGGGTGTCGGTGCTGCTGCTCTTTTGGTCGTGATCGGCCAGCAGCTCGACCTGCTGGCCGCTGAGGCTGGCATCGCCGTGGGTGGCTTTCAGGTCGCCGCCCTTGATGCTCAGGTTGCCCTTGGCAGCGACTTCCAGGCTGCCGCCGCTGAGGCTCGAACCCTGTTGCTGGGTGTCGTCGGTCTTGACCGTTTTCTGCTGGTCTTCGTAACGCACGCCGGCGCGGTATTGCCGGGTGCCCGGGGCGTTTTCCTTGGCATAGGCGTCGAAGCCACGGGTGTGGGTCGTTTTTTCGCTCTGCGTGGTGTCCTGCGCCGAGTCGATCTTGATGTCGCCGCCAGCCTTGGCTTCGAGCTTGCCGGTCGCGGTCACTTGCGCGCCGCTGATGGCGATGTCCTTGGTGCTTTTAAGCTTGAGGTTGCTGTCCGAGCGCAGGTCGCTGGTGACGGTGGTGCTGTCTTTGCGGTTCTGCCGGCTTTCGTCCTTGGTGATACCGAAGAACTTGCTGTCCTTGCTGTAGCTGTTGTCGTGAGAGCGGTCCTGCACGCCGTCGATGGTCAGCGAGCCTTTTTCGCTGATCACGCTGGCCTGCTTGCCGCCGCGGGCCTGGCTGCCGCTGATGCGGACCTCGTCGGCCTTGACGATCAGGTCGCCCTTGGCATTGACCTTGCTGCCCTTGTTCAGGGTCTTGCCCTTGTCGCCGTCGCCGTTCTTGCCGAAGAAGCTGCCACCGACCAGGTCGCCGGAGTAGGACTTGTCGCTGTTGCTCTGGGTGCGGCTGGCGCTGGTGATGTCCACCTGGCGCCCGGTCAGCTGGATATTGGTGCTGGCCAGTTCGGCGCCCTGCAGTTGCAGTTGCTTGCCGCTGGTCAGGTGCAGGTCGTCGCCAGCCTCCAGTTGGCTGGTGATGCTGCGTTGCTCGCTGCTGGACTTGTCCCAATCGGCTTTCCACAGGTGTTTGCGGTGCCGGCCCTGATCGCGTTGTTCGTGGGTTTCGGTGGCGGCGGTCAGGCGCAGGTCGGCACCGCTGTCGAGCGTCAGGTTTTTTTCCGCCTTGATCTGGCTGGCCTTGATTTCGGTGTTGGCGCGGGCCTTGAGCTCGGCATCGCGGCGGGCAGTCAGTTGGTTGCCGTGCTGACGGCTGTCGCTGTCGGTCAGGGTACGGTCGTAGGTTTCCCAGGTGATGCCGATGGTGCTGTTGTGCCACTGCTCGCGCTTTTCCTGGAGCTTGCGGCTTTCGATGGCGCTCAGGGTGAGGTTGCGCCCGGCGTCGAGCTTGATATCGCGAGCGCTGACATCGGTGGCGGCGAGGGTCAGGTCCTGGCCGCTGCGCAACTGCACGTCGCCCTGGCTGCTGTGCACGCCGGCACGGATGGCGTCGAGGCTGTCGGGCCTGGCCTGGCCGCTGATGTGCAGGTCGCCGGCGGAGGCGATATCCACCCCGTCGCGGCCTTTGACCTGCACCGCGCCGACCCGCACGCCCGCGCCTTCGGCGGTGCTGACAATGTTGATGCGTCCGGCCTGCATGGCGCCGAACAGGCTGGCGTCGATGCGCTGCTCCTGGGTGTTACCGGCCGGGTCGGTGCTCAGCACCTTGCCGCTGGCCGGGTCCACGCGGTTGCGCCCGACGGTGAGGTTGAGCTGGTCGCCGGCCGTAAGGTCGCCCTGGCTGTCGATGCGTGGGGCGATCAGGTTGATGCTGCCCTTGGTGTTGCTCAGGCCTCGGCCCTCGACCGTCAACTGGCCCTTGGCGTCACGGGTGCTCAGGGCTTGCAGCTTGCCGTCGTTGAGCTCGGGGCGGCCGACCAGCAGGCTGGCGTTCGGCGTATTGATGAAGCTGCCGCCGTTGACCGAGATGCCGTTGGGGTTGGCCAGCACATAGTCGGCGGCGCGGCCGAAGATCTCCTGGGTGCCGTTGAGCGCCGAGGCGTTGCGGCTGATCACCTCGTTGAGAATCACGCTGGCGTCCTGGCCGTGGAACTGCGGGTTGGCAGCCAGCTGCCCGGCCAGTTGCGAGGCGCCGGCTTGCAGGGAGTTGTTCAGCACCACGCCCTGGCGATCGACGTTGTAGTCGAGGAACTGGTTATGGGAGAGCCCGGCGCCATTGGGCGCGACGATGTTGACGATAGGCACGCCGTTCTGGTTCTGCAGCTGCGGGATGCCGCCCGGGCCCGGGGCCACGGTGATGCCGCCGGCCAGCGCCTGCGGCAGATGGGAGACCAGAAGCAGGCTGGCGATGGCCAGGCGCAGTTTGCCCCTGGGGGACAGGTGAAACACAGATGTGTTGTCGGGCATAAGAAGCTCTCTATGTGTGGGCCGAGTGGCAGTGCGCGTTGTTCGTTGCAACGCTGCTGTGGTGTTCAGGCTCGGCTGTTTTTTTCAGGCTGATGCACGGTTCGCGGAACCTCAGATCTGCACACTCAGGCGGGTCAGCCAGGTGGGCGATTCATGGTGGAAACGGTCGGGTGTTTCCAGGCTGTGCTGGTAGTCGACGTCGACTTGCACGTTCTTCCAGCTCAGGTTCAGGCCGATGCTGGCGCTGCTCAGGCGCTCGCTGCTGGCGCCCTCTTGCGCCTTGATCCGGCCGTGGTCGAAGGCCAGGCGCGGGGTCAGCTTGACCGGCAGATCGTTCTGCAACGGCAGGCGCAGGGTGTTGCGCCAGATCCCGCCGATGGCGCCCGAGGCGCTGTTTTCGCGATAGCCGCGCACGGCGGAGTCGTCGGTGCCCAGCAGTTGTTCGATGGCCGGCAGCGGGTCGGGGCTGTACTGCAGCGACAGCTGGCTCTGCCACTGCCAGGGCTGGCTGCCGAAGCGGCCATTGCGCCATTGGCTGAGGCTGGCGCGGTACTTGCGGAACTGCGCCTGCGGCAGGTTTTTCTGCACCTGTTGCGAGTCGCGGTCGGCGCCGAACCAGGTCAGGCCCTGGGCATAATTGATGTCGAGGTTCCACACCGCGCTGTCGAGCCAGAACAGGTTGAGCCCGGCTTCGGCCACGGTCAGGGTCGGGCTCTGGATGCCCAGGCGGACCTTCTCCAGGTAGCTGTCGACATCCTTGTGGGCCAGTTGCAGGTTGGCGCTCAACTGGTGGCCCTGGTCGCGCCACAGCACGCGGTCGGCGCGCAGGCTGAGCAGGTCGGTGCGCCCGCTGTTGTAGAAGGTCACGCTGCTGAGCTTGAACGGCGCACGGTACTCGGCATGGCTGGCGAACAGGCTGTAGGTCCAATAGCCGTAGGGGATCGAGTAGAAAACGCTGGCGCTGCGGCTGTAGCGCGGACCGTGATTGAGGGTGTCGCTGAAGTTGAGGTTGAGCGCGTCGTTGAGTTGCAGTGGGCTGTCGAGGCTCAGGTTGACGGAGTTGCGATCGCGCCCGGTACTGGCGCTGCCGAGGTTATCCACACCCAGCCCCAGGGCCCAGCGCGAAGCGCCGCTGCTGCGCGAGCGCAGGATGATCCGCGAGGCGCCGGGCTGGCTGCCGGGGGCGATATCGGCGGTCAGGTCGAGGGAGCGCAGGCGATTGAGCTGGTCCAGGCCCTGTTCCAGGTCGCGCAGGTTCAGCGGTTCGCCGAGCATGCCGGGAAAGGCCCCGGCCAGGGAAACCGGCAGGCTCTGGTCGGCCAGTTCGACGGCCTCGACATACCCTTCGTCGACCACGATGTCCAGCGAATGGCCGGCGGCGGGGGCGCTGCTCAGGTAAGGGCGGCTGGCGATGTAACCGGCCTCGACATAGATCCGGGTGATCTGCGCCAACAGGCGGTTGATCCCGTTCACGCCCATGCAGGGCGCGATATAGGGTTCGAGCTGGCGGTTCAGCCGGTCTTTCTTGAACAGCGTGACACCGGCGATCCGCGTGCCGCTCAGGGCCCAGCACTGTTCATCCTCGCTACCCTGGGCGGTTTCGGCGGGAGCCACCGCCGGCGTACCGAAGCTGCCGCGCTGCAACTGGCGCTGGCGCTGTTCCAGCTGCAGTTGTTGCAGGTCGCGCTGTTGCTGTTGCTGCAGGCGCAGGGCTTCTTGACCCGGTTGTGGCATATCGGCGGCGGCCACGGGCAGGGCCCCGGCCAGCAGCGAGAGCAGCAACCAGCCGCGCAGGCCAGGGTGACAGCTTGGGTGACTTGAGGACGTATAGGGCACTCGACATCCTTAATAGTGGAAAACGGATGAGGAAGTGCGGGAACAACTTATCGACACGGATTCATTCCGTGTACTCACTTCCATTTTGACGCTTGAGTCCTGGGCGCGCTCTTTGTTACAGCGAGAGGTGAAATTATTTTGCAAATGCCTGCTGAACTAACAGGTGAAGCCGAAGTTTTAGTGTAGGTACTTAGTTCGCTTGCTATTTGTTTTTTGCACCGATCACTCGGGCAGGGTCATGAAAGGGGAACGATCTGTCGCGGAGTGAAATTAATCCTGGTTAACCCATTACGGTTCGAGACTAGCGGAAACGATAAAGTTGATTTGTACGGAATTTGTAATCGTGGTGGATCCGTAGGGGCCTTGTGCTGCAAGGGTTTCTGCCTGAAGGCTAGGCAGATGTATCGAAAGGTAAAGGTAGGATGTTTGGTTGTGGCGTTAACGATCTGTTTAATTCAGCCTAGTTGGCTTGCTTGTCGGGCGGCATGTATCGGTCAATATCGCTAGTTATAGAGCAAGTGCTCTAGCTGGGCGCGGTTGCGTGGAATATTGTCGATCTGGATGGTGTCTGGCGAACTTGCTGGAAGTGAACGGCACTCTCAATGCAGTGTGAAATGGCCGGGATCTCAAAGTTGAAGTAACGACGGTGTCCGGTTACTGCCTTACAACAGACTAGGGGAATCCCTTAGTTGTCGACTCACGAGAAACCGCCCGAACGGCCACCTCGATAACGCGAGGTAGCCGCTCGACGGCGGGTCATTGCGGGCTGGAACGCCCGGTCATTTCCCGGGCCATTTCGCTGGCGTAGCTGTCGGTCATGCCGGCGATGAAGTCGATCATGCGCAGGAAGGAGGCATGCAGCGAGCCGTTCGGATCCGGCGCGTTGTTGCCCAGCAGGTCGAGAATCCGCCGGTTCTTGAACGACGGCGTGCGTCCGCCGTGTTGTTCCAGCGCGGCGCCGCAGAACGAATTGAGGAGGATTTCCAGGGTGGTGTAGGCGCCGATCTCGTGCAGGGTCTTGCGCTTGTCCTGGAAGATCTTCTTGCGCGCAATGTCCTTGGCATTGAGCACGCAACGCTTGGCCGGGCCGTGCATATGCTCCACCAGATCGCCCGGCAGGGTGCCGCTGAGCAGGGCGTCCTGCTGTTCGACGAAGGCCCGGGCGGCGGCGTTGGTCAGGTGCTCGATGGCCTTGCCGCGCAGGATCGCCAGCTTGCGCCGGCGCGAGTCCCGCGGGCCGAGCTGGCGATAGGTTTCCGGCAGGTCGTCGCCCACCAGCCCGAGCAGCAGCGACTCGACTTCGGCATAGTCGAGCAGCTCCATCTCCAGCCCGTCCTCGAGGTCGATCAGGGCGTAGCAGATGTCATCGGCGGCTTCCATCAGGTACACCAGCGGATGTCGGGCCCAGCGTTGTTCCTCGAGTTGCGGCAGGCCGAGCTTGGTGGCGATCTGTTCGAGCAACGGCAATTCGCTCTGGTAGCAGCCGAACTTGTGCTTCTTGTAGCCCAGGGAGTCGGCGTGGCGCGCGGTCCAGGGGTACTTCAGGTAGGTGCCGAGGGTGGCGTAGGTCAGCCGCGTGCCGCCGTCGAACTGGTGGTATTCCAGTTGGGTCAGCACCCGAAACCCCTGGGCATTGCCTTCGAAGTTGAGGAAGTCGTTGCGCTCGTTTTCGTGCATGGCGTCCAGCCAGCCGCGCCCGGCGGCCTGCTGGAACCAGTGGCGGATCGCGTCTTCGCCGGAGTGGCCGAACGGCGGGTTGCCAATATCGTGGGCCAGGCAGGCCGATTGCACCACCATCCCCAGGTCGCTGGGTTCGCACCACTCGGGCAGGGCGTCGCGAATGGTCTCGCCGACCCGCATGCCCAGGGAGCGACCGACACAGCTGACTTCCAGGGAGTGGGTCAGGCGCGTGTGGATGTGGTCGTTGCTGGACACCGGGTGCACCTGGGTCTTGCGGCCCAGGCGGCGAAAGGCACCGGAGAAGATGATGCGGTCGTGGTCCTTGTGGAAGGGGCTGCGGCCCAGTTCTTCAGGGCTGTGCAGCGGCTTTCCGAGGCGTTCACGGGTAAGCAGGGTATGCCAATCCAAGGCGGGGTCTCTCCGTCGAATGACTGATGGGCTAGCTTCCCGGTTCACGCCAGCGCCTGCAAGGGGAATACGCTGAATAACGGGGCTGACCACGCACGCCACTAAAGCCCCGCGGCATCGATATCGATCAGCAGCAGGCGCTGGCCATTGTCGAAGAACTGCCCGGCAGTCAGGCAGTACTGGTTGCTGGTGGCGTCGCGGTAGGTGTTCGACAGGGTCAGCCGCCGCTCGTCCCAGCCCTCGGCCAGCAGGTGGTAGAAGTACGGACGCCACGACCAGTTGTGGCCGACGTAGCTGTGGTCGGCCTGCCAGCGGTCGTGGCGCCATTCCAGGTTCGGTGTCAGCTGGGTGCCGTGGCGATCGCATTGATAGAAGCGCAGCAACCAGGGAAAGGCATCCAGCTGGGGCAACCGTTCGATCGGGGCCCGGGCCTGGGCCCAGTCCTGCAGCAGGGTCATCAGCTCCGCGAGTTGCTGGCGCATCTGCATCAGGCGTCCGCGCTCGGCCAGTTTCTGTTGCACATAGCGCTGGCGCACCCGGGCAAAAGGCGCGACGAAAGCGTCGCTGGCGAAGAACGCCTGCTCGGCCCGGGCAAACAGGAAGCCCTGGACATACCGCGAGCCGCATTCCAGGGCGAAGTTGAGTTCGGTTTCGCTCTCGACCCCCTCGGCGATGATCCAGCAGCCGGTTTTCTCGGCCATTTGCGCCAGGGCCTTGACCACGTCGCTGCTGGGCCCGCCACGGGCCGCGGCCTGGAACAGGCGCATGTCGAGCTTGAGAATGTCCGGTTGCAGGGCCAGCACCCGGTCGAGCTGGGAGTAACCGGCACCGAAGTCGTCGATGGCGATCCGCACGCCGGCTTCGCGGTAGCGCGCCACCACTTCGCTCAGGCGCTGGCTGTTGCCGCTCAGTTCGGTGATTTCGAAGACCACGCGCCGCGGATCGACGCCCTGTTGCTGCAATTGCCTGAGGCTCGGCAAGGGCTGGCCGGCGCGCAGGCGGCTGATCCAGTGGGGCGAGATGTTGATGCTCAGGAACCAGTCGGCGGGCGCTTCATGCAGGCGGCCCAGGGCGTCGGCGCGAATCAGCCGGTCGAGCCGCCGCAGGGCACTCGAGGAGGTCCGGGGATCGTTGAACAATGGGCCGACCGACAGCAGTTGGCCGTTCGGTTGGCGCAGGCGGCCCAGGGCTTCGACACCGGCAATACGGCCGGTGGCGGTGTCGATGAAGGGTTGAAAGCAGGCAAGCGGTTGCCCGTCGATCACGGGGCCTCCTTGGTTGATCTTGTTGATTCTGGCGCTGCGCCGACGCAACAGGCAGGCACGACCCGACCTCTCGCGGGAGAGGTCGGGTGCGCAGCTATTGCGGGAATGATTGCAAGAATGCAGCCAGATGGCGCGGGCTCAGTGCTTGTTCGAAGAGCCTTGCATGACCAGCTTGATCAGCGGCAACAGGCCGGCGCTGAGCCGCACCAGCCGGGCGAAGCTTCTGACGCTGCCGCTCTTGGCGCCTTTGCCGGTGAGAAAACCCAACAGGGTCACGGCAGCCACGCCCCACAACGGCGCGTGCTTGATGCCCAAGCCCTGTTGCCAGCTCTGGCCAAGGCCACGGACCCGCTGCAAGGGTTGCAACAACTGTTGGGATTCGTGGCGGATTTCCTGGCGATGCATTTCCATGCGCAGGCGGATCAGCGCCTTGCGCATCTCGCGCCGGGAGTTGGTTTGCGGGATGTCAGGCAGGCTCATGGCAGCAGGCGCTCCCTGTCGTTGGCCAGCTCTTCAAGGGTGGCGTGGAAGGGCGAGGACTCGTCGAAAATCGCCGCCTTCAGGCGCAGGGCGCAGAACAGCGCCGCCAGCGTATAGAAGACGCACAGCCCGATGATGGCGGTCAGGCGATAGGTGTCCCAGAACAGGATCAGCACCAGCGCCGATAGTCCTATCAACAGCAGCAGGGCGAACACCAGGGCCAGCCCGGCGAACAGCAGCAGGCTGACGGTTCTGGCTTTCTGTTCCTGCAACTCGATGCCGAACAGTTCGACGTGGCTGTGCAACAAACCCAGGAAAGCAGCGCCCAGGCGCCGCGTTGAAGAGCCTTGGCCCGCCGTGGAGCCGGATTCATCGATAGCCATATCAGCGCCGGGTCGCCAGCAGGCCGATCAGAAAGCCCACACCCGCCGCGATACCCACTGCTTGCCAGGGGTTGCTCTGCACATAGTCTTCGGTGGCGGTGACTGCCGCCTGGCCGCGTTCGCGCAGCGATTGTTCGGTCAGTTGCAGGGTCTCGCGGGCGCGCAGCAGGCTGTCGTGAATCTGTGTGCGTAATTGGTCTGCCTGGTCGCCAGCCAGGGTGGCGGTGTGTTCCAGCAGACGTTCCGTGTCACTGACCAGTGCCTGAAAGTCCGCCATCAGTGTTTCTTGAGCTGTCTTGGTGGTTTTGCTGGCCATGGTTATCTCCGTAGTGGCGTTCTGAAGGGTTCGAGTATGAGCCTTGCGCGAAGGTTCAGTGCAATTGTCTGGTACAGCTTTTGCTTTGTCCTGGTGCGTAAACACGGGTGGTTGCGCCGAAAGCGCGCAGGATGCGGTGCCTGGCAGCTAAAACCTTACCCTAAAAAATCAACACTTATGGAAACACCCCGAGCGATACATCCCTCTCGCAAAAGCGTCGCGCCAAAATGGGTCGTAATACCTGGGTCGACAGGACCTTGGGTGCCAAGTTGGTGCAAAAAAACGTTCGAGCGGCTCGCGGCTTTTTCCTGAATATCAGGTCTGCCCATTCCATGGAAAATCTGCAAAGCGCTGTGGACACTCTGGTCCATGGTTCCAATACCCTGTTCATCCTTATCGGTGCGGTCATGGTCCTGGCCATGCATGCCGGCTTCGCCTTTCTCGAGGTGGGCACGGTGCGCCAGAAAAACCAGGTCAACGCCTTGTCGAAGATCCTCAGCGACTTCGCGGTCTCGACCCTGGCCTATTTCTTTATAGGCTATTGGATCTCCTACGGCGTCAGCTTCCTGCAACCGGCGGCGGTGATCAGCGCCGATCACGGCTACGGACTGGTGAAGTTCTTCTTCCTGCTGACGTTCGCCGCGGCCATCCCGGCGATCATTTCCGGCGGCATCGCCGAGCGTGCGCGGTTCGTCCCGCAGCTCTGCGCCACGGCGCTGATCGTGGCCTTTATCTATCCCTTCTTCGAAGGCCTGGTGTGGAACGGTAACTATGGCCTGCAAGCCTGGTTGCTGGCGAGCTTCGGCGCGAGCTTCCATGATTTCGCCGGCTCGGTGGTGGTGCATGCCATGGGCGGCTGGCTGGCGCTGGCCGCGGTGCTGTTGCTCGGGCCGCGCAACGGTCGTTATCGCGACGGCAAGCTGGTGGCGTTCGCGCCGTCGAGCATCCCGTTCCTGGCCTTGGGGTCGTGGATCCTGATTGTCGGCTGGTTCGGCTTCAACGTGATGAGCGCGCAGACCCTGCAGGCGGTCAGCGGGCTGGTGGCGGTGAATTCGCTGATGGCCATGGTGGGCGGCACGGTGGCGGCGCTGATCGTCGGGCGCAACGACCCGGGCTTCCTGCACAACGGCCCGCTGGCCGGGCTGGTGGCGATCTGCGCCGGCTCCGACCTGATGCATCCGGTGGGCGCGCTGATCACCGGAGCGATTGCCGGCGCGCTGTTCGTCTGGTGCTTTATCGCCACCCAGACCCGTTGGAAGATCGACGATGTGCTGGGTGTCTGGCCACTGCACGGGCTGTGCGGCGTGTGGGGCGGTATCGCCTGCGGGATCTTCGGCCAGAGCGCCTTGGGCGGCCTGGGCGGCGTCAGCCTGGTCAGCCAGTTGATCGGTACCGGCCTGGGTGTGCTGGTGGCGCTGGTCGGCGGCTTTATGGTGTACGGCGCGATCAAGGCGCTCTGCGGCCTGCGCCTGACGCAGGAGCAGGAGTACTACGGCGCCGACCTGTCGCTGCACAAGATCGGCGCGGTCAGCCAGGACTGAGCCTATGCGGCCCAGGCTGGAGTACCCGGCCAGGGCCGCTTGCCGCTGATCATTGGCCGCCGAGCAGGCGCGCCTCCGACGCTTCGATGGCCGCCAGCGGGCCGGACATCAACACCGTATCGCCGGCTCGCAGCAGGGTGCCGGCGGCCAGCTCCAGGTCGCGGCCATCGCGCTGCACGCCTTGCACATCCACGCCCAATTGCTCCAGCGCCAGCTCGCCGAGGGCCAGGTCGCAGGCGTGGGCCGCGCTGCCGAGATTGACCGCATGCATCAGCACCCGCGGCTGGCCGCGATTGTCCAGCAGGTCGGTCTGCGCCCCATGGTAGAAACCATGCAGCAGGCGATAGCGGTTGTGGCGAACCTCATCGACCTTGATCTGTACCTGGTGTTCCGGCAGCCCGAGCATCACCAGCGCATGGGACGCCAGCATCAGGCTCGACTCCAGTAGCTCCGGCACCACTTCGCTGGCACCGGCGGCTTTCAGTTCGGCCAGTTGGCTGTCGTCCCGGGTGCGCACCAGGATCGGCACTTCGCTGTTGATCCGGCGCGCGCTTTTCAGCACGTTGAGGGCGATGTCGGTCTTGTCCACGGCAATCACCAGCAGGCGCGCGCGTTCGAGGCCGACCGCCGCCAGCAGCTCGGCGCGGCGGGAGTCGCCGTAATGCACGCAGCTTTCGCCGGCCGCGGCTTCCTGGACCCGCACCGGGTCGTCGTCCAGGGCAATGAAGCGCTGCTGTTCGCGGCGCAGGAAACGGCCGATCGACTGGCCGACGCGGCCATATCCGCAGATCACCACATGGTCCTGCAATGCGGCGTTGAGGGCGCTGATTTCTTCCAGGTGGGCCTCCTGGTTCGGCTTGCGGTGCAGGCGCGCGGCAATGCCCGGGGCGGCGCGCAGCAGCAGGGGCGTCAGCAGCATCGAACAGAAGGTCGCTGCCAGCAGCAGGCCGCTCAGATCGGCCGGCATCAACTGGCTCTGCTGCATCTGCGCCATCAGCGCAAAACAGAACTCGCCGCCCTGGGCCAGGGCCAGGCCACTGCGCCAGGCCGTCTCGCCGTCGCTGCCGCGCAGCTTGAGCAACAGTGCCACCACGGCGCCCTTGATCAGCATCAGGGCCAGGGTCAGGCCGAGGACCAGCAAGGCATGGCTGGCGAACAATTGCAGGTCGATCAGCATGCCGATGCTGACGAAAAACAGCCCCAGCAGAATGTCGCGGAACGGCCGGATATCGGCCTCGATCTGGTGCCGGTAACGGCTCTCCCCCAGCAGCATGCCGGCGAGGAATGCACCGAGGGCGGGGGACAGGCCGAGCAGGTGGGTCAGCCAGGCGGTCAGCAGGACGATGACCAGGGCCAGCAGCACGAACAGCTCGGCGGAATGGGAGGCGGCCACCTCGTGGAATAGCCGTGGCAGCAACCAGCGGCTGGCCAGCGCCAGGCCGATGAACAGCAGGGCGGTCTTGCCCAGCGTCAGGGGCAGGGCCCAGTACCAGGCCTGTTCGGTGTTGCCGGCGAATACCGGCACCAGGGTCAGCAACAGCACCGCCACCACGTCCTGGAACAGCAACACGCCGATCGCATTCTGCCCGTGGCTGCTGAAGATTTCCCCGAGGCTGCCCAGCTCCTTGCTGACAATGGCGGTGGAGGACAGCGCCAGGCCCGCACCAAGCAGCAGCGCCGGGATCGGCGGCACACCGGCGAGGATCAGCAGGCCGCCGAGGATGGCGCCGCTGCACAGCACTTGCAGGCTGCCCAGGCCGAATACCACCTGGCGCAGGGCCAGCATTTTCGATACGGAAAACTCCAGTCCCAGGGAAAACAGCAGGAACACCACCCCCAACTCCGCCAGGTCGGGCAGGTTTTCGTTGTCGTTGACCCAGCCGAAGGCGGTCGGCCCCACCAGCAGGCCCACGCACAGGTAGCCCAGCACGGGCGGCAGGCGCAGGCGGCGGAACAGGGCGATCACCACCAGGGATGAAGCGAGGATGATCAACAGATTGGCGAACACAGACATCTCCGGGCGGCGGTTGTAATGACAGAGCGTAGAGGCAAAAAAAGCCGCGAGGGTCGCTCAACCGCAAGTTGGCGGCGCTGACCTGCATCAGCTGTTTGGCAGAATGCTCGACGATGGCCATTGTTGGCCGCAGGGTGCTGCGTTCATCGGTCGACGGCTTTTTCCCGCCGGCCTAGAATAAGCGCCTGTCTCTTTTCGGTCTGTATGTCATGCCTCCTGAATGTCAGCTGTTCGGCACCCTGGGCTGCCACCTGTGCGAACTCGCCGAGGCGGAGTTGATGCCGCTGGTGGAGCACGGGCTGATGGTCGAGCTGGTGGATATCGCGGAAGACGAAACCCTGTTCGAGGCGTATGGCCTGCGTATCCCGGTCCTGCGCCGGGCGGACAACGGCGCCGAGCTGGGCTGGCCGTTCGATGCCGAGCAGGTGGTGGCCTTCCTGCGCTGAGCCGGCCTGTCGCTGGCACGACCCTTTCCGTTTGTCGCCTGCGCTGCAATCCCTTGGCGGGATCCCGATTATTCGGTTACTGTATATGCGTACAGTTATCGGGATGGTTCGTCATGTCTCTCACAATCCTCGCCCGCGCCGAGCGTTTGCAACACCTGTCGCCCGAGCATGCAGGGCACGACGGGTTTGCCGCCGGGCTCACGTTCGAAGGCGGTTTTTCCCTGGATCGTACCGTGGGGCTCGGAGCGCCGCAGATCCGCGCGGTGCTGGTGGATGACGACAGCCTGCTGGGCTTCGGGATCTATCCCGGCGACCGGCTGATCGTCGATCGTTCGGCGGCCCCGGCGGTGGATCAGTACGTGGTGGCCCATCTCGATGGCGAAGACGCCTATGGCGTGCGCCTGCTGGCGCCCGATCCCAAGGGTGGGCTGCTGCTCAAGGCGGCGCGACCTTCGGTTGCACCGATCCCTCTGGACGATCGGGACTCGGCGCAAATCTGGGGCGTGGTGTTATGGGTGGTCAGTTATGTCGGCCGTGGCTGATATCGATGCGCAGGGCGTGTGCTCAGTGGATGAATGAGAGGGTAGAAGGACTGATGATGGTCAATGTTGAACAATTGAAGAGCAGTGTGAACCGCATGTCCGCCGATGTGGTGCGCGAAGCGGTACTCGAACTGCGCCTGGACGGCCTGGTCACGGAAGGCAAGACACCGTTCAACAAGCTGCATTTCAATACCTGCTTTGCCGAAATCGAAGCCCTGTTCCAGCGTGCGGGTTATCACCGGCAACTGGACGTGGTGGGGTATCAGGGGTTGTTGTATGCGCTGTATGACCCGGCCCGCTGGGAGGCGGTCGATGTGCTGCGCTGGCTGAAGGAGTTCACCGATGCCGCCGCGCAAGCCGGTGTGGCCCGGGCTTAGTCGCAGGTTCCGGAGGGGGAAACTCTCCTAGGCTCCCCGGGACCCATGTTGGATAATGTCGCTCTGCATTGTCCGTTCGAGCTTTTGTATGTCTTCCGTACCTTTTTTTGCCGCACAGCATCAGGCCAGCACCCTGTACCTGCCCCCCGGTTCATGGCCAACCGTACTGGATTGCCTGTGTGACCATTTCAGCACCATCAGCCGCGAGCAGTGGCTGAGCCGGATCGCCCGCGGCCGGGTGCTCGATGGACAGGGACTACCGATCGGTGTCGACCTGGCGTACCGCGAAGGCCTGCGCATTCATTATTTTCGCGAAGTGCCCGACGAAAAGATCATCCCGGTGCAGGAGTCGATTCTTTACGTCGATGAGCACCTGGTGGTGGCGGACAAGCCGCATTTCCTGCCGGTCACCCCGGCGGGGGAGTATGTCGAGCAAACCTTGCTGCGCCGCTTGATCCGCAGCCTGGACAATCCCCACCTGGTGCCTCTGCATCGCATCGACCGGCATACGGCGGGCCTGGTGTTGTTTTCGGCCAATCCGCAAAGCCGCTCGGCCTATCAGTCGCTGTTTCCGACACGCAGGATCGACAAGCGCTACGAGGCCATCGCACCGGCCTTGCCCGGTCTTGAGTTCCCGCGGGTGCATAAAAGCCGCCTGGTCGATGGCGAGCCCTTTTTCCGCATGCAGGAAGGGCCTGGTACGCCTAATACGGAAACGGCACTGGAGGTCCGGGAAAAGAACGGTGACCTCTGGCGTTATGGGCTGTATCCGGTGACTGGCAAAAAGCACCAGTTGCGGGTGCACATGGGTGCGCTGGGGGCGGCGATCTGCAACGACCCGTTTTATCCCGATGCGCTCAAGGATGTGGAGGACGATTACGCCAAGCCGCTCAAGCTGCTGGCCCAGGGCCTGCGTTTTACCGACCCGCTGACAGGGGAGGAGCGCGAGTTCGAGAGTCGGATCACCTTGCAGTGGTAATCCAGGCAACTGCTTGCTGCTGCCAGAAACGATAAAGCCCGCGAAAGCGGGCTTTATCGTGCGAGGCTGTAACGGTATGGATTACAGCTCTTTTACCGTACGAACCTGATCCTTGTTGATGCGGGTTTGTTTGCCGTCCAGTTGTTCGAACTCGTAGAAGCCGGAATCCTCATCGTATTTCGGCGTATCGACGGCCTGGATTTCGCGACCGTCATTCAGGGTGATCACAGTAGGCGATGCGCAACCGGCGAGAGTGGCAAGGCCCAGTGCAAGCATGAGAGTGGCGAGAGTCCGCTGAATCATTGTGTGTCTCCGAGATGAATACTTTAGTTACTGTGCTTGAGACGTATGCAACGCCTGCAAGTTCCTTGAGTTAAGGGCATTCTGACACGCCGTGCTGCTGGCTTAACAGCTCTGGTGTATTCAGATTAGCCAATCGGGGATCGTTTGCCGGACATTGCAGGGCCTGAGCATCCAGCCCGCGCATGATACGTCCGGGGCTGCGCTCACCGTTCTGCCAGGCTCCGTCGAAGGTGCCGAGCAGTGCGCGCGGGATGATACACAGCAAGGGTTCCCAGTGCTCGCCATGGCGCAGCATCAGTGGTTTGTCCGGATGCAGGGCGGCGCTTTGTCGCATGGCGCCGATCAGTTGCACATCGATGCGCGGCACGTCGCAGGGCAACACCAGCAGTCGGGCATGCCGGGCGACGGTCAATCCGGCACGAATACCTGCCAACGGCCCTGGGAAATCATTGCTTTCGTCCTGCACCAGTTGGTCGGCATAAGGCGCGTACTGCCGGCGATTGCGGTTGCAGGAAATGATCAGGTCATCGCTCAGGTCGCGGGTCAGTCGATGCAGATGGGCGATCAATGGCCGGCCCTGCCACTCGATCAGTCCCTTGTCCCTTCCGCCCATGCGTTGGCCGCGTCCACCGGCCAGGAGCAGAATGGAGCAGGGTGGCAAATCTGCGCGCGGGGTCATGGCACGTCTCCACAGGGGCGGTCAAAGAGAGCGCTGTGATATAACACCGGGCTGTTTCTCCTACAACTGGATCGAGCCTATGAAAGCCAAGGCTGATGTACCTTTTGCACCCCTGAATATCGCGGTGCTGACTGTCAGTGATACCCGGACTCTGGAAACCGATACCTCCGGCCAGGTCTTCGTCGATCGTCTGAGCGCTGCTGGCCATAACCTGGCCGCGCGCGTCCTGCTCAAGGACGATCTCTACAAGATTCGCGCGCAAGTGGCGACCTGGATCGCCGACGACCTGGTCCAGGTGGTGCTGATCACCGGCGGCACCGGTTTTACCGGCCGCGACAGCACCCCGGAAGCCGTGTCTTGCCTGCTCGACAAACAGGTCGACGGTTTTGGCGAGTTGTTCCGTCAGATCTCGGTGGCCGACATCGGCACTTCCACCGTGCAGTCGCGGGCCCTGGCCGGGCTGGCCAACGGCACGCTGGTGTGCTGCCTGCCGGGCTCGACCAACGCGGTGCGTACCGGTTGGGACGGCATCCTCGCCGAGCAGCTGGACTCGCGGCACCGGCCGTGCAATTTCGTCACGCACCTGAAACAGGCGGCACCTTGTGAATCCCGTGGGTAAGCCGGGCAAGACCGGTGCCTTGATGCCGGTCGAGGTCGCATTGGCCCGTTTGCTGGAGATGGCCGAGGCTACTCCCATTCTCGAGCGCGAGCGGCTGCCGCTGGCGGCAGCTCAAGGCCGGGTCTTGGCCGACGATTTGATTTCCACCCTGGATCTTCCGCCCTGGCCCAACAGCGCCATGGACGGCTATGCCTTGCGTGCCGCGGATTGGAGTGGTGAGGCCCTTGTGGTCAGCCAGCGTATTTTCGCCGGCCAGGCGCCCGAGCCTTTGGCGCCCGGTACCTGCGCACGCATCTTCACCGGGGCACCGGTCCCGGCGGGAGCCGACTGCGTGGAAATGCAGGAGAACGCCGAGGTTCAGGCCGATGGGCGGGTGTCCTTTACCGAGCCGCTCAGCGCCGGGCAGAACATTCGTCCCCAAGGCCAGGAAACCATGGTCGGTGAGTGTGTATTGGTGGCCGGAACGCAGCTGGGGCCGATCGAGCTGGGGCTTGCTGCTTCCTTGGGTTGCGGGGAGTTGGAGGTGGTGCGTCGAGTGCGGGTCGCCGTGCTTTCCACCGGCGACGAGCTGGTAGAACCCGGGCAAGCGCTGGGTCCAGGGCAGATCTACAACAGCAACCGTGTCCTGCTGTGCAGTTGGTTGCAGCGGCTGGGCTGTGAAGTGGTCGACGGCGGGATCCTGCCCGACGATCTGCCCACGACCCGGCGGCGCCTTGCCGAACTGGCGGATGTGGACCTGATCCTGTCCACCGGTGGTGTATCGGTGGGCGAGGCGGATTTCCTGGGCATCGCCTTAAGAGAGGAGGGCGAGCTTGCGCTCTGGAAGCTGGCGATCAAGCCGGGCAAGCCATTGACCTTCGGGCATTTCCGCAGCGTGCCGGTGATCGGCCTGCCGGGTAACCCGGCCTCGACACTGGTGACCTTTGCCTTGCTGGCTCGCCCCTATATTTTGCGGCGCCAGGGAGTGAAGGAGCTGCAGCCCTTGCAGTTCCAGGTTCCAGCCGGGTTTGCCTGGTCGAAACCGGGGAATCGACGAGAGTATCTGCGTGGGCGTCTGGAGCAGGGCAGGGCAATCATCTACCGGAACCAGAGTTCCGGGGTCTTGCGCAGTGCCGCCTGGGCCGAGGGGCTGGTCGAGGTACTGGAAGAGCGAACGCTGGTTGAGGGCGATTGGGTCAACTTCATCCCATTGAGTGAAGTCCTGGGCTGACTCCAGGGGAGGCGGACCTGGTCGGCAGCGCCGGGTCCATCCTCCAGGGCCCTGCCTATCAACGCAGGAGTAAAAGGATCAGCAAGCCAAAACGGCTGTTCAGTCCCCAAGACAGCAGTGCCGATAGAAACCCGGCATAGGCCAACACCCACGCGAGCTTCTTGAGCAAGGCATGAAGCTTGCTGTCGGGCTTATGCTCGGGGTCACGGGTATGTACTTGATGGACACTCAGTTCCGGGTGTTTACCTGTACTGAGCAGGATGCTCCCTTCCAGCCGAGTGAGCGCGGAGTTCGAGCGTTCAAAGCATTTCTTGTCATCCATGTGTTTCGCTTCCCTGTTTGAGGCGTCGTTCGCCTGCCATGAACATTCTCCGATTGTCTGTTTCGGGTCAATTCAGGTGATTCTCAATCTGCGGTCAGAAAAGTTACCGGTCAGCCAGCAGACGGCCTGACGGCGACAAATTGATTACGTCCCGATCGGACTTTTTCTCATGGGCCGAGGGTCAACATCCTTCAATGGCCCTCGAATGACAGGAGTGATGAGCGATGAGCGAACGCAAGGCGATGCTGATACTGCACGGCAAGCAGGCCCTCAACGAAGAGGTCCGCGACGCTGTCGAACGCAAGCGTGAAGAGGGTTGGGAGCTGGCGGTCCGCCTGACCTGGGAAGCGGGCGACGCCCAGCGCCTGGTGGATGAAGCCCTCGTGACTGGTTACACCCGCCTGATCGCGGGGGGCGGTGATGGCACTTTGCGTGATATCGCCGAGGCCATGGCGGCGCAGGCCAACGATGCCAGCCTGGTGTTGCTGCCGCTGGGGACGGCCAATGATTTCGCGCGGGCGGCCGGCGTGTCGTTGCTGCCCCATGAGGCATTGAACCTGCTCGACGTGCCGGCACGGGCGATCGACCTCGGCGAGGTCGGTGGCCAGGTATTTCTCAACATGGCCACGGGCGGGTTCGGCAGCCAGGTGACGGCCAATACCTCCGAGGACCTGAAAAAGATTCTGGGGGGCGCGGCCTATCTGTTCACTGGTTTGTCTCGTTTCAACGAACTGCATGCGGCATACGGTGAACTGCAGGGGCCGGATTTCCATTGGCGCGGCGAGCTGTTGGCCCTGGGGATCGGCAACGGGCGCCAGGCCGGTGGTGGTCATCTGCTGTGCCCTGAGGCGATGGCCGATGACGGATTGCTGGATGTCAGTATCCTACCGGCCCCCCAGGAGTTGGTGGGCACCTTGAAGGACCTGCTGGCCGGCGGCTGGGGGATCGACAACCTGTTTGTGCGCACGCGCCTGCCCTGGGTTGAAATCAAGGTGTCCGAGGGGCTGGATATCAATCTCGACGGTGAGCCCCTGCAAGGCGAAAACCTGCGTTTTCGCGCGCTCCCAGGGGCATTGCGGGTGCATTTGCCGGAAGACTCCCCGCTGTTGGCGGCTTCGGCGTCTTAATCGTCGAGGCTGATGATCTGTTCGCGGACGGCAAACAGGACCAGGCCGGCCACATCATAGATCTGCAGGCGTTTCATGATCTGCGAGCGGTGGGTTTCCACGGTCTTGATGCTCAGGCCAAGCCCATGAGCGATTTCGCGGGTCGATTTGCCGCGAACGATCAGGCGCAGGATCTCCAGCTGGCGTGCGGTCAGGTTATGGGTTTCAACGGGTTCCGGATGGGGCTTCTGCACGCGGATCAGCGCCTGGTTGATCACCGTGTGTGCAATGGCCGGGCTGAGATAACGCTCGTTGTTGCGCAAGGCGTCGAGCGCGTGCTCGAGCTCGTTGGCGGTGGTGTCCTTGAGCAGATAACCATGAGCACCGGATTCCAGGGCCTGCATGATCAGCGCCGGATCGGTGTGCATCGAGAGAATCAGTACTTTGCTCTGCGGGTGCACCACCTTGAGTCTCTTCAGGGCCTCAAGGCCGCCGATATCCTTCATGGAAATATCCAGAAGGATAATGTCCGGCGACAGCCTCTCGACCATTTCCAGTACTTGTGCGCCATCGTTGGCTTCGCCGATCACGGCATAGCCAGGAATGTCCATGACCAGGGCACGCACGCCAGCCCTGATGAGCGAGTGGTCATCCACCAGAAGTAAATTGCAGGTCAATGTAAAACCTTATTCGTACTGGCCCGTTCGAGTGCGCGAGGCGCCCAGGGGAAGAGTGCTTCGATTTGTGTGCCCTGGTCGGGCTGGCTGGAAACCTTCAGTGTGCCACCCAGTTGCGCGATTCTTTCCGCCATGCCCGCCATGCCGCGTTGTCCTTGCGCGCCAGGATTGGCCGCTGGGGAAAAGCCACAGCCATCATCGCTGATAAACAGCGAAAGGCCCTCGGGCAGGCGTTGCAGGCGTACCAGCAGGTTATCCGCCTGGGCGTGGCGCAGCATGTTGGTGACGGCTTCCTGAGTGATGCGAAAGGCGGCCACCGCCATCTCCTCGGGGATGCCTGCCAGGCGTTGCTTGCATTCCAGGCTCCAGTGCACGGAAGTGTTTTCCAGGGTCTTCAGCAAGTGTGCCCGCAGGCTGGCTTCCAGGCCCAGGCTGGCCAATTGCCGGGGATTAAGAATGGCCGATACATCGCGCACCTTGGCCAGGGTTTCTTCCAATGTGCTTTGAAGCGTCGTGCAATGCTGTTGCAGGTCTTCGGGCAGGCGGCGCTTGAGCCATTCGCTTTGCAGCTTGGCGGCAGTCAACAACTGACCAATATCATCATGCAATTCACGACTGAGGCGATGGCGCTCGTTTTCCTGGACTTCCAGCAAGCGATCCGCCAGTTCCTGAGGCTGGAACTTGATCGAATTGCGCGAGTCCCCGTAATAGGCCCAGACACTGGCCAGGGCCGCCAGATTCAGGATCAGCAGGCTGAGGGGAAAGGTCGTCGACAGGCAATAGACGGCCAGACTTCCAAGTGCCGAGCATGAGCACAGCAACAGGTTGAGCCAGCGCAGGTTTATTCGAGAGAGAAGCCTGGTGGCAGTTGACTTGAGGCTGGCGTACATAGCGGATGGAGCCAATGAATGTTCGCTGCGGGGAGACCGGTCAAGTCGACTGACGGGCCCCGGTTTGGAAAACGGTATTGTTTGAGTATGCGGCTTCAATTAACGCGGTCTATTCGTTGGGAGCAAGCCTTGCACTGATCAGGTGTGTAACAAGATCAATCTGAAATCACAGTGCCATTAAGGATATCGTTTAGTGGCTGGCATAGTATCAGCTTAGCTACCGTTGGTCGCGCCTCTATATATGTCCAGCGGGTCAGGAATATTGCCTTTTGGGACGTATGTTCCGATTCGCTTGTTTTAACTGGCTCCGCTCAAACAGTGGCTGTATCTGGCCTTGGCGAACGGGTAGGCGAGATTCAGAACACTTGAAGTCTCGGGATTGGTTTTATTTAGTTGTGTTAGTTGGTTCTGTCGTTAACAGGCATGAAATATTGGATAACGACATGATGCTGGTCAATGTCACGACATATCTAACGACTGAAGTTAGGTATTAACGACAGGGTCTATGCGTTTCTCTTGGCGATCGAAAAAACTTTGAACGAATTTTGGTGGCAGGACAGGGGTGCGGGCAGAGGGTCGATTTGCACGGCGAGGGATTCGATGAGGGTGGCCTGTTCGTTGCCATCGAGGTTCAACTGCCCAGTCACCGGATCGACGAGTTCAAGCTGCCAGGCCATCAGGCTGAAGCATTCCCCGAGGGTGTCGAGGATCTGCTCGTTCATGTCCGGATGAGGATGGGAGTGATCCAGCAACGCATGAACCTGGCGCGAGAATTCGGCGGTGCTGCGCAGCGCCAGCGCATCGGTTTTCTCGGCCAGTTTGAGCAGGGTGGACAACATGCAATCGATGGCGTCCTGATCGTTCCTGATCAGGTTGAGATGGTTCAGGCATTCAACAGACTTGGCCAATAGTGCTTCTGCCTCAAGCAGAAAGTCGGGTGACTGGTGCCACTCTTTATCGTCGATCAGCATGCTTGTCTCCACGACGCCACGTCAGATGATGGAATGGTCCGTTTTGTGAGCGGCTGTAAGGTATTACGTCGGTTATGCCGTGGGATATAGGACGAATCTGATTGGTTCTCAATGGACGAAGACGCTGTGCTGGTGTTTAGTCTGCAGGCGACAGACTGCCGAGCACGGTGTGTCGGCCACGCTTGGACAGCGGAGGCGGGGGGGCTCGAAGGGGCACCAGCCCATCTTCCTGCGATCACAAACAAAAGCCTGACTCCATTCATGCAATGAGAATGGCGTCACATTAATGGCTATTGGATATTGCGAATATCAGGTTGGTCCTGATTGCCGATAGGGGATTCCCTTATAAAGGGGAACCAAGCGCTGAAATAGAGGTCGCGGCGGGGAAGTTGTGTGGATGAAATCGCGAAGCCAGTAAAGCATGATGTTAATGTGACATCAATGCCTTTGCATGGCATTTTGTATGCGGGTCAAGATTCGGCGAATTGCGCCGATAACCCACGTTAGTGAATTCATCAGAACAAGCCCAGGAGTCATTACATGGCCGGCATTCTCGACACGGTAGATCAACGCACGCAACTGGTGGGTGAGAATCGCCTGGAAATCCTCATGTTCCGTCTGGCCGGGCGACAGTTGTTCGCGATCAACGTGTTCAAGGTGCAGGAAGTCCTGCAATTGCCGAAGCTGACGCTGATGCCCCAGCGCCATCCGTTCGTCTGTGGCGTGGTCAACCTGCGGGGGCAGACGCTGCCGGTCATCGATCTGTCCCAGGCGATCGGCATGCGACCGCTGGTGCCGGGTCCCAACAGCACCATCATCGTCACCGAGTACAACCGCTCGGTGCAGGCCTTCCTGGTGGGGGGCGTCGACCGTATCGTCAACATGAACTGGGAAGCCATCCTGCCACCGCCGACCAGTGCCGGGCGCCAGCATTACCTGACGGCGATCAGCAAGGTCGACGATCAACTGGTCGAGATCATCGACGTGGAAAAGGTCCTGGCCGAAATCGTTCCGTACAACGCCAAGGTGTCGCGCGACAAGCTCGACGATCCGGTGCTCGAACGTGCCCGCGGCCGTGAAGTGCTGTTGGTGGACGACTCCAACGTGGCGCTGTCGCAATTGCGCGACACCCTGGGCCAGTTGGGGGTGAAGATGCACATTGCCAGCGACGGCCTGAAGGCCCTGAAGATGCTCAAGGCCTGGGCCGATACCGGGGTCGACATGACCGACAAGCTGCTGATGGTGTTCACCGACGCCGAAATGCCGGAAATGGACGGCTATCGCCTGACCACCGAAATCCGCAACGATCCTCGTCTGCGCGGCCTTTATGTGGTGCTGCATACCTCCCTGTCCGGCAGCTTCAACGAGTCGATGGTGAAGAAGGTCGGTTGCGACAACTTCCTGTCCAAGTTCCAGCCGGACAAACTGGTCGACGTGGTGCGCCAGCGCCTGATGCTGGACGAAGTTCCCGCCTGACGGGAGCCGTGGCCGGAGCGACGCCTGCGCGGCAGCTGCTTCTTTGATTCGCGGGCCGGCTCGTATAAGGTTGCTTTCTTTGCCACCCGGGAGCTGGCCATGCGTCTCAGCGCGCTTTATCGATACCCCTTGAAATCCGGCAAGGGCGAGTCCCTGCAACAGGTCGCGCTGGACAGGCTGGGGCTGGAGGGAGATCGACGCTGGATGCTGGTCGATGAACCCAGCGGACGCTTCCTGACCCAGCGTGCGGTCCCGCACATGAGCCAGCTTTCGGCGCTCTGGAACGCCGAGGGAGGGCTGACCCTCAGTGCTCCCGGTTATCCATCCCTCGATGTGCCACTGCCTGGTGCGGATGCCCCGTTACGCGGCGTGACCATCTGGCGCGATACCCTGCGCGTACCGGATGCCGGCGACGAAGCCCATGCCTGGCTGAGCGATTTCATCGGCAAGCCGACCCGCCTGGTACAGGTCCCCCCGGAGCGTGCGCGCACCACTCAGGCCGGTTACGGCAAGGATGACGATCAGGTGGCCTTCGCCGACGGTTTTCCGCTGTTGCTGATTGGCGAGTCCTCCCGGGAAGACCTGTCCAGTCGTGTCGGCCGTCCCCTGGAAATGCTGCGCTTTCGCCCGAACCTGGTGATCGAGGGCTGCCCGGCCTTTGCCGAAGATGGCTGGAAACGCATCCGCATCGGCGATATCGAGTTTCGGGTGGTCAAGCCTTGTGCGCGTTGCATTCTCACCACCATCGATCCGCAGACCGGCGAGCGCAGCGCCGACCGTGAACCGCTGGCCACGCTGCAGCAGTACCGGGCGCAAGAAGGCGGGGCGATGTTCGGGCAGAACCTGGTGAACGATGGCATTGGCCGCCTGGAAGTCGGCATGCCGGTCACGGTGCTGGAATAGTCGGTGGCGCTGAAACGAAAAATGCCCGTATCGCCAGATACGGGCATTTTTTTATCGCCGAGGATCAGCTCCCGGAGGGATCAGCCGCGGTATTCGCACAGGTAGGCGGTGTCGACGGCCACTTTCAGCTGGAACTTGCTGTTGGCCGGTACGTTGAACTGGCTGCCGGCGGCAAAGGTTTCCCAGTCGTTGCTGTCAGGCAGCTTGACGGTCAGGGCGCCGGAAACCACGTGCATGATTTCCCGTTGAGCCGTGCCGAACTCGTATTCGCCCGGAGCCATGACGCCGATGGTGGCGGGACCTTCGGCCGTGCCGAAGGCAATCGACTTGACGGTGCCGTCGAAGTACTCGTTGACTTTAAACATGGGCGATTCCTCAAAAAGGGGTCAAAAAGGCCGGCCAGTATGCACAAGGCCTTCAGATGCGTCACCTGTTGCGCGGACGGATCAGCCGGGAAGAATCAGAGGCAATAAACGCGCCGTATTGCGGGCATCTTCCAGGGCGCGATGCTGCTGGCCGGTGAACTGCAGCCCGGCCAGTTGCAGCGCGCCGTTCAGGCCCAGCGGTCGTTCGAGGCGGCGGGCCTTGGCGAAGCGTTGCTTGAGGTTCATGTGCGGCAGTTGGGCGAGGGCGCTGTGCAGTTGCGAGCGTTGCCACTCCTGCAGCAGTTGCTTGCGATCGTAGTCGCCCCAGCTGGCCCAGCCCTCCAGGCGCGTGTGATGCTGGCCCAGCCAGCGTTCGAACAGCGGCCAGACTTCGCTCAACGGCTGGGCGCCGTCGATCTGGGCCTGGGTGATGTGGGTCAGTTCACGGCAGAACGGTGTCAGCATCGGCCGCCGCAGCGGGCGCACGAAGCGTTGGAAATGGTCCAGTTCACGCCCTTCGCGGTTCACCAGGGTGGCGCCGATCTCGATGATTTCCATGTCGGTCAGCGGCCAGCCTCCTTCGTCCGTGGTGGCTTCCAGATCAATTACCAACCAGTGGGGCATCACAGGCTCCAGCTTCAACATCCCGATGAGGCTTGAGCGTAGCCAAACCCGACGTCTGCGCCTAGCGGCTTATTCCACCTCCAGCAGAATCTGGCGGTTTTTCACCTGATCGCCGAGATTGACCTGCAGCCGCTTGATCACGCCATCGATCCCGGCCTTCAGCGGATGCTCCATTTTCATCGCCTCCAGCACCAGCAGCAATTGCCCCTTGCTGACGGTCGCGCCCTCGCTGACCAGTACGTCGACTATGGCGCCGTCCATGGGCGCCTTGAGCATGCCGCTGTGGGCGCCGGCCTGGCTGGCGATCGGCGCGTGGCTCAGGTCTTGAAGGTGCAGGCTGCCAGGACGGGTGAACAGCCAGAGCTGCCCGGCTTCCAGGGTGTAGGCGTAGCGGCGGCGGATACCGTCGATGGTCGCGCAGGCCCAGCGGCCATCCGTCTCCAGCAGCTGTACCTCGAAGCCTTGGTCGGCGTGTTGAATCCGCAGCGTTCCGGCCTGGTTATTCAGTTCAAGGTTCCATACGGCTTCACCCGAGCCCAGGCGATAGTGCAGCGGCACGCTGGCGTTGTTGCGCCAGCCGGCCAGCGCCGTGCCGTGACGCTGGGCCGCGTGCTGATAAAGCAGTGCCGCGGCCAGGGCCAGCTCGGCACCTCTTGGCGACTGGGGGTGCAGGCTTGGATCGTCGGCGAAATGTTCGGCGATAAAGGCGGTGCTGAATTCGCCGCTGGCAAAACCGGGATGGCGAAGCAGGTTCGCCAACAGCTTCTGGTTGCTCGCCACGCCCGTCAGCACCGTGTCCTCGACCGCGCGCAACAGCTTGCGACGCGCTTCTTCGCGGGTGGCGCCGTGGGCGATGAGTTTGCCCAGCATCGGGTCATAGAACGGGCTGACGCTCTGGCCTTCCAGCAGGCCGTGATCGATACGCACATCGGCACCCAGCGCCGGTTCCCAGCGCCGTACCTGGCCGGTTTGTGGCAGGAAGTCCTGCGCCGGGTCCTCGGCATACAGCCGCACTTCGATGGCATGGCCCTTGAGTTCGACCTGTTCCTGGCGCAGTGGTAACGGTTGACCGGCCGCCACCTGTAGTTGCAGGGCCACCAGGTCCAGGCCGGTGATCATTTCGGTGACCGGGTGTTCGACCTGCAGGCGGGTGTTCATTTCCAGAAAGTAGAATTGCCCCCGTGCATCGAGGAGAAATTCCACGGTGCCGGCACCGACATAATTCACCGCCCGGCCGGCCTTGAGGGCGGCCTCGCCCATGTCCTGGCGCAGCTCGGCGGTCATCACCGGACAGGGCGCTTCCTCGACGACTTTCTGATGACGGCGCTGGATCGAGCAATCGCGCTCGCCGAGGTAGATCAATTGGCCGTGGCGGTCGCCGAACACCTGGATTTCCACATGCCGCGGTTCGATCAGCGCCTGCTCCAGAATCAACTCGTCGCTGCCGAAGGCGTGCAGCGCCTCGGAGCGCGCGGTACGCACCTGGGCCAGCAGCTCATCGGCTCGCTGCACCAGGCGCATGCCGCGTCCGCCGCCACCGGCGCTGGCTTTGATCATCAGCGGGTAGCCGATGCGTTCGGCTTCGCGTTGCAGGGTCGCATCGTCCTGTTCCGCGCCCTGATAACCGGCGATGCAGGGGACGCCCGCCGCGAGCATCGCCAGCTTGGACAGGCGCTTGCTGCCCATCAATTCGATGGCCTCGGCGCTGGGGCCGATAAAGGTGATGCCGGCTGCCTCGCAGGCGTTGGCGAACTCGGCGTTCTCCGACAGAAAGCCGTAGCCGGGATGCAGCGCGTCGGCGCCCGTGCGCCGGGCCGCGTCAAGGATCGCCTGGCTGTTCAGGTAGGACTGTTGGACCGCCGCCGGGCCGATACGCACCGCCTCGTCGGCCATCCGCACATGCAGCGCATCGGCGTCGGCATCGCTGAACACCGCCACGGTGCGATAACCCAGGGCTTGGGCGGTGCGCTGGATGCGGCAGGCGATTTCACCGCGATTGGCGATCAGGATTTTGCTGAAGGCGGGCATGAGGTGGTTTCCTGAGATCGGTGGTGTTTGGTCGGGCATTTCGCGAGCAAGCTCGCTCCTACAAAGGCGTAGGCCAGTCACGGACCGGTAGGAGCGAGCTTGCTCGCGATGGGGCTCATGAGGCCCACGCCGGTTTGCGTTTCTGCACGAAGGCCATGGTTCCTTCGATGCCTTCGGCACCGGTGACGGCGGCGCCAAACTGTTCCGCCGCGCGATCGAGCAGCGGCGCCAGCGGTTCTTCAGCGCTGGCCAGCAACAGGGCCTTGGTCGCGGCGTTGGCCTCGGGCGCGCAGCACAGCACATGGGCCAGCACCTCATCGAGGCGCTCGGCCAGGGCCTCTGGGCCGTCTTCGACAAAATGCACCAGGCCCAGCCGTTCGGCTTCGTTGCCATCAAAGCGCGCGGCGGTCAGGGCCAGCCGACGGGCCTGGGTCAGGCCGATGCGCTTGACCACAAACGGCGCGATCTGCGCCGGCAGCAGGCCGAGGCTGGTTTCCGGCATGCCGAATTGCGCCTGATGATCGGCGATGGCGATATCGCTGACACAGGCCAGGCCGAAGCCGCCACCTAACACCGCGCCCTGCAGCAGCACGATCAGCACCTGCGGGCTGTGCTGGGCTTCCTCGAGCAGTGTGCCGAACGCCCGGTTCAGTTCCTGATAGGCACTGGCGCCCTGGGCACGGGCACTGGCCATGTCTTTCAGGTCGCCGCCGGCGCAGAAGTGCCCGCCGGCGCCCCTCAGGACCAGGGCGCGAATGCCGCGGTCATCGCGTACCGCCGCCAGCACCGCGCGCAGTTCGGCGACCATGTGCAGGCTCATGGCGTTGCGGCTGTCCGGGCGATCGAGGGTGATGTGCAGGACGCCGCCACGGGGCGCCAGCAGCAGGGTTTCGCAGGCGGGCAGGCGGCTCATTTTCTTTTCCCTGGCAGGATGCCCATGAGTTTGCAGATGATACCCAGCATGATTTCGTCGGCACCGCCGCCGATCGAAACCAGGCGCACGTCACGGTAGGCGCGGGCCACCGGGTTGTCCCACATGAAGCCCATGCCGCCCCAGTATTGCAGGCAGCTGTCGCTGACTTCTCGGCCCAGGCGCCCGGCCTTTAGCTTGGCCATGGACGCCAGGCGGGTGACGTCCTGACCGCGCACGTATTGCTCGGTGGCCTGGTAAACCAGGGCCCGCAGGCATTCGATTTCGGTGGACAACTCGGCCAGGCGGAAGTGGATCACCTGGTTGTCGATCAGCGCGCTGCCGAAGGTCTTGCGCTCCTTGCAATACTCGATGGTGCTGTCGACGCAATACTCCAGGCCCTTGATCATGTTGGCCGCGCCGAACAGCCGCTCTTCCTGGAATTGCAGCATCTGCATCATGAAACCCGCGCCTTCGTGGCCGATGCGATAGCGCTGGGGCACGCGCACGTTGTCGAAAAACACCTGGGCGGTTTCCGAACTGCGCATGCCGAGCTTGTCCAGGTGCGGGCTGAGGCTGATGCCGGGGCTGTTCATCGGCACCATGATCAGCGACTTGTTGACGTGGGGTTTGTCGTCCGAGGTGTTGGCCAGCAGGCAGATGAAGTCGGCGCTGGGGGAGTTGGTGATCCACATCTTGCTGCCGTTGATCACATAGTCGTCGCCGTCCTTGCGCGCGGTGGTCTTGAGCCCGGCCACGTCGGAGCCGGCACCGACTTCGGAGACACCGATGCAGCCGACCATTTCCCCGCTGATGGCCGGGCGCAGGAACTCCTCGCGCAACTCGTCGGAGCCGAAACGCGCCAGGGCCGGGGTGCACATGTCGGTCTGCACGCCGATGGACATCGGGATGCCGCCGCAATGGATGGTGCCGAACTCTTCGGCGGCGACGATCGAGTAGCTGTAGTCCAGGCCCATGCCGCCGAACTTCTCCGGCTTGGAGATGCCCAGCAGGCCCAGTTCGCCGGCCTGGCGGAAAATCTCGTGGATCGGAAAGCGCCCGGCCTTTTCCCATTCCTCGACATGCGGGTTGATCTCGCGCTCGACAAAGTTGCGCACCGTGCGCCGCAGTTCTTCATGTTCCTGGGTGAAGATCATTTTTATTGTTCTCCTCAAGTTGAGTGACGCAATCCCTGAACCTTGTTACCCCTGTAGCCGCTGCCGCAGGCCGAAAACACCGTCGTTGCGGAACTGCTCGCTGTCCCTGTAGCCGCTGCCGAAGGCTGCGATCGGCCCCGCAGGGGACGTGCTCTTGAGGCCCTAGAAGACCCTTCGGGCCTTATCGCAGCCTGCGGCAGCGGCTACCGGTCAGAACCGTGCGACGCCGAAGCTATTGGGTTGTAGCTGACGCACCTGCGCCTCGTGGCAGATATCCAGCAGATAACCCAGCAGGATGCGGGTATCCCGTGGGTCGATCAGCCCGTCGTCCCACAGGTTGGCGCTGCCATACAAGGCCGTGGATTGGCTGTCGAGTTTCTGCGCCGTGACCTGTTCCAGCATATCCAGCATCTGCGGATCGGCCGCCTGGCCCTGCTTGGCGTGCTTGGCCTCGGTGACGATGCGCAGCACCTTGCCGGCCTGGGCGCCGCCCATCACCGCGGTGCGGCTGTTGGGCCAGGCGAAGATGAAGCGCGGGTCCAGGCCGCGGCCGCACATGGCGTAGTTGCCGGCGCCGTAGGAGCCGCCGACCACGATCGTCAGCTTCGGCACCCGGGCATTGGCCACCGCCTGGATCAGCTTGGAACCGTGCTTGATCACGCCCTGCTGCTCCGACTCGGTGCCGACCATGAAACCGGTGGTGTTGTGGAAAAACAGCAGCGGGGTGCCGCTCTGGTCGCACAACTGAATGAACTGCGCGGCCTTGCTTGCGCCTTTCGGGGTGATCGGCCCGTTATTGCCGATAAAACCGCAAGGGCGTCCCTGGATCTGCAAATGGCCGCAGAGGGTCTGCTGGTCGAACTCGCCCTTGAACTCGAGGAAATTCGAGCCGTCGGCGATGCGCGCGATGATTTCCCGGGCGTCGTACGGCTTTTTCGGTTCGTCGGGAATCAGCCCCAGCAGCTCGTCGATCGGGTACAGCGGCTCCGCATAAGGCCGGGGTGGCTGCAGCGGCAGCCGGGCATTCCACGGCAGGGCTGCGAGGATTTCCCGCACGATGCGCACGCCGTCGCCGTCGTTTTCCGCCAGGTATTCCGCGGTGCCGGCCACCTGCGCATGCATCTCGGCGCCGCCCAGTTCTTCATCGGTGGCCACCTCGCCGGTGGCGGCCTTGAGCAATGGCGGGCCGGCGAGAAACAGCTTGGCCTTGCCGCGCACCACCACCACGTAATCCGACAGCCCCGGCTGGTAGGCCCCGCCGGCGGTGGCCGAGCCATGGACCACGGTGATCTGCGGCAGGCCCATGGCCGACATGCGTGCCTGGTTGGCGAAACTGCGCGCGCCTTCGACGAAAATCTCCGCTGCGTAATTGAGGTTGGCGCCGCCGCTTTCGGCCAGGGTCACCACCGGCAGTTTGTTTTCCATGGCGATCTGCTGCAGGCGCAGGGATTTTTTCAGGCCGCTGGGAGAGATGGTGCCGCCCTTGATCGCACTGTTGTTGGCCACCACCAGCACCCGCACGCCGCTGACGTAGCCGATGCCGGCGATCAACCCGCCACCGGCCTGGCTGCCATCCTTGTCGTCGTGCAGCTTGTAGCCGGCCAGGCTCGCCAGTTCGAGAAAGGGCGCGCCGGGGTCGAGCAGCAGATTGAGGCGTTCGCGGGGCAGCAGTTGCCCGCGCTTTTCGAATTTCGCCTTGGCCTCGGCGGCCTTGGCCAGCAGGTTCTGTTCCAGCTGGCGGATCTGCGCGATGCCGGCCAGCATCGCCTCGCGGTTCTGCTGGAACTGCGGGCCGTGGGGATCGAGCTGGGACTGTATGACTGGCATGGCTTATTTCCCGTCCTTGAGTGGCTCGTCCTTAAGCACGTCCGGTAGGTAGGCGCGGTGGAAGCCGTTGTAGGACTCGCTGTGGGACGCCTTGTGCAGCGGCCAGGCACGGCTACCCAGGCTGGCGGCGCCGTCGATGCGCAAGGTGCTGCCGCTGATGAAGGCCGCCGCCGGGCTGAGCAGGAAGACGATGGCGGCGCTGACTTCCGACTCGGTGCCGATGCGCTTGAGCGGTACGTGTTCGCGCAGGGTCGGGATCACCGCCTTGAACGCGCCTTCGTAGGTGTCCATGCCGCTGGAGGCGATCCAGCCCGGCGCCACGGCGTTGACCCGCACCCCGGCATGGCCCCATTCGAACGCGGCGGTCTTGGTGAAATTGTCCATCCCCGAACGCGCGGCGCCGGAATGGCCCATGCCGGGCATGCCGCCCCACATGTCGGCGAGCATGTTGACGATGCTGCCGCCGTGCTTGCTCATGGACTGGTTGAAGACTTCCCGGGCCATGAGAAAGCCGCCCACCAGGTTGGTGCGCAGCACGGTTTCAAACCCTTTCTGATTGATCGAGGCCAGGGGCGAGGGGTACTGCCCGCCGGCGTTGTTGACCAGGCCATGCAAGGGGCCGTGGTCACGGATCAGTTCGCTGACCAGGGCCTTGACCGCTTCCTCGTCGCGGATATCGCAGGCATGCCCGCTGGCCTGGCCGCCGTCTTCGGCGATCTCCGCGGCCACCTTGTGCAGCTTGTCCGCCTTGCGCCCCACCAGCAGCACCCGGGCGCCAAGGGCCGCCAGTTCATGGGCGGTGCAGCGCCCGATGCCGCTGCCGCCGCCGGTGACGACTAGGGTCTGGCCGGCGAACAGGTCGGGTTTGAAAATCGAGTCGTAGCCCACGAAAAGCCTCCTTCAGTTGACGGCATCAGCGATGCTCTGCGGCACCGGGATCTGGATTTCCAGCAACTGCTGGGCGAAGGCCTTGCCCTGCGGGTCGATGCGCAGGCTGGCGACACCGCCGCCACCGAGGGCGTTCTCCAGCAGGAAATTCAGGCTGTGGGTGCCCGGCAGGTACCAGCGCTGGACCCGGCCATGCACCGGGTCCAGCACATGGCTCATCCAGTCCACCACGACGGCGGGTGTCAGGGCCTCGGCGATCCACGGCAGGTATTCGGGGTCGCGCGCCATGACCCCGATATTGCTGTGGTTGCCCTTGTCGCCGGAGCGCGCCACCGCCAGCTTGACCAGCGCCACGCTGGCGTCGGCGCGGCCCACGGGGCTGGCCACGGCATGGGGCGCGGGCAGGGCGCTGGCGTCGAGGCTGTCGAGCTCGGGCAGCTCGACCCGGTGGCGCTGGCCGGCCATCTCGACTGCCAGAGTGCAAGCGCTTTTGTCGATCAGGAACGAGAACAGGCGGATCAGCGGATAGACCGTGGGCCGGCCGCCGACGATGCCGGTCAGGCCCGGGGCCATGCCGGTGGCGGCCTGGGCGATCTCCCGGGAAAACAGCACCAGCGCGCGTTTGTCCGGATGGCGCACGGCGAGCTTGATCACCACTTCGCGGCTGTCCTGGCGCTGGCCGTGGGGGCCATAGGTGGCTTCGCTGCCGAGCAGTTCGATATTGACTTCGCTGTAGGGTGCCCAGCCGCGTTGGTCGAACATTTGCGCAGTCTTGTCGACGATCGCCTGGCTGACCCGGCGCGCCTTGGCCACCGCGTCGATGCCGGCGATCAGGCAACTGGCGGTGCAGCGGAAACCGTCCGGGTAAGTGGCGCTGACCTTGTACTGGCCGGTCGGCGGCAGGCCCTTGGCGCCGTGCACGCTGACCGCATTCTTGCCCTGTTGGCGCAGTTTGACCTGGGTGAAGTTGCAGACCACATCGGGCAGCAGATAGGCCCGTGGGTCGCCGATCTCATAGAGCAGTTGTTCGCCGACAGTCAGCGGCGTGACCAGGCCACCGGAACCTTCGGGCTTGCTCACCACGAACTGGCCGTCGGCGCTGACCTCGACGATGGGAAAGCCGATGTGTTCGTAGTCCGGCACGTCGCGCCAGTCGGTGAAGTTGCCGCCGGTGCACTGCGCGCCGCATTCGATGATGTGCCCGGCGAGGGCGGCCTGGGCCAGTTTGTCGTAGTCGTGCCAGGACCAGCCGAATTCATGCACCAGCGCGGCACTGACCACCGCGCTGTCGACCCCGCGACCGGTGATGACGATGTCGGCGCCCAGCTTCAGGGCTTCGACTATCCCGGGGGCGCCGAGGTAGGCGTTGGTGGACACGCACATCGGCGGCAGCGGCGCACCGCTGAACATTTCATGAATGCCGCTGCCGCTCAGTTGCTTGAAGCGGGGTTGCAGGTCGTCGCCCAGCAGCACGGCGATTTTCAGGGCTACGCCGGCCTGGTCGCAGGCCGCTTGCAGGGCCGCGGCACAGGCCTGCGGGTTGATCCCGCCGGCGTTGCTGATGACCCGGATCTCCTGCCGGGCGATCTCGCCCAGCAGCGGGCTCAAGACCTCGACAAAATCCGTGGCGTATCCGGCAGTGGGATCCTTCATCCGCGCGCCGGCCATGATCGACAGAGTGATCTCGGCCAGGTAGTCGAACACCAGGTAATCCAGGTGGCCGCCCTCCACCAGTTGCGCGGCGGCGCTCGAGGTGTCGCCCCAGAAGGCGCTGGCACAACCGATGCGAAGGGTCTTGGTCATGGCTGGGGCTCTCGATAAAAGACTCGATAAAAAGACGCGATGACAGAACTGGATCGAGACTACCAAGCAAGCGCTTGGTTTGTAAACGTCGGAAATATCTTATTCCCAAGCGCTTGCTTGGTTGTCCCCACGGGCTTAAATTGCGCGCGCAAGCTCCCTGTTTCAGGGGGCTGCACCGCATAACGATCGAGCGAATGTAGGAGAGAGGCCGTGGACGAGCAAAAAGCCTTGCTGGTGATGCGCCAGCTGGTCGCCAACGGGCAACTGACCGATCCGGACAGCGCCCGCGGCAAGCTGCTGCAAACCGCGGCTCACCTGTTTCGCAACAAAGGCTACGAGCGCACCACGGTGCGCGACCTGGCCAGCGCGGTGGGCATCCAGTCCGGCAGCATCTTTCATCACTTCAAGAGCAAGGACGACATCCTGCGCGCGGTGATGGAGGAAACCATCCACTACAACACCGCCCTGATGCGCGCCGAACTGGCCGAGGCCGGCAGCGTGCGCGAGCGGGTGCTGGCGCTGATCCGCTGCGAGCTGCAATCGATCATGGGCGGCAGCGGCGAGGCCATGGCGGTGCTGGTCTACGAATGGCGTTCGTTGTCGGCGCAGGGCCAGGCCGACGTCCTGGCGCTGCGCGACATCTATGAGCGGATCTGGCTGCAGGTGCTGGGCGAGGCCAAGGAGGCCGGCTTTATCAAGGGCGATGTGTTCATTACCCGGCGTTTTCTCACCGGGGCGCTGTCCTGGACCACCACCTGGTTTCGCGCCGAGGGCAGCATGACCCTCGAGCAACTGGCCGAGGAAGCGCTGACCCTGGTGCTCAAGGAGCCGTAGGCCTCCTGCAAGTAGTTAATTCTTCAGTGGAAAGTTGTTGAAGCCAGGGAAACCGCCTAGCTTTAATGGCATTGCCCTGTTTCTTTATCTTGAGGTGAGTTGCCTTGATGTCTTCGCCAATGCGGACGGCTTTGCGAGTGCTGGTGTGGGGCCTGGCCACCCTGACGGTTTTTCCGGCCTGCGCTGCGCAGTTGGTACGCGTGGGGGCGGCGCATTTTCCCCCTTATACCGTGCGTCCCGAGCAGGGCGCCGACACCGGGCTGCTGCCGCAACTGGTGGACGCCTTGAACGCGCTGCAGAGCGACTACCAATTCGTACTGGTGCCGACCTCGATTCCCCGGCGTTTTCGCGATTTCGAGCAAGGCCGCGTCGACATGGCGATTTTCGAGAATCCGGCCTGGGGCTGGCAGAACATTCCCCACACCAGCGTCGACATGGGCCTGGAAGATGCCGAGATCTTCACCGCCCAGCGCGAGCCCGGCCGCGGCCAGGAGTATTTCGCCGACCTCAAGGGCAAGCGCCTGGCCCTGTTCAGCGGTTACCACTACGCGTTCGCCAACTTCAATGCCGACCCCAAGTACCTGGCCGACACCTACAACGCGACCCTGACCTATTCCCACGACAGCAACCTGCTGATGGTGCTGCGCGGTCGTGCCGACATTGCGCTGGTGACCCGTTCCTACCTCAGTGATTTCCTTTCGCACAATACCGACACGGCGCAGCAATTGTTCGCCTCCGATCGGATCGATCAGGTCTACCACCACTACGCGCTGATTCGCCCCATGGCGCCGATCAGCGGCGAAAACTTCGCCAAGTTGCTGGGGCGCCTGCGCGACAGCGGTGAATTGCTGAAGATCTTCGATCCCTACCGCATCGTGGTCATGCCACCGGCCAAATGAAGCCGCCGGCAAGGCGGCTTGCCTAAATTTCCCTGTGCGGCTCACGTCACTTGGTTGAACACTGATGACGCTGAGTCCGTGCCATGTCCTCTCTCGATACGCTGTCCGCTGTGGCCGTTGCCGATACCTGCCGTTGCGCCGCCGATCCCGCTGGCCTGCAACCGCTGCGCCTGGCCGGTATTGAAACGAGCGGTGCCAGCTGCGGGTCTGGCACGCCACTGCCGCCAGCGGGCAGCGAGGTGCTGCAAGCCTTGCGTGGGCAAGAAGGGTGGCGTGACGAGTGGATGGCCGGCTGGTTATCGACTCTGGTGCATTCGTTATGCCTCGACCACGGGCCGAGCGAATGGCTGGCCGAGGACGCGGGCCAGAGGCTCGAGCAGCAGGAGCGTTGTCTGCATTGTGGGAGAGCCTTCGATTTTTCCCACAAGCGCGCCGCCTTGCTGATTCTGGCGCAGGGGCGGGGGGACGGACGGCATCAGGCGGTCGAGAAGATCTGGCGGGAGCGTTCCTGTTCGCGGTAGCGCCGTGGCTGACGGTGGCTATCGCGATCAGGTGCGGGAGTAGCGTGCGGCGCGGATCAGTGGCGGGCGTAGGTATCGGCGCGGTTGCCCGAGACTTTGCGGCAATGCACCAGCGCATCGCGAATCATGAAATTCACCAGCGTCGGCGAGACTCCGAGTTCCTTGGCGATGTCCTTTTGCGGCACGCCATGCAGGCGATACATCTCGAAGGCATAGCGGGTGCGGCTGGGCAGCTCCGTCAGCGCGTCGGCAATGTGTTCCAGGGTCGAGAAATTGATGTGTGAGGTTTCCGGCGACGCTCCCTGCACGACCACATTCAGACCCTCTTCTTCAGTGCCCGAATACTTCTGCTCCAGCGCCTGCTTGCGATAGTGGTCGATCGCCAGGTTGCGCACGATCTGGAACAGATAGCTCAACTGCGCCTTGAACGATGAGGTGATCTGCGGCGCCGATTGCAGCCGGAAGAACGCGTCTTGCACCACGTCTTCGGCACGGGAACGACAGCCGGTAATGCGCGCCGCGATCTTGACCAGGATCAGGCGGTTGTCGACAAAGGCCTGGAGTAGCGGTGAATCGCACCTGCTTGTGGATACTTGTTCCGTCATGGAAATCACCTTGCTGCAAAAGGGTTAGTAGGACGACAGAAATTTCAGATTCGTCTTACACATCGAGCGACAAATTATGTTGAATGATAATGATTGTCAATTGAGAAAGAGAATTAATGAGCATCTTTGGTGCAGAGTGAGAACTGCGGCTCGTTGTCGCACTTTGTGAAGGGGTTCGAGGGCAGAGTGCGGACTAATTATTTCAAGACGCCATCCGTTCTCATTGGAGAAAGGTTCCGGGTGAAAAATCCCGCCACAGCGCTCTCCAGATGTCCCATTCCGAGGGCAGGGGCCTTTATTTTTCAAAGGTTTATGTAACGGCTGCGGCTTTTTCCCGCGGCTCTACGTGCAAGCACAATCCGCGCAGGAAACCCCATGATGGACGCGTTCGAACTCCCCAGCACTCTGGCTCAAGCCCTTCAACGCCGGGCGGCTCAGACCCCCGATCAAGTGGCCTTGCGCTTCCTTGCCGAAGAGCAGGATCAGAGCGTGGTCCTCAGTTATCGCGACCTGGATCTGCGTGCCCGGACCATCGCCGCGGCGTTGCAGGCCAATGCCGCTCTGGGCGATCGCGCGGTGCTGCTGTTCCCCAGCGGCCCGGACTATGTCGCGGCGTTTTTCGCCTGCCTGTATGCCGGGGTTATCGCGGTGCCGGCCTATCCACCGGAGTCGAGCCGACGCCATCACCAGGAGCGGCTGATCTCGATCATCGCCGACGCCGAGCCGCGGCTGCTGCTGACCAGCAGCGGGCTGCGCGAATCGTTGTCGCAGATGGACGAACTGCAAGGTGCCGACGCGCCGCAACTGCTCTGCGTGGACACCCTGGTGGCGAGCCTGGCCGAAGGCTGGAGCGCCACCGAACTGCGGGGCGACGACATCGCCTTCCTGCAGTACACCTCGGGCTCCACCGCCTTGCCCAAGGGTGTGCAAGTCAGCCACGGCAACCTGGTGGCCAACGAGCTGCTGATCCGCCGCGGCTTCGGTATCGACCTCAACCCCGACGACGTGATCGTCAGCTGGCTGCCGCTGTACCACGACATGGGCCTGATCGGCGGCCTGCTGCAACCGATCTTCAGCGGCGTGCCCTGCGTATTGATGTCGCCGGCGTATTTCCTCGGCCGGCCGTTGCGCTGGCTGGAGGCGATCAGCGAATACGGCGGCACCATCAGCGGTGGCCCGGACTTCGCCTACCGCCTGTGCAGCGAGCGGGTCAGCGAGTCGGCCCTGGAACGCCTGGACCTCAGCCGCTGGCGCGTGGCCTATTCCGGGTCCGAGCCGATACGCCTGGACACCCTGGAACGCTTTGCCGAGAAGTTCGCCGCCTGCGGTTTCACCTCGAATCATTTCTTCGCCTCCTATGGCCTGGCCGAAGCCACCCTGTTTGTCGCCGGCGGCACCCGTGGCCAGGGCATCCCGGCCCTGCGCCTGGACGAGCAGGCCCTGGCGCAGAACCGCGCCGAGCCGGGCACCGGCAACGCCATGATGAGCTGCGGCACCAGCCAGCCCGAGCACGCGGTGCTGATCGTCGAGCCCAATACCCTGGCCGAGCTGGAAGAGAACCGGGTCGGTGAAGTCTGGGCTGCCGGCCCGAGCATCGCCCATGGTTACTGGCGCAACCCCGAGGCCACGGCCAAGACCTTCGTCGAGCATGCCGGCCGGACCTGGCTGCGCACCGGCGATCTGGGTTTCATGCGCGATGGCGAGCTGTTCATTACCGGCCGCTTGAAAGACATGCTGATCGTGCGTGGGCACAACCTTTATCCACAGGACATCGAGCAGACCATCGAGCGTGAGGTCGAGGTGGTGCGCAAGGGCCGGGTCGCGGCGTTCGCCGTCACCGAGCAGGGCCAGGAAGGCATCGGCATCGCCGCGGAAATCAGCCGCAGCGTGCAGAAGATCCTCACGCCGGACGCGCTGATCAAGCTGATTCGCCAGACCGTGGCCGAGGCCTATCAGCAAGCGCCGAGCGTGGTGGTCCTGCTCAATCCCGGCGCCTTGCCCAAGACGTCCAGCGGCAAGCTGCAACGTTCGGCCTGCCGCAACCGCCTGGCCGATGGCAGCCTCGACAGTTACGCCCAGTTCTCCGATAACAAGCTCCCCGATCGCCAGGCGGCGGTCGGCGAGGCGAGTGACGAAGCGACCCGCGAACTGCAAGAGCTGATCGGCCGTATCTGGCGCGAACAGCTGCAAGTCGAGCAAGTAGCGAGCGACGATCACTTCTTCCTGCTGGGCGGCAACTCCATCGCCGCGACCCAGGTCGTCGCGCGTCTGCGTGAAGCACTCGGCCTGGAGCTGAACCTGCGCCTGCTGTTCGAGGCGCCGACCCTCGGCGCGTTCGCTGCACAGGTCGCCCAGTTGCAACAGGATGGCGGCCTGGCCCAGGGCGCGATCAACGCTTTGTCGCGTACCGAGGCGCTGCCCCAGTCCCTGGCGCAGAACCGCCTGTGGATCACCTGGCAGCTCAATCCGCACAGCAGCGCCTACAACATTCCCGGTGGCCTGCGCCTGCGTGGCGAGCTGGACGAAGACGCCCTGCGCGCCAGCTTCCAGCAACTGATCGAACGCCACGAATCCCTGCGCACGCGCTTTTTCGAGCGCGACGGCCAGGCGCTGCAACAGGTCCTGCCGGCCAGCGAATTCAACCTGCAGGTGATCGACCTCAGCGACCTGCCGGCGGCCGAGCGCGAGGCGCGGGCGCAACAGATCCGTGAGGATGAGGCCCGTACCCGGTTCGACCTGGAACAAGGCCCGCTGCTCCGGGTGACCCTGGTGCGCCTCGACGACGAGGAACACCAACTGCTGGTGACCCTGCACCACATCATCGCCGACGGCTGGTCGCTGAATGTGCTGATCGACGAGTTCTCACGCCTGTATGCCGCCGCCGTGCAAGGCCAGGCGGCGAGCCTGGCGCCGCTGCCGTTGCAGTACGCCGACTACGGCAGCTGGCAGCGCCAGTGGCTGGCCCAGGGCGAAGGCGAACGGCAACTGACCTACTGGAAACAGCAGTTGGGTGACGAGCACCCGAGCCTGAGCCTGGCCACCGATCACCCGCGTTCGGCGCAACGGCAACACAGCGCCGCGCGGCACAGCCTGCGCCTGGGCGCGAGCTTGAGCGAAGCCATTCGCCAGACCGCCCAGGCCCATGAATCCACACCTTTCATGCTGTTGCTCACGGCGTTCCAGAGCCTGCTGCATCGCTACAGCGGCCAGCGCGACATCCGTATCGGCGTGCCCAACGCCAACCGTCCGCGCCTGGAAACCCAGGGCCTGATCGGCTTCTTCATCAACACCCTGGTGCTGCGCGCCGAGGTGGACGGGCGCCTGCCGTTCGTTGATCTGTTGGCGCAGACCCGCCAGGCCGCGCTGCAGGCCCAGGCCCATCAGGACCTGCCGTTCGAGCAACTGCTCGAAGCCTTCCCCCAGGCCCGCGAACAGGGTCTGTTCCAAGTCATGTTCAACCACCAGCAGCGCGACCTCAGCGCCCTGCGCCGGCTGCCCGGGCTGCTGGCCGAGGAGTTGCCGTGGCACAGCCGCGAGGCCAAGTTCGACCTGCAACTGCACAGTGAAGAAGACCGCAACGGCCGCCTGAGCCTGTCGTTCGACTACGCCAGCGAACTGTTCGAGGCCGCGACCGTCGAGCGCCTGGCCGAGCATTTCGTCAGCCTGCTGCGCGAAGCCTGCGCGCGTCCGCAAACCGCCATCGCCGACCTGCCGTTGCTCAACCCCTGCGAGCAGGCGCAGCAGCAACAGTGGAGCGAAGCCCCGTGCGCGGCGGCCAGCCAATGGCTGCCCGAGCTGCTCGAGGCACAACTGCAGCAGACCCCGGAACGCACCGCACTGGTGTGGCAGGGCGGCGAGCTGAGCTTTGCCGAGCTGCATGCCCAGGCCAACCGCCTGGCCCATTACCTGCGCGACAAAGGGGTCGGCCCGGATGTCTGCGTGGCCATCGCCGCCGAGCGTTCGCCGCAGCTGTTGATCGGCCTGCTGGCGATCGTCAAGGCCGGCGGCGCTTATGTGCCGCTGGACCCGGACTACCCGGCCGAGCGCCTGGCCTACATGCTGGCCGACAGTGGCGTCGAGCTGCTGCTGACCCAGACCCAGCTGCTCGAGCGCCTGCCCCAGGCCGAGGGCGTCAGCGCCATCGCCATGGACAGCCTCAAGCTCGACAGCTGGCCGAGCCATGCGCCGGGCCTGCACCTGCACGGCGACAACCTGGCCTATGTGATCTACACCTCCGGCTCCACCGGCCAGCCCAAGGGCGTGGGCAACACCCACGCGGCCCTGAGCGAACGCTTGCAGTGGATGCAGAACAGCTACCGCCTGGACGCCAGCGATGTGCTGATGCAAAAGGCGCCGATCAGCTTCGACGTGTCGGTGTGGGAGTGCTTCTGGCCGCTGATCACCGGCTGCCGCCTGCTGCTGGCCGCGCCGGGCGAACACCGCGACCCGCATCGCATCGCCCAGCTGGTGCAGCAATACGGCGTGACCACGCTGCACTTCGTACCGCCGCTGTTGCAGCTGTTCGTCGAGGAGCCGCTGAGCGCCGGATGCAGCAGCCTGCGCCGGGTGTTCTCCGGTGGTGAAGCCTTGCCGGCCGAATTGCGCGACCGGGTGCTGGAGCAGTTGCCGAACGCTCAACTGCATAACCGTTACGGCCCGACCGAAACCGCGATCAACGTTACCCACTGGCATTGCCGCAGTGTCGATGGCCAGCGTTCGCCCATCGGCCGTCCGCTGGGCAACGTGATCTGCCGGGTGCTGGACGCCGACCTCAACCCGGTACCGACCGGCGTGCCGGGCGAGCTGTGCATTGCCGGGGTCGGCCTGGCCCGCGGTTACCTCGGGCGCCCGGGGCTGAGCGCCGAACGTTTTGTCGTTGATCCGCTGAGCAGCGAGGGCGCGCGCCTGTACCGCACTGGCGACCGGGTGCGCTGGGCGGCCGATGGCGCCCTGGAATACCTCGGGCGTCTCGACCAGCAGGTCAAGCTGCGCGGCTTTCGCGTCGAACCCCAGGAAATCGAAGCGCGCCTGCTGGCCCAGGAGGGCGTGGCCCAGGCGGCGGTACTGGTGCGCGAGACCGCGGCCGGTGCGCAGCTGATCGGTTATTACACCGCCAGCGCGGATGGGGAGGAGGAGGGTGCGCAGACCGCGCGCCTGAAAACCGCCCTGGCCAATGAGCTGCCGGAGTACATGGTGCCGGCGCAACTGATGCTTCTTTCGGCCATGCCGCTGAGCCCGAGCGGCAAGCTCGACCGCCGCGCCTTGCCGGAACCGCAATGGCAGGTGCGTGAACACGTCGAACCCGTCACTGAGTTGCAACAGCAGATCGCGGCGATCTGGCGCGAGGTGCTGGGGCAGCAGCGCATTGGCTTGCGCGATGATTTCTTCGCCCTGGGCGGCCACTCGCTGCTGGCCACGCAGATCATTTCCCGCACCCGCCAGGCCTGCGACGTCGAGTTGCCGCTGCGGGCCTTGTTCGAAGCCAGCGAGCTGGGCGACTTCGCCGAGCAGGTGCGGCTGATCCAGGAAGCCGGCAAGCGCAACCAGCAGCCGCCGATCGCCAAGGTCGATCGCAGCCAGCCTGTGCCGTTGTCCTATTCCCAGCAGCGCATGTGGTTCCTCTGGCAGATGGAGCCGGACAGCCCGGCCTACAACGTCGGTGGCATGGCGCGTTTCAAGGGCGTGCTGGATGTCGGGCGTTTCGAGGCGGCGCTGCAGGCGCTGATCCTGCGTCACGAAACCCTGCGCACCACTTTCCCCAGCGTCGACGGCGTGGCCCAACAACGGGTGCATGGGGAAACCGGCGTGCGCATGGGCTGGAAGGATTTCTCCAGTTTGGATGCAGCGAGCCGCGAGCAACGCCTGCAACAGCTGGCCGACAGCGAGGCGCACCGGCCGTTCGACCTGGAAACCGGTCCACTGCTGCGCGCCTGCCTGGTCAAGGCGGCGGAGCAGGAGCACTACTTTGTGCTGACCCTGCACCACATCGTCACCGAAGGCTGGGCGATGGACATCTTCGCCCGTGAGCTGAGCGCGTTGTACGAAGCCTTTATCGACGACCGCGACTCGCCGCTGGAACCGCTGCCGGTGCAGTACCTGGATTACAGCGTCTGGCAGCGCCAGTGGCTGGAGTCCGGCGAGCGTCAGCGCCAGCTGGATTACTGGACCGCGCAACTGGGCAACGAACATCCGCTGCTGGAACTGCCGGGCGACCGGCCGCGGCCGCCGGTGCAGAGCCACCGGGGCGAGTTGTACCGCTTCGACCTGAGCGACGAACTGGCGGCACGGGTGCGGCGCTTCAACGCCGAACACGGCCTGACCCTGTTCATGACCATGACCGCGACCCTGGCCGTGCTGCTCTATCGCTACAGTGGCCAGACCGACCTGCGCATCGGCGCGCCGGTGGCCAACCGCATCCGTCCGGAAAGCGAAGGGCTGATCGGCGCCTTCCTCAACACCCAGGTACTGCGTTGCCAGCTCGACGGGCAGATGAGCGTCTTTGATCTGTTCGAGCAGGTGCGGCACACCGTGATCGAAGGCCAGTCCCATCAGGACCTGCCGTTCGACCACCTGGTGGAGGCCTTGCAGCCGCCGCGCAGCGCCGCCTACAACCCGCTGTTCCAGGTGATGTGCAACGTCCAGCGCTGGGAGTTCCAGCAGAGCCGCAGCCTGGCCGGCATGACGGTCGAGTACCTGGCCAACGATGCGCGGGCCACCAAGTTCGACCTCAACCTGGAAGTCACCGACCTCGATCATCGCCTGGGTTGCTGCCTGACCTACAGCACCGACCTGTTCGACGAACCGCGCATCGCGCGCATGGCGGCGCATTGGCGCAACCTGCTGGAGGCCTTGATCGCGGCCTTGATAGAGAGCCCCGAGCGGCGCCTGAGCGAATTGCCGTTGCTCGACCGCGTCGAACAACAGCAACTGCTGGACAGCCTGGGCGTCGAGCCCGGCGAACACCGCCTGGACCAGTGCATCCACCACCTGTTCAGCGAACAGGCGCTGCTGCGCCCGGACGCGCCGGCCCTGACGTTCGCCGGGCAGACCCTGAGCTACGCCGAGCTCGACAGCCGCGCCAACCGCCTGGCCTGGATGCTCCGTGAGCGTGGCGTCGGCCCGCAGGTGCGGGTCGGCCTGGCCCTGGAGCGCTCGCTGGAAATGGTCGTCGGCCTGTTGGCGATCCTCAAGGCCGGCGGCGCCTATGTGCCGCTGGACCCGGAATACCCGCTGGACCGCCTGCACTACATGATTGAAGACAGTGGTATCGGCCTGCTGCTCAGCGACGCGGCGATGTTCCAGGCTTTGGGTGAGTTGCCAGCCAGCGTGGCGCGCTGGTGCCTGGAAGAGGACGGCGCGCAACTGGCCAACTACCCGGCTGGCGAGCTGCCCTTTATCAGCCTGCCGCAACATCAGGCGTACCTGATCTACACCTCGGGCTCCACCGGCAAGCCCAAGGGCGTGGTGGTGTCCCATGGCGAGATCGCCATGCACTGCCGCGCGGTGATCGAGCGCTTCGGCATGCGGCCGGACGACTGCGAGCTGCACTTCTATTCCATCAACTTCGACGCCGCCACCGAGCGCCTGCTGGTGCCGCTGCTCAGCGGCGCCCAGGTGGTGCTGCGGGCGCAGGGGCAGTGGGATGCGCAAGAGATCTGCCAGCTGATCCGTGAGCACCGCATCAACATCCTCGGCTTCACCCCGAGCTACGGCAGCCAGCTGGCGCGGTGGCTGGCGACCCAGGGCCAGACCCTGCCGGTGCGCACGTGCATCACCGGCGGCGAGGCACTGACCGGCGAACACCTGAGCCGTATTCGCGCGGCGTTCAAGCCGAGCCTGTTCTTCAACGCCTACGGCCCGACCGAAACCGTGGTCATGCCGCTGGCCAGCCTGGCGCCGGAACAACTGGAAGAGGGCGCTGGCAGCGTGCCGATCGGCACGGTGGTGGGGGAGCGCGTGGCCTACATCCTCGACGCCGATCTGGCCCTGGTGCCGCAAGGCGCCACCGGTGAGCTGTATGTCGGCGGGGCCGGCCTGGCCCAGGGTTACCACCAGCGTCCGGGCATGAGCGCCGAGCGTTTCGTGGCCGACCCGTTCAGCGCTAAAGGCGGGCGCCTGTATCGCACCGGCGACCTGGTGCGCCAGTGCGTCGATGGCCAGGTGGAATACATCGGCCGGGTCGACCATCAGGTGAAGATTCGCGGCTTCCGTATCGAGCTGGGGGAAATCGAAAACCGCCTGCTGGAACATGACGCCGTGCGCGAAGCGGTGGTGCTGGCCCTGGACATGCCGGGCGGCAAACAGCTGGCCGGCTATCTAGTCAGCGACGTTGCCGAGCAGGGCGACGAGCAACAGGCGGCCCTGCGCGAGGCGATCAAGGCCCAGCTGAAAATCCACCTGCCGGACTACATGGTGCCCACCCACCTGGTCCTGCTGGCGAGCATGCCGCTGACCGCCAACGGCAAGCTCGACCGCCGCGCCTTGCCGGCGCCGGACCTGGAACTCAACCGCCAGCAGTACGTGGCGCCGAGCAACGAGCTGGAGCAGACCCTGGCCCAGGTCTGGTGCGACGTGCTGAACCTGCGGCAGGTCGGCCTGCACGACAACTTCTTCGAACTGGGCGGCGACTCGATCCTGTCGATCCAGGTGGTCAGCCGCGCCCGTCAGCTGGGCATTCATTTCAGCCCGCGGGACCTGTTCCAGCATCAGACCGTGCAGACCCTGGCCGCGGTGGCCAGCCGCAGCGAGCGGATCGTCGCCGAGCAAGGCCTGCTCAGCGGCGAGTCGGGCCTGACGCCGATCCAGCACTGGTTCTTCGACAGCGCGATCCCCGAGCGTCAGCACTGGAACCAGGCGCTGCTGCTGGCGCCGACCCAGGTGCTCGACGGGCAGTTGCTGGAGCAAGCGTTGCACGCGGTGTTGGCCCAGCATGACGCCCTGCGCCTGCGCTTCACCCAGGTCGACGGCCAATGGCGGGCCGAGCACCAGCCACTGTCCGAGGCACCACTGCTGATGCAGCTGCGCGTGGCTTCCATGGAGCAATGCCCGGCGCTGTTCGCCGAGGCGCAGCGCAGCCTCGACCTGGCCAACGGACCGCTGTTGCGCGCGTTGTTGGTGGACGGTCCGGATGCGCAGCAACGCCTGTTTATCGCCATCCACCACCTGGTGGTCGACGGCGTGTCCTGGCGGGTGCTGCTGGAGGATCTGCAAAACCTCTACCGTCAGCTTGAAGCTCAGCAGACGCCGCGCCTGCCGGCGAAAACCAGCGCCTTGCGCGATTGGGCGTCACGCCTGCAGGCCTATGCCGGCAGCGAGTCGCTGCGCGAAGAGTTGAGCTGGTGGCAGGACCAATTGGCTGGCCCGGCGGCGACGCTGCCGGTGCAGCACGCCCATGGCGGGCGGCAGAACAAACATGCGCGGACCGTCAGCGTGAAACTGGATGCCGAGCGCACCCGGCAGCTGCTGCAACAGGCGCCGAGCGCCTACCGCACCCAGGTCAACGACCTGCTGCTGACGGCCCTGGCCCGCGTGCTGTGCCGCTGGACCGGCGAAGCGTCGGCGCTGATCCAACTGGAAGGCCACGGCCGCGAAACCCTGTTCGACGAGATCGACCTGACCCGCACGGTCGGCTGGTTCACCAGCGCTTACCCGCTGCGCCTGACCCCGCTGGCCATCGAAGCGGCGGCCGGGCAGGGCGCCTCGATCAAGGCGATCAAGGAGCAACTGCGCGCCGTGCCGCATAAAGGCCTGGGTTATGGCGTGCTGCGCTACCTGGCCGACGCGGCGATCCAGCAGGGCATGGCGGCCTTGCCGCAGGCGCCGGTCACCTTCAACTACCTGGGCCAGTTCGACCAGAGCTTTGCCAGCGACGCGCTGTTCCGTCCGCTGGACGAGCCGGTGGGCGCCGCCCATTCGCCGGAGGCGCCGCTGCCCAACGAGCTGAGCGTCGACAGCCAGGTCTACGCCGGCGAGCTGGTGCTGCGCTGGACCTTCAGCGGCGAGCGTTTCGACCCGCAGACCATCGACGAACTGGCCCAGGCCTACCTCGGCGAACTGCACAGCCTGATCGCCCATTGCCTGGAGGACGATGCCGGCGGCCTGACGCCGTCGGACTTCCCCCTGGCACGCCTGACCCAGGCGCAACTGGACGCGCTGCCGGTGCCGGCCAGCGCCATCGAGGACGTCTACCCGCTGACCCCGATGCAGGAGGGCATGCTGCTGCACACCCTACTGGAGCCGGGCACCGGCCTGTACTACATGCAGGACCGCTACCGCATTAACAGCGAGCTGGACCCTGCGCGTTTCGCCCAGGCCTGGCAGGCGGTAGTGGCCCGTCACGAAGCCTTGCGCGCGTCCTTCTGCTGGAACGTCGGCGAAGACATGCTGCAGGTTATCCACAAGCCGGGCAGCACGCCGATCGAGTTCCTGGACTGGAGCGCTGTCGCGCAGGACGAGCAGGAACCGAAGCTGCAGGCGCTGCTGAAAAGCGAGCGCGAGGCCGGTTTCGATCTGCTCAGCCAGGCACCGTTCCACCTGCGGCTGATCCGCGTGGGGGCCGCGCGCTACTGGTTCATGATGAGCAACCACCACATCCTGATCGACGCCTGGTGCCGTTCGCTCTTGATGAACGACTTCTTCGAGATCTACACCGCCCTGGGCGAAGGTCGCGAAGCCCAGCTGAGCGTGCCGCCACGCTACCGCGACTACATCGGCTGGCTGCAACGCCAGAGCCTGGCCGAGGCGCGCCAGTGGTGGAAAAACAACCTGCAAGGCTTCGAGCGCACCACGCCGATTCCGAGCGATCGGCCGTTCCTGCGCGAACACGCCGGCGACAGCGGCGGCATGATCGTCGGTGACTGCTACACCCGGCTCGATGCCCGCGACGGCGCGCAATTGCGCGAGTTGGCGCAGCAGCATCAGCTGACCGTCAACACCTTCGCCCAGGCGGCCTGGGCCCTGGTCCTGCGGCGCCTGAGCGGCGATCGAGACGTGCTGTTCGGCGTCACCGTGGCCGGGCGTCCGGTGCAAATGCCCGAGATGCAGCGCACCGTCGGTCTGTTCATCAACAGCATCGCGCTGCGGGTGAAGCTGCCGGAAGACGGCCAGCGCCTGAGCGTGCGTCAATGGCTCAGCAGCCTGCTGGAACGCAACATGGAGCTGCGCGAGTACGAATACCTGCCGCTGGTGGCGATCCAGGAAAACAGCGAACTGCCCAAGGGCCAGCCGCTGTTCGACAGCCTGTTCGTGTTCGAGAACGCACCGGTGGAAGTCTCGGTGCTGGACCGCGCGCAAAGCCTGAACGCCACCTCGGATTCCGGCCGCACCCACACCAACTTCCCGCTGACCGCGGTGTGCTACCCGGGGGATGACCTGGGGCTGCACCTGTCCTACGACCAGCGCTACTTCGAGCAAGCGACCATCGAGCGCCTGCTCGGCGAGTTCAAGCGCCTGCTGCTGGCGCTGGTGCAGGGCTTCCATGGCGACATGGCCGAGCTGCCGCTGCTGGGTGCAGCAGAGCAGGACTTCCTGCTCGCCGGCTGCAACCAGAGCGAGCATGAGTACCCGCTGCAGCGCAGCTACGTCGAACTGTTCGAGGCCCAGGTGGCGGCGCATCCGCAACGCATCGCCGCCAGTTGCCAGGACTTGCAATACAGCTATGCCGAACTGAACCAGCGCAGTAACCGCCTGGGCCACGCCCTGATCGCCAACGGCGTGGGCCTGGACCAGCCGGTGGCCCTGCTGGCCGAGCGCAGCCTGGACCTGCTGGGCATGATCATCGGCAGCTTCAAGGCCGGCGCCGGCTACCTGCCGCTGGACCCGGGCCTGCCGGGCCAGCGCCTGGGGCGGATCATCGAGCTGAGCCGCACGCCGTTGCTGGTGTGCACCGCGGCCTGCCAGGAACAGGCGCAAGCCTTGCTCGACGAATTCGCCTGCGCCAACCGACCACGTTTGCTGGTGTGGGAGGAGGTGCAAGCGGCCGATCATTCGCAGGACAACCCGGGCCTCTACAGCGGCCCGGACAACCTGGCCTATGTGATCTACACCTCGGGCTCCACCGGCCTGCCCAAGGGCGTGATGGTCGAGCAGCGCGGCATGCTCAACAACCAGCTGAGCAAGGTGCCATACCTGCAATTGAGCGAGGCCGATGTGATCGCCCAGACCGCGTCGCAGAGCTTCGACATTTCGGTCTGGCAGTTCCTCGCCGCGCCGCTGTTCGGCGCGCGGGTGGACATCGTGCCGAACGCCATCGCCCATGATCCGCAAGGCTTGCTGGCCCATGTGCAGGCGCAGGGCATCAGCGTGCTGGAAAGCGTGCCGTCGCTGATCCAGGGCATGCTCGCCCAGGAGTCCATCGACCTCGATGGCCTGCGCTGGATGCTGCCGACCGGCGAGGCGATGCCGCCGGAGCTGGCGCACCAATGGTTGCTGCGTTACCCGCAGATCGGCCTGGTCAACGCCTACGGTCCGGCCGAGTGTTCGGATGACGTGGCCTTCTACCGCGTCGACATGGCCTCGACCCGTGGCAGCTACCTGCCGATCGGTACGCCGACCGACAACAACCGCCTGTACCTGATGGATGGCGCGCTGGACCTGGTGCCACTGGGCGCGGTGGGCGAGCTGTGCGTCGCCGGTACCGGGGTCGGCCGTGGTTATGTCAGCGATCCGCTGCGCACCGCGCAGGTGTTCGTGCCGCATCCGTTCGGTGCCCCGGGCGAACGCCTGTACCGCACCGGCGACCTGGCACGGCGCCGCGCCGATGGCGTGCTGGAGTACGTCGGGCGCATCGACCATCAAGTGAAGATCCGTGGCTACCGTATCGAGCTGGGGGAAATCGAAGCCCGCCTGCACGAACAGCCGGAAGTCCGCGAAGCGGCGGTCGGGGTGCAGGAAGGCGTCAACGGTAAGCATCTGGTGGGGTACTTGGTGGCGAGCGACTCGCCGCTGAACCCGACGGAACGCCTGGAGCGCATCAAGCAGCGCCTGCGCGCCGAGCTGCCGGAATACATGGTGCCGCTGCACTGGCTGTGGCTGGAGCGCCTGCCGCTCAACGCCAACGGCAAGCTCGACCGCAAGGCCCTGCCGGCCCTGGAGATCGGCCAGCTGCACAGCCAGGACTACCTGGCACCGCGCAGCGAGCTGGAGCAGACCCTGGCCGCTATCTGGGCCGAGGTGCTCAAGGTCGAGCGGGTCGGGGTCCAGGACAACTTCTTCGAGCTGGGCGGGCATTCGCTGCTGGCCACGCAGATCGCCTCGCGGGTGCAGAAAACCCTGCAACGCAACGTGCCGCTGCGGGCGATGTTCGAGTGCAGCACGGTGGAGGAGCTGGCGCAGTACATCGACGGCCTGGCGAGCAGTGAAATCAGCGAGGAGAAGGTCGATCGCCTGAGCGACCTGATGGCGGAGCTGGAGGGGTTGTAATCCAGGGTTGTCGGCGCTGGCCCCATCGCGAGCAAGCTGAACTGGCCTGATAAGCCGGGACACCCCAATCGGGCGCCATGATGGCGCCCAACTCTGAACCTTAGCCTGGCAGGGCCTTACCATCGAGGCCCTGCTCACTTCCGGCTGGCCCGAGTGCTACCGCCACATCCACGGCTATCCGCTGCCCATCTTTGAAACCGGCTACCGCTCCCGCTTCGAATGCGCCGACAACATCGACGCGGCAGATGTCGCTGTTCTAAAAAACTCGGCCCTTCGGGTCGAATTATTCATCCCTCACCGTGCGAGATTAGAGTCCTTCGCAGAACTGCTCATGGGGCTCGCAATGAAATTTTGAAGTATCTCCGCGACCAGGGCGATTCAGTCTTTCACTTATAGTGATTCGAGTTAATCCATCTTCCAAATTTGACTTTTGACGCTAACTTTAGTGGCTATGCTCTTACAGTGGGTTGACTATCAAAGTCATTGCCGCGCCAGCAATAATGGCAGATCGTTATTTTGGAGTTTTTATGGACATGGAGCTGTTTGAAGCGAGCCATTACCAAGCCCCCGAGACACCAAAACGCCATTGATGTTCTGCTTGCACGCCTCCAGTTATTTCAACGGCTATGTTTTGGAGAATTAAAATGTCCAATGAAAAGTTTGACCGCGTAACAACGAATCTGTCTGTTGCCGATATAAGCACTGCAATCGCTACCGGTTTGCAAAGAGCGCTTGATACTCGTGGAGAAGCGTTGCGCGATAAAATCCTTATTTATGGTGGAAGGATTGACTTCAACATTCAAGTGCTCCCCCAAAGCGCGGTAGGCGAACTCAAGGAAGTTGCCAATATTGGCAAGGTCTAGGTTTTTCGGCATTTTTTCGTCAAGCCAATAGGGACAGAAGGAATGCTGGTGGAGGGAATAAAATGCCACCCAAATCGTTGGAAAAATCCCGCCGATTGATTGAGAACGGTCGAAATAAGGCGCTTCTGTGCCCAAGTGCTCAGCCGGAATGGGAAGGAGCGAAAATATTCGGGGTGGTGAATGGCACGGTGGCAGCTCCTGAAGTAGCTTACCTTTCACAAGCAATACCCATGACGAAAGAGCTGGCTGAATCAACAGCCCCTGTCAGTCCGGCAGAGGTATTTCGCATTTCCGCACCCTGTGCGGAAATGCGATGCCAGCATTACAAGGAAGGAGGCTGCCAGCTTGTATCGCGCACCGTAGAGAAATTAAAAACGGTCACAGACAAACTTCCCCGTTGCTCGATAAGAGCCTCCTGTCGCTGGTGGAATGAACAGGGCCCCGATGCCTGTTTCCGCTGTCCGCAAGTCGTAACCAACAGTTTTTCCCAGGACGAGATGATCATTATTGCGGCAACCCCGATATAGCTCAAAGTGTGAGTCTCGTTGAACTGATCAACTTGCACTCTCTGATATGAACTTTGAGTCTATTTGCCACTTCTGGAGGGGAGTCGAAGGGGCCGGCTGTGCCGCTCTTCGATATCTCACTCAAGGGTGTCGAAGGTATACACATCGTTCAGGTGTTCAGCAGCCTACATGGATTCCATCATCTTCTGTGGGGGCAAGTTTGCTCGCGAAAAACCTCCAGGCTGGCACGGCCCTTAGGACTTGTCCGATTGACGGCAACCCTTCACTGGCACAGTCTACCGAGGCTTTTTCGCAGCCCACCTGACAGGAGACAGTTGATGCCCTTCGCGACTATTGATGGACAAGCCCTTCACTACCTGGACCAGGGCAGCGGCCCGGCGGTGCTGCTGGCCGGCAGCTACCTGTGGGACCTGAACATGTGGGCGCCGCAGATCGAGGCGCTGTCCCGGCAGTACCGGGTGATCGCCCTGGACCTGTGGGGCCACGGCCAGTCCGGCGCGCTGCCGCAAGGCACTGCCTCGCTGGACGATATCGCCCGGCAGGTGCTGGCGCTGCTGGATCATCTTGAGATCGAACGCATCACCCTGGTCGGCCTGTCCGTGGGCGGCATGTGGGGCGCGCGCCTGGCCCTGGCGGCGCCGCAACGCATCAATGGCCTGGTGCTGATGGACACCTACCTCGGGGCCGAGCCCGAGCCGACCCGTCAGTACTACTTCTCGTTGTTCAAGCAGATCGAAGAGGCGGGGACCATCCCGTCGCCGCTGCTGGACATCGTGGTACCGATTTTCTTCCGTCCTGGCATCGACCCGCAGTCGGCGCTGTACCAGGACTTCCGCGCGGTCCTCGCGGCACTGCCCAGCGAACGCCTGCGCGAAAGCGTGGTGCCCATGGGCCGCATCACCTTCAGCCGCGCAGACCTGCTATCGCGCCTGGACCAGCTGGACCCCAAGACCACCTTGCTGCTGTGCGGCGACCAGGACAAACCGCGCCCACCTGCGGAAACCCGGGAAATGGCCGAGCTGATTGGTTGCCCTTATCAGCTGGTGCCCGAGGCCGGGCATATCTCCAACCTGGAGAACCCGGCGTTTGTCACCGAGGCGTTGTTGAAGTTTTTGGCTGAGCGGCATTCCTGCTGATACCTCGGCGACGTTTGGGCTGACGTTATCGCGAGCAAGCTTCGCTCCTACAGAAACCGTATTTTTCCTGGTGGATCGCATTCTTCTGTAGGAGCGGCCGGTCGACGCTCGATTGCCCGCGATGCGATCCCACGGCCACCACACGACCCTCTGCTATAGTCGCGCCCGGCGCAGGTCCAAGCACCTGCGCCGGGCGTTTTCATTCAGGGACAGGGGCGATGACGGAACACATTTACTGGCGTGATATCGAGGATCTGGCCGGCAACTGGAACGGCCTCGGGGTGGAGGTCAAGCGCCCGGCCAGCGGCAAGCCGAACTTGCGCCTGCTCAGTGGCAACAACCGCCGCATGCAACTGGTGCTGGGTGACCAGACGCTGCTCTGGGGCACCATGTCCCGCTGCCTTTACGGCGTGTGGCTGGTACGCAATCACCTGCTGGAGCAATGGCCGCAAACCCTGGTGTGCCCCATCGATTCGCCTCAGGTGGAGCAACAGCTACGCCTCGACCCGGCCCTGCGCCTCAAGGCCTGGAGCCGCTTTTTCGTCCAGCAGTTGATGCAGCACCAGTCGGACTTTTTCTACCCTGGCTACTGGCTGGTGCGGGCCCTGCGCCCGGAATCCCTCAAGCCGATGCGGCCGTTGTTGAGCGGTACCGAAGCCTGGTACTTCAAGGGCGGCGAAGACGCCCTGAGCCATATGCCGCAGTGGGCGATCTACGGCCGTAACATCCTCGACAACCAGCAACCCGGCGCGGCGCGCTGGGTCGAGTTGGGCGAGAGTGGCGGCGCGGTGGTCGGCCTGCATGCAGTGGACCCGCATTCCGGGCGCCTCAAATGGTGGCGCAAGAAAGCCCGCGAGGGCAGCTTGCCGCCCATCCTGCTGTGGTACGTCAGCGGCCTGAGCTGCCACCTGATTCTCGATGGCCATTACCGCTTGCAGGCGGCCATCGATGAAAACCTTCCACCGGAGTTCCTGGTGCTCAGTTCGCCGCGGCTCTTCAGCTATCGCCCGAACCCGCAAGAGCAGCAGAAGGTGCTGGGGGCGCTGCAGATGCAGATCCAGCGCAAGAACCTGGAAACGGTGCGCTTCAACCAACTGCTGATCAGCACCTTCGATGACCGGCCGTATCACGGCTTCGGCAGCCAGTCGTGGGCCGGGATTGCCTCGGAAAAGGTCTGGGTCGATCAGGTCAGTGCCATCCTCAACGAACGGGCTGACACCGGCGAGCTGGAAAATATCCTCGCCCGCGAAGCGCCGGACGAGTTCGCCTGAGCCTTACGCACAAATGCCGAAATCTGACATGCCCCTGTAGCCGCTGCCGAGCCTGCGAGGCTGCGATCGACTGCGCGGCATTCCGACGAAGCGGCTTATGCACAGGCGCCGAATTCAGACACGCTCCTGTAGCCGCTGCCGAAGGCTGCGATCGGGCGCGAAGCGGCCGTAAACCAGGCGACGGTTTTTTGCCTGACACACCGCATGGGCAGGTTTGGCGCCTGCTGCGCAGTCGATCGCAGCCTCGCAGGCTCGGCAGCGGCTACAGGGGGCCAATTCGCTTTCTTTTGTAGGGTATTTCCGAGACGCAGTTTGCGGCTTGAAGGTGGCTGTTCTGAGCTACTAGTCTGCGTGGGTCGTCGCCAAATCGATGGCCGGAAGTGCAAGTCCGAAAAACTGTCGGGAACGTACGAAGACCCAGAAGTAATCGCTGGGTATTCATATCCACTGTGTTGAGGACTGCACCCATGAAAAAGCCAATTCCTGTGTATCGCTACCCTGAACTGAAGACTGCCAATCAGACCTTGCGCCAATCTCTGGCCAATTCGCCTGCCGAATCATTCGATGCTCTTCCTGCCACTACGGCAGGGCCGGTAGGTCCGGATTCTCTTTTCTGTGTACGCGAAGGCATCAGCGCCGAAGAAGCCCTGGTGCATGTCTCGCTCTTGCTCAAATGCGCCGAAGAAGTCAGCGATGAAATCACCGAACGCGGCAGTGGCCTGGAGCGTGGGTTGATCTGGTCGATGGTCCATTCCGTGGAAATGGCCAGGGCGGTGGTGGATGCGTTGCTGGATGGGCGCGGTGCCCGTTGAACCGATACTGTTTTTTGAAGCGCGCATCGTGAGCGGGTTCGCCCCCACGGGGGCCTGATGGTCGTTTCACAATCAGGTATCCGTGGGGGCGAGCGCTCAGGTCAGCGTCAGGCGCTGACGGTGTTCAACTTGGGGTCTGTTCTTCCAGCGCATTCATTTTCGCCAGAAATGAAGCGGGCCCCATTCTTTGCAGCGGGAATTTGCCGCGACTCACCGCATCGAAGTAGCGCAGCGACCCCCACAGTTCAAAATCCCCCACCAGATAGACCCGACGTTTGGCCCGGGTGAGGGCAACGTTCAGCAGGTTGGGTTTGGAGGCGGCCCACTGCGCCGCTCCCGCATGCTCGGTGTCTGCCCCCAGCAGCATGAACACGGTGTCTTGTTCTTTACCCTGGAAGGTATGCACGGTGCCGATGGAGGCTTTCAACCACTGCTTCAACTCGCCCGCAGGTAATTTCGGGCGATGGTTGGGCCGGGCCCAGGCCGCCATGCGTATGGCTTTTTGCAGGGCCAGGCGCACGGCCTTGAACGGCGAGATCACGTACAGCTGCGGCAGCTCTCCATCGCGCAGGTACAGCTGCCCGAGCAGATCGACCATGAACTCGATCTGCTGGGGGACAACCTGTTTGTGTTCGACATTGCCAGGGATATCGACCCAGCAACTGGAGCTGTACACGGGGGCGTCCTGTTCGGCGTGGGCATTGGGCAGGCCAAAGACCATCTTGTTACCGTAGGCGATCTGATTCGACAGGCTGAACATGGGTTCGATGCAGCGTCTGTGGACCCTCAACGGGCTGCCGATCCACAGCTCTTGATCGGTGTCGTTCTTGAACACGCTGCCATACAGATTGTTGTGGTCCGCCAGGCTTTGCACCGACACACGATTGGGGGCGAAGGCATCGTTCGCCGTGTGTACCGATAGCTGGCCCAGGGTCTTGACCAGGCGTTGCGGCAGGGTGAAGACCGGCTCGATTTGCAGGGGGTCGCCCACCACCATGGCTCTTTGCGCCCGCCACAAGGCACCGACGGCGGCCTGGGGCACGGCCTGTCCCGCCTCGTCGATGTACAGCCAGCCCAAAGAGCCAGCACCCAACCCACGGAACTGGTTGGCAAAGGAGGCAAAGGTGCTCGAGACCACCGGGATCACCATGAACAGGCTTTGCCAGAGCACCTGGGTCAGTCGCTCATCCTCGGGTGTCTTGTTGCTCAGCAACAGGCTGATGGCGGCGAGGTTGGCGCTGAAGCCCTTGCCGTTCGAGCCCGAGGGCGCCACCTCGGCCAGCCAGGCTTCATGCAGGGTCAAAGCCGCGGCGAACAAGGTCGAGCGCAAGCGATTGAGTGCTTCATCATGCCAAAGCCCATTGATCTGGAACTCGCTGTTCTCCAGCTCACTGAGCTGACTTGGCAAATCCGGACGGCCCAGGCGGCTGGCGAAATCGTCCAGGCATCGGCACTTGTCTTGCCATTGCGCCAGACGGGTATCGAGTTCGCTTCTACAGAACAGCAATGCGGTTTGCGCGCTTTCAAGTTCTGGTCTGAGGCTTTTGTTCAGAAGGCTTTTCGCGCGGTTGATCTCTTCATGCGCCAGACGCTGAAGCCGGGCATTTTCCAGTTGTTCGTCACGGTGGGTTTTAGCGGCTTGAGTATTGAACAAGCGCTTCCACCAGACCGGACGGCTGCGATCTATCAGGCGCTCCAGTTCCTGAAGGCTGCTCAGATGTTGCGCCGTTGCTTGAAGTTGCTGTTGCTGTTGCTGTTGGTCGAGGGCTTGCTGGGCGGACGCCCTGGTCTGTTCGGCCTGATTGAATGACTGTTGCTGAAGGCGCAGGAAGGCCTGTTCATCGGTAGCCGCCATTTCTTCCAGCAGGCTGGCGTAACGGGCTCGTTCCTCCAGTGCTTTGCTGACCGCCTCATCGGCTTTTTTGAAGGCTGCGCTGGCATCCTTGAAGGTGGGGCCTTTGTATTCATCCACCCATTGCCGAATCGTCAGTGGCCGATTGGGCTCGGTGGAGTCTACCGGGGCGAAGAACATGCGTTCCTGCAGGACCTTTCGGTTGTTGCTATTACCGAGTGCGGCGCAGATCAAGCCCCAGGGTTTGTCCTCGTCGGACAGGTCGCTGATGCTGCCATCGCTTTTTTGTGCGGCAATCTTATGGGCGACCGGTTGCAGGTACTGCACGTCGTTCCAGCATTTTCCCAGGGATTTGCGTTTGGGCAGGTCTCGGGAAATGTTTTCCACGGCGGCATTGTTGGAGGAGGCCACCACCATTTCATAGCCGGTCAACTCAGGTTTGAGCGCGCGGATGGTGTAGGTATTCGGCATGCCCTTGAAGGTGACCTGCGGCTTTTTCCCGCCGACGAAAGCATCTTCCGCCTCGCTGTATCCCGCCAATACCCGCGCCCGACGCACGATGTTCTCGGCGAACATGTCGCGCAACAACGTCGTTTTGCCTGTCCCGGGTGGTCCGTTAACGGAGAACACCCCACTGTTTTCCAAGGTGCCGAGCGCGGTATTGATCGCGAACTGTTGCATCAGGCTCATGGCATGGCCCGGCTCATCCGGCCAATGCCCGGGGTTTATGCATTGCGGTTGCAGGGCCCGGTAAATGGCCTTGCGGCCATTGTCGGTATACAGGTCGATTCTTTTGCCCGGGTCGGCTTCGCCCAGGTATTGAAGCAAAGGCAGCGGCTGTTCTGCGCGTTGCAGGCTGGCGATCGCACGCTCGATGTCTTTTATGAAAAAGCTGTTGAGGATGTCGATCTCGGTATCGGGCTCCTCTTCGTCCTCGACTTCCGTTGCCTGCGCCGCAGAGGGTTGCGTGAGTGGTTTCTCGACCTTGGGCTGGGTCAGCACTTGAAGCAATGCGACCGAGCTACCGCTGTTTTGCTCTGGCGTGAAACTGGCCCAGTTGCACAGCAGTTGATGCAGATGCATGACTTCCTCGGCCATCAAGGCTGGGTCATCGTTTTGCTGACGCTGTCCGTGGAAGTTGTGCAGCAGTTTGATCAACTGCTCCTTGGCGTCCTCGAAGGCTTGATGGCCAAGCGCACCAAGCCCTTTGCTCACCGTTTGCCCCAGGGCCCAGGGAGCCGTCGACAGTGACACGGCATCCAGTTGCGGGACGGCTTGAGCATTGAGCTTGATCTTGGCGAAGCAGGTAAACCCTTCAAGCTCCACCCGTTCCTGCTCTTCGTAGAAGGTGTTCTCGTCTACCGATAAAGCGGCCAGATACGGTTCGCAAAGAGTCGCAATGACGGAGGCGTCAAAGACCCCGATATAGAGATTGAAGCCTTTGACTTGAAGGTCTTCAGGTATGGAAAAGTTGCGCCAGTGGCTGTCCTTGCTCTGCTGGAGAATTTCCTGGGAGAGCCATCGGGTCTCCCATTTCTTGAAGTCCTCAACATATTTCCCGAGGGCATAAGGTAGAAAGAATTCCACCTTGTGCCAGTAATCGAGAATGTCTAAAAGCCTGGCTTGTCCTTGAGCTTTCAAAACGTCACATCCCTGTCTGCGTGAATAAAGGCAGTAGTGTAACGCTGTCGGTAAGGCTAAAGGCCATTAGTGGTCAGGTCGTGGCGCCTCTCATTCATTTGGGCCCGAAAATCTTGCCCAGCTTGTCCGGCGCCGGTGCGCCTTGTTGCTGTTGCAGCTCGCCCTTGTCGTCCATGTAGAAGATCGCCGGGGTGGCGGACAGCTCCAGTTCGTCCATCAGCGCCATGTTGGCGTCGAGCTTGGCCTGGACCTCGGCGGGGATCTTGGCCAGGGGCTTGAGGCTGCTGCCCTTGCCGGCTTTCTCGTGGTCCTGCAGGGCTTTCTGCGGGTCTTTGGCGGCCAGCAGGGCGGCGGATTTGCCCGGGCTGTCTTCGCGGATGATGCCGACCATGATGTGCCGCAGCTGGACCTTGCCGGCGTTCACCCAGGGCCGCGCCTGTTCCCAGAACATGTTGCAGTAAGGGCAGTTGGGGTCGCTGAACAGATAGATCACGCGCGGCGCGTCGGCCTTGCCATCGGCGATCCAGTGGCTCTTTTCCATCTTGGCCCAGACGGCCTTAGCCATTGGCGCGTACACCAGTTTTTGTAGCGGCTCGGCGCTCAGGTCCTTGCCGTCGGCGTCGTACAGGTTGCCCAGCAGCACATGTTTGCCGTCCGGGGTCAGGTACAGCGCCATGCCGCGGTTCTGGTACTGCGCGGCATAGCCCTTGAGGCCGTCCGGGGCATCGAAGCTGCCGACGATCTTGGCGCCTTTGGCTTCGATCTTCTTGATCGCCTCGGGCAGTTCTTCGGCGTGCAGCAGCGGGGCCTGGAGCAGGGCGGCGCCCAGGGACAGGCTCAGCAGGTGGCGGATGAAAGGCATGGCAATTTCCTTGAAGGGGCGGCCTGCGTGGCCGTGGTCGAATGCGCTGAGTCGAAATGTTCCAGGGCGCGGGCCAGGCTGGCTTCGGACAGCTCGCCCAGGTGGCTGCCGAGCAGGCGCCCGTCGGCGCTGTAGAACAGCGTAGTCGGTAGCGCCATGGAGCCCACGGCCTTGCCCAGGCGGCCGCTGCCGTCGAACAACACGTTGTTCAGGTTCAACTCCTGGGTGGCCAGGAAGGTGCTGACGCTCTGCATGCTTTCGGCCTGGTTGACGAACAGGAAGGTCAGGTCCGGGCGCTGCTGCTGGGCTCTTTCCAGCACCGGCATTTCCCGACGGCAGGGCGGGCACCAGGTGGCCCAGAGATTGATCACCAGCGGTTTGCCCTGGTAGCTGGTCAGTTGCACGGTGGCGCCGTCGGGGTTGCGCAGGGCGATTTCCGGCAGCCGCGTGCCTTGTTCGAAAAGGCTCAGGGACAGGGTGGCGAGCAGCCAGAACGCCAGGCCGCTGCCGACCCCGGCGCCCAGCGGCTGGCGCAGGGCCGGGCGGCGCCAGCCCCAGGCGAGGGCGGCCAGCAGCAGGACGATGGCCCCCGGCCAGGCGAGGAAACCGCCGTCGCGCAGGTCGATGATTTGCCACAGGTCGTGGCGATAATGCTTCCAGTAGGCGACCACGAAGCCGATGCGCGCCGCCAGCATGCCCAGCAGGAACAGGCCGAACAGCACCGATTCCGGGTTCTCGCCACCACGCTTGGCGACTCGCCAGCCGACCAAGGTGGCCAGCGCCAGGGCACTGATCAGCAGCAGGTGGTTGAGCGCGATGGCAAAGGTGCCGATGGTAAAGGTCAGCATCAACGGGCTTCTCGGGTAGCGGTCCAGCGTTGCAGGAAGGCAGCCGCGTCTACCTCACCGGTAATCCGCTGGCTGCGGCGTTCTTCGCCGTCCGGGCCGATCCACAGCAGGCTCGGCGGCCCCGGCACTTTATACCGGTTGAGCAGTTCGCGGCTGGCGGCGTTGTCGGCCGTCACGTCCAGGCGCAGCAGGTGCACGTCTTTCAGGGCCTCGAGGACCTGGGGTTGGCCGAACACCTGTTTTTCCATGATCTTGCAGGACACGCACCAGTCAGCGTAGTAGTCCAGCAGCACCCACTGGCCCTGGGCCCTGGCGGTGTCGAGGGCGCCTTGCAGGGCGGCCGGGTCGTTGACGGTGCTGAAGGCGTCGTGGGCGCTGACGGTCGCCACGCCATTGCCGCCGCTATAGACCTTCAGCGGTCGCCACAGGTCGTCGCTGCCACCGGCGGCGCCCACCAGCAGCAGGCTGCCCCACAGGCCGAACACCACCGAGCTGGCGCCGAACAGGTGCCCGGCGCGCCCGGCGGCACGCATCTGATACCAGGCGGTGTAGGCCAGGACCAGCGCCAGCGCGCCCCACAAGCCTATCCACAGCGATTCGTCGAGCACCGGGCGCAGCAGCACGATGGCGGTGCCGAGAAAGAGGAAGCCGAACACGCCCTTGAGCAGGTTCATCCACGGGCCGGGCTTGGGCAGGAAGCGGTTGCCCACGGTCACCAGCAACAACAGCGGCAGGCCGATGCCCAGGCCCATGACGAACAGGATCAGCCCGCCGTGCAGGGCATTGCCGCTCTGGGCGATGTACAGCAGGGCGCCGGCCAGCGGCGCGGTCATGCACGGGCCGACCAGCAGGCCGGACAGGGCACCGAGCACCCCGGCGCCGACCAGGCTGCCGCCGCTGCGCGAGCGGCTGGCGTTTTCCAGGCGATCGCGCAGGGCCGCCGGCAATTGCATCTCGAAGAAGCCGAACATCGGCAGTGCCAGGATCACGAACACCGCGGCAAAGCTGCCCAGCAGCCAGGGCTGTTGCAGCAGGGCTTGCAGGTTGGCGCCGAGCAGCGCGGCTAGCACGCCCATCGCGGCATAGACCAACGCCATGCACACCACATAGCTGCCGGCCAGGGCGAAGCCGCGCCGCGGGCTGGCGCCGCTGCCCACCACCAGGCCGGCGAGGATCGGCAGCATCGGCAGCGAGCAGGGGGCGAAGGCCAGCAGCAGGCCGAGGCCGAAGAACACCAGCAGGCTCCAGCCCAGGGCCCGCTGTTGCAGGCCGCTGGCCAGGGCCTGATCGCTGGCTTCGGTGGCATTGGCGGCGGCCGGACTGCCACCCAGGTCCACTTCCAGAGATTGCGGCGGGTAGCACAGGCCGGCGTCGGCGCAGCCTTGCCAGCCGACCTTGACCTTGCCGGTGGCGCCGGCGGGGATTTTCAGTTCCAGGCCCTGGCGATACACCTGCTGCGCGCCGAAGAATTCGTCGCTGTGGGCCTCGCCCTCGGGCAGCGCCGGTTTGTGCGCTTCCGCCAGGCCGTCGAATTTCAGCCGTTGCTGATACAGGTAATAGCCGTCGGCGATCTGCCAGAACAGCTGGGTTTCCCCCGACGCCAGGCGTTCGGAGGTGAAGACGAAGGCTTTGCCGACCGGGAGAAAGTCGGGTTTGACCTCGAACGGGTTGTTACCCGCCTGGGCCAGGCCCGACAGCAGCATGAACAACAGGATGAACAGACGACGCATGGAAAAGCCTTAAACCGGTGCAAGTGACCGCACAATGGCCGATGGCGATTAACCGATGATTAACCCTGCACGCCTTGTGGCACTAGCGGTGCAGGCATAATGTCGGCTTAATCGGCGCTCGATTTAATGCACCCCTTTTCTACAGGTTCCACCATGCACGTACTTGTCTGTGAAGATGATGAGCTGATTGCCAGCGGGATCGTGGCCGGCCTCACGGCCCAGGGCCTGACGGTCGAGCACGTGGCCACTGCCTCGGCGGCGCGGGCCATGCTCGGCGTGGCGGAATTCGACGTGATGGTGCTCGACCTCGGCCTGCCCGACGAGGACGGCCTGAAACTGCTCAAGCAACTGCGCCACAACGGCCTGGAAATCCCCGTGCTGATCCTCACCGCGCGGGACTCGGTCACCGACCGGGTCGACGGCCTGCAGGCCGGCGCCGACGATTACCTGCTCAAACCCTTCGACCTGCGGGAACTGGCGGCGCGCCTGCATACCCTGTTGCGCCGGGTGGCGGGGCGCAGCGTCAACCTGATCGAGCACGGCCGCCTGACCTACGACCCAAGCACCCGCGAAACCCAGCTCGGCGGCCAGCCGGTGGACCTGTCGCGACGCGAGCAGGCGCTGCTCCAGGCGCTGCTGCACAACCGCGGCCGGGTGCTGTCCAGCGAGCAGCTCAAGGACAGCGTCTACGGTTTCAACGACGAACTGGAAAGCAACGCCCTCAACGTGCATATCCACCACCTGCGGCGCAAACTCGGCAACGGCATCGTCGAGACCGTGCGCGGCCTGGGCTATCGCCTGGGGCCGGCGGATGGCGGGGAGGAGTCGTAAGTGATGAGCCTGCGTTTGCGCCTGAGCCTGACCATCGGCGCGGCCTTCGTGCTGATCTGGGCGCTTGCCGCGGCCTGGATGTTCAGTGACCTGCGCAACCAGATGATGTTTTCCCTCGACCAGCGCCTGGTGGCGTCGGCGCGCATGGTCGCCGGCCTGCTGGAGCAATTGCCGGCCTTGCCGAGCAAGGGCGAGGGCACCCATTTCAGCGCCGAACAGCTGAACATTCCCGGGGGCATGGCCTGCCAGGTCAGCTCCCTGCGCGGCGAGATCCTCGCCCGCAGCCATAACCATCCCGACGAAAAGCTCGAAGCCGAGCGCATGGGCTTTCACGACCAGATGATCGACGGTGTGCGCTGGCGCAGTTTCACCCTGGCCCGGGGCGACCTGCGTATCACCACCGCCGATCGCCAGGTCGAGCGTGAAGCGCTGAACATGTCGGTGCTGCTGGCGGCTTCGGTGCCGGTCGGCGTGGCCTTGCTCGGTTGCCTGTGGTTGTTGTGGCTGGGGATCGGCCAGGGCCTGGCGCCGCTGAACCGCATGCGCGATGCTCTGATGCGCCGCAGCGCCGACTCCCTGGAGCCGTTGCAGATCCAGCCGCTGCCCAGCGAGCTGCGGCCATTGCTGGAAACCCAGAACCAACTGTTCCAGCGCATCGGCAAGACCCTCGAACGCGAGCGCCGCCTGACCGGTGACGCCGCCCACGAATTGCGCAGCCCGCTGACGGCGATCAAGACTCACCTGCAAGTGGCGCGGATGACCGACGGCGCGGCCCGCGATCAATCCCTGGCGCGCGCCGAAGAAGGCGCCGACCGCTTGCACCGGACCCTGGAGCAGCTGCTGTTGCTGGCGCGGGTCGAAGGCAGCCTGTCGTTCGAGGACGGCGTGCAGTGCAGTGCCGAACAGGTGGCGAAAACCGCGATCCAGGACGCCGCCAGCGGCGCCCGGCAGCGGGTCAGGTTGCACATCGACGAGCGGGTGTCGGCGGCGCCGCTGGAAATGCCCTCGGTGCTGGCCATCGCTGCGCTGCGCAACCTGCTGGACAACGCCCTGCGCCACACCCCGAGCGATGCACCGGTGGAGCTGAACCTGGAAACCATCGGCAATCGCGTGCGTTTCCAGGTGCGCGACCACGGTGACGGCATTCCCGAGGATGACTTGCAGCACCTGACCCAGCGCTTCTGGCGCAACGGCCAGAGCACCGGTTGCGGCCTGGGTCTGGCCATCGTCCAGGCGATTGTCCAGCGCTGCGGTTGCGTGCTGCATTTCGACAGCCGGCCCGATGGCTTGCGGGTCGAGCTGACCATGCCGCTGCAAGCGGCCTGAGGGCCTCATCGCGGGCAAGCCTCGCTCCTACAGATATCACTTCTGTAGGAGCGAGGCTTGCCCGCGATGGCATTCTCATGTTCGCCACAACCTTTATGGTTGATACGCAATAAACCTCTCCCGGGTGTAAATCCTCTCGTCGCTGATGCGTTTCCAGAACAGGAAAACCTGCGAGTGCGCGCTGAACCGGCTGCGTACCTGTGTGGTGTGCGGTTTCGCTCAACTCATCAGCGTGAGGATTCGAGAGATGTCAGTTGCTACCAGCCTTGTCGACGATCAGCCCGCGCGGACCAGTCCCGCGCCTGCCGAGACGCTTTACCAGTTCACCGAATCGCCGTTGCTGGCCCGGCAGAACCAGCAGGAATCCAATGCCCGCAGCTACCCGCGGCGGATCCCGCTGGCGCTCAAGCGGGCGAGCGGGATTCATGTCGAGGACGTCGAAGGCCGGTGTTTCATCGACTGCCTGGCCGGTGCCGGGACCCTGGCCCTGGGCCACAACCACCCGGTGGTGATCGAAGCCATCCAGCAGGTGCTGGCCGATGAGCTGCCGCTGCTGACCCTGGACCTGACCACGCCGGTCAAGGACCAGTTCGTCCAGGACCTGTTCGGCCTGTTGCCGCCGGCCCTGGCCGCCGAGGCGAAAATCCAGTTCTGCGGCCCCACCGGCACCGACGCCGTGGAAGCGGCATTGAAGCTGACCCGTACCGCCACCGGCCGCAGCACCGTGCTGTCGTTCCAGGGCGCCTACCACGGCATGACCCAGGGCGCCTTGAGCCTGATGGGCAGCCTGGGGCCGAAGCGCCCGCTGGGTGCGCTGCTGACCACTGGCGTGCAGATCCTGCCGTTCCCTTACGACTACCGCTGCCCGTTCGGCCTGGGTGGCGAAGCGGGGGTCAAGGCCAACCTGAGCTACCTGGAAAACCTGCTGAGCGATCCGGAAGCCGGCGTGCAGCTGCCGGCGGCGATCATCGTCGAAGCGGTGCAGGGTGAGGGTGGGGTGATTCCCGCCGACCTCGACTGGCTGCGCGGCGTGCGCCGGATCACCGAGAAGGCCGGCGTGGCCTTGATCGTCGATGAGATCCAGAGCGGCTTCGGTCGTACCGGCAAGATGTTCGCCTTCGAGCACGCCGGGATCATTCCGGATGTGGTGGTGCTGTCCAAGGCCATCGGCGGCAGCCTGCCGATGGCGGTGGTGGTCTACCGCGACTGGCTCGACACCTGGCTGCCGGGCGCCCATGCCGGCACCTTCCGTGGCAATCAGATGGCCATGGCCACCGGTTCCGCGGTGATGCGCTACCTCAAGGAACACCAGGTGGCCGAGCATGCCGCCGCCATGGGCGAGCGTTTGAGCGAGCACCTGCGGATCCTGCAGCGCGACTATCCGCAGATGGGCGACATTCGCGGGCGCGGCCTGATGCTGGGGATCGAACTGGTGGACCCGGCCGGCGAGAAAGACGCCCTGGGCCATCCGCCGCAGTTCAGCCGCCTGGCGCCGCTAGTGCAGCGTGAATGCCTCAAGCGCGGGTTGATCCTGGAAATGGGCGGGCGCCATGGCAGCGTGGTGCGTTTCCTGCCGCCGCTGGTGATCACCGCAGCGCAAATCGACCAGGTGGCGGATATTTTCAGCCGCGCGTTGGCGGCGGCGGTCGCCAGCCTCTAATTTTCCACGGGCCTTGAACGTTCCTTATTCACAACCGCTGCGCGTTCAGCGCAGCGAGCCTTATAGCGATGGAGACACGTAATGACTTCAGTATTCGACCGCGAGGACATCCTCTTCCAGGTAGTGGTCAACCATGAGGAGCAGTATTCGATCTGGCCGGACTACAAGGCTGTGCCACAGGGCTGGCGCACCGTGGGCAAGAGCGGCTTCAAGAAGGAGTGCCTGGCCTACATCGAAGAGGTGTGGACCGACATGCGTCCGCTGAGCCTGCGGCAGAAGATGGACGCCCAGGCGGCGGCCAACTGATTACCGCGTACTGACGTTGACCTGTAGCCGCTGCCGCAGGCTGCGATAAGCCCGCCAGGGCTTCGGCGCTCTTAAGATCGCTGACGACCGTTCCGGTCGATCGCAGCCTGCGGCAGCGGCTACAGGGTGCAAAAGCCCGTTGAACCCCGCAGGTCCAGCGGGCTTTTTTGTGGGCGTCAGCCCAGGCGTTTGACGGCCTGCAAGGTGTAGCTCAATGGCAAGCGCCAAGGGGCGTGTTGCAGGTGCCATTCGCCTTGTTCGTCACAGCGCATCTGCCCGGGCAGGGCTTCCCAGGGGATGCTCTGGTGTTCCACCAGGCCGCTGATGTCCAGGCCGTGCTTGAGCAGCGCACTGACGATTTCCCCCAGGCCGTGGTTCCACGCATGGGTCACCGTGGCCTTGAGCGGTCGGTCGGTACTGACGTAGGTGCTGTCGTCGTCCCACACCAGCGGTTCGTTGCGCTCGAAGTAGGGCAGGTCGACCACCAGCGCATCCTCGCGGCTTTCGTCCAGGGCCCAGAGCATCGGGTGGCCTTCGCGGATAAACAGCCGGCCGCCGGGCTTGAGCAATTGGCTGACATTACGCGCCCAGGTGTCGACGCTGGGCAGCCAGCACAGAGCGCCGATACCGGTGTAGACCAGATCGAACGCGCCTTTGGGCAGCACCTCGCAGGCCTTGTAGACGTCGGACTCGACGAACTCGATGGCGCTCCCGGTGCGCGCCGCCAGGCTGCGGGCTTCGGCCAGGGACGCGGGGGAGAAGTCCAGCCCGGTCATCCGCGCGCCGAGGCGGGCCAGCGACAGGGTGTCGGTGCCGATATGGCATTGCAGATGCACACCGCGCAGGCCGCTGATGTCGCCCAGCAGCGGCAGGTCGAAACGCACCACCTCGGACAGGTGCCGCGGGTCGTCGACAAACATCTGCGCCTGGTAGTCCGGCGAGGCCGCGTGCAGCGGTGCGCGCTCGTCCCAGTTGGCCTGGTTGAGCTTGAGGTAGTCACTCATGGCGGGGCTTCCTGTCCGTTCGGTGGGAGCAGCAGGCTAGCACCGCCGAGGCGGTCGATTCTTGGGGGAATTTGTAAGCGCAGGCAGGCGCCTGTAGCCGCTGCCGAGCTTCAGCGAGGCTGCGATCACCCGCGAAGCGGGCGCCAAGCCAGGCAACCCCACACATCAGACCGGCGTCCGGTCCACGGGGCTGCGCCCCGATCGCAGCCTGCGGCAGCGGCTACAGGAATCGCGGTCGCGCCTCTGTCACCCATTCAAGACTTGGCGTTCAGCGCCGTGGTCACCTGCTTGATATTGTTCTCCAACTCCGCCAGCGGGTCGGCGCTGTCGGTTTGCAGCACCAGCAACTGGCTGCCGGCGGCGCTGATGGCGGCCTTGATCGCGTCGGACGGCTGGCGGTGATGCAGGACGATGGCCACGTCGTTGTCCTTGAGCCGGGTTTGCAGTTGCTGCAGGGCTTCGGGCGTCCACTCGTTGTCGGCGCGGGCGTCGACCTCCAGCAGCTCCAGGTTGAGCCCGCTGACCAGGTAACCGAAGTGGTCGCTGAGGCTGAGCACACTGAGGTTGTCGGCATTGGCCAGTTGCCCCTCGCTATCGGCGCTGAGCTTGAGCAGGCGTTGCTTGAGGCTGGCCAGGTTGGCGTCGATCTTCGGCTTGGCGGCGGGGGCCAGGCGCACCAGGTCGGCGGCCAGCACATCGGCCATGCGTCCCAGGTTATTGCTCGACAGCCACGGCTGGCTGTTCAGGCCGTCGCTCTTGCCGGGCTGCAGGGCGACCCCGGGCAGGGCGCCGTCCACCGGGCGCGCGGCATCGACTTCGACGATGCGGATGTTGCTGCGCCGCGCATTGGGGTACAGCGGGTCGTCCGGCCAGATCGAGCGCAGGCCGATCACCGCGTCGGCGCCGAGGGCCAGCTTATGCAGCGCCGGGGCGCCGCGGCCGGTGAAGTAGGCAGTCTGGCGTGAGCCCGGCAGGTTGTCGGGGGCGGCGCGTTCGAGTCGCACATCGGTGCCTTGCAGCAGCCACTGGGCGAGGCCGAAGGTGATCGGTAGCGAGGCCAGCACGGTGAGCGGCTTGGGTGAGCTGGCGCTGTGCAGCGCCGTGGTGCCCAGGCTCTGGTTGGCGGTGACGCGCATCGGTTCGAAACGGTCCGGCTGGGCCAGGGCCGGCGCGCTGCTCAGCCCGCCGAGGGCCAGGGCCAAAGCCAGGGGGCGTGTCAGGTGACGTAATGAACTGTGCATTTATCCGATATTCCCTTTGAGGCTGGGGACAATGCCGCGGGCAACGGCGGCCAGGGCGAAGGCGACACCGGCCACCAGGATGATCGCGGCGCCGGAGGGCACCGGCAGGTCGAAGAGGATCGGCAGCAGGATGCCGCACAGGGTGCTGACCGTGGCGATCAGCACCGAGATCCAGAAAAAGCCCTTGAGCGACTGGCTCAGCAGGCGCGCGGCCGCCGCCGGGATCACCAGCAGGGCGCCCACCAGGATCGCGCCTATGACTTTCACCGCGGCCACGGTGATCAGGGTCACCAGGATCACGAACAGGTAGTCCAGGGTTTTCACCGCGACACCGCGCACCGCCGCCAGTTGCGGGTTGAAGCTGGCCAGCATGATGCGGTTGTACAGCGGCAGGCTCAGGCCCATCACCAGGGCACCGACGATCAGCAGCACCAGCAGGTCGTTGCCGTTGACCGTGAGCACCGAACCGAACAGCACGTTTTCCAGGATGTGCACGTTGATCTTGCCGGCGAGGATCAGCAGCAGGCTGGCGCCCAGGGCCAGGGACACCGACAGGAACACCCCGATCAGGGTGTCCGGCGCCAGGCCGGTGCGGTTGCGCAGGTAGTTGAGCAGGATGCCGAACAGCAGGCAGTAGCCGAACAGGCTGCCGTAAGGGCCGGTGTAGGGTTCGCCGAGCAGGATGCCGATGGCCACGCCGGTCAGCGCCGCGTGGCCCACCGCTTCGGAGAAGAACGCGAAGCGCTTGACCACTACCAGGGTGCCGAGGCCGCCCAGCACCGGGCCGATCAGCAAGCCGGCGAGCAGGGCGTTGACCACAAACCCATAGGCCAGGGCTTCTGGCAGGTAACCGGAGGAGGCCCAGCCCTGGATCATCAGACGAAAGGCTTCGTAACTCATCAGGCAACACTCCCGCTGACGATATCCGCGCTGCGCGGGTGGGTGGAAAACAGCGTCAGCAGGCGTTCCGGGGTCAGTGCCTGCTGCGGGTGGGCGTCGAACAGCACGCGGCGATGCAGGCCGGTGACCCGGTCCGCCAGGCGGCCGACCGCTTCCAGGTCGTGCTCGATCCACAGCAGGGTGATCCCGGCCTGGCGCCAGTCGCCGAGCAGGCGCTCGAAGACCTGGATGCCGGCTTCGTCGAGGGCCGACATCGGTTCGTCCAGCACCAGCAGTTGCGGCGCCGGGATCAGCCCCTGGGCCAGCAGCACCCGCTGGCGTTCGCCGCCGGACAGGGCGCCCATGCGCCGCTTGCGTTTGTCCTGCATGCCGACCCGCTCCAGGGCTTCGCCTATGGCCGCGGCGTAATGCCGGCTGAGGCCGAGGAAAGCCGGGCGGCGCTGGCACATGGCGGCCATGAAGTCGTCGACGGTCATTGGCAGGCCGCGGTCGAATTCCAGGGCTTGCGGCACATAGCCGATCACCCCCGGCTCGCCCGGCCATTGCAGGCGCAATTGGCCCTGGTGGGGCATCTGCCCGAGCAGGGTCTTGATCAGCGAGCTCTTGCCGCCGCCGTTGGGGCCGACCAGCGCATGCACGGTGCCGGGCTGCACCTTGAAGCTGACGTTGTCGAGGATGGTGGTGCGACCCAGGGTCAGGCTGACCTGGTCGAATTCGATGGACGGGCCGCGGGCCAGGCTGTGCAGGGCGGTCATGCGCCGGCCTCCTGGATCGCCCGGACCACGGTGTCGAGGTTGCCGGCCATTTCCTTCTCGTATTTCTCGGCGCTGTAGTCGCCGTAGGAAATGTGCGACAGCGGGTACAGCTTGACCCCGGACTCGCGCTGGATGGTGTCGACGTAGGTGGAGGGGAAGTCCATCTCGGAGAAGATCACCTTGACGTCCAGTTCACGCAACTGGTCGATGGTCTTTTTCAACTGGCTCGGGCTGGGCTCGATGCCATGGGCCGGCTCGACCACGGCGGTGACTTCCAGGCCGAACTCGCGCAGCAGGTAATCGTAGGCGGCATGCACCGTGGCCACCCGCAGGTCGGCGTTGGGCGCCTTGGTCAGCTTGGCCAGGGCGTCGGCGCGCATCTGCCGCAGGCGTTTGCCGTAGGCGCGGGCGTTCTGGGTGTAGGTCTTGGCGTTGGCCGGGTCCATCTTGCCCAGCTCGCGGGCGATGTTGTTGACCTGGGCGATGGAGGCGCTGATGGACAGGAAGGTGTGCGGGTTGACCACTTTGCCGGCGCCGCGCGCGGCGATGCCGGTGGCGGCCAGCAGCGGCACGTTCTGATTGGCCTCGATCACCGGAATGTCCGGACGTTCGCTGGCCTCGATCATGCGGTCGGCGAAGTCGTCGTGGCCGACGCCATTGAGCACGATCACGTCCAGGGTGCCGATGCGCTTGATGTCTTCGGCGCGCGGTTCATAGGCGTGGGGGTTGAAGCCGGCGGGAATCAGCGGCACGACCTCGGCCTTGTCGCCGACGATGTTGGCCACGTAGCTGTAGTAGGGGTGCAGGGTGATGCCGATACGCAGACGCTTGGCCTGGTCGGCCGTGGCGAGAGGGCTGAGCAACAGGGCGAACAGGCTGACCAGCAGCACCCGCAGGAGCGGGCGGCGTTGAGATGAAATAGGCATGGGCTAGCGGTCTTCTCTCGGTGAATGCGTGGGTTCAGTGGCGATGCTGGCGGGTCACTCCGGCATCGAATTGCGCGACCACCTGCTGCCAGCCGGCACTGGTCAGGGCGGCGTCGCTGAGGTCGTTGGGGGCGGCGAGGGATGGGCCGCGGTTGAGCCAGATGTCCGGGTCGGCGGCCGGGTCGGCGGCGATGCGCATCAGGAAGGAGCCGGCCACTTGATTGTTCTGGCTGAGGCCGACATAGGCCTGTTGCCGCAGTTGCCAGGTATGCCCGCCACGGCTCACAGAACTGGCGTCCTGGGCAAAGGGCGCGAAACCTTCCTCGGCCAGTTGTTCGGGCGTCGGCAGGGCCTGGGCTTCTTCGCGCAGCAGGCGGATTTCGTCGAGGGTCACCCGCAGGTCGGCGTATAGGCCCTGTTCGCCGGCGGTGAGGTCGCGGCGGGCGTCCAGTTGCTGGCTGTCGATGCTGGCTACTTCGCTGGTTTCGCCGCGCCAGAGCACCACGGTGCCGGCCACGCTGAGGATCAACAGGCACAGCAGCAGGACGTAGAGGGTTTCATGGCCGGCACCGGCCGGGCGCACAACTTGGTGGGTGGAGGTGCTCATGGGGCCTCGATGTCGGCTTGGTCGATCTCGACCACGTGGCCGGGGCCGGCGTCGAACAGCACGTAGAACTCGGCGTCGGGTTTCTTGAAGGTCAGGGTGGAGTCGGCGCCCAGTTTGCCGGGCACCAGGATGGTTTCGTCGTAGCCGATCACGTCCAGGGTCACCCCCGGGGCGCCGCTGCCGTCGGAGAAACCGCCGGTGCAGCGGATCTGCTCGCCGTCGATCTGCTTGCACTCGCACATCGGGTTATGGGCCAGGGCGCCGCCGCTGAACAGGGCGCTGGCCAGCAGGAGTGCGCCGGCACCGAGCAGGCGCAGGCGGGCGGTGGGTACAGCAATCATGGTTTGCCTCCTTGTTGGTTCAGCCAGGCGAGGGTGGCCGGGGATGCCTGGCCCAGGGGGATGGCTGCCTGGTGCATGCTGCCGTCCCAGCCTTCCATGGTTATCCACAGCTCGGCGTCGGCCTTGGTCTTTTGCGGAATGGGCAGGCTGGCCCCCATGCGGTACGGGGTGCCGAAGAAGATCACCCCGGCGGCGCGCAGGCTGCGGGGTTTGCCGATGCGCAGGTAGGTGGCCTTGACCTGGTCGATACAGGCGTCGCACAGGGCGGCATTGAAGCCCTTCATATAGCCGGCCGGCCCCTGGAGTTGTGGTGCTTGATTACGCAATTCGGCCAGGCGCAGGCTCCAGGGCCCGACCTGCACCTCGCCCACCTCGCGCTCGCCCAGGCCGCTGTCGCCACGGGCCAGCGCCGCGTCGGCGAAGTACTTGGGCATGAAGCCGAGGGGGATCAGTAACAGCAGGATGTTCAGGTGGAAACGCCATTTCAGCCAGAACTGGCGCAGGGGCGAAACCGGCATTGGGTTGTCTGTCTTGCTCACAGGTTGCCCTCCGGCGTGTCGCTGTGCAGGGCCGCAACCGGGCGCTGGGCGAGGGCGGGACGTGGTGTCTTGGTGCTGCGCTTGAGGGCCGCGGCCGTGGCCAGGGCGGTGCGTTTGGTCCAGATCAGCAGGCCGCTGAGCACCATCATGCTCAGCAGCAGGCCGAAGAAGCACCAGATCAGCTTGATCCAGATGCCGCCGAAATCACCGGTGTGCAGCGGACGCATGGATTCGGTGACGAACTCCAGCGCCGAGCGATGGGACAGCAGGTGCATGGTATCGACCGAGCCGCTGTAAGGATTGAGGTTGGCGGTCTGGTACATCAGCGGGTACCAGCCGCGGCCGCCAATGAACAGGTGGCTGTAGGCATTGCTCGGCAGCATGACGAAGCTGACCTCGAAGCCCGGGATCTGCTGGGTGGCGATGCGGATGGCTTCATCGACGCCGATCATCGGCGCCGGGCTGCCGTCGGCGGAGGTCGGCACGCTTTCGCGGGCGATCACCGGAACTATGGGTTCGCTGGAAAGGGTGATCTGGTTGTCGCCAAGAATCGCCTGGATCAGGAACCAGGTGCCGGTGATGGAGATCACCGCGATGAACCAGATCGACCAGATGCCGCTCAGGCGATGGAAGTCGCCCCAGAAAATCCGCGCGCCATGGCGCAGGCGCAGGGTCGGCTTGAGGAAACCCTTCCAGAACTTCTTGTAGACCACCAGGCCGGTGACCAGCGAGGCCAGCATCGGCAGGCCGAGCAGCGATACCAGGTACCAGCCCCAGCTGTAGCCGTTGGTGAAAGGCACCAGCCACCAGCCGTGCAGGGCGCGGGTGAAGGCCTGGAAGTTGAATTGCGGGCTGACGCCCTGGATGACGCCGGTGTACGGGTTGACATAGACCTCGACGGAACGGCCATCGGGGTAGCTGACGCCCACGGTCAGGGCGAAATGCGCTTCGTCGGGGGTGCTGATGCTTTCGACCAGGGTCTGCGGTTCGGCCTGCTTGATGGCTTTGACGATCTGGTCGTAGCTCAGCGGTTGGGCGTCGCCTGTGGGTTTGCTGGCGCGGATGTCGGGGTTGGCCAGCCAGACGATTTCCTGGCTGACCACGGCCAGGGTGCCGGTGACGCAAACGATCAGCACAAAGAACCAGATGGGCAGGGCCAGCCAGCTGTGAACGAGAAACCAGATTTTCGAGCGGGACTTCTTCGACATTGAGCACGCGTCTTGATTCGAGGAGTGGAGCCGCGGGCGGCTGGTAAGCCCGGAGAGAAACCCGCGGCGTAACCTTCGCCAACGCGACCTGCTGCATCTAATTAAGACGAATGAGAATCGTAAATCCCGAAAGACGATATGAAAGTAAATGTTTCCGCGCGACCAATGGCGTGCACAAGGCCCGCGCTGTGGGGCGTTGGGGGGGCGCTATCGCGGGCCAGCCTCGCGCGCTTCTTCTGTAGGCGCGAGGCTTGCCCACGATCAACGGTTTTCAGGCACAGCACTTATCCCTGCTGTTTAAACATCTCCACGGCCCGCTGCTTGATCTGCTCTTCGCTCAGGTCTTCCTTGCGGGTGGCGAGAAACCACAGGTGGCCGAACGGGTCTTTGAGGGTGCCGCTGCGGTCGCCGTAGAACTGGTCCTTGACCTCGGACACCACCTGGCCACCAGCGGCGATGGCCTGGGCGAACTGTTTGTCGACATCGTTGACGTACAGGTGCAGGCCGACGGCGGGTGATTGGTCGGGATTGCTCAGTGGCCCCTGATCGCAGGGCGTTCCTAGCATGATCGGGCAGTCGCCGATGCGCAGCTCGGCATGGCCGACGCTGCCGTCGGGCATGTCCAGGCGCATGACCTGGGTGGCGCCGAAGGCATTCTTGTAGAACTCGATAGCCTCGGCAGCCTGCGTAATCCCCAGGTAGGGCGTGATGCTGGGGTAACCCTCGGGGATGGGTTTGACGCTCATCTCGGTTCTCCTTTCTTGTCATGGGTTTGTCGAAGTGAACCTGGCCGGTTTTCCGGTCGGTTCACTATAGGCTCGGGCAGTCCACAGTCTGGCTTGAACTGACGAGGTGTCCGCCTGGCAACAGTGAGCCAGCGATCAGGAGGAAGAGGTGCAGCCGCTGCCACAGGCTGCGGTCGGGCTGGGTGCCGCCCGCTCAGTCGGTTTCCAGCAATCGCGCGCCCGGGCCGCGCTCGCCCAGCTGATCGCCCTGGTTGCGCAGCGGGCAGTCTTGCATCGACAGGCAACCGCAGCCGATGCAGCCATTGAGGCGGTCGCGCAGCAGGGTCAGTTGCTTGATCCGCTCATCCAGCTCCTGGCTCCACTGCTCGGACAGCCGCCTCCAGTCGGCGGCCGTCGGTGCGCGGTGGTCCGGTAGGCTGCGCAGGGCCTGGCCGATCTCGGCCAGGGGAATGCCCAGGCGCTGCGCCACCTTGATCAGCGCCACCCGGCGCAGCACTTCCCGCGGATAACGGCGCTGGTTGCCGGCGTTGCGGTTGCTCTTGATCAGCCCCTTGGTTTCATAGAAATGCAGGGCGGTGACCGCTACGCCACTGCGGGCGGCCACTTGGCCGACGGTGAGTTCCTTGTGCACGGTTTCGGGGCTGGGCATGCAGCGCTCCTGCGGGTGGGGAATGAGCAAAAGTCGCTTGACCTTTACTTAACTGGAGGTTTTACCCTGCGGAACTTCGAATCACAAGATTCCGTTTATCCGTCAGTGGGGACTTGCCATGCACGCGTTTGCGCAAAACCGCAGCTTTACGCAATTGATCGAATTCGAAACCGAACCCCATCAACAATCCGGCCTGGTGTCGGCGCTGTCCGAGCAGACCGAACGCCTGGCCCAGGGCTACCCGGGTTTCCTGAGTGGCAGCGTGCAGGCCAGCGAGGACGGCCGGCGGGTGCTCAACTACCTGCAATGGCAAACCCGGGAAGCCGGCGAGGCGGCCTTCCAGAGTTTCGAGAAGGGCGAACAGGATTTCTGGCAACTGCTGCGTGCCTATCAGGCCAAGACCGTGACCTTTGGCTCGTTCCAGGTGGTGCGCAGCATCGAGCGCAGCCCGGACAACGCGTTGCACTGCCGTCTGGCCAGCTAGATCGACAGTTGCAGGGTGCGCTCGTGCTGGCCGGGTTTTTCCGGCGGGCGGCGCTTGTTCACCGCCAGTTCGCCGATCTTGATCAGCCGGGTGCGGGTGACGTTGCGGCTCAGGCCCAGCAGGTTGGCGGTGTGCACCTGGTTGTAATGGCTGAAGCGGTAGGCCGCGCGCAGCAGCGCGTCCTCGACCTTTTCATGCAGGGCGCCGGCCTGCTCTTCGAAGAGTTTGTGAAAGGCCCGCTCCAACAGGGCTTCGGCTGAGTCGTCATGGCTGTGGTGGCTGTCGTCCTGGCGCTCGATGCGCATGTTCGACAGGCGCAGGTCGTCGCGCTCGATCACGCCGTCGCGGCAGATCAGCAGGGTGTGGTGGATGACGTTTTCCAGTTCGCGGATATTGCCCGGCCAGCTGTAGCTGCGCAGCTTGTGCTCGGCCTCGCTGCTGATGGTCACGGCGCCGTAGCCCAGGCGCTGGCTGTAGGCTTCGATAAAGTGCCGGGTCAGCGGCAGGATGTCGCCGGGGCGCTCGCGCAACGGGCTCAGTTCCAGGCTGACGACGTCGAGGCGGTAGTACAGGTCCTCGCGAAAATGCCCGGCGTTGATGGCTTTCTCCAGTTGCACGTTGGTCGCCGCCAGCACCCGCACATCGATGGGAATGCTTTTGCGCGAACCCAGGCGCACCACTTCGCGTTCCTGCAGCACCCGCAGCAACTTCACCTGGATCGCCATCGGCAGGTCGCCGATTTCGTCGAGGAACAGGGTCCCGCCATTGGCCTCTTCGAACCAGCCGGCCTTGGCGCTCAGGGCCCCGGTGAAGGCGCCTTTTTCATGGCCGAACAGCTCGGCCTCCACCAGCGACTCGGAGAACGCGCCGCAGTTCACCGCCACGAAGGGCCGGTTGCGCCGGGCGCTGAGGTTGTGGATATGGCGCGCCACCAGCTCCTTGCCGGTACCGGTTTCGCCGATGATCAACACGCTGGCCTCGCTCGGCGCGACCTGCTGCAGATGCGCCAGCAAGGCCTGGGATTTCGGGTCTTCGAACACCTGGGCGGTGGCCCGGATCGAGGTGGCCAGGGCCGGCGAGGGCGGTAGGGTCAAAAGCTGCATGGACAAGCTCCGGGAGCAGAAGGCTAGGAATAGAAAGTCGGGGTCGGCAGGGACTGGTTCAGGGCCCAGTCACCCAACTCATGGAGTTTGTAATCCACCGGGTCGTGCAGGGTTTGCGTGCGCAGGTTGCGCCAATGCCGGTCCAGGCGCAGGGAGGCGTGGGTGGAGCGGGCGCCGGTGACCTCGAACAGGCGGCTGCACAGCTCCAGGCCCTGGCGCGTGGTGGCGACCTTGGCGGTGGCGATGGCCGTGGCCAGGTGGCCGCGCTCTTCGGCGCTCAGGTTCGGCCCCTTGGCCCAGGCCTTGTCCAGCAGCTCCGCGGCGCGCTCCACCAACAGCCGCATGCCTTCCAGGGCCACCCAGAAATCCCCGTAATGACCCAGCACATAAGGGTCCTGATAGGCCTCCTGCGCGCTGGACTTATGCCAGGGCCGGGTTTCGGTGAGGGTGTACTGGCGAGCTTCTTCAAAAGCCCCTTCGGCGATGCCGAGGAACATGTGGGTGAAGGTCAGTTGGGCGATCAGTGGGCGCAGGCAGGCGAAGGGCGTGCTCAAGGGCCCCGGGTCCAGCAGCAGTTCCGATTCCTCGACCCGCACCCGCTCGAAGCTGGCGCTGCCGCTATCGGTCTGGCGCTGGCCCATGTTGTTCCAGTCGTTGTGCAGGGTGATGCCGCTGCGGCCGCTGGGGATGGCGGCGATCAGCAGCTTGCCGCCGTTGCTTTCGTCGACCGCCGAGGCGATGAGCATTTCCGAATCGCTGGCGCCGGAGCAGAAGCTCTTCTTGCCGGAGAACTCGCGCCAGCCGCCGAGGTTCTTCACCACGGTACGGGTGTCCAGCGGGTTGAGGGCGTTGCCCCAGAACCAGTTCTTGCGCGCGGTCTGTTCGAACCAGGGTTGCCATTGTTCCGGGCGGGCGAACAGGCGCACGGTGGCCAGCATCAGGTGGTGGAAGCCGAAGACGTGGGCGATGGAGCTGTCGACCTTGGCGAACTCGCGGACGATGTTCAGGGTCTCGCTCCAGCTGGCGCCGAGGCCGCCGTACTGGGTGGGAATGCTCAGGGCCAGCAGGCCGCTCTGGCGCAGGGCGTCGCGCTGGGCTTTCGGGGTACCGCCGCGTTCGTCGCGTTCGACGGCGGTCAGGGCAAACTCGGCCGCCAGCTGGCGGGCGGTCTGCAAGGGGGACAACAAGGCGCTTTGCGGCTTGGCAGTCACGCGGTGTTCCTCGTTCGGGGCCGGTTATTGGGCCGTGAAATCGGTGGGGCTGTGAAGCGAGCGCGGGGCGCTCGATCGCGAGCAAGCTTGTTCCTACAGGGTGCAGGTGGTTTCTGTAGGAGCAGGGGGGGGGGGCGCCCAGTTCTTGCCCGCGATAGCGTTCCGGCAGGCGACCCATGGCATGGGGTCGCCATGCTGGTTAGCCTCCAGCCGCTTTTTTGCTCGGCAGCACGTCATTGGCGATCATTTCGCCGAACGGCCCGGTGAGGTTGGTCACGCCACGTCCGGCCAGGCTGGCGTAGGGTTCCGGCAGCAGCGGGAACACCAGTTCGGCAAAGCGGTAGGCTTCTTCCAGGTGCGGGTAGCCGGAGAAAATGAAGCTCTCGATCCCCAGGTCCGCGTATTCCTTGATCCGCGCCGCCACCTGCTCGGGGTTGCCCACCAGCGCGGTGCCGGCGCCGCCACGTACCAGGCCGACGCCGGCCCAGAGGTTGGGGGCAATTTCCAGATTGTCGCGCCGCCCGTCGTGCAAGGCGGCCATGCGCCGCTGGCCCTCGGAATCGAAGCGCGAGAAGGATTGCTGCGCGGCGGCGATGGTGTCGTCGCTGATGTGTTCGATCAGCTTGTCCGCGGCCTTCCAGGCCTCTTCCGCGGTTTCGCGCACGATCACATGCAGGCGGATGCCGAATTTCACCGTGCGGCCATGGCGGGCGGCCCGCTCACGCACATCGGCGAGTTTCTCGGCGACCGCGGCCGGTGGTTCGCCCCAGGTCAGGTACACGTCCACCTGTTCGGCGGCGAGGTCATGGGCGGCGTCCGAGGACCCGCCGAAATACAGCGGCGGGTAAGGCTTCTGCACTGGCGGGTACAGGGCCTTGGCGTTCTGCACATGCAGGTGCTTGCCTTCGAAGTCCACGGCTTCGCCTTGCAGCACCCGGCGCCAGATCCTCAGAAATTCGTCGGTGACCTCATAGCGCTCGCTGTGGCTGAGGAAGCTGCCGTCGCCGCGGTTCTCGTCGGGGTCGCCGCCGGTCACCACGTTGATCAGCAGGCGGCCGTTGGACAGCCGGTCGAGGGTGGCGGCCATGCGCGCCGAGACGGTCGGCGAGATGATCCCCGGGCGGATCGCCACCAGGTAGCGCAGGCGTTCGGTCAGGGGCACCAGCGCCGAGGCGATCACCCAGGAGTCTTCGCACGAACGCCCGGTGGGGATCAGTACGCCGTGATAGCCCAGGCTGTCCGCGGCCTGGGCCACTTGCTTGAGGTAGTTGAGGGTGACCGGGCGCGCGCCCTGGGTGGTGCCCAGGTAATGGCCGTCGCCGTGAGTCGGAAGAAACCAGAAAACATCCATGACAGGTCCTTAAGCGATTTTCAGCAGATTTTTCGGATGCACGCCGAACAGTGGCGCGGCGCGTTCTGCCGCAAGGCGAATGCGGGCTTTCAAGGGCTCGCTGGTGATCTGGTAGTTGGCGAAGTCGGCCTCGGTGGCATAGACCCCGATGGGCAGGGTCAGGGCCTGGAAGAAACTGAACAGCGGCCGCAGCTGGTGATCCAGCACCAGGGCGTGACGTTCGCTGCCACCGGTGGCGGCCAGCAGCACCGGGGTGTCGATCAGCGCGTTGAGGTCGATCAGGTCGAACAGGTGCTTGAGCAGGCCCGGGTAGGAACCGCGGTACACGGGTGCTGCGACGATCAGCAGGTCGGCGCTTTCGATGGCTTGCAACTGCGCTTCGACTTCCGCCGCCAGCTCCTGGCGGGACAGGGCTGCGCCCAGGGGGCGGGCGATGTCGCCCAGTTCGATGAGTGTGCTCTCGATCGGCAATTGCCCCGCCAGTTCGGCGAGCAGCGCCTGGGTCAGCACCAGGGTACGCGAGGGGCGCCAGGTTCCACCGGACAGGGCAACGACTTTTAATGGACGCGACATGATCAGTTCCTTTGTTGAACAGGGCTCAACGAGCAGTGAGTAGTCCCAGGGCTTGAGCAAGAGCTGTACCAGCGCCGCAAAGCCTTGAGTGGCGGGGCTTGTGGCGCTGTTGCAGGAGCGGGCTGTTGTTGGGAAGACACTGTTTTGTTGATTGGCTGTTGCCTGGCGAACAGTTGCTCAGGCAACAGCAGGCGGCGCGATGGGCCTGTTATAAAGGCTTACTGATATTCCTAAAAAATACTTTATTTCCATATTTATAGGTCTTTTAGGAATATGTGCGCCTGCGATGGGCTGCGATAGGGGGAATCGATAGCCACTATCGAGCGTGATGATTTCTGCCCCGGGAAGGGCGACGGTAGCCTGTGTCCATTGCCTCGCAGCCCAGATCCAGGAGCTTTGCCATGAACCGTTCGCTTGTCTTTTCCTTGCTTGTCGCCACTGCGGTGCTGGCCGGTTGTGCCAGTCAGCCTGGCCCGGAGTCGCGTCCCTATACCGCCGAGGAAACCCGCGAACTGGCGCTGGAAGCCCTGAACCGGCGCGGGCTGTCCTTTGACGAATACCAACAGAAGAAGGCCGAGCTGCTTGCCCCGCAACGGACCTTCGGTTTCGACCAGAAGGGTGAAATGAACGCCGAACACAGCGTGACCCTGCATGGCCGGGCCAGCTGATTTGTCGATCTGCCACGGCCTTGCCTGCGCAGGCTGACGGACTGCCGGTGAGCATCGGCAAAACCCTGTGATGATTTTCCCCGCCTTGCGCCTTGTTCTTCGGCCCCCTGGCCGAACCTCGCTTAACCCGGCTCCCGGAGCCTGTTAAGCTGCCCCTCGGGAGCGTTCCTACGCACTTTTAAATGAAGTTGTCCTTCTTTAACTGCATCCGATCGGGTATTGCTGACGGTCTGCCATTTTTGCGTTGCCGAAAGGGCGCGTATCAGCGTTCGGCACCGAGCGAACCTTGATCCTGGAACAGGCTCTGCGGGTATTTTTGCGATGAATAAACGTCCTCTCTATTTCGACTACGCCGCCACCACGCCGGTGGATGAGCGAGTCATTCAGGTGATGGTGGAATGTCTGGGGTTCAACGGTAACTTCGGCAATCCGGCGTCCAGTTCCCACGCCTTCGGCCAACAGGCCCGGCGCAGCGTCGAGCTGGCGCGCCAGCAGGTCGCCCAACTGGTGGGCGCGGCGCCCGAGCAGATCGTCTGGACCTCCGGCGCCACCGAATCCAACAACCTGGCGCTCAAGGGCGTGGCCCAGGCCCGGGGCATCTCCGGCGGGCACATCATCACCAGCCAGATCGAGCACAAGGCCATTCTCGACACCGCCAGCCAGTTGCAGGCTGCCGGCGTGGCGGTGACTTACCTGATGCCGGACAGCGACGGGCTGATCACGCCCGAGGCGGTCAGCGAGGCCCTGCGCGACGACACCTTCCTGGTGTCGCTGATGCTGGTCAATAACGAACTGGGCACGCTCAACGACATCCCGGGCATTGGCCGTGTGGTCCGTGAGCGCGGGGCGCTGCTGCATGTCGACGCGGCCCAGGGCGCGGGCAAGGTGGCGATCGACCTGGCGCAGTGGCCGGTGGACCTGATGTCCTTTTCCGCCCACAAGATTTACGGCCCCAAGGGCATCGGCGCGCTCTACGTCGGCCCGCGCGCGCAGCAGCGCTTGCAGGCGCAGATCCACGGCGGCGGCCATGAAGGCGGCTTGCGCTCCGGGACGCTCGCGACCCATCAGATTGCCGCCATGGGCGCCGCCTTTGCCCTGGCCGCCGAACATTTCGACGAAGAAGCGGCGACCATCGCCCGTCTGCGCGAGCGTCTGCTCGAACAATTGGCCGACGTGCCGGGGCTGCGCCTGAACGGCAGCCCGGCCCAGCGCATTCCCCACACCTTGAGCCTCACCTTCGGTGAAGGGGCGTTCAACCCGGCGGCCCTGAGTGCCTCCATCGCGTTTTCCGCGACCTCGGCCTGCAACTCGGCGAGCAATGCGCCGTCCCATGTGTTGCTGGCGTTGGGGCTCGACGCCCGGGCGGCGGGGCGGACCATCCGCCTGAGCCTGGGGCGTTTCACCACCGAGCAGGACATCGATCAGGCCGTCCAGCTGATCAAGGCTTCATCCGCCAGTGCACCGGCGTTCTGGGCGGTTGCCCAACCCTGAGGGTCGATGCCCTCGGTATCCAATAACAATGATTGACCTGGTAGCAGGAGACACAATGAGTACGCAGCCCTTGACCAATGGAGTGGTCCCCCAGCGCCTGGCGCGCACCCGCGAGCTGATGAACCGCGAGGGCATTCATGCCCTGCTGGTGCCGTCGGCCGACCCGCACCTGTCGGAGTACCTGCCCGGTTACTGGCAAGGCCGGCAGTGGCTGTCGGGTTTTCACGGTTCGGTCGGCACCCTGATCGTGACGGCGGATTTCGCCGGGGTCTGGGCCGATAGCCGTTATTGGGAGCAGGCGACCAAGGAACTCAAGGGCAGCGGCATCGAGTTGGTCAAACTGTTGCCGGGCCAGCCCGGCCCGTTGGACTGGCTGGCCGAGCAGACCCCGGAAGGGGGCGTGGTCGCGGTCGACGGCGCGGTGATGGCGCTGGCTTCGGCGCGTACCCTGGGCAACAAGCTGCAGGAGCGCGGTGCTCGCCTGCGCACCGATATCGATCTGCTGAACGAAGTCTGGAGCGACCGCCCGAGCCTGCCGGACCAGCCGATCTACCAGCATTTGCCGCCCCAGGCCACGGTCGACCGGGTCGAGAAGCTCGGCAAGCTGCGCGAAACCCTGAAAGAGCGAGGCGCGGACTGGCATTTCATCGCCACCCTCGACGACATCGCCTGGCTGTTCAACCTGCGCGGCGGTGACGTCTCGTTCAACCCGGTGTTCGTCTCTTTCGCCCTGATCAGCCAACAGCAGGCGACGCTGTTCGTGGCGCTGAGCAAAGTCGATGATGCCTTGCGTGCCGTGCTGGAACAGGACGGCATCGCCCTGCGTGACTACAGCGAAGTGGCCGCGGCCCTGAGTGCGATTTCCGACGGCGCCAGCCTGCTGGTGGATCCGGCGCGGGTTACCGCCGGTTTGCTGGATAACCTTGGGGATGGTGTGACGCTGCTGGAAGGCCTGAATCCGACGACCTTGGCCAAGTCCCGTAAAAGCCTGGCTGATGCCGAGCATATCCGCCAGGCCATGGAGCAGGACGGTGCGGCGCTCTGCGAATTCTTCGCCTGGCTGGAATCGGCCTGGGGCCGTGAACGCATTACCGAGCTGACCATCGACGAGCACCTGACCGCGGCGCGCACCCGTCGCCCCGGTTACGTATCCCTGAGCTTCAACACCATCGCCGCGTTCAACGCCAATGGCGCGATGCCGCATTACCACGCCACCGAAGAAGAGCACGCGGTGATCGAAGGTGATGGTCTGCTGCTGATCGATTCCGGCGGCCAATACCTGGGCGGTACCACGGACATCACCCGCATGGTCCCGGTCGGTACCCCGAGCGCCGAGCAGAAGCGCGATTGCACGCGAGTGCTCAAGGGCGTGATCGCCTTGTCCCGGGCGCAATTCCCGCGGGGCATCCTGTCGCCGTTGCTGGACGCCATCGCCCGCGCGCCGATCTGGGCCGAAGGCGTGGATTACGGGCACGGCACCGGTCATGGCGTGGGGTATTTCCTCAATGTCCACGAAGGCCCGCAAGTGATCGCCTATCAGGCGGCGCCAGCACCGCAAACCGCGATGCAGCCAGGGATGATCACCTCGATCGAGCCGGGTACTTATCGTCCGGGCCGTTGGGGCGTGCGCATCGAAAACCTGGCGATGAACCTTGAGGCAGGCACTAGCGAATTCGGCGAGTTCCTCAAGTTCGAAACCCTGACCTTGTGCCCGATCGACAGCCGCTGCCTGGAACCTTCGCTGCTGACCCAGGACGAGCGTGAGTGGCTCAACGCCTACCACGCTGAAGTGCGTCGGCGCCTGAGTCCGCTGCTGCAGGGCGCGGCGCTGGAATGGCTGAATACCCGTACCGCAACTCTCTGAACGTGAATCGCGCTGCCAGCCTTGGGCTGGCAGCGCGAATGGCGTTGCTCGTCATATTGACGTCTTGGCTTAACTCAAGGCTTCTAGGACAAAGTCCAGGCGATCCTGGCCGAAGAACAACTGGTTATCGACGAACATGCTCGGCGCGCCAAACACGCCGCGCTGCAAGGCTTGTTCGGTCTTGTCCTTGAGGGCGTTCTTGACCTCTTCATCGTTGGTCAGGGCCAGCACCTCTTGCGGATCGAATCCCCCCTCACTGAGTACTGCCGCAACGGTGGCCTGATCGTTCAGGTTGCGCTTCTCGACCCAGAGTGCGCGAAACAGGCAGTCGATAAAGGCAATAAAACGCTGCGGGTGTCGCAGTTGTATGCCGGTCACCGCGCGCATCAGCAGCAGGGTGTTGATCGGGAAGTGCGGGTTGAATGCCAGTGGCACCTCATAACGTTTGGCATAACGCGCCAGGTCCTGAAGCATGTAGCGTCCTTTGGCGGGGATGCTGATCGGCGAGGCATTGCCCGTGACCTTGAACACGCCACCGAGCAACATGGGTTGATAAATCAGCTGGCTGCCTGTCTGGGCACAGATCTTTGGCAATTGGGTGTAGGCCAGGTAAGAGGTCGGACTGCCCAGGTCGAAAAAGAACTCGACGGTTTTGCTCATCGGTGATGCTCCCTTTTTGTTGTTGTGGCGCAGGGTTTACCAGCGTTCGTTCCAGGGCCGCAGATCCAGTTCGAAGGTCCAGGCATCCCGGGGCTGTCTGTGCAGATACCAGTAGTTGTCGGCGATGTGTTCGGGGTTGAGGATGCCGTCCTCATCCTTGAGCGCATACTTTTCCGGGAAACTGTTGCGGATGAAGTCCGTGTCGATGGCGCCATCGACCACCACATGAGCAACGTGGATATTCAACGGCCCCAGCTCCCGGGCCATGCTTTGCGCCAGTGCGCGAATGCCATGCTTGGCTCCGGCAAAGGCGGCAAACCCCGCAGCGCCGCGCAAGCCCGCGGTGGCGCCGGTGAACAGGATGGTCCCGCGTTTGCGAGTGACCATGCGTTTGGCCACTTCTCGCGCATTGAGGAAACCCGAGAAGCAGGCCATCTCCCAGATCTTGAAGTACTTGCGCGCTGTTTCTTCAAGGATGCTGCAGGGCACGTTGGCGCCGATATTGAACACCAGGGCTTCGATCGGACCGATCTCGCGCTCAATCTGTTCGATCAAGGCAATCACTTCTTCCTCTTTTCGAGCGTCGCAGGCGAACCCATGGGCTTCGCCTCCCGATTGCTGGATGGCCTCCACCAGGGGCTGCAACTTGTCCGCGCTGCGTCGGGTGACGCAGGCGACAAAACCTTCCCGGGCAAAACGCTTGGCAATTGCACCGCCTGTGGCATCGCCGGCTCCGACGACCAAAACGACTTTCTTGTTCTCTGTGGCTGTAGTCATGGTGGGATCGCTCTATTGGTAAACGGTCGTTAACTAAACGAACGTTATGCTACGATCCGCCGAGCGTCAAGGCGAAGAGAGGAGAGGGGCGTCATGCGTTATTCAGCCAGTCACAAGCAGGAAACCCGGGAACGGCTGCTGCAGAGCAGCGCGGTGTCAGCGAAAAAGGAAGGGTTTTCGACTGTGGGGGTCGATGGCCTGATGAAAGCGATCGGGCTGAGTGGTGGGGCCTTCTACAGCCACTTTTCATCCAAGGATGAGCTGTTCGGTTCTATTGTCGAACGTGAGCTGAGCCAGAGCCTTGAGCGTCTGGGGGGCGATGGTGAGCAAAGCCGGATGCGGCTTGAGCGCTGTCTCAAGCACTACTTGAGCATGGCGCATGTCGAGAGCCCTGAAACGGGCTGCGCCTTGCCAACCTTGGGCGCGGAAATCTCACGGGCGGACGAGGGGGTTCGACAGCAGGCGCAAGACTGGATTTGCCGTTTGCAGCAGAGTTGGGCGCGCACCCTGGGCAGCGACAGCCTGGCCTGGTCGATTCTGTCGCAATGTGTGGGGGCGTTGGTGGTGGCGCGAATGCTGGTCAGTCCGGACATTCAGCGCCAGGTCCTGAAGTCGAGCCATGACGAAATTGTTCGTCAATTGCCAATGCAGGATGTGCAGTAGGCAGGTGCTGCCTACTTGCAGATGACGATCATGCTGCGGCTGGTATAGCCGGCGGGATTCAGGCCGAAGGGATAGTCGCCCGGGTCCTCCACTGCATCTCCGGATTTGGCGATCACCTTGTAGCCTTTGGGGCCGCAGGAGGTAGCAGCGCTGGCGTAGCATTTGTCCCAGGAGGAGGACAGGCCGGAGCAGTTGATATGCAGGCCCTTCTTTCCGCGCTTGACCTCGGTTTTCGAAGTTGCGGCGCAACCTGCGATGGCCAGTACGGCTAACAGAATCAAAAAACGTTTCATTCCTGTCCCTATTGCTGATCCCGGATCTGTTGTCCGGGTTCGACTGCGTTAGCTGTCACTTTGGCGTCTGTGCGGTCCTTGTCTGAAAAATCCATGACTGGCGCTGAGTTACAGTGCCTAAACATGGCCTAATTGAGCGGCAAATACCAGAGCTATGTACAACCAGGAATCAATCCGCCGCTACCAAAGGTTTCGATTCGCTGCGCATGGTCAGGGTCGCACCCACTGACGCCAGGATGATGCAGGCAATAGCCAGCCACTGCGCGAGCGACAGGAATTCGTGGAGGAACAGCAGCCCGGACAAGGCACCAAAAGCAGGCTCGATACTCATCAGCGTGCCGAAGGTTCTCGCCGGCATTCGGGTCAGGGCGACCATCTCCAGGCTGTAGGGAAGGGCGGTGGAGAGAATGGCCACGCCGATGGCGATGGGGATCAGGCTGGGCGTCAGCAAGGCAGCCCCGGCATGCACGATGCCGATAGGCGCAACGAACAAGGCAGCAATCATCACGCCCAGCGCTGCAGTCTGGATGCCATTGTCGGCCCCGGCCTTTTGCCCGAACAGAATATAGAGCGCCCAGCACACCCCGGCTCCCAAGGCATAACCCGCGCCGATCAGGTCGATACCTGCGCTCGTATCGCTGGTTGGAATCAACAGCAGCAGACCGATAATCGCCAGGGCGATCCAGAGAAAGTCGATGGCTTTTCGCGAAGCATAAATGGCCACGGCCAGTGGGCCGGTGAATTCCAGGGCCACGGCGATTCCCAGAGGAACGCTGCGTAGCGACATATAGAAGAGAAAATTCATTCCACCCAGCGCCATGCCATAGACGATGACGGTGCGCAGGGACTTGGCGGTGAGCTTCGCGCGCCATGGGCGCAATAGCAGCAGCATGATGATGCTGGCGAAAATCAGGCGCAGTGTGGTGGTGCCCTGTGCGCCCACGATCGGGAACATGCTTTTGGCCAGTGAGGCGCCGGACTGGATGGACGCCATGGCAATAAGCAGCAGTCCCACCGGGAACAGGGTCGAGGCTAGGCTGCGGGGCTGGTCATTCATGGCAAGGCATCATCCGGGTCAAGAGGAGGGTTTGGTGCGCCGACATGATGCTCAACTAAAAACGCTTGAGCAATATATTGCTCATGATGTTTCTGCTCTTCTTATATAGAGAAGGATTCATCCGTTTTTGCAGGTTATTGATAGAAAAGACAAATTAGGGGTTGACGGCAGATTCTGGAAGTCTATAATTCGCCCCACTTCCGGCGCAGTCGAAACGGAAAACTCCTTGAGATTCAACGAGTTACGCGGTTTTCGGCAGTGGTTACGCTTCAGTTCATCGAAGCCCGAAGGAGTTGATTCGGCAGTAAGTTTTCGCCGAGTTAACGATTCGATCTTCTCGGTCGAAAGCGGAGAAAAAGAGGTGTTGACAGCAGCGTGTAACGCTGTAGAATTCGCCTCCCGCTGACGAGAGATCGGAAGCGCAAGTGGTTGAAGTTGCAAAGGAAACTTTGAAAACTTCTTAAAATAACCGCTTGACAGATGCAGAGGCTGCTGTAGAATGCGCGCCTCGGTTGAGACGAAAGACTTAACCAACCGCTCTTTAACAACTGAATCAAGCAATTCGTGTGGGTGCTTGTGGAGTCAGACTGATAGTCAGAAAGATTATCAGCATCACAAGTTACTCCGCGAGAAATCAAAGATGTAACCAACGATTGCTGAGCCAAGTTTAGGGTTTTCTCAAAACCCAAAGATGTTTGAACTGAAGAGTTTGATCATGGCTCAGATTGAACGCTGGCGGCAGGCCTAACACATGCAAGTCGAGCGGTAGAGAGGTGCTTGCACCTCTTGAGAGCGGCGGACGGGTGAGTAATGCCTAGGAATCTGCCTGGTAGTGGGGGATAACGTTCGGAAACGGACGCTAATACCGCATACGTCCTACGGGAGAAAGCAGGGGACCTTCGGGCCTTGCGCTATCAGATGAGCCTAGGTCGGATTAGCTAGTTGGTGAGGTAATGGCTCACCAAGGCGACGATCCGTAACTGGTCTGAGAGGATGATCAGTCACACTGGAACTGAGACACGGTCCAGACTCCTACGGGAGGCAGCAGTGGGGAATATTGGACAATGGGCGAAAGCCTGATCCAGCCATGCCGCGTGTGTGAAGAAGGTCTTCGGATTGTAAAGCACTTTAAGTTGGGAGGAAGGGTACTTACCTAATACGTGAGTATTTTGACGTTACCGACAGAATAAGCACCGGCTAACTCTGTGCCAGCAGCCGCGGTAATACAGAGGGTGCAAGCGTTAATCGGAATTACTGGGCGTAAAGCGCGCGTAGGTGGTTCGTTAAGTTGGATGTGAAATCCCCGGGCTCAACCTGGGAACTGCATCCAAAACTGGCGAGCTAGAGTATGGTAGAGGGTGGTGGAATTTCCTGTGTAGCGGTGAAATGCGTAGATATAGGAAGGAACACCAGTGGCGAAGGCGACCACCTGGACTGATACTGACACTGAGGTGCGAAAGCGTGGGGAGCAAACAGGATTAGATACCCTGGTAGTCCACGCCGTAAACGATGTCAACTAGCCGTTGGGAGCCTTGAGCTCTTAGTGGCGCAGCTAACGCATTAAGTTGACCGCCTGGGGAGTACGGCCGCAAGGTTAAAACTCAAATGAATTGACGGGGGCCCGCACAAGCGGTGGAGCATGTGGTTTAATTCGAAGCAACGCGAAGAACCTTACCAGGCCTTGACATCCAATGAACTTTCCAGAGATGGATTGGTGCCTTCGGGAACATTGAGACAGGTGCTGCATGGCTGTCGTCAGCTCGTGTCGTGAGATGTTGGGTTAAGTCCCGTAACGAGCGCAACCCTTGTCCTTAGTTACCAGCACGTTATGGTGGGCACTCTAAGGAGACTGCCGGTGACAAACCGGAGGAAGGTGGGGATGACGTCAAGTCATCATGGCCCTTACGGCCTGGGCTACACACGTGCTACAATGGTCGGTACAGAGGGTTGCCAAGCCGCGAGGTGGAGCTAATCCCACAAAACCGATCGTAGTCCGGATCGCAGTCTGCAACTCGACTGCGTGAAGTCGGAATCGCTAGTAATCGCGAATCAGAATGTCGCGGTGAATACGTTCCCGGGCCTTGTACACACCGCCCGTCACACCATGGGAGTGGGTTGCACCAGAAGTAGCTAGTCTAACCTTCGGGAGGACGGTTACCACGGTGTGATTCATGACTGGGGTGAAGTCGTAACAAGGTAGCCGTAGGGGAACCTGCGGCTGGATCACCTCCTTAATCGACGACATCAGCTGCTTCATAAGCTCCCACACGAATTGCTTGATTCATTGAAGAAGACGATTGGGTCTGTAGCTCAGTTGGTTAGAGCGCACCCCTGATAAGGGTGAGGTCGGCAGTTCGAATCTGCCCAGACCCACCAATTACTGGTGCACCCTGTAGCGATACGGGGCCATAGCTCAGCTGGGAGAGCGCCTGCCTTGCACGCAGGAGGTCAGCGGTTCGATCCCGCTTGGCTCCACCATTACAGATTGGTGTCCATCGTTTAAAGCTTAGAAATGAGCATTCCATCAAGTTGATGGTGAATGTTGATTTCTGATCTTTATCAGAATCGTTCTTTAAAAATTTGGGTATGTGATAGAAAGATAGACTGGATAGCACTTTCACTGGTGTTGTTCAGGCTAAGGTAAAATTTGTGAGTTTAATCGCGAATTTTCGGCGAATGTCGTCTTCACAGTATAACCAGATTGCTTGGGGTTATATGGTCAAGTGAAGAAGCGCATACGGTGGATGCCTTGGCAGTCAGAGGCGATGAAAGACGTGGTAGCCTGCGAAAAGCTTCGGGGAGTCGGCAAACAGACTTTGATCCGGAGATGTCTGAATGGGGGAACCCAGCCATCATAAGATGGTTATCTTGTACTGAATACATAGGTGCAAGAGGCGAACCAGGGGAACTGAAACATCTAAGTACCCTGAGGAAAAGAAATCAACCGAGATTCCCTTAGTAGTGGCGAGCGAACGGGGACTAGCCCTTAAGTGGCTTTGAGATTAGCGGAACGCTCTGGAAAGTGCGGCCATAGTGGGTGATAGCCCTGTACGCGAAAATCTCTTAGTCATGAAATCGAGTAGGACGGAGCACGAGAAACTTTGTCTGAATATGGGGGGACCATCCTCCAAGGCTAAATACTACTGACTGACCGATAGTGAACTAGTACCGTGAGGGAAAGGCGAAAAGAACCCCGGAGAGGGGAGTGAAATAGATCCTGAAACCGTATGCGTACAAGCAGTGGGAGCAGACTTTGTTCTGTGACTGCGTACCTTTTGTATAATGGGTCAGCGACTTATATTCAGTGGCGAGCTTAACCGAATAGGGGAGGCGTAGCGAAAGCGAGTCTTAATAGGGCGTTTAGTCGCTGGGTATAGACCCGAAACCGGGCGATCTATCCATGGGCAGGTTGAAGGTTAGGTAACACTGACTGGAGGACCGAACCGACTACCGTTGAAAAGTTAGCGGATGACCTGTGGATCGGAGTGAAAGGCTAATCAAGCTCGGAGATAGCTGGTTCTCCTCGAAAGCTATTTAGGTAGCGCCTCATGTATCACTGTAGGGGGTAGAGCACTGTTTCGGCTAGGGGGTCATCCCGACTTACCAAACCGATGCAAACTCCGAATACCTACAAGTGCCGAGCATGGGAGACACACGGCGGGTGCTAACGTCCGTCGTGAAAAGGGAAACAACCCAGACCGTCAGCTAAGGTCCCAAAGTTATGGTTAAGTGGGAAACGATGTGGGAAGGCTTAGACAGCTAGGAGGTTGGCTTAGAAGCAGCCACCCTTTAAAGAAAGCGTAATAGCTCACTAGTCGAGTCGGCCTGCGCGGAAGATGTAACGGGGCTCAAACCATACACCGAAGCTACGGGTATCACGTAAGTGATGCGGTAGAGGAGCGTTCTGTAAGCCTGTGAAGGTGAGTTGAGAAGCTTGCTGGAGGTATCAGAAGTGCGAATGCTGACATGAGTAACGACAATGGGTGTGAAAAACACCCACGCCGAAAGACCAAGGTTTCCTGCGCAACGTTAATCGACGCAGGGTTAGTCGGTCCCTAAGGCGAGGCTGAAAAGCGTAGTCGATGGAAAACAGGTTAATATTCCTGTACTTCTAGTTATTGCGATGGAGGGACGGAGAAGGCTAGGCCAGCTTGGCGTTGGTTGTCCAAGTTTAAGGTGGTAGGCTGGAATCTTAGGTAAATCCGGGATTCTAAGGCCGAGAGCTGATGACGAGTTACCTTTTAGGTGACGAAGTGGTTGATGCCATGCTTCCAAGAAAAGCTTCTAAGCTTCAGATAACTAGGAACCGTACCCCAAACCGACACAGGTGGTTGGGTAGAGAATACCAAGGCGCTTGAGAGAACTCGGGTGAAGGAACTAGGCAAAATGGCACCGTAACTTCGGGAGAAGGTGCGCCGGTGAGGGTGAAGGACTTGCTCCGTAAGCCCATGCCGGTCGAAGATACCAGGCCGCTGCGACTGTTTATTAAAAACACAGCACTCTGCAAACACGAAAGTGGACGTATAGGGTGTGACGCCTGCCCGGTGCCGGAAGGTTAATTGATGGGGTTAGCTAACGCGAAGCTCTTGATCGAAGCCCCGGTAAACGGCGGCCGTAACTATAACGGTCCTAAGGTAGCGAAATTCCTTGTCGGGTAAGTTCCGACCTGCACGAATGGCGTAACGATGGCGGCGCTGTCTCCACCCGAGACTCAGTGAAATTGAAATCGCTGTGAAGATGCAGTGTATCCGCGGCTAGACGGAAAGACCCCGTGAACCTTTACTATAGCTTTGCACTGGACTTTGAATTTGCTTGTGTAGGATAGGTGGGAGGCTTTGAAGCGTGGACGCCAGTTCGCGTGGAGCCATCCTTGAAATACCACCCTGGCAACTTTGAGGTTCTAACTCAGGTCCGTTATCCGGATCGAGGACAGTGTATGGTGGGTAGTTTGACTGGGGCGGTCTCCTCCTAAAGAGTAACGGAGGAGTACGAAGGTGCGCTCAGACCGGTCGGAAATCGGTCGTAGAGTATAAAGGCAAAAGCGCGCTTGACTGCGAGACAGACACGTCGAGCAGGTACGAAAGTAGGTCTTAGTGATCCGGTGGTTCTGTATGGAAGGGCCATCGCTCAACGGATAAAAGGTACTCCGGGGATAACAGGCTGATACCGCCCAAGAGTTCATATCGACGGCGGTGTTTGGCACCTCGATGTCGGCTCATCACATCCTGGGGCTGAAGCCGGTCCCAAGGGTATGGCTGTTCGCCATTTAAAGTGGTACGCGAGCTGGGTTTAGAACGTCGTGAGACAGTTCGGTCCCTATCTGCCGTGGACGTTTGAGATTTGAGAGGGGCTGCTCCTAGTACGAGAGGACCGGAGTGGACGAACCTCTGGTGTTCCGGTTGTCACGCCAGTGGCATTGCCGGGTAGCTATGTTCGGAAAAGATAACCGCTGAAAGCATCTAAGCGGGAAACTTGCCTCAAGATGAGATCTCACTGGAACCTTGAGTTCCCTGAAGGGCCGTCGAAGACTACGACGTTGATAGGTTGGGTGTGTAAGCGCTGTGAGGCGTTGAGCTAACCAATACTAATTGCCCGTGAGGCTTGACCATATAACACCCAAGCAATTTGCGCTTAACAGCCAGATTGCGGTGTGTGAAGACGAAACGAACCGAAAGTTCGAGAAAACACACAAACTATCGCATACCCAATTTGCTGAAGCGTCGAAAGACGACTCGGCACACCGAATTTCTTGACGACCATAGAGCATTGGAACCACCTGATCCCATCCCGAACTCAGCAGTGAAACGATGCATCGCCGATGGTAGTGTGGGGTTTCCCCATGTGAGAGTAGGTCATCGTCAAGATTAAATTCCAAAACCCCAATTGCGAAAGCAATTGGGGTTTTGTTTTTGCGCGCGGAAAAACCTTTCCAGTCACCGGAGAGCAGTGCGCTTCGACTCAAGAACTACCTCAAGCCGAAGGCACCCTTGGCGGGCGTTAACGTCCCAGGCTGTTGTGGGTCAGCCGGGCTACCCACTTGCCATGCTGCTCACCATTCTTCAATGCCCGCAGTTTCTCCGGCAGTTGGTTGAAGTCGAACTCAATCAGCGGTGCAGGTTGCAGCAGACCCGATACAGTCCCGCTCATCAGTTGCTCGGCGTACTGACGTAGCTGTTGCCAGTCGGCTCGGCTGCCGTAAGCGTGAATACTGTTGAGGGCCACCTCGTGGAGTGAGATCGCGGTGCTGAACGCCGGCAATGGCGCTGCCTCCTGACGATCCTGAATACACACCAAGTGCCCGTTGTAACCCAGCAGTGCTGCCAGCCTGCGCGCCTGAGCCCCGCTGACGGTATCGAACAGCGCATGCAGGCAACGTTCGCCCAGTCGCGATTGCAGCTCGGTTTGCCAGGTGCCTGCCCGATAGTCGAAGACCCCGACCGCGCCTTGCGCCAGCAACCGCGCATGGTGCTGGGCAGACGCCGTCGCCCACACCCGCAAACCACGTTGCGCCGCCAACTGAACCAGCAGTGAACCCACTGCCCCGCCAGCTCCCACCACCAGCACATCACGTGCACCTACAACGGGGACCTTATCCAGCGCCTGCAAGGCGGTCAGGCCGGGGCAGGGCAGGCTGGCGGCAACCGCATCATCCAGTGACTCAGGAACCGGCAGCGCCGCATTGGCATCGAGCAGGCAATACTCGGCGAAGCTGCCATCACGGCTCAACGACTGGTGATAAGCCACCCGTGTACCGATCTTCAGCGTCACCGCGGACCCCGCGGCCACCACCACACCAACGCCATCGACACCAGGCACGCGGCCGGTATGCCAATCGGCATGTCCCCACTCGATGATCTTCCAGTCCACCGGGTTGAGGGCGATCGCGCTATTGGCGATCAGCACTTCATTCGCTCCCGGTTGCGGCAATGTCTTGCGGATCAGTTGAAGGCCTTCCAGGCCGGCTCCTGCGGTCCAGCCCCAGGCGTTGTATTCAGTTGGCATGGTGAAACCTCGGCAGTACGAATTCGGCAATTTCCTCGATGGCCTCGGCCACCGGGCGTTCACTGCGGCGCAGATGCAGGCCGACATGCTGCACGCCTGCCTCACGCAGGGCCTGCAGCTCCTCGATCAGTGCCAGGCGCCCACAGCGGCCACCAAAGCGCAGGCGCTGCATGGGTGCATGCGGGTCAGCGGCAAGGTCCAGGTGGACGAAACTGATATAGGGTTTGTCGCCACCGACCTCACGCCAGAGCGCGACGCGTCGGCGATGTTCGTCCGGGGTGCCCGGGTAGGCGAGCCAGCCGTCCATGTGTGCACCGATCCAGGCCGGCGATTGCTGGCCCAGCCCGGCCACGAGTAGCGGTGCGGCTTCAGGACGCTGTGGCAGCAGATGCGCACCCTCGGGTAAACGATCCTGTCCCTGGCTGTGCAACAGCTCGACAGCATCGCGAAAGAGCTCTCCGCGCTGGGCGTAATCGACACCGAACAGCGGATACTCCATCGGCCGGTCACCACTGGCGACCCCCAGCAGCAAGCGACCATCGCTCAACTCGTCGATGCTGTTGGCGGCCTTGAGGGTCAGCCACGGCTGACGCAACGGCAGGACCACCGCGGCGGTTCCGAGCATGATGTTCTGCGTGATGCCGGCCAGATAGCCGAGGTAGGAAAAGGTTTCGAAGACCTGAGCGGCATCGCCGAAATTCGGGTCGTACACCGGTACGTCACGTACCCATAGCGCGCGAAAGCCGGCCTGGTCCGCCAGGCGGGCGAGGGTTGCGTGCTGCTTGAGGTCCGGCACGCCGAAGGGGCGACCTTCGATCTGGCGCAGGCGTTGGCCATCGCTGGACCAGTCGTTATCGAGCGGCAGTTCCAGGCCGACGGAAAAGTTGTTCCTGCCAAGCAGGCGTTGAAAACGAGGGTGCATGAAGGGCTCCGGCGTCTCGCCCGTGGCAAGACGGTCATAGGGATCACAGCGCAGCAGTATCCCCAGGCCCGGCCCACGGAAAAATGCATGAATCGGAACAACAATCTTGAGCGGGCATCACGAATCGGCTGAATTCTTCATGAAAGCGCCGGGACGGTTTTTGGTATGGTGCAGCTCGCTTTTCAAGGGACCGACATTCACCCGCACGGATCAGCGTTCACTATTCCACGAGAAGCTGTAGCAATGCCTGAACCGATACCGATCAAGGACCACGAAAAAGAGACGCGGCTGGTCAACAAAAGACTGTTGGCCTGCGCGCTCCTGGTGGTCGCTATCACCTGCACCCTGATCGGGCGCCTGTACTTCCTGCAGGTGGTCGAATTCGACTACCACTCGACCATTTCCGAAAACAATCGGGTGCACGTGCTGCCCATCACCCCGACTCGCGGCCTGATCTACGACCGCAACGGCGTGCTGCTGGCCGACAACCGCCCCAGCTTCAACCTGACCATCACCCGCGAGCGCACCACCGATCTGAAGGGCGAGCTGGACCAGGTGGTCAGCCTGCTGCACCTGCCCGCCGAGGACCGCGCGCTGTTCGACAAGGCGCTGAAGCAGTCACGCCATCCGTTCGTGCCGGTCACCCTGTTCTATGAGCTGACCGAAGAGCAGATCGCCGTGCTGGCGGTCAACGAGTACCGCTTGCCGGGGCTGGAGGTCGAGGCCCAGTTCGTGCGGCACTATCCGATGGGCGCGCACTTCGCCCATTCCATCGGCTATGTCGGGCGCATCAACGAGAAGGAAGCCAAGGTCCTGGATTCGGTGGAGTACCGCGGCACCCAGTCGATCGGCAAGACCGGGATCGAGCGCTTCTACGAGTCCCAGCTGCATGGCCATGTCGGCTATGAAGAGGTGGAAACCAACGCCCAGGGCCGGGTCATGCGGGTGCTCAAGCACACCGATCCGATCCCTGGGAAAAACATCGTGCTCAGCCTCGACGTGAAGTTGCAGGAGGCGGCCGAGGCGGCCCTGGGCGACCGTCGCGGATCGGTGGTGGCCCTCGATCCGCAGACCGGCGAAGTGCTGGCCATGGTCAGCAAGCCGAGCTTCGACCCGAACCTGTTCGTCACCGGCATCAGCTTCAAGGAGTACAGCGCGTTACGCGACTCCATCGACCGGCCGCTGTTCAACCGGGTGCTGCGCGGCCTGTATGCGCCGGGTTCGACCATCAAGCCGGAGGTGGCGATCGCCGGGCTGGACTCCGGGGTGGTCAACGCCTCGACCCGAGTGTTCGATCCGGGTTACTACCAACTGCCGGACGTCGACCACAAATACCGGAACTGGAACCACAGCGGCGACGGCTGGGTGGACCTGGACGCGGCGATCATGCGTTCCAACGACACCTACTTCTACGACCTGGCGCACAAGCTCGGTATCGATCGCCTGCACGATTACCTGGCGATGTTCGGCCTGGGCGAGAAAGTCTCCCTGGACATGTTCGAGGAAGCGCCAGGGCTGATGCCGTCCCAGGCCTGGAAGCGCGCCACCCGGCGCCAGCCGTGGTTCCCCGGCGAGACGGTGATTCTCGGCATTGGCCAAGGGTATATGCAGGTCACGCCGCTGCAGCTGGCCCAGGCGACGGCGCTGATCGCCAACAAGGGCGTGTGGAATCGCCCTCATCTGGCCAAGACCGTCGATGGCGTGGCGCCGGTGGACGAACACCCGATGCCGAACATCCGGCTCAAGGACCCGGTCGACTGGGACCTGGTCAGCCACGGCATGCAGATGGTGATGCACGCGCCCCGGGGCACCGCACGCGACGCGGCGGCCGGTGCGCAATACCGCATCGCCGGCAAGAGCGGTACGGCGCAGGTGGTGGCGATCAAACAGGGCGAGCGTTACGACCGTCTCAAGACCCGCGAGCGCCATCGTGACAATGCCTTGTTCGTCGGCTTCGCGCCGGCCGAGCACCCACAGATCGTGGTGGCGGTGATGATCGAGAACGGCGAGGCCGGCGGCCGGGTCGCAGGCCCCGTGGTACGTCAGGTCATGGATGCCTGGCTGCTCGATCAGCAAGGCCACCTGAAGCCGCAATACGCCAGCCCTGGCAAGGGGCCGGACGTTCCCCACGCCTGAGTCATTTGAACATCAGGCTGTCCGGCACCTGCTCACGAATACTGAGCATGTGCTGGATGCTGTCCAGGAACAGGGTTTCGGCCTGGCTCATCTTCTGTTCCCGGTGCCACAGCAACTGGATATCGAAATCCACCACGCCCTCGTCCGGCGGCAAACGCCAGAGCAGCCCTTGCTCGACATCCCGCCTGACCAGGTGGATCGGCAGGCAGCCGATCCCGAACCCTGCGCAGATCAGGCGATAGATCTCTTCAAAGCTGGTGGAGGAGGCGACGATCTTGCCGGTAAAGCCCTGCTGGTCGCGAAACAGCGTCAGCGGTGACAGGTTGCCCCCCAACTGGTCGCTGGTGAAGCTGACGAAGTTCTCGTTGGCCAGCTGTTGCAGGGTCAGGCCTTGCTGGCCGAACAGCCGGTGGCGCTGGCCGCAGAAGTAGGCATACCGCTCGCGAAACAACACCCGCTGTTCCAGCCTGGGTTGTGGCAGGCGGCACAGCCCGACCCCCAGGGTCGCGGTCTTTTGCAGCAGCGAACTGATGATGTCCGAGCTGCCCATCACCTCGACTTCCAGCTCGATTTTCGGGTGGGCCTCATGGAAATCGGCGAGGAACTCGTCGTAATGCGGCGCCTGCACACCGCTGACGGTGAGGATGCGGATCTTGCCCACCACGTCGTCGTTGCGGCTCTCCAGCACCGTGCCCAGGCGCGAGATATCGCCGTAGATATCGGTGGCGATACGCAGCACTTCCTCCCCGGTTTCCGTCAGCTCGAAGCGCCGTCCGCTGCGCGCGATCAACACGCAATCGAGCTGTTCCTCCAGGCGCTTGAGGGCCTGGCTGACCGCCGACTGGGTGATGTGCAGGCGTGCGGCGGCCCGGCTCATGCTGCCTTCCTGGCCGATTACCAGGTAGGTGCGCAGCAGGTTCCAGTCCAGGCGATCGTTGAGGAAACGCCGACCGACCCAGGGGTTGGAGGTGGAGAGCGGTGCGGGCATGGCGGCTCCATGTAGTAGCGGTGCTAATAGCAAAGATAAGGATTTGAAAATTGACTAATCCTGGCATGACGGCGATAAAGCCCACAAGCGCCAGAGAGCGCCGCGTGATCAGCCTTCCGCACCTGCCCAAAACTACAAATACACAGGGTCCTTGCATGCACAGCACTCCTCAGCCGCGCCGAGCCGCGGCGGCGGCCTTTATCGGCACGACCATCGAGTTCTACGACTTCTACATCTACGCCACGGCCGCGGCCCTGGTCCTCGGCCAGGTGTTCTTTCCCAGCAGCGACCCGGTGATGAGCACCCTGGCAGCCTTCGGCAGCTTCGCCGTGGGCTTCATCGCCCGGCCCATGGCCGGCATGGTGTTCGGCCACCTCGGCGATCGCCTCGGGCGCAAGAAAATGCTGCTGGTGACCATGGCGCTGATGGGCCTGGCCACCACCGGCATCGGCTTGCTGCCCAGCTACGCCAGCGTCGGCATCTGGGCGCCCATCAGCCTGATCGTGCTGCGCATCATCCAGGGCATTTCCGTGGGCGGCGAGTGGGGCGGGGCGGTGCTGATGGCCAGCGAACATGCCCCGGCCAAACGCAAGACCTTCTACGCCTCCTTCGCCCAGCTCGGCAGCCCGGCCGGCCTGCTGCTGGCGTTGATCGCCTTCCGCCTGGTGACCGGGCTGGACCAGCAGGACTTCCTCGACTGGGGCTGGCGCCTGCCGTTTCTCGCCAGCGGCGTGCTGATGATGTTCGGCCTGATGATCCGTTCCGGCGTGCATGAGTCGCCGGAGTTCGCCAAGGCCCGGGACAACAACGAAACCGCCCAGTACCCGGTGATGGAAGTGCTGCGCAGCTGCTGGAAGCAGATCCTGTTCGCCGCCGCCGCGGTGACCATCGGTTCGGCCGGCTTCTTCTTCACCAACACCTTCATGATCACCTACGTGACCCAGTACCAGGGCATTTCCCGGGCGACCATTCTCGATTGCCTGTTCCTGGTGACGATCATCCAGCTGCTGTCCCAGCCGGTCTCCGCGCTGCTGGCCGAGCGTATCGGCGAGGGGCGTTTCCTCAAGTGGGTGGCGCTGCTGTGCATGGCCACGCCGTACCCGATGTTCCTGTTGGTCGGCACCCAGAACATTGTGCTGATGACCCTTGGCATCGCCCTGGCGGTGGTGATTCTCTCGGCGCTGTACGCGGTGATCGCCGGCTACATGACCCAGGCCTTCCCGGTGCACCTGCGCTACTCGGGGATCTCCATCGCCTACCAACTGGCCTGCGCGGTCGCCGGTGGCAGCACGCCGCTGATCGGCACCCTGCTGGCCAGCCAGTTTTCCGGACAGTGGCTGCCGCTGGCGGTGTTCTTCAGCCTGCTGTCGGCCCTGTCATTGATCGGCGTCTGCGGCCTGGCCCGGCTGCGCGCCAACCCGACTGTCCACCACGCTGCCAAAGAGGTGTATTCGTGAGCAAACCCGAACACATGAGCCCGATTGAATGGCAGGCCCGCTGCGAGCTGGCAGCCCTGTATCGACTGGTCGCGCACTTTCGCATGACCGACCTGATCGACACCCACATCACCCTGCGCATTCCAGGGCCCGAGCATCACTTCCTGATCAACCGCTACGGGGTGATCTTCGACCGCATGCGTGCCAGCGACCTGGTGCGCATCGACCAGGAGGGGCGCATCGTCGACCCGCACTACGCCGGGCACCGGGTCAACGCCGCCGGCTTCGTCATCCACTCGGCGATCCATATGGCGCGCCCGGACCTCAACTGCGTGATCCACACCCACACCGCCGCCGGCATCGCAGTGGCCGCGCAGAAACAGGGGCTGTTGCCCATCAGCCAGCACGCGCTGAAGTTCTACGGCAAGCTGGCGTACCACACCTATGAAGGTATTGCCTTGTCCCTGGACGAGCGCGAGCGCCTGATCGCCGACCTTGGCCCGCACAAGGCGATGATCCTGCGTAACCACGGCCTGCTGGTGGGCGGTGCCAGCGTCGCCCATGCGTTCCAGGAGATCCATTTTCTCGAGCGTGCCTGCCAGGCCCAGGTCCAGGCGCTGGCCGGCGGTTGCGAGCTGAACTACCCGTCGCCGCAGGTCTGCGCCCACACCGCCGAACAGTTCGAACGCGACGACGCCGACCACATCATCGAGCTGGCCTGGGAGGCCGCCTTGACCTTGATCGAGTCCCAGCGCGAGTCCTATCTGTCATGAGCCTCGTGGTGCTGCTGTCCCGCGACAGCCTGTTGCTCAAGCAATTGCAGGCCGCCTTCGCCCGCTGCGCGCCACAGGTGCAGGCGGTGCTGGCCGACGATCCGCGTGCCGCTCAGGCGCAGGTCGCCGCTTGCTGGTTTCCACCCGCCGGCAGCCTGGGGCGTTTGCCCAGCCTGCAAATGATTCATTCGGTGGCGGCGGGCATCGACCACCTGGAACACGACCCTTCGTGCCCGGACCTGCCGGTGTGCCGGGTGGTGGACCCGGGCCACCGCCAGGGCATGACCGAGTACCTGCGCTGGGCGGTGATCCACTATCACCGCGGCTTCGACCGGGTGCTGCAGCAGCAGCGCGAGCGGCACTGGGAGCGGCCGCTGCAACGGCCGGCGCGGCAGTTCAAGGTCGGGGTCATGGGCCTGGGTTCCCTGGGCAGCGCCATCGCCCTCGACCTGGCCGCCGCCGGCTACGACGTGCGCGGCTGGGCCCGCAGCGCCAAGCGCCTGGCGGGGGTACAAACCTTGGTCGGACCGGGGCAGCTGGAGCCCTTTCTCGACCAAGTGGAACTGCTGATCAACCTGCTGCCCCTGACCGCCGAGACCCGCGGCATTCTCGGGTGCGACAGCTTTGCCCGGCTGGCCCATGGCGCGGCGCTGGTCAATGTCGGGCGCGGCGGCCACCTCAACCTCGACGACCTGCAACAGGCCCTGGCCAGCGGCCAGTTGCGCGGCGCTTTGCTCGATGTGTTCGAACAGGAGCCGCTGCCGGCCGATCATCCGTTGTGGAGCACCCCCGGGGTCACTCTCACCCCGCACATGGCCTCGGCGGCTTCCCACGATTGCATTGCCGAACAGGTGGCGGACAACCTGCGGCGGCTGCAAGCCGGCGATGCGCTGTTGAACGAGGTGGACAGGGCACAGGGTTACTGAGCGCCCAGGCAGGCCTGTAAGGCTTCGATAAAGACCGTCTCGGCGCGGCTCATGCGCTGTTCTCGGTTCCACAGCAGATGGATATCGACGTCGGCGATGCCTTCGTCGGGCGGCAGGCGCCACAGCAGCCCGGCTTCGACATCGGCCGCCACCACATGCTCGGGCAGGCAGCCGATACCGTAGCCGGCGATCACCAGGCGCCGCACTTCTTCCAGGCTCGGCGACGAGGCGACGATGCGCCCGCTGAAACCCTGTTGGTCGCGAAAGATGGTCAGCGGCGAGAGCATGCCGCCGATCTGGTCGCTGGTGAAGCTGACGAAATTCTCCCGCTGCAAATCCCCCTCGGCCACCTTCTGCTGGCCGAACAGCCCATGGTGCTTGCCGCAGAAAAACGCATAGCGCTGGCGCAGGAACAGCCGCTGTTCCAGGCGCGGCTGGGGCCGGCGGTTGAGGCTCAGGCCGAGGGTCGCGGTTTTCTCCTGCAAGGCGCTGACGATGTCCGAGCTGCGCAGCACCTCGATCTCCAGGTCGACCCGCGGATGCTGGCGGTGGAAGTCGGCGAGGAAGTCATCGAAACGCGCGGAAAAGATCCGGCTGATCATCAGCAGGCGCACCTTGCCGATCACCTCGTCGGCCGGCTGCTCCAGCACGCCACTGACCTGGGACATCTGCCCGTAGATCTCGCCGGCCAGGTGGAAGATCTGCTCGCCTACTTCGGTCAGGGCAAAACGTGGTCCGCGCCGGGCGATCAACTGGCGGCCCAATTGTTCCTCCAGGCGCTTGAGGGCCTGGCTCACCGCCGGCTGGGTCAGGTGCAGGCGGGCGGCCGCGCGGCTGATGCTCAGTTCCTGGCCGATCACCCGAAAGGTGCGTAGCAGGTTCCAGTCCAGGCGGTCGTTGAGCAGGCGGTCGGGCAGGCGGTTGGACATGGCGCGGGGCTCTGGGTCGAAGGACAGGGCTGATAATAAGTAGCGGTAATAATCAACATAATAAATAGAAAATTGACTAATTATAGGCCCGCGACGATAAATCCCTCCCAGACAGGCGCCGTCAGAGCGCCTCGGCATTCCCGTTCTCTCCTGCCAGAAAAATAATCAAAGGAGCACGATCCATGAAGCCTTCAGCTTCGCCACAGCCGCGCCGTGCGGCCGCCGCCGCCTTTATCGGCACCATGATCGAGTGGTACGACTTCTACATCTACGCCACCGCCGCGGCGCTGGTGTTCGGCGCCTTGTTCTTCCCCTCCGACGACAAACTGTTCAGCACCATGGCGGCCTTCGGCACCTTCGCCGTGGGCTTCTTCGCCCGGCCATTGGGCGGCATCGTGTTCGGCCATATCGGCGACCGTATCGGGCGCAAGAAATCCCTGGTGATCACCCTGCTGATGATGGGCGTGGTCACGGTGTGCATCGGCCTGCTGCCGACTTATGCACAGATCGGCGCGGCGGCGCCGGTGCTGCTGATCCTGCTGCGCATCGTCCAGGGCATCGCCGTCGGTGGCGAGTGGGGCGGGGCGGTGTTGATGGCCGGCGAGCATGCGCCCAGGGGCCGGCGCAACTTCTTCGCGTCCTTTGCGCAGTTGGGCAGCCCGGCCGGGTTGATCCTGTCGCTGCTGGCCTTCAGCGCGGTCACCCGCCTGCCCGAAGAAGACCTGATGAGCTGGGGCTGGCGCCTGCCGTTCCTCGCCAGTGCGCTGTTGCTGGTGGTGGGCCTGGCGATTCGCCTGGGGGTCAATGAGTCGCCGGAATTCCTCGCCAGCCGCGAGCAGGCGCACAAGAGTCTGCGCAAGGAACAGGCGCCGGTGATGGAGGTGCTGCACAGCGCCTGGCGCCCGCTGCTGCTGTGCATCGGCGCCAACACCCTGGGGATTGCCGGGGTGTACTTCACCAACACCTTCATGATCGCCTACAGCACCCAGCAACTGGGGTTGCCGCGTTCGCTGATCCTGGAATGCCTGTTCGTGGTGGCGATCATCCAGTTCTGCATCCAGCCCCTGGCGGCCTGGACCGCCGAGAAGATCGGCGCCACGCGCTTCCTGTGCCTGGTGTCGTTGCTGGCCATGGCCTCGCCGTACCCGATGTTCGTGCTGGTGAGCAGCGGCCAGGCGCCGCTGATCATCCTCGGCATCGCCCTGGCGGTGGTGTGCATGGCGTCTTTCTATGCGGTGATCGCCGGCTACGTCAGCGGCATGTTCGAGACCCGCGTGCGCTACACCGCGATCTCCCTGGCCTATCAGATCTGCGGTGCCGTAGCCGGTGGCCTGACGCCGCTGATCGGCACCTGGCTGGCCCATCAATTCGCCGGCCAGTGGTGGCCGATGGCGTTGTTCTACAGCCTGATCGCGACTATCTCGCTGCTCTGCGTGCTGGCCCTGGCCCGTCGCCATGCAGCCGTCCACCGCCTGGAAATGGCTTGAGTGTTTACGAATCCGGAGAACCGAAGCATGTTGAAGATCAACGGTGAACGCCTGTGGGCGAGCCTGATGGCCATGGCCGAAATCGGTGCGACTGCCCGTGGCGGCAGTTGCCGCCTGGCCCTGAGCGAGGACGACAAGGCCGGGCGCGAGCTGTTTGCAAGCTGGTGCCGCGAGGCCGGCATGAGCCTGAGCGTCGACCCCATCGGCAACCTGTTTGCCCGCCGTCCGGGCAGCGACCCCGACGCCGCCCCGGTGATGATGGGCAGCCACCTCGACACCCAGCCCGAAGGCGGGCGCTTCGATGGCGTGTACGGCGTGCTCGCCGGCCTGGAGGTGGTGCGCCGCCTCAACGATCTGCAAATCCAGACCCGCAAGCCGCTGGAGGTGGCGGTGTGGACCAACGAGGAGGGCGCGCGTTTTACCCCGGCCATGTTCGGCTCGGCGGTGTTCACCGGGATCATGGACCTGGAGAGCGCCCTGGCGGTGCGCGACGCCGACGGCATCAGCGTCGCCGAGGCCCTGCATGCCACCGGCTACGCCGGTACGCGGCCACTGGGCGGGGCGGTGGATGCCTACTTCGAGGCGCATATCGAGCAGGGGCCGATCCTCGAAGACAACGCCAAGAGCATCGGCGTGGTCAGTGGCGGCCAGGCAATCCGCTGGCTCGATGTGCAGGTCGAAGGCCTGGCGGCCCACGCCGGCACCACGCCGATGCCGCTGCGCAAGGATGCGCTCTACGGCGCCGCGCAGATGATCCTGGCGATCGAAACCCTGGCCACGGATTTTGCCCCCGAGGGCCTGACCACCGTTGGCGAGCTGAGCATCGCCAAGTCTTCGCGCAACACCATTCCCGGCCTGTTGCAGTTCACCGTCGATCTGCGGCACCACCGCGACAGCGCCATCGCCGCGATGGAGCAGGAGGTCCGCGCGCGGCTTGCTGCCATCGCCGGACAACGCCAGCTGAAGGTGACCATCAGCCCGCACTGGATCAGCCCGGCCACGCCCTTCGATGCCGACTGCGTGGCGGCCGTGCAACAGGCGGTGGACAGCCTCGGCTACGCTCAGCAATCGATCGTCAGTGGCGCTGGCCATGACGCGATTCACCTGGCGCGATTCTGCCCCACGGCCATGGTCTTCATCCCGTGCGTTGGCGGCCTGAGCCACAACGAAGCCGAAGACGTATTGCCCGAGGACGTGCGCCAGGGCACCGACGTATTGCTCAACGCCGTGCTGGCCCGCGCCGGCCAGGTCGAATAAGGAGAAGGTCATGCGCAGTTTTTTCCACCCCGAACAGCTGCTGCACCATCCGCGCAGCTATTACTCACGCGGCCAGATGCGCACCCCGCAGGAAGTGCCCGAGCGCGCCCAGCGCCTGGTCCAGGCCGCGCACTCCCTGGGCTTTGAGGTGCTGCAACCGGAGGATGCCGGCCTGCAACCGCTGCTGGCGGTGCATGGCGCGGCGTACCTGCAATTTCTCAAGGAAGCCCACCAGCGCTGGAAGGAAATTCCCGAGGACTGGGGCGACGAGGTGATGTCGAACATCTTCGTCCGCGAGCCCAACGCCCTGCGCGGCATCCTCGCCCAGGCCGCGCGTTACCTGGCCGATGGCAGCTGCCCGGTGGGCGAACTGACCTGGCGTTCGGCCTACTGGTCGGCGCAAAGCGCGATTGCCGGCGCCCGCGCCTTGCTCGACGGCGAACCGGCGGCCTACGCCCTGTGCCGCCCGCCGGGTCATCACGCCCGGGCCGAAGCCGCCGGCGGTTTCTGCTACCTGAACAACGCAGCGATCGCCGCCCAGGTACTGCGCGAAAAATTCGCCCGGGTCGCGGTGCTGGACACCGACATGCACCACGGCCAGGGCATCCAGGAAATCTTCTACGAACGCGACGACGTGCTGTACGTCTCGGTGCACGGCGACCCGACCAACTTCTACCCGGGCGTCGCCGGTTTCGCCGACGAGCGCGGCAGCGGCGCGGGGCAGGGCTACAACCTCAACCTGCCAATGGCCCACGGCGCCAGCGAAGCCGAATTCCTCGCCCAACTGGAAACCGCCCTGGCGGCGGTGAAGAGCTTCGACGCAAAAGTGCTGGTGCTGTCCCTGGGCTTCGACATCTACGAACTCGACCCGCAAAGCAAAGTGGCGGTAACCCGCGCAGGTTTCGCCCGCCTCGGCGAACGCATCCGCAGCCTCGGCCTACCGTGCCTGATCGTGCAAGAAGGCGGCTACCACCTGGAAAGCCTGGAAGACAACGCACGGGCATTCTTTGCCGAAGCTAGGGCCTGGAAGCTCTGATCGAGGCGATTGTGAGATCGCTTCGCGGGCAAGCCTCGCTCCTACGCAAGCACAGGTGCCGCCGTCCGTAGGAGCGAGGCTTGCCCGCGATAAACGTCAACGATAACGCGGGGCTCGCCCTTCATGGGCGGTGCTTTGGCAGACAGCCGCTGAGCGGTGAACCACGCATATTGCAGATTGCCGAACACCCCTATTTGTGCGAAAACCGCACAGACCCTGTGCTACCTGCGCTGTGTTCGAGCTTGAGGTATTTCCCTAGCATTTGCTCATTCACTCGACCGAAGAAGGAAATACCCATGCAACGTTTTACCCGTCGTTTCCTCGCCGCCTGTGCATTTTCCGGCATTGTGGCCAGCACCGCTGCCTTGGCTGAAGGCCATCCGACCATTCGTGCCATGTCGGGCGCCACGCCGGTCAGTGAGTTGCCGGCCGGCAAGTCGGCATTGCTGGTGATCGACTTCCAGAACGAATACTTCACCGGCAAGATGCCGATCCCGGACGGCGCCAAGGCCCTGGCCAATACCCGTGAGCTGATCAAGTTCGCCGACAGCCACAACCTGCCGGTCTATCACGTCCAGCACGTTGCCCCGGCCGGTTCGGCGGTGTTTGCCATCGATGGCGAAACCGTGAAGTTCCACCCGGACATGCAGCCGCGGGCCAAGGACAAGGTGCTGCAAAAAAGCACGGTCAGCGTCTTCGCCAGTACCGATCTGGATAAGCGCCTGAAGAGCGCCGGCATCGAGAACCTGATCATCTCCGGCCTCATGACCCACGCCTGTGTTGCCGGTGCCGCCCGTGACGCTGCGCCCCTGGGCTACAAGGTCATAGTCGCCTCTGATGCCTCGGCCACTCGCGACATCACCCGGGTCAACGGTGACACGATCGACAAGGACGCCTTGCACAAGGCCGCGCTGGCCGAGATCGAGGACACCTTCGGCGACGTGATGACCACCGCCCAGATCCTCAAATTGCCGGTGCGCTAAACCGCTATGAATCAGATGCTCGCCATGCGTGTGTTCCGCTGTATCGTCGAAGCCCAGGGGTTTTCCGCCGCCGCCGAGCGGCTGGACACCACGCATTCCTCGGTGTCGCGACATTTGCAGCAACTGGAGTCCACGCTCGGCGTGCGTCTGATCAATCGCAACACCCGGCGCATGAGCCTCACCGCGGCGGGCGAGCGTTATTACACCGCCTGCGTGGACATCCTGGATCGCGTCGATGCCGCGTCCCAGGCCGTGACCCTGGAGCAGGAACGCCCCTCCGGGCTGCTGCGCATCAGTGCACCGCTGGTGGTCGGCACCCTGGAGCTGGCCCATTGGCTGCCGGCGTTCCAGCAGCGGTATCCGGACATCCAGGTCGACCTGTCCTGCTCGGACCCTTTTGTCGATCTGGTGGCCGATGGCTTCGATGTGGCCATCCGCATCTGCGGGCCCTTGGCCGACAGCAGCCTGGTCGCGCGCTTGCTTACGGTCTCGCCCATGGTGATGGTCGCGTCATCGGCCTACGTCTTCAGGTGCGGCCTGCCACGCAGCGTCACCGAACTCAGCGCGCATCGGCTGCTGACCTTTGCCTCGGCCACGCAGTGGTCCCTGGTGAGTGAAAAAGCTGAGCCGGTCACCGTGACCGCCGACAGCCGTTTTCACACCGACACCATCACCGCGTTGCACGCCTGCGCCCTGGCGGGTGGGGGCATTGCCGCCTTTACCCTGGCCACCGTGCAGGACGACCTGTTGGCCGGCAGGCTGGTGCGGATTCTTCCCGACTACACCCTCGGTGTGCGTCATTACTATGCGCTGTTCCCCCATGCCCGGAACCTGCCCGCCAAGGTCAGGGCATTTGTCGATTTCATGGCCGAGTATTACCGAGCCAAGTCGTGACCTTGGGGCTGTCCGACCGCTCTCCGTTCACTCATGGCGCTCAGCCCCTGGCGTAGGCGCCTGACACCCGGGCTTGGGAAAATTCCTACAAGTCTCTGGGAAGACCCCTGCTCAAAACTCCGCCATCGCCTAGCAGAATGCCTCTCCCTGGCTCCATGGCAATGGCAGACGAACGATGACCTCCCTGCGTATTCTGGTTTTAGAAAAACACTCGGCTCAGCGCAGTGCCGTGGTCGCTGCGCTGCAGCAACTGGGTGTTTTCGATATTTTGCAGGCCAGCAGCGGAGAACAGGCGTTGGCCTTGATGCAACGCCAGGGCCAGGTGGATGTGGCCCTGTGCGACCTGGCCCACATGGGCATGGACTGCCTGGATTTCCTCAACTGCGTGGGCCAGCTGTCGATGGTCCGGGCAGTGATTCTCTACTGCGAGTTTCAACCACAGTTGCGCCGGGCCATCGAACAGATGGCCTCGTTTTCCGGGGTGGAACTGCTGGGAACCCTGAGCACGCCGATACAGGCCAAGGCCCTGCAAAAGATCCTGCAGCGTTACCAGCACCAATGCCAGGCGACGGCAGCGGCGCCTGTGCCCGTGACGAGCTTGCCCAACGAAGAAGACATTCGCCGTGGGCTGGCCCTGGGCGAGTTCCGCGCGTTCTTCCAGCCCAAGTTTTTCCTGGCCAATGGTCAGGTGGCCGGGGCTGAAGTCCTGGCGCGCTGGCAGCACCCGTCGAAGGGCTTGCTGCTGCCCAGGGATTTTCTCGCGGCCGTGCTGGCCTACGACCTGATCGACGAGATGTTCAAGCAGTTGCTGGAACAGGGCCTGAGCCTGCTGGGCATGTTGCAGCGGGGTGGGCGCCCGCTGGAGATGTCGTTCAACCTGCATGCATCGCAACTGTTGGAGGCGGGGCTGACCGACCATATTCGCCAGGCGCTCAAGCGCCATCGGGTATCGGCTGCGGCCCTGACCTTCGAGCTGGCGGAGAACGGTCTGCTGGAGATCCAGCCGAGGATTCAGGAGAGCCTGCTGCGTTTGCGGGTCATGGGCTGCGGGCTGTCGATCGATGATTTCGCCGTGGGTTTTTCCTCGCTGAAACTGCTCTGCCAGTTACCCTTCAGCGAGATCAAGCTGGACGGTGAATTTGTCCGCAGCATCCACGAACCGCGCAGTAAAGCGGTGATTGCCAGTACGGTAGCCTTGGCCCGCTCACTGAGTATGTCCCTGGTGATCGAAGGGGTGAGCAATCAGCAAGAGTGCTACGCACTGATCAATATGGGATGTGAAGTAGGTCAGGGTTTTTACTATGCCCAGCCCATGTCTTCCCATGAGCTGTTAACGTGGCTGCGGGCACCCTCCATCGCCGGGCAAGAGGAGGCTTAGCCAGCGTGGCGGGTGAGGAAAAACACGTCGCGCGCCGCCTTGTAAAAGCTCATATATGCTAAAAGCCGTAGCGGGATATCAGGCGCTTTGCGTGTAGCATCCTGATCCCTTCCGACTCGATTCTCGTTCCCCCATTTACTGAGGCTCCTATGCTCAAAGCCGTGATTGTGGACGATCACCCGTTCATTCGTTCGACCGTGAGGATGATCCTCAAGCAGGAGCAGTACGAGGTCGTGGCGGAGACCGACAACGGCGCCTCGGCCGTCCAGCTGACCCGTGACCATCAGCCCAACCTGGTGCTGCTGGATATCTCCATGCCGGGGGTCGACGGCCTGGATGCCCTCAACCGCATTTCGGCGTTGAAGCTGCCGGTGAAGGTCCTGGTCCTGACGTCCTTGTCCCCGGTGTTCTTTTCGATGCGCTGCTTGCGGGCGGGGGCCGCCGGCTACGTGTCGAAGGCCGATGACCTGGACGAGCTGGTGAAGGCCATCAACGCCATCAAGTCTGGCTATACCTTCTTCCCCGACCTGACCCTGAACTCGGTCCGCAGGGGGGACGTGGAAGCCTCGGAGCAGGCGTTGATCGAGAGCCTTTCCGACCGGGAACTGTCGATCCTGCAGCAACTGGCCAAAGGCTTGAGCAACAAGCAGATCGGTGACGACTTGCTCCTGAGCAACAAGACCATCAGCACCTACAAGGCCCGGCTGATCGAGAAGCTCAATGTGAGCTCGCTGGTGCACCTGGCGGAACTGGCCAAGCGTAATAACCTGATCTGATGAAGTCTTCACTGCGCTTGTGCCTGGCCCTGCTGGTACTGCTGTCGCCGGTATTCGTGGTGGCCCAGGCCGCTGATGAGGCCGAGGCAGAAACCCTGCAATTGCTCGGGCGCTCCAGCCTGGGTGAACACCAGGTCGAGCTGGCCGAGGCGGATTGGAGCTGGTTGCGCAAAAAAGGCACCTTGTACCTCGGGATTTCGGCGCCGGATTACCCGCCCTTCGACGTGACCGGCACCGGTCGCGATTACGAAGGGCTGACCGCCGATTACGTGGGGCTGCTGGCGCAGCTGCTGCATGTCCAGGTGCAGGTGCGTCGCTTCCCGTCCAGGGCCGATGTGATCCGTGCGCTGAAAGACGGTGAAGTCGACCTGCTGGGTACCGCCAACGGTTTTGAAGAGAGCGACCCCGAACTGGTGATGTCGGCCGCCTATGCCGACGATCAACCGATGATCGTCACCCGTAGCGACGAAGGCGCTTCGTTTGCCGGGGACATGGCGGGGAAAAAGATTTCCATGCTGTACCACTACCTGCCGCCGCAGAGTGTCAGTCGCGCCTATCCCGATGCCGAGCTGCAACTCTATCCTTCGACGTTGAGCGCGATTGGCGCCGTGGCCTTCGGCAAGGCCGACGCCTACCTGGGCGATGCCATCAGCGCCAATTACCTGATCGGCATGAACTACCTGAACAACGTCCAGCTCAGCGACTTCTCGCGGCTGGAGGGCAGCCGCTTTGCCTTTGCCTTGTCCGCCCGCAACACCCGGCTGCTGGGCATCACCAATGCCGCCATCGCGGCGATTCCCATCGGCGAGCGCATGGCCATCCTGCGGCGCTGGGGGGCTTCCGAGATGAATATCCCGGGGCAGAATCGCCTGCACCTCACGCCCAAGGAGCAGCGCTGGCTGGAACAGCACCCCAGGGTCACGGTGGCGGCGATGGAAAACTTCCTGCCGCTGTCGTTCTTCGACAAGAAAGGCGCCCTGCGCGGCGTCAGCGCCGACGTGCTGGCCAAGGTCAGCCTGCGCACCGGCTTGAAGTTCGACATGGTGCGCGGCACCTCGATGGCCCGGCAGATCGACAACCTGCAGGCCGGCAAGGTCGATCTGCTGGCCGCCTTGACCCCGAGTGCCGAGCGGGAAGGGCAGATGCGCTTCACCCGGCCTTATCTGTCGACCCCTTATGTATTGATCACCCGCATCGGTCCGCAGAGCCCGGCGACCCTGGATGAGATGGCCGGCAAACGCCTGGCGATCATTCGCGGCATGTTCCTCACCGACTACATCGCCAGCCGTTTTGCGCAGGTGCAGATCGTCTATGCGGACAATGCGGCCCAGGTCATGGCGATGGTCGCCAAGGGCGAGGTCGATGCTGGCGCCAACTCCCTGCTCAGTGCCCGCTACATGATTTCCCGGCAGTATCGGGACCGCTTGCAGGTCACCAGCACCGTGGGCATCGAGCCCGCCCGGTTCGCCTTCGTCACCCAGCGCGGCGACCTGGAACTGTACGCCATCCTGGAAAAGGCCCTGCTGAGCATCTCGCCGGAAGAAATGGCCGAGATCACCAATCGCTGGCGCAGCGAGGTGGTGATCGACGACACCTTCTGGCTGCGCAATCGCGACGCGATCGTCCAGGGCTTCTTTATCGCTGGTGTGTTGCTGCTGCTGGCGTTCGTCTGGATCGCCTACCTGCGCCGCTTGATCCAGCGGCGCGAAGTGGCCGAGCGGGCGCTGAACAACCAGCTGGAGTTCATGCGGGTGCTGATCGACGGCACGCCGCATCCGATCTACGTGCGTGACCTCGAAGGGCGCATGGTGATCTGCAACTCCAGTTACCTCGAGGTCCTGGGCCTGAGCAACGACGAGGTGCTGGGCAAACTCATCACGGAAAGCGTGTTTACCGACAGCGCCGAAGCCGCTGCCTACCACGACGAGTACCTGCAGGTACTGCGCGACGATGTGTCGAAAGTCCAGGATCGCGCGCTGGTCCTGCCCGATGGTCGCCATCTGACGATCTATCACTGGATGCTGCCGTACAAGGACAGCGAAGGGACCATCACCGGCATGATCGCCGGCTGGATCGATGTCAGCGAGCGCGAGCAACTGCTGGGCATGGTCCAGGAAGCCAACCGGGCCAAGACCACCTTCCTGGCGACCATGAGCCATGAAATCCGCACGCCGCTGAATGCGGTGATCGGCATGCTCGAACTGGCCCTGAAAAAGTCCGACCAGGGCGTGCTCGACCGCTTTGCCATCGAAGTCGCGTCGGGGGCCGCCCACGGCCTGTTGGACCTGATCGGCGACATCCTCGACATCGCCCGGATCGAGTCCGGCAAGCTGTCCCTGACCCCGGGCCGCGCCAACCTCAGGGAGCTGGTCAGGTCGGTGGCGCGGATCTTCGAGGGCCTGGCGGAGCAGAAACAGCTGAAGCTGGAGCTGACGCTGGATGCCCGCGCCGATTGCGATGTGTCGATCGATCCGCTGCGTTTAAAGCAGGTCATTTCCAACCTGGTCAGCAATGCCATCAAGTTCACCGCCGAAGGCGAAGTGCGCCTGCTCCTGGAAGTGCTGGCCGACACCCCCGGCGAGCCGCTGTCGATACGGCTGCGGGTGGAGGACAGTGGCCAGGGCATTTCCGTCGAGGACCAGCAGCGCCTGTTCAGCCCCTTCACCCAGGCCAGCAACAACAACCAGTCCGGGCGCAGCGGCTCGGGCCTGGGGCTGGTCATCAGCCGTACCCTGTGCGAAATGATGGGCGGCCAACTGCACTTGCACAGCGTGCTGGGGCAGGGCACGCAAATCGAAGTGTTGCTGCAGATGCCGGTCCTCGAGCCGCTGCCCCCTGCAGCACCCTCTGCGATTGAGGCGTCGCTCCAGCAGCCACTGAAGATTCTGGTGGTCGACGACTACCCGGCCAACCGCCTGCTGCTGTCCAAGCAACTGGGCTACCTGGGCCACGAGATGGTCGAGGCCCAGGACGGCGCCCATGGCTTGCGCGCCTGGCGCAAGCAGCGTTTCGATGTGGTGATCACCGACTGCAATATGCCGATCATGAACGGCTATGCCCTGTCGCGCGCGATCCGTGCCGAGGAAGCGGACCGGCGCCTGGCGCCGTGCCTGATCATCGGCTTTACCGCCAACGCGCAACCGGATGAAAAGACCCGGTGCCTGGAGGCGGGTATGGACGACTGCCTGTTCAAGCCCATCAGCCTGGAGTCGCTCAAGCAGCGCCTGGACCGGTTCGAGCCGGTCGTCGTCGCGGTGCCGGCGGATCAGGCCGCCGAGGAGCAGATCGACGACATCGACTTCGCTTCCCTGGAAAAACTGGTCCGTGGCGATCAGGCGGCGATGCGCGAGCTGCTGAACGACCTGGCGCTGAGCAACCAGCAAGACATGGCCCGGCTGGCCGAAGACTGCTCCACCCAGGACGGGCAGGAACTCTCCGACCTGGCGCACAAGGTCAAGGGCGGCGCGCGCATCGTCAAGGCGCGACGCCTGATCCTCGCCTGCGAGCAGCTGGAGGCCGCCTGTGAAGCGAAGGCAGACGGGCAGGCCCTGCGGCGGGCGGGTGCTGCGTTGAAAGAGGAAATGTCCGCGCTGGCGACGGCGTTGGACACTTACACCGGGGCCATCCAGACCCACTAAGGCGCAGAACCGGGCGTTAGCCTGGGGCTTCTCGCACAGTTAAGTGACAGAGCCGCAATGGCCCAGAGTCTTGAAACTTCCTAGTTTAAAAGTCGCACTGTATACAAGGTTGCGCAGAGCAACGTGCAATGTGTTGGTTTCAACGCGATGCTCCGGGAGCTTATTCCGTGCCACTTCAGGTCGCCGGAAATTTCCTACAAAGACTTGGGCTGATTCGAGTACTGCCACGCTTGGCCCTTGCTTATTCTGGTTCCCGGGTAATAGAGAACAAGCTAACAAGATGAACAGCCTTGAGCTCACTGCCTGTCTTTATCCTTGTATTTTATTAATAGGTAAATGTGATGAACTTTCCTAAGAAGGTAATGTTGGGTTCTGTGTTGTTGCTGGGCGCTACCAGTGTGCTTGCAGATAATGCGGATCTGCGTGTTATTGGTACTATTGCACCAAGTGCTTGTACTCCAGTTTTTACCGGTGGTGCAACTGTTAACTATGGTGCCATTCCTCCCGCTTCTCTGGGCCAGACTACCGAGACCGGTTTGGCTGCTCGGGACGTTGCTTACACCATTACTTGTAATGCTCCTCTTGTTATTTCTACAACCTGGCGTGATGCTCGGGCAGGTACAGCTACAGCAGGACCGGCGCCGGCTATTAACTATTTTGGCCTCGGCCAGCATGATGGCACTAACATCGGTCGCTATCAGATCGCCAACGTCGTTGCTGGTACTACCGCAGATGGTAATGCTGTCGATGTAATCCAGAAAAATACTGCGACTGGTCCTTGGATTCTTTCCAATCTCGGTACAGTCGCGAATGATGGAATTCGACAGTACTCCTACGCACCGGTTGGTACATTGGTGCCGGGGGCTTACTCGACATATGCCGGAACAATTCGTGTGACTTCGGTAATTACACCGACTCAAAACCTCAATATGAACACTGAAGTCACTCTTGATGGTCTCTCCACTATGACCGTTAACTACCTGTAATACGGTATTTATATTGCGCTCCATTTGGGGCGCAATATGATATTTCGTTTTTTCTTCGCTTGTCCTTTGTTTTCTTACTTGTCTCTCTTGAACCCTAAGGGGCAGTGCGCTTTCAATTTACTGGAGGATCATTTTTCATATTTTCGATAAGACCAAACTGCTCTTTCTCGTCATGTTGGTCCCTATCAGCCCGATGTCCCAGGCTGCCGGCATGGTGCCTGAATCCACCGTGGTATTGGTCAATGTCGCCGACGGCGAAGGCGCCATGAATGTCACCAACAGCGATGACAAAGCCATGTTGCTCTACACCTCGCTGGAGAACCTGCCGGAAGATCAGGACAGCCTGCTGGTGGTCAGCCCGCCCGTGGGCCGGGTCGAGGTCGGGGAAAAGCGACTGGTGCGTTTTATCGTCCAGTCTGAGCAACCTATTACTGCCCAACGACTCAAGCGCGTGATCTTCGAGGGCATCCCGCAATCCGACCCCGCTGCCAAGGCGAAGATCGGCGTCACCGTGCGCCAGAAAGGAAATGCCCGCGGTGGCAACAGGGTTGAACGTCTACAACGGGTCACTTGAGAGCCGTTGACGCGGAGGAATAGTTGCAGTGACAGGGCCGTAACGGCCCGAGTCTTTATTCCTCCTTTATCCAGTTTCTTTCTTCTTGTTTTTCGTCAACTGCTTGGGAAATTTCCTACATCCCCTTGGGCTACTTCATATTCGTCTGCATGAGTGATCTCGTTACCCTGAGCCCAGGTCATAGATGCAAGGCAGATACAACGTTGCGTTTTGCTCTAGTAGCCTTTCTTTGAGGTTCTTAATACGGATGATTAGCCATGAGCTTCCCTAAGAAAACACTGCTGGGTTCTTTGCTACTGCTAAGCGCGACTAGTGCATTTGCTGTCGATACCGCCGATCTGCGGGTGATTGGTACTATCGCACCCACTGCCTGTACGCCAACTTTTGCAGGTGGTGGCACTATTAACTACGGCTTGATTCCTGGTGCCTCGTTGAGCGCAACTGCCGAGACTGCACTTGCCGTCAGAACCATTAGCTATACCATTACGTGTAATGCTCCTATCAGAATTGGTATGTCGTGGACTGACAGTCGCCGGGATAGTACTGTCAGGGCTCCATATAATGGGCTTGGAAAACACATGGGGGCTAATATCGGGTTTTTCCTTATGACACCCGTTCCTGCCGGGACTACCGCAGATGGGGCTTCGGTAGATCTTATTAGTAGAACCAATGATACTGCGGCCTGGGTACTTGCGAGTGCTATTAGCCCTATAGTGCCTGACGGCGTACGCACTCACAGCTATGCTCCAAAGGGAACGCTGGTTCCAGGCGCCTATAGTAACTATGCAGGCACTATCAATGTTCTTTCAGTTATTGCCCCTACCAGCACGCTGGATATGACCCGCTCGGTGACCCTGGATGGTCTGACGACCATGATAGTGCGTTACTTGTAACGATGGATAGTATTGCGCCTACAGGTGTGGGCGTAATTCTAAAAATATAAGTGTCCTATGGGGTGGTCTGTTTTTCTTGTCAATTGTTAATGAAAGATGGCTTGTCAATCTTTAGTGGTTTTGCGGCTTTTCTTTAAGTCGCACCTCTTTCGATAAGGAAGAAAATATTATCTGCTGGGCGATTTTTTCGCTCCCTCTCGACGCACACGCCGGATGAATATCGGCACTCTTCGGTCGATGCGATTTAATAAAGTCGGTTGAGCCGCTCCAAGGTGTCACCTGATCTTCCTTTGTCTAATTCGCTCTGGAAGTGATTTTTATATAATTAAAGTTGCGTGAGAAATTTCCTACATGATTGTGGGCTGATTCATCTGTTTTTAAGGTTTCATCTCTTTAAACTTAAGGTGATGTTGTTGGTGTTGCTTGCCTTGGTAGTGGATTTTTTTGTGTGGGGCGGCGCGATAGTTGTTAGGTGGTTGAATTTTTTGCGAGGGTTTATCTATGAAGTATTCATATAAAATTGGCTTGTGTTCCTTGGCTGCATTTGTGTTAGTTGCATTAAGTAATATTTCCCATGCGGCAGGCATGGTGCCCGAATCCACCGTGGTATTGGTCAATGTCGCCGATGGCGAAGGCACCATGAATGTCACCAACAGCGATGACAAAGCCATGTTGCTCTACACCTCGCTGGAGAACCTACCGGAAGATCAGGACAGCCTGCTGGTGGTCAGCCCGCCCGTGGCCCGGGTCGAGGCCGGGGAAAAGCAACTGGTGCGTTTTATCGTCCAGTCGGAGCAACCTATTACCAACCAACGCCTCAAGCGCGTGACCTTCGAGGGCATCCCGCAAGCCGATCCCGCTGCCAAGGCGAAGATCGGCGTCACCGTGCGCCAGAACCTGCCGGTGCTGATCAGCCCCGGGGATCTGCCGAAGAAGCAGGACCCCTGGACCTTGCTGGAGTGGAGCCTCAACGGTCGCGACCTGGCGGTGAAGAACGACAGCCGTTACGTGGTGCGCCTCAACCAGGCATTCAGCGTGATGCCGGCCGACCTCAAGCTGGAACTGCCTGCCAGTTACATCCTGCCGGGGCAGACCCACCACTTCGAGCTGCCCGCCGGCACCACCCTGAGCGCTGACGCCAAGGTGCGGATCTACCCGGTCACCACCTACGGCTTCACCACCCCGCCTTTCGATGCGCCACTGAAGAAGCAGTGATCCCGTTCCGACCTTCCAAGTGGTACAGCCCATGACTTTGCAACCGACGATGGCGCACTCCCGCCGAGGGAGTGCGCGGAAATTCCCTGCGCCGATGCCGGCCTTCCGGGTCAAGCCCTTGTTGCTGATGATCGCCGGCCTGATCGCCTGCGGCGCGCAGGTGGCCAAGGCCGCAGCGCCTGCCTCGCCCGGCGGCACGGCACCCACGGACGCAGCGGCCTCGGCGTCGTTCGACCAGGGTATGTTGAAAAGCCTTGGCCTCGATCCGAAGGTGGCGGAGTTTTTCAGCCAGGCACCGCGCTTTACCGAAGGCCGTCGCCGGGTGGGCCTGCAGGTCAACGGCAGCCCGCGCGGCAGCGTCGACGCGCGGTTCGATGCCGAGGGCGCGTTGTGTTTCGACCGGGCGCTTATGGATCAGGCCAACCTGCGGGTGCCCGCGGACGAGTACCGGCTGAGCCAGGGGCAACCCCCGGCGGACAGCAACTGCTACGACTTTGCAGCGGCCTACCCACAGACCGAAGTAGAACTGCGGCCGAACCGCGAAGAGGTAGCCCTGCTGGTCAGCAGCGACGCCCTGCGCCCGATCGGTGAAGACCTGGGCATTTATCAGGGCGGCGGCAGCGCCGGGCTGTTCAACTATGAAGTGCTGGGGCAGAACAACCAGTTTTCTGGCGGGCAGAACAGCTATTACGCCGCCAATACCGAGTTGGGTTTCAACGCCGGTGACTGGATTGTGCGCAGCCGTCAGGCGTACTCGATGCAGAACGAGGTGAGCAACTTCCAGTCGCTCTACACCTATGCGCAGAAAACCTTCGTGCCGCTGAAGTCGACCCTGCAGGCGGGGCAGATCAATATCAGCAACTCGGTGTTCCAGGGCGCGGCGATCACCGGCGTACAGGTGGTCCCGGAGGCGGCGCTGCAAGGTCGCGGGCTCGGCGGCGCCACTGTCGAGGGTATTGCCCAGAGTTCGGCGCGGGTGGAAGTACGCCAGGCCGGCGCGCTGATTCACACCAGCCTGGTGCCTGCCGGGCCGTTCAGCCTGCCCAACGTGCAATTGTTGAACGGGCGCACGGACCTGGATGTACGGGTCATCGAAGCGGATGGCTCGCAGCGCAGCTTTACCATTCCAGCAGCCTCCCTGTCCCAGGTTGCGCTGACCGCACCAGGTTATTCGGTGGCTGCCGGTAAGGTCCGTACGTTCGACGCCCGGGACATGCAGTCGCCGATGGTGGTGACCGGCACCGGCGGCTGGCTGTTGAACCCCAGTAATAAAGTGTCGACCGGGCTGATGCTCAGCGACAACGACTATCGCGCGGCGGCCTGGACCCTGGATTCGAGCCTGACCCCCAGCACGGTGATGAGCGTGCAAAACACCTTCTCCAATGCTGGCGAGGAGGGCAAGAGCGGCACCCAGGCGAGCATCTCGCTCAACACCAGCCTGACCGAGAGAATCAGCGCCGGGGTCAACGCCACCCGCCAGACCGAGGGTTATCGCGACCTGCTCGACACCACCCGCGAACAGACCCCTGGCTATACCGATGGCCTGAGCCAACAGCAGTACGGTGTTTCCCTGGGCTGGAACGACGATGTGCTGGGGGCCTTGGCTACCAGTTACTCGACCGGGACCACCTTTGACGGCCGTACCACCCGCCATCTGAATGCTTCCTGGGTGAAAACCTTCAAGCATGCGACGGTCAGCCTGAACGTCGAGCGCTCCCTGGGCGGCAATCGTGACCAGGATGAGTTTTTCCGTGGAGGTCGCTCTTCCAGCGACAACGGCAACGCCATGTACCTCACGGTCAGCGTGCCCCTGGGCGGCAAGCGCAATGTGCGGGCCTACGCCAACAAGCGCGACGGCAGCACCCGTTTTGGCACCACCTACGATGACAACAGCAATGATTTCGCCACCTATCGCCTGAGCGCCGAGCGTGACACCGAGCGCAAGGAACAGGACTTCTCCGGCAACCTCAACCTGATGCCGCGTTATGCCCAGGTCAACCTCGGTTATGCGCGCAATGGCGCCGACAGCACCAGCTACAGCGGCCAGTTGCGGGGTGGCGTGGCCGTGCATGAAAACGGCGTGACCCTGTCGCCCTATGCACTGAGCGACACCTTCGGCGTGGCCAAGGTCGGCGATGTCGGCGGCGTCAAGCTGACCACCCCGAGCGGCCCGGTCTGGACCGACCCCTGGGGCAATGCGGTGATCCCGCAGCTCAATGCCTACCAGAACACCCGGGTGGAAATCGAGACCAAGAGCCTGCCGCGCAACGTGGATATCCAGAACGGTTTCAAGTCGGTGTCGGCCGGCCGCGGCTCGGTACAGAAACTCGACTTCCCGGTGGTCAAGTCGCGTCGCGCCTTGCTGCGGGTGACCGACGCCGCCGGCCAGCCGATGAGCAAGGGCCTGGCGGTATTCGATGCCAAGGGCAACTTCGTCACCACGGTGGTGGATGACGGCAAGGTGTTCCTGACCAATGGGCAGTTGAGCGAGGCCCTGAACATTCACACCACGGAGAGCACCTCCTGCGTGATCCATTTCAGCCTCCCGCAAGAGCCGGATCTGGATGTGTATTTCGAAACAGCCAAGGCCACTTGCGCGGCCAGCTGATTGCCGACCCCATGCCGGGGCGAGGAACGAGTATGAAAACTTCCCTGTTAAACCTGAGGGCACTGGCCCTCGGAACGCTGTTGATCGGCGCGACCCTGGCGAGCGAGCGAGCCTTGGCCGATGACTGCCAGATCAACCTGAGCCAGTCGCAGATGGACTTCGGGCAGGTCATGCCGCCCAGTACCAACGCCGCCCTGAATGCCGGCAACCTGCATTCCCTGGGGAATCGGGTCATCAGCCTCAACGCCAGCTGCCTGCAACCTTCGAAGTTGCTGCTGGTGCTGCGGGGCGAGCAGCTCGGCGCGGACTTCAAGTTCGCCAAGCAGGGGCAGACCCGCGTGGCCTTGAGCAATGCCTTGCTTGACGGACGCAGTGTCGAGCTGGCGCAGGTCAAGGCGCCTGGCGCGGCGGCGGGCGCCTACAGCCCATCGATCATCGCGGTACCGGGCGACATGATCATCCCGGTCAGCGGTGGCTTGCCGGCGACGGGTTCGGTGCTGTCGCTGCAAGTGGAAATCCAGCCGGTGGTGCCGGTCGCGGAGCTGCGTACCCGCGAGGCCAAGACCCTGGAGGCCAATCTGTCGTTCCAGGTCAGGGCTTACTGAGAGCGGTGCGGGCCGCGCCGTTCCAGGGCGAGTGCAGGCCAGGAGCGGAGGCGGTGGTTTCAAGCGTAAGGGACAGCCCCAAAGGCTGATCGTGGTTTCTCAACAAGGGCAAACGCCTTGACCAACTTTGCAATTTGAGGATTGCGATGGGGGTTGCTGCGTGCCGAATAAAATAAGGACGGTTTTATGTCTTCCAAGTCGAAGTGCTGTCTGGTCAGTGTTGTCGGGGGGGTGGCCCTTGAAGTCATGACGCTGGGGCAGGCCCATGCCGTTACCTTGCCGGGCCTGGTGCTGGATGGGGTGACCATCGATGTGACCGGGAACAATTTCCCGGGGGTGCGCGATGGCGGGAATAATTTCCCGATCAGCATCCGTGACAGCGTCATTAGCGCCAACGGCCAGTTCAGCCACGGGGTGGTGTTGTCGGGGGCCAACAGCTCGGTGCTGGCCAACGATTCGACGGTGTCGACCCTGGGCGATGCCAGCCATGGTTTCAGCTTCGCCGGTGTGAACCAGACGGGGGTGTTGAACCGTACCGGGGTGAGCACGGCGGGCGACAACTCCTTTGCCTTGAACCTGGGGCAGGGCGCCCAGGTGCAGCTGACCGATGTGAACCTGCAGACCCTGGGGCGGTTCTCCTCGGCGGCCGACCTGTCGGGCGCCAGCCAGCTCAGTGCCAGCGGCAGCCGTTTCCAGACCGCTGGCGACAATGCCCATGGCCTGTACCTGCTGGGTGCCGATACCCGCCAGCGCGCGCTGGCCACCCTCACCGACAGCGACATCCGCACCGGCGGCGACAACGCCATCGGGGTCAACGTCAACGGCAATGCCACGGCGACCCTGGAGGACAGCAGGATTGTCACCAGCGGTGCGAATGCCTTTGGCGTCTGGGTGCCGCATGCCGACAGCCAGTTGCTGGCGCGCAACCTGAGCATCGAGACCCAGGGCGACAACGCCATTGGCGTCTTTACCCAACTGGGCGGCAAGGCCAGCCTCGACGGTGGCCGCGTGCACACCCAGGGGAACCAGGCGTATGCCCTGTATGCCGGCAATGTTTCGGCCATCGAGGCGCGCAATCTGTCGCTGCAGGTCGGGGCCAACAGCGTCGGCGCCTTCGCGAGCGACCGTTCGCAGATCACGCTTGAAAACATCGACCTGAGCAGCGAGCAGACGGCGATTGGCCTGGCGGCCTATTCCGGCTCGACCATCGCGGCCGCCGATTCCTCGATCAGCCTCAGCGGTAGCGGGGCGCGGGCGGCCCAGGCCAATAACGGCGGGACCTTGCGCCTGGACAACCTGGACATCGCGGCCACTGGCGCCGACAGCATCGGCTTGCAGTCATTGGCCAGCGCCGGCGTCGGCAACACCTTCGAGGTGCAGAACACCCGCCTCGATGTAGCCAACGGCCGGGCCATCAGCGTCCAGGGCGGCAGCGCGCGGATCGACCTGAGCGGCTCGACCCTGAGCGCGGACACCCTGTTGGCGGTGGATCAGCGGACCCTCGCCGATGGTCGCGTGCTCGACAGCGAAGACGTGCTGGTCACGGCCCGCCAGTCGAGCCTGAGCGGTGCTATCCAGGCCAACGCGCGCAATTCGCAACTGCTGCTGGAAGATGGCTCCAGCCTGGCTGGCACGGCCCATGGCTTGAATGGGCTGACCTTGAATCAAAGCACCTGGGACATGACCGGCAGTTCGCAGATCGGGCAGTTGAACCTCGATCAAGGGCAGGTGCGTTTCAGCGGTCCTGCGCACAGCGTGCTGGCCATCGACGGCGACCTCACCGGCAACGGCACCTTTATGATGAACAGCGACCTGGCCAGCGAGCAGGGCGACCTGATCAAGGTCGGCGGTTCGATCGAAGGCGCCCATACCCTGGTGGTGGAAGACTCCGGCCATGAGCCGGCGGCGGCCAACGGCAAGCTGATGCTGGTGGATGGCAACGGCGGCGCGGGGCGCTTCAGCCTGTATGGCGGGCATGTGGACGCCGGCGCTTTCCGCTACACCCTGGAGCAGCGGGCGGATGACTGGTATCTGGTGAACACCGCCGGTGTGACGCCGGTCGATCCTCCGATTGATCCTCCGGTTGACCCGCGTGATCCTCCGGTCGACCCGGTCGAGCCTCCGGTCATTCCAGTAGACCCGGCCCCGGCGCATCTGTCGGCGGGGGCCAATGCCGCCATCGCCTCGCAGACCGCGGCCGCCACCTTGTGGAACGCGCAGATGAACACCCTGGTCAAGCGCCTGGGCGAGCTGCGCCTGGGCAAGGATGAAGGTGGCGTCTGGACCCGGGCCATCGGCAGTCGCTACAACATCGCCGAGCATTCCAGCCGGGCCTTCAGCCAGGACAACACGGGGGTCGAGATCGGCGCGGACAAGGCGATCGGCCTGGCCAGCGGCAAGGTGTATGTCGGCGGCATGCTGGGGACCGCCAAGTCCGAGCTGAACTTCGGCGAGGGCGCGAGCGGGCAGATCGACAGCCGGATGCTGGGGGCCTACGCCACCTACCTGAACGACAACGGCGTGTATGTCGACAGCGTGCTCAAGTACAGCCGTTTCGACAACGACCTCAAGCTGCCGACCAACCTGGGCAACGCGGTCAAGGGCTCCTACAGCGCCAACGGCTACGGTATCGATGTGGAAGTGGGCAAGCACATCAAGCTCAAGGATGGCTGGTTCGTCGAGCCGCAGGTCGAGCTCAGCGCCACCCGTACCACTGGCGCGAAATACACCGCGAGCAACGGCCTGCGGGTCGACTCGGCGGCCATGGATTCGTTGCAAAGCCGCGTTGGTTCGCTGTTCGGTCGCAGCCTGGAACTGGGTAATGGCATGCAGGCCCAGCCTTATGTCAAGGCCTCCTATGTCGCCGAACATGCCGGCGACAGCCATGTGCGGGTCAACGGCCACAAGCTCAAGTCAGAGTTGCCGGGTAACCGCGCCGAGCTGGGTGTTGGCGGGATCCTGCAAGTCAGCGAGCGCAGCAAGCTTTCCCTGGATGCCGAGTTCGCCAAGGGCAATGACATTGAACAGCCATGGGGCGTGACGCTCGGTTATCGCTACCTCTGGTAAACGGTGTTCCCTCCTTTGCCCAGCCTTGGCTGGGCTTTTTTTTGCCTGGGGTTTTTAGCGCGCGGCGCTGCGGTTTATCCGCCTGGCATGGCTTGGGAAATTTCATACAGCAACGGCGGACGTTACCTCGGTTGTTTCCCGGGGCCCTGACGCAACATGAGCTACAGCTCTTTTCGTGGGTGGGTCCCAATGCCTGTTTCTACTTTGCGTGTCATCGTCCTTGAAGATCATTCCTTCCAGCGCGCCATTGCCGTGAGCATGTTGCAGCAGATGGGCTGCACGCAGGTGTTCCAGGCCGCGGACGGGGCGCAGGCGCTGGCGGTGCTGAACGAGGTCGGCCCGGTGGATATCGCCCTGTGCGACCTGCGCATGGATGGCATGGACGGCCTGGAGTTCTTGCAGGCGGTCGGCCATTCGGGGCAGGTGGGCTCGGTGATCATCAGCAGTTCGCTGTCCGCCGACCTGCGGCGCACGGTGCGGCAGATCATTTCCCTGTTGAACCTGGAACTGCTCGGCGATATCGGCAAGCCGCTGCACTACGAAACCCTGGAGCGCCTGCTAAAAAAGCATTGCAGTGCGCCGCGTATCGCAACCCCGCCCGAACCGCCGGAGATCTTTCCGGATGAGGCGCAGGTACGCGAGGCCCTGGCGACTCACGAACTCTGCGGGTTCTTCCAGCCGAAATTCATCCTGGAGACCGGGGAGATCACCGGCGTCGAAGTGCTGGCTCGCTGGCGGCATGCCTCGGGCAAGGTGCTGTCTCCGGCTTGTTTCCTGCCGGTCCTGGAGCGTTACGGCTTGCTCGATGAGCTGCTGAACCAGCAGTTGCACCAGGGGCTCGCGCTGCAACAGCAATTGCGCACGCTGGGGCATGACCTGAATTTCGCCTTCAATCTGCACGCCGGGCAATTGTCCAACGGCACCCTCGCTTCACAGATCCGTACCTTGCTCAGTGAGTACGGCGCGCGGGGTTCGAGCCTGACCTTCGAGCTGACCGAGAGCGGCCTGCTGCAAGCGCCGGAAACCAGCCTGGAGTGCCTGTATCGCTTGCGGATGATGGGTTGCCGCTTGTCCATCGATGATTTCGGCAGCGGCTTTTCTTCACTCCAGCGCCTGCTCCAACTGCCCTTCAACGAAATCAAGCTGGATGCCGGGTTCGTCCAGGCGCTGACCCAGGAGCCGCGTTGCCATGCGGTGGTCAGCAGCACCCTGGCGCTGGGCGAAGCCCTGGGCATGGCGGTGGTGGTGGAGGGCATCGAGACCGACGAGCAACGCCAGCACCTGTTGAACATGGGCTGTAGCCAGGGGCAGGGGTACTGGTACGCCAGGCCCATGAGCAGCGGCGATCTGCTGCGCTGGCTCGAGGGCGGGCAACAGCGGAGCCTGCGCGCATGACCGACAAGAAACTGCGCATCCTGATCGCCGATGAGCGTCACGAGCAGTTGCTGCACATCGAGAAGCTGCTCAACCGCCTCGACTACTACCGCATCGCGCCCATCCGCACCTTCGATGAGCTGGCATTGCTGACCGATAGCGCCACCGAGTCGTTCGACCTGCTGATCGTCAACAAGGCCCTGGGCGTGCCCTATGGCATCGACATGCGGCAGTTCTGTCGCGCCCGCCCGCACATCCGCCATGCGCTGTTCTACGACAGCCCGGAGCCATCGCTGGAGTTGATGCTGCACAGCCCGGACCAGCCGGTGCGTGCGTGCCTGGCCGCCCCCCCGGACGCCGGCTCGCTGAGCTTGCTGATGAGCATTATCGATCCACCGGCCCAGTGGGCCAGCCTCACCGCGTTGTCATGGTTGCGCGGGCCCGCCCAGCAGGCCCGATGAACCGTCAACAAGCCGTTGTGCATGGCCAGTGGGGGATGCGCAAATGGATTCGCGCCAGTCGAATTGATCGGTTTATCAAACGAGGCTTCATGAACGTGTTTATTCGTCCTTTTTATCTGTTCGTTCCCTTGTGTTTTTCCCTGGCCAGCCAGCACGCGGCCGGGGCTGACTGGACTTACCACGGCGCCCATGGCCCCACGCACTGGGGCATGTTGGGCAGCGAGCTGTGCGCCCAGGGCGCCCAGCAGTCGCCCATCGATGTCGAGTTGAAAAAAGTTCACCCCCTTAGAGGCAGCGCCTCGGACTTGAACATCAGCTACGGCGCGACGTCGCTCGACGTGGTCAACAATGGCCACAGCATTCAGGCCAACGTCGGTGATGGGGAAACCGTCACGTTCAAGGGCCGTGAATACCGCCTGGTCCAGTTCCACTTTCATACCCCCAGCGAACACCGGATCGAGCATGTGTCGTATCCAATGGAAATGCACTTGGTCAACCAGGGCCCGGACGGCCGTCTGCTGGTCATCGGGCTTATGGTCAAGGAAGGGCAAAACAACCGCGAGCTTGCCGCGTTGTGGAAGCGCCTTCCCGAGCGTGAAGGCCAGGCCGTGACCCTGAGTGCCAAGGACGCGCCGGACCTCGGTTCCCTGCTGCCCGCTGCCAGCCATCATGTCTTCTACCAGGGCTCACTGACCACGCCGCCCTGCACGGAAGGGGTGCAGTGGGTGCTGTTCGAACAACCCATCGAGCTGTCGAAGGCCCAGATCCGGAAAATCCGCCAGTTGTTTCCCGACAACCACCGCCCGGCGCAGCCGCTCAATGAGCGCGAGGTGGACGAGGACTGAGTCCTTGGGAAATTTCATACAGGAACTCAGGCCGTTGCCTCGGTTGTTGGCCAGGGTGGTCACGCAAGATGAGGCACAGCTCTCCAGCGCTGGCCGATGGGTCAGGCGCTGATTCGCTGAGCGTGCCGATGAGCGACATCGCTCCACCGGCCCAATAAATCATGAGTAGCAGCTGTGCATTGCCAATGGGCAATGCGCTTGTGGATTTCCATTGCCTCTCACTTGGGTGAAGAGGGCTGCAAGCATTAGTTGGCAGAGAACATCTGGAGAACTTTATGAGTACTAAGCATTCAAGTCGGCGAGCCATTTTCTGGGCCTCCCTGCTCACCGGCACGGTCTTGATCAGCGCCTGCGCCAGCGTCCCCGCGCCTGACGAACAGGTGTCCCTGGCACGCAATGCCCTGAGCCGTGCGGTATCCGCCGGAGCGACCCAGTACGCGCCGGTACAGATGAAGACCGCGCAGGACAAGACCATGTTGATGGACCGCGCGCTCGGCGAAAAAGACTTTGGCAAGGCCAAGGGCCTGGCCGAGCAGATCGCCGCGGATTCGGCACTGGCCGAGCGCATGGCGCGCACCGCGAAACTGCAGAAAGAACTGAAGGATGCCCAGACCGGTATCCAGGTCCTCAAGCAGGAAATGCTGCAGGCGCCTGATGCCGGGTTGAATCCAGACTCGCCGACCTTTTAACTGAGGAATTTTCCATGCGAACTTCATTGATTTTCCCTTCCCTGTGCGCATTCGCGCTGCTCCTGACCGGCTGCGCCGCCACCCCGGAAAACCCGCAACTGGTCGAGGCACGCAAGCTGTACTCGGACCTGCAGAGCAAGCCTGAGTCGAGCACCCTGGCCGCCCTGGAAACCCAGGACGCCTTTATCGCCCTGGGCAAGGCGGACATGCTGTCCATCCAGGACCGTCGCGCTCCCGAGATCGACCAGTACGCCTACCTGGCCAAGCAAAAGATCGCCCTGGCCGAGCAGACCATTCTCGGGCGCAAGGCCGAGGCCGGTTTGAGCACCATCGACGTGCAGCGCACCCAGGTGCAACTGGATGTGCGTACCCAACAGCTCAAGGCCCTGCAGGCGATGAAAGCCAAGCAGACGCCACGCGGTGAAGTGGTCACCTTCGGCGACGTGCTGTTCGATACCGGCAAGGCCAGCCTCAAGCCCGGCAACCAGCGCAACGTCCAGCAACTGGCCGACTTCCTGCTCAACAACCCCGAGCGCAAGGTGCGCATCGAAGGCTTCACCGACAGCGTGGGCAGCGATGCCTTCAACCAGACGCTCTCCGAACGCCGCGCCGAAAGCGTGGCCTTTGCCCTGGAACGCCTGGGCGTGGACATGACCCGCATCAAGACCCAGGGCTACGGCAAGGAATATCCGGTGGCCGACGACGCCTCGGCGCAGTCCCGCCAGTTGAACCGTCGGGTCGAGGTGATCATTTCCAACGGTGCCGCGGCGGTCGACAGCCGCGGGTAACTGCGCCGCTGGATCAAGGCTGTATCGCTTTCCCTTAAACGTTAGAGATAAAACCTGACAATGAAGACGCTTACAAAAATCTCCGCTTTGCTGCTGCTCGCTCCTGCGGCTTACACCTCGCTGGCTTCGGCCGCTCCGGCCGAAGAGGAGGGCTACTACGGAGTCGCCCGGGTGATCAGTGCCGAGCGCAAGGCCCGCAACATGGATGCCAGCGCACGCCCCGGCATCGGGGCGTTCGTTTCCGGCGACGACAGCCAGAAGGACATGACCGGCTCGATCGGGGTCGGTTACCGGTTCGGCAATGGCTGGCGCGTGGAGGGCGAGTTGTCCCTGCCGCAAAAGGACAAATTCACCAGCGGCTCGACCACCTTCCCCACCAGCCTCAACGAGCACCATATCGAGTCCAGGCGCGTGATGCTCAACGCCTATCGGGACTTTCGTGTGACCGAGAAGCTGTCGCTCTACGGTTCCGCCGGGCTGGGCCTGGCCCAACTCGAGTCCAAGGGCTGGCAGGGTAACGAGTCGCGTCAGTACGGCTCGGCGACCCAGACCAACCTGGCCTGGTCCCTCGGCGCAGGCGTTGCCTACGACGTGACCGATCGCCTGGCCCTGGACCTCGGCTATCGCTACGTCGACATGGGCGACACCGAAAGTGGCTGGAACAACTTCCCGAATGCCCGCGGCCTGCAGGACGAGAAGATGAAGGCCAACCTGGTTTCCAGCGAAGTCGTGCTGGGTATGCGCTGGGCTTTCTAGGCCGGTAAAGACCGCCATCGCAAGCGCGCTCCTGCGGGAGCGTGCCCAGCTGCCGGAGCGGCGTGCTGGCGATGAACGTCAACCATAACGCCCAGCCTCCGGGCTCCCCCCGAACCGAAAGGTTCAGGGGGCATGCGCGTGATCGCGCGGCGCTGGCGTTAGCTTTGCATCGCCTTGCCCTGCGCCACATCCAGCAAGGCCACGCCATCGCTCAGCAGCAGCGAGGCGATATCGGCGATCTGGAACAAATCACTTTCATCCGCGGTACGCGCGGTCATGCAAGACAGGCTGTTCATCAGTTTGTGAATGGCGCGAACGCGCCGGTCGGCGCAGGCCAGCAAGTCCACCAGCGAGGCGCTGGAATCGATCAGCAGGACAGGATGCTCGGTGGCAGTGCTGTGAAGCGGGATATATCCGTTCATTGATGTAGCTCCGTGTGTTGAGTGGGCTACCACCAAACCCTCCTACAAGCTGGGTGGCAGCTGTACGCGGGGTAGGAGACCGGTCACACGACCCGGCCACGCCGAAGCGTGCCCGCGCACAGCCGCCATAAACACAGGGCAGCAAAAAGCACCCAGAAAAAGCTGGGCGCTCGTGCACGGTGTGATACTCGGGCTCCTACACCCGGTCGCTGATTTGGCAGCGACCGGCGCAGAGTAATGACGCACCTTCATGAGCGCAAGCCCCGACTCAATGACCGAACGTAACAACAGAGTAGGCGACCAATACGCCATCTCAGACCTTGATCCGGCTCCAGCGTCAGACAAGTACAGGCACGCTTGTAGGACTCTCCTGAAATACACGTTTTTACCCTGTTCAAGTGTTCTATCCGCTTGAGCCGACAGATGACGGTCAGCACCATCCCCCCGCCTTATCAATAGCGCCAACACGCTCAACGGCTTGCTTGGACGCGTCGTTTATCAGGGAGGAGGGGGGTATGTGGCTGCGCCTTGAAGCCTTTTTAACGACGCCTATTGTCGGAACACTGTGCGTCGCACTGGGTGTTCCAACTGCTGGCTTAGCCTCGTTGGCTTGTGGTGTCGTGGTTGTAGGAAGTGCTTCTTTTACGGCTGGTGTCGTTGGTAACTCTGCCGGGGAAGCCATGGCCGAGAAAATTTATGAGGCGGTCAAATGAGCCTGAATACGGCAGACAAAATATTTCTGGTGGTCGGACTCGTCGATTTTGCAGGGATATTTATTGTGCTTGGTATTTGCTTGCACATGGCCTACACCAAGATGGACTTGATGTTGGATCATCTGAAAAACAGTGCTGTGCTCAGCACGCTGACCACGCTCAGGCACGGTGGCCCATGGGGGAAACTGATTCTGGTCGGGAGCATTTCCGGTTTTGTAACCTTCCCCCATTTTTACCTTAAGCGTGGCTGGGTCAGTGCCGAGGACTTGCTGGGTTTTCCTGCGGCGCTTAAGCGCAAGTTGGTCGTGCTGCAGTGGAGTGCGCTAGCGCTGATAGTGGTCATGATGGGCCTTGCGGCGGTGGTCAAGCTGGGTGTTGTTTGAGGTTATTTACGAGAGCCACAAATGAGTACCCCTGAGATTGCTTTCGGGTATCTGGGTGGTGTAGTGATTCTCGGCACACTTGTCTGGATTGGCGTCGCGTTGCACATGGCCTATACGAAAATGGATGAGCTCTTGGACCATCTGAAAAACTGTTCCGCCATCATGGCCCGCGCTCCGTTAAAACACGGCGGTCCCTGGGGGAAGCTGTTGCTGATTGGGGGGATCTCCGGGATCGTGACGTTTCCCGGGTTCCATCTCAAAAGAGGGGAGACAGAAACCATCGTGACGCCGGGCCTGGCCAATGGCGCGGCGACCTTTACGATTATTTATCCGCGATGAACGGCACACCTCCTGCCGGGAGGCCGGCAGGAGGCAGCGCGGCTCAGTCGTAGTTGCTCACATAAGCCAGGATGCCCTGGGCGCCCAGGGCGTTACCGTTGAAACGGGTCGCCTGCAGCAGTACGGCGATCTGGTTGTCGCTGGCGACGGCTTTTGGAAAGGTATTGCCGCTGTCGTTCGGGTTGATCGATGTTTCCGCCGCCAAGGGGATGAAGGCGTCATCGAACCGGTTGAAAAAGATGCCGGTATAACCGGTACTCCAGGTCACCAGGAAGTCAATGACACCGCATGTGGCCGGCATGGCACTGATATAGGGCTGGCTCGAGGCGTAGACATTGTTGTTCAGGCGAACGGGGGAGAGGGCTTGCAGTTCCTGATCGCTTTGGTACTGCTCAGCCTCAGACTGATCAGCCTTGCCGAAGATCCGGACTCGGTCGCCATAGACATAGGCGCTGGTGCCGATATAAACCAGCATGATGTTGTTGTGCGCGGTGTCGAAGGTTGCATGGAACTTGCCCATGCCGGTTTGCGAGTAACTGGTCATCAGATTGACCGGCGATTTGCCGGAGGAGGGGCTGCCCACTCGCAGGAAATTGATCTTGCTCAGGGTTTCCTGGACGCCGACGATCACCCCGTCGCCATGGTTCATCAGCACGATATTTTCGTAGGTGGAAGTGTCCAGATCGGCACCGGGATTAAACAGGGTCGGATAGACGGCAGAGGTGATCATCACCGGATAACTGGTCGGCTCGAGGGTGTCCTTGTCCAGCCAGATGCCTTGCAACTGGCGTTCGGTCACGCCGATCCAGCAGGCGAAGAGGTGGCAGTTGGCGGGGTTGTAGATGACCCTGGGGCAGACGTAATCACCGTTGGAGCCACTGATCAGGGTTTCCGTGAAGGGCGCGCCGATACCCTGGCGCTCGCTGACGCTGTATTTGCGCGCAAAGATGCGAAAGGCGCCCGGGTCGTTGCTGGCCCAGACGGCAACGAAGTCGTCGCTGCCCTGGATCGGCGTGGTGTCGACATCCTTCTGGGTCCGCTGGGTGAAGGCGGGAAGCAGATAGCTCGGGCGTAGCGTGCCATTTTTTGTCTCCAGGCGGCCATAGAGCGTGGTGTAGCCGGAAGCCTTCGGCCCTTGATAGGTGCCGACCAGGTGACCGCTGACATCGGTCTTCAGCACGCCGCGCAGGGATTCGTTGCTGCTGTCGTCATAGAAAATGTTCAAGCCGTTCAACCATTTGGTATTCATTCAGGCACCTGTGACTGTTTGAGGAGTGTCTTCGTTGTTCACGTAGTGGCGCAGGAACAGCAGGTCGCCATTGGCATCGGTCTGATGGCTGTAAAGAAGCGCAGGCAAACCGTTAATGATTCCCGAGTCGAAATTTCTGAAGAAGTTTCGCAAGTTCGGGGTGGAGGAACTGGGCATGCTGACTCTCCTTGTGGGCGAAATAGTCGAAGCTACTTTCTGCCGTGGGCTTTCCATCTCCATGGACTTTCATAGGGGGCGCCAATCAGGCTCTGCCCTGAAAAGCAGCTTTTCGGGAGGTCGATTTAGTGGGGCGTAGGTGACTTTTCTGGGCGGCTTGAAGTGTGCAAGCTGACAGTCTTGATAGGTCGTAGAAGTGCGGGGCAATAGTGTGTTCCGACGCATGACTTCGACCTCCTTGTCGACTCGCGTTCTGTCCGTTCGCATCCAGCAAGATCAGCGTAGTCATTATTTTCTAGTGCCCGATAATATTTTTTTATTTATTTAAAACAGTAAGATGCCCCTGAAGTTTTGAGCGGTTACAGGTTTGTCGGATAACTGACTTGGCGAGGGAAAGGGTGGTGTTACTAGGTGGCTATAAAGATAAGTGCGAGTGGTAATAGTGCGAAGTTGTCTTTATAACTCCGCTAAAGAATGACCATGGCTTCTTGTAAGTATTGGCAATAAGTCATTTCAGAATATAAAGGGACTTAGTTGGCAGCCTGTCCGCATTACCTGCTTTATGTTCCCCCTGTTCAGACTGGTCATTTACTGGGCCGTTTACCGCCAGGCGAGCAGTGAGTACCAGGGGCAACCGGACGCCATACGGCTCTTGCCATCCGCTTTACGTTAACGTCAAGATGCTCCGGCGCGGTTTTTCCCGTGGCGCAGGTTTTGCTTCTGTGAATGGCAGGGCTGGCCGCGGGCCAAACTTCCCTTTACTGCCTTCTGAACCGGGTGTAGACATTGCCCATGGCTTGCGTGCCCCTCGCAACCCAAGGGAATGGACCGGGGAGGTGCCGGGCGGACCGATTCGGAGCGCTTGATGACCCTTATAAAAACAACAACCGGCGAGCTGCAGCACCAAGCCGGGCTGGCCCGCAGAAAACTCCATTTGGAAGGCGCAGTCCCCGATGGTGTATTACGGGCGGAAATCGATGCGTCATGGCGGCGCAGCCTCAGCCATGGCGTGCACTTCAATGGCCAGCCGGAGTTGGCCCTGGAGTCCGGCGCCAGCCTCGAGGTGCTGCTGGCGAGCAATCGCCTGCTGCTCGACGCGGCGATACCCGCCATCGACTACCTGGCCGAGCGCCAGGGCAAGGACGGCCTGATTATCCTGGCCAATGCCGACGCCACCATTCTTGCGGTCGAAGGCCGGGCCGACCGGCTCAAGGGCCGCGGCGTGCAGGACATCACCCTCGGCGCCTGCTGGAGCGAAGCCAATCGCGGCACCAATGCCCTGGGCACGGCGCTGGTGGAAGCGCGCACCACCCTGATCGACTGCGGCGAACATTACCTGGATCGCCTGAGCCCTTTTTCCTGCACCTCGGTGCCCATCCACTGCCCCCAGGGCGAGATCCTCGGCGTGCTCGACCTGACCCGCGAAGGTCCGTTGGGCCGTATCCACGACAGCACCGCGCTGCTGAGCATGGCGGTCAGCCAGATCGAGAGCCGGGTGTTCAACAACAGCTTTCCCGAGCAGATTGTCCTGGCGTTCCACAGTCGTCGGCAGTATCTCGAATCGCCGTGGCAAGGCTTGCTCGCGGTCAGTCTCGGCGGGCAGATCCTGGCGGTCAGCGCCCAGGCCTGCCAGTTGTTGCGCGCCGAGCGTTCGGCACTGGTGGGGCGGCGTTGCGAAGAGTTTCTTGGCGTGGATGGCGTGCAACTGCTCGGCCGTTTGCAACAGGGCGGCATCGGCAGCCTGCAGACCGCCAAGGGCGAGTTTTTCTACAAGACCCTGCGCGCCCCGCAACGCTCGATCAATGTCAGCAGCGTGCCACGCAGCACGTCGAAAAACGCCCCGAGCCAGGCGCAGCCCGACCCGCAACTCGACACCCTGGCCGGCAGCAACAGCCGTTATGCCCGGGCCTTGCGCATGGCCCGGCAGGGCCTGGCCAATGCCTTGCCGGTGTTGCTGCTAGGGGAAACCGGCACCGGCAAGGAGGTCATCGCCCGCGCCCTGCACATGGCGGGCAGTCGCGCCGACAAGCCCTTTATCGCGGTGAACTGCGCGGCGATCCCCGAGGGCCTGATCGAGTCGGAGCTGTTCGGTTATCGCGAGGGCGCCTTCACCGGCTCGCGCCGTGGCGGCATGATCGGCCGCCTGCAACAGGCCCATGGCGGCACCCTGTTCCTCGATGAAATCGGCGATATGCCGCTGGCCTTGCAGGCGCGCCTGTTGCGGGTGTTGCAGGACCGCAAGGTAGCGCCGCTGGGCGCCGGCGAAGAGCAGGACATCGATGTGGCGCTGATCTGCGCCACCCACCGCGACCTCAAGCAGCAGGTGGCCGACAAGCAGTTTCGCGAGGACCTGTTCTACCGGGTCAACGGCATCAGCGTGATGCTCCCGGCGCTGCGCGAGCGCGAGGACTTCGACGCGCTGCTGGACGTGCTGCTGGCCAAGCTCGGCAGCCCCGGCGCGGCCCTGGCCGAGGACCTGCGCCAACTGCTGGCCGGCTATCACTGGCCGGGCAACATCCGCCAGTTGGAGATGGTCCTGCGCACCGCCCTGGCCATGCGCGAGGCGGGCGACGCGGTCCTGGGCCTGGAGCACCTGCCCGACAGCATGCTCGACGATCTCAACGCCAGCGAACGCCCGGCCAGCGGCAGCATCCGCGAGAACCAGCTGGAGCTGATCCGCCAGGCGCTGGACAGCCACCAGGGCAATGTTTCCGCCGCCGCCGATGCCCTGGGCATCAGTCGCGCGACCCTGTACCGCAAGCTCAAGCAGTTGCGCAGCTGATGTCGCGCCTGCTCAGCCGGCTGGTGGACAGCCCCGACCCCGCGGCCCTGCAAGCCGCCTTGCGCTGGCTGTACGGGTTTGTCCGCCCGCAGCGCCTGGCCATCGCCGGGTTGCTGGCGCTGTCGGTCTGCGCCTCGTTGCTGGTGCTGGTGCAGCCGTGGCTGACCAAGCTGCTGATCGACGACGGCCTGCTGGCGCGCAATTTCCCGAGGCTGGCGTGGATCGTCGGGCTGATGATTCTCGCCGGGCTGCTGGGCACCGCGCTGTCGGGCATCAACCGCTACCTGCACACGCGCCTGTCGGGGCGGATCCTGTTCGCCCTGCGCGACGACCTGTACCGCCATTTGCAGCGCCTGTCGCCGGGCTTCTACGGCCAGCGGCGGATTGGCGACCTGATGTCGCGGCTCGATGGCGACGTCGCGGAGATCCAGCGTTTTGCCGTCGATTCGCTGTTCTCCGCGGTGTCCAGCGTGATCGGCCTGGTGGTGGCCCTGGCGCTGCTGGTGACTCTGTCCTGGCAGCTGTCGCTGCTGGCGCTGCTGCTGATTCCGCTGGACGTGCTCTGGCTGCGCTGGATGCGGCGCAAGGTCGAGCGCGATGTGCGGCAACTGCGCGAGCGTTCGGCGGACATGTCGTCGTTCATGGTCGAGACACTGCCGGTGATGAAGTTCATCCAGAGCGCCGGCCAGCAACAGCGCGAAGCCCGGCGCCTGGAACAGTTGGGGCAGGGCTACATGAGCCAGTTGCTGCGCCTGCAGGTCAGCGAGTTCTTCACCCAGGCGGTGCCCGGCACCCTGACTTCGCTGTCGCGGGCCTGTGCGTTCCTGATCGGCGGTTATTGGGTGGTGCAGGGCACCTGGCAGTTGGGCGCACTGATCGCCTTTTCCACTTACCTGGGCATGGCCGTGGGGCCGGTGCAGAGCCTGCTGGGGCTGTACGTGGCGATCCAGCGCATGAGCGTCAGCCTGGGCCGGGTCATGGAGCTGCGCGGCGAGCAACCGAGCGTGACCACGCCGGCGCAACCGTTGCCGATGCCCAGCGGTGGCGAGCTGTCTTTTCGTGATCTGCACTTCAGCCACCCGGGGCGGCCGAGCACCCTGCGCGGCATCGAGGCACGCATTCCCTATGGCCTGAAGGTGGCCCTGGGTGGCGGTTCCGGGGTCGGCAAATCGACCCTGATCGACCTGCTGCAACGCCACCACGACCCGCAGTCCGGGCAGGTGCTGCTGGACGGTATCGACCTGCGCCAGCTCGACCTGTTCGAGCTGCGCCGGCGCATCGCCGTGGTCAGCCAGGACATCGTGCTGTTCCGCGGCAGCCTGGCCGACAACCTGGCCTACAGCGTGCCCGACGCACCGCGCGCGGCGGTGGCCGAGGTGGCGCGGCTGGCGCAACTGGACAGCCTGATCGAAGCGCTGCCCGAGGGCCTGGACAGCCCGTTGGGCGAGCGCGGCCAGCAGCTGTCCGGCGGGCAGAAACAACGGATCGCGATTGCCCGCGCGCTGCTCCAGGACCCGTTGATCCTGGTGCTGGACGAAGCCACCTCGGCGGTGGACGAAAGCACCGAGCGCGAAGTGATCGAGGCCATCGACCGGCTGTTCGCCGGACGCACGCGGATCCTGATCAGCCATCGGCCGTCGACCCTGGCCGACGCCGACCTGCGTTTCGAGCTGGTGGACGGCGTGTTGCACTCCGTGAAGGTGCCCCATGAAGCCTGAGCTGCGGATCGGCGTGGTCGACAGCGGGCATACGGCCGTGCAACGCCCGCAGGTGGTGGCCGGGCGGCGCTTCTACCTGGTGGAAGACGGGGTCGGCGAGGGCGACTTGCGCGAGGACCCCCTCGGCCACGGCAGCGCGATTATCGAGGCGATCAGCGCGCGGGCGCCCCAGGCGCGTTTCTGTGTGGCCCAAGTGTTCGACCAGCGCGGGGTGACCAGTGCGCTGCAGATCGCCAGCGCCCTGGACTGGCTGGTCAGCCAGCAGGTGCGGCTGGTCAACCTCAGCCTGGGGCTGCGCCAGGACCGCCGCCTGTTGCGCGAAGCCTGCGCGGCCGCCCTGGCCCGTGGCGTGCTGTTGTGCGCCTCGACGCCGGCCCAGGGCGAGGGGGTGTACCCGGCGCGTTACCCGGGGGTGCTGCGGGTCACCGGCGATGCCCGTTGCACCCCCGGCGAATGGTCGTGGCTCGACAGCCAGCAGGCCGACTTCGCCGCCTGTGTGCAGGGCAGCCACCCCGGCCAGTCCGGCGCCAGCCTGGGCTGCGCGGCATTGAGCGGGCATATCGCCCGCTACCTCGGCGAACACCGCGACGCCGATAACCCGCAGGTGGTCCAGTGGCTGCGGACCCACGCCCGCTATCACGGCCCCGAACGGCGCGGCTGGACATGAGGCCGATCCTGGTGCTCGGCGCCGGCCCGGCGGGGGCCGCGGTGGCCCTGGGCTTGCGCCGCCTGGGTTACGCGGTGGCGCTGGTCAGCGAGTGGCGGCGTTTCCCGGCGCTCGAAGGGGTGTCGCTGCGGGTGCTCGAAGCCTTGCGTGGCGCCGGCCTGGGGCGTGGGCTGGAGGCGGCGTTGCAGGCGTCCCAGCGTCAGGTGGTGTGGAACGGCCAGAGCCATGCGCAGAACGTCGAATACCTGCTGGATCGCCCGCGCTTCGATCGCGGCCTGCGCGAGGATCTGCGCGAGGCCGGGGTCGAACTGATCGAGGGCCGGGTGCTGGAGGTGCAGTCGACGGCGAACGGGCATCGGCTGCGGATCGAGGGGCAGGCCGAGCGTTTCGCGGATTTTCTGGTGGAGGCCCGCGGGCGCCAGGCGCCTGCATCGAGTAAAGAACTGGGCAAAGGCCTGCGGGGCCCGGAAACCCTCAGCCTGCTCAACCGCTGGCAGGGCGCGCCGGGCAGCACCGCCAGCGCCGTGCACAGCCTGGAAGACGGCTGGGCCTGGATGGCGCGCCAGGCCGACGGCCAGTGTTACTGGCAACTGACGGTGGACGTGGCCAGCGCCGCGCTGCCGGGCAAGGCGCAGTTGCTGGATTACTGCCGCCAGCGACGACAGGCTTCGGCCCTGGCGCGGGCGTTTTTCGGCGCTGGGCCGGAGCTTGATGTGCAGCTGCACGCGCGCAGCAGCACGGCGATCCTGTGCCCGCAGGTGTGTGGCGCCAACTGGATTCGCGTGGGCGATGCGGCCATGGCCGTGGACCCACTGTCGGGCAACGGGATCTTCCAGTCGCTGTCCTCGGCATTGCAGGCGCCGGCGGTGATCAACACGCTGCTGCAACGGCCCGAACGGGCGGCGCTGGCGCAGCGCTTCCATGCCCGGCGGGTGGAGCAATTGTTCCTGCGTTTTGCCCGCATCGGCCGCGATTTCTACGCCGACGAGCAGCGTTGGGCCGAACAGCCGTTCTGGCAGGCGCGCCGGCAATGGCCGGACCGCGAGCCGGCGCATCGCGTCGCGGACTTTTCCGCCCTGCGTATCGAGCGCGCCCCGGTATTGCGCGACGGCCTGGTGGACGAAGCCGAGGTGGTGATCACCCCGGACCAGCCGCTGGGCATCTGGCATGTGCAAGGGGTGGAGCTGGCGCCGCTGTTGCGCCGCTTGCCCAACGAGCCGGCGCAACAGCTGCTGGCGGGTCTGAGCGCGGAGCAGGACAAGGCCGTGCGCGGCTGGTTGCTGGGGCAGGGATACCAGCCCTGATGCGACGGTGGCGGCTTTTGTAGCCGCTGCCGCAGGCTGCGATCGGCGGCGCAGCCGCCGCAAAGGCACCAACGATCGATCGTCGGATGTGTGGCGCCTGGACGATTGATCGCGAGCAAGCTCGCTCCTACAGAAGATGAGACGCCCTTGTAGGAGCGAGGCTTGCCCGCGATCCGCGCAGCGGCCATCCAAACCCCGCCGCCCGGCTTGCGACAGCTGACGGTCAGCGATCGGGATTGACGTACACCCGGTGGCCGCCTTTCCAGGTTTCACAGACCTTGATGTCCCTGATGCTGGTGGCCGGCACTTTCTCGTCGAGGGGATCCTGCTCGAGAATCACCAGGTCCGCGAAATAACCGTCCTGCAGGGACCCGGTCCAGCCTTCGGCGTGGCACTGCCAGGCCGCGTCATAGGTGATGGCTTTCAAGGCCTGCTTGCGCGTCAGGCATTCGGCTTCATTGAGGATCGGTTGCAGCCTTGGGTCATGGACGAACCGCCCCTGGGCATCGCGAATGCCTTCCATCTTGCGGGTCACCGCCTGCTCCATGGAGCGCAGCGGCCCCAACGGCGTTACCGAACAGTCGCTGTGCAGGGTCATTCTCAGGTTGTGGTCCAGGGCCGACTGGCACAGGTCGAGCATCTGTTCGGCCTTGCCTTCGAAGATCGCCTGTTTGAAGGCGTAGCCCCAGTAGCCGACATGACCGATCAGGAAGCTTGGCGACAGGCCCAGGCGCTGCAGGGTCTGCAGGGTGCCCGCGGTCAGCAGCGAGCAGTGCTCGATGCGGTGGCGTTTTTCCAGGGCGCTGCCGCCCTGCAAGGCCGCCTCGTAGGCTTGCAGGGTGAACTCGATGGCCCGGTCGCCGTTGGCGTGGATCATCAGCGGCCAGCCGGTTTCGACGGCATTGCGCACCACGGTCTTGTAGGCATCGGGTGGGGTGACCGGGGTGTGGTCCTGGTCGCAGAAATTGAAGTTGCCCACCGGCCGCGTCGCCTCGCAGCAGTAGCGCGTGGCCTGGTAGCCCGTCAGCCCCTGGTTGGAACCGTCCGACACCAGCTTGACCGAGCCCTGGTAGAAGCGCTTGGCCTGTTCCCGGCTGACCGGCTGGTAGCGCGGCAGCTTGCCGATGGCCTCGGGCGTGCCATCGCAGGCGGCGGCATAACCGATCCGCAGCTTCCTGGGGCGGGTCAGGAAGTAGGCGCCCAGTACCCGCTTCGACTGGGGGTCCATCATCGCGTCGTAGAGCAGGGTGATCCCGCGGCGCGACGCCTTGTCGAAGTAGTCTTCGAGGTGCTTGAAGATATTGAGTATTTCCAGCTGCTGCCTGAGGGGAATGCTCTTGATGGCGGCCAGCACCTGGGCTTCCTGCAGGACACCGTTGTCGGCCCTGACGCCGGTCTTCTTGAACACCGCATCGCTGGCCGCGGTGTTCAGGTAGGCGGTGTGCATGGACGCGCTGATCAGCAGCATCGGATGCTGCTTGTCGATGGTGTCCAGGTTGCCGATGTCGTCGCCGGGGCCACAGTGGAAGGTGATGAGTCTGTTCAGGCCGTGGGGTACGACCTGGAAGGGCATCAGCGCCGGATCGACCTGATGGCCGAGGATCCAGGTCGAGTTGTCCTTGGGCAGGTTGGCCTGGATGGTGCTTTTCAACCATTGCCAGTCATAGGTGGGCCGTAGCCGCTGGTTCTTGTGCTCATCGGGGTTGTCGGTATCGATGGCCCCCAGGTTCAGCCAGCCTTCCATGGCACAGCTCTGCACGATATGGGCGTGGGGTTCGATCAGGCCGGGCAACAGGGTCCTGCCGTTCAACGACTGCTTTTTGTAGGTGATGCCCAGGGTTTTCATGCGGGCTTCGACGGCGGCCAGGGTGCCGGATGCGACCACGTCGCCGGCGTGGATGCCCAGGGCCTCGACCCGTTCGTCCATGTTGCCGTCGCGCAAGGGGTAGATGGTGCCGTTGGTAAAGATGATGGACTCGCCGGCCGGTTCCTTGGCCAGCTCATTGGCGTCCTGTGGCTGGCTGGCGGTATGGCTGGCCGGGTCGAGTGTGTCCTTCAGAGCGTTCCAGATGGGGTTGTGGCATCCGCATTGGACCCCGTCGTGATCATATCCATTTGATCCCATGATGCTTCCCTCGGGTTTTCGGTGGTGATGAGGTGTGGGTTGAAGGTGGGTGAGCCAGGCTCGCAGGGCAGCTGTCGAGCCGGCTCGGGCTGAGCGTAGCAGCCGTTCGGGGCGCAGGCCGGGCAGCGGGTCGGCGACGCTAAACCAGTCGTCGGGAGACGCCGGACAGACCCCGGCGCCGCCGTTGAGGAGCGCTTGCGCTATGGGCTATCGCGGGTCGTCAGAGCTTGATCAGCACCGATTTCAGCTCGGTGTAATGCTCGATCGCCGCGTAACCCATTTCCCGGCCCACGCCGGACATCTTGTAGCCACCGAACGGCAGCGCCGGGTCGAGGGCGCTGTGGCAGTTGACCCAGACCGAACCGGACTTGATCCGCGGGATCATCCGGTGCACCGCCGCCAGGTCGTTGGACCAGATGCTCGCGCCCAGGCCGTAGGGGCTGTCGTTGGCCAGGCGCAGGGCCTCGGCTTCGTCGTCGAAAGGAATGGCCACCAGCACCGGGCCGAAGATCTCTTCCTGCACCAGCGAATGCTGCTGGTCGACGTCGACTATCACCGTCGGTTTGACGAAATAGCCGGGGCCGAACCGCTCGCCGCCGCAGGCGAGGGTGGCGCCGCTGTCCCGGCCCATCTCGATATAGCGCCAGACCCGCTCCTGCTGCCGGGCGGAGATCAGCGGGCCCATGTCGACGCTGGTGTCCAGGCCGCTGCCGAGTTTCATGGCGTTGGCGATGCCGGCGATATCGGCCACCACATTGTCGAAGTGCTTGCGCTGTACATACAGCCGGGAGCCGGCGCAGCAGACCTGGCCCTGGTTGAAGAAGATCGCGCTGGCAGCGCCGGCCGCGGCGCTGCCCAGGTCGGCATCGGCCATGACGATGGTCGGCGACTTGCCGCCCAGTTCCAGGGTGACCCGGGTCATGTTGTCCATGGCGATCTTGCCGATTTCCTTGCCCACCGCGGTGGAGCCGGTGAAGGTCAGCTTGTCCACCCGTGGGTTGTGGGTCAGGGCCGAGCCCGCGGTGATGCCGGTGCCGGTGACTACGTTGAACACGCCGTCGGGGTAGCCGGCTTCCTGCACCAGTTCGGCGAGTTTCAGCGCGGTCAGCGGGGTTTCGTCGGCCGGCTTGAGCACCACCGTGCAGCCGGTGGCCAGGGCCGGGCCGAGCTTCCAGCAGGCCAGCAGCAGCGGGAAGTTCCAGGCGACGATGGCGCCGACCACGCCCACCGCTTCGCGGCGGATGAAACTGTGGAACTGCTGGTCGGGCATCAGCGGCACTGAGACCTCGACGCTGCTGCCTTCGATCTTGGTCGCCCAGCCGGCCATGTAGCGCAAAAAATCGATGGCCAGTTGCACGTCCATGACCTGGGCCACCGCGGCGCTCTTGCCGTTGTTCAGGCACTCCAGTTGCGCCAGCAGCTCGGCGTCGCGCTGCATCAGGTCGGCGAGTTTCCACAGCAGGTTCTGCCGTTCCCGCGGGCGGGTGCGGCTCCAGGGCGAATCGTCGAAGGCCTGGCGCGCAGCCAGCACCGCGCGGTCGACATCGTCCACCGTGGCCCGCGGCACCACGCACAGTTGCTCGCCGGTGGCCGGGTTGCGCAGGGGCATGGTCTGGCCGTCGGCGGCCTCGACCCATTCGGCGCCGATCAGCATGCGCGGGGCGCGCTGGATAAAGGCGGTGGTGGCGGGGAGCAGGGTTGCAATAGCCATGACAGAACCTCTTGTTATGCGTGAGGCGAGGGCTTTCGCAACCGCTGTGCCAGTTTTTAATTGCGATTAACTATATGATTTTAATAGGGTTTATTTGATGTGACGGAAGGGCTGCGGATACAAGCTGTCGCAAATTGCGAATGCCTTGAGACACCCCGGCCTGAACTTATGGGGGCCTGCTTCGTCGTAAAGGGGCCTGTCATGAAAGTGCACTGAACAAGGAGCTGTACATTGAAGATTGCAACGATTCTGGGAACCACCTTGCTGCTGGCGCCGTTGTTCGCCCAGGCCGCGACGACCCCGGCCGAGCCGGAACTGCCGGCGTACCAGAGCAGCCTGGCCAGCTACCGCTGCGAGGGTGGGGTAGAGGTGCAGGCGGCGTACCTGAACATCGATAACGGCGCCTCGTTCGCCACCCTGTATTACAAGGGCCAGCTGATACCGATGCATATCGCCCGTGCAGCCTCCGGCGCGCTGTATGTCGCCGACGACGAGCAGAACAGCTACCGCTGGCACACCCAGGGCGACAGCGGCCTGTTGAGCTTCCTGGAAGCCGACCACACCGCCAAGGAACAGCAACTGCTCAAGGACTGCCAGGAGCAGAAGACCGAGGAGCAGTAACGCCTGGCCCCCATCCGCCTGTAGGAGCCAGCTTGCTGGCGAGAGGTCGGCACGGACCCTCTGGTTTGCGCGTCGAACGCCAGTCCGTCATCGCGAGCAATCGAGCGTCGACCGGCTGCTCCTACAGAGGGGGGACGGCCATTATCTGCGGTTGAACTGCCGTCGAACGGCCAGTGTCTAGTCAAGACAAGCCTGCCGTGGAGATGTGCCCGTGAACATATTCGAAGCCCTGCGTGAGAGCCATGAACGCCAGCGCGGCTACGCTGCCGAACTGATGCGCACCTCGGGGGACAGCCCCGAACGCAGCGCGGCCTACGCCCAGCTCAAGGCCGAAGTACAGGCCCACGAGACGGCGGAGGAACGCTTCTTCTACCTGCCGTTGATGGAGCACGACAACGGCGTCGACCTGAGCCGGCACGCGATTGCCGAGCACCACGCGATGGACGAGCTGATGGAGGCATTGGACGACACCGAGATGTCCAGCCCGGCCTGGCTGGCCACGGCGAAGAAGCTGGTGGACAAGGTGCATCACCACCTGGAGGAAGAAGAACAGAAGTTCTTCCAGATGGCCGGCAAGATCCTCGACGACAAGCAGAAGGACCAGTTGGCCAACGGTTACGTGAAGGAGTACCGGCAGCAGCTGGCGGCCGACTGAGACGGCCCTCGAAGAATTAAAAAGCCCACGCATTGGCGGGCTTTTTTGTACGTGACGGGGGGAGGGCCAGGCCCACGATCGCGAGCAAGCTCGTTCCTACAGGAACAGCATCCATTGCAGGAACGCTTGCTCGCGATAAACCCGTACACCCCGAACCTAGCGGTTGAAACGTTCCACCAGCGAGTACTGGGTGGTGGCGGTCCGGGTCAGTTCCTTGCTCAGTTCGGCCGAGTGATGGGCCTGCTCCGAGGTCTGGTCGGCCAATTGCGCGATGGTGCTGATATTGCGGCTGATTTCCTCGGCGACCGCGCTCTGCTCCTCGGTGGCCGCGGCGATCTGGGTGGTCATCTCGGTGATGTTGGCCACCGCCTCGCTGATGCCCAGCAGCGCCTGGTCCGCCTCCAGTACCCGGGCCACGCCTTCCTCGGCCTGGCGCTGGCCGCTTTCCATGCTCTGCACGGCGTTTTGCGAGGAACTCTGCAACTGGGTGATCAGTTCATGGATCTGCTGGGTGGATTGCGCGGTGCGCTGGGCCAGCTGGCGCACCTCGTCGGCCACCACCGCGAAACCGCGGCCCATGTCGCCGGCGCGGGCTGCTTCGATGGCGGCGTTGAGCGCCAGCAGGTTGGTCTGGTCGGCGATGCTTTTGATCACATCGACCACGGTGCCGATCTCGTCGCTGTCCCTGGCCAGTTGCGCCACGTTCTGCCCGGTTTCGCCGACCACCTGCGACAGGCGCTCGATGGCTTCGCGGGTATCGCGGGCCACTTCGCGCCCACGGTCGGTCAACTGGTTGGCGGCCTGGGTGGCGTCGGCGGTGCGCTGCACATGGCTGGCCACTTCCTGGGTGGTGGCGGCCATCTGGTTGACCGCGGCGGACACCTGCTCGGTTTCCACCCGCTGGCGGTCCAGGCCACGGGAGCTGTCGCTGGCCAGGGTATCGGAGCGGCTGGCCAGGGCATTGAGCTGTTCGGCGCTGTCCTGCAGGCGGGTAAGGCAGGTTTGCAGCCGCGCGTCCTGGCTGACGAAGGCGGTTTCCAGGCATGCCTGGGGGCCGTGGGCGTCGCTGTACATCTGCGCGATCAACGGGTCGCAGGTGGACGAGTCGGCCAGTTGCAGCAGGCGCCGGGCGGCATTGCCCTGGCGCTGCATCGCCAGCAGCGCCAGGGGCACGGAGAGCCCGGCGGCCACCGCCAGCGCCAAAGGCTGCGCCAGCCAGATACCGCTCAGGCTACCGGCCAGGCCCGTGGCCAGGAACGGCGCCCAGCCCAGCAGGGCCGGTTGCCAGCGATGCCGACGGGGGATGGCCGGCTGCTTGCGGTTGAGACGCTGGTAGAGGCCTTGCGCGCGGCGGATCTGTTCGGCGCTGGGTTTGACCCGGACCGATTCGTAGCCGACGATCCGGCTGCCCTCGAAAATCGGCGTGACGTAGGCGTTGACCCAGTAATGGTCGCCATTTCTCGAGCGGTTCTTGACGATGCCCATCCACGGCTGGCCCTGTTTCAGCGCCGCCCACATATGGGCAAATACCGCGGGGGGGACATCGGGGTGACGGACAATGTTCTGTGGAGCGCCGATCAGGTCGTCGCGGTCGAAACCGCTGATGTCGACGAAGGCATCGTTGCAGTAGCTGATGACGCCATGGGCATCGGTGGTGGAGATGAGTTTCTGGTTTGACCCTAAAGCCACTTCACGTTGTGTAACGGGCTGATTGTTTCTCATTTCCAGATTGCTCCCTGTGTCCTACAAAATCCATCGGCACGAGTCAGAACAATCTTAGCTAAATATTAGAAAATTCCTTGCATAACAATTGGTTGCATTCCCATTCACGAGGAATTCTGAATACTCCCGAACGGATTTCGCAGGTTGTTGAATCTGTTGGGAAAGTCTGGCGCTGAAGGAGGCCCGGGCTCGCCGAAGCGAGCCGGTGATGAAGCTTATCGGGCAAGAAACCGCTTCAGTTGCCGTGGGCGCCAAGGGCGTATTGCAGGACTTGCAGGGCGTGGGTCAGCCGGGCCTTGCGTTTGTCGATGATGCTTGGGTCGCCATAACGCTGCGCGGCGTCGAGTTCCATCTGGCGCAATATCACTTGGTATTCGGCCTGGCGCAGGGGCGGGTTGTGCTCGAAGTGCAGGCCGTCGCAATAGTCGCTGAGCGGTTCCAGCGCCCGTTGCAGGCCGGCCAGTTGGCGCTGCTCAGGGTCGGGCAGGAGTTTTTCCAGGCTGCTCTTGATGGCTTCGCCCCGGGTCAGGCAGCTGCTGGTGGCTTCCGGCGGGGCCGGTTCGAGGTCTTCCTGGGCATGGCCCGTGCTGGCTGCAAGGCCCAGCAGGGCCAGCAGGGAAAGGGAGGTGAGGGCGTTCATGAAGGTCCTTGATACGACAGGCGTGCGGGGCGCTATCTTCAAGAGCCAACGCGCGCCGGACCATCAGACACAACTGAAAAAGCCTAGGGATATTTCTGGGTTTGCCGATCGGACCGGGCAGTGCCCGGTCTCAGCGTGGGCCGAGCATCCGCTCGATCACCGCCCACAATCGCGGGTCGTTGAAATCCTCGACCACCAGATGCGCGCCAGCGGCCAGCAACGCCTCGGGGCTCTGGCTGGTGGCCAGGCCGACGGTGAAGACCCCGGCCCCGACCGCGGCGGTCAGGCCGGGGATCGAGTCCTCGAAGGCTATCCCGGCCTCGGCGCTGGCGCCCAGGCATTCCAGGCCGGTGAGATAGGGCAGCGGGTCGGGCTTGGCCCGCGGCAATTCCTCGGCCACCAGCACGCTGTCGAAGCGATCGCCCAGCCCCAGCACGTCGAGCATGTGCTCGGCATTGGCCCGTGGCGCATTGGTCACCACGCAGACGCCGATGCCGCGTTCCCGGGCGAAATCCAACAGGCGCAGCAGGCCCGGCATCGGCGTCAGTCGTGGCGACAGCTGGCGAAAGCGCACTTCCTTGCGGTCGGCGAAAGCCTCGTGCTCGGCCACCGAGCGCTGCGCAAACAGGTAGCGGCACATATTGGCATTGGCCTGGCCGCTGACATGGGCCGCGAACTCTTCCTGGGTGAACACCCGGCCCTCTTCCTCCAGCAACAACTGCTGCAACGCCAGCAGGTGCAGTTGGTCGGTGTCGGTCAGGGTGCCGTCGAGATCGAAAAGCAGGGCATTGAGCATGGCGCGATTCCTGTCAGGGCCGGTGGCTGAAGCGGTTAAGCCAGGCATCGTAGCAGCTGCCGAGGGGGGCGCCACAGCCATTTCTCGGGGTGATTCAGAATGCTGCCCCCGCCGCCAGCCACCTCTCCCTTCCTGTGCTTAGCTCTCAAGACTCCTCTGCTTTTGCGGGCGTAGGCGGGTCTCGTCTCAGAGTGGAACAGTTGTCGCGAAATTAAACGCGGTCGGCCGGCGGTTGCCTGGGAGATGTGTCCTGTAACTTCAGCAACTCATTGATAAGACACATTATTTGTAAGCTGGCACGCTCCGTGTATTGCTCAACCCAGCCGTTTCTCTTGCCTCCGTGCCCGGCGCCACCGGGCATGGCAGAAACCATAAAAACGACGCGCAACAATAATAAAGCTCGCTAATAAAAAGCTCCGTGGAGGTCCGACCTTGATCAAGAGAACACTCCGAGCAGGCACGTCCAGCGGCCTGCTGGCGCTGGCGGTCTGCGCCGCCCTGCATGCCCCTCCCAGCCTTGCCGCGCGCGAGGCCCAGGCCATCCTCAAGGAAACCTGCCAGGGCTGTCATACCCCGGAAACGGCGGGCGGCCTGAGCCGCATCAGCCACCAGCGCAAGACCCCGGAAGGCTGGCTGATGAGCATCGCCCGCATGCAGGTCATGCATGGCCTGCAGATCAGCGACGACGACCGTCGTACCCTGGTCAAATACCTGGCCGACACCCAGGGCCTGGCGCCGAGCGAAACCGACGGTGTGCGCTACGCCCTGGAGCGGCGCCTGAACACCGTGGAAAAATTCGACGAACAAACCCGCCAGATGTGCGGACGCTGCCACTCCGGCGCGCGGGTCGCCCTGCAGCGGCGCCCGGCCCAGGAGTGGGAGCGCCTGGTGAACTTCCACCTTGGCCAATGGCCGTCTCTGGAATACCAGGCGCTGTCCCGCGACCGCGACTGGTTCGACCTGGCGCGCAAGGAGATGGTGTCGCTGCTGGCCAAGCGTTATCCGCTGGACAACCCGGCCTGGGCCCAATGGCTGGCTAGCGCGCCCAAGGCCGAGACCCTGGTGGGCGACTGGAGCTTCAGCGGACACCTGCCGGGCAAGGGCGAACTGGCCGGGGTGATGAGCGTCGCTGCCGATGGCAACGACACCTTCAAGGTCGGCATCAAGGGCCAGTACGCCGACGGCAGCCCGTTCAACGGCGAGGGCAGCGCGATTCTCTACAGCGGCTACGAATGGCGCGGCAATGTCAGCATCGACGGCGTGAGCATGCGCCAGGTATTCGCCGCCAAAGGCAATGCATTGCAGGGCCGGATGTTCGAGGCCGAGCACGACGAGCGCGGCCTGGACTTCGTCGCCGCCAGGCAGGGCAGCAGCCGTTTGCTGGCGGTGCAGCCGGGTTACCTGAAGGCCGGCGCCGAAGCTGAAGTCACCCTGATCGGCAGCGGCCTCACCGGCAAGCCGGGCTTTGGCAAAGGCGTGGAAGTGGTCGAGGTCATCGAGCAGAGCGCGGAGCGGATCAAGGTCAGGCTCAAGGCGGCCGCCGATGCCCAACCGGGCCTGCGCAACGTCACCGTCGGCACGCTGAAAGGCCCGACGCTATCGGTCTACAGCAGCATCTCCGAAGTCAAGGTGGTGCCGGAGTTCTCGGTGGCGCGGGTCGGCGACGGCGGTGGCTCGACGCCGAAAGTCCAGGGCCGCTTCGATGCCGAAGCCTGGGGCAAGGGCGCCGATGGCAAGCCGTACCGCATCGGCGTGTTCCCGGCGCAGTGGAAGGTCGAGGCCTTCGACGAGCGCGCCAGGGAAGACGAGGACGTCAAGTTCGCAGGCCAGATGCAGGCCGACAGCGGCGTATTCATTCCAGGCGATGCCGGGCCGAACCCGCAGCGCAAGATGTCCACCAACAACGCCGGCAACCTCAAGGTGATCGCCGCCGTCGACGACGCTGGGAAATCCCTGACCGGCGAAGGCCACCTGATCGTCACCGTGCAACGCTGGAACAATCCACCCATCCCCTAAGGCGCGGTCCGTGACTGACGACACCCTTTCGGAATGACCGCGGGCCCCCGCCAAAAGGGGCCGGCACAGGAGGTTTGCAATGGGCGCTATCTTGAATCTGGTCGAACGCAACCTGCACGAAGTGCAAGTCGATGCCGACCGCATGCTGTTCCATATCCCCAGCAGTTCGCTGTTCGCCAGCGATGCCTTGACCGGCAGCATCATCGATGCCCTGCGCGGGCCGGGTTGCTCTTCCACTGAGCTGATCCAGCGACTGGCCAGCCAGTACGACGGCGAGGAAATCAACGAGACCCTGCGCGAGCTGATCGCCCTGGAACTGGTCAGCGACGGCTCGCCGCTGACTGAGGAATGGACCGTCAAGCGGGTCGAGCGCACGGCGATCAACACCGTGGTGCTCAACGTCAACACCGGCTGCAACCTGAGCTGCACCTACTGCTACAAGGAAGACCTGGACAAGCCCTCGGCGGGCAAGAAGATGGACGTCGAGACGGCCATCGCCTCGGTGGAAATGCTGCTCAGGGAATCCCCCGACGAGGAACGTTTCACCGTGGTGTTCTTCGGTGGCGAACCGCTGAGCAACCGCAAGCTGATCGAGTACATGGTCGACTACTGCGAGAAGCGTTTTCGCGAGGCGGGCAAGTTCGTCGAGTTCGTCATGACCACCAACGCCACGCTGCTCACCGAGGAAACGGTGGACTACCTGAATGCCCACCGCTTTGGCTTGTCGGTGAGCATCGACGGGCCGAAGACCGTGCACGACCGCAACCGCATCACCGTGGGCGGGCAGGGCACCTATGACGTGGTGCGGCGCAAGGCGCAGATGCTGCTGGCGCGCTACGACAGCCGCCCGGTCGGCGCGCGGGTGACCCTGACCACCGGGGTCACCGATGTGGAAACCATCTGGGACCACCTGTTCAACGAACTGGGTTTCGCCGAAGTCGGGTTTGCCCCGGTGACCTCGGGCGATATCAGCAGCTTCAACCTCACAGGCGAGGAACTGGTCGAAGTCTTCGCCAGCATGAAGCGCCTGGGCCGGCGTTACCTGGAGGCGGCCCTGGAGCATCGCAATATCGGTTTCTCCAACCTGCACCAGCTGATCACCGATATCCATGAAGGCCACAAGAAGGCACTGCCCTGTGGCGCCGGCCTGAAGATGCTGGCGGTGGACCACAAGGGCGAGCTGAACCTGTGCCACCGCTTTACCGGCTCATCGCTGCCGACCTTCGGCAACGTGCGCGAGGGCGGGGTGAAGCAGATGGAGCTCAACGACTTCCTGTCCCAGCGCCTGGACCGCAGCAACACCGGCTGCGACAGCTGCCGCATCCGCAACCTGTGCTCCGGCGGCTGCTACCACGAGAGCTACGCCCGCTACGGCGACCCGGCGCACCCGACCTATCACTATTGCGAACTGATGCGTGACTGGGTGGATTTCGGCATCGAGGTCTACAGCCGGATCATGGCCCGCAACCCTGCGTTCATCAGCAGTTACATCACTCCGCGCAAGGCCCACTGACATGAAACATCTCAAGCCGATCAATAACAAAGCCCAGAAACTGGAACAGGCCGCCGACGAGAACCGTATCGAAGAAGTGGTCGCCATGAGTTCGGTGGCCGGTTGTGCCTCGACCACCGACCCGGGCTGGGAAATCGATGCCTTCGGTGGCGTGTCGTCCTTGTGCCAGCCGATGGAGGCCGACCTCTACGGTTGCTCCGACCCTTGCTGGTGGCCGGCCCAGGTGCCGGACATGATGAGCACCTACCCCGATTGGAACAAGGACGCCCAGGCCTCCAACGAGAACTGGCGCAACCTCGGTACTGTGTTCCCTAAAGACAAGTAATCGGTCAGTAGAAGGATTCCAGCATGCGCTTGATCAATGCCTGCGGCCTGGCCGCTTCCGCCGTCCTGGGGGCCTGTTCCCTCAGCGTCCTGGCCGATGACAACAGTGACAAGGCCCTCAACGCCGGCCATGAATACATGGTCACCACCAACTACCCGAACAACCTGCACGTGATCGACCTGGCCAGCGACACGCTGTACAAGACCTGCAAGATGCCCGACGCCTTCGGCCCCGGCACCGTGCAGCTGGCGCCGGACCGCAAGGTCGCCTACGTGCTGAACAACCACTACGCCGATGTCTATGGCGTTGAGCTGGACAGCTGCAAGCAGGTGTTCCACGCCAGCATCACCCAGCAGCCGGGGGAAAAGGCGCGCTCGATGTTCGCCTTCACCGTCAGCCACGACGGCAAGGAGCTGTACACCGTGGCCAATCCGACGCTGATGCTCAACGACCGTTATGAGGTCAAGCCGCCGCGGCTGGACGTGTATGCCACCGACGGCGGGCTCAAGGCCAAGCCGGTGCGTAGCTTTCCGGCGCCACGGCAACTGACCATCATGCAGAGCGGTGACGACGGCTCGTTGTATGTGGCCGGGGCGGATGTGTACAAGGTCGACGTCAAGACCGGCAAGTTCGATGTGCTGATCCCCAGCCGCCACTGGAAACGCCCGAACTACAGCGCGCCGGACGTGCTCTACGTGTGGAACCAGCAGACCTGGCGCCATGATTTCTCGCTGCTCTACACCGCCGCCAAGTTCAAGGACCAGAAACAGGACCCGGCCAGCGCCGAGTACCTGTACGGTCTGTTCAGCATCGACTTGAAAACCGGCAAGAGCGAAACCACCGACTTCGGTCCGCTGACGGAAATCTACTTCAGCGGCATGCGCTCGCCGAAGGACCCGAACCTGATGTTCGGCGTGCTCAACCGCCTGGCCAAGTACGACATCCGGCAGAAAAAACTGCTCCAGGCCGCCACCCTGGACCATTCCTACTACTGTATTTCGTTCAACAAGGCGGGCAGCAAGATCTACCTGGCCGGGACCTTCAACGACGTGGCGATCTTCGATGCCGACAGCCTGAAGCAGATCGGCAGCATCAAGCTGCCGGGCGGGGACATGGCGATCACCACGGCCCAGGTGTTCGAGCGCTAGTCGCGGATACCGCCATCGCGAAAAAGCTCAAGATCACCGCGGCTTCAATTCCCCGGCACCGGACAGCCGAGGTCGCCTTCCTGGCACTTGAGGTAAGTCTTGAACGCCTCGACCCGGGCCTTGGTCAGGTCGGTGGTGCAGTTGCTGTAGATCAACGGGTAGACGCTGCCACCGGCCACCCCGGAGGCGGCGAACCCGCATTCCGCATCCCGAAAGGCCATCCAGGCGCGCTGGGCGCCGACCAGCAGCTTCTTGCCGTCCGGGTTGTCCTTCAGGCGCTGGGTGATGCGCTGGTAGAGCGTATTCAGTTCCTTGTCCGCCGCCTGGTGCTGCTCGGCGGCGCACTGGTTCATGGCGGCCTGGGTGCTGGCGTTGGCACAATCGGCGGCCTGGGCCAGCGGGGTGAGCAGCAGCGGCGCCAGGGCCAGGAAAATACGTGGGTTCATGCTGATTCTCGCGATGGACGATCAAGGGGGCATCAAGGACGTTTTGCCGGCCGCCCGGTTCTGGTTGGCGACAGCTCTTTGGCCTGCATCCTAGCCCTGACGACGACCGCGTGTCCGTCTTTGCGAAAAAATGCAACTTAAAGGTTGCTCTTCTGCCAGGGCGAGCTAGGGTGTGATCACTGGAGGTGACCCATGAACTCATCAGATCGCATCGAAAGAAAGATCCTGCTCAAGGCGCCGCGTGCCCGTGTCTGGGCCGCGCTGGCGAATGCCGAGGCGTTCGGCAGCTGGTTCGGCGTGGCGCTCGAAGGCCAGCGTTTTGTCGTTGGGCAACGGACCCGGGGGCAGATTACCTATCCCGGGTATGAACACCTGGTCTGGGATGTGCTGGTGGAGCGGTTGGAGCCCGAACATCTGTTCGCCTTCAGCTGGCACCCTTATGCGGTGGAGCCGGGCGTGGATTATTCCGCCGAGCCCAGCACCCTGGTGCAATTCGAACTCGAAGACCTGGACGGCGGCACCTTGCTGCGGGTGGTCGAGTCGGGGTTCGATGGCATTCCACCCGAGCGGCGGCTCAAGGCGTTTCGCATGAACAGCCGCGGCTGGGACGAGCAGATGAACAATATCGAGACCTACCTTGGCCCCTGATACCTCTTCCACATCCCTGCTGCCGGTGGCGGCATCCCTGGACGGCTCGGCCATGATCTTCGCGGCACTGGGCGACGAGACCCGCCTGCGGCTCGTCGCCATCCTGTGTGGCGGTGGCGCGATGTCTATCACTCAACTGACCCTTGGCACCGACATCAGCCGCCAGGCGGTGACCAAGCATTTGCAGGTGCTGGCGCAGGCCGGGCTGGTGCGCGACGCCAAGCTGGGGCGCGAGCGCCTGTGGGCCTTCGAACCGGGCCGGCTGGCCGAGGCCCGGCGCTCGCTGGAGGTGATCAGCCAGCAATGGGATCATGCCCTGGGTCAATTGCAGGCCTTTGTCGAGTCATAACGGAAAGAGTCACGGATGTTCGAGTTTTACCTGAAACGCTGGAACCTGCAGGTCGATGGCGCGCCCATCGTCACCCCTGGCAGCCACTTGTTGCCGGTGCGCCTGGACGATGCGCCGGCGATGCTGAAGATCGCCCTCGACGACGAGGAAAAATACGGCAACCGCCTGATGGTCTGGTGGGCCGGGGAGGGCGCCGCCCGGGTCTACGCGCACCATGGCGATGGTTTGTTGATGGAGCGGGCCATGGGTCGGCGCTCGCTGATGCAGATGGCCCTGGCCGGCGAAGACGACGAGGTCAGCCGGATCGTCTGCGCCAGCCTGGCACGCCTGCATGCGCCACGCGCGACGCCCTTGCCGCCGCTGTTGAGCCTGCAGGAATGGTTCAAGGCCCTGCGCCCGGCCGCCCGGCGCGAGGGTGGGGTTTTCCTGCGCTGCCTGGCCACGGCCGATGAACTGCTGGCTACCCCTCGGGAGCAGGTGGTGCTGCACGGCGATATCCATCACGACAATGTGCTGGATTTCGAGGAACGCGGCTGGCTGGTGATCGATCCCAAGCGGGTCATGGGCGAGCGCGGTTTCGATTTCGCCAACCTGATCTGTAACCCGGACCTGGCGACCAGCAGCGATCCGCGGCGCTTCACCCGCCAGGTCGAGGTCATCGCCCAGGCCGCCGGGCTGGAGCGCAAGCGCCTGCTGCAATGGGTGCTGGCCTATACCGGGCTGTCCGCCGCCTGGTTCCTGGAGGACGGCGACATACCCAGCGCGGAACACCAACTGCAAGTGGCGGAATTGGCCATTCACGCTCTGGAAGGCGCGGCCTAGGGGTTTTGGCAGGTCGATCTATGGCGAAAGGCTTACATGCGCTGGCTGCTATCTCGCCTGTTGCCGATTGGGCGACAGGCTTAATCTTCACCCACCAACTGCAGCGCAGGACGCGCTCAGGGTCATGGATGACCGACCATGTGCAAGGATGCAGCGACAGGATGTCGTAATGGTCTTGAAAAAACCCCGCTTCGGCGGGGTTTTTTTTCGCCTGTGGAAAAGCTAGAGATGGCGGGTTTCCTCCGGCACGTTGCCCCAGTTGTCATGGCGCCCATCGGCGTAATGCACCGGGGCCGCAAGCAGCTCCTGCAGGTCGATGTCATCCAGGGTCATCACTTGCACCGCGACATAGTCGCCGCCGATCTCCTGCACATGACCGCGCCCGAAGGGGCGTACGCCGCAATGCTTGCAGAACAGATGATGGGTATTGCCGGTGTTGAACCGATAGTCGCTCAGCGCCTGTTCGCCACTGAGCAGGCGAAAGGCCTTGGGGGCGATGATCGCGTTCCAGTTGCGGGTCTTGCTGCAGATCGAGCAATTGCACTTGTGGGTGCCCTGGCTCAAGTCGATCTCGGCTTCATAGCGCACTGCACCGCAATGACAACTGCCGGTGTAAGTCTTGTGCATGGCAAGGCTCCTGAGGGAAGGCTGGGCCAGAGTGTAGAAGCTGCCCGGACATTAGCGGGAAAACTTTTTGATTAAGGCCAGTAGCCATTATTGAATGTGCCCTGCTTAGATTAAAAAGGTTCCGATAAGAGCATGTAAATTCGTCCGTTGGGTAGCGCGAAGGGCCTACCAGAGTTGGTAGGTTTACAAGCGTCCGATTGCAGATAGAGTTTCAACCAGAAGACGGGTTCTGTCCCACTACAGGTTCTTTCTGTCAAAAGCAGGCAGAAAGTATTTGTCATGCGGGGTGGGCGATTTCCGGGTTCAGTTCGTCACCAGGCCGCTGCTCCGGGTGCTGCTGTTTTTGCCGTGCAGCATGTTTTGTTTTTTAAGTTCGACCAGCCACGAATACAGTGCGCGTCTTTCTCGTCGTGCCCAACTTATAAAAACTGCCTTTTATGCTGAAGTTCACATTCAAGTGAATCTCTGGCGTGTCTGTGTGGTTGAAAAGCCAAAGGTCCCCGCACTTATGAAACATGTTCTTGTGGTTCGTTATTCGCAAAGCGGTCAGTTGAACGACGTAGTCGAAAGCCTGATCTCGCCCCTGCGTTCGACGCGGGAGGTCAAGGTGCATGAGATGGTGCTCAAGCCCCGGGTCGCCTATCCGTTTCCCTGGCCGGTGGGCCGGTTTTTCGACGTGTTTCCCGAGACCGTGCAGCTCAGCCCGCCGGCCATCGAACCACTGCATACCGATCATCCCGGGCCCTTCGACCTGGTGATCCTGGCGTATCAGGTCTGGTACCTGTCGCCGTCGCCGCTGATCACCGCGTTTCTCCAGAGCGCGGAAGGCAAGCGCCTGCTGGCCGGGCGCCCGGTGGTCACGGTGATCGCCTGCCGCAACATGTGGCTGATGGCCCAGGAGGCGGTCAAGCACCTGCTGCACGAGGCCGGCGCGCGGTTGCTCGACAACGTGGTGCTGACCGACCGGGCCAACACCTTCGCCACCCTGATTACCACGCCGCGCTGGATGTTCACCGGCAGCCGCGAGTCGTTCCTCGGCCTGCCCAAGGCCGGGATCAGCGCCGAGGATGTCCAGGGCGCCGCACGTTTCGGGCGGGCATTGAAGGCCGCCCTGCAGGCCAATAAAGAGCAAGCCGACGGGCCGATGCTGGCAGGGCTGGGGGCGGCGACCGTCAACCCCGGGCTGATACTCAGCGAGCGGGCGGCCTATAGAGGCTTCAAGTTCTGGTCGGGAATAATTTGCCGTTTCGGCAAGTATGGGCAATGGCTACGGCGACTCTTGCTGTGCCTGTTCATCGTTTATCTATTACTGGTCATCTTGACTGTCCTGCCTGTTTCACTGGTGTTACGCCGTTTGCTTCATCCCTTTATCCGGACGCGGCTCGATAAATTACAGCGTTATTACGAACAGCCGTCCGGTTCGCAACTAAATCTTGAATCCGAAGGGTGAAATCATCATGAGTGAATTGTTTGTCTATATCACGAAAACATCCACTTATATGCCGGGAGAGGCAGTGGATAACGATACGATGGAGAGCATTCTCGGGTATGTAGGCGGGCGACCTTCACGGTCTCGGCAAGTAGTGCTGCGTAATAACGGAATCAAGCAGCGCTATTATGTGCTGGACCCGCAGACCGGTATTCCCCGTTTCACTAACGCGCAAATAACCGCCGAGGCGATCAAGGGCCTGGTGGGCGACGGCTTTACCCTGGACGCCATGGAATGCCTGTCCACCGGCACCACCATGCCGGACCAGTTGATGCCCAACCATGGCGTGATGGTGCATGGCGAACTGGGCAACAAGCCTTGTGAGGTGGTGTCCACCGCCGGCATCTGCCTGGCTGGCCTCACCGCGCTGAAATATGCCTACCTGTCGGTGCTTGCGGGGGCCAGCCGCAATGCCGTGGCCACCGCCTCGGAGGTGCCTTCGCCGGTGCTGCATGCGCGCAATTTCGATGCGGAAAACGAGGCGCTGGTGGCGCAGATGGCTGCCCGCCCGGAAATCGCCTTCGATAAGGATTTCCTGCGCTGGATGCTGTCCGACGGGGCCGGGGCCTTCCTGCTCGAGAACCAGCCACGGGCCGGAGGTTTGTCGCTGCGCATCGACTGGATCGACATCTTCTCCTACGCCAACGAATTGCCGACCTGCATGTACGCTGGCGCGGAAAAGGCCGACGACGACAGCCTGATCGGCTGGAAGCTGCTGACCCCGGAGGAGTGGGCCTTGCGCTCGATTTTCGCGATCAAGCAGGACGTGCGGCTGCTGAACGAGAACGTGGTGAAGTACACCCTCGGCAAGCCGCTCAAGGAGGTGATGATCAAGCGCAACCTGTCGCCCGAAGCCATCGACTGGTTCCTGCCGCACATGTCATCGGAATACTTTCGCAAGCCGATTGCCGAGTGCCTGGAAAACACCGAACTGGCGATTCCCCAGGAGCGCTGGTTCACCAACCTGTCCGAGCGCGGCAACACCGGCTCGGCGTCGATCTACATCATGATCCACGAGTTGCTGGAGTCCGGGCGCTTGCACAAGGGACAGCGCGTGCTGTGTTTCGTCCCGGAAAGCGGGCGCTTCTCCGGCGGCTTTATGCACCTGACGGTGGTCTGAGGCGCCTCGCCAAGGCGCAAGAACCCGGTGGCCGGCGCGGGTCGGCCACTGTTTCGTGGTACGCATCCAACTGCAAGGGAATGAATATGGAAACCCTCGAACAACGCGTGAAAAGAGTGGTGGCGACCGAACTGGCCGTCGACCTGACGCAGATCGGCAACCAGGACTCGTTCGTCGAGAACCTGGGAGCAGACTCGCTGGCCCGGGTGGAACTGGTGTCGGCCCTGGAGGCCGAGTTCGACCTCACTATCCCGGACGACGCAGCCGATGGCCTGCAGACCGTGCAGCAGGCGATCGACTACCTCCGACAGGCCAGTGAGCAAGCAGTCCCGGCCTGACGCCGGTTCATCGAAGATGCGGCCAGGGCTCAGCTGGCCGATAAGGTTGCCCTGGTCCGCATCTTTCTTCAGCTTCTGTAAGCGCCGTCTCAGGCCTGCTGCCACTGCGCCACGACCCTGTCGACGATCTCGGCGCGCTGCTGGATGGAGTTCGCCGCGAGCCGCTGGGCTTGTTCCACCACCGCTTTGGGCGCTGTCTCTGGGCTACCGGCCGCGAACGGCGGAGCCGGGGCGTATTCCAGTTGCAGCTGGACCCGCTGCGCCGTTGCATCGCCGAACAGTTCGCCGGCCAGGGTCAGGGCAAAATCGATCCCGGCGGTAATCCCGCCACCGCTCAACAGGTTGCCATCGCGCACCACGCGTTCCTGTACCGCGATCGCCCCCAGCGCCTCCAGCAAATGGTGGTAGGCCCAATGGGTGGTGGCGCGCCTGCCCCGCAGCAGCCCGGCGGCGCCAAGCACCAGGGAGCCGGTGCAGACCGAGGTGACATAACGCGCCTGCTCCGCCTGCTGGCGGATGAAGTCGAGGGTCTGCGGGTCTTCCATCAACGGCCCGACACCGGCGCCACCGGGGATGCAGATCACGTCCAGCGGCGGGCAATCGGCGAAGCTGGTGGTCGCCTGCAGCACCAGGCCGGTGCTGGCGGTGACCGGCCCGCGCGCCTTCCAGACCAGATGCACCTGCACGTCCGGCAGCGACGCGAGCACATCGTAGGGGCCGGTCAGGTCGAGTTGCTGGACGTTGGGGAACAACAGGAAACCGATCTGCAGCGTCATGGGGTATCTCCCTGGAGAAATTCGAAGGTGTCCGCTCTTATGTGGCTGGACGGTTCGACTCTAGCGCCCTAGGCTTTGGCGAATACGCCAACCTACCCACGATTTACGCCAATCATGTCCCAGACCGCCAGAACCGTTCATGTACTGACTTTCGCCAACGCCCAGGTACTTGACGTCACGGGCCCGCTGCAGGTGTTTGCTTCGGCCAACGACCTGGCGCGGCACAAAGGCCTGCCGCTGCCCTACGCGGTGAATGTGATCGCCGCGGGCGACGGGCCGGTGACCACCTCGGCCGGGCTGGCGCTGTTGGCCGAGCCCTTGCCGGCGCCGGGCACGCCATGCGACACCCTGGTCATCGCCGGCGGCTGGGGTGTGTACGCCGCGGCGGAAGATCCGGCGCTGGTGGCCTGGGTCCGCCAGCAGGCGGCGCTGGCGCGACGGGTGGCGTCGGTGTGCACCGGGGCGTTCCTGCTGGCCGCCAGCGGCTGGCTCGACGGGCGCCGGGTGGTCACTCACTGGACCCGCTGCGAGCAACTGGCGCGGCAATATCCGCAGCTGCGGGTGGAAGCCAACCCGATCTTCATCAACGAGGGGCCGGTCTGGACCTCGGCCGGCGTCACCGCCGGTATCGACCTGGCCCTGGCGCTGGTGGAGGCGGACCTGGGGCATGCCATGGCGCTGGACGTGGCCCGGCAACTGGTGGTGTTCCTCAAGCGCCCGGGCGGCCAGTCGCAGTTCAGTGCGACACTGGCCCTGCAAAAACAGGGCAGCCGCTTCGACGACCTGCACGCCTGGATCGCCGAAAACCTCGGCCGCGACCTGAACATCCCGGCCCTGGCCGAGCGGGCCGGCATGAGCGAACGCAGCTTTGTCCGCCACTACCGCGCCGACACCGGCCAGACCCCGGCCCGGGCCATCGAACAGATCCGCGTGGAAAGCGCCCGGCGCCTGCTCGGCGACAGCGGCGTGGCGATCAAGCGCATCGCCGTGCAGTGCGGCTTCGGCAGCGAAGAAACCCTGCGCCGCAGCTTCCTGCGGGTCGTCGGCGTGACGCCGCAGGCCTATCGGGAGCGCTTTTCGCCAGAGGGGGAGTCAGGCTTCCAGTAGTTCCAGCAATGCCTGCAAGGTGGCGTGCGGCGCTTCCTGCGGCACGTTGTGGCCGACCCCGGGCAAGACCCGGCGCTGGTAAGGGCCGGTGAACAGGCCGATGTCTTCGTCCTCTTCGCTCGCCGGGCCGACCCCGTCATCGCCGCCGCACAACGAGAGGGTCGGCACGCGGATCGGCGGCTGCTGCTCCAGGGCCTGCTCGATATGTTCCAGGCTCGGGTCGCCCGGCGCGTACATGAAGCGATGCCGGTAGGAGTGGATCACCACCTCGACGAAGTCCGGGTTGTCGAACGACGGCGCGCTCCGGCCATAGAGTTCCTGGCCGCGATCCCAGGTCGGCGACCACAGTCGCCACAGCAGTGCGCACAGTTCGCGACGGTTGGCGGTCAGGCCGTCGACCCCGCGTTGGGTGTGGAAATAGTACTGATACCAGAGCCGGTGCTCGGTCTCGGGCGGTCGCGGTTGGGTCGAGCGGGCAATGTCCTGGATGTTGTAGCCGTCGGCGCTCACCAGGCAGCGCACCCGCTCCGGCCACAGGGCCGCGACGATGCAGGCGGCGCGACCGCCCCAGTCGAAACCGGCGAGGGCGGCCAGGGGGATCTCCAGGGCGTCCATCAGGTCCAGCAGGTCCTGGGCCAGCGCTGCCTGTTGCCCGGATCGCAGGATGTCCGGGCCGGCGAAACGGGTCGGGCCGTAGCCGCGCAGGTACGGCACTATCACCCGATAGCCGCGCACCGCCAGCTCGGGGGCGATCTCGTCGTAACTGCGAGGGTCGTAGGGAAAGCCATGCAACAGGATCACCGGCTCGCCGTCGGCGGGGCCGTGGTGTTCGTAGGCGATGCGCAGGGACGGGGTCTGGATGTACTGGACAGAGAGCGAGCTGTTCATGACGGATCCGGCGACAGGGAAAACAGCAACCTTAGCTCAAACTGCATGCCTGGCCAGTGTCGCGCCAGGACCTCGTTCGTGGGCTTTGCCCTGGCTGACGAATGCTTCAGACATCAGTCAGCGGCTACAGGAAGGCGAGCTCGGCGCTGGTCGTGAGGTGCTTGAAATGGTGCTGCCACAACCGCACGCCCAACTGCCCGCTGCGGTCCAGTGACGAGCCTACGGTCAGGTCGGTGATCAGCGTCGGTTGCAGGCCGGCGTCGAACAGGGCGAAGCCGGCGGCGAGCACGCAGGTGTCGGTCTGGATGCCGCAGACCAGCACGCGGTCCGGGGCCAGGCTGCGCAGGTAGGCAATGGTGTCCGGCGTGGGGGCGTAGCCGTGCTTGATGAAGACGCGGTCGGCGGCGACCAGGCTGTGGTCGTCGGCGGCGGGGCACCAGCCGAGCTGGCGGACGAAGGGCGTGCGACTTTCGTCATGGCGCTCGACGGTGGCCACCGAGGACAACTGGCCGAGCAGGGCGTTGATGCCGTTCACCAGCCAGTCCGGCGGGTTGAACGAGGGTTGCACGTCGATGATCAGCAGCACCTGGCGCATGGGAATCCTTGAGGGAACCGGGCGGCCTATTCTGCCCGCAAACCGCCGTTGCCGCGAACGGCTTGTCTTCTGTAGGCGCGAGGCGATGGGGCGTATTGCGGGTCAAGGCTGCCAGAGGATCTTCTCGCCACTGAGCCGGCGATCGAGAAAACTCGCGGCGCTGATCAGGGCCAGGTGGGTCAGTGCCTGGGGGGTGTTGCCCAGGTGCCGGGCATGGCTGTCGAACTCTTCGGCGTACAGCCCCAGCGGGTTGGCGTAGCGCAACAGTTGCTCGAATTCCAGGTGGGCCTGCTCCAGCCGGCCGGCGCGGGCCAGGCATTCGACGTACCAGAACGAGCAGGCGGCGAATGCGCCTTCGGTGCCGGCCAGGCCGTCGATCTGGCTGTCTTCGTTGCGGTAGCGGTAGACCATGCCGTCGCGCACCAGGGTCCTCTCGATGGCTTCCAGGGTCGCCAGCCAGCGCGGGTCGCGGGCGCCGACGAAGCGCACCAGAGGCATCAGCAGCATCGAGCCGTCCAGCGCGGTGCCGCCCCGGTACTGGACGAAATGCCCGCGTTCTGCGTTCCAGAAGTTGCTCCAGATATCGTCGTAGATCGCCTGGCGGGTCTGGTCCCAGCGGGCGAACGGCGCCGGCAGCGAGCGCTTCGAGGCGAGGCGGATGGCCCGGTCCAGGGCGACCCAGCACATCAGCCGCGAATGCAGGAAATGATGCTGCTCGCCGCGCATTTCCCAGATGCCCACATCCTCGCCGTCCCAGCTGCTGCAGACCTGATCCACCACGTCCACCACGTGTTTCCAGCCTTCGTGGGAAATCGCCTCGCCGTATTTGTTGACCAGGTACACCGCGTCCAGCAGCTCGCCGAAGATGTCCAGCTGGACCTGTTCATAGGCCTGGTTGCCGATACGCACCGGCGTCGCGCCGCCATGCCCGGACAGGTGCGTCAGTCGGGTTTCCGGCAGCTGCTGGCGGCCGTCGATGGCGTACAGGATATTCAGCTTGGCCGGCTGGCCACAGCAGTCGCTGACCCGTCCGCGCAGCCAGCGCATATAGGCGTTGGCCTCCTCGACGAAGCCCAGGCGCATGAAGGCGTAGACGGTGAACGACGCGTCGCGGATCCAGGTGTAGCGGTAATCCCAGTTGCGTTCGCCGCCCGGGGTTTCCGGCAGGCCGAAGGTGGCGGCGGCGAGGATCGCCCCGTGCTTGCGCGAGGTCAGCAGCTTCAGCGCCAGGGCCGAACGGTTGACCATTTCGCGCCAGCGGCCGCGGTAGTTGGACTGGCCGATCCAGTCGCGCCAGAACTTCAGGGTGCGTTCCAGGCACAGCTCGCTGCCACCTGTGACCAGCCGCGGATCGTCGAGCCCGCCCAGCATGAATTCGGCGCTCTGCCCCTGTTCCAGCTCGAACTCGGCCACCGCCGCCTGCCGGTCGATGCGCAGGGGCTGGCTGGCCACCAGGCGCAGCCCCGGCTGCCGCTCGGCCTCGAAGCACACCGCGTCGCCGTCCAGTCGTGCCCGGGTGGGGGCGCGGGCATAGTCATGGCGCACCGCGCAGCGCAGGCGCAGGGTAGCGCGGCCGCTGACCACCCGTACCCGGCGGATCAACAGCGGCAGGTCGTCCTCGCTGTCGCCGATCGGCAGCAAATCGGTGGCTTCGACCACGGCCCGCTCGCTCAGCCAGCGGGTCTGCAGGACGTTGCTGTCGGGCAGGTAGATCTGTTCGTGGCGGGCGTCGGGCAGGTCCGGCGCCAACTGGAAGATGCCGGCGTCCGGGGTGTCGAGCAGCGAGCAGAAGATCGACGGGCTGTCGAACTCCGGCCAGCAGAAAAAATCCACGCTGCCCTTGTCGTTGACCAGCGCGGCGCTGCGCAGGTCGCCGATGATGCCGTGGGCGTCGATCGGCGCCTGTCGTTCAGTGTCAGCCATGGTCGCGAAACTCCGGGTACAGGCTCATGCCGCCATCGATCACCAGGGTGCTGCCGAGCACGTAGTCGGAGGCATCGCTGGCCAGCCAGACCACGGCGTTGGCCACGTCCTTGACGTCGCCGATGCGCCCGTAGGGAATCAGCTCGAGCAGCTTGCGCTCGGCCGCGCCCTCGGTGGCCTTGCGATTGAGCGGCGTGGCGATCGCGCCCGGGGCAATGGCATTGACGCGGATGCGCTGGTGGCTGACCTCCTGGGCCAGGCTGCGCATCAGCATGTCCACGCCGCCCTTGGACGCCGCGTAGTTGACGTGCCCGGCCCAGGGAATCCGCTGATGCACCGAGCTCATGTGAATGATCTTGCCGGCGGCCCGCGACACACCGGTGCGGATGCCCTGGCGATTGAAAATGCGCAGGGCGGCGCGGGCGCAGAGGAACTGGCCGGTGAGGTTGACGCTGATCACCTGGTTCCAGTCCTCCAGGGTCATGTCCACCGTGGCGGCGTCTTTTTGCAGGCCCGAGTTGGCCACCAGGATGTCGAGGAAACCGAAGGCTTCCAGGGCCCTGTCGAACAGGTGCTGGACCTGGTCTTCCTGGGAGATGTCGGCGCCCACGGCAATGGCCCGGCCGCCGCAGGCGTTGATGTCGGCGGCGAGCTTTTCCGCGGGCGCCGCCTGCCGATGGTAATTGAGCACCACCGAGGCCCCGGCCGCGGCCAGGGCGGTGGCCGCCGCGGCGCCGATGCCGGAACTGGCGCCGGTGACCAGGGCGACTTGTTGGTTCAGGGAGATATTCATGAGCACGCACCTTAACCGGAGAGCCTGTTCAGCTGACTGGCTAGAGCGGGCAGGAGTTCACCGCAGTTACGAAGTCCCGGAGGAGGGTGGGGCCGATGCCAAGCATCCGGCGCCGGGGCTCAGCGCACCCGCAAGCCCTGCAGCAGTGCCTCCAGCCCGGCCAGTGCCTGCTGCAATCGTTGCCCCGGATGCTCGTCCCGGGCGATCCACAGCGAAGCGTCGAGCAGGCTGCCGTTGATCAGGCGCGCCAGGGCTTCGCTGGGGGCGTTGACCACCAGGCCGGCCTGCATCAGCTCATCCAGCAGCGCGCTCAAGGACGCCACGCACTGCTCCTCGCTAGCCTCGGTCAGGTCGCCGAGTACTGCGCGCGCATCCTGCAGGACGATGCGCTGGATCTCCGCTTCCTGGGCCATTTCCAGGTAAGTGCGGCAGCGCTGGACGAAGGCGGCCCAGAGGTCGTCGGTGCCGCGCGAGATTGCCTCCAGGCGCTGGTCCATTTCCGCGTCGAGCTGTTCCACCACCGCCGCCAGCAGGCCTTTCTTGTCGCCGAAATGGTGATACAAGGCCCCCCGGGTCAGGCCCGCCTCGGCCGTCAGCTCGTCCATCGAGGTGTTGGCATAGCCCAGGCTGCCAAAGGCCTGGCGGGCACTGGCGATGAGTTTGCTGCGGGTTTCTTCGATCATCTCGGCGCGTTGACGCGGGCTCATGGCGGGCACTCACACAACTGATACATGGATTGACATACGCCGCGTATGTTCTCATGCTTTCTCACATACGCGCCGTATGTATTTTTGTCTTGCGGTGCATTTCTGGCAAGCCTCAAACAAGGTGTGATGACGATGGCAAACCCTTACCGCGAACTGTTCAACGCCCCCGGCAGCCGCGCTTTCGTGGTGGCGGGGATGATTGCGCGGATGCCGATGTCGATGACCGGCATCGGCCTGATCACCATGCTGGCCCAGCTCAAGGGCGGTTATGCGCTGGCCGGTGCGGTGGCGGCGACCTTCGCCCTGGCCACGGCCTTTTGCGCGCCCCAGGTGTCGCGCATGGTCGACCGCTTCGGCCAGGGCCGGGTGCTGCCGATCGCCGCCGGTGTGGGCGGCGGGGCACTGCTGGCGTTGCTGCTGTGCACCCGCTTGCAGACGCCGCACTGGACGCTGTTCCTGTTCGCCGCCCTGGCCGGCTGCATGCCGAGCATGCCGGCCATGGTTCGCGCCCGCTGGACCGAGCTGTATCGCGGCCAGCCACAGTTGCAGACCGCCTATGCCCTGGAGTCGGTGCTCGATGAGGTGTGCTTTATCGTCGGCCCGCCGTTGTCGGTGGGGCTGTGCGTGGCGGCCTTCCCCGAGGCCGGGCCGCTGGCGGCGCTGCTGATGCTGGCGATCGGCGTCACCGCGCTGGTGGCGCAACGGGCGACCGAGCCGCCGGTGCATCCCCATGAGGCCCGGCACGACGTGTCGATCATCCGCTCGCTGGAGTTGCAGCTGCTGGTGCTGCTGATGATCGCCATGGGCATGATCGTCGGCGTGGTGGATGTGGTCAGCGTGGCGTTTGCCCAGCAGCAGGGGCAACCCGCGGCGGCGAGCATCGTGCTGTCGGTGTACGCCATCGGTTCCTGCCTGGCGGGCATCGCCTTCGGCGCGCTGAAACTGAATATCCCGCTGCCGCGGCTGTTCATGTACGGCGGTATCGCCACCGCCGTGACCACCCTGCCATTGCTGCTGGCGAGCAATATCTTCGGCCTGTCCCTGGCGGTGTTCGTCTCCGGCCTGTTCTTCGCCCCGACCCTGATCGTCGCCATGGCCCTGGTGGAAAACATCGTGCCGCCGGCCAAGCTCACCGAAGGCCTGACCTGGCTGGTCACCGGGGTCAGCATCGGCGTGGCCATCGGCGCCGCCAGTTCCGGCTGGCTGGTGGATGCCTTTGGCGCGCGCAGCGGCTTCTGGGTGGCGCAGGCGGCGGCAGTGGTGGTGCTGGGGGCGGCAGTGCAGAGCTGTCGCCGGCTGACCCGCAGCCAGCCGGCGGTCGCCTGAGCCTTACCAGCCGCGCCCGGAGTTGACCCAGAAATTCACCGACAGCGAGGTGGACACCGACTGCACCTGGTGGAACCAGCCCTCGGGCAGGAACAGCAGGTCGCCGGCTTCCAGGATGACCCGCAGGAAGGTCACGTTCCGCGAGGCCGGAAAACGCTCGTAGTCCGGCGCGTCCGGGTTGACCTCGCAACCGTCGAGCCCGCCCTCGGGGGCGGTCGACCAGGTGCCCAGCGCCTCACGGTGGTGGGGCGCGGCGAGGATGAAGGACTTCTGGCCCCAGACCTGGGCGAACAGGTTGTCGGTGTCGTCGCGGTGCAGCGGGGTCAGGGTGCCCTTGGGGCCGATCCAGATCCGCGGCGGGATGAACAGCGAGCGGTCGAAGTAGGGCGGGTACTGGATCTGCTCCAGCAACTGCGCCGGCAGGATGTTGTTGCCCATGTAGGCGGGCGGTTCGCCGTCGGCGTTTTTCGGCGCCGGGTTGTCCAGCGAGGCGATGAACTCGGCCATGGAGGTGGAGCGGAAGTCGCGCTCGGTGGAAAAGGTCTTTTTCACGTAGTCGCCGTGGCGGGTGATGCCTTGCAGTTCGGCGAAGTGCACCAGCGATTCTTCGCGGTTGAGCTGGAACAGCGGCCAGTCCTGCAGGGCATCGCTGATCACCACGGGAATGCCCTGGGGCAGGTAACGCGTCCTGAACTCCTCCACCGAGAGCCCGCTGCGCGGACGCCGTTCCACCGTGCGCTGGGTCGGCAGGCCGGCCGAGACTGTCTCGCTGTAGCGCGGCGGGGTGGGGTAGCGAGTGTTCATCTCGACTTTCTTTTCCAGCGCGCCACCGCCATGCCGGGCATGGTCGATGATCTGCGGCAGCAGCGTGGCCAGGCCCATGTTGCCGCCGATCTTCAGGCGGCCGCTGGCGAACAGTTCCTCGACGTTGGCGCTGCCGCCCATGATCCCGAGAAAGTCGGCCTGGGCGACCTCGATGGTGACGTCGGGCGCCGGGTGCCGGCCGGCTTCGGTGCGGCTGTGCGCCTGGACCTGTGACCAGAATGCCAGCTGTGGACCGAACACGAATTGAAAGGTGCCTTCGATTCCCACGGCACCGGCATTGGCGAACAGCTTTGACAGAAGGGTCTGCAAGTCCACGGCGATCTCTCTTGTTGGTTGGTTTGATCTGCAGCAGGGAACGAAGGCTGTATCGGGAAATTTATGGGGACGACTGACTCAATGACGACCGGTCAAGCGAAGGGGATCTAATGTAGGAGCGAAGCTTGCTCGCGATGAACCTGAGAACACCGCGTTTACCCAATGCAAGACGCGGTATCGTTAACGACCATCACGAGCAATCGAGCGTCGACCGACTGCTCCTACAGATGGGCGTCAGGCTGGCTGCCGCACTAATTTGCCGGCCAGGTGGCACGTCCAGTCTTTACCATCATTTTTTTCAAGGGGAACACCGTGACCCAGCTGACGTTGCTGTGCCTGCCGTATTCCGGAGCCAGCGCCATGGTCTACAGCCGCTGGCGGCGCAAGCTGCCCGAATGGCTGAAATTGCAGCCGGTGGAACTGCCGGGGCGGGGCGCCCGTTATGCCGAGCCGCTGGCCACCGACATGCGCGAGCTGGCGCGGCAACTGGCCGCGGAAGTTCGCGCGGGCCTGCGTGCGCCCTATGCCTTGTTCGGCCATAGCCTGGGGGCGTTGCTGGCCTGCGAGCTGGCCCACGCCCTGCGGGCCCTGGGTTGTCCGGAACCGGTGGCGCTGTTCGCTTCGGGAACCGCGGCGCCGACCCTGCGCACCGACTACGACCGGGGTTTTGCCGACCCCAAGACGGACGAACAACTGATCGAACAGTTGCGCACCCTCAATGGCACCAGCGAAGAGGTATTGGCCAACCAGGAATTGATGAGCCTGACCCTGCCGATCCTGCGCGCCGACTTTCTCCTGTGTGGCCGTTTTCGCCCGCTGCAGCGACCGTTGCTGAACTGCCCGGTGCATGTCCTGGGAGGCAAGGCCGACCGGGCCACCACCGAACAGTTGATTGGCTGGAGGAAGGAGACCCAGGGCAGCTTCTCCGTGGACATGCTGGCGGGCGGGCACTTCTTCATCCACGAACACGAAGCCAGGGTCCTGAGCCTGATCAAGGGCCACCTTGAGGTGCATCGTCGGCGTCACCTGCAACCGGAAACCGCAGCGGCCCTGTAGCCGCTGCCGTAGGCTGCGATCGGCCGGCACGGCCGCGGCGCTCTCGGTGGCCCCATCCGCAAGATCGTCAAGCAAGGCCCTGCGGGCCTTATCGCAGCCTCGCGGGTTCGGCAGCGGCTACAGGAGTGGGCGTAGCCGCTGCCGTAGGCTGCGATCGGCCGGTACGGCCGCGGCGCTCTCGGTGGCCCCATCCGCAAGATCGTCAAGCAAGGCCCTGCGGGCCTTATCGCAGCCTCGCGGGTTCGGCAGCGGCTACAGGAGTGGGCGTAGCCGCTGCCGTAGGCTGCGATCGGCCGGTACGGCCGCGGCGCTCTCGGTGGCCCCATCCGCAAGATCGTCAAGCAAGGCCCTGCGGGCCTTATCGCAGCCTCGCGGGCTCGGCAGCGGCTACAGGAGTGGGCGTAGCCGCTGCCGCGGCGCTCTCAAGGCCCAGGCAGATCTATCAGCCCAACGACGTGCCCAGGCGCCAGTAGCCCATCAGGGTCAGGTTGCGGCGTTCCTGGCCGCGCTCGTTGATCAGGTGGCGGCGGATGCTCATCACCGTGGCGGACTCGCCGGCCACCCAGGCGTAGAAGCTGTTGTCGGCCGGCGTGGCGGTCTCCCAGGGGCGTTGTTCCTCGTCGCCCTCGCGGACCTTGACCGGCCGCTGCGCGGTGTGGGGCGGCGGCAGCTCGGCCAGCTCTCGGGCGGCATGGATCAGGGTTTCGCCGTGCTGGGCGCCCAACAGGTCCCGCGGCAGCCAGTTGAGCCGGGTCTGGGGGTTGCAGCGCAAGTCGATGCAATCGCTTTCGTGGGGCACTTCGATAAACGCCTGCACGTCCGGGTAATCCGGATACTCCTGCAGCTCCTCGAGAATCCCGGCAATGGCCGGCAGGGCGGTTTCATCGCCCATCAGCAGCACTTTGCGGATATCTGCCGGCGGCATCCATTCATAACCGCCGGGATCGCCGCTGTAGGCCTTGTTCGGTACCACCATCTGCAGGCGGTCGCCGGGCCGGGCGTGGGTGGCCCAGCCGGACGCGGGGCCGTTGACCCCGTGCAGCACGAAGTCCACATCCAGCTCCGCCGGCAGCAGGCGCAGGGCGCGGATGGTGTAGGTGCGCATCGGCGGCTGCTGCTCGGCCGGCAGCTTGCGCCGGGCGGCGTGCCAGTCACCTTCCACCGGCAGTTGCGGGGCGCTGCCGTCGGCGCCGGGGAACAGCAGCTTGATGCGCTGGTCCGGGGCCAGGGTGCGGGCCTGGGCGATGTCCTCGCCGGCGAACACCAGGCGCACCAGGGACGGGCTGAGGACGATGCGCCGCTTGAGCTCGACGTTGATCACCCGGTAGCCCTTGGGTCTGGGCCGGTCGATGCCCGTCAGTTTGCGCAAGCCTTGGGTGAGGATGTCGGTCAGCGATTGAGCGGAGGACATGGGCAGGTACCTGTTGCAAGGGGGGGATAAGCAAGGAACGAAGGGGGGTGGGTCCGATTTACCGTCGGGGCCGCTGGCCGGCCTGTCCTGCGCGGCCCGGGGGTTGGCGGCCGGCGTGGCGCGCGGGGTTAATTTTCCCGGGCCTTCATCCGTTCCGTAGGGATGACCGAGCCAATGCTCGATACCCCACACGCAAGTACGGATGACCCCCGATGAATGCCGAAGACTCCTTGAAGCTCGCCCGTAGATTCATTGAACTGCCGCTGGAAAAGCGCCGGCTGTTCTTGAAGGCTCTGGACAAGGAAGGCGTCGACTTCTCTCTGCTGCCTATTCCCGCGGGGGTCGCAGTGCCTGACCGCCAGGCGTTGTCCTACGCGCAGCAGCGCATGTGGTTTCTCTGGCAACTGGACCCGCAGAGCGCGGCCTACAACCTGCCCAACGCGGTACGCCTGAGCGGGCCGCTGGATCGGGCGGTGCTGGCCCGGGCCTTCGACTGGCTGCTGGAGCGCCATGAAAGCCTGCGCACGGTGTTCCGCCTGGAGCAGGACGAGCCGCGGCAGGTCATCCTGACGACCCAGGTGAGCATCGATTACCAGGACCTGAGCGACCTTGACCCTGCGCTGCGCGAGGCCAGCGTGCGGCAGCGGGCCGACGCCGAGGCGCGCCGGCCCTTCGATCTGCAGCAGGGACCGCTGTTGCGGGTCTGTGTGCTGGGATTGGGGGAGCAGGAGCACGTCATGATGCTGACCTTGCACCATATCGTCGCCGACGGCTGGTCCATGGGCGTGCTGATCGAGGAGTTCCTGCAAGCCTACGACGCGCTGCTCCAGGGCGCGGCGCCGAGTGCGCCGGCCCTGCCGATCCAGTACCGCGACTACGCCCTGTGGCAGCGCAGCTGGCTGGAGGCGGGGGAGCAGGAGCGGCAGCTGGCGTACTGGCGGGCCAAGCTCGGGGACGAGCATCCGGTGCTCAGGTTGCCCACCGATCATCCGCGCCAGGCCCATTCCAGCCGCCAGGGGCGGCGCCTGGACCTCGAGCTGGCGCCGGATTTGGCCCAGCAACTGGGCGCCCTGGCGCGACAGCAGGGGGTGACCCTGTTCGCCGTACTGCTGGCAGGTTTCAAGCTGCTGCTGGCGCGCTACAGCGGCCAGCAGGATATCCGCGTGGGCGTGCCTATCGCCAACCGCACGCGCCAGGAAGCCGAAGGGCTGATCGGCTTCTTCGTCAACACCCAGGTGCTGCGCAGCGAGTTGAGCCCGCACTTGACGGTGGAGCAACTGCTGGCGGATATCCGCGAGACCACCCTGGGCGCGCAGGCCCATCAGGAGCTGCCTTTCGAGCGGCTGGTGGAGGCCCTGCAACTCGAGCGCAGCCTGAGCCACAGCCCGCTGTTCCAGGTGCTTTACAACCACCAGCCGCAGGTCACCGAGCTGACCACCCTGCGCAGCCGCTCCGGTCTTGAGGTGCAGGCCCTGGCGCGCAACGAGCGCACGGTGCAGTTCGACCTGACCCTGGACACCTTCGAGCGCGGTGGCCGGCTGCAGGCCGCCTTCACCTACGACTGCCAGCTGTTCGAGGAACAGACCGTCGAGCGCATGGCCGGCCACTGGCAGAACCTGCTGTGGGCGATGGTGCGTGAGCCGCGTTCGGCGATCGCCGAGCTGCCGCTGCTCAGCCCCGAGCAACGCCAGGCCACCCTGGCCCAGGGCGTCGGTGCGCATGAGGCGTTCGCCGCCGTTTCGGTGCTCGAGCTGTTCGCCGAGCAGGTGCGCGTACGGCCCGAGGCCCCGGCCCTGGTGTTCGGCGAGCAGTGCCTGAGTTACCGCCAGCTGGATCAGCGCGCCGCGCGCCTGGCCGCGGCCCTGGTACTGCGTGGCGTGGGCCCCGAGGGGCTGGTGGGGATCGCCGTGGAGCGCTCCCTGGAGATGGTGGTGGGCTTGCTGGCGGTGCTCAAGGCCGGCGGTGCCTATGTGCCGCTGGATGCCCAGTACCCCGAGCAACGCTTGCGCTACATGCTGCAAGACAGCGGCGTTACCCTGCTGCTGAGCGAGACCGCGGTGCAGGCGCGGCTGCCGCTGGCGGCCGGGGTCAGCGTGCTGTTGCTGGACCAGCCGGACAGCTGGGCGCCGGCCACCGGCCCGCAGGCGCCACTGCCGCGGGTCGAGGCCGGGCACCTGGCCTATTCGATCTACACCTCCGGTTCCACCGGGGCCGCCAAGGGCGTCACCATCACCCACGCAGCCCTGGCCAACTACGTGCAGGCGATCCTGGCGCGCCTGCCGCTGGGGGCCGCGCGCAACATGGCGGTGGTCTCCACCATTGCCGCCGACCTGGGGCATACCACGCTGTTTGGCGCCCTGTGCTCCGGCAGTTGCCTGCATGTGATCGACCTGGATACCGGCCTGGACGCCGAGGCCTTTTCGGCCTACCTGGACGCCCGGCAAATCGATGTGCTGAAGATCGTCCCTTCGCATTTGCAGGCGCTGATGAGCGGCGCGGAGCCGGCCCGTTCCCTGCCAAGGCAGTGCCTGGTGCTGGGCGGCGAAGCCTGCCCGGCGGCGCTGGTCAGAAAGATCGCGGCGCTGGCGCCGCAGTGCGCGGTGTTCAACCACTACGGCCCGACGGAAACCACGGTCGGCGCCCTGACCCTGGCCGCCGCTGCCGTGGATCAGGCCCTGGCGGTGGTGCCCCTGGGCCAGCCGCTGGCCAACGTTCGCGCCCGGGTGCTGGACGCCTCGTTGCAGCCCGTGGCGCCCGGCACCCCGGCCGAGCTGTACCTGGGGGGCGCCGGCCTGGCGCGGGGCTACCACCGCCGGCCGGCCTTGACCGCCGAGCGTTTCGTTCCCGACCCGTTCAGCGCCGACGGGCAGCGGCTGTACCGCACCGGTGACCTGGCGCGCTACCTCGATGGCGGGGTCATCGATTACCTGGGGCGCATCGACCATCAGGTGAAGATTCGCGGCTACCGCATCGAACTGGGGGAAATCACCGCGGCGCTCAAGCAGTTGCCGCAGGTCGAGGACGCCGTGGCCCAGGTGGTCAGCGTGGCGGATGAGCCGCAAGTGGCGGCTTATGTGGTGCTGGCCGAGGCCTGTGTCCAGGAGCCGGAAGCGGCCTGGCAGGAGATTCGCCGGCAGCTGGCGGTGGCGTTGCCCGACTACATGCTGCCGATGCATTTCGTGGCCCTGGAAGGCATGCCGTTGACCGCCAACGGCAAGCTCGACCTGCGGGCCTTGCCGCCGTTGCAGCAGCAGGCGCCGGTGGCGGTCTACGTTGCCCCGGTCAGCGAGTTGCAGCGGGGTATCGCGGCGATCTGGCAGGACGTGCTCAAGGTCGAGCGGGTGGGCCTGAGCGACAACTTCTTCGCCCTGGGCGGGCATTCGTTGCTGGCCACCCAGATCATTTCCCGGGTCCGCCGGCTGCTGGCGGCGGAGGTGCCGCTGCGGGTGCTGTTCGAGACCGCGCGCCTGGATGAGTTCGTCGAGCAGGTGCAGGCTTGCGCCGGCACGGGGTCGTTGTCGCTGATCGAGGCGCTAGGGCGCGACGAGCCATTGCCGGCTTCCCATGCCCAGCAGCGGCAGTGGCTGTTCTGGCAGATGCATCCCCAGAGCACCGCCTACCACACGCCGATCGTGGTCCGGCTCCAGGGGGTGCTGGACCGGCAGGCGCTGCAGCACAGCTTCGACGCCCTGGCCCGACGCCATGAAGCCTTCCGCACCACCTTTACCCAGCACCAGGACAGCCTGTGCCAGGTGGTGCACCCCCAGGGTGAAATTACCCTGGCCTGGGAACGCCTGGCCCCGGGACTGTCCCGCGAGGCGGTCGAGGCCAGGGCCCTGGAAGAAACCCAGGTGCTGTTCGACCTGGAGCACGGCCCCCTGTGCCGGGCCCGGGTGCTGCAGATCGCCGAGCAGGACTGCCTGCTGGTGGTGACCCTGCACCACATCATTTCCGATGGCGCCTCCATGAGTGTGCTGGCCCGGGAATTCGTCGCCCTCTACCGGGGGGTCATCCAGGGGCAGGCGCCGCGGTTCGATGAACTGAGCGTGCAGTACGCCGACTACGCCAGCTGGCACCGGGCCTGGCTCGAGCAAGGCGAGCAGCAGCGGCAACTGGATTACTGGCGCGAGCAGCTGGGGCTGGAGCACCCGGTGCTGGAACTGCCGGTGGACCATCCGCGCCAGGCCCTGGTGAGCCATCGCCAGGAGCGCCTGGGTTTGCGTCTGCCGCTGGACCTGGAGCAGGGCCTGCGGCGCCTGGCGCGCGAGCATGACATGACCCTGTTCCAGCTGTTCCTCGGCTCGTTCGCCCTGCTGCTGCACCGCTATTGCGATCAGCCCGATATCCGTATCGGCGTGCCGGTCAGCAACCGTCGCCACCAGGAAATGGAAGGCGTGATGGGTTTCTTCGTCAACACCCTGGTGATGCGCGTCGACCTGGCGCCGAACCTTGCGGTGGGGCAGTTGCTGCGCCAGGTCAAGGCCACGGCCCTGGCTGCCCAGGCCCATCAGGACCTGCCGTTCGACCGCCTGGTGGATGCGCTCAAGCCCCAGCGCGCGCTGGACCAGAACCCGCTGTTCCAGGTGATGTACAACCACCTGAGCATTGCCGGGGAAAGCGCCGACGGCGCCAGCCTGCCGGGCCTGCAGGCCGAGGAGATGGTCCTGCAGGGCGGTACCGCGCAATTCGACCTGACCCTGGAAACCCTGGAGACCGACGCCGGGATCAATGCGTCGTTCATCTATGCCGCTGAGTTGTTCGAGGTGTCGACCATCGAGGGTTTCGCCGATCACTGGCGCAACCTGCTGCAAGGCATGCTCGAACCGCAACAGGCGATTGGCGAGCTGCCGATGCTGGGCCGGGAGGAGCAGGGGCGGATTCGCCAGGACTGGGATCACACGCATGCGGTCTATCCGACCCAGCGTTTTGTCCACCAGCTGTTCGCCGACCAGGCGGCCAGGGCGCCGGAGGCGCCGGCGGTGTTGTTCGCCGAACAGCGCCTGAGCTATCGCGAGCTGGACATTCAGGCCAACCAGCTGGCGCACAAGCTGATCGAGCTGGGCGTCGGTCCGGAAGTGCGGGTGGCCATCGCCATGCCGCGTTGCGCGGAAATCATGGTGGCCTTCCTCGCCGTACTCAAGGCCGGTGGGGTCTATGTGCCGCTGGACATTGAATATCCCCAGGACCGCCTGCGCTACATGATGCAGGACAGCGGCGCGTGGCTGCTGTTGACCCAGAGCCATCTGCTGGACCGCCTGCCGATCCCGGACGGTTTGCCGACCCTCAGCGTCGAAGGCGCGGCCGATTTCGCGGCTTACCCGACGACCAGCCCGGAGGTGACCCTGGCCGAGGAAAACCTCGCCTATGTGATCTACACCTCCGGCTCCACCGGCTTGCCCAAGGGCGTGGCGGTGTCCCATGGCCCGCTGGCGATGCACAGCCTGGCCACCGGCGAGCGTTATGAAATGAGCCCGGCGGACTGCGAGCTGCACTTTATGTCCTTCGCTTTCGACGGTTCCCATGAAGGCTGGATGCACCCGCTGATCTACGGCGCCAGCGTATTGATCCGCGACGACAGCCTGTGGTCGCCGGAATACACCTACGAACAGATGCATCGCTACGGTGTCACCGTGGGCGTGTTCCCACCGGTGTACCTGCAACAACTGGCGGTGCACGCCGAACGCGACGGCAATCCGCCGGCGGTGCGGGTCTATTGCTTCGGCGGCGACGCAGTGCCCCAGGCCAGCTACGACCTGGCCTGGCGGGTGCTGCGGCCGAAATACATTTTCAATGGTTATGGCCCAACCGAGACGGTGGTCACTCCGCTGATCTGGAAGGCCAAGGCCGGCGATCCGTGCGATGCGGCCTACGCGCCAATCGGCAATATCGTCGGCAATCGCAGCGCCTACGTGGCCGATGCCAACCTCAATTTGTTGCCGGTTGGCGTGGCGGGCGAGCTGTACCTGGGCGGCCTGGGCGTGGCCCGGGGTTACCTGGATCGGCCAGGGCTGACAGCGGAACGCTTTATTCCCGACCCTTACAGCACCAGCGGGGCGCGGCTGTACCGCAGCGGCGACCTGACCCGCTACCGCACCGACGGTCTGGTGGAATATGTCGGCCGTGTCGACCATCAGGTCAAGGTACGGGGCTTCCGTATCGAACTGGGTGAAATCGAGGCACGGCTGCTGGAACAGGAGCCGGTACTGGAAGTGGCGGTGATCGCCCAGCCCGGGCCGAGCGGCCAGCAACTGGTGGGTTATATCGTGCCGGTGGACGCCGACGTGGCGCACAGTGCCGAACGCCAGGCGCAACTGCGGGAAAGCATCAAGGCGCGCCTGCGGGAGAGCCTGCCGGACTACATGGTGCCGACCTACCTGCTGTTCCTCGAAGCGCTGCCGCTGACACCGAACGGCAAGCTGGATCGCAAGTCGCTGCCGAAAGTCGATGCGCAGTTGATGCAGCAGACCTATGTGGCGCCGCAAAACGACCTGGAGCAACAGATCGCGGCGATCTGGGCCGATGTGCTGAAGCTGGAACAGGTGGGCGTCACCGACAACTTCTTCGAGCTGGGCGGCGACTCGATCATCTCGATCCAGGTGGTCAGCCGCGCCCGTCAGGCCGGTATCCGTTTCACCCCGAAAGACCTGTTCCAGCACCAGACGGTGCAAGGACTGGCCACGGTGGCGGAGCAGGGCGAGGGCGGCTTGCAGATCGACCAGGGCCCGGTGCGTGGCAGCACGGCGCTGCTGCCGATCCAGCAGTGGTTCTTCGACACCCCGGTGCCGGAGCGTCAGCACTGGAACCAGTCGGTGCTGCTCAAGCCGCTGAAAGCCCTGGGTGCCAAGGCGCTGGAGCATGCCTTGCACGCCTTGCTCGAACACCACGACGGCCTGCGCCTGAATTTTGTCGAAGCGGGCGCAGCCTGGAGCGCGACTTATGCGCCGTCGGCGCCGGTGACTTCGGCGCCGTTGGCCGCGATGCAAGCCGATGCGCTGCTGTGGCTGGTGGACGACGCCACTGAGGATTCACTGCAAACGCTGTGCGACGCGGCGCAACGCAGCCTCAATCTGCAACAGGGGCCTTTGCTGCGCGCCGTGCTCTTCACTTTGCAGGACGGCAGCCAGCGTCTGCTGCTGGCGATCCATCACCTGGTGGTGGACGGCGTGTCCTGGCGGGTGCTGCTGGAAGACCTGCATCGGGCCCTGGTGCAGCAAGCGGCCGGGCAAGCCATCCGGCTGCCGGCCAAGACCAGCTCGACCCAGGCCTGGGCCGGGCAGTTGCAAGCCTATGCCAGCAGCACGGCGCTGCAGCAGGAGCTGGGTTACTGGCAGGCGCAGTTGCAGGGCGTCGAGTCGGGCCTGCCCTGCGACCGGGTAACGGACCGGGTGGCGATCAAGGATGCCCTGAGCGTCAGCACCGAGCTGGATCAGGCCTACACCCAGCGCCTGCTGCAGGATGCCCCGGCGGCCTACCGCACCCAGATCAACGACCTGTTGCTGACGGCATTGGCGCGGGTCATCACCCGCTGGACCGGCGAGGCCAACGCCCTGGTGCAACTGGAAGGCCATGGCCGCGAAGAGCTGTTCGACAGCATCGACCTGAGCCGCACTGTGGGTTGGTTCACCAGTGTGTTCCCGGTCAAGCTGACACCGCAGGCGGCCCTGGCCGACTCGATCAAGCAGATCAAGGAACAACTGCGCGCGGTGCCGAACAAAGGCATCGGCTTCGGCGCCCTGCGTTACCTGGGGGATGCCAATGCCCAGGCAACCCTCGCGGCCCTGGCGGTGCCGCGCATCACCTTCAACTACCTGGGCCAGTTCGACGCCAGCTTCGACGAGCCGGATGCCTGGTTTGCCCCAAGCGCCGAAGCCAAGGGCCAAGACCAGAGTGCCGAGGCGCCGCTGGGCAACTGGCTGAGCATCAATGGCCAGGTCTATGGCGGTCAGTTGAAGCTGGGCTGGAGCTTCAGCCAGACAATGTTCGAGCGCTCGACCATCCAGCGCCTGGCGGATGACTATGCCGAGGAACTCAAGGCGCTGATCGAGCATTGCAGCCAGCCGCAGCACCGTGGCGTGACACCGTCGGACTTCCCGCTGGCGGGCCTGAGCCAGCAGCAACTGGATCGCCTGCCGCTGTCCCTGGCCCAGGTCGAGGACCTCTACCCGCTGTCGCCGATGCAGCAGGGCATGCTGTTCCATACCCTGTACGAGCAGCAGGGCGGCGATTACATCAACCAGCTGCGGGTGGATGTGGACGGGCTCGATCCCGAGCGCTTCCAGCAGGCTTGGCAAGAGGCCATCGACCGTCACGATATCCTGCGCAGCGGTTTCCTCTGGCAGGGCGAGTTGCCGGCGCCGATCCAGGTGGTGCACAAGCGCATCGCCCTGGATTGTGTCGAGCATGACTGGCGTGCCGTGGCATCGGCGGCCGAGGACCTGGACGCCCTGGCCGAGCAGGAGCGCCAGCGCGGTTTCGACCTGGCGGCGGCGCCGTTGCTGCGCCTGGCCCTGGTACGGATCGACGACCAGCGTTATCACCTGATCTACACCAACCATCACATCCTCATGGACGGCTGGAGCAACTCGCGGCTGTTGGGCGAAGTGCTGCAACGTTACTCGGGGCAGTCGGCGGGGGCGGCGCCAGGCCGCTATCGCGACTACATCGCCTGGTTGCAGCGCCAGGATGCCCAGGTCGGCGAGGCCTTCTGGAAAGAGCAACTGGCGGCCCTGGACGAGCCGACCCGCCTGGCCCAGGCCATCCACCGCAGCGGGCCGAGCACCCTGGACAAAGGCCATGGGGCTTACCAGCAGCAGTTGGATGAGCAGCAGACCCAGCGCTTGAGCGAGTTCGCCCGCCAGCAGAAGGTCACGGTCAACACCCTGGTGCAAGCTGCCTGGCTGTTGTTGCTGCAACGCTACACCGGGCAGGACACGGTGGTGTTCGGCGCCACGGTGTCCGGGCGTCCCGCGGAACTCAAAGGCGTGGAGCAGCAGATCGGCCTGTTTATCAACACCCTGCCGGTGGTGGCCTCGCCGCGTCCGGACATGGCCGCCAGCGCCTGGCTGCAGCTGGTGCAGGAACGCAACCTGGCCCTGCGCGATTTCGAGCACACGCCGTTGTATGACGTGCAGCGTTGGGCCGGCCTGGGGGGCGAAGCCCTGTTCGACAACATCCTGGTGTTCGAGAACTACCCGGTGTCCGAAGCCCTGGCCCAAGGCGCTCCGGCGCAGTTGAGCTTCGGCGTGGCGGCCAACCACGAGCAGACCAACTACCCGTTGACCCTGTCGGTCTACCTGGGGCAGACCCTGGCCTTCGACTACAGCTATGCCCGCGAGCATTTTGCCCAGGCGGACATCCAGCAACTGGCCGGCTACCTGGAGCAACTGCTCATGGGCATGCTGGCGAGCCCGCAGGGCCGCCTCGGCGAGCTGTCGTTGCGTGGCGCCACCGAGCGCCGGCTGATCGACGAGCAGCGCGGCCGGACCCCGGCGCGGGACCTGGCGCCGCAGTCTGTCCATCAGTTGATCGAGGCCCAGGCCCAGCGTACCCCGGATGCCGTGGCACTGCTGTGTGATGGCCAGCAACTGAGCTACGGCCAGTTCAACCAGCGGGCCAACCAACTGGCCCACAAGCTGATCGAGCAGGGCATCGGTCCGGATGTCCGGGTCGGTATCGCCGTGGAGCGCGGGCTGGACATGATTGTCGTCCTGCTGGCGGTGCTCAAGGCCGGTGGCGCCTACGTGCCGCTGGACCCGGAATACCCCCAGGACCGCCTGCACTACATGATGCAGGACAGCGGCATCCAGCTCTTGCTGACCCAGGCGCCACTGCTTGAACGCTTGAAGGACGGCGTAGCGGTGCCGCACCTGTGCCTGGACTCGCATGAGCACAGCCTGCGCGGCTACCCCCTGGACAATCCGCGCTCGCGGGCCGAGGCCGGCAACCTGGCGTACGTGATGTACACCTCCGGTTCCACCGGGCGGCCCAAGGGCGTGGATATCAGCCACGCTGCCTTGAGCCGGCACGCCCAGGTTTCCCGGGATTATTTCAAGATGACCGCCGAGGACCGCGGGCTGCAGTTCTCCACCTTCAACTTCGACGCCTTCGTCGAGCAGCTGTACCCGGCGCTGATCTGCGGCGCCTCGGTGGTGATCCGTGGCAAGGACCTGTGGGACAGCGAGACCTTCTACCGTGAGCTGATCGGGCAGGGCATCAGCATCGTCGACTTGAGCACCGCCTACTGGTTCATGCTCGGCAAGGATTACGCCAGCCGCGAACCCCGGGACTTCGGGCGCCTGCGCCAGCTCAACCTGGGCGGCGAAGCCATGGCCGCGGAAGGGGTGGCCGCCTGGAAAAAGGCCGGGTTGAAGGACGTTTGCCTGCTCAATACCTACGGGCCCACCGAGGCCACGGTGAGTGTCACCGCCCATGACTGCAGCCGCTACCTGCGGGACGACGCAACCCTGCCGAGCCAGATCCCTCTGGGCAAGGGCCTGCCGGGCCGTTCCATCTACCTGCTGGACAACAGCGGCAACCTGACCCTCAAGGGCGCCACCGGCGAGCTGATGATCGGCGGCGAGCTGCTGGCCCGGGGTTACCACGATCGCCCAGGTCTCACGGCGGAGCGTTTCATCCCCGACCCGTTCAGCCAGGACGGCGGGCGCCTGTATCGCTCCGGTGACCTGGCGCGCTACGACGCCGAGGGCGTGATCGATTACGCCGGGCGTATCGACCATCAGGTGAAGATCCGCGGTTTCCGGATCGAGATGGGCGAGATCGAAGCGCGCCTGCTGGAACAGCCCCAGGTGCGTGAAGCCGTGGTGCTGGCCCAGGAGGCGGCCGGTGGTCCGCAGTTGGTGGCCTATCTGGTCGCCGCCGAGGGCGTGTTGGCGCAGTGCTCGGAACAAAACAGCCAGGACGACCAGGCCCGGTTGCGCGACGAGTTGAAAGCGGCGCTCAAGGCCGTGCTGCCGGACTACATGCTGCCGGCGCACCTGCTGTTCCTGGAAACGCTGCCGCTGAGCCCCAACGGCAAGCTGGACCGCAAGGCCCTGCCCAAGGCCGACGCCAGCCTGTTGCAGCAGGCCTATGTCGCGCCGCAGAGCGAGCTGGAACAACAGGTCGCGGCGATCTGGGCCGAGGTGCTCGAAGTCGAGCGAGTGGGCATGAACGATAACTTCTTTGAATCAGGTGGGCATTCCTTGTTGGTAACCGCGATGGTCTCTCGAGTCCAGCTCAAGCTTGGGCGTCAAGTCAGTGTGCAGATGGCGTTCGAATTTCCAACCCTGGGGCTGTTCGTCAGCCAGTTGCAGCAGGCCCCGGGCCAGGCGCAGGGCGCCGACCTGAGTGCGCTGGCGCTGTTGCTCGACGAAATGGAGGCCGTGTAATGGATAACGCCACCGCGCTGAAGATTGTCAAAGGCTTCATCCTGCTGCCGCTGGAGAAGCGCAAGGTCTACCTGCAGAAGATGCTGGAGCAGGGCATTTCCCCGGCCAACCTGCCGATTCCGCAGGTGCGCCTGGGCCATGCGCGCCTGCCGCTTTCCTATGCCCAGCAACGCCAGTGGTTTCTCTGGCAACTGGCGCCGGACAGCGCCGCCTATCACATCCCCAAGGCCCTGCGCTTGCGTGGCCGGCTGGACGTGGAGGCCTTGCAGCGCAGCTTCGACACACTGATTGCCCGCCATGAAAGCCTGCGCACGCATTTCGTCGAGGACGCCGACGCGGCGGTGCAAGTGGTGCTGCCCGAGGTGCGCCTGGAAATCGCCCGCCAGTCGTTGCCGGCCATGGCCGATGAACGCGAGATCGACACCGCGGTGCAGGGCTTCGTGCAAGCCCAGACCCGGCAGCTGTTCGATCTGTTGCAAGGGCCTCTGCTCAGGGTCGGCCTGTTGCGAATGGCCGAGGACGACCATGTGCTGGTCCTGACCCAGCACCATATCGTTTCCGATGGCTGGTCGATGCAGGTCATGGTGGATGAGCTGATGAGCCTCTACATCGGCTACAGCCAGGGGCAACAGCCCCAGCTGCCGCCGCTGCCGATCCACTACGCCGACTACGCCATCTGGCAGCGCAACTGGATGGAAGCCGGTGAGAAGGAGCGGCAACTGGCCTACTGGACGGTGCAGCTGGGGGGCGAGCAGCCCCTGCTGGAGCTGCCGCTGGACCGTCCGCGTCCGGCCGTCCAGAGCCATCGCGGCGCGCGCCTGGAGCTGATCCTGGAGCAGCCGTTGAGTGAAGCCCTGGGCAGCCTGGCCCAGCGTGAAGGGGTGACCTTGTTCATGCTGTTGCTGGCCTCGTTCCAGGTTCTGCTGCACCGCTACAGCGGCCAGGCCGATATCCGCGTCGGCGTGCCCATCGCCAACCGCAACCGGGTCGAGACCGAGCGCCTGATCGGCTTCTTCGTCAATACCCAGGTGCTCAAGGCCGAGATCGACGGGCAGATGTCCGTAAGCCAGCTGTTGCAGCAGGTGCGGCAAACCGCCCTGGCGGCCCAGGCGCACCAGGACCTGCCTTTCGAGCAATTGGTGGAGGCGCTGCAACCGGAGCGCAGCCTGAGCCACAACCCGCTGTTCCAGGTGATGTTCAACCATCAGATCGAGGCCGCGGCTCCAACCGGCGCCCTCAGCCTGCCGGGCCTGAGCATCGAAGCCCTGGACTCGGCGGGGCAGTCGGCGCAGTTCGACCTGACCCTGGACACCGTCGAGACCCAGGGCCGGATCGCCGCCGCGCTGATCTATGCGACCGACGTATTCGATGCCGCGACCATCGAGCAGATGGCCGGCCACTGGCGCCAGTTGCTGCAGGGCATGGTCCGCCAGCCAGAGCAGCGCATTGGCCTGTTGCCGATGCTCGATGCCGGGGAGCAGGCGCGGATCGTGGCCCAGTGGAATCCGCAGGCGCAGGCATTCCCCTCGACGGCCTGCGTGCACCAGCTGATTGAGGCGCAGGCGCCCGAGGCCATCGCCCTGACGTTCCAGGGGCAGCACCTGGACTACCGGCAGCTCAATGAACGGGCCAACCGCCTGGCGCACAAACTCATCGAGCAGGGCGTGGGGCCCAATGTGCTGGTGGGGCTGGCGGCGGAGCGTGGCCTGGAGATGCTGATCGGCCTGCTGGCGATCCTCAAGGCCGGCGGTGCCTATGTGCCGCTGGACCCGGCCTATCCCCAGGACCGTCTGCAACACATGATGCAGGACAGCGGCATCAGGCTGCTGCTGACCCAGGCGTCTCTGCGGCAGGTGCTGCCGGCGTTTGCCGGCAGCACCCTGTTGCTCGAGCAGCCACTTGCGGACTACGGGGTGCACAACCCCGAGGTCGGGGTGACCCCGCAGGACCTGGCCTATGTGATCTATACCTCCGGCTCTACCGGCAAGCCCAAGGGCACCTTGCAGACCCATCACAATGTGCTGCGGCTGTTCGCGGCGACCGCCGACTGGTTCCGCTTCGGCCCGCGGGATGTCTGGAGCCTGTTCCATTCCTATGCTTTCGACTTCTCCGTATGGGAGATCTTTGGCGCCCTGATGCATGGCGGGCGCCTGTTGATCGTGCCCCAGGAGGTGGCGCGTTCGGCCCAGGACTTTTACCCGCTGCTCTGCGCCGAAGGGGTCACGGTGCTCAACCAGACGCCGTCGGCCTTCCGCCAGTTGATGCACGTAGCCTGCGCCGCCGAGCAGGGGCATGCGCTGCGCTACATCGTGTTCGGCGGCGAGGCCCTGGAGGTCAATACCCTGCAACCCTGGTTCCAGCGTTTCGGCGACCGCCAGCCGCAGCTGGTGAACATGTACGGCATCACCGAAACCACGGTGCACGTGACCTACCGCCCACTGTCCCGGGCGGACGTGACGCTGGCGGGGGCCAGCCCGATCGGCGAGCTGATCCCCGACATGTCCTGGTACCTGCTGGACGGCAATCTGCAACCGGTGCCCAAGGGCTGCATCGGTGAGCTGTATGTCGGGCGCGCGGGGCTGGCCTGGGGCTACTTGAACCGCGGCGACCTGAGCGCCGCGCGGTTTGTCCCGGACCCCTTCGGCGAACCTGGCGCGCGCCTGTACCGTACCGGCGACCTGGCGCGTTACCAGGCCGATGGTTCGATCGGCTACATCGGCCGCATCGACCATCAGGTGAAGATCCGCGGTTTCCGCATCGAACTGGGCGAGATCGAAGCACGCCTGCTGGAACTGCCCGCGGTGCGCGAGGCGGTGGTCCTGGCCCAGAAGGGGCCGGACGGTCCGCAACTGGTGGCCTATGTGGTGCCCACCGGCCTGGACTGGCACAGCCAGGACCCGGTTGCCGAGCAACTGCCACTGCGCGACGGCATCAAGGCCGGGCTGCGCGAGCACCTGCCGGGCTACATGGTTCCGGCCCATGTGCTGTTCCTCCAGGCGCTGCCCCTGACCGCCAACGGCAAGCTCAATCGCGCTGCCTTGCCGGCCATTGACGGCAGCCTGTTACAGCAGGTCCATGTGGCCCCGCGCAGCGAGCGCGAACAGCAAGTGGCCGGGATCTGGGCCCAGGTGCTGAAACTGGAAAAGGTCGGCTTGAGCGATAACTTCTTCGAGCTCGGTGGCCATTCGCTGCTGGCCACTCAGGTGATGTCCCGCATCCGTCAGGAGCTGGGCATCGAGGCACCGCTCAAGCTGTTGTTCGAAGGCGAGTCGCTGGAAGATTTCGTCCGCCTGCTGGGGCCGGAAACTGCCCAGCCCCTCCAGCCGATTCCCCTGGTGGATCGCCAGCAGCCCCTGGCGGTCTCCTATGCCCAGGAACGCCAGTGGTTCCTCTGGCAACTGGATGCCGACAGCAGCGCCTACCACATCCCCATGGCCTTGCGCCTGCGCGGTGCCCTGGATGACGCGGCGTTGCAGAGCAGCTTCGATGCCCTGATCGCTCGCCATGAAACCCTGCGCACGCGCTTTGTCGAGGGCCCCCAGGGCCTGACTCAGGTGATCGAGGCCCAGGCCCGCTTGCGGATCGAGCGACAGGACCTGTCCCTGCTGGTGCAAGCCGGCAACGCCGAGCAATTGATCGAGCAGGTGATCGAGACCCAGGTACGCCAGGCCTTCGACCTGCGCCAGGGGCCTTTGCTGCGCGCCACACTGGTACGCCTGGCGGCGGACGAGCATGTGCTGGTGCTGGTGCAGCACCATATCGTCTCCGATGGCTGGTCGATGCAACTGATGGTCGAGGAGCTGATCCAGCTGTATGGCGCCCATGCCCAGGGGCAGCCGGCACAGCTGCCGGCGCTGGCGCTGCAGTACGCGGACTACGCGGCCTGGCAACGGCAATGGATGGACGCCGGCGAGCGTGAACGTCAATTGGGCTACTGGCTGCGGCAACTGGAAGGCGGCACCCAGGTGCTGGACCTGCCGCTGGACCATCCTCGCCCCTTGCAGCAAAGCCACCGCGGCGCGCGCCTGGGCATCAGCCTGGACGGCGCGTTGCCGGGCGCCTTGAAACAACTGGCGCAGCGCGAAGGGGTGACCCTGTTCATGCTGTTGCTGGCCTCGTTCCAGGTGCTGCTGCACCGCTACAGCGGCCAGGCGGATATCCGCGTTGGTGTGCCCACCGCCAACCGCAACCGGGTCGAGACCGAGCGCCTGATCGGCTTCTTCGTCAACACCCAGGTGCTCAAGGCCGAGGTCGACGGGCAATCGAGCTTCAGCGACTTCCTTGGTCAGGTCAAAGGCCGTGCCCTGGAAGCCCAGGAGCACCAGGACCTGCCTTTCGAGCAATTGGTGGAGGCCCTGAACCCGGAACGCAGCCTGAGCTACAGCCCGCTGTTCCAGGTGCTGTTCAACCACCAGGCCGCCGCCCGTCAGGGCGCCCGGGGCCTGGAGGTGCCCGGCTTGCAGGTGGAGATGCTCAGTGGCGAGGAGAGCAGCACCCAGTTCGACCTGAGCCTGGATACCTTCGAGTCCGACGATGGCCTCTGGGCGTCCATGACCTACGCCACCGACCTGTTCGAACCTTCGACTATCGAGCGCCTGGCCCAATCCTGGGTGCAGTTGCTGCAGGGCATTGTCCAGCAGCCGCGCCAGCGCCTGGGGGACCTGCCGCTGCTGGGCGCTGCCGAGCAGAACCAGCTGCTGCACGAGTGGACCCCGGCGTCTGTCAAGTTCCCGGGCGATCACTGTGTGCATCAGTGGGTCGAGGCCCAGGCGCGGAAAACCCCCGAGGCCGAAGCCCTGCTGTTTGCCGGGCAAAGCCTGAGCTACCGGGAACTCAATGCCCGGGCCAACCGCCTGGCGTACAAGCTGATCGAGCTGGGTGTGGGGCCCGAGGTCCGGGTCGGAGTGGCCATGCAGCGCACCCCGGAAATGGTCGTGGCCCTGTTGGCGGTGCTCAAGGCCGGTGGCGCCTATGTGCCCCTGGACCCGGATTATCCACAGGACCGCCTGGCCCATATGCTGCGTGACAGCCAGGCGCAGATTCTGCTGACCGAGAGCGCACTGTTGTCGCTGCTACCGGCTGTCGAGTCCCTGCAAACCCTGCAACTGGATGCGCAACCGGGTTGGCTGGACGCTTATTCACTAGAAAACCCGGCGCCGCGAGCGACCGCGGACAACCTGGCCTATGTGATCTACACCTCCGGTTCCACCGGTTTGCCCAAGGGCGTGGCGATTGCCCATCGCAACGTGCTGGCGCTGATCGACTGGTCGAATCGGGTGTACAGCGCCGACGACCTGCAAGGGGTGCTGGCCTCGACCTCGATCTGCTTCGACCTGTCGGTGTGGGAGCTGTTCGTGACCCTGGCCAGCGGTGGCTCCATCGTCCTGGCGCGTAACGCCCTGGAGCTGCCGGAACTGGCCGATCGTGACCGGGTACGGCTGATCAACACCGTGCCTTCGGCGATTGCCGCGCTGCAGCGCAGCGGGCAGATTCCGCCCAGCGTGCGGATCATCAACCTGGCGGGCGAGCCGCTGAAACAGGCGCTGGTGGATAGCCTCTACCAGCAGCCTGGGCTGGTGCATGTCTACGACCTGTACGGTCCTTCGGAAGACACCACCTACTCGACCTACACCCGGCGCGAGGCCGGCGGCCAGGCCAATATCGGCCGGGCCATCAGCAATACCCAGAGCTATATCGTGAGCCCTGATTTGCAGCCGGTGCCGGTGGGCAGTGCTGGCGAGTTGTACCTGGCCGGCGCCGGGGTGACTCGCGGCTACCTGGCGCGCCCCGGGCTGACCGCCGAGAAGTTCGTGCCCAATCCGTTCTCCAGCGACGGTGGCCGCCTGTACCGCACCGGTGACCTGACCCGTTACCGCGCCGATGGGGTGATCGAGTACATCGGCCGCATCGACCATCAGGTGAAGGTCCGTGGTTTCCGTATCGAGCTGGGTGAAATCGAAGCGCGGCTGGTGCAGCAAGCCGCGGTGCGCGAAGCCTTCGTCCTGGCCCAGGACGGCGATAACGGCCAGCAACTGGTGGCCTATATCGTGCCGAGCGAAACCACCGCGGCCGTCGAGGCCCAGGCCGCGCTCCGGGAAAGCATCAAGGCTGCCCTGAAAGAGCATTTGCCGGACTACATGGTGCCGACCTATCTGCTGTTCCTCGAAGCGCTGCCGCTGACGCCGAACGGCAAGCTCGACCGCAAGGCCCTGCCCAAGGTCGACGCGCAGTTGATGCAGCAGGTGTATGTGGCGCCGCAGAGCGAGCTGGAGCAGCAGGTCGCGGCGATCTGGGCCGATGTATTGAAACTGGACCGGGTGGGCCTGAGCGACAACTTCTTCGAATTGGGCGGCCATTCCTTGCTGGTGGCCCAGGTCGTGACCCGGGTCAAGCAGCAGTTCGGGGTGGATATTCCCATCAAATCGCTGTTCGGCGCGGAGAGCCTGTCGGCCTTTGTCGAGAAGGTTCAGGCCCTGCGGGAAACAACCTCTTCGCTGCAGGATGAATTGGCTAAATCTTTGGAGGCCCTCAAACGTTTATCTCCTGATGATCTTGAAAAAATAATTTCTTAGGAGAGGTAGTACATGCAAGCTTTAATCGACTCGGTAGGCACGCTTTCTGCCAAAGAAAGAAAAGCCCTGGCGATTTTGCTTAAAGAAAAGGGCATCAACCTTTTTGGTATCGCTCCTATCTGCAGCCGCGGCGCCGATGAGGCGCCGGTTCTCTCCTATACCCAGGAAAGCCAATGGTTCCTTTGGCAACTGGAGCCCGACAGCAGCGCCTACCACATCACCACGGCGTTGCGCTTGACCGGAGAACTGGACCTCGACGCGCTGCGCCATGGGTTCGACAGCCTGATTGCCCGGCATGAAACCCTGCGTACTACCTTTTGCGAAGAAGATGGCATCGCGGTGCAGGTGGTTCATCCACCGGCGCCGCTGGACATCGAGGTCATCGATCTGCAAGCCGGCGGCCTGTCTTATGAGGAACAGGTCAACGCCCTGACCGACAGCAAGCGCCAGCCTCCCTTCGACCTGCGTAACGGCCCGCTGCTGCGAGCCAGCCTGTTGCGAGTGACGGCGGACGAACATGTGCTGGTCCTGACCCAGCACCATATCGTCTCCGATGGCTGGTCGATGGGGGTGATGGTCGATGAGCTGATCCAGCTCTATGCCGGCTACCGCCAGGGACGCACGGTCAACCTGCCGGCCCTGCCGATCCAATACGCCGACTATGCCAACTGGCAACGGCAGTGGATGGACGCCGGCGAGCGTGAACGGCAGCTGGGCTACTGGCTGCAGCAACTGGGCGGGGAACAGCCGCTGCTGATGCTGCCCCTGGACCATTCGCGCCCGGCGATCCAGAGCTATCGCGGTGCTCTGTTCGACATCCCGCTGGGAGATGAACTGCGGGTCGGCCTCAAGCAACTGGCGCAGCGTGAAGGGGCGACCCTGTTCATGCTGTTGCTGGCCTCGTTCCAGGTGCTGCTGCACCGCTACAGCGGCCAGACGGATATCCGCGTTGGCGTGCCCACCGCCAACCGCAACCGGGTCGAGACCGAACGCCTGATCGGCTTCTTCGTCAACACCCAGGTGTTCAAGGCCGAGGTCGATGGCCAGCTGGGCTTCATTGACTTCCTGCAACAGGTCAAGCAGACCGCCTTGATGGCGCAGTCCCATCAGGACCTGCCGTTCGAACAGCTGGTGGAGGCCCTGCGCCCCGAGCGCAGCCTGAGCCACAGTCCGCTGTTCCAGGTGATGTTCAACCATCAGACCGCGGTCAAGAAGGGCGCGCAGAGCCAGCGCCTGGACGACCTCAGCATCGAGACCCTGAGCTGGCAGGGGCGCGCCGCGCAGTTCGACCTGACCCTGGACACCTTCGAGTCCGAGGATGGCCTGTGGGCTTCGCTGACCTACGCCACCGACCTGTTCGAACCCTCGACCATCGAGCGCCTGGCCCAGTCCTGGGTGCAGTTGCTGCAGGGCATTGTCCAGCAACCCCGGCAACGCCTGGGGGACCTGCCGCTGCTGGGCGCTGCCGAGCAGAACCAGCTGCTGCACGAGTGGGCCCCGGCCACCGGTGAATTCCCCAGCGATGGCTGTGTGCAGCAGTTAGTGGAAGCCCAGGCACGGAAGGCCCCCGAGGCAGAAGCTCTTCTGTTTGCCGGGCAAAGCCTGAGCTACCGGGAACTCAATGCCCGGGCCAACCGTCTGGCGCACAAGCTGATCGAGCTGGGTGTGGGGCCCGAGGTCCGGGTCGGCGTGGCCATGCAGCGCACCCCGGAAATGGTCGTGGCCCTGTTGGCGGTGCTCAAGGCCGGCGGTGCCTATGTGCCGCTGGACCCGGATTATCCACAGGATCGCCTGGCCCATATGCTGCGCGACAGCCAGGCACAGATTCTGCTGACCGAAAGCGCATTGCTTAGCGTGCTACCTGCGGTGGACACCCTGCAGACCTTGCAACTGGACGCGCAACCGGGCTGGCTGGACGCTTACTCGACCGACAATCCGGCGCCGCGAGCGACCGCGGCCAACCTGGCCTATGTGATCTACACCTCCGGTTCCACCGGTTTGCCCAAGGGCGTGGCGATTGCCCATCGCAACGTGCTGGCGCTGATCGACTGGTCCAGCCGGGTGTACTCAGCCGACGACCTGCAAGGGGTGCTGGCCTCGACCTCGATCTGCTTCGACCTGTCGGTGTGGGAGCTGTTCGTGACCCTGTCCAGCGGCGGCTCCATCGTCCTGGCGCGCAACGCCCTGGAACTGCCGGAACTGGCGGACCGCGACCGGGTACGGCTGATCAACACCGTGCCGTCGGCGATTGCCGCGCTGCAGCGCAGCGGGCAGATTCCGCCCAGCGTGCGGATCATCAACCTGGCGGGCGAGCCGCTGAAACAGGCGCTGGTGGATAGCCTCTACCAGCAGCCGGGGCTGGTGCATGTCTACGACCTGTACGGCCCTTCGGAAGACACCACCTACTCGACCTACACCCGCCGCGAGGCCGGCGGCCAGGCCAATATCGGCCGGGCCATCAGCAATACCCAGAGCTATATCGTGAGCCCTGATTTGCAACCGGTGCCGGTGGGCAGTGCTGGCGAGTTGTACCTGGCCGGAGCCGGGGTGACCCGTGGTTACCTGGCGCGCCCCGGGCTGACCGCCGAGAAGTTCGTGCCCAATCCATTCTCCAACGACGGCGGCCGCCTGTACCGCACCGGCGACCTGACCCGTTATCGCGCCGATGGAGTGATCGAGTACATCGGCCGTATCGACCATCAGGTAAAGATCCGCGGTTTCCGTATCGAGCTGGGGGAAATCGAAGCGCGGCTGGTGCAGCAGGCGGCGGTGCGCGAGGCCTTCGTCCTGGCCCATGACGGTGAAAACGGCCAGCAACTGGTGGCCTATATCGTGCCGAGCGATGCCGGGGCGGCGGTTGCCGGTGACGCGCAACTGGCCCTGCGCGAAAGCATCAAGACCGCCCTGAAAGAACATCTGCCGGACTACATGGTGCCGACGTACCTGCTGTTCCTCGAGGCGTTGCCGCTGACGCCGAACGGCAAGCTCGACCGCAAGGCCCTGCCCAAGGTCGACGCGCAGCAGCTGCAACAGGTCTATGTGGCACCGCAAAGCCAGCTGGAGCAACGGATCGCGGCGATCTGGGCCGATGTGTTGAAGCTGGAACAGGTGGGGGTCACCGATAACTTCTTCGAGCTGGGCGGCGACTCGATCATCTCGATCCAGGTGGTCAGCCGCGCGCGCCAGGCCGGTATTCGCTTCACCCCGCGGGACCTGTTCCAGTACCAGACGGTACAAGGTCTGGCGGCGGTGGCCGAGCAGGGCGAGGGTGGGGTGCAGATCGACCAGGGGCCGGTACGCGGCAGCACGGCGCTGTTGCCGGTGCAGCAGTGGTTCTTCGAGGCGCCCATGAGCGAGCGCCATCACTGGAACCAGTCGGTACTGCTCAAGCCGGCCCAGCCGTTGCGCGCCGAGGTGGTGGAAAACGCCTTGCAGGCGCTGTGGGTGCAGCATGACGCCCTGCGCTTGCAGTTCAGCCAGGAGGCTAATGGCTGGTCGGCGCGTTTTGCCGATGCCAGCCAGCGGCCGGAGCTGCTCTGGCAGATCGCGGTGGATAGCGCCCAGGCCATGGAGCAGTCGGCGATCGAGGCGCAGCGCAGCCTGAACTTGCAGGACGGACCGCTGCTGCGGGCCGTGCTGTTCAGCCTGGCGGACGGCAGCCAGCGCCTGTTGCTGGTGATCCATCACCTGGTGGTGGACGGGGTGTCCTGGCGGATCCTGCTGGAGGATCTGCAACTGGCCCACGCGCAACTGAGCGCCGATCAATCCCTGGCATTGCCGGCCAAGACCAGCTCGACCCAGGCCTGGGCCGAGCATATGCAGGCCTATGCCCAAGGCGCGGCGCTGCAACAGGAACTCAAGTACTGGCAGGCCCAGTTGCAAGGCGTCGAGTCGAGCCTGCCGCTGGATCGCCCCGTGACCGCGTTGCAGAACCAGCACGCCAGCAGCCTGAGTTCGCGCCTGGACAAGGCCCATACCCAGCGCCTGTTGCAGGACGCCCCGGCGGCCTACCGCACGCAGATCAACGACCTGCTGCTCACGGCCCTGGCCCGGGTCATCACCCGCTGGAGCGGCGAGGCCAGCGCCCTGGTGCAACTGGAAGGCCACGGTCGCGAAGAGCTGTTCGATGACCAGGACCTGACCCGCACCGTGGGTTGGTTCACCAGCATGTTCCCGGTCAAGCTGACGCCGCAGGCGGCCCTGGCCGACTCGATCAAGCAGATCAAGGAACAGCTGCGCGCCGTGCCGAACAAGGGCATCGGCTTTGGCGCCCTGCGTTACCTGGGGGACGAGGCGGCCCGGCAGGCCCTGGCGGCCCTGGCCGTACCGCGCATCACCTTCAACTACCTGGGGCAGTTCGACGGCAGCTTCGACGAGCAGGATTCCCTGTTCAAGCCAACCGGTGAAGCCAAGGGCGAAGACCAGAGCCCGCTGGCCCCGCTGAGCAACTGGCTGAGCCTGGATGGCCAGGTCTATGGCGGCGAGCTGAGCCTGAGCTGGACCTTCAGCACGCAGATGTTCGACGCCGCGACCATCCAGCGCCTGGCGGACGACTATGCCGAGGAACTCAAGGCCCTGGTGGAGCATTGCTGCGAGCCGGGCCAGGGCGGCGCGACGCCCTCGGACTTCCCGCTGGCCGGCCTGGACCAGCAGCAGCTGGACCGCTTGCCGGTGGCGCTGGCCCAGGTCGAAGACCTTTACCCACTGTCGCCGATGCAGCAGGGCATGCTGTTCCACACCCTGTACGAGCAGGCCGCGGGCGACTACATCAACCAGCTGCGGGTGGACGTGGACGGGCTCGATCCGCGGCGCTTCCAGCAGGCCTGGCAGGCGGCCATCGATCGGCACGACATCCTGCGCACCGGCTTTATCTGGCAGGGCGAGGTGTCGACACCGCTGCAGGTGGTGCACAAGCACATCGCCCTGGAGTGCAGCGAGCACGACTGGCGTGGCCAGCCACAGCCGCAGGAAGCCCTGGACGCCCTGGCCGCCGCCGAGCGCCAGCGTGGCTTCGAGCTGGATGCGGTGCCTTTGCTGCGCCTGACCCTGGTGCGTATCGACGACCAGCGTCATCACCTGATCTACACCAACCATCACATCCTGATGGACGGCTGGAGCAACTCGCAGTTGCTCGGCGAAGTGCTGCAGCGTTATGCCGGCCAGGCGCCGAACCATGCGCCCGGTCGCTACCGGGATTACATCGGTTGGCTGCAACGCCAGGATGCCCAGGCCTGTGAAAGCTTCTGGAAAGAACAATTGCAGGCGCTGGACGAACCGACCCGCCTGACCCAGGCGCTGTCCCGGGTCGCGGACATTCCGGCCGGCACCGGTCACGGCAAGCACCATCGCGAGCTGGACCTGGCGCAGACGGCGCGCCTTGGCGAATTTGCCCGCCAGCAGAAGGTCACCATCAATACCCTGGTGCAAGCGGCCTGGCTGCTGTTGCTGCAGCGTTGCACCGGCCAGGAAAGCGTGGTGTTCGGCGCCACGGTGGCGGGGCGTCCGGCGGAGCTCAAGGGCATCGAGCAGCAAGTGGGCCTGTTCATCAACACCTTGCCGGTGGTGGCCACGCCACGTCCGGACATGACCGTGAGCCAATGGCTGCAGGCGGTGCAGAGCCGCAACCTGGCGCTGCGCGACTATGAATACACGCCGCTGTACGAAGTGCAGCGTTGGGCCGGGCTGGGTGGCGATGCGCTGTTCGACAACATCCTGGTGTTCGAGAACTACCCGGTGTCCGAGGCCCTGGAAAAAGGCGCGCCGGCACAACTGCAGTTCGGCACGGTGGGCAACCATGAGCAGACCAACTACCCGCTGACGGTCGCGGTCAATCTGGGCGAGAGCCTGTCGTTCGAATTCATCTACGCCCGCGAGTCGTTCTCCGAGGCTTCGATGGTGCAGTTGGGCGGGCACTTGCAGAGCCTGTTGCTGAGCCTGATGGCGCATCCGCGGACGGGCCTGGGCGAGTTGCCATTGTTGACCCTGGAAGAACAGCGCGGCATCCGCCAGGACTGGGATCACACTGATGTGGTCTATCCGACCAACCGCTTTGTCCACCAACTGTTCGCCGACCAGGCGGCCAGGGCGCCGGAGGCGCCGGCGGTGTTGTTCGCCGAGCAGCGCCTGAGCTATCGCGAGCTGGACATTCAGGCCAACCAGCTGGCGCACAAGCTGATCGAGCTGGGCGTCGGCCCGGAAGTGCGGGTGGCCATCGCCATGCCGCGTTGCGCGGAAATCATGGTGGCCTTCCTGGCGGTGCTCAAGGCGGGCGGAGTTTATGTGCCGCTGGACATCGAGTACCCCCAGGACCGCCTGCGCTACATGATGCAGGACAGTGGCGCGTGGCTGCTGTTGACCCAGAGCCATCTGCTGGATCGTTTGCCGATTCCTGAAGGACTGCCGACCCTCAGCGTCGAAGGCGCGGCCGATTTTGCCGGCTACCCCGCCAGTGCACCCCAAGTGGATCTGGCCGAAGAAAACCTCGCCTATGTGATCTACACCTCCGGCTCCACCGGCTTGCCCAAGGGCGTGGCGGTGTCCCATGGCCCGCTGGCGATGCACAGCCTGGCCACCGGCGAGCGTTATGAAATGAGCCCGGCGGACTGCGAGCTGCACTTTATGTCCTTCGCTTTCGACGGTTCCCATGAAGGCTGGATGCACCCGCTGATCTACGGCGCCAGCGTATTGATCCGCGACGACAGCCTGTGGTCGCCGGAATACACCTACGAACAGATGCATCGCTACGGTGTCACCGTGGGCGTGTTCCCACCGGTGTACCTGCAACAACTGGCGGTGCACGCCGAACGCGACGGCAATCCGCCGGCGGTGCGGGTCTATTGCTTCGGCGGCGACGCAGTGCCCCAGGCCAGCTACGACCTGGCCTGGCGGGTGCTGCGGCCGAAATACATTTTCAATGGTTATGGCCCGACCGAGACGGTGGTCACTCCACTGATCTGGAAGGCTCGTGTCGGTGATCCCTGTGATGCGGCCTACGCGCCAATCGGCAATATCGTCGGTAACCGCAGCGCCTACGTGGCCGATGCCAACCTCAATCTGTTGCCGGTGGGCGTGGCGGGCGAGTTGTACCTGGGCGGCCTCGGTGTGGCCCGGGGTTACCTGGACCGTCCGGGCCTGACGGCCGAGCGTTTTATTCCCGATCCTTACAGCACCAATGGGGCGCGGCTGTATCGCAGTGGTGACCTGACCCGCTACCGCACCGACGGTCTGGTGGAATACGTCGGTCGTGTCGACCATCAGGTCAAGGTGCGCGGCTTCCGTATCGAACTGGGTGAAATCGAGGCACGGCTGCTGGAACAGGAGCCGGTACTGGAAGTGGCGGTGATCGCCCAGCCCGGGCCGAGCGGCCAGCAGCTGGTGGGCTATATCGTGCCGGTGGATGCCGACGTGGCGTTGAGCAACGAGCGTCAGGCGCAGTTGCGCGAGAGCATCAAGGCCCGCCTGCGGGAAAACCTGCCGGACTACATGGTGCCCACCTACCTGCTGTTCCTCGAAGCGCTGCCGCTGACACCGAACGGCAAACTGGACCGCAAGTCATTGCCCAAGGTCGATGCACAGTTGATGCAGCAGACCTATGTGGCGCCGCAAAACGACCTGGAGCAACAGATCGCGGTGATCTGGGCCGATGTGCTGAAGCTGGAACAGGTGGGCGTCACCGACAACTTCTTCGAGCTGGGCGGCGACTCGATCATCTCGATCCAGGTGGTCAGCCGCGCGCGGCAGGCCGGTATCCGTTTCACCCCGAAAGACCTGTTCCAGCACCAGACGGTGCAAGGACTGGCCACGGTGGCGGAGCAGGGCGAGGGCGGCTTGCAGATCGACCAGGGCCCGGTGCGTGGCAGCACGGCGCTGCTGCCGATCCAGCAGTGGTTCTTCGACACCCCGGTGCCGGAGCGCCAGCACTGGAACCAGTCGGTGTTGCTCAAGCCGGCCCAGCCTGTACAAGCGGCTGTCCTGGAGACGGCCTTGCAGGCGCTGACGGTGCAGCACGACGCCTTGCGCCTGCGGTTTGTCGAGGGCGAGGGGGGCTGGAGCGCAGCGTTCGCCGAGTTCGACGAGCAGGCGCAACTGCTGTGGCAGGCCAGCGTGGCCAACGACCAGGAGTTGCAGCAATTCAGTGAGCGCGCCCAGCGCAGCCTGAACCTGCAGGACGGCCCGCTGCTGCGTGCCGTGCTCTTTACCCTGGCTGACCAGAGCCAGCGCTTGCTGCTGATCTTCCATCACCTGGTGGTGGATGGGGTGTCCTGGCGGATCCTCCTGGAAGACCTGCAGGCGTTGCTGGGCAACCGGCCGCTGCCGGCCAAGTCCAGTTCGACCCAAGCCTGGGCCGGGCAGTTGCAGGCTTATGCCAGCAGCGCGGCCCTGCAACAGGAGCTGGGTTACTGGCAGGCACAGTTGCAAGGCGTCGACTCGAGCCTGCCCTGGGATCACGCCAGCGACGGGCTGCAGAACCAGCACGCGCGCAGTGTCGATACCCGGCTGAACAAGCGCGATACCCAGCGCCTGCTGCAGGATGCCCCGGCGGCCTATCGCACCCAGATCAACGACCTGTTGCTGACGGCATTGGCGCGGGTCATCACCCGCTGGACCGGCGAGGCCAACGCCCTGGTGCAACTGGAAGGCCATGGCCGCGAAGAGCTGTTCGACAACATCGACCTGAGCCGCACCGTGGGTTGGTTCACCAGCGTGTTCCCGGTCAAGCTGACGCCGCAGGCGGCCCTGGCCGACTCGATCAAGCAGATCAAGGAGCAACTGCGCGCCGTGCCGAACAAGGGCATCGGCTTCGGCGCCCTGCGTTACCTGGGGGATGCCAATGCCCAGGCAACCCTCGCGGCCCTGGCGGTACCGCGCATCACCTTCAACTACCTGGGCCAGTTCGATGCCAGTTTCGCTGAAGAGCAGGCGCTGTTCACGCCGGCCCGTGAAGCCAAGGGTGAGGACCAGAGCCCGCAGGCACCCCTGGGCAACTGGCTGACCCTCAACGGCCAGGTCTATGGCGGCGAGCTGAGCCTGGGCTGGAGCTTCAGCCAGGCGATGTTCGAGCCAGCGACCATCCAGCGCCTGGCGGATGAGTACGCCGAGGAGCTCAGGGCGCTGATCGAGCATTGCAGCCAGCCCGACCACCGTGGCGTGACGCCGTCGGACTTCCCGCTGGCGGGCCTGAGCCAGCAGCAACTGGATCGCTTGCCCGTGCCGGTGGCGCAGATCGAGGACCTCTACCCGCTGTCGCCGATGCAGCAGGGCATGCTGTTCCACACCCTGTACGAGCAGGCCGCGGGCGACTACATCAACCAGCTGCGGGTCGACGTGGACGGGCTCGACCCGCGGCGCTTCCAGCAGGCCTGGCAGGATGCCATCGATCGCCACGACATTTTGCGCAGCGGCTTTATCTGGCAAGGCGAGCTATCGACGCCGGTTCAAGTCGTGCACAAGCAGATCGTGCTGGACTGTGTCGAGCATGACTGGCGGGGCCAACCTCAACAGCAAGAGGCCCTGGATACTCTGGCCGATGCCGAGCGTCAGCGCGGTTTCGAGCTCAGCGCTGCGCCGTTGCTGCGCCTGACCCTGGTACGGATCGACGACCAGCGTTATCACCTGATCTACACCAACCACCACATCCTGATGGATGGCTGGAGCAACTCGCAGCTGCTCGGCGAGGTGTTGCAACGTTATGCCGGTCAGTTGCCGGGCCATGTGCCCGGTCGCTACCGCGATTACATCGCTTGGCTGCAGCGTCAGGATGCCCAGGCCGGCGAGCGTTTCTGGAAAGAGCAACTGGTGGCCCTGGACGAGCCGACCCGCCTGGCCCAGTCCATGGTGGCGGCTGCGCAGGGGTTGAGCGCCAGCGGCCATGCCACCCATCTGCACAGCCTGGATGCGCAGCAGACCCGACGCCTGGGCGAGTTCGCCCGCCAGCAGAAGGTCACGGTCAACACCCTGGTGCAAGCCGCCTGGCTGCTGTTGCTGCAACGCTGCACCGGGCAGGACACGGTAGCGTTTGGCGCCACGGTGTCCGGGCGTCCCGCGGAACTCAAAGGCGTGGAGCAGCAGATCGGTCTGTTTATCAACACCTTGCCCGTGGTGGCCACGCCACGTCCGGACATGACGGCGCGCGACTGGCTGCAAGCGGTGCAACGCCACAACCTGGCCTTGCGTGACTATGAACATACGCCGCTGTATGAAGTGCAGCGCTGGGCCGGCCTGGGTGGCGAAGCCCTGTTCGACAATATCCTGGTGTTCGAGAACTACCCCGTCTCGCAAGCCCTGGAGCAGGGCGCGCCAGGACAATTGCGCTTCGGTAGCGTGGGCAACTTTGAGCAGACCAACTACCCGCTGACCTTGCTGGTGGGCGTGGGTGAAAGCCTGTCCCTGGAGTTCAAATACGCCCTGGCGTCGTTCTCCCCGGCGGCCATGACCCGGTTGGGCGAGTACCTGGAAAACCTGCTGCTGGGCATCATGCTCGACGCGCAACAGTCCCTGGGCGAGTTGCCGTTGCTGGGGGCCGCCGAGCAGTCGCGGATCCTCCATGAATGGAATCCGCCGGCCAGCGATTTCCCGAGCGAGTGCTGTGTGCATGAGCTGATCCAGGCTCAAGCGGTTAAAACCCCGGATGCCCAGGCACTGATCTTCGGTGAGCAACGCGTCAGCTATCAGGCATTGAATGCCCGGGCCAACCGCCTGGCGCACAAGCTGATCGAACTGGGCGTCGGGCCTGAGGTGCGCGTCGGCGTGGCCTTGCAACGCTCGACGCAAATGGTCGTGGCCTTGCTGGCGGTGCTGAAAGCCGGCGCGGCCTATGTGCCGCTGGACCCGGATTATCCGCAGGATCGCCTGGCTCATATGCTGCACGACAGCCAGGCGCAGATTCTGTTGACCGAGAGCGCATTGTTGGAAGTCCTGCCGACCCTTGAGTCCGTGCGAACCCTGCAACTGGATGCCGACGCTGGCTGGCTCGATGGGTACTCCGCGGAGAATCCACAGGCGGTGGCGACCCCGGATAACCTGGCCTATGTGATCTACACCTCGGGTTCGACCGGCCTGCCCAAGGGCGTGGCCATCGCTCACCGCAACGTGCTGGCGCTGATCGACTGGTCGCTGCAGGTCTACAGCCCGGCGGATCTGCAAGGGGTCTTGGCTTCGACCTCGATCTGTTTCGACCTGTCGGTGTGGGAGCTGTTCGTTACCCTGTCCGCTGGCGGTTATATCGTCCTGGCCCGTAATGCCCTGGAATTGCCTGAGCTGCCGGCGCGCGACCAGGTGCGCCTGATCAATAGCGTGCCGTCGGCCATTGCCGCTCTGCAGCGTGGCGGGCAGATTCCGGATGGCGTACGCATCATCAACCTGGCCGGCGAACCGCTGAAGCAGAGCCTGGTCGACAAGCTTTATGAGAACCCGGGGTTGCAGCACGTCTATGACCTGTATGGGCCGTCGGAAGACACCACTTACTCGACCTATACCCGTCGGGAAAAAGGCGGTCGGGCCAATATCGGCCGGGTGATCAGCAACACCCAGGGCTACATCCTCGGCGCGGACCTGCAAGCGGTGCCGGCGGGTAGCGCGGCAGAACTCTACCTGGCCGGTGCTGGGGTCACCCGGGGTTACCTGGCCCGCCCGGCGCTGACCGCCGAGAAGTACGTGCCCAATCCGTTCGCCACGGACGGCGGTCGCCTGTATCGCACGGGCGATCTGACGCGTTATCGCGACGACGGGGTGATCGAGTACATCGGGCGTATCGACCATCAGGTCAAGGTGCGCGGTTTCCGCATCGAGCTGGGCGAGATCGAAGCGCGACTGGTGCAACAGGAGGCGGTACGCGAAGCCTTTGTCCTGGCGCAGGACGGCGAAGGTGGCCAGCAACTGGTGGCGTACATCGTGCCGGCCGATGCCGAGGTAGCGCTCGATGTGGCGCGCCAGGCCAACCTGCGTGAGGTCATCAAGGCGCGGCTCAAGGACAACCTGCCGGACTACATGGTGCCGGCTTATCTGTTGTTCCTTGAGGCCTTGCCACTGACGCCGAACGGCAAGCTGGACCGCAAGGCCCTGCCCAAAGCCGATGCCAGCCAGGTGCAACAGGCCTATGTCGCGCCGCAAACCGAGCTGGAGCAACAACTCGCGGCGATCTGGGCCGATGTACTGAAACTGGACCGGGTCGGCCTGACCGACAACTTCTTCGAACTGGGCGGCCATTCGCTGGATGCCTTGCGACTGGTCAGTGAGATCAGGCAGGCCTTGGGGCTGGAGTTGAGCCTCAACACCGTCTTCACCTCGCCCGATGTGCAGCAAATGGCCCGGTTCGCGACCACGCGCCAGGCGTCCAAGGCTGACAACATCGTCGCGCTGGGCGGAACCGGGCAGCCGGTTTTCTGCTTCCACCCGGCGGGCGGGACCGTCTATTGCTACCTCTCGCTGGCGGCGCGGCTCAAGGACCGTTATGCGGTCTACGGGGTGCTGAACGAGGCCTATCTGCAGGAGGACTGGAGCGAAACCTCATGGCAGGCCATGGTGCAGCGTTATGTCGGCAATATCAGGAAGGTCCAGCCGCACGGCCCTTATCGTTTGCTGGGTTGGTCCCTGGGCGGTTCCATCGCCATGGACGCCGCCAGCGAACTGGAGGCCATGGGCGAAGAGGTCAGCTTCCTCGGACTGTTCGACCCAACCCCGCCCGAGGATGCCGCGCATCAGCAGGTCGAGCTGCAGGTACCTGCCGCAACATTGGCCGCCGAGTCCGAATGGCGGGCCGTGATCGACCAGCTGAGCCTGCTCTATCCGGCACAGGCCGGGCTGATTGGCAGCCGCTTGAGAGACGAGGCGCAACTGTCCTGGGACAGCATCTTTGCCTGGATGGTCGCCCATACCGACCTGCCGCGCGCGGAGCTGGACCGGGCGGTGACGCTGTTCAAGGCCGAGTTCGACAGTGCGCTGGTGAACACGGTGTTCAACGACCTGCGTCGTCTGTTTGCCGCCTATAGCTACCGACCGCTGCGGGTCAGCCCGCATCTGTGGTGGTCCGCGGACTACAGCGAGGCCCGGGTCATGCGGCTGGAGGAGGCCATCAGTGCCCTGGCGGGAGGTCAGCGTCCAGGCAGTTCGTTCAGGGTCGAGTCTTGCCATGAAGACATGATCGGGTCGCCTGCCTTGCTCGACAGCCTCAGGGAGCGCTTTCTGGCTCAGCGTTAAGTGCCACGCCAAAGGCCCGGATCAGCGATGATCCGGGCCTTTTTCATTGCGTTCTGCTGAGTTTGCGGCCGCCCCGCGGGTGCAGATGACTTCCGGCACCTGGGGTGGGCTCGGCGATAGGCGCACAGGCATTCGGCGGCCGCTGCAACAGCGGATGAGGTGTGGCTCGGTCGAGCGGGAAGGGGAGCGAGGCGGGGAGGGAAGCCCAGGATGAGCGCGGTCATCCTGGGGGGAGCCCTGGGTCAGCCGGTGGGCCGGGCAGGGCGGGCAGCGGGGTTCAAGCGGGGCTCAAAGCGACCAGCGTACCGTCACCATGGCATTGCGCGGATCGCCATACTGGTTGATGCCATAGACCGTGTTGGTGCCGATGCTCTGATAGTACTTCTTGTCGAAAACGTTATTGATGTTCAGGCGGATATCGACATGCTCCGAGGCTTTGTAGCTGGTCATCAGGTCGACCAGGGTGTAGGCCTCTTGTTCGATGCGGAATTTGCTCGTCGTGTCATAGAAGTTGGTGCCCTGGTTGTAGATGGTGTTCTGCCGATACACGCCGCCACCGATGGTCCAGCGATTGAGATCGCCGGGCAGCTGGTAGGTGGTGAAGGCCTTGAACACATGGCGCGGGATATCGGTGTCGTACAGGCGACCCTTGTTGTCTGGGTTGGAGTCCTTGGTGTATTTGACTGAGGCGTAGGTGTAGCCGGCCCCCAGTTCCCAGCCCGGGGCCAGGGATCCGTTGATTTCCAGCTCGATACCTTGGCTGCGGACTTCGCCGGCGGCTTCATAGCAGGTGGTGCCTGCCGGGGTGCACTGGTTGGGGCTCACTTCCTTGGCGCGGTTTTCCTGGTCGATGCGGAAGATCGCCGCGCTGGCATTCAGGCTGCCGTCGAAGTACTCGCCCTTGATACCCAGTTCGTAGTTCTTGCCTTCGATGGGCTTGAGGGCGTTGTTGGAGGTGTCGAGTTCGGTCTGCGGCTTGAAGATGTCGGTGTAGCTGACATAGACCGAGTGATGTTCGTCCAGGTCATAGATCGCCCCGGCGTAGCGGGTCAGGTGCCGCGTTACCTTGTTGGGCAGGCTGGAGGCATACGGCCTGCCGTTCCAGGCGGTGGTGACGTCGTATTTGTACCAGTCCAGGCGGCCGCCGAGGATCAGCTTGAGGTCATCGGTGAGGTTCAGGCGCGTGGTGACATAGGTGCCTTCCAGCTCGCTGGTGCGGTGCTGCGTCCAGGGGTTGGCGCTCATGTCCGGCTTGGGAATGCCGCTGGGGTTGTTCAGGTCGGTATGGGTCTCCAGGTCGATGGGCAAGCCCTTGCCGTTGAACGTCAGTTCGCGCTTGCTGGCGCCCACCACCAGTTCATGGGTACGGCCGAACAGCGAGAACGGCCCGGTGACATAACCGTCGTAGCTGCTTTGCTTGTCCTTGTAGTCGTACCGGCCGATGTTCTGGCCGAACTCATTGTAGTCGGGGCCCATGCGCTCCGGGATGGAGCCGAGCATGCTCAGGTCGGACCAGCTCCTGCTGGCGGCCAGGAGCATTTTCCAGTTGTTGGCGAAGCGGTACTCCAGGCGGGTGAACGCGGTGGTGTTGTCCTGGTCCCAGTACTCCCAGTCGCTGCCCAGGTAAGTGGAGCGCTTGAGGTGCAGGTCGCTGCCGTCCTTGGCCACGGGCAGGCCGCCCCAGGCAGTATTGTTATTGGCGTTCTGGTTGGAGATGCCGAAGGTGAAGGTGGTGTCTTCGTTCAGGTCGGCCTCGGTGATGCCATAGAACACCGAGCGCTCGGAGCTGGTGAAATCCTGGAAGCTGTCCTTGGTCTGGTAGGCGGTGACTATCCGCCCACGCAGGGTGCCACTGTCGTTCAAGGCATTGGAGGCGTCGAATTCGGTGCGGTAGTTGTCCCAGCTGCCGGCGCTGCCGGTGACGGTGACCCGCGGGGTGGCGGTCGGGCGCTTGCGCACCATGTTGACCGCCGCCGAAGGGCTGCCGGCCCCCTGCATCATGCCGGTGGCGCCACGCACCACTTCCACCCGGTCGAAGATCGCCATGTCGGGGGTGGAGTTCATATCCCGGCTGAGGTAGTGGGTCAGGTCATTGGGCAGGCCATCGGTCATCAGGTTTTCGATGGTAAAGCCGCGGGAGTAGAAGGTCGGCCGCTGCGGACCGTCCTTGGTCACGGAAATCCCCGGGGTGCTCTTGAGCACGTCCTCCAGGGTTTTCATGTTCTGGTCATCCATGCGCTGGCGGGTGATGACCGTGACCGATTGCGGCGTTTCCCGGGCCGTCAGGGCTAGCTTGCTGGCGGTCTGCATGGCCCCGGTGGTGTAGGAGCCGGTGTCCTCGGTGGTCATGCCCAGGCCCTGGGCGGTGATGGTGCTGGCCCCCAGTTCCAGCGAGCCTGTGGAAGCACGGTTGAGAATGGTCACCGAGTTGCCCTTGAGGGAATAGGCGACCCCCGTGCCATTGAGCAGCACCGCGATGGCCCGCTCCGCCGAATAGCTGCCGGTGAGCGCGTTGCTGCGCTTGCCTTGCACATCGTCAGGGCTGTACAGCACTTGCAGGTTGGCCTGGCGCCCGAACTCCTGCAGGGCCGACGCCATGGATTGCGAAGCGATGTTGAAATGGACTTCCTGGGCCTGGACCTGCGCCATCAAGGGCAGGGTCAGGGCCAGGCCCAGGGTGCGCGAAGCCATTCTCGGCGAGAACGCCTGGCAAAGGAGGGCTTTGGCCAGAGGAGTCAGTCGATGTTGTGCGGGCATGCTCATGTGCTCTTAGAAGTCCGGCAGATGTAATGATTGTTAATGCTAGTAATTCTCAGTTCTGTCTGTATGACGCACCAGTGGCCATAAACCGGAAACAATCACGCCGGTTGCAGATCAGTCATCACTTTGCCGGCCTTCATGCGCACCAGCTGGTCGGCGATATCGAAGTAACGATCGTCGTGACTGATGACGATGATGGTCTTGCCCAGGCGCTTGAGGTCCGGCAGCAGCTCGGTGTAGAAAATCCGCCGGAAGGCCGGGTCCTGGTCCGCCGCCCATTCGTCGAACACCAGCACCGGGCGCCCTTCGAGCCAGGCATTGACCAGGGCCAGGCGCTTGCGCTGGCCGGTAGAGAGATCGGTGGTGGTGAAGGCGCCATCCTTGACACTGACCTTGTGCGCGATCTCCAGGCGGTCCAGGTATTGGCTGGCGCTGTCCAGTGACTGCTGGCCGCCGCCCTGGACCAGGTCGTCGAACAGGTAGTAGTCGGCGAACACGGTGGTGAACAGCTGGCGGTAGTCGTCCCGGGTCGGGTCGGTCACGGCCTCGCCGTTCAGGCGTATTTCCCCGGCCTGGGGTGGGTAGAGTCCCAGCAGCAGCTTGATCAGGGTGGTCTTGCCACAGCCGTTCTCGCCGACGATGAACACGATGTCGCCCTGCTTGATGTCCAGGTTGATCGGCCCCAGGTGGAACGGCTCGCTGCCTTCCACCGCGGGCGGGCTGTAGCTCACGCCACGCAGTTCGAGGCTGTGCACCACGGGTTTCGGCGCTTCGGTAGCGTCCAGCAGCAGGTGGGGTTCGGGGGAAGAGAAGCGCTCGGACAGCTCGCTGATGCGGCCGAAGGCGATCTTCGCCTTGCCCACCACCGGCAGGTAGGACACCAGGTTTTCCAGCGGGCCTTTCATGTACAGCAGCACCAGCACGAAGCCGGTGATCACGGTCGGGTCCGGGTTCGGATTGTAGGCCTGCATGGCCAGGGCCAGGCCGATGACCACGAAGAACAGCATCGAGCCGAAGGTCTTGGCCAGGATATAGATGTTCACCGAACGCACCTGGATCGAGGCGATGCGGTCCGCGGTTTCCCGGATCCGGTGGGTGTTCATCCGGTAGCGGCGCGGACGGTGCATGCGCAGTTCCTTGGCGCCCGAGGCAATGGCGTTGTAGTAGCGCTGCAGTTCGTCTTCCTGGTCGCGGGCCAGGTCGAAGCCGCGGATCCCCTTGCCGCCGGCCACGTACTGCACGCTGATGCCGATGATGATGGCGACCACCATCATCAGGAACATCGGCACCGACAGGTACGCCAGGTAGCCCAGGCAACCCAGGGTGACGGTGGCGGCGATGGCCAGCGGGGTGAAGGCGAAGGAGAAGTCGCTGATGGTGTCGACGTCGTGGGTCAGCACCGGGATCAGGCGGTGGGAGCGGTAGCGCTCGATCTGGGTGATGGGCGCCGAGAGCACTTTTTCCCCCAGGTCCTTGCGCAGGGCGGCGATGATCCGCTGGCCCACGTAGTTGGTGCCGATATCCGAGACGATCGAGCTGGTCAGGGCCAGCAGGCACAGGGCGGCGAAGGTCAGCACCACGCCCTGGGTCATGCCGGTCGCCGAGTGCAGGGCGTTATTGATGGTGGCCAGCAGCAGGGTGATGGCCAGGCCGCCTACCATGCCCAGGGCCACGGAAATCACCACAGTGGTACGAAAGGGTCTGAGCAGGGCGAGCAGTCCGTGAAAGGCTCCGCGCTTGGGGTCGGTCATAAGGGGTTCCCGGCAGTGAATGAAGGGTCGAGGCACAAAGACCCGTACTCATGACAGACGAACCGTTGGCGGGAGTATTTAGCGCGGCCGCGGGCGTGGATAAATTGCCTGGCGCCTGATTCGTTCTTGTTTTGCAGGTGCACGCGTAACGACGTCGTGCCTGGCCCATTCAGCGAGAGCGAGCAAATGACGAAAAAGAATCTGGTGTATGTCTGGTCCCTGAGGAACGCGGCGGCCGACAAGGCCGGGCAGCCGGTGGCCTACAAGGATCACGAGCGCTACATGAAGTCGGTGCTGGAGTTCCTGGTGGAGACGCTGAACCAGACGCCCCTGGGCGACGCTTATAACCTGGTCGGGGTGGTGTATGACGACGACGAGCAGTCGCCACGGGACCGGCAACTGGTGAGCGACTACGGCTTCGCCTATCAGCCCGGCCGGCAATGGCTGTACCCGGCGGACCTGCGCGTGCAGGGGCGCCTGGTCAATGACCTGCTGCTCAGCGTGCCGTCCACCTATCGCCGCCATCCGCGCGGTTCGGCCGAGCACATCGCCGGCAAGCAGGATTTCGAGCGTCGCCTGCACGACACCCTGGTGGACCTTGCGGCCGACATCGTGGTGCTCGACGGCCTGCTGGTGATCCTCGACGAGCTGGTGCGTCCGGGCGCGCCTTTCGCGCGGCGGATCATGAACATCCATCCGGGCATCACCCGCCTCGAGTCGCCCTACGAGCGCCGCGGTGCCTATGCCACCTGGAATGCGCTGTACGGCGCCCGTGGGCAGAAGGTGGTGGACTGGACCACCCGGGAAACCGAGCCGGTCGAGCCGCTGTACATGACCGGTGCTTCGTTCCACTACGTGGACAACGGCATCGATTCCGGCGAGGTGTTCCACGACGTGCTCAACACCGAGATCGCGCCCGAGGACACCATCCTCGAACTGCGCTGGAACAACTTCAACAACAGCCTGTTCCCGGCCTTGCATGAAGGCCTGGCGCTGCTGGCCGAGACGCTGCGCGAGCAGCCGGTTGGCGAGTCCCGCGCCGGCGCCTGAGGCTCGTGGCGGTCAAGCGCGGCATCGCGCTTGACCGCCGTCGATCGGCCTCTTATTTGTGGCCGGTGCCAGGCTGTTCCAGCTCACGGGCTACGCGAAAGCCCAGGAAGTCGCCGCGAACCTCGCGCTTGCGGCTGTTGCGGTTGCCCGAGCGGGAGAACACCGGGGCCTCGCCCCAGTCGTTGCCGCGAATCTGTGCGTCGAGACACACGCCGCCCGAGTCTTCCATCCAGGCGCTGCCATCGGTGGGCGCGCCGACATAGTCGGGGTGCCAGCAGTCGGCGACCCACTCATAGACATTGCCGTGCATGTCATACATGCCGAAGGCGTTGGGCGGATAGCTGCCCACCGGGGAGCTGTAGCTGTAGCCGTCCTTGGGGCCGTAGGTGTTGGCGTGCTTGCTGATCTGGTACTGGCCTTCTTCATCGAACGGGAAGGGGAAGGAGCCGGTGCTGCCGGCGCGTGCGGCGTACTCGCGCTCGGCCTCGCTGATCATCCGGTAGTGCTGGCCGGTCTTCTTCGACAACCACTGGGCATAGGCCTGGACCTCGGCATAGTCGATGCAGACCGCGGGCTGGCGCGGGCCTTGTTGATAACGCGGCTTGCTGGCCTGGCACAGGCGGCCGGGCCGGTCGTCGCCGTCCTTGATCACCGTGCCGGTCTCGCGGATGTAGGCATCCAGCTCGCCGGCGGTCACGTGGAAACGGCTGATGGCGAAGGGCTTGCTGAAGGTCACCTTGTGCAGCGGGCCTTCGTCGGGTTCCCTGCCGACCTCGCCTTCGGGGGAGCCCATGACGAAGCTGCCGGCGGGCAGCACCACCATTTCCGGGCAGTTCTTGCAGTCCTTGAACACGCTGCCGGGCTTGGCGGGTTCGGCGGCCTGGGCAGTGAGGCTGACCAGGCAGCCGAGCAGCGCGGCGAGTGAGGAGCAGGCGATAGGTTTCATCATCAATAACCTTGTGCGATGTAGAGAAAAGAGGTGGACGAGGGCTCAGGCGGTCTTGCCGCCACGCAGTCGCTTGCCCAGCAGGTCCATGGCGCGGTCGATATCCGCCTCGCTGTTGAGCAGGCCAGGCGCCATGCGCACTACGGGTCCCGCGTCGCGGTCCACTGCATCCACCAGGACGCGGTTCTCGATCAGCCAGGCGGCGGTGGCGTCGGTGTCCAGGTTCGGGCCACGGAAGAAGGTGAAGCCGGCGGACAGCTGCGGGCTCAGGGGCGTCACCAGCTCGATGCCTGGCAGTTCCTGCAGGCGCTGCTTGAGGTAGCTGTTGAGTTGGTGGATGCGCGCCTGGACGTTGGCCTTGCCCAGTTGCATGTGCAGTTCGAACGCCTGGTCCACGGCCCAGCGGTGTTCGAAGCTGTGGTAGCCGCCAGGGGTCATGGTGGTGGCGAAGTCCTGGTTCTCGGAGAAGGTCGCCACCATCGGCGTCAGGTGCTCGAGCTTTGCCGAACGCGAGCAGAAGATCCCGGTGCCCCGCGGGCCGAACATCCATTTGTGGGTGCCGGCGACGAAGAAGTCGCAATTGAGGTCGGCAAAGGTGACGTCCTCCACCCCCAGGCCGTGGACGCCGTCGACGCAGTAGAGAATCCGCTCGCCCTCGTCGCGATTGCGGTTGTGCTGGTCCACCAGCTTGCCGATCTCGCCGATCGGCAGCTTCACGCTGCTGCCCGATTGCACCCAGGTCATCCCCAGGACGCGGGTGTTGGGGCGGATGCTGCGGTCGATATTGCCCAGCACTTCGTCGATGGAGACCTGGTGGGGCGACTTGAACAGCTCGATGGTGCGCACCTGGGTGCCGTCGCGCTGGGAGCGGTACTTGAGTGCGTTGCGGGTCGAGTAGTGTTCATGCACCGTGGTCAGTATTTCCTGCCCGGGGCGCACGTGGATGCCGCCATACATCATGGCCAGGCCTTCGGTGGTGCTGCCGGTCAGGGCCACCTGGGCGGGCTTGATCTGCAGGTAGCGGCCGACGCTCTCGCGCACCTGGGCCTCGTGCTTCCAGGTGTACTGGGTGTCGTAGTCCATGGCCATGGCCGGGTTGCGATCCAGCACCGCGCGGTACTGTTCGATGGCCTCGCGCACGGGCCTGGGGTGCGAGGTGATAAGGAAGTTGGCCAGGTGCACATAGTCCGGGTCGAGGTCGAACAGCTGGCGCAATTGGGCCCATTGCTGGGGGCTGGTGGCGGGTGTGGCGGCGGCCCGGGCCTGGCCGATGGCGAAGCTGCCCAGGGGCAGGGCGGCGGCCAGCAGGCCCGCGTGCTTGAGGAAGGTCCGGCGATTGGTCACGGGAGGGTTCTCGTTCAGGGTTCGGTCGGTCATGGTTCAGTCGGCGACGACGGCGTGTTCGGTTAAGGCATGCTCGACGGCACGATCGACGGCATGTGCGACAGGTTGCGCGGTGGGTTGCGCCGGCTTGGCGAGTTTGCGCACCTGTTCCCAGACGCGCAGGTAGTTCTCGCCCCAGAGCTTGGCGATCTCGATGTCGGTGTAGCCGCGCTGGATCAGCTCGGCGGTGACGTTGCGGTTGTCCGCCACGCTCATCCAGCCGTTGACGCCGCCGCCCTCGTTGAAGTCCGAGCTGATGCCGACGTGATCGATGCCGATCTTTTTCACCGTGTAGTCGATGGCGTCGACATAGTCCTTGAGGCTGGCCTTGGGCTCTTCTTCAAGGATGCCGTACAGGGCGCTGGCGTACTCGCCGAAGCGCTGTTCCGGCCAGATGGTGATGACCGAGTCGCCCGGCATCAGGGCGTTTTCCAGGCCTGGCAGCAGGGCCAGGTCGAAGCGCTTGCGCAGGGCGTTGAGCTTGTCCAGGGTCGGCTGGCTGAGGGGGCGCAGGTAGGTGGAGAAACCCACGACCTGGACCACCCCGCCGGTGGCCTTGATGACCTGCAGCTCCTTGTCGCTGAGGTTGCGCGGGATGTCCACCAGGGCCCGGGGCGCGGAGTGCGAGGCCACCAGCGGCGCGCGGGTCAGGGCCGCGACATCGTCCAGGGCCTTGCTGGACATCTGCGAGACGTCGATCACCACCCCCAGGTCATTGAGCCGGTGCACGGCCTGCTTGCCGATCGGCGAGAGGCCGCCGAGGGCGTCCCGGGTGTCGTTGAAGAACGGCAGCGGGCGCGAGGAGTCGGCCCAGTCGTTGTTGCCCACATAGCTGAAGCCGAACAGGCGCATGCCGCGGGCGGCCCACTTGTCCAACTGGTCGAGGTCGTCGCCCATGGCATAGGCATTGAGCAGGCTGACCACCACCGCCAGCTTGCCTTCGGAGGCGATGCGGCGCAGGTCGGCGGGGGTATAGGCGATGGCTACCTGGTTGGGGAAGTCGCGCACCAGGCCCTGGATGATCCGGTAGCGGGTCTCGCGCTGGTGCCGGGCTTCTTCGACGAAGCCGGCGGTGGGGCGGTGCGGGGCGTTGGGGCCGTTCCACATTTCCGGCCAGGCGAGAATGCTCAGGGCCACGCCGGACATCCTGCCGCGACCGGCCTTGACCAGGTCGAACTGACGATGGGTGTCCTTGTCCGCCTCGGTGCCTTCGGTGCCGAAGTCCAGGGGCACGGTGACATGGCTGTCGAAGGAGATGATGCGCTCCTGCAGGTCGTTGGCGCGCTTGACGATGTCGCTGGGGTAAGACACCCGGCCTTTCCAGTAGTAGTGCCAGGCGGCTCCGGTACCGACACCGAGTACGGCGACAATAAGTACCAGCAGGCTCAGGTAGAGGGTTTTCTTACCAGGTAATTTGATCATTGCTATCCCAGTCGCAGGCGGGCTGATGACGGGGTCGGGGCTGCAAGCGCAGGGCTTCCAGGTCCGACCTTTTGTGTACATCTATCCGCGATAAACGAGCTGGCCGGCGGCAAATTTAGCGGCCCGGGAGTGGCTCGCCGGTAAATTTCCGTGCAAATCCAACGTTCTAGCTAGATGCGTGACGCGCCACTGGATATAGGTAGAGCGATGAGGTTTTCGAGACGAGGATTTTTGACCGGTCTGGCGGTGACGGGGGCGGCTATTCCTGTGGCGCTCTACACCCGCAAGGAGTTGCAGCGCCAGGACGTGCGCCGTCAGGAAGAGCTGGAAATCACCCCGGGGGAAGCCAAGCTGGAAGTCGCCCTCGATCCGGGCGTGCGTCTCGCCGATCACCTGCGGGGCATCTGGGATATCGAGTTTCTGGACGCCCAGGCACCGTTACCGCGTCGCGGCTGTGAGCTGGTGCTCGATGTCGGTCCGACCGGGCGCGGCCTGCGCGGCTTTCTGGGGCATCCGCAAAGCCTGCGCGCTGACGGTCCGGTGGAGTTTCGGGTGCAGGGCGAGCTGGCGGCGGTGGACGCCGCGAAGTTGTGCTGGCGGCTGTTCGCCGCAGGCCAGATCGGCGGCGCGCCCAGCCATGAGTGCCAGGTGGCGCTCGACGAGGTCTGGGCGAGCTGGGGCAATGCCGGCAGCGGCACCCTCAGCGGCAGCCTGCAGTCGTTGCAGGTCTCGCCCCTGGCGCCGGTGTCCGCGGTGCGCTTCGTGGCGCGCAAGCGGGCCTTTCCCGCGGCCCGGGAGCAGAACGGCCTGAGCCCTGAGTTGCTGGCCTGGCTGGTGTCGCCGCAGCATCGCCTGTTCCACCAGCTCTGGCATGCCTCCCGGGATCGCTGGCATTCCTTGCCCAAGGACAAGCAAAACAGCCTGCGGGGGCTTGGCTGGCAGCCGGGACCGCTCAAGCACGAGCGCGATGCCCGTGGACGACGCAAGCATCGCAACGCCTCGGGAGTCGACTTCCTCTTCATGCACCGGCACATGCTGTTGCAGGCCCGTTCGCTACAGCCGGACCTGGTGTCCTGGCAGCAGCTGCCCTTGCCGTCGCCGCGCCTGGAGCAGGATCGCCAGGGCTTTATCCGCTACTACGAAAACCACGACGGCTGCTCGGTGCCGCCGGCCTGGATCGCCGACGACGATGAAGAGTTCACCCGATGGCTGCATGGCTTGAAGAGCGACGCGGCCTTCTATGGCAATTTCCAGGTCTGGGAGTCGCAGTACCAGGACCCCGAATACCTCAGCCGTCTGACCCTGGGGCAGTTCGGTTCGGAGGTCGAGCTGGGCCTGCATGACTGGTTGCACATGCGCTGGGCCGATGTCGCCCGGGACCCTGCCAACGGCATGCCGGTCATGGAGGCCCGGGTTTCCTCGGACTTCGCCGGACGCTGGTACCTGGTGCAGAACGACTTTCTCGGCGACCCGTTCTCGTCCCATGTGCATCCGATGTTCTGGAAGTTCCATGGCTGGATCGACGACCGCATCGACGATTGGTTCCGCGCCCATGAGCGCTTCCATCCCGGTGAAGTGCTGCGCCGCGAGGTCAATGGTGTGCCGTGGTTCGCGCCCGGGCGCTGGGTCGAGATCGACGACCCCTGGCTGGGGGCCTCGACCCATGGCTGCGGCCCGCTGGGCAACGCGCCTGGCGAGATGTCGCTGGAGATGGACCAGGAGGTCATGAAGCTGGCCCTGCGTATCGCCCTGAGCCGTGACGAGGAGGTGCCACAGTTGCTCAAGCGGGCACCGCGGCGTCCCTGGTACGCCCAGCACCTGAAGTTGTGAGCCGGTAAGGCCGCGGCGCGGGTCCTGTCGCAGGGCCCGCGCCGTTGTGTTTTCTGGAGCGCTTTATTGGGAGACTCTGTTATTAAGAGGCTCTTTATTTACAGGCTCTGGGTTCAGAGACTCTTGGTTTCGAGCGTCTTCCAGCCACCGCCCAGGGCTTTGTACAGGGCAATGCTCGACTGTACCCGGGACAGCCGCAGTTGCACGTTCTGGTCCTGGGCGGCGTACAGGGTGCGCTGGGTTTCCAGCACGGTGAGCAGGTCTTCGGCGCCAGCCTGATAACGGCTCTGGGCGATCTCGAAGGCCCGCTGCGCCTGATTCAGTTCTTCGCCTTGCCATTGCCGCTGCTGGTCCAGGCCGCGAATGCTGTTGAGGGCCTTTTCCACATCGGCGAAGCCATTGATGATCGCCCCGCGGTAGCTTTCCAGCAGTTCCTGCTGGCGTGCCGTGGCCTTGTCGCGCTCGGCGCCCAGGCGGCCGTTGTTGAAGATCGGTGCCACCAGTGCGGCGGTCAGGTTGTAGAAGGGGCTGCGTAGCACGTCATCGAACGTGTTGGCGCCGGAGCCGAGGTTGGCGGTCAGGGTCACGTTGGGCAGCATCGCCGCCCGTGCCACCCTGACATCGGCCCGGGCCGCTGCCAGCCGGGCTTCGGCGCCGGCGATATCGGGGCGGCGGGCCAGCAGGTCGCTGGGCACTCCGGCATCGATGTCCGGCCAGTTCAGTTGGGCGAAAGGCTGGTCGCTCAGGGTCAGGCTCTGCACTGGCCGGCCGAGGAGGGCGGCGAGGGCGATCAGGGCTTCTTCGGCCTGTTGCCGGACCTGCGGCACCTGGCGCTGCTGGGCCGCCACCAGGCTTTTCTGCTGGGCCAGCTCGAGGGCGGTGGCCGAGCCCGCGTCGTAGCGGGTCTGCACCAGCCTGAGCACGCTCTGCGCATTGGCCAGGTTGAGCTCGGCAATCCGGCCCTGTTCCCGCAGCGACAGTACCTGGGCGTAACTGTTGGCCACGCCGCTGAGCAGGGTCAGTTCCACGGTGGCCCGGTCGAACTCGCTGGCCTGCAGGCCCAGCAGGGCGCTGTCCCGGGCGGCGCGCTTGCCGCCCCAGAAATCGATTTCATAGGTGGCGCTCAGGCCGGCATTGAAATAGTCCACGGCCTTGTTGTTGCTGTTGGTATCCAGCTGGCTGTAGCCGCTGCCCCGCAGGAGCTTCTGCCGGTTGGCGTTGAAGGTGCCGTTGACGGCGGGCAGCAAGGGCGCGCCGGCAATGACGGCGCTGGCCTGGGCCTGCCGGACCCGGGCCATGGCCGCCGCCAGGTCGTGGCTGCCGGCGCGGGCTTCGGCGATCAGGCGGTCGAGTTCCGGGCTGCCGAATTGCAGCCACCAGCGTGGATCTCGCTGGCGCGGCGCGAGGCTGGCGGCGGAGTGCCAGGCGGCGGGGGCTTGCAGGCCGCTGTCCGGGCGCGGCGCCGGGCTGCTGCAGGCGGCCAGCGCCAGGCTGGCGGCCAGGAGGGTCAGATGCACTTTCATAGGTCGATCATTCACTGGTAAGGGCCTTGACCGGATCGAGCCGGGCAGCTTTGCGGGCTGGCATGAAGCCGAAGGTGACGCCGGTGATCAGGGCGCAGCCGAAGGCCCCCAGTATCGCGGCCAGGGAGAAGGCCACGGCCACCTCGCTGAGGATCAGGATGCCGCCGATGATCAGCGCCACGCCGATCCCGGCCAGGCCGCCGACCACCGAGAGCATCACCGCCTCGGTGAGGAACTGGCGCAGGATGTCGCGCTGGCGGGCGCCGGTGGCCATGCGGATGCCGATCTCCCGGGTGCGTTCGCGCACGGTCATGAGCATGATGTTCATCACTCCGATACCGCCCACCAGCAGCGAGATCGCGGCGATGGCGCCGAGCATCAGCGACAGGGTGTTCTGGGTCCGCGCCTCGGCCTGGATCATGGCGGCGTTGTTGGTCAGTTCGAAGTCGCGTTTGCCGCCGTGCATGCGCAGCATCAGTTCGTCGATTTCGCGTTCGGTCTGCTTGACCCGGCTGGCATCGGCGGCGGCAATCGCCACGTACTGCGGGTTGTGGTCGCCGAACAGGCGGATGCTGGCGGCGGAGTAGGGCACGGCGATGCGGTCGTCGCTGTCGCTGTCGCCGGAACTGGCGCCCTTTTCCGAGAGCACGCCGACCACCTGGAACGGCACGTTCTCGATCAGGATGTATTGGCCGATGGGGTTGGCCACGTCCTTGAGGAGTTTTTCCCGGACCTTGTGGCCGATCACCGCCACCGCCGCCGCCGAGCGTTCGTCGGCGTCGCTGAAGTAGCTGCCCTGGGCCACGGGCCAGTTGAAGATCTCCGGGAAGTTGGTGTCGTTGCCACCCACATAGCTCATGTAGTCGGCGTTGCCGAAGCGGACCCCGGCCTTCGCACCATTGACCGGCATGATGCGTTTTACCTGGGGCAGGTTGGCCAGGGCCGCGACGTCGTCCAGGGTGACGATGCCCGCGGGCGTGCGCGGGTTGGGCGAGTAGCCGCTCAAGTAGATGATGTTCGAGCCGAAGGCGCCCATCTGCGCCATGACCTGGCGTTTGCTGCCTTCGCCCACCGCCAGCATCACCACCACCGAGGCCACGCCGATGACGATTCCCAAGAGGGTCAGGGCGGTGCGGAAGCGGTTGATCCACATCACCCGCCAGGCCGCCTGCACGGCATCCACCAGCTCGCCTTTCCAGGCGCCGTTGTGTTCGCTGCCGTCGGCCAGGCGCTGGCGCAGGTCCACTGCCTGCAGGGCGCCGCTGTTGGCGCTGGCCTGGACCTCGGGGTGCTCGTCGGCGGTGTCGCTGATGATCTCGCCGTCGCGGATTTCGATGATGCGCTTGGCCCGCGCCGCGACTTCGCGGTCGTGGGTGATGAGGATCACCACGTGGCCCTGGCTGGCCAGTTCGTCGAGCAGGCTCATGACCTCGGCGCCGCTGTGGCTGTCGAGGGCGCCGGTGGGTTCGTCGGCGAGGATGATATGGCCGCCGTTCATCAGCGCGCGGGCGATCGACACCCGCTGCTGCTGGCCGCCGGACAACTGGTGCGGGCGGTTGCCGGTGCGGCTGGCCAGGCCCAGGCGCTCGAGCAGGGCAGCGGCGCGGGCGTGGCGCTCGGCCGCCGGGGTGCCGGCATAGATCGCCGGCATCTCGACGTTTTCCTGGGCCGAGCCAGAGGGAATCAGGTGGTAGCCCTGGAACACGAAGCCGAAGGCCTCGCGACGCAGCCAGGCCAGTTCGTCGCTGTCCAGCCGGGCGACGTTTTCCCCGGCGAACAGGTACTCGCCCGAGGTCGGGCGGTCGAGGCAGCCGAGAATGTTCATCAGCGTCGATTTGCCGGAGCCGGAGGCGCCGACGATGGCGACGAACTCGCCAGCGTGGATCGACAGGTCGATGCCACGCAGCACGTCCACTTGCGGCGTGTCGCCGCCGCCATAGGATTTGCGGATGCCCTTGAGGTCGATCAGCGGGGTTTGCATTCAGCCTCCGCTGCTTTGCGCGGGACCGATCAGCAAGTGATCGCCTTCGGCGAGGCCGTCCAGGACCTGGATGCGCAAGCGGTCGCTGATGCCGACCCGTACCTTGCGCTCCTCGATCGAGCCGTTTTTCGCCACCACCCGGGCCAGCTGGACGCCGCTCTCGGTGCTGCCCTGCAGGGCGGCGATCGGCGCGGTGAGAACGTCTTGCGCGCGCTCGGCGACAAAAAACACCTGGGTGGTCATCTCGGCCATCAGCGCGTTGTCGGCGTTATCCACATCCAGCAGCACGGTGTAGAGCACCACCCGGCCGCTGCCGCTCTTACTCGAACTGTTGGGGCTGCCGCTGCCCTGGCTGCTTTCGTTCAGCGGCTTGGGCGGGATCGGCAGGATCTGCCGCACGGTGCTGGTCCAGCGCCGGGCGCCGCCGCTCAAGGTGGTGAAGTAGGCGGTCATGCCCGGCTTGACGTGGCCGATATCGGCTTCGGAGACCTCGGCCCAGACGGTCATCGGCGACAGCCGGGCGATGCGCAGGATCAACGGCGTCTGTTGCTGGGCGTTGAGGGTCTGGCCTTCACGGGCGTCCACCGCGACCACGGTGCCGGACATCGGCGCGTAGATCCGCGTATAGCCCAGCTCGGCCTGGTCGCTGCGCAGGCTGGCCTGGGCCTGGCGGATCTGCGCCTGGATCATGTCGATCCGCGCCTGGGTGGCCTTGAGTTCGGCGCGGGCGGTCTGCACGTCTTCGTCGCGGGTCGCGCCGCCGGCGGCGAGGTTCTGCTGGCGCTGGTACTTCTGCCGGGCCAGCTCGTTCTGCGCCCGCTGCTCTTGCAGCTGGGCCTGCAGGTTCTCGATGGAGAAACGGCTGGCATCGAGCTTGGCCTGCTGAGTAGCGGGGTCGATCTCCACCAGCAGTTGGCCTTCCTTGACCGGGTCGCCGGCCTCGACATGGATCTTGCGGATCTGCCCGGACGCCTGGGCACCGACATCCACGTAACGCCGCGGTTGCAGGGTGCCCAGGGCGGTCACGCTGCTTTCGATGGTGCCGCGGCTGACTTGTACGGTGGCGAGCTGGTCGCGCCCCGGCGGCAGGAACTGCCAGGTGGCGAAGGCAACGACAGGAATCAGACACAGGGTGACAAGCAGGGCGCGTCGGGTATGACGGGGACGTTTCATGCAGGGTTCCGGCCAATGGAAGTCGGCCCGTCGTCCGGCCTGGCCCAGGGGGTGGGCAGGGCTGGAGGCTGCCGCCAGAGCGACAGATACGGGGAGCTGTCAGGTAGACGAGAAGCGCCGGAGGGAATTTAAGTCATGACACATGGCGTTACAGGTGCGGGGTTACAGGTTAGGCGACGAAAATAAAACCGGCGAATCGACACAGCACTTTAAATCTATATGAGAATTACTATAAATTACGCCACTTCTAAACTGCCATCATCGAATCGCCTGCCCAGGGGCGGAGTGCCAGTTGTGCTCAAGGACAAAAGCCGCGTATCGCGGTCGGGAGTCATGTTGGAAAACTACTATCGCGAGCTGGTGTGTTTCCTCAACGCCAAGCTGGGCAACCTGCAGGTGGCCGAAGATGTGGTGCATGACGCTTATGTGCGGGTGCTGGAGCGTTCCAGCGACACGCCGATCGAGCAACCGCGGGCCTTCCTCTACCGCACGGCGCTGAACCTGGTGATCGACGGCCATCGGCGCAATGCCTTGCGCCAGGTCGAATCCCTGGATGTGCTCGACAACGAAGAGCGCTTTTTCAGCCCCTCGCCACACACCTGCATCGACCATGGCCAGCGCCTGGACATGCTGCAACGGGCGCTGGCGGAGCTGCCGGCGCTGTGCCGGGAAAGTTTCCTGCTGCGCAAGCTCGAAGGCCTGTCCCACCCCGAGATCGCCGAGCGCCTGGGGATTTCCCGCAGCCTGGTGGAGAAGCACATCGTCAATGCGATGAAACATTGCCGGGTGCGGGTCCGGCAGTGGGACGCCCATTGATCCTTCTTTGTTAAATTTTTTTTCACTGTCCTCGTTCCTACTCAACAGACGACCTGCTGCCTCGCCATGGGCCGATCAGGTCACCGTCGATTTCTCCCCGCGTTGAGGGATTTATCCAGAGGACACTGGAAATGACACAGGCAATTGCATCGACCATCGTTCACGACCTGATCGGTATCGGTTTCGGCCCCTCGAACCTGGCGCTGGCTATCGCGCTGGAAGAACGTGGCCAGATTCAGGGTCCGCTGGACGCGCTGTTTCTCGACAAGCAGGCCGACTACCGCTGGCACGGCAACACGCTGGTGGCCCAGAGCGACCTGCAGATTTCCTTTCTCAAGGACCTGGTGACCCTGCGCAACCCGACCAGCCCGTACTCCTTCGTCAACTACCTCAAGCACCACGGCCGCCTGGTGGACTTCATCAACCTGGGCACCTTCTATCCGTGCCGCATGGAGTTCAACGATTACCTGCGCTGGGTCGCCGGGCACTTCCAGGAGCAGAGCCGCTACGGCGAAGAAGTGCTGGCCATCGAACCGGTGCTGCACAACCAGCAGGTCGAGGCACTGCGGGTGATTTCCCGCGACAGCCAGGGCCAGGAATTCGTCCGCACCAGCCGTTCGGTGGTGGTCAGCCCTGGCGGCACGCCACTGATCCCGGACACCTTCAAGGCGCTCAAGGACGACGGCCGGGTGTTCCACCACGCGCACTACCTGGAGCGCATGGCCAGCCAGCCGTGTGCCAGCGGCCAGCCGATGAACGTGGCGATCATCGGGGGCGGGCAGAGCGCCGCCGAGGCCTTTATCGACCTCAACGACAGCTTCCCTTCGGTGCAGGTGGACATGCTGGTCCGCGGTTCCGCGCTGAAACCGGCGGACGACAGCCCGTTCGTCAACGAAGTGTTCTCGCCGGCCTTCACCGACCTGGTGTTCCAGCAGCCGAGCGGCGAGCGCGAGCGCCTGGTCCACGAGTACCAGAACACCAACTACTCGGTGGTGGATGTCGACCTGATCGAACGCATCTACGGGATTCTCTACCGGCAGAAAGTCTCCGGCATCGCGCGGCATGCCTTCCGCACCCTGACCACCGTGGAAAAAGCTACCGCCACCGCCCAGGGCGTCGAACTGGTGCTGCGCAACACCTCCACCGGCGAGCTGAGCACCCGCCACTACGACGCGGTGATCCTGGCCACCGGCTACGAGCGCCAGACTCACCGTGCGTTGCTGGCGCCGCTGGAAGCCTACCTGGGCGACTTCGAAGTGGACCGCAACTACCGGCTCATCACCGACGAGCGCTGCAAGGCCGGCATCTACACCCAGGGCTTCAGCCAGGCCAGCCACGGCCTGAGCGACACCTTGCTGTCGGTGCTGCCGATCCGCGCCGAGGAAATCGCCGCCTCGCTGTACGAGCACGACAAAGGCCGCCACAGCCGTTCGGTGCGCGACCTGCTGCTGGCCACCGCCAGCTGACAGAGGTCGCCGGGCCCGATAGTTCAGTGTTGAACGTTCGGGCCTCATCGCGGGCAAGCCTCGCTCCTACACAAGCATGCACATTCTCTGTAGGAGCGAGCGGGCGGCGATCCGACTTGCCCGCGCTGGACGGCGCAGCCGTCCCCATTCCTGACCGCTCTACACCCCGCAAATTCCCGCTGTTATCTCCCCCGGTCGAGCGCCCGCCGACGACCCTTCCTGAACCATCGCTGAAGAACTTTTCGATTCCCCTGCCAGCGCCTTGCCGTCGATTTACTCTGCAAAAACCGCGGCGTAAGCTGCGCGCGTTTTCCATCAAGCGGAGACCCACAGTGGGTACTTGTTCGAGTGACAGTAGTCGGCCGGTTTCGCTAACCGGCACCTTCCCGGCAAGATAACGCACCCGCCTTGTGTGCCGTTGTCTCGCCATGACAGCGAGCGGCGGCTTCCCGATCGTGGCCTTCAGGGCCCGTTCCCGATGTCCTTCTCATCGACACTGCAACAGTGGGTGATGCCTGGCGCATCGCCGCGCTACGGCTGCGCCTGTTTGCGCGGCCGGCGAACCAGACCTGGCTGTGAGTCTCCCGGCGCCGACCGTTAGGGGACACACCATGAACCTCACCCTGCTCAAAGAGTTTTTTGCCGGCTTCCTGCGGACCCGGCACTTCGCCCGGCACTTTCGCCGCCTGGCCTTGCTGGAGAGCTTCAGCGACGCCAGCGTCAGCCGCGACCTGCCGCCGAGCCTCGCGCACACCCTGGTGGCCGCGGCCAACGACGATGCCACGGACCTGCTGCAACGCCTCGGCAGCCACACCGATGGCCTGAGCGAGGCCGAGGCCCAGGCCCTGCGCGAGCAGCATGGCCTCAACGAGGTCGAGCACGAGCAGCCGCTGCCCTGGTGGACGCACCTATGGCATTGCTACAAGAACCCCTTCAACCTGCTGCTGACCCTGCTGGCGGTGATCTCCTGGCTGACCGAAGACATGAAGGCGGCCACGGTGATTTTTTCCATGGTGGTGCTCTCCACGCTGCTGCGCTTCTGGCAGGAGGCCAAGTCGAACAAGGCCGCCGATGCCCTCAAGGCAATGGTCAGCAACACCGCCACGGTGCTGCGGCGCAACGTGGTCGACGCCGCGCCGTCGGTGTTCGCCCGGCTGCATGGCGCGGCGGTGGCCAGCCAGGGCCTGCAACGCCTGGAACTGCCGATCCGGCAACTGGTGCCGGGCGACCTGATCCAGCTCTCGGCCGGCGACATGATCCCCGCCGATTGCCGGGTGCTCAGCGCCAAGGACCTGTTCGTCAGCCAGGCGGCGATGACCGGCGAATCGATGCCGGTGGAGAAATTCCCGCGCCAGCAGGACGCCGCCACCCTCAATCCGCTGGAGCTGGACAACATCCTGTTCATGGGCACCAACGTGGTGTCCGGCGCGGCCACCGCGCTGGTCCTGAGCACTGGCAACGCCACCTATTTCGGCGCCCTGGCGCAGCGGGTCGGGGCCACCGACCGGGCGCCGACTTCGTTCCAGAACGGGGTGAACAAGGTCAGCTGGCTGCTGATCCGCTTCATGTTCGTCATGGCGCCGCTGGTGCTGTTCATCAACGGCTTCACCAAGGGCGACTGGATGGAAGCGCTGCTGTTCGCGCTGTCGATCGCCGTGGGCCTGACCCCGGAAATGCTGCCGATGATCGTCACCTCGACCCTGGCCAAGGGCGCGGTGTTCCTGTCGCGCAAGAAAGTCATCGTCAAGCGCCTGGACGCGATCCAGAACTTCGGCGCCATGGACGTGCTGTGCACCGACAAGACCGGCACCCTGACCCAGGACAAGATCTTCCTCGCCCGGCATGTGGATGTCTGGGGCGAGGAGTCCGACGACGTGCTGGAAATGGCCTACCTGAACAGCTACTACCAGACCGGCCTGAAGAACCTGCTGGACGTGGCCGTGCTGGAGCACGTCGAAGTGCACCGCGAGCTGAGGGTCGGCACGGCGTTCCAGAAGGTCGACGAGATTCCCTTCGACTTCAACCGGCGGCGCATGTCGGTGGTGGTGGCCGAGAAGGAGCGTGCGCACCTGCTGATCTGCAAGGGCGCGGTGGAGGAGGTGCTGGCGGTGTGCACCCGGGTGCGCCATGGCGCCGCCGAGGAAATGCTCAGCGACGAGCTGTTGGCGCGGATCCGCCAGGTCACCGCCCAATTCAATGGCGAAGGCCTGCGGGTGGTGGCCGTGGCTGCCCGGCCGATGCCCCGGGGCCGCGACAGCTACAGCCTGGCGGATGAGCAGGGGCTGACCCTGATCGGTTACGTGGCCTTCCTCGACCCGCCCAAGGAAAGCACCGCGCCGGCCCTTGAGGCCCTGGCCGCCCATGGCGTGGCGGTGAAGGTGCTGACCGGCGACAACGAGCTGGTGACGGCGAAGATCTGCCGCGAAGTCGGCCTGGAACAACAGGGCCTGCTGCTGGGCAACGACATCGAGCGCATGAGCGACACGCAGCTGGCCAAGGCCGTGGAAACCACCAATGTCTTCGCCCGGCTCACGCCCTCGCACAAGGAACGCATCGTCCGCCTGCTCAAGGGCAACGGCCATGTGGTCGGCTTCATGGGCGACGGCATCAACGACGCGCCGGCGCTGCGCACCGCGGACATCGGCATCTCGGTGGACAGCGCCGTGGACATCGCCAAGGAGGCGGCGGACATCATCCTCCTGGAGAAAAGCCTGATGGTGCTGGAGGAGGGCGTGCTGGAAGGCCGGCGGACCTTCGCCAACATGCTCAAGTACATCAAGATGACCGCCAGCTCGAACTTCGGCAACGTGTTCTCGGTGCTGGTGGCCAGCGCGTTCATTCCGTTCCTGCCGATGCTGCCGATGCATCTGCTGGTGCAGAACCTGCTGTACGACATTTCCCAGATCGCCATTCCGTTCGACAACGTCGATGACGAAATGCTGGCCCGTCCGCAGCGCTGGCAGCCGGCGGACGTCGGGCGTTTCATGCTGTTTTTCGGGCCGATCAGTTCGATCTTCGACATCAGTACCTTTGCCCTGATGTGGTACGTGTTCGATGCCAATACCCCGGACCACCAGACCCTGTTCCAGTCCGGCTGGTTCGTGGTCGGGCTGCTGACCCAGACCCTGATCGTGCACATGATCCGCACGCCGAAGATCCCGTTCCTGCAAAGCCGCGCGGCCATGCCGCTGCTGGTGATGACCGGGTTGATCATGGCCATCGGCATCTTCCTGCCCATGGGCCCGCTGGCGCACTACTTCAAGCTGCAGGCGCTGCCGTCGCTGTACTTCGTGTTCCTGCCGGTGATCCTGCTGGCGTACATGGCGCTGACCCAGGCGGTGAAGGGCTTTTATATCCGTCGGTTCGGCTGGCAATAAGCTGCGGCTCGCGGCCGACGTTGCACAACATCCTGTAGCCGCTGCCGCAGGCTGCGATGGTCCGGGCCACGCTGTTCGCAGGGCTTTCAGCGATAGCACCGGCGTCGCGGCCGTGCCGGCCGATCGCAGCCTGCGGCAGCGGCTACATTGTCGAGCCATCCGGCTGCTGGTGCGGCGATCCGGGGCTGGGCGGGCCAACATCTCTTGGTAACAGCGGCGCCGCAAAATGGCCGGCAGCCCCGGCCCGGCCTGGTCGCCGGCAGTTGGAATGCCGACTGCTCGTTCGCTCCTGCCAAGTGCACCTATCCTTTAACGGCAGCCGACCGCCGCGTACTCAAGGACTCCCTTCATGCAAGCACTCCAGAACATCAACCTGACCTCCCTGGTGGACACCCTGGTCAGCCTCAGCGCGGCCTTTATCCTCGGTGGCCTGATCGGCTTCGAGCGCCAGTACCGGCAACGCACCGCCGGCCTGCGCACCAACGTGCTGGTGGCGGTGGGCGCGGCGATTTTCGTCGACATGGCCAACCGCCTCGGCGGCGCCGAGGGCGCGGTGCGGGTGGTGGCCTATGTGGTGTCCGGCATCGGTTTTCTCGGCGCCGGGGTGATCATGCGCGAGGAGGGCAATGTCCGTGGCCTGAACACCGCGGCCACCCTCTGGGCCTCGGCGGCGGTGGGCGCCTGCGCCGGCGCCGACCTGATTCTCGAAGCCTTTCTCGGCACTTTGTTCGTGCTGGCGGCCAACACCCTGCTGCGACCGATCGTCAACAACATCAACCGCCAGCCGCTGGATGTGATCTCCGCTGAGGTCACCAACATCGTCTATGTCATCGCCCATCGCTCCAAGCAGAAGGCCGTGTTCGCCCTGCTCGAAGCGGAACTGGAACGCAGCAACTACCCGGCCAGCGACATCGATGTCCATGCCTTCGGCAACGACGACGTGGAGATCGAAGCCACCCTGGCCACCACTTCGGTGGACGGCGACGAGCTCGACGCCCTGGTGGCGCGTCTGTCCACCTCGGCCCTGGTGGAGCAGGCGTTCTGGAGCCCCAGCACCACCGAATAAAGCGCCCGTGCAGGGGGCTTTCCTGGGAGAAATTTCTTGTGCGCGGTAATTTTTGGGAATTGTCTTAAAGAGTCGGCCTGGGGCCATCGGATAGTCTGTCGGGCCTCTGTGTTCAACCGATAGTTGCCACGCCGATGCCCAACAAACGCCTGAGAATACTGATTGCCGATGCGTCCCGGGAGCAGTGTGGGCGCATCCAGCGTTTGTTGAATGGGCTGGGGTATTTCCGCGTCGCGGCGGTGGAGTCTTTCCGCGAACTGGTGACCCTGACTCACTATTCCTGCGACCCCTTCGAGAACTTCGATCTGTTGCTGCTCAGCGGCGAGCTGGCGTTCGCCGCCGGGGTGGACGCCGGCGCGTTCTGCCAGGGCAACCCGCAGATCCGCCATGCGATGATCTATGGCGGTCGCACCGAACAGGCATTGCCGGTGGTCCTCGGTGCCTCTGCGCTACAGGAGATTCTCTGGGTGCAGGGCGCCACGCAAGAGATCCTCCAGCGCTTCATTGCCCATATCAATCCTCCCGCCTCCTCGGGCAAAGACCGAACCTTCTGAATGCTGAATAGCCCTCCGCAGTTGCTGGGAACAGGGCTTGCGTCGCGCTACTGGAGGTGGACCGCCACCTGGCCAGCGGATCTCCGATGGCCGCTACCGGGGCCGGGCGGGGTCTTTTGTCTCCATCCGGAGCGGGCAAAAAGCAGGATTCATGGCCGCCCATGGATAGCCGATGAGTGCCGCCGGTGTGGGCGGAAATACCAGGGAAACGAGCATTTCGGGCTCGAAAAGTAGGGGAAAGCCGCATTTTAGTAATTCGGAGTAGGGCTTTTCAGAAAACCCTTAGAGAAAACTATCGGCTGCTCCCCTAGCCTTTATTCATAGGCTTGGAGCCTGTCATCTCAGACTTTTTTCATGGTCGCGAACAAATGCCGAATAAAACGTTACGAATCCTGATCGCCGATGAACAGCATTTTCATCGAATGAAGATCGAGCGGGTGCTGAACCAGCTGGGCTATTACCGGATTGCACCGATGTATCGACTCGTCGAGGTGTTGAACGTCGTGGAATATGGCAGTGAGCCAATGGACCTGCTGATCATCAACGCTTCGCTGGGGTTGCAGGCCCGGCTCGATATCGTGGCGTTCTGCATGGATAACCCGCAGATCCGTCATGTGCTGGTCTATGACTCCGAGCTTCTCGGCGTGCCTTCGATTCCACTCGGTCCGCAGCGCAAGCTGTATATCAGCAGCCTGCCGCTGCCGGACCACGAGACCCTCAGCCGCTTGATGGCGGCCATCGACACCGGCCACCGGAGCAAGATCCCGGCGGCCGGAAAGTTTCCCAGCAGTTCCAATGAGGAAGAGATCGCCCCCGATGGCATTCGGTTGAATGCCGTGGTGCGTTAAGGCCTCAGTCCCACGCCGGTGCAATGCCGGCGGGGCTGGTCAGACGATGACCGCGCTCCAGACTGGCGATGCGTTGCATGTCTGCCTCGCTCAGGGTCAGGGCACAGGCCTTGAGGTTGCTTTCCAGGTTCGCGCGCCGGGTCGAGGAGGGAATCACCGCATGACCCGATTGCATGGCCCAGGCCAGGGTCACTTGGGCCGGCGTTGCCCGATGCTGCTGGGCGATCTGCTGGATGACCGGGTCCTCGAGCACTTCACCGTAGGCCAGCGTCATGTACGAGGTGATGTGAATCCCCTGGTTTTGCGCAAACTCCACGACCTTGCGGTTCTGCAGGTAAGGATGCAGTTCGATCTGATTAGTGGCGATGTGCTCGGCACCGACCGCGGCGATGGCCTGCCGCATCAGGTCGATGGTGAAGTTGGAAACACCGATCTGCCGGGTCAACCCCAGTTGCCTGGCCTCCAGCAGCGCCGCCATGAACTCTTCGACCGGTACCTGGTTGTCCGGTGACGGCCAGTGGATCAGGGTCAGGTCCAGGTAGTCGGTCCGCAGCTTGCGCAGGCTGTCCTTGAGGCTGGGGATCAGCTTGTCGCGGGCGAAATGGGCGACCCAGATCTTGCTGGTGACGAACAGCTCGTCGCGGGGGATGCCGCTGTCGGCGATGGCCTGGCCGACCTCGGCTTCGTTCTCGTAGATCTGTGCGGTGTCGATCGCCCGGTAGCCCAGTTCGAGCGCGGTGCTGACCGAGTCGATGACCACCTGGCCTTGCAGGCGAAAGGTGCCGAGGCCGAAAGCAGGTACAGACATGGATGACTCCAGATGGCAGTGGAAAGGCCACGAGTATCCCGATCCGCACCCTTGAGAAAAACCGCCGGGCAGGCAAAGCAATCTTTACCGCGAATCACGAATGCGCGGGCAGGCACGATCCCTGGTAGGCGCGAGCTTGCTCGCGAGACGTCCTCCCGGCCACCGATGAGCGCAAGCCGTAGTTTTTTCGCGAACGAGCTCGCTTCTAAAGACGCAGAGGCGGTTTCAGCCACGCGCTTGAAGAATCATGCAGGTGGTGGAGCCGGTGGCGTACAGGCGGCCATCGACGTCGTAGATCCGCCCTTCGGCCAGGGCGGTGGAGCGGCCCAGGTGGACGATCTTGCCTTCGGCGCGGATCGGCCCGCTGCTGCCGGTCAGGGCCCGCACATAGCTGATGCGCAGGTCCAGGGTGGTGTAGCCCTGGCCCTTGTTCAGGCGGGTGTGGATCGCGCAACCCATGCAGGAGTCCAGCAGGGTTGCGGCATAACCGCCGTGCACGCTGCCCAGCGGGTTGTAATGGCGGGCATCCGGGGTGCCCTGGAACACGAAGTGCCCGGCGGACCATTCGATGGGGATGAAATCCAGCAACGTGCCGATGGGCGGCGAGGGCAATTCGCCGTTGCCGATGCCGTCGAAGAACTCGGCGGGCGAGAGGGCGCTGACCTCGGCCAGGGACAGGCTGCCCGGACCGGCCAGGCGCGCGCGCATGGCCTGTTCCTGGGCAATCCACTGGGCCAGGGTGGCCTCGCGGGATGGGCTTTGCATGGGCGTTTCCTCGCTGGGTGGAACAAGATGACGAGAAAAATATTATGTTCGAAATATTATTTCGGCCAGTGTCAAAAACGCCACAGGTCGGAAGATTCGGCCAGGCTTCACCTTGCGCGCATCCTCAGGTGATATCGCTGCGGCTGAACTCCTCGCCGAGAAAGTCGATCAGGGTGCGCACCGACGGCAGCAGGCCACGGCGCGACGGGAAGATCGCATGGACGATCCCGCACTTGGGCGCCCAGTCCGGTACCAGCTGCACCAGGCGTCCGGCGGCCATATCGTCGCGCACCACCACGCTGGGCAGGTGGACGATGCCGATTCCCGCCAGCGCCGCCTGGCGCAGGGCAATCAGGTCGTCGGTGACCATCCGCGGCTTGTGGCGAATCTGCGCGAGCGTCTCGTCGGGGCCGAACAGCTCCCACTGGTATTCGCGTTGCGCCGCGCCCCAATGCAGGCTCGGCAGGCCGCTGAGGTCGGCGGGCGAGGCGGGGCTCGACAGGCGCGCAAGAAAGTCCGGGTGGCCGACCAGGCACTGGGTGCTGTTGCCCAGCACCTTCATCACCAGGTCGCTGCTTTCCAGTGGCGGGAAGCGCACCCGCAGGGCGATGTCGAAACCTTCGTGGATCAGGTCGACCCGGCGGTTGGTGCTCTCGATGAACAGCTCCACCAGCGGGTACTTGAGCATGTAGCGGGTCAGCATCGGCCCGACCCAGGAGTTGAGCAGCGCGGTCGGGCAACTGATGCGCACCAGGCCCTGGGGCTCGGAACGGTTGCGCTCGATGACTTCCGCGGCGCTTTCCGCTTCCACGCGCATGGCCAGGCACCGCTGGTAGTACTCATGGCCGATCTCGGTGAGCGAGCAGTGGCGGCTGGTGCGGTGAATCAGGCGCACGCCGAGGCGTTCCTCGAGCTGGGCAATGCGCCGGCTGAGCTTGGACTTGGGCATGTCCAGGGCGCGTCCGGCGGCGGCAAAGCCGCGGTGTTCGACGACCTGGGTGAAGTAGTAGAGGGTATTGAGGTCTTCCACCATCGTTCTCCAGATAGAACGCTAAGAGCGATTTTTGCAGTCTAGTGCATCAAAGGTATGGGTTTTAAGGTGTATCCAACGAAATAACTCACCCATTTCGGAGGCACCCCCATGAAAAACATCATCGGTATCTACACCAGCCCACGGGCCCATTGGGTGGGCGACGGCTTCCCGGTGCGCACGCTGTTTTCCTACGACAACCTGGGCAAGCACATCAGCCCGTTCCTGCTGCTCGACCACGCCGGCCCGGCTGAATTCACCCCGACCCAGGGACGGCGCGGCGTGGGCCAGCACCCCCACCGCGGCTTCGAAACCGTGACCATCGTCTACAAGGGCGAGGTGGAGCACCGCGACTCCACCGGCAGCGGCGGCAAGATCGGCCCTGGCGATGTGCAATGGATGACCGCGGCCTCGGGGATTCTCCATGAGGAGTTTCACTCCGCAGCGTTCGCCCGGTCCGGCGGCACCCTGGACATGGTCCAGCTGTGGGTCAACCTGCCGGCGCGGGACAAGATGGCCGCGCCTGGTTATCAGACGATTCTCGATGGCGACATCCCGGCCATCGCCCTGAAGGACAAGGCCGGCACCCTGCGGTTGATCGCCGGCGAGTACGACGGCGTCAAGGGCCCGGCCCGCACCTTCACGCCCATCGACGTCTGGGACATCCGCCTGAATGCCGGCAAGCCCCTGACCCTCGACCTGCACGAGGGGCGCAACACCGCCCTGGTGCTGCTGCGCGGCACGCTCCAGGTCAATGGCCAGGAAGTAGTGCGTGAAGGCCAGCTGGTGCTGTTCGAGCGCGACGGCGACCAGCTCAGCCTGGAGGCCAACAACGACGCGGTGGTGCTGCTGCTCAGCGGCGAACCGATCGACGAGCCCATCGTCGGTCATGGTCCGTTCGTGATGAACAGCGAGGCCGAGATCCACCAGGCCTTCGTCGACTTCCAGTCCGGTCGTTTCGGCCAGATGCCTGGCTGACCCCCACTTACCGACTTGCACAGGACGTGTCGGCCGGTTCAGGGCCAGGGATGGCTGTTGCCTTCAATAAATGCCCTAAACGAAAGAGGAACTGCACATGAACAACTTCAATGCTGCCAACTTCAATGGCGCCAAGCCGACCATCGACCCCAACGACGCAGCGATGCTGCTGATCGACCACCAGAGCGGGCTGTTCCAGATCGTCAAGGACATGGACGTGCCGCAATTGCGGGCCAATGCCATCGCTCTGGCGAAAGCTGCGACCTTGCTGAAGATGCCGGTGATCACCACCGCCTCGGTGCCCCAGGGCCCCAACGGCCCGCTGATCCCGGAAATCCACCAGGAGGCGCCCCATGCCCAGTACGTGGCCCGCAAAGGCGAAATCAACGCCTGGGACAATCCCCAGTTCCGGGCGGCGGTAGAAGCCACCGGCAAGAAAACCCTGGTGATCGCCGGCACCCTGACCAGCGTCTGCCTGGCGTTTCCGTCGATCGCCGCGGTGCATGAAGGCTACAAGGTGTTCGCGGTGGTCGATGCCTCGGGCAACCATTCGCGGCTGGCCACTGACCTGACCATCGCCCGCCTGGCCCAGGCCGGGGTGGTGCCGATCGACATCATGGCGACGCTTTCCGAGCTGCAGGGTTCGTGGAACCGCCCGGACGCCGAGCAGTGGGCCGCGGTCTACGCCCAGGCCATGCCGCATTACCAGTTGCTGATCGAGAGCTACCTCAAGGCCCAGCAAGTGGCGAACGAGCACGAAGTGCTGGACTCCCAGCGCTGAAGCTGCACCCCCACGCCGACCTCCAGTCGGTATCGACAAGAAGCGAGGACTACCCCATGACTACTGCCTACAAGCGTCTCGACAAAGACAACGCCGCCGTGCTGCTGGTGGATCACCAGGCCGGCCTGCTGTCCCTGGTGCGCGACATCGATCCGGACAAGTTCAAGAACAACGTGCTGGCCCTGGCCGACCTGGCCAAGTACTTCAAGCTGCCGACCATCCTCACCACCAGCTTCGAAACCGGCCCCAACGGCCCGCTGGTGCCCGAGCTCAAGGCGCTGTTCCCGGACGCGCCGTATATCGCCCGGCCCGGCCAGATCAACGCCTGGGACAACGAAGACTTCGTCAAGGCGATCAAGGCCACCGGCAAGAAGCAACTGATCATTGCCGGCGTGGTGACCGAGGTTTGCGTGGCCTTCCCGGCGCTGTCGGCCCTGGAAGAAGGTTTCGAGGTGTTCGTGGTCACCGACGCCTCCGGCACCTTCAATGCCCTGACTCGCGATTCTGCATGGAACCGCATGTCCACCGCCGGCGCCCAGTTGATGACCTGGTTCGGCCTGGCCTGCGAGCTGCACCGCGACTGGCGCAACGACATCGAGGGCCTGGGCACCTTGTTCTCCAACCACATCCCGGACTACCGCAACCTGATCACCAGCTACACCACCCTGACCCAGGGCAAGTGACCTGCCAGCGGCGGCTACACAAGGCAGCGAGCACGACCGGGCTATCGGAGGTGTCGCCATTCCCTGTAGCCGCTGCCGCAGGCTGCGACAGGACCGAAGGTCCTCCAGCGGTTTCAAGACCCTGCGCCTGCTGCGCAGTCGATCGCAGCCTCGCAAGCTCGGCAGCGGCTACAGGGTTAGCGCCGATCGGTAGGTCACAACCCCTGTAGCCGCTGCCGCAGGCTGCGATAGGGCCGAAGGCCCTTAAGCGATCTCAAGGTCCTGCGCCCCCTGCGGGGGCGCTCGCAGCCTCGCGGGCTCGGCAGCGGCTACAGAGTGAGCGACATCGTTGCAGGCAGGGGCCTCCCATGAGGCCCCTGTTTTTGTTTCTGCGGCTATACCTGCAAGGTCGCTTGTGTGAGATTGTCGCGCCTCTGACCGTGCTGGAGTTGCTTGATGCCGAACCTGTTCGCCGACCACCCGCTGTTCGCCGCGCTGGTCCTGATCCTGCTGGACATGCTGCTGTGGCGCCTGATCGGCGCGCGGGGCGGTTACTGGAAGCTGCTGGTGCGGGTGCTGATCTTCACCCTGTACAGCGTGCTGCTGTTCAACCAGGGCCTGAACCCGATGCAGGCGGCGCCCTGGCCGGAGGACGTGCCGCTGCACCTGGCCGCCACCGGGTTGCAGATCGGTTGGTGGCTGTTCGGCGCGCGGACCCTGACGGTGTTGCTCGGCACCCTGATGATGCAGCGGGTCGGGCATACCGGGCGGCTGTTGCAGGACTTGATGGGGGCGGTGATTTTCCTGATCGCCATCATCGCCGCCATGGCCTATGTGCTGGAGCTGCCGGTCAAGGGCGTGCTGGCCACCTCCGGCGCGGTGGCGATCATTGTCGGCCTGGCGCTGCAAAGCACCCTCAGCGACGTGTTCTCCGGCATCGTGCTGAACACCACCAAGCCGTATCAGCTCGATGACTGGATCTCCATCGACGGCACCGAAGGCCGGGTCACCGACATCGACTGGCGCGCCACCCGGCTGCAGACCTCCCAGGGCAGCATGGCGGTGATCCCCAATTCCCTGGCGGCCAAGGCCAAGATCATCAACTTCAGCCGTCCCGCCGATATGCACGGGCTTTCCATCAGCCTCCAGGTCAGCCCCCATGCGCGGCCGCAAACGGTGATCGAGGCGCTGGAACGGGCCATGCTCGGTTGCCGTTTCCTGCTCCCCAAACCGGCCCCCAGCGTGGCCCTGAAAAGCTCGGGCAATGCCGGGGTGGAGTACGAGATCAGCGGTTTCGTGGCCTCCATGGGGCAGAAGCGCGAAGTGCGCAACCAGCTGTTCGACCTGGCTTTCCGGCACTTGCAGGCGTCCGGCGTCAGCCTGTTGTCCAGCGGTGAAAGCAGCGTGGCGGCCCACCTGTCGCGCCCGCGGGCGCTGCTGGACAGCTCGAGCATCTTCTCCACCCTGCGCCAGGAAGAGAAGGAAACCTTCAGCCAAAACATGACCCTGCAGACCTTCCGCGCCGGCGAGACCATCCTGCCGGCGGGCGAGGTGAGCGATCACCTGCTGATCATCGAATCGGGGGTGGTCTCGGTCAGCCTGATCCGCGATGGCAAGCCCTTCGAGGCCGGGCGCATGGGGCCGGGCGAAGTGATAGGCGAGGCGGGGGTTGCCGATCAGGCGACCGCGGCGGACTTCTCGGCCAAGACCTTCTGCACCCTGTACCGCATCGAAAACGAATACCTCAAGCCGTGCCTGGATGCGCGGCGCGACATCAGCGACGCGATGAAAAACCTCCTGGATTTCCGCCAGCACATCGCCCAGACCCTGACCCAGGAAAGCCCGCGGCCGGCGGTGAAAAAAGGCTTTATGCAGTGGCTGCGCCGGCGCGCCTGAGTGTCCATGTACGCCCCCTGCAGGCGCGCAGCTTGCGCGCGATAGCGTCATCGGTGAATGGCCGCTGCGCGGATCGCGCGCAAGCTGCGCTCCTACGCAAGAGGGGGGCATTGGTCACCTGGTCTTAGCCGCAATTGGTTATTGGTTGGGACCAGGCCCGGGCTTAACGTAGCGCCACATTCATTTGATCTGGAGCCACACCATGCAACCGCGTATCGACTTCTACACCGCCTCGCCGGACGCCCTCAAAGCCATGATCGCGCTGGAAACCGCGGTATCGAAACTGCCCCTGGAAAAGTCGCTGATCGAGCTGGTGAAGCTGCGCGCCTCGCAGATCAACGGCTGTGCCTTCTGCGTCGACATGCACACCGCCGACGCGCGCAAGAGCGGGGAAACCGAGCGCCGCCTGTACGCGGTCTCGGTCTGGCGCGAAGCGCCGTTCTTCACCGACCGCGAACGGGCCGCCCTGGCCTGGACCGAGTCCCTGACCCGGGTCAGCGAAACCCATGCGCCGGATGCCGACTACGAGCTGCTGAGCAGCCAGTTCAGCCCCAGCGAACAGGTCGACCTGAGCCTGGCCATCGCCACCATCAACAGCTGGAACCGCCTGGCGGTGGGTTTCCGCAAAATGCCCCAGGCCTGATTCCCGGGCTCACTGGCCGTCGGCTGGCGGATGGAATGGGCCGCCAGCGCGGCGTTTGGCGAGAAGGGATCAGGGCCCAAGCGGAAGCAGTTGGCGCAATGCGTGGCGAAGACTATTGTTGGCAATCTGAATAACTGCCCGAAGAGAGCGATGCCATGAACACCAGTGATTTGCTTGAACAGTTGCTGCGCGCCGGCCAGGCCTCGATGACGCAGCAGGGTGGCGGGGCCTCGGCACCGCAGGATGGCCTGGGAGGCCTGGGTGGCTTGCTCGGCGGCCTGTTGGGCGGTAACAGCGGCGGCGGAGCGCCGGCCGGCGGCCTGGGCGGGCTGGGTGGTCTGCTGGGCGGCTTGCTGGGCGGTTCCGGGTTGGGCGGCGCGGCTTCCGGTGGAGCCCCTCAGGGCCGCTCCGGCGGTGGTGCGAACTACGCGGCGCTGGCCTCCCTGGGGATGATGGCGTTCCAGGCTTATCAGGCCTGGCAGCGCCAGCAGCAATCGGCGGCGCCGCAACAGGCGTTGCGCACCGTCGACCAGCTGGCCGGCCCGGAAGTCGAAGAACACAGCCATGCGATCCTCCGCGCCCTGATCGCCGCGGCCAAGGCCGATGGCCGCATCGACGAGCAGGAAAAACAACTGATCAGCGCCGAGATCGGCCGTCACACCGATGACCCGCAATTGCAGCAATGGCTCGACGACGAAGTCGCACGTCCCCTGGACGCCGCCGACGTGGCCCAGTCGGCCGCGGGCGAGCCGGGCATGGCGGCGGAAATGTACCTGGCCAGCGTGATGCTGGTGGACGATCAGCAGGACGCCGAGCGCAGTTATCTGGACGAACTGGCGGCGGCGCTGCGGATCGACCCCGAGCTGCAACTGCACCTGGAGCAACAGGCCAAGGGCCAGGTGGCCTGAGCCACGAGGACCGGCTCCGCCAGGGGCCGGTCCATTTGTCCGCGTCGGGCATGCCATTCGACGCCCGGCATGCTCGATCCGTAATCTCTGCTTGTCTCCGACAGCGCCCCCGTGGCCGAGGTGGATTGTCGCAGCGTGGATTTATTCGCCATCTCCGGGGGCGGGCAGGGTGATAATGCCGGCCTGTCCATCATGCGAGCGCACCGTCGCCATGTTCGAGATCCAGCCGCAGAACCCCGAGCTTTTTCGCCAGCAGACCCGCCGCAGTACCCTGTTCATTGCCCTGATTTTCCTGTCCCTGGCCATGCTGCTGTCCAGCGCCGCGGTGCTGCTGTTCGGCACGCCGGGCGGCGATAACTTCAAGCTCAATGTCGCCGGCGTGCTGGCCGGGCTGGCGGTGAGCATGGTGCTGATGCGCGTGCGTTTCTGGTCGCAGCCGTGGATGGCCGCGGCGGTCTACGGCTGGCAGCTCAAGCGCAGCCTGATGAGCGTGACCAACGTCATGCACCACGTCACCGCGGGCGTCGAGTCCCAGGACCCGACAGCGATGAAACTGCTGCGCTTCTACCACCTGGGCCTGACCCAGATGCACCAGCTGGATGCCAACTCCAGCGCGTTGAGCCAGGCGGTGCATGAGATCGACCGGCACAAGGAGCGGATGCTAGCCCTGGGCATGGACACCGAGCAGAAGCGCTTGAATCCGGACTGGATCGAAGCGGTGAAGCGGATTCCGCTAGCAAAGTGACCTGCAAAGGGCGCGCGGTTTCGAAGGTTTCCCCCGGCCGTTTCCGAGCCAATCTCGGCATGTGATGGGTGCATGCAATCCGCGGGTTGTATGCGCTGAATACATGGCAAAATGGCAAAGAGTTATAACGTTAGATTTTATTTATATAAATGGACATAAGCATTAGCGCTATGCTGCCGCCAGTTTTTTACCTGGCCGCGGTTGATGCGTAGGGCTTATTGATGGATGTGGGTAATTTTGGTTTTGTAATCGCGGGCCTGTTGGTGGGTTTCATCGTGGGGATGACGGGGGTGGGAGGCGGTTCGCTGATGACCCCGATCCTGTTGTGGTTTGGTATCAACCCGGCGACCGCTGTCGGCACCGACCTGCTGTACGCCGCCATCACCAAGTCCGGTGGTGTGCTGGTCCATCAGAAAAACCGCAACATCGACTGGAAAATCACCGGCTGGCTGACCCTGGGCAGCGTGCCTGCGGTGTTGCTCACCCTGTGGTTCCTCAAGAGCCTGCACACCGACCCGCAAGCGCTGAACAGCGTGATCAAGCAGGCCTTGGGTTTTGTGCTGCTGCTCACCGCCCTGGCGATCCTGTTCAAGAAAAAGCTCCTGGCGTTTGCCCAGAAGCACGCCGGCGATCACTACCACCTGAAGGATTCCAGCCTCAACGGCCTGACGGTGTTCACCGGCGTGGTCCTGGGCACCATGGTCGCCCTGACCTCCATCGGCGCCGGTGCCCTGGGCACCGTGGCGCTGTTCATCCTTTATCCCTTCCTCGCCACCAAGCGCCTGGTCGGCACTGAAATCGCCCACGCCGTGCCGCTGACCCTGGTCGCCGGCCTGGGGCACGCGAGCATGGGCAACATGGACTGGCAACTGCTGGGCTTTCTGCTGATGGGCTCGCTGCCGGGGATCTGGCTCGGCAGCCACATGACCGGCCGCGTCTCGGACGAACTGCTGCGGCCGTTCCTGGCGCTCATGCTGTTTTCCATCGGCTACAAACTGGCGTTCTGACCCCGCGCTGGCGGGTCGAGCCAAGAGCCTCCTGCGGGAGGCTTTTGTGTTTTTGCGGTTTGAGTGCGCACACTTGGGGCGGGCCGTGATGGACCCACCCCCAGGCCTCTCTCAGCGTTGCGCCAACCAGTAATCGTGCAGCTCACGGGCGGCCTGTTCGACGCTGGCCACGGTCTGGCGATGCTGAGCCAGATCGAGGTCGGCCGGCAGTTCGAAGTTGTCCTGTTCGGCGCAGGTGATGATGGCTTGCAGCTGGGCGGCCTGGGCGGCGGGCAGCTCGGGCCAGTTGCTCACGGCCATGGCGCGGAGGTAGCCGAAACACCATTCTTCCGCCAGCGTCAGCGGCTGGTCCTGATGCTCGGTCTGTTCGAAACGCGGCTGAAAACTCGCCGAGTCATTCGCCAGCGCCGTGGCGAGGGCGTTCAGATGGCGCACGCTCAGCTCGATGAAGCGCTTGCACTCCTCGGGGTCCTGCCAGTCCGGGTTCTGCCCGCCCCAGATGGCCGGGAACCATTCGGCGATGTCCACCTGGGCCGGGCCGGACACCAGGGCGGTGCAAAAACCGTCCAGCTCGGCCAGGTTGAGCACGGAGTGGTCGTCGCCATACTTGAGCAGGGTGTCTTCGATGAATTCGAACTCGGCGGGGCTGAGCGGCTGGTTGTGCATGGAGGGTTTCCTTGGAAAAACGTGCAGCCCCAGGGGCTGCGCGGAAAAAAGACGCGGAGGATGGCGCGTTCCGCGGCTTTTATCCAGCGCCGATCATCGTCGTGGAGCGCGTTGTCATGGCTGCGACGCGCTCCTGGCCACTCCAGCGACCGGCCCGTTAACCGATCCGGTCGCTGTTGTTCTCAGGGTTGCGCGTCATCCAGTGCCTTGAGCAGGGCATGGGCGACCTTGACCCGTTCGGCGTTGGGGTAGTTCTTGTTCGCCAGCAGCACCAGGCCGATGTCCTTGCCGGGCACGAACAGCACATAGGCGCCGAAACCGCCGGTGGAACCGGTCTTGTTCAGCAGGGTATCGGCCCGCGGTGCCTGGGGCGGGGTGAACCAGCGGGTCGGGTGCGGTTCGAAGGCCATCTGTGACGAGTTGCCGGCCAGCAGGGCGTCCAGGCTGAGCGGGTAAGGATAGAGTTCCCAGCCCAGGCCCTGGGTCATGCCCTCGACCTGGTAATAGCCGGTGTGGGTGAGGGCGATGGCCTGCGGCCAGGGTTGCGCCAGCGACTCGGGCTTGAGGTTGGCCTGGACGAAACGCAGCAGGTCGGCGGCGCTGGTCTTGACCCCGTAGGCCTCGGCATCCAGGGCGCCGGGGCCGACCCGCACCGGCTTGCCGTCCTTGCCGTAGCCCTGGGCGTAATTGTCCATCTGTGACTTCGGTACCTGGATATAGCTGTGCTGCAGGCCCAGCTGCGGGAACAGCCGCTGCTCCATCAATTGCTCGAAGGGCTGCCCCAGGCTTTGCGCGGCCAGGTAGCCGAACAGACCGATGCTCGGGTTCGAGTACAGGCGCTGGGCGCCGGGGGCAAAGGCCGGTTTCCAGCCCTGGTAGTAGCCGAGCATCTTGTCCTGGCTGTCCCATTGTTCCGGGAACTGCAACGGCAGGCCGCCGGCGCTGTAGGTCCCCAGTTGCAACAGGCTGATGTGCTCGAAGGCGCTGCCTTTCAACGCCGGCAGGTAGCGGCTGGCCGGGTCGTTCAGGGACAGCTTGCCGCTGGCCTGGGCATAGGCCCCCAGGGTCGCGGTGAAGAGCTTGCTCACCGACCCGACCTCGAACAGCGTGTCGGCGTCGACGGCCTTTTTCCCTTCTTTGGAGGCCAGGCCGTAGTTAAAGTAATGGGGCTGGCCCTTGAGAGTGATGGCCACCGCCATCCCGGCGATGTCCTGTTGTTGCATCAACGGCCGGATCGCCGCGTCGACCAGGGGTTTGAGCGCGCTGTCCGGCTGGCTGGCGGCCAGGCAGGCGCTGGCGCCGGAGAGCAGCAGGGAAATGGTGAAAAATCCGGATAGGGCTAGGTTTTTGTTGTGCATGATGGGCTGGCATTCCATGATTTTGCAGGGTGATGGCCGCTACACTCCGAGCGGCTTTTGCCAGCGCCTGCCCTTGCAGTCAGGGAGCAGGGCGCTGCGAGCCGGCTCAATGTAGGCGGTCGGCGAAGGATCGGCAAACGACGATATTTCGCAGGAGCCATTAGAAAAACTAGGGAGTGGTCATGATCCGACCCCATCTGCCGCTGAATGCCCTGCGCGCCTTCGAGGCCTCGGCGCGGCATTTGAGTTTTACCCGCGCGGCCATCGAGCTGTGCGTGACCCAGGCGGCGGTCAGTCATCAGGTGAAAAGCCTTGAGGCCCAGCTCAACGTGACCCTGTTCAAGCGCCTGCCCCGCGGGCTGATGCTGACCAGCGAGGGCGAAACCCTGCTACCGGTGCTGTGCGAGTGTTTCGACCGCATCGCCGAAACACTCGGCCGCTTCGAAGGCGGGCACTACCGCGAAATGCTCAGCGTCGGCGCGGTCGGCACCTTTGCCGTCGGCTGGTTGTTGCCGCGCCTGGAGGACTTCCAGGCCCGCCACCCGTTTATCGACCTGCGCCTGTCGACCCACAACAACCGGGTCGACGTCGCCGCCGAAGGCCTGGACTACGCCATCCGCTTCGGCAACGGCGCCTGGCACGGCACCGATGCTGTCCAGCTATTGGAAGCACCGCTGTCGGTGCTCTGCGTGCCGGAACTGGCTCGGCAGCTGCGCAGCCCCGCCGACCTGCTCGGCCAGACCCTGCTGCGCTCCTACCGCACCGACGAATGGCCGGAATGGTTCAGCGCCGCCGGCTTGCCGGCCAGCACCCTGCCTGCGCGCAGCATCGTCTTCGACTCGTCCCTGGGCATGATGGAAGCCGCGCAGCAGGGTATAGGCGTGGCCCTGGCGCCGCCGCTGATGTTCTCCCGGCAGTTGCACGCCGGCAGCATCGTCCAGCCGTTCGCGCTGGGCATCACCACCGGCAGCTATTGGCTGACCCGCTTGCAGTCCAGGGCGCAAAGCCCGGCGATGCTGGCGTTCAAGGAATGGCTGTTGGGGACCGTGCAGGAGGGCTGAAGACGGTCTGAAGACCAGGTGTTTCCCTGGGCGCATAGCGTGCGGACGGGGAGGGCGCCAATGCGGATCGCCAGAACCGCCTGGCGCCGTTCTGGTGATCGTTTTTCGCGCGACTCAGCCTTGCAGCGCGGTCATCAGTACCTGCACCAGTTGACCGCCTTGTGGCGTCGCCCAGCTTCCCGCGAGTTCGGCGATCAGCTGGTTGGTACTGGTCAGGGTCACGCCGCCCTTGTCCATCCGGCGCAGGGCGATGTCATCGGCCATGGCGCTGGGTGAACCGCCGGCGTCAGCCACCACCTGCACCTCATAGCCATCGCGCACCAGGCTCAGGGCCGGGTACACCGTGCAGACGTCATTGGTGACCCCGGCAATGATCAGTTTCTTGCGACCGGTGGCCTGGACCGCCTTGGCGAAGTTGTCATCGTCCATGGCGTTGACGATCCCCAGGCGCTTGACGCGGGCGGCGAACTCGCCGGGCAGGATCTGTTCCAGTTCGCTCAGCAGTGGCCCCTGGGCGTATTCCTCCATGCTCGAAGTCAGGACCACCGGCAGTTGCAGGATACTGGCGGCCTTGGCGAGCATCAGCGCGTTGCGTTTCATCTCTTCGAAGGGAATGGATTTCACCCAGCCCATGGTCCCCACTTGGTGGTCGATCAACAGTAGGGCGGCATTTTCGGCACTGAATTTTTCGTAGGACATGATGGTGCTCCTGGTAGGTGAGATTGGGCGCTTGCGCCCCGGGGTTGATCTAGGGCGATCAGCGCGCTTGCAGCGTGCCGAACGCGCCGCGCTGGTAGGCCTCGACGGCCGCGGCCAGCGCCTCTTGCGAGGCAAGGGCCAGCGGCCCCTGCCAATACACCGGTTGCCCCAGGGGGCGGCCGGAAAACAGCACCGCCTTCGCCGGCCCCTGGTCCGCCCGCAGGCTGAGCTGGCGTTCTTCGGGTTGTGGCAGGCTCACTGGCAGTCGGGCGTGCATTAGGTCGAAGGGCTGGCCATCGACCGACAGTTCACCGTCGATCGGCATCACGAAGGCGCCATGGCCGGCCGCGATCGGCACCGTCACCTGCGCGCCTGGCTCCAGGGAGATGTCCAGCAAGCTGACCTCGGTGGGCAGCGACAGCGGCGAATGGAGATCCGCGAAGCGGCCCAGTGGCACCCGGACTTTCACCCCCGGTAACTGCACCACCGGCACGTCCTCGGCTTCGAGGCTGAAGACGAACGGCGCGCCGCCCTGCAGGTGCAGTGGCAGGTTGATGAACACCTGCAGCATGTGCACGGTCTTGCCTGTCTCGGTGGGCACTTCTTCATGCACCACGCCCGTGCCCGCGGCGGTCCAGTGCAGGCCGCCGGGCTGGATCAGGTTGCGGTTGCCCAGGGAGTCGCGGTTGTCGATCCCGGTCTCGGAGTCGAGGAACAGGTAGGACACCGCGGAAAAACCGGCATGGGGGTGCGGCGGGAACGTCGGCCCGCTGGTCCAGGCGTGGTCGACCGCGAGGAAGGGGTCGATGGACGTGGCGGGCTGGCCACCGCGCAGGGTGAAGGCACGGAAGTGGCTGCCGTGGTTCATCCGTTGCAGGCGTGCGATATGGGTCATGGCGGTGTCCTCAGGCGCCCAGGTTCGGGTAGTCGGTATAGCCTTGCGCGCCCGGGCTGTAGAAGGTCTCCTTGTGCGGTGCATTCAGCTCGGCGCCCCGGCGGAAACGCTCGGGCAGGTCCGGGTTGGCGAGGAAGGCCGCGCCAAACACCACGGCGTCGGCCAGGCCATCGGCGAGCAGCGTTTCAGCGGCCTGCTGGTCGAGCCCGCCACCGATCAGGTAGCGGCCGTCGAACAGTGGGTGCAACAGGGCGTGGTAGTCGACGCTGGCGCCGAACAGGGCCACGTGCAGGTAGGCCAGGTCGAGTCCGCGCAACTGCTCCACCAGGTAGCGGTAGGTCTGTTGCGGGTTGGCATCGGTGATGTCGTTGAAGTTCATTTCCGGCGAGATCTTCAGGCCAACCCGGTCACCGCCGATTTCCGCTGTCACCGCCGCCAGTACCTCGAGGACAAAACGCGCGCGGTTCTCCACCGAGCCGCCGTAGGCATCGCTGCGCTGGTTGCTGCCGGACGAGAGGAACTGTTCCGGCAGATAACCCGAGGCGCCATGCAGCTCGACCCCGTCGAAACCCGCCTCGATGGCCAGGCGTGCGGCCTGCCGATAGCCCGCGACCACTGTGGCGATTTCTTCCACGCTCAGTGCATGGGGGGTGACGAAGTCCTGCAGGCCGGTCGCGGTCCAGGTCTGGCCCGCCGGCCTGATCGCTGAAGGGGCCAGGGGCAGGGCGCCTTCAGGCAGCAGCGAAGGGTGAGAGATGCGCCCGCAGTGCATCAGTTGCATGAAGATCTTCCCGCCGCGCGCGTGCACCGCCGTGCTGACCTGCTTCCAGGCCGCCACCTGTGCCGCGGTTTCGATCCCCGGGGTACGCACGTAGCCCTTGCCCAGGGCGGCGGGGAATACCCCCTCGGAAACGATCAGGCCGGCGCCGGCGCGCTGGGCGTAATAGGTCACCGCCAACTCGCTGGGCACCCCGGCATCATCGGCGCGGGAACGGGTCATGGGCGCCATGACCAGGCGGTTGGACAAGTGGTGGCGACCTACTTGGACGGGGGAAAAAAGCGAACTCATGGCAGTGCTCCTCAATGGGCGATGTGGTTATCATCGATCAATCCAAAGTCGGGATAAATCCGTCTAAATTGAAATGACTGATCCATTAGTGGAGCAATCGGCGTGGAGTTTCTGAACGATATGGCGCTGTTCGTCGAGGTGGTGAAGGCGCGCAGTTTCCGCCGCGCGGCGCAAGCGATGGAGATGCCGAACTCGACCTTGTCGCGGCGCATCAGCGGCCTGGAGAAGGCCATCGGCCTGCGGCTGCTGCACCGCACCACTCGCAAGATCGAACTGACCGAGGCGGGGCAACTGTACTTCGAGCGCTGCAAGCGCATCGTCGAGGAGGCCCGGCTCGCCCACGAGCAACTGGGGGAAATGCTGGCGCGGCCCAGCGGCCTGTTGCGCGCCTCGCTGCCGGTGGATTTCGCCACCATCTACCTGGCGCCGCTGATCGCCGAGTTCGCCGGCCGTTACCCGGGCATCAGCTTCGATTTCGACCTGACGCCGCGCCAGGTCGATTTGATCAGCGAGCCGGTCGATGTGGTCATTCGCATGGGCGAGCCACCGAGCTCGAACCTGATCGCGCGCAAGCTCGCCAGCCTGCCGCGCTTTTTGTACGCCTCACCGGCTTATCTCGAACGGTTCGGCGAGCCGGCTCATCCGCAAGATCTGGCGGGGCATGAATGCCTGCGCCTGCGCTCGCCCAAAGCCGACAACTGGACGCTGTCCCGTCCAGGCGAAACGCTGGAGATTGAGGTGGGCGGGCGCTTCCAGCTCAACAGCGTGGGCCTGATCCGCCGCCTGGCGACGCTCGACCTGGGCATCGCCGTGCTGGCGCAAGGCATAGTCGCCGAGGAGCTGGCCAACGGCAGCCTGTGCAGGGTAATGCCGCAGTGGCAAGCCAGCCCCATCCCTGTCTACGCGCTCACCGAAACCCGCCTGCTGCCGGCGAAGACCCAGCGCTTTATCGAGTTCCTGCGGGAGCGGCTGGAGGAGGGCTGATCGATTCGGGTCGTGCCTGGGCCCTTCAGGAGCGAATCACTGCTGAGTGGACGACACGTCTGTCAGGTAGCCCATGTACCCCTGGGAGAAGTCCAGGTACGCCCGCACGATGGCCGAGGGGTGACGGTGGGACGGGTAGAGCAGATTGATTTGCTGCTCGGGCAAGGGATAGTCGGGCAGCAGCGCCAGCAGCCGGCCTTCGCGGATGGCACGCGCCGCGAGGAAGGGCGGCAGTTCCGTCACCAGGTCACCGGCCAGCGCCCGGCTGCGCAGGTGCGCATAGTCGTTGGTGGCGAGCATGGCCCTGGGCTTGAAGGCCACCTCTCCCAACTGCCAGGTCCCCGGGCTGCCCTGGCTCCAGACTCCGCAGGGGTAAGCATTCAGCGCCTCGACGCTGCGGGGCGGGCCCAGCCGCTCAAGCAACGCCGGGCTGGCTACCAGCAGGTGGCGATAGCTCAGCAGGCGGCGGGCGACCATGGTCTCATGGGTAATCGCGCCGACCCGTAACGCCACATCCACGCCGTCTTCGATGAGGTCGATGCGTCGCTCCGTGGTATGGACGCTGACCTCGACCTGCGGGTAGCGGCGCTGGAACGCCGACAGCACATCCCACCAGGGTTCGAACGAGGGCGGCAACGACAGCCGCAAGCGGCCTTTCAACAGGGCCTGATCGCTGATCACCGCCTGTTCCCCTTCGATCAGCGCCTCGATACCGCGGCTGGCGTGTTCGTACAGGCGCGCCCCCGAGTCGGTGAGCTTGGTGCCCCGTACCGAGCGTTCGAGCAGTTGCACTTTCAGCTGCTGTTCGAGCTCGCGAATGCGTCGGCTCAAGGTGGGCAGGGGAATCTCCAGGCGCTCGGCGGCGGCGGAAAGGCTGCCGGCCTGCGCCACGCTGACAAACATCCGGACGGCGTTGAAGTCCATGGCTGATCCTCTCGTTTATGAGAGGAAGCCTATCTGTTGTGTGGATTATCTTCCAGTTTCGCTTGAAGGATAGTGACGCCACTGCCTTGACGGCAATCGCTCCGACCCACAACGTACTTGAGGAATTCCAGCATGAAAGCTTATGTGATCGAACAGACCGGTGGCCCGCAAGTCCTGCAATTGCGGGATATCCCGTCCCCCGAGCCGACGGCCGACGAAGTCCAGATCCGCGTCCGCGCCTTTGGTCTCAACCGCGCCGAAACCTATCTGCGCGCTGGCAAGATGGGCGCCATCAGCGCACCTCGGGTGCCGGGCATCGAGGCGGTAGGTGAAGTCATCCAGGACCCCTCGGGTCTGTTGCGCACGGGCCAGCGGGTGGTCACGGCCATGGGCGGCATGCAGTTCACCCGCAATGGCAGCTACGCCGAGCAGGTGACGGTGCTACGCAGCAACGTGATTGCGCTGGATGACACTTCTTTGTCCTGGGAACAACTGGCTACGCTGCCGGAGGCCTACCTCACGGTATGGGGTGCGCTGGACAAGAGCCTGGGCATCCAGAAGGGCCAGACCTTGCTGGTTCGCGGAGGCACCTCATCGGTTGGCCTGGCCGCCATCACCTATGCCAAGGCTCGTGGATTAAAAGTCATCGCCACCACCCGCAACCCGGAAAACAGCCAGCGCCTTTACCAGGCAGGGGCCGACGTGGTGGTGGTCGACAACGGCGATATCGCCCCGCGCATCCGCGAAATCGCGTCTGCTGGGGTCGATGCGGCCCTGGAAGTCGTTGGCGCGCCCACACTGCGAGATACCCTCAAGACCCTGCGCCCCTTCGGTGCGGTGAGCGTGATCGGGCTGCTCGGCGGCGCGCCGATTCTGGAGCAGTTCCACCTGATGCAGGACCTGCCCGCGGGCGTGCGTCTGAACTTCTTCCCGAGCGGCTTGTTCGGTACGCCGGCCCTACCCCTGCAGGACACTCCGCTGCCGTGGCTGGCCAAGGAACTCGCCGCCCAGCGCATACCGTCCATCCATACCCGAACCTTTGCCTTTGACGAAGTCCGCGAGGCGCATCGCCTGATAGAAAGCGATCGCGCACTGGGCAAGCTCGTCGTCGTGCTTTGATCTCAAGGAGAACATCATGGGTATTCGATTGATCACATTGGTGCTTGCCAGCCTGTTGCTGCCCCTGGCGGCCCAGGCTGCCCAGCCAGCCGCCGAGACAGGCGTGACGGCGGCGGTCACCCAACAGCTCAAGCGCTATGAAACGGCGTTGAACGCATCCGACCTTGACCACGTCATGACCCTGTATGCCGGCGACGCGGTGTTTATGCCGCAGAACAGCCCGCCGGCCGTGGGAAGTGACGCGATACGCGCGGCGTATCGGCAGATCTTCGACCTGCTCAGGCTCGACGTGCGTTTCACCATCGATGAAATCCAACCGCTGTCACGGGACTGGGCGTTCGCCCGGACCCGTTCCAACGGTACGGTGAAGTTGCTGAAGGGGGATCAGCCTGCCAGCAGTGAAGGCAATCAGGAGGTTTTCCTGTTGCATCGAGAAAGCGATGGCCAATGGCGTTTTGCACGCTATATCTTCTCGACCACCCAGCCACGCAAGTAGCTGAAGGAAGCAGAGGCGCGGCGCTGCCTTGGAACAGGCCACGGATGGGGCTCGGTGTTCAAGCGCGCTGTTAGCGGGTGGGATTGGAGCTGGTCATGCTCCATCCCGCCCTTGCTTGTTTACCCGCCGATTATTCGCCTGCCAGCAACGCCGGAGTGCGCGGCGGGATCAGGCGTTTGCTGCCGGTGGACTCGTAGGCCGCCGCCAGGCGCAGCAGGTTCGAATCGTCGTAGGCGCGGCCGGCGAAGGTCAGCCCGACAGGCATGCCGATGTCCGGCATGACGCCCATCGGCACGGTGACCGTGGGCACGCCCAGGTGGCGGATGGCGAGGTTGCCGTTGGCCACCCAGACGCCATTGCTCCAGGCAATGTCCGCGGACGCCGGGTCGACATCGGCATTGGCCGGGCCGACGTCGGCCACGGTGGGGAAGATCACCGCATCAAGGCCGAGACGGTCCATCCAGTCCTCGAGGTCGAGCTTGCGGGTTTTCTCCAGGCCGCGCAGGCCGTCGGGCACGCTGGGGATCTGGTCCCAGGGGGTGATGCCGCGCTCGGCCATCTTCACGTACTCGTCCATGCCGGCGGCGAGGTCGCCTTCGCGATTGGGCAGGGTGCCCGGGTCGTGAGGGAAAATCAGCGGGCCGTCGACGTCCACCAGGCGATTGAGCTGCGGGTCGCCGTTGGCTTGCAGGAAGTCATCGAAGGCCCAGGCGGTCAGGTCCCACAACTCATGGTGCAGGAACTCCTTGGACACCAGGCCGCGGTTGAACACCGTCGGCGCGCCGGGGCGATCGCCCTCGCAATTGGACACCAGGGGGAAATCCACTTCGAGCACCTCGGCGCCGGCGGCTTCGAGCGCCTGGCGCGCCTGCTGCCAGAGGCCGATCACCGAAGGGCGGGTGTCGATGCGTTGCCCGGTCGGGCCACCGATCCCCGGCGCCTCGCTGGTGCCCGCCTCGGGGTCGGCGTTGATGTACATGCGCGGCACGCCGAAGCGCTTGCCGGCCAGGGCGCTGCTGCTGGCGGCCAGTTCCTGATAGGACGCCGGGCGCACCGAGGCCACGCTGGGAATCGGCACCCAGGGTTGCAGGCGCCACAGATCGCCACGGGTGTCCGGGTCCTCGGCGACCACCACGTCGAGCACTTCGAGCAGGTCGGCCATGGTCCGGGCATAGGGCACCACCACGTCCATGGTCGGGGTCAGCGGCCAGTTGCCGCGCACCGAGATCACCCCGCGCGACGGGGTATAGGCACACAAGCCGTTGTTCGAGGCAGGTCCCCGGCCGCTGGACCAGGTTTCCTCTGCCAGGCCAAAGGCGGCGAAGCTGGCGGCGGTGGCGGTACCCGCGCCGTTCGACGAGCCCGAGGCGAACGGTGCGGTGAGGTAGGCGGCGTTGTACGGGCTTTCCGCGCGGCCATAGACTCCGCGCTGCATGCCGCCGTTGGCCATGGGCGGCATATTGGTCTTGCCCAGGCAGATCGCCCCGGCGGCGCGCAGCCGTTCGATGGTGAACGCGTCGCGATAGGCGATCAGCCTGGCGAAGGCGGGGCTGCCGGAAGCCGCGGTGAGGCCCTTGACCAGATAGCTGTCCTTGGCGGTGTAGGGTATTCCATCGAGCGGACCCAGGGTTTCACCCTTGGCCCGGCGGGCGTCGGAGGTCTGGGCTTCCTTGAGCGCGTCGGGGTTGCGTACCACTACCGCATTGAGGGCGGTAGGCGTATCGGGGCCGTCGTAGGCATCGATCCTGGCGAGATAGGCCTGGACCAGTTCGACCGCCGTGGTCTGGCCAGCTTCGAGCGCGGCGCGCAGTTGGGCAATGGAAACCTCGGTGACTTCGATCATGCTGTTACCGCCGGCTGCTGAGGGGTGATGTAGTGAAAGTTGCCATCACACTGGCGCTGGGGTTGGGGCGGCTTGGGCACATCGCTTATCTCACAATGGGTGTTCATATTGGTTCTCGTTGCGCGGCACGACGCGACTGGGGCTGGGCTACAACCTGAGCGGGGTATTTTGCACCAAGTTGCCGGCGGGGAATCGTTAAAGGTTTCGCCGTCGTTGTTGGCGGCTGATCGGCGACTGGCGCCCGCCGTATAGCGGTTGCCGGGCATCGGCGGTTTTTACCTCACTCAGGCCCCAAAAAGTAAGTAGCTGTTTTAAAAACAAATTTATGCATCTTTGACTTCACAGACGACGAAAAAGTTGATAAATTTCCGCGCGTTCTTGCAGAGGCCCCCACGGGGCTTGCAGTGAAAGCAAGCAACAGCAGAGATAGGGGCGTCGCCAAGCGGTAAGGCAGCAGGTTTTGATCCTGCCATGCGTTGGTTCGAATCCAGCCGCCCCTGCCATTTCTCATCCCTCCCTCTATTTATCAAACGCTCCCCCCAAGGCACGGCCTCGGCTCCATCCGGATGCTCAAGCGGCCCGCTTTTGTGTGCCCGGAATATTCCCATCACCTCAGCTCTGGTTCGGCGGCTAGCGAAAGCGCGGCGCAATGGCCTCGGCAAACGGGTAGTGGACAAAGTAGGGCCGGGCTTCGTCGATGACCCGCTGGAACGAGGGGCGCTGTATCAGCCGCTCGAAATAGGCGCGCAAATGGCGATGGTCATCGGCAAAGGCCACCAGCGTGCTGGCATAGAACAAGGCCGGGGCGGCGGCGCAATCGGCCAGGCTGAAGTCCGGGCTGGCCACCCAGGTCCTCGAGGCCAGGCGCCGTTCGAGCATGGTGTATGCGCTCAGCAGGGCTGCGCGTTCCCGGCTCAGGTCCCCATTGGTGCCATACAGGCGATCGGCGACTATCCGCTGCATCGGCCCCTGGACATGGCAATCGAAAAAACGGTCCCACAGCCGGACCTCCAGCGCGCTGTCCCAATCATCCGGAATCAATGGCTGCCGGCCCCGATAAAACCGATCCAGGTACTCGATGATCACACTCGATTCCGGCACATCGCGCTGCCGGGCGTGATCGCGGATGACCGGGAACTTGCCCAGCGGCCACAGGCTTTGCAGCTCGGCCCGGTCGGCGTCGTTGGCCAGGTCGATGATGCGTTTTTCAAAGGCGATGCCGTGTTCGTACAGGGCGATCAGCACCTTGTGGCAGAACGACGACAGGGGATGGAAATACAGGGTCAGCGGCATGTTCCGGTTCCTCGGTGAAGGGTGGGGCGCACGACGTGCCAGCAGGGAAACCCACACAGTATCGGCCTGCCTGGATGGCCACGCGTCGGCAGGCGACGAACCGGGCTACAGCCCCCCTGAATATTTCACCGCCGCCGCGGCCCGTGATGGCACATTGAGGATGCGCAGCAGCGACGACACATGGATGCGCACGGTGAAGGGCGAGATCTCCAGTTCGCGGGCGATTTCCTTGTTGGTCTTGCCCTGGGCGATCAGGCGCAGCACCTCGTGCTGGCGCGCGGTCAGGGTGGCGCCGGTGCCCAGCGGCAGCAGGCCGGAAGGGGCGAACTTGACCAGTACTTCGCCTTGGCGAATGGCCAGGACCGCCTGGCCGATCTCGTCGGGGGCGATGTTCTTGCCGATAAAGCCGTCGACGCCGGCGGCCATGACCTCGCCGATCAGCGTCTGGTCATCGACCATCGACACCACGATCAGGGTGGTGCGCGGCAATTGCTTGCGCAGTTCGGCCAGCTGGCTGACGCAGGTCAGGCCTGGAAAACGCAGGTCGAGGATCAGCGTGTCCAGTTCGTCACCGGCCCGGGTCAGGGCGAGTACCCTGTCCAGGTCGCCGGCCTGTTCGATCAGCGCATCCGGCAGCAGGCGCTGGACCGTGCGCAACATGCCCTCGCGAAACAGCGGGTGATCGTCGGCTATGATAATCCGGCATGCCATGGGGTGACTCTCCTTGGGTCGAGCTTTCCTTGAGGCAGCTACTTTAGCAGCGGGCCAGGCAACTGCCTGTGGTTCGTGTCGAGTACGACGACTGGCGCACAAGGATGTTCCCCATGAAATTCGAGAAAAACACCGAGCTCGACCAGGCCAACCTGCGCATTATTGTCGGTTCCTGTGCCGTGGCCTATATCGGCGTGCTGGGTTTCCTGCCCGGGCAGCGGGTCGATACCTACCTGCCGATCGTGATCTATATCGTCCTGTTCCTGCTGCTGTCGATCGTCCTGCGCCAGGCCATCGTGCACTGGCCCGGGCATTATCCGGCGCGACGGATCCTGAGCATGGTCCACGACTACACCGGCACCTCGTTCGGCCTGGTGGTCGGCGGGGAGGCGGCGTTGCCGCTGTACGCGGTGATGGTCTGGGTCAACCTGGGCAATGGCATGCGCTATGGCTCGCGCTACCTGGCGATTGCCACGGCCCTGGCGCTAATGGCGCTGCTGGTGGTCTATCGCCTGACGCCGCTGTGGCAGGCGCAACCCTTCATGGTGCTGATGCTGATGATCACCAGCACGGTGATCCCGGTCTACGCCCATATCTTGCTGGAGCGCACGCGCAAGGCCTCGGAGGAGGCGATTGCCGCCAACCTGGAAAAGTCGCGTTTTCTCGCCCAGGCCAGCCACGACCTGCGCCAGCCGATCCACTCCATCGGCCTGTTCACCGCCTGCCTGCGCGAGGCGCGCCTGGGCGACGAAGAGCGGCGCCTGGTGGACAACATCGACCGCTCGCTGCTCAACGTCTCGCAATTGTTCCGCTCGATTCTCGACCTCTACACCCTCGACAACGGGCGGGTGCAACCCCGTTTCCAGACCCTGCACCTGGGCGAATTCCTCGCTGACCAGATGCGGCAGAACGCCGAAGCCGCACGCTGGGCTGGGGTCGAGCTGCGCCTGCGCCCCTGTTCGCACTGGGTCCGGGCGGACCCGGCGCTGCTCACCACCATGGTCCAGAACGTGCTATCCAACTGCTTCAAGTACGCGGCGCGGCGACCGGTGCTGATTGGCGTGCGCCAGCGGGGGGCGGGGCTGGCCATCGTCATCTATGACCAGGGCCGGGGGATTGCCGAAGAACACCTGCCGAACCTGTTCGAGGAGTTCTATCGGGTGCGCGAGCTACGGGACAAGGACGTCGAAGGCGTGGGCCTGGGCCTGTCCATCGTCAAGCGCCTGGGGCAGTTGATGGGGCTCGAGGTGGCGATCCGTTCGCGGCTGGGCCACGGCACGGCGGTGAGCCTGTACGGGTTGCCCCTGGCGCCACCGCAGTTGCAAGCCGCCAGCCTCGACGAGGCGCGGCAGGCGGGGCTGCTGACCGGCTTGAAAGTGTGCCTGGTGGAGGATGATCGCAACGTGCTGCTGGCCACCTCGGCCTTGCTCGAGCGCTGGGGCTGCGTGGTCCAGGCCGAGCTTTGCGGTAAGGACCTGGTCAGCGACTGCGACGTCATCGTCGCCGACTATGACCTGGGCAACCACGCCACGGGCATCGAGTGCATCGACAGCCTGCGCCGGCAGCGCGGCTGGGCGGTGCCGGCGCTGATCCTCACCGGGCATGAGGTGGAGAAGATCCAGGCCGCGTTGCACGACCGCAATATCGCCATCCTGTCCAAGCCGGTGCGCCCGGCCGAACTGCGCGGCAGCTTGCGGGCGCTGCGCCAGCATTCTGCGCCGGCGGTCATGCCCGAGGCGTGACAGGGCGGTTCGGCGAGCCCTGGCCGCTTCCTTCGCGCCGCAAAACCGTGGTGCTGGGGGAGGGTGGTCGATTAGCGCAAATGTGCCAGGGCGGTGATTCGCGAACCACTGTGAAAGGCACCGCGAATCAGGGCTCGGCTCCGTGCCGGGCTTTGCGTGTCTCAGGTGCATTGCTGAACATGAAGATTTCTACTCGAGACGGGTCGCTGTACCCGACCTCAAGTGCCACCTGCTCAGTGATTCGCAGGTATTCAAGGTATTGAGAGGGCGTTGGAACGTATCGGTAAGTGGCCATTTTCGCTGTCAGGGACGCATATTCCTGCGGCCTTGTCCGAGTGAGGTACTTATGTATTCTCGAGTCGTATATCTGTGCCCTATGGCCTTCGCTGGTCGTGATACCGCCAAAGTGCAGCAACTTGGTGGTGATGCCGTTCTTGACGTTGGGCAGTGAGTTGACCTGCTCGTATAGCTCGTCGTTCAAGGTGGCGCCTGGGCCAATCTGCTCGAGAATGAACGGGAGAGCGTTCAGTGCGTGTTGAAGCGTTCTGCCGCCCGGCAGCCCGCCACGCGGGAAGCCCCAGGCGATAGCGCTCAGAGCCCCCAGATGGGGATCCTGCTGGAATGCACTGAACACATCCGCTCTGCTCAGGGTGATTGCCTTGGCACCATCGAATACCGGTTGGAAGGCCGCGCCATAACGTTCGAAGCTCGACCACTTCATGCCGATGGACTGTCGCAGGGGGTCGATAGTCCGGGTGCCGCGGAGCAAGTCGACCAGGCTGACAGGAGTGGCAGCCGTCGTGGCTATTTTCTTGTTCACAAGAGTCATTCCAGTGGTAGTGAAATCGTTGAAGCGCTTTTTACCGCGATCCTTCCTGCACGCCCATGGTGAGCATGGCGCAAAGCGCCCGATGACGGCCTTGGATCATCCGTCCCCGTGTTTTTTACCTCACTTTCCACACACCTCCCGCACGCACTCGCGCAACCAGCGATGCGCCGGGTCGCTGTTCATGCGTGGATGCCAGAGCATGGACACGGTGATTTCCGGCGTGGCCAGCGGCAGGGCGAAGCTGTGCAGGCCGCTGCGCAGGTTGTGGGTGTGGCGCTCGGGGACGGCGGCGATCAGGTCCGAGGCGCGGACCAGGGCCAGGGCGGCGGAGAAACCGCCAACGACAGTGGCGATATCGCGCGTCAGGCCCGCCGCCTGCAACGCATCGTCCACCAGCCCGCGACCTGGGCCCAGGCGCGATACCAGCACATGCTCGCCAGCGGCATAACGGGCGGCGCTGATCGGCCCGCGGCTCAGCGGATGACCGTTGCGCACCACGCCGATAAAACGATCGCGGAACAGCGCGCGGGTATGGATTTCCGGGCTGGCGTTGGCGTCCACCACGCCGGTGTCGAGGTCGACCGTGCCGTCGCGCAGGGGCGTGCTGTCCTTGCTGGTTTTCTGCATGAAATGCAGGCGCACCCCTGGGGCTTCGGCGCGCAGGCGGGCGACCAGGGCCGGGCCGAAGTTCTCGACGAAACCGTCGCTGCTGCGCAGGGTGAAGGTGCGCACCAGGCGCTGCAGGTCGAGCCGTTCGACGGGGCGCAACATGGCTTCGGCGTCCTGCACCAGATGGCCGACCCGCTCGCGCAGTTCCAGGGCGCGCGGGGTCGGCACCAGGCCGCGGCCGGCGCGCACCAGCAGCGGATCGCCGGTGGTTTCGCGCAGGCGCGCCAGGGCCCGGCTCATCGCCGACGGGCTTAGCCGCAGGCGCTGGGCGGCGCGCGCCACACTGCCTTCGGCGAGCAGCACGTCGAGGGTGATCAGCAGATTGAGATCGGGTGTGGACATGGCGGTGGTCCTGTCTGGCACAAAAGTGAGATGGCGTCAGACGCACGAATAACCTGCAAAGGCTGCGTCTTCCGCCATGTTAGACCGCGGGCTAGATTGGCGACAGCGCCATTTCGCGCGGGTCAGAGCGGGAGTGCAGAGTGAAGCCAGTCAGTAGCGGAACAGAACCGGACGTTGTGTCAGTCGGCTGGGCGCTGGCCAGCCTGTCGTTGTCGATGTTGCTGGCGTCGCTGGGCACCAGCATCGCCAATGTGGGCTTGCCGACCCTGGTGCAGGCGTTCGGGGCGAGCTTCCAGCAGGTGCAGTGGGTGGTCCTTGCCTACCTGCTGGCGATGACCGCGCTGATCGTCAGTGTCGGCCGGCTCGGCGATTTGCTGGGACGGCGGCGCCTGCTGCTGGTGGGGATCCTGCTGTTCACCCTGGCCTCGATGCTCTGCGCCGCCGCCCCGACGCTGGGGATGCTGATCGGCGCCCGGGCGCTGCAGGGCGTCGGCGCGGCGATCATGATGGCGTTGACCCTGGCCCTGGTTGGCGAGACGGTCAGCAAGGCCCGCACCGGCAGCGCCATGGGCCTGCTGGGCACGATGTCGGCGATCGGCACCGCCCTCGGCCCGTCCCTGGGCGGGGGATTGATCGCCGGGTTCGGCTGGCAGGCGTTGTTCCTGGCCTGCGTGCCGTTGGGCGGGCTGACCTGGGTGCTGGCTTATCGGTATCTGCCGGCTGCTGGTCAGGCGCGGGCCCTTGAACGAGGCGCGTTCGACCCGCTGGGCACCTTGCTGCTGGCCCTCACGCTGCTGGCCTACGGGCTGGCCATGACCCTGGGCCGCGGCCATTTCGGCCTGCTCAACGCCGGGCTGCTGTTGGCGGCGCTGATGGCGGCCGGCCTGTTTGTCTGGGTGGAAGCGCGGGTGGCCGCGCCGCTGATACGCCTGGCGCTGTTTCGCGATGCGGCCTTGAGCGGCAGCCTGGCCATGAGTGCGCTGGTCTCGACGGTGATGATGGCAACGCTGGTGGTCGGGCCTTTTTACCTGGCCCACGGGCTCGGGCTGGAAACCTTTACGGTGGGCCTGGCGATGTCGCTCGGCCCCTGTGTCACCGCGCTGAGCGGCGTGCCGGCCGGGCGCATCGCCGATCGTTTGGGCGTGCGGCCGATGATCCTCGCCGGTCTCGGCGCCATGGTCCTCGGTTGCCTGATGCTGGCGTTGCTGCCGGCGAGCCTGGGCATTGGCGGCTACCTGGCGCCCATCGTTGTCATCACCCTGGGCTATGCAACGTTTCAGACCGCCAACAACACCGCGGTGATGAGCGAGGTGGGCGCCGAACAGCGCGGAGTGATCTCCGGCCTGCTCAACCTGTCGCGCAACCTCGGGCTGATCACCGGCGCCTCGCTGATGGGCGCGGTGTTCGCCGCGGTGACAGGGGACCTGAGCACGGCGAGCGCCGAGGCCGTCGGCAGTGGTATGGGCTTCACCTTCGCCCTGGCCGCGGGGCTGGTGGTCATGGCGTTGTCTGTTGCGCTGGCCAGCCAGCTGCGTGGGCGGCAGGCAGTGGATTCGACGGTTTAGCCCGCAGGCAGCGTCAGCAAAAACCTGACCACCGCAAACATCTTCTGTAGGAGCGAGGCTTGCCCGCGATGACGGACCCTGGTTCGACGCGAGAAGTGGGTTGCATGTAATGGCCCCATCGCGGGCAAGCCTCGCTCCTGCAGATGCGAGGCTGGCGCGGGGCAATTGGAGGTGTTTGGCTGTCGATTTATTGGGGGCTCTCCAGGATCACCGCATCGTTGTTGGTGGCTTTTCTGCGTAGGCCATTGGTTTTCGGACAGTTGGGTTCATAGGTGCCGACAATGCTGTAGTTGCGCGCTAGGTCGGCCTTCAGGCAGCGATCGCGCCTGGCGTAGCCGAGGTTGATCGGGTCATAGCGAGATTCGGGTTTTGGTTCGCGCTGAGGATGAGGTGCTTTCAAATCGCGTTTATCCATTCTCAGGAACACGCTGGCATGGACCTTGTCTCGTTCCACCGGTTTGCGACGAATCAGCCCGGCTTTCTTGTAGGCGACATGGGTCAAACCTGTGGCATCGTGGAATTCATCGTGCAGCGGCCCGCCGATGCACTCGGTTGGCCAACTGCTGCTATTGGCAAAGATGCCGGCGTCACTGACGTTGGCCAACATCCAGCGCAGCGGGATGGTTTCCAGCCCCTGGCCGCCTTTGGCATACGGGCTTTCACCGCACTTGGCAGCATCCGGATCATTGAGGTAACCGCCTCCTATATCTGCATGAACGCCGGCAAACCATACCTCTTCCAATACCTGTGATTTCGTTTGCGGCAGGCCGAAACGCAGCAGGCGGAACGACGCCCGTTGTTCATCCAGGGACATGGCGTGGTAACCGCGCTCGGCGTACAACTCCAGGCGATGTTCGTCGGGCTCTTCCTTCAGGTTGGCGCCCACCGCCGGTACGGTATCGAAGACACCGATGACTTTGACCACGATCTGCTTTTCGTTTTGATCCTTGGGCTCCTCTCCGTAGACCAGGATGTTGTGGCGCTTTCGATAGTCTTTCACCTGACCTCGTAGATCGTCATCGAAACCAGGCACACCTTTGTTTCTCGACTTATAGATGTCGTACATGTCCTCGACCACATCGTGCATATGGCCGGTCCATCCCCATAGGGTACTGTCGTCGCGAGCATCGGCTTTCAGGTTCTTGGGCAGTCCGGCGATTTCGATAAAGCCATTCAAGGAGCGTGCGGTAAAGGCACCACGGCTGAAACCGAAGATATAGATCTCGTCACCTGGTCGGTACGCTTCGATCAGAAAACGGTAGGCTTGGCGGATGTTCAGGCTGACCCCGCTGCCGAACACCGCGCCGAAGGGGGTGGTGATCTTAGTGGCCACACCCTTGTCGTAATAGGGAATGACCCTGGTCCCGTTCTTGGCCTGCTCGAGCGCCTGGTTGTACATGCGCCAGATATTGGTGTTGTCCTCCTTGGTGTTTTCCGTGCCGTCGAGCAGTACCACCAGTTTTCTGGGGCCTTGGTCGCTGTACAGGCAGTTGTTGAGCAGTTGCCAGCGTTTACGGATTTTGAAGTAACCGTCTTCGACGTCGTTGATGTTGAAACCTTCTTTACAGGCGGGTATCTGCGCGAGTTTTAGCGTTGTCCGGGCTTTTGCCAGCAATTGATAGTCAATGTTCCGTGTGGTTTGCAGTTTCAGCACGCTATTGTTGGTTATGGAGCAAGCGGAGAGGAGTACAAAACTCAACAGAAGGGCGATGCGCATATCGAAGGTCTCCGTGACCAGATACAGACGATGGCGTGGTGATGCAGGCAACCGGGGCAGAAGGGCAGGCTCCCGTGGTTGCTTCAGTGACACTAGTCGAGGGTGTTCAAAATGCCATCATTGGGGCCGGATTTGACAGGGCGAAGCCAGGGCAGGTGAGGTATCACCCCGCGTTTTCCCCTGCCAGCAACGCGCTGTAAGCCCGCAACCGCCGCACGAACTCACTCACCGAACCCTGGGGAACATAGGCCTGCTTGAGGAAGAACGCGGCGTACTCGGCCATCCCTGGTTCGGCCGCCGTCAGCAGTTGCGCATGCTCCTCCAGGGTGGTCGGCCAGCCGCGTTCCTGTTCGCCGCGCAGCAGGTTGGCCGAACGTAGCGCCTTGCGCGCCGCAGCCCGTTGCAGGCGTTGCTGCTGCAACGGTTCGCGGCTTTGTTCCAGCTGCTGAGCGTAGCCTTCCAGCACTTGGGGGAAGTCGCCATTCAGTGCCAGGGCGATGGTCCGGCTCGGGCGGAAAGGCTCGAAGCGCAGCCCCAGGTCATTGCCCCAGATGCAGCGGCACTGATGCTTGAGCCAGAAACCCCAGCGGTAGCGATTGTCGGGCGCCAGCACCTCGCTGAGCACGCCGATATCGAAATCGATCTTCGACACTTCCGGGTGCCGCGCTTCCAGCGCTTGCCGAGTCTGCTCCAGCCGCTGACGCTCCGCGGGGCTCGGTGCCCAGGCCAGGACCAGGGTCACATCCAGGTCGGAGGTGCCCGGCCGCGCGTCGCCACGGGCCACGCTGCCGTACAGGTACAGGCCATCGAGCAGCGCCGGAAAACGCCGCGAGAGCATCGCGCACAGCTCATCCACCAGAGGGCTGAATGCCGGTTGCAACGGCTGGTCGGGCAGGGACTGGATAAAACCTTCGGCGTCGACGCCTGGGTACTGCGACATGGTGATCTCGGTGGGGCAATGGCGATGAAAACCGCCCGGGCCAGGCGGGTGATTGGCAGACAGTCTGGCTGACTTCACGGATCGCGCAAGCCGGCGCGGTTCAACGCCACGCCGTCACGGGTCGAGGCTCGCCAGATCGTTACCGAGGGGCGTCGGCGACTCGCCGTTGATCGCGCATAACAGCGCCGTGATGGCTTCCCCCTCGACCATGCCGCGCTCTTGCAGCAGGTCCGCCACCGCGCCGACCGCCGGCCAGTAGCGATGCACCAGGCAACTGGCGCGGGCCAGGGCCCGGGATTCGGCGTCGAGCAGCTTGCGCGGTGGCAGCAGGCTGATCAGCTCATGAGCGCGGCTCAGGTCGCCGCGGCCGCTGCCTCTTATCAGCCTGTCGGATCGGCCATGGCGGTAGATCGCTTCGGCCACCGGGCCGGCAAAGCAATGCAGCAGGTCGCGCTCGATGGCCTCGATCATCGATGGCAGGTATTCGGCGATCCCCGGGGCGTCGAAGGCGGGGCGCGGGACCAGGTAATCGGCTTCCACCAACCCCTCTACATAGCGCGGGTTGCCGCGCAGATCGAGCATCGGACCCGCGTCGGCTTCGGCCCTGGTGCGCACGGTAATGCGGGCGATCGGTTGACCGTTCCACCAGAAGGCCAGGGCGTGGCCGGCTTCGTGGATGGCCGTGCAACGCGGGCGCTGGTTCATGGTCTTCTCCCGTGCTCTGTACGCGTCGGGCGGACGAAAAAGGCGGGGCATCAGTCGCAAAAGCCGTCAGAGCCCCCGCGGGGCTGTCCCTATCATTGGCTTCGGCCTTGGGCCCCGGGTAAAAGTTTGTCCCTATCAACAACCAATAGTCCGGCTATTAGCGATCCGCCACAGAGGGTCTAGCCTTAATTCAGCGCTGGCGTGAGCCGGCCGGATGAGACCTGATCAAGAGATAACGAAGAACGAGTCAGAAGCGTACTGGGCTTACCGTGGGCCACCGTCCTGGCAACTCGCTTGCCGCTCTGCAACATGCCCTGTGGCCACACCCATCAGTTGAGCGAACTGTGAGCCCCGCAACCTATGTCATTGCTTTCGCCTGTCGCTATTTCGTGCCCATCCGGGGCGGATAGCTGGATGAATACGACCAAAGGTAGCTCCTCATGGCAAACGAATCGAAATGCCCGTTCAACCATGCCGCCGGCGGTGGGGTAACCAACCGCGACTGGTGGCCGAACCAACTGAACCTGAAGATCCTGCACCAGCACTCGTCCCTGTCCGACCCCATGGGCGAGGACTTCAACTATGCCGAAGCCTTCAAGCGCCTGGATTTCCAGGCCCTGAAACAAGACCTGCATGCGCTGATGACCGACTCCCAGGACTGGTGGCCCGCCGACTTCGGCCACTATGGGCCGCTGTTTATCCGCATGGCCTGGCACAGCGCCGGGACCTACCGCGTCGGTGACGGCCGTGGCGGCGCCGGTTCCGGCCAGCAGCGTTTCGCGCCGCTCAACAGCTGGCCGGACAACGTCAGCCTCGACAAGGCGCGCCGGCTGCTGTGGCCGATCAAACAGAAGTACGGCCGCAACATCTCCTGGGCCGACCTGATCGTGCTCACCGGCAACGTCGCCCTGGAATCCATGGGCTTCAAGACCTTCGGTTTTTCCGGCGGTCGCCCGGACGCCTGGGAGCCGGACGAAGACGTCTATTGGGGCTCGGAAAACAAATGGCTGGGCGGCGACACCCGCTATGGCAAACCGGATAAAGCCGCCATGCAAGAACCCGGCGAGGGCCAATTGGTGGCCGAGCCTGGCAATGAAGAAAGCCGCACCGACCAGGGGCGCAACCTGGAAAACCCCCTGGCCGCGGTGCAGATGGGCCTGATCTATGTGAACCCCGAAGGCCCCGAGGGCAACCCGGACCCGGTGGCCGCCGGGGTAGATATCCGCGAAACCTTCGCCCGCATGGCGATGAACGACGAAGAAACCGTGGCCCTGATCGCCGGCGGCCACGCCTTCGGCAAGACCCACGGCGCCGGCCCCGCCGACAATGTCGGCGCCGAACCTGAAGCCGCCGGCCTGGAACTGCAGGGCCTGGGCTGGAAGAGCACCTTCGGCAGTGGCAAGGGCGCCGACACCATCACCAGCGGCCTGGAAGTGACCTGGACCACCACGCCCACCCGCTGGAGCAACAACTACCTGGAAAACCTGTTCGGCTTCGAGTGGGAGCTGACCAAGAGCCCGGCGGGCGCGCACCAGTGGACGCCCAAAGGTGGCGCCGGCGCCGGCATCATCCCCGATGCCCACGACCCCTCCAAGCGGCGCAACCCGACCATGCTGACCACCGACCTGGCGCTGCGCTTCGACCCGATCTACGAGCCGATCTCGCGACGCTTCCTGGCGAACCCCGATCAGCTGGCCGACGCCTTCGCCCGCGCCTGGTTCAAGCTGATCCACCGCGACATGGGCCCGCTCTCGCGCTACCTGGGCCCGGAACTGCCCCACGAAGAACTGCTGTGGCAAGACCCGATCCCCGCGGTGGATCATGCCCTGGTCAACGACAGCGATATCGCCGCACTCAAGGCCAAATTGCTGGCCTCGGGCCTGTCGGTGTCGCAACTGGTGTCCACCGCCTGGGCGGCGGCTTCCAGCTTCCGTGGCTCCGACAAACGCGGCGGCGCCAACGGCGGGCGCCTGCGCCTGGCCCCGCAAAAGGACTGGCCGGCCAACCAGCCCGAGCAACTGGCCAAGGTGCTGGCGACCCTCGAAGGGGTCCAGAAGGATTTCAACAGTGCGCAATCCGGTGGCAAGAAAGTCTCCCTGGCCGACCTGATCGTGCTCGGCGGTAGCGCCGGCATCGAACAGGCCGCGAAAAACGCCGGCCTCGACATCAGCGTGCCGTTTTCCCCAGGGCGCATGGACGCTAGCCAGGAGCAGACGGACGTCGAGTCGTTCGGCTACCTCGAACCCATCGCCGATGGCTTTCGCAACTACCTCAAGACCCGCTACGCGGTACCGGCCGAAGCGCTGCTGATCGACAAGGCGCAACTGCTGACGCTCACCGCCCCCCAAATGACGGTGCTGATCGGCGGCCTGCGCGTGCTCGACATCAACGTCGGCCACACCCCCCACGGCGTCTTCACCACACGGCCGGGCGCGCTGACCAACGACTTCTTCGTCAACCTGCTGGACATGGGCGTGGAATGGAAACCTGTCTCCGACGCCCAACAAGAGTTCGAAGCCCGCGACCGCAAGACCGGCCAGGTCAAATGGACCGGCACCCGCGTCGACCTGGTCTTCGGCTCCAACGCCCAGTTGCGGGCATTGGCCGAGGTCTATGCCAGCGCGGATGGGCAGGGGCAGTTCGTGCAGGACTTTGTCGCGGCCTGGGTCAAGGTGATGAATCTGGATCGGTTTGATCTGAGGTGAGGGGAAGCGCCTTGAGGTCTGGAAACAGGGCTCTCGACCCGATGGTTCAGGTCGGGGGCACCAGGCCGGAGGTAGGCGCCTCATAAACCATTCGGTGTTTTTGAAAGTTGCTGACGCCTCCCAGTGTGGAGGCGTTTTTTTGTCCGAGGGGAAGGTAGCGGTGACTGTTCGCGGGGTGGAGATTGCCTGGGCTCATTGGGACAGAACGGGGGATATCCATCTCTTGATAGGTGTCGATGACCTGTCCTTTCTCTGACTGCTCAAGTGCATTTGATCTGATCAGGATCAGGTTTTCCTTACGGCAATTTTGGATAATTCCTACCCCTATACCTTCGTCTCTTTGGGTATGGTGGCAAGCCTGATTTGGACGCCTGATGTGGCGGCCACAGGCCCATCAGATCGGGCGTCGAGAACATGCAAACGGTGTGAGTGCGGAGTTGACCCTCGTGCATTTTTACAAATAGGTTGCTGCCGTCAAGGATGATGAGAACGGCAGTTACAACGGTTGGTTCCGCCGTGGCCTGCCTGCTGTGGTCGAAGGTCCGCTACGGTTTGCCGTGACACAGGAGTCATCTGGCAGCGGTGGGGACGGGACCGTTCCCACCGACTCCGGACTGGCCCCCGGCAGAGCCGGCATCAAGGCCAGCTTCCGCCAGGGCGGCAAGGGCGTCGGGCAGTACAACACCGACAAAGGCTACGAATATCAAAAAAGCTACAACGACAAACGTGCCCAATGGGCCACTCTCTATGGCGTTATCAAGATTGCCCAGCATGCTGACTGGGCAGGAGGTTCATGATGCGCCTGCGTCAGCTCTTCACTGTTCTTGGCATGGTCGCCTTGACCAGTATCACCAGTTGCACATCATTTTCCTCTTCTCGGAACTCTTCCATGGACAAGACCGGATGGATCACCCATTGCTTGGGCAGATTCCTGATCGATTTGCCGCCCCAAGCGGAAGTCAGAGCGGGGTATTACTTGCGTGGGCAGGTTATTGAGCCACTAAGGGACGATCTCGCTGCATTCACGTCCAGGATCGATCAGCACGAGCAGGAGCTTAAACGGCAGCAGCATGATACGAAGGGAAGCATGTTTGTGCGCCGGTATGATCTGGGCAAAGGCTCAACCGGGATCCTGTCTTGGGCTTCCGATGCCAGTATCGAGTCGTATTACCTGTACGCCTATGCTGTTTCAGAACCTGTGTGGCAGCCTTATTACTGGAGGATTGAGATGGAGCCAGATCGCGAGCCTCGTGGCATTGAGGTCGCGAAGAACCTGGTACGCGATCTTCGCTCTCGCGAACCCAGTGAAATTCCCACCGAGCCGGGTTTTTGCATTGATCGTGGCTATATCGCAGGCAACCACTTCCAGAGCGAACGTTTCGATATCGGCGTGACTTTCCCGGATCACCCCGGCGCCCACTTCGAATTCACCTCCAGCACCGGAGCAGAAGAGAACCGTCTGCTGGATCGGGTGAGTGGTTTCCTCGCAGATGCCGCCAGGACGGTGCTGGGGATCGAGACCCTGCGCAAAAAGGAGCGTGGCGGCGCGGTTCCTGCCGACGAATACCTGTTGGCCAGTACTGACAAGGGGCAACGCATCTATACGTTCGCCTGGGAAGCTCAAGGCAAAGATGACTCGATTACCGAGCCAAACATTTCAGCCGCGCTTGGTGTACTTCAACGTAGCCCCGACAGCAACGGCAGGCTGCCAGCGCCGCCATTCAAATCAGACAAAGAAGCGCTGGCGTTCTGGGACACCATCATCGGCTCCGTCCGCCTGCGCCCGGTGTCTTCGCATGACGGTAATACAGCAGGTTCCTGAATATTTATCCTTCGGAGGGCGCAAGGCCCAAGGAGAGAGGAGTGTTTGTGAGTACAACGGAAAAGGAGCAGACATGGACATCATCCGACTCGGCGATTCCACCAGTCACGGTGGAACCGTGATCGAAGCGTTCAACCAGACCGACCTGAACGGCAAACCCATGGCCGGGGTCGGGCACAAGGTCACCTGCCCTCTATGCAAAGGTGTGTTTCCTATTGCCGAGGGCAGTGCCTTGCTGGATGTCGGCGGTGTTCCCGTGGCGCTCCATGGAATGAAAACCGCCTGTGGCGCCAGCCTGATCGCCAGCGGGCCCACAGGCGACGCCGGGAGTTAGTCAGGTAGAGGGTGGGTAGCTACACGGACTTGCCCACCCGTTTGCATTCGACCTGCCATGACATCTCCTCGTTTTGATTCGTTCTTAACTAGCGAAAGACAACCGCTCCCTACCATTGCGTCAAACTCGACGATCCGTGCTTCACCGCGCCAACCTCTGCGAAGGCGACGACGCAACCGGAGAAGGGAATCTGTGCTCTCAAACCAGCATCGACTGCTGGGCGAAGATACCCGCCATCGCGCCTTGCCATGATGCCGTGGTGACCGATGCCATGAGGGGGTTTGCCAGGTCGCCGGCAGCGTAGATGCCAGGCATGCTGGTTTCGCGGCGCTCGTCGACCTTGAGGGCGATGCCCAGGGGTGTATCGACCGTGTCGAGGCCCAGCGATTCATGCAGGCGTGCGGACGGCTTGTTGCGCGGATGGGCGAACAGGATGTCGACCGCGACAGAGGGGCCGGCGTCGAGCCTGACGGTGGCGTTATGGCTCTCGTCATGGTCGATTTCGGTGAGTCGGCCATCGACGACAGGGATGCCGCGGCGCGTCAGATCGGCCCGGATGTCGGGTGGAATGTCGTGACCATTGGCGAAGACCGTCAATGTGTCGGTCCAGTCGTGGTACAGCCTGACGTAGTTGTGCGAGGGCGGGCCGGACCAGACGAGGCCCCAATGCCGGCCGGCAACTTCAAAGCCGTCGCAATAGGGGCAGGGCACGATGGAGGAGCCCCAGCCTTCGGCAAAGCCGGGAACTTCAGGCATCTGGTCGGCGACGCCATAGCTCAGGATCAGGCGGCGCGCCCTGAGGCTTTCGCCATCGCCAGTGAGGACGGAGAAATCGTCGATGACGCCGGAGATGCTCTCGGCCCGCGCAGTGGCCAGCCTGACCGTGGGATAGCGCGCCAGCTGCTGCCGCGCCTCGGCCAGGATCTCCAGCGGTGGCTTGTGGTCGTGGCCGAGCAGGCCATGCGAGTGGTCGGCGAAGCGATTGCGCGGCAGGCCGGTGTCGAGAACGGTGACCTTGCGCCGGGCACGGCCGAGCTGCAAGGCGGCGGCAAGACCGGCAAAACTGCCGCCGATGATGATGACGTCATTCATGGTGATGGGCTCCGGGCTGTGGATGAAGGGAATCGGCTTGCACACTTAAGATACTTTGGAGTACCCTAATTCAAGAATTAGAATACTGTCAAGTACTGGAATTTTTATGAGCGAAAACAGCCAGAGCCGGCGCGGCCGGCCCGCCAACGAGGCGCTTGGCCAAACGATAGCCGACGCCGCGTGCGAACTTTTTGTGGAATTGGGTTTTCAAGCGACGACCATGGATAAGGTCGCCAAGCGGGCGAAGATATCCAAGCTAAGCATCTATCGGCACTTCGAGAACAAGGAGGCGCTGTTCAGCGCGGCCATCGCGGCCCACTGCCAGCAGTTTGCACCTCAGGCCCTTTTTGAAGGCGTCGACGGTTCGGCCGAAGATCAGCTCATGGCGGTGGGATCAACCCTGCTTCGCACGCTGTTGAGCCCGGACGTGCGCAGTGTCGAAGCCATGATCATGGCCGACAAGACCAATCAAAAGTCGTTAAGCAAGCGCCAATACGAAGCTGGCCCCGCCTATGTCATCGCCCAAATCGAGGCCCTGTTGCGTCAGTTGCACGCGAAGGCGGTTCTGAACGTGCCCGATCCTCTACGGTCAGCTCGCTTGTTTGCCGCGCTTTTCAAAGGGTCCGATCTTCTGATTATCGCGCGCTTCGATGAGGCGAGAGCCGAGGACGATAACGAAATCGAATCCTATTGCCGGTCGGCCGTCGCCATGTTCATCGCCGCGCACGGTGGCAACGACCACGCGGGCGGATAAGCATTTGATTGCTCCGGGCAGCTTGGCCTGGGCGGTCGTCCAGGCGCTTCGTCATATTGGGCTGGCGTGCGCCAATATGGTGAACAGGGCGGTGAGTTGGTTTTGATTTGAAGCTCTTTTACGTGAACCAGGAAAAAACGCCGTTTATCGCAGGTGATGAGTGGCGTTTTATTGGCTGGAAGGATGCTTTCGGCCAGAAGCGGGCATTCGTTCGTCTCGGCCAACGACGAAATGAAAGCGAGTCAGCACGTGTTGTGCGACATCCATCTATCTCCTCTACGACTGAATCTGCGATTGGCTAGGTAATGATTCGGTCATTTGTGCGTGACACACCGCCAGGATTTCATCGGCCAGCGCCGAGTCGTCAGGACAGGCGCGCGACAAGATGATCGCCCCGACCGCGCGCGCCAGCAGGTCGATCATTTTCACCCTCGCTTCACCCGGCGCCGCATCCGGCCCGGTCGGGTATTTTTCGCCGAGCGTTTGCAATGTGCGCTCGATGCCTTCGGCGAATGCCGACTTCAAATCGTCCGACTGACGCGCCGCGTCACCGCACAACGCCGCCATGGTGCAACCCGTGGCGCGCCCATCGCGATGATCCCTGGACACATACACATCGATGAAGTCCTTCACGCTCAATTCTTCGGCGCTGGCAAGTGACTGCGCAAGGCTGTTAGCCGAGGCTTCGGCCATCAGGTCCGCCTTCGAACCGAAGTGTTTGTAGAAACCGCCATGGGTGAAACCGGCGGCGGCCATCAAGTCGGCCACGCCGACACCGTCAAAACCGCGCTCGCGAAACATGACTGAGGCCGTTTCGACGATGTGCTCCCGATTTAGCTGGGCCTGAGCCTTGGACACTCGCATGGGAAATACCTCGCTACCGCTGGAAATTCATCGGCTGATGATACATAGATGTTGACCATAATCAAAATCGTTGACAGTTTGGATTTCGATCATCATCCTAATCGAAAGCGACCTGACCATTTCCCCACGGGCACGGAACAAACACCCATGAGCGACCTGAATCTGTTTACCCCTTACACGCTTGGCGCGCTGACGCTGGCGAACCGCGTGGTTCTCGCGCCACTGACGCGCAATCGCGCAGGCAAAGGCTTTGTGCCGAGTGAGTTCGCGGCTGCCTATTACAGCCAGAGGGCCAGCGCGGGCTTGCTGATTTCCGAAGCCTCGCAGATCTCGCAGCAGGGGCAGGGCTATCAGGACACCCCGGGCATTTACACGCAGCCGCAGATAGAGGGATGGCGCAAGGTGACCGATGCCGTGCACGCCAAGGGCGGGAGAATTTTCCTGCAGTTGTGGCATGTGGGCCGCGTATCCCACGTGGATCTGCAACAGCACGGCGCGGCGCCGGTAGCCCCTTCCGCGCTTCGTCCTGCGACCAAGGTGTTCGTCAACAATCGTTTCGAGGACGTTTCCGAGCCGCGAGCGCTGGAGACTGACGAACTGCCGGGCATCGTCGACGATTTCCGCCAAGCGGCGGCAAACGCCATTGCGGCAGGCTTCGACGGCGTGGAAATCCATGGTGCAAACGGCTATTTGCTGGACCAGTTCATCAAGGACGGCTCCAACCTGCGTACGGATGCGTACGGCGGCTCGATCGCCAACCGTGCGCGCCTGCTGCTGGAAGTGACGGCCGCCGTGGTCGCCGAAATTGGCGCTGATCGCACGGGCATCCGCCTTTCGCCTGTCTCGCCGGCCAATGGCATATCGAGCAGTGATCCACAGGCTCAGTTCGATTACATCGTCGAGCAACTCAATGCTCTGGACATCGTTTATCTGCACGTCGTCGAAGGCGCGACCGGTGGGCCACGCGATGTGGCGCCCTTTGATTTCGATGCCTTGCGCCGGCGCTTCAAGAACACTTACATCGCCAACAACGGCTATGACCTGGACCTGGCCACGGCACGCCTTGCGCATGACAAGGCTGACCTGATCGCCTTTGGCCGTCCATTTATCGGTAACCCTGATCTGGTGGAGCGGCTCAAGACCGGTGCGCCACTGTCCGCCTTCGACCCCACCACGCTCTACGGCGGCGGTGCGGCGGGATACATCGACTATCCGACGCTTGCCGAATCAAGCGCTGCCGCGAACTAGGCACTGGCCGATCGAGCCTGGTTTTACTCGTGCATCAATCCCAATTCATGTTCCCGAAAAAGAGCTGACATCATGACGACTCGCCCCACCGTTCTCATCACTGGCGCTTCCACCGGCATCGGCGCGGTTTACGCCGAGCGTTTCGCCCAACGCGGGCATGCTCTGGTGTTGGTCGCCCGCGACCACTCGCGCCTCGAGACGCTCGCCGCAACGTTGCGTGGCGAACACAACGTCGCCATTGAAGTGCTTCCGGCCGACCTGACTCAACTCAGCGACCTGCACATCGTCGAAGCACGCCTGCGGGATGACGAGCGCATCGGCATCCTCGTCAACAATGCCGGCGCCGCACAGTCCGGCCACTTCATCGAGCAAAGCACCGACAGCGTTGCACAACTGGTGGCCCTCAACACCACCGCGCTGGTGCGGCTTGCCAGCGCCATCGCGCCACGCCTGGCCAAGGCAGGTGAAGGCGCGATCATCAACATCGGTTCGGTGGTGGGGCTGGCGCCGGAGTTCGGCATGTCGGTCTACGGGGCGACCAAGGCGTTTGTGCTATTCCTTTCCCAAGGCCTGAGCCTGGAGCTGTCGCCGCAGGGTGTTTATGTGCAAGCCGTACTGCCCGCCGCCACCCGCACGGAGATTTGGGATCGCGCCGGTATCGACATCAACACCTTGAGCGAAATCATGGAAGTGGGTGACCTGGTCGATGCCGCACTGGTTGGCTTCGACCGTCGCGAACCGGTGACCATTCCTCCGTTGCAAGAAGGTGAGCGCTGGGATGCCTTGCAAGCCGCGCGCCAGGGGCTTTTGTCGCAGATCAGGCAATCCGCCGTGGCGCAACGCTATTTGACTCAGGTCTGAACCCTGTCGAACAGGTCGGCCTTGCCCCGCAATCGGAGGGAATAAACATGACCCCCATGGCTACCCGCAATCACCCGGCTTCGCAGCCGTCATTTATCAACGCGGTGAACCAGTCGGTTCTGATTGGCGGGATACCTTTCGCCTATCGTGACCTGGGACCCAAGACGGAGGTCCCGCTGGTCATGTTTAACCATTGGGGGGCTGTGCTGGATAACTTTGACCCCCGCATCGTCGACGGTCTGGCAAAAAACCGGCGTGTCATCGCGACCGATTACCGCGGTATCGGTGGCTCGGGTGGCGCCGCGCCATTGACCGTCGGTGAGATGGCTGACGATGCAATCGGCCTGATTCGTGCGCTGGGTTTTGACCAGGTTGACGTGCTCGGTTTTTCACTCGGCGGCTTCGTCGCTCAAGACATCGCCCTGAAAGCTCCCGAACGAGTGCGCAGATTGATCCTCACCGGAACCGGACCGGCCGGTGGCACAGGCATCGACAGCCTCGGTTCGGTGACCTGGCCCTTGATGATCAAAGGTTTGCTGACGCTGCGAGACCCCAAGTTCTATCTGTTCTTTACCAGCACGGCCAATGGCCAACGCGCCGCGTCCGAGTATCTGCAACGTTTGAAAGAGCGCCAGGAAGATCGGGACAAAGGCCCGACACCCCGCGCGTTTCTACGGCAGTTCAAAGCCATTACCGCGTGGGGCAGGCAGGCCTCGCAAGATCTCGGTCGCCTGCGGATGCCGACCCTGATCGCCAACGGTGACAACGACATCATGGTGCCCACCGTGAACTCGATCGAGCTGGCGCAGCGAATCCCCAACGCGCAACTGATCATTTATCAGGACGCCGGGCACGGCAGCATTTTCCAGTACCACACCGATTTCGTGGCCAAGGCCGTGGCGTTCCTCGACGCCTGACGGCCTGCACGTCTAATCGCATCAAGGTTGCCGTGGCCGCGCCCATTCTCACTTCACCGACAAGAGTATCTGCAACATGAAGGCATTTTTTATCGACCGCTACGGCAAGCAGGACGGAGTGCTTGGCGAAGTGCCCGACCCAGCGGTCGGTGTGCATGACGTTCTGATCCAGGTGCATGCAACGAGCGTGAACCCGTTGGACTCAAAGATCAGAACGGGGGAGTTCAAGTTGATCCTGCCCTATACCTTTCCATTGGTATTGGGCAACGACCTGGCCGGAGTTGTCGTTCGCACGGGATCGGCGGTGAAGCGATTCAAGCCAGGAGACGAAGTCTATGCCCGTCCTCCCGAGGCCCGGATCGGCACCTTTGCCGAACTGATCGCCGTGAACGAAAGCGCGCTCGCGCTGAAACCCTCGAATCTCGATATGGCCGAAGCGGCTTCCATTCCCTTGGCCGCCTTGACGGCCTGGCAGGCGCTGGTTGAGACCGCCCAGGTGAAAAAAGGCCAGAAGGTGTTGATTCATGCCGGATCCGGCGGTGTCGGCACGCTTGCCATCCAGCTCGCCAAACACCTCGGTGCCTTCGTTGCGACCACCACCAGCACGGCGAATGTCGAATGGGTGAAAGCACTCGGGGCGGATGTGGTCATCGATTACAAACAGCAGGATTTTGCAAACGAGTTACGTGATTTCGACGTGGTGTTGAACAGCCTAGGCGCCGATGTACTGGAGAACTCGCTCAAGGTTCTCAAGGCTGGCGGACAGCTCATTTCCCTTTCGGGGCCGCCGACCGCGCAATTTGCCCAAGAGCAAGGTTTGTCCTGGGTGCTGGGGCAAGTCATGCGCCTGCTGAGCAGCGGTATTCGCAGAAAAGCCCGCAAGCACGGGGTGAACTATACCTTTTTGTTTATGCGCGCCGACGGGATGCAACTGCAGAAAATCACCTCGCTTATCGAGGCTGGCGTCATCAAACCGGTCATCGATCGTTCCTTCCCTTTTGAATCGATTGCAGAGGCGTTGTGGTACGTCGAGCAGGGCAGGTCAAAAGGCAAAGTCACCGTCACAATCAAATAGCGCACTACAAAACATGTCGGTAGATAACCTAGACGCCACCCAGTATCAGGCTCCCGCGCCTGAACCAGAGTCGCCGCCCACCATGCCCACACAGGAGCCGTTGCCACCGAAAGTCGCGCCTGCAGAAAAGCCGACGATCATCTGGCGCAGTTTGCTGCTGGAGCAGTAACGAGAAGTGCTTCATTGCAATTGAAACGATGCTTGCTGCGTCACCGGCTCCCAGCAAATGGCAAGTTCGCCGAAAACCACCATTCACAAAAGGGCCATCGGACGACCAGAACCCCCGCGCACCAAGCCCCGCCAACCGCCGAACTATAATTAACAAGCACCCCATCTGCCCGGCGAGTACCGCTACGCCCATCGGTTACCCAGCAAGCTCACCCGCCTGGCAGAGGGCAGTCCAACCAATGGGACGGGACGCCCAACTGATGACACGAGAGGGACCCGCCATGAAACTTCATTCCTTCCAGCATTACTCCCATGGTCTGGAAATGGCCGTTCACGATGCATGGGTCACCACCAAGGTGAGGTCGGCCCTGACCTTTGCCGAATCGACCCGTGGTTTGCCTATCCATGTCAAAACCCATGCCGGCATGGTTACCTTGAGCGGTCGGCTCAACACCCATAAACAGTGTGAGCAGGCTGTCAGCCTGACCCGTGGGGTACACGGCGTCGCCGGCATCGATGCCAGCGATTTGCAGACCCATATGTTCACGCCGGGAAGCCTGCCCGAAGCGCCCAACGCCGAAGAGAGCAGCGAATACCCTTCGCCGTCGGCGACGAAGAGGGACGACAAATGACCAAGGCGAAGGCTTGAGCGTCGCGCCGGGAGGCCAGGGCGGCGCTGGGTTCGCTAGCCTTTTCGGCGGGGCCTCAGGAGGATCGCCAGCACGTTGAAAGCCCTGCCCGGTCGGGTGGGGCTTTCTCTCAGTTGCCAAAGGGTTGCACCCAGCCAGGCTGTATCTGACCCGTTGCAATGCGCAGGCAGTCCCTTCAGCCCAGCGCGGCCAGCATCAGATCCAGATTCTCCACCGCCGCCCCTGCCGCGCCTTTGCCCAGGTTGTCGAACACCGCCGCCAGCAACACCTGGCCCTCACCCTCGAACACCATCAAGCGCATAGCGTCGGTATCGTTCAGCGCCCGCGGATCAAGCCCCGTGAGTTCTTGTGCCTGCCGAAGCGACATCACCTGCACACAACCGCTGCCGACGTAGTGCTGTTCCAGGCAGGCATGAATGCGCGCGGCATCCACGCCGGGCGCGAGCAGGCGCAGCTGTAGAGGAATGGTCAGCACAATGCCCTGGCGAAACGCACCGTAGGCCGGGACGAACAGCGGCCGTTCGCTCAGGCCACTGTGTTGCTGGATTTCCGGCACATGCTTGTGGGCCAGACCCAGGCCATAGACCTGGAAAGGGGCGGCTTGGGAAGCATTCGGGCTTTCGTGGGCTTCGACCGCAGCGCGGCCGCCACCGGAGTAACCGGAGATGGCGTTGATGCTGATCGGGTAGTCCTTCGGCAGCAGTCCGGCTTGCAGCAAGGGGCGCAGCAGGCCGATGGCGCCAGTGGGGTAGCAGCCGGGGTTGCTCACCCGTTTGGAGGTGGCGATGCGCTGTGCCTGTTGCGGGTGCATTTGCGCGAAGCCATAGGTCCAGTGGGGGTGGGTGCGGTGCGCCGAGCTGGCGTCGATCACCCGCACGGCCGGGTTGCGGATGCTGGCGACGGCGTCGCGGGCGGCGGCGTCGGGCAGGCAGAGCAGGGCGATGTCGCAGGCGTTGATGGCTTCGGCGCGACGTTGCGGGTCTTTGCGCTGGTCGGCGGCGAGGGTCAGCAGGTGCAGGTCGCTGCGGCCTTGCAGGCGCTGGTGGATCTGCAACCCGGTGGTGCCCTGGTCGCCGTCGATAAATACGAGGGGTGTGCTCATGCTGTGTGCTCGCAAGCGGGAATAGATTGGGCAAATCTTCCGGCTGAAGCTGAAATAGAGAAAGTTGAATTTAATAACGCTAAGATTCAGTTTTTCTGAATCTGGAGCAGGCCATGCGTGAGATCAGCCTCGACCGGCTGCGCACCCTGGTGGCGATTGTCGACCTGGGGTCCTTTGCCGAAGCGGCCCGCGCGCTGAACCTGGCGCCGCCCACGGTCAGCCTGCATATCGCCGACCTGGAGGCGCGGGTGGGCGGCTCGCTGTTGTCGCGCACCCGCGGTCGGGTGCAGCCGTCGGCCATTGGCGAAACCCTGGTGGAACGGGCGCGGCGGCTGTTGGCCGATGCCGAGCAGGCGCTGGAGGATGTGCAGCGCCAGGTGCTGGGCCTGGCCGGGCGGGTGCGCCTGGGGGCGTCCACCGGGGCCATTGCCCAATTGCTGCCCCAGGCCCTGGAAACCCTTGGCCAACGCCATCCGGGCATCGACCTGCAGGTGGCGGTACTGACCTCCCAGGAGAGTTTGAAGAAGCTCGCCGAAGGTTCGCTGGATATTGGCCTGGTGGCCTTGCCGCAAACCCCGGTCAAGGGTTTGCGCATCGAGCCCTGGCGCAAGGACCCGGTCATGGCTTTCCTGCCGGCCCGCTGGCAATGCCCCGATCCGGTGACGCCGCAATGGCTGGCCGCCCAGCCGCTGATCCTCAACGACCACAGCACCCGGTTGTCGCGCCTGACTTCGGAATGGTTCGCCCTGGGCGGCCAGCAGCCCACGGCGCGCATCCAGCTCAACTACAACGACGCGATCAAGAGCCTGGTGGCCGCCGGTTATGGCGCCACCTTGCTGCCCCACGAAGCCGCCACGCCGCTGCCCGACACCCGGATCGCCATGCGCCCGTTGCAGCCGCCGCTGTGGCGCCAGCTGGGCATTGCCCATCGGGACGGCGACGTGGAGCGCTCGACCCAGCATGTGCTGGAGGTGCTGTGGGGGCTGAGCGCCGATTGATAACGGAGAGCCTTAGCCCAGCAGGTGCCTGGAAATGTGCTTCGAGATTTCCACCATCGAAGTCTTGCCGGTGAACTCGAACTTCACCTGGCCCAGCGATGAAAAGTAGATCTCCAGCTCGGAGTCCAGGTCGAAGGTGCCGGAGGTTTCCACCGAGTAGGCAACGATGTTTTTGTAGGGCAGGGAGGTGAAATCCTTTTTGCTGCCGGTGATGCCCTGCACGTTGACCGCGATGATGCGCTTGTTGGTAAACACCACGCCGTCGCGCATGGCTTTATAGGCATCGATCACCTGCTCGCCTTCCAGCAGCAGGTCGCTGACCCGCTCGGCGTATTCGTCGTTTTGCTTGAGCTTGAAGAAGCCTTTGTTGTTGAAGTCGATCATGGGGAGCGTCCTTATTTTTGAAGTAATATTCCAGGTTTTTGCTAGCTGTTAAGGCGTATCGGACCCGGCTCAGGTTCCATCGCCGCTTGGGTACAGCGTTATACCAAGAGTTTGCTGGTAGCAGATACCAGTTAAGGCGATGTCTCTGATGGCCTTTGAATTATTCTGATCGACTTTTAACTGGAATTAATAATTCATGAGGTAGCTACTACTTTGGATTGCACATGATTCTCGGCATCACTGGAAGAGCAACTATTAGGAACTGAAAGGATGAAACGGATTTTAGCGGTATGGCTGTTGATTGCCGGCAACATGGGGAGTGTTGCCTATGCTGGGGGCGATATTACAGCGGCCCGGCAGTCGTTGAAGAATTACGGCCTTGGCTATTGCATCGTTAATCAGTTCAAAAATGAGTCCGATGTGAAGAGCGATATAGAGTCGGCTATTGGCGCCTATTCCTTCATGGGGAGTGGTATGCACACCATTCTTCAGAATGAAGATACCCTGGAGACTCTGCATAATCCTTATGATGCAACGACGAATTTTGTATTCTCCATGTATGAGAAAACCCAAGCCAGTAGCAAATATACGGATAAGAAAGTCGTGTTTTATGCCTGCCTCGATATCTATAACTCCAAGGCACTCGACGACTTTATCAAGATACAGGACCCGTACATTACACAATGATGGGTAAAGAACTGGCCGAGCGCGATATCCCATATCGCGCTCGCCACCCTGCCTTAAAACAACTTCCAGCTATAACTCAGCAACAACCGGTTCTCATTGATATCGGTCCGATAATTCGAGCGCGCCAGCACATTGCGCACCTTGATCCCCAGCCCGCCCAACGGGCCGGACTGGATCACGTAACCGATATCCAGGTCGCGCTCCCAGTCCTTGCCTTCATAACCCTTGCCGGTGTCGACGTTGTCGCCGCGGATGTAACGCACGGTGCTGGTCAGGCCGGGCAGGCCGCGGGCGGCGAAGTCGTAGTCGTAGCGCAGTTGCCAGGAGCGTTCGTCGGTGTAGGCGAACTCGTAGGTGGGCACTTCGTTGCCCAGCGGGGTGATGTTGGCGAAGACCCGGGGAAAGGCGCTGTCGCCGAACATGCCCTGGTAGCCGACATAAAAGGTGTGGCCACTGCGCTTGGCCGATAGCAGGGAGAAGAAGGCCTGGTTGTCGATGGCGCCGAGCAGCTGTTTGCCGTCTTCTTCGCTGTCGTAGTAGCCGAGGTTGGCGCCGAGTATCCAGTTGCCCAGCGGCTGGCTGTGTTTCAGGCCGAGGAAGCGCTGGTGGTAGATGTCTTCCAGCTGGCCGTACCAGGCGCTGAGGCTGCTGCGTTTGTCGTTGAAGGCGTAGTCGGCGCCGGCGTAGTTGAAGGCGTCGCTGCTGACGGCGCGTTTCGGTACGTGGCCGAGCATGGCTTGCAGTTTGCCGTCGCCGGATTCGTTGCGCAGGCTGGTGGAGCGCAGGCGGCCGCCTTGCAGGGTCAGGCCGTCGATGTCGTTGGAGACGATGCTCGCGCCCTGGTAGGACGGCGGCAGCAGGCGGATGTCGCTGAAGCTGAGTACCGGCAGGTTGGGTTGCAGTTCGCCGATGCGCAGCTCGCTTTTTGCCAGGCGCAGTTTCAGTGCCAGGCCGAGGCGGCTGTAGTTGTCGGCGGCTTCGCCATCCTCCTGCACCGGCAGTAGGCCGCTGTTGACCCGGCCCTTGCCGCTGTCGAGCTTGAGCCCCAGGGTGCCGATGGCATCCAGGCCTAGGCCTAGGGTGCCGGGGGTGTAGCCGGACTTGAGGTTGAGGATAAAACCCTGGGCCCATTCCTGGGCCATGGACTGCTCGGTGCCGCGGATATCCGAATAGTCGCGGCTGAAGAAGTAGTTGCGGGCCTGGAGGGTGGCGGTGGCGTCCTTGATAAAACCGCCTTCTGCGGCCAGCAGCGGCTGGGGCGCGCTCAGGCACACCGCGCTGGTGCCCAGCGCGGCGAGGGTCTTTGCAGGTTTCATTGCTTTTACTCTTATTGTTATGGAAAGCAGTTCACTGCCCGGCAGGCTAGGGGCGGGTGTGGGGCGGGTGCTATCCATTGCCTGCAGACCTGTATCCCTTTTCTGCAGGTGCGCTTTTTTGCGGTAAGGGGAGGTGGGCGCAACCGCGAGTCGGCTGCGCGCGAGGAGTCAGGCGTCGGGGTGTTCGGCGCGCAGTTCGTCGATCATCCGCAAGCAGTGGCTGAGCCCCGCCGACACGTCGCCGACCCGCCGGCTGATGATGATCGGCGAGGTGGCGTTGGCTTCCAGCAGCGGGCTGAAGCCGATGTCGTCGCGGTGCAGCAATTGCACCGAGGCCGGCACCAGGGTGATGCCGATGCCGGCGCCCACCAGGCCGATGGCGGTCTGCAGTTCGTTGGTCCACTGCACGATGCGGATGTTCAGGCCGTGGGTGTTGAACAGCGCGATCACATGGTCGGCGTAGCTCGGGCGCGGGTTGCCGGGGTAGAGCACGAAAGGCTCGTCGGCCAGTTGCGCGAGGCTCACCGGCTGGCCGATCAGCGGATGGCCGGCGGGCAGGGCGGCCACCAGGCGATCCTCGGTCTGCACCTTCTGCACGATGGCCGGGTCGTCGATGCGGATCCGCCCGAAGCCGATATCGATGCGCCCGGCCTTGAGCGCTTCCACCTGTTGCAGGGTGGTCATTTCCGACAGCCCCAGTTCCAGGGCCAGGGTCTCGTGGCTGCGCAGGCGGCGGATCAGTTCCGGCAGCAGGCCGTACAGGGTCGAGGGGGCAAAGCCGATGCCGAGCCAGGTCTTTTCGCCGTGGCCGATGCGCCGGGTGTTGTCGCAGACCTTGGCCAACTGCTCCAGCAGCACGCTGGAATGCTCATAGAAAAAGCGCCCGGCTTCGGTCAGGCGCAAGGGCCGGCCGCGCTCCAGCAACAACACCCCGAGTTCTTCTTCCAGTTGCTGGATCTGCCGGCTCAGGGGCGGCTGGGCGATGTGCAGGCGCTCGGCGGCCTTGGTGAAGTTGAGGGTCTGGCCCAGCACCTGGAAGTAACGCAGATGACGCAGTTCCATAAGGCCTCCGCGGGCAAAGGTTGGATACCTTCAAGGTATCGAGCCAGACCAATTCTATATTGGAACCCCGGAAAAAGCCGTACGAGAATCGGTTCCATAACTTCAAGAACCTGATGGGTATGGAAATGCTTTCAAGTGCCATTGAATCGATCGAAACGATCATTGTCGATCTGCCCACCATCCGCCCGCACAAGCTGGCGATGCACACCATGCAGAACCAGACCCTGGTGCTGATCCGCCTGCGCTGCGCCGACGGCATCGAAGGCCTGGGCGAAGCCACCACCATCGGCGGCCTGGCCTATGGCAATGAAAGCCCGGACAGCATCAAGACCAATATCGACCGCTTCTTCACGCCGCTGCTGCTCGGCCAGGACGGCGCCAATATTAATGCCGCCATGCAGCGCCTGGAGCGCAGCATTCGCGGCAACACCTTCGCCAAATCCGGCATCGAAAGCGCCTTGCTCGACGCCCAGGGCAAACGCCTGGGGCTGCCGGTCAGCGAACTGCTCGGCGGCCGGGTGCGCGACGCCTTGCCAGTGGCCTGGACCCTGGCCAGCGGCGACACCGCCAAGGACATCGCCGAAGCGGAAAAGATGCTCGACCTGCGCCGCCACCGCATCTTCAAGCTGAAGATCGGCGCCGGCGAGGTGGACCGCGACCTGGCCCATGTGATCGCGATCAAGAAGGCCCTGGGCGACCGCGCCAGCGTGCGTGTCGACGTCAACCAGGCCTGGGACGAAGCGGTGGCGGTGCGTGCCTGCCGGGTGCTGGGCGGCAACGGCATCGACCTGATCGAACAGCCGATCTCGCGCAACAACCGCGCCGGCATGGTGCGCCTGAACGCCATCAGCCCGGCGCCGATCATGGCCGACGAATCCATCGAATGCGTGGAAGACGCCTTCAACCTGGCCCGCGAAGGCGCGGCCTCGGTGTTCGCCCTGAAGATCGCCAAGAACGGCGGCCCGCGCGCGGTACTGCGCACCGCGGCGATCGCCGAGGCGGCGGGTATCGGCCTGTACGGCGGCACCATGCTCGAAGGCGGTATCGGCACCCTGGCGTCGGCCCATGCCTTCCTGACCCTCAATACCTTGAGCTGGGACACCGAACTGTTCGGCCCGCTGCTGCTGACCGAGGACATCCTCGCCGAGCCGCCGCTGTACCGCGATTTCCAGCTGCACGTATCCCGGGCGCCGGGCCTCGGCCTGAGCCTGGACGAGGAGCGCCTGGCGTTCTTCCGCCGCGACCAAGCCTGAACTGCCATTCATCACGTCTTAAGGAGAGCACCATGCTGTTCCACGTCAAAATGACCGTGAACCTGCCGGTCGACATGAACCCCGAGCGCGCCGCCCAGCTCAAGGCCGACGAAAAGGCCCTGGCCCAGCGCCTGCAAGAGCAGGGCAAGTGGCGGCACCTGTGGCGCATCGCCGGCCTGTATGCCAACTACAGCGTGTTCGACGTCGACAGCGTGCAGGAACTGCACGACCTGCTGATGCAACTGCCGCTGTACCCGTACATGGCTATCGAAGTGAACGCGCTGTGCAGGCATCCTTCGTCCATTCGTGCGGATGACCGCTGAGCCCGCGCCAGCCTGCTCCACACTCTAATAAATACAAGATGAGGAATAACCATGAACGTCCGAATTTCCCACACTGCCAGCGCCCAGAAATTTCTCGAAGAAGTCAGCGGCCAGTTCAACGATCAGGGCAACCCACGCACCAAGGCCCTGGTGTACCGCATCCTGCGTGACACGGTGAACATCATCGAGGACCTCGATGTGACCCCGGAAGAGTTCTGGAAGGCGGTCAACTACCTCAACGTGCTCGGCGCGCGCCAGGAAGCCGGGCTGCTGGTGGCCGGCCTGGGCCTGGAGCACTACCTGGACCTGCTGATGGACGCCGCCGACGAACAGGCCGGCAAGACCGGCGGCACCCCGCGCACCATCGAAGGCCCGCTGTACGTGGCCGGCGCGCCGCTGAGCCAGGGTGAAGCGCGCCTCGACGATGGCGTCGATCCGGGTGTGGTGCTGTTCATGCAGGGCCAGGTGCGCAACACCGCCGGCGAACCGCTGGCCGGGGCCATTGTCGATGTCTGGCACGCCAACACCGGCGGCACCTATTCCTACTTCGACACCACCCAGTCCGAGTTCAACCTGCGTCGGCGCATCGTCACCGATGCCGAAGGCCGCTACCGTTTTCGCAGCATCGTGCCTTCGGGCTACGGCTGCCCACCGGACGGTCCGACCCAGCAGTTGCTCGACCAGTTGGGCCGCCACGGCCAGCGTCCGGCGCATATCCACTTCTTCATCTCGGCCGATGACCACCGTCACCTGACCACCCAGATCAATCTCGATGGCGACGAATACCTGCACGATGATTTCGCCTACGCCACCCGTGACGAACTGATCGCCAAGATCACCTTCAGCGACGATCAGCAGCGTGCGGCGCAGCATGGGGTCAGCGGGCGTTTCGCCGAGATCGACTTCGACTTCACCCTGCAGTCGTCGGCCCAGCCCGAAGAACAGCAGCGCCTGGAGCGGGTGCGAGCGCTGGAGGACTGACAGCGCGGCAGATCCCGATTCGGGGCCACGGGATAACGTGAGTGATCCCGTGGTTTTTGCCGTTGTGAGCCGTGGTCGAAGTCTTGCGTGATGGGCCAGCGGTGGCGAACGATCACCGCCCGGCAATAACAATCCCAATAACAAAAACGGGGAGTGACCCGCTTATGGAAACCCATCTGTTGAGTGAGCGCAGCCGGGTATTCGCCCAGGCCGATCCCTACGCTGTGTCCGGCTATGTCAACCAGCATGTGGGCAGCCACTGCATCCGTTTGCCCAAGGCCGGCAGCCCCCAGGCCAGCCTCAATCATCGGCAGTTCGCCAGCCTTGACCTGTGCTCGATCAGCTACGGCGGCAGCGTGCGCGTCACCTCGCCGGCGCTGGAAACCATCTACCACCTGCAAGTGTTGCTACGCGGCCACTGCCTGTGGCGCGGCCATCGCCAGGAGCATTACTTCGCCCCCGGCGAGCTACTGCTGATCAACCCTGACGATCCGGTGGACCTGACCTACTCCGACGATTGCGAGAAATTCATCATCAAGGTGCCCACCCGCCTGCTGGAGTCGGTGTGCGATGAGCAGCGCTGGCTGTATCCGGGGCAGGGCGTGCGCTTTGTGGGCAACCGCTACCAGTTGGATGAGCTGGAAGGTTTTATCAACCTGCTGAACGTGGTCTGCCGCGAAGCCGAAGCCGCCGAATGCATCCCCCGGGTGCAGGAGCATTACGCGCAGATCGTTGCGAGCAAGATGCTCAGCCTGATGAAGACCAACATCCGGCGGGTGGGCCTGGGCTCGTCGTCGGCGACCTTCGAGGCCATCGCCGACTACATCGAGCGCAACCTCAAGCAGGACATCGGCTGCGAAGAGCTGGCGCAACAGGCGCAGATGAGCCTGCGTTCGCTCTATGCGCTGTTCGAGCGCAACGCCCGCACCACGCCCATGCGCTACATCCGCCAGAAGAAACTCGAGCGGATCCACGCCTGCCTGCGCGACCCCGGCTGCAACGTGCGCAACATCACCGAACTGGCCATGGACTTCGGTTTCCTGCACCTGGGACGCTTCTCGGAAAGCTACCGCAAACAGTTCGGCGAACTGCCTTCCGACACCCTCAGACGCCGGCCTTGACCCGCCCATGCTTCTGTAGGAGCGGCCGGTCGACGTTCGATTGCCGGCGATGGCGAACGACGCGCAGGCGTCTGATCCGACGCCCTCGCGAGCAAGCTTCGCTCCTACAGAAGCTGTGTCCGCCACGTCATCCCCGATTCCTCGTAGCCGCTGCCGAGCCCGCGAGGCTGCGATCGACTGCGTAGCAGTCGCAAAACCTGAAACCGTATTCGCTCTGGATAAATGCGCGGCCCGAGTAGCGGCCGCTACGTCGGAATGCCGCCCAACCCGATCGCAGCCTCGCAGGCTCGGCAGCGGCTACAGCAGCGGCTACCCATGTAGGACTTGCCCTACAAAACTCTGCAGAAAACGGATAGTGGTCTGCACGCAACGGATATTGCCCCCGCACACCCCGCCCTAGCATGAGCCTTGCCTGAATAAAAACAATGGAGGCGGCGGCCATGACCCTGCGACCCGAATACCTTCACTCCCTGCTTGAAGAAGACCGTGACCGGGGCGTCTACCGCTGCAAGCGGGAGATGTTCACTGACCCCCGGCTGTTCGACCTGGAAATGCAACACATCTTCGAGGGCAACTGGCTGTACCTTGCCCACGAGAGCCAGATCCCCAACAACAACGACTACTACACCACCACCATGGGCCGGCAGTCGGTGTTCATCGCGCGCAACAAGGACGGCGAACTCAATGCCTTCCTCAATGCTTGCAGCCACCGCGGCGCCATGCTCTGCCGGCACAAGACCGGCAACAAGTCGTCCTACACCTGCCCGTTCCACGGCTGGACCTTCAACAACTCCGGCAAGCTGCTCAAGGTCAAGGACCCGGCCGCCGCGGGTTACCCCCCGAGCTTCAACTGCGAAGGCTCCCACGACCTGACCCGGGTCGCGCGCTTCGAGTCCTATCGCGGCTTCCTGTTCGGCAGCCTCAACCCCGACGTGCTGCCCCTGGTGGAGCACCTGGGCGAGTCGGCGAAGATCATCGACATGATCGTCGACCAGTCCGCCGACGGCCTGGAAGTGCTGCGCGGTTCCTCGAGCTACATCTACGAAGGCAACTGGAAGCTCACCGCGGAAAACGGCGCCGACGGCTACCACGTAAGCTCGGTGCACTGGAACTACGCGGCCACCCAGAGCCAGCGCAAGCAGCGCGAAGCCGGGGAAGCGATCAAGACCATGAGCGCCGGCAGCTGGGCCAAGCAGGGCGGCGGTTTCTATTCCTTCGACAAGGGCCACATGCTGCTCTGGACCCGCTGGTCCAACCCCGAGGACCGCCCGCTCTACGAGCGTCGTGATGAGCTGGCCCGGGACTTCGGCCAGGCCCGCGCCGACTGGATGATCGAGAACTCGCGCAACCTGTGCCTGTACCCCAACGTCTACCTGATGGACCAGTTCAGCTCGCAGATCCGCATCGCCCGGCCGATCTCGGTGGACCGCACCGAAATCACCATCTACTGCATCGCGCCCAGGGGCGAAAGCGACGAAGCCCGGGCCATGCGCATCCGCCAGTACGAGGACTTCTTCAACGTCAGCGGCATGGCCACCCCGGACGACCTGGAGGAATTCCGTTCCTGCCAGATGGGCTATCAGGGCTGCAACAGCGCCTGGAACGACATGTCCCGCGGCGCCGAACACTGGGTCGAGGGCGCGGACGACGCGGCCCGGGAAATCGACCTGCAACCGATCCTCAGCGGCGTGCGTACCGAAGACGAAGGCCTGTTCGTGATGCAGCACAAGTACTGGCAGCAAACCATGCTCGAGGCGGTGGCCGCCGAAGCTGCGCGAACCATTGCCGTGGAGGCTGTGTGATGAGCATTTCCCATGACACCGTGCGCGATTTTCTCTACCGCGAAGCGCGCTACCTGGACGACAAGGACTGGGACAGCTGGCTGGAACTCTATGCCGCCGACGCGACCTTCTGGATGCCGTCCTGGGACGACAACGACGAACTCACCGAAGACCCGCAGCGGGAAATCTCGCTGATCTGGTACGGCAGCCGCTGCGGCCTGGAAGACCGGGTGTTCCGGATCAAGACCGAGCGCTCCAGCGCGAGCATTCCCGACACCCGCACCTCACACAACCTGAGCAACATCGAGCTGCTGGAGCAGGCCGACGGCCTGTGCAAGGTGCGCTGCAACTGGCACACCCTGAGCTTTCGCTACAAGACCGTCGACAGCTACTTCGGCACCAGCTTCTACACCCTCGATGTGCGCGGCGAGACCCCGCGGATCCTGGCCAAGAAGGTCATCCTGAAGAACGATTACGTTCGTCAGGTCGTCGATGTCTACCACCTCTGAGGCGACCGCCATGACTCATCACATCGCACTCAATTTCGAAGACGGGGTGACCCGCTTCGTCGCCGCCAACGCCGGCGAAACCGTGGCCGATGCCGCCTACCGCCAGGGCATCAATATCCCCCTGGACTGTCGCGACGGCGCCTGCGGCACCTGCAAGTGTTTCGCCGAAGCCGGGCGCTACGACCTGGGCGAGGAATACATCGACGACGCGCTGACCGCGGCTGAAGCCGAGCAGGGCTTCGTGCTGACCTGCCAGATGCGCGCCTTGAGCGACTGCGTGGTGCGGGTGCCGGCTTCGTCGCAGGTTTGCCGCACCGCCCAGGCCACCTTCGACGCCACCATCAGCGCGGTGCGCCAGCTATCCGACAGCACCATCGCCCTGTCGATCAAGGGCGAGGCCCTGAGCAAGCTGGCGTTTCTGCCGGGGCAATACGTCAACCTCGGCGTGCCCGGCAGTGAGCAGACCCGGGCCTATTCCTTCAGCTCGCTGCAGCGCGACGGCGAGGTCAGCTTCCTGATCCGCAACGTGCCGGGCGGCCTGATGAGCAGCTTCCTCACCGGCCTGGCGAAAGCCGGTGACCCCATGAGCCTGGCCGGGCCCCTGGGCAGCTTCTACCTGCGCGATATTCGCCGGCCGCTGTTGCTGCTGGCCGGGGGCACCGGGCTGGCGCCGTTCACCGCGATGCTGGAGAAAATCGCCGAGCAGGGCAGCGAGCATCCGCTGCACCTGATCTACGGGGTGACCAACGATTTCGACCTGGTGGAAATGGATCGCCTGGAAGCCTTCGCCGCGCGCATCCCCAACTTCAGCTTCAGCGCCTGCGTGGCCAACCCCGAGAGTCGCCACCCGCTCAAGGGCTACGTGACCCAGCATATCGAGCCCAGGCACCTGAACGACGGCGATGTGGATGTGTACCTGTGCGGCCCGCCGCCGATGGTCGAGGCGGTGAGCCAGTTCATTCGCGAGCAGGGCATCGCCCCGGCCAATTTCTACTACGAAAAATTCGCCGCCAGCGCGGCCTGACAGCCCCCGCTCCTACAGATGAAGGGGGGGCGTCGGTACATTGGCATGAGGTTTTGAGATGAGCAGATTCGAGGAAAAAGTCGCCCTGGTCACCGGGGCGGCGCAGGGCATTGGCCGGCGGGTCGCCGAGCGCCTGGCCGAGGAGGGCGCGCGGGTGGTGCTGGTGGATCGCTCCGAGCTGGTGTTCGAGTTGCAGGCCGAGCTGGCCCCCAGGTTCGAGGTGCTGGCGCTGACCGCCGACCTTGAGCAGTACGCCGAATGCAGCCGGGCGATGGCCGCGGCCGTCGAGCGTTTCGGGCGCATCGACGTGCTGGTCAACAACGTCGGCGGCACCATTTGGGCCAAGCCGTTCGAGCACTATGCAGAGCAGCAGATCGAAGCCGAAGTGCGTCGTTCGCTGTTCCCCACCTTGTGGTGCTGCCACGCGGCGCTGCCGTACATGCTGGAGCAGGGCAGCGGCGCCATCGTCAATGTGTCGTCCATCGCCACCCGCAGCATCAACCGCGTGCCCTATGGCGCGGCCAAGGGCGGGGTGAATGCCCTGACCGCCTGCCTGGCGTTCGAGACCGCCGGGCGCGGGGTGCGGGTCAACGCCACCGCCCCCGGCGGCACCGAAGCGCCGCCACGGCGCATTCCGCGCAACAGCGCCGAGCAGAGCGCCGAGGAACAGGTCTGGTACCAGCAGATCGTCGACCAGACCGTCGACAGCACCCTGATGAAACGCTACGGCACCATCGACGAGCAGGCCGCGGCGATCCTGTTCCTGGCCTCCGACGAGGCGTCCTACATCACCGGCCTGGTCATGCCGGTAGGCGGTGGCGACCAGGGCTGAAGTATCAGGCGTCATTGAAAATTGCACCCTGACCGTAGGAGCGAGGCTTGCCCGCGATGGCGTCCGGCCTGGCACACCGCAGCGCTCCAATCGCGGGCAAGCCTCGCTCCTACAGGACTGCGCAAACGCACATCCGGTTTCTCATAAAACAACAACAAGAGTCAGATGCCATGCGAAACATAGACAGCAATCAATTGATCGACGGGGCACGCTTCAATGCCTTCCACTGGCGCGTGCTGTTCTGGTGCGCGCTGATCATCATCTTCGACGGCTACGACCTGGTGATCTACGGCGTAGTGCTGCCGGTGCTGATGCAGGAGTGGGGCCTGAGCCCGCTGCAGGCCGGGGCGCTGGGCAGTTATGCGCTGTTCGGCATGATGTTCGGCGCGCTGTTTTTCGGCACGCTGTCGGAGCGCATCGGCTGCAAGAAAGTCATCGCCATCTGCGTGGTGCTGTTCAGCGGTTTCACCCTGCTCAACGGCTTCACCACCACGCCCACCCAGTTCGGCATCTGCCGCTTTATCGCCGGCCTCGGCATCGGCGGGGTGATGCCCAACGTGGTGGCGCTGATGAACGAATACGCGCCGAAGAAAATCCGCAGCACCCTGGTGGCGATCATGCTCAGCGGCTACTCGGTGGGCGGCACGCTGTCCGCCGGCCTGGGCATCGTGCTGCTGCCGAATTTCGGCTGGCAGGCGGTGTTCTATGTGGCGGCGATCCCGTTGTTGCTGTTGCCGCTGATTCTCAGATTCCTGCCCGAATCCCTGGGCTTCCTGCTGCGCCAGGGCCGGGACGACGAAGCGCGCCAGGTGCTGCAATGGGTCGAGCCGGGCTTCGTCGCGCAACCCGGCGACTCGTTCGTCAAGGCTAACCTCAAGACCGCCGGCGCACCTGTGGTGCAGCTGTTCCGCGAAGGCCGGGCGCTGAGCACCCTGATGCTCTGGGTGGTGTTCTTCTGCTGCCTGCTGATGGTCTACGCGCTCAACTCCTGGCTGCCCAAGCTGATGGCCAGCGCCGGTTACAGCCTGGGCTCGAGCCTGATGTTCCTGCTGGTGCTGAACCTCGGGGCGATTTTCGGCGCCGTGGGCGGCGGCTGGATCGGCGATCGCCTGCAGCTGCAAAAGGTCCTGGTGGCGTTTTTTATCGTGGCTGCGGTGTCTATCAGCCTGCTCGGCTTCAAGAGCCCGCACGGGTTGCTGTACGCCCTGATCGCGATTGCCGGGGCCACCACCATCGGCACGCAGATCCTGGCCTTCGCCTGTGTCGCCCAGTTCTATCCGGTGACGATCCGCTCCACCGGCATTGGCTGGGCCTCGGGGATCGGCCGCAGCGGGGCCATTGTCGGGCCGCTGCTGGGCGGTGCCTTGGTGAGCATCGAGCTGCCGCTGCACTATAACTTCATGGCCTTTGCCATTCCGGGGGCGGTGGCGGCGCTGGCGATGTGTTTCGTCTACCCGCGGCCCGCCAAGGCGCTGCCGGTCAGCCAGGCCAGCGCGCCGTCCCTGTAGCTGGGGCCATGACCGGTGCGGGCGCCCAGGTGCCGGCACCGGTGGTTCAGTCATGCCATGCCTCAGGGCTTCGGGGCTTGCATGCAGCCGTTGATCGAGGATTTTTCATTGTCGGCGCTGGTGGCCTGGTTTATCGCCACGCTGATTTCCTATGCCGGGCCGCTGGTGATCATCTTCCAGGCGGCCCTGGCCGGGCTCGCCCTGTTCGCCACCATGGGAGGCGCCCTGAGCAGCGCCATGGCCGTGTCGCGGGATCGCGAGGCGGCGTTGATCACCTTCCTGGTGACGGCGTCGGGCATGTCGCTGTTCGGTTTGTCGGCGGCCTTCTGGGGCTGTTTGGCCTGGTGGCCCGTGGCGTGCTGACCCTGCGTTGTCCGCAGGGGTTACCGGTAGTGGGGGAGGCACAGGCGCGTAATTGACAGTGCCGCGGCATTGGCCATGTATCGAAAACCTTGCACAGGCCAATCACCTCCGGCACGGCCAGGGGCTGCGGGGGTGCCGTTCGCTGCTGCTGAAATAAGCGCGCAAGTCCCTGTAAAACTGTGGGTTTTTCGATACAACCCTTACCCATTCTTTACCTTCATGCGGTGCTCGATGTCGCACAAACGCTGTCTGAAACGACGAGAAACTTGTGGTTATCGTCCTGAAAGAGAGTGAAGCGATGATATTGAGTCGAGTTGCAAAAGTGGCGGTAGTGATCGCCTTGTTGTCGTCCCTGTCGGGCTGCTGGATGTTTTTCCCACCGGGTGGCGGCGGTGGCGGCGGTGGCGGGCATGGCGGCGGTGGCGGTGGCCCGCATGGCGGTTTTGGCGCAGGTCCCGGCGGTGGCGGTCCACGCTGACCACGACTGACCTGCTTCTGTACGAGCCAGGCTTGCCGGCGATCGAGGCGCCGCGGTGTATCAGGCCGGACGCCATCGCGGGTAAGCGGCTGGTCGGATACGCCGTCGCGAACCCCTTCTCGAGCCTGGGGCGCAAACCCCCAGCACCTATACTCAATCCAGGCATGGTCGTGTGGTATCCGGTTGAAGCCTGCCCCGTCGTGAGCGGGTGGCCGTGGTCGACGCTGTGCGAGGGTTGCCATCTTGTACCTGCGTGCGCTGATCGTCGTGATGCTGCTGGTGCTGGCCGGATGCGCCGCGACCCAGCGTGTCCGCGAGGTGGTGGCGCCGGTGGTGGTGCCGGCCAGCACCTGGCGCCAGGTGGACCGGGAGATCGCCGAGGCTTCGCAGCAGGCGGTGATCCAGGTCAAGGTCTTTGCTCGCGGCTCCATGGAGCACTGGCGGGTGCGGGTCTATGCCGTTACCGAGGAAACCTTCATCCCCTGGTTCAGCAGTTACTGGACCCAGGAATGGATGGCCATGAAAGTCAGTTGGTACAGCCTCACCGCCGGCGACGAGCAGGACGCGGCGGCGACGCGGCTGGCGGAGTACCTCAAGGAGCAGTATCAGGAGCAGGTGCTGGCACCGGTGGCGGTGGAGATCGACCCGGATGCGATTCTCAACCAGGCCACGGAGTTCTATATCGAGCTGCTGGACAAGCAGGTGCAGGTTATCGCCCAGCGTTATCGGTTGCCGGCCAGGCAACTCGATCAACGGCTCAATGGCATCCAGGCGATTCGCCTGGGGCCGCCGCCGGCGCGCGATGCGTCGTTGTATCAGGTGTTGCATGCCAAGCCCCTGACTACGCTGCCGGCCTACTCGGCGCTGTACCAGCAGATCCATAGCGCGCCGGCGGGCACTGGCGAGGTGTCGTCCGAGGCCGGGATTGTCTCGGTGGCCAGGCAGGCCAGCGAAAAATTCGAAGCGCAGATGGCCGGCCGTGGCATTGCCGGCGCCGCATCGGCAGTGGCCGGCAAGGTCGCCGGCGCGGTGATCTCCTTGGGCGCCGCGGGGTTTCGCGCGATTGCCCATGAGAGCGACCGGGCCGAAACTGAGGCGCAGATTCGCCAGAGCCTGGGCAAGGCGTTCGACCAGGCCTGGTTCAAGCTGTTGAACAACACCGGCAACGGGGTGATGGCCGGGGTGTATTACCTGGCCGGGCATATCGAGGGCGAACTGGGCCAAAGCGCGGTGCCGGAGCCCCCGCTGGAGACGGTGCCGGGCACTGTGCATCCGCCCGCGACGCCGGGCCTGAGTGCCCCGCAAACCGGTTGGCAGCCGGAGCCATGAAGCCCGTCGGTCGGTCGATTCAGGTTTTTTCGCGCCGACTTGTCGATTGTCGGCGATGCGGATCGACCAGTTCCCAGAGTGACCGACAGCAAGGTCGGGATCCGATGTTCAACCCCAATCAGCAGGAGCAGGATCATGTCTTATGTCGATGGTTGTGTACTGGCGGTACCCACCGCCAACCGCGAGGCCTTCAAGCAGCATGCGCAGGTCGCGGCGAAGGTGTTCAAGGAGTTCGGCGCCTTGAGCGTGGTCGATTGCTGGGGCGACGACGTGCCCGAGGGCAAGCTGACCTCGTTCCCCATGGCGGTCAAGCTCAAGGCGGACGAGACGGTGGTGTTCAGCTGGATCATCTGGCCGTCCCGTGAAATCCGCGACGCGGGCATGCAAAGAGCCATGGAAGACCCGCGGCTCAAGCCCGACGTCTGCCCGATGCCGTTCGACGGCCAGCGCATGATTTATGGCGGATTCACGATGCTGCTCAATGCCTGAGGCGTCACCAGCGAAACATCGGCAGCGGCCGCAGCGGCGTACGCAGCAACTGCCGGGCCGAAGCGCGTGCCAGCATCCAGTGAAACCCCTGGTCGGGGTAGCGTGCCTGCACCTCGCGGATAAACGGGCGGGGCAGGCCGAAGTTGAGCAAGCCCAGGGAGACGTCGATCGTGTCGGCCTGCCGGAACGCTTCGACGCTCGCGGCGCGGGCCTGGTGATAGGGGCGCAGTGTGTGATGCTGCTCGATCAGCGCGCTGACCTGCTCCGCCAGCCGTGACTCGCCGCGCTCGGCCAGAAAGGCCCGGGCCAGCTGGATCGACGGCGTCAGGTAGTCGAGGGTGCCGTGGGTCCAGATACCCAGGTCATGAAAGGCCGCGGCGATCTGCACCGCGCAGGACAGCGGCCGGTCCTGCGGATTGAGCGCGGTGTAGAAGCTCAGCACGCGATACACATGATTGCGATAGCCGGGCAGGTCCTTGCCGATCACCGTGGCGAAAGAGGCAAGGATCTGTTCGGTGAGCGGGCATTCGAGAACGACGTCCATGTGGTCTGCCCCGGGTCTGGAGGGGTGACAGTATAAGGCTCGGCGCAGGGCTTGAGGATGCGGGCGTCGCGGCGTATTCGGCAGGTCGCGGATCGATTCAACGCCAGGAACAAAGGGCGGACCCGATGCTGGCCCGCCCTTTGTTCATTGCGCCGTTCGCTGGCGGTATTCGGTGGTGGTCATGCCGGCGTAGCCCCAGTTGTCGGTGTCGACTTCCTCGATGACGATGTGGGTCAGTTCCGGGGCCTTGTTCAGCACCCGTTGCAGGGTTTCGGTGATCTCGCGGATGACCTGGGCTTTCTGTTCGCGGGTCACGCCGTCACGGGTGATGCGGACGTTGACGAAAGGCATGGCATTACTCCTGAGGAAAAGATTGGGGGGTGCAAGGGACGGGAGGCACGCGGGCCTCCCGCCGGGTTTACCATTTGCCGCTGCTCATGCCGCCGTCCACCGGCAGCACCACGCCGGTGGTGAAGCCGGCGCCGGACAGGTAGAGCACCGCGTCGGCGATTTCCTCGATGCGTCCGACCCGTCCGGCCGGTTGCAGGCCGTCGAGGAAGGCGCGGTGCGCCGGGTCGTGCATCGGCGTGTCGATGATCCCCGGGGCCACCGCGTTGACCTGGATATTGAACGGCGACAGCTCCAGGGCCAGGGCGCGGGTCATCTGGTTCACGCCGCCCTTGATCAGCACCGGCAACGCCGCCGGGACCGCCAGGTTCGGTTGCAGCGCGACGCTGGCGCTGATGTTGATGATGCGGCCCCGGCGCCGTTCGATCATGTGCCGCGCGGCGGCCTGGGAGGCGTAGACCACACCCTTGAGGTTGGTCTCCAGCAGGCTTTCCAGCTCCTCGGGGCTGTAGTCGATAAACGCCTTGGGCAGGAAGAAGCCGGCGTTGTTGACCAGCACATCGACCTGGCCGAAGCGGTCGATGGCGCGTTCGACCAGTTGCATGGCGGTGGCCGGGTCGGCAATGTCGCCTTCGACCCCGAGAAAATGCTCGCTGTGGCCCAGGGTTTCGGCCGCCGCGGCCAGCCGCTGTGCCGAGCGGGCATTGCCGACCACGTTGTAGCCGCGGGCCAGGTAGGCCTGGGCCAGGCCGAGGCCGATGCCGCTGGAGGCGCCGGTGATGATGACGGTGCTGTTGTGGTTCAGGGTGTGGCTCATGGGGATAGTCCTGTTTTGCGGTGAGAGTGGTTCCAGCGCTGTTGGGCAGAACTATATTTGTGTGCGGAATGCTGATAAACAGCGCTTCAGGTACTTCACTTGATACATGGTGTAATCAATGACTCGGCAATTCGACGACGTGCTGCTGGGCAGCATCGAGCTGTTCTGCATGGCGGCGGAGATCGGCAGCTTTACCGGCGCGGCGCTGGCGGCCGGGGTCACGCCGGCGGCGGTCAGCCGCTCGGTGTCGCGCCTGGAAGAACGGCTCGGCGTCCGCCTGTTCGTGCGCACCACCCGCAGCATCCGCCTGACCGACGGCGGGCGTGACTATCACCAGCAATGCCGCAGCGCGCTGAACCAGATGCTCGAAGCCGAGCGCCAGTTGACCGGGCAGCAGCTGGCGCCTTCCGGCACCTTGCGCATCAGCCTGCCGACCACCTACGGCCATCTGCGGATCCTGCCGCTGCTGCCGGAGTTTCGCCGGCGCTACCCGCAGATGCGGGTGGAGGTCAACCTGAGCAACCGCAATATCGATTTCGTCGAAGGGGGCTACGACATGGCGATCCGGGTGCGCGCGCAGCCGGATTCCGGGCTGGTCGCGCGGTTGCTGGAGGACGCCGAACTGGTGGTGTTCGCCGCCCCGGATTACCTGGCGCGGGCCGGTACCCCGCAGCGGCTCGACGACCTGGCGCAGCACGAGTGCATCCAGTTCGAGCTGCCCAGCAGCGGCCGGCGCATCGCCTGGCTGTTCAACGGCGCCGATGGCCCCTGCGAAGTGCTCGCCGAGGGGGCCTACGTGTGTTCGGAAGACCTACAGGGGGGCGTGATCTTGGCCAGGCACGGCGCCGGCCTGTTCCAGACCTACCGTTTCATGGTCGAGCGCGAGCTGGCCGAGGGTTCCCTGGTGGAGGTGCTGCAGCCTTACGGCGGCCGTTCGCGGCCCTTCAGCCTGCTGTATCCCCACAACCGGCACGTGCCGTTGCGTCTGCGCGCCTTTATCGATTTCCTGCTGGAGAAACAGCCGGGCTGGAAGACCTGAAGCAGGGATGGGCAGCCCGGGATGGATTGGTTAGTATGGCGGCCGGGCTTCCTGGGCGCCCACCTCGCGAAAGCGCAAGCACCTTCAATTTCCGCAAGCAGCACGCTTGCATACCCCCTCCGGGCCAATAGCGAGCAGGCCGATTCTCTTGGAGTTGGTATGCCTATCCAGAAATCCGTTCCCCGTTCACCCGCCAGTCAGGCCGCCAGCCTGGTACTGCGCGAAGCCAAACGCCTGCATCGCACTGCAACCAGTGGTTCGCTGGCCGGCGCCTTGCCGATCCTGCGGCGCTTGCTGGCGAGCAACAGTTTGCCTGGCCTGTCGTTGCCCGAGCTGTATCGGCAGCGCGACAAGGTGCAGCGCAAACACCTGTTGCGCACCCTGGCCAGCGAGGCCGGTTTTGCCAGTTGGGAGACCTACCGCCAGGTTCTCGACGAGCTGGCGCCCGAGCAGTTGCAGCATTTTGAACTGGTCTACCGCCAGGCGGGCCATCTCAACTGCTGGTTCTCGTCGCCGGACGAGGCCCGGGAGTATGTGGCCCATCATGGCGGGCGGCTGTTGTGCGTAGGGCAACAGGCGGTGGTGCTGGTGGATCTGCCGGCGGCGTAAGACAGGCACGGCACCCGGGATTTCCCCGAGTGCCGTTTTTTCATTGGCATGCGGCACCTGCGTGTCCCCGTAGGAGCGAGGCTTGCCCGCGATGGCGCCCTCCCTGAGCCACCGCGGCGCCCCGATCGCCGGCAAGTCGGATCGCCGCCCGCTGGCTCCTGCAGGATCGCATCGCTCGCACGATCCTCCTTCATTTACGTGCCTCGAGAATCAGGTTGAACGGCGTCTCCGCGGCCCGGCGGAACTGGCTGAAGCCGGCTTCGCTGAAGACCTGGCGCAGGCGCGCTTCGCCGGCCTGGGCACCGAGCCCCAGGCCGACTTCCTGGGACAGCGAGTTGGGCGTGCAGATAAAGGTCGAGGCGGCATAGAACAGCCGGCCGACCGGGGTGATGTTCTGGTCCAGTTTATCGTTGGCGAACGGCTCGACCAGCAGCACGCTGCCGTCGTCTTTCAGCGCCTGGAAGGCATATTGCGCGGCGCCCACCGGGTCGCCCATGTCGTGCAGGCAGTCGAAGAAGCAGATCAGGTCGTAGTCGTTGCCGGGGTAGGTCTTGGCGCTGGCCTGGGAGAACTGCACGCGGCCGGTCACCCCGGCTTCCTCGGCCCGTTGCGTCGCGGTGGCGATGGAGGGCTGGTGGTAGTCGAAGCCGAAAAACTGCGAGGCGGGATAGGCCTGGGCCATGATCACTGTCGAGGCGCCATGCCCGCATCCGACGTCCGCCACCTTGGCCCCGGCCTGGAGTTTTTCCACCACGCCGTCCAGGGCCGGCAGCCACTCGGCCACCAGGTGCGCCCTATAGCCGGGGCGGAAGAAGCGCTCGGTGCCGCTGAACATGCACGGATGGTGGTCGCCCCAGGCCAGGGCGCCGTCGCCGCGCATCGCCGCCAGCAGTTTGTCCTTGTCGTGAAACAGCGCAGAGACCACCACGGCGCCACCGGCCACGTACACCGGCGAGTCCTCGACGGCCAGCGCCAGGGCCTGCTCTTCCGGCAGGCGGAACTGGCCGCCCTGGTGTTCCATGTAGCCGGACGCGGCATGGGCACTCAGCCATTCGCGCAGCAGCCGCGCGTTGCAGCCGGTCTTGGCGGCCAGCGCCTCGGGGCTGACGAAGCGACTGTCGGCCATGGCCCGGTACAGGCCCAGTTCTTCGCCGACAATCATATTGGCGAGCATCGCCGCGCCGCCCATGTCTGACACCAGCTTGCCCATGAAATCGTTGAGCTTGGCTTCGTCCATGGCCTGGTCCTCCGCTGTGAGGGTCACTGCCGCCGACGGCCCGGCAGTGGCCGGATGGAGATACGCGGCGTGCGCGGGGAGGCCATGTCCCGGCGCTGCCGAATGAGCGGGCCTGGCAGGGCCGGCCCGTGTTCTGAAGAGCTGACGCACGCCTCCCGCGGGGGACGGGGTGCGTGCCTACCGTTCAGGCAGATGAGGCTGGCCATCGGGCCTGGGCGTCGAACCCGTGGCGGCAGGCGAGGCTGCGCGTGGGTTCCGGGACGCCCGGAGCAAGCGATTGCTGGTCGGTAGATGAGTCAGTTTAGTTGCCCGGCGGGGGCGTCGCGGGGTTGGCCGATGAGGGGGCGGGGCGCCGCTGACGGCGCCCCGGGGCAAGGTCGGTCAGGCCGTCAAGGCGTGCCGAACATCGCGGTCCAGTAGATGCCGGCATCGCTTTTCGGATCGACCGCATAGGACGCGCCCAGCTCGCGATACTGCGGGTTCATCAGGTTGGCGCAATGGCCCGGGCTGGCCAGCCAGCCATCGACCACCTTGCGCACGCTGTCCTGGCCGGCGGCGATGTTCTCGCCGATCTGCTGGCCGGCATAACCCGCCAGTTCGGCGCGGTCGCCGGGGGTGCGACCGTCGCGGTCCTTGTGATCGAAGAAGTTGTGATTGGCCATGTCCCGGGTATGGTCCTGGGCCGCGCTGGCCAGGGTGGCGTTCCAGGCCAGCGGGGTGGCGGCGGCGAAGATCTGGTTGCCGCACTGGCGCGGCTGCGCGCGGGCGCTATTGAGGGTTTCCAGGAGCTTCTGGCCCTCGGCCTGCCAGTCGCCGAGGCGTGCGGTCAACAGTGGCCGGGCGAGGACGATGCGCCATTCCTGGCCGGTGCGGCTGACACCGATATCGACGAACTGCGGGTCCAGCACCACCTGGCAGAAACTTTCCTGCACCGCCTTCATGGCCGCCTGGGCATTGCGCGGTCCGGACAGGCTGATGGCCTGCACATTGACCATCGGGTAGGCACTGCTGGCCAGGGCCTGTTGCAGATTGCCGATGCTGTTGGCCGGCAGCACCAGGCGCGGGTCGGCGGCCAGCGGCGGCAGTTCCTGGGACACCTGGCCGGCGCAGCGCTGGACCTGGCTGCGGTAGCTATTGATCGATGTCACCAGTTGCGTCTCGTCGCTCGCCACGGCAGCGGTGGCGAAGGCCATGCTCAGCGACAACAGGGTCAGCGGCAGAACGGAGGATAGGCAGCGCATGGAGGTCTCCCTTGAGCGAATTGCGCCCATGATGCGCGATTTTGCCCCGTTCGGCGCAAGGTCTTTTTGCCGAAAACCGGCGCCGTTATCCGTCCTTGCCGTTGCTGGCGCGGTGCAGGTTACGGGCGGACGGCGGCGAACTACACTCAAGTCCAGTCGCTGCCAGCCGGCAGGCTGGCGGCGGCTTTTCCGTGCCCGGATCGGGTTTTTGGCGAAGGTACGAGCATGCGCCCGACAGCGATTGCCGGCGGTTTTCTGATCCTCCTGTGCGGGGGGCTGGCAATGGCCGCGGGTGAAACAGCGGACCCCGAAGTGGCGCAGGACAAGGCCCAGGTCCTGGAACAGAAAGCCGCGGACCAGCAGCCGGCGCCACGCGGCGAAACCATTACCCCTCCCGAGGCCCAGGCGGTGGACCCGGCGGGCGCCGCGCCGCTGGACGACGCCATTACTTGCCTGGCGCGGTCCATCTACTGGGAAGCCAAGGGCGGGGCCGCCGCCGACATGGAAGCCGTGGCCAGCGTGGTGCTCAACCGGCTCGGCCATGAGGGGTTTCCCGATACGGTGTGCGCGGTGGTCAAGCAGGGGTCGGAGCAGCGCGCCTGTCAGTTTTCCTGGTGGTGCGACGGGCGTGCGGATCAGGTGAAGGAAGATGAGCCCTACATCGCGGCCAAGGAAATCGCGCGCAAGGCGCTCAACCAGCAACTCGCGGACCGCACCCACGGCGCCCTGTATTTCCATGACCGGCGCGTGCGGCCCGATTGGGCCAGGCAATACCGCAAGACCGCCGAGACCGGCAAGTTCCTGTTCTACAAGCCACGAGGCGACAGCGCCCGTTAGCCCCGCGTGGCCCTGTAGGAGCGAGGCTTGCCCGCGATGGCGTCATTCCTGACACACCGCGGCGCCTGGATCGCCGGCAAGTCGGATCGCCGCCCGCAGGCTCCTACAGAGGCAGATCGCGGTACGGCCTTGGCGCGACAACGGGTTATCATGCCGGCCCGCCGCCGACGCCTGCTGTCCCAGGCGTGCCTCAACCTTTGGAGCCCACCGCGCAATGCCGATCATCAGCCACTTCCAGACCCCGTGCCCGGAAGCCGTCAACAGCCAGATCCTGCAAATGGTGGTCGACTACCTGACCGACATCAGCGCGGTAGCGATCCCGCCCAGCAACCTGCTGTACAACATCTACCAGTACGCCATCGGCTTTGAGGTGCATCTGTATCTGCAGGCCCTGGACGGCTCCCGGGGCATCGCTGTGGAACTGCTGGTGGCCACTGACGAGGACGACCCGCAGCAGGTGCTGGGTTTTGTGCTGTACCTGCCGGTCAAGGACGATCCCGAGGCGTGCGGCGTGGCCTATATGGCGGTGCGTGCCAGCCATCGCCGGCAGGGGATCGCGCGGGCGCTGCTGGCACGGATGCGCGAGCGCTACCCCCATGCCGAACTGACCTGCGCGGTGGGCAAGGTGGCCTGGTTCGAAGCGCTGGGTTTCCAGGTGCTGGGCATGCGTGGCCCGCAGGTGCTGATGAATACCCGCGATCACGCTACCGACGGTTTGATGGGCCTGCTGGACACGGCGCCGATCTATCGCTCGCTGGAGGTACGGCAGATCCACAGCTACCTGCTGCAAAAGCATGGCAAGCGGGCAATGCTCGATGCCGAAAAACAGCGTGACCGCCACCTCGACCAGATGACCCGCAACGCCCAGGCCCTGGTCCGCGAGCGCCTGGGGCAGGGCTGAAGCCGCCCGGTTTCACCTGCCAGGTTTCAGCCGCAAGACTCCTGGTACCGGGCGGTCAGGCTGCTTGTACTGGTCGGCGGCCATGATCGACGGCGTCAGGGAAATCCCCGTGAGCAGGCAGATGGCCGTGAGCGGCACCTTCTGCTTCTGGAAGGTGTTGGCCAGGTCCTGGACGGCTTCCTTGACGTTGAGGCCGAACTCCTTGATGACCTCGCTCTGATCGAACAGGAATCCGTAGGCCAGCAGTTCCGGGGTGCGCGATTCGTCCTTGGGCACTATGACGATTTTCCAGAAGCGGGTCGGGTAGCGCACCGGGCCCTTGCCGAAGTCCTGTTCCACGCAGGAGGTCTGGTCCAGTACCGGGCCGGCGAAGATGATCGCCTGGCCGCCGCCCGTTTCGATCTGCTCGGCCAGCTCGTTTTCGAAGTAACCCCAGACCCCTTTGCGATTGCGGTATTCGGCACCGTCGGGCGATTCCTGGTTGAACAGCTCGTGCTGCGGCGTGCAGTTGGTCCAGTGGTAGGTGTCGGCGTTGGCGTACTCGGTATCGAGCCCCGGCTGCCCCCAGCAGCTGTCTTCGCGGCGCACGATATGGCCACGATCGAAGTTGCCGGCCGGCCCGTAGATATCGCCGTTGGTGAGCTGGTAGCGGCTCGGCACCCGGCGGTCGAGGCGCCAGCTTTCGCCACCGTACTTCTTGCGCGCGCGGGTATCGCCACGGACCTCGGGCCGGTAGTCGACATTGCAGGCGGTCCACATCGGCATGCGGTAATCCTTGTTCATCACCAGCGAATAGTGGTGGTAGGGCAGGGCCAGCGGCGCCTCGTCATCCAGGCCGGCAAGCGGCACTGGCGGTACGTTGCGGGCCGAGGCGAAGTGTTCGCGGTAGTCGCCGACCCGGTAGAGCTGGGCCAGCCGCATGCCCTCGATAGCGGGCGGCGGGACGGGCACCCCAAGAAAATCCGGGTCGTAGCCTTTGCGGGCGGCGTAGTCGAGGTCGAAGGTCAGGGTCTTTTCCAGCGCCGCGGCTGCCGGAGCCGGCGCGGCAGGCACCGGCTCGGCAGGCGCCAGGTTGAGGATGGGCATGACGCTGGCCGGGCTGTCCGCGGCGTGGCTGACGATGTTGATGGTGGTGGGGCCGGAGATATGAAAGATGTTCTGCGACATATCGGGCGCTCCTGGGCGGTGTGGCGCCGCGGGCAGGGTTTCGTTGGTGCTGAGCACGGCTAGCGGGTCGGGGGTCAGCTCCATGAGCTGGGCCAGCAGCTCGGCCGGCCTGCCACTCAGTTGCAGGGCCTTGAGCGCGCCAATGATGCTGCTGACCCGGGTGCCCTCGTTGGCCACCCAGTCCACCGTGCTTTCCTCGTCCCCTTCGGGGTTCCAGATGCTGTGGTCGGTCTTGAGGATGTTGCCGGCTTCGTCGGTCCTGGGGATGCCGCAGTGGTGCAAGGCGATCAGCTCCCAGTTGTCGCTGAACACCGGGGAGCCGGAAGCGCCTTCGGCGGTGTCGGTTTCGTAATGCAGGAAGCCCTGGTCGAGGATGTCCAGCAGCCGGTTGTGGGTGGTGGCGTACTGGCGCGGGCCGCCATCGGGGTGCTGGATGATGTTCATCGGCCGGCCACGCAGGGTCTTGCCGGTGGCTTCGATCAGGCGGATGCAGCCGTAGTCCGACAGCGCCTCGCCGCGTGAGCCCTGCGTGGAGATGGCCACCAGGCAGAAGTCCAGCGCCTCGTCGGCGAAGTAGAACTGGTCCGGCTGCAGGTTGAAGTAGGTGCCTTCGTTGATGCCGCGCTCCTGCCTTTCGTAGAGAAAGTTGGCGGCGCAATCCACGGCATCCACATACCGGGGGAATACATGCTGGTTGGTCAGCAACAGGCTGGGCGAGACCAGGAAACCGGTAGCGAAACCCTCGACCACCGTGCCCGGGCGTGGCGCATTGACCAACCGCGCCACCGGCCTTGCCGCCTGGCGGGCGGCCTCGCTGGGGGCGTAGAAGGTCGGGTCCCAGGTGCCGATCCGGCGTTCCAGCCCGGCCCGGGTCAACAGGGCACGGGCGTTCTCGCGGGCGATCCACTTGGCCAATTGCTGCGGTGAGTCGCCGGCGCCCGGGCCCAGTTCGCGGATGCGCGACTGCGATTCGCTGCGTGCTCCGGCCTGCTGGTTCCAGCGTTGCAGGGCTTTGGCCATGTTGCTTCGGCGGGCAGTGGCAACGGCATCTGGCGTCTTGCTCATGGGCAGCTCCTGGCGAGTACGGGATTCCTTTCAGGCTAGCCATTTGAGCGTAGACAACCAGCGCGCTGGCAGACGGCTGGCGGCATGCCGGCTCGTCGGATCCACCGGCCTTTACGCGCCTTTGCCGGCACGCTCCTGCAAGCGTTCCAACAACACCTTGGCCACGCCCTGGGCCGAGCCTGGGTTCTGCCCGGTCACCAGCTCGCGGTCGATCACCACGTTCTCGCTCCATGGCGAGCGGTTGCTGCGGTACAGGCCGCCGGCCTGTTCCAGGGCGGTTTGCGGGTAGAAGCGCATGGCGCCGCCGCCCAGCAGGCCCTTGGCCAATTCCTCTTCCTGGTTGCTGATCACCGTGAACCGGTAGCCGGCGTAGATCCAGCCCGGGGCGCTGGCCTTGCCGCCGCTGGCCAGTTGCCGGGTGAAGTCCTGCGCCTGGGGCAGGGTTGACAGCAGGGCGATCGGGCCGTGGCAGACCAGGGCGGTGGTTTTGTTGTTCTGATGGAAATTGCTCAGCAGCCGGCCCAGCTCGGGGCTGTGCAGCAGGTCCTGCATCGGCGCGTGGCCGCCGGGCACGTACAGCGCATCGAAATGCTCGTAGCCGATCTGCTCGACCCGGGCCAGGCTGATCACCGGCGATTCGCCGGGGGAGGTGATTTTCAACTGGTCGAGCAGCGCCTGGTGCGCCTGCAGCGCGGCGACATCGTTGTTGAAATACATCTTGTCGGTGGACGAGCGGTCCAGGGTCGGGGCCTTGCCCTGCGGGGTGGCGAAGGTCACCGAGTGGCCGGCGTCGAGCAGCTGTTTGACCGGCTGCATCAGTTCGTTGAGGTAGAAGCCGGTGGCAAACACCTTGCCGTCCTTGAGGTCGAGGTGGTCGGCGTCCGAGAGCACCACCAGGACGTTTGCGGCCCGGGCATTGAAGGTGGCGGCGGTGATGCTCATGGCAAGAGCGAGGGTACTGAGTGGGCGCATGTGGGTTTCCAGGGTGTGAGGTCAGGGAGCCGGCGGTGGCCGACGGGTGATTCACTGTATTCATGCCTTTGTGGGCGATAAACTCGCGCCACTGGAAATCACTTGTTCCCTGGAGATAAAGGTGAGCCGTCGATTCGATTATCTGGCTGACGTCGAGGTGTTCGTCAGCGTGGTGGAAAAGGGCTCGTTGAGCGCTGGCGCGGTAGCCTTGGGCACCACGCCTTCAGTGGTCAGCCGGGCGATTTCCCGGCTGGAGGCGCGCCTGGGCGTGCAGTTGCTACGGCGTACCACCAGACGCCTGAGCCTGACCGAAGCCGGCCTGTTGTACCTGGAACAGTCGCGGGCGGCGTTCGAGCTGATCGACGGCGCGGAGCGCAGCATCCAGGGCCAGGACGGCGAGCTGAACGGGCGGGTGCGCCTGAGCGTGCCGACCACCTATGGCCATTACCGGCTGCCGGCGCTGCTCGGCGGCTTTGCCCGGCACTACCCGCAGGTGCGCATCGAGCTGAGCATCAGCAACCGCAATGTCGACCTGGTGGCCGAGGGTTACGACCTGGCGATCCGCCTCGGGCCACTGCCCGACAGCGGCCTGGTCGGGCGCAAGCTGGAGGACGCGCCGCTGTGCCTGGTGGCGTCCCCCGACTACCTGCGCCGCGCCGGCACGCCACGGCGCCTGGAGGACCTGGCGGCCCATGCCTGCCTGCCGTTCATCATGCCCAGCAGCGGGCGGGTCGCTGCCTGGCTGCTGCGCGAGCAGGGGCGGGACCTGGAGTGGACGCCCCAGGCGAATATCCAGGTGGCCGACGATGTGCTGGGCATCGTGTCCCTGGCCGAACACGGCATGGGCATTTGCCAGACCTACGAGTTCATCGTCCGCGAGCGGATCGCCAGCGGCCGCCTGGTGGAACTGCTGCCGCAGGCGGGCGGACGTTCGCGGCCTTTCTCGGTGATCTACCCGCCGCACCGCCAGCTGTCGGCGGCGGCGCGGGCCCTGATCGATCACCTGACCCAGGCCGTGGCGCAGTGACAGGCCGACTGGCCATCAGTCCCGCCGTTGCTCGGGAGAAGGATTAAAAAAGCGCCAACTCCCGTGGGGTAGGGGATTTACTGAGAATCAGGCGCTGATTACAATGATAATCATTGCTATTCATGTCCTTCCCTCCCTTGAGTGCACACCTTGAAGTCATCCTGTCCGCGTGCCCGCCGTAAAACCCTGATCAAACGCCTGTTACCGACACTGTCCTGCTGTCTGGTCGCCAGCCCGCTGTGGGCCCAGGAGGCGGTCGAACTGCCGACCACCGATATCCAGGCCGATCGCCTCAGCCAGGACACCGGCTACACCACCTCGCAAGCCAGCACGGCGAGCAAAAGCAATGTGCCGATCAAGGAGGAGGCGCAGTCGATCAACGTGGTGACCCAGCAGACCCTGGCCGACTATCAGGTGCGCTCGCTGAGCGACGCCATGAAGTTCGTCAGCGGCGTCAGCCAGGGCAACACCCTGGGCGGCTCCCGGGACTCGCTGGTCAAGCGCGGTTTCGGCACCAACGACGACGGCTCGATCCTGCGCGATGGCGTGCGTTCCAACCTGGGGCAGAACTTCAGCGCCACCACCGAGCGGGTCGAAGTGCTCAAGGGCCCGGCGTCGATGCTCTACGGCGCCCTGGAACCCGGCGGTCTGGTGAACATCATCAGCAAGCAGCCGCAGTATTCCCAGAGCACCACCCTCAGCGGCTCGGCCTACAGCGAGGGTGGCGGCAGCATGGCCCTGGACACCACCGGGCCGCTGGGCGATACCGGTCTGGCCTACCGCCTGATCGCCGAGCGCGGCCATGAGGACTACTGGCGCAACTACGGAGTCAACGAGCACACCCTGGTGGCGCCGTCGCTGACTTGGACTGGCGAGCGGGCCAGCCTGACCCTGAACTACGAATACAACGACTACTCCAGCCCCTTCGACCGCGGCACCGTGTTCACCAACGGGCACCCGGCGGACATCGACTACGACAAGCGCCTGGACGAACGCTGGGCGAAAAGCGTGGGCATTCGCGAAGTGGCCAGCGCGCGCTTCGAGTACCAGTTGAGCGACGCCTGGAAAACCCGCGTCACCTACGGCTGGAACAACGACCGCTACAGCCTGTCGATCGCCCAGCCCAACAGCCTGACCGGCAACACCCTGCGCCGGGCCGCCAACGGCGCCCACTACGACGACGAAACCCGCTACGCCAGCTGGGACTTCATCGGCCAGCAGGAGCTGTTCGGCCAGCGCCACGACCTGCTGGTGGGCGTCGACAGCGAGCACTCCGACCAGTACCGCGGCAAGACCTACCGCAACACCGCCCAGGGCGGTTTCAACATCACCGCGCCGGTCTACGGCAATCTGGCCGAGCCGAGCCTGGTCAGCACCGCCCAGAGCAACCTGCGCAACCAGCTGACTTCGAGCTCGCTGTACTTCAAGGACAACTGGCATTTAAGTGAACAGTGGATCCTGGTCTTCGGTGGCCGCCAGCAGCATTACGACCAGTACAGCGACCAGGGCCTGGGCAAGAGCTACAAGGTCAACCGCGACAGCAACGGCGACACCTTCGTGCCGTTCCTCGGCCTGGTGTTCAAGGCCACCGACAGCCTGTCGCTGTACGGCAACTACAGCCGTTCGTTCAAACCCAACACCGATGTCGACGACACCGGTAAGACCTTCGATCCGGAAGAGGGCCGCAGCTACGAGGTGGGGGCCAAGTACGATCCGCTGCCGGGCCTGAACATCAACCTGGCGCTGTACGACATCGAGAAGAAGAACGTGGTGACCACTACCACGGTCAATGGCGTGAGCCTTTCGGAAGCCGCCGGCAAGGTCGGCTCCCAGGGCGTGGAACTGGACGTCACCGGGCGCATCGCCGAGCGTTGGGACCTGATCGGCACCTACGCCTACAACCACACGGAAATCCTCGACGACCCGAGCAACGAAGGCCATCGCCTGGCCAACGCTCCGAAGCACACCGCCAGCCTGTACCTCAGTCATCACCTGAACGTACCTGCGGAATTCGGTGCCTGGCATGCGGGCGGCGGCGCCCGTTATGTCGGCGAGCGCGCGGCCAACAACGCCAACGATTTCTGGCTCAGCAGCTACACCGTGGCCGATGCCTTCGTGCGCTGGGAGTCGCCGCTGTTCGGCTACCAGACCAGTTTGCAGTTCAACGTCGACAACCTGTTCGACAAGCAGTACTACCCGTCGTCCACCGGCAGCCAGCTGCAGGTCAACGTCGGCGAGCCACGCACCGCACGCCTGAGCGCCAGCGTGACCTTCTGACCACCACCGGACCGCTGCGCGTCGCCCTGCGGGGTGGCGCGTCGGCGGGATCCGTCTCACCGCTGTCGCTCTTCCCCCGTCCATTGCGCCCTTCATGGCATTCCCGCCAATCTCCCGACTTTGCCCACTCGCGGCCCGACTCCCCGCGGCCCGGCGTCAAGAAAGCCCTGGCCCGGTCGATAGTTGAAAGGCGAATTGGGCTATTTGCCACTATCGTTGCTGACTGAACCGTTCGCCGAAGGCGGTCATTCCGTTTTGCCCTCTGCCGTTTTTCTTCCCGCCCCGTACATGGAGTAAGAGTGCATGGCTTTCCCCCCACGTTTTCTCGAGTATTACCGCAAAGCCGACCGCATCATGATGGGCCTGATCTGGCTGATGTTCGCCTATGCGCTGGGCCTGGCGTTCTGGCACGACACCTTCACCCAGGCGCTGCTGGTGGGCGGTGGCACCACCCTGGTCCTGAGCCTGCTGTACCGCGCCATCAGCGGCACGCGTCTGATGCGCTGCTGCATCGCCATCGGCTTCATGCTCATGGCGGCGCTGCACATCAACCAGGCCAAGGGATTGATCGAAGCGCACTTCGGTATTTTTGTGCTGCTGGCGGTGCTGACCTTCTATCGCGACTGGCTGCCGATCCTGCTGGCAGCGGTGACCATCGCCCTGCATCACGTGCTGTTCCATGTGCTGCAGCACCAAGGGTTTCCTGTCTACGTCATGGCCCATCACGGCGGTTTCGGCATGGTGGCGGTGCACGCCTTCTATGTGGTGGTGGAGACGGTGATCCTGCTGTACCTGGCCCTGCACAGCCATGCCGACGCAGTGGAGAGCCAGGACATGCTGGACAAGATGCTCGCCGCCACCTCCCAGCTGACCGTCGAGGTTCATCAGGGCGAAAGCGCCAAGGCGCATGTGTCGCTGGCCCAGCGTTTCGACCACTTCATGCAGCAGATCACCGCCCTGGTGGATGGCGTGGTGCGCGACACCCACGGCTTGCGCGAACTGGGCCAGGACCTGGCGAAAACCAGCCAGACCCTGGAGCAGGGCGCCCAGCACCAGTTGACGGAAATCACCCAGATGACCGGCTCCATGCAGCGCATGGGCGATGCCATGGGCGACATCGCGGTGCACGTCGAGCAGGCGGTCGAGCGCGCCGGCCAGGCCAGCGCGCAAATCAGCCGCGGCCAGCAGAGCGTCGATCGTGCCCAGGCGGAAATCACCCAGTTGGCGTCACGCATCAACGGCACCAATGACACCGTGCAACGGCTGGCGGAGCAGGCGCAGCAGATCGGCAACGTGCTGGAAGTGATCGGCAGCATCGCCGCCCAGACCAACCTGCTGGCCCTCAACGCCGCCATCGAGGCCGCCCGCGCAGGCGAAGCCGGCCGCGGTTTCGCCGTGGTCGCCGATGAGGTGCGCAACCTGGCCCAGCGCACCGCGCTGTCCACCCAGGAAATCAAGACCATCATCGAAGCCCTGCAACAGGGCAGCCGACAGGCCGCCGAAGCCATGCACGACAGCCACGAAGGCGCCCAGCGCTGCGTCGAAGACAGCCGCCAGGCCTCCGCGATGTTCCAGGCCGTCGGCGCCGACATCTCCCATATCGACCAACTCAACGGCCGCATCGTCAGCACCACCCGCGAACAGTCCAGCGCCAGCCTCGACATCGTCGGCCGCCTGCACTCGGTCCAGGCCATCGCCCAGAACACCGCCGACGACATGGGCAGCCTGGCCCTGAGCAGCCAGCGCCTGCCACCGATCGCGATTCGGTTGGAAGCGTTGGGGCAGACGTTTCACAAGTAACGGGGGAGGGACGCCTGCTTGCCGATAGGCAGCGGGCGCCATCACTGCTGCTGGTTCGCAGGCCCTGACCGGAATCCGGACTACAGGTCATTCAGACCGGTCAACGTCAATCTCAGAGTTCTCCAAGTTTCCAAGGGCGAGCCGTTTCGCCAACTTGAGATATCGACAACCTGAGTGTCGTTACACCGAAACATCACATCGACATTCACGGAGATGGATGACGTTTATCAATGAAGAACAACATCACTGACTTTACCGAAGACGAATTTGTCAGCTATCTGAAAGAACTGCTCACCGCTAACAAGACCGCAACCGACGATGTACTTGACGACCTTCTAGAGAAGTTCTGCGAGATTACCGGTCATCCAGACGGCACCGATTTGATTTACTACCCGGAGGACGGTTCAAGGGGAACCGCTGAAGACATCACGCGCGTTGTGAAAGCATGGCGTGCCGCGCATGGTTTGCCGGGCTTCAAGGGTTAAGGTGCTTATGAAAAACAACTTCTCTGATTACACAGAGTCCGAGTTCATCAAGCTTTTGGAGGAGCTTCGTAGAGCAGACGAGGAAGATGAAACAGACGCTCGTGCGGACGTGCTTTTGTTGCACTTCAAGAAAGTCAGCCAGCACCCGGCAGGCTCCGACCTCATCTACTACCCCGAAGAGGGTGCAGATAACTCGCCCGAAGGTGTCACGCAAATTGTAAAAGCATGGCGTGCCGCGCATGGTTTGCCGGGCTTCAAGGCGGGATGACTTAGCTGGTTGAGCACCAAGTAGAAACGAAAAAAAGCCCCGCTCATGCGGGGCTTTTTCATGGCCGGGAACGGCTCAGCCGGGTGGCAGGCTGGCGCGGATGTGGCCGACGCGTTGTTTCACGCCTTGCCACGGCGCCTGGCCTGCCAGGTCCTGGCGCAGGAAGCCCAGCAGGTCGGCGATCTGCTGGTCGTCGAGGCTGTGGCGGAACGCGGGCATGTAGCCCAGTTCCGGGTTGGCCGGCTGGGCGATGCCTTCGAGGATCACGCGGATCGCGTTGTCGGGGCTGTCGGCGTAGAGGTTGCTGTTGAGGGCCAGGGAAGGGCGCACGCCGGTCAGGGTCGGGCCTTTTTCCTGGGCGTGGCAGGCCATGCAGGCCCCCGAGAACAGGCGGGCGCCGGGGGAGCCTAGGGGTTCGGTGCGTTGCTCGGCCTGGTGGTTCAGGGTGGCGGCGCTGGCTTGCGTGGCGCTGGCCGGCTGCAGGCTGGACAGGTAATGGGCGATGGCCTGCAGGTCGGCGTCCGGCAGTTGCGCCAGGCCTTCGTGGATCACCGGCGCCATCGGGCCGGCGGCGACGCCGTGGCGCGGGCTGTAGCCGTGGCGCAGGAAGTCCAGCAGGTCCTGCTCGGTCCAGGCCAGCGGCGCATTGCCGCCGGCCAGGGCATGGGCGCTCCAGTCTTCGGCGATGCCGCCGCTGAGGTGGAGGGCACCGCCGCGTTCGCCGAACAGCGGGTCGCGGGGCGAGTGGCAGGCGCTGCAATGTCCCAGGCCCTCGCTCAGGTAGGCGCCACGGTTCCACTGGGCGCTGCGCCCGGGATCGTCGGCCATGGCGCCGGGCCTGAGGTAGAGCCAGTTCCAGGCGAGGATGCCCGGGCGGATATTGAAGGGGAAATGCAGGTCGGTCGGCGGTGGCTGGTGGCGGACCGGCGGCTGGCTCATCAGGTAGGCGTAGAGCGCCTTGAGGTCTTCGTCGCGGGTCTTGGTGAAGGCGGTGTAGGGGAACGCCGGGTACAGGTAACGCCCGTTGCGGTCGATGCCGTGGCGCATGGCGCGCTCGAAGGCCGGATAGGACCAGCTGCCGATCCCCGTCTCGGGATCGGGGGTGATGTTGGTGCTGTACAGGGTGCCGAACGGGATGCGCATGGCCAGGCCACCCGCGTTGCGTGCCCCGCCCGGCGCGGTATGGCAGACCGCGCAATCGCCCACGGCTGCCAGTTGCTCGCCCCGGGCGACTTGCTCATGGCTGAAGTACTGGGTGTCGTGATTGTCCAGCGGCGCGATAGCCGGCTGCCAGCTGAGAAAGGCGCCTGCGGTGGCGACCAGGCTCAAGGCGGTCAGGCTCCAGCCGGCGATGCTCTTGAGTTTGCTCATGGGCGGGCCTCCTGGCCAGGGCGGTCAGTCTCGGGAGCTCGCTGCAAGGCTTGCAACACCCGCTCCGGGGTAAAGGGCACTTGCCGCAGGCGCACGCCGACTGCGTCGAAGATCGCGTTGGCGATGGCCGCCGCGCTGGGTACCGAGGCCGACTCGCCGGCGCCCATGGACGGTTCTTCCGGGCGGTCCAGCAGCTGCACATCCACCTCGGGCAATTCGTCGAAGCGCAGGATCGGATAGCCGCCCCATTCCAGGGAGGTGCTGCCGGAGCGGTCGAAGCTGACGTATTCCTTGAGCACCCGGCTGCACGACTGGACGATATTGCCGTGCACCTGGTGACGCACGCCGGCCGGGTTGACCATGCGCCCGCAGTCGTGGCTGACGAAGATCTTGTCCAGGCGAATCTGCCCGGTGCGCCGGTTGACGCTCAGGTCGCAGACCCACGCGGCCCAGGCGGCGCCGAAGCCGGGGAACTTGCTGTGGAAATACCGGGCATAGGCAAAACCCCGGCCCTTGGCCCATTCCTGCGAGGCCGGCGCCGGGTAGCGGTGGGCGCTGCCGTCCTGCCAGCCGGCCTGTTTTTTCAGCGCCTCGATCAGCGCCAGGGCCCGCGGGTCGTCCAGGTAGCGCAGGCGGAAGGCGATCGGGTCCTGCTGGGCGATGTAGGCCAGCTCGTCGATCCAGGATTCGTGGGCGAAGACATTGGGCAGCGCGGAGACCCCGCGCATCCACGAGGCGCGAACGATCGGCGTGGCGTCCTGGCAGACGATGCGCATCTGCGGGAAGCGGTATTGCGGGATCGCCGTGCGGTCGCCCATCTGCTGGATGTCGGGGCGGTTGGCGACGGTGCCGGTGAGCAACAGCGCCAGGGTCCGGGCGTTGTTCGAGGGGTAGCAGGTCTTCAATTCGTAGGCGGCCACTTCGCGTTTGCCGTCGAGGCCACCGCGGACCTGCATCAGCTGCGCGGTGCCCTTGGGTTCCCAGCCGGCCTCCTGCTCGCGCATCAGTTGCACCCGTACCGGCCGCCCGACCGCCTGGGAGAGCAGGGCGGCGTCGGCGGCCACGTCGTCGGCGCAGTTGCGTCCGTAACAGCCCGAGGCCTCCATGCGGTTGATCTGCACCTGTTGCGGCGCGCGCCCCAGCAGCAGGGCGATGTCCTTGCGCAGGTCATGGGGGTTCTGGCTGCCGGTCCAGACCTCGGCGCGCTCGGCGTCGATCATCGCCACCGCGCAGGACGGGCCGATGGAGGCATGCAGGTGGTAGGGCCAGACATAGTCGACATCGAGCGGGCTGTTGAGCGTGCCCAGGCTGCTGTCGATACCGGGATCGTCACGCAGCACGCGGTCCTGCTTGGGGTGGGCCTGGAGCGTTTCACGCAGGATGTCCGGCCGCAGGTCGGGCAGCGCGTCCCAGGGTTTCCACTGGACCTTGAGCTGGCGCATGGCGTCGATGGCCTGCTCCTCGCGCTCGGTGACGATGCCGACAAAGTCACCGATCACCACCAGTCTGACGATGCCCGGCAAGTGCGCGATGGACGCTGCGTCCACCGCGATCAGTGCGTGGCCCAAGGGCGCGCTGGCGTCGGCGCCGGGGTAGGGCGGGCGTACCACGCGGCCGTGGAGCATGCCGTCCAGGCGCAGGTCGTGGACATAGGTCAGTTGGCCGGTGACCTTGGCCGGGATGTCCACGCGCGGGGTGGACTGGCCGACATAGCGACCGGCGCCGACCGCCTTGAGTTTGACGCGCGGGTCCAGGGGCAGGTGCAGGTCCTGCCCGCGGGCCAGTTCGGCGTAGCTCAGGCGCCGTTTGGGGCGCGCACTGGCGTAGATCTGCCCGCGCTCGACCCGCAACCCGGCAATCGGCTGGTCGAGGATTTCCGCTGCGCCTTCCAGCAGCCACTGGCGCAACTGGGCGGCGGCCTGGCGCAGGGGCAGGGCGCTGACCTGCAGGGTCGCGCTGGCGATGGTCGGGCCCTGGTCCGGGGTGCTGGCGGTGTCGCCGAGAATCATCCGCACCTGTTCGAAATCGACATCCAGTTCGTCGGCGACGATCTGTGCCAGCGCGGTGCGTACCCCGGTGCCGAGATCGACATGACCGCAGAACGCGGTGACGTGGCCGTCGGCGTCCAGGGCGATGAAGCTGTCGATGTGGTCCGGCGTCGGGTCCGCTGGCAATGCGCCCGAGTTAAGAATCTCGGCCGTGGCCAGCAGGGGTTTGGGCAGCAGGGTGCTGATCATGATCAGGCCGCCGGCCTGGAGCAGGCGGCGACGGGTCAACGGCAGGTCGTTCATGGCCGCCCCCGCTCTGCCAGCAGCTGGCGGGCTCGTGCCGCCGCTTGCAGGATCTCGAAGTGCGCGCCGCAGCGGCAGAGGTTGTAGGCCAGTTCGTTCTTGATCCGCTGCTCGTCGGCCTCGGGTTCGCGCTCGAACAGCGCCACCAGGGTCATGATCATGCCGTTGCTGCAATAGCCGCATTGCGCGGCCTGCTCATCGATGAACGCCTGTTGCACCGGGTGCAGGCGCTCTTCCTGCACCAGGCCTTCCAGGGTGGTGACGTGTTTGCCTTGCACGCTGGACAGCGGCAGGGTGCAGGAGCGGGCGGCGATGCCGTCCACCAGCACCGTGCAGGCGCCGCATTGGCCCAGGCCGCAGCCGTACTTGGGGCCATTGAGGCCGAAGTCGTTGCGCAGGGCATACAGCAAGGGAGTGTTCGGCGGCAGCTGATCCAGTAAAAGGCGGCGGCCGTTGAGGGTAAAAGTCATGGCAGCTGGGGTCCTGTGGGTGAGTGGCGTGGCGCGTTGAGAACGCGGCAGCGGTCAGGGCAGGTGTGAGCCGGCAACGTGTCCCGGTCAGAGACTGGGCAACCAGGTTGCGCTCAGGTGCTGGGCAGATTTGCGGGGGCGAAGCATGCGGGGTTTGAGCTGGTCGATAAATAAGACGATTCTGGTTTTTTGTAGGCCAAAGCCAGGGGGGATTCGGTTTTATCTGATCCGAGGCCTGAGAAAATGATGGCTAGTAGCCATAATTGTCGCTTGTGACAGCCTTGGTCACGGCGTAGGATGCGCGCCCTGATCAGCCTGGCTGAACCGTTTTACCCGAATGCGACATGGATTGTTATGACTCACTCCCCCCGTTTTTTCTCGCCGTTGCTCATCCTGGCAATGGCGACGATGCCGGCTTTCGCCGATCCCGGTGCCCAGCGTGCCGAGCTGCTGCAGGTTTACCGCCAGGCCGTCGAGCATGACGCCCAGCTGTCCGCGGCGCGCCACGAGTACCAGGCCCAGCGCGAAAGCGTCCCCCAGGCCCGGGCCGGTTTGCTCCCTACACTCAATGCCGGCAGCACCGTGGAGTCGGTGCGCCTGGAGCGGGATGAGCCCGGCCTGACCCGCACGCGCAGCACCAGGGTATTCCAGGCCAATCTCAACCAGCCGCTGTTTCGTGCCGATCGCTGGTTTCAACTGGAAGCCGCCCATGCCAGCACCGCCCAGGCCGAGCTTGAATTGGGCGCGAAGGAGCAGGGGCTGGTGCTGACCACGGCCCAGGCCTATTTCGAAACCTTGCGCGCCCTGGACCTGCTCGCCGCCTCCAAGGCCGAGGAAGCGGCGCTCAAGCGCCAGCAGCAACAGGCCCAGGCCCGCCTGGAAAACGGGGCCTCGAGCATCACCGATGTGCTCGACGCCCAGGCCGCCCATGACAACGCCGGGGCCAATCGCAAACTCGCCGAGCGCAAGGTCGACGATGCCTTCGAGGCCTTGTCCCGCCTGACCCGCCAGGACTATTCGACGATCGAAGGCATTCAGCATCAACTGCCGGTGGAGCTGCCGGTGCCCAACGATGCCAACGAATGGGTCAGCCGCGCGGTGCGCCAGAACCTGGCGTTGCAGGCCAGCAGCTACGCGGTGCTGGCCGCCGAACAGACCCACCGCCAGCGCAAGGCCGGTTATGCGCCGACCGTCGATGCGGTGGTGTCCTGGCGCAAAGGTGAAAACGACAGCTTCGGCTACAGCAACCCCACCGATTTCGGACGGGATGGCTATCGGGGCAATGTCACGCAAAGCAGCATCGGCCTGGAGCTGAATATTCCGCTGTACTCCGGCGGCATGACCCGCTCGCAGGTGCGCGAGGCGACCGAGCGGCTGGCCCAGAGTGAAGACGAGCGCGAGGACCGTCGCCGTGAAGTGGTGCAGAACACGCGCAATTTCTACCGCGCGGTGAATTCCGATATCGAGCAGGTCATTGCCCGGCGGCAGACGATTCGTTCCGGCCAGGCCTCGGTCAAGGCCAATCAGGTAGGGCGGGACCTGGGCTCGCGTAACACCGCGGATGTGCTCAATGCCCAGCGTCAGCTGTACAGCGCGGTGCGTGAGTACAACAACGCGCGCTACGACTACATCATCGACACCCTCAAGCTCAAGCAGGCGGCGGGAACCCTGAGCCCGAAGGACCTGAGCGATCTGGCGATGTACCTGACGAAAGACTACGACGCCGATCGGGATTTCCTGCCACCGCAGGAGCGCAAGGCGCTCTGACGGGCAGCTCATACAGCTGAGTGAAATAAATCTCAATCAATGATGTCGTATTGATACTAATTGTTTCTTGTTTGATATAACATCTTGAAATATTAGGACTTTACGGCCGAAACGCGGCATGCATGGAAGCTTATGAGCGAACAAGGAAGGGGCGCCGAGTCGCCCACGCCGGACACTGGCCTGGTCTGTCTGGTGATGCTGGCCCGGTTTCATTCGGTGGCGGCGTCCGCCGAGCAACTGGCCCATGAATTCGCTCCAGAGAACCAGCCGTTCACCCAGCGCGAACTGCTGCTCGCCGCCCGCAAGCTGGGGCTCAGGGCCAAGTCGGTCAGCACTTCCATCGCGCGCCTGGAGCGCACGCCATTGCCGGCGATCGCGGCCGATGGCGACGGCACATTCTTCATCATCGCCAAGCTGGATCAGGGCCAGGCGCTGATCCAGGACCCGCGTGCGGACCGGCCTGAGGTGATCTCCTTCGAGGCCCTGGCCGCGCGCTGGACCGGCAAGCTGGTGCTGCTGCGTTCCGAAGCCGGGTTGCCGGGGGAAACCTCGCGGTTCGACTTCACCTGGTTCATTCCCGCCATCGTCAAATACCGCAAGTTGCTGGGCGAAGTGCTGCTGGTGTCCTTTGCCCTGCAGCTGTTTGCCCTGGTGACGCCATTGTTTTTCCAGGTGGTGATGGACAAGGTGCTGGTGCACCACGGGCTGACCACCCTGGATGTCATCGCCGCCGGGTTGCTGGGCATCATGCTGTTCGAGTCGGCCTTGAGCGGCTTGCGCAGCTACGTGTTCGCCCATACCGCCAGCCGTATCGATGTGGAGCTGGGCTCGCGCTTGTTCCGCCATCTGATCAACCTGCCGCTGGCGTATTTCCAGGCGCGCCGGGTCGGCGATTCGGTGGCCAGGGTGCGTGAGCTGGAGAACATCCGCAGCTTCCTGACCGGCAACGCCATTACCTTGTTGCTGGATGTGCTGTTCTCGCTGGTGTTCATCCTGGTGATGTTTTACTACAGCGGCTGGCTGACCCTGGTGGTGCTGTTGTCGCTGCCGCTGTACGTGCTGGTCTCGCTGTTTGTCACCCCGCTGTTGCGCGCCCGCTTGCAGGACAGCTTCACCCGCGGCGCGGAGAACCAGGCGTTCCTGGTGGAGACGGTGAACGGCATCGACACGGTGAAATCCATGGCCGTCGAGCCCCAGGCGATTCGCAAGTGGGACAACCAGATGGCCGCCTATGTCGCGGCCGGGTTCAAGACCCAGACCTTGTCCACCATCGCCAACGAGAGCGTGTCGCTGATCGGCAAGCTGGTCACGGTGGCGACCCTCTGGCTGGGCGCGCGGTTGGTGATCGACGGACAGCTTTCGGTGGGCGAACTGATCGCCTTCAACATGCTGGCCGGCCGGGTCAGCGGCCCGATCATGCGCCTGGCGCAGTTGTGGACCAGCTTCCAGCAAACCGGTGTTTCGGTGCAGCGCCTGGGCGATATCCTCAACACCCGTACCGAGCTTTCCCAGGCCACCCGCAGCGCCTTGCCGCCGCTCAGGGGGCAGATCGAATTCGACCAGGTGCATTTCCGTTATCGCGCCGACGGCTCGGAGATCCTGCGTGGGATCAACCTGCAGATCGCCGCCGGCGAGGTGATTGGCGTGGTGGGGCGTTCCGGCTCGGGCAAAAGCACGCTGACACGCCTGCTCCAGCGCCTGTACGTGCCCGAGCGTGGGCGGGTGCTGGTGGACGGCATGGACCTGGCGCTGGCGGACGTGTCCTCGCTGCGCCGGCAGATCGGCGTGGTGTTGCAGGACAACATGCTGTTCAACCGCAGCATCCGCGAAAACATCGCCCTGAGCGATCCGGGCGCGCCGCTGGAAACGGTGATGCATGCCGCCAGCATGGCCGGGGCCCACGAATTCATCCTGGAGTTGCCCGAAGGCTACGACACCATGGTCGGGGAGCATGGCACCTCGCTGTCCGGCGGCCAGCGGCAACGCATCGCCATCGCCCGGGCCTTGATCGGCAACCCACGGATCCTGATTTTCGACGAGGCCACCAGTGCGCTGGACTACGAGTCCGAACGGATCATCCAGCAGAACATGCAAAGCATCTGCGCCGGGCGCACGGTGATCATCATCGCTCACCGGTTGTCGGCGGTCCGCGATGCCAATCGCATCCTGGTGGTCGACCGCGGGCAGATCGTCGAGCAGGGCAACCATGCCGAACTGCTGGCGCACCAGGCCGGCCACTATTCGCGTCTGCACCGCATGCAGCAGGGCTGAACAGCGCCCGATTCACAGGTTATTTGTTCGGCCAACGCCCTCGCCGCAGGGGGCGGGGCTGGATGCCATCCGGATTCAAGGACCGATTGCCCATGAGCGCCACTCCTTCGTTATTGCAGCGCTACCGCGACGCCTGGCAGCACGCCTGGCGCCAGCGCAAAAGCATGGACAGCGTGCAGCGCCTGCCCCATGAGGCGCAGTTTTTGCCCGCCGCCCTGGAGTTGCAGGACACCCCCGTGCACCCGGCGCCGCGGATCTTTATCTGGAGCATCCTCGGCTTTGCCGTGCTGGCCCTGTTGTGGGCCTTTATCGGCAAGATCGAAGTGGTGGCGGTCGCGCCGGGCAAGATCGTGCCCAATGGCAAGACCAAGCTGATTCAGTCCAGCGAAACGGCGGTGGTCAGGGCGATCCACGTCAGTGACGGCCAGGCGGTGAAAGTCGGCGAACTGCTGGTGGAACTCGACCCGACGGCGGCGGATGCCGACGTCAGGCGGATCCAGAGCGAGCTGCTGGCGGCCCGCGTCGACAGCGCCCGTGGCGCGGCCATGCTCGATGCGATCAACCAGCAACAGCCGCCGGCATCGCTGCTCGGCCCGCTTGCCAACGCCGGCGCCAACGCCAACCCGGAGCAGGTGCAGAGCGCCCAGCGCTGGTTGCAGGGGCAGTACCAGGAGTACCGCAGCAACCTGGAGCTGGTGGACGCGGAAATCCTCCAGCGCAGCGCCGAAATCCAGTCGGCCCAGGCCCAGGTGGCCAGCCTGCGGCAAACGGTGCCGATCGCCACGCAATTGGCCGAGGACTACCGGCGGCTGCTGGAGCAACAGTACGTGGCGCGCCATGAGTACCTGGAAAAGGAGCAGGCGCGCCTCGACCTGCTGCGCCAGCTGAGCGTGCAGCAGGCCAGTGTCTTGCAGTCCACCGCCGCCCAGGCTGAAGCGCGGCGCCGGCGCGAAGGCGTGGTGGCGCAGAACCGCCGGGCCATGCTCGACCTGCAACAGGAAGCCAATCAGAAAGCCGCGAGCCTGGTCCAGGAACTGGCCAAGGCCCGTTACCAGGAAACCCTGACCAGCCTCAAGGCCCCGGTGGACGGCACCGTGCAACAACTGGCGATCCACACCGTCGGCGGCGTGGTCACCCCGGCCCAGCCGCTGATGGTCATCGTGCCCGCCGACCAACCGGTCGAAGTCGAAGCGATGCTGGAAAACAAGGACGTGGGCTTCGTCCGCGCTGGCCAGCCGGTCACGGTGAAAGTGGAAACCTTCACCTTCACCAAATACGGCACCGTCGACGGCGAGGTGCTGAATGTCTCGAACGACGCCATCGAAGATGAGAAGCGCGGACCGATCTACAGCAGCCGCATTCGCCTGAAGTCCGATCACCTGATGGTCAATGGCCAACGCGTGGCGCTGTCGCCGGGCATGTCGATCACCGCGGAAGTGAAGACCGACCAGCGCCGGGTGATCGACTACTTCCTGAGCCCCTTGCAACAGCATGTGGATGAGAGTCTGCGCGAGCGCTAGGACGGTTGAAGTGAAGTTCCCGGCGTATCGCCAGGCATCAATGATTTTTTCAGTGTGTGGGGAGTAACCGGTATGGCCAGATCCGTAAGTCGAAGTCTGTATTGGCTTGGTGCGGCAGCGGCAGTCGTGCTGCTTCTGTACTCCTTGCTGCCAACCACGCAAGACAGCCCCTATATGAAACTTCATTCAACGGGGGATGGCAGTGTTTTTACCGGGTGTGAGTTTTCATCCATCAAGCACGACGTGCCTGCCTTTCGATTCGCCATGAGTCCGCAGGCCTGTCGCCTGGTGCGTTATGACGGCAGCAGCGGCATCGAATTCACCCTCGAGTATCCAACGGCAGAGGTGGTCAGCGACGACGCCAAGGGCAGCCGTTACCCGATAGCCTTGTTTATCGAGCGTATCTCCATGGAAGGCTTCGACGCCGACAGGCACCTGCGCGGGAAGCATCCCGTGGCGCTGGCGGATGGGGTCGAGGGTTATGAGGTCGGTGGTTTCCAGGAGCGCAAGTTCACAGGGAAAGACGGTGTCTCGGTGTATGTCTCGGACTATGTGGCGACGGTCCGGGCGAACCGCCTGTATGGCAGCGGATTATGGGTTTTCTACCAATACCCAAAGGAACTTACGGATGTAAGGGCAGTGGACGATTTTGTTCTCGGTGCCCTCGGTAAGGTAATAGTGAAATAAGGAAATAGAGCGTGGCACTGGTAACCTTTAATGAAGCACAGTTACAAGAATTGCAGCGTCTCTCGGATAAGAAAGATTATCCGGGAGCCTATGGCTATATACGCGATGTGGTCGCGGGTGAAATTGCCAAAGGTAACAGGCCCGAGGACATGGCCGACCTGCAGGCGGTAGCGACTTGGTTGACGACGGCCAAAGCCATCAACTCGAATGATCGCAGCAACTTTCTGACCGATCTGGTTCGCGGGTCGATCCAGTACTCGGTAGCGAAAACCGGGCGCCCACTCAGTGATGACGCCTTCCAGGTTGTCTCCGACAAACTTGCCATCGATACCATCAGCAATGTGCTGAAAGGCGGCGGTGTGACCTCGGCCAACATCGTCACGGTTCTTGAAACCAAAGGCATGGTCAAGGAGCTGAAGCTGGAAGCCTGGCAATGGCCCGGTGCGATTGCCGATATGCTGCCGCCGCCTTTTGGCATGGGCCGTGACTTCATCGAGGTTTCGGGGGCGACCAAGACCGAGACTGCGCTCAATATCATGAGCTCCATGGTGTCCAACATGGCCGGCCTCGAGCGGGTGATCAACAGGGATTCGGTGCTCGATGCCAGCCCAACCTGGAAGCTCTGGCGCGAACTCAACAGCTTCATGGCGGATAACCGCTACCGGCTGTTCGAAGGTGGCACAGGGGCAACGCCGGAAAAGGACCTGATCAATATCACGATCAACCCATCCCCCCAACCCCAACAACACATCCAGGGAGAAAGCAAAGCCCAGCAGGACGTCGCCAACGGTTATATCCAGAACGCCGCGACGCACAATATCTTTGCCGTCGGCGGCATTCTCAACAAAACCGACTTCACCTCGACCCAGATGGCCAGCCTGGCCTCGGGCGGTATTCGTCCCGGTGAGATGCAGCTCGACCCCAATGCCCGGCCCAACACCTACCTGTCGAATTTCTACCAGGCCCCGGACAGCACCAAGCCGGACTTCAGCCTGCGCAATGCCGTGACCCTGAACGGTCTGTCGGCCATGACCACCTTCAACACCTACGTCGATCCGCTGCTGCTGGACCTGACCGGCAACGGCGTGCACATGACCGACATCCGTGACGGCGTGCTGTTCGACACCGACCACAGCGGCACGCTCAAGCGCAGCGGCTGGGCCGATCGCAGCACCGGCATGCTGGTGATCGACGATGGCAGCGGCCAGATCAAGGACGTCAGCCAGATGTTCTCCGAGTACTACGGCGGCAAGGCCGGCGTGAATGGCGCGGCGGGCGAGGCGAAGTTCAAGGACGGTTTTGCCGCCCTGGCCAGCGAGGATGGCAACAAGGACGGCGTGATCGATCAGCGTGATCCGATCTGGAGCAAGCTGCGGGTCTGGGTCGACGGCACCCATGACGCGAAAGTCGATGCCGGCGAACTCAAGACCCTGGCCGAGCTGGGCATCACCCAGATCAACGTGCGGGCCGCGGCGTCCACTCAAACCGAAGTGCGGGACGGCAACCGGGTGCTCGCCACCGGTTCCTTCACCATCAACGGCAAGAGCCAGGAAGCGCTGGCGGTGGATTTCCTCGGTGACCCGGTCAGCAACACCTTGAGCGCCCAGGGCGCGGGCACCAAGGTGACCTCGACCAGCAACGGCATCACCACCACCGCCTATGCCAGCCAGAGCACCACGGGCGAAACCCTGGACGCCGCGCAGCTGGGCGTGGGCAACCTGTACGGCGGCAGCGGCAACGACACGCTGATCGCCGCGCCGGCCGGTGGCTGGCTGGTGGGTGGCGGCGGCAGCAACACCTATGTCGGCGGCAAGGGCGACGATGTGTTTGTGGTCAGCGCCTCGGATGACATGAAGAACCTCCACGGCAACGGCGGCCACGATACGGCGATCGTCGTCGGCGACAAAGGCGTGGTGTTGAACATGGCCCAGGCCGGCCTGACCATCGCCCAGGGTGGCAGCGGCGACGACACCCTGATCAGCGGCGGCAGCGGCAGCGCCTTCATCAAGGGCGGCTCCGGCAATTCGACCCTGGTGGGCGGTGGCGGCAGCGACGTGCTGGTCGGTGGCAGCGGCCACAACACCATCATCGGCGGCAGCGGCAAGGCGGTAATCTACGCCGGGCCCCAGGGCGACGTGATCTACGCCGCCGAAGGCGGCAGCATCATTCACGCCGGTGGCGGCGCCGACCGGATTTTCGGTGGCGCGGGCAATGACGTGATCGAAGTCGGCCATGGCAACGCGACCATCGACGGCGACGGCGGGATCAACCTGGTGACGCTGCATGGCAACCATGGCGACTACCGCATCACCCGCACCGCCAGCGGCTATGAAGTGGCCGACAAGGTCGCCGGGCGCGACGGTACGGTGACCCTGAAAAACATCCAGAAGCTGAATTTCTCGGATATCTCGGCGGTCGATCTGCAGACCCCCAACGCCATGCCGGTGGCCGACGTGCTGAGCCTCGATAAGGACGGCAAGGCCTTCAACCGGACCCAGCCTCACCTGATTGCCGCACAGAGCCTGCTGGCCAACGATCAACACCTCAACAGCCAGGGCGCGCTGCGCATCGCCAACGTCGGCGACGCGGTTGGCGGCTCTGTCAGCCTCACGGCCCAGGGCGACGTGCTCTTCACTCCGGATGCCCGCTACACCGGCCTGCTCAGCTTCAAGTACGGCGTGGTCGATGCCGCCGGCAACCTGTCGGCTTCGGTGGTGGACCTGAGCAGCGGGCAGACCGCGCCGATGCGCGCCGGGGTGACCTTGCTGACCCCGGAAGTGCCGCTGGACCCCTTGGCGGCCCAGGAGTGGTACCTGAGCGATACCAACGTGCTGCCGGTCTGGCAGGACTACACCGGCAAGGGCGTGCGCATCGGCCAGTTCGAGCCGGGCGGCCAGTTCGCCACCGCGCCCGAGATCTTCGACATCGCCCACCCGGACCTGGCCGCCAACGTTGACCAGGCCTGGCTGCAGACCCAGCAGAGCAACGGCAGCTTGCCGGGCCTGGTGTCCAACCACGCCACCATGGTGGCGGGGGTGATGGTCGCGGCCAAGAATGGTACGGGCGGAGTAGGGGTGGCCTACGGCGCGACGCTGGGCGGCTACTACCTGGCCAACAGCGGCGCCGACCTCGCCGGGCTGGGGCACATGGTCAGCTTCGACATTGCCAACAACAGCTGGGGCTTCACCAACGATTTCGCCCTCAGCAGCTTCCAGGACGGCTTCGTCAACACCGCCACGGCGCTGAGCATGAATGCCCAGTACGCCGCGAGTAACGGTCGCGGTGGCCTGGGCACGATCATTGTCGCGGCTGGCGGCAACAGCCGCGCGACCGGTGGCAATGCCCAGGGCTCCTTGACCAACAACAACCGTTTCTCGGTGGAAGTCGGCGCGATCAATGCCCAGGGCGACTTGTCGACCCTGCAGATCGGCTCCTCGCCGTTCTCCAACCCGGGCGCCAGCCTGCTGGTGTCGGCGCCGGGCAGCAACGTGGTGTCCACCAGCCATATGCTGGAAACCGACCGTGGCTCGACCTTCGGCAACGACTACACCAGCATGCAGGGCACCAGCTTTGCCGCGCCGATCGTCTCCGGCATCGTCGCGCTGATGCTCGAGGCCAACCCGAACCTGGGCTACCGCGACGTGCAGCAGATCCTCGCGTTGTCGGCGCGCAAGATCAACGATCCGTCCAGCCAGTGGAGCGACAACGCCGCCCACAATTGGAACGGCGGCGGCATGCATACCAGTAACGACTACGGCTTCGGCGAAGTCGATGCGCGGGCCGCGGTGCGCTTGGCCGAAGCCTGGATGACCCAGAGCACCGGCGCCAACGAGTATGTCTACAGCGCCTCCAGCGGCGCCCTGGGCAAGAACCTGGCGGCGGGGGGCACGCTGAGCACGTCCATCGCCATGAATGCCGGCCTCAATGTCGAGCACGTCGAGATCGATTTCGACGCCCAGGTGGGCCGCCTTGGCGACCTGACGCTCAAGCTGATCTCGCCCGACGGCACCCAGAGCGTCCTGCTCAACCGCCAGGGCAAGGTGCCGGACGGCATGCCGGGGGCGAGCGCCACGGACCTTGGCAGCACGCAGTCGGGATCGTTCAAATACACCTTCATGACGACCCATGACTTCGGCGAGCGCTCGGCGGGCAACTGGACCTTGCAGGTGAGCGATTCGGCTTCCGGCCTGCCGGTCACGCTCAATGCCTGGTCGCTGCGTTTGTACGGCAGCAAGAGCACCCCGGACGACACCTACTTCTACACCGACGAATACCTCAAGTCGGTGGTCGGGCATGCCAACCGTGGCGTCCTGGACGACGCGGTCAACGGTGTCGCGGGCGGGCGCAATACCCTCAACGCGGCGGCCGTTTCCGGAGATAGCTCGGTCAACCTGTTGACCGGTGTCGCCAGCCTCGGCGGCGCGGCGTTGACGGTGAAAAATCCGGCGAGCATTCAGAACATCGTCACCGGCGACGGCAACGATGTGCTGGTGGCTGGCAATGCCGATGCCTTGCTCGACGGTGGGCGTGGCAACAACAGCCTGACGGGGGGCGCGGGCAAGGACTTCTTTGTGGTCCATCGCCGCGATGGCGGCAGCGATGTCATCAGCCACTTCGAGGCTGCCCGTGGCGAGATCATCGACCTGGTGGGGTTTGCCGGGAAGAAGTTCACCGACCTGGTGCTCAGCCAGCAAGGTGCGGACGTCAAGATCGACCTGGCCAAGGGCCAGAGCATTGTCCTGAAGAACCAGTCGCTGGCCGGGATCGGCGCGGCGAACTTCAAGTTCCAGGACACCTTTGTCGCCCCGACGGCCTACGTCAACAGCGACGCCTCGGCGGTCAAGCCGCAGGAAGGCCTGGGCACCGTGCTGCTCAACGGCGGCGGCAAGGGCGTGATGTACAGCAGCGACGCCCAGGGCAAGATGGTCGCTTCGCTGAGCGGCACCATCTACAGCCATGACAGCGCGACTTCGGATGTGTTCGTGGTGGCGGCCCAGTCGGGCGTCAAGGACTACAACAACGCCCTGCGCGGCTTCCGTCATGGCATCGACAAGATCGACCTGCGCCAGACCGGAGTGACCGATTTCAGCCAGCTGACCATCGAGCACAAGAATCGCGCGACCCTCAACGGCCTGACGCAGATTCACGGGGTGTATGTGACGCGTACCGGCGCCCAGGGCGCCGACTCGAACGTCAACCTGCTGTACCTGGATGCGCTGGATGTGGCGCAGGTCAGCGCCTCGGACTTCATCTTCGCCGAGCATGCACCGCAGGTGGTGGCGCCAGTCGGCCCGGTGGTGGCTCCGGTGGAACAGCCGACGGTGACTGTACCGGGTACGCTGACGCCAATTGTCGAGCGTCCTGGTGTCGACAAGCCTGTCGTGGTGCCGCCGCTGCCGCCTGTCGATCTGCATCCGACCGTCAGCGTTCCAGTGGTCGATCCGGTGCTGAAACCTTCGGTGACGATCCCGGACATCACCCTGCCGGAACACAAGACGATCGAGCAGATCCTCGCCGAACGGGGTATCGACCTGAACCCGAAAGTGCCGGAACACAAGACCATCGACCAGATCCTGGCCGAGCGTGGCGGCAATCAGGGGCCGACGGTTCCCGAGCGCAAGACTATCGAGCAGATTCTCGCCGAGCGCGGCATCGGTTCGCTGCAGCCTTCGAAGCTGCCGGATATCGGCCCGGTCGGACGCGATCAAGGGGGACGCACGCCGGTGGATGTGCCGAGCCCGCGGCCGATTGTGATTCCCGATATCCCGGTGGTCGATACCAGCCATCGCGACCTGGATATTGTGAGTCGCCCGCGGGTTACTGTGCCCGATTTCCCGACGGCGTCGGACCCGCGGTTCAAGTTCGATGATCCGGTGCCATCGGTGACTGACACCGAGGATTTCTCGTTCGCGTCGATCCGCGACAGAATCCGTTCGCGTCCGACACCCACCACCGTGGACCCGGTGACCAGCTCGTCGCGCGACCCGCTCACGTTGAGCCCGTTGCCGAGCGTCGATCCCGCGCCCGTGGCCAGCGATCCCAACACCATGACGGTCAAGGGCTTCTTCGCCAACGTCAGCCTGGGCGACGAAAGCAAGACCATCAACGTCGAGGCCTCGAGCGCCAAGCTGGTGGCCGGCAACGGTGACAACAAGGTCAACGTGACGGGCAGCCGCGCCGAGATCACCCTGGGCAACGGCAACAACGTGATCGCCGGCGACATCAACAAGCTCACGGTCGGCCATGGCAACAACAGCATCACCGACAGCGGCTCCTTCGCCACGGTGAAGCTGGGCGATGGCAACAACAAGGTGCTGGTCAGCGGCAGCATGCCCACCGTGGAAGTCGGGCACGGGGTCAACGACCTCGAGTTCAGCGGCAGCATGGGCCAGCTGGTGTTCGGCCAGGACATCAGCCCCGAACGCCTGTGGTTCCAGCACGAAGGACAGGACCTGCAGATCTCGGTGATCGGCAGCCAACAGGAGGTCACGCTGCACAACTGGTACGCCGCGACCCCCGAGCGTCCACGGGACATCATGACCGGCGACCGTCACCGCTTGCTGGGCAACGATGTGGAAAACCTGGTCCAGGCCATGGCGGCGTTCGCGCCGGCAGCCCCGGCGACCATGACCTTCGGCGCGGCCGAGCAACAGGCCTTGCAACCTGTGCTGGCGGCCAACTGGACGTGACCGAGTAACTTGACTCACTAACAGGGCCCGCGATGGAGATCGCGGGCCTTTCTCGTTATTGGTTGGGAGTGGGCGGGTAGATAAGCCGTCGTTAATCCCTGGATACAAACAGGCGCTGCTTTCAGGTTGCACGGCAAAGGGCGCGACGTTAACCCTCGCCCGTCGCTGCAAAATCAGCGACCGGGTTTGGCAGCCCGATGTTGCGCAAGGCGCCACCTTCAGCGAGGCGCTTTTTTTTCGGCCTACGCTTTCTATGGTGGCCGTGCGTAGGGCGCATTCGTGCGCGCCGGGTTCCTGGTGCTCCGGTCTACCAACCTGCGTACGGCCGCCACCCTTTCGTTTGGTAGCGATGGTGACGGCTCCTGAAGGATGCACTGGGAGTCAATTTCATGAAGAAAATCGTTCCTGATCCACCCGTCATGGCAGACAGCTTCTCTAGCGCCAAAATGGACCCTGCCAAATTCGAAAGCGCAGCCCACAAGGCCATCAACCACTACCTGTTCCCTACCGCAAACGATATCCCCGTTCCTCACACCCGCCCGGGAAAGCTGTTCCGTGTGGACCCCAACCTGAGTACCGAAGAAGCACTGAGCAACGCTTGCGAAATCCTCGAGTCCGCAGCAAGCGCCACCCATCAATCCACCGAAGACATGCCTGCGACCAGCCGCAAGGTGGTATTGGCAGGCGTGCGGTTGATCGAGATGGCTCAGGTGTTGGTGGAGGCGGTGTTGGAGAGGGAGGAGGGGAGAAGTTGTAGGTAGCCGTGAAAGAGCCCCGCGGATGCGGGGCTTTTTATAGGGAGAGCTAAGTGTCTAGGCGGTAGTTTTTTAGCTGATAGTCATATGTCTAGAAACTTGAGTTTGTCTGCTCTCGGCCGTAAGTGGACGTTCGCAAGCAGCCGCATCCGGCCAGAAGCGGACAACGGCAAGCGACCGCTAGCGGCCAAAGGAGTCGTTCGAATGTGCTCGGATCAAAGGCGTTTCTGAGCGCAATAGCAGTTGCCCAAATATCATTTAGCTGTCCAAGCATCCAGCGTGGATGGAATGCCAGTAACAGAGGTGGATTGAGCCATAGTAGCGTTGCGCCTCTACGATCCCAATCGGGTGAATGTGCAATGGAGCAGTGAAATGAATTTTGTAGAACGCTTGAACGCAATGTCAGCGAAGGTCAATCAACTTCAGCCAAAAGCGTAGGATTGGCACTCTGATACAAGTAGTTCGTATTACGTAAATTATGGCTCCACTATAGAAATTTAGGCAGAGCCGCTTTTTCCGGACGCCTGGATCCCGTTAGCCGCATTCAATGTTCAGATAGTCTTTTACCCTGAGCATTGAAGCTAAGCATTATGTAGCTCAGGACTAACAGCAGATTTTGCCTTTTTTTGTGATCGAAAGAACCTCAACAGCTCGTGGAAAATGGATTGATCATGACGCCAAATGACGAATATTTAAATGCATTGAACGCTTGGGCGCCAAATTTGGGAGAAGTCCTTAGTACTCTTGGCTACCTTGGCTCACCCTCCTCAACAGCTTGGCTCACCTCAAGCCCAAGGCATTCGGACTTACGCTTACTTTTCAACGCAGACGGACATGCTGCAGCATCAGAGATGTGGCGAAAAATTCTGAAAGAGAGAGAGATAGCCCCATCGCCAGTGTTTATGTTGATACTTGAACATATGCGACGAAACCCGGTTGATATGAATAATTCATTAAAGGATATTAGGATAGACTTTTTTTCGAAGTCGTTGGCCAATATTGCACATCGAACCGCTGACGCATTATATGAAGATGCTAAGGGGAGTTTCGCAGGTCATGAGATTGACGTAGCCATTGCACGGTACCGGGTTGCCCTTTCCGAATTTAGGTTCTCCATCGAAAGTCAAGAATTACGGGAACCTGCTAGGCGAATAGCTACCGGTAAGTATGCAACTGCCGTCGCAATGATCGGGCGATGGGTTCAAGTTTCGCCTGCCACTGTGTCAAGAGCATTATCTTATTCTAAAGAGTCTATGACTCTTGGGAATCTGAAACCTGAAACACTTACTTACCGACTTGAGCTCTTGGTTCAACAATTTGACCAAACTGGTGACGAAAACCTTCTGCAAGATGCGCTAAAGCTCCTTTCGGAGAATCCAAATATCGTTGAGGGATCAGAACTTGCAGAGGTTGAGGCCCGCCTCCGCCTAGCGTTGCTCTCAGGCTCCGGCATTGGAAGCGTTAGACTCCAACAGCTAAAAATAGCGAAACGTAAGCTGGCCTACTCTCGTCCTAGGGGATCAGTTGATGAAGCGCGTTGCCGCGTTCTTTCCACCATAGTTGAAGCGGCCAAACAGACGCAGTTGAATCTGCCAGCAAGGTCGATGGCAATACCAAGGGGACTGCTCGCACTAATGGCTACACAACCTTCTCCTAAATTGTGGGGAATTATCAGATGCGTAATCAATAATTTAGAATACCTGCTAACAGATAGAGGGTCTGTACCAGCTGCCGTGTTAAGCGCACAGTTTCTACGTCAAATGGTAGATGGTCCATCAGATCTTCTTAAGCCGAATGACCTATCTAGGTACGTAAATGTAACAAGGTCACTGTCTGAAATGGTTCGGTCTAACCGGCACGTTCAATGGGAGGCTGGAGCCGCGGCACTTTCAGTAGCTAAGCGAACTGGCGATTTAGACTTGGCTCATCGTGCTCAAGATATATTCTCTGAACTTTGTAATCAACATCCCACTTGGCCGCTTCCGAGAATCGGTATAGCGCGAGTGAAGGACTACCTAGATGGCCTTTCAGGAGGTGAAACGTCATATACCTCAGGCAGTTGGCGTGAGGCAGCTATCCTAGCCTTAAATTCCCCAATCTACGCACGATCAAATTTGGGTGGGCGTAACGAGGTATTCGCTGTTGCTGACGCTCGCGGATTTCTTTCTGAAACGTTCGTCTTCAAGCGTACCACTAAAGAAAAGGCAGACCACGAGGCGGCGATGTTGACCTCGTTACGGAAAGTGATCGCTTCTCGGGGAGATACGAGTCTGTTTGAAGTGCCTCGTTCGCTCGCTATTGTTGAAGTTCCGTCTGAAGACGAGCGGCGATGGGTACACGTATCTCAGCGAGCAGCGGGACGATTGGTGAGCGAGCTTTCCGCGGAAGAGGCTTTAGCCGTACTAGAGCCGATCACAGACCTGCTCGCTATCTATCATAGCGTTGCAGGAACACCTCCGGAGGGTAAATCAGCATGGCGACCATTAAAAGACTACCTCAAAATGTGGTCGAGGAGCCTCTTCGAGCAAGAACATGCTGACCGTTTTGTAGACTCCCTGCGTACACTTTTTCCTGGAGAGCTACCGCTGGTTAGAAAACGAGACGGTCATGCATCAAACTGGATAGTTGACCCGGCTGGGCGTATCGTAGCCATTGATCTTGAGTCTAGTGAGTTCATACCGATTGGATACGATGTTGTCCAACTCATAGAAGATAATGCGCTTATACAAGCGAACCTGGACGGCTGGCGCATGCGAATTGCGCTTATGAAAAGATATCTCAGCCGAATGGGCCATGCACTTAGTGAATCAGACTTAATTGTCGCATACGGGTGGTTCGCTATTACTCGTGCCCTACGACTAGGAACGGAAAAAGAGGCAGGAAAGCACCTGAGACGTCATGCGCGGGAACTCTGTGGTCTGATCTCAGAATGCTGCACTGACTTAATCCAAAATTTGGCGCGGGAACTGCTTCAGGCTCTCTCCCGCATAGAACAGAATGAAGCAACTGAATCCGCGCCAAGCCATGACCATAGGCGATTGAGTAAGGCAATGGCCTATCAACTCCGCCATTACGGCCCGAGCAACGGAATACCCGTGGATAACACAGGGTTTGCGAGCATGGAGGATTTAGCTCGCTCACTCGAAGTGGATTCGAGTCATTTACTCGCTATTGCAGAACATCCCGGCGAGCCAAGATTCGAGGTAAGAGACGGCCGAATTAGAGCTCTTTACGGGCATACACTGGAAGTCGTTATTGATGCCGGTATCAAGTTGGGAACACCAACTGCTTTGTATCACGGCTCTAGCTGGTCCGTACTCGATAGGATCGTGAGGGACGGAGTAATACCGATGGAGCGGCGTATGGTGCATTTGACAAATGTCGCTGAGGAGGCCATCGCGGTAGGCGAGCGCAAGGGCGCTCCGGTTGTCCTTGCGATAGAACAAAGCAATGATGAAACGCCCGTCGCTGAAGGCATTTGGGTGTCAGCGCACGTTCTGCCAAATCGCCTTTCCATAATTAATCCTTTTATTGAGGAGGCTGGTGCGTCTCGCTAAATATCAGCAGCCTTTCCCATAGATGAAACTAACAACCTTCGCCTGCTTCTAGCAGTTTATCTTCTCCTTGCTGAGGAGAGGGAAAAACAGGAGCCCAGAATCTGATCTGCTCTGGGCTCCTTCTAGCTTGGATCTTGACTGTCCGCTATTGGCCGATTCTGTTGAAAAAGTAGCTGCCCACCCACATCGCCGGCAGAATTGCTCTGTCAGCGAGCGCGGGGGCGAACAGCATGATGGGACAGCTACCGAGTGGACAGCAGCGCCTGTTCTACTCGTTCAATCTGGAAGACCACGTTCCGCCCCAACACCTTTTGCGCAGCATCGACCAGTGCCTGGATCTCAGCGATCTGCGTGCACACCTGGCCGACTTCTACAGCCCCATCGGACGCCCCTCGATTGATCCGGAGTTGATGGCGCATGCTGGTCGTCGGCTACTGCTACGGCATCCGTTCCGAGCGACAGCTGTGCGAAGAGGTGCATTTAAACCTGGCCTATCGCTGGTTCTGCCGGCTGGGTCTGGAAGACGAAGTACCCAATCACTCGACCTTCTCGAAGAATCGCCACGGCCGCTTCCGTGACAGCGGCCTGTTCCGCTGGTTGTTCAATGAGGTGCTGCGGCGCTGCATGGCGGCTGGCTTGGTCAAAGGCGAAGGCTTCGCCGTCGACGCCAGCATCATCAAAGCAGATGCCTGCCGGCAGCGTGGGGTGGCAGGCGATGAGGTCGATTGGAGCGACCCAAAGCTCAGCAGCCGAGCCGTGCGCGAGTACCTCGAAGCCCTTGATGACGAGGCGCTGGATGAAGCTCTTCCCAAGAAAATTTCGCTCACCGATCCTCAGTCCCGTTGGACTGCTGCACCAGGCGGCCCGGCCTTCTTTGCCTACTCCACGAATTACCTGATCGATACTGAGCACGGCGTGATCATGGATGTGGAGGCGACTCCGGCGTACCGTACCGCCGAAGTCGATTTGACCAGGACGATGGTGGCGCGTGTCGAAGCGCAGTTCGATCTCACGCCGGAACGCCTCATCGGGGGCACCGCCTACGGCACTGCCCCGATGCTGGCCTGGATGGTTGAAGAAAAGAACATCGAGCCGCATGTGCCGGTGTGGGACAAGACCGAGCGCAAGGACGATAGCCTCTCCAGTAACGACTTCCTCTGGAGTCCGGAGGCCAATGAATACCGCTGCCCAGCCGACAAACCGCTACGCAGTGAGTGGCGCGCCTTCATTCAGCAAAGATCACGGGTGACCAAGGCCAACACCATCATCTACCGCTCCAGCCAAACTGACTGCGCCACCTGTCCGTTGAAAGAAAAGTGCTGCCCCAACACACCGAATCGGAAGATCGTTCGCAGCATCCATGAGGCTGCCCGCGACGTAGCTCGACGCATCGCCAAGTCACCGGCGTACCTCGTCTCTCGCTGTGAGCGAAAGAAGGTAGAGATGCTTTTCGCCCACCTCAAACGGATCATGAGACTCGACCGTTTACGATTGCGTGGCCTGACGGGTGCGACTGACGAATTCACTTTGGCCGCGACCGTGCAAAACCTGCGACGCATGGCCAAGCTTTTGCCTCACGGGCCGCCACTCACGGGATAGGTACGCCTGCTGTGAGCAGAAACCCTTGAATTAACCTTCAAACCTGAGCCAGAACGCTCAGCGAAACACCGAAAGGCAACTTGAAGTGGCTTGCAGCCACTTCAACAGCAAGCACACCTGAGCAGCTGGTGCAGCTGATACGACTTTTTCAACAGAATCGACCCTTAGCAGCCAGTCGCGAGTGATTACATCCCGCCGGAGCAGCGTTGGGTAGCACCCGCTCAATCAGGATGTAGTTTAGGATTCGGGTTGTGTCTCCATCTGAGTCAGCCGTGCCGAAGAGCCTCAGTTGTCAGCGAGAAAAGCGCTCTGAGCTTTGGCGAAGGCTGCCTCCGCCTTCTCCACCCAACCATCGGGCAGTTCAATAGCCAAGGTTAACGCGTAAGTACCCGAAGCCGGTTCAGCAGCGACCATTTCGGACAGGAACTTCGGTATCTCCATCACCCGATCGATAAGGTGTCCAGCGGTACCTAGGAACAAATCACGAATCTCCAAGAAATCCTCATCAACACTGGTAAAGCGAATCTGCTCTTCCCAAAGCAAAGCGCCGTGGCAGACCTCACCATAAAGCCTGCATACCGAAACAATCTCAAAGTCGTTGCCGGGAGTGCCAAGTGCTCCCCAGGCCAAACCTAACTCGCCGTTGGTGAGGTTCATGAAGGCCTGCACATAAAGCAGGATTTCCTGCAACCGGTCACTTAGCCAATCAAAACTCTCTGCACGCTCTAGCCGTGTGATTGGTTTCGCATAGAGGCCGCGACTTAGCGCTTTCCAACGCCGCGCAGTTGGCATGACTTCGGTTCTTAGAGTCTCGGCTGTGAGCAGGTACTCCCAGAAGTTGTCTTTGTCGATAATCAAGCGCTCAGCCACATAACTCAGTTTACCAAAGGCCTCCAGATGACGACGCTCGTACCGATGCTTAATCGCAGCACCAGTTCTGCCTAATTTCTCACTGATAGCTTGTTCGTGTTCTTGCCTCCACTCGAATAGCAATCCTGGGGGGTACTGATTGGGGTCGTCATCTATCTTTTTGTGGCAATTGCCGCACAACCAGATGGCATTGGTAATAGCCCTCCGCTCGGCAGGTAACATGGCCTCGTCGTATCGAGCAGAACCTAGGTTGGCGCCATAGATGTGAGCAGCTTCGCCTAAATTTATCGACCCGTCCGGGCGATCCGTCGGCCCGCTCGTAATTGCTCCGCAGCTAGGATTGGCACAGGTATTCGCAGATCGCCTAGCGAGCGTCGTGATGACACTTTGAGGAAAGCGGTTTTCGGAGGCCATGGTTCTCTCGGTGTGAGGATGATTCGATATAATAGCGACCGATAGCGCCAACTGAATGGTTTGATGCCACGCATCGATACGTGGGGGTCGACTCAATCCAGTGTGTTCTTGAAGAGCAAGATGAGCAGCCCCCAATTTGACCGGTTAAGCGTTTGCGTCGACCGGTTGAATCCACAGCCGATAACTGCCCTTCATAAGATGTCGGGTTTGCGAACACCAAGGCAGCGTGTACCCAGTAGTTTGATGTCGATAGGCACTGCGTATCACGACGAATGCTCCCATTGTCGACGCATGTACTGATAACCATCTAGCCCCTCTCCCCCGAATCCATTGCCGCCTTTAATAAGAAGCATTACTATTCACGCCTCCCCACCCTCAGCACAGCGCAATGACCCCCAAGCCTCCCCGCCGACCAGGCTTTTTCGAGCACTACGAAGAGTTGATCGGCACCTGGACGCGTCGGCTGAAGAACCGTTCGCAGGCGGAAGACCTGGCTCATGACACCTTTGTCCGGGTGCTGGAGTCGGATGCGGCGGCGGTGCAGCAGCCGCGGGCGTATCTGCACCAGACGGCGCGCAATATCGCGGTGGATGCCTATCGTCGTGAGGATCGGCGCGGCGCCATGGAGGCGGAGGCGGTGTATCCAGTTGCGTCGCCCAGCGGCGACCCGGAGCATTTCATGCATGCGATCCAGCTGGCTGATTCCATCGAACGGGCCCTTGGCGAGTTGCCGTTGAACTGCCGTAAGGTGTTTGTCTGGCAGAAGCTCGAAGGCCTGACCCAGGCCGAGATTGCCGAGCGCCTGGGGCTGTCAAAAAACATGGTGGAAAAGTATATGATCCGCACCCTGCGGCATCTGCGCGAGCGCGTGGACGGGCCGCGCTGATGAATGCCGTGCCTTTTTCACCCCCAGCCCAACAGGATGTTCCATGACGCAGACTCGTGAGTGCGCGTGCGGGCAGGCGGCGGTTCGCGATGAGGCGGCGCTGTGGTTTGTGCGCCTGCAAGAACCGGCGATCGATGCCGAGGAGCGGCAGCGTTTCGACGCCTGGCTGGCGCAGCACGAGGCGCATCGGGATGAATTCCAGCTGCTGCACACCCTGTGGGCGGCCACGGATCGGGTGCCCAAGGCGCGTTTGCAGGCGCTATGCGCAACCCCGAGCCCGAGCATCCGGCGTCGCCCGCTGTTGCGTTATGCGGTGGCGGCCAGTGTGCTGGCGGTGGCCGTGGGCCTGGGGTTGTTCAGCGGCCTGAACCAGCCTGCCGGGTACAGCGCCGAGTTCGCCACGGCCCCGGGCGAGCGCCGCCATGTGGCCTTGCCCGATGGTTCCCAGGTGGACCTGAACAGCCGCAGCCGCTTGTTGGTGCGTTATGAAAAAGGCCTGCGCAGCGTCGAGTTGAGCGAAGGCGAGGCAATGTTCAGTGTCGAGCACGACAGCAGCCGGCCCTTCGTGGTGGCGGCCGGGCCCGGCAAGGTCACGGTCACCGGCACGCGCTTCGATGTGCGCCGCGATGCTGCCCAGACCCGGGTCGCGGTGGAGCAGGGCACGGTGCGAGTGCAGGGGCGGGTGCAGGGGCGCGACGCCGCCGACAGCGACTTCGTCAACCTGACCGCGGGCCTGGGCACCGCGGTCGATGCCCGAGGCCAAGTGGCCGCGGCCTACGCGGTGGATCCCCAGGCGCTGACCGCCTGGCGCAGTGGCAAGCTGGTGTTCAACAACGCCAGCCTCAACGAGGTGGCCGCCGAGGTGTCGCGTTATCGCGACCAGCCGCTGCGGGTCGGCAGCGAGGCGGTGGGCAGGTTGCGCCTGACCAGCGTGTTCAAGTCCGACGACACCGACGCGCTGCTCAAGGCCTTGCCGAGCATCCTGCCGGTGGCGGTGAAGACCCACGCCGACGGTAGCCAGGAAATAATTGCGCGATAGATTCAGGTTTTTTTCGAGTTCTTCGTCTTCTTGTCCAACTGCAACTGGTTTGTATTAACAGACGCATCTTCTTGCGATCAACAGGACTGCTCGAACTTGAAACGCCTCGACCTGAATAACAACAATCCTTGCTCGCCCTCCACCCGCTGGCTGCCGCTGGCCCTGGCCCTGGCGGTCAGTGCCGCGCTGCCCCAGGCCCAGGCCGAGCAGGCGCCGAGCGCCATCCATATCCAGGCCCAGCCGTTGGGCCAGGCCCTGAGCCAGCTGGGGCTGCAAACCTCGCTGCAGGTGTTTTTCAGCCCTGAGCTGGTGGCCGGCAAGCAGGCCCCGGCCGTGGACGGCAAGCTGTCGCCGGAGCAAGCGTTGCGCCAGTTGCTGCAAGGCAGCGGCCTGCAATACCAGATCGACGGTGGCTCGGTGACCCTCAGCCCGGCGCCGTCGGCGGCGGGTGACGGCCCTCTGGAGCTGGGCGCCACCAGCATCAGCGTGGTGGGTGACTGGCTGGGCGACGCCAACGCGGCGGTGGTGCAGAACCACCCCGGCGCGCGTACGGTGATCCGCCGTGAGGCCATGGTCGAGCAGGGCGCGATGAACGTCGGCGATGTGCTGCGTCGGGTCCCGGGCGTGCAGGTGCAGGACGCCAACGGCACCGGCGGCAGCGATATTTCCCTCAACGTTGGCGTGCGCGGCCTGACGTCGCGCCTGTCGCCGCGCTCCACGGTGCTGATCGACGGCGTGCCGGCGGCCTTCGCCCCTTATGGCCAGCCCCAGTTGTCGATGGCGCCGATCTCCTCGGGCAACCTCGACAGCATCGACGTGGTGCGTGGCGCCGGTTCCGTGCGTTATGGGCCGCAGAACGTCGGCGGGGTGATCAACTTCGTGACCCGGGCCATCCCGGAAAAAGCCACCGGGGAAATCGGCAGCACCTTGGAAACCTCCCAGCGCGGCGGCTGGAAGCACATCGACACGGCGTTCCTCGGTGGCACCGCGGACAACGGCATCGGCGCCGCGCTGTTGTACTCCGGGGTCAACGGCAACGGTTATCGCGCCAGCAACAACGGCAACGACATCGACGACGTGATCCTCAAGACCCATTGGGCGCCCACCGACCAGGACGATTTCAGCCTCAACTTCCACTACTACGACGCCAAGGCCGACATGCCCGGCGGCCTGACGCAAAAGCAGTACGACGCCGACCCCTACCAGTCGGACCGCGACTGGGACAACTTCAGCGGCCGCCGCAAGGATGTGTCGTTCAAGTACCTGCGCCAGATCGACGACCGCACCCAGTTCGAAGTGCTGACCTACTACTCCGACAGCTTTCGTGGCAGCACCATCGCCGCCCGCGACCAGAAGACCCTGGTGTCCTATCCGCGCACCTACTACACCTTCGGCATCGAGCCGCGGGTGTCCCATGTGTTCGACCTCGGCCCGACCACCCAGGAAGCCAGCGTCGGCATGCGCTACCTGAAAGAAGGCATGCACGAAGAGGCCAGCCGCCTGGCCCTGGTCAACAACCAGCCGGTGGTGCGCCCGGGCTCCGACGGCCATGTGTACCAGGACCGCACCGGCGGCACCGAGGCCACGGCCTTCTACATCGACGACAAGATTGACGTCGGCAACTGGACCATCACCCCGGGGATCCGCTTCGAGAACATCCGCACCGAATGGCACGACCGCCCGGTGGCCGGCACCAATGGCGTGCCGGTGCAGGAGAAGCGCCGCGAGATCAACAGCAACGAGCCGCTGCCGGCGCTGAGCGTGATGTATCACCTCTCCGATGCGTGGAAGCTGTTCGCCAACTACGAGACGTCGTTCGGCAGCCTGCAGTACTTCCAACTGGGCCAGGGCGGGGTGGGCGACCAGACCGCCAACGGCCTGAACCCGGAGAAGGCCAAGACCTACGAGATCGGTACGCGCTACAACGATGAGGTGTGGGGCGGTGAGCTGACGGCGTTCTACATCGACTTCTCGGACGAGCTGCAATACATCAGCAACGATGTCGGCTGGACCAACCTCGGCGCGACCAAGCACCAAGGGATCGAGGCATCGGTGCACTACGACCTGGCCGCGCTGGACCCGCGCCTCGACGGCCTGACCGCCAACGCCGGTTTCACCTACACCCGCGCGACCTATGAAGGGGGCAGCTCGGCGTTCAAGGATCGCGACCTGCCGTTCTATTCGCGGCAGGTCGCGACGCTCGGCCTGCGTTACGACATCAACCGCTGGACCTACAACATCGATGCCTTCGCCCAGTCCAAGCAGCGCTCGCCGGGCAGCATGGTCAACGCCGACGGCAGCTTCAACGACAACTACATCACCGAAGGCAGCGCCGACGGCCAGTACGGTGATATGCCGGGCTACGTCACCTGGAACGTGCGTGGCGGTTATGACTTCGGTTCCCAGCTGTCGAACCTCAAGCTCGGCGCCGGGGTGAAGAACCTCTTCGACAAGCAGTACTTCACCCGCTCCAGCGACAACAACTCCGGCATCTACGTCGGCGCGCCACGGACCTTCTTCGTCCAGGCCAGCGTCGGCTTCTGACCGACCGCGTCGCGCCCATCGCGGGCAAGCAGAAGCGAGGCTTACCCGCGATTTTTATGCCCGGCGCAAACCCCTGTAGCCGCTGCCGCAGGCTGCGATCGAGCGGCACGCTCGTGGAGATCTTGCGGGCGCTGGAGACCCTGCGGGTCTATCGCAGCCTCGCAGGCTCGGCAGCGGCTACAGGGATGGGGGACATCCTCGATATTCTGGTCAGGCCCGATGTTTGTGTAGCCGCTGCCGCAGGCTGCGATCGAGCGGCACGCTCGCGGGGATCTTGCGGGCGCTGGAGACCCTGCGGGTCTATCGCAGCCTCGCGGGCTCGGCAGCGGCTACAGGGATGGGGGACATCCTCGATATTCTGGTCAGGCCCGATGTTTGTGTAGCCGCTGCCGCAGGCTGCGATCGAGCGGCACGCTCGCGGGGATCTTGCGGGCGCTGGAGACCCTGCGGGTCTGTCGCAGCCTCGCAGGCTCGGCAGCGGCTACAGGGATGGGGGACATCCTCGATATTCTGGTCAGGCCCGATGTTTGTGTAGCCGCTGCCGCAGGCTGCGAAAAGGCCCGCAGGGCCTTCCTGCGATCTCGAAAACGATGGCCCGCGAAAGGGCTCACACCTTCAACACTTTGCCGCTGGCCGCCACGCCAATCAGCATCACCGCGATCAGGCCGAAGGCGATGCTCAGGCTGCTGCCATGGGCGATAAAGCCGATCAGCGCCGGGCCGGCGAGGATGCCGGCGTACCCCAGGGTGGTGATGGCCGGTACGGCGATGGCTTCGGGCATGACGGTCTGTTTGCCCACCGCGGTGTACAGCACCGGCACGATGTTCGAGCAGCCGACGCCCACCAGCGCGTAACCCACCAGCGCGGCTTCCCAGGCCGGTGCCAGGGTCGCCAGCAGCAGGCCCGCGGCGGCCACCGAGCCGCCCATGACGATCACTCGCGTGGCCCCCAGCTTGTGCACGATGGCATCGCCGGTCAGGCGGCCGACGGTCATGGTCAGGGCGAAGGCCGCGTAACCCAGGCCGGCATAGGCGGCATCCACCTGGCGCTCGGCGCTGAGGAACACCGCGCTCCAGTCCAGCACCGCGCCTTCGGCGAGGAACACCACGAAGCACAGGCAGCCAATGAACAGCACCACGCCGTGGGGCACGGCAAAGGCCGGGCCCGAACTCTGGCTGCCGTACGGCAACATGTGCGGCGCCGCCTTGAGCAGGGCGACGACCAGCAAGGCCACCACCACCAGGGTCGCGCCCAGCGGCGACAGGCCCAGGCCGAGCATGGCGCTGACCCCGGCCGCGCCGACGATGCCACCGAGGCTGAACAGGCCATGGAAGCCCGACATCATCGGCCGGCCGCTGGCCCGTTCGACGATCACCGCCTGCAGGTTCACCGTGGAATCCACCGTGCCCAGCCCGGCGCCGAACATGAACAGCCCGGCGATCAGCAGCGGCACCGTGCTCACCGTGGCCAGCAGCGGCAGGGCCAGGCAGATCAGCAGGCTGCCGGCGGCCATCACCCGCCGGCAACCGAAGCGCCCGGCAAGCACCCCGGCGATCGGCATCGCCAGGATCGAACCCACGCCCAGGCACAGCAGTAACAGGCCCAGGGTGCCTTCATCGAGCCCGGCCCGGGCCTTGGCGTAGGGCACCAGCGGCGCCCAGGCGGCGATGCCGAAACCGGCGATGAAAAAGGCGATGCGCGTGGCCATCTGTTCCAGGCGGCCGGGGCTGATCTGTTGCTCTGAGGTGTGGGTGTTGAGGGCTGTCATAAAAATCCTTGGCGGTCAGCTCCAGGCGCCTGTCGGGCAATCGGCGGTTGCCGCTGGAGGACCGGGCCGGCCGTTTCACCGACCCGTTGTTGATACACCGCCGGCGACATGGCGCCTTCGGTGTGGATAAGCAGGACGCGCGAGTGGGCGTCGAGGTGCGCGACTTTGCGCCGCGCGCCATCCTTGCACATCAGGCTCAGTCCCGCGAGGCCCGCGGCGGCGGATTCGCCGGCCAGCAGGGGAATATCCCGAGCGCTGCCGGTGGCCAGCTGGCACATGGCGCCGGCGGTGAGCGCGTCGGGGAGTGTGACCAGGCAATCGTTCGAAGGTTGCAGGAAGCGCCAGGCCGGGCCAGCCATCGACGAGTCCAGCGCGCCACTGGCCAGGCCCCGGCTCGCAGCCCTGGAAATAATATTGCGTGGCTGGCGAATTTGTTTCGCATAATCGCCAGCCTTTGCACAATTTCATTCCATTGATTGCCCACCACTGATTGCCCGCCCATGGATTGCCCGCATGACCACCAGCCTGGATACCTACGACCTGAAACTGCTCGCCGAACTGCAACGCGATGCGCGCACCCCGCAAAGCGAGCTGGGGTTGCGGGTGAACCTGTCCACCGCGGCGGTCAACCGGCGCCTCAAGCGCCTGAGCGATGAAGGGGTGATCGAACGCTACAGCGCGGTCATCGCTCCCGAGGCCCTGGGCTATGAGCTGAGCATCATTGTCGAGGTGGAGGTGGAGAGTGAACGCATCGATCAGCTCGATGCGCTCAAGCGCAGCTTCCAGGCCTGCCCGCAGGTGCAGCAGTGCTACTACGTGGCGGGCGAGTGCGATTTCGTGCTGATCTTCGCCGTGCGCAACATGGCCCAGTACAACGAACTGACTCGTGAGCTGTTCTTCGAGAACAACAACGTCAAGCGCTTCAAGACCCTGGTGGCCATGAGTCGGGTCAAGGTCGGGCTGGATGTGCCGACCACCCCTTGAAACACCTTAATTCCCTGTAGGAGCGAGCTTGCTCGCGATCAGCCGCCAGGCTGAAAGACATGGCGGTGCATGCGGGATTTTTATCGCGAGCAAGCTGGCTTGTATGTCTTAAGGTGGGCAAGGGGGCTCTTGTCACGAAACAAAACGACAACGCGGCGCCCTTGGGCGCCGCGTTGTCGTGGGGGAGGCCGATCAGCCCTGGCGGCGGGCATCCAGGCTGAAGCGGCCGGCGCCGAAGGCCACCACTTGCAGCAGGCCGCCGGCCATGGCGATGTTCTTGAAGAAGTGGATGAACTGGTTCTGGTCGCCCAGGTTGTTGTGGAAGGCCAGGGCGGTGGCCACGCTGAACACGGCCAGGCCCAGGGCTACCAGGCGGGTGCGGTAGCCGGCGATCAGCAGCAGGCCGCCACCCAGTTCCACGGCGATGGCGATGCCCAGGGCCAGTTGCGGGAAGGGCAGGCCGACCGATTGGATATAACCGACCATGGCGGCCGGCGCGGCGATTTTCGAGAAACCGGAAAGGATGAAAATGGCGCTGAGCAGGACGCGCCCGATCAGGCTGATGCTGGCGTTGCTGTTCGAGGTAGTGGACAGGCTGTTGGTCAGTGTGGACATGCTGGATTCTCTCAGTGGGTTCGGCCTCACCACCTTGGTGCGCCGCGATGGAGAGAAGTTTGCCACTGGCGTTATGAACGTAATAGCCGAATAATTTCGAGTCTCAGGTTCTATTTTTTAGAACATAGCCTTTGCGAGAACAGCCCCATGCCCAGCAACCCCGGTACGCCCACCCTCGATCAATTGCGCATCTTCCTCACCATCGTCGAGGTCGGCAGCTTTGCCGGCGCGGCGCGCAAGCTGCATCGCGCCACCTCGGTGATCAGCTATTCCATGGCCAACCTGGAGCTGCAACTGGGGGTCAGCCTGTTCGACCGCAAGACCACCCGCAAACCCCAGCTCACCGAGGCCGGGCGCACGGTGCTGGCCGAGGCGCGGAGCATCTATAACGGCATCGACGGCCTGCGGGCCAAGGTCAAGGGGCTGCTGCAAGGCCTGGAAGCAGAGGTTCACCTGGTGATCGACGTGATGTTCCCGGCGGCGCGCATCGTCGATGCGCTGAAAAACTTCCGCCGCGAGTTCCCCACGGTGCAGTTGCACCTGCACATGGAGGCCCTGGGCGCGGTGGCCGAGATGGTGCTGGCGGGACGCGCCGCGGTGGGTGTCAGCGGCATGGTGCACCGCGATCTGGCCGGCATCGAGCGGGTGCAGGTGGGGTTTGTTCAATTGATCCCGGTGGCGGCTCCGGAGCATCCGCTGGCGCAAGCATCGGTCAACCTGCCGGGGGCGGGTCGCGAGCATGTGCAGCTGGTGCTGTCAGACCGTTCCGAGCTGACGCGCAATCAGGATTTCGGCGTGGTTGGCACCCACAGCTGGCGCCTGGCGGACCTGGGCTCTAAGCATATGCTGCTCAGGGAAGGCATCGGCTGGGGCAACATGCCGGCGCCGATGGTCGAGGAGGACCTGGCCGGTGGGCGCCTGGTGCAACTCGATCTGCCGGGCGGCCAGGGCCTGCCTTATGGCTTCGACGCCATCTACCGCCTCGACACGCCACCGGGGCCGGCGGCGTCCTGGCTGATCGATTGGCTGGTGGCCCAGGCTCAGTCCGCCTGAGGCATTGCCTGATCGGCTTCCTGGAGCGGGCCGAGGGCCTGGGCCAGGAAGTCGACGAAGAAGCGGATCTTCTGCGACACATGGCGATTGCTGGCATACACCGCGTAGATGGTCCGGCGTGGCATGGAATAGCAGGGTAGGACCCGCTGCAACTGGCCGCTGTCGAGCAGCGGCTGGGCGATGAACGAGGGCAGGGCGCCAATGCCCAGCCCGGCCTGGAGCATGTCGCTGAGCATCAGGCTGTTGTCCACGGCAAAACGCACCGGCAGTTCCAGGCGGCTGCTGCCTTGCGGGCCTTCCAGCTGCCAGTGGCCGGGGTGTTCGGCCAGGCGATAGGCCAGGCAGCTGTGCTCGCGCAGATCATCGACCGTCTGTGGGCTGCCCTTGGCCTGCAGGTAGGCCGGGGCGGCGCAGATCACCTGTTCGATTTCCCCCAGGCGCCGGGCGATCAGCGACGAGTCGCTCAACTGTCGGCGTATCCGCAGCGACACGTCGAAGCCTTCGCTCACCACATCCAGCAGGCGGTCGTCGAGGGTCAGGTCGATGTGAAATTGCGGGTAGCGCCGCATGAAGTCGGCCAGGATCGGCGACAGCACCTTGAGGCCGAACGACAGCGGCGCGTTGACCCGCAAGCGGCCGCCGGGCTCGCGGGTGCCGGCGCGGGTCGCGCATTCCAGGGCCGTCAGTTCGTCGAGCAGGTGGCAGCACTCGCTGAAGTAGGCCTGGCCGGCGTCCGACAGGCTCATGCGGCGCGTGGTACGCAGCAGCAACAGGCTGCCCAGGTGTTCCTCCAGCTGGCGCACCTGCTTGCTGACCGCGGCGGTGGATTGCCCCAGGTCGTTGGCCGCGAGGCTGAAGCTGGCGCGCTCCACCACGCGGCGAAAGGTGCGCATGGCTGCCAGCACATCCATATTGTTTCTCCTGGGTTGAATATGTCTTAACGAAACGGCTGATTATCGCCGAATTGTTAATCCATACCATGGGCACTTCATTTCACAGGAGTGTCGTCATGGCTGTTTCCCGTTTGTTGTCTGTCATCCCCGGCCTGGCCGCCTTGTCGCTGTTCAGTGCGCTGTGCGGCGCCGCGCCCCAGGCCGAAGTCGGCGTCAGCCCCTGGGGGCCGAAGGATGAGATCGGCCGCCTGAACCTGATCACCGAGCAGTCGCGGGCGGCGATCATGGCTCGGGTCAGCGGCAGCCAGGCCTACGACCTGGCGGTCGAGTATTTCGTCGGCATGCCCAGCTGGCAGGCGGCGGGCGATCCGCCGTACCAAATGTGGATGACCCACACCCCGCACGGCAATGTGATCGCCGACCCGATGCAGGTCGGCGAGCCGATGAACCGGCATGTCAGCTATACCGGCTCGGCGGTGTCGATGTATGCCCACATGGGCACCCATATCGATGCGCTCAACCACTTCGGCCTCGACGGCAAGATCTGGAACGGCTTTCGCGCCGACCAGCACCTGGGCGACCGTGGCTGGAATGTCACCGGCGCGGAAAAACTGCCGCCGATCGTTGCCCGCGGGGTGCTGATCGACGTTGCCGCGGCCAAGGGCGTGGACATGCTGGCGGACAATTACCGGGTGACCCGCGCCGACCTGCAACAGGCGCTGAAGGCGCAGAAGGTCAGCCTGGAAAAGGGCGACGTGGTGCTGATCCGCACCGGGCGCATGCGCGACTATGAAAAGGCCCAGGCCTATATGGCCAACCCGCCGGGCATGAGCCTGGACGCGGCGAAGTTCCTGGTGGAGGAGGGCGGCGCGATGGTGGTGGGCGCCGACAACCTGAGTTTCGAGACCTTCCCGTCGGAGGTGGAAGGCAATTACTTGCCGTTGCATACCTACCTGCTGGCGATGCAGGGTGCGCCGATCCTGGAGCTGGTCAACCTCGAAGGCCTGTCGCGGGACCGGGTGTACCAGTTCGCCTTTATCGGCGCGTCGTTGAAGTTGCGCGGTGCCGATGCCGCGCCGATTCGGCCGATTGCCTTGCCGATTCGCTAGCCGCCAGTCGTGCGACCTGTAACCGCTGCCGCTCGCTCAGCCCCGATGTTTATGTAGCCGCTGCCGCAGGCTGCGATCGAGCGGCACGCTCGCGGGGATCTTGCGGACGCTGGAGACCCTGCGGGTCTATCGCAGCCTCGCGGGCTCGGCAGCGGCTACAGGAGGGGGCACCCTCGATATTCCGCTCAGGCCCGATGTTTATGTAGCCGCTGCCGCAGGCTGCGATCGAGCGGCACGCTCGCGGGGATTTTGTGGGTGCTGGAGACCCTGCGGGTCTATCGCAGCCTCGCGGGCTCGGCAGCGGCTACAGGGGCTGTCGGCGTTAGTCTTGCTCGCATAACGCCCGCAGGGCCGGGTCGCGCACTTGCATCAGCTCGAACAGCCCCAGGACCCTGAGTGCCGGCAGGGCTGCCCGCAGATCCTCCTCGGCTATGCGCCGCTGCTGCGCCGAGGTGCCCGGGTCGCTCCACAGCCGGGCATTGATCAGAAAGGCCCCCACCGTACCCTTGCGTACCCGGGTGCCGTTGAAGTCGCCATGGTTGAGTTGATCGGGTAACAGGTCTTCGGCGCGCATGGATCGATCCTCGTGTGAATGAGCGCTCAGTCTGCGGCCTGGGGATTGGCTAAACTGCCTGGTTCTTGCCATTGAATAACGTAAAACAGCCAATGTCCCAACCTTTGGTTTCCCCCTTACTCGCTCAAGCCGAGGACGGCCCTCTGCTGGTTGCGACGTGGCAACACAGCCCGATCGAACGGCAGACCGCCGCCCACAGTCATGCCCGCGGCCAATTGCTCGGCGCCCGGCGCGGCCTGCTGTCGGTGACGGCGGCCGACAGCCAGTGGGTGGTGCCGGCGACCCATGCGGTGTGGGTGCCGCCCCGCTGCGAACACGCCCTGCGTTCCCATGGCCCGTTCGACGGCTGGAGCATCTATGTCGAGCCCGAGACCTGCCACGAACTGCCGGCGCAACCACGGATCATTGCCACCTCCGGGCTGTTGCGGGAGGCGGTGATGCGTGCGGCGAGCTGGCCACAAGGCGCGCTGGATGAGCCGCAATTGCGCATCGCCCGGGTGATCCTCGATGAACTGGGCAGCCTGCCGGTGGAACCCTTTGGCCTGCCATTGCCTGTGGACCCGCGGTTGCGGCGGATCTGCCAGGTGCTGGCCGACGACCTGGCGGACAGCCGCGGCCTGGAGGCCTGGGCGCAATGGGCGGGGATCTCGCCACGAACCCTGGCCCGGCGTTTTGTCGCCGAGACCGGTTTTGCCTTCAGCCAGTGGCGGCAGCGCGCGCGATTGCTGCGGGCCCTGGAGCGCCTGGCGGCGGGCGATGCAGTGACCCGGGTGGCGCTGGACCTGGGCTACGACAATGTCAGCGCCTTTATCGCCATGTTCCGCCGTCAGTTCGGGGTGACGCCGGGGCGCTATTTCGCCCGGCACGGAACAGGCTGAGCGTCGCTACCCCGGTACAAGCGGGCGCATGCCCTCACCCCGCGGAAAACCGCTCCCGGCTGTTGCTCAGGTGGGTCCACATCGCCGCCCGCGCCGCATCCGGGTCCTGGCGGCGGATGGCGGCGTAGAGGGTTTCGTGTTCCTGGTTGGCCAGGGTCGCCAGTTGCGCCAGGTCGACATCGCCGCGCTCGGCGTCGCGCACCCGGGTCCGGGGGATCAGGGCGTTGCCCAGCGATTGCAGGATCTGCACGAAATAGGGGTTGCCGGTGGCTTCGGCGATCAGCAGGTGGAAACGCTGGTCGGCCTCCACGCAACTGTCGTTGTTGGCCAGCAGTTGCTGGTAGTCGTCCAGCGCCTGGCGCATCTGCGCCAGTTGCTCGGCGCTGCGCCGGCGGGCGGCGAGAGCCACCGCCTGGGTTTCCAGGCCCAGGCGCAATTCGAGGATGTCGCGCACGCTCAGGGCGGTATCGACGTTCAAGCGCAGGCCGTGGGTGTCCTGGCGCTCCAGGACAAAACTGCCGACGCCATGGTGGGTTTCCACCCAGCCGGCGGCCTGCAGTTTGGAGATGGCTTCGCGCACCACGGTGCGGCTGACGCCATGGGCGCGGACGATGGTGCTTTCCGACGGCAGCTTGTCACCGGGCTTGAGCAGGCCGCGCATGATCTGTTGGGTCAGGTCGCTGACCAGGTCATGGGCCAGGTTGGTGGAAGGGCGACGGCGGCCCGGGGCGATATCGGATTCGGTGCTCATGGCAAGGTCGCGCGGGGAGGAAGCAAAAAGCTTATCACCGAAGTGGCCGAGCAGGGCTCAACTTGTCTGACATGTATGACAAGTTGTCGGATAAGTCACTTCAGGGTTCAGTGCAGGTTCTTAGCGCGAGCGCAGCCTAAAAAATATTTCAGTGCCTGTGTTTTTTATTTATATGAATTAAATCAATCAGTTAAGTTTATTTTTCAACATTCTCTTCGATCAGTAGAGCCTCGCGTACTGACTTCTGCGACGAGTCTGCGCTTGTGACGCTATTTTTCTACTTGTATGATGACTGTTAACTGAGGCGCTCGCCCAGTCACCCGCACACAACAACAAACAAGTGGGAGAGGCATCGTGAATACCACCCTCAATCCGGCCGGCGACGATTCCCTGCTGGCCATCGCCGTGGCGAAGGTCAAGCGCCATGTGCTGCCGCTGTTCGTCATCATGTTCATCGTCAACTACATCGACCGGGTCAACATCGGCTTCGTCCGCACCCACCTGGAACATGACCTGGGCATCGGTGCCGCGGCCTACGGTTTTGGCGCCGGGCTGTTCTTCATCGGTTACGCGTTGTTCGAAGTGCCGTCCAACATGCTGTTGCAGCGGGTCGGCGCGCGGATCTGGCTGACCCGCATCATGTTCACTTGGGGGTTGGTGGCCACGGCCATGGCCTTCGTGCAGAACGAAACCCAGTTCTATGTGCTGCGCTTCCTGCTGGGGGTGGCCGAGGCCGGGTTCTTCCCCGGGGTGATCTACTACTTCACCCGCTGGCTGCCCGGCGTGGAGCGGGGCAAGGCGATCGCCATTTTCCTAAGCGGTTCGGCCGTGGCTTCACTGGTCTCCGGCCCATTGTCCGGAGCGCTGTTGCAGATCGAGGGCCTGGGCTGGCACGGCTGGCAGTGGATGTTCATCGTCGAGGGCATGGCCTCGGTGCTGCTCTGCGGTTTTGTCTGGTTCTGGCTCGACTCCACGCCCCGCGACGCCAAGTGGCTGAGCCCCGCCGAGCAGGAGGCGCTGGTGCGGGCGATCGACAGCGAACAGCGCGAGCGCGAAGCGGCGATGCCGGTCAAGCCGTCGCTCTGGACCCTGCTCAAGGACCGGCAGATCCTGCTGTTCTGCCTGATCTACTTCTGCATCCAGCTGACCATCTACGCCGCGACCTTCTGGCTGCCGAGCATCATCAAGAAGATGGGCGACCTCAGCGACCTGCAGGTGGGCTTCTTCAATTCCATTCCCTGGCTGATCTCGATCATCGCCATGTATGCCTTCGCCGCGGCGTCCGGCAAATGGAAGTTCCAGCAGGCCTGGGTCGCCAGCGCCTTGCTGGTGGCGGCTGCGGGGATGTTCCTGTCCACCACCGGCGGGCCGGTGTTCGCCTTCGTCGCCGTGTGCTTCGCCGCTATCGGCTTCAAGTCGGCATCCGCGCTGTTCTGGCCGATTCCCCAGGCCTACCTGGATGCGCGCATCGCCGCCGCGGTGATCGCCCTGATCAACTCCATCGGCAACCTCGGCGGCTTCGTCGCCCCGGCCACCTTCGGCCTGCTGGAGCAGCGCACCGGGTCGATCCAGGGTGGCCTGTACGGCCTGGCGGCGACCTCGATCATCGCCGCGATCATCGTGTTTTTCGCCCGCACCCGGCCCAAGGCCCATGTCATGCCGACGCCCTTGGACGATGCCCGCCCGCTGCTGGACAAAACCCACTGACTTTTGCCGACAGGAACCGACCCATGACTTTTGAATCCACCCATCATCACCCTGGCCAGACACCACTCATCACCCGACTGCAAGTGGTGCCGGTGGCCGGGCATGACAGCATGCTGCTCAACCTCAGCGGCGCCCACGGCCCGTTTTTCACCCGCAATATCGTGATCCTTACCGACAGCGCCGGTAACACCGGGGTCGGTGAAGTGCCGGGGGGCGAGCGGATTCGCGCCACCCTCGAGGAGGCCCGCGAACTGCTGGTCGGCCAGCCCATCGGCCATTACCAGAAGTTGCTCAACCAGGTGCGCCAACGTTTTGCCGAGCGCGATGCCGGCGGGCGGGGCCAGCAGACTTTCGACCTGCGCATCGCCATCCATGCGGTGACCGCGCTGGAAGCGGCGCTGCTCGACCTGCTCGGCCAGTTCCTCGGGGTGCCGGTGGCGGCGCTGCTCGGCGAAGGCCAGCAACGCGAATCGGTGAAGATGCTCGGCTACCTGTTCTACATCGGCGACCGGCACCAGACCGACCTGGCCTACCGCAACGAAGCCGAGGCCGACGATGCCTGGCTGCGCCTGCGCCATGAACCGGCCCTGAACGCCGAGAGCATCGTGCGCCTGGCCGAGGCGGCCAAGGCGCGGTATGGCTTCAACGACTTCAAGCTCAAGGGCGGCGTGCTGCGCGGCGAAGAGGAAATGGAGGCCGTCACCGCCCTGGCCGAATGCTTTCCCAAGGCGCGCATCACCCTCGACCCCAACGGTGCCTGGTCGCTGAAACAGGCAATCGCCCTGTGTCGCGATCAACACCGGGTGCTGGCCTATGCCGAAGACCCCTGCGGCGCGGAAAACGGTTATTCCGGGCGCGAGGTGATGGCCGAATTCCGCCGCGCCACCGGGCTGCCCACCGCGACCAACATGATCGCCACCGACTGGCGGGAAATGGGCCACGCGATCCAGTTGCAAGCGGTGGACATTCCCCTGGCCGATCCGCATTTCTGGACGATGCAGGGTTCGGTGCGGGTGGCGCAGATGTGCCATGAATGGGGCCTGACCTGGGGCTCGCATTCCAACAACCACTTCGACATTTCCCTGGCCATGTTCACCCATGTGGCGGCCGCGGCGCCGGGCGAGATCACCGCCATCGACACCCACTGGATCTGGCAGGACGGCCAGCACCTGACCCGCAATCCGCTGCAGATCGTCGAGGGCTGCGTGGCGGTGCCGCAGACGCCGGGGCTGGGCGTCGAACTGGACCTGGACGCGCTGGCCCGCGCCCATGAGCTGTACAACAGCCGGGGCCTGGGGGCGCGGGACGACAGCGTGGCCATGCAGTTCCTGATCCCGGGCTGGCGCTTCGACAACAAGCAGCCGTGCCTGGTGCGCTGAGCCAGGCAGGAGAAGCTTGGCCGGGCCGCTGCATTCACAGTAATGTCAGCGGCCCGTCTGCTTTTGGAGCCCTGCAATGACTGCTTTCTACGATGCCCGCGGCAATCTTTACGGCGTGGTGGCGCCCGAGGCGGTACGCTGGTTGGGGATCGCCTTGCCGGCCAGCGCGGCCGAGGCGGCGCTGGCCCGGGCCAATTGGAGCGAGCAGGCCATCGAAGCCCTGTGCAGTTGGCCCTCCGGCACCCGGCCGGAAGGGGCCAAGGCCCATCGCAGCGACGGTTTGCTGGTCGGGCCGTTCCAGGACGCGCCGCCGTTCGACCTGCTGATCGTCAACACCGACGGCACCCTGGCCGAGCGCAGCGGCAACGGCCTGACCATCTTTTCCCAGGCCTTGACCGAGCAAGGGCTGCTGCCGGCCCAGGGGCCTGCGCAGCTGCGGGTGCATCACGACAAGCCGGACGGGGTGTCGCCGCTGGCGACCCTGGTCGAGCCGGCGCAGGTCGCCGGGGTATCCGGCTTCTGGCTGGACCTCGGGCAACCGGCGTTCGGCCCGCACGCCGTCGGTGCGCAACACGGGGTCGAGCATGACGGTTCGAGCTGTGTCGAGCTGAGCCGGGTGCGCGGGCTGGCGCGGTTGCACCCGCAATGGTGCCGTAGCCAGTTCGTGCGTATTGGCAACCCCCATTGCGTGACCCTGGTCAGTGACGCCAGCGCCTTGCCGGGCAACCGGCAGATGAGCGAAGCGCCCCTGGCCGAGGCCCTGACCCGTATCGCCTACGCCCTGCCCACCGGCAGCGGTGAACCCTGTCCGGCCGGGGTGAACCTGCAATGGGCGTGGCTGGAGGGCCCGCAGCGCATCGCTGCACGGGTGTTCGAACGCGGCGAAGGCCCCACGGCATCCTCCGGCACCAGCGCCAGCGCGGTGGCCAGCGCGGCGTGGCGGGTCGGTTGGGTCAAGGCCGGCGAAGTCGCGGTGGTGATGCCCGGCGGCACCGCGCCGCTGCGCCTGGAAGCGCGGGGTGGGGAGTTGGTGCGGGTCAGTCTGTTCGGTACCGCCCGCGCCCTGTAGCCGCTGCCGCAGGCTGCGTAAAGATCCGCAGGATCTTCCGACGTCCTTGAGATCGCTGCGACCGTGCCGGTCGATCGCAGCCTGCGGCAGCGGCTACAGAGGAGGCGATGACGTCAGCGGTCGTTACACAAAACCTGCGTCGCCCGGCAGCTCGACCTGGGCCATCTGCCGTTTCATCAGCACCTTGCCGTCGCGGATCGAGTACAGCGGCAAGCCCTGGCTGCGGATCATTTCGTAGTCGCTGTCGGCCGACAGGATCAGCAGGTTGGCCGGCCGGCCTTCTTCCAGGCCGTAGCGCTCGCCCAGGGCCAGGGCCTTGGCGCTGTTGTCGGTGACCAGGTCGAGGGCGCTCTGCAGGTTGCGGTAGCCGAGCATGTGGCAGATATGCAGGCCGGCTTCCAGCACCCGCAGGATGTTGCCGTTACCCAGGGGGTACCAGGGATCGACGATCGAGTCCTGGCCGAAACACACGTTCATCCCGGCTTCCAGCAGCTCGTTGACCCGGGTCACGCCGCGGCGTTTCGGGAAGCTGTCGAAGCGCCCCTGCAGGTGGATGCTTTCGGTGGGGCAGGAGACGAAGCTGATGCCCGAGTGGCCGAGCAGGCGGAACAGCTTGGCGCAGTAGGCGTTGTCGTAGGAGCCCATGGCGGTGGTGTGGCTGGCGGTCACCCGCGAACCCATGTCGCGGCTGCGAGCTTCCTCGGCCAGCACTTCGAGAAAACGCGAATGCGGGTCGTCGGTCTCGTCGCAATGCACGTCCACCAGGCAGCCGGTGCGTTCGGCCAGGTCCATGAGGAACTTCACCGAGCTGACGCCCTGGTCGCGGGTGTACTCGAAGTGCGGGATACCGCCCACCACATCGGCGCCCAGGCGGATCGCCTCTTCCATCAACTCGCGGCCGTTGCGGTAGCTTTCGATGCCTTCCTGAGGGAAGGCGACGATCTGCATGTCCACCAGGTGCGCGCTTTGCTCGCGCACTTCGAGCATGGCCTTGAGCGCGGTCAGCTCCGGGTCGGTGACATCGACATGGGTACGCACGTGCTGGATGCCGTGGGCGGCGAGGGCGCGCAGGGTTTTCCGGGCGCGGGCCTTGGTGTCTTCCTGGGTGATGGTGACCTTGCGCTCGCCCCAGCATTCGATGCCTTCGAACAGGGTGCCGCTCATGTTCCAGCGCGGCTCGCCCGCGGTGAGGGTGGCGTCCAGGTGAATGTGCGGCTCGACGAAGGGCGGCACCACCAGGTTGCCGCCGGCGTCGAGGTCGTCGGGGCCCAGGGTCGGGGCTTCGGTCTGCCGGGCGATGCTGGCGATGCGACCGTTCTCCAGGTGCAGTTCGTGCAGGCCTTCGCGGTTGCGCAGGCGGGCGTTGATGATGAGCATCGGAGCGATTCCTTTTTCAATCCAGGCGGTCAGGGTACGGCGCTCGGGCCGGCGGCCGCAACGTCGCGTGGCCCGGGCTCATGCCTGGATGTCCGCGGCGGTGGTGGCGCGTGCGCCGAGCAGGCTGCTCAGCAGCATGTAGCTCAGGGCGGCGGCTGCGATGCCTACCAGTGGAGCGACCCAGGGCGAGCCGAAGGCCGCCACGGTGCCGATGGCATAGGCGCCCAGGCCGGCCCAGTTGAACGCCGGCAATTTGCTGTCGGCCAGGCGCGGGTACTGGCCGCGGTAGCGATAGAAGAAGTCGGCCATGATCACCCCGCCAATCGGCGGGATCACCGTGCCCAGCAGAATCAGGTAGGGCACCAGCATGTCGTACATGCCCAGCAGCGCCAGCAGGGTGCCGATCACCGCCCCGGCCAGGGTCACAGTCTTGCGTCGGCCAGTGCGCAGCAGGTTGCAGCCGGCGACGGCGAAGTTGTAGATGGTGTTGTCCTGGGTGCTCCAGATATTCAGCAGGAGCATGGCCATGGCGGCCATGGCGAAGCCCTGCAACAGCAACACTTCGACAACGTCCGGCTGCTGGTAGACGATGGCGCCGTAGGCACCGATCAGCACCATCAGGCCGTTGCCGATAAAAAAGCCGATCAGGCTGGCCAGCACGGCGACCCTGGCCGAGCGGGAAAAACGCGTCCAGTTGGTGGCCTGGGTGGCGCCGCTGACGAAGGTGCCGAACACCAGGGTGATGGCCGTGGACAGGTCGAGGCTGGCGCTCGGCACCACGGCCAGCAACCCCTCGAGGCCGCCGACCTTGACCGTGGCCACCCACATCGACAGCAACAGCAGCAGGGCCATGGCCGGCACCGCGATCCAGGAGAGGATTTCCAGCCCGCGATAACCGACGTAGGCGGTGGCGCAGAACACCAGACCGAACAGCACCATCAGCCCCAGCACGGTGCCCTGGCCCAGTTCGAAATACTTGCCCAGCACCACCGCGGCGGTGGCGGTGCCCCAGGCGTACCAGCCGATCTGGGTGAGGCCGAGGATCAGGTCGCTGAGCTTGCTGCCCACCTCGCCGAAACAGAAGCGCCCCATCAGCACCGAGTTCAGGCCGCTCTTGAAGGCGATATAGCCCAGGCCCGCCGCGTACAGGCCCAGCAGCAGGTTGCCGAGGACGATCACCCCGAGCATCTGGCCGAAGCTGAAGGCCACGCCGAGCTTGCCGCCGGCGAACATGGTGGCGGTGAAAAAGGTGAAGCCCAGCAGCACCATGGCCGTGGAGGCCAGGCCCTTGCGCGCGTGCATCGGCACTTCGCTGAGCGGGTAGTCGTTGCCTGGATCGTTCTGCGTCATGTGCCTTCCCCTGATTGGCCCAGGCGTGGCCTGGTGCGTAAGCGACGCAGGCATCTGCTGCAGTCGCCGTGCCAACGCCCCCAGGGTCAGGGGCGTTCGGCTGGCGCTGTGCAACCTGCAGGAGATTTATAGACAAGCAGGGGATTTTTGCTTTCCGGCGCGGCCGATTGGCCGGCTCAGGCGCGAAAGCGGTGCGCCGGTGAGACAAATTGGATCACGGACGCCCGATCAATCGAACAGGGTCAGGCGGGTTTCGCCGCGGTGGAAGGCAAAGGCGGCTTCGATATCGCTTTCCACGGTGCGGCCGCGGGACAGTTCGGGCAGGGCGTCGAGCGCGAAGAACCCGGCGTCGCTGACTTCCGAGCCGGCCACCGGGGCGCTGCGCTCACTGCGCTCGCAGAGAAAATACAGCTTGTAGAAGTCCCGGGTGTCGGGAGTGAAGGGGCCCTTGGCCTTGTGCCGGACGCTGTAGAGGGCGCGGGCCGAGACGCTGAGCCCGGCCTCTTCGTGGATCTCCTTGACGATGTTTTCGGCGGCCGACAAGCCGATGTCGGCATACCCGCCGGGCATGGCCCAGCGCCCGTCGGTCTGTTCGCGGACCAGGAGGATGCGCTGGTCTTCGATCAAGGCGCCGCGCACATCCACCAGGGGTGTCGAGTAGCGTTTGGCGAAGTCCGACACCAGGCCGGCGATGCGTTCCAGGGGCACGTCGGCCAGTTGCGCGAGCATGCTGTGGGCGATGTCGGCGACTTCCTGGTAACGCTCGCGATCGAACGGGTCCTTGCAAAAATGCAGCCCGGTGGAGGCCAGGGCCTGCAAGCGTTTGGCGTGGGTGAGCCAGGTGTTTTCCATGGTGCGTGTCCTCAGGTAATCGCTGGGGCTGAATCCGTCACTGTAGGCGCGAGCTTGCTCGCGATGAGGCCCTTGAGCATTGCATCGGCCTTGAAGACTTATCGCGAGCAAGCTCGCGCCTACAGGGGAGGGGGCGGCCGTTGCCGTGCGAGATAAGCGGCCAGGCGCGGCAGGGCTTCTTCGGCGCTGCCGCTGTGGCCGGCCCAGGTGCAGGCCAGCATCAGGTTGCGCGGCAGGTGGAAGTCCTCCACCAGGAAACCTTCGGCGTCGCGGCCGTCGGCGTCATGGGGCACTTGTTCGCGCAGGGTCGCGGGCGCCTCGAACCAGGCCCACACCGGTTTGCCCAGGGCGATGGCCATGCCCACTTCGAAGGCCGTGCCGGAGTCCGGCTCCAGGCCGCGAAAGTCGTTGAGGTTGGCCAGCACCGCGTCGCAGCCGCGGATTAGCTGCATGTTCTGCTGGCAGATCAGCTGCGCGGTCTGCTCCGGCGTCGGCTGGGCCGGCACCTGCTGGTCGAAGGGGTAGAGGCCTTGCAGGCCCTGGGTCTGGCACAGGTGCTTGAGGTATTCGCCGCGGGCGATGGCATCGCGGCGAAACAGGTCGAAGCCGGCGAGGTAGATGCGTGGGCTCATGCCTGGCTCCCGGCCTGGGGCAGAAAGCGCAGCAGCGCGGCGATGATGGCTTCCGGTGCGTCTTCCTGCAGCAGGTGGCCGGCGTTGGGCACCGCCTGGAACCGTGAGCCGGGGATCAGCCGGTGCAACTGGCGCCCGCGTTCGATGGGGATCCACTGATCGTCCTCGCCCCAGAGGATCTGGGTCGGGCAGCGAATGCCGGGATAAAGCCCGGCCACCTCCGCGGTATAGCGCTCGTCCATCTGCGCGATCTGCCGGTAGAACGCGGCCTGGCCGCTGGCGCCGAGCCAGGGCTGGACGTAGGGCGCCAGTTCCCGGTCGGGGATCTCGCGCTGGATCGCCCCGCGGATGTAGGCCGGCACAATGGCGCGCTGGATATAGTCCGGCACGCCGCTGAAGGCCTGTTCATGCTGGCGCACGTGCTGCACGAACGGCGAGCCCCAGGGCGACAGCGCCACCGGGTCGAGCAGGGTCAGGCTGCGGTAGTCCTTGCCGTTGAGCAGGTGGGCGCGCAGGGCGGTGGCGCCACCGAAGTCGTGGGCCACCACGTCCGGGCGCTCCAGGCCCCAGTGTTCCAGCAGTTCGGCCAGCAGCTGGTTCTGCACGCCGAGGGACACATCCTGGCCGGCGGACTGTTCCGACTGGCCGTAGCCCAGCAGGTCGAAATAGTGCACCCGGTGGCTGGTGCTGAAATGCGGGGCGATGCGGTGCCAGACGTAGGAAGAAAAGGGTGTGCCGTGCACGAATACCAGAGGCGGCCCGTCACCCTGAATGGCGTAGCGCACCTTTTGTCCGTTGAAGCTGTAGGTTCGATCCAGCGGCCAGTCACTCATGTTGTGGTCCTCTGTGGGTGATCGGTCCGGCGCCTTGCTCATGCAGGCCCGGCGCAGCCCATGCTCCTCGGCGCGATGAGTCTCGGTGTCAGCGCGGCGCGAGCACAGGCGATGTTTTCGCTCATGGCTGGGTTGGTGTAAAGCCGGATGTGGCTATGACCCGAGGGTCGAGCGGGCAAGCATAGGCATAAAAAAACCACCGCGGGCGGTGGTTTTTTTCAGGCGGCGACGGTTTATTCGCCGCGATAGATGCAGCCGCTGGTGCAGGTCTCGTGAATGCGGATCGCACTCAGCTCCGGCAGCAGGGGTTTGAGCTCGTTCCAGATCCACTTGGCCAGCACTTCGCTGGTGGGGTTTTCCAGGCCGGGGATGTCGTTCAGGTAGTTGTGGTCCAGGCGCTCGTAGAGCGGCTTGAAGATCTCCTTGATCTCGGAGAAATCGCGAATCCAGCCGGTGTGCGGATCGAGGTCGCCGCTCAGGTGGATGGCCACCTTGAACGAGTGGCCGTGCAGGCGCCCGCACTTGTGGCCTGCAGGCACGTGGGGCAGGCGGTGGGCGGATTCGAAGGTAAATTCTTTGAAGATTTCCACAGTGTCGGTCAGCTCGGTCAGGTGGCTATCGCCGCGGGCGATGTAAGGCAGGCGGCGAGTTTACCAGCTTGGTTATACGGTTGCGGGAAAACACTGACTAAAGGGTCAATAGCTGTTCGCCGAGACGACCGCTACCGGCCAGCTCGAGGAACTCGTCGCCCAGGCGCCGGCTTTCGTCCATCGCGCTGCGCCAGTATTTCTGGCGGCTGGCGTCGTCGCCCATGAAGCGCTTGAAGTCGTTGCGGTCCGGCAGTTTGCCGTAGGGCAGGCGCGCCAGGTATTCCTTCGACGGTGCCAGCAGCAATACGTCCTGCAAACGGCCCGGGTTGCCGCGGCGCCAGGGCAGGGTCTTGTCGAACCAGCCGGGAATCACCCGGTCGGTGAAGTGCGGGTAGAGCACGATATCGTCGCCGCTGTAGGGCAGGTCGAGGTGGTAGTCCAGCAGGCCGCCGTCGCGGAAGGTGCCGGCCCCGGCGCCGGGCAGGTCGCGCACGCCTTGCATGACCATCGGGATCGAACCCGAGGCCAGCAGGGCCTGGCGCAGGTTGCCGGTGTCCAGCGGCACGAAGCGCGAGGGGAAGTCTTCGAGGGCATGCAGCGGCGGCGCCAGGCGCGGGTCATGCAGCACCAGGCGTTCGAAGTGCCGCGCCAGGCGCGCGCGACCACGCAGGTTGTCGGCGATCACCGAGGACAGCCCCAGGCCCAGCCGCCCGCGATGGTCGTCGGCGAGCAGGCCGTGGCTTTTCACCACCATGATGTTCAGCCGGTAGTGCGGGTTGTCGAGAATGCTTGCGTCGCGGCCGTCGAGCAGCTCGTGCAGCATGCGTTGCGAGCTCTGGCTGATCTGCGCCATGCTCACGCCCTTGGCGAAACTCTGGGCGTTGTACAGCTGGCCCAGGCGGCGGATGCCTTCGGCGGCGTCCGGCAGGCAGGCGCTGGCGAAGCGCCAGGAACCCACCGAGGCGCCAATCAGCGAACGTTCCCGTGGCGCCGCTGGCAGCCATTCGCCGAACAGCGCCAGGTCCAGCCCCTGGATGCCCAGGGCTTTCGGCCCGCCGGCGGCGCCGGGCAGGGTGCCGACTTCGGCCGCGCTCAGGCCGTTGGCGCGAATGCGCGCCAGGGCGCGTGGGCCGGCCTTGAGGGTCAGGGCGGGGAACTTGATGTGGATAGCGGTCATACCGGCCTCAATCTCGAGCGACAGCCGAGTATAAAAGCTCGGGCCCGCGGCGCCGAATGAAACCTGCGCGGCGCCGATGATGGCCATTCAGTTTCAATTAAGTTCGACCGGCTATCGTGAGCCCCGTAGCAACACATAACGAGAAACTCGGAGACACCCCATGAAAACCCTGACTGCCCTGTTCACCGCGACCCTCATCGGTATGACCGCCAGCCTGGCCCATGCCCGCGACCTGGGGCCCGACGAGGCCCTGAGACTGCGCGACGCTGGTACCATTGTGTCCTTTGAAAAACTCAATGCCACGGCATTGGCCAAGCACCCGGGCGCGACCATCACCGAAACCGAGCTGGAAGAGGAGTACGGCAAGTACATCTACCAGATCGAGATGCGCGACCCTCAAGGGGTTGAGTGGGACCTGGAATTGGACGCAGTGAGCGGCCAGGTGCTCAAGGATCATCAGGATACGTAATGAAGGTGAATCTACGCGCCGGCAGCAGGGTGGCCCTGGCGCTTCTGGCTTTTTGCTCGGTGGCGCTGGCCCGCGACCTGGACCAGGACGAAGCCCTGCGCCTGCGCCAGCAAGGGGTGATCCTGCCGCTGGAGCAATTGCTGCAGCAGGCCCTGGACCGTTACCCCGGGGCCAAGTTGCTGGAAGCCGAGCTGGAAGAAAAACACGACGTCTACATCTATGAAGTCGAGCTGCTGACCGCCGAGGGCGTGGTCCGCGAGCTGGACCTGGAGGCCACCACCGGCCGCTTACTGAAAGACAAGGAAGATGACTGATGCGCCTGCTCCTGGTGGAAGACCACGTCTCCCTGGCCGACGAACTGCTGGCCGGGCTCAACCGCCAGGGCTACGCCGTGGACTGGCTGGCCGACGGCCGTGACGCGCTGTACCAGGGCGCCAGCGAGCCCTACGACCTGATCGTGCTCGACCTCGGCCTGCCGGGGGTGCCGGGCCTGGAAGTGCTGACCAAATGGCGCGCCGGCGGCCTGGCGACCCCGGTGCTGATCCTCACCGCCCGCGGGTCCTGGGCCGAGCGCATCGAAGGCCTCAAGGCCGGCGCCGACGACTACCTGACCAAACCCTTCCACCCGGAAGAATTGCACCTGCGCATCCAGGCGCTGCTGCGCCGTTCCCATGGCCAGGCCAACCAGCCGACATTGCAGGCCGCCGGGCTGCACCTCGACGAAGGCCGCCAGTGCGTGCTGCGCGACGGCGTGGACATCCAGCTGACCGCCGCCGAGTTCCGCCTGTTGCGCTACTTCATGCTGCACCCGGAGCAGATCCTTTCGAAAAGCCATTTGGCCGAACACCTCTACGACGGTGAGACCGAGCGCGATTCCAACGTGCTGGAAGTCCACGTCAACCACCTGCGGCGCAAGCTCGGGCGCAGCGTGATCGAAACCCGCCGCGGCCAGGGCTACCTGTTCGGCGGGAACGCCCAGTGAGGTCGATCCAGCGCCGCCTGAGCCTGGGCCTGATCAGCGTGATGGTGATTGTCGGCCTGGTGCTGGCGCAGACCAGCCTGTGGCTGTTCGAGATGGGCTTGCAACGCTACCTGGAAGCCGGCTTGCGCAACGACAGCGAAAGCCTGCTGGTGGCGCTGGTCCGGGGCCCCCAGGGTTTGCAGCTGGACGAGCGGCGGTTGTCGCCGGCCTATCAGCGGCCGTTTTCCGGGCATTACTTTCGCATCGACTTCGATGACGTGCACTGGCGCTCCCGCTCGCTGTGGGACCAGGACCTGCCTGCACTGGCACAGACCGGCCTGCACAGTAACCTGCAGCTGGGACCGGAAGGCCAACGCCTGCTGGTGCTGCGCACCGACTATCGGCGCCTCGGGCAGTCGATTTCCATCAGCGTGGCCCAGGACTACACCCCAGTGCGCGAGAGCTTCCTGCGCATGCAACAGGTGGGTCTGGGCCTGGGCCTGGCCGGCCTGCTGCTGATCCTGGTCCTGCAGCGGGTTACCGTGCGCCGCGCCTTGCGCCCGCTGGAGCAGGCCCGCGAGCAGATCGCCCAATTGCAGCGCGGCCAGCGTTCGCAACTGGACGAACAGGTGCCGCTGGAGCTGGAACCGCTGGTGGCGCAGATCAACCATTTGCTGGCCCATACCGAAGACAGCCTGAAGCGTTCGCGCAATGCCCTGGGCAACCTCGGGCACGCGCTGAAGACCCCGCTGGCGGTGCTGCTGAGCCTGGCGTCCAACCCCAAGTTGCAGGCGCACCCGGAGCTGCGCCAGTTGCTCGAGGAGCAGCTGGCGCAGGTGCAGCAGCGGCTCAACCGCAAGTTGAACCGCGCGCGCCTGGCCGGCGATGCCTTGCCCGGCGCGCTGTTCGATTGCGACGCCGAGCTGCCGGGGCTGCTGGCGACCCTGAGCATGATCCATGGCGAGCACCTGGACCTGAGCTATCAGGCGGCCCCCGGCCTGCAACTGCCCTGGGACCGGGAAGACCTGCTGGAACTGCTGGGCAACCTGCTGGACAACGCTTGCAAGTGGGCCGATGCCGAAGTGGCGCTGAGCGTGTGGCAGACCGCCGAGGGTTATGGCCTGGCGGTGGACGACGACGGGCCGGGGATTCCCGAGGAGCAGCGCAGCCAGGTGTTCAGCCGTGGCACGCGCCTGGACGAGCAGACCGACGGCCACGGGCTCGGCCTGGGCATCGTGCGCGACATAGTCGAAAGCTGGGGCGGGGTACTGCGCTTGCTGGAAAGCCCGCAGGGCGGGCTGCGGGTGTTGATCGAGTTGCCTGGGCGCTGATATTGCCGGTGCTGAATCCCTGAATCCCTGTAGCCGCTGCCGAGGCACGAGGCTGCGATCGGGTTGGGCGGCATTCCGACGAAGCGCCCGCCAACCCTATGCCTGCGGTGTATCTGATCGACCGAGTCGCCGGGTCTACGACTGCTGCGCAGCCGATCGCAGCCTCGTGCCTCGGCAGCGGCTACACCGAGGCGTTTTTGAAAGGGGAGGTCAGACCCGGAACTGGTCCATCAGGCTCTGCTGCTGGTTGGCCAGGCTGTTCAGTGACTGGCTGACCCGCGCCGATTCGTTGGCCTGTTCCGACAGCGATTCGGTGACGTCGCGGATGGTCGCCACGTTGTTGTTGATCTCCTCGGCCACCGCGCTTTGCTCTTCGGCGGCGCTGGCGATCTGCAGGTTCATGTCGCTGATCACCGTCACCGCGTCGCCGATCTGCCGCAGGGCGGTGACCGCCTGGCCGACCTGTTCGACGCTGCCCTGGGCCTGGCGATGGCTGTTGCCCATCGAGCCGACCACTTCCTGGGTGCCGCTTTGCAGCTGCTCGATGACCTGGCGGGTTTCCTCCACAGACTCCTGGGTGCGCCGGGCGAGGTTGCGCACTTCGTCGGCGACCACCGCGAAACCACGCCCGGCCTCGCCGGCGCGGGCGGCCTCGATGGCGGCGTTGAGGGCCAGCAGGTTGGTCTGTTCGGCGATGGCGCGAATCACTTCCAGCACCGAACCAATCTTTTCGCTGTTGGCGGCCAGGCCTTCGACCTGCGCCATGGCGGTGCTCATGTCGGCCGCCAGGTGATCGATGCTCGCGGTGGTGCGGTCGATCACGCTCAGGCCCTGGCGCGTGGCCTGGTCGGCATCGCGGGCGGCCTGCGCGGCCTGGGCCGCGCTGCGGGCGACGTCCTGGGCGGTGGCGCTCATCTCGTGGGAAGCGGTGGCCACCTGGTCGACCTGGCGATACTGCTGCTCCATGCCGGCGCTGGTCTGGGTGGCGATGGCCGAGGACTGGTCGGCAGTGCCGCGGGCGTCCTGCACCGAGCGTTTCACCTCGGCGATGATCGGTTGCAGCTTGTCGAGGAAGCGGTTGAACCAGCCGGCCAGCTGGCCCAGTTCGTCTTTCTTGTCGTAGGCCAGGCGCCGGGTCAGGTCGCCTTCGCCGCTGGCGATGTCTTCCAGCATGTGCGCCACGCCGAGGATCGGCCGGGTCACGCTGCGCGCCATCAGCCACACCAGTAGCAGGCCGAGCACCGCGGCCAGCAGGCCCAGGCCCAGTTCGACCAGGGTGCCGGCCTTATTGCTCTGGTCTAGCTGGTTCTTCAGAGCTTCGGCCGGGCCCACCAGGACCCGCTCCGGCACTTGCAGCAGCACGCCCCAGGGCTTGCCGCCGGGAATCGGGGTGAAGGGCGCGAGCACTTTCAGGGCGTTGTCGTTGTGCAGGCTCTGGGTCTGGGTGCTGGCCGACAGCAGGCGGATCAGCTCGGTGCCGTTGGCTTGGTCCAGTTGGTCCAGGCGCTGGCTGAGCTTGCTGGCGTCGGCGCTGTAGCCGGCGAGCAGGCCGACCGGGCTGATGATGCTGACCGTGGTCTGGCCGTCGTAGAGCTCCTTGCTCGCTTGCTGGCTGACCGATTGCAGGCTGTTGAGGTTGATGTCCACCGACAGCGAGGCGATGACTTTGCCGTTCACCAGCAGCGGGAACACGATGCTGGTCATCAGCACGTTCTGGCCGTCGATCACATAGAAGTAAGGCTCGATCACACAAGGCTTGAGGGTGCTACGCGGGCAGGTGAACCAGGCGTTGGCCGGCTGGCCGCTGGGGCCGGTGGTGGTGTCGCTCATGTCGCTTTCCGGCAGCGCCATGGAGGTCAGCTTGCCCGGGGTCGGCTGCGACCAGTAGAGGGCGAAGCGGCCCTTGTCGTTGCTGCCCAGTTCGCTCTGGCCGCTGAAGAGTTCGTCCTTGCCGTCCAGCGCGTTGGCTTCGAACACCAGCGACAGGCCGAGCAGGTCGGGGTTGGCCTGCAGCGCCGACTTCACCTGGCGGGTCAGGTCCTCGCGCAGGTCGAAGGCATCGAGGAAGCGCTTTTCGGCCTGCTCGCGCAGGAACAGCACCTGGCGCGAGAAGCCGTGGCCGTATTGATAGGCGTCCATGAATTGCTGGCGGATGCCCAGCGCCTGAACCTCGCCCTGGGCCTCGATGCGGGCCTGGGCGGCTTCGTTGAGCATCTCCATGCTCGAGGCCTTCACCAGTGCGGAGCTGTGCTCCATGCGGTACAGCGAAAGCCCCACCAGCAGGGTCACTACACCGGCCAGGCAGAGGCCGGCGAGCAGGGTGATTTTCCACTGGATGGAAAGTTGTCTGAGCGACATGGAGACGTCCTTATTCGATATTTATTTGAGACTTTGCAGCGTATCGGCCGAAGAGCGGCCTTCTTTAAACGCTCGTTCGAATGCCGCTCCCTGTAGCCGCTGCCGCAGGCTGCGATCGAGTGCGCAGCACTCGCAAAGGCACGCAATGCGACTGGCCTGGAAGACTCGATCCTCAGCCCGGCGTCCGCTGCGCGGCCGATCGCAGGCTGCGCCAGCGGCTACAAGTGACGGCGGAGCTGCCGGCGCAGGCGGTAGTCGGTCGGGCAGCGAGTGCCCGCCGGTTTTGACAAGCGTTGCCCGCTGCTGCAAAGTGCGCGCCCTCTAATAAGACCCTCCTTTTTCAATCCGGCGTCGGCAATGGTTGCCCTCTGGCCGGACTCATTCCTTTTGCGGCGTTTTCCCGCCGCAGTGCCATGAGGTAACGATGATTAATGCAGTAATTGCCGCGGTTGGCGTCATGCTGGTCCTCAGCCTGTCCCGCGTGCATGTGGTGATCGCGCTGATCGTAGGCGCGCTGGTGGGAGGGCTGACCGGTGGCCTGGGCATCGAGGCGACCCTCAAGGCTTTCAACAATGGCCTCGGCGGCGGGGCGACGGTGGCCCTGTCCTACGCCTTGCTCGGCGCCTTTGCGGTGGCGATCGCCAAGTCCGGCCTGGCCCACGCCCTGGCGGACAAGATCCTGCTGCTGGTGGACCGCCAGGACGCCAACGGCGGCGGCAACGTCAAATGGCTGCTGATCGGCCTGTTGTGGGTGGTGGCGATCGCCTCGCAGAACATCCTGCCGATCCATATCGCCTTCATCCCGCTGCTGGTGCCGCCGCTGTTGTATGTGCTGAGCAAACTGCAGCTGGACCGACGGCTGATCGCCTGCGTCATCACCTTCGGCTTGATCACCCCGTACATGTTCCTGCCGGTGGGGTTCGGCAACATCTTCCTCAACGAGATCCTGCTGGCCAACGTCGCCCGCAGCGGCGTGGACATCAGCAATATCAATGTCACCCACGCCATGGGCATTCCGGCCCTGGGCATGGTCTTCGGCCTGCTGCTGGCCTTTGTCAGCTACCGCAAGAAGCGCGTGTATGACCTGGAGCTGATCGAGAAAGTCGAGCAGGTGACGGTGCAATACAACCCGCGCACGCTGCTGGTGGCGGGTCTGGCGATTGTCGCGGCCTTTGTCATCCAGCTGTTGCTGGACTCGATGATTATCGGGGCGTTGTCTGGTTTCCTGATCTTCTCGGTGTCGGGCATCGTGCGCTGGCGCGAGACCGACGACCTGTTCACCGAAGGCATGAAGATGATGGCGATGATCGGCTTCATCATGATCGCCGCCGCCGGTTTCGCCGAAGTGATGAAGGCCACCGGCGAGGTGAAAAGCCTGGTGGAGTCCTCGGCCAGCTGGATCGGCCACAGCAAGGGCGTGGGTGCCTTGCTGATGCTGCTGGTGGGGCTGCTGGTGACCATGGGCATCGGCTCGTCGTTCTCCACCGTGCCGATCCTGGCGACCATCTTCGTGCCGCTGTGCGTGCAGCTGGGCTTCAGCCCGCTGGCCATCGTCTGCATCGTCGGCACCGCCGGCGCATTGGGCGACGCCGGCTCGCCGGCCTCGGACTCGACCCTGGGCCCGACCTCCGGCCTGAACATCGACGGCCAGCACCACCACATCTGGGACACCGTGGTCCCGACCTTCCTGCACTACAACCTGCCGTTGCTGGCGTTCGGCTGGGTCGCGGCGATGGTGCTCTGAGCCCGCGGGGGTTCAGTTGCAGCGCGTTGTCCTTATCGCGAGCAAGCTTCGCTCCTACAGAAGCGTGAAGCTTGCTCGCGAAAGATCTCAAGGGCGCTGCGCGGCCGCAGATTCAGCGCATCGTCCTGCGGGGCTCAACTTTTGTTCCGGCGTGCCGTTAAGTCTGTATCACGCCAACAACATCAAGAGTGAACCTCCTATGCGCTTAAGTCTGAAGGGCAAAGTCCTGTCCCTCGCGGTCCTCCCGGTCCTGTTGTTTGCGCTGGTGATCAGCCTGACCACGGTCGTCATGCTCAAGGAGCAGGCACAGAACGAGGTGGACGAGACCCGGCAGCGCCTGCTCGGCGAGGCCAAGACCACGCTGCAGAGTTATGTGGAGGTGGCCTTGAGCACCGTCAAGCCGCTCTACGACGCGGCGGCGCCCGGCGATACCGCGGCCCGCGCCCAGGTAGTGAAGCTGCTGTCGAACATCACCTACGGCAAGGACGGTTACTTCTTCGGCTACGACTCCGAGACGGTGCGCCTGTTCAAGGGCAACAGCCCGGACGGCGTCGGCAAGAGCTTCAAGGACAACCGCGACCCCAACGGCGTGTACGTCAACCGCGAGCTGGTCAAGGTCGGCAAGGACGGCACGCATTATGTGCAGTACAGCTCGACCCAACCGGGCAGCGACGTGCTGGTGCCGAAGCTGGGGTACACCGAATACCTGCCCAAGTGGGACCTGATTGTCGGCTCCTCGGTGAACCTGGACGGCATCGACGCCCAGGTGGCCGAGGTCGAGGCCAGCGTCAACCAGCGCATGCGGGGCATGGTCCTGAGCATCATCGGCATCGCCGTGGTGGTGCTGCTGGTGATCGCCGCCATCGGCCTGCTAGTGGCCAATACCATCCTGCGGCCGCTGAACCTGATGAAGCTCAACCTCGACGATATCGCCGCCGGCGAAGGCGACCTGACCCGCCGCCTGGCCATCACCAGCCAGGACGAGCTGGGCGACCTGGCCAGTTCCTTCAACCGTTTCGTCGACAAGATCCACGGCCTGGTGCGGCAGATCACCGAGATGACCGGCCAACTCACCGGCCTGGTGACCCAGGTGTCCGAACAGGCCCAGCGTTCCGAGCAGGCCATGGAGCGCCAGCGTCACGAGACCGATCAGGTGGCCACGGCGATCAATCAAATGTCGTCGGCGGCCCAGGAAGTGGCGCGCAGTGCCCAGGGTGCGGCCGTGGCGGCGCAGCAGACCGACGAGGAAGGCCAGGCGGCCAAGCGCGTGGTGGATGGCAGCATCCAGCAGATTCACGCGCTGGTCAGCGATATCCGCAGCAGCGGCACCTCCCTGGACAGCCTGCAGAAGGACGTGGCGTCGATTGTCAGCGTGCTCGACGTGATCCGCTCCATCGCCGAACAGACCAACCTGCTGGCCCTCAACGCCGCCATCGAGGCGGCGCGGGCCGGTGAGGCCGGGCGTGGCTTCGCGGTGGTGGCCGACGAGGTCAGGGCGCTGGCCAGCCGCACCCAGCAGAGCACCCAGGAAATCCAGGGCATGATCGACCGCCTGCAACAGGGCACGCGCACTGCCGTGGAGGCCATGCGCCGCTCCAGCGACGCCGGCGACGGCACCTCGCACCAGGCCAACGAGGCCGGGGCGTCGCTGGATGCCATGGCGCAACTGATCGGCACCATCAACTCGATGAACGCGCAGATCGCCAGTGCCGCGGAAGAACAGACCGCGGTGGCCGAAGAGATCAACCGCAGCGTGCACCAGATCGCGGTGGCGGTGGACAGCGTCGCCGACGAAACCCAGCTTGGCGCCCAGACCTCGCGCAGCCTGGCCGACCTCGGCCAGCGCCTGGGCAAGCTGGTGGGGCAGTTCCGTATTTGACGCTGGAGGCTCTTTTGTAGCCGCTGCCGCAGGCTGCGATAAGGTCCGCAGGACCTTCCGAGGCCCTCAAGAGCACGGCTCCTTCGGAGCCGATCGCAGCCTGCGGCAGCGGCTACAGGGGCTGTCAGGCATTCACATCGAGCCAGCCCCTGTACCCCGATAAAAACCGCCTCACGGCTTGCGCGGTTTGCCGCTGCCCGGGATATGCAGGTAGGACATCACGCTTTCGGTCAGCTCGGTCGCCAGCTTGACCGCTTCCTTGTTGCGCGCCATCACCCCGGCCACCAAGCCTTCGATCAGGGCCAGCACCGCGATGTTGGAGCTGGTCATCACCGGATGGTCGGCGGGGGCGAACAGCACATGTTCGGCAATGCTGGTCAACGGCGAGGCGGGGGAGTCGGTGATGGCCAGCACCGTGGCGCCGCGTTCGTTGGCGAAACGGGCGAGTTGCAGGGTATCGAGGGAGTAGCGCGGCAGGGAGATGGCCAGCAGGACGTCCTGATCGGTGATCGCGGCCAGGCGGTAGGCGGCGTTTTCGTTGCCGCCCTCCATGCTGATGGCGGTGGCGTCGGCACAGAAGGGCATCAGGGTCGAGGCGGCGAGGCCGGCGAAGTAGACGCTGTTGCCGAAGCCCAGGATGTAGATCTTGCGCGCCTGGACCAGGCTGGTGACGAAGGCGTCGAAGGTCTGGGCATGATTGTTGGTCGCCGCCATGGCGAGGTTGCTGCTGGCGCTCTGGATCTGCTCGTGCAGGCCGAAGGCGCCACCGGGACGATGGGCCAGTTCGTTGCGCAGCTTGTCGACCGGCGAGACCATTTGCTGCAGCGTCGTCACCAGCTCGGCCTTCATGCCGGTGTAGCCGCCGAGGTCGAGGGTCTTGGCCAGCCGGTTGACCGCCGCCGGCGAGGTCGAGGTTGCGTGGGCCATCTCCTCGATGGTCAGCGTCGCGGCCTTCAACGGATGGCGCAGGATAAAGTCCGCGACCTTGCGCAGCGACGGCGGCAGGTCGGCAACGATTTGTGCCAGTTTGCGCATCACCGGCGCGGCATAGACCGTGGTGTCTTTCAGTGGGGTCGGCATATCCGGCTCAACATGTCCTGAGGATGGGAGGAGGGGCACAAGGTTGACGGAGTGTATCCGAAGCCGCCCCCTGGCGTGCAGCGCCAGGCCAGGGGGGCGCCGCGTCGGGTTATTTCAGGCTGCCGGCGAGGAACTGCCGCAGGCGTTCGGACTGGGGCCTGGCCAGCACTTCGCGCGGCTCGCCGCGTTCTTCGACCAGGCCCTGGTGGAGGAATACCAGCTGGTTCGAAACCTCGCGGGCAAAGCCCATTTCGTGGGTCACCACGACCATGGTCCGGCCTTCCTGGGCGAGGTCCTGCATCACCTTGAGCACGTCGCCGACCAGTTCCGGGTCGAGTGCCGAGGTCGGCTCGTCGAACAGCATCACTTCCGGTTCCATGGCCAGCGCCCGGGCAATCGCCACGCGCTGCTGCTCGCCGCCCGACATATGGGCCGGCCAGGCGTCCATACGGTGCGCCACGCCGACCTTGTCCAGGTAGTGCCCGGCTTTTTCCCGGGCCTCCTGCTTGCTCAGGCCCAGCACATGCACCGGTGCTTCCATGACGTTTTCCAGGGCGCTCATGTGCGACCACAGGTTGAAGTGCTGGAACACCATCGACAGCCGCGAACGCATGCGTTGCAACTGCCTGGGGTCGGCCGCCTTGAGGCTGCCGAGTTTACTGGCGCGCAGTTCGAGGGGTTCGCCATTGAGCACGATGCTGCCTGCGCTGGGCTGCTCCAGCAGGTTGATGCAGCGCAGGAAGGTGCTTTTGCCGGAACCGCTGGAGCCGATGAGGCTGATCACGTCGCCGGCTTTCGCCTGCAGGGACACACCCTTGAGCACCTGGTGCGCGCCGTAGCTTTTGTGCAGATCCTGAATTTCAAGTTTGTACATGGTTGCGATTCTCTGGAGTCAGTCGCTGAGCAGGCGACCCTGGCGGATGGGGGTATTGCCGGCCACCTTGGCCAGCCACAGACCGGGTTGGGCAAAACGCAGGCGCTCGCGGGCATAAAGGATGCCGTTAGTCTCGGCGCGCACCAGGCTGTGGTGATCGGTCAGCGGGTCGATGACCTCGAACAGCGGGTCGCCGACCTTGACCCGGGCCCCCAGGGGTTGCAGAAAACTCACCACCCCCGGGTGCGGCGCATAGGCGTACTGCGCGCCGGCGAAGGGCGTCGCTTCGCAGATGCACGGTGGCGGTGTCGGCCAGCCGCCGCTGATCAGGCCCTGGTCGGCGAGGTAGCCGAGAATGGCCTGGGCGCTGTCGGCGCAGGGCTCGCGCTCGGTGTCGGCCATGCCGCGCAATTCGATGGTGGTGGCCACGCACGCCAGCGGAATATCGGCCGCCGGAAAGCGCTCGGCCAACTGTAGCCAGGGGATCGCGCAGGCTTCATCGAAAGCGCTGCCGCCTGCGGCCTCGGCCAGCAGGGCGACCCCCGCGTACAGGCGCGCGGCCAGAGAGCGCAGGTGTGGCCAGTTCTGCGGCATGGCGTACAGCAGCATCACCGACTCGAAGTCGCAGTGCAGGTCCAGCACCACATCGGCATCGCAGGCATGCTGCAACAACAGGCGGCGCAGGCCGTCGAGTTCCGAGTCTGGCGCCGGCATGTCCGCCAGGGCATCGAGCAGGGCGCGGCGGATCAGCGCGATGTTGGCGCTGGCGTCGTCGCCCAGCCGGCCTTCCAGCAACGGCGTCACGGCCTCGGTCAGCTCCGGGAAATCGCGATTGAAGTTCTTGCCGCTGCCGAACTCGAAGCGGCCTTGGTGGGTGGCCTGGAACATCTGGGCGATGCCGATCGGGTTGGCCATCGGCACTAGCTCGATCACCCCCGTCAGGCGGCCTTGTTCTTCCAGTTCGAGCAGGCGCCGCTTGAGTTCGACGGCCACCCGCATGCCCGGTAGCTCGTCGGCGTGCAGGGACGCCTGGATGTAGGCCTTGCGCGGCCCGCTGCCGAAACGAAACAGCGTCAGCTGGCGTTCGGTGCCCGAAGCGCTCCAGGGCAAGCGGTATTGAATGTGTTCCATAACAGCTCCTCAGTGCTTGCGCGGTGCCAGGTACGCCAGCCAGCGGCGCTCGGCGAGCTTGAACAGGCGGACCAGGATGAAAGTCAGGACCAGATAGATGAGCCCGGCGGTGATGAACGCCTCGAACGGCAGGTAGAAGCGTGAACTGACGGTGCGCGCGGCGCCGGTGATGTCGACGAGGGTGACGATGGAGGCCAGGCTGGTGGTTTGCAGCATCATCAGCACTTCATTGCTGTACTGCGGCAGCGCCCGGCGCAAGGCCGAGGGCAGGAGAATGCGCCGGTACAGGGTCAGGCGCGACATGCCCATGGCCCTGGCGGCCTCGATCTCGCCGTGGGCCGTGGCCTTCAGGCTGCCGGCCAGCAGTTCGGCGCTATAGGCGCCGGTGTTGAGTGCGAAGGCCAGGCAGGCACAGAAGGTGGCGCTGGAGAGGTAAGGCCAGAGCAGGCTCTGGCGTACCGCTTCGAACTGGGCCAGGCCGTAGTAGATCAGGAACAGCTGCACCAGCATCGGCGTGCCGCGGATCACGTAGGTGTAGAGCCAGGCCGGGAAGTTGATCAGCGGCGAGCGGGACACCCGCATCAGCGCCAACGGAACCGCCAGCAGCAGGCCGCAGGCCAGGGAAATCAGCAGCACTTTGAGGGTCACCAGTACGCCACCGAAATACAGCGGCAGGTTCTCCCAGATCAGGTGGTAGTCGAGAATCATGGGGGCTCCCAATCACAGTTCGGCGGCTTTGAGGCCGACCGAGTAGTGTTTTTCCAGATAACGCAGCACCAGCAACGACAGGCTGGTCAGCAGCAGGTAAAGCGCCGCCACGGCGAGAAAGAAGGTGAAGGGTTCGTGGGTGGCGTCCGCCGCATTCTTGGCCTTGAACATCATGTCCTGCAGGCCGATCACCGAAATCAGCGCGGTGGACTTGGTCAGTACCAGCCAGTTGTTGGTGAAGCCGGGAATGGCGAAGCGAATCATTTGCGGCACCAGAATCCGCCAGAACACTTGGGCGCCACTCATGCCATAAGCCGCGCCAGCCTCGGCCTGGCCCTTGGGGATCGCCATGAAGGCGCCGCGAAAGGTCTCCGAGAGATAGGCGCCAAAAATGAAGCCCATGGTGCAGACGCCGGCGATAAACGGGTTGATGTCGAAATAGCGGGTGTAACCGAGCGCCAGGACAAGGCGGTTCACCAGATCCTGGCCGCCGTAGAAGATCAGCAGGATCAACACCAGGTCGGGAATCCCGCGAATCAGGGTCGTATACCCTTCGCCCAGCATCGCCAGCCATTTCAGCGGCGACAGGCGAAAGGCCGCGCCGACCAGGCCCAGGGCAATGGCCAGGGTCATGGAGGTCAGCGCCAGGTTGATGGTCAGCCAGGCGCCATCGAGAATGCTCGATCCGTAGCCGTGGAGCATGATGAAGTTCCTCAAGCGAGCGCCGCGAGGCGCAAGGCGGGCGCGGCACCGGCAACGGGCCGGCGCCAGGGCCCTGGGTCAGGCTTATTCGCCGTAGATATCGAACGCGAAGTAACGGGCCATTACCTGCTGGTACTTGCCGTTGGCGCGGATGGCGTCGATGGCCGCATTGAGGCGCGCGGCATTGGCGCTATCGCCCTTGCGCACGGCGATCCCGGCGCCCCTGCCGAAATAGTTCGGGTCGCTGATGTCCGGCCCGACCAGGGCGAAACCCTTGCCTGCCGCGGTCTTGATAAAGCTCTCGTCGGTGTTGACGATGTCGGCGAGGGTGGCGTCCAGACGGCCCGAGGCGAGGTCGAGGAAGGCTTCGTTCTGCGAGGCGTAGCGCACCACCTCGATCCCGGCGTTGGCCAGTTGCTCGGTGGCGAAACGGTCGTAGGTCGAGGAGCGTTGCACGCCGACTTTCTTGCCCTTGAGGTCCTGCACCGGGTCGTTGATCACGTTGCCGGCCTTCATCGCGAACTTGCCCGGCGTGTGGTAGTACTTTTTGCTGAAGTCGACCGACTTCATCCGGTCCTCGGTGATCGACATCGACGACAGCACGGCATCGATCTTGCGCACCTTGAGCGACGGGATCATGCCGTCGAATTCCTGGATGACCCACTCGCATTTCACCTTCATCTCTGCGCACAAGGCGTTGCCGATGTCGTAGTCGAAACCACTGACGTTGCCCTCCGGCGTCTTGAAGGAAAAGGGCGGGTAGGCGGCTTCGATGCCGATACGCAGGCGGTCTTCGTCGGCATGGGCCAGGAAGCTTGCGGCGCACAGCGCCAGAGCACCTAGAAGTTCTGTCTTGTTCATATTGTTGACTCCTTGGAGGGGCGTTGGGGTGGTACGGGTACAAGCCGTCCGGTCTGGCGTGCTTCGGTCCTGGTGATTTTGGTGTGGCTATAAATGACATGTATTATTTCATAAATCAATATTGTGAAAATAATAATGTCAGAATAGCCCGTGCGGATATCTGGCCGCACCGGTCGGCGCAGCCTGTTGGGATGGATTTGGGGGAGGGGGCCTACGTGATGCAGGGGGGGTTATTGCGGTGTAGGAGCGAGCGGGCGGCGATCCGGCTTGCCCGCGATGGCGTCATCAGCGACGCCACCTCAATCAGGATTACACCGCGCTGTTCGCCGTCACATCGCGCATCAACAAGGCAAAACGCAGATCCACCGCGTCCGGGATCGGCAGGTACACGGTGTGTCCGTCCCCCGGCGCGACCTCGATCGGCTCGCCGCGCACATTCTGCAACTGGTGCAGGTCGAAGTGGAAGTTGCCCTTGGGGGTCATCAGTTCCATATGGTCGCCCAGGGCAAAGCGGTTCTTCACCTTCACTTCCGCCAGCCGGTCGCGGCGTTCGCCGGTGAGTTCGCCGACGAACTGCTGGCGTTCCGATACCGAGCTGCCGTTCTGGTAGTTCTGGTACTCGTCGTGCACGTGGCGGCGCAGGAAACCTTCGGTGTAGCCACGCTGGGCCAGGGACTCCAGGTCGTTCATCAGGCTGCGGTCGAACTCGCGGCCGGCCACCGCGTCGTCGATGGCCCGGCGATAGACCTGGGTGGTGCGGGCGCAATAGAAGTGCGACTTGGTGCGGCCCTCGATCTTCAATGAGTGCACGCCCATGCGCGTCAGGCGCTCGACATGCTGCACCGCGCGCAGATCCTTGGCGTTCATGATGTAGGTGCCGTGCTCGTCCTCGAAGGCCGGCATCGCTTCGTCCGGGCGATTGGCCTCGCGCAGCAGGAACACCTGGTCGGTCGGCGCGCCCAGGCCCAGGGTCGGTTCCGGCTGGAACTGCCGGACGATCTCGCCGACGGTATTCTCCGTGGCTGCCTCGGCCTGGTATTTCCAGCGGCAGGCATTGGTGCAGGTGCCCTGGTTGGCGTCGCGCTTGTTCATATACCCCGACAGCAGGCAGCGCCCGGAATAGGCCATGCACAGCGCGCCGTGGACGAATACCTCGAGCTCCATGGCCGGCACTTGCTGGCGGATTTCCTCGATCTCTTCCAGGGACAGCTCGCGGGACAGGATGATCCGGCTCAGGCCCTGTTGCTGCCAGAACTCGACGCTGGCCCAGTTCACCGTATTGGCCTGCACCGACAGGTGGATCGGCATCTGCGGGAAGTGCCGGCGCACCAGCATGATCAGCCCCGGGTCGGACATGATCAGCGCGTCCGGGGCCATGGCGATCACCGGCTCCAGGTCCTTGAGGAAGGTCTTGAGCTTGGCGTTGTGCGGGGCGATGTTGACCACCACGTAGAAGCGCTTGCCCTGGGCCTGGGCCTCGCGAATGCCGAGGGCCAGGTTGGCGTGGTCGAATTCGTTGTTGCGCACCCGCAGGCTGTAGCGCGGTTGGCCGGCGTACACCGCGTCGGCGCCATAGGCGAAGGCGTAGCGCATGTTTTTCAGGGTGCCGGCGGGGGCGAGCAGTTCGGGGCGGGTCAGGGGCGTCATGGCGATTGTCGATGGCAAAAGGTCGCGAGGGTAAGGCCAGGGCCGGTTGGCGGCATTGATCTGGGTCTATGCTCGACGAATAAAACAGGGCACTTGGCCGAACGCCGGCGGACTAACGCTGTAGGAGCGCTTTGCGGCGTCCTGGACCTTATTGACGGGGAGCGGACATGAACCAGCACCTCATGCAACACAAAAGCCTGTTGCTTCTGCTGACCCTGGTGACCGTCGCCTTTATCTGGCTTCTGCTGCCCTTTTACGGCCCGGTGTTCTGGGCGGTGATTCTCGGCATCCTGTTCGACCCGCTGCAACGGCGCCTGCAACTCAAGTTCGGTTGGCCACGCAACCTGACCGCCTTGTGCACCCTGAGCATCTGCCTGGTCATCGCCATTCTGCCGGTGGCGATCATCAGCACCTTGCTGGTGCAGGAGGGCACCAACCTCTACCAGAGCATCGAAAGCGGCAAGCTGGACATCGCCGATCACCTGGACCGGTTCAAGCACAGCCTGCCGCCGTACTTCCAGCAACTGCTGGACCGTTTCGGCCTGGGTGAGCTGGAGAGCGTGCGCGAGAAAATCGTCAAGAATGCGCTGCAAGGCAGCCAGTTCTTCGCCACCCAGGCGTTCAGCGTCGGCCAGGGCACCTTCAAGTTCGTGGTGAGCTTTTTCGTGATGCTGTACCTGTTGTTCTTCTTTTTGCGCGATGGCCCCGAACTGGTACGCAAGGTGCGCATCGCGGTGCCGTTGGCCGAGCACCAGAAACGCCGGCTGCAGCTCAAGTTCAATCGGGTGGTGCGGGCCACGGTGAAGGGTAACGTGCTGGTGGCGATCAGCCAGGGGCTGCTGGGCGGGTTGATCTTCTGGTTTCTGGAGATTCCCAGCCCGTTGCTGTGGGCGGTGCTGATGGCCCTGCTGTCGTTGTTGCCGGCGGTGGGCGCGGCGATCGTCTGGGGCCCGGTGGCCCTGTACTTCCTGTTCAGCGGGGCGATCTGGCAAGGGGTGCTGCTGGGCTTGTACGGGGTGTTCGTGATCGGCCTGGTGGACAACGTGCTGCGCCCGATCCTGGTGGGCAAGGACACCAGGATGCCGGATTACCTGATTCTGATTTCGACCCTGGGGGGCCTGGCGATCTTCGGCCTGAACGGCTTTGTCATCGGGCCATTGATCGCCGCGCTGTTCATCTCCAGCTGGGGCCTGTTCGTCGATACCCGGCCGCGGCCACAGCTGCCGTTGCCTTAGGCATGCAGGACGCGCTGCTCGATCTTTTGCGACAGGGCCTGGGCGGCGGTCAGCGAAGTGAGCGGGCCGCTGACCGGCTCGCCGTCGCGCACCAGGTACCAACACGCCAGCAACCCCAGTTCCCTGAGCGAGGTGGGAACGGCGCTACCGATAACGGACATGATCTGAACCTTGGGCATAAGTACCTCCATCAATCTGTGGAGTTACCTTACGGACCGGCAGGTGCTACGAAAAATCACCGCGCTCGATAGTGGACATCGATACCGGCGAAAAAAGCGCCAGCCCGATCAGTCGACGACCTGATCAAGCATGTAGACCACTTCCGGGTCGTGCAGCAGGCCCTTGCGCACCAGGTGCTCGGCCAGCAAGGCCAGGAACTTGGCGCTGCGGTGGCCTTCCAGGTGCTTGAGTTCGGTCAGGGCGCTGTACACCTTGCTCGCGGTACCCAGGGTGGGGGAGTGATGGGGGTTCTGTGTCGGCATGGGAGTCGTCCTTGTTGTTATGGGGCTGTTTTGTGGACAGATCCGATCTTGCGGACCTGGCATGACATAAATATGACAGTCGTGGGCTCGCCTGCACGGGCTGCCGTTGGACAACACTATTGCCGGATTGAATCGCAAAAACTGTTCCAGCAACGACCTTTGCAAGATTTATTCAGACGTTTGGCAAAACGCAACAGGCCCCGCTGGCGAAGGCGGGGCCTGTAGGTGTGTGGTCGCCTGGCTTACCAGCGGCCGGGGCCATAGTAGTAATGGCGGGGCGGGCCGTAGTAGCCACGAGGTGGGCCGTAGTACACCGGGGCCGGGCGGTAATAGACCGGCGGGCCTTCCACGTACACCGGCTGTGGCTGGTAGTAGACCGGTGGCGGCGCGGCATAGACCGGCTGCGGCTGGACGTAGACTGGCTGTTGCACGTAGACCGGGCGGCTGTGGCTGGCGATCACCGAACCCACTACCGCGGCGCCGACCACCGCACCGACTACCGCCGGGCCACCCCAACCACCGCCACCGTGGGCGGACGCTTGACCGGCGACAGCAAGTGCACCAATGAGCAAGGCTATCTTGGGGATTTTACGCATCATGGCTATTCCTCGGTTCCGACCCCGGCGCTCGGTCTGCAATAGACGCGAGGACTGTCGCGGGGATACTTCTAAGACCGCTTTTTTCTGAAAAACTGCACAGCCGCCGGGTAAATTTTGTGTAAGGTCTGTACCGGTTTATTGACCCTCGTCCGTGGGCGGCAGGCCCGTCTTTCAGGCACGTCGATATGATCGGGCAGAACCCGATGACTGGCTAATCCCGTCTATCCGAAAGTGCGTTCCAAGGAGATCAACATGCAGATGAACCCCAACAAAGACACCCAATTGTGTATGTCGCTGTCAGGGCGTCCGGGGAATTTCGGCTTGCGCTTTCACAATCACTTGTATGAACAGCTGGGCTTGAACTTCTACTACAAGGCCTTCAGCAGCCAGGACCTGCCAGGCGCCGTCGGCGGGATCCGCGCCCTGGGCATTCGTGGCTGTGGCGTGTCCATGCCGTTCAAGGAAGCCTGCATTGCCCTGGTGGACGAACTGGACGCCTCGGCCAGCGCCATCCAGTCGATCAACACCATCGTCAACACCAATGGCCACCTCAAGGCCTACAACACCGACTACATCGCCGTCGCCCAGTTGCTCGAGCGCCACCGGATTCCTAAGGACACCCGCTTTGCCCTGCGCGGCAGCGGCGGCATGGCCAAGGCGGTGGCCAGTGCCTTGCGCGATGGTGGCTACCGCGATGGCCTGATAGTTGCCCGCAATGCCCAAGCCGGGCAGGCCCTCGCCGACTCCTTGGGCTATGCCTGGCAGGCGGAGCTGGGCGAATTGCGCCCGCAGATGCTGATCAACGTCACCCCGATCGGCATGAGCGGCGGTCCGGAGGCCGACCAGCTGGCGTTCCCGGTCGAGGCGATCGAGGCTGCGCGCACGGTGTTCGACGTGGTGGCGGTTCCGGCGGAAACCCCGCTGATCCTGCGCGCCCGGATGGAGGGCAAGCAGGTGATCACCGGCCTGGAAGTGATCGCCATCCAGGCCCTGGAGCAGTTCGTGCTGTACACCGGTGTGCGCCCCAGCGCCGAGCAGTTCCAGCAGGCGGTGGCTTTCGCACGGGCCTGATCGACGGCGGGATCGGGGCAGGTCCGTGGGGCGCAAAGCCCTGCCTATACTGGTCGCCAGCAAGCTCAGACTTGCCCCTGTTCCCTGCCACCGTGATCGAGGTCTGTATGCCACCTGCCATTCTCAATCTGGATCAGGCGGACCTTCAGCCGCTGCCTGAAGCCCTGAGCCCCACCGGCGAGACCGCCGGCCGTTATGTCCAGCGCATCGCCCGCATCGGCCAGCAACTGGGCGCCCAGAAGCTCGGCTACCGGCTGATTGCCCTGGGCCCGGGGATGCGTGCCAGCCCCTTCCATAACCATCGCGTCAACGAAGAGATGTTCTACATAGTCACCGGCGAGGGCGAGATCCGCCTCGGCGCCGAGCGTTTTGCCATCCGCGCCGGCGATGTGATCGCCTGCCCGCCGGGCGATATGGACAGCGCGCACCAGATCATCAACACCAGCCAGGGCGAATTGCGCTACCTGGCGGTCAGTACCCAGGAAGCGCCGGACATCTGCGAATACCCGGACTCCGGCAAATATGTGGTGATGAAGGACTTCAAGATCGACGATGAGGGCAACGCCTCGGGATTCGTCGCGGTGGCGCGGCATGCGGACGGGGTGGATTACTGGGACGGGGAGTAGCGGGAAGTCTTCTGAGGCTTTACCCCGACTGCGTCGGCGATCGCAGCCTGCGGCAGCGACTATAAGGCGCTGCCGCAGGAGCGGGGATCAGCCTTCGAGTTTCGCCAGGCGTTCTTCGAGGGCGGCGATGCGCGCTTCCAGCTCTTCGATGCGCTCCGCCGATACGCCGCTGGCCGAGCCGCGTTCCACCGGGTTCTGCCGGGCGGCGAGGATCGCTTCGATATCCGCCGGGTCGCCCAGGGCATGCATGTAGCGATCTTCGCGCTGCCCGGCCTGGCGCGGAATCAGCAGCGCCAGGCCACGGGCGATCAGGCGTTCCAGTTGGTGCACCACCTGTTCGCTGTCTTCGAAGTCGTGCATGCGGCCGCTGCGGGTCAGCAGTTCGTTGACGGTCTGCGGACCGCGCAAGAACAGCAGTCCGGCCAGGGCCACCTGTGCTGGTACCAGCTCCAGCGCCTTGTCCAGGCGATGCTCCCAGCGGTCGGCGCGGCTGCCCATCACCAGGCGGGCGAAGCCGCGGTTTTCCAGGGCGCGCAGGCTCTGGCCGACCTGGCCCTGGGTGAGGTTCATCACCGGTTCGCGGCTGGTTTTCTGGTTGCAGGCGATGACCAGGGCATTGAGGGTCAGCGGATAGGTTTCCGGGCTGGTGGCCTGCTTCTCGATCAGCGATCCGAGAATGCGCAGTTCGGTGCTGCTCAGTTGCAATTGCTCGCTGGAGGTTTCTTGCTCGATGCTCATCGCGCGTTCCCTATGCTGTCGAAGGCGACTAGCCTAATCCTTGCTGGATAAAAGACAAGCCGCCGGCGGCACCCAAGCAGGTCTATAATCGCGCCACCTTTGTTTGTGCTTTTTTCCATCAGCCTGTCGAGATCACCATGACTATTTCCCTGTACGCCGCCTCCGTTCCTGTCTTCAAGCAAATGCTCAACGCCCTGAGCGATGTCCTGAACAAGGCCGAAGCCCACGCCACCGCCAAGAACATCGACCCGAATGCCTTCCTCCAGGCGCGCCTGTACCCGGACATGTTCCCGCTGATCCGCCAGGTGCAGATCGCCGTCGATTTCGCCAAGGGCGTTTCCGCTCGCCTGGCCGAAGTCGAGCTGCCGAAATACGACGACACCGAAACCACCTTTGCCGAGCTGCAGGCGCTGCTGGCCAAGGTCCTGGCCTTTATCGACGGCATCCAGCCAGCGCAGATCGATGGCAAGGAAGGCATCGAGATCGTCACACGTCCGGGCACCCCGAAAGAGAAGCGCTTCAGCGGCCAGTCGTACCTGCTGACCTACGGCCTGCCGCAGTTCTTCTTCCACGTCACCACCACCTACGCGATCCTGCGCCACAATGGCGTGGAAATCGGCAAGCGCGACTACATGGGCGCTTTCTGATGTAGTTGGGGGCCAAGCCCATAAAAAAGCCCGGCAAGGTGCGAGCCTTGCCGGGCTTTTTAGTGCGCGCTATTCGTGCAGGATCAGGCGGTCTGGCGGACCTTCTCTTCCTGGGCCATGCATGCGGCGGCGGTGAAGAGCACATCGGTGGAGGAGTTCAGCGCGGTTTCCGCCGAGTCCTGCAGCACGCCGATGATGAAGCCGACGGCGACCACCTGCATGGCGATTTCGCTGGGGATGCCGAACAGGCTGCAGGCCAGCGGAATCAACAGCAGCGAACCGCCGGCCACGCCGGAAGCGCCACAGGCACAGATGGCGGCGACCACGCTGAGCAGCACGGCGGTGGGCAGGTCGACGGCGATACCCAGGGTATGCACGGCCGCCAGGCTCAGCACGGTGATGGTGATGGCGGCACCGGCCATGTTGATGGTGGCGCCCAGCGGGATCGACACCGAATAGGTGTCTTCATGCAGGCCCAGGCGCTTGCTCAGCTCCAGGTTGACCGGAATGTTGGCCGCCGAGCTGCGGGTGAAGAAGGCGGTGATGCCGCTTTCGCGCAGGCACATGAGCACCAGCGGGAACGGGTTGCGGCGGATCTTCCAGAACACGATCAGCGGGTTCATCACCAGCGCGACGAACAGCATGCAGCCAATCAGTACCGCCAGCAGGTGCATATAACCGAGCAGGGCGCCGAAGCCGGAGGTGGCCAGGGTCGAAGCCACCAGGCCGAAGATGCCCAGGGGGGCGAAGCGGATCACCACTCGGACGATCAGGGTCACGCCGTTGGACAGGTCGTCCAGCACGGTGCGGGTGGTGACGCCGGCATGGCGGATGGCCACGCCCATGCCGATGGCCCAGGCCAGGATGCCGATGAAGTTGGCGTTCATCAGCGCGCTGACCGGGTTGTCCACCACGCTCAGCAGCAGGCTTTGCAGGACTTCGCTGATGCCGCCGGGGGCGGAGATGGCGACATCATGGGTGCTCAGCACCAGGGAGGAGGGGAACAGGCTGCTGGCGATCACCGCCACCACCGCCGCGGCGAAAGTGCCCAGCAGGTAGAGCCAGAGGATCGGGCGGATATGGGTTTCCTGGCCGTGCTTGTGGTTGGCGATGGAGGCCATCACCAGCACGAACACCAGGATCGGCGCGACGGCTTTCAGTGCCGAGACAAAGACCTTGCCGATAAAGGCGGTGGACTTCGCCAGTTCGGGGGCCAGCAGCGCCAGGGCGATACCGGCGATCAGGCCAATGACGATCTGCGTGACCAGGCTGGTGCGTTTGAGTTTTTCCAGGAGCGACGGGGGCGAAGCAGTCATAGCGGTATCTCTGATTTTTTTAATATGCCGTGCGTCGACGTGGGACGCCGTGCTGATGAGTTGCTGAAGGTACGGGGTGTTGCGGCAGGGGGCGGACTTTATCACACGGGGTTCGCCCACGGATGTGACGATCTGCCACCTGAGCCTTCAGAGTAGCCTGCGGTTTTTTCGCCGCTGCCCCCAGACACGGGCGGACACATTCTGTTAGGATTCGCCATCCTCTTCTCATCTCCAGTCAGCGGGCCACCAGGCCATCGCTGATGTCGTCGTTTCCGGAGTTTTCCATGCTGTTGCCCATTCTGCTGTTGTCAGCCGCCGGTTTTACCGTGCTGACGACGGAGTTCATCATTGTCGGCCTGCTGCCTTCGATTGCCCGGGACCTTGCGGTCAGCGTGCCGCAGGCCGGCCTGCTGGTGACCTTGTTCGCCTTCACCGTGGCGGCGTTCGGACCGTTCCTGACGGCCTACTTTGCCCGCTTCCAGCGCAAGCGCCTGTTCATTTCGGTGCTGGTGATGTTCGGCCTGGCCAACACCCTGGCGGCGCTGGCGCCGAATATCTGGGTGATGGCGGTGGCGCGGTTGATCCCGGCGCTGGGCTTGCCGGTGTTCTGGGCTTTGGCCAGCGAAACCGCGGTGGACATCGTCGGCCCCGACTACGCCGGGCGGGCCATCGCCAAGATCGGCTTCGGCATCGTCTGCGCCACGGTGTTCGGCATTCCGGTGGGTACGCTGATTTCCGATGCCTTCGGCTGGCGCGCCGCGTTCGGCATCCTGGCGCTGGTGGCCTTTGCCAAGGCGTTGCTGCTGTATGTCTACCTGCCGCAGACCCGCGTGCACAACGAGCAGGCCAGCCTGCGCTCGCAGTTCGGCATCCTGCGCAGCCCCTTGATGCAGGGGCATGTGCTGCTGTCGATCCTGGTGTTCAGCGGCATGTTCACCGCCTACACCTACCTGGCGGATATCCTCGAGCGCCTGGCCGGTTTCAACGGCACGCTGGTCGGTTGGTGCCTGATGGGCTTCGGCGCGGTGGGGCTGATCGGCAACTCGCTGGGCGGCCGCGCGGTGGACCGCCATCCGTTGCTGGCCTCCATGGGCTTCTGCGCCTTGATGATCGGCGGCATGGTGGCGCTGGTGCCGAGCATCCACTCGCCGCTGGGCCTGGCCGCGGCCATGGGCATCTGGGGCGTGACCCAGGCGGCGCTGTTTCTGGTCAGCCATGTCCGCCTGATCAAGGCTGCGCCCCAGGCGCCGGCGTTTGCCGCTTCGCTGAACATCGCCGGAGCCAACCTGGGCATCGGCCTGGGCGCCATGGTCGGCGGCCGAGTGATCGACACCCTGGGGCTTGGCAGCCTGGGGTTCGCCGCCGCCGGTTTTATCCTGGTGTCGATCCTGCTGGCCCTGCTGTTGATGACCCTCAAGCCACAGGCCAGCTGCGCCTGACTCTCCTCAAGCGCCCATGGCGGTGAACAGCTCGCGGCGGGCGCCTTCGGTGATCGCCACGATGCCGGGGTGCTTGACTTTTCGTTCGACTGAAATGGCGTAGAACGACTCGCTGACCGCATCGGTCTGGCCGATCAGTTGCACGCCGTATTGGCGCCGCACTTCGTCGGCGATCACGCTGGGGCTGATAAAGATCCCGCTGCCCGACTGGCCGAATGCCTGCATCAAGGCGCTGTCGTCGAACTCACCGATGATCCTGGGTTGTATCTGCTGCTCGGCCAGCCAGCGCAGCAGCCGGCTGCGCACCACGGTTTCCTGCCCGGGAATCAGCAGCGGAGCGCCATGCAGGCTATGGGGAAAGTTCGTTCCATAGCGCTCGGCCAGTTCTTCGGTGGCGAAAAAACTGATGCCGCATTCGCCGAGTTTCTGGCTGTAGCCCTTGATATCCAGGTGCGAAGGCATGGGGCTGTCGGAAATCACCAGGTCCAGGCGCTGGATGGCCAGGTCGGCCAGCAGGCGTTCGAGTTTGTCCTCGCGGCAGGTGATGCGGATCGGTTCGTTCAGCTCCATGGTCGGGGCGATCAGGCGGTAGACGATCGATTTGGGCACCACATCGGCCACGCCGACCCGAAACAGGATCTGCTGTTCGTTGGGCTGGGCCTGGAACATGGCTTCCAGCTCGCCGCCGAGCTGGAACATCTGCTCGGCGTAGGGCAGGGTCTGGCGCCCGGCTTCGGTCAGTTCCAGTTGCCGGCCGACCCGGCGAAACAACTCGATGCCATAGGTTTGTTCGAGCAGGGTGATCTGGCCGCTGATGGTTTGTGGGGTCAGGTTCAGTTGCTCGCAGGCCCGGACGATGCTGCCGGTCTTGGCGACGACCCAGAAGTAGTGCAGTTGGCGATAGTTGAGCATGGCTGGCTTTGATTCGTAAAAATCGAAGTATAGCTGTTAAAAATACGAATTTTCCTGAAGTGTTCGGGTCCATAGAATGCCTCGCTATTGACGGGCCATCATCTCGGCCCGGTCCGTTCTAACGAGGAAAGCGCAATGACCTATAAATCCATCGCCGCATCGTTGCTGGCGTTGTCGTTGATCACCCTTGCCGGTTGCGAGCAGGCGGAAAAAAGCGCGCAGCAGCTGTTGGGCAAGGCCGCGGAAAACGCCAAGCAGGCGATCGACGACACGCACAAGGCCGCCGAACAGGCGATCAGCGACGCGACCCAAGGCTTGATCAGCAAGCAGGAAAAGCCGGCTGACGAGGCCAAAGAAGCCACCTCGTCGTCCCAGGAAATCTGATCTCCCATACCCCCGACTCAGGACTGAGCCATGGAATACCTTTTACAACTCGCCGCCAGCCCCACCGCCTGGGTCGCCCTGGCAACCCTGGTGGTCATGGAAATCGTGCTCGGCATCGATAACCTGATCTTCATTTCGATCCTGACCAACAAGCTGCCCGAGCAGCACCGGGCCAAGGCCCGGCGGATCGGTATCGGCATGGCCCTGATCCTGCGTCTGGCACTGCTCAGCACCATCGCCTTCATTGTGCAACTGACCGAGCCAGTGATTGATGTCTTCGGCCAGGTCTTTTCCTGGAAGGACATGATCCTGATTGCCGGCGGCCTGTTCCTGCTGTGGAAGGCCACCACGGAAATCCATCACAGCATGGACCCGGAACCACAGGACAGCAAAAGCGAGACCGCTGGCGTGTCCTTGGGGTTCGCCGCGGCGATCGGCCAGATCCTGATGCTGGACATGGTGTTCTCCATCGACAGCATCATCACCGCGGTCGGCATGACCGAGCACTTGCCGATCATGATCATCGCGGTGGTGGTGTCGGTACTGGTGATGTTGCTGGCGGCCGAGCCTCTGGCCAAGTTCATCAATGACAACCCGACGGTGGTCATGCTGGCCCTGGGCTTCCTGATCATGATCGGCATGACCCTGATCGCCGAAGGTTTCGGTGCCCATGTGCCAAAAGGTTATGTGTACGCGGCCATGGCCTTCTCGGCGGCCATCGAGGGGCTGAACATGCTGGCTCGTCGTGCCCGGCAGAAGCGGGTGGCGGCGGAGGCGGAAGTCGAAGCCTGATTTACGGCAATAACCGACGGCGGCCTGTGTTCAAGGACACAGGCCGCCGTTTTTTATTGGGCAGAAAAAAAGTGCCAGTCAGTGCGCGGTGGCATGATGCCGGGACGGTTTTGCGGTTTTCGCCGCGGGAGTCGGCAAACGCGGATGATGGTGCCGGCGAACGATCCGCAAGACACCCCAGAGCATGGCAGCGGCAACGGCCAGCCAGCCGCCGATCAGCATCAGGATTGTCGTTGTCAGGCTCATGCATGCCTCCTTGTTGCCCTGTCCAGGGCACACACTCTTCGCAATGGACAGTCTAGTCGCGGATGTGTTTCAAGCCATTGACCAATAGTCGAGTGTCATCGACCGCTTTGCTCTATGGGGCGCAAATTACCGCGGCTTAACGCTATACCCCTGCATCGCGGCGCCCTATGATCAGCGTTTCGGCCGGGGCTCCTGGCTTGGCGTCTGCACAAGAGAGTCATGATGGAACGGATGTTTCTGCGATTTCGAACACTGTTGTTGGCGGGCGCTTGCGCCCTGACGCTGGCCGGTTGCGCCAGCAGCGTGCAGCCGGAGATTCAGCGCCTGCCCGAGCGGGTGGAACTCAACGGCGTGCCGTTTTTCCGCGGCGAAACCTATCAGAGCGGCCCGGGCACCCTGGCCAGCATGCTGTCCCAGCAAGGCATCGCGATCACCCCAGGTCTGCTGGACAAGCCGCTGCATCTGCCAGGCGCCGAGGCGAAGTTGCAGCAGAACATGCTGACCCTGGCGCGTGAGTACGGGATGGTGGTCTATCCGCTGGACGACAATTTATCGGCGCTGCTGACTCAGGTTGCCGCCGGATACCCGGTGATGGTGCGTTACACCGAAGGTTCGGCGTTCTGGGCCGAACCTCGTTATGCCGTGCTAGCGGGCTATAACCGGCATAAACAGACGGTGCTGCTGCGAGCGGGAATGAATCGTCGTCTGTTGATGGACTTTGCCAAGTTCGAGTCGGCCTGGAGCAGTGCGGGGCACTGGGCGGTGTTGATTCAGGGGCCGACCCAGGTGCCAGCCCAGGTCGATCGCCAGCGTTGGTTGAAGGCAGCCGATGAGTTGGCCCAGGCCGGGCAGGAGAACGCGGCGGCACGGGCGACCAAGGCGTTGAGCGCGAACTGAGGTTGCAGAAACGCTGACGGCGCCCTTGGGCGCCGTCCTTTGAACTGGCTGCGATCGACGGATCTGCAGCCTTTTTTGTGTCTGCCGGGTTCTATTCGGCAGTTTGGGCGACACCGCTCTGACGGCTTTTCAGGTTTTTGCCGGCCTTGTAGCTCAAGGCGGCATTCGGTACCGAGCCGCTTTTACCGGTTTCCAGCCACTGGCGGATACGGCTGGCATCGGCGAAGTGCGTGTATTTGCCAAAGGCGTCGAGAATCACCAGGGCCACCGGGCGATTGCTCATGCTGGTCACCAGTACCAGGCAGTGGCCTGCTTCATCGGTAAAGCCGGTCTTGGTCAGCTTGATGTCCCAGTTGGCCCTGTTGACCAGGTGATCGGTGTTGCGAAAGCCCAGGGTGTAGTTGGGTTTGCGGAACGCCACGGTCTTTTCCTTGGTGGTGCTCAGCTCGCTCAGCAGCGGGTATTTGCGCGCCGCCAGCAACAGTTTGCTCAGGTCGCGGGCGGTGGACACGTTATGGACCGACAGGCCGGTCGGCTCGACATAGTGCGTGCTGGTCATGCCCAGTGCCTTGGCCTTGGCGTTCATGGCGGCAATAAAGGCTGCGTACCCGCCCGGGTAGTGGTGGGCGAGGCTGGCGGCGGCACGGTTTTCCGACGACATCAGGGCGATCAGCAGCATCTCTTTGCGCGGGAGTTCGCTCTTGAGCTTGACCCGGGAAAACACGCCTTTCATTTCCGGGGTGTTGCTGATGTCCACGGAAATGTACTCATCCAGTGGTTGTTTGGCGTCGAGTACGATCAGACCGGTCATCAGCTTGGTCACCGAAGCGATGGGCACGACCACGTCGGGGTTGCTGGAATAGATGACCTTGTTGGTCTGCAGATCCAGGAGCATGGCGCTGCCGGAGGCGATGTGCAGTTGGGAGGGGTCGCGTGGCGCTTCGGTGGTTTCGCGAGCGACGGCGCTCTGCGCGATAAAGGTGCCTGTAAATGCAAAAAATAGGCTCAGGATAGAAAGACGGATTTTCACGCGGGCGGACTCATGAAGTGGATATGCCGTTCTGCAACGGGCTGCTTTCAGAAAAACGTTACATTTTATGAGTATGTGCCAGGAAAGAGCTACACGCCCGTAGGTAAAGGGCTTCAGGTAAATTAAATTTCATCCTGTATCAGTTTTGTATCAGTTCGGCTCCCTCCTTTCTGATGAGTTGATCGTCACTGCAAGCGGGGGCTACTCGCTTCAGGCTTTCGGCGAGCAGAAACAAAGAACCCCGCCAGTGGCGGGGTTCTTTTATCCGGGCTATTTCCCAGCGTCAGTCGTGCAGCGTTTCTGCCGCATACAAGGTGTTTTCCAGCAGGCAGGCGCGAGTCATCGGGCCAACACCGCCCGGTACCGGGGTGATCCAGCCGGCGCGGGGCAGGGCGGTCTCGTAGACCACATCGCCCACCAGCTTGCCGTCTTCCTGGCGGTTGATGCCGACGTCGATGACGATGGCGCCTTCCTTGATCCACTCACCCTTGACCAGGCCCGGCTTGCCGGCGGCCACGACCACCAGGTCGGCACGCCCGACGTGGCCGGCCAGATCCTTGGTGAAGCGGTGGGTAACGGTAACGGTGCAGCCGGCGAGCAGCAGCTCCATCGCCATCGGGCGCCCGACGATGTTAGACGCACCGACTACTACCGCATCCATGCCGTACAGATCGGCACCGGTGCTTTCCAGCAGGGTCATGATGCCTTTCGGCGTGCATGGGCGTAGCAGAGGGATACGTTGGGCCAGGCGGCCGACGTTATAAGGATGGAAACCATCCACGTCTTTATCCGGGCGGATGCGCTCCAGCAGCTTGGAGGCATCGAGGTGTTCGGGCAGTGGCAGTTGCAGCAGGACGCCATCGATGTTCGGGTCATCGTTGAGGCGGTCGATCAGGCCGGCCAGTGCTTCTTGAGTGGTGTCAGAAGGTAAGTCATAGGCTTGTGAAAGAAAGCCGACCTCTTCGCAGTCTTTACGCTTGTGCGAGACATAAACCTGAGAGGCCGGGTCGCTGCCGACCAGGATCACCGCGAGGCCTGGAGTACGCAGGCCTTGCTGGCGACGCTCGGCGACACGTTTGGCGATCTGCTGGCGCAGGCTAGCGGCGATCGCTTTGCCGTCGATTAGTTGTGCAGTCATGACGCGTGATTAACCATCGAGAGGGAGAGAAAAAGAGAACGCATTCTCGCATGCCAGGACGTGAGGGCAAAGGCGCTTGGTCTGCAAATTCCCCTAACTCCTTTAATTAAATGAATTTTTTTCAAAAAAGAGTTGACGACCTAACGGCTCGTCTATAACATTCGTCGCACTTGTCGGGCACAGCCTAGCACTGGTTAAGAAGGTCGGGCAGAGTTGATGTTTAACTCGTAACGACTGAAAGCACTTAGTTTGTAATCATTAAAGAATACAGATTAATAAGGCGCCCGTAGCTCAGCTGGATAGAGCATCCGCCTTCTAAGCGGATGGTCGCAGGTTCGAGTCCTGCCGGGTGCGCCATTAGGCAGCTTTGGCACAGGTAACGCAACAACGCAATATGGTGGGCGTAGCTCAGTTGGTAGAGCACAGGATTGTGACTCCTGTTGTCGTGGGTTCGATCCCCATCGTCCACCCCATATTCCGAAAGGCGCCAGATTAATAGTCTGGCGCCTTTGCTTTAAAAGCTTGATACGCGGACGTGGTGGAATTGGTAGACACACTGGATTTAGGTTCCAGCGCCGCAAGGTGTAAGAGTTCGAGTCTCTTCGTCCGCACCAATTAAGTAGCTATTTATATAGCAGATAACGGCGCAGCACCTGAAAAGGGCTGCGCCGTTTTCGTTTCAGAAGTCTGTATTTCCAGCAGGTCGCAGGTGGTGGGCCGGGGAGGCGACGAAACACTCGTCCTTTTGTCGCTGGAATGCTGAAGGTTTACCGGTCGGGCTGTGGTTTGGTCCGGTCATCCGGGGTGTGACGCGCCGTTCCTTCTATATATAGAAGCACGGGTGCAGAGGCCCTGGTTTGATTCGCTGTATTTGCTCTCAGGGCGCGGCTCAACCGTTGGTCCCCGCCTTTAAATCGCCAGCTGTTTTTTTACCCGTTTTCAGTAGGGTGACTTCTTGAGTTTGACCCACTAGAATGCATGCCCTTGATTCTGGGGTCGGAAACGGCCGGCTAACGTCTGTGCAACGAGGAATATCCATGCAAGTTTCTGTTGAAAATACTTCTGCTCTTGAGCGCCGCATGAGCATCACCGTGCCGGCTGAGCGCATCGAGACACAGGTCAACAAGCGTCTGCAGCAGACTGCCCAAAAGGCCAAGATTCCAGGCTTCCGTCCTGGCAAAGTCCCAATGAGCGTGATCCGTCAGCGTTATGAAGCTGATGCGCGTCAAGAAGCTGTGGGCGACGTGATCCAGGCTTCCTTCTACGAAGCTGTTGTCGAGCAGAAGCTGAACCCGGCTGGCGCTCCTTCGGTTGAGCCAAAGGTTCTGGAGAAGGGCAAGGATCTGGAATACGTTGCAACCTTCGAAGTGTTCCCTGAGTTCACCGTTGCTGGTTTCGAGTCCATCGCTGTTGAGCGCCTGAGCGCTGACGTGGCTGATGCCGACCTGGACAACATGCTGGAAATCCTGCGCAAGCAGAACATTCGCTTCGAAGTGGCCGACCGCGCCGCCCAGAACGAAGACCAACTGAACATCGATTTCGTCGGCAAGGTCGACGGTGAAGTGTTCGCTGGCGGTTCCGCCAAGGGTACTCAGCTGGTGCTGGGTTCCGGCCGCATGATCCCAGGCTTCGAAGAAGGCCTGGTCGGCGCCAAAGCGGGTGAAGAGCGTGTTCTGAACCTGACTTTCCCAGAGAACTACCAGAACCTTGACCTGGCTAACAAAGCCGCCGAGTTCACTGTCACCGTCAACACCGTTTCCGAGCCTAAGCTGCCAGAGCTGACCGAAGAGTTCTTCGCTCAATTTGGTATCAAAGAAGCCGGTCTGGAAGGTTTCCGCGCCGAAGTTCGCAAGAACATGGAGCGCGAACTGCGTCAGGCCATCAAGTCCAAGGTCAAGAACCAGGTAATGGACGGCCTGCTGGCTGCCAACCCGATCGAAGTGCCTAAGGCTCTGCTGGACAACGAAGTGAACCGTCTGCGCGTTCAGGCCGTTCAACAGTTCGGTGGCAACATCAAGCCTGATCAACTGCCGGCGGAGCTGTTCGAAGAGCAAGCCAAGCGTCGCGTTGTACTGGGTCTGATCGTGGCCGAAGTGGTCAAGCAATTCGACCTCAAGCCTGACGAAGCCCGCGTGCGTGAGCTGATTCAGGAAATGGCTTCTGCTTACCAAGAGCCAGAGCAGGTCGTGTCCTGGTACTACAAGAACGAGCAGCAACTGAACGAAGTCCGTTCGGTTGTGCTGGAAGAACAAGTTGTGGATACTGTTCTGCAGAAAGCTAGCGTGACCGACAAATCGGTCTCTTACGAAGAAGCGGTCAAGCCGGTAGAAGCACCACAAGCCGACTGATTTTTTACTCGTTCGAAAATACACACCATAAGCCAGCCTTCGCGCTGGCTTATGCGTATTCAAGACATGACTATTTGGGAGTGACTGCAGGACATGTCCCGCAATTCTTATTATCAGCAGAGCTCTGACATCCAGGCCGCAGGCGGCCTGGTCCCGATGGTTATCGAGCAGTCCGCCCGTGGCGAACGCGCCTATGACATCTACTCGCGCCTCCTCAAGGAGCGGGTGATCTTCCTGATTGGCCCGGTAGAAGACTACATGGCCAACCTGGTCGCGGCACAATTGCTCTTCCTTGAAGCGGAAAACCCGGACAAGGACATCCATCTCTATATCAACTCGCCAGGCGGTTCGGTGACAGCAGGCATGTCGATCTACGACACCATGCAATTCATCAAGCCGGACGTTTCCACCATCTGCATCGGCCAGGCCTGCAGCATGGGGGCCTTCCTGCTCGCCGGTGGCGCAGCGGGCAAGCGTCATTGCCTGCCTAACTCGCGGATGATGATTCACCAGCCATTGGGCGGTTTCCAGGGTCAGGCATCGGATATCGACATCCATGCCAAGGAAATCCTGCACATCCGTTCGCGTCTGAACTCGCTGCTGGCTCATCACACCGGTCAGAGCCTCGAGACCATCGAGCGCGACACCGAGCGCGACAACTTCATGAGCGCAGAGCGTGCGGCTGAATACGGCCTGATTGACTCCGTGATCACCAAGCGTCAAATGCCTGCCTAAGCAACTCAAATGTAGGTGGTTGGTTTAACCGGCCACCTGTGGGCTTGAAAAAGCCCGCAATTGCCTTCATCTTGTGTTGCAAGCCTATCGGATTTGGATCGATCGAATGACTGACACCCGCAACGGCGAGGACAACGGCAAACTGCTTTATTGCTCCTTCTGTGGCAAAAGCCAGCATGAAGTACGCAAATTGATTGCCGGCCCCTCGGTCTTTATCTGCGACGAGTGCGTCGACCTGTGCAATGACATCATCCGTGAGGAGGTGCAGGAAGCACAGGCCGAAAGCAGCGCGCATAAATTGCCTTCGCCTAAAGAAATCAGCGGCATCCTTGATCAGTATGTGATTGGTCAGGAACGTGCGAAAAAGGTTCTGGCAGTAGCGGTATACAACCACTACAAACGCCTCAACCAGCGTGACAAGAAGAATGACGAGGTCGAACTGGGCAAGAGCAACATCTTGCTGATCGGCCCTACAGGTTCGGGCAAGACTCTGTTGGCAGAGACCCTGGCGCGCCTGTTGAATGTACCGTTCACCATTGCCGACGCCACCACCCTGACCGAAGCCGGTTATGTGGGTGAGGACGTCGAGAACATCATTCAGAAACTGCTGCAGAAGTGCGATTACGATGTAGAGAAAGCTCAAATGGGCATCGTCTATATCGATGAAATCGACAAGATTTCCCGCAAGTCTGACAACCCTTCGATTACCCGTGACGTTTCGGGTGAAGGCGTGCAGCAGGCCCTGTTGAAACTGATCGAAGGTACTGTGGCTTCCGTTCCGCCTCAAGGTGGGCGCAAGCATCCGCAGCAAGAGTTCCTGCAGGTCGATACACGCAACATCCTGTTCATCTGCGGTGGTGCGTTCTCGGGTCTGGAAAAGGTTATTCAGAACCGTTCGACTCGCGGCGGCATCGGCTTCAATGCCGAAGTACGCAGCAAGGAAGAGGGTAAGAAGGTCGGCGAATCCCTGCGTGAAGTCGAACCGGACGATCTGGTCAAGTTCGGCCTGATTCCGGAGTTCGTGGGTCGTCTGCCGGTTCTGGCAACCCTGGACGAGTTGGATGAAGCAGCGCTGATCCAGATCCTCACCGAGCCGAAGAACGCCTTGACCAAGCAGTATGCCAAGCTGTTCGAGATGGAGGGCGTCGATCTGGAGTTCCGTACCGATGCCCTCAAGTCGGTCGCCAAGCGTGCGCTTGAGCGCAAGACCGGTGCTCGCGGATTGCGTTCGATTCTCGAAGGCGTGTTGCTCGACACTATGTATGAGATCCCCTCGCAGTCCGAGGTGAGTAAAGTAGTGATCGATGAAAGCGTTATAGAGGGTAAGTCCAAGCCACTGTATATCTATGAAAACAGTGAGCCGACTGCCAAGGCAGCCCCGGACGCTTAAGCGCCGGACTGCTGGTTTGACAGAAGGGGCCTTCGGGCCCCTTTGCTTTTACTGCCTTTAAAGTACTGTCTTTGAGCTTGTTTTTTTTCGAGGCAGCCCCCATCTTGGTTTCAAGCTTACTTCCATCTGTTTACGGCCTTATGGCCGCCGTAGAGGCGAAATCATGAAGACAACCATCGAATTGCCTCTCCTGCCATTGCGTGATGTCGTGGTTTATCCGCACATGGTTATCCCGCTGTTCGTGGGGCGCGAGAAGTCTATCGAAGCCCTCGAGGCCGCGATGACGGGCGACAAGCAGATTCTTCTGTTGGCTCAGAAAAATCCTGCTGATGATGATCCCGGTGAAGATGCACTCTATCGCGTAGGTACCATTGCCACTGTTCTGCAATTGCTCAAGTTGCCCGACGGCACTGTCAAAGTACTGGTCGAGGGCGAGCAGCGGGGCGCTGTGGAGCGTTTCAGCGAAGTGGATGGCCACTGCCGTGCCGAAGTCTCCCTGATTGACGAGGTGGACGCTCCTGAGCGCGAGTCGGAAGTCTTTGTCCGCAGTCTGCTGTCCCAGTTCGAGCAGTACGTGCAGTTGGGCAAGAAAGTCCCCGCCGAAGTGCTGTCGTCCCTCAACAGCATCGATGAGCCGAGCCGCCTGGTAGATACCATGGCCGCCCATATGGCGCTGAAGATCGAGCAAAAGCAGGAAATTCTCGAAATCATCGACCTGTCGGCGCGTGTCGAACACGTGCTGGCGTTGCTGGATGCGGAAATCGATCTGTTGCAGGTCGAGAAGCGCATTCGCGGTCGCGTGAAGAAGCAAATGGAGCGCAGCCAGCGCGAGTACTACCTGAATGAGCAGATGAAGGCCATTCAGAAAGAGCTGGGCGACGGTGACGAAGGTCACAACGAAGTCGAAGAGCTGAAAAAGCGCATCGACGCCGCCGGCTTGCCAAAGGATGCCCTGGCCAAGGCCCAGGCCGAGCTGAACAAGCTCAAGCAAATGTCGCCGATGTCGGCTGAAGCCACAGTGGTGCGTTCGTACATCGACTGGCTGGTTCAGGTGCCCTGGAAGGCCCAAAGCAAGGTTCGCCTGGACCTGGCGCGTGCCGAAGACATCCTCGACGCCGACCACTATGGCCTGGAAGAAGTCAAAGAGCGGATTCTCGAATACCTCGCCGTGCAAAAGCGCGTGAAGAAGATTCGTGGTCCGGTACTGTGCCTGGTCGGACCTCCAGGGGTCGGTAAAACCTCCCTGGCAGAGTCGATTGCTCACGCCACTAACCGTAAATTCGTACGCATGGCCCTTGGCGGCGTGCGCGATGAAGCGGAAATTCGCGGCCATCGTCGTACCTATATTGGTTCGATGCCGGGAAGATTGATTCAAAAGATGACAAAGGTGGGCGTTCGCAACCCGCTGTTCCTGCTCGATGAAATCGACAAGATGGGCAGCGATATGCGCGGCGATCCGGCTTCGGCATTGCTCGAAGTGCTCGATCCCGAGCAGAACCACAACTTCAACGACCACTATCTGGAAGTCGATTACGACCTCTCCGATGTGATGTTCCTTTGCACCTCCAACTCGATGAATATTCCGCCAGCGTTGCTGGACCGGATGGAGGTGATTCGTCTGCCGGGTTACACCGAGGACGAGAAGATCAACATCGCGGTCAAATACCTGTCGCCGAAGCAGATCCAGGCCAACGGCCTGAAGAAAGGCGAGCTGGAGTTCGACGAAGAAGCGATTCGCGACATCATCCGCTACTACACCCGCGAAGCCGGTGTCCGTGGGCTGGAACGCCAGATCGCCAAGGTTTGCCGCAAGGCGGTGAAGGAGCATGCGCTGGAAAAACGCTTCTCGGTGAAGGTCACTTCCGACCTGCTGGAGCACTTCCTCGGCGTGCGCAAATTCCGCTACGGCCTGGCCGAGCAACAGGATCAGATCGGTCAGGTAACGGGCCTGGCCTGGACCCAGGTCGGTGGCGAGCTACTGACCATCGAAGCCGCCGTGGTACCTGGCAAAGGTCAGTTGATCAAGACCGGTTCGCTGGGCGACGTGATGGTCGAATCGATCACCGCGGCACTGACGGTGGTGCGCAGCCGTGCGAAGAGCCTGGGAATCCCCCTGGACTTCCACGAGAAGCGCGACACCCATATCCATATGCCGGAAGGGGCGACCCCGAAAGACGGCCCTAGCGCTGGCGTAGGCATGTGCACGGCCCTGGTTTCTGCACTGACCGGTATTCCGGTGCGGGCTGATGTGGCTATGACCGGGGAAATCACCCTGCGTGGTCAGGTGTTGGCTATCGGTGGTTTGAAAGAGAAACTTCTTGCAGCACATCGTGGTGGAATCAAGACCGTCATCATTCCAGAAGAGAATGTGCGCGATTTGAAGGAAATTCCTGACAATATCAAGCAGGATCTGCAAATTAAGCCAGTTAAATGGATTGACGAAGTCCTCCAAATTGCGCTGCAATACGCGCCGGAGCCCTTGCCGGATGTGGCTCCAGAGATAGTTGCAAAGGATGAAAAACGCGAGTCTGACTCTAAGGAAAGAATTAGCACGCATTAGTACCCATTAGCCTGGGGGGCTTCCTTGACAGCTTTTTAGAGCCCTTGTTATAAAGCGGCTCTTAAGTGTCTGTAGGCCATTCAGCACTGGTTTTTGCTTTCACCAAAAAACTTAGAATCATACTCAAATAGATATATAAGGGGACTTAGAGTGAACAAGTCGGAACTGATTGATGCTATCGCTGCATCTGCTGATATCCCGAAAGCTGCTGCTGGCCGTGCGCTGGATGCAGTAATCGAATCCGTCACTGGCGCTCTTAAGGCTGGCGACTCCGTTGTACTGGTTGGTTTCGGTACTTTCTCTGTTACCGATCGTCCTGCTCGCATTGGTCGTAACCCACAGACCGGTAAGACGCTGGAAATCGCTGCAGCCAAAAAACCAGGTTTCAAAGCCGGTAAAGCACTGAAAGAAGCCGTTAACTAAGCTTCCTTCAAGCCTTTGCCTACCCGGGTCGGGGTCTTTCCCGACCTGGCAGCGGAGCGGTAGGGCAGCCGGTTAGAAATCCGGTTTGTCACATCGGGGATCGAAGGTTCGAACCCCTGTCCGCTCCGCCAGTTACGAGAAAGGCGCATCCTCGGATGCGCCTTTCTTCTATCCGGACTCTACCCACGCTCCACGGTTGCTTAATTTGAAGTACAACCGTTTCTGGGGGACGCATGCTGCAGAATATCAGGGACAATTCACAAGGCTGGATTGCCAAGACCATTATCGGGGTCATCGTCGCACTGATGGCGCTGACCGGTTTCGATGCCATTTTTCAAGCCACTTCCACCAGTCAGGACGCGGCCAAGGTCAATGGCGAAGAAATCACCCAGAATGAGCTGAGCCAGGCGGTTGATATGCAACGCCGCCAGCTCATGCAACAACTGGGCAAGGATTTCGACGCTTCCTTGCTCGACGAGAAGCTGCTGCGTGAAGCCGCTCTCAAAGGTCTGATCGACCGCAAGCTGCTGCTGCAAGGCGCGGAAAACTCCAAGTTCGCTTTCTCTGACGCCGCTCTGGATCAGGTGATCCTGCAAACGCCGGAATTCCTGGTGGACGGCAAGTTCAGCCCTGAGCGTTTCGACCAGGTGATCCGTCAGCTGGGTTATAGCCGGATGCAGTTCCGTCAGATGCTGGCTCAGGAAATGCTGATCGGCCAGGTACGCGCCGGTCTGGCTGGCAGCGGTTTCGTGACCGATGCCCAGGTGCTGGCATTCGCTCGTCTGGAAAAGCAGACCCGCGATTACGCTTCCCTGACCATCAAGGCCGACCCCGCGGCAGTCAAGCTGACCGACGATGAGGTCAAGGCTTACTACGACGAACACGCCAAGGAATTCATGTCGCCGGACCAGGTGGTTATCGACTATCTGGAGTTGAAGAAGGCTTCCTTCTTCGATCAGGTCAGCGTCAAGGACGAAGAGCTGCAGGCGTTGTATCAGAAAGAAACCGCCAACCTGTCCGAGCAGCGTCGTGCCGCGCACATCCTGATCGAAGTGAACGACAAGGTGAACGAAGCGCAGGCCAAGGCCAAGATCGAAGAGATCCAGGCGCGTCTGGCCAAGGGCGAAAGCTTCGAGGCGCTGGCCAAGGAGTTCTCCCAGGATCCGGGTTCGGCGAACAACGGTGGTGACCTCGGTTATGCCGGCCCTGGCGTCTATGACCCGGCCTTCGAGGAAGCGCTGTACGCCTTGAACAAGGACCAGGTATCGGCACCGGTACGCACCGGTTTCGGTTTCCACCTGATCAAGCTGCTGGGCGTCGAGGCACCTGAAGTGCCAAGTTTCGCCAGCCTGAAAGACAAGCTGACCCGCGAGCTGAAAACCCAGCAGGTCGAGCAACGTTTTGTCGAGGCGACCAAGCAGCTGGAAGACTCCTCGTTCGAAGCCTCGGATCTGGCCCAGCCGGCTCAAGAGCTGAAACTGACCGTACACACTTCCGCACCGTTCGGGCGTGAAGGGGGCGAGGGCATCGCCGCCAACCGCGCCGTGATTCAGGCTGCTTTCAGCCCTGAAGTGCTGGATGAGGGTGCCAACAGCACCGCTATCGAGCTGGACCCGGAAACCGTAGTGGTCCTGCGCGCCAAAGAGCACCGCAAGCCAGAGCAGCTGCCGTTGGAAAGCGTCGCCAGCAGCATCCGCGCGCAATTGGCCAAGGAGCACGCCAGTGCTGCCGCCAAGGCCAAGGCCGTTGCCTTGATCGCCAGCCTGCGTGAAGGCAAGACTGCGCTGAAGGCGCCTGTCGACGGTCAGAGCTGGAAGGTTTCCGAAGCGGTGACCCGTGGCCAGGAAGGCGTCGAGCCGATCGTGCTGCAGACCCTGTTCCGCATGGCCAAGCCAGCGGCCAAGGACAAGCCGACCTTCAGCAGCGTGACGCTGCCGAACGGCAGCCTGGTGGTCTTGCAACTGAGTGGTGTGAACGAAGCCGCTGCTCCAACCGATGAAGAGAAGGCTCAGTACCGTCGCTTCCTCGCGTCGCGTGTGGGTCAGCAAGACTTCGCCGCGTACCGCAAGCAGTTGGAAAACCAGGCTGACATCAAGCGCTTCTGATGCCCGACTGAAGTAACAAACAGGGACCCCGGCCAACGCGCCGGGGTTTTTGTTTTCAGCGTATGGCGGGAAACCCATGGCGTCGGGCGTTCACGGCCACCAGCAGGCAAGCCAGCAACAGGCCGATGATCACCCAGGGAAACGACAATACGCCCGGGCCTTCCAGCAGCACGCCACCCACCAGCCCGCCCCCGGCGATCGCCAGGTTCCAGGCGGTCACCAGCATCGACTGCGCGGCATCGGCAGCGCTCCCGGCAGCCTTGGCCAGCGCGGTTTGCAGCAACGTGGCCAGGCCTCCGAACGACAATCCCCAGAGGGCTATCGAGGCATAGACCGCCATCGGCGTATCGGCCTGGAACGCCAGCAGCAGCGCCGAAAGAGCGAACAGGACGCAACTGACCAGTACCAGTTGACGCAACCAGCGATCGATCAGCAGGCCGACGATCCAGATGCTCAGCAGTGCGCTCAGGCCGAACGTCAGCAGTACCCGGTCAATTTGCCCGCCGATGCCGGCCGGCTCCAGAAACGGTGCGATATAGGTGTACAGGATGTTGTGGCCCAGGACATAAGCGAAGGTCACGAACAACACCGGCTTGACCCCGGGCAAAGCGAACACGCCCGTGAGCGGCAAGCGTTTGTCGGCGCGCTGGCCGGGAAAGTCCGGCACCTGCCAGCGCACCCAGCCGAGCAACAACAGCGTCAGCAGAGTCATCAGGGCAAAGCTCACCCGCCAGCCCACCAGCGTGCCGAGCAGTGTGCCCGCAGGGATCCCCAGGGACAGTGCCAGTGGTGCGCCAAGCATGGCCACGGCGATGGCCCGCCCCTGCAGGTGCGGCGCGACCATGCGGCTTGCGTAGCCGGCCAGCAGGGCCCAGAGCAGCCCGGCAAATACCCCGGCGAACAAGCGGGCGACCAGGGTCAGGCTGTAGTTGGTGGAGATCGCGGTGACACTGTTGACCAGGGCAAAACCGCCGATTGCGATCATCAGCAAAGGGCGGCGGCGCCAGCCTTGGGTAAGGATCACCAACGGGATCGCCGCCAGCAGTGAGCCAATGGCGTACAGGGTGACCAGTTGGCCGACCAGCGCCGGGGACACCGCCAGGTCCTGGCTCATCTGCGGCAGCAGGCCCGCGGGCATGGCCTCGGTAAGAATGGTGATGAAGCCGGCGGTCGCCAGCGCCAGCAGGCCACCCAGTGGAAGTCGGTCGCAACGCCTGGACTCGATGTCCAGCAGGTCGGCGGTGCCAAGAGGTTTGGTCATGGTGTCAGGCTCGCTACAGGTTTCAGGAAGTACGGAGGCTGAGGGTAGGGCGCTGTGGTAAAGAGAAAAATAGGCTAAGGTTCCGAACTTATCGGACATCTGTGTCCGTAATGGTGAGGTCGGCGATGGACTGGTTGAGCAATATCTCGGTCTTCCTGCATGTGGCGAAAACCCGCAGTTTCACCGAGGCGGGGCGATTGTTGGGGGTATCCTCGTCGGCTGTCGGCAAGAGCATCGCGCGGCTCGAGGAGCGCCTGGAGACCCGGCTGTTCCATCGCAGTACCCGCAGCATCACCCTGACCGCCGAAGGCGCGAGTTTTCTCGAGCGCTGCCGCAGAATTGTCGCCGAGGCCGAGGCGGCCGAATTCGATCTGTGCAAGTCCTCCAATGCCCCGCGGGGCAAGTTGCGAGTCAGCCTGCCGCAGGTTCACGGCCTGGTGATGCCGGTATTGGTGGAGTTCATGCAGCGTTATCCGCAGATCGAACTGGATATCGAGCTGACGGACCGCATAGTGGATGTCGTGGAGGAGGGCTTCGATGCCGTGATACGGACCGGCAGCCCCGGCGACTCGCGGCTGGTGGCCCGGTCGCTGGGCCAGTTCCGCCTGGTGCTGGTGGGCACGCCTGGGTACTTTCGCGAGCGGGGCGTTCCGCAGGCCCCCGCGGACCTGGCTAACCACGGGTGCTTGCGGCATACCTTCCATAACACCGGCAAATTCGAGCATTGGCCGCTGCGACGAGCGGTCGATGCCCCGGAGCCGCTGTTGCCGACGCGTTTTGTCAGTACCTCTATCGAAGCGGTGGACCACGCCGTGCGCAGTGGGCTGGGGATCGCCTGCCTGCCCGATTTCATGGTGCGTGAGGCGGTTGCACGGGGCGAGTTGCAGCAGGTGCTCGATGAGCATCTGGAACACAGCGGCACCTTCTGGCTGCTCTGGCCTGCGAGCCGGCACACCGCCGCCAAGCTGCGGGTGTTCATCGATCATCTGTGCGCGCGACTTTTTCCGGCAAACCGTGGTCAGTAACCTTGTATTAATTTTTAAGACACTAATCCGCGCGCCCTGGGGCCTCGAACTGTTGCACAATACGCCCCGGACCGTTTTCCTCAGGATTTTCGATGCATAGATCATTTCACCTGCGTGCTGCCGGGTTGACGCTGCTGCTGGCGGCCGTCGCCGGTTGTTCGTCGCAGAAGACCGCCATTTACGAGCATGAAAACTTCGATGACTCCGGCACTTTTTCGCGCAATTACCCGGTGAATGAGACGGCGTCCTGCGAGGCCGCCCGTCGCGCCTTGCTCAGCCAGGGCTACATCATCACCAGCAGTGATCCGAAGCTGGTCAGTGGTCACAAGAGCTTCCAGCAGACCGGCGAAACCCACATGGAGATCAGCTTCAGCGTGGTGTGCGCCCAGGATGGCAACAGCGGCCACCGTTCCACGGTGTTCGCCAACGCCCTGCAAGACCGTTATGCCCTGAAGAAGGTCAACAACTCGGCAAGCCTGGGGGTGGGTGTGCTGGGCTCGGTATCGATGCCGATCGGCTCGACCGACGACTCGATGGTCAAGGTCGCCAGCGAGACGGTTTCCTCGGCGAAGTTCTACGAGCGTTATTTCGCTCTGGTGGAGCTGTTCCTGCCGCAGGAAGCGAAAAAGGCCGCGCACATCATCGAGAAACCCAAGACCGATCTGGGCGTGCCTGAACCCAAGCCCGCCGAGCCTGCCGCAGCGCCGGCCCCGGCGCCAGTGATGCCACAACCGGCGCCTGTCGTACCGGCCGTCGAGCCGGCCCCGGCCACCCCTCCGGTTGTGCCAGCCGAATCGAACCTCTCGCAACCGCTGGCACCACCGGCGGAAGCGGCGCCCATTGCGCCGGGCGCACCTGCCGAGCCGACGCCGCCCACCGAGATCGTTACCCCGCCTCCCGCCAGCACCTTGCCGGCCCCGACAGAGCCGATTCCGGCGCTGCCACAGTAAGCATCTGCAGATAGCTGCGAGATCGACCCAGGTGTCGATCCCGCGGTTGCCGAGCCTCTCTGAAAATTTCTTTGCCAGCCCACGGTAAATCCGTTGCCAGCTGCTACGTTCCATTTAAGGGACGCAGATTGCGCGCGGTATTTTTTCTGTCACACCGGCACTTTATGCTGGTGGCCAAGGTCAGTAAGAAGACTACTCAGCGAGCAGATTACCTACACCCCACACACAAGGAGTCCGCCATGGACGATTACCAAGAAGAACTGCTGGAATTCCAGGCTTTCGAACTGGACCCGCTGGAACCCGCAGAAGACGCCACCGAGCTGTAACGCCGGTGGCGTTTTTTTTAGGCGGACTGCCGGTGGCTGCGACGAAACTCCCCCGGTGTCTGGCCGCTCCAGCGCTTGAAGGCGCGTTGAAACGCCTCGGCTGAGGCAAACCCCAACAGATAGGCAATTTCCCCGAAGGCCAGTTCGGTATCGCGAATGTAGGTCATGGCCAGGTCGCGACGGGTGTCGTTGAGAATGGCGCGAAACTGCGTGCCTTCCTCGGCCAGTTTGCGGCGCAAGGTCCAGGTTGGCAGCTTCAGGCGTGCCGCCACTTCTTCCAGGTCGGGTTCCCGGCCACCATTGAGCAAAGGCCCCAGCAACTGAGTGATGCGTTCACGCAGGCTGCGGGTACGGGTCAGTTGCTCCAGTTCCCGTTCACAGAGTTGCAGCAGATGGCGCCAGGTACTGGGGCAGTGCTCGACATTGCGCTGGGCCAGGGTGGCCTGGCTCAGGCGCAGCTGATTGTGCTCGGCGCCGAACTGGATCGGGCAATCCCCCAGGCTGGTGTAGCGTTCGCGGTAATCGGTCTGGGCAAACTCGATCTCGATGCGTTCGGCCTTGACCGGTAAACCGAGGCTGCCCAGTTGCTGGAGCCAGCCGGCCAGGATCGAGTCCACCACAAAGCGGTTGTAAGCGTTATAGGGGCTGATGGAGTAGAAGCGCAGCCAGGCGCCGTCGGCGTCTTCGTGGAAGCTCGACTGGCCGCGATAGTTCGAGCCATACAGGGCCTCGAAGCGGGTCAGGCAGCGTGCGGCTTCACGTACGGTCGGCGCCTGGGCGGCGGTGACGCCCGCCAGCCCGGCCTGGCTCAGACGGCTGAGCTGGCCCATGCGCAGCCCCAGCGCCGGATCGCCGGTCAGTTGAATCGCCGCGTGGCCCAGGCGCATGTAACGGGGAATCGACAGCCGCGCCCCGGCCTCGGCCAGGCGTGCGGTATCCAGTCCGTATTGTTCCAGCAGCGGCTGCGGGTCGAGGCCATGGCTGCGCACCGCGTCGGCCAGGCTATGGACGAAGCCCACCGACAGGTCTCCGAGGCGCATCGGCTGGGGCTTCATGGATTTACAACCAGATATTCAGCAAGCGCGCGCCACGGGCATCGCCATCGGCGAAGTGCTCGCCGTTGCTGTTGATGAAGCTTTGTCCGGCGCTGCCCTGATCCCAGAACTGGCCGCGCAGAAACACGCTGACGCCGGCGCTGGCCAGGCTGCTGGGCGCGCGGCTGGTCAGGGTCAGGCGGCGCCAGGCTTCGCCTTCGCTGACTTCTTCCGGCTTGAGGCTGACCTCGCTCGGGGTCGAGAGGTTCTTGTAGCCACGCCACGGCCGGTCCCAGGCGCCACGGCCCATGACGAAGGCCGGGACCGCCACCAGTTGCGCGCCCTGGGCGTTGAGCTTGCGGTAGTTGTCCGGGTACCAGCTGTCGCTGCCGATCAGCACCCCCAGGCGGCCGGCCGGGGTGTCGACCACCTGGACAGCCTGGTCGGTGCTGGCCTGGATAAAACCGCGCTCGTCGAAGGTCGGGTACAGCTGGCGTTGCGGCTGGCCGATCGGCAGGCCGTCGCTGCCGAAGACCAGGGTGGTGTTGTACAGCGCGCCGCTGCCGATGCGCAGGTTGCTGCCTTCGATCACCGGCTCGGGCAGGACAATGGAGCCGGCCACCAGGGTGATGCCAAATTCCTTGGCCAGGCCACCGAACAGCCGCTGGTATTGATCGGCCATGCTCCTGGCCTTCATCCGCAGGTGCGCGTCGTCCAGGCGATTGTCACCCTTGGCAGTGATCAGCGCGCGCAGGAAGGGCAGTGGGTTGCTCACCGCCAGCCAGTTCATCGCCTCTTTCAGGCTGGCGGCCTGGTACAGCTCGTTTTTCTCGCCGCTGACCATCAGCCAGGTGCCGATGTGCTCCGGCAGCACCACCACGGTCTTTTCATTCAGCAGCCCCTGGTCCCGGGCCTGCTGCAGGTAGGCCGCAAGCTTGCGGTGCAGGCGCTCGGGGCTCTGGTAATCGGTGGGGAACAGCTCGGGCTGGATGCCCAGCAGATTGCCGTGATCGGCCGGAGTGCCCTGGTCCACCGCGAGCTGGATGCGCAGGTCGGACAGGTAGTGACCGATCGGCCGCTCACGGGTCCACAGGGCGTAGCTGGTGATGGCGGCAATCAGGGCCAGGGTGAAGGTGAAATAAAGAAGTTTGCGCATGGGAAGACAGTCGGCAGCCGTGTGCGGGATTCACTGACTAGGGTAGGGCCCATGTCCGCGATTGCCAAGGCCGGGCTGCGCATTTGGATCAATAAGTTGTCAGTTACGGTCATTGAGCGCCTTGGGGGCTGCTCTTAGTCTGTCGAACATGACCGACGGAGGCCGCAGAGCTTCCGCATTTTTTCCGTGATCGTTCGATGTGGAGTTACCGATGGCCGCCGCTCACTACCCGCATTTGCTGGCCCCGCTGGACCTGGGCTTTACCACCCTGCGCAACCGTACCCTGATGGGCTCGATGCACACCGGCCTGGAAGAAAAGCCCGGTGGCTTCGAGCGCATGGCCGCCTACTTCGCCGAGCGCGCCCGCGGCGGCGTCGGCCTGATGGTCACCGGCGGCATCGGCCCCAATGACGAAGGCGGCGTGTACTCCGGCGCGGCCAAGCTGACCACCGAAGAAGAAGCGCTCAAGCACCGCGTCGTCACCCGTGCGGTCCACGAGGCGGGCGGCAAGATCTGCATGCAGATCCTCCACGCCGGGCGTTATGCCTACAGCCCGAAACAGGTGGCACCGAGCGCGATCCAGGCGCCGATCAACCCGTTCAAGCCCAAGGAGCTGGACGAAGAAGGCATCGAGAAACAGATCCGCGACTTCGTCACCTGCTCCAGCCTGGCGCAGCAGGCCGAGTACGACGGCGTCGAGATCATGGGTTCCGAGGGCTACTTCATTAACCAGTTCCTCGCCGCGCACACCAACCACCGGACCGACCGCTGGGGCGGCAGCTACGAAAACCGCATGCGCCTGCCGGTGGAAATCGTCCGCCGCGTGCGCGAAGCGGTAGGCCCGAACTTCATCATCATCTTCCGCCTGTCGATGCTCGACCTGGTGGAAGGCGGCAGTACCTGGGAAGAAATCGTGCAACTGGCCCAGGCCATCGAGCAGGCCGGCGCGACCCTCATCAACACCGGGATCGGCTGGCACGAAGCGCGGATCCCGACCATCGCCACCAAGGTGCCGCGTGCCGCCTTCAGCAAGGTCACGGCCAAGCTGCGCGGTTCGGTATCGATCCCGCTGATCACCACCAACCGCATCAACACCCCGGAAGTGGCCGAGCAGATCCTTGCCGAAGGCGACGCCGACATGGTTTCCATGGCGCGGCCGTTCCTCGCCGACCCGGAGTTCGTCAACAAGGCGGCCGCGGGGCGTGGCGACGAAATCAATACCTGCATCGGCTGCAACCAGGCCTGCCTGGACCACACCTTCGGTGGCAAGCTCACCAGCTGCCTGGTCAACCCGCGGGCCTGCCACGAGACCGAACTCAACTATTTGCCGGTGCAGCAGATCAAGAAGATCGCCGTGGTCGGCGCCGGCCCTGCCGGGCTGTCCGCCGCGACTGTGGCGGCCGAGCGTGGCCATCAGGTGACGCTGTTCGATTCGGCCAGCGAAATCGGCGGCCAGTTCAATGTCGCCAAGCGCGTGCCGGGCAAGGAAGAGTTCTTCGAAACCCTGCGCTACTTCAAGCGCAAACTGCAGACCACCCACGTCGAGCTGTGCCTGAACCGCCGGGTCGATGTCGAGCAACTGGTGGCCGGCGGCTATGACGAAATCATCCTGGCCACTGGTATTGCCCCGCGCACGCCGGCGATCCCGGGCGTCGACAACGCCAAGGTCCTGAGCTACCTGGACGTGCTCTTGCAGCGCAAGCCGGTGGGCCAGAAAGTGGCGGTGATCGGGGCCGGCGGCATCGGCTTCGACGTCTCCGAATTCCTCGTGCATCAGGGCGTGGCCACCAGCCAGGACCGTGAAGCGTTCTGGAAGGAGTGGGGCATCGACACGCACCTGGAGGCCCGTGGTGGCGTCGCCGGCATCAAGCCCGAGCGTCATGCCCCGGCGCGCCAGGTGTTCCTGTTGCAGCGCAAGACCTCCAAGGTCGGCGACGGCCTGGGCAAGACCACCGGCTGGATCCACCGTACCGGCCTGAAGAACAAGCAGGTGCAGATGCTCAACAGCGTCGAATACCTGAAGATCGACGACGCCGGCCTGCACATCCGCATCGGTGAGAGTGGCGAACCGCAAGTCTTGCCGGTGGACAACATCGTGATCTGCGCCGGCCAGGACCCGCTGCGCGAACTGCACGAAGGCCTGGTGGCCGCCGGGCAGAACGTGCACCTGATCGGTGGCGCCGACGTGGCCGCCGAGCTGGACGCCAAGCGCGCGATCAACCAGGGCTCGCGCCTGGCCGCTGAACTCTGATCCAGCGGTAATCATGGCCACTGCGATTCCGGATCGCGGTGGCCTTGTTGCGTCCGCTGCGCGGCCGATCGCAGCCTGCGGCAGCGGCTACGAAGTAGGGGTGTAGCCGCTGGCGAAGCCTGCGATCGGGGCCGTAGGACCCGCTATCAGGGACTCCGCGGTTTTGCTGATAGACTCCCGCCTCACTCCTTCCAAACCTCCCCATCCATGGCGTTTCCTGCTTCCTTCGACTGGCTGCCCAGCGCACCCTTGCAACCCCTGGACCTCGACTGGCTGACCGAGGCCGGGGTCGAGGTGGCGGTCCTGCGCCTGGACCAGATCGACCCGCTGATCTCCGGCAACAAGTGGTTCAAGCTCGCCCCGCATCTGGCGGCGGCTCGCCAAGCCGGCGCCGAGGGCATCATCAGCCTGGGCGGCGCGCACTCCAATCACCTGCATGCGCTGGCGGCCGCCGGCAAGCGTTTTGGTTTCGCCACCGTGGGGCTGCTGCGCGGCCATCCGCAGGACACGCCCACCGTGCTCGACCTGCAAGGCTTTGGCATGCAACTGCACTGGCTCGGTTACGCCGGCTACCGGGCGCGGCATGAGCCAGGGTTCTGGCAACCCTGGCAGGCGCAGTACCCCGGGCTGTTCCCGGTGGCGGAGGGTGGCGGTGGCTTGCTCGGGGCGACCGGCTGCATGCCGCTGGTGAAGCAGCTGCGCAGCCAGCTGGATGCCCTGGGTTGGGACGACTATCACGGCTGGTGGCTGGCCGCTGGCACCGGCACCACCCTGGCCGGACTGGTGTTGGGGGAAGCCGGTGCCCACCCGGTGTATGGCGCCCTGGCGGTGCCGGACGATCATGGTGTCGCGCAACAGGTAGTGGCGATTGTGCGGGAGGCGGGGCTGCAGGCTGCGGGCTATGAACTGCTCGACGGCAGTCGTGGCGGTTTCGCCAAGGTCGACCCGCTGCTGCTGGCGTTTATCGAGGAGAGCGAACGGCACAGCGGCATCCCCCTGGAGCCGCTGTACACCGGCAAGGCCTTGCTGGCCCTCAAGCAACAGGTCGAGGCCGGGCGGTTTGCCGCCGGCAGCCGCCTGGTCTTCGTGCATACCGGCGGCTTGCAGGGCCGCCGGGGGTTCGCCGCGCCGGCGCAGCCTTAGCCGCGCTTGGGCAGCATGCGTTGCAGGGTGTTGTCGCGCATAAAGTAGTGGTGATAAAGCCCGGCCACCGCATGCAACCCGATCAGCCAGTAGCCGACGGTGCCCAGCAGCACGTGCCAGCCTTCGACCTGCTTGGCGAACTGTTTGTCTTCAGCCACCAGCAGCGGCAGGTCGATGCCGTAGAACATCACCTGATGGCCTTCGGCGCTGGTGATCAGCCAGCCGAGGATCGGCATGGCGATCATGAACAGGTACAGGGCCCAGTGCATCAGCTTGGCCAGGACCGTCTGCCAGCTCGGCGGGGTTGGCAGGATCTTCGGCGCCACCCCCAGGCTGCGGGCGAACAGGCGTAGCCAGACCAGCACGAACACGGTCAGGCCGAGCATGAAATGCGCTTCCTTGATCAGCGTCCGGCCACCGCTGCCCTTGGGGAAAATGCCGCGCAGTTCGATGCAGGCGTACACCGCGATCAACAACACCAGCATCAGCCAATGCAATGCAATCGACACCGTACTGTAACGGCTGTCGGAGTTCTTCCAGGGCATAGATCCTTCCTCGTTCATCAGGTCAGTTGTCTCCGTTCTTAACGACGGAGTGCTGTAACTGTAATCCTGTTTCCGAGGCTCTGCCCGGGGCAAATGCGCGGTTTGAGCGGGTAGCGGAAAAAAACGGCAGCCGCGGATCGGGGCTGCCGTTGGGGAGGCAAGTGGTCGATCAGCTGCTTTGCGGCATCTCGCCGCTGGCCAGGCGCTGGTTGATGTCGGTGATCACCTGCGGCAGGTCGCTGATGGTGTCGATCATGTAGTGCGGGCGCGAACCTTCGAATAACGCGTGGATGCGCTGGCGCTCGCTGGCCAGGGTGTCGCTGCCCAGGGCGCGATAGGCTTCGTAGGTCAGGCCCAGGGCGTTGCCGGAGCAGATCAGGGCCACGGTCCACATGCCGGCGCGACGGCCTTCGAGAATGCCCGGCACGGTGTCGTCGATCTTCACGCAGGCGGCGACATCGTCGATCCCCAGGGCGATCACGTTGGCCAGGGCCTGGGCCGGCCATGGGCGGCCGTTCGGCACTTCATCGGTGGCCACCACATGGTCGGCGACGTAGCCATGGGTCGCGGCCAGTTCCACCACCTTGTCCATGACCTGCTTCGGGTAGCCGGAGCAGGAGCCTATCTTTATGCCTTGCTGGCGCAGGTTGGCGATGGTCTCCAGGGCGCCGGGAATCAGCGCCGAATGTTCGGCGATCTTTTCGATCTGCAGCGGCATGAAGCGCTGGTAGATGGCGGTGACATCCTCATCGATCGGGGTGCGGCCGAACACCTGGCGATAACGCTCGGCAACCTGCGGCAGGTCGCACAGGGTGCGGATATGGTCCCATTTGCCCATGCCCATCGGGCCGCGGGCTTCTTCGATGGAGACCTGTACATCGAACTCGGCGAAGGCTTCGACGAAGATCTGGGTCGGCGCGAAGGAGCCGAAGTCGACCACGGTGCCGGCCCAGTCGAGGATGGCGGCTTGCAGCTGGTTGGGGGTGTTGTAGTTCATGTGTCGAAGACCTGTGTGGGGGCGAGGCTTGCCCGCGATGAACGATGATGAGGTTGACCTGACGGAACGCGGTGCCCGCAATCGCGGGCAAGCCTCGCTCCTACAGGTTGTGTGTCGGGGTCAGATATCCAGCACTTGCATTTCCCGCAGCACGTCGGCGATGGCCTGGACCGCGGCGCGCATCCCGGCCGGGTCGACATGGCCGATGCAGCCGACGCGGAAGGTTTCGACCTGGGTCAGCTTGCCGGGATAGAGGATGAAACCCTTGGCCTTGACCCGTTCGTAGAACTCTTTGAACTGGTAGCGCGGATCTTTCGGCGCGTGGAAGGTGACGATGATCGGTGCCTGGATCGCCGCCGGCAGAAAGCTGCGCAGGCCCAGTCGCGCCATGCCGTCGAGCAGCGCCTGGCAGTTGGCGGCATAGCGCTGGTGGCGCGCCGGCAGGCCGCCTTCTTCGTGGTATTGCAGCAGCGCTTCGTGCAGCGCCGCGACCACATGGGTCGGCGGGGTGAAGCGCCATTGCCCGGTCTTGACCATGTAGCCGTGCTGGTCGTGCAGGTCCATGGCCAGCGAGTGCGAGTTGCCGGCGGCCGCGGCCAGGGCTTCCTTGCGGGCGAAGACGAAGCCCATGCCGGGGACGCCTTCCAGGCATTTGCCGGACGCGGCGATCAGCGCGTCGAACGGCACGTGCCTGGCATCGATCGGCAGCGCGCCGAAGGAACTCATGGCGTCGATGATCAGGCGCTTGCCATGCCCGGCCACGACCTGGGCGATCTCCGGCAGCGGGTTGAGGATGCCGGTGCTGGTTTCGCAGTGGATCAGCGCCACATGGCTGATGGTGGCATCGGCGCGCAGTAGGCGATCGACGTCGGCGGCGCTGGTCGGCTGGTCCTCGGCGGTTTCGAAGGTGCTGAAGTCGCGCCCCAGCACTTCGCAGATCTTCGCCAGGCGCTTGCCGTAGGCACCGTTGATCAGCACCAGCACCTTGCCGCCCCGTGGCACCAGGGTGCCGATGGCGGCTTCCACGGCGAAGGTGCCGCTGCCTTGCAGGGGCACGCAGTGGTGGCTGGCGGCGCCGTTGACGATGGCCAGCAGCTGTTCGCAGAGGCTGGCGGTCAGTTGGTTGAAACGGTCATCCCAGGAACCCCAGTCCACCAGCATCGCCTGGCGGGTGCGAGCCGAGGTGGTCAGGGGGCCGGGAGTGAGCAGGATGGGCGCGGCAGTACTCAATTCAGGTGTCCTCGCAAAAGCGTTATGGGATGCGCTTGGGATAAAAACTACGGGGCCTAAATTGCAGTTTGGCTCTTTATCAATCAAATTGTTTGTCGTTATGCCAGCCATAAGTGAGGCCGATAGATATGAACCTGTTCCAACTGCGCGCATTCGATGCCGTGGCCCGTGAAGGCAGCTTCACCCGCGCCGCGGCGCGGCTGTTCATCAGCCAGCCGGCGGTCACCGGGCATATCAAGGCGCTGGAGGAGCACTACCAGATCACCCTGCTGCGCCGCACCGCGCGCCGGGTCGAACTGACGGAAGAGGGCACCAGGCTGGCGGCGATCACCCGCGCCATGTTCGGCCTGGCCGAAGAGGCCCAGGCCATGCTCGAAGCCAACCGGCAACTGCTCACCGGGCGCCTGGAAGTGGCGGCGGACGGCCCGCACCTGGTGATGCCGATGCTCGCCAGCCTGCGCGAGCGCTATCCGGGGATTACCGTCAACCTGCGCCTGGGCAATGCCCAGGAAACCCTGGCGGCGCTGCTTTCGGAGCACGCCGATGTGGCGGTGCTGACCGAGGTCGAGCCGCGCAAGGGCCTGCATCTGCAAAGCCTTGGCGAGTCGCGGATCTGCGCGCTGGTGCCGCAAGGCCATCCATGGCTGGCCAAACCCGAGGGCGTGCGGCTGGAGCTGCTGGACCAGGTGATCATGGTCCTGCGTGAACCCAGCTCGATTACCCGCCGCACCTTCGACCAGGCCTGCGCCCAGGCTGGGGTCAACCCCAAGGTGCTGCTGGAGCTGGACAGCCGCGAGGCGGTGACCGAGGCGGTGGCGGCGCAACTGGGGGTGGGCGTGGTGTCGTCGCTGGAACTGAGCCCCGACCCGCGGGTGCGGGCGGTGCCGATCATCGGCGAGGGGCTGTTGAACCGGCACATGCTCGGCTGTATGGAGCGGCGCCGGGACTTGCGCTTGATCCAGGCCTTCCTGGGGCTGGCCCCCACAGGCTGACACTGAACCTGTAGCCGCTGCCGCAGGCTGCGATCGGCCCGGAACGGGACGCGCTCTTGAGGCCCCGGGAAGTTTGTCGCAGCCTGCGACCGCGGCTACAGGTCGCGGATCTGACTTTTTGGTCGATTGGTGCCTTCAGGCCGTATAAACTTGCCCATCGCGTCGGCCACATCCAACTCGACGCCACAGATCAAAGAGAGTGAGTAATGGGCGCACAGTGGAAGGTTAAACACAAAGAAGCAGCAGCCAACGCCAAGGGCAAGATCTTCGGCAAGCTGGTCAAAGAGATCACCATTGCTGCCCGCAACGGCGCTGACGTCGCCACCAACGCACACCTGCGTCTGGTGGTGGAGCAGGCGAAAAAGGCCTCGATGCCCCGCGAGACCCTGGAGCGTGCGATCAAGAAAGGTTCGGGCCAGCTCGGCGAGACCGTGCAGTACCACCGCGTGACCTACGAAGGTTTCGCGCCGCACCAGGTGCCGCTGATCGTCGAATGCGTGACGGACAACATCAACCGCACCGTGGCGGAGATCCGCGTGGCCTTCCGCAAGGGCCAGCTGGGCGCTTCGGGTTCGGTGTCCTGGGACTTCAACCATGTCGGCATGATCGAAGCCGCGCCGGACAGCCCGGACGCCGATCCGGAGCTGGCGGCCATCGAAGCCGGGGCCCAGGATTTCGAGCCTGGGGACGAGGGCGCGACCCTGTTCCTGACCGAGCCTGCCGACCTCGACGCGGTGCAGAAAGCCCTGCCCGAGCAAGGCTTCACCGTGCTCTCGGCCAAGCTCGGCTACCAGCCGAAGAACCCGGTCAGCGGCCTGTCCGACGAGCAGATGGCGGAAGTCGAAGCCTTCCTCGAAGGCCTGGACAACCATGACGACGTGCAGGACATGTTCGTCGGCCTGGCGGGTTGAGCCCGGCCCGGTGAATCGCGCTACTTGAGCGATTCTTGCGCCAGCCGGCAAGCTCCAGCAGGAGCGAGTTGGCTGGCGATGCTCTTCAAATCCCCCGCAACACGTCCCCGACTTCGGCAAATCCCGGTCGCGCCAGCACCTGCGGCTGACAGCAGTCGTTGACCAGCGCCGCCAGGCGTTCATGCTGCCGCGGGCTCAGGCCCGACTCGATCCTTGCCAGCAGCTCCTCCAGCAGAATGCCGAAGGCCCGCACTTCGATGCGTTGCAGGGCCCGGGTTTCCTCGGTGTCGGCCAGCGCATGGAAGGACGCCGCGCCAAAATCCCCCAGCAGGCACTCGCCCTGTGGGTTCCACAGAATGTTATGGCCGTACAGGTCGCCGTGGGTGATGCCCTGGTGGTGCAGGTGTGCGCCGACCGAGGCGATGCCACGGGCCATGCGCAAGGCCGCGTCGGCGCTGAAGCGGGTGCGCTCGTCGTAGATGTCCCGGGTGCAGGAGGCCAGGCTCGGCAAGGCCGCCAGGTTGCGGTAGCTCGGCTCGATCAACTGCATCACCAGGCCGTTCTGCCCTTCGGGATGATCGCTGATCCGGCCTTCGACCCGGATCAGGTTCGGGTGCCGGCCGGCGCTGATGCAGGCGTTCATTTCATGCAGCGGCGAGCCGTCGCTGGTCATGCTGCCCTTGTACAGCTTGACCGCCACCTCGCTTGGCGCTTGCCCGGGGGGCTGCCAGCGCGCCTGGTGAATCACTCCGGACGCGCCTTCGCCCAGGCGCTGCTGCACTTCCAGCTCGGCCCAGGGAATGCGTGCCACCGATTCCAGCGCCGCGGCGTCGGCCTCGGATTCCAGCGGGTTGCCGGCATAGGCCAGCCAGGTCAGGCGCGGCAGGCCAAGCAGGAAGGCCGGCAGTGCGCTGAGCCGGTTGGCGGCGATGCGGATCAGCTCCAACTGCTGGCATTGGCCGAGGCTCTGGGGCAACCGGGTCAGGCGGTTGCCGGAGAGCATCAGCTTTTGCAGGTGCGGGCGCTGGCCCAGCTCGTCCGGCAGTTCCTCGATGCGGTTGTCGGTGAGGATCAGCCAGCGCAATAGCGGCGGCAGGGCGGCGGCGGGCACCCGCTCGATGCGGTTGGCCTTGAAGCCGACCATGCTCAGTTGTGCGCACTGGCCGACACAGGCCGGCATCTCGGTGAAGAGGTTATCGGAGCAGAACAGCACCCGCAGGCGGGTCAGGCGGTGCAAGTCGTCCGGCAGGCTGCTCAGGGCATTGCCGCTGAGGTTGAGGACTTCCAGCGAGTCCGCCAGGTCGAAGATTTCCCGGGGGAATTCGCTCAGCCCGCAAGACAGGTCCAGACGCTTGAGCCCGGTCAATTGGCCGGCTCGCAGTTGGGCAAGGGTATCCATGAACAGGTTCGACACTCAGGCAGGAGGAGGGCGCATGGCCCTGGAAATGGCCGCCATGATAGCGGCGTGGAGCGGTGGGTGGCGACCGCCGGTTCAGCCCGGCGGCGTATCCGCGCTGATTTCCTGCAGCTGGCCCAGGCGGCTGCGGGTGCGCGCCAGGTCGATGGCGTTACCGCCCAGGCTTTCACGCAGGGAGCGTTCGCCGATCAGGGTCAGGTGCTTGTCCTGGTCGTACAGCACGTCGATCAGGTTGATAAAGCGTTGCTGCACGGCAATCGGGCATTCGCCCAGCTCGGGCAGCTCGTCGATGATCCAGTGGTCGAAACGCCGGCTCAGCTCCAGGTAGTCCATGACCGCGGTCGGTTGTTCGCACAGGTCACTGAAGGCAAAACCCACGCTGTGTTGTTCGCACAACCGTACCTGGAGCTGACGCGCGCCGACCATCAGCGCCGAGGTCGGGCCGTTGCGCCGCGGCAGGCCCAGGCTCAGGCGTTGCTGCTCGCTGCCGGGCCACAGGTAACGGCCCTGGGTGAACACCTGCTGCGAATGGCTGCGGGGCTGGCTGCGGTAGTCGTGGGGGCCGCCGACCTCCATCACCTGCATGCGGCTGGCGATCAGGTCGATCACCGGTTTGAAGCGCGCATGGTAGAGCGGGTTGGGCAGCAAGCCCTGGGGCGCGTAGTTGGAGGTCACCAGCAGCAGGATGCCGCGCTGGAACAGGGCCTTGAACAGCCGCGTGATCAGCATCGCATCGCCGATGTCGTGGACATGGAACTCGTCGAAGCACAATACGCGGCAGTCGTTGAGCAGTTCGTCGAGGGTGGCCTGCAGGGCGTCGGGCTGCTCGCGGTGGCGGAACATGCCCTGATGCAATTGGGCGAAGAAATCGTGGAAGTGCAGGCGCTGTTTTTCCGCCAGCGGGATGGCGCGGAAGAAACCGTCCAGCAGCCAGCTCTTGCCCCGTCCCACCGCGCCATACAGGTACAGGCTGCGGCCGGCGTTTGGCTTGGCGTCTGGCTGGAGCAGGGCGTTGGCCTGCTGGGCCATGTAGTCGATCACTCGCTGCTGGCTGTGGCTCAGGGTGTAGCCCTGGTCGTGGGCCTTGTGCCGGAAATACTCGTGAATCACTCGGCCGTGGCTGGTGCTGGCGGCGGGCCGGGCGAAGGCCTTGCCGAAGAACGCGCGCAGTCTGGGCCAGCGCGATGGGCGTAGCGAGCGGTTTGGCGGTAAAGCGGCCAATGGTGTCACCCCGATGGTTCCAGGCCCGCTCCCCCCCTGGAACCGGCGCGGTAATTTAACCAATCCCCGGCCCGGCATCCAGCGCTGTCTGAAGGCGCTGATTTATTCTACGGAAAGTTCTGGTCGGTACAGTTTTTTGCCCGTGTCACTGTGTTCGACCCTGGTGCATCGGGCACCCAAGGGGTTGTTTCATTGGCGGGCGGCTTGCCCCCGGCGCTGGCGATTTCCCCGGCGCTGGCTAACCTGAGCTGTACCTATCGTTCCTCAAAAGGATTGAGGCGTTGAATGGCAAGCCGGTTTTTTGCAGTCATGAGCATGCTGCTCGCCGCAACAGCATCGGCCGTGGAACTCCAGGTGGAGGTCCGGGTCGACGTGCAGCGTGGCTGCCAGCTGGTGGGACAGCAGCGCGACGCCGGCGTCGAGCAACTGGGCGTGCTGGATTTCGGCAGCAGCCCGCGTCTCGACAACCCCGCCGGCCCCCTCAGCGCGGCGTTGCTCGACACTCGCCTGCCCAGGCTCGAGTGCAACCCGGACACCCCTTATCAAGTGCGCGTCGATGGCGGGCAACACGGGGGCGTCGGCGAAGTGCGCTACCTGGCCGGCAGTGCCGCACACAGCAAGCCCATTCCCTATCGCCTGTACCAGGACGCGGCCCGGCGCATTCCGCTGCCGGTGAATGTGCCGGTGAGCGGCCGGGTGCCGGACTCGGGTTCGGTGGACCTGCCGTTGTACGGGCGGATCGAGCCGCTGGCCGAGATCCCGCGGGTCAGCCGTTATTCCGATCTGCTGAAAGTGACGGTCACCTGGTAGTGGCGGCGCGGGAGCTGCCCGGTGGATCCGGGCAGCGCAGGGAGACCGCGCACCAAGGGCGGTCAAGGTGAGAGAGCCCATGGCTCCAGGAGGGCGGCGATGACGATCAGAAGCTGGACGCTGGCCGCCCTGGGTTCGTTGCTCCTGCCGGCTGGTGACACGCAAGCGGCGATCAGCGGGCAGATACACGCGCGGCTGACCATCATCGCCGGCTGTGAAGTGACCAATGGTGCGATCCGCACGCCCGAGAATCCGGTCGACGACTTCGGCCTGCTGGATTTCGGCCAGCATGGCCCGACCTGGAGTGCGCCCCTGAGAGCCAATGTCAGCGGTAGCGGCAGCGGGCGCCTGGAGGTGGCCTGCAACCCTTCGGTGACCGGTTTCACCGTGACCATCGACGGCGGCCGCAATGGCGACGGCAACACCCGGCGCCTGAGCAATGGTCGCCAGACCATTGCCTATCGGCTGTTCCTCGATGCCTCCGGCAGCGACAGCTACAGCATCGGTCAGCAACGCAATTTCGCCGTTACCAGTGGGGCCCAGGTACCGATCCCGGTGTTTGGCTCGGTGGTCGCGAATAGCCATGCGCTGCCGGCGGGGGTCTACACCGACACCCTGACGGTGACGCTGGATTGGTAAACCCAAAGAGGACGAATGTCATGCACATGCTTGTATCCCGGATCGCCTTGTCGCTGCTTGGACTGGCCATGTTTTCCGTGGCCCAGGCCGCGACGGTCACCGGCCAGATCACGTCCAGCCTGATTCTCACCAGCAGTTGCCAGGTCAATGGCGCGGGCGGCAGCAGCGGCCTGAACTTCGGCGCCCTGAACTTCGGCACCACCGACAGCCTGTTCACCCAGGCTACGGCCCAGGTACTCGGTGGCGGCGGCGGGGCCTTGTCGATCCTCTGCTCCAGTGGCACCAGCCCGGTGGTGACGGTCCGCGCGGGCACCCATGACGGCCAGTCCGCCGGCGGCACCCGGGCCCTGGCCGATGGCAGCGGCAACTTCGTGCCTTACGACTTGTACACCGACTCCGGGCACACGCAGCTCCTGGCCATCGACGATGCCATCAACCTGGCCACCAGCACCGGCGTGGCGCAGACCGTCAATATCTACGGCAAGGCGCTCGGCAAGGCTGGCCTGCCGGCGGGCACCTACACCGATACCGTCGCCGTCGAACTGACCTTCTGACGCCATGACCCGTCACGCGTGCGCGGCGCTGGTACTGCTCGGTGCCAGCAGCCTGCCGCTGCCCCTGGCGGCGGTGACCAGCCAGAGCTTCCAGGTCAGCGCCACGGTGGTCGCCGGGTGCCTGGTGGTGGGTGGCGTGAGCAATTACGGCAACCTGAACTTCGGCAGCCAGTCGGCGTTGTCCACCAGCACGCTGCAGGTCGCCCTGGCGAACAGCGTGCAACTGCAATGCACGCCGGGGGTGAGCCTGAACATGAGCGTCGACGGCGGCCAGTACAACAGCAGCGGACGACACATGCAGCTCGATGGCGGCAGTGCGCGGGTGGCTTATCAGCTGTTTCGCGACGCGGCATTCAGCCAGAGCCTGGGCATCGGCCAGAGCGTGGCGGTGGCCTATAGCGACGCGAACAACATCAGCCTGCCGATCTACGGCCAGGTGCAATTACCAGGTAATCAGCCTGGGGGGACGTACAGCGATGTGCTGCAGGTGCAGCTGTCGTGGTGATGGGGCAAGACCATAAGGAGTAGCGGTATGTATTCGACTTCCCGGCGGTTGCAGGTCGTTGGTTGTGCCGTGCTGGCCATGGCGTTGCTGGGGGCGGTTCAGGCAAGGGCCGCCAGCTCGGTGCTGATCTGGCCGATCGACCCGGTGCTGGAGGCCGACCAGCAGGCCAGCGCGCTGTGGCTGGAAAACCGCGGCACGGAAACCGCGAACCTGCAGATCCGGGTCTTTGCCTGGAGCCAGAGCGGCTTCGAGGACCAGTACCAGAACCAGAGGGAGGTGATCGGCAGCCCGCCGGTGGCGAAGATCGCGCCCGGGCAGAGGCAACTGGTCCGCCTGACCCGGACCCGCGAAGTCCCGCCCGGCCAGGAGCTGGCCTACCGGATCATCATCGATGAAATCCCCTTGGCGCAGCCGCCGATCCCCGAAGGCGAGGGCAAGACGGCGGCGGCCATCCGTTTCCAGATGCGTTATTCGGTGCCGCTGTTCGCCTACGGTGCCGGGCTCTGGAGCAAGGAAGACAGCACTCGCCAGCGTGATCCGAAAAGCGCCGGCGTGCCCCAGCTGAGCTGGCGCAAGGTGGCGGTGGATGGCCGCAATTACGTCGAGGTACGCAACCAGGGCGCGGTGCATGCGCGCCTGACCGACGTGGCGCTCAAGCAGGCGGGGCAGACCCGGTCGCTGGTGGAAGGGCTGCTGGGCTACGTGCTGCCGGGGGCGATCATGCGTTGGCCGGTGCCCGCCGCGCCAACCGCGGACGCGGCGTTGCAGGTGCGGGTCAATGGCGCGCCGCAGGTGCAGAACGTTGCGCCGGCCCGCTGAGGCCATCTACCGCTGCGGGCAGACAAGGTTGCGGGGCTGTCCGGCGATCGGCGATTCAGGCTGACCGGTAGCGGCAGTCACTGCAAGCCATGGAAGAAAGGTGTCCATCGATGGGCGTAACGCTTCAATGAACCTCGGCGCGGCTCGTCGTTTCTGGCGCCCGGGGTGGGCGGTGAGCGGGCTGTGTTGCTGGGTGTTCGCCTCCGGCAGCCTGGGTGGCGAACTGCCGCCGCCGCCCAGCGGCATGGAAGCGATCAGCGATGCCCAACTGTTTCTGGAACTGGTGGTCAATCAGATGAATACCGGGCGAGTGATCGCCGTCGAGCAACGTGCCGGACGCCTGTTCGTACCGGCCCAGGCCCTGCGGGAAAGCGGGATGAAATTGCCCGAAGGGCTCGACGCCCAGGTCGCCCTCGACAGCCTGCAAGGGCTGCACAGCGACTACGACAGCCAGGGCCAGCGGCTGTTGCTGGAGGTGCCGCCGGACTGGCTGCCGGAGCAATTGATCGGCAGCCGCCAGGCCTATCCACGAACCCCGGCGCTGAGCAGTTTCGGCGCCTTGCTCAATTACGATCTGTACCTCAACGACACCGACGATGCCGGCACTTACCTGGCGGCCTGGAACGAGGTGCGGCTGTTCGACGGCTGGGGCACCCTGTCCAACACCGGCCAGTACCGGCGGACCTTTTCCGGCCTGGGCGAGGGCGTGCTGAACAATGGCTACCGGCGCTATGACACCACCTGGCGTTACTCCGACGACGAGCGGTTGCTGACCTACGAGGCCGGCGACCTGGTCAGTGGCGCCTTGCCCTGGAGCAACTCGGTGCGCCTGGGCGGTGTGCAACTGTCGCGCGATTTTGCCGTGCGCCCGGACCTGGTGACCTACCCCTTGCCGCAGTTCGCCGGGGAGGCGGCGGTGCCGTCCTCGGTGGACCTGTTTATCAACGGCTACAAGTCCAGCAGCGCCGACCTGCAGCCGGGGCCCTACACCCTGACCAATATCCCGTTCATCAACGGTGCCGGCGAAGCCGTGGTGGTGACCACCGATGCCCTGGGGCGACAGGTGTCCACCACCGTGCCGTTCTATGTCACCAGCAGCCTGCTGCAAAAAGGCCTGAGCGATTTCTCGGTGGCCGCCGGGACCCTGCGCCGCGACTACACGCTGCGGGATTTCAGCTACGGCCCCGGCGTCACTTCCGGCAGCCTGCGCTACGGCCTGAGCGACAACCTGACCCTGGAAGGCCACGCCGAGGCGGCGCAGTCCCTGACCCTCGGCGGTTTCGGTGGCAACCTGCGCCTGGGCAATTTCGGTGTGCTCAACAGCGCCATCAGCCAGAGCCGCTTCGACGGCCAGGGTGGGCAGCAGGTCAGTCTCGGTTATCAGTACAGCAGCCGGCGCTACAGCCTGTCCTACCAGCGCATGCAGCGCCGCGACGGCTACGCCGACCTGACGGTGGTGGACAGCCCCTACGCCAGCCTCAGCCAGCGCAGTGAGCAACTGACCCTGAGCCTCAACCTCGAGCGCTACGGCAGCCTCGGTGTTGGCTATTTCGATGTGCGCGCCACGGACGATTCGCGCACCCGCCTGCTCAACCTGACCTGGAGCAAGCCGCTGTGGCGCAGCAGCAGTTTCTACCTGTCGGCCAACCGCGAGATCGGCGACAGCAACTGGGCGGTCCAGGCCCAGCTGGTGATTCCGTTCGACCTTCACGGCAGCCTGAGCCTGAGCAGCGAGCGCAGCAAGGACGGGCAGGACCGACAGCGGGTCAACTACAGCCGGGCGGTGCCCAGCGAAGGTGGTGTCGGCTTCAATCTCGGTTATGCCCAGGGCGATGCGCCGGCCTACCGCCAGGCCGACCTGACCTGGCGTTTGCAGTCGGTGCAATTGCAGGCCGGGGTCTATGGTTCCAGCGAGGCCGAAACCCGTTGGGCCGATGCCAGTGGTTCGCTGGTGTGGATGGACCATCAGGTGTTCGCCGCCAACCGCATCGACGACGCTTTCGTGGTGGTCAGCACCGACGGCTACCGGGATATTCCGGTGCGCTATGAAAACCAGCTGGTGGGACGCACCGATAAGAACGGCCATCTGTTGGTGCCCTGGAGCAGCGCCTATTACCGCGGCAAATACGAGATCGACCCGCTGAACCTGCCGGCCAACGTGCAGAGCCCGCTGGTCGAACAGCGGGTCGCGGTGCGTCGCGGCAGTGGCTACCTGGTGGCGTTCCCCTTGACCCGCATCGTCGCCGCCAGCGTGGTCCTGGTGGACGCCCGGCACCAGGAGCTGCCCCTGGGCAGCCTGGTGACCCACGAGCAGAGCGGCGCCCAGGCAGTGGTGGGTTGGGATGGCCTGGTGTACCTGGAAAACCTGGCGCCGAACAACAGCCTGCGGGTCAGCCTGGCCGACGGCAGCAGTTGCCAGGTGAGCTTTACCCTGGAGCCGGAGCAGGAACAGGTGCCGTTGATCGGGCCTTTGCTGTGCCAGTGAGGATTCATGAACGGAATCGGGAGGCGGTGAACATGGACAGGTTGTGTCGCTATTGGGGCCAGGGGCTGTTGCTGATGGCGCTGCTGTCGCCGGGGGCGGCCCAGGCCCTGTGTTCGGTGGTCAGTACCTCGCCGGCGAGTTTCGGCACCCTCAGCTCGATCCTGGTGCGCACCACCTCGCAGTCCGCTTCCAGCACCAACGCCGGCCTGGCCTGTACCGGCTCGTTGGCGACCCTGATGGCCAGCAACGACCATTTCTACGCCACCATCACCTCCTCGCAGAGCGGGCTGTTGGGCCCCACCGGCGATGTCATCGGCTATACCATCTACGGCGACAACAGCACCAACTACCCCATCAACCGTGGCGTGCAGTTCGACTTCGCGCGCAACTCCATCGTCGATGCCCTGGGGCTGCTGGGCAGCCCGACCGTGGCCAAGGCCATTCCGGTCTACCTGGGTAGCATCACCGGCAGCAACGTCGCCGCCGGCATCTACACCGAGACCCTGAGCATCGCCTGGAGCTGGAACTACTGCGCGGGGATCGGTGTGCTGGGCGCATGCCTGGGGCGCGATATCGGCAGCGGCGTCGCCAGCCTGACGGTCAACCTGACGGTGGCCAACGACTGCGTGATCACCGCGCCCAATATCAGTTTCGGCAGTGCGCCGGTGATCAGCGCCTTCGCCACCGTCAGCGGGCAGACCATCAACCTCGCCTGTACCAAGGGCAGTGCCTACACCGTGGGCCTGGACGATGGCCAGCATGCCGTCAGCGTCGGCGGGCGGCGGCGGATGATCTCGGGGAGCAATTACCTGGCCTACGACATCTTCAAGAGTGCCGGCACCACCCGCTGGGGCAGCGTGGGCGCGGCACGGCGGGCCAGTTCCGATGCCGAGGTGAACCCGGGCAACGGCCTGGGCACCGGCAGCCAGGTGTTCAACTACAACGCCCGGATCTACACCGACCAGGCCACGCCGCCGGCGGGGACCTATATCGACAATGTGGTGCTGGATGTGGGGTTTTAAGGGAGGAGGGACCCTATTGCGCTAGTCGCAAGTGTTTGTGGCGTGGCGCAGATCCTGCGGCTGCTTCGCTGCCGATCGCAGCCTACGGCAGCGGCTACAGGAGGGGTAACGGCGTTCGGGAGAGGTGTAGCCGCTGCCGAAGGCTGCGATAGGTCCGAAGGACCTTTGGCGGTTTCAAGGCTGGCCCACGGGGTGCGGGTACTGTGGCTCAAAATTTCTGGGTGTCCTGCAGCCGCTGCGCCACCGCCGAACCACTGGGGCTGACCATGGCGTAGTTGTAGCCGCTGTCGGACCAGTAGTCGGCCTGCAGTTCGCCATCGCTGCGGCTGCCCCGGGGCAGCAGGTAGTTTTTCGGTCCCGGCGGGCGGATATAGAAGCTGATCTTGTGCCCGCCCTGGTCCTCGTACAGCACCATCGCCGCCGGTCCTTGATCGGTGCTCAGCAGGCGCCCGCTGACCGCCTGGAACCCGGATTCGCGCAGGTCCGGCAGGCGCTCGGCCTGGGTGAAGTAACGGTCGAGCCAGGCCTGCATGGCGCCATTGCCCTGGACCTTGAGGTCGGCCGGGAGGACGCCTTGCTGGGCAAACAGGCGGTAGGCCTGCAGGGCGTCGGTCATTGGCAGCGGGGCGCTGGCCAGGGTCATTTCCCGCGCCTGCCAGCCACTCAGGCCGCCGATGCCGAGGGCGATCAACAGCAGCGCGGCACTGGCCAGCTGGCGGCGCGACTGGCGCTTGAGGCGCTGGCGAATCAGCGCCGGGTCGAGGTCGGGGTTGGCCGGTTGTTGCAGGGCGCCGCCGAGGGCCGCGCGCAACTGCTGGGCGTCCTGTTGCCAGGCCTGGACCTGGGCGGCGAGCTGCGGGTGGCTGCTCAGGTAGGTTTCCAGCAGGCGCCGGTCACTCTCGTTGAGCCGATGATCGACATAGGCGTGCAGGTCGCGTTCGCTGGGGGGCAGGCTGATCATTTGAGTATCCGCAAAGAAGGGCTGCTGATTTCGCCGTCGCTGAGCTGGCGCAGGGCCTGGCGCGCCCGGGACAGGCGAGACATCACGGTGCCGGTGGGCACCTCGAGGATGGTGGCGACTTCCTTGTAGCTCAGGCCTTCCACCGAGACCCAGAGCAGCAGCGCGCGCTGCTCGGCGGGCAGGCGGTCGAAGGCTTCCAGGGTCGATTGCGCGACCACGCTGCGTTCCACCGAAGGCTGGGCGTCGTCACGCCCGGTGAAGAATTCCAGCATGCGCGCATAACGCCGTGAGCGGCGGTGCGCGTCGAGAAACTGCCGGTAGAGGATGGCGAACAGCCAGGCCCGCAGATCGCCCTCGGGGCGTTTTTCGCTCCAACTCGACAGCGCCCGTTCCAGGCTCGCCTGCACCAGGTCGTCGGCGCTGCTGGGCTGACGGCTCAGGGACAGGGCGAAGCGCCGTAGCCGGGGGATGATTTCACGCAGCTGTTCGTCGATATCGTTCATGGGTTCCTGCGGGTCGTTGGCCAGTCGCTACGCTTGCAACAGCACACTTGCGCCAGACGCCCGGCAACGCAGGTTATTCCCGTGCCGGAAAAATAAATAGCGGGCCAGGGAATAACCGCTGCCGGGGTTCGTCTGACCTGTCCTTTCCACCTGTGGCCCGCGGCCCTGGAGATATTCATGGTAGATCGCCCATCACCCCCTGATCGTCCGCCCTTGAGCGCGGCCAGCCTGAGCCTGCGTCTGGCCGGGATCGCCCTGGTGGTCGCGGCCCTGGCCGGCGCCATGGCTTATGTAAACGGCACTTTCGATCCGCAGCGCCTGACCCCCAAGGCCCTGGTGGATGTGCTGGAGAAAAACAACGGCGTGCATCCGGGCTTTCGTCGCAACCACGCCAAGGGCGTGTGCGTGGCCGGTTATTTCGAGAGCAGCGGCGAGGCCCGCAGTTATTCCAGCGCCCAGGTGTTCAACGAAGCGCGGACCCCGGTGGTCGGGCGTTTCGCCTTGCCCCCCGGCAACCCCTATGCGCCTGACGGCAGCGTGCCGATCCGCAGCCTGGCCCTGCGTTTCACCCAGGCCAACGGTCAGCAGTGGCGCACCGGGATGAACAGCATGCCGGTGTTCCCGGTGGGCACCCCCGAGGCGTTTTACCAGTTGCAGCAAGCCAGTTCGCCCGACCCGGCGACCGGCAAGCCGAACCCGGCCAGCGTGCCGGCGTTTTTCGCCGCCCACCCCGAAGCCATGCCGTTCCTGCAATGGATCAAGGGCGCCAAGCCCTCGGCCAGCTATGCCACCGAGACCTACAACGGCATCAACGCGTTTTACCTGGTGAGCGCCAGCGGGCAACGCCAGGCCGTGCGCTGGGGGGTGGTGCCGCTGACCCAGGACGCACCCGGCGCGATAGCGCCAGAGGGTAACGACTTCCTGGAAAAAGACCTGGTGCAGCGCCTGGCCGCGGGGCCGTTGCGCTGGCGCTTGAACATCACCCTGGCCAACCCGGGCGACCCGACCGACGACGCCAGCAAGGCCTGGCCCAGCGAGCGCAAGGTGCTGAATGCCGGGACCCTGGTGCTGGAGCGCAGCCAACCGCAGAACGATGGTGAATGCCGCGACATCAACTACGACCCGCTGGTGCTGCCGAGCGGCATTGTCGCCTCCGACGACCCGCTGCTGGCGGCCCGTTCGGCGGCCTATGCCAGTTCCTATCTACGCCGCACCAGTGAAGTCGGCCAATTGCCCCGCGCTGCCCAGGAGTCCCGCCCATGAGCGCCCAACCGAACCACTTCGCGCCACTGGCGCGCCTGCTGCACTGGCTGATGGCGCTGATGATCATTGCCATGCTGTTTATCGGCGCCGGCATGGTGGCCTCGGTGTCCGAGCGTCACCAATGGCTGATCCACCTGCACAAGCCGCTGGGCATTGCCATTCTGGTGCTGGTGATCGTGCGTCTGGTCGTGCGCTTTTCCACCCGGCAACCGCCCTTGCCGGCGGACCTGCCGGGCTGGCAGGCGGTGGCGGCCAAGGCCTCCCATGTGCTGCTGTACGTGCTGATGCTGATCCTGCCGCTGCTGGGCTGGGCGATGCTTTCGGCGGCGGGCGACCCGGTGATGCTCGGCAGTTCGCTGCAGTTGCCGGCGATCCTGCCGGCCAATGCCCAGCTGTTCGCCTTGCTGCGCAAGGCTCACGGCTTTCTCGCCTACCTGCTGTTTTTGACGGTGCTGCTGCATCTGGCGGCGGCGCTGTTCCATGGCTGGGTGCGCCGCGACGGGGTGTTGGAGAGCATGCTGCGCGGCAAGGAGTGAGGGTGGGGGCGGTGCGGTCGAGAAGGACCGCACGGGCCCCGTCTCAACCGGCACATACCAGGGCTTTGCGCGGGTTCAGGCTCCACAGCCAGTACAGCAGCGCCACGCCATTGATCGCGGCGCCCAGCAGGCACACCCCGGTCCAGCCCGCCCAGGCGTACATGGCGGTGGCGCCGATCGAGCCGCTGGCGCTGCCGATCGAATAGAACAGCATGTAGCCCGCGGCCAGGCGGCTCTGGGCCTCGGGGCGGGTGCTGTAGATCAGGCTCTGGCTGGTGACATGCACCGCCTGCAAGCCCAGGTCGAAGACGATCACCCCCAGCAGCAGGGCCCAGAGCGACGACTGGGTATAGGCGATGGGTAACCAGGAGGCCAGCATCAGGCTCAGTGCCAGGCCGCTGGTCCACTGGCCCAGGCCACGGTCGGCCAGGCGTCCGGCGCGCGAAGCACCCAGGGCCCCGGCCGCGCCGGCGAGGCCGAACAGACCGATCTCGGTATGGGACAACGACAGCGGCGGGGCGCTCAGGGGCAGCACCAGCGGGGTCCACAACACGGTGCCGGCGCCGAAGATCAGCATCGCCAGCACCGCCCGATCGCGCAGGATTTTTTCTTCGCGAAACAGACCGAACAGCGAGCGGATCAGCTGGCTGTAGCCGTGCAGCGCCGCCGGTTGCTCGACCTTGGGCAGTACCCGCCACAACAGCAGCGCCATGACCAGGGTCAGCCCGGCCGACAGCAGGTACACCGAACGCCAGCCGGCCAGGTCGGCCATGGTGCCCGATACCGTGCGCGCCAGCAGGATTCCGAGCACGATGCCGCTGGTCACGCTGCCCACCACCCGGCCACGTTCGCCCGGCGCGGCCAGGTTGGCGGCATAGGCCACCAGCACCTGGGTCACCACCGCGAGCAGCCCGGTCAGGGTCATGCCCAGCAACAGCCAGGTGCTGTCCGCGGCCAGCGCCACCATCAACAGGGCCGCGACCGACAAGCTCGTCTGGCCGACGATCAGCCGCCGCCGGTTCAGCAGATCGCCCAGCGGCACCAGGAACAGCAGGCCGAGGCCGTAGCCAACCTGGGTCAGGGTGATGACCAGGCCGATGGTCGCCGGCGGCATGCCCAGGCTGTGGGCCATGGCATCGAGCAGGGGTTGGGCGTAATAGACATTGCCCACCGCCAGCCCGCAGGCAATGGCAAAGAGCAGCACCACCGACGCCGGAATGGTGGCGGATGGCAGAGGGGCAATTGCGGCTGTCATGCTCGGCTCCGTGAGTTATGGTTGCGTTATGAAACCAGTTGTACGGTAGAGAGGCTGGTTTTATATTGCAACCACTTTCCTGTCGCGAGTCTGCATCATGGTCAAACGCACAAGCCTGGAGGGCGCCGAATGCCCGGTGGCCCGTTCCCTGGACGCTATTGGCGACTGGTGGTCGCTGCTGATCATTCGCGATGCCTTCGACGGTATCCGCCGCTTCAGCGAGTTCCAGCGCAACCTGGGGATGGCCAAGAACATCCTCGCCGCCCGCCTGCGCACCCTGGTGGCCCATGGCATCTTCGAGGTGCTACCGGCGTCGGATGGCAGTGCCTATCAGGAGTATGTGCTGACGCAGAAGGGCAACGGCCTGTTCAACCTGATCATCGGTCTGCGGCAGTGGGGCGAGGCGTATTTCTATGAGGCGGGGGAGGCGCATTCGCTGATGGTCGACCGCGAGCAGGGGCAGCCGCTGCGACCGCTGGAATTGCGCTCGGCGGACGGGCGCCTGCTCGGGCCCGAGGATTGCCGGCGGGTGCCGGTGCAATAGGCACTGGCCGCGGTTCGAGCCGCGGCCAGCACAGCAGGATCAGCGCAGGATGCCGACCATGTCGGCCACGGTGCTGAGGACGTCCTTGCCCAGCTGCATCGAGCGTTTGCCCGACCAGCCGGTGAGCGGGTTGGGGTTGTCGTCGTGGTCCTTGAACGGCATTTCCAGGGTCAGCGACAGGCAGTCGAACTTCTCGCCGACGCTGTTGCAGGCCAGGGTCATGTTGGCTTCGCCGGGTTTGTCCCTGGTGTAGCCGTGGGTGGTCTGGAAGTCCCGGGTCTTGTGTTTCAGGTGGCTGCGGAAATGCTCCTCGAGCTTGGCCAGGCGCGGCGTGTAGCCCGGGTTGCCTTCGCAGCCGGCGGTGAACACATGGGGGATTTCTTCGTCGCCGTGCACGTCGAGGAACAGGTCGACACCGTACTGCTCCATCTGCTGCTGGACGAACAGCACTTCCGGGCTGAGCTCCTGGCTGGCGCTCTGCCAGGCGCGGTTCAGGTCCTGGCCCATGGCATTGGTGCGCAAATGACCGTGGAAAGCGCCGTCGGGGTTCATGTTCGGCACCAGGTACAGGTCGGCGCTGGCCAGCAGCCTGTTCAGCTCGGCATCGTCACGGTGCTGCAGGCGCTCGATCACGCCCTCCATGAACCATTCGGCCATGTGCTCGCCAGGGTGCTGCTGGGCGATGATCCAGACCTTGCGCCGGCCTTCGTCGCCGTTGCCTTTGCGCAGCAGCTGGATGTCACGACCCTCGACGCTTTTGCCGGTGGCCAGCAGTTCGGCGCCGGCCTTGGTCAGTGCCTGATCGATCAGCCAGTCGTGCCGACCGCGGCTGTAGGGTTCGAAGTAGGCGAACCAGGCGTGGGTCTGGGTGGCTTCCAGGCAGAAGCGCAGGGTGTCGCCTTCAAAAATCGTCGGCACGCGGAACCAGTTGACGTGATCGTAGGAGGCCACCGCCTGATAGCCGCTCCAGGCCTTGTTGTACGAGGATTTGCTGGCATTGCTCAGGCGGAACCAGTGTTCCTGGCCGACATGCAGGCCGCTGGCCTTGAAGTGGAACCACTGGAAATGCGCGCTGCGGGTGTCGGGCTTGATGGCCAGCAGGACTTGCGAGGGGTTGCTGGCATCCAGTACTTCGATATTGCCGCTGTCGAAATTGGCAGAGATTTGAAACGAGCTTTGGGCCACGGTCATGATTCCTGAGCAGGATTTTTATGGCCGTTACTTTAGCAAGGCGGGGGAGTTACAGGGGGGCAATTTCGGCGGGAGAGGGGGGGCGTCGTCCTTGACGCGAAAGCAGCTTAGAAGCTATGCGATTGATTCTCAAGCGCTGTTTTTGCATTTGCGAGCCGTTGCGGCGGGCGTCGGCTTGCAATGAGGCATTCTTTTGCTATCATCGCCGCCAATTCAGCGGTACCCAGTCTTCATTAGCCTGAAGCCAAGCCAGAAAAACTGGCAGAAAAAAAAGACCCGGCAAAAAGCCGGGTCAAAAACCGTGATTAGCCTGATGAGGAGATAATCCAGGAGTCCGACCTAAGGTCTCTTGGGTTATCGACTGATCTCGCGACCAGTTGCTTGCAATAATAATCATTATCATTTGCAAGTCAAATGTTTTTCCCCGCCTTTTGGAAAATAATTTCCTGCCCCTGTTGCCAGCCCTGTTCATCGGCCGGATCGCCCGTGGGCGAATTCTGCCGTGGCGCTCATTCCGGGCGATGGCTGTCCAGCGAGCGATCCACCAGCGCCTTGGCCATGTCGATCATGTGCACCACGGAAAACGCCAGGTCGCGCCGGGTACCCCGCAGGTGGTCGGCGGCCTCGTAGGCACTGGCCGCGGCGCAACGCAGCAGGTCGGAAGCGTGGATCATCGCTTCCTCGCTGCTGATGCTGTGTTTGACCTCGAAGAACTTCTCGTCGATCGACGATTCTGCAATAGCCGGTTTCAAGTAGTAGTCCATGGCCCGGCGAGCGGCCTCGCTGTCCTTGAGGGCGTTGAAGCCGACATCGGTTTCCAGTTCCGGTGCATCTTTGCTGGTTGTGCTCATGAGCGGTTCCATCCTTTGACGTGGAATAAGAGGGTCTGAGGAATGGTAATACTTAATGTATTTGTGACTAGGTTTCAAATACTACAACTTGTGTGTTGAGGGCCGAAATACACAACGTATTGTTCCGCTCCATGGACAAATGGATCGAGTTGGTTAAATCCAACATGAAGGACCGCAAGGTCACACAAGAAAAGCTCGCGGAACGCCTGGGCATGTCCCAGGGCGGCATCGGCCACTGGCTGAGCAAACGGCGCCAGCCGAAGATCGAAGACATGAACCGGGTGCTGGAAGAAATCGGCCTGGGTTTTCTCGAAGTCGCGCTGGTGATCCGCGAAAAACCACAGGTGGATGACGAGGGCCAATTGCTGCTGGAAGGGCCGTCGTTGGTGCAGAAGTACAACCCGTACTTCCGCTATCCGGTCAGCGACTGGCGGGGCGTTGGCGAGGTGCGCGAGGCCGGTGGCGTGGGCTACGCCAGCGAGCGTTACGAGCTCTCTGACTACCAGGCCGAAGGCTCGGCTTTCTGGCTGGTCGTGGTGGGCGACGCGATGATTGCCCCCAGTGGCCTGAGCATCGCCCAGGACATGTTGATCCTGGTGGATCCGGCGGTGGAGGCGGTTCCCGGCAAGCTGGTGATCGTGCAATGCCCGGGCAGTACCGAAGCGATTTTCCGCAAGCTGGTGGAGGAGGGTGGGCAACGCTATCTGGTGCCGCTGAATCCGACTTACCCGAAGGTGCTTTACAGCGATGACTGTCGGATTATTGGTGTCGTGGTGCAGGCTACCGCTAAATTCTGACGTAAAAATACGATCGTTCCCGCAAGGCTGCGGGAACGATCTTCTGCCTCAGGAGCTTATTCCAGCTCCACCAGGGCACTTCCCTCACTGACCATCTCGCCTTCCTGGCAATACAGCGCCTTGACCACCCCGGCTTGCGGTGCGCGGATGCTGTGTTCCATCTTCATCGCCTCCAGGACCACCAGTTGCGCGCCGGCTTCGACACTCTGCCCGGCCTGCACCAGGACCCGCACGATGCTGCCGTTCATGGGCGCGGTCAGGCCGCCATGATGACTGTGGCTGGCCTCCACCGCGGCAATCGGGTCATAGGCCGTGACCCGGTGCATCTCGCCCTGCCACTGCAGGTACAGGCTGTCGCCCTGGCGAATCGCCCGATGCTGCTGGCGCAGCCCCTTGTGTTCGATCGACAGCTGCTCGCCGTGCAAGGCCATGGCCGCGTTGTGGGGGTCCAGCTTGATCGCCCGGTCCTGGCCCTCGCAGTCGAGGTGCAGCACGGTTTCCCGCGGCAGGCCGATGCGCAGGCCGCTGGCCTTGGCCCAGGGGGAATAGCGGTCGTCGGCGCGCGTCTGGTCCGGCTGGCTCTGGGCGAACGCCTGGGCGGCGGCTTGCCAGAACTCGTCGCTCAAGGCGCTGGCCGGTGGCAGCAACTGGTCCTGATAGCGCGGGATAAAACCGGTATCCAGCTCGGCGGCGGCGAAGGCCGGGTGGGCGATGATGCGCCGCAGGAACGCCAGGTTGGTCTTCAGCCCGCCAATGGCGAACTCGTCGAGCATGCCCAGCAGGCGCAAACGCGCCTGCTCGCGGTTTTCGCCCCAGGCGATCAGCTTGCCGAGCATCGGATCGTAGAACGGCGACACGCTGTCGCCTTGCTCGACACCGCTGTCCACCCGACGTCCAGGACCCGCCGCCGATTCGCGGTACAGCGCCAGGCGCCCGGTGGCCGGGAGGAAGTCGTTGCCCGGGTCCTCGGCGTACAGCCGCACTTCGATCGCGTGCCCGATCAGCGGCACCTGGTCCTGGGTGATCGGCAGCGCTTCGCCCTGGGCCACGCGGATTTGCCAGGCCACCAGGTCCAGCCCGGTGATGGCTTCGGTGACCGGGTGCTCCACTTGCAGGCGGGTGTTCATTTCCATGAAGAAGAATTCGCCGCGCGAATCCAGCAGGAACTCCACGGTGCCGGCGCCGACGTAACCGATGGCCTGCGCCGCGCGCACCGCGGCTTCGCCCATGGCCTTGCGCTGCTCGACGCTCAGGCCGGGGGCCGGGGCTTCTTCGACGACTTTCTGGTGGCGCCGCTGGATCGAGCAATCGCGCTCGTTGAGGTACAGACAGTTGCCGTGCTGGTCGGCGAACACCTGGATCTCCACGTGACGCGGCTTGAGCACGTACTTTTCCACCAGCATCCGCGAATCGCCGAAGGACGACTGCGCCTCACGCTGGGCCGAGGCCAGGGCTTCGGCCAGCTGGCTGACGTCCTCCACCACTTTCATGCCCTTGCCGCCACCGCCGGCGGTGGCCTTGAGCAGCACCGGGTAGCCGATGCGTTCGGCGGCGACGCGGAAGGTTTCCAGGTCCTGGGCTTCGCCGTGGTAACCGGGGACCAGGGGCACGCCAGCGGTTTCCATCAGTGCCTTGGCCGCCGATTTGCTGCCCATGGCGTCGATGGCCGACGCCGGCGGGCCGAGGAAGATCAGGCCAGCGGCTTCGATGGCGCGGGCGAAGCCGGCGTTCTCCGACAGAAAACCGTAGCCCGGGTGAATCGCCTGGGCGCCGCTGGCCTTGGCGGCGGCGATCAGTTTGTCGATCTGCAGGTAGCTGTCGGCGGCCTTGCTGCCGCCCAGGTCGATGCGCAGGTCGGCTTCGCGGCTGTGGCGGGCGTCACGGTCGGTGGCGCTGTGCACGGCCACGGTGGTCAGGCCCAGGGCCTTGGCGGTGCGCATCACGCGGCAGGCGATCTCGCCGCGGTTGGCCACCAGCAGGGTGGTCAGGACAGGGGCGCTCATTAACGCGACTCCTTGGTGATCTGGTCGGGCTGCCAGTTGGGCGAGCGCTTTTGCAGAAAGGCGCGCAGGCCTTCCTGGCCTTCGGGGCTGACGCGGATGCGGGCAATGGCGTTTTCGCAGTAACGGCGCAGGGCCGGGGTCAGGGCGCCGTTGCCGACTTCGCGCAGCAGGTCCTTGCTGGCGCGCATGGCGCACGGGCTGTTGAGCAGCAGGTTGTCGATCCACGACGCCACTTGCTGTTCCAGCTCGGCCGCCGGGTAGCTTTCCGCCAGCAGGCCGATTTCCCGGGCCCGCTGGCCGCTGAAGCGCTCGGCGGTCAGGGCATAGCGGCGCGCCGCGCGTTCGCCGATGGCTTGCACCACGAACGGGCTGATCACCGCCGGGGCCAGGCCGATGCGGACTTCCGACAGGCAGAATTGCGCATCGTCGGCTCCGATGGCCATGTCACAGCAACTGATCAGGCCCAGGGCCCCGCCAAAGGCCGCGCCTTGCACCACGGCCAGGGTCGGGATCTTCAGCTTGGCCAGGTTGTACATCAGCTCGGCCAGCTCGCGGGCGTCGTCGAGGTTGGTGTGGTAGTCGAGTTCGGCCGACTGCTGCATCCAGGCCAGGTCGGCGCCGGCGCTGAAGTGCTTGCCGCGGCCGCGCACCAGCAAAAAGCGCAGGGCCGGATCGCTTTGCACCTGATCCAGGGCGAGGATCAGCTCGCGGATCATTTCGGCGTTGAAGGCGTTGTTCTTTTCCTCACGGCTGAGCCACAGGGTGGCAAAACCACGCGGGTCCTTCAGCAGTTCCAGGGTGTTGAAGTCGTTCATGTCGGTTTCGCTCCGGGTCACATGCGGAACACGCCGAAGCGGCTCTGTTCGATAGGGGCGTTGAGGGACGCGGACAAGGCCAGCGCCAGGACGTCGCGAGTCTGCGCCGGGTCGATGACGCCGTCGTCCCACAGCCGGGCGCTGGAGTAATACGGATGGCCCTGGTGTTCGTACTGGTCGAGGATCGGCTGCTGGATCTCGGCTTCCTGGGCGGCGCTGAACGTCTGTCCGCCGCGTTCGGCCTGTTCGCGCTTGACCTGCACCAGCACCCCGGCGGCTTGTTCGGCGCCCATCACGCCGATCCTCGCGTTGGGCCACATCCACAGGAAACGTGGGTCGTAGGCGCGGCCGCACATGCCGTAGTTACCGGCGCCGAAGCTGCCGCCGATGATCACCGTGAACTTCGGCACCTTGGCGCAGGCCACCGCGGTCACCAGCTTGGCGCCGTGCTTGGCGATGCCGCCGGCTTCGTATTTCTGCCCGACCATGAAGCCGGTGATGTTCTGCAGGAACAGCAGCGGGATGCCGCGCTGGCAGGCCAGTTCGATGAAGTGCGCGCCTTTCTGCGCGGCCTCGGCGAAGAGGATGCCGTTGTTGGCGAGGATGGCGATCGGGTAACCGTGCAGGTGGGCGAAGCCGCACACCAGGGTGGTGCCGAACAGCGCCTTGAACTCATCGAAGACCGAAGCGTCCACCAGCCGCGCGATGACTTCGCGCACATCGAAAGGTTGTTTGGCGTCCGCCGGGATCACTCCGTACAGCTCGTCGCTGGCATACAGCGGGGCGATCGGCGCGCGTTGCTGCAACTCGCCCTGTTTGCGCCAGTTGAGGTTGGCGATGCTGCGCCGGGCCAGGGCCAGGGCGTGTTCATCGCTGTCGGCGTAGTGGTCGGCGACACCGGAGATCTTGCAGTGCACATCGGCGCCGCCGAGGTCTTCGGCGCTGACCACTTCACCGGTGGCGGCTTTCACCAGCGGCGGGCCGGCGAGGAAGATGGTGGCCTGCTCGCGGACCATGATCGCTTCGTCGGCCATGGCCGGCACGTAGGCGCCACCGGCGGTGCAGGAGCCCATGACCACGGCGATCTGCGGGATGCCCAGGGCGCTCATATTGGCCTGGTTGAAGAAGATCCGCCCGAAGTGTTCGCGGTCGGGGAACACCTCGTCCTGGCGCGGCAGGTTGGCGCCGCCCGAATCCACCAGGTAGATGCAGGGCAGGCGGTTCTGCTGGGCGATGGTCTGGGCGCGCAGGTGTTTTTTCACGGTCAGCGGGTAATAGGAGCCGCCTTTCACCGTGGCGTCGTTGGCCACGATCATGCATTCGACGCCTTCGACCCGGCCGATGCCGGCAATCACCCCGGCGGCCGGCACGTCTTCGCCATACACCTGATACGCCGCCAGCTGGCTGACTTCGAGGAAGGGCGAGCCCGGGTCGAGCAGGCGGTTGATGCGCTCGCGCGGCAGCAGTTTGCCACGCGAGGTATGCCGTTCCTGGGCCTTGGCGCCACCGCCTTGCTGGACCTGGGCGAGCAGGGTGTGCAGGGCGTCGACCTGGGCCAGCATGCTGGCAGCGTTCTGCGCGAATTCCGGCGATCTTGGGTTTAACTGAGATTTCAGAATCATTGAGGCTCCCAGCGCAGCTCGAAGCGACAAGCTTCAAGCTGCAAGAGTAAATCGGCGTTACGGCAGCTATGGCTTGCCGCTTGTAGCTCGCAACTTGCAGCTGCTCTTACTTGGTTTCGTTGAACAGTTCGCGACCGATCAGCATGCGGCGGATTTCGCTGGTGCCGGCGCCGATTTCATACAACTTGGCGTCACGCAGCAGGCGGCCGGCGGGGAACTCGTTGATGTAGCCGTTGCCGCCAAGGATCTGGATTGCGTCCAGGGCCATCTGGGTGGCGCGTTCGGCGCTGTAGAGGATCACCCCGGCGGCGTCCTTGCGCGTGGTCTCGCCGCGCTCGCAGGCCTGGGCCACGGCATACAGGTAGGCGCGGCTGGCGTTGAGCTGGGTGTACATGTCGGCGACCTTGCCCTGGATCAGCTGGAACTCGCCGATGCTCTGGCCGAACTGCTTGCGGTCATGGATGTAGGGCACCACCAGGTCCATGCAGGCCTGCATGATCCCGGTCGGGCCGCCGGAGAGCACTACGCGCTCGTAGTCCAGGCCGCTCATCAGCACCTTAACGCCGCCATTGAGCACGCCGAGGATGTTCTCTTCCGGCACTTCCACATCGTCGAAGAACAGCTCGCAGGTGTTGGAGCCGCGCATGCCCAGCTTGTCGAACTTGTTGCTGCGGCTGAAGCCTTTCCAGTCGCGCTCGACGATGAACGCGGTGATGCCGTGCGGGCCCTTTTCCAGGTCGGTCTTGGCGTAGATCACATAGGTGTTGGCGTCGGGGCCGTTGGTGATCCAGGTCTTGCTGCCGTTGAGCACGTAGCGATCGCCACGCTTGTCGGCGCGCAGCTTCATCGAGACCACGTCGGAGCCGGCGTTGGGTTCGCTCATGGCCAGGGCGCCGATGTGTTCGCCGCTGATCAGCTTGGGCAGGTAGTGGCTTTTCTGTTGGTGGTTGCCGTTGCGGTTGATCTGGTTGACGCAGAGGTTGGAGTGGGCGCCGTAGGAGAGGGCGACCGAGGCCGAACCGCGGCTGATTTCTTCCATGGCCACCACGTGGGCCAGGTAGCCCAGGCCGGCGCCGCCGTATTCTTCCGGCACGGTGATGCCCAGCAGGCCCATGTCGCCGAACTTGCGCCACATGTCGGCGGGGAACAGGTTGTCGATGTCGATCTGTGCCGCCCGTGGCGCCAGCTCGGCCTTGACGAAGGCCTGCACCTGGTCGCGGAGCATGTCGATGGTTTCGCCGAGGGCAAAGTTCAGGGTCGGATAGCTCATGGGGGCACCTTCAAACTTGTTTTTATGTAAGGGAGTCGGGCTGTGGAGAGCGGCTGATTCGGCTCTCACCTTTACGTTAACGTAAGCCTGCGACGGGTGGCTGTCAATCACCCTTTACGTAAACGTCAACTTGCGCGAATCTGTAGGAGCCGAGCTTGCTGGCGATGAAGGATAACGCGGTCGTATAGCGACACCGCGGCGCTCCAATCGCGGGCAAGCCTCGCTCCTACAATAAAGACAATAGGGGGTCATCATGGATCAACCCGCATCCGCGCCGGGGCGCAGCTACACTCGCGGCACGCAGGACAAGGCCTTGCTGGCGCTGACCATCGGTCAGGCGTTCGATCGCACGGTGGCGTCATACCCTCGGGGCGAAGCCCTGGTGGTGCGTCATCAGCAGCTGCGCTACAGCTGGCAGCAACTGGCCGAAACCGTCGATCTGCATGCCCGGGCGCTGCTGGCCCTGGGGCTCAAGACCGGCGACCGGCTGGGCATCTGGGCCCCCAACTGTGCCCAGTGGTGCATCAGCCAGTTCGCCAGCGCCAAGATCGGCGCGATCCTGGTGAACATCAATCCGGCCTATCGCAGCTCCGAACTGGAATACGTGCTCAAGCAGTCCGGCTGCCAGTGGCTGGTATGCGCCGGCGCGTTCAAGACCTCCGATTACCACGCCATGCTCCAAGGCCTGGCGCCCGAACTGGCGCAGCAGTCCATCGGCCAGCTGCAAAGCGAGCGCCTGCCGGATTTGCGCGGCGTGATCAGCCTCGATGCCCAGCCGCCGTCGGGCTTTCTGCCCTGGTCGCAGCTGGCCGACCTGGGGGCCGGCGTCAGCGTCGAAGCGCTGCGCGAACGCCAGGACAGCCTGGACCCCGACCAGGCGGTGAATATCCAGTACACCTCCGGCACCACCGGTTTCCCCAAGGGCGCGACCCTCAGCCACTACAACATCCTCAACAACGGTTACATGGTCGGCGAGAGCCTGGGCCTGGGCCACGAGGACCGCCTGGTGATCCCGGTGCCGCTGTACCACTGCTTCGGCATGGTCATGGGCAACCTGGGCTGCGTGACCCACGGCACGACCATGATCTACCCCAACGATGCCTTCGATCCGCTGCTGACCCTGGGCGCCGTGGCCGAGGAAAAGGCCACCGGGCTGTACGGTGTGCCGACCATGTTCATCGCCATGCTCGACCAGCCACGGCGGGCCGAGTTCGACCTGTCGAGCCTGCGCACCGGGATCATGGCCGGGGCCACCTGTCCGATCGAGGTGATGCGGCGGGTGATCAGCGAGATGCACATGAGCGAAGTGCAGATCGCCTACGGCATGACCGAAACCAGCCCGGTGTCGTTGCAGACCGGCCCGGCGGACGACCTTGAGCTGCGCGTGACCACGGTCGGGCGCACCCAGCCGCAGCTGGAAAGCAAGATCATCGACGAGGCGGGCAATATCGTGCCGCGCGGCACCATCGGCGAGCTGTGCACCCGCGGTTACAGCGTGATGCTGGGCTACTGGAACAACCCCCAGGGCACGGCCGAAGCCATCGACCAGGCCGGCTGGATGCACACCGGCGACCTGGCGACCATGAACGAGCAGGGTTACGTGTGCATCGCCGGGCGTAACAAGGACATGATCATCCGCGGCGGCGAGAACATTTATCCGCGCGAGCTGGAGGAGTTTTTCTTCACCCACCCGGCGGTGGCCGACGTGCAGGTGATCGGCATCCCGTGCTCGAAATATGGCGAAGAGATCGTCGCCTGGATCAAGTTCCACCCCGGCCACAGCGCCAGCGAGGAGGAACTGCAGGCCTGGTGCAAGGCGCGTATCGCTCACTTCAAGACGCCGCGGTACTTCAAGTTCGTCGAGGAATTCCCGATGACCGTGACCGGCAAGATCCAGAAGTTCAGGATGCGCGAGATCAGCATCGAGGAGTTGCGCGGGCGTTCCTGACCCTGTTCCAGCAGGCTCCCGCACGTGAATACCTGCGGGAGCGGCTCGCGAGCCGTTTTGGAGGCCGCAGCCGAGCCAGGAGAGGGGGGAAACAGGAAGGCCGGAAAGCACAAAGGGGAGCCGAAGCTCCCCTTTAATTTTTGTCGTTGCGTGCTCTTTTTTTATTATTGAGGGGCGGTCTGTTGTTGTTTTTGGCAACCGTTACCCTTTACCGCTGTTTTTGGCGATCCCCATCCGGGATCAAGAGCAAACGTATTTTTTTGAGCGCTGATCTATTTTCTCGCTTGAGCGACCAACCAGTTCGGGAGCTACCTTGGGGTAGTTTTATTGTTCTCTGCCCGGTTGCGGGTGGCTCTTATTGTTAAAGACACCCTGGAAAACACATCCTCTCCAAAAAAATCTGTTAGCTGCGTCTCTGCCGTGTTGTTTTTGTTATGTCAGAGTCGTTTCGTCTTATTTTTATTAGCTTTGCTGCTTTTTATTCTTGTTATGCCAGAGATATAGCAGAAGCCATGCCAACTTTTTAAAATCCTTTAAAATCAATGGTTTGATAAAATTGGTCTTTCATCTGTACCGCTAGAAAATCGACAAACTGTTTCCGTGTTACCCGTTTCGAGCGTGCGCCAGGGCGGCCGGTAACACCCTGAAACAGGCGTGCCCCTCAACCTGGGTAACGGGCCTTGGCGACGCGCGAGCCGGTGGGCCGCCCCAGCACCGAGCAGATCTGCTGGCCGGCGAGGATCAGGCGCTCCATGTCGATACCGGTTTCGATGCCCAGCCCGTTGAGCAGGTACAGCACGTCCTCGCTGGCGACGTTGCCGCTGGCGCCCTTGGCATAGGGGCAGCCGCCGAGCCCGGCGATGGAGCTGTCGAACACCGCGATGCCTTCCAGCAGGCTGGCGTAGATATTGGCCAGGGCCTGGCCATAAGTGTCGTGGAAGTGCCCGGCGAGCTTGTCCCGCGGAACATGGGCGGCCACCACCTCGAACATGCGGCGGGTAGCGCCGGCGGTGCCGGTGCCGATGGTGTCGCCCAGGGACACTTCGTAGCAGCCCATGCTGTAAAGCTCGCGGGCGACCACGGCGACCTGTTCCGGCGCCACCTCACCTTCATACGGGCAGCCCAGCACGCAGGACACGTAACCGCGCACGGTAACGCCGTGCTGTTTCGCTGCCTCCATGATCGGCACGAAGCGTTCCAGGCTCTCGCTGATGGAGCAGTTGATGTTGCGCTGGGAAAACGCCTCGGAGGCGGCGGCGAACACCGCGACTTCCTTGACCCCGGCGGCCAGGGCGTCTTCGAAACCGCGCAGGTTCGGGGCGAGGGCGCCGTAGGTCACCCCCGGCTTGCGCTGGATCTGCGCGAACACTTCGGCGGACCCGGCCATCTGCGGCACCCATTTGGGCGAGACGAAACTGCCGACTTCTATATAGCCGAGCCCGGCCGCGCTCAGGGCATCCACCAGTTGCACCTTGTCGGCGACGCTGATGGGCTGGGCTTCGTTCTGCAAACCGTCGCGAGGACCGACTTCGACCAGGCGGACATGGGTGGGGAGGGACATGAGAGCTTTACCTATATTAAGTGGGCACTAATGTAGCCGCTGCCGCAGGCTGCGCTCGGCGACGAAGTCGACGCAAAACCAGGCGCTACGGTCTGTCTGGCAGATTGTCTGCGTTGCTGGCGCGGCCGCTTTGCGAGCGATCGCCGCCTGGGGTGGTTACTGCACGGCGCTTTTCTGATTCTGGATGGTCTGCTCCAGCGCCTGGGTGCAGCGCTCTTCCGCGGTGTCCAGCTCCAGCTTCATCTGTTCGATGTCCAGCAGCTGCTGTTCCAGCTGTTCGCGGCGCTCGGCGATTTTCGCCAGCATGCTGTGCAGCTGTTTCAGGTTGCCGCTGCTGGGGTCGTAGAGTTCGATCAGCTCGCGGCATTCGGCCAGGGAGAAGCCGATGCGCTTGCCGCGCAGGATCAGTTTCAGGCTGACCTTGTCCCGTGGCGAGTAGATGCGTTCCTGGCCACGGCGTTCGGGGGCGAGCAGGCCTTGTTCTTCATAAAAACGGATGGCCCGGGTGGTGATGTCGAGCTCGCGGGCGAGGTCGGAAATGCTGTAGGTCTGGCTGCTCATGGGGGCACTCGAAAAAGGTCTTGGCGTTAAGCTAATTCGAGGTTGACGTATACGTCAAGCAGGATGCCGCCCTATCCGTAGGAGCGAGGCTTGCCCGCGATGGGCACGCTGAGGTTTCCCTGAACCATCACGTTCTCCCTTATCGCGGGCAAGCCTCGTTCCTACCGGTCACTTCTCGAGTTTTTTCTCGTGGGCCGTCACCTGCTGGCACAGCTCGATCATCTGCTCGCGCATCCAGCGGTTGGCCGGATCCTGGTCGGTGCTTTCGTGCCAGTAGAGGTGGGTTTCCAGCGGCGGCACGTCGTTGACCGGCAGGTTGAACGCCAGCAGGTCATGGCGCCGGGCGAAGCGCTCGGGCACGGTCATGACCATGTCGGTCTGCTGCAGCACTTGCGAAGCCATCAGGTAATGCTGGGAACGCAGGGCGATCTTGCGCTGGATGCCCATCTTGCCCAGGGCCAGGTCGACGTAACCCAGGCCGCTGCGACGGCTGGAAATATGGATGTGGGTCAGCGACAGGTAGTCGTCGAGGCTGAGTTTTTCCTTGTTCGCCAGCGGGTGGCTCTTGCGCATGGCGCACACATAGCGGTCTTCCATCAGCTTGACGTGGCGGACCTGCGGGTCGGTGTTGAGCGGGGCATCGACGGCGAAATCCAGGCGGCCGGCGGCCAGTTCCTTGGTGGTTTCCCGGCGTTTGGACAGGAAACTCTCGATGATCACCGTGGGCGCCAGGCGCCGCAGGCGCTGGAACAGCGGCGGCAGGATCACTGCCTCGGTCAGGTCGGTCATGCTGATGCGGTAGGTCTTGACCGCCTGCAAGGGGTTGAAGATGCGGCTTTCCTGCACCGACACCCGCAGCAGCGAAAGGGCGTTGCGCACCGGGCCGATGATGTTCTGCGCCATGGGCGTGGGCACCATGCCCTGGGCGGTCCGCACGAACAGCGGGTCGTTGAAGGTCTCGCGCAGACGGGCCAGGGCATTGGAGACAGCGGGCTGAGTGATGCCGACGATTTGCCCGGCGCGGGTCAGGTTGGCTTCGGTGTAGATCGCGTCGAAGACGATGAAAAGGTTGAGGTCGACCTTGCTCAGATTCATTGCGCTGCACTCTTATTGTTAGGGGCCGGTATTGTCAGGGGCCGGAGGCTGGACTGATTGGCCTGTCCAATCAGTCAATCATATATCGGTGATGAATGTTAATACACGCCGAGAATAGGCTAGGTAAATTTTCGTAAGCTGTTCTAGCATCGGTTCCATGCCCTCAACCACCTCGCCAAGAAGGTAGCTGCCCATGGATTTCGCCTATTCACCCAAGGTTCAGGAACTGCGTGAGCGCGTGACCGCGTTCATGGACACCTATGTCTATCCGGCTGAAGCGGTGTTCGAGCGCCAGGTCGCCGAAGGCGATCGCTGGCAGCCGACGGCGATCATGGAAGAGCTCAAACTCAAGGCCAAGGCCGAGGGCCTGTGGAACCTGTTCCTGCCCGAGTCGGAACTCGGCGCCGGCCTGACCAACCTGGAATACGCGCCGCTGGCGGAAATCATGGGCCGCTCCCTGCTGGGGCCGGAACCCTTCAACTGCTCGGCACCGGACACCGGCAACATGGAAGTGCTGGTGCGTTACGCCAATGAAGAGCAGAAGCAACGCTGGCTGGAGCCGCTGCTGCGCGGCGAGATCCGCTCCGCCTTCGCCATGACCGAGCCGGACGTGGCGTCGTCCGACGCCACCAACATGGCGGCCCGCGCCGTGCGCGATGGCGACGAATGGGTGATCAACGGGAAGAAGTGGTGGACCTCGGGGGCCTGCGACCCGCGTTGCAAGATCCTGATCTTCATGGGCCTGAGCAACCCGGACGCGCCGCGCCACCAGCAGCATTCGATGATCCTGGTGCCGGTCGACACCCCCGGGGTGAAGATTGTCCGGCCGCTGCCGGTGTTCGGTTACGACGACGCGCCCCACGGCCATGCCGAAGTGCTGTTCGACAATGTGCGGGTGCCATACGAGAACGTGCTGCTGGGCGAAGGCCGTGGTTTCGAGATCGCCCAGGGCCGCCTTGGCCCGGGCCGGATTCACCACTGCATGCGTTCGATCGGCATGGCCGAGCGCGCGCTGGAACTGATGTGCAAGCGTTCGGTAAGTCGTACCGCATTCGGCAAGCCACTGGCGCGCCTAGGCGGCAATATCGACAAGATCGCCGACTCGCGGATGGAGATCGACATGGCACGCCTGCTGACCCTGAAGGCGGCATACATGATGGACACCGTCGGCAACAAGGTGGCGAAAAGCGAGATCGCGCAGATCAAGGTGGTGGCGCCGAACGTGGCCTTGAAGGTGATCGACCGGGCCATCCAGATTCATGGCGGGGCCGGGGTCTCCAACGATTTCCCGCTGGCCTACATGTACGCCATGCAGCGTACGCTGCGCCTGGCCGACGGCCCGGACGAAGTGCACCGCGCGGCCATTGGCAAGTTCGAAATCGGCAAGTACGTGCCCAAGGAAATGCTGCGCAGCGGGCATTAAAGTGATCGCGGGCAAGCCTCGCTCCTACGGAAGAATCTGTAGGAGCGAGGCTTGCCCGCGAAGCGGCCTCGATTACACCGCTGGTTTCTCTCTCAATACACCCAGACTTCCACCCGCCGATTCTTGATCCGCCCCTCGTCCGCGGTATTGGCCGCGACCGGCATCTGCGCGCCAAAACCGCGGATCTCGCGCAACACCACACCGTTTCTCACCAGCTCCCGGCGCACGGTCATGGCTCTGAGCTTGGACAACAGCGCCGCGCGTGCCGGATCGTTCTTGGCATCGCCGAAGCCGACCAGGGTCACGCGCTTGGCCAGCTTGTCGTGCCGCTTGAGAAAGTCCAGGACCCGTGGCAGGTCCTGGCGCGCCTTGTTGTCGAGGGTGGCGCTGCCTTCCTCGAAACGAAAATTCACGGTCAGGCGCTGCGCCTGCCGGGCGATGGCCTGGTAACCCTCGGGCATCTGCGGGGCGGGGGCGACACTCATGGCCAGCACCGTCTGGGCAATAAAACCGTTGGCCGCGACTATGGCCTGACCCCTGGCACTTTGGGCGAAACGCACCAGGGCCCTGGCCCAGGGGTTTTGCTCATCGGGCGGCAGGTAGAAGTACAGGCGCCGTGACAGTGGGTAGTCCTCGGTGGCGATCAGGCTGTCGAGGGGCAGCATCGGTTGCGAGCCGCCATCGACAATCGCCACGGTCTTGGCCTGGCGCACATAAGGCAGGCCGATAAAACCGATGCCCTGGGGATCGCGGCTGACCGCGTCGGAGAGTCGTTCGCTGGACTCGAAGCGTTTCGCCGTGGCGCTCAGGTTCTTGTTGCGGCGTGCCAGCACCAGTTCCTTGAAGGTGTCGTAGGTGCCGGAGCGGTCATCGCGGGCGTACAGGTGAATGGCGCCGCCGACGCCGCCCAGTTCTTCCCAGGTTTTCACCTCGCCGCTGAACACCCGCGCCAGTTGTTCGGTGTCCAGCCGCGTCAGCGGGTTGTGCGGGTGGAGGATGATGGCCAGGCCGTCGATGGCGATCACCTGTTCGGCGTCGGGGTCTTTCAGGTCGCCGAGGGCTTCCAGCTCCACCAGTTCGCTGTCCTTGATCGGCCGTGACGCGGCGGCGAGGTCGGCGCTGGCGTTCTTCAACGCGGCAAAGCCGGTACTGGAGCCATGCGCGGCGATCTCGACGACAACGCGCTGGCCTTGGGCACTCTGGCCGGTCACCCGACGTTCGTTGTCTTTACCCGTCGCCTCGATCCGTATGTCGAGCAAACCCTGTTCTTGCATCAGGCCCTTGACCAGGGCCGGGCCCAGCGCGGCACCGATGGTGTTGGAGCCCTGGATGCGCAGCACCGGCTGGTCGTCGCCGGCCAGGGGCAGGGCGGCGAACACCGACCAGGGCAGGGCGTAGCAGACGAAGCCGACCAGCAGCAGGCAGAGGGTTCGGCACCAGAGGTCCGGTTCACTGACGGTACAAACGCGTGACATGCGGCAATGGCCTTCTATGGCGGGAGCGAGTGCGGCGAGATTAAGTCAGGGAGGTGACGGGGATGTGACGGTTGATGGGGGGAATCGGAGCGTTCCCCAGGCTTTTCAGAATGCTCTTAAAGACCCGGCAGGGCGGGCTCAGTAGAGTTGAAAACTTTGTCTGGAGGGGAATTGGCGCACGCCGACTCTCGTCGTCACCAGGCGTCGATGCAGCCCTGGCTGCAATTTGCTTGTGTCAAAGGAGTATGAAATGAGTGGCTGGTTCGAGCTGAAGCAATATGGCAGCGGTGGTTTCAGGTTCTTGCTGAAGTCCAAGGACGCGCAGACCATGCTTCAAAGCGACCGTTACCCTTGTCGTGAGAGTGTCGAGGCAGCCATTGCGCTGCTCCGCAAGCACTGCACGTCCCCGGGTAGTTACGAAAAGAAGATCGCCCCCGGTGGCAAACCTTACTTCAATCTCAAGGCCGGCAAGGAGGTGATCCTGGTCAGCCACTTGTATGACTCGGAGCCGACCCGTGAGTCCGCCATCGAGGCCATCATGCAGGCTGGCACCAGCACCCGGATCGAGCTGTGTTGAGACGCTGAAGCATTAAAAAAGCCCATCTCAGGATGGGCTTTTTTGTGCCGGGCGATCAGCTCAGCTCGAGCCAGATCGGTGCGTGGTCGGAAGGTTTCTCCATGCCGCGCAGGTCGTAGTCGACCCCGGCATCCTTGATCCGTGGCAGCAGGCCGCGAGAGGCCATGATCAGGTCGATGCGCAGGCCGCGCTTGGGCTCGTCCTCGAAACCGCGGCTGCGGTAGTCGAACCAGCTGAAACGATCGGCCACCTCGGGATTGAGGTGACGGAAACTGTCCACCAGGCCCCAGTTCTTCAGGCGGGCCATCCACTCGCGCTCTTCCGGCAGGAAGCTGCACTTGCCGGTTTTCAGCCAGCGTTTCATGTTGTCCGGGCCGATGCCGATGTCGCAGTCTTCCGGGGAAATGTTCACGTCGCCCATGACCAGCAGCGGCTGCTCGTTGCTGAAGCGGGTTTCCAGCAGGTGCTGCAGGTCGCTGTAGAAGCGCTGCTTGGCCGGGAACTTGGTGGGGTGGTCACGGCTTTCGCCCTGGGGGAAGTAGCCGTTCATGATGGTCACCGGGGTGCCATCGGCATCGGCGAAGGTGCCCCAGATAAAACGTCGCTGGGCATCTTCATCGTCGCCATCGAAGCCTTTGTACAGGTCCAGCGGCGCCTGGCGCGAGAGCAGGGCGACGCCGTAGTGGCCTTTCTGCCCGTGGTAATGCACGTGATAACCCAGCGCCTGGACTTCGGCCAGGGGGAACTGGTCGTCCGACACCTTGGTTTCCTGCAGGCCGATGACGTCCGGTTGATGCTTTTCGATCAGCGCCGCCAACTGATGGGGGCGGGCGCGCAGCCCGTTGATGTTGAACGAGACGATCTTCATGGTCGGCAGTCCTGGCAAAACTGCGATGCTAGCCGACAAGTCGCGCGGCGGCCAGCGTGGCGGCAGGGCAGATGCGCTGCTAAGGTCCATGGGCGGTGGAACGATCACGAGCCTGAAAGGCTCGTAGCTATAACAACCGCGCAGAAGAACGCCGTCACCCAGCGCGGCCACTTCAAGCCGGGCCCAGGGGAGACCAATCGCCATGCCTGAAACCTCGACTGCCATCGCCGACATTCACATGCTCGACAGCGGCTATGCCCGCGAAGCCCGTTCCCTGCTGTATCAGGCTTATCGCCACGAGCCGACCTTCGCTTATCTGTTCGAGTCCGAACGCCCGGGATACGAACAACGGGTGCGGGCCACGGTACGGGAGCTGGTCAAGCAGCACTTCATTCAGGACCTGCCGGCCATCGGCCTGTTGGTCAATGACCGGCTGATCGGCATCGCCCTGATCGCGCCGCCCCAGCGTCGCCTGGGCATTACCGAGAGTTGGGCCTGGCGCCTGCGGATGGTGCTCAGTACCGGTTTCCGTTGCACCCGGCGTTACCTGGACTATCACGCCGCGGTGCTGGGTTGCCTGCCCAGCGATTCGGTGCACGTCCTGCCCTTGCTGGGGATTCATCCGCAATTCCAGGGCAGGCACTTCGGTGAGCAGTTGCTGCAGGCGGTGCACAACTGGTGCGCGGTGGACGAACACTCCCAGGGTGTGGTGCTGGACACCGGCAACCCGCGTTACCTGGCGTTCTATGAGCGCCAGGGTTATGAAGAGATTGGCGAGATCGCCGTCGGTCCGGTCCGCGAGCACGTTTTCTTTCACGCCAACCCGCAGGTTCTGCAAAGCGCTACCGGCTGAACAGAACTTTCCTCACATTTGTGCGCTCTATCGGGCTCCCAGCTCGTGATAGCATTCGCGCCTATGAAGTTTTCAGGAAGATTCACCAGCGGCTTGTTGCTGCTGTTCACAAGCTGTGCGGCACTGGCGCAAAGCGAATTGGACGTCAGGGTCAAACCCTCCAACGATGAACTCAAGGCCAATGTGGAAGGCTACATCGGCGGGGTGGGCGATCGCGACGAGGAAGCCCTGCTGCGTTTCAGCCGTGGCGCCGAGGAGCAGGCCCGCAAGGCCGCCCAGGCCCTGGGCTACTACCAGCCGCAGATCAGCAGCGAAGTCAAAGGCGGCGAAAAGCCGCGTTTGGTGCTGAATATCGATCCTGGCGAGCCGGTGCACCTGCGCAACGTCACCATCCGGGTCGACGGCCCGGCGGCCTCCCTCAAGGGCTTTCGGGTGCCCAGGAGCGACCAGCTGAAAAGCGGCGCGGTCCTCAATCACGGTCATTACGAAGACGCCAAGCGGCTGATCCAGAACCAGGCGTCGCGCTATGGCTTTTTCAGTGGGCGTTTCACCCGGCAGAAGCTGGCCGTGGACCCCCAGGCCGGGGTGGCGGATATCGAGCTGGTCTACGAAAGCGGTCCGCGTTACGCCCTGGGCAAGGTCAGTTTTGCCGGCGATACACCGTTCGACGAAGACCTGCTGCAACGCATGGTGCCGTTCAAGGCCGGCACTCCCTACGATTCCGAGCTGATCGCCGAGCTTAACCAGGCATTGCAATCGAGCGGTTACTTCGAGGGCGTGCGGGTCGACGCGGCGCCGACCGCGGCCGCCGCCGAGGTGATTCCGGTGGCGGTCCAGCTGGAAACCCGCAAGCCGCGCACCATGGGCCTGGGCCTGGGCTTTTCCACCGACGTCGGGCCGCGGGCCAAGGCCAACTGGACCCGGCACTGGGTCAACGCCCAAGGCCACAGCTACGGCTGGGAGGCGGAAGTCTCCGCGCCGCGACAGAACGTCGGCCTGTTCTACGACATACCGCTGGACCCGCCGCTGACCGACAAGCTGCGTTTTGCCGGCGGCTACCAGAACGAAGAAATCGCCAATACCGACACCCTGAGCAAGCTGCTCACCCTCGGTCCCGAGTGGCACAGCAAGTTGCCCAGCGGCTGGCAGCGAGTCATCTCGTTGAAGTGGCAACGCGAGGAATACCGCCTGGGCGACGACTCGGGCCTGAGTACCCTGTTGATGCCCGGCATCAGCTATTCCTACCTGCGCAGCGATAACCGCATCGACCCGCACAACGGCTATCGCCTGCAATTCGACAGCAAGGTGGCCAAGGAAGGGCTGGGTTCGGACACCAACCTGTTATATGGCACCGTGCTGCTCAAGGGCCTGACCACGGTGTGGGACAACCATCGCTTCCTCGGCCGGGTGCAGTTCGGTGGCAGTGCCACCAACGGTTACAAGAAGATCCCGCCGTCGCTGCGCTTTTTCGCCGGTGGCGACCAGAGCGTGCGCGGTTACGACTACCAGAGCCTGTCGCCGGAGAACTCCGACGGCGACCGGATCGGCGGGCGCTACATGGTGGCCGGCAGCGTCGAGTATCAGTACTCCATCGCGGAAAAATGGCGCCTGGCGACCTTTGTCGACCAGGGCAACTCCTTCGACAAACTTGAACTGCCGAACCTCAAGACCGGGGTCGGTGTCGGCGTGCGCTGGGTGTCCCCGGTGGGGCCGATCCGCCTTGACCTGGCCCATGCGCTGGACGATGACGGCGGCATTCGTTTGCACTTTTCCATGGGGCCTGAGCTGTGAAGCGTGGTTTGAAGATCGCGGCGCTGGCGCTGCTTGTGCTGGTGGCGGTGCTGGTACTGGCGCTGGCTTCGATACTCGGCACCCAGGCCGGCAGTCGCTGGGCCCTGGGCCTGGTGCCGGGCTTGAGCGTGGATAACTTCGCCGGCCACTTAGGGGGACAATGGAGCGCCGATCACCTGTTGTGGCAGCAGGACAGCAGCCGGGTCGAACTCCAGGCGCCGAAATTCGCCTGGTCGCCGGCGTGCCTGATGCGCATGACCCTGTGCATCGAGCAACTGGACGTGGAGCAGGTCAGCCTGCAATTCCCGCCGGGCGCGGAAGAACAAAGCAGCGGCCCGATCAGCCTGCCGGATCTGCAGTTGCCTGTGGCTATCGAGCTGGGGCAGGTACGGGTCGGCAGCCTGCAGTTCAATGGCAGCGAGGAACTCAAGGGCTTGCAGCTGGCGGCGCAGTGGACGGCCAAGGGCCTGCAGATCGACTCGGTGAGCCTGCAACGCGACGACCTCAGCCTGAATCTTTCGGGGTTGTTGTCGCCCAGCGGCGACTGGCCACTGAGTGCCGCCGGTACCCTGACCCTGCCGGCGCCGGGCAGTGAACCCTGGGCGCTGGCGCTGAAGGTCGATGGCGACCTGTTGAAGACCCTCAAGCTTGCGGCCGACAGCAGCGGTTACCTGCAAGGCCGGTTGAGCGGTGAGCTGCAACCGTTGGCGGAGAACCTGCCGGCCGAGGTGCGGATCACCGCTGATGGCTTCAAGGCCAGCGCCGAGCTGCCCGATACCCTGATGCTCAACCAGCTGGAACTGACCGGCAAAGGCGACCTCAAGGCGGGTTACCAACTGCTGGGCAAGGCCAGCCTGCCGGCCGAGCAGGGGCCGGTGGCCCTGGCGCTGCAAGGCAAGGTCGACGCCAAGGGCGCGCAGATCGCCGCGCTGGACCTGAGCGCCAACGACAAGCAGAACCTCAAGCTGACGGGCCAGCTGGACTGGAGCCAGGGCCTGAACGCCGAAGCCAGGCTCGACTGGCTGGATTTCCCCTGGCATCGCCTGTACCCGCTGATCGAAGAGCCCGCGGTGGCGGTGCGCCGCTTCACTGCCGAGGTCGCCTACCGCGATGGCAACTACCTGGGCAACTTCAAGGGTGACCTCGATGGCCCGGCGGGGGCGTTCAGCCTCAGCAGCCCGTTCAGCGGCGACCTGACGAAAATCTTCCTGCCCCAGTTCAAGCTGGCCGCCGGCCAGGGCAAGGCTGAAGGCCACCTGAACCTGCAATTCGCCGACGGCATCGCCTGGGATACCGCCCTGGATCTGTCGGCGATCAACCCGGCGTACTGGGTCGCCGAGCTGCCGGGCACTTTGGCCGGGCCGCTGCGCAGCCAGGGCGAAATGAAGAACGAGCAACTCAAGCTCAACGCCGACCTCGACCTCAAGGGCAAGCTGCGCGGCCAGCCCGCGGTGCTGCAGGCCAAGGCCGATGGCGCTGGCGAGCAGTGGAACCTGAATACCCTGGACATCCGCCTGGGCGACAACCGCATCAACGGTTCCGGCCGCCTGCAACAGCGTTTGGCCGGGCAACTCGATATCAAGCTGCCGCGTCTCGGCCAGCTGTGGCCCGAGCTGCGTGGCCAGCTCAACGGCCGCCTCGATGTGGCGGGCACCCTGAAGGCGCCGCAGGGCAAGCTCGACCTGCAAGGCCAGCAACTGGTGTTCGTCGACAATCGCCTGCAGAGCCTCAAGCTCGATGCCAGCCTGGACAGCGCGCAACGGGCGCAAATCGACCTCAAGGGGGCCGGCATCCAGGTCGGTGAAACCGCGCTGGGCACGCTGACGGCCAGCGGCCAGGGCGATATCAAGAGCCAGAAGCTGCAACTGGACTTGCAAGGCCCGCAGCTCAAGCTGGCACTGGGCCTGGACGGCAAGCTGGACCAGGGCAACTGGCGCGGGCGCCTGGCCAGCGGCGATATCCAGACCGGTGGCCAGGACTGGAGGCTGCAAGCCCCGGCCAGGCTCGAATACCTGGCCGACGGCAAGCTCAACTTCGGCGCCCATTGCTGGGCCAGCGGCGATGCCAGCCTGTGTGGCGAGGATCAGCGGCTGATGCCCGAGCCCAAGTTGCGCTACCACCTCAAGCAGTTCCCGATCGACAGCCTCGCGCAGTGGTTGCCCAAGGACTTCGCCTGGAAGGGCCGGCTCAATGCCGATATCAAGCTGGACGTACCGGCTGGCGGCCCGCAGGGGCGGATCCTGCTGGACGCCAGCGGCGGCACCTTGCGGGTCAAGGAAAAGCAGCAGTGGCTGGACTTCCCGTACCAGACGCTGAAACTCGACACCACCCTCAACCCCAAGCGTATCGACACCCAGCTGGCGTTCAGTGGCGGCAAGCTCGGTGAGCTGATGCTGCAGGCGCAGATCAATCCGCTGCCGAAAAACAAGCCGCTGTCCGGCGAGTTCCGCCTCAGCGGCCTGGACCTGGCGGTGGCGCGGCCGTTCGTGCCGATGGTCGAAAAGCTCACCGGCACCCTCAATGGCAGCGGGCGCATCTCCGGCGGTCTGCTGGCGCCGCAGGTCAATGGCAACCTGGCCCTTAGTGGTGGCGAAGTTTCCGGCCCTGAATTGCCCATCAGCCTCCAGGACCTGCAATTGCAGGCGCTGATCGCCGGTGAAAGCGTGCAGTTGAACGGCGGCTGGAAGAGCGGCAAGGCCGGCCAGGGTAGCCTGAACGGCAATATCGCCTGGGGCCAGGCGCTGGTGGTGGACCTGAGCCTGAAAGGCTCGCAACTGCCGGTCACCGTCGAGCCCTATGCGGTGCTGGACGTGGCGCCGGACCTGAAGATCTCGATGAAGGACGACAAGCTGGCGATCGCCGGCAAGGTCCATGTGCCCAAGGGTGAAATCACCATCCGTGAATTGCCGCCATCGACGGTCAAGGTGTCGGACGACACGGTGATCATCGGCCACCAGACCGAGGAGGGCAAAGCACCGATGGCCATGGCGATGGACATCGATGTGGTGGTCGGCGAGGACAAGCTCAGCTTCACCGGTTTCGGCCTGACCGCCAACCTGCAAGGCCACGTGCACATCGGCGACAACATGGACACCCGTGGCGAGTTGTGGCTCAACGACGGCCGCTACCGCGCCTACGGCCAGCGCCTGACCGTACGCCGGGCGCGCCTGCTGTTCGCCGGGCCGATCGACCAGCCGTACCTGGACATCGAGGCGATCCGCCAGACCGATGACGTGATCGCCGGTATCCGCCTCAGTGGCAGCGCCGAACAGCCGACCACGCAGATCTTCTCGGAGCCGGCCATGAGCCAGGAGCAGGCGCTGTCCTACCTGGTGCTCGGGCGTCCCTTGAGCACCACCGGCGAGGACAACAACATGCTGGCGCAAGCTGCCCTGGGCCTGGGCCTGATGGGCAGCTCGAACATCACCGGCGGGCTGGCCAAGGACCTGGGGATCGACGACTTCCAGCTCGACACCCAGGGCAGCGGCAACACCACCAGCGTGGTGGCCAGCGGCAATATCTCCGAGCGGCTCAGCCTGCGTTACGGGGTGGGGGTCTTCGAGCCGGCCAACACCATCGCCCTGCGCTACAAGCTGAGCAAAAAGGTCTACCTGGAAGCGGCCAGCGGCGTCGCCAGCTCGCTGGATATCTTCTACAAGCGCGACTTCTAGCTCGTCGGCAATCCAGTCCCCTTTGGCGAGGGGGCTGGTGTTCACCACGCCGCCCCTCCAGCCGGTATTTCTCCCGCCGATTTTCGACTTCAAGGCTTTCCCATTAATTAGCTTAATAGTAAGCATGCTAATTATTGTTTGGATATTGGCTGCCTAGGCAGTAACATCTCGACATACTTTCGCTGCCTAGGCAGCTAACAGGTGGTCAGATGAAGCACTTCACCCCAGACGATTTCCACAATTGCCACCTCGGGCTCTTGCTGGGCCGCGCGGCCCTGCTCAAGGACCGGATCATCGACACCCACATGGAACCCCACGGCATCACCGCCGCGCAGTTCAAGGTGCTGATCATCATGGCCCAGTTCGGCGTCGACACCCCGGCCGAGCTGTGCCGCCACCTGTCCCTGGACAGCGGTTCCATGACCCGCATGCTCGATCGCCTGGAGCAGAAGGACTTCCTCGCCCGCCAACGCTCGGAGCACGACCGTCGTCAGGTGCGCCTGGTGCTCACCGAGGAGGGCCAGAAGCTCGCCGACTGCCTGCCGCACATCGGCGCCAACGCCATGAACCAACTGGCCGGCGCCATCACCCCCGAAGAGTTGAAAACCCTGGAACAGATCCTCAAGAAAATTTTGCTGGCGGCCGGTGACCCGATCACCGTGTTGCGGGTAGGTGATAAGTAAATGAGCAGTAAAACCTTGCGTGCCCGTTTGAGCCTGGTGCTGCTGGCCATGAGCCTGGCGGGATGTGCCAACTACAGCGGCCTGACAACCGAAGGCGTGAGCCTCGATGCCAAATCCCTCAAGGCCGGACAATCCCTGAGTGGCGTGACCCTGTCGCCGGCGGCCTGGCCGAAGAGCGACTGGTGGAAGAGCCTGGGCGATCCACAGCTCGACGGCCTGATCCGCGAGGCCCTGCACGACAGCCCCGACATGCAGATCGCCCGCGCCCGCGCCCACCAGGCCAGCGCGGCGGCCTATGCCGCGGACGCGGCACGCATGCCGACCCTGGACGCCAGCGGCAGTGTCAGCCGCTCGCGCCTGTCCCGTTCGCAGGACCCGAGCGGGCAGGGCGACAACTACAGCACGATGCGCAGCCTGACAGGCAACTTCAATTACACCTTCGACCTCTGGGGCGGCCAGCGCGATACCTGGGAAGCCGCCCTGGGCCAGGCGCGCGCCGCCGAGATCGATCGCCAGGCCGCGCAACTGACCCTGGCCGCCGACGTGGCTCGGGCCTACAGCGACCTGGGCCAGGCGCATATCGTCCATGACCTGGCCACTGAAGACCTCAAGCGCACCCGGCAGATGCTCGACCTGAGCCAGAAGCGCCTGAGCTCGGGCATCGACAGCCAGTACCAGTACCAGCAGACCGAAAGCCTGGAGGCCAGCTCCGAAGCCAGCCTGATCGACGCCGAGAAAAACCTGCAGAGCGCCAAGATCGCCCTCGCGGTATTGCTCGGCAAAGGCCCGGACCGGGGCAACGAAATCGCCCGGCCGAAAGTCCTGCAGGCCAGCGCGGTGGCACTGCCGTCGGTGCTGCCGGCGGAACTGCTGGGCCGCCGTCCGGACCTGGTGGCCGCGCGCTGGCGGGTCGAGGCGGCGAGCAAGAGCATCGACGCCGGCAAGACCAACTTCTATCCCAACCTCAACCTGAGCGCCGCTGCCGGCACTCAAGCGTTGCTGGGGGACGCGATGTTCGGATCGGCCAGCCGCTTCTTCAACATCGCCCCGACCGTGTCGCTGCCGATCTTCGACGGTGGCCGCCTGCGCGCCGACCTGGATGCCCGGGACGCCGACTACGACCTGGCCGTGGCGCAGTACAACAAGAGCCTGGTGAATGCCCTGGGGGATGTCAGCGACACCATTTCCCAGCTGCGTGACATCGGTCGGCAGATCGCCGCCCAGCAACACGCCACCGACATCGCCCAGGACTCCTACGACACCGTGGTCCAGCGCTACGGCTCGGGGATCGGCAATTACCTGGACGTGCTCAGCATCGAGCAGCAGTTGCTGCAGGCCCAGCGTCAGCTGGCGACCCTGAATGCCCAGCAGATCGACCTGTCGATCCAACTGATGCAGGCCCTGGGCGGTGGTTTCCAGACCGACAATCTGGCCGCGGCCACCCCGACCCCAGCCTCGCGCACTCAATAATTCAAGGTACTCATCATGGCCACTGCCGCAACCAACAACGCTCCTGAAAACACCCCGGACACCGCCAACCCGCGCAAGCGCAAGGTCATGCTGCTGGGCCTGGTGGCGCTGATCGTCCTGGGCGGGCTGGGGGTCTTTGCCTGGTATGAACTCTACGGACGCTGGAACGAAGGCACCGACGACGCCTATGTGAACGGCAACGTGGTGGAAATCACCCCGCTGGTCACCGGTACGGTGGTCAGCATCGGTGCCGACGATGGCGACCTGGTCCACGAAGGCCAGGTGCTGATCAACTTTGACCCCAACGATGCCGAGGTCGGCCTGCAAAGCGCCGAGGCCAACCTGGCCCGCACCGTGCGCCAGGTGCGCGGGCTGTACAGCAATGTCGACGGCATGCGCGCCCAGGTGGCGGCGCAGAAGGCCGAAGTGCAGAAGGCCCAGGACAACTTCAACCGTCGCCGGACCCTCGCCAGCAGCGGGGCGATTTCCCAGGAAGAACTGTCCCACGCCCGCGACGACCTGACCTCGGCGCAGAACGCCCTGGCCAATGCCCAGCAGCAGCTCAACACCACCAACGCGCTGGTGGACGACACCGTGGTATCGAACCATCCGGACGTGCAGGCGGCCGCCGCGCAACTGCGCCAGGCCTACCTGACCAACGCCCGCAGCACCCTGATCGCCCCGGTGACCGGTTATGTCGCCAAGCGCACCGTGCAACTGGGCCAGCGGGTACAGCCGGGCACCGCGTTGATGGCGGTGATCCCGCTCGACCAACTGTGGATCGACGCCAACTTCAAGGAAACCCAGCTGCGTGACATGCGCATCGGCCAGCCGGTGGACATCGAGGCCGATATCTACGGCAGCGACGTCAAGTACAGCGGCACCATCGACAGCCTGGGCGCCGGTACCGGCAGTGCCTTCGCCCTGTTGCCGGCGCAGAACGCCACCGGCAACTGGATCAAGATCGTGCAGCGGGTACCGGTGCGCATCCATGTGAATGCCGAAGAACTGGCCAGGCACCCGCTGCGGGTCGGCCTGTCGACGGTGGTCAACGTCGACCTGCATGACCAGAGCGGCCCCGTGCTGGCCCAGCAGCCGCCACAAAAGGCGTCGTTCAGCACCAGCGTCTACGACCGCCAGCTGGGCGAGGCCGATGCCCTGATCGCTCGCCTGATCCACGACAACAGCGCCGCCATCGGCAAGACCGCGCAGCGCTGATTCGCCGATCCCTCTGCTGCGGCCGTTAGCGGCCGCGGCGCCTGCCTCGCTTCATAGGATTCGCGATGAGCAATAACGCCTCTTTCACGCCGCCCAGCCTGTTGCTCAGCACCATCGGCCTGTCGCTGGCGACCTTCATGCAGGTGCTCGATACCACCATCGCCAACGTGGCCTTGCCGACCATCTCGGGCAACCTCGGGGTGAGTTCGGAGCAGGGCACCTGGGTGATCACCTCGTTTGCCGTGAGCAACGCCATCGCTTTGCCGCTGACCGGCTGGCTGAGCCGGCGCTTCGGCGAAGTGAAGCTGTTTATCTGGGCTACCCTGCTGTTCGTGCTGGCCTCGTTCCTCTGCGGGATTTCCACTTCCATGCCCGAGCTGGTGGGCTTTCGTGTGCTGCAAGGGGTAGTGGCCGGGCCGTTGTACCCGATGACCCAGACCCTGCTGATCGCGGTCTACCCGCCGGCGAAAAGGGGCATGGCCCTGGCGCTGCTGGCGATGGTCACGGTGGTGGCGCCGATTGCCGGGCCGATTCTCGGTGGCTGGATCACCGACAGTTACAGCTGGCCGTGGATCTTTTTCATCAACGTGCCGATCGGCCTGTTCGCCGCCTGGGTGGTCAAGCAGCAACTGAAGGCGCGGCCGGTGGTGACCAGTCGCCAGCCGATGGACTACATCGGCCTGCTGAGCCTGATCGTCGGCGTCGGTGCCTTGCAGATCGTGCTCGACAAGGGCAACGACCTGGACTGGTTCGAATCCAACTTCATCGTTATCGGCACGCTGATTTCGCTGATCGCCCTGGCGGTGTTCGTGATCTGGGAAATGACCGACCGCCATCCGGTGGTCAACCTGCGGCTGTTCGCCCACCGCAACTTCCGCATCGGCACCATCGTGCTGGTGGGCGGTTATGCCGGCTTCTTCGGCATCAACCTGATCCTGCCGCAGTGGTTGCAGACCCAGATGGGCTACACCGCGACCTGGGCCGGCCTGGCGGTGGCGCCGATCGGCATCCTGCCGGTGCTGATGTCGCCTTTCGTCGGCAAGTACGCGCACAAGTTCGACCTGCGCTTGCTGGCCGGTCTGGCGTTCCTGGCGATCGGCCTGAGCTGCTTCATGCGCGCCGGCTTCACCAACGAGGTGGACTTCCAGCACATCGCCCTGGTGCAACTGTTCATGGGCATCGGCGTGGCGCTGTTCTTCATGCCGACCCTGAGCATCCTGATGTCGGACCTGCCGCCGCAGCAGATCGCCGATGGCGCCGGCCTGGCCACCTTCCTGCGGACCCTGGGCGGCAGCTTCGCCGCGTCGTTGACCACCTGGATCTGGATCCGCCGGGCGAACGAGCACCATGCCTACATGAGTGAACACATCAGCAGCTTCGAGCCGGCCACCCGCGATGCCCTGAACGCCTTGGGCGGTGCCAGCAACCAGGCCTACGCGCAGCTGGACCAGGTGCTGATCGGGCAGGCGTACATGATGTCCACCGTGGACTACTTCACGCTGCTGGGCTGGAGCTTCATGGTGCTGATCCTGTTGGTGTGGCTGGCCAAGCCACCGTTCACCGCCAAGGCCGGGCCGGCGTCGGCGGGGCATTGATGGTGCGGTAGGGCAGAGGAATTATCACGAGCAAGCTCGCTCCTACAGAGGGACGTACCTTTTTGTAGGAGTGAGCTTGCTCGCGATAGAACGCGCAACGTTCGCCTGGAAGGCCTTGGAAGGCCCTTCGGGCCTGCGGCGGCGCTACAGGCGGGGCAATGCCTGCTGTGACGGCACGAAGTCGAAAGCCGCCAGCTGGAAGCCCTGTTCATCCACCTGCAAGGCCCAGCCCTGACGGTCCCAGTCCCCCAGCACGATGCGCTTGGCGGCCTGGTCGCCGATCTGCAACTTGTGGATGGCCGGGCGGTGGGTGTGGCCGTGGACCAGGGTCCGCACTTTGAACGCCTGCATGATCCGCGGCACTTCGTCCGGGGTCACGTCGACGATGTCGTTGGCCTTCATGCGGGTTTGCGCGCGGCTTTCATTGCGCAGCTTGCGCGCCAGCTTGTGCCGGGTGCGCAGCGGCAGGTGCCTGAGGATCCACAACGAAACCGGGTTGCGCAGGTAGCGGCGCATGCGCATGTAGGCTTCGTCGCGGGTGCACAGGCTGTCGCCGTGCATCAGCAGCACCGGCTCGCCGTAGAAGTCGACCACGCTCGGGTCCTTGAGCAGGGTCGCGCCCGCGGCTTTGCAGAAGGCCTTGCCGAGCATGAAGTCGCGATTGCCATGCATCAGGAAAACCTGCGTGCCGCTGTCGCTGAGCTCGCGCAGTGCCTGGCAAATGGAAAGCTGGTAGGGGGTCATGGCGTCGTCGCCGATCCAGACCTCGAAGAAATCTCCCAGGATGTACAGCGCCTGCGCCGAGCGGGCACGCCCGCCCAGTAAATCCAGAAACGCCCGGGTAATGTCCGGGCGCTCCTCTTCCAGATGCAAATCTGAAATCAGCAGTATCACTCAACGATCTCGGCTTTCTCGATGATCACGTCTTCTGCCGGTACGTCCTGGTGGCCGGCCTTCATGGTGGTGGCCACGCCTTTGATCTTGTCGACCACTTCGGTGCCGGCAACCACTTTGCCGAATACCGCGTAGCCCCAGCCCTGCACGGTCTTGCCGCTGTGGTTGAGGAAGCTGTTGTCAGCGACGTTGATGAAGAACTGCGCGGAAGCCGAATGCGGCTCCATGGTGCGGGCCATGGCGACGGTGTACTTGTCGTTGGAAAGACCGTTGTCGGCTTCGTTCTGGATGCTTGGACGCTTGTCTTTCTTTTCTTTCATGCCTGGCTCGAAACCGCCGCCCTGGATCATGAAGTTACCGATGACGCGGTGGAATACGGTGTTTTCGTAATGACCGGCTTTAACGTATTCGATGAAGTTGGCCACGGTGACCGGGGCTTTCTCGGCGTTCAGTTCCAGCACGATGTCGCCGTGGTTGGTGGTCAGTTTGACTTGGGTCATGATCGGTACTCTTTATAAGGAGGAGCGTTTTCAAGGAATTCCCGGGTTCCGGGAGACAGGCATGGGGCCCGCAGGCCGGAACCGCGCTGGCAAAAATCCGCCAAGGTGCGCAGTTTAGCGTGCCGGGCGTGAAATTCGAGGCTGTTTTTTCATTTGCGACGGATTAATCGCGGCAGATTTAAAGCCCGCTCTGTCAGGGGCTTGACCGCATCGGCTATGATATCCGTTTTGATTTATCAGGCCGCACCGGCCGCGCACTTGTACGTTCAAGGATCCTATGAGCAAGCCCACTGTCGACCCTACCTCGAATTCCAAGACCGGACCGGCCGTTCCGGTCAACTTCCTGCGCCCGATCATCCAGGCGGACCTGGACTCGGGTAAGCACACACAGATCGTGACCCGCTTCCCGCCGGAACCCAACGGCTACCTGCACATCGGTCACGCCAAGTCGATCTGCGTGAACTTCGGGCTGGCCCAGGAATTCGGCGGCGTCACCCACCTGCGTTTCGACGACACCAACCCGGCCAAGGAAGACCAGGAATACATCGACGCCATCGAAAGCGACGTCAAGTGGCTGGGCTTCGAGTGGTCCGGTGAAGTGCGCTACGCCTCGCAATACTTCGACCAGCTGCACGACTGGGCGGTGGAGCTGATCAAGGCGGGCAAGGCCTATGTCGACGACCTGACCCCCGAGCAGGCCAAGGAATACCGTGGCAGCCTGACCGAGCCGGGCAAGAACAGCCCGTTCCGCGATCGCAGCGTCGAAGAGAACCTGGACCTGTTTGCCCGCATGCGCGCTGGCGAATTCCCGGACGGTGCACGTGTGCTGCGGGCCAAGATCGACATGGCCTCGCCGAACATGAACCTGCGCGACCCGATCATGTATCGCATCCGCCATGCGCATCACCACCAGACCGGCGACAAGTGGTGCATCTACCCGAACTACGACTTCACTCACGGTCAGTCGGACGCCATCGAAGGCATCACCCACTCGATCTGCACCCTGGAGTTCGAAAGCCATCGCCCGCTGTACGAATGGTTCCTGGAGAACCTGCCGGTGCCGGCACAGCCGCGCCAGTACGAGTTCAGCCGCCTGAACCTGAACTACACCATCACCAGCAAACGCAAGCTCAAGCAACTGGTGGACGAGAAGCACGTCAACGGTTGGGACGACCCGCGCATGTCGACCCTGTCGGGCTTCCGTCGTCGTGGCTACACGCCGAAATCCATCCGCAATTTCTGCGAAATGGTCGGCACCAACCGTTCCGACGGCGTGGTGGACTTCGGCATGCTGGAATTCAGCATCCGTGACGACCTCGACCACAGCGCCCCGCGCGCCATGTGCGTGCTGCGTCCGCTGAAGGTGGTGATCACCAACTACCCTGAAGGCCAGGTCGAGAACCTCGAATTGCCGCGTCACCCGAAAGAAGACATGGGTGTGCGGGTGTTGCCGTTCGCCCGTGAAATCTACATCGATCGCGACGACTTCATGGAAGAGCCGCCAAAGGGCTACAAGCGCCTGGAGCCGGCCGGCGAAGTGCGCCTGCGCGGCAGCTACGTGATCCGCGCCGACGAGGCGATCAAGGACGCCGACGGCAACATCGTCGAGCTGCGTTGCTCGTACGACCCGGACACCCTGGGCAAGAACCCGGAAGGGCGCAAAGTCAAGGGCGTGATCCACTGGGTGCCGGCCGCCGCCAGCGTCGAGTGCGAAGTGCGCCTGTACGATCGCCTGTTCCGTTCGCCGAACCCGGAGAAGGCCGAGGACAGCGCAAGTTTCCTGGACAACATCAACCCTGACTCCCTGCAGGTCCTCACTGGTTGTCGTGCCGAACCCTCGCTGGGCAACGCACAGCCGGAAGACCGTTTCCAGTTCGAGCGCGAAGGTTACTTCTGCGCGGATATCAAGGACTCGAAACCGGGCGCACCGGTATTCAACCGTACCGTGACCCTGCGCGACTCCTGGGGTCAGTGATCAGTTAAGGAACTCCTTGTGCTAACGATCTACAACACGCTCACCAAGAGCAAAGAAGTCTTCAAGCCGCTCGATGGCAACAAGGTGCGCATGTACGTGTGCGGCATGACCGTGTACGACTATTGCCACCTGGGCCACGGCCGCAGCATGGTCGCCTTCGACCTGGTGACCCGCTGGCTGCGCTTCAGCGGCTACGACCTGACCTATGTGCGCAACATCACCGACATCGACGACAAGATCATCAATCGGGCCAACGAGAACGGCGAATCGTTCGAGGCGTTGACCGAGCGCATGATCGCGGCGATGCACGAAGACGAAGCGCGCCTGAACATCAAGAAGCCGGACATGGAACCGCGTGCCACCGACCATATCGCCGGCATGCACGCGATGATCCAGACCCTGATCGACAAGGGCTACGCCTACGCGCCGGGCAACGGCGACGTGTACTACCGGGTCGGCAAGTTCCTCGGTTACGGCAAGCTGTCGCGCAAGAAGATCGAAGACCTGCGCATCGGCGCGCGCATCGAAGTCGACGAGTCGAAGCAGGACCCGCTGGACTTCGTGCTGTGGAAAGCCGCCAAGCCGGGCGAGCCGAGCTGGGAATCGCCATGGGGCGCCGGGCGTCCGGGCTGGCACATCGAATGCTCGGTGATGTCGACTTGCTGCCTGGGCGAGACCTTCGACATTCATGGCGGCGGCAGCGACCTCGAGTTCCCGCACCATGAAAACGAGATCGCCCAGAGCGAGGCGGCCACCGGCAAGACCTACGCCAATGCCTGGATGCATTGCGGCATGATCCGCATCAATGGCGAGAAGATGTCCAAGTCCTTGAACAACTTCTTCACCATCCGCGACGTGCTCGACAAGTACCATCCGGAAGTGGTGCGTTACCTGCTGGTGTCGAGCCACTACCGCAGCGCGATCAACTACTCGGAAGACAACCTCAAGGACGCCAAGGGCGCCCTGGAGCGTTTCTACCACGCCCTCAAAGGCCTGCCGACTGTACCGGCCGCCGGTGGCGAAGCCTTCGTCGAGCGTTTCACCGAGGTGATGAACGACGACTTCGGCACGCCGGAAGCCTGTGCGGTGCTGTTCGAGATGGTGCGCGAGATCAACCGTCTGCGCGAGAGCGATCTCAATGCGGCGGCCGGTCTGGCGGCGCGCCTGCGGGAACTGGCGGACGTGCTGGGTGTGCTGCAGCTGGACGCCGATGACTTCCTGCAGGCCGGTGCCGAAGGCCGGGTCGACGCGGCGCAGGTCGAAGCGTTGATCCAGGCGCGCCTGGCTGCCCGGGCCAACAAGGACTGGGCCGAGTCCGACCGCATCCGCGACCAGATCACCGCCATGGGCGTGGTGCTGGAAGACGGCAAGGGCGGGACTACCTGGCGCCTGGCTGACTGATCGTTGTACTGGCGACAAACAGAAACCCGCCTTGTGCGGGTTTTTGTTTGCCTGCGATTTATCTGTGCGGGATCAAACCAGAATGGCCAGGGAGCTGTACTTGGCGACTAGCGGGTCGGCGGTCAGCAGTTTCATCGGTTCGCTGATCGCGGTGGCCACAATCAGCCGGTCAAAGGGATCGCGGTGGTGATGTTCAAGGTCTTTGACCGCAATGGCGTGTTCCGAGGTGATGGCCAGTTCGATGAAACCGCTCGCCAGGCAATATTCGCGAATCTCTTCCAGGTCCACATCAAGCTTGCCCAGGCCAACCTTGATGGCCATCTCCCAGAAAGACGCGGCGCTGATATAGATTTCGGCAGCGCTTTCAATCAGCTTTCGGGCCTTGGCCGACAACTTCGGATCGTCGCTGAGGGTCCAGAGCAGAATATGCGTGTCGAGCAGGACTCTCACTCCCGGGTACCTTCGAAGGCGTCGAGCATGTCGTCCGGCAGCGGGGCGTCAAAGTCGTCGGGAAGCACCAGTTTGCCTTTCATTGCACCAATGCGCTGCCCCGACGGTTTGCCGACGGGAACCAGGCGGGCGAGGGCACGACCGTGTTTGGCGATGGTAATGACCTGTCCTGCCGCGGCATCGTCGACCAGTTTGGACAGGTTGTTTTTGGCTTCTGCCAGCGGGACAGTGATCATGAGGTTTCTCCAATATTCTGGACAAATATAGCCAGAATATTCGATCCCGGCCAAGCCGAGGCAGACGGCAGGTCAGGTTTTATGTATCCAGCTGTCGCAAGCGCTTGTACAGGGTATTGCGACTCACCCCCAGGCGCCGGGCCAATAGGGAGATGTTGCCACCCACGGCCTTGAGCTGGCGGTGCAGGTCGGGGGTGTCTTGCAGGTCGATGTCGCCGGGCGGTTCGTGGCTGGTGGCTGGCTCCATGTCCAGGTCGACAAAAAAGTCGTCCGGCAGGTGCTCGGCGCGGATCGGCTGTTCTTCGGCCATGGCCAGTGCTACCTGCATCACACTGCTGACCTGGCGCAGGTTGCCCGGCCAGGGATGGCGCTCGAACAGTTCCTGGACATCGCGGCTGAGCCCGGCCCATTGGCCGGACTCGCGATGCTGTTCCCAGATGCGCTTGAACAGCGCCTGTTTGTCGCTGCGTTCGCGCAGGGGCGGCAACTCCAGGGTCAGGCCGCCGATGCGGTAATACAGGTCCTCGCGAAAACGCCCGAGTTGTACCTGTTCGCGCAGGGAGCGGTTGGTCGCCGAGATGATGCGGATGTCCACCGGGAACAGCTCGCTGCTACCCACCGGTTGTACGCAGCGCTCCTGCAGCACACGCAACAGGCGGGCCTGGGTCGGCAAGGGCATGTCGCCGATTTCGTCGAGGAACAGCGTGCCTTTGTCGGCCTTGCGGATCAGGCCGATGCTGCCTTTCTGGCTGGCGCCGGTGAAGGCGCCTTTCTCGTAGCCGAACAACTCGGACTCCACCAGTTCGGCGGGAATCGCCGCGCAGTTGACGGCAATGAACGCCTGTTTGCTCCGCGAGCTGGCTTGGTGCAGGGCCTTGACGAAAACTTCCTTGCCGACGCCGGTTTCGCCGTGGATCAGCAGCGGAATGTCCTTTTCCAGCAGCCGTTCGGCCTGGCGCACGGCTTTCTCCACCCGGCTGTCGCCGAAGTGCAGGGTGTTCAGGCTGATGGCATCTGTGTTGGCGGGAGCCGGACGGGAAGGTGGCTCGACGAAGACTCGGGCCTGGATCGGCATCTGCCTTGGACGCTTGAGCAGGCAATGGAAGCGGTTGCGACCGGCAGCCTGCAGGGCGAAGGGCAGGCCTTCGGGCTGGTTGAGCAATTCCAGCAGTGACACCTTGAACAGGCTTTCGATGCCGACCCGCGACAGGCTGATGCCCAGCAGGTTGTCGGCGCGGCGGTTGGCCGAAAGCACCTGGCCGCTGTCATCGAAGATCAGCAAGCCGGCCCACTGGCTGTCGAGGTTGTTCAGGCCGGTGTTGAAGGTCAGCTGGAAATGCCGGCCTTCAAACAGGTTGAGGATCAGCCGG